>CAVPRN010000006.1:0-86340 GCA_963707935.1 uncultured Acidobacteriota bacterium | reverse complement strand
TCGAGCGCTCGGGCTTCGGGAAGGTCGGACGACAATCCGTCGCCGACCTCGGTGTCGGTCCAGGAGTCGAGCACTCCGGGCGGGTCTCAGCCATTCCTTCACGGCGCGTTCGACCTGGATTCGACGTCGAGCCCCGGTGGCGCCCGCCCGGAGTTCACGGTGAAGCCCGGCTCCTGGAAGTCCTCGATCGCGCCTCCTCCGGACGAGCGCGTCCGGATCGATCTCGTAGCCGAAGCGGCTCGCGAGAAAAGTCTCGAGCGCGAGCGGTCCCCTCCGAGCTCGCGCAGGCGCGGAGTCGGAATTCCGCCTCGCGAGTTGCCGAAGTCGACGCGTCCCGACGCGAGCCAGTCCGGTGCGCCGGACTCGTCCTTCTGGCGGGCGCGGACCACTTCCGGGAGGGGCTGGACGCCGTGGTCGGCCGTCAGGAAAACCAGAACCCGGTCCTCCCGACGTGCTCGTCCAGCCAGCCGAAGAATTCTTCGAGGGAGGCGTCGAGCCGAACGATTCCGTCGGCGATCTCCTTCGAGTCGGGGCCGAACCAGTGTCCGTAGCAGTCGGTCGAAGAGAGGCCGACGAAGAGGAGATCGGGCTCCGGCGGACGCGAACCGAGCCCCATCATTCCGATCACGAAGCGTCCCAGCGACAGGAGAAGAACGTCCCCCCACGGCGAGGAGACGACGGCCCTGGCGTTTGCGAGGGATGCGGAAAACCGACGCCGTAGCCCTCGGGAGGACTCTTCCGCGTCGGCGAGCGAGGGGGAGTCGTAGGTCACTCGATCGAGGTCGGCCGGCGGGATGCGCCCGGAGGGATCCCACCGGCGGTGCGCGGACGCCGAAAGGAAACTCGCAACGCCCCGATTGAACTCCATGAGCTCCGGGTGGCGGGAGTAGGTCGAAGTGACGAAGCGCTCGAATCGTTCCTCGAACCAGAGCGCCGCGTCGGCCCTGCGTCCGGCCATGAGCACGGCCGCGCGGTCCTTGAGCGACAGGCCCACGACGCGAGCCCCCGGGAACGTCTGCTTGAGCCGGTCGCCCAGCGAGACGCCGTCGAGCCAGCGCGGCGAGGCCGGGAGAATCGGCATCTTTGGCGCTCCGGCCGGAGCGCCGAACCACTCCGTTCCGGAGTCCTCGACGCAATAGATCTCACTCTCGCGCTCGCGGTCGTACCAGAGGTCCCCCACGATCCCGTGATGCCGCGGATCGAGCCCGGTGCCGATCGAGGCGTGGCCGGGGCCCGCGAACGTCACGGCGTGGCGGTGCCGGGCTTCCGGAAGGACGCGCCCTTCTCGAGGAAGCGGTTGAAGCCGCCCTTGCCGAACCAGGGGCGGAAGCGCTCCAGATAGTCCGCCCGCATCTGATCGACCGAGATCACGACGACGAGAGACGGCTGTCGGCCGCCCCCGCGGGGGTCGCGGCGAGGAGGACGAGAAAAAGGAGCCGGAGCGTCTTTCGAGCCACGGACGGCCATTCTGGCACAGCGAAAAGGCGCGAAAATGGCAGGCGCATGAAGACGTCGAGAGATTCGCGGCGCCCCTGCGTCGCGGCCTGCCTCGCGGCGGCGTGCGGCAAGTCGGGCGATCCCGCGCGCGAGACGATCGACCGCATCGCGCACGCGGCGAACGCGCGGGACGCGGCCGCGGTCGCGAGGGAGCTCGCCGCCGACTATCGCGACGCCTCCGGTGCCGGGCGCGCGGACGTCGAGCAGACGCTTCGCGGTACTTCGCCGCCTACGAGATCCTGGAGGTGCGGCTGTCCGACGTCACGATCGAGCGCGCCGAGGGCGCCGCGCGGGTCCGCTTCCGCGCCGAGCTCTCCGGCCAGCCGCGGCAGGCGTCGGGGCTCGCGGGCCTCCTGCCCTCCTCCGAGACGTATCGCTTCGACGTCCGCCTCGTCCCCGACGGCTCGCGCTGGAAAGTCGCCTGGGCGTCCTGGGAGCCCGCCGGCGCCGGTAGCGTCGGCGCTCAGCGGACGATTCGGAGTTGAACTCCGCGGTCTTCCACGTCACGTAGAGCTGCAGCCAGAGCAGCAAGTACGCCTCGAGGCCGCGGGCGTCGCGGATGTCGCCCAGGTCGTGGACGGTCTTCCAGCCGAACGAGGCCAGGAGCCCCGTCACGCTCTTCTTCGCCTCGGCGTCGTTGCCGCAAAGAAAGAGGTCGCTCTCGCCCTCCATCTTCTCGGGCTCGACCATGACGTTCGCGTTGACGGTGTTCAGCGCCTTGACGACCCTCGCGTCCGGGAACTCCCGCTGGATCTGCTCGCCGAGCGAGTCCCCCGGCGCCGTGAAGAGCGTCGGCGGCATCCCTTTCGAGAAGTCGAGCGGGTTCGAGACGTCTACGACGACCTTCCGCTCAGGTTCGCCGCGCCGGCCGCGCGCAGGGCCTCGAGCGCCGACTCGCCGAGCGTGCAGTGGAAGACGACCTCGCCGAACGCCGCGGCGTCGGAGAAGGTCCCTTCCGACGCTTTCGCCCGGCCTTCGCCACCCAGGCCGCGGCCTTCTCGCCGCCGGCCTTGCGCCCGCCCATCTTGACCTCGTGGCCGAGCGCGGCGAGCTTGCCCGCGATCGCCTGTCCCACCATTCCGGTTCCGAGAACCCCGAATCGCATGATTGCCTCCTGCCGGGCAAGTACGCCGCGCGGCAGGCCGCGGATGCGGCGTTTGACACCTCCGCGGCCGCCCTCTATCCTTCCCGGTCCGCTCTGCTCCTCAGTAGCTCAATGGCAGAGCATCCGGCTGTTAACCGGAGGGTTGTAGGTTCAAATCCTACCTGAGGAGCCAATCGACTCAGCCCGAATGAGGGCCGCGACGGGTCTCCGGCCCTCGCCGGACTACAGGGCCGCGCCGATGTGGTCGAGGTCGAGAGACTCGACGAAAGTCGTGTCGCGGTAAAGCGCGATCAGCGCCTGCGGATCGCAGGCGGCGAGCGCTGCGCTCGAGATCGCGCCTCCGTTTCCGGCCGTCCACGCCGCGTCCCAGATGGCGGCGAGAACTCTCGCGCCGTCCGCCATCGTCTCGATCGTCTCGTCGCCGAAATCGTTCCAAAGCGCGTCCTGGACGGCGACGACATTCTTTCCGCCGGCAGCCAGGTAGGCGTCCACGATGGTCTTGGGATCGAGCCTTAGCGCGGTGCGGTCCATGAGCGCGATGATCGCGGCCGCGGCGTCCCGGCCGCCGCCGATCGCAGGACCACCGAGCTGCGAATCCTGGGCGATCGCGGCCTCGATCCCCGGGACGAGGTCCGTCGAGTGCCGGTCCACCATCTTCGTCTCGTAGGTCGAGTGGACGCCGGCTCCGACGTGCGACTTCTCCGTGACCACTTCTCCGGTCCTCTTCGTGTGCGTCACCTCGATCTCCTGATCCGCGAAACCGTCGGCGAACTGCGACCCGTGGAGCGGCTGGCAGGCGTCCCCGACGTAGTGGGAGAGCATGCCCGCCGCGCAGACGAAGCTATCGACGTCCTTGGCCGCTGCGAAACCGACGAGGGCCTTGTAGAACTGCCAGACCTTGAAAGGAAGCAGGCCCTGGGCGAGGACCTTCGTCTTTCCGGTACTCACGTAGAAGCTCTTCCAAATCGCGGGGGAGAGGTTCGCAGGGTCGGCCAGGCAGAGCTCCCGGAGCGTGGCATGGTCGCTCGACCGAGGCACGTCGATGTCGGCGTAGTGACCGGGGTGCTCCGGGCCCGTCGAGCGGCCCAGTCCGGCCGACTGGTTGTCCCGGCCGCCCTTCACCTTGGAGGGGAAATTCTTCCAGACGATGTCGGGCACGTCGGCGAGGGGAACGAGATCGTCGTTGTCCTTGGCTTCCTTGAGGCGGTCTTTGATGACCTTGGGGTCGAGGCCGGCGACCGTGAAACTGATCCGGTCGGCGTTGGCAGTCATCAGGTCTGCGAGCTTCTGGTTCGCAATGCATTTCAAGGCGAAGGCGGCGATGCTGTAGTGGCCCAGTTGTCCCCAGAAAGGGACGGCCCCGGTGTTGTGGCCGAGAATCACCTCGACGTCCAGGTGTTGACAGACGGTCGTGAGGCTCGTCGCGAGCGCGAAGGTCGTCCGATCCATTCCACGGGCTCCGAGGAAGACCTGTCCTCCCCACTGGATCGCCAGAGGCCGCAGCGTCGACGCGCCGTCCTCGGAGTCGCCCGCCGCTCTGGACTCGTCTTCCGCCGCGGTCTCCTGGAGGCACCACACCGTGCCGGAATCCCCGGGTCGGGAGCCCGCGGAATCCTGCAGGCTCTGCGGCGCGATCAGAAAATCCGACACGTAGTCGTACCCGCCGATCGATTTGTAGCGGTAGAAGAGCGCCTTGATCGTCCCTTCCATCCGGCCCGAGGCGGCCCCCGCTCCCGTGACCGGCGCGTCGATCAGGCGGAGCGTGATGTTCAGCTGGTTCAGGTCGGCGAGGCGCCCGAGTCGGCCGAGGCCGAAGATCGAAGAGGTCCAGCTGTTGGCGTCCGAGAGCTGGATCAGACCGACGTCGAGGTTGACGAAGGTCTTGCTCCCCGGGAAACCCGGATAGACCTCCTCGAAGGGGAGCCTCGTGAGCCGGTGGAGGCTGCCCCGGCCGATTTCGATCTCTCGTCCGCGGGCAAGGGTGAACACCGGCTCCGTTTCGTCGCCGACGACGTGCCGGCTCGTCAGGGCGTAGAGCGTGTGCGCGTCGGACACGAGACAGCCGGCGGTGGCCACTCGATCCCGTCCCTGGTTCTTCACGAGGATCGGCATCCCTCCGCCGAAGAACGACTCGGGCCAGTGCCAGTCCGGAAGAACCTCGGCCTGCTCTTGCGCCACCGGAGTGACTTCGACGACGCAGACCGGCACGATGCGGCCGTCGGGCAGGTAGAGCGTCCGGGGAACCATCTCCTGAGGATGGAGCTCTCCCGCGCGCGTGCCGAATCGCTCGGCCTCCTCCCAGTGATCCACGAACGCCAGGACGCACGGCCAGGAGTCGCTCTGCACGCGGGAGTTCTCGAGCGTTCTCTTCGGCTTGTTGGGGACGGGCGAG
The DNA here is from genome assembly GCA_963707935.1 of uncultured Acidobacteriota bacterium. Taxonomy (GTDB): domain Bacteria; phylum Acidobacteriota; class Thermoanaerobaculia; order UBA5066; family Gp7-AA6; genus DATBFU01. Next base: position 81,346 of record CAVPRN010000006.1, on the reverse strand, counting down.
GACGAGGGGTTTGCGCGGGGGTCCTTGTACCGGGGCAGCGATGTCTCGGGATCGCGGACGAGATCGTCGTCTCGAATGAGATAACGGCCAATGGCCGTACCGACGACGTGAACCTTATTCATGAGGTGGTAGTGGTAGAGGTCGCGTGCGTAGAGCAGATCCTTGATGGACAGAGCGGCGAAGTTCTTTCCGGGATCCAGCACGCTCGACATGGTCGCTTCTCCTTTGGTTTATGGTCGCGGCTCGGTCACCCGGGCGAGCCCAAATCGGGCAGGGGCGGCGGACGCGGCGGGCGCATGGTCGGTGCGGCGTTAGGGGGGGGCCGCGTGGACGCTATTCCTCGAGGCGAGGGGTGTCAATCGCGCAGGAGGCGCAATCCCCGCGCCGCCACCGCAAGGCCCCGACCGGGCTCGCGCCGGGCGTTAGAGTCGCGGTGTGGAACCGGCCGGACCGATCGAAACGGCGTCGCTCATGGCGCCGCTCCACGCGGAGCTGATGAAGCTCCTGCGCGGGCTCGCGCCGGAGGACTGGGAACGCCCCACGGTCGCCGGGAACTGGCGCGTGCGCGACGTCGCGGCGCACCTCCTCGACTCGAGCCTGCGCCGGCTCTCGGTCCAGCGCGACGGGCACTTCCTCACGCCCGAGCATTCGATCGAGGGCTATCGCGACCTCGTCGGGTTCTTGAACGCGCTGAACGCCGACTGGGTGCGCGTCGCGCGGCGCTTCTCGCCGCGCGTGCTCGTCGACCTGCTCGAGGTCTCGGGCCCCGCGGTCGCGAGTCTGCTCGAGTCGCTGCCTCCGCGCGGCCGCGCGATCTTCTCGGTCGCGTGGGCCGGAGAAGAGGCCTCGGAAAACTGGTTCGACGTCGGGCGCGAGTACACGGAATGGTGGCACCACCAGGCGCAGATCCGCGAGGCGGTCGGGGCGCCCCTCCTCGCCGACCGGCGCTTCCTCCACCCGCTCCTCGAGCTCTCCCTCTACGCCCTGCCGGTCGCGCTGCGCGGCGCGGAGGCGGGGGACGGCGCGGCCGTCGTCGTCCGGATCGAAGGCGAGGCGGGCGGAGCCTGGTCGCTTGTGCGGACCGGACCCGACTGGAAGCTCTGGCGCGGCGAAGCGAGTCCGGCCGCGCTCTCGGTCGGGATGGACGCCGACACGGCCTGGCGCCTCTTCTTCAACGCGCTCCTGCCGGAGCGCGCCCGGGAGCGAGTTGCCTGCGAGGGGGACGGCGATCTCGCCCGGCGTTTCCTCGAGGCCCGCGGCGTGATGGTCTGAGAAAGCGGCTCCGAGCCATCCCCCATAATCGCGGTCACTCCGAGAGACGAGGGGAGGTTCCGATGCCCGCCTACGTCGTCGTCGACATCGAGATCCAGGATCCGGCGGCCTACGAGAAGTACAAGCCCCTTTCGGCCCAGGCCGTCGCCGCGTTCGGCGGCCGATTTCTCGTCCGGGGCGGCGCGTGCGAGACGCTCGAAGGGAGCTGGCAGCCGAAGCGATTCGTCATCCTGGAGTTCCCGAGCGTCGAGCGGGCGAGGGAATGGTGGAGCTCGGAGCTGTACCGCCCGGCGAAGGAGCTCCGGCAAGCGAGCGCGTCGACCGAGATGGTCGTCGTCGAGGGGGCGTAGAGCGAGCGGCCCGCGCCGCCCCGCTCAGCCGGCGACCGGGCGTTTTCCCGGGGAGTACTTCAGGACTCGCGCCTTTTCGAGCGTCACGAGGCCCTCCGCGACCATCTCGTCCAGGATCGGGATCAACTTCTCGATCTGCGCCTCCGTGTCCACGACCTCGATGACCACCGGAAGATCCTCCGAGAGCCGCATCAGGTGGGACGTGTGGAGCACGCTCCGCGCGCCGAAGCCGGCCGCGCCCTGGAAGACCGTCGCGCCGGCGAACCCCTCGCGGCGCAGGCGCTCGACGAGCGCCAGCGACAACGGCCGGCCGTGCCAGCGATCCGACTCGCCGATGAAGATCCGGGCGAGAACCTGTTCCCCGTCGAGGACGCGCATGGGCGACTCCTGATCTCTAGTGGCCGACCGCGAGGCGCGCCAGCGCGAGGCCCGCGGCTCCGGCGGCGAAGCAGACGAAGAGCATCGCGAGAACGTTGGCGAGAGCGAGCGCGCGCGCCCCGTCCTGCATCAGCCGGAGGGTCTCGTAGTTGAAGGCCGAGTAGGTCGTGAAACCGCCCATCACCCCGGTCGTGAGCGCCACGCGCGCGGTGGGGGAGAGCCACTGTGTCGCTAGGCCGACGTGCATGATGGCGCCGATCAGGAAGGACCCGGCGGCGTTGACGGCGAGGGTGCCCCAGGGGAAGCCCGCTCCGAGGAGGTCGAGCGCCCAACCCGAAACGAAGTAACGGGCGGCCGTTCCGGCGGCGCCGCCCGCGCAGATCCAGAGAAACCGACTCATCCCGAACCTCCCGCCGCCGCCGCGGGAGAGACCCCACGACGTTCGGCCTGCGTCGTAGGAGTCATCGGCCGTCCGAGGACGGCGGTTTCGGCGGACTCCACCGCCATCGATCGCCGAGGAATCTATCAGACGGCGTCCACCGCTGCCGATAGGGCGACAAAGTCACGATCGAGTACCGGATGCGCGCGACGGCGGTCGAGGTGAAGTCGTCGGCCAAGCCGGCGAAGACCAAGAAGGCCGCCTGATCGCGGCGCCCGCGAGGGGCGGGTCGGCCACGCTTTCCCCAAGAAAGAGTGTCAGCCGCCGCCCCTTCCGGTGACCAAACTCGTCACGCGGAGGTTTTCGACGGCGGCGTCCCGGCCGGCCGGCGTCCGTAAGCTGCATTCCTGCAGAGGGATGCCGTGACCCCAGACCAAGGTGGCCCTGGGCCGGAACGCGACTTGCACCGAAAGAGCGGCAGAGGAAAACATGGCCACCCGATACGCCTCGCCGCTCCCGGATCTCGACCACTCTCGCTTCGTGGCCTCGACCTGCGACGAGATGCCGACAGTCGAAATCCCGAAGTGGCTGATGGTCCTGGCCGCCCGGGGTGAAGTGACTCTTCGCGTCGCCGTCGATCTCGAGGACGATCCACTGGGGGACGACGAGACCGACCAAATCGGCGACGACACCGAGACCGGCGACTGACCTTCTCGGGTTGCCGCGCCGTCTCCCCGCCACGACGCCGGAAACCTGCGGCGGGATCGCAGCCCGTGCCGTTCCCGACCACACCGCCGTGTGGAGCCCGATCGACTGATCGGAAAGGCGTACCGCGGGGCGGCGTCGCTGCCTTCATTCCGCGATCCCGGTCCGGCGCTCGCGGAAGAAATTCGGCTGGCAGCGTCTTACAGCGGGTCCTCTCGGTTCGTCTCGCGGCTCGCGATCCCGACGGTCTTCTAGTTGCCGACTCGGGGGACGTCCCGACTCCGGGGATGTTCGGGCGCAGGCGTCCTTCTCCGGAAGCCGTTGCCCATGGCGCCGGCGGCGATCACGGCGAGCACCAGTGGAACGACGGACAAAGGGCCGGGCGGCAGGTCCAGATACCAGGAAGCGGCAAGCCCCAGAAAAACGGCCACGACGCCGATGACCGCGGAAACCACGAAGGTGGCTCGAAGACTCTTTGTCAGAAGCAGCGAACTCGTCGGCGCGAGGGTCAGCAGGGAAAACGTCGGGAGCACACCGATCTCGTGAACGGCCGCCGCGGTCGCCACCCCGATCCACAGGTTCAGGAGGAGTGACCAGCCGCGCGTGTGGACTCCGCCGACGCGGGCGCCCTCGGTGTCGAACGTGATCAGAAGAAAGCGCTGCGCGAACAGCCCGTGCACGATGACGATCGCGAGCGCGACAAGCACGAGGCCCCTGGCGTGGCCCGGGCTGACGGCCAGCACGTTGCCGTAGAGCAGATGAAGCGTGTCGGAGTCCGCGCGAGCCGATCCGGCGAGGATCAGGACCGTCGCGGCGGCGGCAGCGGCATAGGCCCATCCCATGATCGATTCGGCCGCGACGCGGCGGGGCGCCGGGATCGCCCCGAGCGCGAGCGCGGCGACGATCGTGCTCACGACGGCGGCGATCTCCGGGGCCCATCCGGCGATTTCACCGAGGGCGGCGCCGACCGTGGCGGCGTTCGCCAGAACGAGCCCGAGGAACACGACACGCCGGATGATCAGGTAGACGCCCATCACCCCGAGCGCCACGCTCGTCGCCACCGAGGCGACGAGCGCCAGACGCATGAACTCGACCTCAAACATCGCCGGTGACCGTCCGGTCGACGGCGAGTATCCGCTGCCCTCCGACGCGACCGAGTCGGATGGGAACGCCGTACAGCTCGCTCAGCCGGTCTTCCCGAAGAACGTCCTCGATCGGGCCATGCACGATCGTCCCGCGGTGCATCAAGAGGATCGATGTGGCGAAGTTGAGGACGAGCGAGAGCAGATGGGTGACGATCAGGATCGTCATGCCCTGCGTGCGATTCAGGTCGCGTAGGAAATCGATGATGGCCGTCTCGCCCGCGACATCCATGCCCGCGGTGGGCTCATCGAGGACGAGAAGCTCGGGCTCAGCCGCGAGAGCACGGGCCAGGAGCACACGCCGCTGTTGTCCGCCCGAGAGGTCCCGGAACAGGTGCGGACCGAGTGTCCCCACCCCAACGCGATCCAGCGCCTGCAGCGCCACACCTCGGTCTGCGGCGCCGAGACGCCGAAAGGCGCTCTGTCTCGCCATGTGCCCGAGGAGTACGACCTCCAAGGCGGTGATCGGGAGAATCGTGTCGATCTGTTCGCGCTGGGGAACGTAACTGGCGACCAGGCTCCGGTCCCGCTCCACAGCGCCCCGCAAGGGTTTCAGAAGGCCGAGAAACGTGCGCAGAAGCGTGGTCTTGCCGCATCCGTTGGGCCCGACGATGCCGAGGATCTCTCCGCGGCGGACCTGGAACGTCAGGCCCTCGGCCAGCGCACGTCCGTGATAGCCGAGACGCAGGCCCTCGGCCCTCAGAACGACCGCTCCCTCCGACTCCATGCCTGTCTCGCTCAAGGACATTGATCGTGCCGCTCATCATGATGCATCCAGTTGATCGAAATGGGGCGGGACGGCGCGGTTCTCCTGCCTCGGCGCGCTGGGTTCCGGCGACGACACCGAAACCGGCTCCTGACGGTTTTCCGGGCTTGACGCCGCGCTCCGGCGCCGCGAGACTCGTCGCCGTCCATGGCGACGACCTACTGCGAGATCGCACCCGGCCACCCTTTCCACGGCCCCTACCACGACCGCGAGTACGGGTTCCCGATCCGGCGCGACGACCGGCTGCTCGAGCGTTTCGCCCTCGAGATCAACCAGGCGGGTCTCTCCTGGCTGACGATCCTGAAGAAGAAGACGGCCTTTCGGAAGGCCTTCGACGGGTTCGAGCCGGAGACCGTGGCGGCCTACGGCGCGCGCGAGCGCCGGCGCCTGCTCTCCGACGCCGGCATCGTGCGCAACCGGTTGAAGGTGGACGCCGTGATCGCGAACGCGCGGAAGGTGGTGGAGTTGCGCGAATCCCACGGCTCCTTCGCGCGGTGGCTCGATCGGCACCACCCGCGGAGCCTCGAGGAGTGGGCGCGGCTCTTCCGCGAGAATTTCCGGTTCACCGGCGGCGAGATCGTGCGCGAGTTCCTGGTCTCGACCGGATACCTGCCCGGAGCGCACCACAAGAGGTGCCCGATCTATCCGGTGGTCGCGCGGAAGAAGCCGCCGTGGATGCGGGTCGGGAGTAGCGTCGCCGTCTGTGTAGGGGCGGCCCTTGCGGCCGCCCGGCGTGACAGGTGAGATCACGCGACGTCACCGCGGGCGGGGACGAGCCCCGCCCCTACACCCGAGGGCCCGCTCATTCGCGGACGGCCGACGTAGCGTCGCCGTCTGTGTAGGGGCGGCCCTTGCGGCCGCCCGGCGTGACAGGTGAGATCACGCGACGTCACCGCGGGCGGGGACGAGCCCCGCCCCTACACCCGAGGGCCCGCTCATTCGCGGGCGGCCGACGTAGCGTCGCCGTCTGTGTAGGGGCGGCCCTTGCGGCCGCCCGGCGTGACAGGTGATAGCGCCCGGGGTCAACCGTGCGCACTTGCGCACTTGAACCGAAAAGCGCAGGAGTGCACAGTTGACACCTAGCCCGCCGTCCCCGACTCGAGCTCGAAAATCATCCGCCAGATTCGGTCGACTTCGCCGCGCTCGATGGCCTCGAGCGGCTTGAGGCCGCGGAAGGCGCGATTGGGCTCGTCGAGCCAGGCGGCGATGGCGGAGGGCTTGATGACACGCGCCAGGGCCTTCTCGAGGCGCCGCGTCTCGAGAATGCGCTGCCGGCTCGCTTCGGAGAGCTCGCGCCCGGCTTCCCAGGCCGCGATGGCCCGCTCCGAATAGCCGGTCAGCCGCGCGAAGAGACGCCGGGAGACGCCGAGGTCTCCGCGGACCTGCTCCACGAGAGTCCGACTCATGCCGCGAGGATAGAGTGGGGCAGTCGTCGAGTCAAGCAGTTTTACATGCAAAAGTGCAAGATAGATCAGTGCGGGGCGGCGGGAGCCCGCACGGCGAGCCGGCTCGCGGACTGCAGCCGCTCCGGAAAGAGGACGAGGTTGCGGCCTCTCGGGTCGGGCGCGGAGAAGACCAGCAGGCCCTCGAGCCCGCGCTCGAATGCGCCGCGGCCGATCGCCTGCGTCAATGCCTCCCGCCCCTCGTCGGCCGCCCGGCGCCAGGGCTCGCTGCGCATCCGCCGGCGCGAGACGCGCAGGGTCCGGCGCGCGCCGGGGCTCGTCAGATCGACGAGCGCCGCGACGTCCACCTCGAGCGCCGTGAGAACGCGCGGCATGGCCTCGGCGACCGAGATGCCGTACTCCCGGAAGCGGGAGAGCGCCTCCTCGAGCGCCGTCTCGGGAGAGAGGCTCGCGTAGACCGCCGCGAAGGCGCCGGGAGGATTCCACCGGCCGCCGTGCCGGCGCACGCCCTCCCCCGAGAGGAGGTCGCGCGAACCGGCGTAGGCCGGCGTCGAAGAGCGATAGGCGACGCCCTTCCAGCTCCGGGCCGGCAGGCGCGCGAGAGCGGCGGCGATCCGCCGAGACTCCGGGTGGGGACGCATGGGAAGAGCATCCCGGAGCAGCTCGGGCAGGTGACGTCCGAGCCCGGGAGCGGGATTCAGGGCCAGGAGTCAGGATTCAGGAGTCAGGATCCATCAGGAGAACGCAATCTCCCAAATCTTGAGCCCGACTTCCTGAAACACCCCTAATCCCGAATCCTGAATCCCGAATCCTGTTACTTGATCGTCCCGTAGGGCTTCACCTGCTCCTCGATGACCGAGCGGTCGCCGGCGATGACGATCGTGGCCTTGTCGTCCAGGAGGATCTTCGCCGCCGTCTGCTGCACGTCGCCCGGCGTAACGCCGTTGACGCGCCCGACGAACCGGTTCAGATAGTCGTCCGGGAGCCCCTGCAGATCGACGAACGCGAGCTGTCCCAGGATGCCCGGGCGCGAAGAGTTCTGCAGGACGAAAGTTCCCACCATGTAGTTCTTGATTCCCTGGAGCTCCTTCTCCGACGGCGCCTCCCCCTGGAGTCGGTCCATCTCGTAGAAGATCTCCTTCAGCGAAGGTCCCGTCACCGCGGTCGTCACGTCGGCGATCTCCGCCCAGTAGGCGTCGTGATTGCGCGTCGAGACCTGGGAGGCGGGCGAGTAGGTATAGCCCTTCGCCTCCCGGATGTTGGCCGTGATGCGCGAGGAGAAGAAGCCGCCGAGCAGCGTGTTCGTGACCTGGAGCTTCGTCCAGTCCGGGCTCGACGGCGGCACGACCGGCATCCCGAGGATGACCGTGGACTGCACGGCTTTCGGCCGGTCGATCAGGTAGACCGCGCGCTCGCTCGCCCCTTTCGGGACGTTCGAGACCGGGTCCGGCCCCTTCTTCCAGTCGCCGAAGGCCGAGCGGATGGCCGCCTCGAGGGCCTTGTCGTCGAAGCGCCCGACGACGTAGATCCGCGAGCGCGCCGCCCCGAAGTTCGCGGAATGGAAGGCGCGGACCTGGTCCAGCGTGTAGCCCTGCAGCATCTCCGGCGTCGGGAAGAGCCGGCCGTAGGGATGGTTCGGATAGAGGACGGCCAGGAACTTCTCCGTCGCGATCGGCCGCGGCTGCGTGCGCGCGATCGCGAGCTGGCGGCCGCGGTCCGCTTTCAGACGCGCGAGCTCCGAGTCCGGGAACTTCGGATTGCGGACGACGTCGGCGATCAGCCGGACCATGTCGGGCGCGAACTCCGAGAGCACGTCCCCGCCGATCTCCGTGCGGTCGGGGCCGACCCCGACGTCGAGCGAGCCTCCCATGCGGGCCGCGGCCTCGGCGATGTCCCTGGCGGACCGGGTGGCGGTGCCCTGCGTCAGGTAGTCACCCATGAGGTCCGACAGCCAGACCTGGTCGGCCTTTTCGTCGATGTGGCCGCTCTGGACCGAAAGGCGCACGGTCACTTTGGGGACCGTTCCGTAAGGGACGAGCGTGACGCCGAGCCCGTTCGGGAGCGCGAGCTTCCGGGGCGCGGGGACCTGGAACCCCTTCGCCGGGCCGGCCTCGGGAGGCGCCTGCTTCTGCGCGAGGAGCGGCGCGGCCGCGGGGAGCGCGGCGAGAGCGAGGATCGAAATCGTTTTTCTCATGTTCGTTCTCCGGTGGGCGGCGCTAGGAGCCGCTCTTCGGCTCGGGCTTCGCCTCGGCCTTCTTCTCTTCCGCCTTCGGCTCGATCGACAGGATCGTCCGGTTCCCCGGGCGCAGGTACTCCTGCGCCGTCTTCTGCAGGAGCTCCGGCGTGACCTTCCGGAAGTTCTCTTCGATCCGGTTGATCGCCTGCGGATCGTCGTCGAAGAGGGCGAAGCACGCGAGCAGGTCGGCGCGGCCGAAGCCGAAGAGGCCTTCGAGGTTGTCGTAGAGGCCCGAGCGGACCTTCACCATCGCCCGGTCGAGCTCTTCCTTGCCGACCGGCGTCTTCTGGATCTTCCCGATCTCCTCGTCGAGGACCGCGAGGATCTGCTCGGAGGACTTGTCCTTGTCGTGGAAGAGCGAGACGTTCCAGAGCGTCGGACCGTCGATGTTGAACATGTCTCCGAGGCCGGAGTTGATGCCGCCCTGGACGTCGCCGGTCAGCCCGCTCTTCTGGACGAGCGCCTGATAGAGCCGGCTGTCCTTGCCCTGGACCAGGATCTGGTCGAGGACCCCCATCGCGAAGTACTCGGGGGAGTTCCGCTTCGGAGCGTGGTATCCGGCCGCGAGCGCCGGCCGCGTCGCGAGCGCGTCGGGCTTCGACGCCCGCTTCTCCTTCTCCTGACGCGGCTCGGAGATGTCGGGCTTCGGCGCGAGTGTCGCGGCCGGGATCCCGGCGAAGTACTTGTCGATCCACGCGTTGGTCTGCTTCGCGTCGAAGTCTCCGACGACCACGAGCACGGCGTTGTTCGGCGCGTAGTAGGTCGAGAAGAACTTCTTGACGTCGTCGAGCGTCGCCGCGTCCAGATCCTGCAGGTCGCCGTAGAAGTTGTGGGCGTTGAACCAGTTGACGTTGGCGTACTGAGGCAGGTCGAGCCAGGGAAATCCGCCGTAGGCGCGGTTCAGGACGTTGACCTTCACCTCGTTCTTGACGACTTCCTGCTGGTTCTTCAGGTTCTCCGCGTCGATCTGGAGCCCCTTCATGCGGTCCGCTTCGGCCCAGAGCGCGGTCTCGATCGTGTTCGAGGGGACGATCTCGAAGTAGTTGGTGAAGTCGAAGCGGGTCGAGCCATTCAGGACGCCGCCGTTCGACTGCACGAGGCGGATGAACTCCATCTTGCCGAGGTTCTGCGAGCCCTGGAACATCATGTGCTCGAAGAGGTGGGCGAATCCCGTGCGATCCTTCGGCTCGATCCGGAACCCGATGTTGTAGTAGACGGCGACGACCGCCTTGGGGGAAGAGGTGTCCTTGGACAACACGACCTTGAGACCATTGGGGAGCTTGCGGTACTCGACCGGGACCGTGAAGGCGCCGCCGGCGCCCGATTCCGCCGCGGCCGGGAGCGCGATCGCGCCGCCGCCCGCGGTGAGCGCAGCCGCCCCGACGAGGAGCGCCGCGCGGGTCAGGGATCTCATGCGAACCTCCGTCGATAATTTCGAGGCCAACAGTTGATTTCTCGCGGTCCCCGGGGAGCGCCGGGCCCGCCCGGGAGACCGGAGGGCGGAGTGTATCGCGGAGCCGGAGAGTTTCGGCCGGCCGGCTGGCTCCCGGGCGCCCACGCGCAGACCCTCTGGGGCCGCGTCGCCCGCGGCCGAAGACGCCTGCCCTTCGAGCGCGAGCGGTTCGAGACGCCGGACGGGGACGAGCTCTTCGTGGATTGGTCCGGGGGACCGGCCGGCCGCCCGATCCTGATCGTCCTGCACGGACTCGAGGGGAGCTCCTTCTCCCTCTACGTCCAGGGCCTGCTCGCCCGGGCGGACCGGGCCGGGTGGCGCGGCGCGGCGATGAACTTCCGCTCGTGCGCGCGCAATCCGCTCCGGCCCTCGCGCGCGCTCCCCAATCTGCGGCCGCGCCTCTATCACTCGGGCGAGACGGGGGACTTCGACTTCCTCGTGCGGGCGATTGCGGCGCGCGAGCCGGGCGTCGAGATGGCGGCGGTCGGCGTGTCGCTCGGAGGAAACGTGCTTCTCAAGTGGCTCGGCGAGAATCCCGGACAGAAACTCGTGCGCCGGGCGGGAGCGATCTCCGCTCCTTACGACCTCGCGGCCGGAGCGCGCAAGCTCGAGCGGGGAGTCGGCCGGCTCTACACCGGAGCGCTCCTCCGGACCTTGCGAGCCAAGGCCCTCGACACGGCGCGGCGCTTCCCGGAGGCCGCCGCGCGCATCGATCTGGCCCGGACGCGGCGGGCGCGCACGTTCCGGGAGTTCGACGACGCCGCGACCGCGCCGCTGCACGGTTTCGCCGGCGTCGACGACTACTATGCGCGCTCGAGCTCGATCGGCTTCCTCGCGTCGATCGACACGCCCACACTCTGTATCTCCGCGCGCGACGACCCGTTCCTGCCGGCCGAAGCGGTGGACCGCGCCCGTCTCGCGGCCTCTCCGGCCGTGCGCTTCACCGTCTCCGAGAGGGGAGGTCACGTCGGCTTCGTCGCCGGCCCCGTCCCCTGGCGCTCCTTCTCGTGGGCCGAGGCCCGGATGGCGTCCGGCGTGCAAACGGGCTTTTCTTGAGATCGTGAGGCCGCCGCCGACCGGGGCGGCGGCCAGCAGTATGGACGGGGCCGCCTGCGCCGGGCCTAATGCTATCGTCCGCGGCTATGACGCTACTGATTCTCGGGCTCCTCGCCCAGGCCGCTCCTTGCTCTGAGCATCTCTTCTTCATCGCGCGGAACAAGAACGCCAACATCGTCGTGTACGACGGCAACCGGTCCGCCTCGGGCGAGCTCATCGCCGCCGAGCCCGTCACGGTGTACTGGATCATGAAGGCGCAGCAGGGGCAGCGCGAGAACCTGAACGTCATCGAGCGTGACAAGGCCTACGGCTTCGAGATCGCGGCGGGACCGAAACCCGGCACATACACGATGACGCTGAAGGCCGACAAGAGAAAAGAGATCACCGTGCTCGTGCGAGACGGGTGCCCCGTGGCGCTCGCCGCGATCGGCGGAAAACCGGGGGTCCTGCAGCGGATGTTTGTCCAGTCCAAAGAGGTCATCGAGCCTAAGGTCGAGTACATCGAGATCTTCGGCCAGGATCCCGCGACCGGCGCCGCCCTCTACGAGAAGTTCGTCCCCTAGGGATCGAGTCCGGGCGCTCCCCGCTCAGGCCGCCTTCTTCGCCGGCCTGGCCTCGGCCGGCGACATCTGGAGCTGCCAGGTCAGGAAGAGCATCTGCGTCGAGAGGTCCTCGATCTGCTTCGAGACGGGGGTCAGGATGAGACCGCGCGAATGGCCGGCCCGCTCGTCGTAGTAGAGGAGGACCGGCCGTTCCGATTGATCGCCGCTGTCCGCCTGCATCCGGGCGGTCATCTTCCGGGCATGCAGGGGCGCCACGCGCGTGTCGGCGTCCCCGGTGATGAAGAGGACCGCTGGATACGCCGTCCCCGCCTTCACCCGGTGGTACGGGGAGTAGGCGTAGAGGTACTTGAACTGCTCGGCGCTCTCGGAGGAGCCGTACTCCGGCACCCAGTAACCCGCCACGAGGAACTTGTGGTAGCGCACCATGTCGAGCAGCGGATAGGAGCAGACGACCGCGCGGAAGAGCTCGGGCCGCTGCGTCAAGACGGCGCCGACGAGGAGGCCGCCGTTCGACCCGCCGGTGATCGCGAGCTTCTCGCGGGAGGTCCACTTCTGCGCGACGAGCCACTCGGCGGCCGCGATGAAGTCGTCGAAGACGTTCTGCTTCTTGTCGAGCATGCCGGCCTTGTGCCACGCCTCGCCGAACTCGCCGCCGCCTCGCAGGTTCGCGACGGCGTAGACGCCGCCGAGCTCGACGAAGAGCGACGCGAGCGCCGAGTAGCCGGGCGTCGAGGAGACCGTGAAACCGCCATACCCGGTGAGCAGCGCCGGATTCCGGCCGTCCCGCGCCAGCCCCTTGCGATGCACGAGGAACATCGGGATCTCGGTGCCGTCCTTCGAGGGGTAGCGCACCTGCTCGACCTCGTACCGGTCGCTCGCGATCGGGACCTCCGTCCGCGCGAAGACGGACCGGGAGGCGGCCGCGACGTCGTAGCGGTAGATCGTCGGGGGCGCGACGTAGGACTGATAGGTGTAGAACGCCTCTTTCTTGTCCCACTCCCCCGCGACGTTGCTGACAGTCCCGATCGCGGGATCCGAGATCTCGCCCGCGCTCTTCCCGTTCGGCTCGAAGATCCGGACCTTCGGCACGACGTTCTCGGAATAGCGCACGAAGAGGCGGCCGCCCGCCAGCGCCGTGTCCTGGATCGCCGACTTTCCCTGCGGGACCACCTCTTTCCAGTTCTCGCGCGCCGGGGACTTCAAGTCGACCGCGAGGATGCGCCCGTTGCCCGCTTCCCAGTTCGTCAGGAGGAACATCGTGTCCCCGCCCACGCTCGGGGAGAAGCGCGCATCGACGTCGTTGACGACGGGTCGGATCGGGCCGCCGGCGGCGATTTCCTGGAAGTACACCTCGGTCTTCGCCGCCGCCGACCCGTGCGAGACGACGAGCGTCAGGTACCTGCCGTCGCCCGAGAGGCCGGCGCCGATGATCTTCTCCGGCCCGTAGCCGTCGCCGAAGAGCTTGGTGTCGGCGGCGGGATCGGTCCCCATGTCGTGGCGGTAGACGCGTGGCCCCTCCGCGGTCTGCTTCGAGTAGTAGATCGCCTTCTTGTCGGGGGTGAGCGCGACGCCGGAGTAGCGCGCGTGGGGGAGCTCGTCGGGCAGGGCCTTGCGCCCGTCCACCGCGAGGAGGCGCACGATCACCTCGTCTTCGCCGCCGTGCCGCACCCCGTAGACGACGACGCTCCCGTCGTCCGAGACATCGAGGAAGCTCGCCGAGAGCGAGTGGTCGGCGGAGAGCGTGTCGGGATCGACGAGGACTTCGTCGGAGCCCTGCAATCCCTTCCGCACGTAGAGGACCGGGAGATCCTGGTTCGCGGCGCGGCGCGAGAAGAAGTAGCGCCCGCCTTTCTCCGACGGGGTCGTGAAGACGTCCACCTTCAGCAGCTCGGCGATCCGCGCCTCGAGGGCCTCGCGGCCGGGAGCCCGGGAGAGGGCCTTCTTCGTGTACGCGTTCTCCGCGTCGATCCAGGCGCGCGTCTCCGGCGAGTTCTGGTCCTCGAGCCAGCGATACGGGTCGGCGATCTCGACTCCCTGGACGGTCTCCCGGGTCCCGTCCTTCTTCGTCTCCGGCGGGCCGGCGGCCGGTCCCGCCGCGATGGCCACAGCCGCGAGGAGGATGCCGAGGCGCGGGAATCGCGAGGGCCGGAGAGACCTATTCGACACGGGTCACCACGCCGTTTTCGAAGACGACCGTCTTGCCCACGCTCCGATAGATCCAGCGCTCGCGGGAGCCGCCCCCGTCGGCCGTCTCGGTGGACGTCTCGTCCGGAGAGCCGAGGAGCGCCCGCACCTGATCCGGCGTCATGTTCTCGGAGACCGATCCGGACGGGATCGGCGCGTCCGCCTCGCGCTGCGCCTGTCCGGTCTCCGACGCGCGCGAGCTCGAAGCGGCCGCCGCCGTGCGCGCGCGGTCGACCGGCGCGGCCGGCGCGTCCGCCGCGGGCCCGCGCGAGAAGATTCCGGACCGGGTCCAGAGCCACCAGGCGAGCGCGATGACGAGGAGGACGAGGATGAGTCGCGAGAGCCGCATCGCCGGCGGATTCTACGACCTTCCGGAGGGGACGCGATGGTCCTTGGCGGGGGGGGCCGCCTCCTCGTCGGACTCGATCGTCGCCCCGACCGGGATCTCGGTCTTCTCGGCGATCTGCGCGTTCTTCCCGACGGTCGTGAGCCCCAGCCCTTCGGGCTTTCCCTCCCCGTGGCGCAGGCGCCCGCCGACTTTCGCGCCCTTGCCGATGCAGACCGACTTGTCCACGATCGCGCGCTGCACCCGCGCCCCGGCGCCGATCGACGTGTCGGTCAGCACGACGGATTCGCGCACGATCGCGTTGACCCCGACCGTGACTCCCGGGGAGAGGACGCTCCTCTCGACCAGCGCCCCCGCCTGGACCACACAGCCGTCGGTGATCAGGCTGTCGCGGACGATCGCGCCCTCCTGAATCATGACCGGCGGCCTCTCCTCCGAGCGCGTATGGATGATCCAAGAGCGGTCGTTCAAGTCGAGCGGCGGCGGCTGGTCGAGCAGCTCCATCTGGGTCTGCCAGTAGGACTCGATCGTCCCGACGTCCACCCAGTATCCCTCGAAGGGGTAGGCATAGACCGGCGCGCCGGCCTCGACCATCCTCGGGATGATGTCCTTGCCGAAGTCGTGCGAGGAGTCGCGCTTCTTGGCGTCTTCCGAGAGCTCTTTCGAGAGCACGTCCCGGGTGAAGACGTAGATCCCCATCGAAGCGAGGGTGCCGGGAGGGTCTTTCGGCTTCTCGACGAAGTCGGTGACGAGGTGATCGGCGTTCGTCGCGAGGATCCCCATGCGCGTCGCGTCCTCGCGGGAGACGCTGCGCGTCGCGATCGTCAGCTCCGCCTCGTGCCGGACGTGGTGATCGATCAACTCCCCGTAGTTCATCTTGTAGATGTGGTCGCCGGACAGGACGAGAACGAGGTCCGGCTGGTGGCGCTCGACGAACGAGAGGTTCTGGAAGAGCGCGTCGGCCGTCCCCTTGTACCACTCGGTGCCGCGCCGGTCTCGGTAGGGCGCATAGATCTGGACTCCACCCGAGAGGCTCCGGTCGAGGTCCCAGGGGCGCCCCGCGCCGATGTGCTCGTTCAAGGAGTGGGGCCGGTACTGCGTCAGGATCATGACGTCGGCGATCCCGGAGTTCGCGCAGTTGGAGAGCGTGAAGTCGATGATCCGGTACTTGCCGGCGAAAGGCACGGCGGGCTTCGCGCGCTTGTCGGTCAGCACGCCCAGGCGCGAGCCCTCGCCCCCCGCGAGAATCACCGCGCGCGTCTTCATGCCGCCCGCCTCCTCACTCCGGCGCCGGGTGGTTGGCCTTCGCGAGGCCGTACAACTCCGAATAGGAGCGCGCCGAGCGCGACCAGGAGAAGTCGGTCTCCATCCCGCGAATCTGGAGCTCCCGCCACCGGGGCGGTTGAGCGTACACCTCGAGCGCGCGCTGGAGCGCGTCCGCGAGCGCCGCGGGGCGCAGTTCGTCGAACATGAGGCCCGTGCCCCCCGGGTCTCCGGCGTCGGTGACGGTGTCCGCGAGGCCTCCCGTCCTCCGCGCGACGGGCACCGCGCCGTAGCGCATGGCGATCATCTGGGTCAGGCCGCACGGCTCGTAACGCGAAGGGATCAGGACGACGTCTGCCCCGGCGTAGATGCGGTGCGCGTAGGGGGCGTCGAAGGAGAGCCGCACGCTCGCCTGCCCCGGCCGCGCGATCTCCATCTGCGCAAACTCCTGCTCGAGCTTCGAGTCGCCCGTGCCGAGCAGCACGAACTGCCCGCCGGCCTCGAGCCAGCGCCAGACCGCCGGGACGGCGATGTCGAGCCCCTTCTGGGGATCGAGGCGCGAGACGACGGCGGCGAGCGGGATGCGCTCCCCGCGGGCGAGGCCGGCGTCGTGCTGGAGGGCGGACTTGTTGGCGGCGCGCTTCTCGAGCGTCGCGGCCGCGTACCTCTCGGCGATGTGCCGGTCGGTCGCGGGATTCCAGAAGGCGGTGTCGATGCCGTTCAAGACCCCGGCCAGGTGATCGCCACGCGCGCGGAGCACACCGTCGAGGCCGTGCCCGTTCTCGGCCGTCATGATCTCGCGCGCGTAGGTCGGGGAAACGGCGTTCATGTAGTCCGCCGAGACGATCCCGATGCCGAGCAGCGAGTCGCGCAGGTGCGAGGGGAGCGCCTCGATCGCCGGCGAAGTTGCCAGGCCGTAATCGCCGAGGTAGGGTCCCGCCCCCTGACCGAGGTGCGGCAGGTTGTGGATCGTCAGGAGCGTGCCGATCGACTGATAGAAGGGATCGCGCCGGCCGGCGCCGGCCAGCCAGTACAGCGCGGCGGCCGTGTGCCAGTCGTTGGCGTGCACGACGTCGGGCGCCCAGCCGAGTGTGCCGCAGCTCCAGAGCGCGGCGAGCGAGAAGAAGAGGAACTTCGGAGCGTCCTCGGCGATCGAGGCGCCGTAGACGCCGCGGTGCATCGGGATCGGCGGGCCGGTGACGAAGTACACGTCGCGGTCGGCGAGGTAGACGTCCGCCTTCTGCGCGCCGCCGCGATGCGGCACGGGGAAGCTCGCGACCGGCTCCGGCTTCCACCGCTCCCAGTCGATCGCGCCGTAGCCGGGGATCGCGACGCGCACGTCGTGCCCGAGGTCTCGGAGCGCCTGCGGCAGAGACCCCGCGACGTCGGCCAGGCCCCCCACCTTGACGTAGGGCGCTGCCTCGGCCGCGAGAAAGAGGACCCGCATGGCGGGGGATTATCAGGCGGGCGCGGCCGCGGCGCGCTCTTTTCGAGGAAGGCCGCGGACGGCGAGCGGCGCGGGCCCGCCCGCCGGTCCGCGGGATCGAATCTCCTCAGGAGGCCTTTTCGAGGAGCCGGGCCTCCGTCACGGCTCCCAGGCGTCCGGTCGAGACGTCGTAGAGGAATCCGTGGATCGGGATTTCGTCGGGCACGAGGGCGTGCCTCCGGATCCGCCGCACGTCCTCGAGGACGCTCGCCTCCCGATCGCGAATCGTCAGCCAGTCGACGAACTCGGCCTCTTCCGATCCGCCGCCGCCGCCCGGGTCCTGCCAGCCGTCGGGGCCGAGCCGGGCCGTCTCGAGGCTCGCGGCGAGGAGCCGCCGCATGACCTCGTCCGTGAACGTCTCCATGCCGCAGTCGGTGTGGTGGACGACGAACCACTCGCGCGTGCCGAGGAGCTTGTGCGAGATCACGAGAGACCGGATGGCGTCGTCGCTCGCCCGGCCGCCGGCGTTTCGAATGACGTGCGCGTCCCCCTCGGCGAGGCCCGCGTACTTCGCCGGATCGAGACGCGCGTCCATGCAGGTCAGGATGGCGAAGCCGCGCGCCGGCGGGAGGGGCAGATTCGCGCGGTCACCGAAGTCGCGCGCATAGGCGGCGTTGGCCGAGAGGACTTGATCGAGGATCTTGCTCATGGAGTCTTCCTTTCTTGCCTTGCAGTTCGAGTCGGATGGTTTCGTCGCGCCGGGCGGGGGAGAGGGGACATCGAGACATGCGGGCCTCCTTTTCTCGGGCGGCGGCCCCGGACGGCGGGAAAGAAAAAACCCGCTCCGGCGTGCCGTCGCGGGTTCGTGAAGCGTCTGCCGGGATCGTCGAAGAGACTCTTCTAGGCGCGCTCCTTCCCCGCGTCCTCGCGACAACAACAACGGCGGCCGGCGGGAAAGCGGGACGGGCTCACGCGGACACTCTAGACGCGGCCTCTGCCGGGATCAAGCGGGCGCGCCGATCCCCGACGCCGGCGGCTCGAGGGACGGGGCGAAGCGCCTCCATCTCGGGACCGCGGCACGGAGTCATTCCGACCGGAGCGCCTGGATCGGATCGGTCGCCGCGGCGCGGCGCGCGGGCAGGACCGTCGCGACGAACGCGACGGCAATCAGGAGCGAAACCGCCGCCGCGAAGGTCGGCAGATCGAGCGGTCGCACGCCGTAGAGGAGGCCGGCGAGCAGTCGCGTCGAGGCGAGCGCGGCGACGATCCCGACGGCGGCGCCCGCGCCGGCCAGTCGCATCCCGCCCCGCAGGAAGAGCCTCCGGATCTCCCGCGGAGTCGCGCCCATCGCCACGCGCACGCCGATCTCGTAGCGGCGGCGCGTCACGGTGTACGCGATGACGCCGTAGAGGCCGATCGAGGCGAGCGCCAGGGCCGCCGCCGCGAAGAAGCCGACGAGCGTCGTGCGCAGGCGCGGCTCGGCGACGCTTCCCGCGAGCACGCGGGACATCGTCTCGACCTGCGAGACGGCCACACCGGGATCGAGCTCCCGGACGGCCCGCTCGATCGACGCCGCGAGCGCTTCGGGCTCTCCCGCCGACCGCGCGACGGCCCACACGCCGATGAAGAGCGGGTCCTGCGGGAGCGGCACGTACATCTGGTCCGGCGCTTCGGCGCGGCGGTCGAGCCGCCTGACGTCTCCGACGACGCCGACGACCTCGCGCTCGACCTTGTCCACGAAGAGCGTGAGGTGCTTCCCGATCGCCGGCTGCCCGGGCCACATCTTCTCCGCGAGCTTCCGGTTGACGACGACGACGGGCGTCGAGTCGGCGCGGTCGCCGTCGGCGATGCCGCGGCCGGCGAGGAGCGGAATGCCGAGCGCCGAGAAGGTGCCGGACGTCACTTCCCGCAGCTCGCCCTGCGGGGACTGGGCGCGCGAGAGCGCGGGGTGCCCTTCCGGCGTGAAGGACATCGTCATCGAGCTCTTCGAGGGGAGCCAGCCGGTCAGGCCGGCCGCGCGCACGCCCGGGAGCGCGGCGATCCTCGCGGCGGTCCGCTCGAGGAAGGCCGTGCGCCGCGCGGGATCGCGATTGTAGACCCCGCGCGGAAGCGAGATGTTCGCCGCGAGCACGCGCTCCGGGGCGAAGCCCGGGTCGGTCCGCGAGAGGCGGAAGTAGCTTCCGGCGAGGAGGCCCGCCCCGACGAGCAGCACGACGCAGAGGGCCGTCTGGACGAGGACGAGGCCGTCGAGCGCGCGCGACCGCTCGGCGCCGGAGCCGCGCCCCGGGCCGCGCAGGCCCGCGGCCATCGCGCGCCCCGAGGCGAGCGCCGCCGGAATCCCGCCGAAGAGGAGGACCGTCGCCGCCGACGCCGCGACGGCGAAGAGCGCCGTCCGCCCGTCGAAGCCGGCCGCGTCGAGGCGGGGGAGCGCGTCGCCGACCATCCGCCGGATTCCGGAGAGGAGGGCCGATGCGACGGCGAGCCCGGCGGCGCCGCCGACGAGGGCCAGAGCCGCGGCTTCGGCGAGGAGCTGCCCCGCGAGCCGTCCGCGCCGCGCCCCGAGCGCCGCCCGCACGGCGAGCTCGCGGCGCCGCGAGGCCCCGCGCGCCAGGAGGAGGTTCGCCGTGTTCGCGCAGGCGATCAGGAGGAGGAGCCCCACGGCGCCCGACAGCACGAGGAGCGCCGGGCGGCGCCCGCCGAGCAGCGCGTCGTGGAGCGGCACGACGACGACCGAGAAGCCGGTCTCCTCTTCCGGATATTCGCGCGCGAGGGCGCGGCCGATCGAATCCATCTCGCCGCGCGCCGCCGCGAGCGAGACGCCGGGCGCGAGTCTCCCGACGACATCGATCGGGCGCCCCGAGCGGCCCGGGAAGGCCTGGTTGACGAGGGGGAGGAGAAGGCCCGACCGGTCGAAGAAGAGCTCGTCCTCCGGCACGACGCCGACGACCTCGTAGGGGTTTCCCTCCACGAGGATCTTCCGGCCGAGGATCGAGCGGTCGGCGCCGAAGCGGGTCTTCCAGAGCGCGTCCGAGAGGATCGCGACGTGCGTACCGCCCCCTTCGCGGTCCTCGTCGGCGCGGAAGACGCGGCCGAGCACCGGCTCGATCCGGAGCGCCGGGAGCACGTCGGCGGAGATCCAGGCGGCGGTGACGCGGTCGGCCCCTTCGCTTCCGCCGAGGACGGCGGAGGACTCGAGCATGCCGCCGAGCGCTTCGAAGGAGCGGCTGCGGTCGTGCCAGTCGCGGTAGTCCATGTACGAGGTGCCGATTCCCTCCGCGTTCTTGACCGGGTGGAGCGAGCCGACGCGCACGAGGCGCTCGGGCTCGGGATAGGGGAGCGGTTTCAGGAGCGCCGCGTCGGCGACGCCGAAGACGGCGATCGTCGCGCCGATTCCGAGCGCGAGCGTCGCGACCGCCGCGGCGGCGAATCCGGGGTTTCTCGTCAGGCCGCGCAGGCCGTACCGCAGGTCCGACAGGAAGGAGCGCATCGGTCACCCCCGAGCGGTGCTCGAGTGCGACCGGCGTGCCACGGCGCCTTCGCGACAAGTCCCGCGTACCGAGCGGGTTCCGGTCCGCGGCGCGCGAGATCCCTTGTCCGCTTCCGGGAGGTCCCTGTTCGGAAGCGAACAGCGGCGACGCATCGAGCCTCGCTCCGATCAGGCGGCGGCTCTCGCGCGCCGCGGACCGGCTCGCGATCGCCGCCTTCGACTCCCCAGGCCGCGCAGGCCGAGGCGAGGAGCGCGAGCGCCGCGCAGGCGAGCGTCACGACGCGGAACGACGCGGCGACGGCCGACTCGGACCGACTGCTCGACGAGCGCGCGCTTCCGTCTCGCCGGCGTCCGCCGGGCGGCCGGGCGGCGCCGAGCTTCGCGCTCTCGGCGCGCAGGTGCTCGCGGGTCGCCTCGGAGACGTCCGCCGGACGCCGAGGCGCCGGTCGAGCGTCCGGTGGAAGACGGCGGCGAAGAGAATTCCGAGGGCGGCGATCGCGAGCAGGCCCGCGACGCGCGCCACGGCGTTGTTGACGCCGGACGCGGTGCCGGTATCGCCGGCCGGAACGGAGCCGAGAACGACGGAAGTCAGCGGCGCCACGGTCACGGCCAGGCCGAGGCCGATCGCCGAGAGGCCGGGGAAGAAGCCCGTCCCAGTACGTCGCGCCGGCTCCGGGGATCGCGAGCAGCGCGAAGCCGGCGGCGGCGATCGCGGGCCCGAAGACGAGCGGCCGGCGCGCGCCGATCCGGTCGGCGAGGCCTCCCGACCAGCGCGAGAGCGCGAAGGTGAAGACGATGAGCGGCATGACGGCGGCGCCGGCGGCGGCGGGCGTGAATCCCTGGGCCTGGATCAGGTCGAAGGCGAGGAAATAGAGCCCCGCGCCGAGGGCGGCGTAGAGGAAGAGCGTCAGGAGGTTCGCCGCGAGGAAGGTCCGGACGCGGAAGAGCGACGGCGGGATCATCGGATGCGGGCTCCGCCGCTCGACAAAGACGAATGCCGCGAGGAAGAGCGCGCCGGCCGCGAGCGACGCGACGACCCGCGGGTCTTTCCCGCCGCGGTCGGCCGAGGCGATCAGGCCGTAGATCAGGCCGGCGAGTCCGAGCGTCACGACGACCGCGCCGCGGACGTCCAAGGGACGCCCCGCCGCCTCCCGCGTCTCGGGGACTTTTGCGAGGGCGATCCCCACGACCGCGATCGCCGCCGGCAAGTTGATCAGGAAAGCCGCGCGCCAGGAGATCGCTTGGACGAGCCAGCCGCCGAGGAGCGGTCCGATCGCCATCGCGACCGAGGTGAAGGCGGACCAGGCGCCGATCGCGCGCCCGCGCTCGGCCGGCGGAAAGGCGGCGCCCAGGATCGCGAGGCTGTTCGGGACGAGGAGCGCCGCGCCGACCCCCTGGAGGGCCCGCGCGGCGACGAGCGCGTCGACGCTCCCCGCCGCGGCGCAGGCGGCGGAGGCGAGAGCGAAGAGCGCGACGCCCGAGATGAATACGCGCCGCCTTCCCAGCCGGTCTCCGAGCGAGCCGCCGACCAGGATGAGGGAGGAGAAGAGGAGGGCGTACGCCTCGACGATCCACTGCGCGCCGGTGCCCGACGCTCCGAGGCGCGTCTGGATCTGCGGCAGCGACACGTTGACGACCGTGCCGTCCACGAACGCCATGCTCGATCCGAGGACCGTCGCGGCGAGCACCCAGGGGCGGGCGTTGCGGGAGCAGGGAGCTGCGGTCCCGGCCTCGAAAGGGATCGCTTCGTCGCAGGGCCCCCGGGAGGACATCAGCGGGCGACGCGGGAAGCCCGTCCCGAGCCGCGATCTCACGCGCCGCGCTCGAGAAGGGCGACCGTTCCCTCGCCGCCGTCGGCGCAGATCGAGACGACGGCGCGGCTTCCGGCCGGCATCGCCGCGAGCTCGTGGATCGCGTGCGTCAGGATGCGCGCGCCCGTCGCGCCGAACGGATGGCCGATCGCGATCGATCCGCCGTTGGGGTTCACGCGGTCCCGCGGGAACGGCCCGAAAGTGTGGGGGAGGCCGGTCTTCTCGCGCACGTAGGCCGCGTCTTCGAGCCCCGCGATGTTGCAGAGCACCTGCGCGGCGAAGGCCTCGTGGAGCTCCCAGAGCGCCACGTCGTCGAAGCGGAGGTTCCGGCGCGACAGCATCCGCGCGATCGCCGGGACGGGCGCCATGAGCAGGCCCTCGTGGAAGAGGTCGACGGCGGCCATCTCGAAGTCGAGGAGGCGCGCCCGCGGCGCGGAGGCGGGCAGGCGCGGGAGCCCCTCTTCGTTCGCGACCCAGACGCCCGCCGCGCCGTCGGTCAGCGGGGAGCTGTTGCCCGCGGTGATCGTGCCGCGGCCGCTCGTCCTGTCGAAGGCGGGCTTCAGGGCCGCGAGCTTCTCGAGCGACGTGTCGGGCCGGGGGAATGCGTCCTGCGAGACGCCGTCCACCTCGAGGATCTGGTCGCGGAAGAAGCCGCGCTCCCGCGCGGCGAGCGTGCGCCGGTGGCTCTGCGAGCGCGAGCTTCGTCCTGCTCGCGCCGGCCGATCCCCCAGGTCTTCGCCATCTCCTCGCAGTGCTCTCCCATGCTCTTGCCGGTGGAGCGGTTCTTGATCTCGGGGAGATAGAGGCGCAGGTCGGAGAGCCGGAGCGCCCGCGTCGCGGCGAAGCGCCGGCCGAGGCCCTTCGCCTGCATCACCCGCCGCAAACCGTCCGAGAGGTTCTGCCCGAGGCCGATCTGGACGCGGCTCATCGCTTCGACCCCGCCGACGAGAGCGAGCGACGGCCCGCCGGGGCGGAGCAGCCCCGCGGCCTGGAAGACGCCGGCCATGCTCGTCGAGCACTGCAGGATCGTCGTGAAGCTCGGCACGTGCGGGTCGAGCCCGGCCTCGAGCCACACCTCGCGGGCGAGGTTGCTGTAGGCGAGGTTCGGGATGACGCTTCCCCAGACCGCGAAATCGATCGGGCCGGAGACTCGCCCCGCCATCGCCTGTGCGACGGGGACGGAGAGCGTCAGAGAGTCGCGCGCCGCGAGCGGTCCGTCCACGCGGACGAAGGGGGTGCGCAGGCCGGCCGAGACGAAGACGGTCGGTGCGCCGTCGATCATCCGACGGCATCCACGTAACGCAGGTAGTCCGTCGGGATCGCCTTCTTTCCGAGCTGGCGCAGCAGGGTCGCGACCTGGCCGCGGTGATAGGTGCCGTGGTTGACGAGGTGGACGAGCGCGTCTCCGAACACGCGCCGGAAGGGCTTGCCGTCGAAACCCTCGTAGCGAAGCTCCCCGCCGATCCGCTCGGGCGTCAGCTTCTCGACGAACTTTCTCTGCTGCTCCTGGATGCGGCTCCACTCCCGGCGCAGAGCGGCGACCGTCGGAACCGATTCCGGATCCGGCATCGCGCGCGGCGACCGGCCGTTCCAGCGCTCGAACCAGACGGAGTCCGCTCCGTAGAGGTGCGCGAGCGTGCCGTGCACGGAGCCGAAGCTCCCGCCGACCGGCTTTCGGAATTCCTCCTCGGTCAGCGGCTCGACGGAGTCGAGGGCCTTTTCGCTGGCCCAGCGCGTGTAGGCGAAGAGCTTTGCGATGTCCTGGGGCGTCGGATTCATGGCGTCCTCCTCGGGTCCCCTTCCGAGCCGGAATCTACTCCTCGAATTTCGGAACCGGATGCCCCGCGCCGGTGTCTTGCACGCCCGATGAGCGAGAAGTACCGGCGCGTCCTGGCGGCAGCGGTCGCCGCGGCGGCGATCGCCGCGGCTCCCGCTTGCTCGCGGAGGGCGCGCCTCGAACGGCTCGCGGCCTTCACGGGGGGCACGACGGCCTTCGCGGGCCAGCTCGTCGGCTCGCCCGCTCCCGCGCCGGCGCAGTCCGCCGAGTCCCCGGCCGATGCATCCCTGCCGGAGCACCTCCGGCTCGAGGAGCTCGAAGCCGCGCAGAAGCTCATCCGGAACGCCGAGGTCTCGATCGAGGTCGTCCCGCTTCGACGAGGCGGCCCGCCGGGCGGAGGAGGTCGCGCGCGGGTTCGGCGGCTACGTGGCGGACTCGCAGTCGGGCGGCGAGGGGCAGCGCCGCCGCGGCACGCTCGTTCTCCGGGTTCGGGCGGCCGACTTCGAGGCGGCGCGGCGCGCCCTCCGCGCGCTCGGCTCGGTGCGATCCGAGCACGTCTCCGTGCAGGACGTCACGAAGGCCTATGCCGATCTCGAGACGCGCCTGCGCGTCAAGCGCGACGCCGCTCTGCGGGTGCGGGAGCTCCTGCGAAACCGGACCGCGAAGCTCTCCGACGTCCTCGCGGCCGAGAAGGAGCTCTCGAGCCTGGTCGGAGAGATCGAGACGATGGAGGGGGAGCGGCGCTGGTACGAGCGGCAGGTCGCCTTCTCGACGATCTCGGCCGATCTGGCCGAGCCCGAGAGCGTCGCGCGGCCGTCGGCCTTCGAGCCGCTGCGCGAGGCGCTGCGCAATTCGATCGCGATCCTGTCGCGGTCGCTCGCGGCCTTCCTGGTCGCGATCTTCTACGTGCTGCCGTGGGGGATCCTGATCGGCGCCCTGGCCGCGCTCCTGCGGCGCGCGCGGCGCAATCCCCTCGCGCCGCGGCTCGCGGCCGCGCCGGCGGGAACGCCGCCGGAGAAGGGCCCGGGCGCCGGAGAGAGACCGGCCCGGTAGCAGACGGCCCGGAGGGCGGGATGCGCCCGCCCTCCGGAGAAATCACTTCACCAGATCTGGCAGCGCTCCGCTTTCACCATCGCCGCGTCGGGACGGCAACCGAACGCCTTCGCGAACTCGGGCATGTTGGAGACCGTTCCGATCGAGCGGAACTTGCCGAGGGCGTGCTCGTTGGTCGCCGCCATCAGACGCGCGAACTCCGGCCGGTGGTTCGACGCCCAGATGCGGGCGTTCGCGACGAAGAAGCGCTGGTCTCCGGTCAGGCCGGCGATCGGCGCCGGCGCGGGCTTGCCCTTCAAGCTCATCTGGTACGCCCGATAGGCGATCGTCAGGCCGCCCAGGTCCGCGATCGCCTCGCCCTGGACGAGCTCGCCGTTTTCGTGCACGTCCTTCTCGACGTAGAACCCGTCGTACTGCGGTGATGATGCACTTGGCGCGCTCGTCGAAGTTCTTGCCGTCCTCCGCCGTCCACCAGTCCACCTGGTTTCCCTTGGCGTCGTACTTGCGCCCCGAGTTGTCGAACCCGTGGATGATCTCGTGGCCGATCACGCCGCCGATCGCGCCGTAGTTGATGGCGTCATCCCCTTCCGCGTAGAAGAAGGGGGGCTGGAAGATCCCGGCCGGAAACACGATCTCGTTCTTCGCCGCGTTGTAGTAGGCGTTGACCGTGGGCGGCGTCATGCCGAAGTCGTTGCGGTCCACGGGCTTTCCGATCTTGGCGGCGTCCCGCTTCCACTCGAACTCGGCGGCCGCGAGCGCGTCGGTCGCGTAGGCGCCGGGCGTGATCGTGAGCGTCGAGTAATCGCGCCACTTCGCGGGATAGCCGATCTTCGGATAGAACGTCGCGACCTTCTCGGCCGCGGCCTTCTTCGTCGCATCGCTCATCCAGTCGAGGGTCTGGATGTCGTCCTTCAGGGCGAGGAGCAGGTTCTGGACGAGCTCGTCGGCGCGCTTCTTCGCCTCGGGCGGAAAGTACTCCTTCACGTAGATCCGCCCGAGGGCCATCCCCATCGCGTTGTCCGTCGCGGTCACGCAGCGCTTCCAGCGCGGCTGGTTCTCGGGCGTCCCGGAGAGCGTCTTGCCGTAGAAGTCGAAATTCTCGTCCACGAACTTCTTCGAGAGCGTCGGCGCCGCGGCGGCGAGCAGGTGCCAGCGCAGGTAGGTCTTCCAGAGCGGGAGCGGCTCGGACTTCACCAGGCCGTTCGCGGCCTTGAAGAAATCGGGCTGCCAGACGTTCAGCGGCAGTCGACGCCGGGAGGCCCTGGTCCGTGAAGTAGGCCTCCCACCCGAGGTTCGGCGTCGCCTGCGAGAACGCGGCGATCGTCATCGGGTGGTGGGTCTTGTCCGGGTCGCGGAAGTCCACGTTGTTCATGGACGCCTGCGCGAGCTTCGTCTCGAGGTCCAGGATCGCCTTCGCGTCGGCGGCGGCCTTCGCCGAAGGAGACCCGGCGAGCTCGAGCATCTTCTGCACGTGGGCGACGTACTTCTTGCGGAGCTCGACCGACTTCTCGTCGGTCTTGGTGTAGTAGTCGCGGTCGGGCAGCCCCAGGCCCGCCTGCAGCAGCGCGGCGATCACCCGCGAGGAGTCCTTGCGATCCTCCTCGGAGCCGAAAGTGAAGAGGGCGTTGACGCCCATCTTCTGGAGGCGCGTGATCTCGGCGCGGAGCCCCGCGAGGTCCCGGATCGCGTCGATCTTCGCGAGCTCGGGCTCGATCGGCGAGAGGCCCTTCGTCTCGATCGCCGCTTCGTCCATGCAGGCGCCGTAGAAGTCGCCGAGCTTGCGCTCGTCCGACCCGGCCGGAGCCGACTTGTCCGCCGCGAGACGGTCGAGGATCCCGTGGAGATTGTCGAGGTTCTTCTGGCGGAGCTCGTCGAAGGAGCCCCAGCGCGGGCGATCCGGCGGGATCGGGTTGTTCGCGAGCCAGGTGCCGTTTCCATACTGGTAGAAGTCGCTGCAGGCTTGCGTCGCCGTGTCCATGCCCGCCAAGTCGAGGGTGCGGTCCGAAACCTTCGAGACGTCGTTGGCCGGGGGCGGCGGCGAAGTCGCCGTCTCCGATCCCCCCGAGATGCCGAGGGCGAGCACGGCGGCCGCGGCCGCCGGAACGAGGCGAACCATTGAGCGGTAAGAATTTCTGGCCACGCTTCCTCCTTCGAGGGCGACAGGCATCCGCCCGTCAGCCGAGTGATTCTACGAATCCTTCGAGCCAGAGTTTGGTATTTCGAAGTGGAACGGGTTCAAGCGGCCCGGTCCATGACGAGACGCCGCCGCTGCGTGACGGAAGGCCCGAGTCTATTCCTGGCATTCGTTGGAGGAACCGCGATGAGAGTCCTCGGAATCGGAGTCGCCGCCGCCCTCCTCCTCGCGCCTCCGGCGCCCGGGCAGGAGCACTCCCACGCCCATGGAGAGGCCGAATCCCTCGGGACCGTCCACTTCCCGACGTCGTGCCGGGGGGTGGACGCCTTGTTCACGCGCGCCGTGGCGCTCCTGCACTCTTTCGGCTACGAGGAATCGCGGCGGGCTTTCGAAGAGGTCGCCGCGAAGGACCCCTCCTGCGGGATGGCGTCCTGGGGCGTCGCGATGACCTGGTATCACCCGATCTGGGCGCCGCCGACCCCCGCGGAGCTCGCCGCGGGGCGGGCCGCCGCGAAGAAGGCCGAAGAGCTCGGGGCGAAGACGGAGCGCGAGCGCGGCTACATCGCCGCGATCGGAACCTTCTACCGCGACTCCGAGCGGACTCCCTACGACGCGCGCGCGGAGGCGTACGAGACCGCCCTCGGAGATCTCTCGCGGCGCCTGCCCGAGGATCACGAAGCCGCGATCTTCTACGCCCTCGAGATCCGGGCGACGGCGCCCGAGAACGACCCGACGTACGCCGAGCAGAAGCGCGCGGCGAAGATCTTGAACGACCTGCTTCCGCAGGAGCCGCAGCACCCCGGGATCGCGCACTACATGATCCACGCCTTCGACTACCCGGCGCTCGCCGCCGAGGCGCTCCCGGCCGCGCGCGCCTACGCGAAGATCGCGCCCTCCTCGCCGCACGCGCTCCACATGCCGTCGCACATCTTCACGCGGCTCGGGCTGTGGCGGGAGTCGATCGACTCGAACCTCGCCTCGGCCGACGCGGCGCGGCGGCTGGTCGCGAAGCGGCATCCGGGCGCGGCGTCCTTCGACGCGCTCCACGCGCTCGATTACCTCGAGTACGCCTACCTCCAGGTGGGCGACGCCGACGGGGCGCGCCGGGCGCTCGAGGAGGCTGCGGCCGCGAAGACGTTCGACGAACCGAGGAACATCGCGGCCGGCTACGCGATCGCGGCCGTCCCGGCCCGCTTCGCGCTCGAGCAGCGCGACTGGAAGGCGGCGTCGTCGCTCGAGCCCTCGACGGCGGAGCTCCCGTGGCGGAACATGTCCTACGCGCCGGCGATCACCTGGTACGCGCGGGCGCTCGGCGCGGCGCGGAGTGGGGAGCCCGAGCGGGCGCGAGCCGCCGTCGCGGAGCTCGAAGGGATTCAGGCGGCTCTTCGGAAGAATCCGGTCCCGGGCCCTTACGACTGGGCGTCGCAGGTCGAATCGATGCGCCTGGCCGCGCAGGCCTGGATCGCTTACGGCGAGAAGAAAAACGACGAAGCCCTGCGGCTCGCGAGGTCCGCCGCGGAGCTCGAGGAGAAGACCGGCAAGCACGCCGTCACGCCCGGCGTGCCGCTGCCCGCCCGCGAACTCCTGGGCGACATGCTCCTCGAAATGGGGCGGCCTTCGGAGGCCCTCGCCGAGTACCAGGCGTCGCTGCGCGAGGCGCCCAACCGCTTCAACAGCCTCTCCAGCGCGGCGCGGGCGGCCGCGCTCACCGGCAAGCCGGACCTCGCCCGCGATCTCTCCTCGCGGCTCGTCGCCCAGTGCACGTCGGGCTCGAGCCGGCCCGAGCTCGCGGAGGCGCGGCGGCTCCTCGCCGCGGGAGGCTAGGCCGGGTCAGGCCTTCGGCGCGCCGCGCTTCAGCTCGATGCGCTCGGTGCTCCTCTTCTCTCCCGCGAGGAAGTCGAACACGATCGTCAGGTGGTCCGGGTCGGGCATCCGGAGGTGGGCGCCGTGCACGTGCCCGGCCGTGGGCGAGGCGAGATTCGTGACGTCCACGAACGCGAAGTCGATCTCGCCGCGGTCCGGGTCGATCCGCGAAGCCTTGAGCCGCGGCTGATTCCGCGCGCCGCAGTAGTGCGTCATGCGCAGGTCGCCGCCGTCGAGGTGATAAACGCTCATCATCGTCGGCTCGCTCTCCTGGATGAGCGTCTCGGTGACGGCCGAGCCGCGCGCCGTCAGGGAGTACTGGACGGTCAGCGTGCCGCCTCCCGTTTGCGCGCCGCTCCACTCGTAGGTTCCGGACCACTCTCCGGCGAGGCCGCGGATCTTCGCGAGCGCGGCGGCGGCGGACGTGGTCGGCGTTTCGGCGATGCCGGGAGCGGCCGAGAGAAGCGTCGCGACCGCGAGGCCGATGAATCTCATGATCATCCTCCGCGGCGATCGTACGCCCGCGCGCGGAGAGGGGGCCCGGCCCCGCGGGAACCGGGCTTCGGCGGCGCGGACCCTGCGTTCGTCCCCGCTCCGTCGTCAGTCTTCGAGGTGGCCGAACTTGCCCCCGTCGAAATCCTCGATCGCCTGCGCGATCTCCTGCCGCGTGTTCATGACGAACGGGCCGTAGGAGACGACGGGCTCGTCGATCGGCTCCCCATTGAGAAGCAGCAGCTGCGCCTCGGATACCGCCTCGATCGAGACGAGCTCCCCCTCGTTCTCGAAGAGCACGAAGTCGTCGGTCTTCGCCTCGCGCCCGTTGACGAGAACCTCGCCCTTCATCACGAGGAGCGCGGTGTTCTCGCGCTCCGGAAAGGAGAAGTCGGCGCGTCCTCCCTTCGCGAGAGAGACGTCGAAGAGGCGGACCGGCGTGAACGTCTTGGCCGGGCCCCGGACTCCGTCGTGCTCGCCCGCGATGACGCGCACGACGCCCTTTCCGTCGGGCAGCTTCGCGAGGCCCATGCGGTCGGCGGTGAGCGCCTGGTATCCGGGCGGATCCATCTTGTGCGCCCGGGGCAGGTTCACCCAGATCTGCGCCATCTGCATCGGGCCTCCCCGACGCGCGTAGCTCGCCTCGTGGTATTCGCGGTGCAGGATGCCCGAGGCGGCCGTCATCCACTGCACGTCGCCCGGCCCGATGACCCCTCCCTGGCCGGTGCTGTCGTGGTGCGCGACACTCCCCTGGAAGGCGATTGTCACGGTCTCGAATCCTCGGTGCGGATGCGGGCCGACGCCGCGCCGCATGTCCTCGGTCGGCGGGTAGTCGTAGGGAGCGCCGTAGTCGAGGAGCAGAAAGGGGGAGAGCCGGCGCTCCGCGTTCGGGATGGCCGAGAAGTAGCCGCGCACCCGGAATCCGTCCCCGACCCAGTGCGGCGCGGGGGCCGGATAAATGCCGTGGATGGCGCGTTTGGCGGTTCGGGAAACGGCGGTTGCCATGGGACTCCTCGGTGGTTGGGCCGGCGACGGTCCTGGCCCGGCGACCGCGCGCCCGTCTCGGCGCGCACCGGCAAATACGCCGTTCGTGGCCGAGCCGATTCCAGGGCGACTCAGTACCGTCCGCCGACCGGCGCCGGGATCGCGTCGAGCTGCGCGCGCTCCGCCGCGTCGAGGTCGAGCGAGGCAGCCGCGACGTTCTGCTCGAGGTACGACCGGCGCTGCGTGCCGGGGATCGCGAGGACGTGGTCTCCCTGCGCGAGGACCCAGGCGAGCGCGATCTGGGCGGACTTCGCGCCGCGCCGCTGTGCGACCGAGCGGACGCCTTCGACGATCCGCTGGTTTTCCGCGACCGACTCGGGTCGGAAGCGGGGCAGCGTCGAACGGAAGTCGTCCGGACCGAACCGCGTCGACGCCGAGATCGCGCCGGTCAGGAATCCGCGGCCGAGCGGCGCGAAGGCGACGAACGACGCCCCGTGCGCGGCGCACCAGGGGACGACGTCGGCCAGGTAGTCGCGCGTCCAGAGCGAGAGCTCCGACTGGACCGCGGTGACCGGGTGGATGGGCGCGACGCGGTCGAGCTCGGCGACGGAAGCCTCGGAGATGCCGAGGAATCGGACCTTGCCCGCCGCGACGAGTCCCGCCATCGCGCCCCACGTCTCCTCGAGGGAGACCGTCTGGTCGATGCGGTGGAGGTAGTAGAGGTCGATCACGTCGACACCGAGCCGGGA
Source organism: uncultured Acidobacteriota bacterium (assembly GCA_963707935.1). Taxonomy (GTDB): domain Bacteria; phylum Acidobacteriota; class Thermoanaerobaculia; order UBA5066; family Gp7-AA6; genus DATBFU01. The sequence goes on along the minus strand of CAVPRN010000006.1, from coordinate 50,074 downwards.
GAGCGAGGCCTCCGCCGCCTGCCGGATGTATTCCGGCCGGCCGTCGCGGCGGTACTGGTAGCTCTGGTCCTCGCGGACGAGCCCGACCTTCGTTGCGAGCACCACCCGGTCGCGCCTGCCCGTCGAGCGCGCGGCCGACGAGCGACTCGTTCTCGAAGGGGCCGTAGACGTCCGCCGTGTCGAAGTGGTCGACGCCGAGGTCGATCGCGTGGCGGATCACGTCGATCGAGGCCGCCTCGCCCACGGAAGGGTCCCGGTAGCCGGCCGAGAACCCCATGCACCCGAGGCCGACCGGGAAGACCGACCGATCCGCGCTGCCGAGGCGGCGCCGTTTCACGGCAGAACGATACTTGACAAATATTTTAGTAATAACTAAATTAATTGAATGGCCGCCGTCTTCGACGCCCTCGCCGCGCCCCGCCGGCGCCAGATCCTCCGCCTCGTCTGGGACCGGGAGCTCTCGGCGGGCGACATCCACCGCGCGGTGCCCGAAGTCAGCTTCGGCGCCGTCTCGCAGCACCTGCGCGTGCTCGAGTCCGCGGGCCTGGTCGCGCGGCGCGAAGAGGGGCGCTTTCACTACTACGCCGCCCGGCGCCGAGAGCTCGGGCTTCTGGGCCGGTGGCTCGAGACCACGTGGGACGAGGCGCTCGGCAACTTGAAGCGCCTGGCCGAGGCCGAAGAATCGCCGTCGCCGAAGAGAGCGCGCCGCCGCCGTCCGCCGCGGCGCGGATAGGGAGGAGCTCGCGATGCCCGACTACCCGGAAATCCTGGAGCGTCGCGTCGAAATCTGCGCGCGGCCGGAGACCGTCTTCCGATATTTCACCGACTCTCAGCGCTTCGCGCGCTGGTGGGGGGAGGGCTCGCGCATCGACGCCCGTCCAGGCGGCGAAGTCTTCATCCGCTACCCGAACGGTGTCGAGGTCCGGGGCGAGGTCGTCGAGATCGCGCCTCCGCGGCGCATCGTCTTCACGTACCAGTACGCGACGGGAATTCCGTCCGACGGGTCGCTCGTGACGATCTCGCTCGAGGAGGACGCGGCGGGCACGATTCTGAATCTGCGGCACGCCTTCTCGAGCGCGAAAATCCGCGACGCGCACGTGCAGGGGTGGCGTTATCAGCTCGCGGTGTTCTCGAAGGTCATCTCCGAGGAAGGCCACGACCGCGCGATCGAGCGCGTGGACGCGTGGCTCGCCGCCTGGGGCGAGCCGGACGCCGGCCGTCGCCGCGAGCTCCTGGAGTCGTGCGCCATTCCGAGAGTCGTCTTCCGCGACGCCAACAGCGCCACTTCGGACCTCGAGGACCTGCTCGCGAATCTCGAGGCCATCCAGATCTTCTTCCCGAACACGACCCTCGCGCGCGACGGCGAAGTCCGCCTTTCGCACGGGACCGCGGCCGCGCGCTGGATCGCGCGGCAGGGCGGCAGCGAGCTCGGCCGGGGCTTGAACGTCTACGACCTCGCGCCCGACGGCCGGATCGCGCGCGTCGTGGGATTCTGGGAAGGAGCGTGAGCGGGGATTAGGGGTTAGGGGTTAGCGATTAGGGGTTAGGGATTAGGGGTTGGGGGTTGGGGGTTGGGGGTTGGGGGGGCCTCCCCTGAATCCCGAATCCCGACTCCCGAATCCTTCTCAATACTTCCAGCTCGTCAGGTCCGCGCCCGGCGGGGCGGACTTCGTGATCCGCTCGACGATCTTCGGCGCGAACATCTGGTGGTAGCGCAGTCGCGACTCGTAGTTCGGCCGCGTGTGGTCCCCGTTCCAGCAGTGCTCCGCGCGCGGCTCGTAGTCCACGACGCCGCCGTACGGCGGATCGTTCGTGCCCTTCAGGAACTCCTCGGCGAGGTAGACGGCGTTGTTCAGGTAGTAGTTGTCGGCCTCGCCCACGTACAGGTGGATCTTGCCGGCGAGCTTCTTCCCGAGCCCCTTGCTCCAATCGCGCTTCAGGATGTGGACGAGGTCGTAGTTCTCCTTCCAGTACGCCGCGACCTCCTTGTCGATGGCGCCGGTGCGCTTGTCCCAGATCGGCTTCGGGTAGCCGTCGCCGCCGACCGGAGAATAGACGGCCTGCCAGACGTCGTACTGTCCGCCGGAGCGGGTCTTCGGCCCGATCACCAGCTCCATCCGGTTCATCTGCTCGACGGTCGATTGGATGTGCCCGAGATAGTCGCGGTGGCCCGGGGTCGCGACCGTCTTCCAGGGCCCCTTCCAGGAATAGGCGTTCTTGTCCTCGTAGATGTTGACGACGCCGAACTGGCGAAAATCGATCGGGTCGGGGCAGGCCGCCCACGCGCCGTTGTACTCGTCGGGGTAGAGGACCTGCGCGCCGAGCGCCGACCAGCCGCCCGTCGAGCCCCCGTAGAGAAACCGCGCCCAGCCGCCTCCCAGCGCGCGGTACTTCTTTTCGAGGTAGGGGATGAGCTCGTAGGTGATCGCGTCCCCGTAGGGCCCGACGTTCGCCGAGTTCACCGCGTACGAGTCGTCGTAGTAGGGGTTCGCGTGCTGGACCTCGACGACGAGGTAGCGCGGGTATCCGGGAGCGGTCCAGTCCTTGTAGAGCTGGTAGCCGAGCTCCTCCTGAATCCGGTTGTAGCCGGAGATGTGGAAGCGATCGGAGTAGTCGGGCTTCAGGTTCGGGTCCGGCGGCGTCTCGCGGAAGCCTCCGATCGTGTCGGGGAAGTGCCCGTGGTTGATGACGAGCGGGTAGCGGGCGTTCGGGTGCGTGTCGAAGCCTTCGGGCACGAGGACGTGCGCTCCGAGATAGACGTCGCGCCCCCAGAACTTCGAGAGCCGCTCGCTCCGGATCCGCTCGTGCCGGATGTACTTGGTCGTGGCCGGGGGCGGGATCGGCGGGATGACGTTGTCGAGCGCGACCTCGATCGTGTCGCCCTTGCCCGGGTCGAAGACGATCTCGCGCGGGGTCGAGTAGAGGTTGCCCGGCTTCTTGCTCCACTGCTGCCCTTCGCCCTGGTCGGGCGGGAGCTTCAAGATGCGGCCGTCGCCCAGGCGGAACGTCTCGTAGCGGTTCAAGAGCGCCTGCACCTGGTACGTCCCGGCCGGGATCGCGGCGAGGCTCTCGACCGGATAGCCGAGCACGTCGTCCCCGAAGACGGAATCCTGCCCCGCCTTCCAGCCCGCGACTTCGATGCCGAAGACCTGCTGGCTGTTCAAGCTGATGTCGCTCACCTGGAAGCGCGGCTCCTGTGTCTTGTCCGTCGAGAGGAGGAGCAGCAGCCTTCCGTCGAGCGGCTCGGCGCCCTTTCCGGGTCCGAGCTTCACGACGAAGCGGGGACGGGAGCCGGAAGTCGGAGCGGCGGCGACGAGCGCCCATGCGACCAGAACGAGCAGAGCGAGAACGGACCACGGGCGTGTCAACGGCATCGAGCCCTCCTCGAAGTCCGGGGAGCATACCGCTCCCCGAGCGGTGCGCGCGCGGGCCCCTGCGCGCCCCGGGCCGCGTTTTCTAGCCGCGCTTCCTCACTGGCGAGCCGGCGGGAGGTTGTTGGACATGGCCGGCCGCAGATTCAGGATCTCGACGGTCATCCTCGCGACCGAACGGTTGACGGCCTCGGGGAGTGCCTGTTCGTTCCTCTCGTCGAGAATCGCCGCGAGGCTTCCCCGCGGACGCAACCGCACATAGCGCGGGACGGCTCCGCCCGCCACCATCCGATACCAGAGCGTCTCCTCCCGAAGGGCGGATTGCGCCGCGCTCAAGGCGGCCTCGAAAGACTCCGTCGCTCCGGACATCAGATCCACGGTCGTCATCTCGAGGCGGGCGGTCGGCTGCGGCTCGCCGTTGCCGCGCGAGAGCCCCGGGAGGAACTCGTAGAGCCCGCTCCCCGCGAACTCGGCGTGGGGCACCACGGTCAGCAGCGTGTCCCGCTCGTCCTCCGCCGGGTTCACGGGGCTACCGAGGCTCGCGGCCGAGTGCCCGAACGTCGCGTAGACGAACCACCGCTGCCGCTCCCCGGCCCAGATGCTCCAGCCGTACCAGACCCACGTATCTTTGGCCTGCCGGTGCCAGTCGAGGTGCCGGATGTAGCCCGCCTCGAAGTCGACGATGTCCCCCTCGTGAGGGCGCAAGATCGCGATGCGCGCGTACGGGCCTCTTTCGGCCGGGCCGGCGAGCCCGCCGATTTGCGCGCTCTGATCGAAGGCGAGCGCGGGAAGCACTACGGCGGCGATCGCTAGCCAACGCATTGTCATGGCTCTCCACCTCCGACGGGCAGCCTACGGGAGGAAGGCACGCCGATTTCCGCCACAGATCCGCCGGAATCCGCCATCGCGCTCGTCTTGCTTGCGAAACGCTTCGCGGCGGCGAGATAGTGAGTCGCGCATGGCCTCCGCGTCCAAGATGCCAGCGTCGCGTCGCCCCTCCTCGACCCGGCGGATCGTAGTTGTTGCCGTGCCTCCGGTCGACGAGCTCGACCTGGTCGGGCCCCTCCAGGTGTTCAATTCGGTCAATCGCCTCGCGGGCCGCCCGATCTACGAGATCGAGGTCGTCACGAGCGCGGACGGTCCGACGGTCGCGGGCGAGGGCGGCGTGTTGACATTCATCGCCCGCCAGCACTTCCGGAGAGTCAAAGGCGAGTGCGATTCCGTGCTTCTGGTCTGCGGATTGCGCAGTCGGTCGCTTCGCGACGCAGCGCTGTCCGCCTGGCTCCAGAGGATGGCGGGCGAGGTGCGGCGGCTCGGTGCGGTGTGTGTCGGCGCTTTTCTGCTCGCGGAGGCCGGGCTGCTCGATGGGCGCCGGGCGACGGCGCACTGGAGGTTTGGCCGAGAGATGGCGACGCGCTACCCCGGTGTCCGAGTCGAACACGACCCGCTCTGGGTCAGGGACGGGAACATCTACACTTCGGCGGGAATTTCGGCGGGCATCGATCTCGCGCTCGCGTGGGTGGAGGAGGATTGCGGCGCCGCTCTCGCGCACGAGGCCGCGCGCGAGCTGGTCCTCTTCCTGCGGCGGCCGGGTGGACAGTCGCAACTGAGCGTCTCGCTCGCGTCCCAGGCCTCGGAGATGGCGTCGATCCGCGAGCTGCAGATCTGGATGGCCGAGCATCTCGAGCGAAAACTGTCGGTCGAGGACCTCGCCGGCCGGATGGCGATGAGCGTGCGGAACTTCGAGCGCGTCTTCACCCGCGAGGTCGGCACGACGCCGTCCCAGTACTTGCTTCAGCTACGCGTCGAAGCGGCTCGCCGTCAGCTCGAACGCACGGAGAAGGGCTTGAAGCAGGTGGCGAAAGCCGCCGGGTTCGGCAGCGTCGAGGTCATGAGGCGCGCGTTCGTCCGGCTCCTCGGGATCCCTCCCCGCCGCTATCGCGAACTCGCCGAGCAGTAGGGCTCGCGCACCTCCGCATGACTCTTCCCCGGCGGGCCTAGCGGCTCTTCCTCCCCTCGCCCCGGCGCGTCCGTCCCTCCGCGATCGCCTTCTCGACCTCGTCGGCCTCGCGCGGGGCGCCGCAGGAGAGACACTCCATGCCGTCCGGCGTCACGAGCACGACGTCCTCGACCCGCACGCCGATGTTCCAGCAGCGCCGGGTCGGGCGTCGACTCCTCCGGCGATGTAGATCCCGGGCTCGACGGTGAGCGCCATGCCGGGCTCGAGCTTCGTCTGCGCCTGGCTGTAGCGCGCGAGGCGCTCGACGATCGGCGGATAGCCGTAGCTGCCGGCGTCGTGGACGTCCAAGCCGATCCAGTGGCTCGATCCGTGCGGGTAGAACTTCTGGTACGCGCGGCGTCCGGAAGAGCTCCTCGCGGTCTCCCGTGAGGATCCCGAGCGCGAGCGAGCCCGTCGACGATCGACGCGGACCGTGGCGTCGTGGACCTCGTGGAACGCGGCGCCCGGCTTCACCGCCGCGAAGCCCGCCTTCTGCGCGGCGAGCACGATCTCGTAGATCTTCCGCTGCTCGGGCGAGAAGCGGCCCGAGACCGGGTAGCTGCGCGTCACGTCGGCGGCGTACATGCCGTACTCGCAGCGCGGTGTCGTTGACGATCATCTCGCCGTCTTCGAGCTTCTCGTCGTCGCTTCTCGTAGTGGAGGATGACGGAGTTGCGGCCCGAGCCGACGATCGGCGGTAGGCCATCCGCGCCGCCCCGCGCGAGAGGCACACGCCGACCATCGCGGCCTTCAGGTCCCACTCGCCCCGGCCGGGGGCGACCTCGGCCATCGCGGCCCGGTGCGCGTCGGCCGAGATGGCGGCGGCCGCGCGCAGGCAGGTCGATCTCGACCGGGTCCTTGACGAGTCGCAGCGCCGCGGTGAGCGGCGACGCGTCCGCAGCGGGCCGCGCCGCGACGGCGTTGGCGTTGCCGGCGTTCCAGGCCTCGAGGAGCCTCTTCCCGAACGCCGTCGTCGCCTGCCGTCTCGTAGTAGAGCGCGTTCGCTTCCGACGGCGAGCGACGGGAAGCGCGTCCAGAAGTCGCGCGACCGGATAGGCCTCCGCCGCCCCGTAGTCCTTCTTCGCGGCGTCGACGTCCGGCGCGCCAGCCGGTCCACTGCTCGGCCGCGAAGTCCCTCGGGCGCACGAAGAGCAGGAAGCGACGGGCGCCGTTCGCGGCCCGGCGATCAGGACGGCGACCGCGTCCGGCTCGTCGAGCCCCGTCAGGTACCAGAAGTCGGAGTCCTGCCGGTACGGATCGGTGCGCGCTCCGGACGGCGCCGGAGCGGCGCGAAAGACGGCGATCGAGCCGGCCGGGAGCTTCGCCGCGAGCTTCTCCCGGTGCGCGGCGAAGAAACCGGGCGGTGCCGCCGGAGGCGCCGGCGCGGCGAGAGCGGACAGAAGGAAAGCGATCGCGAAGCGCATCGGACCTCCCCCGAAGGATGGCGGATTGTAATCGGGGAGGCGAGCCCCGCGCCGGAGCGCCGCCGTCAGCTTCGGGCTACGGCCTGGTCTGCTCCCGCCTGGCGCCGGACGAACCGGCTCTCGCGCACGACCTCGGCGACCTCCATGTCGTAGTGCTCGTACCAGAGCCGCCGGCCCGTCTCCTGCGCCACGCGATGGCGCGGATCCTCGCGCCACTGGCGGAGCGTCTCGGCGTCCTTCCAGCGCACGATCGTGAGCCTCTCGCCGTCCTCCGCCGTGTACGCCTTGACGTCCACGAAGCCCGGCGCCGCGCGCGCGAGCTCCTCCATCCGCGCGTTCATCGCCTGGTAGTCCTCGCCCGCGGCGCCGGTCAGTCGGGAGCGAAACAGGATGACGATCATTCGGCCTCCGCGCCGATCCTAGCGGCGAGCCGCCAAGCGGCCGAGCGAAATGTTTTCAACGGCAGGCGGGACGGAATGTTGCATCGTCCGGGTAGGGGCGGGGCTCGTCCCCGCCCGGCGTGAATGGAGCGCGATGGCAGCTGTATCGCCGGGCGGCCGCGAGGGCCGCCCCTACCCAGAGACCTCTCGCGCTGTCAACGCATGTCGCGAGCCTGCGAGGCGAGGGCCTCGCGCGCGGCGGCGTCGCACGCGTACGAGCGGGAGACGACGGAGTACCAGGCGCCGAGGGTCTGCGGGCAGTCGGAGATCGGCTGCGTGGCCGCGCAGTCGAAATCCTGCCGCGGCGCCACGAGCCTCTCGACGAGGAGCAGGACGTTCGCGCCCTCGGAGAGCGCGCGGGCGCGGTCTCCGCGGAAGATGTCGGGCTGCGCGAGGTCCGCTTCGCTCAGGGTCTGCGGGCGGTTCTCGCGCACGAGCCGGCAGCCGGCGGGCATGTCCACCCGCCCGGCGGGGCCCGGCGGCGCCTGATACACCGCGACCTCCCCGGCGGCCGACGACCCGCTCGATGCGGAGACGCAGCCCGAAAGCAGAAGCACCGCGGCGAGGAGAGCGGACGCGCTTCGGCCGGCCAGGCGTTTCTTCCGCATCGCGCGATCGTAACCCCTTCGGGGCCCCGGCGTCGAAAGGGTGCGGGTTGAGCCGATGTTAAAGACGGCCGGCCCGGCGGCCGCCGGCGGAGAATGGGCCGCCATTCGGAGGCGACATGGCGGCGTTTCTTCGAGACCTGCGTTTCGCGGCGCGTTCTCTGAAAAAGAGCCCGGGGTTCACGATCGTCGTGCTCGCGACACTCGCGCTCGGGATCGGCGCGACCACGGCGATCTTCTCGGTCGTCAACGCCGTGCTCCTTGCGCCCCTGCCTTTCTCCGAGCCGGAGCGCCTCGTCCGCGTCTACCAGACCCTCCCCGCGCAGGGGGTCTTCAACAACGGCGCCTCGTACCTGAACTTCTCCGACTGGGCGCGGGAGGCCCGCTCCCTCGAAGGCCTCGCGGCGATCCGTCTGCACGACTACACCCTGACCGGGGAGGGGGAGCCCGCCCTCGTCGTCGCCGGCACGGTCACATCGGACGTCTTCCGGGTGCTCGGCGCTCGAGCCGATTCTGGGGCGCGCCCTCGTCCCGTCCGACGACGCGCCGGGCGCCGCCCCGGTCGCCGTTCTGGGCGAGCGCCTCTGGCGGGAGAAGTTCGGCGCGGACCCGTCCATCGTCGGGAAGACGATCCGCCTCGATGAGCGCCTCTTCGCGGTCGCGGGCGTCCTGCCGGCGGCCTTCTCGACGCCGCCCGGCAATCCGCCGGCCGAGCTCTGGACGCCGCTCGCGCAGGACCCGGTCTTCGCCGACCTGCGGCAGAAGCGTGGCGGGCACTACCTGACGGTCGTCGGCCGGCTCGGGAAGGGAGTCTCGCTCCGGCGGGCCGAGGCGGAGCTCGCGACGATCCAGGGCGCGCTCGCGCGCCAGTTCCCGAAGGAGAACGAGGGCTGGGGCGTGCGCCTCGTCCCGCTCGCCGAGAGCCTCGTGGCCGGCGTGCGGACGGCTTTGCTCGTTCTGCTCGGCGCCGTCGGTCTCGTGTTTCTCATCGCCTGCGCCAACGTGGCCAACCTCCTCCTGACCCGCGCAGGCGCCCGCTCGCGCGAGGTCGCGATCCGTACGGCGCTCGGCGCCGGGCGAGGCCGCCTGCTCTCCCAGTTCCTGGCCGAGTGTCTCCTCCTCGGCCTCTCGGGGGGAGCGCTCGGGCTCGCGCTCGCTTACGCCGGCATGGGCTCGCTCCGGCGCTGGCTGCCGGCGGACCTGCCCCGCGCGGCCGGGATCGCGGTGGACGGGCGCGTCCTCCTCTTCTCTCTCGCCGCCTCGCTCGTGTCGGCCGCGATCTTCGGTCTGGCGCCCGCGCTGACTGCCTCCGGCGCGCGGCTCTCCGACGCGCTGCGGGAGGGATCGCTCGGCTCCGGGGAGAGCGGCCGCAAGAAGCGGCTGCGCCATCTGCTCGTCGTCGGCGAAACGGCCCTCTCCTTCACGCTGCTCGTGGGAGCGGGGCTCCTCGGAAAGAGCTTTCTGCGCCTCCAGAGCGTCCGGCTCGGGTTCGACCCGACGCACGTCCTGACGGCGGGGATGTCGCTCCCGCGCAACCAGTACTCGAAGCCGGCCGAGTGGTCGGGCTTCTACTCGACGCTCGTCGAGCGGATCGGAGCGCAGCCCGGAGTCGAGAGCGTGGCCGCCTCGCTCCCTCTGCCGCTGTACGGCGGAGGGCTCGAACTTCGCGTTCCAGATCGAGGGCCGGGCGCCCGAGAGGGAAGGCGCCGACTCGAGCGCCAACTACACCGCCGCGACACCGGCGTACTTCCGCGTGCTCGGAATCCCGCTCCGGCAGGGGCGGCTCTTCACCGCTTCGGACGACGCGGCGGCGCCCCGGGTCTGCGCGATCTCCGCGGCCTTCGCCGCCCGCTTCTTTCCGGGCGAGAGCCCGATCGGGCGGCGCCTCGTCTTCGGGTTCGCGGAGCCGGTGCCGCGCGAGATCGTCGGGATCGTCGCCGACGTCAAGCGGGATGGCCTCGGGGCCCCCTCGAAGCCGGAGATGTACGTCCCCTTCGCGCAGGAGCCGTGGTGGGCGGCCTACGTCTCGGTCCGCACGCCCGGAGATCCGGGGCGCCTCGCCTCCGCCGTCCGCGGCGAAATCCGGGCGCTCGCCCCGACGCTCCCGATCGAAGCGCTCCAGCCGATGACCGACATCGTGCGCGAGTCGGTCGCGGAGCCGCGCTTCCGGACGACGCTCGTAGGTTTCTTCGCGGGGACGGCGCTCCTCCTCGCCGTCGTCGGCATCTACGGCGTGATCTCCTACGGCGTCGAGCGGAGGACCCGGGAGGTCGGCATCCGCGTCGCGCTCGGGGCCGGAAAGGGCGACGTCCTGCGCCTGATCGTCCGCCAGGGGCTCGCCCTGACCGGCCTCGGCCTGGCCGCCGGCGCGGCCGGCGCGCTCCTGCTGACGCAATTCCTCTCGAGCCTCCTCTTCGAGACCGGGCGGCTCGATCTTCCGACCTTCGCCGGCGTCGCGCTCCTTCTCGCCGGAGCGGGCCTCCTCGCCTGCTGGATCCCCGCGCGGCGGGCCGCGCGCGTCGATCCCGTCATCGCGCTTCGGTTCGAGTAGCGGCGCCGGCGCGCGGGGGGACCGCGAGCGCCGCCGCCGCCCGCCTCCAGGCGTCGGCGGCGGAGAGGAGCGGCCCGGTCGCGAGCGTCGTCGCGAGGGCCATCAACACCATCATGGCGAAGATCCGGGGCGAGAGGATGCCGAGCTCGTAGCCGAGGTTGAGCGCGATCAGCTCCATCAGGCCCCGGGTGTTGAGGAGCGCTCCGAGCGCGAAGCTGTCGGGCCAGCTCATCCGCGCGAAGCGAGCCGCGAGCATGCTGCCCCCGAGCTTCCCCGCGGTGGCGACGAGGACGATGGCGAGGCAGGTCAGCCAGTCCCCCGCGTCCGTGAGGAGGCCGATCCGGGTCCGGAGCCCCGTGAAGGCGAAGAAGAGGGGGAGCAGGAAGACGGAGCTGAAGCGCTCGAGCCGCTCGGCCAGGTAGCGCCGGAATCGCGTTTCGCGCGGCATGACGACCCCAGCCAGGAACGCGCCGAAGAGGGCGTGGATGCCGATGAGCTCGGTCGCGAGCGCGCTCGCGAGAAGGACGAGCAGAGCCGCCGCGACGGCGGACTTTCCGGGCTCATGCTTCTGCGCGTCCCCGGCGAGCGCGCGCCGGAGCGCCGGGCCGACCATCCCGAGCATCGCGATCGCGAAGACGACCGTCCAGAGGATCGTTCCGAGCGCTCCCGCGAGGCCGGTCGCCTGCGCGGTCGCGACCACGAGCGCGAGCAGGCTCCAGGCCGTCGCGTCGTCCACCGCCGCGCAGGCGATCGCGAGCCCGCCGAGCGGCGTCCGGGTCATTCCCCGCTCCTCGAGAATCCGCGCGAGCACGGGGAACGCCGTGATGCTCATCGCGATGCCGAGGAAGAGCGCGAAAGGGACGAATCGCGTGCCGGCCGGCGCCAGCGTCGGGAAGAGGGGAAGCGCCAGGGCGACGCCCAGAAAGTAGGGGGCGACGATGCTCGCGTGGCTGACGACGACGGCCGCCGGCGCGCTCCGGCGGACGGCGGCGACATCGAGCTCGAGCCCCACGACGAAGAGAAAGAGGAGGACCCCGATCTCCGCGAGCAGCTTCAGCAAGCCGACGGAGGACGGCGGGAAGAGGAACGCCGAGACGGACGGCGCGAGCGCGCCGAGGAGCGACGGCCCGAGCGCGATGCCGGCCACGATCTCCCCGATCACGGCCGGCTGGCCGAGCCGACGGATCGCCATCCCGCAGAGACGGGCCGCGCTGACGATCACGATGAGTTGCAGGAGGAGCAGAGGCAGCGGCTCGCGCAGCCGCTCCCGCACGCCGGAAGCGGCCGGGCGTGGGGACGCGGGAGTCTCCGGCGCGCGGACCTCCAGCGCCGCTCCGGCGGGCTCCAGCCGGCTTCCCTGTCGGAGGACGAGCCCGATCCCGGCTCCGAAGAGGAGGAGCGAAGCCCCGTAGAAGAGAAAGTTCCGCCGCATGTCCCGGTGCCCGCGGAATCTATCAGCCGGCCCGCGTCGGCGCGATAGCATGCGGCGCAATTCCGAAGGAGGACCGATGAGGAGTCGGGCAATCCGCCTGGCTGTCGCCGCGGCCGCTGCGCTCGCGGCGCTTCGAGGGGGCGCTCTCTCCGAGGAGCCGGCGCCCGGATCGAACGTGGACATGCAGTGGGCCGTGAAGATCCCGATGCGCGACGGCGTGTCGTTGAACGCCACGATCTATCGGCCGCGCGGCCAGAAGGAAGCGCTCCCCGCCGTCTTCACGCTGACGCCCTACATCTCGCGACACGTACCTCGAGCGCGCGCTCTATTTCGCCGCGCACGGCTACGTCTTCGCGCTCGTCGACGTGCGGGGGCGGGGAAACTCGGGAGGGGTCTTCGAGCCCTTCGCCAGCGACGCCCGGGACGGCCACGACGTCGTCGAGTGGCTGGCGAAGCAGCCCTGGTGCGACGGCAAGGTGGCGATGTGGGGCGGCTCCTACGCCGGCTTCGACCAGTGGTCGACCGCCAAGGAGTTGCCGCCGCACCTCGCGACGATCGTGCCCGCCGCCGCGGCGCATCCCGGAACGGATTTTCCGTTCCAGTACAACATCTTCACGCCCTACGACCTCCAGTGGCTGACGTTCACGAGCGGCGTGACGGGAAACGGGAACCTGTTCGGCGTCGGCCGCCTTCTGGGCCGCGAAGGCCCGCGAGTACTACAACGCGCACGCCGCCTTTCGCGACTTCGAGCGCATCGTCGGCAACCGATCGACCGTCTTCCAGAAGTGGCTGCAACATCCGACTCCCGACGCCTACTACGACGCCATGGTCCCGTCGCCCGAGCAGTACGCGCGCCTGCGGATCCCGATCCTGACGATCACCGGCCACTACGACGGCGACCAGCCCGGCGCCTTCGTCTACTACGACCGGCACATGAAGTACGGAACGCCGGAGTCGAAAGCGAGCCACTATCTGATCGTGGGACCCTGGGACCACGCCGGGACGCGCACGCCGAAGGCGGACGTCGGCGGGACTCAAGTTCGGCCCGGCGAGCCTGGTCGATCTGAACGCCCTCCACCGCCAGTGGTACGACTGGACGATGAAGGGGGGAACGAAGCCGGAATTCCTGAAGAAGCGCGTCGCGTACTACGTCGTCGGCGCCGAGGAGTGGAAGTACGCCGACTCGATCGAAGAGGTCGCCAGCGGGCAAGCGCGCGCTGTACCTCGCCTCGGGCGGCTCGGCGGACGACGTCTTCCACTCCGGGCTCCCTCGCGGAGAAGCCGGGCGCCGGCGCGCCTTCGGACCGCTGGACCTACGACCCGCTCGACATCCGGCCGGGGGCGGCCGAACCGGACGACGAAGCGAACGGGCTGACGTCTCCAGAGGCTCTCGATGAACCTCTTCGGGAACGGCGCCGTCTACCACGGCGAGCCCTTCGCCGAAGCGACGGAAGTCACGGGGTTCCCGAAGCTCACGCTCTGGCTCTCGATGGACGTGCCGGACACGGACCTCGAGGCACTCCTCTACGAGATCCTGCCGGACGGGAGCTCGGTCGCGCTCTCGGGCGCGACGATGCGCGCGCGCTACCGCGAGTCGCTGCGCCAGGCGAAGCCCGTGCCGGTCGGCAAGCCGGAGAAGTACGTCTTCGACAACTTCACGTTCTTCTCGCGGCGCGTCGGCAAGGGGAGCCGCCTGCGTCTGCTCGTCCACTGCATCAACTCGATTGCCTCCGAGAAGAACTACAACAGCGGCGGCGTCGTGGCCGAGGAGACCGCGAAGGACGCGAAGACGGCGCACGTGACGCTTCTCCACGACGCCGCGCACCCGAGCGCTCTCGAGATTCCGATCGGCCGATGAGCGCCTTCGCTCTCCTCGGCCTCCTGCTCCTCGCCCGGCTCGCCGCGCCTCCGGCGCCCGGCGAGCTCCCGCCGCCCGAGGGCGACGCGAAGGCGGCGCTCGAGAAATCGCCCCGCCACGGGGAATGGATGGACGTGAAGGCGCCGGGCCGCACGACGCCGATCCGGACGTGGGTCGTCTATCCCGAGCGGAAGGACCGCGCCGGGGTCGTCCTCGTGATCCACGAGGTGTTCGGGCTCTCCGACTGGATCCGCGGCGTGGCCGACCGGCTCGCGGCGGAAGGCTTCCTCGCCGTCGCGCCGGACCTCGTCTCCGGGCTCGGCCCCGGCGGCGGCGGGACGGAATCCGCGGGCGGGCGGGACGAAGCCGTGAAGCTCGTTCGCGGCTTGACGCCCGAGGAAGCCACGGCGCGGCTCGACGCAGTGCGGGAGTGGGCGATCCGGCTGCCGGCGGCGAGCGGGAAGAGCGCGACCGTCGGGTTCTGCTGGGGAGGCGCCCGCAGCTTCGCGTACGCCGCTTCCCGGCCGGAGCTCGACGCGGCGGTCGTCTACTACGGGACTTCGCCGGAGACCGCGGCGCTCGCATCGATCCGCGCTCCGGTGCTCGGCCTCTACGGGGGCGACGACGCGCGCGTGGGCGCGACCGTGCCGCCGGCGGAGGCGGAGATGAAGCGTCTCGGCAAGACCTTCGAGACGCATACCTACGAAGGCGCCGGGCACGGCTTCCTGAGGCAACTCGGCGAGCGAAACGGCGCGAACCTCGAGGCCGCGCGGCAGGCCTGGCCCCGCACGATCGCGTTTCTGGCGGAACGCCTGAAGTAGAGAAGAGTCCGGCCGGGGCTACGGCTTCCGGAGGACCTCGGCCCGCCCGTCGGCGACCGCCCGGTCGACGAGCGCCCAGAGCTTCGCCTCCGCCTGCTTCTCGAGCGCGTCGGTGCGCTCGTCGATCGCGCGCTCCTGCGCTTCGAGCTCGCGGTCTTCGCCCTCGAGAGCGCGCGCCCGGGATTCGAGGTCCCGAAGGCGGCGCTCGAGGTCCCGGCGGGTCTCCTCCGAACCCGGCGCCGCGACTTCGTCCGACTCGTCGTCGCTCAGGCGGTCGAGCTCCCGATCGACGTCCTCCTGCTCGGAATCGAGATCGCTCTGACGCGACTCGAGGTCCCGCTGCTTTCCTTCGAGGGCCCTCTGCTCGGGCTCGAGCTCGCGCATCGGGGAGAAAGCGGCGGTCGCCTCCGCGAGCGTGTTCGGATCGCGGATCAGGACCTCCCGGCCGCCCCGCATCGCCCAGAGGAAATCTCCGGAGAAGCGGCGGCGGGTCGCCCGGAGGGCTTCGAGGCTGCCGCTCGAGATCGACCAGTGGTCCCCCCGGGAAAGGATGTAGGAGTCGCCGCAATCCGCGCGGCGGTGCGCTTCGCCCCCGGGCGCCGCCCCCGCGGCCGCCGCCAGAGCGAGGAGGCCCGCGATCGTGGGCCCGAGGATTCGTGCCGAGGACATGATTTCCCTCCTCCGGAGCTCTCTCCGTAGCGGTGAGACGCCCGGGAGGGGCCCGGGTTACGCGGCCCCCCGGCGCCCCCGGCGCCGATTTCGACGAAACCCGCGGCGGGGGATCGCGTATCAGGGAGTGGTGCTAATATTCCAGCATGTGCTGTTTTTTTAGCATGAGGAGGAGAGGATGAGCCGGGATCGGGCGCTCCTGCATCTGTCGCGGCGGGAACGGCAGATCATGGACATCCTCTATCGGGACGGGCCGGCGACCCCGCGCCAGGTGCTCGACCGTCTGCCGGACCCGCCGAGCTATTCGGCCGTGCGGGCCCTGCTCAAGATCCTGGAGACGAAGGGCTTCGCTCGACACGAGCCGCAGGGCAAGGGCTACGCTTACCGCCCGACGCTCTCGCGTTCGCGTGCGGGGCGGCCCGCCCTCGAGAACGTCGTCTCGACTTTTTTCGACGGATCGGCCGAGAAGGCGGTCGCCGCGCTCCTCGATCTGCGGCGGCCGGAGCTCTCCGAGGAGGAGCTCGACCGGCTGGCCCGGCTGATCGATCAAGCCCGGGAGGAGGGACGCTGAGATGGACTCGAACGTCACCGCCGTCTTCCGTTTCGCTCTGGATCTCGCCCTGAAGGCGACGATCCTCTTCTCGGCGGCCGGCCTCGCCCTGCTGGCGTTGCGGCGCCGCCCCGCCTCCGAGAGGCACCTGGTCGGCGCCTTCGCCCTCGCCGCGGCGCTTCTCTTCCCGCTGCTCGCTCCGGTGCTCCCCAGGCTCGACCTTCCGCTGCTTCCCACACCCGTGCCGGAGCGGCGGACCGGGTCGCCGCGCGGCGCCGCGCCCGCGGACCTCCTCCCGCGGCGGGGCGCGGTCTCGACCGAGAGCGCGACCCTCGCGGAGGAGGGCGCTCCGGCGGAGGCTCCGGCCCCCGAAGATTCCGAACCCGTCCTCGCCCCGATCGCCGCCGTCGTCGCGCCTCGGCCCGCCGAGACGCCCGCCCGATTCGAGCTGCCGCTGCCGGCCATGGCCGCGGCGGTGGGTCTCTGGATCGCCGTCGGGCTCGCCCTCCTCGCCCGATTCCTCGTCGGTGCGGCCCGTGCGCGGCAGCTGCGCCGCCGGGCGGTCCCGATTCTCGATCCCGAGTGGACGGCGCTCGCCGACTCGCTCGGCGCCGCGCTCCCGCCCGGAGCTCCCGTCGCGCTCTTCTGGAGCGACCGGATCCCCGTGGCGGTGACGTGCGGCCTGCGCCGGCCGGTCCTGCTCCTTCCCGAGAGCGCGCGAAGCTGGGATCCGCCGCGCCGCCGCGTCGTCCTCCTGCACGAGCTCGCCCACGTGGCGCGGCGCGATTGGCCGGTCCTGCTCGCGTCCGAGGTGGCGCTCGCGGTCTACTGGTTCCACCCGCTCGCCTGGATCCTCGCGCGGCGCCTGCGCCGCGACGCGGAACGCGCGGCCGACGACCGCGTGCTCGCCGCGGGGACCAAGCCCTCCGTCTACGCCGGCCACCTTCTCGGCATCATTCGCTCGCTCGTGCCGGGCGAGCGCCGCCCGCTCCCTGTGATGGGGATGGCGCGGCCCTCGCACTTCGAGGAGCGGCTCCGCTCGATCCTCGATCCGGGGCTGCGGCGCCGCCCCGTCGCGGCCTGGCAAGCGAGGACGGCGGCCGCGGTCTTTCTAGTCGCGGCGGCGAGCCTCGCGGTGCTGCAGCCGTGGTCCGTTCGCTGCGCCGAAGCCGCGCTGCCGACGGAATTCCCCGACGCCGAGACGCCGGCGCCGGCCGCGCTCGCGGCGAGCGTTCCGGCGGCCTCGCGGGCGCCGCGCGCGCCGAGCTGTTCGAGGAGCCCCGCGCCCGCCAGGCGGCCCCGGCCGCTCCCCGCCGCACTCCGTTCGCTCGTCGCCCTGAGCCCGGCCCAGGCCGAACCGGCGCCGGAAGCCCGATCCCCGGAAGTCGCGACGCCGGCTCCGGCCGCGCTCGCGATGCCGGTCGCGGCCCCCGAGCGCTGGTCCCCGGGTTTCGCTCCGGCGAGCAAACATCCGTCGCGGGAGGGGAAGGACTCGTACAAGCGCGCCTGGAAGCTGCACGAGGAGGAGCGGTGGAGCGAGGCGAGCGCCGCTTTCGCGAGCGCCTACGCCGCCGGGTATCGGAAGGACGCGTCGGCCTACAACGCCGCGTGCGGCTTCGCGCGGGCCGGGCAGCCGGATCGGGCCTTCGCCTGGCTCGAGAAGGCGGCCGACGAAGGGTTCGACGTGCTCGCGTCTCTGTCGCGAGACGAGGATCTCGAGAGCCTTCGGTCCGATCCGCGTTTCTCCGACCTGCGCAACCGGCTCCGGCAGGCGCAGGCCGCGACGAAGCGGGAAGAGGCGGCGGAGCTCGGAGATCGATTCCGCCGCCTGGCCGAGCGGTTTCCGGAGGGGGCCGAAGAGCTCGACGGCCTGGGCCGCGAGCTCCTCGATGCCGGCTCCTACGAGCTCGCCGCGCAGGCGTTCCGCCTGTCGGCGCGCGCCGGGATCCAGAACGGCGTCTCCCTCTACAACGCCGCGTGCGCCTACGCGCTCGGCGGAGACCGCGCGCGAGCACTCGATTTCCTGAACCAGGCCCTGGAGGCGGGGTTCGACGACCCAAAGCAACTGAAGAGCGACGAAGACCTCGACGCGCTCCGGTCGGAGTCGCGCTTCCGGGAGCTCGTGGCGCTCGCGGACGGCCTCGAGCTCCGGGACGTCTCGGACGACGGATGGAAGTCGGCCGGCACCCGTCAGCGGTCGGGTTGGGCGCGGGCGGCGCGCGACTACGAAACGTTCGCGAATGCCCACCCGGACCTCGGGCGCGCCTGGTTCAATCTCGGGTTCGCGAGGCTCGGCGCCGGCGAGGCCGCGGGCGCCGTCGAAGCCTTCGAGAAAGCGCTCGCCCGGCGCTACCGGGAGCCGACGACTCTGTACAACCTCGCCTGCGCCAACGCCCGGCTCGGGCGCAAGGACGAGGCCTTTGGCTATCTCTTCCAGGCGCTCCACCGCGGCTTCGGAGATCGCGGCCAGCTCCGCCACGACGACGACCTCGAAACACTCCGTTCCGATCCGCGTTTCCGCGAGGCGTTGAAGCTCGCCGAGAAGAAGACAGAGAGAGAGCTCTAGGGGCATCCCCTCGCGGCGCCGGCCCGAGGCCCGATAACATGGCCGCGTGCGAGAGGTCACGATCGCACCGACGCTCGAGAGCTGGCGCGAGGCGGCTCGCCGGCTGATCGAGGAGGGCCTCGCGCCGGAAGAGGTCCTCTGGAGACAGGCTCCAGCCCCGGGTGGCGAGCCGGGGCTGTTCGACGAGCCGCCGCCCGCCGGGGAGCCGCGCGGAGAGAGCGGCGGCGCGGCGCTCCGCGTTCCGCGCGCTTTCCTCGATCTCGCGGCGGCCGCGGCGGCGCATCCGGATCCGAACCGCTGGGCGGCGCTGTATCGCGTCCTCCATCGCCTCGCGCGGGGAGAGCGGGGGCTCCTCGAGGAGGCGGCGGACCCGGATGTCGAGCGGGTGCGGCGTCTCGCGGCCGAGGCCCGGCAGTCGGGCGCCGCGGCCTCCGATGCGGGCGCGGCGCCGTTCGTTCCGAAGACGACGGATCTCGCCGAGCTCGCCCGCGCGGCCGCGGCGTGCCGCGGCTGCGACCTCTACCGGCACGCCACGCAGACCGTTTTCGGAAAGGGCCCCGCGACGGCGCGGGCGGCGCTCGTCGGCGAGCAGCCGGGCGACCAGGAAGACCTGCAGGGCGCGCCTTTCGTGGGCCCGGCGGGCGAGGTGCTCGACCGCGCGCTCGCCGACGCGGAGCTGCCGCGAGATCGGGTCTACGTGACGAACGCCGTCAAGCACTTCAAGTTCGTTCGCACGCCGAAGCGCCGCATCCACCAGACCCCGAACGCCGCGGAGATTGGCGCTTGCCGGCCGTGGCTCGAGGCGGAGCTCGCGATCGTCCGGCCGCGCGTCCTGGTGTGTCTCGGCGCGTCGGCCTCGAAGGCGCTGCTCGGCCCCGACTTCCGCCTGACCCGCGATCGCGGACGGTTTCTCGAGGCGCCGTGGGCGCCGAAGGTCCTCGCCACGTACCACCCCTCCGCCGTGCTGCGCGCCGAGGACGAAGCGGGGCAGAAACGGATCTACGATTTCCTCGTCACGGACCTGAAGCTCGCCGGCTCCGCGCTCTAGTCGTCGCCTTCGCTTGCTCGCTCGCCTGGCGGCCGCCTCCGACTGAGGCGGCTGCTCTGTTTTTTCGGGTATCCCGTCGGCCGCCACCGGCCAGCGGCTCGCCCAAAGGGGCTCGACCGCCGGCCTGGCTCGCTCGCTGCGCTCCGGCTCCCGCGACGCGAGTCGCTTCGCTCGGTGACTTCGCGAAGCTTGGTCGCGTCGCGAGCTTGGGCGAGATACCGGCCTTTCCAAACCTGCCGGTACGAAAGCTAGGCTAATCCTCCCGTCGCCTTCGGCGCCGGGGCAGCCTCGCCGGCCGGCTCCGGGAACCCGGACGCGAGAAACAGATTCACGGCGGCGAGCGCGAGGAGAACGGCGAAGACCGGGAGGAGCGCCTTCTCGATCGCGTGGCGGAAGAGGGCCGGCGAGACGGGGAGGGACACGGAGCCGCCGTGACCCGCCGCGAGAAGCCGGCTCGCCGCCTCGACGCTCGATCCGAGGCGCGCCGCGAGACCCGCGGCGAAGACGCCGCCGAGCGCGCCGACGCCGATCGATCCGCCGACCGTTCGGAAGAACGGGACGAGGCTCGTCGCGACGCCGCGCCGGCTCTCCGGCACGACGTGTTGCACGGCGAGGAGCTGCGAGAGGGAGGACGGCCCGAGCCCGATGCCCACGACGCCGCAGGCCGCGCTGATCCAGGCCACCCCGGCGTCCGAGAGCGCGCCGGCGAGCAGCCCGCCGAGCCCGAGGATCACGAGGACGGCTCCGAGGCGGGCGGTCCGGCGGAACCCGAAGCGGAGAATGATGCGCGCCGCGGCGGCGGCCGAAGAAGCCCAGCCGAAGATGAGCGGGGTCACGACGGCGCCGGCGGCACCGGCGGTCCCGCCGCGCGCGCCCTGGACGAAGAGGGGCACGAACGTGTCCACCCCGAAGATCGTCGTTCCGACGACGATCCCGGCGAGATAGGGCGATGCGGTCTCCCACGAGCGGAAGAGCTCCGGGGGGATGAGCGGGTGCGCGCGGCGCGTCTGAAGCCGCGCGAACGCGACGAGCGAGAAGACGCCCGCCGCGAACAGGGGGAGCCGCACGGCCGGCGTCACGCCACCGGCCCCCGGCGCCGAGAGGACGGCGAGCAGGATCAGCGTGAACCCGATCGAGAGCGTCACGCCTCCGGCCACGTCCACGGGGTCGGGCAGCGCGGCGCGCGATTCGACGAGCCGCGTGGCGACGAGGAAGAACGCGATGATGCCGAGCGGGATGTTGATCGAAAAGATGCTGCGCCAGCCGAAGTGCACGGTGAGGAACGCGCCGAGGAGCGGCCCCGCGAGGCTCGCGAACCCCCAGACTCCGGAGAAGAGGCCCTGGATCCGCGTGCGCTCCTGGAGCGAGTAGATGTCGGCGACGACCGTCAGGGCGACCGGCATCAGCCCGGCCGCGCCCAACCCCTGCACCGCGCGCGCCGCGATCAACTGCGGCATCGAGCGGGCGAAAGCGCAGGCGACGGCCCCCGCGAGGAAGATCGCGATGGCGATCAGGAGGAGCTTGCGCCGTCCGGAGATGTCGGCGAGCCGACCGTAGATCGGCATCGCGACCGTGGCCGTCAGCAGGTAGACCGAGAAGACCCACGCGTAGAGCGGCAGTCCGCCGAGGTCGCCGATGATCGTCGGCATGGCGGTCGAGACGACGGTGGACTCGAAGGAGGCGAGCGCGGTGACGAGGATGAGCGCGGCCGTCACCGCGCGGCGCCGCTTCGGGTCGAACCGAGGTGCGATCGGGTCCGGCATGGGCGCAAAAAATACAGCAGGCGGGGCCTTCGGTGCTCCGCGGGCGCGCGTCCGGACTAGAATCGCCTTTCCGCAGAGCGCGGAGGATCGCGAGGACGCGTGGCTGACTCGCGCCGCCCGACGGCCTACCTACCGAAAGCGATCGGCCTAACGGCCGCTTACGTGCTCACCGCGTTGTTCGGCCTGCGGGTTTACGCGGTCAGCGCGTTCGCCACCCTCGTCTGGGCGCCCACCGGGATCTCGCTCGCGGCGATGCTCCGAATGGGATTCCGTTTCTGGCCGAGCATCGCCGCCGGCGCCTTTCTGGCGAATCTCTGGACCGGAGCGCCGCCCGCGGTGGCCCTCGGCATCGCCGCCGGAAACACGCTCGAGGCGCTCGCCGGCGCCTATGCGCTCACTCGAATCCCCGGCTTCCGCCGGACGCTCGACCGCCTGCCGGACGTCATCGGTCTCGTGCTGCTCGCGGCGGTCGGAAGCTCGATGATCTCGGCGACGGTCGGCGTGACGACGCTCTCTCTGGCGGGCCTGGTGTCGCGCGAGGGCTACCCGCTGACCTGGCGCACGTGGTGGCTGGGGGATCTGACCGGATGCCTCATCGTCGCTCCGATCCTTCTGACGGCGAAGCCGGTCGAGTGGCGCCGCATTCGGCCGGCGCGATGGCTCGAAGCCGCGGTACTCGCGCTCCTGATCGTGCTCGCGAGTCTTTACGTCTTCGAGAGGTTGTCGGTGCCGGGGGGCCTGGCGGCCCTCCTCTCCCCGCTGCTCGTGTGGGCGGCCCTCCGCTTCGAGCACCCGGGCGCGGCGCGGGCGACGTTCCTCGTCGCGGCGATCGGCGTCTGGGCCACGAGCCGATCGCACGGGCCGTTCGTCCGGGGGACGGTCGAAGAGAGTCTCTCCGCGGCCCAGGCCTTCATGGCTCTGAACGCCGCGACGTTCCTCGTGCTCGGCGTCGTGACGTCCGAGCGGCGCCGCGCCGAGCAGGAGCGCCGCCGGGCCGAGGCGCGCATCCGGGAAAGCGAGGAGAGATACCGGTCGCTCGCCGAAGCGATCGATCAAATCCTGTGGATCAACGACGCCGGCGGCCGCACGATCTACGTCAACCCGCAGTACGAAGAGCGGTTCGGGAAGGCGCAGGATGAGCGCGGCCTCGCCCAATGGGAGGAACGGATCCATCCCTCCGACCGCGTCGCGGTGATTGCGACGCGGGAGCGCTGCATCGCGGCCGGCGAGCCGTACCGGCTCGAGTACCGAATGAGGACGCGGGCCGGCGCCTACCGATGGATGCTCGCGCGCGTCGTCCCCGTTCGGGACGAGGAGGGCCGGGTCACCTCGTGGTTCGGCGCCGCGGCGGACATCCAGGACCTGAAGGCGGCGGAATCGGAGCTCCGCCGCGCCAAGGACGAGGCGGAGGCCGCCAATCGCGCGAAGGACCAGTTCCTGGCGACGCTCTCGCACGAGCTGCGCACGCCCTTGACGCCCGTGCTCGCGTTGAGCTCGGCGCTCGAGCACGACGCGAGCTTGCCGCCCGAAGCGCGGCGACGCCTCGAGATCGTGCGACGCAACGCGGAGCTCGAGGCGCGGCTGATCGACGACTTGCTCGACCTGACGCGCGTGGCTGCGGGCAAGGTGCGGCTGGCTCCGGAGCCGGTGGGGCTCGCCGAGGCCCTGGGGCACGTGGTCGAGATCTTCCGGGAGGAGGCGGCGGAGAAGGGGATCGTGCTCGAGCGCCGGGACGTGGATCCGGGCGCCGCGGTCCGGGCCGATCCGGCGCGGCTCCGCCAGGTCCTCTGGAACATCGTCAAGAACGCGATCAAGTTCACTCCGCGCGGCGGCCGCATCGAGCTGAAGACCCGCGCGGCCGGCTCGGGACGCGTCGCGATCGAGGTGTCGGACACCGGGGTCGGAATCGATCCCTCCCAGATGGCGCGGATCTTCCGCCCGTTCGAGCAGATCGGGCCCGGGTCGGGCGGCCTGGGCCTCGGCCTCGCGATCTCGAGCGCGCTCGTGGGCGCCCACGGCGGGAGCCTGACGGCGGAGAGCGACGGCCTCGGAAAGGGAGCCACGTTTCGCGTGGAGCTGCCGATCTCGACCGAGCCGGTGCGGCGCCCCGCGCCGGCGCCTCCCGCCTCCCGCGCGACCTCTCTCGGCGGGCGCCGGGTCCTCCTCGTCGAGGACCATCGCGACACGCTCGCGGCGGCGGCGATGCTCTTGACCGAGCTCTCCTGCGAGGTCGTGGCGGCGCCGTCCGTCCGCGACGCGCTCGAGGCGGCGCGCCGGCACACGTTCGACCTGGTCCTGTCCGATTTGAGCCTGCCGGACGGCAGCGGCCTCGACCTGATGCGCCGGCTGCGGGACGAGCGCGGCCTCTCGGGGATCGCCATGACGGGCTACGGGATGGAGGAGGACCGCCGCCGGAGCCGCGACGCCGGTTTCGTGGATCACCTCGTCAAGCCGATCACGCTCGCGACCCTGGCCGGCGCCGTGGAGCGCTTCTTCGCTTCACGGCCTCCCGTCTCGGACGGCTCGGAGCTCGGCGGAGTTCCCGTCTGAAGAGTCGGTATCGGCCTTACGCGTGGGGCTGGTGGGTGGGCAGGAGCGGGCCGCGCGAGTCGGCCCAGGTGTCCATCTCTCCCTCGCCGCGCAGCAGGTCCTTCAACGTCAGCGTGTCGAGCACGGAATCGACGGCGCGCTGGATCGTGCGCCAGACGGACCGGATCGAGCAGTCGGGCATGTGCGTGCAGAGGCGCTCGACTCCCGTGTGCGTGGTCGCAGAAGCCGGGATCGTAGAGTCGCCCGCCGAGCGCGGGCGAGGACCTCTCCGACGCGGATCTCCGCCGCCGGCCGGGCGAGCGCATAGCCGCCCGCCTGACCGCGTGTGGACTGCACGAAGCCTCCCTGCCGCAGGATCCGCATCATCTTGGCGACGTTCGGCTCCGTGATGCCCTCGGAGCGCGAGAGCTCGGAGATCGTGACGCTCCCCTCGGGCCCCTCGCGCCCGACGCGCAGCAGGCAGCGCAACCCGTACTCTTCCTGAGAGGAGAGTTTCATCGGCCGGCCCTCACAGCATCCCGAGTTGCAGCTTCGCGGCGTCCGACATCATGCTCATGTTCCAGGGCGGGTCGAAGAGGACCTGGACGTCGGCTTCCTTGACGTCCGGCACGGCGACGAGCTTGCCCCGGATGTCTTCCCGCAGAACGTCTCCCATGCCGCAGCCGGGCGCGGTCAGCGTGAACCGGACCTCGACCTTCTTCCCTCCCTCGGGGCGGTCGGTCACCTCGCACTTGTAGACGAGGCCCAGGTCCACGATGTTGACCGGGATCTCCGGGTCGTAGCAGGTGCGCAGCTGATCCCAGCAGAGCTCCTCGACCGAGCTGGCCGGCGGCGGCCTCGCCGTCGAGCGCCATCGGCTCTTCGCCGATCGCGTCGGCGTCCTTCCCCTCGATGCGCGCCATGTAGCCGTACGGCGTGACGACCGTGAAGCTCCCGCCCAGGGACTGGGTGAGCGTGAGCGGGCGTCCCCTCCGGGATCGTGATGCGCATCCCGCTCGGGATCTCCTTGGCTTCGATCTCGCGCGTCGTCGTGACTTCTTTCTGCATCCTCATGTCGGAACCTCAGCAGGCCTTCGGCTCTTCGCGCGGCGAGGCCTCGGCGCCGTCCTCGGTCGAGACCGTCTGGCCGTCGGCGCCGAGGGCCGCCTTCAGCGTGTGCCACGGGAGTGTGGCGCACTTGATCCGGACGGGAAACTCGCGGACGCCGGAAAAGACCTCGAGCTTTCCGAGCGGCGGTCCGCCCGGGGAGGTCTTCTTCTCGCCCGTGATCAGGTCGTGGAACTTCGCGAACAGGGCTTCGACCTCGGGCCGGCTCTTCCCCTTCACGACTCTCGGTCATCATCGAAGCCGACGCCGTCGAGATCGCGCAGCCGGCTCCCTCGAAGGACGCGTCGCGGACGACGTCGCCTTCGAGCGCGAGGTAGACCGTCTCGCGGTCGCCGCAGAGCGGGTTGTATCCCTCCGCCCGCCGGTTCGCGTCCGGCGAGCTTCCGGAAGTTCCTCGGCCGCTTGCCGTGGTCGAGGATCACCTCCTGGTAGAGGTCGCGGAGATCCCCGCCGCCGCTCATGCGAACATCCTCCGGACTTCCTCGATCCCGGCGGCGAGCAGCGTCCACCTCCTCGCGCGTGTTGTAGAGCCCGAAGGAGGCGCGCGCGGTCGCCGGGACCCGGAAGAAGTCCATGACGGGCTGGGCGCAGTGGTGCCCCGTGCGGACCGCGATCCCGGCGCGGTCGAGCACGGTGCCGATGTCGTGCGGGTGGACGCCGTCGACCGTGAAGGACAGGACGGCCGCCTTCTCCCGCGCGGTGCCGATCAGGCGCACTCCCGGGATCGCCGAGACGCGCTCCGTCGCGTAGGCGAGCAGATCGTCCTCGTGGCTCGCGATCGCCTCCATGCCGAGCGTTCGGACGTAGTCGATCGCGGCGCCGAGCGCGATCGTTCCGGCGATGTTGGGCGTGCCCGCCTCGAACTTGTACGGGAGCACGTTCCAGGTCGACTTCTCGAAGGTGACGGAGCTGATCATGTCGCCGCCCCCCTGGTAGGGAGGCATCGCGGAGAGCCACTTCGTCTTTGCCGTAGAGCACGCCGATGCCGGAGGGGCCGTACATCTTGTGCCCCGAGAGGGCGTAGAAGTCGCAGTCGAGGGCCTGGACGTCGACCGGCAGCCGCGGCGCGGCCTGCGCGCCGTCGACCAGGACCGGGATCCCGCGCGCGTGCGCCACGGCGGACGATCTCGGCGACCGGGTTCACCGTGCCGAGCGCGTTCGAGACGTGCGGGATCGCGACGATCTTCGTCCGTTCGGAGAGGAGCCGGAAGAGCTCGTCGAGCAGCAGCTCGCCGCGCTCGTTCATCGGCGCGACGACGAGCCGCGCCCGCTTCTCCTCGCAGAGCAGCTGCCACGGCACGATGTTCGAGTGGTGCTCCATCGCCGTGATCAGGACCTCGTCGCCCGGGCCGACGTTCTGCGCGGCCGAAGGTCGCCGCCACGAGGTTGATCGCCTCGGTCGTGCCGCGGACGAAGACGATCTCGCGCGCCTCCGCGGCGTGCGAGGAAGTCGCGCGCCTTCTCCCGCGCCTTCTCGTAGGCGTCCGTCGCCTCGACCGAGAGCAGGTGCACGCCGCGGTGGACGTTGGCGTAGGAGCGCTCGTAGACGTCCCGCTCGGCGTCGATCACGGCGAGCGGCTTCTGCGTCGTCGCCGCGTTGTCGAGATAGACGAGCGGCTTGCCGTGGACGCGCCGCGAGAGGATCGGAAAGTCCTTGCGCACGGACTTCGAGACGTCGTAGGCCGGCCCGCGGCCGGGCCGCCGGCGAGAGCGGCGGTGCTCATCGGCGAGCCTCCGAGGCCGGCGCCGGGAAGCCGCTGCCCGAGCGCCCGCTCGACCTCGGCGCGGACCGACGGGATCCGGATCCGCTCGGCGACGTCGGCGGCGAACGCCCAGGTCAGGAGCGCGCGCGCCTCGGCCTCGCCGATGCCGCGCGAGCGCAGGTAGAAGAGGGCGTTCGCGTCGAGCTGGCCGATCGTCGAGCCGTGCTTGCACTTGACGTCGTCGGCGAAGATCTCGAGCGCGGGCGTCGAGTTGACGAGCGCCTCCTTCGAGAGGAGCAGGTTCTTGTTCGTCTGCATCGCGTCGGTCTTCTGCGCGTGCGGGCGGACGACGATCGTTCCGTGGAAGACGCCGCGCGCCTTGCCGTCCAGGATCCCCTTGTAGAGCTCGCGGCTCGTCGCCGTGCGGCGTCGCGTGGTCGATCGTCGTGTGGTTGTCGAGGTGCTGCGGTCCCGGAGCCGACGAAGAGGCCGTTCAGCTCGCACTCCGCGCCTTCGCCTTCGAGGCGGACCCGGATGTCGGTGCGCGCGAGCGCGCGACCCGAGCGCGATGTTGCGCGAGACGAAGCGGGAAGCCGCGCGCCTGACGCGACCGCGATCGTGTGGACGTGTCGGACCGAGCAGGTCCTCCTGCTGGAGCTTGTCGTGCGTCGAGGACGGCGCCGTCGCCGAGCAGCGATCTCGGTGACGGCGTTCCGGAAGTAGCGTTCCGCCTCCCGGCGAACCGCTCGACGACGGAGGCCTGGCTTCCGTCGCCGGCGAGGACGAGGCATCGCGGGTACGAGCACGGAGGGGCCCGGCGCGTCGGACGCCTCGTAGCGGATCTCGATCGGGCTCGCGACGACGGCGCCGCGCTCGACGACGACGACGGCGTCGTCGGCGAGCGAGCGCCAGTGTTCAGGAGCGGCGAAGGCGTTCGATTCGGCGCCCGAGATCTCGCCGAAGCTCGCTTCGAGCGCGCTCCGGCTCCTCGCTCCAGAGCCTGCGCGAGCGACAGGACGCGCACGCCCGCGGCCGGTCCCTCGAGACGTACCGCGGGACCCGCGGCGTCCCGGTCGTGGCGCCAGGGCGTGTCCACGATCGGGCCGACACTCGTGTAGCGCCACTCTTCGATCTTCGGCGTCGGGAAGCCGAGCTTCTCGAAGCGCTCCCGGGCGGCCCGCCGCCTCGCGGCGAGCCAGGCGGGTTCGCCGGACCGGTCTCCGCCTCGATCGAGAGTTCGGGGCGAACCCCTTCTCTTCGGCGATGGCTTCCACGGTCTTCGCTGACGCCGGCGGGCCGGCGCCGGCTCCTTCTCGAGCCAGGCGTAGCCCCTCTCCTCGAGCTCGAGCGCGAGCTCCTTGCCGCCCGAGCGCACGATCTGTCCCTCGACGAGCACGTGGAGGAAGTCGGGGACGATGTAGTTCAAAAGCCGCTGGTAGTGCGTCACGACGATCATCGAGCGCTCGGGCGACCGCGCAGCGCGTTGACGCCCGAGGCCACGATCCGCAGGGCGTCGATGTCGAGGCCCGAATCCGTCTCGTCCAGGATCGCGAGCGCCGGCTCGAGGACCGCCATCTGGAAGATCTCGTTGCGCTTCTTCTCGCCGCCCGAGAATCCCTCGTTGACGGGGCGCTTGATCGAGCTCCTCGTCGATCTGGACGAGCTGCGCCTTCTCCCTGGTCAGCTGGAGGAAGTCGATCGCGTCGAGCTCCGGCTGGCCGCGGTGCTTGCGGATCGCGTTGACGGCGTTCTTCAGGAAGTAGACGTTCGAGACGCCCGGGATCTCGACCGGATACTGGAAGGCGAGGAAGACCCCCTCGCGCGCCCGCTCCTCGGGCTTCATCGCGAGCAGATCCTTGCCCTTGTAGAGGACGGTGCCGGCCGTCACCTCGTAGCCGGGGCGCCCCGCGAGCACGTGGGCGAGCGTCGACTTGCCCGAGCCGTTCGGGCCCATGATCGCGTGGACCTCGCCCGCGCCGACCGTCAGATCGACGCCGCGGAGGATCTCCTTGCCGCCGACGGAGGCGTGCAGGTTCCGGATCTCGAGCATCGGACTCTTCTTCTCAGCCAACCGACCCCTCCAGTGTGACCCCCAGCAGCTTCTGCGCCTCGACCGCGAACTCCATCGGCAGCTCCTTGAAGACCACCTTGCAGAAGCCGGAGACGATCATGTTGACGGCCTCTTCGGGCGAGATGCCGCGCTGCTGGAAGTAGAAGATCTGGTCCTCGCCGATCTTCGACGTCGAGGCCTCGTGCTCCATCTGCGCCGTCGAGTTGTTCACCTCGATGTAGGGGAACGTGTGCGCGCCGCACTGGTCCCCGATCAGGAGCGAATCGCACTGCGAGTAGTTGCGGGCGTCGTCCGCCTTCCCGAGGATCTTGACCATGCCCGCGGTACGTGTTCTGCCCGTGGCCCGCCGAGATCCCCTTCGACACGATCGTGGACTTCGTGTTCTTCCCGATGTGGATCATCTTGGTGCCCGTGTCGGCCTGCTGGTGGTTGTTCGTCACGGCCACCGAGTAGAACTCGCCGATCGAGTCGTCCCCGAGCAGGATGCAGCTCGGGTACTTCCACGTGATCGCGGAGCCCGTCTCGACCTGCGTCCAGGAGATCTTCGAGCGCCGGCCCGCGCACTTGCCGCGCTTCGTGACGAAGTTGTAGATGCCCCCCTTGCCCTGCGCGTCGCCGGGATACCAGTTCTGGACCGTCGAGTACTTGATCTCGGCGTCGTCGAGCGCCACGAGCTCGACGACGGCGGCGTGGAGCTGGTTCTCGTCGCGGATCGGAGCGGTGCAGCCTTCCAGGTAGCTGACGTACGCCCCTTCGTCCGCGACGATCAGCGTCCGCTCGAACTGGCCGGTGTTGGCGGAGTTGATGCGGAAGTAGGTCGAGAGCTCCATCGGGCAGCGCACGCCCTTCGGGACGTAGCAGAAGGAGCCGTCGGAGAAGACGGCCGAATTGAGCGTCGCGAAGAAGTTGTCGGTGTACGGGACGACCGAGCCCAGGTACTTCTTCACGAGCTCCGGGTGCTCGCGCACCGCCTCGGAGAAGGAGCAGAAGATGACGCCGACCTTCGCGAGCTGCTCGCGAAACGTCGTCGCGACCGAGACCGAGTCGAAGACCGCGTCCACCGCGACGCCGGCGAGCTTGCCCCGCTCCCGCAGCGGGATGCCGAGCTTCTCGTAGGTCTCGAGGAGCTTCGGATCGACTTCCTCGAGGCTCTTGGGCGCGTTCGCCCGGCTCTTCGGCGCCGAGTAGTAGACGATCGACTGGTAGTCGATCGGCGGGTAGTGGACGTTCTGCCAGGTCGGCTCCTTCATCGTCAGCCAGTGGCGGAAGGCCTTCAGCCGCCACTCGAGCATCCACTCCGGCTCCTTCTTCTTGGCCGGAGATCAGGCGGATGATGTCTTCGTTCAAGCCCGGGCGGCGCGCTCTCCGACTCGATGTCGGTGACGAAGCCGGCCTTGTAAGGCCGTTCGGCGAGCTCCCGGAAGACCGCGTTCGGATCGGAAGCGCTCATGCCCGCCTCGTTTCCATCGTGGGACGACTCATGCTCGGATGCTATTTAATCTGTACTAGAAAGTCAATATTCTAGCTGCAGTTAAGACACTGATTATTAATGACTTAACTGTATCAGATCTCAGTGGTTCTTATCGTCTTTGTCTGAATCCGGCTTCTTCGTCGGCTCGGGGCGGCGCCCCCGGGGGGTCGCGGTTCGCTCGGGTAGCCGCGAGACGCTCTTCGGTGAGGGCTCCGGAGGGCGCCGGGCGGCCGGCTGCGGATTCGCCGGAGCCGGCTGCGGCGTTGGCTGGCTTCGGGGCGGCACGGCCTTCGGCTGATCCGGCGCGTTGCTGCGTTGCCCTTGCGCCTCCCGCCGCTTCTGGGCGGCTTCCCGCTCCCTCGCGGCGGCGCGCTCGCGCTCGGCGGCCGCGTCCGTCTCGCGAGACCGCTGCCCCTGCGAGTCCGACGGCTTTCCCGTCTCTCGCGGCTTCGCGGGCTCCGCCGGCTGGACGTAGCGCCGGTCCTCTTCGCGACTCGGCGCCGCGCGCATCGCCGGGGTCTCCACCCACGCCGGCTCGTTTCGTCGGGGCGTGTTGCCCGGGGTCGGGCGATCGCGGCGGTCGGAAGGGCGCGGGCTCGGTACGGCCGGGCGGAACCGGGGCCGGCCTTCCGCGGCCCCCGTTGGCCGGTCGCGCTCGGAAGGGGTCGGCCGGGCGCGAACGGGCTCGCCGCTGCGAGGCGCGGCGACCGGGGCCGCCGCGACGGGCTGCTCGGCCGTCGCCATCGCGCGTCCGCGCGACGGGAGCGACCGGCGCGACCTTCGGGGCGGGGCGAACGCTCGCTCGAGGTCGCGCGCGCACGCGGCGCGAAGCGTCACCCGGCCCGGCTCGGCGGCGGCCGGCTTGATGGTGGTGGTAGCCTGGGGCCGGCTGCGATCCCGCACCGCGATCTCCGCCGCGACGGCGGGGGCGACCGGGGCGCCGCGGTTCTCGCGAATCACGGCGACCTTCCGATCGAAGGTCGGAGGCGCCGGCGGGGGCGCGACGCGCGCCACGACCGGCCGCGCGACGACGGCGGCCGACGGCCGGACCACGACGGCGGCGGCGGGCCGCCCGGCGATGCGGATCGCGTCCGCGCGTCGGGCACGAAGGGGAGCGGCCCTCGCAGGATCGGGGCCGTCTCGACCTGGCGGATGACCGTGCGGTCGCGCACGATGTTGTTGACGACCACCCGGCCCGAAACGAAGGTCGTCTGATTCACGACCGTCACGTAGGTCCGGTTGACGTAGGTCACGTTCGTCACGTGCACGTTGACGCCGCGCCCCCCACCAGGGAATGAACGGGATCGCGCGGAGCGAGCGGGAACCAGCCGACGTAGCCTCCCGTCGAGATCGTGACCGACGGCGACCAGCCGGGCCCGCCGCCGACGAAGGCCACGAGCGCCGGACTGTAAGTCACGTAGCGCACGCGGCGCGCGACGGGCACCCAGTACCAGCGCGACGACCAGAAGACCCAGCGGCCGTAGTGGTAGGGCGCCCAGCCCCACGGCTCGATCGAGACCCAGGTCCAGCCCCACGGGTCCTGCCAGATCCACTGGCCCGCGCGGTACGGCGCCCAGCCCGACGGCGACGGCGGTCGGCGTCCAGACGGAGCCGTAGTTCGGGATGTTGTCCCAGCGGCCGTACTCGTCGAGATCGTCCACGCCGGCGATGTCGTCGCTGACGTACTGGTCGGAGCGCGCGTGCGCGATGCGCGACTCGCGCTCCTCGACCCACCGGTCCCAGCCGTCGGGCGCGCGCATCGCCACGGTGTCGTACTGCGGCGAGTCGGTCCCCCAGATCTGCAGCGCCTCGTCGTCGCCGAGCGAGATCGACGCCGCCGCCGGCCGCGACGTCCGCGCTCCCTTGCGCGCACGGTGACGCGCGTGTTTCCGTCCTCGTCGATGTCCACGCGGTAGTCGCCCGGCCGCTCGAGCGTGATCGCGGCGTTCGGCGTGTCCACTTCGAAGACCTCGTCCGCGATCGAGCCGCCGGATGCGGACCGACGCGACGCCGGACTTGACCGCGAACTGCTTCGTGTCGTCGGTCAGGTTCAGGACGGCGAGATCCGTGTCCGGAGCCGAGGCGCACGTAGCTCCCGCCGTGGACCTGGAGCTCGACGCGGCTGCGTTCGCCCGTGTAGAGGCGATCGCCCAGCGTGACCGGGACGTTGCGATCCGCCGACTGCCAGTCGTCGGGGTCGTCGCCGCGCGCGTAGGAGACCGAGCCGTCGAGCTCGGAGATCCGCGCGACGGTCTGGCGAATCTCCCCGCGCGCGTCGCCGCGGTCGTCGGGCGGAGCGCCGACCGGGTTTCCGTACGCGTCCCGCTCCTGCGCGGCCGCCGGACCGAGGCCGCAGGCCGCGGCGAGCACCGCAGACGCACAGTGCCAGGCGTCGAGCGGAAGCGAGTCTCATGTCGCGTTCCTCCGTCACCATACGAATCTGCAACCCCCATTCCCGTTTCGCGGGTCGGGATTTCGGCCGGGAAATGGGTTTCGAGGATAAACGCGTGGCGGGGCGCCTGCGAATTGGACGATTCTCGCGGCCCGCCGGTTGACGGGTGTCCTCCGGCGGCGAAGAGGCGTCCCCTCCCGGAGGCGGCGGCTTAGACTCTCGGCCGATGGCCGAGCCGACGCGCGTCGCCGTCGCCGCCGGGTCGGCCACTGCTTCTCTTCGACGGCGACTGCGGCTTCTGCCGGCGCTGGATCGAGCGGTGGAAGTCGGAGACGGGCGACGCGGTCGACGTACGCCGCCTCGCAGGAAGCCGGCGCGCGATTCCCCGAGATCCCGGCCGGAGGCCTTCGCGCGGTCGGTCCAGCTCGTCCTCCCGACTGGCGAAGTGCTTCGAAGGGGCCGCATGCCGTCTTTCGGGCGCTCGCCGAGGCGCCCGGTCGGCGCTGGCCGCTCGCGGCGTACCGGCGCGTGCCGGGAGTCGCGCCCCTCTGCGAGCTCGCCTACCGCCTCGTCGCGCGCCACCGCGGCGCCGCGTCGGCCGCGACGCGCGTGCTCTGGGGCCGGTCGCGTCGAGAGGCCGCAGTATCGCGTCGCGAGCGACCTCTTTCTGCGACTCGTCGGCGCTCTGCTACCTCGCGGCGTTCGTCTCGCTCTGGGTTCAGGTGGACGGCCTCGTCGGATCGCGCGGGATCCTGCCGGTCGTCGGAATTCCTCGGCGCCGTTCGGGCGCAGGCCGGGGGCGCGCGCTGGGATCTCCTGCCGACGCTCTGCTGGCTCGACGCGAGCGACCGGTTCCTGCATCTGCTCTGCGGCGTGGGGGCGGCCGCCTCGCTCGCGGCGATCGCGGGTCTCCTCCCGGCCGTGAGCCTCGCCGTCTGCTGGGTCGGGTACCTCTCGCTCTGCGGCGCCGGCCAGGTGTTCCTGGAGTTTCAGTGGGATTCGCTCCTGCTCGAGACGGGCCTCCTCGCGATCCTGCTCGCGCCGCGCGGACTGCGGCTTTCGCGCGCCGCGCCGCCGTCCGCCGCGGTGCTCGGGCTCCTCGCGCTGGCTCCTCTTCCGCCTGATGTTCTCCTCCGGCTTCGTGAAGCTCGCGAGCGGCGACCCCGCGTGGCGCAGCCTCTCGGCGCTGCGCTACCACTACGAGACGCAGTGCCTGCCGCCCTGGACCGCCTGGTACCTGCACCAGCTTCCCGGCTGGTTCCAGACGGTCTCGTGCGCCGCGATGTTCGGCATCGAGCTCGGCGTCCCGTTCCTCGATCTTCGCGCCGCGGCGGCTTCGGCTCTTCGGGTGCGGGGCGCTCGTCTTCCTGCAGCTCGCGATCGCCGGGACGGGCAACTACGCCTTCTTCAATCTCCTGGCGATCGCCCTCTGCCGTGCCTGCTCCTGGACGACGCCGCGTTTCCGGCGGCCATTCGGAGCCGGATCGCGAGGGCGGAGGCGCGAACGGGGCCGACGCCGGTGGCCGCGCATCGTCGTCGCCGCCGCGGGCGTCCCGATCCTGATCGTCAGCGCCGCTCAGATGACGTCCATGGTCTTCCGGCCGCGCTCGTTCCCGGCGCCGGTCGTGGCCCTCGCGCGCGCCGTCGGCGCCGCTTCGGAGCGTCAACACCTACGGGCTCTTCGCCGTCATGACGACCTCGCGCCCCGAGATCGTGCTCGAAGGGAGCGACGACGGCGCTTCCTGGCGCCCCTACGAGTTTCGGTGGAAGCCCGGGGACGTGCGCCGCCGCCCCCGATTCGTCGCGCCGCACCAGCCGCGTCTCGACTGGCAGATGTGGTTCGCCGCGCTCGGGTCCGCCGAGCAGAGCCCGTGGCTCCTCGCGCTCGGCCCGGCGGCTCCTCGAGGGCTCCCCGCCGGTCGTCGGCGCTCCTCGAGAAGACGCCCTTTCCGGACCATCCGCCGCGCTACCTGCGCGCCGTGCTCTACGACTACCACTTCACGGATTTCGCGGCGCGCCGCGCGACCGGCGCCTGGTGGCGCCGCGAGGAGACGGGTCTCTATCTGCCGGTCCTCACCCGCGAGATGCTGCGGCGTTAGCGGGGCTCCGGAGCGCCGGCACTGACGACTGGGGACAGAGGACTGAGGACCGAGGACTCCAGCGGCAATTGCCACCACAGTCCTCAGCCCCGAGTCCTCAGTCCTCCGTCGCCAAGGCGCCCTACACTCCGAACCGCTCGGCGTCCCAGGCGAGGCCGAGCTCGGAAGGGGGCGCCATGTAGCCGGCCAGCGCCGAGGCGGCGACGACGGCGGGGGAGGCGAGATAGCCCTCGCCCCCCACCCCCATCCGGTTCTGCCAGTTCCGGTTGAAGGACGTGATCGCGCGCTCCCCCTTCTTCAGGGCGTCGGAGCCCTGGCCGAAGCAGGGGCCGCACCAGGAGGGGCGGATCTCGCCACCGACGGAGCGGAAGACCTCCGCGATCGACTCGCCCGAGAGGCGCGCCTCCGGCCCCTCGATGCGCCGCTTCACGCCGCCCGAGCCGGGGAAGATCGCGAAGGGCCGGGCCACCTTTCGAAATCCCCGCTCGCGCGCGGCGCGCAGCACGAGCGCGGCCGAGAGCAGGTCGTCGTAGCTGCCGTTGGTGCAGGAGCCGATCAGGGCCTTGTCGAACGTCAGCTTCTCCCGCGCGACCTCCTCGGCCGGCGAAGGCGTTGCCGGGCGAGAAGGGCTTGGCGATCATCGGCGCGATCTCGGAGAGATCGAGCGCCTCGTCGATCTCGTAGACGGCGTCGGCGCCGGGCGCGAGCCGCGGGTACGGCAGACGGTCGATCCCCTTCGCGCGGTACCAGGCGTCGGTGATCTCGTCCTCGGCGAAGATGCCGTTCGAGGCCTCCGCCTCCGCCATCATGTTGGCGATCGTGTTGCGGAACACCATCGGGAGCTGTCGTCTCTCGTCCACGAACTCGACCGACATCCCCTGCGCCTGCTTCGCGCCCCAGCGGCGCAGCAGCTCGAGCACGACGTCCTTGCCCGAGACCCAGGGCTGCAGGCTCCCGCGAAAGACGACGCGGCGCGCCCGGGCCGGCGTGAAGTAGACGTACCCGGTCGCCCAGCCGAACCCGAGCGTCGTCGAGCCGACGCCGAAGCCGACGGCCCCGTACGCGCCGTAGGCGCGGCTGTGCGAGTCGGCGCCGGGGATGAACTGACCGGGGAGCACCAGCCCCTGCTCCGGGAAGTAGAAGTGGAAGATCCCGTCGCCCGGCGTCGCGTAGTAGGGCTTCTCGATCCCGTGGCGGCGTGGCGAACTCCCGGCCGATCGCCGTCTGCCGGTCGTCGGTCTCCTTGCCCGTGAAGACGAAGTGGTCGTTGGCGACCGCGGCCTGGCGCGGGTAGATCGTCTCGCCGCCGGTGATCTGGTTGAAGGTGTGGATCGCGAAGGGAGCCGTGCCGTCGGACGCCGGGAGCAGGTCGGCGAAGACGCGGAGCGTCGTCCCCGGCTCGACGCGCGCGTCCTTGTCGACGCGATGCGCCCACACGATCTGTTCCGTCGTCGTCAGGCGCCGCGCGACGTCGGGATCGGGCCACCGGATCTCGGGGCGCCGCGCGATCGACTCCGCGAGCTCCCGGCGGCCCACCGCGAAAATGCCGCCGCTCTTGCGGATCTCTTCCTCCTTGGAGCGAGAGCGGGACCGGTTCGTAGCCCTTCCCCCGCGTCTCGTTGGTCAGCCGGCGCGTCGCTGGGTCGAAGGAGAAGACGTCTCCGTCCCGCGCGTCCGCGACGGCTTCCGGGCTCTGGACGACGTGGAGGCCGAGGTTGAAAGCGTTGCGCCGGAAGATGTCGCCCATGTTGTGGCCGCACACGACGACGAGCTCGCGGCCCGCCTCCTCGGCGACGCCCTTGAGACCCGCCGGGCTCATCTCCCGCGAGGAGCCGATCGCGAAGCGGTCCCCGGCGATCAGGAAGGTCTCGCCCGCCGTGGACGCGCTCGCCGGAAATCCGGCACCAGGTGGCGGAAGGAGCCGGCCTTCCAGCGCTCATCGAGCGTCTCGAGGCTCTCGGAGACGCAGTCGGCGGCCGGCGTGATCTGGTCGGTGTCGATCGCGTCGAGCTTGCGGGTCGGGTCCTTCGGATCCCAGAGGATCAGGGCGCGCCCGCGGATCTCGCGTCCGGCCGAAGCGGCGCTCCCGGCGGCCGGCGGGAGCGGCAAGTCCGCGGGCGTCGCGCCGGGATGGAAGCGGGCGGACTGGATCTCGTGCATGTTCCTCTTCGTCAAAACGCTCTCGCGCCCGCCGGCGTTCCCCGGCGACGCGGCGCGCAATGCTAGCAGGAGCCCCGCTTCGGGGGATGCTCTCGGACGGATCGGGCGAGGTCGGGCGCGCCGGGCGGAGCTACGGAGCGGGCGAGAGCTTGACCCGCTTGACGCGCTCTTCGTGGGACGTGCTCTCCGCCGCGTGGTAGAGGCGGGCCGCGTCCTCGAAAGCGTCCTTCGCGCCGTCGAACCGGCCGAGGCGGAAGAGCTCTTCGCCCTCGTGCTCCCGATCGGTCGCTTCGGCGAAGGTGTCGGGCGCGATGGCGGCTCCGTCGAGGCGCTGCGCGGCGACGCGCGCGAGCCCCGCCCGCAGGCGAACGTCCTCGGCGGCGCGCCTCAAGTTCTCTCGCTCGAGCCTCTGCGCCCGGAGAATCCGCGCGGAGAGCGATCGGGGAGCCGGAAGGGCGGCCGGGGCCGAGGATTCTCGGGGCGCGGGCGCGGCGGCGACCGCGACGAAGGGCCGGGACGCGGGTCCGGGGGGCGCCGCCTCGAGGGGGACGGGCGCCGTCGGTAGGGGAGCCGGCAAGGGTTCCGCGGAAGCGGCCGAATCGACCGGAGGCGGGAGCGGCGTCGCGAGGCGTTTCGCCCTCGCCGTGTCGATCCAGAGCGCCAGGCCGAAGACCGTGCAGGCCAGGATGACGAGAGCAAGCGTGCTCCGCGGATGGACCGGCGGCCGGATTCGAGCGGCTTCGAGGAGCGCGGTGTCCGTGAGGGTCGCCGCCGGCACCTCCGCGGCTTCCTCGTCCTCGGCCAGTCGCGCTTCTTCCGTGAGATCGCGCGGCAGGTCCGAAATCGAGAGACCGGCCGGATTCGTCTCCTCGCCGAGCGCCGCGGAGAGCTCCGCCGGGTTCAGGTCGAAGGGCTCGGAGGCCGTCGTGTCTTCGGAGCGCGCGGAGGAGATCTCCGGGGCGGGCGACGGGGTCTCGAACGGAGCGTCGACGGGGGAGCCTCCCGCCAGCCGCGGCTCCGACTCGACCGGATTCGTCGCGTCGGCATCCGCCGGCGGAACGCCGGTGCTCTCGGGGTTCAGGAGCTTGTAGAGATAGAAGGCGAGCCCCGCCGGATAGAGCAGCTTCGGCGCCGCGCGCATCGTTTCCTGGAGCGCCCTCCGCATGTCGGAGATCGTCGCGAAGCGCTCGTCCGGAGGCGCGAGCGAGATTTTCAGGAAGGCGCTGACTTCGCGGGAGAAGGGATCCCCGGCGCGGAGCTCCGGCAGCGGAGCGCCCAGGGCCGGCCGCCGTCCCGTGAGGAGCTCGAGCAGCATGATCCCGAGCGAATAGACGTCGGAGTTGGCAATCGCGCGCTTGCGGTCGCGCGCCTCGGGGGCGATGTAGGGCGCCACCTCGCGGGACACGCGGGGCTTGCGCAGCGCCGGCAGCACCGCGGTCGAGAGCCCGAAGCCGGCGATGCGCACCTCGGCGTCGTTCGAGATGGACACGAAGCCCGGCCAGAGGGCGCCGTGCGGCACGAGATCCTTCTCGAGGAAGCGCGTGGCCGCTTCCATCGCTTCGATCATCCGCTCGCCGAGAAGCAGGGCGTACTCGGTCGTGACCGGGGCCTTGGCGTCGCGCGCCATCGCGAGCACGCGGTCGAGCGTCCAGCCGGCCGTCTCGTACCAGGCCATGTAGGGGACGCCTGAGAGAACGCCGAACTGGGGGCGTCGAACGATGCCGTCGTGCGCGAGGGAGGCGCCCTGCGCCTCGAGCTTCTGCACGGCCGCGACGACGGCCCGCGGAGAGAGCTCGCCCGACTGCAGGATCCGGAGACGCACGAACCGCTTCTCCGCGGCCGAGTGGAGGGCGCGGTAGACGCTGCCGAGCGGGTCGTCGCCGAGCTGCGCCACCAGGAGGTAGTCGCCGAACGGCCGCGGGAGTGCCGTTTCTTCTCTCATCGGGTGAAAAAAAGTGGCGGCGAGCCGGCCCTGGAGGCCCGGCCCGAGACATCCGCTGCGGTCTTAGCCATTGAATTCAAACGGTTTGCCACCGGAGACGATCGTTGGCATACGGCCCTTCCGTTCGGAGATCGTCCGTGACCCGGGAAGGTAGCAATGCCCGAGCCATCTTCGGGCCGAGCCCCGGGGGCGGCCGCCGGGCTATTCGAGCCGTGCCCGGAAGACGAGGACGTCGCGCAGGCGGACGCCGCTCTTGACTCGGCCATCCTCGCCGAGGCTCTCGAGCTGCGAGTTGGCGAGGTAGTAGTAGTCGCTTCCGGCGACGGCACCCGTCGTCGGCGTGTCGAAATCGGGATTCCGGCTCTCGATCGCGCGGACGCCGGTGACGCGATCGCCGGTCGAATCGAGGAAGAACCGCGCGACTCGCTGCATCTCCGGGCCGTTCTGGATCGCGACGAGGCTTCCGGGCAACGCGCTCAGGCCGTCGATCGCGTGGAGCGTTACGCCGCGCGGATGGGAAACGGGGCGGACCGTCTTCGTCGCGATCTCGACGATCGAGAGCCCCTTCGCGAAGTCGGCGACGTAGAGGCGGCGCTGCTCCGGGTCGAGGGCGATCCCGTTGGGATACGTGAACGTGTCCGCGGGGAGCCACTCTTCGAGCGATCCTCCGCCGGAGGAGAGCCGGTGCACGGCGCCCGCCTCGCTGTCGGTGACGAAGACGTCTCCGCCGGCGGTCAAAGCGAGATCGTTCAAAAGATGCTTGCGCGGCGTTCCGTCGAGGACGTGGCGCGAGCGGAGCGCGCCGGACGGGAGATCGAAGGCGAAGAGCGCCGAAGAGCCGGCCGCCCGCCCCTCCCGGCCGTCGGCCGCCGAAGCGGCCCAGAGGATCCGCCTCTTCGCGTCCACTTTGAGGCCGAGGACGGTCCAGAGGCCGTCCCGGCCGCTCGGGACGAAGTCCTTCGCGGCGCCGTCCGGGCCGAGGCGGACGATCTTCTTCTTCGCGAGGCTCCCGACGTAGAGGCTCTTCGAGACCGGGTCGTACGCGATCCCCTCCGGAACGAGATCCGGCTCGGCGATGCGGAAAGCGAGAGCGCTCGACCGCGCCGGCGTCACGAGCGACGAGCGGTGCGCGAGCTCGCGGTAGGACTCGAACTTCTTGAGCGGTGCGAAAGCCGGCTCCCGAGCGAAATCGAGATCGCATCCGAGCGACTCGGCCTTCTCGAGCCAGCGGATCGCGTCGGCGTGGCGGCCGACGCCGACCTCCGCGACCGCGAGCTCGTACATGAGTCCGCCGTTGTCGGGCGACTGCTCGAGCGCCTTTTCGAGCCGCCCGATGCGCAGAGCGGCGGCTCCGGCGGGAGGCGGCGTCGCCTCCGGCGACGCCTCCCCCCCGGCCACGCGAGCCATCAGCAGCAGTGCGGCGAAGATAGAGTGGGCGCGCCCCGCGGGGGGACGGAGGTCGAGATGGGCAGCGCCTCTCCGGATCGCGACGATCGGCTCCTCTACGAAGGGCGGCATCTCTCTCTCCGTCAGAAGGGCTCGTGGGAGTACGTCGAGCGGCGGGGAAGGGCCGGCGGCGTGATGGTCGTGGCCGTGACGCCCGATCGGAAGCTCCTCCTGGTCGAGGAGCACCGGCCGCCGGTCGGCGGGCGCGTCCTCTCGCTTCCCGCGGGACTCGTCGGCGACGACGGGCCGGAGAAGGCCGAGGAAGCCGCGGCGCGCGAGCTCCGCGAAGAGACCGGGTTCGCGGCGGAGAAGCTCGAATTTCTCGGCGCGGGGCCGAGCTCGCCCGGGCTCGCGTCGGAGACCGTCGCGTTCTTCCTCGCGCGGGGAGCGCGGAGGGCCGGGGAGCCGACGGCCGAGGAGGAGATCACGCTCCACGAAGTCCCGCTCGAAAGGGTGCGCGAGTGGACCCGCGGGCGCGAGCGCGCCGGCTCGCTCATCCATCCGCTCCTGTGGGCCGGCCTGTACCTGGCGTTTCCGGAGGGGAGCGGCGGGCTGTGACGTCCGGCACCCCGGCCCCGCGCCGTCCGGGCGCTGGAATGCAAATTGCTTGCTCCGGCTCTCCGTTGGAACTCTCCTGATGACGGCGGCACACCACTCGGCGGACCCGTTTGAGAATCGCCCTCGCGCGCCGATCATTCCCCGATCGAGGCCGCTCGCCCGTCCCGCGAGGAGGCTCCTCTTCGTCACCGGCACGCCGGCTTCGGTGCGCGACGGAAGCGGCACCTACGTCGGGATCACCGTTCTGCGAGAGGCTCTCGAGGACGCCGGCCACCGGGTGGACCTCGTCGCGCCGTCCGGCCGTTCGGCGGCGACGATCTCGCGCCTCCTCTTCAACCTCGGCGTGCGGGGCGCCGCGACGGGCCGGAAGTTCGACGCCGTCGTCGGATTCGATCTGGACGGCCTCTTCGTGTCCGCCCCCGGGACGCTCCGCGTCGCGTCGATCAAGGGGGTCATCGCCGACGAATTGCGCTTCGAGCGGGGCGCGACGCGTCTGTCCCTGCGCCTCGCGGCCCGGCTCGAGAAGCTCCATGCGGCCGGGGCCGATCTCGTCCTGACGACGAGCGAGTACGCCGCCGCCCGAATCGCGTCGGAGTACGGCGTCGCGCCCGAGCGCATCCGAATCGTGCCCGAGCCGATCGACCGGATCCGCTGGGAGGCCTCGCTGGCGGCGGCCTCGCGCGTCGAGCGGGAGGGCCCCGTCATTCTGTGCGTGGCGCATCTCTACCCGCGCAAGCAGGTCGAGTCGCTCGTGCGCGCGCTGCTCCTGATGCGCGAGCCCGCGCGCCTGCGCGTCGTCGGCACGGGGCCCCGGCGGGCCGCGCTCGAGGGCCTCGTCTCCGAGCTCGGGCTGACGGACCGGGTGGCGTTGCTCGGCCACGTCCCCTTCGGACGCCTGGCGGAGGAGTACCGGAGCGCCGATATCTTCTGTCTGCCGAGCGCGCAGGAGGGTTTCGGGATCGTCTTCCTCGAAGCGATGGCCGCGGGTCTGCCGATCGTCGCGTGCCAGACGGCGGCGGTCCCGGAAGTGGTACGGGACGGCGAGTGCGGGCTGCTCGTCCCGCCGAGAGACGTGCCGGCGCTCGCGTTCGCCCTGGATCGGCTCGCCGGGAGCGTCGAGGAGCGGCGGCGGCTCGCCGCCGGAGGGCGCCGGCGCGTCGCGCGCTATGACGCGCCGGTCGTGGCCGAGGAGTTCCTGGAAGCGCTCGGGCTCTGAGGCGTCAGTTCTTTGAGGGCGCCTCGTCCTTCATCATCGGACAGTCGCTCATCGCGGCCATTGGCGCGCAGCAGGAGCCCATTCCCATCATCATCGAGTGGTGGCCCATCATCATTCCAGGACCCATGCCGGGCATCGCGCTCATCTCTTCCCGCATCGATTCATGGAATGAGACGAGCTTCTCGATCGTCGCCTCCAGGGCGGCGACCTTCTTGTCCCCGCGCAGCTTCTTGGCTGCATCCAGTTGCGCGCGGACGTCCTTGAAGGCGGCATCCATCTTCTCCAGGTGCGCCTTGCGCACGTCCATTGCCTTCTG
This sequence comes from uncultured Acidobacteriota bacterium, assembly GCA_963707935.1. GTDB lineage: Bacteria > Acidobacteriota > Thermoanaerobaculia > UBA5066 > Gp7-AA6 > DATBFU01. The sequence continues at coordinate 7,946 of CAVPRN010000006.1, read as the reverse complement.
CCGGGCCTCGGCCATCTGCCGGCAGTGTTTCATGCACTCCTCGGCCATCGGCCCCGGAGGCGGCGCGGACCTCTCCTGGGCGATCGCCGACGACACGAGCAGGAGACCCGCCAGAGTCAATCCAAATCCCCTTCTCATCGAAGCCTCCTTGTGGTTGCCGTGGCGTCCGGCGCCCGGCCCGGGAACACGCTAGCAGCCGTCTCCGGGAGGACTCCTGATTCGATCTCACCAGCGTCAGGGATGGCCGGCAGAGGATCAGCGGCCTTCCAGCCGCTCGTAAAGAGTGAGCAGACGCCTGGGTGCCGTCGTCCCCACGCCCCTGCGCCTCGAGCGCCGAGAGGAGCTGGTGGACGAGGGCCGCGCCGGGAAGCGGAACGCCCTTCTCGCGCGCGGTGCGGAGCACGATCGCGAGATCTTTCTGCTGGTGCTTGATCGCGAAGGCGGGCGCGAAGTCGCGGTCGATCATCTTCTTCCCGAGCACTTCGAGCGCCCAGGAGTTCGCGGCGCCGGCCGTGAGCGCCTCGTGGAGCGCCGGGCAGCGGCAGGCCGACCCGTTTCGCGAAAGCGAGCGCCTCGGAGACCGCGATCAGGTTGCCGGCCACGAGGATCTGATTCGCCGCCTTGCCGAGCTGGCCCGCTCCGGAAGGGCCGAGGTGCGTGATCCGCTTTCCCATGGCCTGGAAGACCGGGCGCGCGCGCTCGAGCGCCGCGGCGTCCCCGCCGACGAAGAAGGTCAGCGGCACCTTCGATCGCGCCCTTCTGGCCGCCCGAGACCGGCGAATCGAGCAGAGCGACACTGCGCTCGGAGAGGCGCGCCGCGATCGCGCGGGCGGCTTCCGCGGCGATCGTCGAGCAGTCGATGACGATCGCGCCGGACGCGAGGCCTTCGGCGGCGCCGGCCGGCCCGAAGAGCACCGACTCGACTTCCGGCGCGTCGGGCAGGCAGGTGACGAGGACGTCGGATTCCCTGCCGACGTCGCCGAACCGCTCGAAGGCGCGGGCGCCCGGGAGCTCGGAGGCGAGGGCGCGCGCCTTGGCCGCCGTGCGCGTCGCGAGCGAGAGCGGGAATCCGGCCTTCGCGAGGTTTCGCGCCATGGGCGCGCCCATCGTGCCGAGGCCGATCAGCCCGACGCGCAGCGGCATCGCCTCAGCGGATTCCGGTCGCCAGATAGAGCTCGTAGAGCAGCCGGCGATAGGAGTAGACGTAGGCGGTGCCGTCGGGCGTCATCCGCATCGGCCCGACCACCTCGACGCCCGCCGGATCCGGCGGGCGCAGCTCCCTCCAGAGCGTGCGCGCGCCGGTCTCGACGTTCACGAGATCCACGCGAGCCGGCGGCCCGCTCGGCCGGCCGACGTAGAGGAAGCGGCCGTCCGGCGTCCACCGGATCACGATTTCGCCAGGCTTCATGCCCGGGACCGGGCGGGGCTCGCCCGGCTCGATCGGGTAGACGGCGACGCGCTGGTCCGGACCGACGGCCGCGACGAACTTGCCGTCGGGGGAGATCGAGTGGGTCGAGAGGTTGACCCCCTCCGGCGTGATCGCGCGCGGCTTGCCTCCGGACAGATCCTGGACGAAGAGACGGAGCCCGTGCCCGGGCTCGCTGCCGCATAGCAGGATGCGGCGGTTGTCCGGAAAGACCGTCGCGCCCTGAATCCGGATGTCGGTTTCCGGGAGCGGGCGGGGCTCACCCGGCCCGGTCGGCAGGAGGACGAGCCTTCCCGCGGGAGCCCGAGTGAGCGCCCATTGACCGTCGGGCGTGAGCGCGAAGGAGCGCCCTTCGCCGAGACGGACGGCGGGGGAGCCGTCGAGCTTGCGAAGATAGATGCCTGTGGGCTGCAGGAACTGCTCGTCGAACAGCACAGCGGCGCCGTCGCGCGAAACGTCCGTGGGAAAGGAGTAGTTGAGCCACGTCAGGTTCCGGTCCTCGTTCTCTCCGGTCCGCCTCGCGAGGATCTCGCGGCGCGGCGTGTATCGCGAGATGAGAAGCCGGCCGTCGCGCGACGCGTCGAAGATCGCGATCCCTCCGGGCCCGGCCCAGGCGACGCGCGTCTTGCCGGAGAGCGTCGTCGCGAGAAGGGAGTCGGCCGTGGACCAGACTTCGTCTCCGCGGGGCGACCAGGTGAGCCCGGAGAAGGCCCGCGGGCCGGTCATTCGCACTTTGCCGGCGGCGTCCACGACCTTGACGACGCCTTCGTTGTCGCCGCGCACGGGGTGGTCGATGAAGGCGACGAGCTTCCCGTCGGGAGAGACGCGCACGTTGCTCACCCACGCGGGAGTGTCGAAGACCACCTTTCCAATCGGGTACTCGAGGCGAGACCGGTTTCCGACGTGGCGCGACACGGCCAGAGCCGATCCGTCGGGCGACCAGTCGGCGTCCTCGACGTCCTCGAGAATGGGCCGTGGCGTGCCTCCACCGAGCGGTACGCGCGCGAGGGTGCCCGTGCTCTCGTAGCCGCTGATGTAGTTGCGGCCGAGCGAGATCGCCATCTCCCCCGCCGAGGAAATCGAGAGGACGTCCGCGGAGGGGAGCCCGAGCGAGCGCGACTCCGTGCTGTCGGGACGCGTCGAGAAGAGCTCCATGGGACGGCCGTCCCAGGCGGCGGAATAGACGATCGTCTGGCCGTCCGGGGCGAACCGCGAGGACATCATCGTTCCGCGCTGGTAGGTCAGCTGCTGGAACCGAATGGGAGTCGCCGCCGAGCCGCGCCCCGCGGCGGAGTGAAGAACGTACCCGAGGGCCAGACCCGCGAGCAGCGCGGCTCCGGCCGGGAGCAGCCATCCGCTCCGACGAGGCCGCGCCGGCGCGACGCCGGCCGAAGCCTCGACGCTCGAGGTCTCCGAGAGGTGATCGCGCACGGAGGCGAGATCGCGCGCCAGGTCCTTGGTCGAGGCGTAGCGGTCCTCGGGATCCTTCGCGAGACACCGCTCGACGATCCAGCGCAGCGGCGCCGGAGCCTTGACGCCGGAGAGGGCCATCGGCTCCGGTTCCTCGCGCATGATGGCGACGAGCGTCTCGGCTCCCGTCTTTCTCTGGAAGGCGCGTTGGCCGGTGGCCATCTCGTAGAGGATCGAGCCGAAGGCGAACTGGTCGGAATGGAAGTCGAGGGGCCGGCCCGCCGCCTGCTCCGGCGACATGTAGCCGGCGGTGCCGAGGACCGTGCCCGGCTCGGTCGGCGCCCCGGCCGCCGTCTGGATCGTGGACGCCTCCATCGCGTCGGGCTCGACGAGCTTGGCCAGGCCGAAGTCCAGGATCTTGACGTATCCGTCGCGCGAGACCATGACGTTCTCGGGCTTCAGGTCGCGGTGGACGATGCCCGCCGAATGTGCTTTCGCGAGACCCTCGGCCACCTGCGCGGCGAGCTCGAGGAGCTTTCGCGTCGGGACGGGCCCGGAGGCGACGAGCTCCCGGAGCGTCCGTCCCTCGACGAGCTCCATGGCGATGTAGGTCGTCTCGCCTTCGTCCCCGATTTCGTGGATCGTCAGGATGTTCGGGTGGTTCAGCGCCGAAGCGGAGCGCGCCTCCTGCTCGAAGCGCCGGCGCCGCTCGGCGTCCGACGCGCGCTCGGCCGGCAGGACTTTCACCGCGACGTCCCGGCCGAGGCGGGTATCCCGCGCGCGGTAGACCTCGCCCATCCCCCCCGCGCCGAGCGGCGCGAGGATCTCGTAGATCCCCAGTCGAGTACCGGGCGCGAGTGCCATGGGAAGCGAAGGCATTCTACGTCGCGCCGCCGCTGATATCGTTCCGCGCGAAAAAGGGAGAAGCGATGAAGTCGAAAGTCTTCGCGGCCATCGGTGTGCTCGGTCTGGCGGTCCTCGCCGGGATCCCGACGTTCGCCGCGCCGCCGGAGGAGGAGAAGAAGGAAGAGAAGAAGTGGGACGTCGAGAATCCGCCCTACCCGATGCCGGTCGTCGCGAAGATCGACACGGACGAGGGGACGTGGATGAGCCTCGACGTCTCGCCCGACGGCGGCGAGATCCCAGCGCCAAGGCGGATCTCGTGCTCGTCGACCTGAAGAACCCGTGGATGATGCCGGCGCGTGATCCCCTGCGCTCGCTCATCTTCCACGCCGCCGACCGTGCCGTGCGCGACGTCTACGTCGGCGGCGAGCGGGTCGTCGCCGACGGCCGCGTGCTGACCCTGGACCAGGCCGGCGCCCTCGAGCGGCTGACCGCCGCGCAGCGGCGCATGGAGGCGAGCGTGCCCGGCGCGCGATGCCCGCGGCCGCCGCTCGACGGAGATCACCCCGCTCAGCCTGCCGACGATGCCATGAGCGACGCGCGACAGGCCCTCCTGAAGCGGATCGACGCCGACCGCGACCGGCTCGTCGGCTTTCTCCAGCGTTCACCCGCATCGACACCGCGAACCCGCCGGGCGACACGCGCGCCGGCGCCGACTTCATCGGCGACTTCCTCGACCGGGCCGGGCTGCCCTATCGCCGCATCGCGCCGCAGGAGACGATGCCGAACCTGGTGGCCGGCACCCACTTCGCCCGGCCGGGCCGGCATCTCGTGCTGAACGGCCACATCGACGTCTTCCCCAGCGGCGATCGCGCGCGCTGGACGCGCGACCCGCTCTCCGGCGACGATCGCCGACGGGCGCGTCCACGGCCGCGGCACCGTGGACATGAAGTGCGGCACCACCGCGTCGATCTTCACCTACGCTCTACCTGAGCGGGCTCGCGGAGGAACTGCGCGGCCGCTGACCCTGACCCTGGTCTCGGACGAGGAGACCGGCGGCCGTTGGGGCAGCGGGTACCTGGTCGAGCACCACACGAGCGAGGTGCTCGGCGATTGCGTGCTCAACGGCGAGCCGAGTAGCCCCTACACCGTCCGCTTCGGCGAGAAAGCGATCTTCTGGATGAAGTTCTCCATCCGCACGCCGGGCGGGCACAGCGCCTACCCGCACGTCAGCAAGAGCGCCAACCGGATCGCTGCCGCGCTCATCCGCGACCTCGAGTCGCTGGAGTCGCTCGTGCCCGCCGCCCCCGAGAAGGTCGCGCGTGCGCTCGGCGGCAGCGGCGTTCTCGCGGGCGCCGAGCGAGGCCTGGGCGCGGGCGCGGCGGAGTTCCTCCAGAAGGTGACGCTCAACGTCGGTGTCATGCGAGGCGGCGTCAAGGTCAACATGCTGCCCGACTCGTGCGACATCGAAGCAGACGCGCGCTTGCCCGTGGGCGTCGACCGCGACGAGATCCGGCGCGCGGTCGAGCGGGATCGTCGCCCGGTACCCCGAAGTGAGCTGGGAAGAGGGCGCGAACCAGACCGTGAACGCGACGTGGTCCGACCCCGAGCACGAGATGGTCGGCCACCTCCAGGACAACGTCGAGGCGCTGCTCGGCTTCCGGCCGCCCGCCATCATCTCGCTGGGCGGCACCGATTGCCGCTTCTGGCGCGCGGCGGGCATGCCGGCCTACGTGTACGGATGCTCGCCGGCTGGCATGGGCGCGCCGAACGAATCGGTCGCGATCGACGAGTTCCTCCACGTGGTCAGGACGCACACGTTGTCCGCCTTCGACTACCTGAGCCGTGCGTAGCCGTTCGCTGATGTATGAGCGCGCCACCGAACGCCGGGCCACGCGCGTGCTCGATGGGCGACAGTCTCCGCAGGGTGGGGGTGTGCCGATGAACGAGCGAGCAGCACTCGACGACGGTTCCGTTCCATCGGGCGTGGTGTCGCCTCCCGGTCCGGGACCCTGCCTGGCCCGCCTGGTCCTGTCGCACGTGTCCGAGCGCTCGGTGCTGCACGACCCGAACGTCGCCGGCCTCGAACCGTTCACGGTCGCGGGTCGGAAGCGGCTCGCGACGTGCTCGGGCGTCGCGTGGTTTCGGGGGCATCACCTCGCCGTGGTCAACCTCTACGGGGGGCACCTGCGCGTGTACCGCTTCCATCCCGGAGGCGACCCGGTTCGGCGACAGGGCCACGGCTCGAGCTTCTGCACGAGATGACCGAAGGGCTTGCGTATCCCGAAGACGTCGCCGTCTCGCCGGACGGGAATCTGCTCGCGGTCACGCATTCGATGTCCGACGACCTCGGCGTCTCACTGCATCCCGTCGACGCGGTGTCGCTCGCCCCGGGCCCGGCCGGGGAGACGCTTCGCCGGGGGACGCGAGGGTCGGCGTTTCACGGCGTGAGCTTCTCCCCCGATTCGAGGCACCTGGCGTTCACGGAGATCGGGGCGCCCGGGTACGTGGAAGTCGTGAGGGTCGCGACGACGACGAGGGAGCGCACCTGCTTGCTCGAGAACCGGCACGCACCGATGAAGCCCAAGTCGGTCGCGTTCTCGCGCGACGGGCGGTTCGCCGTCATCGCGCTGGCGCTGAACGTCGACCCCGGGGCCGGGAGCCGCAGCCGCGGACGGATTGCTCTCCGTGCATCGCTTCGACGCGGCCAGCGGAGTCATCGGCGAAGCGCTGGCCGAAATGCACGGCGCGGACACGGCGCTGGTGAACATGGAGATCTGCACGTTCCTCCCGAGCATCTCCGGCACGCCGTATCGCATCCTGGTGGCCAATCAGGGCGCCGACATGGTCACGGCGTTCACCTTCGATCCCGGGGCGCGGACGCTGGCCTTCACCGGCATCTTCGCGGCCGGCCTGTCCTTCCCCCATGGCGTGGACGCGTGCGCCGACGGCCGGTTCGTCGCGGTGACCACCTACGGCGACGACAGCGTGCACATCGCTCGGGTGACCCCCGGTCTGGACGGCTCAGCGGGCGGCCGACAGTGTGACTCACGTCCGGAGGTGCTCCCGCGTTCTCCACGCCTCGATGATGTGGCGATAGATTCCGTTCAGCGTGGACCCGAACACGTCGGGCGAAAACAGCCGCTCCGCCCGCTCCCGTCCCGTTGCGGCCCATTTCCTGGAGACGATCCGGACGGTCGGCCAACATCCCGAGATGCTCCAGCGCTTGCGCGAAATCAAGATACGGAACGAGAAAGCCGTCCCGTCCGTGCCGGACGAGCTCCGGCGCCGCCCCCCATCTGTACGCGATGACCGGCCGTCTGGCGGCCAGGGCCTCGGCGATCGTCCGGCCGAACGACTCGGCAACCAATGAAAACGAGACGACCACGTTGACCTGCCGGATGGCGTCGGCGGGGTCGGCGACATAGCCGGCGAAGCACACCTTCGCTCCGGCGCCTTCGCCCGCACCCGCTGCTCGAGCCGCTCCACGTACTCGTTGCGCGGACCGAAGACGAAGAATTCAAGATCTGGTCGGCGGCGACCCGCCATGATCGCCAGGTCGACGAACTGCTCGATCCCCTTCTTGGGGTGGTTGCTGCTGATGATGCCGACCTTCAGGGTTCCGGGCTCGGGATCGTTGGGCAGATCGAAGTGGTCGACGTCGATGCAGTTGTAGAGCCGAAAGCTCCTGTCCCCCGTGCCGTACAATCGGTGCGTCGCGGCGGAATTGGCGATGATGAAGTCCGACGCCGCTCGGATCGAGCGCACGATCGCGGACGGGTCGTCGCCGAACACCGCGGCCAGGTCCTCGTCGTGACTGACGAGCTCACGTGCATGCACGACGACGGGCACGTCGAGACGTCGTGCCGCGAGCAGCGGATCCATGAGCGTGATCGTGTTCACGTGAACGAGGTCGACCCGGCCGCTCCGGATGAGCGCTTCGAAGCGCGCCGTGGCCTCCGGGTCGAACGGCCGCGCCCTGCTCCACCACCCGTACGGAAACACCGTGATGTTCGTGGTGTACTCGGGCCACCGCCTGCACGTACCCCTCGCTGCGGCCGGGGAGCACGCAGGACAGGACATAGCGCTCGCGGTCGACGGCGGCCAGCAGATCCAGGAGACTCCGCTCCGCTCCGAAGACCTCCTCGCCGGCGAGATGGCCGACGATCATGACGTGCGACGTCCGAGGGCCGGCGACCGGCGCATCCGGGTCGAGCGCCGGGCCGGGCATGTGCGCTCTGACATCGGGCAGCGTCAACGGGGCTCG
>CAVPRN010000005.1:0-2863365 GCA_963707935.1 uncultured Acidobacteriota bacterium | reverse complement strand
AAGGCGGCGAGATCGTCTTCGACCTGCTGGGCGACATCTACTCGGTGCCGATCGCCGGCGGCGAGGCGCGCGCCCTGACCTCGGGCGTCGCGTGGGACATGCAGCCGCGCTACTCCCCGGACGGCAAGCGCATCGCGTTCACGTCCGACCGCGCCGGCGGCGACAACGTCTGGGTGATGAACCGCGACGGCTCCTCCCCCGCCAGGTCAGCAAGGAGTCTTTCCGCCTCGTCAACAGTCCGGCCTGGACGCCCGACGGCGACTTCATCGCCGCGCGCAAGCACTTCACGGGCACGCGCTCGCTCGGCTCGGGCGAGATCTGGCTCTATCACCGGACCGGCGGCGAGGGCCTCCAGATGACCAAGCGGCAGAACGAGCAGAAGGACCTCGGCGAGCCCGCCTTCTCCCCCGACGGCCGCTACCTCTACTACAGCCAGGACGTCACGCCGGGGCGGATCTTCCAGTACAACAAGGACCCGAACGACGAGATCTACGCGATCCAGCGGCTCGACCGCGTGACGGGGCGAACCGACCGGTTCGTCTCGGCGCCGGGCGGCTCGATCCGGCCCACGCCCTCGCCCGACGGCAAGCGCCTCGCCTTCGTCCGCCGGCAGCGCGGCAAGACCGTGCTCTTCGTCAAGGACCTTTCCTCCGGGCACGAGCGCGCGGTCTTCGACGGACTCGAGCGCGACATGCAGGAGACGTGGGCGATCCACGGCGTCTATCCCGCGATGGCCTGGACGCCCGACAACCGCGCGATCGTGCTCTGGGCGGCGGGGAAGATCCGGCGCGTGGACGTCGAGAGCGGATCCGCGACGGTCATCCCGTTCCACGTCGCGGGAACGCGAAAGATGGCCGAAGCCGTCCGCTTTCCCGTCGACGTCGCGCCGGCGCGCTTTCCGGTGCGGATGCTGCGCTGGGTCGAGGTCTCGTCGCGCGGCGACCAGGTCGCCTACGAGGCGCTCGGGCACATCTGGGTGCGCGACCTGCCGGCCGGGACGCCGCGCCGCCTGACGTCGCAGACGGATCACTTCGAGCTCTATCCGTCGTTCTCGCGCGACGGCAGGTGGATCGTCTTCACGACCTGGGACGACGAGAAGGCCGGGTCCGTGCGCGTCGCGCCCGCGCGGGGCGGCGAGGAGAAATCGCTGACGGCCGAGCCCGGGCACTACCGCGAGCCGGTCTTCTCGCCCGACGGCACGAGGGTCGTCTATCGCAAGGACGTCGGCGGGTTTCTCGTGACGACGGACTGGGGGCTCGAGCCGGGGATCTACTGGGTGCCGGCGGCGCGGCGGCAAGCCCTCGCTCGTGACGCGCGACGGTGTGGCGCCGCAGTTCGGCGCGGCCAACGACCGCGTCTACTTCACGCGCTTCGACGGCGGCGACGACAAGGAGGAGGCGAAGCGCACCTTCGCGAGCGCCGCTCTGGACGGCGCCGATCCGCGCGAGCATCTCCAGAGCGCCGACGCGACCGAGTTTCGCATCTCGCCCGACGAGAAGTGGATCGCCTTCCGCGAGCGCTTCAACGCCTACATCGCGCCCTTCGTTCGGACCGGGGCGCGGGTGGACATCGGCCCGAAGTCGAAGGCGATCCCGGTCGCGCGCGTCTCGAAGGACGCCGGCGAGTATCTGCGCTGGTCGGGCGACGGGAAGAGCCTCCACTGGTCGCTCGGCCGCGAGCTCTTCACGCGGAGCCTGACCGACTCCTTCGCGTTCCTCGCCGGGGCGCCGGAGAAGCTGCCGGACGTTCCGGAGAAAGGGACGGACATCGGGTTCGAGGCGGCGGCGGACACGCCCCGACGGAACGATCGCGCTCGTCGGCGGCCGCATCGTGACGATGAAGGGGGACGAGGTCATCGAGAACGGGACCGTCGTCGTCGAGGGCAACCGGATCCGCGCGGTGGGCGCGGCGGGACAGGTCGCGGTGCCGGCGGGCGCGCGCGTCGTGGACGTGAAGGGGAAGACGGTCCTGCCCGGGCTCGATCGACGTGCACTGGCACGGCGCCATGGGCAACGACGGGATCGTGCCGCAGCAGAACTGGGACACGGACGCGACCCTCGCCTTCGGCGTCACGACCGTCCACGATCCGTCGCACGACACGGAGGAGATCTTCGCCGCGAGCGAGATGGCGCGGGCGGGCTTGCTGCGCGCGCCGCGCATCTTCTCGACCGGCACGATCCTCTACGGCGCGGCCGGGGACTTCAAGGCGGAGGTCGACAGCCTGGACGACGCGCGCGCGCACCTGCGCCGCATGAAGGCGGTCGGCGCGATCAGCGTCAAGAGCTACAACCAGCCGCGCCGCGAGCAGCGGCAGCAGATCCTCGCGGCGGCGCGCGAGACGCAGATGATGGTCGTGCCGGAAGGCGGCTCCCTCTTCCAGCACAACATGACGATGGTCGTGGACGGGCACACCGGCGTCGAGCACTCGATCCCGGTCGCGAACGTCTACAAGGACGTCGTGCAGCTCTGGCCGGCCGACGGCGTCGGCTACACGCCGACGCTCATCGTCGGATACGGCGGGCTCTGGGGAGAGAACTACTGGTACCAGCACACGAACGTCTGGGAGAACGAGAGGCTCTCGAAGTTCGTGCCGCCCTTCGTCCTCGACCCGCGCTCGCGCCGCCGGGTCATGGCGCCCGAGGACGACTTCAACCACGTGAACAACGCGAGGATCGCGAAGCAGCTCGCGGACGCGGGCGTCTCGATCCAGGTCGGCGCGCACGGCCAGCGCGAGGGGCTCGGCGCCCACTGGGAGATGTGGATGCTGGTCCAGGGCGGCATGACGCCGCGCCAGGCGCTCGCCTGTGCGACGCGCAACGGGGCGGCCTACCTCGGCATGGCGAAGGACCTCGGGTCGCTCGAGCCGGGCAAGCTCGCCGACATCGCGGTCATCGACGGAGATCCGCTGGCCGACATCCGGCAGTCCGAGAAGGTGCGCTACACGATGGTCAACGGGCGCCTCTACGACGCGACGACGCTGGACGAGGTCGGAAGCTCGGCGAAGCGGCCCCGCTACTGGTGGGAGAAGTGAGGCCTCCCTAGGACGCCGCGGCCTCCCGAACGCCCTCGATGAGCCGGTCGATCTCTTCCTCGGTCGTGTAGCAGGCGCAGCCGGCGCGCACGACGCCGTCGGCGGCGTGGCCGAGGCGCGCGATGCACGTCGTCGCGTAGAAGTCGCCGCTCGACGCGAAGACTCCGCGGCGGGCGAGCGACCGGGCGACCTCGTCGGAGCGCTTTCCGGCGACCGCGAAGGAGACGGTCGGCGTGCGCGGCGAGCCGGCGGCGGCCCGTAGAGCGTGACGCCGCCGATCGACGAGAGCCCGCTCCAGAGCCGCGCGAAGAGGAACCGCCCGCGCTCCTCCAGAAACGCGAAGGCCCTCTCGAGGGCCGCCCGGCGCGAGAGCCCGGGCGCCGCGCCGAGCGACGCGAGGAAATCGACCGCCGCCGCCGCGCCGACGATCCCCTCGTGGTTCTGCGTCCCGGTCTCGAGATGCTCGGGCGGCTTCGAGTCGGCCGGCTCGACCCGCGGCGGATCGAGGTCGTCCAGGCGGTCCCGGCGCCCCCAGAGCACGCCGATGTGCGGCCCGTAGAACTTGTAGGCGGAGCAGGCGAGGAAGTCGCAGTCGAGGCGTCTCACGTCGGTCGCAACGTGCGGCGCCGAATGGACGGCGTCCACGAAGAAGAGCGCGCCCGCGGAGCGGGCGAGGGCGGCGGCGCGGGACAGATCGTTGATGGTCCCGAGCGCGTTCGACGCCGCGCCGAGGGCGAGGAGGCGCGTGCGCGGCCCGACGGCGCGCTCGAGATCTCCCGCGTCGAGCGTCCCCGTCTCGGGCCGCATCGGGACGAGGCGCACCGTCACGCCGCGCTCTCGCTCGAGGGCCCGCCAGGGGTCGATGTTGGCGTGATGGTCGAGCTCCGTCACGACGATCTCGTCCCCGGGTCCCCACCGGCGGCCGAGGGCCCGCGCGAGATGGAACGTGAGCGTCGTCATGTTCGCGCCGAAAGCGATCTCGTCGGGCGATCCCTGGACGAAGTCCGCCAGCGCCAGACGGGCGGCGGCGATCGCCTCGTCGGTCTCCTCGCTCGACGGGTAGAACCAGTGCGTGTTGGCGTTGTGGCGGAAGAGGTATTCGTCCATGGCCGCGACGACGGACCGCGGGACCTGCGTGCCTCCCGGCCCGTCGAAATACGCGACGGGCCGCCCCGCGTGCCTCCGCTCGAGCGCCGGGAAGGAAGCGCGGATCGCGTCGATGCGCGCTCCGGCGGAGGCGGCCGCGGGACTCGCCATGGGCCGGGCAGAATACCCCATTGGTCCGTACGCGATCCGGCTCGCGCTTGGCGGCCCGCGTCCGGGAGCTCCCGGGAATTCGGAGCGCGTCGCGGCCGTCCGGCCGCGGAAGTTTCGAAGAGACGCGCGTTCTAGCGCCGCGAGAAGCGAGCGAGGAGGCCCGCGGCGAGCGATGCGGCGCCGCTCGACGCCGCGGGCTTGGCCGCGGCTGAGGGATGGGAGCGCACGTTGGAGGTTTCTTGCTCGGCCTTCACGGCGGCGTTGGCGGTCTCGTTGACGAGCCCGACCATCTCTTCGAGCCGCTTCAGGACGCCCATGACCTCCGTCGGCCCGTCGGTCGAGCGGCAGGTGAAAGAAACCGAGGTGGTGCCGGGCTCCAGTCGGAAGCGGGCGAGGTTCGGCCGCTCCTTGGCGATCTTGCCGTAGCAGTCGACCCATCGGCGGTCGACGTTTCCGACGAGGGTGACGACGTACCGCTCGAATAGAGGCCCGGCTTGCTGCCAGTCCATCCCGGCCTGATCGAGGGTGACGTCGTAGTTTTGGACGTTGCCCATGGCTCGATCTCTCCCGATGGCACTTTACGGGTAGCAAGCGCGGGACCAGACGCCGAAGTGTTTTCCCGGCAGACATTTGGCTCATCCACGCGGCCCGGAGAACAAAAAAATGTCCGCCTCCGCGGCCGCCATCGGCCGATTTGCGTCGGAGCGACCGCTTCGTCGACCTGCGGCGGAAGGGCGGGGTGCGCGAGGCGAAGCCGCCTCAGACTGCCGGCGCTTCCTCCTCGAAGTGGCCGAGGATCCCCGACCAGCCGGCGAGCGAGACCCCGGCGTCGGTGACCTCCTGGTAGACGACCTCCCCGTCGCGGCAGAGAAAGTGGGGCTCGATCCGCGGCAACGGGTTCGTCTCCGCGCCGCAGCGCCGCCAGACCATCGTGGCGACGCGGGGAAGGCCGCAGCCCGGGCAAGGCTCTTCGAGGAGGAAGGGGGGCGCGCCCATCGGCACGTCCTCGCGCGCCGCCCGCCGCGCCCGCCACTCCGAGAGCCGTTGGATCTCGCCCATGTCGGGCTCAGTCTGCGCCGTCGGGTGGGACAGAAGACGTCCGACCGAAGCGGGCCGGGCGGCATGGTAGATTGCGCCGCCGCCTCATGCCGCTCCTGCACGCGATCCTGCTCGGCGCCGTCCAGGGAGCCACCGAGTTTCTGCCGATCTCTTCGACGGCCCACCTCTACCTCGCGCAGGCGCTGCTCGGGATGAAGAACGACGCCGTGACTCTCGCCTTCGACCTCGTCCTCCACCTGGGGACGGTCCTGGCCCTGATTCTCGCGACCCGGCGCGAGCTTTCCGCGATCGTGTCCGAGGCGCTGCTCTCCCTCTCCGGTCGGCCCGCCCGCGACCCGGCGGCGCGCGCCCTCATTCTGCCGATCGTAGTCGGCACGGTGCCCGGGGTCCTCGCGGGGCTCTTCCTCCTGAAGAAGTTCGAGAGCCTGCGGACCCTCGGCCTGATCGGGATCTCGATGCTCGTCGCCTGCGCCTACTTCCTGCTCGCCGAGGCCGTCGGCGCGCGCCGCTCGGGCGGCGATCGGCCGCTCGCGAGGATCAACCTCGTCGACGCGCTCTGGGTTGGCGTCGCCCAGGCTGCGGCCGGGCTCCTGGCCGGCTTCTCCCGCTCGGGCTTCACGATCTCGACCGGACGGCTGCGGGGATTGTCGCGCGAGGACGCCGCGCGCTTCTCGTTCCTGCTCGCGCTGCCGATCATCCTGGGAGCCGGAGCCAAGGCGGTGCTCGATCTCGCGCGCCATCCGGAGCCGCCCATCCCGCCCGCCTCCCTCGTCGCGGGATTCCTGGCGTCGGCGGCCGTCGGATACGCCGCCGTGCGATTCCTCCTGCGCTACCTGAAGACTCGCACGCTGCGCCCCTTCGCGCTCTACCTCGGCCTGCTCGGCGCGGCGCTTCTCCTCTGGAGCTTCTCGCGGGGGCTTCCGATTCTGGGAGGCGGATAGCCCTGCCCCGGGCTCACCACCCCTTCCAGAAGGGTCCGTCTCCGAAATCCCAGAGCAGATAGGCGAGGATCCGGTACTTCTCCTCGCTCTCGTTCAGCGGCAATCGAACGCCGACGCAGCCGATCAGGTGCCCGAGCCGGGTCAGCGGCTTCGAGATCTCGAGGACGGCCGCCCAGTCGTCCTCGTGAGTCGTCAAGTTGCGGGATCCGACGAACTCGACCGCCGGCACCCAGGCGACTCGTGGCGGTCCGAGCGCCTGCGACAGCGCGGCCTGGAAAAAGAGCTCCGAGGCTCGCCGGTCGGCGTCGGTCGAGAGCTCCGCTCCCGCCCGGGCCTGCAGGAACGTGCGGCCCCACCCTCTTCCCCAGGCGAGAAACGGAGCGAAGGCCGCAGCCCCGTCGCCGAGGCCGCGCTCGCGGCTTCCGGTCGGAAGGGTGACGCCGAGGCCCGCCGAGAGGATCTGCAGACTCGGAAGGTCGTAGAAGAGAACGGCCTTCCCCTCGATTTCGAGGTCTCCAATGCCGCCGTGCTCCGGCTGCTCGACGGTGTCGAAGACGAAGGGGAGAGTGAGCTCGTACTGGAAGCGCGGGCCGATCCGGTTCTCGTAGCTGACTTCGAGGCCCGTGCCGCCCGTTTCCCGACGCGCTCGTATTCCGGCTTGACCACGACCTCCTGCTCCGGATAGGCCTTGCCGGTCTCGAGCGGCCGGCGGAAGTTCAAGTCTCCGGGGGGATAAGCGGCCGCGTTCGCGCAGAAGCTTCGCAGATAGACGACCAGGTCCCGGATCTCCCCGGGCTCCAGCGCCTCCCCGAAGGCCGGCATCGCCGAGGAGAGACCGCGCGCGCGTCCCCCTTTCGCGATGACCGTCTCCCAGTGCTCCGCGGGCTCGGCGGTGTTTGCGAGGCAGTCGGTGAAGTCGGGCACCGGAACCTCCCCCTGCCGGGTGGCGCTGCCCCGGCCGTCCGCACCGTGACAGAGAGCGCGGGCCTGAGCGTAGAGCTGCGGCGGGGCGAGGCGCGGCCGCTCCGCGCCGGGAGAGCCGCCGAGGCAGGTGCCGGTCGCGAGGGCGGCGAGCGCGAACGCGGCCCCGAGAATCCGGCCCATGGCGAGATTATCGACCGCGACCCGTCTCGCGGCATCTCCGTTCTCGAACGGGATTGTCCCTCCGATCGCGCGGAGACGACTGTGGCCGGGGCGCGCCTCCTCCCTCGGGTAGGATGTCGCGTCTCGAATGACGGAGGTGCCTGCGTGATTTCCGGGCGACCCAAGGCGGCCCGCTGGGCCGGGTTCTTCCTGCTCGCCCTGGCGCCCGCCGCCGCGCCGGCCCCGCAGACCGCGGATCTGATTTTGACGGGAGCGGCCGTCTACACGGTAGACGCCGCGCGTTCCTGGGCCGAGGCCGTCGCGGTGCGCGGCGGCCGAATCGTCTACGTCGGCTCGGCGGAGGGAGCGAAAGCCTTTCGGGGGTCTTCGACGCGCGTCGTCGATCTCGCGGGCAAGATGGTCCTGCCCGGTTTCCACGACGCGCACGTTCATCCGGTCTCGGGCGGCATGGAGCTCGAGCTCTGCAACCTGAACGGCCTCGAGACGAAGGAGAAGATCTTCGAAACCATCCGCGAGTACGCCGCGGCGCAGCCGAAGGAGCCGTGGATCCTCGGCGGCGGGTGGGATCTGCCGATCTTTCCCGACGCGAGCCCCACCCGGCAGGAGCTCGACGCCCTCGTGCCCGACCGTCCGGCGCTCCTGTCCGCGGCCGACGGGCATTCCTCGTGGGCCAATACGAAGGCGCTCGAGCTCGCCGGGATCACGAAGGCGACACCGGACCCTCCCGCCGGCCGCATCGAGCGGGACGCAGAGGGAAATCCCTCGGGCACGCTCCGCGAATCGGCCGACGAGGCCGTCGAGAAGCTCGTTCCGAAGCCGACGGCCCGCGAATACCGGAACGGCCTGGCCCTCGGGATCGCGATGGCCAACCGTTTCGGAATCACGTCGCTCATCGAAGCCAACGCGGGAGACGAGATCCTCGCCGCCTATGGCGCCGCCGAGAAGAACGGATCGTTGAACGCACGGGTCCTCGTGTCGCTGTCGGTCGACGAGACCGGCGGGCCCGGACAGGTCGCGCGGCTCGTGAGAAAGCGCTCGGCGTTCACGCGTGGCCGGCTGCGCGCGACCGCCGCCAAGATCTTCGCGGACGGCGTGATCGAATCCGGAACGGCCTCGATGCTCGAGCCTTACCTCGGCTCTCCGGGCGGGCTCGGCAAGCCCAACCTCGGCCCCGAGGCATTCCGGGAGCTCGCAACGGCCCTCGACCGCGAAGGGTTCCAGATCCACATCCACGCGATCGGAGACCGCGGGATCCGGGACTCGCTCGACGCCCTCGAGGCAGCGCGCCGGTCAAACGGGCCGCGCGACGCGCGCCCGCTGCTCGCGCACATCGAGCTGATCGAGCCGGAGGACATCCCCCGGTTTCGCCGGCTCGGCGTCGTCGCCGACTTTCAGCCGCTCTGGGCCTGGGCGGATCCGTACATCAAGGACCTGACGCTCCCGAAGCTCGGCCCCGAGCGGTCCCGCTGGCTCTACCCGATCGCCAGCGTCGCGGCGACCGGAGCCGTGATCGCCGGCGGGAGCGACTGGTCCGTTTCTTCGATGAACCCCCTCGACGCGGTCCAGGTCGCCATCACGCGCCGAGGCCTGGCCGAGGGGCCCGGACCGGCGTTCCTTCCGCAGGAGCAGATGCGGCTGCCCGAGATGCTCTCGGCATACACGATCGCGGGGGCCTGGGCGATGTTTCAGGAGAAGAAGACCGGCTCGATCGAAGTCGGAAAGGCCGCGGACCTGGTCGTGCTCGACCGGAACCTCTTCGAGATTCCGCCCGAAAAGATCCACGAGGCGAAGGTGCTGCTCACGCTGCTCGAAGGGCGCGAGGTCTACCGGGCTTCGAACTGAGGCCGGCGCCGCGGCGGCCGGCCGCCTTGACGGCCTCCCGGCCGACGGATAGCGTCAGCGCTCCGGCGGACGGCCATGATCTCGCAGCCGATCGGCCTCGTTCTTCTCGTTGCGGGGGCTCTGCTGCGCTCCGGAGGCCCTGAGCCCGAGGGGGACGACGGCCCCGAATCGATCCTCGCCCGCTTCAAGCTCTACGCCGGACAGCACGGGGACGCCGGACGCATCGACCCGCAGCGGCGCCTCCGCGCCGTTCGGCAGGAGTACGAGAGACGCCGCTCCTCGCGCGAAAAGAGAGAGCCGCTCGGAATCGGCGGCTCGCGGTGGGTCTCGCTCGGCCCGACCAACGGCGCCGGACGCATGACGGCGGTTGCCCCGCATCCGACGAGGATCGGGACGGTCTATGCGGGAGCGGCGGGCGGCGGAGTCTGGAAGACGGAGGACGGGGGCGCGACGTGGACGCCGCTCACCGAAGACCTGCCGGACCTCTCCGTCGGCGCGCTCGCGATCGCGCCTTCTTCTCCCGACACGATCTACCTCGGCACCGGCGAAGGAGGGTTTGGCGGCTTCATCCCCGGCATCGGGCTGCTCACCTCCTCGGACGCCGGGGCGACCTGGACGCTCCCCGAGACGATCCTGGCCCGATCCTTCTTTCGGATCTCCGTCCATCCCTCGCGTCCTCAGGAGCTCTTCGCGGCGACGGACCAGGGCGGCGCCCGCTCGACCGACGGCGGCCGCCACTGGACCTTCTCGATTCCGGGGAGCACCTACGGCGTGGTGACGGAGGTCCTGCGATCTCCCGCCAACTCCGACACGCTCTACGCGGCGACCTGGTGTGTGCTCTTCTGCTCCGAGCACGCGTCGCGGATCTTGAAGTCCACCGACGGCGGCGCGACCTGGACGAGCAAGAGCGCGGGGCTTCCGGTCACGGTCGACGATACCTTCTCCGAGAGGCTTTCGCTCGCGATGAGCCCTTCGGATCCGCGTGTCTTCTACGCCGCGACGGCGCTCCCGAACTCGGGCGGGAGGCTCCTCGCGCACATCTACAAGTCGACCGACGGCGGCGAGAGCTGGAGCGACCTCCCTGCGGTCCGAAGCGCCGCCTCCGGCGGCGTCGCGACCTATTTCAACCTGCAGTCGTGGTACGACAACGTGCTCGCCGTCTCTCCCGAAGACCCGAATACCGTGGTGGCGGGGGGCGTCCGCGCCGTCCGCTCGACGGACGGCGGCGCGAGCTGGAGCGTGGTCGAGCAGCCGGGCTTCCACGTCGACCAGCACGACTTCCAGTACCAGGGCTCGACCCTTTGGATCGCCAACGACGGCGGGATCTTCGTGAGCTCCGATCACGGCGCGTCGATCGCCGCGCGCAACGCGGGGCTAGTGACGCGGCAGTACTACGCTCTGGGCAACGACCTCGCCCACCGCAATCGGGTGGTGGCCGGCTCTCAGGACAACGGGACCGGGCAGAGGACCGACGCCGGCGGGACCGAGTGGCGAGACATCCTGGGAGCGGACGGCTTCGAATGCGCCTCGAGCCCGCTGGCGCCGAACCTCCTGTACGCCACGACCCAGTTCGGCGCGATCTACCGCTCGAAGGATGCGGGCGCTCCGGAGGTCTCCTTCTCCCGCATCACCCCTCCCTACGAGCCCGAGGAGACGCTCCCCTTCCGCACCGTCTTCGCCCTCGCCCCCGGCACGCCGACGACGATCTACACGGGGTCCTTCCGCATCTGGCGCTCGAAGGACGCGGGTGACACGTGGGTCCCCCTGCCGGCCTCCACGGCGGACGGCGCACCGTGGCCGACCGGAACTTCCGTCACGGCGATCGCGATCGCTCCGTCCGCGGCCGAAGTGCTCTGGGTCGCCCAGGGACGCACGGTCTTTCGCTCGACCGACTCGGGGCGCACCTGGCAGGGCGCGGCCTCGGGCCTCCCCGGGGCGCGCATCAACGGTCTCGAAGTGGATCCGCGCGATCCGAGCACGGCCTATGTCGCTCTCGCGACGACGCTCGGCCCGGCCGTCTACCGCACGGCGGACGCCGGCGCGCACTGGGAGCCGCGCGCGGCCGGCCTGCCCGCGGCCTTCGCCGCGATCGTCGTGCGCGTCGATCCGACCGATCCGAACGTCCTCTTCTGCGGAACCGACGTCGGCGTCTTCCGCTCGGCGGATCGGGGCTCGAGCTGGACGCGCTTCGGGACCGGCCTTCCCGCGGTTTCCGTCCAGGACCTCGAGATCGCGGCGGACGCCTCCATCGTGCGGATCGCCACCCATGGCCGCGGGGCCTGGGAGCTGGAGGTGCCGCCCCCGGCGAACCGGCCGCCGGTCGTGGCTCTCCTGTCCCCGGGCGGCTCGGCCACGGTCCCGCTCGGCGCGACCGTGGCCTTCGCGGGTCGAGTGACCGACGCCGACGCGGGCGACCCGGTCACCCGAGTCTGGACGTTCCCGGACACATGGGAGACGGTCCGCGTTCTCCAGGCGGACGCGGTCATCGAGCATGCGTTCCGACGCACCGGGGTCTTCCTGGTGAGCCTCACGGCTTTCGACGGGAGCGGCGCCCTGTCCACGGCCTACGCGACGGTGACGGTGCCCGAGCCGGCCGACGACTGCGCGAGCCCGATGACTCTGCCGGGCTCGGGCCCCTTTCCGGCGACCGTCCTCGTCAACAACGAGTCGGCGACCCGGCAGTCGAGCGACCCGGCGCCCGACTGCCTTCCGTCCGAAGGCGATGGGACCTTCGGGTCGGTGTGGCTCGAGTTCACTCCGGACTCGAGTGATTTCTACGAGGTCTCCACCTGCGGCACGATGGCCGACACCGTCTTGACGGCCTTCACGGGAGCCGCCTGCGGGCCGCTCCAGCCGATGGCGAACGGCTGCAACGACGACACACCCCTCGCCGCCGATTCGGGGTGCGCGCGAACGGCCTCGCTCTTGACGCTCTTCGTCGGGGCGGGGCAGACGGCTCGACTCCAGTTGACCGGATTCCGGGTCGACGAGGTCTCGACGATCCCGGTGACGGTCGGTCCCTCCTCGCGCCGCAGCGCGCCGCGCGTGACCGGGATCAACGCCCGGTACGGGTCCGCGAGCGGCGGGACCGAGATTCTGCTGACGGGCGCCGGATTCGCGCCGGGAGCGACCGTGCGGTTCGGCGGCGTGCCGGCGGACGAAGTGCAATTTCTCGGCCCGACGCTGCTCTCGACTTTCGCGCCGCGGCATGAGCCCGGCCCGGCGGAGATCGCGGTGGAGAACACCGACGGATCGAGCGGCCGCCTGCTCGGGGCGTTTACCTACCTCGAGGCGAGCCCGCGAGTGATCTGCCCCGCGGGCGCGCGCTGCCCGGACCGGCCGAGGACTCGCGTCTTGCCGCCGCGCCGCTGAAGGGATCGCTCGGAGAGCTTCTTCGGCGATCGGGACGGAACCCGGGCGCTCGAAGCCTCCTGCCGCTCCTTCGAGAACCGCCAGGCGGCGCGGTCGAGCGCCCGCATCGAGCAGCCGGCTCTCTCCGCCGCCCGGCGGCACGCGAGCGTGTACCGCCACCAGAACTCGAACCGATACGCGGGAGGGCGCTCGATCCCGAAGGACCAGAGCGCGCGCGTGTCGAGGACCGGGTACGGGTCCTCGTGGCAGAAGTGGAGGATCACCGAAGCGGTGGGCCAGCCGACGCCGTCGAGCCGCGTCAGGAGCTCGATCCGCGGGCTTTCGTCGCCGGCCGAGAGGGCCCGACGAGTCACCGACCGAACGAAGGAATCGGAATTGGATTCGACGCGCGGGCGGCTCCTCGGGGTCTTCCAGCGTGCGAGCGCGAGCAGGTCCTGTCTGCGCAGATACCCGGTCCTCCGCGCGCGGGCGCCGATGCGCGCGAGCTCCCGCTCGTCGTCGTCCCCGGGCGCCGCGGACCACCGCGGAATCTGCGAGAGGGGAAAGCGCAGGCGGAATCGCGCCATGGCCGACAGCCTAAGCCATCGTCGGGCGGCGCCGCCGGGCGCGGGGTTGTCGAGAGAGAAAAGCGGGGGCGGGCCGGGCCCGCCCCCGTGTGGACGTCCTAGAGGGAGTTCAGGAACGCGTAGAGCTGCGCCTTTTCCCAGGAGGAGAGACGCTGGAATCGATCGCGCGCCCGCCGCGCCTGGCCGTCGTGCGCCAGGATCGCCTTCTCGAGCGTCGTCGCCCTTCCGTCGTGGAGGAACGTCTGGATCTTCCGCAGGCCCCAGAGCGGCGCCGTGCGCATGAGCCGCGCGGTCGCCCGGTTCTGCGTGATCCCGTCGCCGAGCGACCCCATGTCGTGCAGGAGAAAGTCGGAATAGGGGTGGAACGTCACCCGGTTGAGCGCCGCCACCGAGTTGCTCCCGGTCTTCAGGGTCGAGACGTGGCAGTTGTCGCAGCCGAGACTGTTGAACTGGGATTCGCCGAGGATGGCCGCGCCGTTGATCGGGCCGCGCGGCGGCGGCGCCAGGAACGTCATGAAGTCGGCGAAGGCCGCCACGCCGGACCCGTCGTCGTTGACCTCGGGCGCCGGGTTGCACTCGAGGGAGTCGCAATCGCCGCCGGGGCAGTTCTCGTTCCGAAAGTCCGGGCTCGTGATCCCCATCTCGTTGACGTAGGCGTCGCCCGCGAACTGGACGACCGTCGGGACCTGCCCCTTCCAGCCGAACTTCCCGACCGACAGCTTGCGGGTCCGGTTGTTCGTGACCCAGCTCACGACGCCGTATGTCCGATCGGAATCCCACCGATCGGAATCCCACCTCTCGGAATCCGCGAGCCACTGGAAAGTGGAGTCGGGAACGGCATCGACCAGGCCGAGCCCGAAGAGGGGGGTCGTTCTCCGTTTCGCGACGATCGTTGCTTCAGGGGGCACGATCTCGGGCACGAAGTCGCATTCGTCGGCCCGACCGATCCCTTGTTCCTGAATCAGCGATCCTCCGAACTGGGAGAGCGGGTCGAACTGGCCGTTGTACCTCCGGCGTCCGAACCGGGTCTCCAGGCGAGTGCTTCCTCCGCCGATGGCCGGCGTCGTGTGACAGGCCGCGCAGGAGACGTCGTTGAAGACGGGGCCGAGGCCCTCGGGCACCGTCTCGACCTCGGCGAACTCTTCCGCACCTTCTTCGAAACGCTCGAGCTGCTCCGCCGTCAACCCGGCGAGCGGCTGACCGAAGTCCGGCGGAGAGTTCCCGTGGGAAGGAAAGAGCGCGGTGGAACCGAGGAGGGCGACCAGGAGACCGATCGTGCGAATCGAAGCTCTCGAGCCCATACGAACCTCCTTTCAGGTCAGGGCTGGCTCTCGAGATTCGGCGGGCACCGTGCCCGCTGTTTCGGGAGTGTCGAGCCGACACTATGAAGAGAGGAGCACTCGCACAATTGTCCGGAAGACCGGAAGAAGTCCCGGTCTTCGATCAGGTCGAGAGGCGAGAAAAGCCGTCCCGCCGATCAGACGGTGGCCGGGAAGCGCTCACTGGCCTCCTGGTCGAAGTTAGCCCCGCCGGACAGGGTTTGGACGGCGCGGTCGGCGTTGGCCATGTTCTGGCCGAGAGATCAGGCCGGCCCCGTCGGGAGTGCTCGAAGAACAAGAGCGGCGCCGAGGGGCTTCGAGCCCCGCCGGCGCCGCGGAAAAAGCCTGATGAATTCGGTCAGGAGCGGGGCGCGTGCGGCTCCAGGTGTCGTCGAACCGGCGGCCTCGGGACCATCGGGCGGTCGATCGTCGCCCGGTCGAGGATCGACAGGCGCTCGTCCCGGCGCCGGCCTCCGACCAGGAAAAGGACGAAGATCATCCCCGCCAGACCGAAGGCTCCGAGGACCCAACTTCCGAACCGGGCCCGCTCCGACGCGCCGTCGTTCGCCTTCTCCGGGGCGGGAGCGTTGGCGGGCTCGCTCACGTCCGAAGCCGGCGGCGGAGCGGGCTGCGACGCGGACGGCGCGACCGAAGCGGCGGCGCCGGCATCGGAACCGGTCGCACCGGGTCCGGCGCTCGTAGGCGGAACGACGTTGTCGGACGGCGGCGCCGCGGCGGACCGGGCCGGCGGCTCCTGGGGAGATGACTTCGAAGCCGACGCCGGCGGACGCGTCCGAGTCGGAGCGGGAGTCCGAGCGGCCGGAGTCTCGGTCGCGGCCGGAGTCGTCGCAGTGATGATCGGCGTCAGAAGATTGGGCGCGCTCGTCGGCTCGGTCGGAGACGCGCTTTCGGCCGACGGCGTGGCTACCGGCTCGACGGGAACGGGCGTCGTTTCGAGCGTCGGCGAAGTCTGCGGCACGGGCGCCGGGTTGGGCGGCGTCGGATCCGGCTGCTGCGCGGCCGCGCGCGCCGCGACGGCGAGAACGATCGCCGCGAGAGACAGTCGACACAGGGACCGCATGATGACCTCCTTCGAAGTTCGGGAGACGGGCGCACAGAGATCCCGTCTCGATTCCCGCGGGCGGCCTCGGGGCCGCCGCACTCTGTTTCGGCGGGCACGAACGAAAAGAGCAGGATCCGTGCCATTCGAACGCGCCGATCCCGGAGATCGTCGAATTTTTCGACGGGGGCGCATCTTCGGTCTTGCGGGAGCGGTTCGGGGGTTAGACTCGGTTTCGGACGACGGCTTTCATGCTCGAGCGGCGGAAATCATCGGATGTCCCACCGGATTCGCGGCGCGTGCGCGATCGGATCGCGTTCCGCCGGCGGACGGATGACATCGACGCTGTTCTGCCTCGCTTCAACGGCTGGTGGGACGCGTTCTGCCGGCAGCACGGGCTCGACCCTCGCGACGAGATCCCGAACGACTTCGGTTACCACGTCGTCGAGCTGGTCAAGAACGGCTTGATGGCCGGTGATCGCGTGTTCGTCGCCGCCTCGATCTCACGCCGGCACGTGACGGCGGTCGTTCAGGACGACGGTCCCGGCCTGGCGAGTCCGGATCAGAACCGCCGGCTGTCGCTCGGAGAGGGCTACGGGCTCGACGGCGCGATCGAATTCGCCGACGAGATCAAGATCGAAGCCCGCGGCCGCCTCCACTGGAAGACGCCGCTCGGGATGCGGGCCGCCGACGTCGCCCTCTCCCGTCCCGGCACGCGGATCTTCCTCCGGAAGTCCCTCTCGACTTCCCGGGGCGGGCATTAGCCCGCCGCACGCTTCGCGCCGTGCGGCTGCGGTACCGGCCCCCGGGCCCCTATTCGCTCGCCCGGACCGCGTCGCGTTTCACCCGGTGGCCCGAAGCCGTGGATCGCTTCGACGGCGCGGTCTACCGGCGCCTGCTCGCCGTCGGGGGCGCCTGCGCGCTGTCGAGGTCCGTCAGCGCGGGGACCGTCTCGCGGGCGCGAGCTCGCGGCGACGCTCTCCGGCCCGGGCGCCGGGACCGAAGCGGCGAGCGCCGCCGCGCGGCGCGTCGCTCGAGATCGGCCTCGGCGCGCGCCTCGACACCCGCGCCTTCTACCGCGCCTTCCGCCGCGATCCCCTGATCGGCGAGGCCCTCGGCCACGCGCGCGGCCTCCGCATCGCCGGGCTCCGCCGTCGCTGTGGGAGGCGATCGTCACCGCGGTCCTTTCCCAGCAGGTCAACCTCGTCTTCGCGTACGACGTTCGGCGGGAGCTCGCGCTCGCCTTCGGCCGCCGCGCGCGGATCGCGGGCGAGACCTACGTCGCGTTTCCGACGCCGCAGCGCCTGGCCCGGGAGACGCCGCCGGCAGCCTGCGGCGTTTCCGGCTCTCGCGCGCGAAGGCGGGAACGCTCGCGCGGTTGGCGCGCGCGTTCGCCTCGGGACGACCTTTCGGAAGCGGAGCTCGAGAGCGCCGCCGACGAGGAGGCGATCGAGAGGCTGACGGCGATCAAGGGGGTCGGACGCTGGACGGCGGAGATCGCGCTCCTGCGCGGACTCGGCCGCGCCGACGTCTTCCCGGGAGGCGACCTCGGCGTCGTCAAGTACGTGGCGATGGAGCTCCTCGGGCATCGCGCGCGAGTGACCGAGGAGCGGATGCGCCGCTTCGCCGACCGCTGGCAGCCCCTACCGGGGGCTCGCGCTCGTCTACGCCTACGCGGAGATCGCGAGGAGAAGAGTCTCGAAACGAGACTGAAGACTGTGGACCGAGGACTGAGGACTGCCGTGGCTTGAGCCGTGCGAGTCCTCAGTCCCGAGTCCTCCGTCCTCAGTCAGGGACCTCAGTGCGCCGCTTCGCCCCCGGCTGCTCCGCGGCGCCGAAGTGGAGCCGGCCGTCCTGCAGCGAGCCGTTGCGCAGCGTCACGGCGAGCGCCTCGGCGAGGCGTCTCGACCGGGATAGACGTGGATCGTGTCGCGGACCTCCTTCGGCAGGTCCTCGAGGTCCGCCTCGTTCTCCTTCGGGATCACGATCGTGCGTGATGCCGGCCCGCACGGCGCCGAGGATCTTCTCCTTCAGGCCGCCGATCGGCAGCACGCGGCCCGAGATCGTGATCTCGCCGGTCATCGCGACGTCGTTGCGGACCGGGCGCTTCGACAGCGCCGAGACGACCGCCGAGGCCATCGCGATGCCGGCCGAGGGGCCGTCCTTGGGGATCGCGCCGGCCGGCACGTGGATGTGCAGGTCGCGCGTCGAAGTCCTCCTCGTCGATGCCGAGCCACGCCGCGTGGGAGCGCGCGTAGGTCCAGGCGGCGCGCGCCGACTCCTTCATGACGTCGCCGAGCTGGCCCGGTCAGGATCAGCTCGCCCTTGCCGCGCATCGGCGACGCCTCGACGAACATGATGTCGCCGCCGGCCGGCGTGTAGTACATGCCGGTCGCGATGCCGACCTGGTCCTCGCGGCGCCTTCTGCTCCGGGTGGACCTTGGGCCGGCCGAGCAGCGCCGCGGATCTCCGACGGCCTCGACGGTCGCCGTCTCGATCTCGCGGGCCGCGATCCGGCGCGCGACCTTGCGCGCGAGCCGCCCGAGCTCGCGCTCGAGCTGCCGCACGCCGGACTCGCGCGTGTAGCTCGCGATGACCTCGCGGACCGCGTCGTCGGTGAGCGTGAGCTGCTCGTCGCGTCGAGCCCGTTCTCCTCGAGCTGGCGCGGCATCGAGGTAGCTCTTCGCGATCTCGAGCTTCTCCTCCTCGGTGTAGCCGGCGAAGTTCGACGACCTCCATGCGGTCGAGCAGCGGCCCCGGGATGTTCTGGATGAAGTTCGCCGTCGCGATGAAGAGCACCTCGGAGAGGTCGAACGGCACGCCGAGGTAGTGATCGGTGAAGCTGTCGTTCTGCGCCGGGTCGAGCACCTCGAGCAGCGCCGCTCGCCGGGTCGCCCTGGAAGGAGACGCCGAGCTTGTCCACCTCGTCGAGCAGGAAGACCGGGTTCTTCGTGCCGGCCTGCTTCATCCCCTGGAGGATCCGGCCGGGCATGGCGCCGATGTAGGTGCGCCGGTGGCCGCGGATGTCCGCCTCGTCGCGCGCGCCGCCGAGCGAGATGCGGACGTACTTGCGCCCCATCGCGCGCGCGATCGACTTGGCGATCGAGGTCTTGCCGACGCCCGGAGGGCCGGCGAAGAGCAGGATCCGGCCCCGCGCGCGCGACCGCCTCGTGGACGCGTTCTCCTGTCGTGACGCTCGGCGTCTCGGCGCGTCGGCCTGCGGCCGGCGGCCGTCGGTCTCGCTCGGCCTTCTCCGTCGCCTGCGAGCAGCTGGCGCACGGCGAGGAACTCGAGGATCCGGTCCTTGACGTCGCGACAGGCCGTAGTGGTCCTCGTCCAGGATGCGCGCGGCTTCCGGAGACGTCGAGGTGCTCGTCGCTGCGCGCGTTCCACGGCAGCTCGGCGATCGTCTCGAGGTACGTGCGGATGACCTGCGACTCCATCGACTCGCGGCCGACGCGCGTCAGGCGCGCCCACTCGCGGTCCACTTCCTTGCGCGCCTCCTCGGGCAGCTCGAGCGCGTCGAGCTTCGCCTTGAGCTCCTTCAGGGACTCGTCGGCCGAGCCCTCGCCCTCGCCGAGCTCCTTCTGGATCGCCTTCAGCTGCTCGCGCAGGTACACCTCGCGCTGGCGGCCGCCGAGCTCCTCCTTGACCTTCGACTGGATGTCCTCCTGCGCCGAGAGGACGTCGATCTGCCGCTGGACGTGGACGAGCACGCGGCGCAGCCGATCCTCGACCGAGAGCGTCTCGAGCAGCGCCTGGCGCTCGGCCGCCGGGATGTCGATGTAGCCGGCCACGAGGTCGGCGAGCCGGCCCGGCTCGTCCACCTCGGAGAGGATCTGCTCGATCGCCTCGTCGGGCAGGCCGAGCTTCTTGCCGAGCTCGGCCGCGCGCTCGCGCGCCTCGCGGTGGAGCGCGAGGAACGCCGGATCCTTCGGCGTCGAGCGGCAGCATCTCGCTGCGCCTCCTGGACGGTGGCCTCGAGGTAGCCCTTCTTCGGAGAGATCCGCAGCGCGATGCCGCGGCGTCTGCCCTTCGAGCAGGAGGCGCACGCCGCCGAGGCCGCGCTGGACCGAGCCGATGGTCGCGATCGTGCCGATCGTGTAGAGGGTCTCCGGCGTGACGTTCTCGGTCGTCCTGGCGCTGGGCCACGGCGAAGACGCGGCGGTCGGGAGTCGTTCATGGCGGCCTCGATCGCGCGCAGGGTCCCCGGCCGTCCGGCGGAGATCGGGAACGGACACGCCGGGCAGGAGGACCGAGTTGCGCATCGGAACGACCGGAAGATTCAGGGTTTCGGACATCGGATTTGTCACCTTTCTTCGGCCGGCGACGACTCGACGCCGCGGCCTCGGTCGAAGCCGCTACCAATTACGAGCCGCCTGTCCGGTGGGATTCGCCGGGCCAGCCGCCCGCCGGGAGGGAGGCTCCGGAGCCCTTCGCGACACCGCGCGAGGTCCGCCGATTCCCGCGGCGAACGGCGGGATTCCCGGATCGCCGCCGTGGTACGAAGCGCGGCCATGGAATACGCGGATGTTCTCGGAGCGGTGGGGGAGACCGGCGGCGCGCCGCGGCCTGCGGCGTTCGTCCGCTCCCCGATCGGAAGTCCCGGCCGGTGGGGCGTCTCGTCCGCCGGGCTGGAGCTGCGGCGCGAGGCGTGTCCGCTACGCCTCATCGAGGTCGACGAGAGAAGGAGAGCATTCATGCGGCTTTTCTGACCGCCCTCGGTCTCGCCGCGGCGATCGGCGCCGCCGCGCAGACGCCGCCGGACGCCGACGTCCGCGCCCGCAGCCTCGAGTTCCAGAAGAAGGCGGCTCGAGGCGTACCAGAAGAAGGACTGGCCGGCGTTTCTCGAGAACGCGCGCCAGGCCGAGGCGCTGCGGCCCGGCGCTCCGCGGCTCGTCTACAACCTCGCCTGCGCCGAGGCCCGCAACGGGCACGCCGCCGAGGCGGCGAAGACTCTCGAGGGGCTGCTCGACCGCGAAGATCGACTTCGGCTCGGAGCCAAGGACGAGGACTTCGCGGCGGTCGCGCGACTCGCCGGCGTTCGCCGGCGTGCGCCGCAAGCTCGCGCGGCTTCGCGGCCGGTCGGCGGCAGCACGGTCGCCTTCCGCCTCCCCGAGAAGGACCTGCTGACCGAGGGGATCGCCTACGACCCGGAGACGCAGCGCCTTCTTCGTCTCGAGCGTGCGCAAGCGGAAGATCGTGCGCCGCGCCGCGGACGGCACGGTCTCGGACTTCGTGCCGGTCGGGGCAGGACGGCCTGCTCGGCGCGCTGGCGATCGCGATCGATCCGAAGAGCCGCCGGCTCTACGCCTGCAGCGCGGCGCTGCCGCAGATGGAGGGGTACGAGAAGAAGCTCGAGGCGTCGAGCGGCGTGCTCGCCTTCGACCTCGCGACGGGGAAGCTCGTGGGCCGATGGACGCTCGCGGCCGGCGATCGCGCGAAAGCGCCCGGGCGATCTCCCGATCGCGGAGAACGGCGACGTCTACGTCACCGACGGCCTGGGCTCGGGCGTCTACCGCATCCGTTCGGGGACAGGCGGCGAGTCGAGGAGGTCGTCGCACCGGGCGTCTTCCGGTCGCCGCAGGGGCTCGGGTTCGGGCCCGGCGGACGGCTCTACGTTTCGGACTGGGGGAGCGGCCTCTTCCTTGCTCGACGGCGACGGCAAGCCCCGCGAGGTCGGCGCCCTCCCGACGTGACGCTGCTACGGCATCGACGGCCTCGTCGCTGCGCGGGCGGACAGATCTACGTGACGCAGAACGCGATCGCGCCGCACCGGATCGTGCGGCTCGAGCTCGACCCGTCGGGGAGCGCGTGGTCGGGGGCGAGATCCTCGACATGAACGATCCGGAGTTCGCCGAGCCGACGCCTCGGCGTCTTGGTCGGTGACGACTTCTATTTCGTCGGCAAGAGCCAGTGGGGGCTCTACGACGAGAAGACCGGGCAGCCTGAGAGGCGAAAAACTTCAGGAGCCGGCGGTGCTTCGGGTGAAGATCGGGCGGTAGCCGGCCGCTATCCCCGATACCGCACGACCTCGATCGACACGTCGTCGTCGGGGACTTCGCGCCCGCGGAAGGCGCGGAGCTCGCCGGCGAGCGTCTCGACGATCCTCGTCGCGGCGAGGCTCGCGAGATGCGGGAGCGCGGCCTCGAGCCGGGCGTCGCCATAGGCGTTGCCGCCCGGATCCCGGGCCTCGGTCACGCCGTCCGAACAGAAGAGGAGCATCTCTCCCGCCGAGAGGCGCCCGCTCACGACTTCCCAGGAGAGCTCGGGCTTGATGCCGAGCGGATAGGCGCCCTTTCCGATGCGCTCGGCCACGCGCCCGTCGCGCGCGACGCGGAGGACCGGAGGATGTCCCGCCACCGAGGCCTCGAAGCAGCCGTCGTTGCGCAAGAGCACGTACACGCCGGCGAAGAACGCGCGGGAGGTCCCGGTGCGGCAGAGGATCCGGTTGACCGCGGCGAACATCGAGGCGGGCGCCGGATCGAGGTCGAGCTGGGTCCGGAACGCCGCGTGGGCGACCGCCATCACGAGCCCGGCGGTCATCCCGTGCCCCGAGGCGTCACCGAAGAGGAGAGCGAGCCGCCCGTCCGGGAGCGGCACCACGTCGTAGATGTCTCCGCCGACCATGTTGGCGATCTCGTTGTGCGCGGCGATCTCGAAGCCGGAAACGGCGGGGAGCTCCTTCGGGATCAGGGTCGCCTGGAGCTCCCTCGCGAGCTCGAGCTCGTCGCGGTAGTTGATCTTGTCCACGAGCTCCATGGCGAGGAGGAGCCCCAGCAGCAACAGGGCGATGAAGAGGTAGAAGTTTCCGAAGTAGAAGCCGTACTCCGTGACCCGGCGCACGGCGCCTTCGACCTTCTCGGTCCGGAATTCCATCGGAGCGTTCATCGAGAGGACCATGCACACGAGCGCCGCGGCGAAGAGGACGCGGCGCGCCGGGGCGAGCCGCCGGGTCAGGCCGAAGAGGATGGCGTTGGTCGAGCGCAGAAATCGGCGGATCCGCCCGCCGGGCCGGGCCGGCTGCTCGGACAGCCCCGCGGTCAGCTTCTCCTTCGCCTGAGGCCAGTCGAGCCGGTAGAGGTGGGAGAGGTCTTCCTTCCCGACGGCGCGGAAGGTCTCGCGAGTCAGGGCGATCCAGTCCTGGAGCGACGGCACGGCCGGCGATTATCCTCGCGGCCCGTTGCGGCCGGGGCGACGGTTGTGTTACATTGTTACCATGGTAACAAAACGGCGGCGGCCCGTCCCCGTCCGGCGGCCGGCCCGGAGCGGGCCCTCTCGCGCGGGCCGGATCCCGGTCGAGCGGGTCCAGACCGGGGTCCGGATGGAGAAGCGCCTCGTGAAGGTTCTCAAGGCGCTGGCGGAGCTGAAGGACCTCTCCCTCGGGGACCTCCTCGAAGGGATCGTGCTCCATGCCTTCGACGGCAAGGTTCCCTTCACGGCGGAGACGCTCGGGCAGATCGCGGAGCTGAAGCGGATCTACGGGCTCGAGCTCGACTCGTCCGCGAGCCACCGAATGATCGAGGGGGAAGCGTGACCGTCGCCGCGGGCGCGGACCGGCGCCTGCTCGAGGATTTCGAGGCGGCGAGCCTCCCCGAGGGCTCGTCTTCGTGCTGCCCGACAGGCCACCTCTTCCCCCTCTCCCCGGGCGGCGAGAGGGCAGGGGTGAGGGGGTAGCGCCGGGCGGGGTCGAGCCCGCCCCAACATCAGGAAGGTGCGCCGACCGACGCGGCCGATGCGGCTACGCCGTCTGTGTCGGCCTCGCGGGCGGTCGCGCTCGCGAGCCACGGACGCCGACTCGACGAGGGAGCCCGAACTTCAAGCCGAGATCGACGGACTGCGTCCCGAATCTGCAGCGCGGACCGGGTCCTCGTCGTGGACCGAGCCCGGCTGATACGCGCGCCCCTACACCGCAGAGAGATTGTCGCCGTCTATGTAGGGGCGGCCCTCGCGGCCGCCCGCCCGACAACGGTCACGACGATCGCTTCCCGCCGGGCGGGGTCGAGCACCGCCCCTCCCTTCGAAGGCGCGAAGGCGTCGGTCACAGGCCGAGGAGGCGCGGCAGGTCCGCCACCGAGTCGAGCACGGCGTCGGGCGAAACGCCGGACCGCGCGAGCTCCTCGGTCCGGAACTTTCCCGTCCGCACGAGCGCTCCGCGCATCCCCGCGCGCTGCGCTCCGGCGATGTCCGACTCGACGTCGTCGCCGACCACGAGCGCTTCCGCCGGCGTAACGCCGAGCGGGTCGAGCGCCCGGGCGAAGAATTCGGGCGCCGGCTTTCCCGCGAGGATCGCTTCCCGGTCGGTCGCGTACTCGAGCGCCGCGGCGAACGGACCCTGGTCGAGAAGGAGCCCGTCCTTTCCGCGGTAGTAGCGGTTGCGGGCGAGCGTGACGAAAGCCGCTCCCGACAGGATGTGCCGGAACGCGCGGTTCAGAATGGCGAACGTCGTGTCCTCGCCGAGGTCCCCGAGCACGACCGCGTCCGGCGCCTCCGCGTCCTCTTCGACGCCGGCGAAGTCTTCGAGCACCGCCTCCTTCACGAGCAGGTCGGCTCGCCGCCAGCCACGCTCGAGCAGCAGCGCCCTCCCGGCGGCGGGCGCCGTGAAGATCCGCGACGGCTCGGCCGGCAGCCCCATCGCCGAGAGCTCCGCCGCGAGCGCGCGCCGCGGCCGGCTCGTCGTGTTGGTCACGAAGGAGCAGGGGATCCCGCTCCGCGCAAGAACCTCGAGCGCCCGGGAGGCGCCCTCCACCGGACGGCCCGCCTCGTAGAGCGTCCCCTCGAGGTCGAGGAGCACCGCTCGGATGCCCGCGAGCGGCGTCATCGCGTCGCGCCGGGAGCTTCCTCCACGTAGGGCGCGATCCGGCGGCGCATCTCCTCGGGGACGGGGACCGGAGTGAAGTCTCCCTGGCGCACGCACACGAGGGAATAGCGCCCCGTCGCCACGAGCTCCTCGGGGCGGTCGCGCCGGCGCACTTCGAAGTCGAGATGGAGGGAGGTCCGCCCGACCCGCGAGAAGTAGGCCTCGACGGTCAGCAGCTCATCGAGCCGGACCGGCCGGTGGAAGTCGCACTCGACGCGCGCGCGCGGGAGCCAGATGCCGAGCGTCTCGACGAGGAACCGGTACGCGAGGCCGGCCGAGCGGAGGAGCTCCGCCTCGGCCAGCGCGAAGAATCGCAGGTACGCCTGATAGTTGATGATGCCGGCGGCGTCGATGTCTTCCCAGCGGACGTACTCTTCGATCCGATAGCGCACGCGCCGCGATTCTAGTCGCCCGCCGGCGAGCCGTCCTTGTAGGGGTCGAGGATCGCAGCGGCGAACTCGTGGATCGGCGTCGGGACGCCGCGCTCCCGGCCCATCCTCGCGACGGCGCCCGAGAGCCACGGCAGCTCGAGCCGGCTCCCGCGGCGCAGGTCGCCCAGCATCGAGGGGGTCGAGGCGGGAGCGATCCGGTCCCCGAACGCCATCTGTCGCGGCACGACGTCCTCGGGAAGATCCACTCCGGAGGCGCGGGCGAGCGCCTCGACTTCGCGCATCGCGCGCTCGAGCAGTCCACGGGTCGCGGGATTGGAGCGCACCGGCCCGGCCGGGAGCCGCGTGGCCGAAGCGATCGCGGACATCGAGGTCAGGAAGAGGAACTTCTCCCAGACGGCCGCGCGGATGTCGTCGGAGAGGACGACTTCGAAACCCGCGCGCTCGCCGGCGTCCCGGAAGCGCTCGAGGATTTCGGGGCAGCGTCCGCCGAAGTCTCCGATCGTCAGAGCGCGGGTCACCCCGGTCTGCCGGATGACTCCCGGCCGCTCGATGATGGCGGCCACACGGGCGACGCCTCCGAGGACGGGTGTGCCGAGGATCTGTTCGAGCCGCTCCCAGGCCTCCACCCCGTTCTGGAAGGAGACGACTTCGCCCCCCGGCGCGCGAAGCCGGGCCGCGGCATGCCCGGCCTCGTCGGTGTCCCAGTTCTTGACGGCGACGACGACCAGGTCGGCGGGCGGCAGGTCCTCGGGCCGGTCCGAGGCTTCGACGGACGGCAGGCGGATGTCGCCCAGCTCCGAGAGGATCGTCAGGCCGTCGCGCCGGAGCGCTTCCAGGTGGCGGCCGCGAGCGAGAAAGCCGACCGGGACGCCGGCCGCCCGGAGCCTCCCTCCGAAATAGCCGCCGACCCCGCCCGCCCCGATGACGTTGACGCGCACGCGATCTCTCCGGGCGCGACTCTACAACTGCGCCCGGTGGCGCGGGACGACGCGCGCGGCGTCAGAGGGCGCGAATGCGGACTCCGCCCCCGCTCGTGCGCAGGTGGAGCCGCGCTCCGCCGGCGCCGAGCGTCCCGCGCAGGCTGCTGCGCGAGATCTCGCCGACGACCCGCAGCGGCAGGTCCGTCTTGACCGAGTTGCCGTGGGCGTCGATCTCGAGTCCGGCGTCCGGGTCGAGCGCGACCTCGATCCCTCCGCCCGAGGTCTCGAGGCTCCCGCCGCGGGAATTGCCCTTCGTGAAAGAGGCCTCGATCCCCCCGCCGGAGGTCTCCGCATCGACGCGCCCCCCGGCCTCGCGGATCGTGATGCCGCCGCCGGAGCTCGAGGCCTTGATGTCGCCGCTGACCTGCTCGAGGTCGATCGAGCCGCCGCTCGTGTCCGCCGCGAGGGGGCCGTCGAGGCGCGAGCCCGTGATGCCCCCTCCCGAGGTCTCGACGCGCATGTTCCCTTTGATGTCCGCGAGGTGGATCCCTCCCCCCGAAGTGTCCGCTTCGAGGTCGCCCGCGAGGTCGCGCACGTCGATGCCGCCGCCCGACGTTTCGAGCTTCGCGCGCGAGCGGAGGCCTACGATCGCGATCTTCCCGCCCGACGTGTCCACTGTGATCGCCGTCTCGGCGGGGACCTCGATCTCGTAGTGGACGCGGCCCCCGTCGCCGAACCATCCGAAGTGATGCTTGCGCCGGGCCGTCACGCTGACCGAGGAGGGCCCCTCCTCGAAATGGAAGACGAGGAGATCATCGAGCTCCCGGCGGCTCGTGACGACGAGCCGCACGTCGGAGACCGGTTTCCCGGTCACGGCGACGCTCCCGAGATCGGTTTCGAGGCGGAAGGCCCCGCCGGGCGCGAGCTTCAGCGTCTTTTCGAGGCGCGATTCGGCGGCGAGCGGCGCGGTCGGCAGCGCGAGCGCCGCCGCCAGGGCGAAGGCCGTGAGAGCCGGTTTCATGAAGATCCCCCTTCCGACGGGCCGCAAGGCCCTCTGGAGGAAGAAACGACCGGCCGGCCGAAAGGTTCCGGGGTGGGTGCGCTCTCGGGGCCCCGGTCCCCGAATCCGGACTCCTGACTCCGGAATCCTTCTCCCTCAGGCCGCGACCGGCAAGCGGCCGGCAGTCCTCGCAGGGGTGGAAGCCGGCCTCGACGGCGTCCCGCTCCGAGGCGAAGGGGACCCGGTTCGACACGACGAGCGTCTCGATCCCCCCGCAGGTCGGGAAGCAGAAGTGCTTCTTCTCGGCGTGGCCGAGGAAGCGCACGCCCGAAGAAGCCAGCCGCTCGAGGAGCTCGGGCTTCGCGCCCTCGACCTCGAGGAGCAGCCGCTTCGCCCGATCGCCGCCGAGCGAATACTTGCCGATGTGGCCGTCGCTGCGGATCACGCGATGACAGGGGATCAGCAGGGGCACCGGGTTCTTCGCCAGCACCGACCCGGTCGCGCGCACCGCTCGGGGGTGCCCGATCTCCCGGGCGATCCAGCTGTAGGGGCGCACTTCGCCCGACGGGATCTCGAGGGCCTTCCGCAGAACCGCGCGCTCGAACTCGGAGAGCCCCCGCAAGTCGAAGCGCAGGTCGCGGCGGCCCGCGCCCTTCACGTGCCGGATCAGCTCGCGCACGCGCGCCGGCGGCACCGACGTCTCGGCGACGATCGGGCGGCCGAACCGCTCCCGGAACCGGCGCTCGAAGGCGGAGGCGGACCCGGCCCGCGACACCATCGAGATCCCCGCCACACTGTGCGCGACGTAGACCGAGCCCGACCGGCGACTCCAGGCGCCAGTAGCGGTCGGCGAGGCCGACCCGCTCGAGCACCGCCGGCAGGAGGCGCGCCGGCGCCTTCTCGCGGGCGAGGCCGCGCAGCGCGCGCTCGAGCCGCAGGTTCTCCCGATCTCTTCATGGTTTCGCTCCTTGGCGCCGGGACTCGGACAGGGACTCCCGAAGCGCGTTGATGGCCCGGTGGACGTTCGACTTGGTCGTGCCGAGCGGCTGCTTCAAGATCGCCGCCACCTCTTCGACTTTCAGCCCCTCGACGTAGCGGAGGACGAGCGGCGCTCGGTACCGCTCGGGGAGGCTCGCGACGAGCGACGCGATGTCGGAGCGCTCCCGCTTCATTTCGAAGCGCGCGTCGGGGCGCGTCTCCGGATCGTCGGAGAGCGAGCGCGCGACGCCGCCGTGCGCGCCCTCGTCGTCGATCGAGACCGTCGGATGCCGCTTCCGGCGCAGGCGGTTGCGCGCGACGTTCAGGGTCACCTGGTAGAGCCACGCCTTGAGCGCCATCGCGCGCACGCGCTCGGCCGGGTACGTCTTCAGCGCGCGGTACGCGCGCACGAAGGCGTCCTGCGCGACCTCCTCGGCGTCCTCGCGGCGGCCGGTCAACCGCAAGGCGAACGTGAAGAGCCGGTCCTGGAAGTGGCGCACGAGCCTCTCGAAGCGAGGCGTCCACGTCCTCGGCGAGCGCCGCGGCGAGCGCCGCGTTCTCGGCCGCCGCCTGGGTGTCCATCGGTCCCCGCCGCTCTTCACCAGTCGCAGACTCGCGCGGGCGGCCGCCGCTTCCGCTCGTCTGTCTCGGCTCGCCCGGCTCGGGACAAGAAGTCGTGTTCATGGATCAGGGCCTCTCCCGATCGGAACACGCCTTCCGGCCGGAAGGTTGCAGAGGAACTACTTCAGGGTCAGGATGATCCTACCGCTCGTCCCCTCGAGCTCCACCCGGTCCCGCTCGATCGAGATCACGGTGTAACCGTCGACGAAGCCCCCCGGCGCGACCACGCGCCCGTTGATGAGCGCCGTCGGGTTCGCCTCGGAGTACACGATCCCTTCGAGCTCGAGCTTGCCCGAGGGCGTGCTCGCGGTGCCCGCGTACGTCCGCGTCTGCGAGGCGGGCGGGCGCGTGGGCGCTCGGGTCGGCTCGCGGGTCGGCGGCAGCCGGGTCGGCGCCGGAGCGGTCGGCGCGCGGCGACGGTTCGGGCGCCGCCACGCGCGGGCTTCCCGAGGCGTTGCCGACCTCGACGGGCGGGAGAAGGACCGGCTCCTTGGGCGAGCTCCCGCGGCGCCGCCCGCGGCGTCGGAGGCGGGGCGGCCGCCGACGCGCCGCGCGCGGGCGAGGGCGTGCGGGTGGAGGAGACGGCTCCCCGAGTCGGCGACGCCGCGGCCGAGGGGGCGGTCGGAGTCCCGCTCGGAGTCCCGTTCGGCCGGGTCGGCGTCCGGCTCGCCGCGCGCGCCGCGGCCGCTCCCGAACGACGCCGGGGCCGGCGTGCCAGTCGAAGTCGGCGAGCGGGAGATGGGCGGCACGGCGAGGAGGGAAGGTCGCCTGCCTCGAGGAGTCCGGGCTCGGCACCGGCCCGCGGGAGCCTCGGCGCGAAAAGAAGAGGAACCCGCCGGCGAGGAGCGCGGCCACGGCGGCGGCGGTCGCGGCGAAGCGCCGCATCCGGCGGCGGCGATGGCGCCAGGGATCGGGCAGCGGCATCGGCGCCCGGAAGGCCGCGCCGCCGGCCGGGCCCGGCGTCTGCGCCGCCTGCGCCCGTCGCAGCGCGTCGTCGATCAGGCTCACGCGGCCTTCCCCTCGAGCTCCCGGATCGCCTGCCGGACCGAGCGCCCGGTCAGATGGTCCGTGCCGTTGACGAATCCGTAGAGGAGCGCCTTGTCGCAGACGGCGTTGATGAGCCGCGGCACGCCGCGCGAGTAGCGGTGGACGTCCGGATCGCCCACGGCGTGAAGGTCGGACGCCCCGAGCCGCCCGCGACCCTCAGCCGGTGGTCGATGTAGCGCTCCGTCTCCTCGCGCGACAGGGGAGTCAGGTGGTAGCGCACGGTGATCCGCTGCCGCAGTTGCCGCAGGCCCTGGGTGTTCAGCTTGTCGCGCAGCTCCGGCTGACCCACGAGGACGATCTGCAGGAGCTTGCGCTGCTCGGTCTCGAGGTTCGAGAGGAGGCGCACCTGCTCGAGGAGCTCGTCTCCCAGGTCCTGGGCCTCGTCGATCAGGAGGACGACGTCGTTTCCGGCCGAGGCCTGCTCGAGGAGGAAGCCGTTCAGCGCCTCGAGGGACGAGACGCGGTCGTTTCCCCTCGACTCGAGCCCGAGCTCGGTCAAGACCGTCCGCAGGAGCTGCGCGCTCGTCAGCGAGGGGTTCAGGATCAGGGCCGTGCGGTAGGCGCTCGCCGAGCTGTTTCAGGATCGCCCGGCAGACGGTCGTCTTCCCGGCGCCGACTTCGCCCGTCAGCTGGATGAAGCCCTTGCGCTCCTGCAGGCCGAAGAGGATGTGGTTGAAGGCCTCGCGGTGGCGGTCCGAGAAGAAGAGGAAGCGGGGATCCGGCGTCAGGTTGAACGGGGCCTCGCGGAAGCCGTAGAACTGCTCGTACACTCCGGCGACACTCTACCGCTCTACGGGCGCCGGACGCCTTCCGTCACGGCGTCGCGTCGCGCGGCGGCGCGATGCCGAGGACGCGCGACACGAACGACGCGATCCGCCAGGAGGGAAACTCCTCGACGCGCTCGCGGGCGATGCCGGGGCCGGCCGCGAGGAACGTCGCGTCGAGCGGCGGGTAGACGTTCCGGTACCCGTGGCCGCCGTAGCTCGCGGGCGCCCCCGAGGTCCGTCCTGCCTCGATTCTCATCGAGACCGAGATACCGGGCCGCGCGAGCAGGATGAGATCTCCGGATTCCGGGGCGTCGAGGCCGAGCGGCCCGGCGTCGGCGCGCCGGACGACGCGGTCCCAGGGGGACTCTCCGCCGATCCGGAAGCTCCGCATCGCGTTCTCGACGCGTTCGAGGAGATTCTTTTCGGCGGCGGCCGGATTCAAGTAGATGTTGGCGACGCCGCTCCCGGCCATCGCCGCGGCCTGCGAGCCCGGGTCGATCTCGTCCTTCACGCCCGTCCGGAGGAAACCGGCCTGCCGGAGGATCTCGTTGGGATAGACCGCGGCGGATAGCGGCACCATGCCGTGGTCGGAGGTCACGAAGATCGCGTCGGTCGGTCGGAGCGCGCGCTCGATCCGGTCGAGGGAGCGGTCGGCCATCGCGTAGCTCCCCTCGACGTACGCGGCGAACCGGGCCGCTCGCTCGGGGGAGTATCCGCGCTGTTTCGGCTCGGTCAG
This sequence comes from uncultured Acidobacteriota bacterium, assembly GCA_963707935.1. Taxonomy (GTDB): domain Bacteria; phylum Acidobacteriota; class Thermoanaerobaculia; order UBA5066; family Gp7-AA6; genus DATBFU01. Next base: position 2,832,493 of record CAVPRN010000005.1, on the reverse strand, counting down.
AAAGTACTCGTGGGACACTTCGTCGACCTGCGGCTCGTAGATCAGGAGCAGGTCCCAGTCGTCGCGCTCGACGGCATACAGGACCGCGCGCGTCACGTACTCCGTCAGGCGCCCGGCCTGCTCGTAATACCCCTCGGGCCACGGCGAGCTCGCGCCGAGCAGCGGGATGTCCGGCTTCCCCGGCCAGAATCCCGCGCGCTCCTCGAGCCCGCGGCGGAACTTCTCCGGATAGGCGCGGGCGCCTTCGAGCGAGCCGACGTAGACGACCGTCTTCGAGAGGTCCGAAGCGAGCTCGATCAGCTTGCACCACGCGCCGGAGCGGACGGATTCGCCCGAGGCCTCGATCGGAAACCACTCGCCGGGCCGGACCTCGAGCGAAGCGCCGGTCTCCGTCTCCACGCGGAGACGGTCGTAGTTCGTCCGGCCGTCGTCCGTCGCGTCGAGCGCGACGAGCGTCGCGGCGTGCGCGGTCGGGGGGAGCGCGAGGCGATGGGAGCGAGCGGGGGAAAAGCTCGGGGCGGCCGCCGGTCCCGCCGGGGCCCAGTCCGCGGCCCCGAGCGTCGCGAGCCGCGACGGCGCGAGCGGGACGTAGACCCAGCTCATCCCGAAGTCCCCGCTGCGCCCGGGTGTGGCGCCGTCGCCCCCCGGATAGAGGAGGATTCCGACGCGCCGCCCCTGGCGCCGCGCCGATTGCCAGAGCGTTTCGGCTCGGATCGGCGCGTCGAAGCCGGAGAGGCGCGTGGCGAACGGCTTCGAGAAGTCGAGCATCTCGTTGGCGACGACGCCGGTCTTCTCCGGCAGGGCACCCGTCACGTGCGTGACGTGGGACACGGCGGTCAGGGACGGATTCGGAGGCCGCGAGCGTCGGGCGAAGAACCCCCGATCCGCGAGACGGCGGAAGCCTCCGGACGGGAGCTTTCCCTCCTCGAGCATCTTCGCCAGCCGTTCCCCTCCCACGCCGTCGAAGGAGATGAGCACGGCGCGGCTCGCCCGGGCGGCCGGGGCGGCGGGCGAATGGGAGGCCGGCGGCGTTCCCGCGCAGGCGAGAATCGCGGCCGCGGCGACGGCGGCGGGGACCGCCCGGCGTCCGCCAGGGGATCGCCTGCTCAACGGGGGCTCAGAATCCCCAGAGCGCGAGCTCGTCGAGGAGGTTCGCGAGCTCGGGGTGCGCGGCGAGCTCGCGGTAGAGCCAGCCGTGCTTCTCCTTCGCTTCCGTCAGATGCTCGCGCAGGCCCTCGCGGTCCCGGCTCGCGGCGGCCTCGCGGAGACGCTCGAGGAGACCGTGCCCGCGCTCGTCCAGGTTCTGCCGGCGCCCGTCCAGGAAGGAATCGAAGGCCTCCCGGACTCGAGTCTCGTGGGAAGGGTCCTCTCCGGCGCTCTTCTCTTTTTCGGTCATCCCCGCTTCTCCCCCGACGACGCCGTCGCGAGCCGTCGCTTCCGTTCGATCGACGACGCGATGATACCGGCGTGATGGCGGCTGTTCTCGATGAAGATCTTGCCGATCTCCGTGCCGCCGAGGATCGCCCCCGCCAGGTACAGGTCCGGGACGTTCGATTCGAGGGTCTCCGGGTCGTGCGCCGGGACGCGGCGCTCCCCCTCGAGCCGGACGCCGCACCGTTCGAGGAGGGCGAAGTCCGGCTCGTATCCGACGAGCGGGAAGACCGCGTCCGCCGCGATCTCCCGAGGGCCCTCCGGCGTCTCGATTCGCACCGACTCCGGCGCGATCGCGACGACGCGGGCGGAGAAATGCGCGCGGACGGCGCCGGCGCGGATGCGGTTCTCGAGATCCGGCTTGATCCAGTACTTCACGCGGTCGGACAGCGCCGGCCCGCGCACGACGAGCGTCACGCGCGCACCGCGCCGGTAGAGGTCGAGCGCGGCCTCCGCGGCGGAGTTCTTCCCGCCCACGACGACGACCGAGCGGCCGTGGAAGGGGTACCCGGAGACGTAGCGGCGATGGACGTGCGGGAGGTCCTCGCCCGGAACTCCCAGGCGCCGCGGGTTGTGGAAGAACCCGGTCGCGAGGATCGCCGCGGGAGCGGCGAAACGTCGGGGGGCTCCGCGGAACGCCGCTTCGACCTCGAGGCCGTCCGGCTCCCGCCGGCGCATCGAGAGCACTTCGGTCTCCGCCTCCACCCGGACGCCGAACTTCTCGGCGACGCCGCGGTAATAGGCGAGCGAATCGAGCCGGCTCGGATGCGCTTCGGGCGACGGAAATGGGATTCCCGCGATGTCGAGGAGGTCGCGCGTCGAAAACCAGCGCATCTCCTCGGGGAAGTGGTAAATCGAGTCGAGGAGAGAGCCCTTCTCCAGGCAGACGGCGGCGATGCCGCGGAGCGAAAGCTCGACCGCGCACGCGATGCCCGTCGGCCCGGCCCCGACGATCGCGACGGGAGAGCGCGAGGCCTCCACGGGGGCGATTCTATTTCTGGCCGGCTTCCGGCCGCGTCGCGGCGACGGCGCGCAGCTCCTCGATCGAGCGCAGCACGCCCCGGCGGACGACGTAGCGGATCCTCCGGAGGTTCGCCGCGCGGGACGTCGGGTCGCCCTCGACGACGAGGAGGTCGGCGTCCTTCCCCTTTTCGACCGTCCCGGTCGTCTTCTCCGTCCCCATCGCCAGCGCGCCGCCGCGCGTCGAGGCCACGAGCACCTGCATCGGCGTCAAGCCCGACGCCTCCATCGCCTCCATCTCGGAGTAGACCGAAGGGCCGTGGAGGGTGAGCGGATTCCCCGCGTCGGTCCCCATCGCGATCGCGATGCCCGCGTCCGCGACCCGCTTCAAGTTGGCGGCGCCGACCGAAGTGACGTCGGCCACGCGCTTCTCGAGCGTCGAGACGCGCGCCGCGGCGTCGGGGACCGAGACGCCGGCCGTCTCGGCCACTTTCGCGAGCGTGCCGGGATCGACGCAGCGGTTGGGGTCGTCCACTTCCGGAGCGGCCTTCTTCGCCGTGGACCGGTACATCCGCAGGTAGCCGCCGAAGACGGTCAGGGTCGGACAGTAGATGGCCCCGTTCTTCTTCGCGAGCGAGAGGAACTCGTCGTCCACCGGCAGGTCCCCCACACCGTGGACGAGAAGCTTCGCGCCGGCCTGGAGCGCGACCTTGGCCTCCGCGAGCCCCGTCGCGTGGACGATCAGGGGGAGTCCGGCCCTCCTCGCCTCCTCGCCGGCCGCGAGGACCGCGGGCGCCGAGGCCGCGACGGTCTGCTCCGGCGTGACCACGTACCAGACCTTGACCGCGTCGGCTCCGCGGGCCGCGAGGTAGCGCACACCGGAGCGCGCGGTCTCGGCGTCCTTCAGGTGGATGAACTGGCGCTCGGCGGGGAGGTTGACCCAGTGATCGATCGTCGAGAGGAGCGGCCCGGCCGCCTCGACCCGCGGCGACCGGGGGTCGTCGCGGTGCGCGCGCGCCATCTCGATCGTCCACGCGAACCCGCCGACGTCGAAGACCGACGTCACCCCGGAGCAGAGCTGCGAGCGGAAGAACCGCTCCGGATGCGCGGCGAGGTCCGCCTCGGTCCTCTCGTACGGATGCCGGTCGCGCACGTCGAGCGCGTCGGGTCGGCCGTCGGCCCATCCGGTCTGCGAGAAGTGGACGTGCGCGTCCACGAGGCCCGGCGTGATCCACATCCCGGCGACGTCCCGGACCGCCGCGCCCGCCGGGATCTCGCAGGCCGTTCCGGCGCAATCGATCTTCCCGCCGCGCAGGAGCACGACGGCGTTTGCGACCGGCGGCCGCCCGGTCCCGTCCACGAGCGTGCCCCCTTTCAGGGCGAGCGGCGGCGGAGGCGTGCCGGGCGGGGCGGAGAACGCGGTCGTCACGGCGATCTTCCACTCCGAACCAACGCGCAGGAAGAGGCGCTCGGAGAGGCCGGCGTCCTCGCGCGCCCCGTACCGAACGCGGTAGCGATAGGTGCCGTACACGATTCCCGCCCGAATCGGGACGAGCTCGAGGTCGAACGCTTCGAAGGTGTCGGGCCACTCCTCGCCGGCCCCTTTCGCGAACTCCTCGAACCCGAGCGCCGGGCCTTCGGGGCCGGTCCTCGCGAGGCTCGGCGCCTCGAGGTAGCAGGCGAGGTAGGCGGCGCGATCGCGGCTTCGGATGGCCGCGAGGTTCTTCTCGAAGAGTGCCCGCGCCGCCGTTTCGTCGGACGACTCGGCCCGCGCCGCGGGAGCCGGGGCCGGCGCCGCGCTTCCGGGCCCTACCGAAACGAGGGCCGCGAGGAGAATCGCCGCGGGACGCCCGGTCGAGATCGTCATCGAGATTCTCCCTTTCCGGAGAGGCCCGCCAGGAATTCGTCGAGATACCGGTCGAACTCCTCCGGCTTGTCCATCATGAGCCAGTGACTCGCGCCCGCGACGACCCGGAGCGTGATCCCGGGGTCGGCGCGGTGGATCGCGGCCGGCTTGTCGGCGAGGTAGGAAGCGATCGAGAGGCGCGGACCCGAGTAGCGGGCGAGCGCTTCCTTCAGGTGAAACGAGTAGAGGCCGAGCGTCGCCTTCGTGAAGACTTCGCGCGGGGTCGCGTGGAGCGAGGCCATCACGGCGGACTTCGTGGCGTCGGTCGCGCGCTCGAGGATCGAGCCGAACCAGGCGTCCGTGAACTCCCGGTAGTTGGCCGCGTCGAGGCTGCGCTTCAGTCCTTCGACCGATTCGGCGGGCGTTGCGGTCAAGTCGCCGGCCGCGTCGGCGAAGACGAGCCCCGCGAGCCGCCCGGGATTTCGGCCCGCATACGCGCACACGACCGCGCCACCGAAGCTGTGCCCCACGAGGACGAAACGGTCGAGCTTCGCCGCGTCGGCCACCGCCGCGACGTCGGAGGCGAACGCCTCGACCGAGTAGTCGCCGTTCGAAGCCGGCGCGGACTTTCCCATGCCGCGCAGGTCGAAGGCGAGCGCGCGGCGACTTGCGCGCAGGTGCGAGAGCTGGGCCGCCCACTGCGACTTGTTTCCGCCGTTGCCGTGGACGAAGAGGACGGGAAGCCCGCCTCGTCCGCCGTCGTCCACCGAGATCTTCCCCTGCGGGCCGTCGATCGAGGAGAGCGGCGTCGCCGAAGCCGGGCGCGCAGGCGCGAAGCCCGCCGCGGCGGAGAGCCCGATCGCGAGCGCCATTGCGATCACCGGGCGGGAAGTATAGCGACGGCGTCCCCGGCTCGCGGACGGAGGCGCGCGGCGGCTCCCCGGTTCCGGATCGGACACCAAGTGTCCGGGAGGCCGCGGCATCCTGCGCTCGGCGAAAGGGAGGGAGTCATGTGGCACCGGCTGGATCGAATCCTCTCGGGCCGCGGTCGAAGGGAAGAGCCCGCCGAGAAGTGCGAGGCGTGCGGCGCTTCGATCGCGCCCGGCTTCCGCCTCGCGATCGAGGTTCCGCCGGAGAACCGGCACCGCCGCGTCTGCTCGGCCGAGTGCCTTCCCGCCGTATGGAAAAAAGCGGGATCCGGGCGACAGAAACTGTCAACCGGCCGTTTTTCCGCCGACCCAGAGAGTGTCAGCGCGGCCGCCCGGCCTCGCCGGCGAACCCGGTAAGGTGCTCCAGCACAATGGCTTGTCGGTCGGGTCGGCCGCTGGCGTCGAGATTGCTCTTTCTCCCGGGCATGAAGATCGAGATCAAGGCCGAAGGGCCCGATCCGAATCCCGGGGCGGACGACTCCCTGAATGCCGTCGAGGTCCTCCAGGGGGGCGATGAGTTCCTCGAGGCCCTGACGATGCGCTTGAACGAGATCGTGCGCAAGCCGAGCGGCCGCTTCGTCATCTCCTACGTGCCCGGCGCGCCCGGCGCCAAGAAGCCCCCCCGCATCCAGTAGGTCCGCGTGCCCGGCGCGCCGCGATCAACTCTCCGGAAGCCAGACCTCCTCTCCCGTTTCCAGAAAGAAGAGCCCGGCGCGAGCCCTCTTCGCCGTGAGCTTCTCCCAGTAGCGCCGGTAGTGCCGGATCTGCGGCGCGTACCAGTCGGAGAGCTCGCGAAGGTTTCCCGCGACGCGGTCCGACTTGTAGTCCACGAGGATCCACGCGTCGTCCTCTTCGAAAGCGAGGTCGATCGCGCCGGAGAGGAGCGTCTCGGGCGGTCCCTCGCCGAGCCCGAGCTCCGTGGAGGAAACGAGGAGGGCGAACGGGACCTCGACGAGGCGCCGACGGGCGGCCAGAGCCCGCCGCCAGAGGAGGGAGCGCCGGACCGCTTCGGCGAGCGCGACCGCTTCGGCGACGTCCCCGGCGGGGCGTCCTTCGGAGGCGAAGAGATTCTCGGCGTGGGCGCGCGCGTCCAAATTCTCGTCGCGCATGAGCGCCTCGAGGAGGCCGTGGAGGATTCGGCCCCACTCCATCCCGCGGCCCGTCTCCTCGCGCGCCGGCCCCGGAACGCCCGCGCCGTGCGCGAGCGCGGTGACGGAAGTGGTCCGGTAGCTCGGCGCGGCGCTCGCGGCGCGGCGCTCGGCCGAGCGCTCGCGAAACCGGGCGAGGTCCGGACGCGGGTCTTCGGGCGCCGGCGGAGGCGCGGCCGACGGAGCCGCCCGCTCGGGCAGCTCCTCGCGCAGCGCCGGATCGAGCGCCGCCCAGGCCCCGCCGACCTTTCCGGACGCCAGCCTCTTGAAGCTCACGACGAGCTTCTCCTCGGCGCGGGTCGCCGCGACGTAGAGCATCCGGACCTTCTCCGCTTCTTCGAAGAGCTGCTCCTCGTCGGCTTTCTTTTCCCAGTCTCGAGGGAGCGCGATCTCGTCCTCGCCGAAGTCGCCCGTCCGGCCCGAACGGCGGACGATGCGGAAGTGCCCGACCGGCGGCTCGACGCTCCGGTCGATCCAGTGGTTGCGGCCCTTCATCGGCTCGCTCGCCGGGTCGGCGAGGAAGACGACCGGCGCTTCGAGGCCCTTCGCGCCGTGGACGGTCATCAGGCGCACGGCGTCCGCTCGCCCCGGCTCGACGCTCATCTGCTCGATGAGCGCCTCGCCCTGCATGCGGCCGAGCTCGGAGACGACGTCGGCGAACGCCAGCCCTTCCCCAGAAAGCTTGCGAGCCGCCGCATAGGCCTTGAGCAAATTGCCGGCGCGGCTGTCTCCCAGCTCTTCCGCGGCGGAGAGCGCGGTCCATCCGAGCTCCCCCGAGATGCGCGCGATCGCCGCGCCGGGCGGCAGCGACCGCACGAGCTCCTCGGCCTCGCGAAGCTTCTGGAAGGCGCGCCGGATCCGGGGGTCCGACTCGCGGGGCGGCTCCGTGCGGAATCGGAAGCGGCCCCCGGCTCTCGCGAAACGGTAGAGCGCCTCGTCGTCCACGCCGAAGAGAGGACCGCGCAGGGCCGCGACGAGCAGCACCGGATCGTCCGGGTCGGCGACGGCCCGGAGCAGGTTCAGCAGCACCGAGAGCTCTTCGGAGTCCTGGAAGGCGCCCCCTCCCGCGATCTCGCAGGGGATGCCCCGGCGCTCGAGCTCCTCGGCGTAGACCGTCATGAACCGGCGCTGTCGAAAGAGGATCAGGAAGTCCCAGGGCGCGCGCCGTCCGCCGGAGACCTCCGCCGCGATCGCGTCGGCGATCCGGCGCGAGTCGTTCCCGACGACGGGCAGAGTGGCCGAGCCCCGCGCGGGCGTCGAGATCCGGAAGGCGGCCGGCCCCGGCGCGGCGACGCCGCGCTCGGCGGGGAAGAGCGGGACACCGGCGGCCTGGGCGCGGGTCGCGCGCGCGGGAAAGTGGCGCGCGAAGGCGCCGTTGACCCAGTCGCAGACCGCCGCGCTCGAGCGGAAGTTCGTCGAGAGCTCGACGACTCGGCCGCTCGCCGCGATCCGGCGCCGGACGGCCTCGTAGGTCTCGATGTCGGCGCGGCGGAAGCGGTAGATGGACTGCTTGGGGTCGCCGACGACGAAGAGGGAGCCGGGCAGGGGCGTCAGCTTCCGCCAGTCCCTCTCCTCGGTCTCGGCCCCCGTCAGGAGAAAGAGGATTTCGGCCTGAATGGGATCGGTGTCCTGGAACTCGTCCACGAGGATCGGCGTGAAACGCTGCGCGAGGGCGCGCCGGACTTCGGGGTGGTCGCGCAGGAGATCGCGCGCGGCGAGGAGGAGATCCTGGAAGTTCAGCTTCCCTTCGCGGCGCCGGGACTTCCGATACTCCTCGCGTGCATCGCGGAGGAGCTCCATCACCGCCGGGTGGACGTGCTCCGCCCAGCGGACGAGCGCCGGCTTGATCGTGTCCTCCCGCAGGCGCCGGGCCTCGGAGGGCGCGCCCTTCTCGAACGACCTCCGGCGCAGGACGCGCAGGACGCGCACGAAGTCGGGCGCGCGCCGGATGTCGAGGAGCTCGGAGAGGCGCCGCGCGCTCCGGACCGCTTCCTGAAAGCCGGTCCAGCCGCCGGTCGGCGCCTCCCGCGGAAGGGACGCGGCCGCCCGCTCGAGGAAGTCCTCGACCTCGCGGCGGACCGAGGCGAAGTCCGGCTCGGGTCCGGGCCGATCTGCCGCGATCTCGACGTCTTCGTTCTCGCAGACCTCTTTGAAGGCGCCGTCGAGATCCGAGAGATCGAGACCGAGCTCGAGGAGCCTCGCGAGGCGCCGGTCGTCCGAGAGGTAGAGCGACGCCGTGAAGCGCTCCCAGGCCGCGCCGCGGGCGACGCCGTCCTCCGGCTCGTCCATCTCGACGAAGCCGGGATCGACGCCGGCTTCGACGGGCCGTTCCCGCAGGAGCCGCGCGCCGAAGGCGTGGATGGTGCCGAGAAAGCAGGAGTCGAGTCGCGCGAGCGCCGCCGCGAGAAGCGCGCGGGGCTCCGCGTCGCGCTCCTCGCGCAGCGCCTCCTCGAGGGAGTTCTGGAATCGCTGCCGGAGCTGAGACGCCGCCTTGATCGTGAAAGTCACGGCCGAGAGACGGTCGGCCGTCGCGCGCCCCGCCGCGATCAGGGCCACCATCCGATCGACGAGGCTCTGCGTCTTGCCGGTTCCGGCCGCCGCCTCGACGAGGATCGTCGTGCCGAGATCCTCGCGGATCGCGCCGCGCGCCGCCGCGTCGGCGAAGGAGGCGTCACTCCTCTTCGGCATGGATCTCCCGGAAGGCGACGAGCGCCGGCTCCGCGGCGTTGGCGAGCTTCGACTTCGAGAGCTCCGCGGCGGGCCGGGCGCCGCCGCAGATCGGCTCGAAGTCGCAATACCGGCAGTCGCGCTCCGAAGCGGCGTGCGGGAACATCCCCGCCGCGAGCAGATCGAAGAGGCGGCCGATGACGTCGCCGGCCTGGCTCGGATCGGGGCTCGAAGAGATCCGCTGGCCTTCTCCTTTGCGGCCCGGGAAGAAGTAGCCGGACCTCGAGACGCGGCCCGGCCGGCCCGCGCGCTCGAGCAGCGCTTCGAAGGCGAGCGCGTAGAGCACGGGCTGGACCTGACGGCCGCCGCGCAGGCCGACGCCCTCGCGGATCCCGCGGAGCGCTCCCGTCTTGTAGTCCCAGACGTGGAAGGTGCCGTCGGGCGCTTCGTCCACGCGGTCGATCGAGCCGCGGAGGAGGAAGGGGCGGCCGCCGGGAAGCCGGATTTCGACCGGGTCGGCGCTCGCGACCGCGGCGCGCGACGTGGCGGCCTCGCGGGGCCGGCCGAAAGGCACCTCGAAAAAGCGCGGTGCGGCGGTCCGGCAGTGCGCCTCCTCGAGCGCGAGCAGGGTGCGGCACGCGAAGAAGATCGACTCGCGCTGCCCGTCGAAGGCGACCCGGCTGCGCGGCGGAATGCGCTCCTTCCACTCCGCGATCCGCTCCTCCGCGATCGCCTCGATCACGGCGCGGTGGCGCGCGGCCTCGGGCCTCTCGGCCGCTTCGGTGATACGCTCGAAAAAGATCCGGAACGTCTCGTGGAGGAGTGTTCCCTCGTCGAGCGGGGAGAGCCAGCGCGTCGGATCGCGCTCGAGGTCGTCGGGCGGCGCGATGCGGAGGACGTACTTCAAGAAGTAGGCGAACGGGCACCTCGCGAGCGCCTCGATGCGGGAGGCGGAGAAGGGCTCGCCCCGTTCCGGCGCGGATCGAGCTCGGGCGTCCCGCCGCGGACCCAGCCGTCCCAGGCGGTGAACGATCTCGCTCGCCCGCGCCTCCTCGGCGCGGCGGCCGTCTTCGAGCCACGGGAAGCTCGCCCGCACGAGGGGAGCGCCGGGCCCCGGACGCCGCGCGCCGCAGCGCGCGAGAGCCACCACTCGGTTTCGTCGAGGGCGTCCTCGGGGCGGGCGGCGACGAATCCCGGCGGCGTCGGAGAGCGACCTCGGCGAGGGCTTCGTAGTCGGCGTCGGGCTGGCCCGACTGCTCGCGGAAGAGCTCGAGCAAGAACGGGCGAGGGAGCCGGCTCGCCCGACTGCGAGAGATTGCGCAGGTCGAAGCTCGAGTAGCTCGCCGTGAGCGTTCCGCGGAGTCGCGCAGCGCAGGCGCCCGGAGCGCGGGCCGCCTGCTCCCGCGGCCGCTCCCGGGCGAGCGGCAGGGCCGCGCGGCCGCAGCTCCTCGTTGATCCGACGCCGCTCCTCGTCGAGCAGGACCGGGTCTTCGAGATCGCGCCCCGGATGGCGGCCGCGTCGAGCCCCACGAGGAAGGTGTGGGCGCGTCCCGCGTAGCCGCCGCGCGAGAACGGCGCCGACGTGGACGCGCCCGGGCCGGGGGCGGTCGCGGCGCGGCGGCGAGCGCGCCGACCGCTTCGCGCAGGCGCTCGACGGCCTGCGGCCGCCGTCACGGGGAGCGGGGCCAGCTCCTCGAACTCCCGGAAGAGGGCCTCGAGCGCCGTCGCGGCCGCGCCGTCGAGCTCGTCGGCCGACCGCGACGAACTCCGCGACGAAGTCCGCGCGTCCCGCGGCGAGGGCGCGCAGATCGCCGGGGCCCGTCTCCCACTTCGGCGCGAGGTCGAGCGCGCGCCGCACGAAGTCCCGCGCCCTCCGCGCCTCCGCGGCCCGGCGTTGCCGGCCGGCCGCGCGCGGCGTGCGCTCCTCGTCGTCCGGCTCCTCCTCGTCGCGGCGCGCCGCTTCCGGCTTCTCGAGGCCTTCGACCAGGTGCGTCGAGGCGTCGCCGATGCCGCTCGCGCCCCCACCCGATTCCCGCCGCGCGAAGGGCGCGGGCCGCCGCGCGCGCGCCGGAGCGCCCTCCTCCGCCGTGCGAGCCGGTCGAGGGTCAGCGCGCCGGAAGCGAGCGCCTCGCGCAGAACGTCGGCGGCGAACTCCTGCCCGATCCAATCGAGGAAGGCGAGCGCGGCCCGGCCCGGGCCGCGTGTAGGAGACGGCGATTCCTCCAGCGAAGGTGCACGGGATCGCCGTGCTCGCGCGACGAGCTCCCAGACGAGAGCCGGGTAGACGCGGGCGTCGGTGTGGAGGATCTCGACGTCGTCGAAGGGGATGCCCCTCGAGAGGATCCGGCGGAACACCTCGCGGATCTCGTTCTCCTCGCCGGTCGCGCGGAAGAGCTGCGCTGTTTCGGGCCGCGCGGCGCCACTCTTCGGGCGGGTCCGGCGGGAGCTCCCGGAGTCCCTTTCCCGCGAGCGCTTCGAGAAAGCGGCGCTCGAGCGCGGACAGCTCGCCGGCGCCCGCGAGCAGAAAGAGCGCCTCGGGCCGGAAGGCGCGGCCGCCCTCGAGCGATTCGATCGCGCGCAGCAGGATCTCGATGCCGTCGACGTACCGCCCCGATTCGAGGAGGCGCGGCGTGCCGGCGGAAGACGTCGCGAAGCTCCCGCAGCTTGCGCCGGTCCGAGAAGGCCGCGGCGGGCAGGAGCTGGTCGGAGAGGCCGGCCGCGCGCAGCTCGTCGAGCGTCGCCTCGAGCGCGCGGTGGAGGCCCGGCCGGCCGGCGAGAGCGCCGAAGTAGGAGTCGGGCGGAGAAGGCCTCGCGCGCAGGCCTGCTCCACCAGGGCGAGCGACTGCGCCCGCGAGAGGACGCGGAGGCCGCGGCGCACGACGTCGGGCCCGACGACCGCGTGGGCGAGCGTCCGCGGCGGTCTCGACCCGCAGGTTCACGGAGGGCACCCCCTCCCGCGCGAGCCGCTCGACGATCTGATAGCCGATCGCGAGCGTCCGGCGCGACGAGGACCTTTTCGTCGAGCGGATGGTCGCGGCAGGCGCGCTCGAGCTCCTCGAAGAGGCGCGGGCGCCGCGGCGGCGGCGGCTCCGGGTCGGTGTCGAAGGGGAGGGGCGGCTGGAAGGGCATGCGGAGAGGAGGGAGAACGGACCGTTACAGAGGCGCGCGGGGCGCGATCTCCGCGATTAGGGCGCGGGCCGCCGGGGAGATCTCGCGGCCTCGCTTGGTGACGATGCCGTACGTGTCCTGTCCGAAGAGGTGCCGGGCCGGGCGCGCCGAGAGCCGACGATCCGCGGGGTCGAGGCAGAAGTCGGGCACGACTCCGACGCCGAGCCCGAGCCCGGCGTAACGTTTGATCGCCTCCCAGCCGCCGGCCTCGAGCGCGATCCGCAGGGGCAGGCCGCGCTCGGCGAAGAACCCCTCGATCAGCTTCCGGGTGGCCGAGCCGTGCCACGGGAGGATGAAGGGGTACCGGGCCAGGCCTTCCGGCGACAGGCTCTTCGTCCGATGGATCGGGTGGTTGCGCGGGGCGATCAGAAGCCGGTTGGCCGTGCGGAACGGAAAGAACGCCATGTCGGCGGGCGGCTCCGGAAGAGCCCGCAGCGCGAAGTCGATCTCGCCCTGCCGGAGCATCGCGAGTGTCTCTTCGGCCGGCCGGTGCCGGATGATGACGTCCACGCGCGGATGGTTCCTCAGAAACGAGCGGATCGGGCCCGGGCAGCAGGTAGAGGATCGCGGCTTCGCCGGCGCCGAGCTGCACCGGTCCGCGGAGCACGCCGTCCGCCGACTCCTGCAGGCGCCGCGCGGCGCGGTCCCACTGCTCGACGAGAGGCCCGAGAGACTCGAGGAGCGTCTCGCCCGCGCGCGTCAGTCGCACCCCGTGCCCCAGGCGCTCGAAGAGGCGGGCGCCCAGCTCCCGCTCGAGCTTCTGCACTGCCATCGTGACGGTGGGCTGCGTCCGATAAAGGCGCCGCGCGGCGCCGCTGAAGCTGCCTTCGCGCGCGACGGCGAGGAAGACGCGGGCCTGCTGGGTCTCCATCCGTCCCTATTAGGGATCCTTATACCAGAAATAAAAACTATTGATTTGACGGGGGACTCCGCGGAGCGGAGATTCTGTTTTTCAGATGGCAGGGGAGCGACGAGAGCTCGGGTCAGACCTCACGGGGGACCTGATCGAGGCGTCGATGCGCCGGAGCCAGCCCGGGGATCTTTCGGACAACCTCGCTTCCGCCGCCGATTCGCTCTCGCAAGAGGGTTCCGGCCGCGAAGAGGAGGTCGGCCGGCTCTGGGAACGGCTCGGGCGCGCGTACCTCGAGGCCGGAGACTTCGAGCGCGCGATCGACGTGCTCGAGCGGGTCGTCTCGACCGGCCGCGCGACGCTGCAGACCTACGAGAGCCTCGCGCGCTGCGCGCGGGAGTCTCAGAAGCACTCCGATGAGGTCCGGTATCGGGAAGCGGCCGTGGACCGGCGGCCCGGAGACCCCGCTCTCTGGCGGGATCTCGGAATCGCCCGGCGGCGCGCCGGCTCCGTGCGGGAGGCCCTGACGAGCCTCCGCGAGGCGATGCGCCTCGACCCGGAGGACGCGACGGGGACCGGGCATCGAGGTCGGCCGCACGCTCCGCGAGCTCGGAGACGGCCCTGGAGCGGTCGCTGCGTTCCGGGCGGCCCTCGAGCGCCGCACGGACAGCTCGGAGCTCTGGAGCGAGCTCGCGGGCGTGTACTCCGAGATGGGGCTCTTCGCGGAATCCGACCAGGCCGTGAAAGAGGCGATTCGCTTGAAGCCCGCCAACGCCGCCGCCTGGCACACGATCGCGACCAACGCCTTGAAGCGCGGGCCCCGCGAAACCGCGGCCCGCGCATACCAGAGGATGAAGGAGCTCAATCCCGACTTCGCGGACGAGATCCTGAGCTGGGTCTCGAGCACCGCGGGTCTCCCGCCCGACGCCCTGGGCGACGCCGGTTACGCGACCTCTTCGGCGCCGGCCAAGCGCCGCGGCCGTCTGCTCTCGTTCCGCCGCCTGCGCATCTGACCGGTTCCCCTCCGCCCGCTTCCGTCGCGGGCGCCCCGAGAATCCGCGGGTGACGCGCCGCGCCCTCGCCCGGCTCGGATTCGCCGCCACCGCCGTCCTCTACGTCGTGGTCGGATCGACGGCGGCGCAGCTCGCGGTGCGAGGAGCGCGCGAGCCGGCCGCGGGAATGCCGGGCGCGTTGCGCTGGCTGCTCCTTGCGCCGCACGGCCGCGCGATCACCGGTGCGGTCGCGGCCGGTCTCGCCGCTTTCGCCCTCTGGCACCTCTTCGAGGCGCGGGCGCGGAGGAGGGGATGGCTCGAGCGAATCGGCCACGCCGTCGGGGTCGCGGGCTACCTGGGTCTGACGGCGACCGCCGTCTCGCTCCTCCTCCGCGGCCCGGGCTCGGGGGGAGCGGTCCCGGGAGTCTCTTTCGACCGGCTCTTCTCCCGGCCGCTCGGAATCCTCCTGCTGCGCGTCGCGGGTCTCGTCTCGATCGGCGGGGGAGCCTACGAGATCTGGCAGGGCGTGACCGGCCGCCTGCGCCAGCGTTTCGCGGTTCGCTGGCTCGCCCCCGACGCCGCGCGTTTGCTCCGGCGCGCCGCGCGATTCGGTCTGGCCGCCCGGGGAGTCGTCCTGATCGGGATCGGCTCCATCCCGCTCCGCGTGGCGAGAGGTCTCGAAGCGGCCCGGATGGCGAACGTCGGCGGCGCGCTCGGCGCGATCTCTCGCTCGACGTGGGGAGGACCCTGGCTCGCCGGCGTCGTGGCCGTCGGTCTCGTCGCCTACGGCCTCTACATGGGCGTTCTCGCGCTGGCCGTGCGGAGGCTGTAGCCCTCGAAACGACGTGCCGCCGGACGCGGCGACCGCCTCGGGCGGTGGCACTTTCCGGCCATCGGGCGTTCGTTACCCCCCGTAACGCCGCGGGTTCTCCTTCTGGTTGGGCCATCGGGCAACCTCCGCCGGATCAAGCCCTTCGCTCTCTGGCGGGCGAATTGCGTTGAAAGAGGCGCGGCGGACGGAGTGTCTGCCGCGGAGGCGCGATGAAGGGTGCCCTTTCGGAGAGCGGTTCCGGCGGCCTGGTCCACGTGGACCACTCGACGCTGAAGCGCGATTCTTCCGGCTCGGATCTCCTGTTCTCCGTCGCGCTCGTCGGCCGCGTGGACCCGGTCTGGACCGAGGCATATCGCGTCCTCCAGGCGGACACGACCGCCTTCCGCCGCCTGCGGCTCGATCCCTCGACGCGCACCGTCTCCTTCGTCTGCCGCGCGGTGGACGGCCCGACTCAGGTGTTCGACGTGCTCGAGCGCCTGGACGCGCTGATCAAGAGGGTCAATCAGCACGTCTCGGGAAAGCGGTCCTGACCGAAGGGCCGCGCCGATTCCGCGGCGCTAGCCCTTCATCTTGTCGAGGATCCCCGAGATCCGCTTCTTCTGGGCCTCGTCGGTCGCCATCGCGAGCGCCTTGCCGTAGTACTCGGCCGCGAGCTTCTTGTCGCCTTTGGCCAGGTAGGCCTCGCCCAGGCTGTCGCACGCGTTCCAGGACTTCGGGTAGTCCTTGACGTTCTTCTGGAAGATGCGGATCGCCTCGTCGTACTTCTTCTCGCCCAGGAGCTGGTAGCCGTGGTTGTTGATGTCGGCTTCGGTCGCGAGCTGCATCGCGCGGGCGCGCGTGTCGGCCGCGGCCTTCGCGTCTCCCGACTTTTCGAGGAGACCCGCCTTCGTGCTCAGGTTGTTGAAATTCGGGTTGATCGCGATCGAGCGGTCCGCCCACTTCCCGGCTTCCTCGAGGTTGACGCCGTTGGCGAGACAGTAGGCCGCGGCCTGGTTCCACCCCTGCCAGAAGAAGCGGGGCAGGCCGCGCAGCTCCTTGCGCAGGCCCTCGACGACGACGGCCGGCGTGTCCACGGTGATCCGGATGGGGACCGCGAGCTCTTCCCAGTGGAGCACCGCGGTCACCGAGTCCTCGGTCGGGTCTTCGAAGGTGTACTCGAGCCGCTCTTCGAAGGGGGCGCGCCGCGGCTCGACGCGCACGCGCAGGGCGTCCTCCTTCTCGTCGTAGCTGAAGCTTCCCCAGGCGACCGAGACGTTGCTGAAAGCCACGGTCCATTCCTTTTCGCCCGGGACCATGTGCACGCCGTAGGTTCCGGCCGGAAGCGCGAGTCCTTCGACCTTCACCGAAGAGGTGAAGGCGATGGTCGTGTTCTCGTTGGCGCCGGCCCGCCAGACCTCTCCCCAGGGGACCAGATCTCCCCAGATCTTGCGCTTGTTGACCGAGGGGCGGTGGTACCGGATCTCCATTTTCGTCAGGCCCACCGTCTGCTCGACCGATGCGGCGGGACTCGCCTGAGGCAGCGTCAGCGGAGCCACCTGAGCCCGCGACGCCGCGGGCGGAGCGAGGATGGCGAGCGCGAGCAGACCGCCGAGTCGGGAGACGGCTCTCATCGAGACCTCCTTCGGATCCGGCCGGGCGGGTTCCCCGACCGCGTCTGATGGGTAGTTACGAAGGGAGCCTCGTTCGGTTTGAGGAACGTGCGGCGATTCGTCACGGTCCTCCGTCGCTTCGTCCCTTCGTTGACAGCCGCGAACCCGGGCCGTTACCCTCGGTTGCCTTCGGGCCAGGGGGCACGATGCGATTCGACCGGAAGCCGGGCGCCCTCCACGAGCCTCTGACCGGACGACGGTGGGACGCCCCCGAGATCCTGCAGCGTGCGGCCGCTCGCGCCGCTTTCTATCGCGCCCGCGGCCTCGATCCCTCGGATCGCGTGTTCCTTCACTTCGGAAACACGCTGGAGTTCTTCGTCGAGCTGCTCGCGATCTGGAGCCTGGGCGCCGCCGCGGCCCCGATCGACTCGAGACTAACGGCTTTTGAAGTCGAGACCCTCGCCACTTCGGCCGCGCCCCGGTTCTCGGCCTGGCTCGGGCCGCCGCCGGAAGCGCTCGCCCGGAGCCTGGCGGCGCGGGGGACGGAATCGGTGGACGTCGCGGAGCCCTTCGCGGCGGGCAAGAGCGCCGGCCCGCTCGACGGGAGTTTGGGAGTGCCGGGCGCCGACGCGCTCATCCTCTTCACTTCCGGAACGACGGGCGACCCCAAAGGGGTCGTTCACACGCGCCGCTCGCTCGCCGCGCGCTGGGAGAGCCTCGCGGAGGCGCTGGGAGTCGAGAAGTTCCGGCGGACGCTCTGTCTGCTGCCGACGCATTTCGGCCACGGGCTGATCTGCAACTGCCTGTTTCCCTGGTTTTCGGGAAACGACGTGTACCTGCTCCCGCCGTTTCGCTCGGACATCGTGATCGGCCTGGGCGCGCTCGTGGACCGCTGCGAGATCACGTTTCTCTCGTCGGTGCCGTCGCTCTGGCGCGTCGCCCTCCGCACGGCCGCGCCGCCCTCGCGCCGCTCGCTCGAGCGCGTCTTCTGCGGATCCGCGCCCCTCTCGGCGTCTCTCTGGAGGGACGTCCAGAAGTGGAGCGGGATCGGCGAGGTCTGGAACGCCTACGGCATCACCGAGACGGCGAGCTGGCTCGCGGGCTCGTCGCAGGGCGACCTCGAGCCCGAGGATGGTCTCGTCGGCGTGCCGTGGGGCTCCGAGATCCGGGTCCTTCGGGCCGGGACGCCGGCTCCGGCCGGGGTCGCGACCGAGCCATGCGCGCCGGAGGAGGCGGGCCGCGTCTGGGTCCGGACGCCGGCGCTCATGCGCGGGTATCTCGGGCGCGAGGACCGCACGCGCGAAGTGATCACCGACGGCTGGTTCTCGACCGGCGACATCGGTCTTCTCGACCGGCGCGGGCTGCTGTACCTTCGGGGGCGGGAGCGCGAGGAGATCAACAAAGGGGGGATGAAGGTGTACCCCGGCGACGTGGACGCGGTCGTGGAGCGCTATCCCGAGACGCTCGACGTCTGCGCCTTCGCGGTCGAGGATCCGCTGCTCGGCGAAGACGTCGCCGTCGCGGTCGTTCTGAAGGATTCGGGGGCCGCCTCGCTCCGCGGGCTCCTCGAATGGGCGCGGAAGCATCTCGCCCGGCACCAGATGCCGGTCCGCTGGTACCTGCTCGACGAAATCCCGCGGACCTCGCGGGGCAAGGTCAATCGCGCTTCGGTCGCCGGCAGTTGCGCCCACCGGACGCCGCTCGATCTGCGCGCGGCCGCCGGGAGCGGCGCGGGGTAGAGCCATTCCGGACGCGAGAGGCGAGCTGCTCCGTTTCCTGCGGGGGCTCGACCTTCCTCCATCGGTCGAAATCACGGAGGAGACCTCGCTCCTGCGCTCCGGGCTATTCGACTCGCTGGCGCTCTTTCATCTGACCGATTGGATCGAGCGGCGCCTCGGTGCTCCCGTCGATCCGAGCGTGATCGACCTCATCGAAGAATGGGACACCGTGCCGCGCATCCTCGCCTTCCTCCGAAAGCGCGGCGTCGCCGACGCGGAGCCGGGCTCGTGACGGCCGAATACGAAGTCGTCCGCTACGCGCCGGAGTTCCGGGACGGTATCGCACGCCTGCAGACCCACCTGTGGAGCCCCGACGTCGCCCTCAACGACGCCTACTTCGCCTGGAAGCACCTGGAGAATCCCCTTCAGACGGCGCCGCTCGTCTGGCTCGCCCTCTTCCACGGGGAGGTCGTCGGGATGCGGACCTTCCTCGCGACGTGCTGGGAGGCGGGCCGGCCGCCGGAGCGTTTCGAGGCGCTGTACTCCGACGACTTCGCGATCGCACCCGCGCACCGCAACCGGGGTCTCGTCTCGCGCATCATGAAGGCCGCCTTCTCGGACCTCGCGCGGGACGGGCGCGAGCTCGCGATCAACCTGAGCGCCGGCCAGGTCACGACGCTCTCCTCTCTCGTGGACGGCTGGAAGAACGTGCTGCGGGTAAATCCGGTCGGCCGCCGACCAGGGCGCGCCGCGGCGTTCTTCCAGATGTATCGGGTCCTGCGCCGGCTCCCGGTTCTCTCGGGAGCTCCGGCGCGCGCGGCCGCGCGCGAGGCGGGGAGAAGCGAGCCGCTCTTCCGGTTCGACCGCGCGATCGCGCGGCGGGCGGGCCGGCTGACGGCGGCCGTGCGAGTCGAGCGGGAACCGCGGGCCGAGGCGATGGCCGAGCTCATCGCCCGGCTGCCGTACGACGGCCGCATCCGGCAGGTGCGAGACGCGCGCTACCTGGCGTGGCGCTACCGAAACCCGCTGCGCGACTATCGTTTCCTCTATCGCGACGGGGAGGGGCTCCCGGGATACCTCGTGTTGCTCCGCGCGCGCTCGAGCCGGCCGGGCCGATTGGGCATCGCCGACTGGGAGGCCGTGGACGAGACGGTACGGAGGGAGCTCCTCGACGCCGCCCTCGCGGCCGGGGGATTCGCGGAGCTCGTCGTGTGGTCCGCGACGGTGGAGGGACCGACGCGAAGGCTTCTCTCGGAGCGGGACTTCCGGCCCGTCGATGGCGGGCAGACCGCGCGCGGTTACCCCGGCCTCCTCCTGCGCGCGATCCCGCCGGATCGCTCGCTCGACGCCTGGGCCGTCGGAGGACGCCGGCTCGTCGACCCGGCCAGCTGGGACCTTCGCATGATCTCCTCGATGCACGGGTAGCGCGCGGCCGGACCGCGCG
Organism: uncultured Acidobacteriota bacterium; assembly: GCA_963707935.1. GTDB lineage: Bacteria > Acidobacteriota > Thermoanaerobaculia > UBA5066 > Gp7-AA6 > DATBFU01. Next base: position 2,812,919 of record CAVPRN010000005.1, on the reverse strand, counting down.
GGCGAGCCTCAGCCGGCGCGGCGCTGGAAGTCCCGCAGGAACGAGACCAGCGCTTCGACTCCCGTCTTCGGGAACGCGTTGTAGATCGAGGCGCGCACGCCGCCGACCGACCGGTGGCCGGCGAGTCCCTCGAGTCCCGCGGCCTTCGCCTCCGCGACGAATCGCTTCTCGAGGTCTTCGGACGGGAGCCGGAACGTGACGTTCATGTTCGACCGGCTGCCGGGCTTCGCGTGCGGTCGGTAGAAGCCGCCGGAGGCGTCGAGCGCGTCGTAGAGGAGCTTCGCCTTCTCGGCGTTGCGCCGGCCCATCGCCCCGAGGCCGCCTTCCGCGAGGAGCCACTTCATCGTCAGCCGGATCATGTAGACGCCGAAGACGGAGGGCGTGTTGTAGAGCGACTTCTCCTTGGCGTGCGCGGCGTAGTCGAGCATCGTCGGGAGGGTCTTGGGAGCGCGGCCGACGAGATCCTCCCGGACGATCACGAGCGTCACTCCCGAGGGGCCGAGGTTCTTCTGGGCGCCGGCGTAGATGAGCGCGTAGCGGGAGACGTCGATCGGGCGGCTGAAGATGTCGGAGGAGGCGTCGCAAACGAGCGGGACCGCGCCCGCGTCGGGCTCGCCGGTCCACTCGACGCCGTGGATCGTCTCGTTCGACGTGAAGTGGACGTAGGCCGCCGCCGGGTCGAGCCGGATCTCGGAGGGCTCCGGGATCCGGTCGAAGTTGCCCGATTCCGTCGGTGCGAGCGCGCGGACGGCCGCGCCGATCTTCTTCGCTTCCTGGACCGCCTTCTGGCCCCAGGCGCCCGTCACGATGTAGTCGGCCGTTCCTCCGGCGGGCAGGAGGTTCATCGGGACCATCGCGAACTGGAGTGTGGCTCCCCCCTGGAGGAAGAGGATCTTGTGGCTCTCCGGGATTCCGGCGAGCCGGCGCATGTCCGATTCGCAGCCCTGCAGGATTTCGTCGAAGGTCTTCGAGCGATGGCTGATCTCGAGGACGGACATGCCCACACCGGGCAGCGCCAGGAGATCGCGCTGCGCCTCTTCGAGGACCGGCTCCGGAAGGACGCCCGGACCGGCGTTGAAATTGAAAATGCGCTGCGTCATGTCTCCTCCCGGAGCAGCGAAGTATAGAGGGTCGCGGCGCGTCTCGCGACTAGAATGCGCCGCTCATGAAGAGAGCGCGATGGGCGGCGTCGGTGGCGGGAGTCCTTCTCGGTCTTTCGGCCGGGAGCGGCGCGGACGGTTTCGATTCGCCGGAGCCCGGCTCGCGCGAGGCGATCGCGGCCGCGACGACGGAGCCGCGGTTCGCCTCTCCCTGGGTCGCCGACCTCCCGTCCTCCGCGACGGTCCCTTCGCCGACGAAATTCCTCGGCCACATCGTGGGCGCTCCGGGCGAGCTGACGAGGACGACGAAGATCTACGCGTACTATCGCGCGCTCGCGGCGGCGACTCCCCGCGTCCGCGTCGAGACGATCGGGACGAGCGAGGAGGGGCGCGAGATCCTCCTCGTCCAGGTCGGCGAGAACCTGGCGGGCCTCGAAGAGGGGCGCGCCGACATGGCCGCGCTCGCCGACCCGCGCCGGACCGACGAGGCGGCGATGGAGAAGATCGTGGCGCGCGCCCGCCCCTTCTACTGGCTCCAGGGGGGCCTCCACTCGACGGAGACGGGCAGCCCCGAGATGCTGATGGAGCTCGCCTACCGGCTCGCCGTGTCCGAGGACCCGCGGATCCGAGAGCATCCGAGAGAAGGTCGTCGTGCTCATCAACCCGGTGGCCGAGCCGGACGGGCGCGACCGTGCGGTGGACTGGTTCTACCGGCACCTCAAGGGAAAGACCGTCTGGGAGAACCTGCCGCCGATCGATCCGCCCTACTGGGGCAAGTACGCTCTGCACGACAACAACCGCGACCTGATCCAGCGCCGGCTCGCCCTGACCCGCGCCTCCGAAGACGCGTTTCTCAAGTGGCATCCGATCGTGTTCCACGACCTCCACGAGTCGATCCCGCTGCTCTCGATCTGGACGGGGACCGGGCCCTACAACGTGCACCTCGATCCGATCACGACCACCGAGTGGCACGCGATCGCCTTCCACGAGGTCACCGAGCTGACGTCGCTCGGGATGCCGGGCGTGTGGACGTGGGGCTTCGGAGAGGGCTTCTCCCAGATCTACGCCGACTCGGTCGCGAGCAACCACAACGCGATCGGCCGCGGCTACGAGACCTTCGGAAACGGGACGGCGGAGACGGTCGAGCGCATCCTGGAGCCGGACGAGGAGGAGTACACCGGCAAGCCGGTCACCGATCCGGACTGGTACCGCACGCTGCCGCCGCCCAAGAAGTTCCGCTGGTCGCTCCGCGACAACACCAACTACATGGAGACGGGGGTCCTCGCGGCGCTCGACTACGCCGCGTCGAACGCGTCCTCGATGATGCGGAACTTCTGGCGCCGCGGCCGCAACGCGGTGCGCAAGGGGGAGACGGAGAAGCCGTACGCGATCGTCGTTCCCGAGAACCAGCGCGATCGCGGCCGCCTCGCGACGATGGTGGATCTCCTGCGGGCCCACGGCATCGAGGTCGCCCGCGCGAAGGGGGCGTTCCGGGTCGCGGAGGGGACATTCCCGGCCGGGACCTTCGTCGTGCGCATGGATCAGCCGTACCGCGGCTACGCGCTCGACCTCCTGACGGCGCAGAAGTATCCGGCCGACAAGGCCCCCTATCCGCCGTACGACGACGTGGCCTGGTCGCTCCCGCACACGTTCGGCGTTGAGGTCAAGGTGATCGACGACGCCGCGATCCGCTCGGTCGCGGCGGAGCCGGTCACCGCGCCGGTCTCCTTTCCCGGCCGCGTCGAAGGGAAGGGGCCGGTGTATCTGCTCGCCGACACGGGGCAGGACGCGCTCCTCGAGGCGCGGATCCGGCTGTCGGGGTTCCGGGTCGAGGCGGCCGAGAAGGCCTTTTCGTCGGGCGGTCGCGACTATCCGGCCGGCTCCTGGGTGATCGCCTCGGAGACGGGCCTCGCCGCGGTGCTCGAGAAGGCGGCCGCAGAGCTCGCCCTCGACTTCCGCTCGGCTCCTTCTTCACCCGCGGTGGCCCGGCACGAGCTCGACCTTCCGCGCCTCGCGGTGCTCCAGACCTGGAACGACACGCAGTCGGCCGGCTGGGTCCGCCTCCTCTTCGACGAGCGGCACATCCCGTACACGCTGATCCAGGACGAAGACGTGCGCGCCGGCAAGCTCGCGAGCCGGTTCGACGTGATCCTCTTTCCCAACACGTACCAGAGCCTGAAGTCGATCGTGAACGGAATCGATCCGCGCTTCTCGCCCCTCCCGTACGTTCGAACCGACGAGTTCCCGAGCCTCGGCTCGCCGACTTCCTCTCCGGACATCACGGGCGGCCTGACGTGGGCCGGCGTCGGGAACCTCGAGGAGTTCGCCCGCGGCGGGGGCCTGCTCGTGACGCTCGGGGGCGCGTCGGCGCTGCCGCTCGACGGAGGCTTCGCGCGCGACGTGTCCCGCGCCGGGGGCAAGGCCGACACGCCGGGCAGCGAGCTGACCGCCCGCTTCCGGCGCCCGGATCATCCGATCGCCTACGGCTATCCCGAGATCACGTCGGCCTTCCGGGAGAACCGGACCGTCTACCGCGTGCGGCGGCCCGAATGGGGACGCATCGTGCTCCAGTGGGGCGCGAAGATCCCGAAGGACCCCGTCGAGGAGCCGGAGAAGAAAGGGGAGGAGAAGAAAGACGAGAAGAAGGACGACAAGAAGGAGCCGGATCTCGTCGTCTCCGGCGGCGTCAAGGGGGGCGACGATCTCGTCGGCAAACCCGCGATCCTGGACATTCCGATCGGGAAGGGCCGCGTCGTGGCCTTCGATTTCGACCCGATTCACCGGTGCATGACGATCTCCGACTATCGGATGGCGTGGAACGCCGTGCTCAACTGGAACGACCTGCCGCCGATCCCTCCCCCGGTCACAAAGGAAGCACCGAAAGCTCGATGACGTCGGGCGTCGCCCGGCGGATCGCCTCGAGGGTCTCGGCCGGCGGCTCGCGGTCCAAGTGAATCCGGGCGATCGCGGCCTTCGCGCCGTCGAAGACGATGTTCTCGGTCTCCTGAACGTTGATCCGGGCCTCCTTCAGGCGGTCGAAGACCGCCGCGAGGACGCCCACGCGGTCGAAGTGGCGCACGACGAGCAGGTGCGTCGCCGGAGACTTCCGGGCGAGGTTGACCGCGTTGGGGGGCCGCCCCGTGTCCCGGAATTCCCGCACGATGCGGACGGTCTCGGCCGCGATCGCCTCCTGCGCCTGGTCCGTCGAAGCGCCGATGTGGTGGGTGCCGACGACGCCCGGCAGGCGGAAAATCGGCGCCGTCACCTCGCCCGACCCGCCGGCCGGCTCGGCGGCGAAGACGTCGAGCCCCGCCCGGATCCCCTTCTCCCGGATTGCGCGCTCGAGAGCGGCCTCGTCCATCACTTCGGCGCGCGACGTGTTCACGAAGAAGGCGCCCTTCTTCATCGCCGCGAAGAACTCTTCGCCGCAGAGGCCTCGCGTCTCGGGCGTCAGCGCGAGGTGGACCGAGACGACGTCCGCCGCGCGGGCGACGTCGAGCGGCGTCTCCTTGCGTTCGATCCCCCACTCGCGCGCCTTCTCCGGCGTCAGGCTGCGGCTCCAGGCGACGACCGGCATCCCGAAAGCGCGGGCGCGCGGGATCATCTCCCGGCCGATCCCGCCGGTCCCGAGGAGGCCGAGCGTCGAGCCGGAGAGCCCGCGGGCCCGGCTGTATTCCTTCTTGTTCCAGACGCCGCGCGCGAGATCCGCGGTGCCCTCGCCGATGCGGCGGTCGAGAGCGAGGATCAAGCCGAAGGCGAGCTCCGCGACCGCGATCGAGTTCTTCCCCGGGCAGTTGGCGACAAAGATCCCGCGCTCCGACGCCGCCTCGACGTCGATCGTGTTGTAGCCGGCGCCCGCCCGCAGGACGAGCGCGAGTCGGCCCGCCTCGAGCATCGGCCGCGTGACCTGGGTCGAGCGGACGACGAGGACCTCGGCGGACGACGCGCCGATCGCCTGCGTCAGCGCGTCGTCCTTCGCGTCCGGCTGGTAGAGCACTTCGAAGCCCGCGCCCGCGAGACCCTCGAGCCCGCTCTTCTCGAACTTGTCCGCCACGAGAACTTTCATGGGAATCGGATCATCGGGTCATCGGATCATCGGTCGATCGGCCTCGAGAAAGCAACCGGTGGTCGCGCCGACGTGCGGTTCGCTGAGAGGCCGCGAAGATCGCGAGGAGCTCCTTGGCCTCGGCGAGAAGGCGATCCGAGTGCGATCGATGCGATGACATCGATCTCGGCAAGCAATTCGATCCAGAAGAGGGTTTCGTCCGCCTCTTCGACGACCGTGCCGATCTTGGCGATGAACTCGGTGTGCGAACGTGCTCGACCTGCAGCACGATAGTTCGCGGCAACCGAGGTCCCGGCACGGATGAGCTGCCTGGCGATCAGACGCGATTCGTCTGTTCTCGGCAGCTTCCGGGCAATCCCGATGAGATCGAGGGCGAAGCGTTTCGTCCGCAGCCGGAGTCGTTCGTGCTCATCGAGCGCCACACCCCTATTTGTCGCAACACGACCTTTCGATGATCCGATGACTCCGATGATCCGATGACCCGATTCCTCCTAGATCTCATGAATCAACAGCCCGTCCCTCAGTTTCGGCTCGAACCACGTGCTCTTCGGCGGCATGATCTCGCCGGCGTCGGAGACGGCGAGGAGCTCCTCGAGCGACACCGGGAACATCGAGAAGGCGACGGCGGCCTTTCCGGAATCGACGAGCTTCTCGAGCGCCGAGGTGCCGCGGATGCCGCCCACGAAATCGATGCGCTTGTCGGTGCGCACGTCCCGGATTCCGAGGAGGGGCTCGAGCACGGCGCGCTGGAGGCGGTCCGCGTCGAGCGCCGCAATCGCGCCGGGCCCGGACGGCGGCGGAAGCTCGAGCGCGTGCCAGGCGCCGCCGAGATAGACACCGACCTCCCCCTTCCTCGCCGGCGAGGGCGAGGCGCCGCTCCGGAGCGGGAACTTCCGGGCGAGCTCGTCTCGAAACTGCGCCGGCGAGCGGCCGCCGAGGTCGAGCACCACGCGGTTGTACGGGAGGATGCGGAGCTGCCCCGCCGGAAAAGTCACCGTCAGGAAGAAGTTGTAGGGCTCCTCCCCCGTGTGACGCGGGTTGCCCGAGCGCCGCTCCTGCCGCGCGCGGGCGGCGCTCGCCGCGCGGTGGTGCCCGTCGGCGATGTAGAGGAGGGGCACCCGCGTGAAGGCGGCCGCGAGGCTCGCGCTCGGCTCGGCGCCGAGCCGCCAGAGCGTGTGCGCGACCCCGTCGGGCGCGGTGAAGTCGAAGAGGGGCGTGGCGCGCCGGCCCTCGTCGACGATCGCGTCGATCTCCGGCCGCTCCCGGTAGGTCAGGAAGACCGGGCCCGTCTGCGCCGAGAGGCGGAGCATGTGCCGCGTCCGGTCGTCCTCCTTGTCGCGGCGGGTCCGCTCGTGCTTGCGGATGACGTCTCCGTCGTACTCGTCGAGAGAGGACACGCCGGCGACCCCGGTCTGCTCGCGGCCGTCCATGCGGAGGCGGTAGAGGAAGAGCGCCGGGTCGGAGTCGGCGAAGAGGGGAGCCTCGCGCGTGAGCGCGCGAAAGTTCTGCGCCGCGCGCTCGTAGACCGGCTCCGAGTGGGGATCGGTGCCGTCGGACAGGTCGATCTCGGGGCGCGACACGTGGAGAAACGAGAGCGGGTTGCCGGCCGCGAGCGCCCGCGCTTCCGCCGTCGAGACCACGTCGTACGGCACGGCCGAGACGGCGCCGGCGCGCTCCGACGAAGGGCGCAGCGGGCGAAACGGGCGAACCGCGGCCATGCTCCTCCTTCGCCGCGCCGCTCGAGCTCGGCGCGCCGCGGATTCTATGAAATCTTGCCGGGCCCGGCTAAGATTCGGGCCGCTCGAAAATTTTTTCGAGGAGGCTTGCCTTGCGACTTTTCCGGTCTGCCGGCGCGGGTTTGCCTGCGCTCCTGCTGCTGCTCGCTCCGATCGGAGTCCTGCTCGCATCGGGCGCGGACTCGAAGCCAGCGAAGGACTCATCCAAGGCGCGCGTCGAGCGCGGCAAGTATCTCGTCACGATCATGGGCTGCAACGACTGCCATACGCCATGGAAGATGGGCGCCAACGGCCCCCAGCCCGACATGACCCGCATGCTCTCCGGCCATCCGGAGGCGATGGGCAAGATGCCGCCGGTGCCGCCGCCGTCGGGCCCTTGGTTCGCGTCGATCGGCGCGACCTTCACGGCCTTCGGCGGCCCGTTCGGAACGACCTACGCGATCAACCTGACGCCGGACGCCAACACCGGAATCGGGATCTGGACCGAGGACATGTTCGTGAAGGCGTTGCGCACGGGCAAGCACATGGGGACTTCGCGCCCGATCAAGCCGCCGATGCCCTGGATCTGGTACAAGAGCGCGACCGACGGCGACCTGAAGGCGATGTACGCGTACCTGCGCACGATCCCGCCGATCGTCAATCGCGTGCCGGACTACGAGGAGCCGAAGGCGCCGCCCGCGAAGAAGTAGTCGGGCCTAGAGGGCCGCGAGGAACTGGAAGTACTCCTCGGGGCCCGACGCGATCGACATCCCGAACCCGCTCGGCACGAGGCGCGCGAGCGCCGTCGGCGCGCGATAGGAGCGCACGACGCGGCCCTGGAGAGGGATCCGCTTGCCGTCGGGCATGTGGAGCTCGGCCGTGATCGTCGTGCCGAGGTTCGGGATCCGGATCGAGCGCACGAAGACGCCGGCGGGCGAGAGGTTGTAGGTGAATCCGTAGTACGGAGCTCCGGCGAGCCGGAACTCGATCACGAGCCGGCGCTTGACCCGGGGAAACTTCCTCTTGTCCGCCATGGCGAGTCGCGGAGCAGGCCCACCACTCCGCAACCCGGATCCTATGCCCGATCGAGCCCGGCGGAGCGGCCGGGCTTCGGGGGGGGCGCCGGGACCTAGCGCGCCAGGCGGAGCGTCGGCCCGTCCTTGCCGGGGCGCTTCTCGGCCGGGTCCGGCCGGGAGAAGTCCCGCTCGCCCGAGTAGACCGGGGCGCACCAGTGCCGATACTCCTCCCGGCGGCCCCGCACGACGTCGAAGTAGTGGCGGCGCAGCTCCGAGACGACCGGCCCCATCCGTCCGGTCCCGATCGCCCGGTTGTCCACGCGCGTCACCGCGCCGATCTGGACCCCCGTTCCGCAGAGGAAGACTTCGTCGGCCAGGTAGATCTCCGAGCGATCCACGGGCCGCTCGACGACTTCGACCGACAGCTCCTGGCGAAGCAAGTCGCGGACGGTCCGCCGCGTGATCCCCTCGAGCACGTTCTCGGTGATCGACGGGGTGACCGCGACGCCGTTGCGGACGAGAAAGACGTTGGCGGCCGAGGACTCGGAGACGTGCCCGTCCTGCGTCAGGACGATCGCGTCGTCGAAGCCGGCGCGCACGGCGTCGGTCTTGGCGAAGGCGGAGTTGACGTAGGACCCGGCGATCTTGCCCCGGGCCGGGATCATGTTGTCGTCCACGCGCCGCCACGAGGAGACCGTCAGGTGCAGGCTCTCGTCGTTCTCCATGTAGCGGCCGTAGGGGAGCGCGACCATCGAGACTTCCGGCGAGAGGTCGTGCATCCGCACGCCGACCGCCTCGTCGGCGTAGAAGGCGAGGGGGCGGATGTAGCAGTCCTCGCGGTAGAGCTCCGCCCGCAGCAGCTCGATCAGGAACGCGACGAGGCTCTCCTCGGTGTGGCCGAGGTCCATGCCGAGCAGCTTGGCCGATTCGAGAAAACGGTGAAAGTGGTCGCGCGGCCGGAAGACGAAGAGCTCGCCCTGCTCGTCGTTCCAGTAGCCGCGGATGCCGCTGAAACACGCCGTGCCGTAATTCAAGGCGTGGGTCAGGACTCCGATCCGCGCCTCGGTGTACGGAACGATGTGGCCTCGGAAGAACGCATGGCGGGGCAGGGGCATAGGCGGCCTCCTCTCGGCGGATTCTAGGAGTTCCCCGGGAAATCCCGGGCTCTCTCGTTAAGCTCCAATTCCAATAGCCATTTGGTCCACATCCTCGATTGGTATTACAATCGTCCCGGATGCCGAACCAATCAATAGCCACTTCGCCGAAAGTGGACCTTCCGCGCGGCTCGGCCGCGCGCCCGCTCGAGTTCGCCCGCGCGCTCGGAAACTGGAGCGAGGGAGAGGGCCCGGCCTATCGCCGCCTCGCTTCCGCGTTGAAGACGGCGATCCAGCGGGGCGAGGTCGGGCCGGGCCAGCGGCTGCCGGCCGAGCGGGTGCTCGCACGGCTCCTCTCGCTCTCGCGGACCACGGTCGTCGCCGCATACGAGATCCTGCGCCAGGACGAGTGGCTCGAGAGCCGGCAGGGGAGCGGCACCCGCGTCTCCGCCGGCAGCGGCGGGTCCGCGGCGCTCCCGCCCGAGGAGGGCGCCGGTTCGTTCCGCGGACACCCCGTGTATCGGGGGTTGATCGAGGGGTCCGGAGGGACGATCGAGTTCCTCGGAGCCCACCTGCCGGGCAACGAGCTCTTCGCCCGCGAGATCGCCACCGTCGACCGGCGCGCCCTGACGGAAGTCCTGCGCGGCCCGGGGTACCTGCCGATGGGGCTGCCGGCCTTGCGGCGCGCGATCGCGGCGCACCAGACCCGGCGCGGGCTGCCGACGACGGAGGAGCAGGTGCTCGTCACTTGCGGCGCGCAGCAGGCGATCGCCATCGCGGGCGCCGCGTTCCTGCGCCGCGGCGACGCGGTGGTCCTCGAGAATCCGACCTACCTCGGCGCGATCGACATCTTCACGAGCCTCGGCGCCCGCTTGATGCCGGTCCCGGTCGAGCGCGACGGCGTCTCCCCCGACCGGCTGCGCGAGATCGCCGGCCGCACCGCCGCGCGGATGCTCTACCTCATGCCGACGTTCCAGAACCCGACGGGGGCGCTCATGCCGGAGCGCAAGCGGCGTGCGGTTGCGCGCCTGGCGCGGGAGCGAAACGTGCCGGTCGTCGAGGACAACACGCTCGCGGACCTTCCGCTCGCAGGAGACCCGCCGCCGCCCCTCGCGGCCTTCGAGCCGGAGGCGCCGATTCTGACCGTGGGTTCGCTCTCGAAGCTCTTCTGGGGAGGCCTCCGGATCGGGTGGATCCGCGCGTCCGAAGCGCTGCTCGCGCGGATTGCCCGCCGCAAGATCATGGCGGACCTCGGGGGCTCGGTCCTCTCGCAGCTCGCGGCCGTGCGGTTGCTCGGCCGGGCGGACGAAGTCCGGGAGATGCGGCGCCGCGAGCTCCGCGAGAAGCTCGAGACTCTGACGAAGCTCCTCTCGCGCCACCTGCCCGATTGGACGTGGACGCCGCCGGCCGGCGGCCTCTCGCTCTGGGCGCGTCTGCCGCGCGGGAACGCCGACGAATTCGCCCAGGTGGCCCTGCGCCACGGCGTCTCGATCGTTCCGGGATCGCTCGCCTCGACCGACGGCGCTTCGTCCGATTGCCTGCGCCTCCCCTTCGTGCTCGAGGCCAAAGGGATGGAGGAGGGGGTGCGGCGGCTGGCCCAGGCCTGGGCCTCCTACGGAGCCGCCGCCCGCCGCGAGCGGGCGAGCCTGGACGTGCTGGTCTGAATTCGCTGCGGGTGGAGCCCGGACCGCAGACGGGTCGTTACCGAAATCCTCGACTGTTCCGGTGACCCGAGAAACGGCTCAAGCGCGATCGTGCGACGCGAGCTTCTGCTCGAGGCCTGCGCGCACGGACGGCCACTCGTCGCGCAGGATGCTGTAGTAGACCCAGTCGATCCGTCTCCCATCGGACAGGATCATGTGGTGGCGCAGGATACCTTCCTCCCTGGCTCCGAGCCGGGCGATCGCCTTGCGGGATTTCGTGTTGAGGAAGTCCGCTCGGAACTCGACGCGGATGCAGTCCATTTGCTCGAAGGCATGGGTGAGCATCAGCAACTTCGCTTCGGTGTTGAAGGCCCTGCGCTGAAAGTCGCGGCCGAGCCAGGTCCAGCCGATCTCGGTGCGGCGGTTCTGCGGGTCGATGTTGCCGAACCTCGTGCTGCCGATCGCGCGGCCCGTGGAACGGTCGATCGTGGCAAAAGGAATCGCCGTGCCCGCCTTCTGCCAGGACCGCGCCGTCTCGATGTACGCGTCCAGGTCGTCGGGCGAGTGAATCTGCGTGGGCGTGAAGCGCCACAGCTCTGGATCGAGCGCGACCATGGCCAGCTGCGACTTGTGCCGTCGCGAGAGCGGCTCGAGCCGAACGTGGCGGCCCTCGAGGGTCACCGGCTTCCAGGCGACCACGGCTTCAGTCCAGCGTGCCGGGTGAATTCGAAAGCGGCCGCGCGGAGCGCGGAGCGGGCGGCCGAGAGCCAGGCGAAAGTCTCAAGTGCGTCGGGTCGAGCACCGATCGGGTGCATGCGCGCGTATCCGGCAGCGTCCCTGGTCGGCAGACAGGCGCGAAGCCGACGAGCGAGTCCGCTGGATGCGCGTGTCAGGCAGGCCAACCCACACGCCTGACCTGAGATTCCTTTCCTGCTCGGAAAGGGACGTGCTGACGGTCTTCGGCGGGAGTTGCCGATGCTCGCCGAGCCGCCTGAGCTGCCACGGTGCTACGAGGACGGGCCTGACGAGGGCTTCGGCGGGGCACGGCGACGATTGACCACCCCGCTTCAAGACGTGCGCGTCCTTCACCGTGGTCTTCCCGTCGCGCTTGCGCCGCAACTCCCGAATCGCCCGAGTATCGTACCTCTCGCGGGGAAGCGGCGGCGAAGCCGTGTGCCGCTGTCCGAACCTGTGCCCGCAGTGTCGCGCGCAGCGGCCTCATCGGCCGGCCGAGCCATCGCCGATCGACGCCCGGCCCGCCTCCGTGGTCAGCGGCCTTCGAAAAATCGCCGCTCGATGTCCTGAGAGATCGTCGGTGAATCGGCGTCCGAAGAGACCCGCGTGATCGCGTCTCCGGCGCCGACCTCTCCCTCCTCGAGGACGCGCAGGTAGAAGCCGAGCCGGCGGCTCTCGAGGAGGTCCTTCACGAACTTCGCGGAGCCCGCCTTCAACCCCATCTTGAAGCAGGGCCCCCGCGGCTTGGTCACGCGCACCCGGGCGCTCCCGACCGTGAACACGTCCCCGACGCGCACGTCCGATTCGAGCAGACCCTCGGTCGTGAAGTTCTCGCCGAAGAAGCCCGGCGAGAGATCCGGCCTGCCGAGGCTCTCTCGGAAGTGAGGATAGTGCTCCGAAGGGAAGACGTAGACCGCCTGATCGGGGCCGCCGTGGTAGCGCTTGTCCACCTGCACGTCTCCGTCCAGGGTCAGTCGGGTCAGCCCGACGCGGCCGGAGACGGGTTCCTTGAAGATCCCGGTCGGGATCTCGCGTCCGCGCGAATGGAACATCCGAGGCAGGGCCAGATTCACGGACAGCAGTCGGGCGGTCGCCACGGCAACAAGTACGACGTCGCCGCCGGCGCGGTTTCGGACGGATCGCGCGCGCGCGCTTGCTAAGATCGCGCGCCGAACGCCGCCCGAGGAGGAATTCTTCATGCGAACGCTCGCCTTCGCCGTGCTTCTCGCCGCGGCGGGTCCGCAGGGGCCCGCGGGAACGCCGCCCGCTCCGAGCGCGGCGCCCGCGGAGGCGGCTCCCACGTTGTTCGAGCACACGCGCGGCCTCGAGCGGCGGGACGGCTTTCTCCCGTTCTACTGGGACGCGAAGCGGGGACAGCTCCTCCTCGAGACGTCGGCGGTCGCGGGAGACTTTCTCTACGGCGTGGGGCTCGCCGGAGGAGCGGGGCTCCTCGAGATCGACCTCGACCGCGGGAGCCTCGGCAATCTCGGCCTCTGCCGGTTCGAACGCGTGGGGCCGCGCGTCCTCCTCGTTCAGAAGCAGACGACCCACGCGAGCGGCGTATCCGACGCCGAGCGCTCGCGCGTGGTCGAGGAGTCGTTTCCGACGTCGGTGCTGGCCTCGATGCCGGTCGTCGCCGAAGAAGGGGAGCGCGTTCTGGCCGACGCGACGGCCCTGACTCTCGAAGGCGGAAGCGTCCTGGCGGCGATGAAGGTGGCGCGGATCGGCGAGTGGAGACAGGACGCATCCCGCTCCGCCATTCGCCTCGACCGCACGGGCGCGTTTCCGCTCAACACCGAAGTCGAGGCCGTCCAGACCTTCTCGTCGGAGGGGGCCCCTCCCGCCGTCGCCGAGGTCCTCCCCGACGGCCGGACGATGAGCCTCTCGGTCCACTACACCTTCCGCAAGCTGCCGGAGCCCGGCTACCGGCCGCGCGCGTTCGATCCTCGCATCGGTTTCATCCCGCTCCGGCACGTGGATCACACGGCCCCCTTCATCGAGCCGATCGAGAAGTACCTCGCGAGCCGCTGGCGCCTGGAGAAGAAGGATCCGTCCGCCGCCGTCTCCGAGCCGGCCCAGCCGATCGTCTACTACCTCGACCGGGGAATCCCCGAGCCCGAGCGCCGCGCGATCCGCGACGCCGCCCTCTGGTGGAACCACGCTTTCGAGCAGGCCGGGTTCCGCAACGCGCTCGAGATCCGCGATCTGCCGCCGGGCGCGACCTTCCTCGACGCCCGTTACTCCGGGATCGAATGGATCAATCGCGCCGAGAGGGCCTGGTCGATCGGCGACAGCCAGGTCGATCCCCGGACCGGGGAGATCCTGCACGCGGTTGCGAGGATCGATTCGCACCGGCGGCGGACGACGTCACGTTTGTGGCGCAATCTCGAGCCGCCGCGCTCGGGCCGGGCCTGTCTCGCGTCCGACGCGCCCGACTTCTCGTTGCTCGCGGCGGGAGACGGCGGGACCGGCGAGGAGACGCTCGTCCTCGAGCGCCTGGCGTACCTGTCGGCCCACGAGGTGGGCCACACGCTCGGGCTCGAGCACAACTGGGCGGCGACGACCTTCGGCTGGGGATCGGTCATGGACTATCTCGCGCCCAACATCCAGCTCCAGGACGGCGCGCTCGACACGTCCGACGCCTACCCGAAGGACGTCGGCTCCTACGACCGGCTGGCGATTGCGTGGGGCTACACGCCCGAGGCGGACCCGGCGCGCCTCGACGCGATCGTGCGCGAAGGTTACGCGCGCGGGATCTTCTACCCGCTCGAGTCGGATCCGCGCTGGGCCGAGTACGACTGGGGAGCGGATCCCGTCGAATGGCTCGCGACGACCGGGAAGGTCCGGCGCGTGATTCTCGAGCGTTTCGGGGCGGGGCAGCTCCGGCCGGGGGAGTGGGTCGCGAGCCTCCAGGAGCGCTTCAACCTCGCTTACCTCTACCACCGCTTCGGCATCCAGGCCGCGCAGCAGTTCGTGGGCGGCCAGTTTCAGACCGGCGCCCTCGCCGGGGACGGCCAGACGGCGACGGCGTGGGTGCCGGCGGCCAGGCAGCGCGAGGCGCTCGAGCTCCTCGTCGAAGCGCTCGAGCCCGCGAACCTCGACATTCCCGATCGCATCCTGGAGACGCTCGTCCCCGAGCCCTCGGCGGCGCGGCCGAGCCGCGAGCGCCTCGCGTCGGAAGCCGGCCCCGCCTTCGACCGCCTCACCGCCGCGCGTATCCTGTCGGCCCTCATCGTGGATCCGCTGCTCGCGCCGCCGCGGGCCGAGCGCCTCGAGCTCGCGCCCGGTCCGGACGCCCTGACTTTCGACGCGGTCCTCGCGCGTCTCGTCGCCGCGACCTGGAACGCGAAGCCGGACCCGACCGAGCGCCTCGCTTCGCTGCGGCGGATCGCCTCGCGGGAAGTCCTCGACGCAATGATGGACCTCGCCGCGCGGCCGGAGACGTCCTCCTCGGTTCGCGCGACGGTCTGGTCGCGGCTGACTCGACTGCGCGCCGCGCTCGCGGCGCGCCACCCCGCCGGCGCGGCGGCCGAGGCGCACGCGAGGCTCGCGGAGCGGGACCTCTCGGAGTTCCTGACGAAGCCGGAGGCGCGAAAGCCCCGCCCCCGCGGGCTCGAGACGCCGCCCGGGCGCCCGATCGGTCAGCCCTAGGTCCGGTCAGGTCTCCCGCGCCGGGTCCTCTTCCTCGGCGGTCTGGAGGGCGCGGGACGCCTCCGGCGACACGGTGCGAAGGTTCAGGTCGCGCTGCGGGAACGGGATCTCGATCCCGTTCTCCCGAAGCACCCGGTAGACGGCGCGCCGCACCGCGCTCTGCAGCGCCGGTGCCTGCTCGAAGCGGGCGACCCAGACGTGGAGCACGAAATCGAGCGAGCTGTCGCCGAGGCCGACGAAATACGCCGCCGGAGGTGGCTCGGCCATGGCTTCGGGGTGGTCGCCGGCGGCCTGGAGCAGCAGCCCGATCACCTTCTCCGGATCGGAGCCGTAGGCGGCCCCCACGCGGATCTCGATCCGGCGCTTGCGGTCGGAGAGCGTCCAGTTGACGACGCTCTTGGAGATCAGGTCCGCGTTGGGGACGACGACCTCGGCCCCATCGGCCGTGTGGATCGTGCTCGACCTCATTCCGATGCGCGTGACCTCGCCGACGAGCGAGCCGACGTCCACGTAGTCTCCGACCTGGATCGGCCGCTCGAAGAGGAGGATCAGGCCGGACACGAAGTTCGAGACGAGGTTCTGCAGGCCGAAGCCGAGGCCGACGCCGAGGGCTCCGGCGAGCAGCGTGAAGCGCGAGAGGCTGATTCCCGCCGCGCTGAAGGCGAGGAAGACGCCCGACACGATGATCGCGTAGCGGAGGGTCATCGAGATCGTGTAGGGCAGGCCGCGTGGAAGGCGCAGGCGAGGCAGGATCTCCCCCTCCAGAACGAAGCGGGCGGCGCCGGCGAGGAGGAAGCTTCCGGCCAGGACGCCGACGAACGTGAGGATTCCCGAAACCGAGACCGTGGCCGATCCGATCTGGAGACTCGACTCGAGAGCCTTCTTGAGCCAACCGACCGCCGCGTTGCCGAGTCCGAAGGCTGCGAAAGACAGGAAGACCCACTGGATCGCGACCAGGGCCGAAAGCGCGCGGCGCAGGAAGAGTCGGATCGAATCGGCGTGGCCGGCGACCAGGTGCAGAGAGCGCGCCGGCCGGGTCGCGAGGAGAGTCGAGAGGAAGCCGTAGAGCAGGCTGTACAGGCCGAGCGAGATCAGGCCGAAGCCGAGCGATCCGATCACCCCGGTTCGGAGAAGCCGCGCCGGCTCGACGTAGCCGATCACGACCAGCACGAGAGCGGCCGAAAGGAGCACGAGCGCCGTGGCGAGGATGAGAGTTACGACGCGCTCCCAGCGCTGCGAGAAGACCCGCTTCCAGACGCCCGCGCGCAGGTCCGCTGCCAGCGTCGCGGCCACCGCGCCGGCCTGCAGGATGAGCACCAGACGCTCGAGCAGCGGATCCTGCTCGAAGAGGCGTCGCATCGGATAGAGGCAGGAAACCGCGGTGAGGACGTAGAGCGTGCGCTGGACGCTGCGGTCGAGGAGCCTGAAGAGCAGCTGGGCGGTCGAAAGGATCGCGAGAACCCACACGGCGTCCCGGAAGAGGACCGGCGCCGCCGCGGAAGTCCCCGACCATCCCAGGATCATCAGCGCCCCCAGGGTGGCGGCGGCGAAGGGCCGCTCGATCAGCCGGATCGGCGCGCGGGCGAAGGGGTCGAGCTTCGCGCATTCCTTCGCCGCGCCGCGCAGGAGGAAGGGCAGCCCGAGGCCGACCAGAAGGGCGAGGAAGAACGTCCGGGCGACGCGCGCGCCGTCTTCCTTGAAGTAGACGCGCAGGCGGCGAAAATCGCGAAGGAGCCGCTCGCGAGCGGCCTGGCCGACCGGCCGGCCGGCAAACGCCATGTGCCAGATCGGCCCCTCGGAGATCGCGAACAGTCTTCGCTGGGCCCCCCGGCGGCGGTCGGAGATCTCCCCGCGCGCCGCTTCCAGAGAGCTGCGAATCCGGGAGATGCGGTCGAGCTGCGTCAGGGTCTCGTCGCGGCGTCGCTTGACCTCCGCCCGCAGCGCAGCGGCCCCCGAGGTGATCTCGGAGACGCGCGCGCGGATCGGTTCCGGGGCCTCCTCCTTCGCCATCTCGGGCAGCGTGGCCGCCCAGCGCGCCTGTTCCCGGGCCAGCCGCCCGAGGTCGGCGTCCAGCGCGCGCGCCCGCGCCGCGAGGGCCGCCTCGAGTCTCCCGCCCGCGGCGTCGATGTCTCGCAGCTCCAGGTCCAGGTCCTGCAGCTCGACGAGCTGGACTTCTTCCGCGGGCGAGAGCGCGGGGCGCTCGAGCAGGCGCGCGGTCCGCCTCTCCGCCCGGCTGAGCCGATCGTCGATCCCCTCGAGCTCCGGCCCCGGCGTGAGGTTCGCGGTGATTTCGCGCCGGAGCGACTCGAAGCGCTCGGCCTGCAAGGGAACGTCGGAGATCGCGATCGCCGGCGGCGCCTCGGCTGTCGGCGCCGCCGTGGGAGCCGCCCGCGCGGGCGCCGAAGCGGAAGACGGAGTCTCGGTCTTCGCCTCCGGGGCATCCTGACAGGCGACGCCGCCGAGGACCGCCGCGGCGAGGAGGGCGAGGCGCCCGAGAACCCCGCGGCTGCGAGCTACGAGCCGATCCATCGCTCGACGCGCTCCGCGACGTAGGGGAAGAAGGGATTCCAGGAGATCCGGAGGAAATCGCCGGGGGAAGTCGTGAGCACGCCGCGCTCGCCGCGCGGCGCGAAAATGCCGAGGTGGATCCCGCCCCCCTGCCGCCGGTCGGGCTCGCCTCCGTAGAGGGAATCGTCGGTCGGGAAGGGGATCGCGACGTGGGAGAGCGAGTACACCTGCGGCGGCCAGGCGAGCCCGAGCGGCCGGGAGACGGGGGCTGCCGCTCCGGCGGGGGTCGAGCGCTCGACGATCTCGAGCGCGTCGGGCCCCGCGTTCGCGATGACCGTCAGGGTGTAGCGGCGCGGGCCTCCCGCTTCCAGGCGCGACAAGAGCGCGTCCGAAGAATCTCCGAGAAACGTCCGCGCCACCGCCGCGTGGTTCACGTCGAAGAGCACGAGCTCGGATCCGTTGGAGGGCAGCGCGTCGAAGAGCTTCTCCTTGACCGCGACGGTGACGACCGTCGCGTCCACGAGCGACTGGAAAGCCAGGATCGGCGGCAGGCCCGCGAGCTTCCCCTTCGTTGCGAGCCCCTCGATCTTCGCGTGGATGGCATCGGTCAGGCGAGCGGTCTGCAGGCCCGCGTTGACCGGGAAGGAGTTGTACTTGAACGGGTTGTATTCCGGAAGCACGTCCAGCCACTTCGCCTTCGCGAAGTAGGGAATGACGCCGAGATGGCCGACGAACCGGGCGAGCCCCGCCGCCGGGGTCACGCCGATCATGGGGGAGAGGAGGATGAGGCGGTCCGGCTTCGGCAGGCTCGCGCCGCCGGCGACGTCGAGCGCGTAGTCGACCGCGAGCGCCCCGCCGTTGGAGTAGCCGACCAGGTAGAGCGGCTTCCCTTCGCCGATCCGGCGGCGCACGTGCCGCGCCGCGACGCGCGTGGCCGCGCACCAGTCCTCGAAAACCGCCTTCGTCAGCGCGGCCGGCACGGTGCCGTGTCCCGGCACGCGAAGGGCCAGGGCGTAGATCCCCCGATCCCGGAGGACCTCGGCGAGCCGGCGCATGCTGTAGGGGGAGTCGGTCAGCCCGTGGAGGAGAAGCGCCCCGCCCCGAATCTCCGCCGGGACCATCTCGTAGGTCCGGTTCCAGTCGCGCGGGTAGCCGGTCGGGCTCGAGAGGCTGTCCGCGAAGTACCGATTGCCGCTCGTCCGATCCTCGGGCGCGAGGCGATCCTCGATCTGGCTCTTGACCTCGCCGAAGACCCGTTCCTCGCGGCGCAGGTAATCCTCCAGGGTGGTCGAGGCCGTCTCGTCCGCCGCGCGGAACTCCGTGGGGGGCGCGAAGCGATGCCAGGACTTCAAGTGGGGCGGGCGGGTCGCCTGATAGACGCGCACGCCGACGATCGTAATGAAAACGACGAGCGCGGCCCACGCGGCCCGCCGGAGCCACCGCAGAAGAAAGGAGCCGAATCCTCCGCGCGCGCTCATGCGCGGATCATAGCCGCGTCAGCGGGGGAGGCCGGCCGTCCAGTTCGTGACGATGGAGAGGGGCGCGGAGTTCCTCACGCTCGTCGACGGTGCCGCGACGAAGACGCGTTGGTGGTCGGAAGTGATATCCCAGACCTCCGTGCCCGTGGGAAGGGTCAGAAGGACTCGTGGTTCCGTCGCTTCGAATCCGCTCCGCGTTTTGACCTCGACGGCCATCAACTTATCGCCGCAGCACGGATAGACGATCTCCCGTCCGTCACGGCTCCAGCGCGGCAGCCCCCCGCCGCCTTTGGAGATCTGCGTGCGGCTTCCCGGGCCCGGAAAGGGACGGATCGAGACTTCCGGATGCCCCGACTCGTCTGACTCATAGGCGACCCAGCGGCCGTCGGGGGAGAAAGCGGCGGACCTCGCTCTCCATTCGTTCTGCAGGTACGGCGCGGCCTTCCTCTCCGCGACCGACCAGACCCACAGCTCGGGCTTGCCCAGACCGGGCCCCTCCTGTCCAACCGTCTGCATGAAGAGAATCCAGCGGCCGTCCGAGGACCAGTCGAGCGGGGCCTTGTCCTGCGGCGACTCCAACAGCAGGTCGGGCTTCCCCTCTCCGCTCGAGTCGGTGATGTAAAGACCCGATGCGGCGGAGCCCCTCCAGGCGACAGCGACACGGCGGCCGTCCGGGGAGAAAACGGGATCGCCAGCGCCGTCCGGGGTCAGCCGCGAGCGGGCGCCCCGGACGAGATCGTAGAGCCAGAGGTCGTTTTTGCCGGTCTGCGCGTCGAAGATGTCCAGCGCGGCCGTCTTCCCGTCGGGCGACAGCCGCGCGTTCCAGACCAGCGCCGGAGGTATTGCGGGAACTCCGGCCGCCTTGCCGGATCGATCCAGCCACGACACCTGCGCCGGCGGGGGACCGGGGCTTGCGCGGTATGCGAGCACGCCGGTCGCAGAGGCTGAGAAAACCCCGATGGACCGTAAGGCTCCGAACTCGATCTTCTCGGCCACCGGGACCGCCGCGCCCGTGGCCCTCAGCGTCCTTGCGTCGAACGGCAGGGCCATGAGCGTCTCTTTCCGCCGAAAGAGGACGAAGCCCGGCGGGGCGTAGATGGCATTAGACCTGTCGGGCAGAAGGGCGCACGGTCTCTCGTGAGTCGATCGAACCGATGAGGATGCCGAGTTCATCGTCGCGAAGTTTCGCCGATTCCAGAGTCTTGAAGGCGAGATAGAGGAAGTGTCGTCCATCCGGAAGAAAGGACGGGAAGCGATGGGTGAGGACGCTCTCCGGCGCGCTCGGGAACGTGACCGGCGTCGGTGTTCCGCCTTTCTCGGACACGCGGAAGATCGCCCCACCGCCTTTGGGTGCGAAGAGGATCGTTCCGTCGCGGCCCCAGCTTCCGCCCCGCGCATTCGGAGCGCCGGCGATCACTTCTGCCGGGCCGCCACCCGCGCGAATTCTCTTCAGCTTCGACTCCTGAAAGAAGCCGATCGATGCCCCGTCCGGCGACCAGAATGGAAACCAGGCATCCGCGGTTCCCTCCAGAGGCTGTGCTTCGAAGGAATCCAGGAGGCGCATGTAGAGCCGGACCGAGTCGGCGTCCTGCGCGCCGAAGACGAGCCGCCTGCCATCGGGAGAAATCGCGACCGGAGCCGGGGCATCCTGTCCGTAGCCTTCGCCGATGAAGGAGAAGGTCTTACCTTCGGGCGGCAGTAGCGAGAGGCGCAGCGACACAGACGGTGCCGCGCGCGAGCGCCAGTACGCCGCGCCGAGAATTGCCGACGTGACGAGAAGCGCCGCCACGACACCCCACGCGAGCCGCTCACGCCCCCGGCGCCTCGCGGCCACGGGAGCCGGGATCCCCGCCTGTGAGCCTCCCTCGGAGATCCACTGGAGCTGGAGCATGACGTCGTGGGCCGTCTGCCAGCGGTCTTCCGGATCCTTGGCGAGGCAGGCCCGCACGACGCGGTCGAGGGCGGGCGGCGTCAGAGGAGAAACCTTCGAGATGGGCTCCGGTTCGTTCTGCAGGATCGCCGCGATGAGCGAGGCCTGGCTCTTGCCGGTAAAGGCCTTCCGTCCCGTCGCCATCTCGTAGAGAACCGCGCCGAAGGCGAAGAGGTCGCTCCTCGCGTCGGCCTCCTTGCCTTCGAGCTGCTCGGGGGACATGTACTGAAGCGTTCCCAGAATCTGTCCCGTGTCGGTCAGCTGCCGGGCCGCTTCCGTGGGAAGCGCCGAAAGACTCAAGGCCGCCGGAGGCGCGGCGAACTTGGCGAGGCCGAAGTCGAGGAGCTTGACTCCCGACTTCGTCAGCATGACGTTGCCGGGCTTCAGGTCGCGGTGGACGATCCCGTGCCGGTGCGCGTGGTCGAGCGCCCCCGAGATCTCGATCCCGTATCGCAGGTACTGCTCGGAGGAGAGAGCGCCCTTGACGAGACGCTCCGTGAGGGTCTCCCCCTCGATGTGCTCCATGACGAGGAAGTCGGTCCCGTCCTGGCGGCCGACGTCGTAGAGCGCGCAGATGTGCGGGTGGGTGAGCTGCGAGATCGTCCGCGCCTCCCGCTCGAAGCGCTCCCGGCGGTGCTCGTCGGCGGAGAGGTGGGAAGGCAGGACCTTGATCGCGACGGTGCGCTCGAGCCGGGTGTCGCGCGCCCGGTAAACCTCCCCCATGCCGCCCGCGCCGAGCGGCGCCAGGATCTCGTAGGGACCCAGCCGCGTCCCCTGTGGGAGAGGCACGTTGCCCGAAGGATATAACCCTTGGCCCGAAGTCCGCAGCTATATCAAGTCTGATATAGTTGCCCGGCCTCGGTCCGGATGTCCTCGAGCGCCGCCTCCATCCGCTCCCGGTGCGTGCGGAAGGAGAGGACGCAGATGCGGACCGCGAACCGGTCGCCGAGCATCGTGCCGGTCAGGTAGACGCGCTTTCGCGCGTTGATCCGCGACTGGAGCTCGCGGTTCACCGCGTTTGCGGCCTCCTCGCCCGGACCCGGCCGGGAGAGCCGGAAGGCCACGATCGAGAGCTGCGGCTCGGCCAGAATCTCGATCCCCGGAATCTTCCGCAGCTCCTCCGCGGCCCAGAGCGCGAGGTCGAGCTTCTCGTCGAGGTTGCGCCGGAACGGGCCGATCCCATGCATCGCGATCGGCAGCCAGACGCGCAGACCTCTCCAGCCCCGCGAGAGCTCGGGCGAGAGCAGGTTGAAGTCGGGCAGGTCCGGGTCCTCCTGCATCTGCGGCATGTAGTCGGCCGAGAGGGCGTGGGCCCGCTTCAAGGCCCCGACGTCCCGGACGAGGAGGCTCCCCGTGCCGTACGGGAGAAAGAGCCCTTTGTGCGGGTCGAGCGCGATCGAGTCGGCGAGCTCGATCCCCGCGAGCGCGCACTTGCCCCGCTCCGTCAGGACGAAGAACCCGCCGTACGCCCCGTCCGCGTGGAACCAGAGCCCCTCGTGGCGGGCGAGGCCCGCGAGCCCCGTCAGGTCGTCCACCGCTCCCGTGTTCGTCGTGCCGGCGTTGCCGACGACGAGGAAGGGATCGAGGCCCTCGGCGCGGTCTTTCGCGATCGCCCGCTCGAGGAGGTCGAGGCGGATTCGAAACGCCCCGTCGGAAGGGATCTCCCGAACGTTTCGCTCGGGGAGCCCCGCCAGCATCGCCGCCTTCGCGATCGAGTGGTGCGCCTGATCGGAGACGTAGGCGGTCCCCGACAGGAAGTTCTCGGGCAGCTTCTCGCGGCGAGCGGCGACGAGAGCCGAAAAGTTCGAGAGCGAGCCGCCGGAGGTCAGGATGCCGCCGGAGCCGGCGGGGAGGCCCGCCATTTCGCAGAACCAGCGCACGACGTCCGCTTCGATCGCCGCGAGCCCGGGCGCTGCCGCGAAGACGCCCACGTAGCGGTTCGTGGCCCCGGAGATGAGGTCGGCGACCGCCGCGTGGGGGAGCCCGCCCCCCGGGATGTACGCGAGGTAGCCCGGCCCCGCGGTGTTGAAGCTTTTCGGGATCACCCGCTCGAAGAGGAGGTCCAGGAGCTCTTCGGCCGGCCGTCCGCTTTCCGGCAGGGGTTGGAACAGAGATCGCGCGAGCTCCGCGCCTCCCTCGGTGTCCGCCGAGGGTTGCCGGGGGAGCGACTCGAGGTGCGCGAGGATGCGCTCGCACGCCTGATCGACGAGCGCCCGAAGGGCCGGGCCCTGGAGCTCGAGCGTGCGGTCTTCCGGCTCGCTTCTGCGGTCAGCCACGCAGCTCCTCGAGCGTCGACTGCATGCGGGCGCGCACGCGGGCCGCGAGATCCGGCAGGTCGCGGGTCTCGAGCCCTTCGGTCGCGACGGGATCGAGAACGCGCATCGGCAGGCGCCCGGGCCGCGCGCGCCGGCGCTGCATGTCGAGGATCGCCGTCAGCGGCCCGGCCACGATCGGCACGACGGGCACCCGGGCGGCCAGCGCGAGCCGAAAGGCCCCGCTCTTGAAGGGGAGGAGCTCCGTTCCCGTGTTGCGGTGCCCCTCGGGCATGAACCAGACCGAGAGGCGCTCCTCCCGCATCGTCCGGGCGGCGGCCGCGAGCGACTCGTGCGCGCTCCGCGCGTGATCGCGGTCGAGAACGAGGTTTCCCGAGAGCCGGTAGAACCAACCGAAGACCGGGATCTTCCCGATCTCGCGCTTGCCCGCGGAGACGGTCCGCCGCGGAAAGATCGAGCCGTAGGTGATGACGTCGGCGAAGCTCTGGTGGTTCGCGACGATGACGCAGGGAGCGTGCCGCTCCAGCCGCTCGCGATTCGCGGCGTCGATGTCCCAGCCCATCAGGCGCACGAGGCCGCGGCAGAAGACGCGGCCGTAGACGTAGAGGGTCTGGCGGTTGCCCGGGCGAAGCAGCATCCAGACGACGCCCGCGGCGGAGCAGACCACGAACCAGAGCCCTCCGAAGACGATCCCGAACCAGAAGAAGGCTCTCTCGCGCAAGGATTCGGTCGCCTCAGGCGGTCGTCTGCCAGTTGTCCTTCGCCCCTTCGGGCGGGAGCCACGGAGGGAGCGGCATCAGCAGGAAGCGCGACAGCGCGTGCGCATACGGCTCGTAGAGCCGGCGCAGGTAGGCCAGTCGCTCGTCCACCGCCGCACCCCCGGGCAGCGGCATCCCCGACGCCGAGAGGGCGGCGCGCAGGCGGGCGAGCTCCGCGGGCGGCAGGCGGTCCTCGGCCGACGACGGCTTCAATCCGAGGACTCCCGTCAGATCGGCCACGGCGTGCCGCGCCATCGCGAACGTCAGACGCGCCGAGCGGACCGGCCCGCCCTCGACGCCGGCAATCACGAGCGAGCAGGTGTCGAGCACCGTCGTCAGCGCGGCGACCCACGACTGGTTGTCGTGCTGCGACCGGTAGAACGCCAGGACGGGAAAGGAGATGTGGCCCTCGAGCAGATCCGCGGACCAGCGCTCCCAGTCAGCGAGCAGGGCGATGAGCGCGTCGCCGCGCACTTCGATCGCGTGGCGGCGCAGGAGCTCGCCGGCCGTCGGCGGCGAGCCCGCCCTCGCGTCGAGCAGTCCGATCGCGATTTCCCGCCTCGAGAAGGCCTGCGAGAGGACCGGCAGGTAGCCGATGATCAGCGCGAGAAACCCGAACCCGGTCCCGGCCTCGGCGGTCGTCAGGACCCGCGCGGCCGTCGAGGTCGGCGCCACGTCCCCCAGCCCCAGCGTGAAGAACGTCGTGCCGCTCATGTAGAGGTCGGCGCCGAAGCCCGCGATCCCCGACGGCGCGGAGACGCGAGAGCCGAGCCCCCACTGGATCAGGGCGAAGCCGAGGACGAGGGCGAGCGCCCAGAGCGCCAGCAGCAGAATCAACGACCCCGGCCCGAAGACGGAGAGGAAGTTCTCCCGCGCGACGGCGCCCCGCAGGCGACGGCCGACGGCGGCGAAAGGGGGCCAGATCGAATCGTAGAAGAATCGGGTCAGCCGGAGGCGAAACGAGGCGCGGCGCGGGAGCACGACCGTCTCGAAGGCGTCCCAGAGAACGATCGCGATGAGCAGGAGGCCGGCCGCGGCGGCGAGCAGACGCATGCGGGCATTATCCGTCGCCTTCGCTTGCGAGCGGACCTCGCGGCCGTCGCGGGCAACGGCGGCATGCGGTCGAATGAACGGCGGCGGCCGCGACCGGCTCGCGGCTCGCGTGGATGCACGCTCGACCGCTCGCCTGGTCCGCTCGCTGCGCTCCGGCTCCCGCGACGCGAGTCGTTTCGCTCCTTAGGTCGCGAAACTTGGTCGCGTCGCGAGCGAAAGATCCAGCGCGGCTTTTTCTATGGTCGCGGCAGTGGTTCTATCGTTCGCGGCGCGCGGAATCTCCGCGAGGGCAGCGGAGGACGTCCGCGCGCCGCGGGAGCGTAGGCGCGGCGAGGGATCAGGCGGTCGGTCGAGGCCCTTTGGCCGAGCCGACCGCCGGTGCGCCGAAAGGCGCAGATCCCGAGCGAGCCGGAGCGACGTTAGCTCGGACGACGTGTATTGTGCTTGCCGCGATAGATCTGACGCGAGAGGCGATCCTGGTGCCGCTCGATCCGCGCGCGCTCGCGCCCCGTGAGGCCGCCGCCGTCGGCGCGGTCGCGGCGGATCTGGCGATTCAACCCCGCTTCGCGGCGCTCGAGGCGCGCGGTTTCGCCGGCCGTGAGCTGGCCGCTGCCGACTCCCTGCGCGATGCGCTGCTGCTGTCGCTCCTGGCGCCGGTGGATCCGGCCGTCCGCGCGGGCGGCGGCCGGCAGAAGGGCGAGTCCGAAGAAGAACGCGGCGATCGAGAGGGGGCTCCGGGTCACTCGCATGGCATTCGACCTCCCGCCGGATTGGACGAGGGGAGGCCGGCGGCGGTTTACCGCTGCTTGATCTCGAAGCGGCCCTTGTACGTCTCCAGGCGCAGTCTCGGCCCTCCCCCGTGGACGGATCCGCGCTGCCTTCCGCCGTCGCGGGCGGACCGGATCGCGACCTCGAAGTCGGAGACGAGGTCTCCGTGGCGGCCGAGGTCGGCGTCGAGGTCGAACGCCGCGGCGGCCGGCAGGGCGATCTCGATCTCGCCCTTGTAAGTCTCGAAGCGGCTCTCCGCGAACCCGGCGTAGGAGACCCGAACGTCTCCCTTGTAAGTCTCGAGGTGGACGGAGCCCTCGATGCCGGTCACCCGGGCCTCCCCCTTGTACGTGTCGAAGTCGAGGCCGCCCGAGATCCCGTCGATCCGGCTCTCCGACTTGTAGTCCTTGATCTCGAGCCGTGCGCCTTTCGGCATCTGGATCGTGTATCGCGCGAAGGGCATCGTGCCGTCGTCGGCGAAGCCGAAGAACCCGTGATGTCGGATCCGGCCGTAGTCGGTCTCGATCCGCACGCGGCGGCCGGAGCCTTCGATCGAGATCTCCGTCCGCTCGACCTTCTCGGCCTGGTCGCGCCCGTCGGGGTCCGGCTCGATCCGGGCCCGGACGTCGACCTCGGGGCGATCCCAGGCGGTCACGTCGATCGATCCCTTGAAGGTCTCGAGCGAGACCGTGCCGTCTCGATCGATGGGGAGCGTCTTGTGGATCTCCTTGACACCGCCGTCGCCCCGGGCCGTGGCCGCCATGGCGAGCGCGGCGATAACCGCCGGGAAAAGCGCTTTCGACCTCATGGACGCACCTCCTCCTCTTGGAGGATACGCAGCCCGAATCAGGAGGTTCCCTCGGGGATCCCGAATCCTGAATCCCGAATCCTCACCTCTTCGGCGGCCGGCTCGGGCGCAGCTCGATCCGCGAAGGGATCGCCCGGTCCGGGAAGCGGATCAGGTCCGCGACGGCCTCCGCCACGTCCTCCGGCTGCAGCATCCAGGAGGCGTCCCGGTTCCCGTGCGAGTGGCTCCAGTCCGTCGCGACGGAGCCGGGCATGACGACGGCGACCCGGATGCCGTCCTGCCGCAGGTCGAGCATCGCGGCGTCCGAGAGGCCGAGGAGACCGAACTTCGAGGCGTTGTAGGCGGCGCCGTTGGCGAAGGCGTTGACCGAGGCGAGCGAGGCGATGTTGACGATGAAGCCGCCGCCGCTCTTCTTCATGAGGGGGGTCGCGTGGCGGATCGCGTACCAGGGACCGAAGAGGTTCGTCTCGAGGACGTCCCGAAACTGCTCGGGAGAGATCTCGTCGACCCGGCCGAACGCGCCGATCCCGGCGTTGTTGACGAGGACGTCGAGCCTCCCGAACTCCTTCTCGGCCTGGGCCACGAGGCGCCTCTGATCCTCGTCCTTGCGGGCGTCGGCCGCGAGGCCGGAGGCGGCGCCCCCCTTCTTCCGCAGCGCGGCCGCGGCCTCCTCGGCCGCTTTCGGAGTGCGCCCCGAGAGGACGACGGCGTAGCCCTCGACGGCCAGGCGCTCGGCGACCGCGCGCCCGATGCCGCGGGTCGCCCCGGTCACGATCGCGACGCGCGTCGGGGAAGCCATCGGAGTCCGTATCCTAGCGGAGGGCTCCCGCCCACCTACGGCGTGACGGCTTCGCGCGGCCGCGATCCGAGGGAGAGAGCCAGGTACAGGAGCCCCGCCGCGAAGAAGCCGACGAACCATGCATAGGAGTAGAGCGGCTTCAAAGCGGGGATGACGAGGCCGCCCCAGGCGAGGAAGCAGCCGGCGAGCGTCGCGGCGACGGCCCTCCAATTCCAGCCGCCGGCGTAGCGGTAAGAGCCGTTCGGCAGATAGAGGTCCGCGAGCGCCAGTCGGCTCGCGGCGCAGGACCCAGTAGTCGGCGATGAGCACTCCGGCGATCGAGCCGAGCCCGCCCGAGTAGCCGAGGAGCCACGCGAAGATGTAGCCGGACGGGTCGGCCAGCAGCTTCCACGGCTGCATCAGGATGCCGAGGATCCCCGTGATCAGGCCCCCGGTCTTGAAGCGGATCGCCCTCGGGAACGCGTTGGCGAAGTCGTTGGCGGGGGAGACGACGTTGGCGGCGATGTTGACGGCGAGGGTCGCGACGACGGCCGTGAACATCGAGATCGCGACGACGGCCGGCGCCCTGAACTGCGCCACGAGCTGGATCGGGTCCCAGATCGCGCGCCCGTAGATCAGCACCGTCGCGCTCGTGATGAGCACGCCCATCGCGGCGAAGACCGACATCGTCGTCGGGAGCGCCACGACCTGCCCGACGATCTGCTCGCGCTGGCTCTTTCCGAAGCGCGTGAAGTCGGGCATGTTGAGCGAGAGCGTCGCCCAGTAGCCGATCATCGCCGTCAGCGACGGCACGAAGACCGGCAGGAACTCCCGGAAGGTCGCGAACTTCCCCGGCTGCGCGAGGAGGGGCCCGAGCCCGTTGGCCTTGCGGATCGCCCAGACGAGGAGGACCGCCGTCATGACGAGCACGAACGGCGCGGCCCAGTTCTCGACCTTTCGCAGGAGATCCATGCCGCGGTAGATGATCGCGACGTTGATGCCCCAGAAGACGAGGAACGAGAGCCACTCCGTCGCGGTGTGCCCCTGGAAGAGCCCCGCCCCGAGGAGCGTCTTCCACCCCGGGACGAGCGCCTGGAAGAACGTGTTCAGCGCCTCGCCGCCGATCCAGGCCTGGATGCCGAACCAGCCGCACGCGACGAGCGCGCGGAGCAGCGCCGGCAGATTCGAGCCGATCGTGCCGTAGGAGGCGCGCGCGAAGACCGGAAAAGGAATCCCGTACTTCGTGCCCGGGTGCGAATTGAGGAGGATCGGCACGAGCACGATCGTGTTGCCGAGGAGGATCGTGACGAGCGCCTGCCACCAGTTCATCCCGGCGGCCATGAGCCCCGAGGCCAGCATGTAGGTCGGGATGCAGTGCGCCATGGAGATCCAGAGCGCCGCGTAGTTGTAGGTCGTCCAGACCCGGCGCGCGATCGGCACGGGCGCCAGGTCCGGGTTGTAGAGCGGGCTCTTCTCGATCCGCGCGACGTCGATCGAGCTCCACGCGGCCGTCCGCGTGCGTCTTCTGGTTGGCGGCCGCGGGCTCGGTCATCGGGCCTCCCGCCCGCGCGGCGCGCGGGCCTCTCGGAGTGTCCTGGGAGTCGGCTGCGGAGAGTCTAGCCCTTCGGAGGCGGCCCCGCGGGGCGCCGGTTCACGGCGAAGAGCAGCCCGAGCTCCCGGTGCGCGGGATTGCCGCGCGTCCGCACGTCGAAGCCGCGCTCTTCGAGGAAGCGGACGAGCTCGTCGTGCCGGTGCGGCGTCATGCCGTCGTGGTACTCCATCGCGACGCGTCGGATCCGGCCGAGCGTCGCCTCGTCGGTGGCGAGGAGGATCCCGTACTCGGCCCCTTCGCAGTCCATCTTGAGAAAGTCGCAGGAGGCGATTCCGTTGTGGTCGAAGACGTCGGCGAGCGTGACGGCGGAGACCGTGCTCCCGGGATCCGGGCGAGCCAGGCGGCGCTCGAACGGGTCGGGCCCCGACCGCGGGCGCTGCTCGACCGTGCGGTACTGGCCGTACAGGCCGCTCACCGTGTAGAGGGGGAGCGTGCCGGCCGCTCCCGCGATCGCGTCGGGGAACGCCTGGAGGTTCGTCACGCCGTTACGCGACGCGTTTTCCCGGAGGCGCCGCAGGGAGTCGGGGTCCGGCTCGAAGGCGAGAACCCGGGAGGTCGGGAACCGAAGGGCGGCGTCGACGGCGAACTCGCCGAAGCCCGCGCCGACGTCGAGGATCGTCCAGCCCGGCTCGAGCGCCGTGAAGCCGCGTTCGTAGTCCCGATCGAGGCAGACCTCCTTGATGAGCCACACGTCCATTCGGGTCCGCACGCCGAAACGCGCGCCGCCCCGGATCTCGACGACGAACGGCCGGGACGCCGGAAGGCCGAGGAAGAGCGCGAGAATCCGCAGCGGGTCCTTCATTCGACCGAGGATCGTCGGGATCGAGGAGAGGTAGTAGAGCGAGCGGGACAGAAGACCTCCGGGGGTCACGCCTCCTCCGTCGTTCGCGCGAGACGCCCCCGTCCGCCCATTCGTTCCCGCCGTATGATCCCACCGATCTTGGATCCCGAGAATCTGCTCGTCCGAAGCGCGCGCGTCGTCACGCCCGAGGGGGTGCGCCCCGCGTCGCTCGCGGTCGCCGGCGGGCGCATCACGGCGGTCGGCGGACGCGAAGACCCGCCGGGGGGAGCCCGAGTCCTCGACTTCGGCGATTCGGTCGTCATGCCGGGCGTCGTGGACACGCACGTGCACGTCAACGAGCCGGGCCGGGCGCAGTGGGAAGGCTTCGAGACGGCGACGCGCGCGGCCGCGGCCGGAGGCGTGACGACGATCGTCGACATGCCGCTGAACAGCTTCCCTCCGACGACGACCGAAGCCGCGCTCGACTGGAAGCTCGAAGCGGCGGCCGGACGGTCCGCCGTCGACGTCGGGATGTGGGGGGGCCTCGTGCCCGGAAGCGCGGGCGAAATCGAGCCGCTCGGCCGCCGCGGGGTTCGCGGCTTCAAGTGCTTCCTCGCGCCGTCGGGGGTCGAGGAATTTCCCCCGGTCACCGAGGCCGACCTGCGGGAGGCGCTGCCGGCGCTCGATCGGGCGGGGGCGGTCCTCCTGGCGCACGCGGAGCTCGGCAGCCGCGTGGGCGAAGTCGCCGCGGGGAGCCGCGAGCATTCCGCGCATCTCGCTTCGCGGCCGCCGGAGGCGGAGAGCGAAGCCGTCGCGCTGCTCGCCCGGCTCTGCCGCGAGTTCCGCGTGCCGATCCACGTGGTGCACCTCTCCTCCGTCGCGGCCCTGCCGCACCTCGCGCGGGCGCGCGAGGAGGGGCTGCCGCTGACCGCGGAGACGTGCCCGCACTACCTCTTCTTCGACGCGGAGGGGATCCCGCCCGGCGCGACCGAGTTCAAATGCGCGCCGCCGATCCGCGGGCGGGAGAATCGCGAACGCCTCTGGCAGGCGCTGGGCGACGGGCTCGTCGGGATGGTCGTCTCGGACCACTCCCCGTCGCCGCCCGAAGGGAAGCATCGCGAGACCGGCGACTTCGCGAAGGCCTGGGGAGGCATCTCCTCGCTCGAGCTCTCGCTGCCCGCCGTCTGGAGCGCGGCGCGCCGGCGCGGGGCCGGCGTCGAGTCGCTCGCCCTGTGGATGAGCGCGGCACCGGCGCGGCTCGCGGGCCTCGCGACCCGCAAGGGCGCGCTCGCCCCCGGGCTCGACGCCGACTTCGTCGTCTGGCGGCCCGAGGAGCCTTTCGAAGTCCGGCCGGCGGCGCTCCACCAGCGCCACAAGCTGACTCCTTACGCCGGCCGGACCCTCTTCGGGGTGGTCGAGGAGACCTACCAGCGCGGCCGGAAGATCTTCGACCGGGGAGAGTTCCTCGGTCCGCCGGCCGGCGAGACGCTCCTGGCCGCCGGCCGCCGGGAGTGACGGCGGTCTCGCCGATGGACTTCCGAGAGCTGATCGATCTCGCTTCCGAGCGCGTGGGCGGCGTCGTGCTCGCCGCCAACGACGACTTCTTCGCGCCGAAGGAGAACCTGCTCAAGGCCGCGCGCCCCGTCTTTCGCGAGGGGGAGTACACCGACCGCGGCAAGTGGATGGACGGATGGGAGACGCGCCGGCGCCGAACGCCGGGGCACGACTGGTGCCTGATCCGGCTGGGCCTTCCGGGCGTCGTCCGGGGGGTCGTCGTGGACACCTCCCACTTCCGCGGCAACTATCCGGACGCCTGCGCGCTCGAGGCCTGCGAGATGGCGGGGGACCCGTCGCCGGCGGAGCTCGAGACCGCCCGTTGGACCGAGATCCTGCCGCGCGCGTCTCTGCGGGGAGACTGCGAGAACTCCTTCGAGATCCGCGGCGCGCGCCGCTCGACGCACGTCCGCTTCCACATCTTTCCGGACGGCGGCGTCGCGCGGCTGCGGATCCACGGCGTCGTCGAGCCCGATCGGGAGAGCCTCGCGCGCGAGAGAGAGGTGGACCTCGCCTCGGTCCGGCACGGCGGCGTCGTGGTCGCGTCGAGCGACATGTTCTTCGGCAACCGGAACAGCCTGATCCTGCCGGGCGCGCCCCTCGGGATGCACGACGGGTGGGAGACGCGCCGCCGCCGCGGGCCCGGGCACGACTGGGCGATCGTGCGGCTGGCGGGCCGGGGCGTCCTCCGAAGGATCGAAGTGGACACGCGTTACTTCAAGGGAAACGCTCCGGGGAGCTGCTCCGTCGAAGGCCTCGACCTCCCCGAAGCGTCGGCGGAGGCCGTGCCGCCGGCGGACGCCTCGTGGAACGAGATCCTGCCGCGCGCGGATCTCTCTCCCGACGCGGTCCACCGGTTCGAGGAGGAGGTCCGCGACGTCGGCCCGGTGACGCACGCGCGGCTGAACATCTATCCGGACGGGGGGGTCGCGCGGCTGCGGCTCTGGGGGGCGTTATCCGGTGCGAGGGCGTGACGCCGGGGCTCGCGCGCTTCAACGCGCTCGACCCCGAGGAGGCGGAGGCGGAGCTCCTCGGCTTCTGCGGATCGCCCGAGTGGGCGCGGCGGATGGCTCGGGCCCGCCCCTTTCGCGACGCGGCGCATGCCGCGGAATCGGCCGGCCGGATCTGGGAGGGCCTCGGCAGAGAGGACTGGCTCGAGGCGTTCCGCGCGCACCCGAGGATCGGCGACCGACGCGCCTCGGGCCGCGAGGCGGAGGAGCAGTCGGGCGCGCGGTCCGCCCCGGCGGAAGTCCTCGACGCGCTCGCCGAAGGGAATCGGCTCTACGAGGAGCGGTTCGGCCACGTCTTCCTCGTCTTCGCGAGCGGCAAGAGCGGCGCCGAGATGCGGGACCTGCTCCGACGCCGCCTCGCGAACGACCCGGAGACGGAGCTCGCCATCGCCGCCGGCGAGCAGCGTAAGATCACGCAACGGCGGCTGGAAAGGGCGTTCGGCGAATGAGCGGAATCACGACCCACGTGCTCGACACGTCTCGCGGAAAACCCGCCGGCGGGGTTCCCGTGGCGCTCGAGATCCGTTCGGAGGAGGGCGCCTGGCGGGAGATCGCCCGGAGCGCGACGGACGGGGACGGCCGCGCGAGCCTGCTCGCGGCGCGCTCCCAGGTTCCGCGCGGCGTCTATCGCCTCTCCTTCGACACCGGAGCGTACTTTCTCGCCGCGAACGTCGAGGCGTTCTACCCCGAGGTCCGCATCGTGTTCGAGGTGCGCGAGCTCTCGCCGCACCATCACGTGCCGCTGCTCCTCTCTCCGTACGGCTACTCGACCTATCGCGGGAGCTGAAGGACCGAGGACCCGGGACCGAGGACTGAGGACTCAAGTGGCTATCGCCTCGAGATGGCTATGCACGGCGACATGGAGACGATTGCCTCAGGAGTCCTCAGTCCGAGGTCCTCAGTCCTCAGTCGTGCGAAGTCATCTCTGATGCTCGGCCCGAACTCCTACGGCAAGTCCGGCATTCGCCTCGTGAAAGTGACCCGCGGGCGGGATCGCCACGAGCTCGCGGACCTGACGGTGGCGGTGGAGCTCGAAGGGGCGTTCGAGGCGGCGCACGTGGCCGGGGACAACTCCGCCGTCCTCCCGACCGACACGATGAAGAACACCGTCTACGCGCTCGCGAGCCGGGGCCCCGTCGAGCCGATCGAAGGCTTCGCGCTGGCGCTCGCCGGGCACTTCGTCGCGAGCCACGCGCCCGTCTCCCGCGCGCGGGTCTCGATCGTCCAGCACCCCTGGGAGCGCCTCGACGTCGCCGGCCGGCCGCAGGGGACCGCCTTCCGGCGGCCGGGGGGCGAGGTGCGTTTGGCCGAGGCCGCCGTCGAGCGCTCGGGACGGACGACGGTCGAGTCCGGGCTCGCGGACCTCCTCGTGATGAAGACGGCGCGCTCGGGGTTCTCCGGTTTTCCGCGGGACCGCTACACGACGTTGAAGGAGACCGACGACCGCCTCCTCGCGACGGCGCTCCGGGCCGTCTGGGCCTACGCCTCTCCCGACGTCCCCTTCGGCGTCGTCGGAAAAGGAATTCGCCAGACGCTCCTCGAGACCTTCGCCGAGCACGACAGCCGCTCCGTGCAGCACACGCTCTACGCGATGGGCGAGGCCGTCCTCGAGCGGCACCCGGAGGTCTCGGAGATCCGACTCTCGATGCCGAACAAGCATCACCTGCCGGTCGACCTCGCGCCCTTCGGCCTCGAGAACCGCAACGAGATCTTCGTCGCGACCGAGGAGCCGTACGGGCTGATCGAAGCGACGATCCGCCGGCGCTAGTCGCCGCCGTTTTCGATCGGGGCGAGCAGGTCCTCGAGGAAGAACGCCGAGAGCGCCGCCCGGCCGGTCAGGCCTGCCTTGGAGTAGAGCGAGCGCGCCTGCGCGCGAATCGTTCGCTCGGCGGTCGCGCGAACGGAGGCGATTTCCTTCAAGCTGAAACCCTTCAGCAGGAGCAGCGCCACGTCCCGCTCCGCTTCGGTCAGGTTCCAGCGGGAGAACTGCGCTTCGATAGCCGAGCCGAGGCCGTTCAAGAGCGATCGGGACTCGGATCTCCAGCGCTGGCCCTGTACGCGTGCGACTTCGAGGTCGCGGATGAGAGTCCGTTGCTCTTCGCGCTGGCGGCTCGTCACGCGAAAGAGGAGCACGACCCCGACGCTCATCAGGACGACCGGGAGGATCTCGACGAGCTCGAGCGCGATGTCGAGGGCCGACATGTGAGGCTCCTCCCGCAGCTCGAGACCGATGAAGAGCGCGACGCCGGCTATCACCGCCACGATCGCCCAGATCCGGGTTCGACGGTCGAACAGGTCGTTCATCGTCCCCCTCGGCGGCCACTAGCCTATTCCGTCCGGCCCGGCGGGAGAAGGCCACGCTCCCGCCGAGCGATGCGACGGAATCGGTTTTACGGGGCCGGAAGCGCCGCGCAGCGCGAGTCGAAGTTGCAGTGCGTGAGCCGCAGGATCTCGCCGGTGTCGATGTTTGTCTCGAGGAAGAAGCCGATGCCGCGCGCGTAGTACTTGCGTTCGACGCTTCCGGGGTCCAGAGGAGTGAACTCGCGCGTGACGATGCAGTCGCCGGCCGAGCAGAGCAGCTCCGCGAGCTTCCGCGGCACGAGTTTGTCCAGATCCCGGTCCTCTCCGAACGCGTAGGAGATCGACAGGACCTCGGCCACGTCTTCGGCGTTTCCGACCGAGAATTCCTGCCGGTACAGCCGCCCCGGGCTCGGAGACCCCAGGAAGATGAATCCCGACTTGTCTCCCTCGCGCCCGACCTTGAAGGAGCCGTCGATATTCACGAGCTCGGGCTTTCGGGGCTTGTCACCCGCGAAGGTCTCGAACTCCGCGGTCTCTTCTCCGCAATAGGAGATGTCGCCGTTCAACGCCCTGCGCGAACCAGTCGTCCGTGTCTTCGATCACCACGCCCTTTTCGGACACGCGATCGTTGACGACGACGCAAGTCACCCCCTCGATCTTCTTGGTCTGATTCAGGACCTGAACCGCGATCGGACTGGCTCCGCTTCGATACGTCCACCGGTTGCCGATTCCCAGGGGAAAGAAGCGATTCGGGTTGACCGGATGAACGAAGTCCGGATCGAAGTTGTCCGGATCGAAGTCCGGCTCGTAGCGGGCCTCTCCCAGCGCGGCGCAGATCTCCCGTCGGACGTCGCGTTGCTCGCGGCAGAGGTCCTTGGCGTCGTTCCCCTCCTGCTCCGCCTCCGCCAGACAGATCTCCCGTTCCCGGGCATCGGTCACATTGAAACACTTGGCGCGCGCGATGAGCTCGTCGGCCCGCGCGCTCAGGCCGCAGGCGCGGAACGTGGCCCGCGCGGTCGCGGAGCAGTGCTTTCCGTTGTCGGTGGCATCGTCGTCGTCGCTCTGGGCGCCGGCGACCGCGGGCAACAGACCGGCCGCGAGCGCCAGGGCGGCGAGCCGCGCCCATGGCGCCCCCCTGTGTCGAAGGCGCGGCCCCCCGCGTGTCGATCCCCAGTTCCCCGCCACCGTGTTCCTCATCGCGTCCTCCTTTCGTTTCGGGCCGCGGCGGCGCCTCGGGGACGACACCGGAGTCCTCGGCAATCGTGCAGGCGGGGATCGAGGCGCGTCTATTGGCTTTGTGCCGTACGACACGCGAGGAGGGGCGTTTGCCCGGCGGCCGAATGTCGTAGGCGTTCTTGCAGGAGAGAGAAGCCGCGTTTTCGGCTTAACGGCCGCGCCGGGTCGCGAGGATCTTCACGAACGAGCGACCGCGCAGCTCCTCGACGGTCAGGCCGCTCTTCTCGATGGCCTCGCTCTCGGTGATCGCGCCGCAGCTCCAGGCGCGAAGGAAATAGTTCAGGAGGCCCTGTCCCGTCGCCGCGTCGTCGAAGACTTCGCCGACGAGCGTGGCCTGTCCCGCCTTCTCGACGAAGTTTCGGAGCCGCGCCGAAGCCGCGTCGAGGCCCTCGAGGAAGAACGCGTAGAGCGCGGCGTAGCGGGTCGGGAGCTGCGCCGGGTGCAGGTCCCACCCCTGGTAGTAGCCGGTCTCGAGCGAGTGTCGCACGTGGCCGTAGTGCAGCTTCCAGGCGGCGTGGACGGCCGCGCGGTTCTCCTGGATCTGCCGCTCCGAGAGCTTTCTTCCCTCCGCCGCGCGGTGGAGCGGAACGGGGAGGACGTTGGTGGCCCCGTCGGAGAGCCAGACGCCGGTGCCGGCGAGCGCCACCTGCATCGCGTTCTTCGCGAAGTCGCAGGCCGGGTGCGCCATGTGCTGGTGGGCGGCGGTGATCTGGAGCGAGGCCGTGTAGTCGTACGTCCCGAAGTGCGCCGCCACACAGCGCCCGCGCGCGGCCTCGGCGAGGCGCAGCACGTGGACCTCGCCCCGCTCGCCCAGGATCGCCTGGGGAGTTTCGATCATGATCTCGAGGCGGAGCGTCCCGGCGGCGAGCCCCCGGGCCTTCTCGAAGCGGTCGAAGACGTCCGCCAGGGCCCAGACCTGCTCGGGGATCGTCACCTTCGGAAGCGTCACCACGAAGTTCTCCGGCAGGCCTTCGGCCCGATCGAGGAGCGCGGTCAGAAAGAGGTCGAGCGTGCGGAGGCTGCGGCGCTTCAGCTCCTCGGTGAAGGGCTTGATCCGGATCCCGATCGCGGACGGAAGGGTCCCGCCCGACCGCCCCGCCGCCACTTCGCCGGCCGCCGAGACCGCGTGGCCGTCCTCTTCGGCGTCGGGCCGGTTGCCGTAGCCGTCCTCGAAGTCGATCCGGAAGTCCTCGACCGGCTCGCGTCGGAGCTTGTCGAGGACGCGCTCGTGGATCTTCGAGGCGAGGTCCTCGCGCAGCCCGACCGCCGCGCCGAAAGCGCGCGCGTCGGGGGCGTGCTCCTCGAGCGCGCGCAAAGCGAGGGCGCCGAGGCGCGGGGCGGTGTCGGAACGGAAGACGTGCGCGCCGCCGTAGACGGTGTGCACCGGCTGGCGGCGGGCGGAGTCGCCCGGATATCTCGCGGCGAAGGCGCGGTTGGCCTTCCGGAGCCCGTCGAGGATGGGCGCGAGGGCACGGTCCGGGAGCGTCGTCTTCAAGCGCTCGCCTGCCGCCAGAAGCTCTCGAGCACGTTGCCGCAGACCCGGCGCCGATACTCGGCCGTCGAGCGCAGATCGTCGATCGGCGCGATCTCCTGCTCGAGCCGGAGGCGCGCCTCCGCGATCGAGCCGCCGGAAGCGAGAAGCTCCTCGGTCCGGCGGGCGCGGACGACGGTCGGCGCGACGCTCCCGATCGCGATGCGCACGGAGGGGCCGACGACGGCCGCCATCACGACCTTCGAGATGGCCTGCGCGGCGCGCGTGCCGACCTTGCGGAAGAGCTGCCGGCCGCGGACCGGCGGGACCTCGATCGAGAGGAGCAGCTCGTCCGGACGCATCACGGTCTTCCGATAGCCGGTGTAGAACGCGTCGAACGGAACGCGGCGCTTTCCAACAGCGCTCCCGAGCACGAGGACCGCTTCGGCCGCGGCGAGCACCGGCAGCGTGTCGCCGGCCGGAGAGGCGTTGGCGACGTTGCCGCCGAGTGTGCCGCGGTTCTGGATCTGGACGCCGCCCACCTCGCGCGCGGCGGCGGCGAGCATCGGAAGGTGCCGGCGCACGAGCGCCGAGCGCTGGAGCTCCGTGTACGTCGTCAGCGCGCCGATCGAAAGCGTCTGACCGCGCAGCCTGATGCCGCGCAGCGCGTCGAGCGGCCAGAGGTTCAGGAAGCGCTTCTCTTTCAGAGTCCCGAAGTTCAGGTTGACGTAGAGATCCGTGCAGCCGGCGAGAGGCGTGAGCGGCCCTTCGTCGCGGAGCATGCGGAGCGCCTCGGGCAGAGACCTTGGCTCGAGGAACGTCAGATTGGAAATCGCCGTGCGCATGCCGGTGGAGTCCTCAGTCCTCAGTCCTCAGTCCTCGGTCCTCAGTCCTCGGTCGGATCCTGCGCTCGTCGAGAGGTTGTCAGGTACCGAACGAAACCGCCGATTAGCTTCTTGACGTCTTCAGCGCCTCCGTAGAGGCGCTCGAACTCGAGTTGTGTGATGGTGCCTTGGTCGAGCGCGCTATAGAGGGAAGACTGAACCTCGGTGGCGGATCTTCGAGAAATCCTCAGAAAGCGAGTGAATTCCTTGTCGGTGCCCGCGTTGAATCCCTCTGCGATGTTTGCCATGGCGGATCTGGCCGCCCGCCGCAGCTGACTTCGAAGCTCCGAATCCCGGCGAGACAGTCGACCGCGCGTCAGCTCTTCAATCTGGCGCGAAAGGCGACGTGAAGCCTTCCATGCCTCGATCTCTTCGAACCGCTTGATCTTCATTTCTTCCGCCTGCTTCGGCGATGCCCTCCGACTGAGGACAGAGGACTGAAGACTGAGGACTGGCCAGGCTCGCGCCGTGGAGATGCTCTCTTGATCGCGCGATAGATCCCGGTATACCCCGTACAACGGCAAAGGTTCCCCGCCAGGCCGAACCGGATCTCGTCCATCGAAGCCTTCGCGGGAAGGGCCGCGGCCGCCAGGATCATCCCGGGCGTACAGATGCCGCACTGCGCGCCGCCCTCGGTGACGAAGGCCTTCTGCAGCGCGGCCCTTCCTTTCAAGCCTTCGATCGTGGTCACGCGCGCGCCGCGGGCCTGCGCGAAGGGGACGAGGCAGGAGTTGACGGGCTCGCCGTCGATCAGCACGGTGCAGGCGCCGCATTCGCCTTCGCCGCACCCTTCCTTGGTTCCGGTCAGGCCGCACTCTTCGCGCAGCACATCGAGCAGGCGCCTCATCGGGTGCGCCGCGATCTCCAGGCGCCGTCCGTTGACGTCGAGCCTCATCGCCTCGGCCCCGCCTCGAGAATCCGCTCCGGGGTCGCCGGGAGGGCGCGCACGTCGAAGCCCAGGTGTCGGATGGCGTTGACGACGGCGGGCGCCGGGCCGTCGATCGGGAGCTCGCCCACTCCCTTCGCGCCGAACGGGCCTCGCGGGTAGGGGTTCTCGAGGATCGCGACGTCGATCTCGGGCGTGTCCATCGTCGTCGGGACGAGGTAGTTCGTCAGCTGCGCGTTGGCCATCCGGCCGTCGCGCATCGAGACCTCTTCGAGGAGCGCCCAGCCGACGCCCTGCGCCGTTCCGCCTTCGATCTGGCCCTTCGCCAGGATCGGGTGAATGGCCCGGCCGAACTCCTGGACGGCGGTGAGCCGCAGCGGTCGGATCTCGCCGGTGACGGGATCGCGCTCGATCTCCGCGACGTCGCAGCCCCAGCCGTACGCGCCGTAGGCGTCGCCGCGATAGGTCTCGTCGCTCCACTGGATCTCGGGGGGCTTGCGGTATTCCTTCGTGACGACGAGCGGGCCGTGGCGGCGGAGGTACTCGCGCGGCGAGAGCTTCCCGAGGCGCGCCTTCATCTCCTCGGCGCACTCCTGCAGGATCCTGCCCACGATCATGCAGGTGCGCGAAGCGACCGTCGGCCCGCTGTCGGGGACGCGGGCCGTGTCGGCGTCGCCGACCTCGACCCGGTCGTAGGGGATGCCGAGCGTCTCGGCGACGATCTGTGCGTGCATGGTGCGCGTGCCCTGGCCCATCTCGGTCGAGGCGACGAGGATCCGCGCCCCCCTCTCGGTCAGCTCGAGCGACGCCTTCGACGCGAGCTTGACCTCTCCGCCGCCGGTGAATCCCGAGCCGTGGAAGAAGAGCGCGAGCCCGATCCCGCGGTTCGATCCGGCCCAGGCGCGGCGTTTGCGGTGGAAGCCGCTCTTCCGGACCGCCTCCCGCAGGACCGCGAGCGCACTCGTGTCGCGGCCGAGCGTCTGGCCCGTCGCGGTCCGGTCGCCCGGCCGGAAAGCGTTCCGCTCGCGCAGGCGGACCGGATCCATGCCGAGCGCCTCGGCGATCCGCTCCATGTGGACCTCGGCGGCGAACTGGGCCTGCGGAGCGCCGAAGCCGCGGAAGGCGCCGTTCGGGGGGGTGTTCGTCATCACGGACCGCGCGGAGAGCTTCACGTCGTTGCATCGGTAGGGCCCGGTCGCGTGGATCGCGGCCCTCGACAGCACGACGGCCGAGAGCGTCGCGTAGGCGCCGCCGTCCATGAGCAGGTCCGCCTCGATCGCCGTCAGCCGGCCGTCGCGGCGCACGCCCGACTTCAGGCGCACGATCGCCGGGTGGCGCTTGGTCGTGGCGACCATGTCCTCCGCGCGGTCGTAGACGATCTTGACGGGCCGCTTCGCTTTGAGCGCGAGGAGCGCCGCGTGGCCCGCGATCATCGAGGGGTACTCCTCCTTGCCGCCGAAGGCGCCGCCGGTCTCCGTCTGGACGACCCGCACCTTCTCGTCGGGGAGGCCGAGCAGGACCTTCAGCGCCCGGTGCACGTAGTAGGGGCACTGGAGCGAGCCGTAGACGGTGATGCCGCCGTTCTCGGGGACGGCGATGACGCCGTTGGGCTCGATGTAGAGCTGCTCCTGGTGGCCGGTCCGGTACTCCCCTTCGACGACGACATCGGCCTCCGCGAATCCGCGCGCGACGTCGCCCCGCGCGATCGTGATCGCCTGAAACGTCTTGTCCGAGCCCTCCGGGTCGAGGACGGGCGTCATCGGCTCGCAGTCGAACGAGACGTCGGCCTCGAGCAGCTTCTCGCGGTCCGCGTGGGCGAGGAGCAGGATCGGCTCGGCGAAGTGGCGGATCTCGCGCTCGGCGAGGCAGGGCTGGTCGTCCTCGATCAGGGCGACGACGTTTCTCCCCGGGATGTCCCGGTGATCGACGACGGTGAAGCCCGAGAGGCCGGTCGGGAGGCGGACCCCGAGGATTCGTCCCCGGGGAATCGTCGAGCGCACGGTGCGGCCGTGCAGCATGCCGGGGAAGGAGATGTCGTCGATGTACTTCGCGGCGCCGGTGACTTTCGCCGCGCCTTCCTTGCGCGGGACGTTCCGCCCCACGAACCGAAAACGTCGGGGAATGGCGACCTCCGTTGGCCCCGGATGCTAGCAGGAGGGGCCGGACCGGATCGTCGGCTATTTCGCCGCCGGGGGGCCGCCCTTCAGGTACTGATCCAGGAACTTCAAGATCGCGCCCCAGGCGGCAATCTCGTTCTTCCGCTTGGTGAAGCCGTGTCCCTCGTCGTCGAAGACGACGTACTCGACCGGCACGCCGTTTTTCTTCACCGCGGCGACGACGTCGTCGGACTCCGGCTTGATGACGCGCGGGTCGTTGGC
Organism: uncultured Acidobacteriota bacterium; assembly: GCA_963707935.1. GTDB lineage: Bacteria > Acidobacteriota > Thermoanaerobaculia > UBA5066 > Gp7-AA6 > DATBFU01. The sequence goes on along the minus strand of CAVPRN010000005.1, from coordinate 2,771,432 downwards.
GCCCTGGATGACGATCAGAGGCCGCCGGATCTGGTTCGCGTGCAGCAGGGGAGAGGTCTCCTCGAGAAACTTCCGGTCCTTCTCCGGATCGCCGATCTCCTGGTAGAGGGCGACCCGCTGCGCTTCCCACCACTTCGGGATGCTCTGGAGCGTGCGGATCCAGTTCGAGACCCCGAAGATGTCCACGCCCACCGCGAACTGCTCGGGCTGGAACGCGAGCGCCGCGAGGACCATGTATCCGCCGTAGCTGCCGCCGAGGATGCCGATCCGATCCGGGTCCACGTACGGGAGGCTCTGGAGGTACTTCTTCGCGGCGACGCAGTCCCAGAGCGGCTCGTGCCCGTGTTTGTGGTCGTCGGCCGTGAAGAAGCTCTTGCCGTAGCCGGAGCTCCCCCGGTTGTTGATCCCGAGGACGACGTACCCGTGGTTGACCAGGTACTGGATCGCCGCGCTGTACTGGCGCCGCGTCTGCCCGCCGGGACCGCCGTGGACCCAGACGAGCGCCGGCGCCTTCGACCCGGGCGCAGCCTGGTACGGCTTGTAGAAGATGTTCGGGATCGGCATCCCGTCGAACGAGCGGAACCGCACGACCTGCGCCGCCGACGAGGTCCTCCGGGTCGATGCCCTTCGCGAGCGTGTCGGTCAGGCGCCGGGGCGCGCTCGCCGCCGAGCTCGAAGACGTAGAGGTTGTTCGGGCCCGCCGTCGCCGTCGAGCTGGAAGGCGAGCTTCGTCTCGCTCCGGGAGACGCGGACCGAGCCGATCTCGCCCGCCGGGAAGGATGGCAGCGGCACCGGCGCGCCCGTCTTCCCGTCCCAGAGCCGGAGCGCCGTACGCCCGTCGTCGTTGATCCCGGAGACGCGGTACTTGCCGCCTCTGCGAGAAGAACGTCCACGCCACGTCCCAGTCCGCCTTCTCGACGTCCTCGGTCTTCCCGGTCGCGAGCTCGTAGCGGCGGACGCGCGAGAACTCCGAACCGTCGTTCGTCAGGAAGTAGAGCCACTTCGAATCGACGTCGAAGGCGGCCGGCTCGAAGTCGGCCGTCTTCTCGTGCTTCGAGATGAGCTTCGGCTCCTTCGATTGCGGCGTTCCAGAGGTAGATGTCGCTGTCCGAGGTCGTGTTGGTCTTGCGGAGCGCGAGCCAGCGGCCGTCGTCCGAGATCTGGGAGACCTCGTAGCCCGTCGTGTCCTCGTAGATCCGCTCCCGCGCGTAGGTCTTCGCGTCGTACCGGTAGAGGTCGAAGTAGCGGGGATCGCGCTCGTTCGTGAGGACGTAGAACGCGTCGCCGGCCGGGCTCCAGCGAGCCGAAGTTCGCCTTGAGCTTCTCTCCGGGAGTCAGGTCCCGCTCCTTCCCGTCCGCCTCCATCACGTAGAGGTGGTTCAGCTCGTTGCCCCCCTGGTCGCGGGTGTAGAGGAAGCGGTCGTCCTTCGGGAAATAGGAGACGGCGAACGTCGAGTCGGTGGTCGAGCGGGTGAGCGGCGAGGCCGCGCCGCCGGAGACGGGCACCGTCCAGACGTTGAAGATGCCGGTCTCGTTCGAGGAGAAGAGGATCTTCGACTCGTCCGCGGAGAACGAGGCTCCGAGGATCCTCGTGCTCGCCATGAACTGCTCGATCGCGTACTGCTTCGAGGGGCGCGGCGGGCCCGGAGCGGCCGCGAGCGCGGCCGCGGCGACGAGGCCGGCCAGGCACCCGGCCCGAAACGCGCCGTCTCGCTCGGGAGCTCAGGACTTCGTCTTCCGGGAGGCGGCCGGCTCGGTCTCGGTCTCGTAGCCGCCGTGGTAGTCGGCCGCCTCCGGCCGCTTGATCCTCGAGTGCGCGACGACGCGGTCGCGGCGGATTCCCCGGAAGTCCTCGAGCGTCTTCCAGCCGCGGTGGGCGTTCTTCTCGAGGAAGGCCGCCATGTCGGCGACGAGCGCCTTGATGACGTTCGGTCCGACCGCGTGGTCGAGCATCGCGGCCGTGCAGACCTGGACCGTGCCGCACCCGAGGAGGAAGTAGTTCAGCGCGTGCTCGAAGGTCGAGATGCCGCCGATCCCCGAGAAGCTCCGGTCGGGAAGTGCCGCCGTCATCTGCGCCATCTTGGCGAGCGAGAGGGGGAGGATCGCGGGACCGCCGAGGCCGCCCATGGAAGTCAGTCCCTCGACGCTCATCTCGAACTCGAGTGTCTCGGGATCGATCAACGTCAGCGACGTGAACGTGTTCGATGAGGAGATCGCGTCCGCGCCGCCGAGAAACGCGCCCCGCGCCTCGACGACGATGTCGGTCGTCGAAGGCGTCAGCTTCGCCCAGATCGGGATCCGGGACACTTCGCGCACGACGTGCGTGACGATCGAGATCTGCTGCTGGTCCTTGCCGATGTTCGACCCCATGTCCTTGCGGTCCATGTGGGGGCAGGAGAGATTGAGCTCGAGCGCGTCCACGCCCTCGTCCTGGCAGGCCTTCGCGAGAGTCCTGCCAGTGGCGGAGCTCCTCGTCCGAGCCCGAGCCCGCCATGATCGAGGCGACGAGGACCTTCGTCGGATGCGCCTTCTTGATGCGCGAGAGCCGGCCGATCCACCAGTCGAGCGGCTTGTCGGAGATGAGCTCCCAGTTCCAGGAGGAGTGGAGCGCCGCGCCCGGCCGCTTCTTCATCGAGAGGTGCGGCGAGTCGGCGTCCGCGCGCAGGAAGTTCGTCTTCGGGCCCTTGACGTTGACGACCGGGTGGAGGCCGATCGTCTTCGTCACCACGCCGCCCCAGCCCGCCTCGAAGGCGCGCAGGATGTTCGACTCCGACTCCGTCGGGGGAGCCGAGGAGAGGAGGAACGGATTCTCGAAACGGATGCCGGTGAAGACGGTGGAGAGGTCGGTGCTCATGGAATTGTGCCCGTGGTGATTGACCGATCTTACGCCCGAATGGCTGTCCGCGCGAAGGGGAGAGGCTGGCGCTCGAATCCCTTCGACAACCGAGGCAGCGACTCTACGCAGGGCTCCGTCCCGTGCACACGATTTCGTACTTGATTCCCTCCAGATCCTTGAAGAAGAGGGCGTAATAGCCGGGCGGCGTGTACTCCGGATATTCCCGTGGCGGACTCACGATCACGGCCCCGATTTTCTGGAGCTCCAAGTGCAGCCGGTCGACCTCGGCGCGGGATGCCGCCCGGAACGCGAGATGGTGAAGCGCGCCCGGCTTCCGGCGATTCATCGTTTCGTCCACGAAAGCTCTTCTCGCCGACGTGATGGCAAACCCCAGCCGCGGCTGGCTGTACTCCAGGACCTGCTTCTCGTGCGCTTCGATGACGGCGTGGACTCGGCTCCGAACGTCGAAGCCCAGGAGGGGGAGGAGCCGGTCGTAGAAGGGAACGGCCGTGCTCATGTCCCGGACGGTGATCTCGATGTGGTCGATGACGGGTTCCATGGACTTCTCCTCCCAGGGTTCGAGGGACTCCCGATCGCCAAATCGCTGCCCTCGCGGGAGTCGCTTCCCGAACGCGTTCTCGGGCCGCCGGATCCGTCGAACGCCCTGACCTGGCTCGCCTCGGTCGCCCGATCGGGCAGGATCGATCTAGCAGGCTGCTGAAAAATGGATGCGGGCGTCGTGACCGGCACTTTGCATTCGGCGCCCGTTTGAGGCCATTTCCAATCGCTCCATGCTTTCTTCTTCGCGGGCGCCGGCAAAGTGCCGTCCACCCTTCGGGTTACGGCGGCGCGGGGCCATCTGCTGCGTCATCGCTCCTCGACGATGCGACGGCATCGCCGTCGTCGCGCTTCCTTGCATCTGACCCCGCGGCGCTCGTAACGCCATCCCACACCCTTTTTCAGCAACCTGCTAGCGCGCCCCGGCGGCCTCGAACGACTCCTTCAGGATCCCGAGCGCTTCTTCGATCTCCGAGGGTCCGACGGTCAGCGCCGGCGCGATGCGGAAGGCGTTGCCCTCCATCCCGCCCTTGCCGACCAGGAGGCCGCGCTTCCGCGCCTCTTCGAACACGCGGCCGGTGAGCGCCTTGTCCGGCGTCCGATTGCCCGCGGTCTCGTCCTCGACGAGCTCGACGGCCTGCATCAGGCCCTTGCCGCGCACGTCGCCGATCGACTTCGGAAAGCGCCGCTGGAGCTCCTCCAGCCCGGTCCGCAGGAGCCGGCCCATCCTCTCCGCGTTCCCCGCGAGGTTCTCCTCCTCGATGATTTTCAACGTCGCGTTGGCGGCCGCGCAGGAGACGGGGTTCCCGCCGAACGTCGAGATCGTGAGGGTCTTGAGCGTGGCCGCGATCTCTTCGGTCGCGATCGTGACGCCGAGCGGGAGGCCGTTGGCGACCCCCTTGGCCATGGTCATGATGTCGGGCTGCACTCCCCAGTGCTGGATGCCCCACATCGCGCCGCCCGTGCGCCCGAAGCCGGTCTGCACCTCGTCGCAGATGAAGATGCCGCCGTACTTGCGGACGATGCCGACGGCGATCTCGAAGTACTCGGGGGGCGGCGTGATGAAGCCGCCGACGCCCTGGATCGGCTCCGCGAGGAACCCGGCGATCCGGCCGGTCGTCGTCGTGCGGATCAGCTCCTCGATGTCCTTCGCGCACGCGATGCCGCAGGAGGGGTACGTCAGGTGGAGCGGGCAGCGATAGCAGTAGGGGGAGACGGCGTGCTTGACGCCCGCGACCTGCGTCGGCAGCGCGCGCCAGGACGATTGCGCGGTCAGGGACTGGGCGAGCATCGAGCGGCCCGAGTAGCCGTGGCGCAGCGCGACGATCTCGGTCGAGCCCGTCGAGAGCTGCGCCATCATGACGGCGGTCTCGTCGGCCTCCGTTCCGGAGGCGGTGAAATACGACTGGCGGAGGTTCCCGGGCGCCAGGCGCGCCAGCCGCTCCGCGAGCTCGACGACCGGAAGCGTGGGGTAGAGCGTCGAGACGTGCGAGAAGCGGTCGAGCTGCATGACGATCGCGGCGTTGACGCGGTCGTCGGCGTGGCCGATCGAGACGGTCAGGATCCCGCCGAAGAAGTCGAGGTACTCGTTGCCGTCCGCGTCGCGGATCCGGAGCCCCTTCCCTTCGGTCAGGACGACCGGCTCCTGGTAGTACTGGATGATCCCCGGGAAGACGTACTGGCGGTGCTTCTCGCGGACCTCGCGTGTCGTTTCGGTGGTCGGGGCCTGCGTCCTGGTTGTGCTCATGGTCTCCTCAACGGCAAGAAGGCGATCATTGGGACCTCGGGCTTCTCTTGAGAAACGATCCCGCTCCCGCCTTCCCGGTAAACTTTTCCTTCTCGACGATCACTTTGCCGCGCGACAGGACGGTTTCCGGAGCTCCGGTGACCTGCCGCCCTTCGTAGGGGTTGTAGTCCACCTTCATGTGGAGGGTCTTCGCGGAAAGTGTTTGCTTCTTTTCCGGATCGAAGATCACGACGTCCGCGTCGGAGCCCGGAGCGATCGTCCCCTTTCTCGGGAAGAGGCCGAAGATCTTCGCGGGCGAGGTGGATGTCAGCTCGACGAAGCGGTTCACGGAAATGCGGCCGGTGCGCACGCCGCCGTCGAAGAGCAGGCTCATCCGCGTCTCGATGCCCGGGGCGCCGTTGGGAATCTTGGAGAAGTCCCCCTTCCCGAGCTCCTTCTGCTCCTTCATGCAGAAGGGGCAGTGGTCGGTCGAGACGGCCTGGAGGTCGTTTCCCGCCAGGCCGCGCCAGAGTTTCTCCTCGTTCCCCTTCGCGCGGAGCGGGGGCGACATGACGTACTTCGCCCCCTCGAACCCCGGTTCCTCGTAGTTGGCGTACGAGAGAAAGAGGTACTGCGGGCAGGTCTCGGCGTACGCGGGCAGCCCCCGGTCGCGCGCGAGCGTGATCTGCTCGAGCGCCTCGGCCGCCGAGAGGTGAACGACGTAGAGCGGAACGCCCGCCATTTCGGCGAGGCAGATCGCGCGGTGCGTGGCCTCGGCCTCGGCCCGGGGCGGGCGCGTCAGCGCGTGGTACTTCGGCTCGGTCTTCCCTTCGGCGAGAGCGCGCTTCACGAGCACGTCGATCACGTCGCCGTTCTCGGCGTGCATGCAGATCGTGCCGCCGTTGCCGGCGGTCCGCAGGAAGGCCCGGAAGATCGAGCCGTCGTCGAGCATCAGGACGCCCCGGTACGCCATGAAGAGCTTGAAGGAAGTGATCCCTTCCGCGACCATCGCGTCCATCTCGCGCTCGACGCTCTCGGGAAGGTCGGTGATGATCATGTGGAAGCCGTAGTCGATGGCGGCCTTCCCGTCGGCCTTCTTCATCCAGGCTTCCCACGCCTGGCGGAGGGTCTGGCCCTTGTACTGAATGGCGAAATCCACGACGGACGTCGTGCCGCCGTGCGCGGCGGCGATCGTGCCCGACTCGAAGTCGTCGGCCGAGGTCGTGCCGCCGAAAGGCATGTCGAGGTGCGTGTGGACGTCGATTCCGCCCGGGATCACGTACTTCCCCGAGGCGTCGAGCGTCTTGTCCGCGGGGCCTTCGAGGCTCGTGCCGACGGCGGCGATCCGGTCGTCCACGACGAGGACGTCGCCGCGGTAGAAGTCGGACGCGGTGACGACCGTGCCGCCGCGGATCAACGTCCTCAAGGCGCGAGCTCCGCCATCTCCCCGTAGGTCTCGGGCCGGCGGTCCCGGAAGAACTGCCAGATGCGGCGGACCTCCTCGATCATGTCGAGATCCATCTCGGCCGTGACGAGCTCGTCCTGGTCTTCCGTGCCCTGCGCGAGGAAGTTCCCGCGCGGATCGACGAAGTAGGACGAGCCGTAGAAGCGGCCGACGTTCCAGGGCGCTTCGGTTCCGACGCGGTTCGAGCAGGCCATGAAGTAGCCGTTCGCGACGGCGTGCGCCGGCTGCTCGAGCTTCCAGAGGTACTGCGAGAGCCCCGCGACGGTCGCCGACGGGTTGAAGACGATCTCCGCGCCGTTCAGGCCGAGGAGACGCGCGCCTTCCGGGAAGTGGCGGTCGTAGCAGATGTAGACGCCGACCTTCGCGAATCGCGTCTGGAAGACCGGGTAGCCGAGGTTCCCCGGCTTGAAGAAGTACTTCTCCCAGAAGCCGGCCGTGTGCGGGATGTGGTTCTTGCGGTACTTGCCGAGGTAGCTCCCGTCCGCGTCGTAGACCGCGGCCGTGTTGTAGTAGACGCCGGCCTGCTCGCGCTCGTAGACCGGCACGACCATCGCCATCCGGTACTTCTTGGCGTACTCGGCCATGCGCTCCGTCGTCGGCCCCGGCACGGGCTCGGCCATGTCGTACCAGTGCGGGTCCTGCGACGGGCAGAAGTAGGGGCCGTTGAAGACCTCCTGGAGGCCCAGGATCTGAACGCCCCGTTTGCCCGCCTCTTCGATGAAGGGAATGTGCCGCGCGATCGCGGCTTCCTTGACCTTCTCGATGGGAAGCGAGGGGTCGGAGACGGGGGTGGCGCACTGAATCAAGCCGCCGAGAATCTTTCGAGGCATCGTTGCTCCTGCTTCCTGAGTCCTCTGTGCTCAGTCCTCCGTCCTCGGTCCGCGAAGGTCAGCTCATCGACTGAGGACTGAGGACTAGGGACTGAGGACTCCCGCTAAAACCACCTCGATATCACTACCTTCTTATCGGTATAGAACTCAAAGGCATCCCTTCCATGCACCTTGAGATCCCCGAAGAAGCTGTCTTTCGCGCCGCCGAACGGGAAGTACGCCATCGGCGCGGCCACGCCGATGTTCACGCCGACCATGGAGGCGGTGGCGTGCCGCGCGAACTCGCGCGCGGCCTTACCGCTCGACGTGAAGATGGAAGTCGCGTTGGCGTTGGGGTGCGCGTGCATGACCTCGATCGCTTCCTCGAGCGTGCGCACCGGGGTGATCGCCGCGACCGGGCCGAAGATCTCCTCCCGGCCGATCGCCATGGTGGGGGCCACCCCGTCGAAGACCGTGGGGCCGAGGAAGAATCCGTTCTCGCGTCCCGGCACCCGAAGGCCGCGCCCGTCCAAGAGCAGCTTCGCCCCTTCCGAGGCGCCTTTCTCGATGTAGCCCTCGACGCGGTCCTTGTGCCGCGCGCTGATCACGGGCCCCATCGAGACGCCGGGCTCCATCCCGTCGCCGACCTTGAGGGCTCTGGCCGACTCGACGATCCGGTCGCGCGCCGCGCGGTGGGCGTCGCCGACCGGCACGAGAACGCTTCCGGCCAGGCAGCGCTCCCCGGCGCAGCCGTAGAAGGATTCGGTGATCACCGGCATGGCGCGCTCGAAGTCCGCGTCCGGCATCACGACGACGAAGTTCTTGGCGCCCCCGAGCGCCTGGACCCGTTTCCCGGCGTGCGTCGCCCGCTGATAGACCGCGCGCGCGACCGGCGTCGAGCCGACGAAGGAGACGGCCCGGATGTCCGGGTGGTCGCAGATCGCTTCGACGACCTCGCGGCCGCCGTTGACGAGGTTGACGACGCCGGGCGGCAGGTCGCACCGCTCGAGCAGCTCGAAGATCCGCTTCTGCGAGAGCGGCACCTGCTCGGACGGCTTCACGAGGAACGTGTTGCCCGTCGCGACGGCGAACGGGAGGAACCAGAGCGGCACCATCGCCGGGAAGTTGAACGGAGCGATCGCGGCGCAGACCCCGACCGGCTGGCGGAAGACGTTGCAGTCGATCCCGGACGCGATCTGCTCGAGGCTGTAGCCCGCGGCGAGCGACGGTGTCCCGCAGGCGACTTCCACGCACTCGATGCCGCGGCGCACGCTGCCGCGGGATTCGTCGAGCGTCTTGCCGTGCTCGGTCGTGACGATCCGCGCGATCTCCTCGAAGTGCTCCTCGAGGAGCTGCCGGAAGCGGAACATCGCCCGCGCCCGCACGACCGGAGGCGTGTCCCGCCAGGCGGGCAGCGCCTTCTTCGCCGCGGCGACGGCGGCGGCGAGGTCCTCGCCGGTCGAGAGGGGAGTCCGCGCGATCACCGCGCCGGAGGCGGGATTGTGGACGTCGAGCGTCTCTCTGGCGCGCGACTCGACCCAGCGCCCTCCGATGAAGTTCGGGAGCGTCGGAGCTTCCGCGCCCCCGAGCCGCCCTGCGACCCTTCCGGCATCCACGGCGGATTCGACCATGGTCCCCTCCCGAGGTTGAGGAAAAGGGAAGTCTAGTCCACCGGCGGGATCTCGGCGGCTTCGCCGTTGTCGAGGACGAGGAAGCGGGGCCGGTGCTCGCCCCGACCGTCGAGGGCGACTCGAAGCGCCTCCGGCGGCTCGAACTCGCCGTCGTCGGCCTGAGCGAAGGTCCCGAAGTGGATCGCGAGCGACGTCGCCGCCCCGAGCGTCTCCGCCGCGCAGACCGCCTCCTCCGGGTCGATGTGGACCGGGGACATGAACCAGCGCGGCCGGTAGGCGCCGATCGGGAGGAGCGCGAGGCGCAGGCCGGGGAACCGGTCGCGGATGCGCGCGAAGTGGAGGCCCCAACCCGTGTCCCCCGCGAAGAGGAAGGAGCCGGACGGCCCGGTCACGACGAAGCCGCACCAGAGCGCGCGGTTGCCGTCGGAGAGGCTGCGCGAGGAGAAGTGGCGGACCGGGACCGCGGTCACGGTGACGCCCGAGGTGAGGGTCACGGACTCCCACCAGTCGAGATCGCGCGCGCGGTCCACCCCCTTTTTCAGAAGGAACCCGGAGTTGTTCAGAGCCGTGAAGACGGCGGGCCGGTCGCGCTTGCCGAGCTCCCGCAGCGTCGGCAGATCCATGTGGTCGTAGTGGTTGTGCGACACGAGCACGACGTCGATCGGCGGCAGATCTTCGAAACGGATGCCGGGCGGCCGGTGCCGGCGCGGGCCGACGAAATCGAAAGGGGACGCCCGCTCCGACCAGATCGGATCGGTCAGGAAGTTGACGCCGTCCATCTGGACGAGGACGGTCGCGTGGTTGACGAAGGTCGCGCGGAGCTTCCCGTCCGCGACGCGCTCGGGCGGACGAGGCCCCGAAGGCGTGTCCGTGAAATCGCGCCAGGGGCCGCGCTCGCGGTGGAGCATCCAGCGCCAGAAGCCGCCGGACGCGCGCGGAAGCGGCGAGGACGCGTGGAAGCGCCGGCCGTCGAAGTGGTCGCTCTTCGGCCCCTTCCACCACGGAACCGAGAGCGCGCATCCGGCCGCGAAGGCCGCGGCGGCGGCTCCGAGCGCGGCCACGGCTCCCGACAGCAAGGGGACGGCGAGCCTCCGGCGCTTCCGGTCTGCCATGCCGCCTCCGAGCGCTCGGGGAGGCCGGTTTATTCCGACTTCAGGCAGAGCGCCGTCTCGAAGACGGGGCCAGGGAGGGCGATCGGAACGTCGGCGGACTCGCCGTTGTCGAGGATGTCGAAGCTCGGTCCGGGTTGCCCCGCTTCGACGAGCGCGGCGCGGAGCCCGGAGACCGGCTCCATCTCGCCGTCGTCGGACTGCGGGAACGTGCCGAAGTGGACCGGGATGTTCGTGCCCGCGCCGAGGTCGAGCGAGGCCCGGACGGCGTCCGCCGGGCTCATGTGCTGGGGGTGCATGTACCAGACCGGGTAGTAGGCGCCGATCGGAAGGAGCGCGAGGCGCAGGCGCGGGAATCGCTCGGCGATCCTCGCGAAGTGAGAGCCGTATCCCGTGTCGCCGGCGTAGAAGACGGAGCCCGAGGGCCCCGTCAGGACGAAGCCGCACCAGAGCCGGCGGTTCGTGTCGAGGAGCCCCCGGCCGGAGGAGTGCCGGGCCGGCACGGCGGTCACGGAGACACCCGGAGCGATCTCGGTCGACTGCCACCAGTCGAGATCGCGTCCGCCCGGCACGCCCTTGCCCGCGAGGTAGCCGGCGGTGCCGAGCCCGGCGAAGACGGTCGGATGGTGGGCCGCAGCGAGCCGGCGCAGGGTCGGCAGGTCCATGTGGTCGTGATGGTCGTGGCTGACCAGAACGGCGTCGATCGGCGGAAGCTCGTCGAAGGAGAGGCCGGGCGGGCGCCGCCGGCGCGGCCCGGTGATCGGAAGAGCCCGCTCGGCCCAGATCGGATCGGTCAACACGTTGACCCCGTCCATCTGGACGAGAACCGTCGCATGGTTGACGAACGTGACCCGCAGGCGGCCGTCTCCCACGGACTCGGGCGGCCGGGCGCCCGGCGGCGTGTTCGTGAAGTCTCGCCAGGGCCGCTGCCGACGGGTCGCTTCGCGCCGGAGCCAGTCGGAGATGGAATGGCGGACCGGCTCGATCGAATGGAAGCGGGTGCCGTCGAAGTGGTCGGCCGGAGGTCCCTTCCAGACGGAGGGACACCCGACGGCCGCGAGCGCCGCCGCGGCGAGCAGGATCCGTCGCGCGACGCGCGCCTCGGAGGGCATCGTGTAGATTCTCTCCCGTTTTTCGAAGGAGGCAGCATGCGACGGACCGTGAGGATCGCGGCCGCCGGGCTTCTCGTCGGGGTTCTCTCGATCGCCGCGCGCGCCGAGGGTCCGCCGCGAGCGCGCGACCTCGGGGTCCCTTTCGAGGGAACGCCGGGCCCCTCCAACGCGATCACGGACGTCGCGGGGGTCGAAGTCGGCCAGACGACGCTCGTCTCCGGAGAGGGAAAGCTCGTGGTCGGCCGGGGGCCCGTCCGCACCGGGGTCACGGCGATTCTGCCCGCGCGGCAAGAGCTCGAACGACGACGCCGTCTTCGCCGGCTGGTTTTCGCAGAACGGCAACGGCGAGATGACCGGCACGACGTGGGTCGAGGAGTCCGGCTTCCTGGAAGGCCCGTTCCTGATCACCAACACGCACAGCGTCGGCGTCGTCCGCGACGCCGCGATCGCCTGGAGAGTGAAACAGGGGAGGGCGGACTCCTCCGGGTACTGGTGGTCGCTGCCCGTCGTGGCGGAGACGTGGGACGGGTTCTTAAACGACATCAACGGCTTTCACGTGAAACCCGAGCACGTCTTCTCGGCTCTCGCCGGGGCGGCGGCGGGACCCGTCGCGGAGGGGAACGTCGGCGGCGGGACCGGGATGGTCTGCTACGAGTTCAAGGGCGGCATCGGCACGAGCTCGCGGCGGCTCTCCGCAAAACGCGGCGGGTACACCGTGGGCGCGCTCGTCCAGTGCAACTGCGGGCGGCGGTCGCAGCTGACGGTGGCGGGCGTGCCCGTCGGCCGCGAGATCCCGGGGACGGTGTACGGGGAGGACACCGGCTCGATCATCATCGCGGTGGCGACGGACGCGCCGCTCCTGCCGCATCAGTTGAAGCGCCTCGCGCGCCGCGCGACGATGGGGCTCGCGCGGACCGGCTCGACGTCGGGCAACGGCTCGGGAGACATCTTCATCGCCTTCTCGACGGCCAACCCGAAGGCCTGGACCGCGGAGTCCCCGGTCCCGGTGACGATGCTGCCCAACGAGGCGATGAACGGGCTCTTCGAGGCGACGGTCCAGTCGGTCGAGGAGGCGATCGTCAACGCGATGGTCGCCGCCGAAACGATGACGGGCATCGACGGGCACCGCGCCGACCGGCTCCCGCACGACCGGCTCCGCGCGGCGCTGAAGAAGTACGGCCGCCTCGCGCCGTGACCGATTCGCGCGATCCCGCCGCCATGCTCGCCGTGGCGCTCGCCGAGGCGCGCCTCGGGCTCGGCGAAGGGGGCGTGCCCGTCGGCGCGGCGCTCTTCGACGCCGGGGGCCGCCTGCTCGGCCGCGGGCGCAACCGCCGAGTCCAGGAGGGCGATCCGTCCGTCCACGGCGAAACCGATGCGTTTCGCAAGGCGGGGCGCCAGAGGACCTACCGCGACAAGTTCCTCGCGACGACGCTCGCCCCCTGCTGGTACTGCAGCGGCCTCGTCCGTCAGTTCGGGATCGGAACGCTCGTCGTCGGCGACTCCGTCAACTTCGCCGGCGGCCTCGATTGGCTGCGGGAAAGCGGAGTGCGGGTCGTCGATCTCGCGTCGCCCGAGTGCATCGAGATGATGCGCGAGTTCATCCGCGAGAAGCCCGAATTGTGGAACGAGGACATTGGGGAATTGAGTCATTGAGTCATTGAATCAATGAATCAATTTTGCCCTCACTCCCCCTGCCCGAGCGAAAACCCCTTCTCCCCGTCGAACGTCTGCAGCGTCTCCGTCTTGACGAAGTCGAGGCCGGCGGCGGTCAGGCGTCCCAGGAGCTCGACGATCTGGCTCTGCGACACGGCGCCGCCGCTCTCGGACAGAAACCGGCAGCGGGCCTCGTCGACGCGGAGCGTCTCCGGCATCCCGCCCGGCCAGACTTTCACTCCCCGGCAGGTCATCACCGTGAGCCGCAGCCCGGGCGCCGCGAGCGGCAGCAGTCTCTCCGCGAGGGCGTCGGTGTCCCGGCTCTTCCAGCCGACGTAGACGTCCACGCCGACCGTCTCGCGCCGCGGCTCGGGCCGCGCGGCGGGCGCCGGCGGCGCCGGGAGGGCCTCGGGCGCCTCGGCGTATTTCACGGGCTTCAGCTTCTCGGGCCTCTTCCCCAGGCGCTCGACGACGGCGCGGGCGAACTCGCTCGTTCCGACCTTCTGCCGGCTGACGCCCGGCTTGAAAATGTCGTACGTGTGGATACCGTCCTCGAGGGTGGCGAGCCACGCGTTGTGGACGCGCTCGGCGACGTCCCTCTGCCCGATGTGCACGAGCATCATCACGCCGCCCAGGAGCAGCCCCGACGGGTTGGCGAGATTCTGGCCGGCGCGCCGCGGCGCGGAGCCGTGGATCGCCTCGAACATGGCGCACGCCGAACCGATGTTGGCCGAGCCCGCGAGGCCGACCGAGCCGGCGATCTGGGCCGCGACGTCGGAGAGGATGTCGCCGTAGAGATTCGGCATCACGATGACGTCGAACGCTTCGGGCGTGTCGGCGAGCTTCGCCGCCCCGATGTCCACGATCCAGTGCTCCTTCTCGACGTCCGGGTACTGCGCGCCGATCTCCTCGAAGACGCGGTGGAAGAGGCCGTCGGTCAGCTTCATGATGTTGTCCTTGGTGAAGCAGGTGACCTTCTTCCGGCCGTTTCGGCGTGCGTACTCGAAGGCGTAGCGCACGATCTTCTCCGAGCCGGGGCGCGTGATCAGCTTCAGGCACTGATACACCTCGTCGGAGAGCCGGTACTCGATCCCGGCGTAGAGGTCCTCCTCGTTCTCCCGGACGATCACGACGTCCATGACCGGGTGCTTGGTGGCGACGAACGGGTGATAGGAGACGCAGGGCCGCACGTTGGCGTAGAGGCCGAGGGTCTTCCGGGTCGTGACGTTCAGGCTCTTGAAGCCGCCCCCCTGCGGCGTCGTGATCGGCGCCTTCAGGAAGACCTTCGTGCGCCGAAGGGACTCCCACGAAGAGGGCTCGATCCCGGCGGTGTTGCCTCGGTGGTACACCTTCTCGCCGATCTCGATCACCTCGGGCTCGAGCCGGGCGGCCGCGGCCTCCAGAATCGAGAGGGTGGCGGTCATGATCTCCGGCCCGATGCCATCGCCGTACGCGACCGTGATCGGGGTTTTGGCGCCCATGGACTTCTCCTCCTCGCCAGCCGGGTCGAGAAATGGCGTGCATTATGCAACGGGCAGGCACGTACGTGGCGCATCGGAAAGGACTTAACAAGGCCGTATAATCTCGCCACGTGAAATCGTCGATTTCCTACGTCGAGTCGAGCGAACGGACGCCGTTGGGCGGCGATGCGCTGGCGCTCCGATACGACCCGTCGCGGCGGGTCATGCTGCGCTTTCGTCTCCAGGTTTCGGCTCCCGAGGACCTCGAAGCGCTGCGCTACGCGCGGCGCGCGATGATTCGCGAGGAGAGGACCCGGGGACTCGAGTGGGAAGAGCCCTCGATGGAGGACCCCACGTTCACGGCCAACGAGGTGCGATGGTTTGCGCTGACTTCGCAGGCCGCCTGGTGCCGGCAGAAGATCGCCGAGCTGGTGGATCGGGCCAATCGCGCGGCGGAGGAGCTGGTTCCGACTTCCTCCGCGAACCCCGCGGACTAGCCGTTACGATCGGTAACGGGTTCCCGCAGGGCCGGCTCCGAACAGCCGCCGTGGGATCCTCCACAAAGCCCGTGGCGCAAGGACTTAGCTTCCGCTCCGTGGGACGGCACGCGCTTCGCAATTTCCCCCCGCATGGCCGGAAACATCCGCCTCGAACTGACCGGCGAAGAGGAGACGGGGACCGCTCCCTCTCTCGGCTCGGTGGCGCTCCAGCCGTCGGCCGCGCCCCTTCGGACTCTCCGCCTCTCGATCGAGACCTCCGAACCCGCGGGCCTCGAGGCCCTGCGGCACGCGCGGCGGTCCATGCTCCGCGAAGAGTGGACCCTCGGCCGGGAGTCCGGCGAGGCTTCTCTCGAGACCGCGATCTTCTCCCCTTCGGAAATCCTCTGGACGGCGCCGGCCTCGGAGCGATCCCGGTGTCTCGAGAAGGTCAAGGAGCTCGAAGCGCGCGCGAACCGTGCTCTGACGGAGATCGCTTCCCGGCGGAAGTGACCGGCGTGCCGGAGGCGATCCGGTGAGCGGGCGGCGGATCCGAAACCTGCTCCTGCTCGCCCTGGTCGCGGGCATCGGGTACTGGTACTACCGCGAGCGTCCCACGGCGACGGAATTCATCGACAACCTGACGCGCCCCCTGTTCGGATCCCGGGCGGCCGTGAAGGAGTCCGAGAGAAAGCGCGTCATGGACGACGCGGCGACGGTCATCACCCAGCAGACGAGCGAGAACGTCGGGATGCTCCGGATGGGCATGTCGATGCCCGAAGTGCGGGAGCTCCTGGGCGAGCCGAATCGCAGCGAGTACCTCTCCGAGAGGGACCCGGTCCGGGTACGCTGGTTCTACGTCGTCGCCAAGCGAAGCGTCCTCTTCGAGAACGGCCGGGTCGTCTGCATCGCCATTCTGTAGGCCGCCGCCGCCGCGCCGAAGAGCCCGAGGCGCGGTTCGAGCACGATCCGGACCGGGATCCGCCGGAGGAGCTCCGTCAAGGGCGGCTTGTCGCGGAACGAGGCGAGGAAGGCGCCCCTCTCGAGCGCCGGCAGGATCTTGGGCGCCATCCCGCCCGCGACGAAGACGCCGCCCGTCGCGCGGTACTGGAGCGCCACGTTCCCCGCCTCCGAGCCGTAGAGCGAGACGAAGAAGTCGAGCGCCTCCCGGCAGAGCGCGTCGGATCCGTCCAGACCGAACCGGGCGATGACGGCGGCCGCGTCTGGCTCGGCGGCGAAGGCCCGGGAGACGGCGGGACTGCGGTCGCCCGGCGTACTCCGCCGGCGAGGAAGTCGTAGGCGAGACGGAGGCCCTCCCCCGAGAGGACCCGGTCCCATTCGGCGCGTCCGGTCTTCCGCCGCAGGAATTCGCGCGAAGCGGTCCTCGCGCTCGTCCCGTGCCGAGAAATCCCGGTGCCCGCCTTCGGAGGGGAAG
The DNA here is from genome assembly GCA_963707935.1 of uncultured Acidobacteriota bacterium. Lineage (GTDB taxonomy): Bacteria > Acidobacteriota > Thermoanaerobaculia > UBA5066 > Gp7-AA6 > DATBFU01. Next base: position 2,755,162 of record CAVPRN010000005.1, on the reverse strand, counting down.
GGCTCGTACCGGCCGTCCACGGAGAGCAGGCCCGCCTCGCCGAGCCCGGTTCCGGCTCCGATGAGCGCGATCGGCCCGCCGCGCTCGGGCCGGCCCCGCGCGAGCGATCGCACCTGCCGCGGCGTCAGATAGGGCAGGCCGAGCGCGTTGGCCACGAAATCGTTGATCAGGCGAAACGAGCTGCCCCGGAACCGGCGCGCCAGGACCTTCTCGTCGAGGCGCCAGGGGAGCTTGGTGATCCGGGCTCGTCCTTCCCGAACCGGACCGGCGACCCCGATGCCCGCGTAGCGCGGCCGCTTCCGTTCCCGGGAGAGAAAGTCCTGGAAGATCTCCTCGATGCCGGCGTGCTCGGCGCTCGCAGCGGCGCTCCTCGCGGACCACGGAGAGAGACCGGGCTCCGATCTCGACGATGGCGACCGCCGTCTTCGTCCCGCCGACGTCGGCCGCGAGGACGCGCATGGAGGAAAGCTATCGGATGAACGGGCCAGCGTGCCATCGGGAGATCGGGGATCGGGTGATCGGGAGATCGCGGAGATCGGGGGATCCGGACGATCGGAATGCCAACTCGAGCCCGGGGCCGATGATCCGATGACCCGATGACCGATCTCCCGATTGAAAAAACGGCCCCGGAGCGGGGAGCCCGCGGGGCAAAAAAAAGCCCCGGGTCGGGGTGGGTCCGCCCGGGGGGCGAAAGGAGGAGGTGAGGTTTTGATCCTCGACAGAGACAGATAGCAAGTCGTGCGGCCAGCCGGCTGAAAAATCTGTAAATCGCTGACCTGTAGTGGTTTGTTAATGCGTATTAGTCGCGCTCCTGACTATCTTTGTCATGTTTCTACACAATTTGTAACAACCTTTGCCGGCGACGTCCGGAAAGCTCACTGCGGCGCCTTCCCCGGCTGCGTGTTCGCGGCTCGCCGGTACACTCTCGAACCCTTGTTCGAAGTCCGACCCTCGCGGCGCTCCGCCGCCATTCCGCTTCTCGCCCTGGCCGTCGGGGCGCTGTCCGCCTGCTCCGCCTTTTCCGACAAGCGCACGATCTACCAGTACGACCCACCCTACGGCGTCGACAGCCTCGAGTTCCGCCGATCCCTCGACGCCCTGGGAACGGAGATGGTGCCGGGCAACCGCGCGGAGATGCTTCAGAACGGCGCGGAGATCTTCCCGTCGATGCTCGAGGCGATCCGGGCGCGCAGGCGAGCATCAACATCGAGATCTACATCTTCGACGACGGGACGGACCGCTTCCGAATTCGCACAGGCGCTCGCCGAGCGGGCGCGGGCGGGCGTCGAAGTGCGGCTGCTGATCGACGCGGTCGGGTCGCGGCTCGGGGCCCTGCGAGAACGTGCTGCGAGTCGGCCGGCGTGAAGGTGCGCACCTATCGGCCGCTCCGGATCTACTCGATCTACCGCCTGGGCAACCGGACGCATCGCAAAGTCATGACCGTGGACGGCCGGATCGGCTTCTGCGGCGGCGTCGGAATCGACGACCGCTGGAGCGGAGACGCGCGCAACCCGCGCGAGTGGCGCGACGTGATGCTGCGCGTCGAAGGCCCCGTCGTGGCGCAGCTCCAGAGCATCTTCATGGAGGACTGGCTGCACACGACCGGAGAGGTCTTGAACGGGGACAAGCAGTTCCCTCGCCCACGTCTCGGCGGGCACGAGCAGGCCCAGGCGGTCGCGGCGTCGCGCACCGACCAGAGCTCGATGGCGAAGCTCCTCTACTACATGGCGATCCAGGCGGCGCGCCGCCGCATCTGGATCGAGAACGCCTACTTCGTGCCGGACCGGCAGATCCGGCAGGGGCTCGTCGACGCGGTGGCACGGGGCGTGGATGTGAAGGTCCTCGTCCCCGGGCGAGCACATCGACATCCCGGCGATCCGGATGGCCTCGCGCTACCACTACGGCGAGCTCCTGGACGGCGGAGTCGAGATCTACGAGTACCTCCCGACGATGCTGCACAACAAGGTCGATGGTCGTCGACGGGATCTGGTCGCACGGTCGGCTCGATCAACTTCGACAACCGCTCCATGCGCAAGAACGCCGAGGCCAACGTGGCGATCTACGACCGCGGGTTCGCCGCCGGGATCGAGAGAGATGATCGAGACCGACCTGCTCTCCTCCGAGCGCTTCACGAAGGAGAAGTGGAAGAAGCGCGGCCTTGCCGACCCGCTTCAGCGAGCTGTTCTTCTGGCTGTTCTCGGAAAACTACTGAAGAAGCGGATCATCGGGTGATCGGATCATCGGATCATCGAGTGATCGGATCATCGCTTCCGGCCGATGGACCGATGAACCGATGAACCGATCCACCGATTCTTTCCGGGCTCGGACATCAATTGACCGAGGCGGCCTCTACGCTGAAACCATGATCCACGAGACGCTCCAACTCGAGCGGCCGGTCGTCTTCCTCGACACCGAGACGACGGGCATCAATCCGCGAATCGATCGGATCGTCGAGATTGCGTGCGTGAAGATCCATCCGGACGGCCGCGAGAGCGAGTGGGTGCGCCGCATCGATCCCGGGGTGCCGATCCCGGCCGCCGCTTCCGCCATCCACGGCATCCGGGACGCCGACGTCTTCGGGTCTGCCGACCTTCCGGGAAATCGCGCCGAGAGTTGGCCGGCTTTCTGAGGGGTGCGACCTCGCTGGCTACAACATTTCCGGATTCGACCTGCCGGCGCTGCGGGTCGAGTTTCTCCGCGCCGGAGTCGACTTCGAGGTCGCCGGGCGGCGGCTCGTCGACGCGCAGCGGATCTTCTTCGTGCGCGAGCCGCGTCACCTGGCCGCCGCGGCGCGCTACTACTGCAGCGCCGAGCACGACGGTGCCCATGGCGCCCTGGCCGACGCGGAAATGACGGTGCGCGTCCTCGAAGGACAACTCGCTCGCTACGACGACATCCCTCGTTCCGTGGACGAGCTGCACGAGATCTTCTGCGCCGGACTCGATCAGGACCTCGACCCGGAGGGCCGCTTCCGCGTGGTGGGCGGCGAGCCGACCGTCAACTTCGGGAGGAATCGGGGACGGAGCCTGCGCGAGATGGGGCGCGACGAGCCGGGGTTCCTGCGCTGGATCGTCAACGGCGACTTTTCCGAGCCGGTCAAGGAAATCGCGCGGCGCTACTTGCCTGCCGAAGTGCTAGGCCGCTCGGCGGCTGGCGCCTCGGGATGACCCGCGAGGACGCTCTTGCGTCCCGCGGTCAGGTGGCTTGGAAAGTCCGGGATCCCTCGGCGGCTGGCGCCTCGGGATGACCCGCGGGGACGCTCTTGCGTCCCGCGGGTCACTTTCCCATGCGCTTGAATCGCAGGGTCTCGCCGGTCTTCGCGTCTCTCAGGCGCAGGGTACCCGGCTCCGCCTCGACCGTCCACTTCGAGTTCGCGCCGCGGATCGCCAGCGCGCAGGCGGAGCCGAGCGTCTCGCCGATGAACCCGTCTCCTCGCGGCTTGAAGTTGACGCCGCACGCCGCGGTGGCTTCGCGGTCCGTGAACACCCCGGCGTTCTGGGAGAGCGCGGTGACCGTCGTGTCGAAGTGCGGCACGTACGTCACGAGGACGTCGCGGCCCTCGATGTCGAATCGCATGACCCCCTGCAGCCGGACGTTGTCCTCCTGATACTTGCCCGCCACTTCGATGAAGAGGTCGTAGGGATGTGTGGGATCGGTCGTCATCGACGTGGCCCGCAGCTGCAGGTTGTTGCCGGGCGTCGAGCCCTGCCAGCCGCCGGAGAGAATCGCGGCCAGCCGGTACGCCTGGTTGTCGGCCGCCGGCGCGGCGGGCGCCGCGAGGAGCGCGGCCGGCTGCAAGCCCCAGAATCCAACGCTTCGTCATAGAACCTCCATCGAGCTCGATTGCGAGATCCGTTCCCGCGGCCGCCGAGCGCTCGCCTTTCGTTTTCAGAGGGTTGCCGAGAGCGCTTCGCGGAAGGCTGTCTCCTTTCGAGGACGCCTATTGTAGCGGCGGGACAGCCTTGAGTCCCGCGAGCGTCTTTTCGAGCGCGACCCCGAAGACCGCGCCGGAGCGCTTCCTTCTCGTTGTTCGAGCCCTGGTAGTTGGGCCGGGCGACCTCGGAGACGGCGTCGAACTCCGTGAGGACTCGGCCCGTCGGGTCGCGCGCGAGCACGCGTCCAGTCGGCCGCTCCCTCCCACATCCCGTCCACGAACGGCGCCGATAGGCGGTGGATCTCGATCGAGACCGACGGCAGCGGGCTCGAGCCGGGCGCGCTCCACGTGCAGCCGGGAAACGACTTCGTGATCGAGTCCCGCAGGAGGGCGACGGCGCGCTCCGACGCCTCCCGGTCGGCGCGGCGGTCGAGGACCTCGAGCGACCAGGCCGTGCGTCCCCCCGGGCACGCCGCCTCCGGATCGGCGGCGGTGACCGGCGCGATCACGGGAGGCCCGCAGGAGGCCGCGAGCGCGAGAGCCGCCAGGGCTCCGAGAATGGGGCGAGACCCGTCGCGCCGTCGGCTCACGTGCCCGCCGTCCGGGATCGGTTCGACGCGCCGGGCTCGGCGTCCGGCTCGGAGTACGCTCGCGAGAGCCCGCGCACCTGTTCCCGAAGGTCCGCCACGAGCTCGGTAGGCGCGAGGGCCCGTGCGCTCTTGCCGTACTTGAGCACGAACTCCCGCGCCTCGCGGATCGAGACCGCCGGGAGCTCGAGGGCGACCTCTCCTCCCGGCAGCTCCTCGAGCTTCTGCTGCGGGTGCCAGCGCTGCTCCCGGACGTCGTCGGCGACGTCGCGGGAGAAGCGGACCCGAAACCGGAAGGGCTTCTCCCCTCCGACGAAGAGACCGAACGTGTGGCGAAAGTGGCGCGCGACGTCGAAGTCCCTCGGGATCGCGTAGCGCTCGCCGGTCGGCCGCGCTTCGTCCATGCGCGCCAGGTAGAACGTCTTCACCTGGCCCGAGTCCTCGGCGATCGCCAGCCAGTCGCGCCCCGACAGCACGATCGCGTAGGGCCGTACGATCCGCGGGGGGCCGGGGGACTCGCCCGGATGGCGGTATCGGAAGGAGAGACAGACGCCGCGCTGCATCGACTCCGCCACGGCCTGCCACGTCTCCTCGCGAACCGGGCGGTGGGGCGTCGAGCTCCGGAGGGCGATCTTGTCCCGCACGATCTCGGGGCGAAGCCTCACGGCCGGCGGCATCAGCTCGGCCAGGCGCTCGTAGCAGGATTCGAGATCCCGCGCGAGGGGCGTGCCGCCGAAGAGGGCCATCACCTGGGCCGCCACGCCGATCGAGAACAGGTCCTTGCCGTCGACCGGGAGGAACGGAAGCACGTAGTCCGGTGCGGGAGTACCGGTAGCCGTTTTCCGCCCGATCGAACTCGATCGGCGCGTCGAGCTCGTCGCGCAGGTAGTCGAGGTCCCGCTGCACCGTCTTGGTGGAGACCTTGAGCTCCCGGGCCAGGGAGGAGGCGTTGGGATGCCGTCCCTCCTTGACCTGGTGGTGAATGGTCTGGAGCCGCCGCCAGAGCGGGCGGTCCTTGAAGGCGCCCTTGCGACCCACGAATCCGATTGTGTCACGCGCGGCCGTTGTCAGAAAGTGTCGGTGCCGGCCGTCGCATCGCGTCAAACGCGGTCGGCCGCCCGACCCGCACGCGCGACAAACATCTCGATCTGAGGGCCTTGCGCTCGCTCCCGGTGTGGCCTCGTCCTTGCTATCTCGGATCTCGTGCAGATTCCGACGCCGTCCGACGCCGTCCCCGCGACGAGCGGTCCGGACACGGGAGCGACCGGAGACTTCGGGCTCCTCGAAGGAGAGATGCTCGACGGTCTCCTCGCGCGCCTGGAATCGATCGTGCGCCGCCCGCCCGCCTCGCCGCGAGACTCGGGCGACGACACTCGGCCGAGCGCCCGTAGGCGGACTCGGTCGTGACCGGCCCCTTCGGCGGCACGGCCGACCTCCCGCTCGCTCTCATGTTCATCCTGATGATCGTCGGGATCCTGCTCTCCAACGACGACGACCTGCCGGGGCCGCGCCGCAGCTGGGCGCGGTCGCGCGGCGCCGCGAACCTCCCGCTCTAGCTCGCGCGGCGGCCGGGGCGCCGGCGCGTCATTTCAAGACGGCGAGCAGCTCCTTGGCCGTTTCCGCCTCCTTGCCGTTGGGGTCGAGGTCCAGGTACTTCTGGAGGTGCTCCCGGGCGTCGGCGTTCTTCTTCAAGTTCAAGGAGACGATTCCGAGCTGGTAGTGCGCGATGGCGAAGTCGGGTCTGGCCTCGACCGCCTTCGTGAAGAAGTCGGCGGCCTCCTGCATCTTCTTGCCGTTCAACGCCTCGACCCCCTTGTTGTAGAGGACCTCGGGCGTGTCCGGGTTGGCTTCGGCGTGCTTGGCCTGCCATTGGGCCGCCGCCTGCTTGTCGCCCTTCTGCTCGGCGGCCACCGCCATCATCTGGTAGAGGGACGTCATCGTGGGATCGAGGTCCGTCGCCTTCTGGCCAGCGTCGAGCACCTTGGCCCAGTCCTTGTTCTGGTAGGCGAGGACCGCGATGGCCTGCCACGCCTGCGGGAGATCCGGATTCTTCGTCGCGGCCTCCTGGAACTTCGCCGCGGCGCCCGCCTTGTCGCCCGCGTTCATGAGCTCGACGCCGGCGTTGTACGCGATGGCGGCCTGATCGGAGGGGGACATCTGGGCCGGGGCCGCCGGGCCCCCGGAGGGCTTCTCCATCTTCACGTTCACGGTCGTCGCGTCGACCGTCGAAAGCTTCTTCTGCTCGTCGTGGGGTGCGAGTCCCTCCTTCTCGTAGTGGATCCGGTAGGGGAGCGTCGCGTCGTTCACGATGACCGCGTACTGTCCCTTCCGGTCGGTCTTGACGGTCATTTTGAAGGTCGTGATGTTGGGCGTGGTCAGGGTGACGAGCACGCCTTCGAGCGGCGCTCCGTCCGGCCCGGTCACGACCCCGTTCAACCGCCCCTGAATTCCGGCGATCGCGGCGGCGGCGAGCGAGAGCCCCGCGAGCGCGATTCGAATCCTCCTCATGTTCCTCCTCCATCCCGTCCGAGCGCGCTGCCCGGTCGCTTCCGACGCGGTGATTCTATTTCCCTCCGATCCGCCCCGCGCGGGCGGCCTTCCCCGGGTCGGCGGGGAGGGCCTGCAGGATCTCGGCGACGGCCTCGTATCGCCCCATCGGCAGGATGTGGATGCCGCGGGCGAGCCCGGCGATGCCGGCCGCGAGCTCCCGCGCGATCGCGAGCCCTTCCGCGCGCTCGTGGTCCGCGCCGCGCGAGACCGACGCGCCGCATCCGCTCCTGCACGGCCTCGGGCACGACGATCCCGGGGACCTCGTTCGCGAAGAAGAGCGTCTGCTTCCAGGATCGCAGCGGCAGGACTCCCACGAGAACCGGCACGGCGCGCGCCTCTTCGCGGCCGAGGAAGCGCGCGAGGACCTCCAGGTCGTAGACCGGCTGGGTCTGCGCGAAGCCCGCGCCCGCCTCGACCTTGGCCCTCAACTTCGAGAGCTCGAGCTCCGGGTCGGGCGCGGCCGGGTTGGCGGCGCAGCCGATCGCGAAGGCCGTCCGGGCGCCGATCGCGTTGCCGGCGAGGTCGGCTCCGGCGTTCAAGCCCCTCGCGATCCGCAGGAGGCCCGAGCACGTCCACCTCCGAGACCTGCCTCCCCTGGGGGTAGTCGCCGATCTTCAACGGGTCGCCGCCGAGACACAGGATCGCGCGGACGCCGAGCCCGGCCGCCCCGAGCAGGTCCGACTGGAGGCCGAGGACGTTGCGATCGCGCGTCGTGATCTGGACGACGGCCTCGAGGCCCGTCTCGCGCTGGATCAGAGCCGCGACCGCGATCGACGACATCCGGAGCCGCGCCATCGGATTGTCGGTGACGTTGACGGCATGCGCGCCCGCGGCCCGCGCCCGGCGCGCCCCCTCGATCGCGGCGGAGACGTCGACGCCGCGCGGCGGCTCGACCTCCGACGTGACGACGAAGGCGTCCGGATCGGCGAGCAGGCGCTTGAAGCGGGAGGTCTCGACGGCGGGCTCCGCCGCCGGCCGGGCCGGCGTCGCCTCGACGGCGAGCGAGATCCGCGCGCCCGCGGCGCGCTCGCGGCCGGCGACCTCGCGCGCCATCGCGCGGATGTGCTCGGGAGTCGTGCCGCAGCAGCCGCCCGACGATCGCGGCGCCGGCCTCGACGAAGGCGCGGGCGTACTCGCGCAGGTAGTCGGGCGAGGAGAGGTAGACGTTGCGCCCGTGCGCCACCGTCGGGTAGCCGGCGTTGGGCATCACGGAAAGCGGGGCGTCGATCGACGCGGGCAGCCGCGCGAAGACCTCCTGGGTCTCCTGCGGGCCGAGCGTGCAGTTCATGCCGACGGCGTCGGCGCCGGCCGAGCGCGAGCGTCGGCAGGGCACTGGACCGCGCTCTCGCCGAACGCGGTCCGGCCGTCGGCGAGGAAGGTCATCTGGGCCACGATCGGGATGTCGCGCGACAGCCCGCGCACCGCCCGCACGGCCTCGGCCGCCTCGAGGAGGCTGCCGAACGTCTCGAGTAGCGATCAGGTCCACGCCCGCCTCGAGCAGGGACCCGCGCCTGTTCCTCGAAGATCTCGCGCACCTGGGCGAGTGTCAGCGCCCCGTACGGCTTGACGAGGGCGCCGAGCGGGCCGATCGAGCCGGCCACGAAGACGAGCTCCCCGGCCGACGCTTCCCGCGCGAGTCGCACCCCCTCGCGATTGATCTTCTCGAGCGAGTCGGCCCACTCGTGCGCGGTGAGCTTCACGCGGTTGGCGTCCCACGTGTTGGTCGTCAGGATCCGGGCGCCCGCGTCCCGTAGTCGTCGTGCGACGTCGCGCACGGAATCGGGATCGGTCAGGTTGAGCGGCGACTTTGGCCTGGTCGGGCGCCGCGCCGCGCGAGACGAGCAGCGTGCCCATCGCGCCGTCGGCGAGGAGCACCTCGCGCGCGATCGCCTCTCGAAAGTCTCTCTTCACGAAACGGCCTCCCGGGTCCGAGAGGCGGGCGAGCGATTCGCCGTCGCGGCGCCCCTCATCTTCGTTCTCCGAGGGCGACGTCGTCGCTCCCGGAGACTCCGGACTTGGCACCGGACGGGCCCGCCGCGACGCGGGCTCCGGTTGCCGTGGGGTCGTTCGGGCCGGTCCCTCGCCCACTCTGGATGCGGCGGGACGGCGGCAGGCCGCCCCGACGGGCTCAAAGAACGCTCGCTGACGGTAACCCGCGCCCTTTGCGAGTGTCAATGCCGGCGGGCAGGCGCTAGAATTCCGCGGTCCTCGTCGGGGCGAACCCGCGGCGCCTCCCGGCGCCTTCTCGCGAAGAGAAGGAGCCCACGATGAGACGAATCTCCCTGCTTCTGCTGTTCCTCGCATCGGCCTGCCGAGGAGCCTCCCTGGTCCGACCTCACGCTCTCGATCGAGCCGGACCTCCGGCTACTCGAGCGACCAGGTCGCGATCTGCCGCGTGCGCGTGGTCAACCACGGATCGCGCACGTGGCCCGGAAGGACGCTCCACTTCGAAGCGCGCGCTCTCGACGGCGGGCGTCGTCGTCGAGCGGGCGCGGGGCCGGTTCGGCCTCTCGCTCCCGCCCGCACGGCACCCTGGAGACGCTGATCTCCTTTTCCGCCCCCTACACGCGCTTCGAGGTCTCGCCCGCCGCCGCCTCCGACAACGGCCGGCACGCGAGGCGTCCGGCCGCGGCCGCTCGAAGAAACCGCGGCGGCGGCCGCGATGAGTCCGGGCGCCTGCAGTTACAATGCGCGCGCATGAAAGTCCTGGTGGTCGGCGGCGGCGGGCGCGAGCACGCGCTCTGCGCGGGCCTGCGCCGGAGCCCCTCGGTGCGCGAGGTCTACTGCGCGCCGGGCAACCCGGGCATCGCGGAGCTGGCCGACTGCCTCCCCGTCACTCCCGGAGACATCGTCGAGATCGCCGACCTCGCCGAGAAGCTCGCGCTCGACCTGACCGTCGTCGGACCGGAGCTGCCGCTCTCGCTCGGTGTCGCCGACGAGTTCGCCAAGCGCGACCTGCCGATCTTCGGGCCCACGCGGCTGGCGGCCCAGATCGAGTCGTCCAAGGTGTTCGCCAAGGAGTTCTTCGCGCGGCACCACATCCCGACCGCGCCGGGCGCGCGTCTGCTCCACCGCGGACGAGGCCCGCCGGGCGATGCAAGGAACTCGGCTTCCCCGTCGTGCTCAAGGCCGACGGTCTGGCCGGCGGCAAGGGCGTCCTGACGATCGACTCGGAGGAGGAGGCCCGCCGCGCCCTCGCGCTCTTCTTCGAGGAGCGCGTCTTCGGCTCGGCCGGAGACCGCGTCCTCGTGGAGGAGTTCCTGCACGGCCGCGAGGCCTCCTTCCTCGCCGTCTGCGACGGACAAACGGCGGTGCCGCTCCCGACCGCGCGCGACTACAAGAAGGTCTACGACGGCGACCGCGGGCCCAACACCGGCGGCATGGGCGGGCACTCGCCGGCCGGCGTGATGGACGCGGCGACGTCGAAGCAGGTCTTGAAGGAGATCATCTGGCCGACGCTCAAGGGCCTCGCCGCGGAGGGCGTGCCTTCCGCGGGGTGCTCTACGCCGGCCTGATGCTGACCGAGTCGGGCCCGAAGGTGCTCGAGTTCAACGCGCGCTTCGGAGATCCCGAGACCGAAGTGATCGTGCCGCGGATCCAGTCGGATTTCGCCGCCCTGCTCCTGGCCGCGGTCGCACGGCGACGTCGAGAAGCATTCGCCGATCGAGGTCAAGCCGGAGGTCTGCGTGGGGGTCGTCCTCTGCTCGGCCGGATACCCGGGACCCCACGAGAAGGGGAAAGTCATCTCGGGGGTCAACGACGCGGCGCGGATGCCGGGTGTCGAGATCTTCCACGCCGGCACCGCGCGCGAGGGAGACCGGCTCGTGACGGCCGGAGGGCGCGTCCTCGTCGCCACCGGGATGGCGCCGTCGATCGCCGATGCGGCGGCGGCGGCCTACGCAGGCCGCGGACCGGATCGAGTTCGAGGGGAAGCACGTGCGCCGCGACATCGGCCAGTCGGGCTTCCGTCAAAGCCGAATCTAGACGGGCGCCCGGGGCCCCCGAGCCGGCTCTCACCCCGCCGGCGTTCGCCGGCGTCTCCCTCAACAGCCGCCGGCGTTCGCGCACTGCATCTCGGTGAAGCGAATGTCGCCCGAGTTCGTGTCCTGGAAGAGGACGAACCCCTCGATCGTCGGCGTGCCGGTGCCCGGGTTGCGGACGTCCGCGAAGAGGATCAGGGTCTTGTTGAGGCCGGCTACGCCCGCCGCCGTGAAGACGTCGCTGATCAGACGCACCTCTCCGGGCGAGATGTTGTTCGAGCGCGATGATGCCGCCCACGCGCGTCGCCGGGTCCGGGTCGTAGAGGGAGACGTCCACGTTCACCCTGCTGTTGGGTTCCGGTGATGTCCGTGTTCCGGATGCCGACGCTGGCTGATGAGCGAACCCTCGAGCCCCGGCGTGACGTGGGTGTCCGCGGACGGTGCCGGTCGATCGACGTCCTGCGAAGACTCGAAGAAGAGCGAGCCGTTCATGCCGTAGCCGACGGTGCCGCGCAACGGGTCGGGCTCGGAGAGTCGGTTGTACGTGCGCGCCTGGACGGTCGCCTCCCAGCCGATGTTGCCCGGGAGGCCGTCGAACGTGACGAGCAGCGTGCCGAAAGAGCCCTGGACGACGCCGGGCTGGTCAGCGCGCCCTGGTCTGCGAGGGCCTGAACGATGTCGTCGAAGTGGAAGTTCGCGAAGGGCCCGAGAGTGAACCGCTTGACCGCCGAGCTGTTGAACTCGTTGGCGGGCGAGCAGGCCGTCGAAGTGCACTTGTAGGTGTATTGCACGTCGGCCGTGATCGACGCCTGGGTGTGGTTGGTGAGGTCCACGGCGGTTCGGACGAAGGCATTCGGCGTGGCCGAGATGGCCTCGGTCTCCCGGGTGGTCGCGGCCCCCGGTATGAACGTCGTCGTGTCGAAGCCGTTCAATTGCTGCCCCGCGTCCTTGTGGAAGACCTTCGTTCGACCGGTCGCGTTCTCACGGACGGTCAAGTCGAACACGAGGTCCGTCAGGAAGCCGTAGAAGATCCAGTAGCCCTGGCCCGGAAGCGCCGTCGCGTCGAGGACCTTGATGAAGACCTCGGGATTGCTCGGGTTTTGGGTCAGGGCCGGAATGGAGAAGTAGCCGAAGACGTCGCTCTGCGGCAGGGCGATCCCCGGGACCGGTGTTCCCCGAACGCGGGTCACGGGCCGTCAGCGTCACGTTGAAGCTATGCGCCGAGTTGAGCACCAGCGTGGTGCTCTGGCCCCCGTCGGCGGGGGCAAGGCGCTGGACGAGCGGCACCTCGGTCGAGTAGATGGCCGCGGGAGCCTGGGCCGCCTGTGTGGAAACCGGCTGGGTGGAACCGACGCGGATGACCCGGGTCCGCCCCTCGGGGCTCTGGGCGAGGGCGCCCGAGGCCAGGGCGGCAGCAATCGAGAAAGCGAGGGTGGCGCGCAGAGATTTCATGCTCTCTCCTCGGGGCTTTTTGCCCGGACTGGCCGGTGATTCGTGCAAGACTTTAGCAGATTTCGCGCCAAAGGCACCCTGGCCATGAGGCCGGGACATCGGGTCGGTTCGGCTCCGTTTCCCGTCTCGATCAGGGGACGAAGTGTCCCCGGGGAGTCTCAATCGAGGAGCCTCCGTACCTCCCTCTCGAAATCCTCGTAGGAGGATTTTCCCGAGAGGACCTGGGCCTTGCGCCCGTCCCGGCCGTACAGGACCGTGAAGGGCAGCTCGCCTCCCCAGTCGCGGTCCACGGCCTCGATGAAATCCTGGTCGTCGCCGCCCGGCTTCTTGCGGTAGTTCGCGAAGTCCGGCCGCTGCTCGGCGAGGAACCTCTCGACCGCCGACATCTGCGAGGTGAGGTCCGTCGTGACTCCGAGCACCGTGAGACCGCGACTCCGATACGCGCGGTCGAGCCGAACGAGGGAGGGAAACTCCTCGCGGCACGGCTCGCACCACGTCGCCCAGAAGTTGAGCAACACGACGCGCCCCTTCTCGCGCGCGAGCCGCTGCTCGAGGCCCCGCGCGTCGAGGTCACCCGCCAGGCGCGGGCCGGCCGGCGCGGCCGCCGCCGCCGGCGCCGAGCAGAACGAGGAGGAGCCCCGCGATCCCCGCTCCGCGCCCGGCGGCCGAAATGGATCTTCGGGTCATCGGCTCCGCCGCCCGATCCCTGGGCGCGGCGTCACACCCTCTTGATCGTGCAGCCGAACGCCTTGGTCTCGGCCTTCGCGATGGCCTTGTTCGCCAGCAGCGAGATCGAGGGCGTTCTTCAGGTCCGGTTCGGCGACCTTCGCCGGCTCCTCGTAGTTCTCGTCGATGCGGCCGTGGTAGACGAGCTTCCCGGCCGGATCCACGACGAACACCTCGGGCGTGCGCTTGGCGTCGTAGAGGTCCGCGACCTTGTTGTCCGGATCCTTCGCGATCGGAAACGTGTGGCCGTGCTCCTTGGCGTGCGCCGACGACCTCGGCGAGCGGCTCGGTCTTGTTGCTGTTGATCCCGACGAAGAGCACGCCCTGCTTTCGCGTAGGCCGCGGCCATGTCGCGCATCCGGTCGTTGTAGGCGTTCGAGTAGGGGCACTTCGTCGCGATGAACATGACGACGACGGCCTTGTGGCTCTTCGCGGCTTCGGCGAGGGGAAGTACTTTCCGTCGATCGTCGAGAGCGTGAAGTCGGGGGCCGAGGACCCGATCGGCGGCGTCGCGGCGGCGGCCAGGCCGCCGGCGGCGGCGAAGAGAAGGGCGGAGAGCGGGGTTCGGGCGTGTCGCATCGAAACCTCCTTATGAGCCAAACGCTTGGAATCAGGCCGGGAGGGGAGTTATTCCCTGTTCCCTTGCCGGGGCTTTGGCCGCCGGGCCCCGGCCTTCCGGGCGGCTATTTCCTGCCGAACCAGCCCGGGCGGGAGGGGCGGCCTTCGAGCTTCTGAAGGCGCGATTCGAGCGCGTCCACCCGCCGCTCCAGGTCGCCTCGGGCGCGGCCTTCCGCTTCGAGGCGCTCGGCCAGGCGATCGAGCGCCCGGGAGAGGGGCTCGTTGTCCCCGCGGCCCGAGAGCGCCCGCTTGACCTCCGAGAGGGGGAGCCCGGTCGCCGTCAGGCTCCGCACGGTTGCAAACCGCGAGACGTCCGCGGCGTCGTAGCGGCGGTGGCCGCCCGGCGTCTTCTCGATCGGGAAGAGGCCGGGGAGCTCCCGCTCGTAGAAGCGCAGGGTCGTGACGGGGATCCCGGTCCTGCCGCGCGACCGTTGCCGATCGAGAGGCGATCCGCCATCCGCGCCGTCCGCCGACGGCGAATCTACACCGCGAAAAGCGGCCGGCTGACCACCGGATCGAGCTTCCAGACGTACTTGTAGAGCCCGTTGAAGAAGTCGATCGTCATCTCGTAGTGCGCCTCGATCGTGATCGCCTGCTTGTCCCGCTTGATGATCAGGTTTTCCTTCCCGATCGGGAGCTCGAGCTCCCGCGCCTTCTGGAGGATCGCGAACTCGATCTGCGGGAGGCTCTTGATCGAGCCGAAGGAGGCCTGTTCCTGCATCGTGTCGTAGAAGGTGGAGGTCGCGATCTTGACCGGGACGACCTTGAAGAGAACGTAACCGACGAGAACGACGATCGCCGAGCCAGATGATGCACCCGATGTTGGCTTTTCCGCGCATGGCGCTCGCGCGATCTCCTCATCGCTTCACTCCGCAAGTTTCTCTCATTGTAACCCGGATCGACGCCGAGCGGCCGGCTCGCCGGCGAGTCGCGATCGTCAGCGCACCAGCCGAAGCGTGCGCTTCCACCGCGTCCTCGCGAAGAGGTCGGCGAGCCGTCGGCCGAGGCCCCGTCCCTCCGGCTCCGGAGGCGCGGACCAGTACACGAAGAGCGCGCGCCCCTTGACGTTGGCCAGGGGGACGGTTCCCCAGAACCGGCTGTCGTTGGATCGGTCGCGGTTGTCGCCGAGCGCGAAGACCTGACCCGTCGCGGACGCGCATGGGCCGAACTGGTCGCGGCGCCCGGCGGCGTAGACGCTCGCGTCGGCGTGTGTCACCTCGGGCTCGGGCAGCGGCGCCCCGTTGATCGAGACGATCTTGTCGCGGATCTCGACGACGTCTCCCGGGAGCGCGATCGCCCGCTTGACGAAGTCGCGGCGGGGATCGTCGGGGAACTTGAAGACGAAGACGTCGCCCGCGCGCAGCGGCCGGCGCGGCAGCAGCCCGGTCGAGCGCGGGAACCGCCGCGCGGGCCGTAGATGAACTTGTTGACGATCAGGTGGTCGCCGACGAGGATGTTGTCCTCCATCGAGGCCGTGGGAACGACGTAGGCCTGGAGCAGAAAAGTGCGGACGAAGAGCGCGAGGACGACCGCGACGAGGATCGCCTCGAGAGTAGTCCCTCGCCCGCGAGCGCCGGGGCTCGGCCGCCGAGGGTCCCCGTCAGCGGACCAGCGTGAACATCCGGTCCCATCGCGTCCGCGAGAAGAAGTGGATCGCGACGCCGGCGAGCTGCCGGATCTTGGCGATCGGCGCCGCGCCAGATGTGCGAGTTGGGCTCGGCCTCGTACGACCAGTAGATCAGGAACGGACGGCCGAAGATGTTGGCGCGCGGGATCGGTCCCCAGAAGCGGCTGTCGAGCGAGTTGTCGCGATTGTCCCCCATCCCGAAGAGGTGGCCCGGCGGGACGGAGAAGGGGCCGAACTGGTCACGCAGGAGCCCCATCTCGGAGGACTGCGGATCCCCCTTGCGGTAGAGGTCGGGATAAATGTGCTGCACGTACGGGCCGTCGGCCGGCTGCCCGTCCACGAAGAGCTTCTTGTCCTGGAGCTGCACCGTGTCGCCGGGGCCGGCGACCGCACGCTTGACGAGGACGTTGCCCGGGTTGACGTCGTCCCCCGGCTTCTTGAAGACGATGATGTCGCCGCGATGGACGTCGCGATAGGGGAGAAGCTTCGCGAGCGCCGGCCAGCGCGCGGCGCGTAGGCGAACTTGTTGACGAGCAGGTGGTCGCCGACGAGGATCGTCTTCTCCATGGAGCCGGTCGGCACCTGATAGGTCTGGACGACGAAGGTCCGGACGAAGAGGACGAAGATCCCCGCCACCAGCAGCGACTCGTACCACTCGCGCGACGAGGAGTGGCGCGGCGCCGCCGGCGGCGCGGTCTCCTCCGGCTCCGGTTTCTTTCTCGTCGTCATTCGACTTTCAGCACGGCGAGGAAGGCCTCCTGGGGGATGTCCACCCTTCCCACCCGCTTCATCCTCTTCTTCCCTTCTTTCTGCTTCTCGAGCAGCTTCCTCTTGCGCGTGATGTCGCCGCCGTAGCACTTGGCGAGCACGTTCTTCCGCATCGCCGAGACCGTCTCCCGGGCGATGATCTTCGACCCGATCGCCGCCTGGATCGCCACTTCGAACATCTGCCGGGGGATGATTTCTTTCATCTTTGCGGCGAGGAGACGCCCTTTCGCCGCGGCCTCCTCCCGGTGAACGATGAGCGAGAGCGCGTCCACCGGCTCCCCGTTGACCAGGATGTCCAGCTTGACGAGGTCCCCCTCGCGGTAGCCCGCGAACTCGTAGTCGAAGGAGGCGTATCCCTTGGAGATCGATTTCAGCTTGTCGTAGAAGTCGAGCACCACCTCGTTCAAGGGGAAATCGTAGGTCAGGACGACCCGGTTCGAGGAGAGGTACTCGAGCGACTTCTGCACGCCCCGCCGCTCCTCGCAGAGCTTGAGCAGGCCCCCGAGGAAGTCGTCCCGCGTGATGATCGTCGACGTGATGTAGGGCTCCTCGATCCGCTCGATGTGGTTGGGCGACGGGAGGTGGTTCGGGTTGACGATCTCGAGGACCTCTCCGGACGTCGTCGTCACGCGGTAGTTGACGCCCGGCGCCGTCGTGATGAGGTCGAGGTCGAACTCCCGCTCGAGCCGCTCCTGGACGATCTCCATGTGGAGGAGGCCCAGGAATCCGCAGCGGAAGCCGAATCCGAGCGCCGTCGAGTTCTCCGGCTCGAAGGTGAAGGACGCGTCGTTCAAGCGCAGCTTCTCCATCGCGTCGCGCAGGTTGGCGTAGTCGTCGGCGTTGGTGGGGAAGAGGCCCGCGAAGACCATCGGCTTGGCCTCGGCGAAGCCGGGGAGCGGCTCCGGCGTGGGGCGCCCGACTTCGGTGATCGTGTCGCCGATGCGCGTCGAGTGGAGGTCCTTGATGTTGGCCCAGAGAAACCCGACCTCTCCGACGCGACGAGCTCGCTGACCGCCTCGCGCTGCGGCCGGAAGACGCCGACCTCCTCGACCTCGGCCTCGAGCCCGGTGCCCATCGCGCGGATCTTCATCCGCGCCTGCGAGCCGCCCGTCCACGATCCGCGCGAGCGACGTGACGCCGCGGTACGGGTCGTACCAGGAGTCGAAGAGGAGCGCCTTGAGCGGCGCGTCCGGATCCCCCTTCGGGTGACGGGACGTCCGCGACGATGCGCTCGAGCAGTTCCTCGATGCCGATCCCCTGCTTGGCGGAGGTCAGGACCGCGTGGTCGGCCGGGATGCCGACGACCTGCTCGATCTGCTCCCGCGCCGCGCTCCGGCTCGGCCGAGGGCAGGTCGATCTTGTTGATCACCGGCACGATCGTCAGGTTGTTGTGCACCGCGAGATAG
This sequence comes from uncultured Acidobacteriota bacterium, assembly GCA_963707935.1. GTDB lineage: Bacteria > Acidobacteriota > Thermoanaerobaculia > UBA5066 > Gp7-AA6 > DATBFU01. The sequence goes on along the minus strand of CAVPRN010000005.1, from coordinate 2,737,574 downwards.
GCGTTGGCGAGTGTCTGCGCCTCGACGCCCTGGGTCGCGTCCACGACGAGGACCGCCCCCTCGCAGGCCGCGAGCGAGCGCGACACCTCGTAGGAGAAGTCCACGTGCCCGGGCGTGTCGATCAGGTTCAGGATGTAGTCCTGGCCGTCGCGCGCCCGGTAGCGGAGGGTCACCGCCCGCGCCTTGATCGTGATGCCGCGCTCCTTCTCGAGCTCCATGTCGTCGAGCATCTGCTCGTGCATCTCGCGCGCGGAGACCGCGCCGCAGACCTGCAGGATCCGGTCCGAGAGCGTCGTCTTGCCGTGGTCGATGTGCGCGACGATGGCGAAGTTGCGGATGAGGCGGGGATCGGTCATGAGCGAACCGGAGATGATATGCGAGGTGGGGGTGCGCCCGCGGCGAGGCTAGGCAGCTCCCGAGCGGCCAGCGCGACCGCGCCACGGCATCGGCCGGGCCCCGGGCTCCTTCGCGGCGGAAGCGGAGAAACCCCGCCCACGCGATCATGGCGGCGTTGTCGGTCGTGAGCGAGCGATCCGGCAGCAGGATCCGAACGCCGCGCGACTCTCCCCAGGAGGAGAGCGTCGCGCGCAGCTCCGAATTGGCGGCGACCCCCCCGGATAGGGCGAGAAGCGGTCATTCGCTCGCGTCGCCGCACGGCCTCGACGCGCTCGAGGAGCGCCGCCACGATGGCGCGCTGGAACGAGGCGAAGAGGTCCGCGAGGTCCGAATCGAGCGCGTCCGGATCGAGCGGCGTGCCGTCGATCCCGCGCCGCTCGAACTCGCGCACCATCGCGGTCTTCAGGCCCGAGAAGGAGAAGTCGAGCGAGCCGTCCCCGGCCGGCCGATCGGGAGCGGGTAGCGTGCGCCGTCGCCGCGGGAAGCGATCCGGTCGATCGGGGGGCCTCCGGGATAGGGGAGGCCCGCGCGGCGGGCGACCTTGTCGAACGCTTCGCCCGGCGCGTCGTCGCGCGTGCGCGCGATCGGCACGATCCGATCCGCCTCGACGCGCACGAGCTCCGCGTGCCCTCCCGAGACGACGAGCCCGTGGAACGGGTACTCGACCTGCGCGGCCGGGCCTCCCGAGGCGCACAGGTACGGGGAGTAGAGATGCCCCTCGAGGTGGTTGACCCCCACGATCGGGATTCCGCGCGCGAAGGCGAGCGCCTTCGCCGCCGAGAGTCCGACGAGCAGGGGCCCGATCAGGCCGGGGCCGGCGGTCGCCGCCACGAGGCCGACCTCCTCGAGCCCGACGCCCGCGCGCGAGAGGGCTTCCTCGAAGACCGCCGGGAGATTCGTCAGGTGGGCGCGCGCGGCGAGCTCCGGCACGACGCCGCCGTACGGACCGTGCGCGCGCATCTGCGAAGCGACGACGTTCGATCGGATCGCGCCGTCGTCGCCGAGGATCGCCGCCGACGTCTCGTCGCAGGACGTCTCGATGCCGACGAGGATCACGCGGGAAGCCATGGCCGGATCAACTCCGGTTTGCGAGATCGACCGCCCGGCGCAGGCTTCGGTGAAAGGAGGCCGGCAGACCCCCGCCTCCGTCACGATCGCCGTGATGAACCGCGCCGGGGTCACGTCGAAGGCGACGTAGCGGCCGGTCACGCCCGCCGGGGCGACCGGCTTTCCCGCGAATTGGACGACCTCCGACGCGTCGCGCTCCTCGATCGGGATCGCCCGGCCGTCCGGGCAGCCGAGGTCGATCGTCGTCGTGGGAGCCGCGACGTAGAAGGGGACGCCGTTCTCCTTCGCGAGAACGGCGAGCGGGTAGGTCCCGATCTTGTTGGCGGTGTCGCCGTTGGCCGCGATCCGGTCGGCTCCGACGACGACGGCCTGGACGGCTCCCGTCGCGAGGAAGTGTCCGCCCATCCCGTCGGTGATGACTTCGACGGGAATGCCGTCGCGCGCGAGCTCCCAGGCGGTGAGCCTCGCTCCCTGCAGGAACGGGCGCGTCTCGTCCGCGAGCACCCGGACGGTCTTGCCCGCCTCGACCGCCCCTCGGATGACTCCGAGCGCCGTCCCGTACCCCGCGGTCGCGAGCGCCCCCGCGTTGCAGTGCGTCAGCACGGTCGAGTCCGGCGGCAGGAGCGCCGCTCCGAGCCGACCGATGCGGCGGCAGGCGGCGAGGTCTTCGGACGGCACGCGGTCGGCCTCGTCCACGAGCTGCCGCTCGATCTCTTCCGGGCCCGACTCGCGGCACGATCGCGAAGCGACGGGCCATTCGATCCAGGGCGGCGAAGAGATTTACCGCCGTCGGCCGCGTCGAGGCGAGCAGGCGGGAGGCGGTCTCGAAACGCTCGGCCACGGGAGTCGAGGCGCCGCTCCGCATCGAAAAGGCGGCGCCGTAGGCGGCGGCGACCCCGATCGCCGGCGCGCCACGAACGGCCATCTGCCGGATCGCGAGCGCGATCTCCGGCGCCGTTTCGAGCTCGAGCCAGATCTCCTCGGAAGGCAGCCGCCTCTGGTCGAGGAGGCGCAGCCGGTGCCCCTCGCGGTAGAGGGGCCGCAGGACCTCGTTCACGAGATCAGGGGCCCGGCTCGAGCACGAAGGCACCGCCCTGGCGGCGGGGGTCGGCAACCGCCTCCGTGACCCCGCCCGGCAGGCTCGCCACGGCGTGGACCCGACCGATGCGCCCCGGCACCGGTTGCCGGTTGCTCGCCTGGACCGTGTGCCCCTTGTCCTCGAGGGCGGCGATCCACGCCGGATCGAAGGAATCCCGTTCGACTTCGAGGACGTCGGGAGAGTCCTGCTGATGGAATCGCGGCGCCGCGACGGCGGCCTCGAGCGTCGATCCGCGCAGCGCGAGCTCGAGCAGGACCTGGAAGTTCGTCGTCAGGATCGTCGAGCCTCCGGGGCTGCCCCAGGCGAAGACGCCCCGGCCGGGGATGACCGCGATCACCGGGCACATGGCGGAGAGCATCCGCTTGCCGGGCGCCACGGCGTTGGTCGGCCCCTGCACGAGACCGTAGAGGTTGGCCTCTCCGGGGCGGGTCGAGAAGTCGTCCATCTCGTTGTTCCAGAGGAAGCCCAGCCCCGGCGCGACGCGGCCGTTTCCGAACGAGTCGTTCAGTGTGGTGGTGACTGCGACGATCGAGCCCTTCCCGTCCACGACGGAGAAATGGGTCGTCGAGGGATCTCCGTCCGCGAACGAGCGCACGGCTTCGATCGGCGTCGCCCGCGCCGGATCGATGGTCGCCGCCAGGCGCCGGGCCCGCTCGGCCGAGAGCAGCAGACGCTGGCGGACTCCGGAGAAGTCCGGGTCGCCCAGATATCGGTTGCGGTCGGAGAAAGCGCGCTTCTCGATCTCGGCCAGGAGGTGCGCCGAGCCCGCGTCGCGGGGGTGGACTCGCGCGGTCCCGACCGCGTCCGCGAGCAGCGCCATCTCGGCGAGCGCCGGTCCGGAGGAGGGGGCGCCGGTCGTGAAGACCTGCGACCGCAGCAGGCGAAAGGAGACGGGCGGCCGGATCCGGGACGCGTACAGCGCGAGATCGCCGCGGGTGATGAGCCCCCCATCGCGCTTCTGCCCCGCCTCGATCGCGCGCGCGACGCGCCCGCGGTAGAAGCCGTCTTCTCCCCGCTCGGAGATCGCCACGAGCGTCGCGGCGAGCGCGGGCTGGCGGAAGACGGAGCCGACGGGCGGAGGAGCGCCTCCCGGAAGGTAGATCGCCGCGGTCTCGGGATGCGCCGCGAGCTTGGCTCGATCGGCGGCGAACGACCCGTGCACGTTTTCCGTCACGACGAACCCCTCGCGGGCGAGCCGGATGGCCGGCTCGAGCACCTTCTTCCACGGGAGGCGGCCGCCCCGGCGATGCGCGAGCGCGAGGCCGTCCACCGAGCCCGGCACACCGGAGGCGAGCGGTCCCTCGGTCGAGGACGGGGCCGGACCGGTCCCGGCCGGGGGTTTCTGGAACATGTCGCGGCGGGCGGCGCGGGGGGCCCGCTCGCGGAAGTCGATCGCGAGGACCCGGTCCTGCGCGTCGCGGGAGAGCCAGAAGCCTCCTCCGCCGATGTTGCCCGCCTCGGGCCAGGTCACCGCCAGCGCGAAAGCGACCGCAACCGCCGCGTCCGTGGCGTTGCCTCCGCTCTTCAGGATCTCGATTCCGACGCGGGCGGCCGTCTCCTCCTCGGCGGCGACCGCGCCGCCGCGCCCGCGGGCGGTCTGGGGCGGCGGGGCGGCGGCGGCGCACACCGAAACGACGAACGCCGCGAAGACCGCGCCGACCGGCGCCCGGAGGCCCCGACCCCTCATGGCCTCATTGTATCGGCGCGCTAAGATGCCCGCCGTGAAGTCGGTCCGAGAGATGCCGCTCGATGGCCAGCGCGTCTTCCTCCGAGTCGACTTCAACGTTCCCCTCAAGGACGGACGCGTTCTCGACGACACGCGGATCCGCGAGACGCTCCCGACGATCCGACATCTGCTGGACCGCGGGGCGCGCATCGTCTGCGCTTCGCACCTCGGGCAGCCGAAGGGGAAGCGGGATCCGAAGCACTCGCTCGGCCCCGTCGCGGCGGCCCTGGCCGACGCTCTGCGGCGGCCGGTCCGATTCGTCTCCGACTGCGTCGGGCCGGAAGCCGAGAAAGCGGCCGGCGAGATCGGGCCGGGAGAGGCGCTCCTCCTCGAGAACCTCCGGTTTCACGCCGGCGAGGAGTCGAACGACCCGGAGTTCGCGAGCGGGCTCGCGCGCCTGGCCGAAGCGTACGTGGACGACGCCTTCGGGGCCGCGCATCGGGCACACGCCTCCGTCGTGGGCGTGCCGGCGCGGCTGCCGGTCAAGGGGGCGGGCCTGCTCATGGAGAAGGAGGTAGGAGCGCTCTCGAAGCTGCTCTCCCCCGAGCGGCCGTTCGCGGCGGCGCTCGGGGGCGCCAAGATCTCGGGGAAGATCGACACGCTTCGCGCGCTCGCGAAGAGCGCGGACCTTTTACTCATCGGGGGCGGGATGGCGAACCACTTCGTCGAGGCCCTGGGGCTTTCCGTCGGAAAGTCGCTCCTCGAAAAGGACAAGGTGGCGGTCGCGCGGGAGATCCTCGACACGTGCAGGGAGTCGGGCAAGGCGATCGCGCTCCCCTCCGACTTCGTCGTCTCGAGCTCGCCCGACGACGCCGCGGGCGCCCGCACGGTCTCGATCGACCGGATCCCGGCCGACGCCATGGCCCTGGACGTGGGGCCGAAGACCATCGAGCAATTCGGCCGGTTGCTGACCCCCGCCCGGACCGTCTTCTGGAACGGCCCGATGGGGGTCTTCGAGAAACCGCCGTTCGACCGCGGAACGAAGGGCCTCGCCTCGCGGATCGCCGGCCTGGCGGCCTTCACCGTCGTCGGAGGAGGCGAGAGCGTCGCCGCGGCCCGCGCCGCGGGGGTCGCCGAGAAATTTTCACACGTCTCGACCGGGGGCGGGGCGGCGCTCGAATACCTGACGTACGGGACGCTGCCGGGGATCGAGGCGTTGAGGTAGTGGGGTCAGGTCTACATTATATACTAGCAACCACGGCCTCCCGAGCAGAGGCGCTGATGATGGCTAGTATATAATGTAGACCTGACCCCTGAATCCATGCTCTTCGTCGCGAACTGGAAGATGCACAAGACGCGCGCGGAGGCCCGCGCCTTCGCGGCGGAGCTCGGCGCCTCGATCGGCGGCTCCGCGCCGCACGCCGAGCTCGCGATCGCGCCGCCCCTGACCGCGCTCGACGCGGCCCGTGATCCGGAGGGGCGCTGGTCTCTCGCGGCGCAGAACGTCGCGGCCGAGGCGGCGGGGGCGTTCACGGGGGAGGTTTCGGCGGCGATGCTCGCCGACGCCGGCTGCCGTTACGCGATCGTCGGGCACTCGGAGCGGCGGCGCCTCTTCGGCGAGGGCGGGGCGCTCCTCTCGCGCAAGCTCGCGCGCTGCCGGGAAGCGGGGTTGACGCCGATCTACTGCCTGGGGGAGACCGGCGACGAGCGCGACCGCGGGGCGACCGAAGCAGTGCTGAAGGAGCAGGCGGCGACCCTCTCCGGCGATCCGGCGGCGATGCCGCTCGTCGTCGCCTACGAGCCGGTATGGGCGATCGGGACTGGCCGGGCGGCGACTCCGTCGGACGCCTCCGCGGCGCGCGACCTTCTCTCCTCCCTCCTCGCCTCGCGAAAGAGCCTGCGCCTCCTCTACGGGGGCTCGGTGACGGCGGAGAACGCCCGGGAACTCCTTCGCGTCTCGAAGATGGACGGCTTCCTGGTGGGCGGCGCCAGCCTCTCGGCCGCCGGCTTCGCGTCGATCGCAGGGCTCGCTGCGGCGCCTTGACGCCCCGGCCGCCCGGCGCGTAGACTCTCCCCCTTTTTTCGGGAGGCCCCGTGGCGATCCTCTACATCTCGCTCGTCGTCATCTACACCTTCATCTGCTTCTTCCTGATCCTGGTCGTGCTGGTCCAGCAGGGGAAGGGTGCGGACATCGCGGGCGCCTTCGGCGGGGGAGCGACCCAGACCGCCTTCGGGGCCCGAGGGGCGACGACTCTGCTTCAGAAACTGACGACAGGCGGGTTCGTGGCGTTCATCGTGGTGGCCCTGGTGCTGACGATCCTCGAGGCCCGGCCGCGATCCTCGGTCGTGCCCGACAAGTCGCCCGCGACCAAGTCGGTCCCGGCGCCCGCGGCCGTTCCCGCGGCGCCCGCCAACCCGTCGAAGCCGTAGAATTTCCGTCCGTGCCGTCGTGGTGGAATTGGTAGACACGTACGTTTGAGGGGCGTATGGGGCAACCCATGCCGGTTCGAGTCCGGCCGACGGCACCAGACACGTCGCCTCCGCTCGCTCGGTAGCTGCTCACGCGGGCCGGCCGCTCGCTCCCGCTTGCGGCCGTAGCCCTCGTTCGCACCGGCGCTCGGCTCGGCCAAGGGGCCTCGACCGAGCGCCTGCTCCCTCGCTCGCTTCGGCTCCCGCGGCGCGCGGACGTCCTCCGCTGCCCTCGCGGAGATTCCGCGCGCCGCGAGCGAACAGTCTTACGCCGGCTAGCGATGACTCGATCCCCCGATGGCCCGATCCCGATCGCCCGATTCCCCGATGACCCGATTGCCCGATTCTCCTAGGGAATCGGGTCGGAGCCCCCCTTCGCCCAGGGGTGGCACCGCAATAGTCGCCCCGCGGTGAGCCAGCCGCCGCGCGCGAGGCCGTACCGCTCGATCGCCCCGCGTCCGTAGGCGGAGCACGTCGGCTCGAATCGGCAGCGGGCGAGGCCCGTCCGCGCGAGGAGCGGCGACAGCGTCGCCCGATACAGATCGATCACTCCGATGGCCGCCCGCGCGCCGAGCTGGTCGGCAGGGGGGCGAGCCGCGTCGCCGATCAGGAATCCCGACAGGGCCGCGAGGAAGATCGCCCCGGTCGAGAGCGGGCCTCGGCGCGAGGCGCCGTCGCCGGCCGGGGTGCCCGGCGCCTCGGACAATGCGTCAGCCGGCATACCGGGAGACGCCCGGAACGATCAGCCGCTCTCCCTGGAGGGCCTTCACGATGGCGAGGATCGTCACCAGCGTGTAGACCACGAGCACGACCAGCATGACGACTCCGTAGAGGCAGCCGAGCGATGGAAGGACGAGGCCGACGAGCGTGGCCGCCAGGCCGATGGCCGCGACGCTTCCGAAGAGGGCCAGTCCGTTTCGCGCGTGCCAGCGGACCTCCCGGTCGTTCTTCTCGGCGACGAGCGCGAGGATCCCGAGGAGCGGCAGGTAGCAGAGGGTCAGGAGCGCGGAGCGGCGGGGCGAAGCCTCCGGCATGGAGGCCAAGCCTAGCAGGGAAATCGGCGCCGGCGACTAGCTGCCGGTCTTCAGCCGGATCGAGCCGTTGACCGTTTCGCAGCGCAGCGGCTCGCCGCCGCCGTTGTAGGAGCCCTTGGCTTCCTTCGGGCCGTACTTGCCTTCGACCTTGAGGTCGAAATCGCTCTCGATCCGGCCGTTGATCGTCTCCAGGTCGTAGGCGACCGAGGAGCTCCGGTCGAACAGCACCTCGACGCTGCCGTTGACCGTCTCGAGGCGCGACTTGCGGAGCGGCCCCTTGAACGCCACCCGCACCGAGCCGTTGACCGTCGTGGCCTTGACCGGGCCGTCGAGCTCCTTCAGCTCCACCGAGCCGTTGACGGAGTCGACCGAGAAGTCTCCGTGGAAGCCGGCGGCTTCGACGCGGCCGTTGCACGTCTCGAGGTGCGTCGTCGCGGCGGCGGGAATCTTGAGCTCGTAGTCGACGCGCACGCCCCCCGAGCCCAGGTCCAGGAACCCGAAGAGCCGGCGGCGGCGCGGGCTGATCGTCTCGATCTTGATCTCGTCGCCGATCTTGCGGACCCGGATCTCGGTCTGCTGGACCATCTCCGCGGACCGCATCCCCGTACCCTGCTTGACCGCTCGGACCTTCAGGTACGGCTTCTCCCAGCCCTGCGCCGCGATCTGTCCGTTGACGTTCTCGACCGAGACCCGCGTCACCCCTTCCATCGAGAAGGCCTTTTCGAAGACTTCCTCTGCCCGGGAGGCCGCCGGCGCCGCCAGGCAGGCGAGGCCGACGAGGCCGACGAGGGCGGGGCGGATCGGGCGGACGCGGGGCGTTCTCATCTCCGCACTCAATAACGGATGGGGCCCGGAAAGGTTCACGCAATCTCCGCGCCCGTTCGGTCCCGTCCTCCGGAAGACGCTCTCCGGAAAGCGCTTATCCGTCAGTCGCACGGCCCGACCCGAAGGCCCTGGCGGCGATCCGACCGGCGAGGCGCGAGACCGTCTCGGAAGACCGGCCAGGCCTCGAACAAGTTCCAGCCGGGCACGAGAAGAGGGAGATTCCTTCGCACCGAGGCCCAGGCTCCGGGGGCCTCGCCCTCGCGGTTCCGCACCTCGAGGGCCAGCCAGCGCCGCGCCCGGCCACCGCGGGCGTCGCGGAGAAGAAAGACGGCCACGGCGGCGGCGGCAATGGGCGGAAAGATCGCAGCAACGAGCGGGCGGCTCGCCGGAAGGAGGCGCCAGAGGAGGCCGGCCGCGAGAAGACCCGCGGCATCGGCGATCAGGGCGGGAATGGCGAGATCGAGGCAGACGGCGAGAAGTCGCGCGCGGCGGTACTCCGAATTCATAGAATCAAGCTATCAGTTCTCGGCCGTCCGTTCCCATTTCGGAACCGAGAGCCGAGAGCCGGGAGCGAGGACGAACGAATCGTGCTTGCCGACTGCCACCTCCACTTCGAAGGGTGTCTCCCGGAGGAGACCGTCGCTTCTCTGGCTACCGCTTCCGGGCATCGCTTCGCCTCGGCCGGTGCGTTCGAGCGCGAGCGCGCGGCGGTCGAGGACAAGGCGGGCTTCCTCGCCCTCTACGCCGAGATCTGCCGGCTCTTTCGGCGGCCGGAGGATTTCCTCGGCGCCGCCCGGGACGTGGCGGCGCGCCTCGGTGCCGACGGCGTCGGTTACGCCGAGATCTACGTCTCGCCGGAGATCTTCCGCCGTCTCGGGCTGCCCGCGGCCGAATGCCTCGCGGCGGTCGCCGCGGCTTTCGAGGAGACGGGCCCCGGCCGCGCCCGATGCCGCATCCTGCTCGACTCGGTGCGGCAGTGGGGGCCGGAGGCGGCCGAGCGCGTCCTGGATCTCTACGAGAGCCGCCGGCTGCCGGCCGTCGTCGGCTTCGGGCTCGGGGGCGACGAGTCCGCGTTTCCCGCGGCCGCTTTCGGCGGCGTCTACCTGCGCGCCCGGGCCCTGGGCCTGCGGACCTCGGTCCACGCCGGCGAGTGGGAGGGCCCGGAATCCGTCGCGGAGGCGCTCGACGCCCTGCGGCCCGACCGCCTCGACCACGGCGTGGCGGCGGCGCGGGACGAGCGCCTGCTCGCGCGCCTCGCCGAAGAGGGCACGGTGCTCTGCGTGGCTCCGTCGAGCAACCGGATCACGGGCGCGGTGCCGGATCGGGCGATCCACCCGCTCGCGCGCCTGCTCGACGCCGGGGTGCGCGTGGCGCTCTCGGCCGACAACCCGCTCCTCTTCTCGACGACGACGCGCGGCGAGTACCGGATCGCCAGAGACGAGCTCGGCCTGGACGAGGAGCGCCTGCGGCGCTGCGCCGAGAACGCGTGGCGGGCGGCCTTCTGCCCGCCGGCCGAGAAGCGGGCCGGGCTCGAATCGGTCCGACAGTCGGCCCCGTAGCGCGCGTCCGAGGCGGAAGCGCTACGGCGCCGGCCGCTCGAGCGTCCTCGCGTAGAGCTCGCGATAGCGCGGCACGATCGCGCTCGCGGGAAAGACCTCGACGGCGCGGCGCCGCGCGTTTCGCGAGAAATGATCCCACTTCTCCCGGTCGCGGAGGAGCGTCAGCGCCGCCTCGGCCATCCCGTCCACGTCGCCGACCGGGCGCAAGTAGCCTTCCGACCCGTTCTGCACCACCTCGGGGAGGCCCCCCGCGTCCGTGCCGATGACCGGCACGCCGCAGGCCATGGCCTCGAGCGCCGCCAGCCCGAAGGACTCCGCGTCGGAGGGGAGAAGAAAGAGCTTCCCCACGGGCAGGATCGTCTCGATCGAAGCGACGTTGCCGAGAAACGTCGTGCGGTCCGCGAAGCCGCCGCTTCCGGCCAGCCGCTCCGCGAGCGAGCGGTCCGGCCCGTCGCCGACGAGGAGGAGCCTCGCCGGGACCTCCCGCCGGACGCGGTCGAAGACCGCGAGGACGTCGGCGATCCGCTTGACCGGGCGGAAATTGGAGACGTGGAGGAGGACGCACTCTCCCGGCGCGGCGAGCGACCGCGCGAAGGCCGAGGCGCCCTCGGGCCGGTAGAGCTGGCCGTCCACGAAGTTCGGCAGGACTTCGACCGGCCGGCGCACGGCGAACTCCCGGACCGTCACGTCGCGCAGGTATCGCGACACGGCCGTCACGGCGTCGCTCTTCTCGATTCCGTAGCGGGTGATCGGGAGGTACGAACGGTCCTGCCCGACGATCGTGATGTCGGTGCCGTGGAGGGTCGTGACGACCTTCAGGGGAATGCCGCCGTTGCGGCTCATGTCGCGGGCCAGGATCGCGGAGATCGCGTGCGGCAGCGCGTAGTGCACGTGGAGCAGGTCGAGGCGCGCGAGCGCCGCGACCTCGGCCATCTTCGTCGCGAGGGCGAGCGTGTACGGGGGGGAGACGAAGAGCGGGTAGCTCGGCGCCACGACCTCGTGGAAGTAGACGCGGGGGCGCGGCAGCGCGAGGCGCGAGGGGAGGGCGTAGGAGATGAAGTGCACCTCGTCGCCGGCGTCGGCGAGCGCGAGGCCGAGCTCGGTCGCGACGACGCCGCTGCCGCCGAAAGTGGGGTAGCAGGTGATGCCGATCTTCATCGGACGCCTCGCCCGGGCGGAATCAGAACCCGGCCTCGAAACCTTCGAAGCACTGCACGAGGTCGTCGATCCGCGGCGGGCGCGTCGATCGGAAGCCCTCGCCGAACTCGACGCCGATTAGGAAACCGAAGTGGCGCGCCCGAGCCTCGATCGTCGCGAGGAACGGGGCCTGCGAAAGCATCGTCTGCGGCTCCTTCGAGCTCGGGTCGTGGAGCTGGCTTGCGAATGCCTGGATCGCTTCGTAGCGCTTCGCCCAGTACGGGGTCACGTCCACGACGAAATGCGGCTCGTGGAGGAGGGCCGTCGAGAAGAAGACGGTCTGCTGCGGGCGGTGCGCGGGATGCGCGGTCTCGATCTTCCGCAGGCCGGCGTAGAAGGCCGCGTCGGCGACGAGGCGCCCGGCGCGGGCATGGTCGGGGTGGCGATCCTCCGGATAGGACGTCAGGACGAGCCGCGGGCGCTCCCGCCGGATGACGTCGATCAGGAGCGAGCTCGTTCTCGCGCGTGTGCCGCAGGCCGCCGTCGCCGAAGTCGAGGGTCTCGCGGAACTCGGCGCCGAGGATCTCGCGCCGCGCGCCGGGCCTCCCGGTCGCGCTGCGCCGCGTCGCCCCGCGTGCCCATCTCGCCGCGAGGTCAGGTCCACGATGCCGAAGCGGCGGCCGCGCGCCTTCAGCGCGAGGAGGGTCCCCGCGCACGTCAGCTCGACGTCGTCCGGATGTGCCGCGATCGCGAGGACGTCAACCGGCATCCCTATCCTCCTTCCGCGCCCGGTCCCGGCCCGAGCGGGACGATCGCGGCCCCCTCGAGCGAGCCGGTCGCGGCTTCGCGGATCGCCCGGAGGGCGTCCCGTCCGTAGGCGAGCAGCGGGACGAGCGGCGGATAGAGCCGCTCCGCCGCCGTGCCGTTGGGCCGGAGCATCGTCTCGAGCTTCTTCCGCCGGCTCAAGGTGGTCGTGTCGCGGCGTTCGACGGCTTTCCGGATCCGATCCTGGAATTGCTGGAGGGGATACGTGGCCTTCTCGCGCGTGGTCTCGAGCGCCGCGAGGAGCGACGGATCGAGGCGCTTGACCTCCGGCTCGATCGAAGCCAGCCGCTCGCGGAGCGACTGCGCGAGCTTTTCGACCTCGTCGGCCTCGGGCACCGGGGCGCCCCCCGACGGGGGCGCTTCGCCGAGGAGGTCCTCCGAATCGAGGCCGAGGGCCTCCGCCGCGCGGCGCTCCGGAGGCCCGAGCAGGATCAGGTGCGACCGCGGAAGGAGGACCGGCGGCTTCAGGCCGAAGATCCGATAGAGCGGGAGCGACTGCGCGTGGTAGGCGATCTCGGCGGGCCCCAGCACCGAAGCGGCCGTCGGGATCAGGAAGGACTTCAGGATCGGCCGGGTCAGGACGTCGGGCGACGGCCACGCCGCTCCGTCGCGCACCTTGCGGAGCGCTTCGTCGGGGTCCGTGACGCGACGCCGCTCCCCCCCTTCGATCAGGAAGAAGGGGAAGACGCCGGTCCGGTAGGGGACGGGGGCCGGCCGGTCGAGCCGTTCGAGGCGCAGCGCCGCGTGCGCCAGCGCTTCGCCGATCTCGCGCCGTCTCTCCACGGCCAGGGCGAAGAACTCGGCCATCGGCGCGCGCAGGCTCTCGTGCATCGGGTCGAGGAGGAGGAGCGGGTCCGGGTCGACGAGATCGAGCAGCGTCTCGATGAAAGCGTCGGCGTAGGTCGTTCCGGGCACGTAGCGCGACGCGAAGAGGCGCGCCACGTCGTCGGCGTCGGGGGCCTTGCCCGCCGCGCGAAACTCCCGGAGGACCTCCGCGACGCCGTCGGGCACGGGGAGGCCGCCGACGGGCCGGCGGTTCGAGCGGTCGGCGCCGTCGAGCACGAGGACCTCGGGCCCTTCCGGCCCGGGCCGCGCCGTCTTCCCGACCTCCTCGAGATCGTGATCGTCCGTCAGCGCCCAGAAGGCCGCCGCCGCGGGGACGCCGCGCGCGGAGATCTCCCGCGCGCTGCGCAGCGCGTCGAAGGCCTTGGTCAGCGTGTAGAGCGGGCCGGTGAAGAGGCCGACCTGGTGTCCCGCGACCGCGGCGACCGCGCGCCCTCCTTCGAGCGACTCGGCCGCGGCTCGGGCCGCGCTCGAGCGGCACCGCCACGACGCCGCCGGCACGCGCGCGCGGGTTCCGAGGATCTCGCGCCCCCGCGCGGCGCACGCGTCGAGCGTCGGGGGATCGGGGTAGAGCTCCGGGAGGCCTCGCAGAAAGTCGAGGAAGAGCGGGGGGAGGCCCGGATAGCGTCCGAACGGGATGCGGGTCGCCGTCATCGCTTCTCGGCGAGCAGGATCAGTCGGGGCGAGTCGCAACCCGCGGGGCTGCCGTCGAAATCTCCCCAGGTGTCCTCGACCTCGAGCCCCGCGCTCTCGAAGAGCTCCGAGAGCTCCTCCGCCGTGTAGGCGCGCACGCTCTCGCGAAAGATGGCCGTCGAGCCTCCGCGGCGGACCTCGATCTCCTTCTCGACCCGCTTCGAGTCCGGGTTCCACCAGCGGCGGATCCGATACTCCCGGTCGTCGCCCGCGCGGCTCTCCTCGGGCACCAGACGGGCGAGCACGTGCTCCCGGCCGAAAGTGTCGCAGAGAACGCGCCCGCCTCGCGAGAGCACCCGGGCGATCTCGCGGACGACCGCGGCGTTGTCCGGCTCGGCGAGGAAGTAGCCGAAGCTCGTGAAGAAGTTGACGACCGAGAGGAAAGCGCCGTCGCAGAAAGGGAGGCGCCGCATGTCGCCGCGCACGAGGCGGAGCGCTCCCGAGCGCGTCCGGGCCACCCCGAGGAGCGGCGCCGAGTAGTCGAGCCCGACCGGCTCGATCCCGAGCTCGAGGAAGAGCGGGAAGTGCCGCCCGGTCCCGCAGCAGAGGTCGAGCATCGGCGCCGCGGGGCGGGGGAGCCTTTCGAGGGCGAAAGCGACTTCGCGGCGAGCCGACTCGAAATCGCGGTGGGGATAAAGCTCGAGATACTCCTCGCCGAACCAGCTCTCCCACCAGCGCATGCGGGGCGAATTATGGCGCAGGAATTGTTAGAGTTTCGGCGTGCGGAGAACGGGGCGCGCTCGCCGGGACGTGCGCGGCGGCGCTTCTCCTGGCGGCCGCGTGCGACGAATTCGGCGGCGGACCGCGCACGGTCTCCCGGAGCGGATACCGCGCGGTGCTGGCCTACTCGCCGACCGAGCGCTACGAAGTGGCGGTCCGCGGGGAGAAGCAGCGGGTATCGGGGCCGTTCGACGGCTCGGAGCTCGTGCGCGTGCTGCGCCCCGACCTCGGCCGCGTCTGGCAGTACCGCCCCTCGAAGCGAAAGCTGCTCGAAGCGCCGTGGGGGCCGACGGAGGAGCTCGTCCCCGGCTATCCGCTCGAGCCCAGCTTCGACGCCGAGGGCTACGCGGAGCGCTTCGGCGGCCGAGATCCGCCGCATCGACGACGAGGCGCACGGCATGCACCCGTGCGAGCGATACGAGCTGTCGCTCCCGTCGGGCGACCGCGCCGTCATCTGGGTGGCGCGCGACCTCGAGCGGCTCGTCGTTCGGATCGAGCACTCGAAGAAGGATCCGAAGGACGAGTACCAGGCGGTCACGAACACGGAGCTCCTCGACGTGCGGCTCGGAGCGCCCGCCCGTCTGTTCGAAAAACCGGAAGGTTTCGCCGTCGTGAAGACCTACGCGGAGCTCGGGAAGTAGTCAATCCCGCGCGAGGGGGACGGCGATCTCCCGCAGAGACCCGGACTGCGCGAGAGACAGCACGAGGGAGATCGGCCGGGCGAGGCGCCGGATCTCCGGACGGTCCAGCCGGAACTCGAGCGCGATGCGCTTCGTCTCGCCCGCGGGCACGGTGCGGGAAGATTCGCCGCCCGCCGCGGGGAGGCCCTCGAGCGACCCGGAGCCGGTCGCGAGGCGGGCCGCGGCGAGCGTCACCGGCGTGAGCGACGTGTTGTGGATCGCGAGCTCGGCGGTCAGGAGGCGGCCGGTCCCTCCCGCGCCCCGGGTCTCGAGGTCGAGCCCCTCGAAGGCCGCCGCCCAGACCCCGGGCCCGGCCGGGCGCCAGCCGACCGGGTGGAGCGACACCGCCGAGGCGCAGGCGCAGAGCGACGCAGCCAGTGCGGCCGCGGTCCAGAGCGCGATGACGCGGGGAGACATCTCCAACCCTGCCGGAGCTTACGGAGCGGGCGGCCGCCGCGTTTCGGAGGCTAGCGGAGCGCTTTCTCTTCCGCGAGCGAGCCGAAGTCGCGGAAGAGGATGTGGTCGTAGAAGTAGTGGATCAGGAGGAAGGTGAGGACGACCACGTAGTACGCCCGATCCTGCTGGACGTCGAAGCCCTGCCAGAGGACGAGATAAACGACGCCGGCGAGGAGCGTCGCGCCGATCATCGAGGCGTAGAAGATGGCGGTGTGGGTCGAGCCCGAGATCTTGCGCACCATCGGGCTGCCGATCTCGCCCGTGTCCGCCTTGCGCGACAGGATGAACCAGGTCAGCGCGAGGTACTGCAGGGAGTGCCAGGTGTTGAATCCCTGGAAGGCGACGTCCAGGTTGTCGAAGATCGGGATGATGAACGCGAGCGCGACCGTCGCGGCCATGAAGACGAGGCGCGGCCAGCTCGTCTGTCCCCGCCGGATCTCGCGGAAGACGCGCACCACGTAGAAGAGGAACAGCGCCGCGAACCCGACCGTGAACGCCTGGGCGACCCAGGGGTGCTTCAGGAACTTCGGGAAGAGGAGCGCCGAGGTGCCGAGCAGGAAGCGGCCTTCGACGAACTTGTACATCGCCACCGTGTACAGGGCGCCCAGGATCACCGCCCCGTCGAGCAGCCGGTCGAGCGCCGTGACCGAGAGGCCGGCGCGCCGGCGGTAGGTCTCCGAGATCCACTGCGCCTGGTGGGTGACGTGGAGGGAGGCCCACAGGAAGAAGCCGGTCAGGAGGAGCAGGAAAGAGTAGATCGAGCCGATGACCACGAGGGTCGGGATCAGGACGAGCGGGAGGTACGCGAGCCACCCGTACCGCCGCCGGAAGCGCGGCTCGAGAGCCGTGCGCAGGTAGGTCGAGTACATGTGCGGGCCGCCCACGAGGAGCGTCACCGCGAGCCCGACGACGAGGCTCGCCGTCCCCTTCGACGCCCCGAGCCTCTGGAGGAGGCCGTAGGAGACGTAGGGGAAGAAGACGAGGACGCCCGACAGCGTCAGGAACAGCAGATCGAAGCGACGGTTGTAGATCCAAGGATTTGCGGCCGTCCGATCCGCTGGATGTCCGGCGCGCGCGAGCGTGCTCATGCCGCGTCCCCACCTCCTCGAAGAGCCCGATTCTATATCGGTGCAAGGGGATAGGACAGGGAGGGCGGCGAACGAGCGGCGCGGGTCAGCGGCGCCGGGCGGGACGCTAGAATGCCCGGACCATGCGCCTCGGGTCGCTCGCCGTCGATCCCCCGCTGGTCCTCGCCCCCATGGCGGGGATCACGGACCACGTGTACCGGCTCATGCTGCGGAGGATCGGAGGCGTCGGCCTCGTCACGATGGAGTTCATCTCCTCGGAGGCGATCACCCGCGGCAACGCCCGGCAGCGGCGAAAACTCTTCTTCTCCGAGGAGGAGCGCCCCCTCTCGATCCAGATCTACGGATCGGACCCGGAGAGGATGGCGGCGGCCGCGGACATCGTCGAGGAGCTTGCCCCGGACGTCTGCGACATCAACATGGGCTGTCCCGCCAACAAGGTCCTGAAGGGGTGCGCGGGGGCGGCGCTGATGGGGGACCTCGACCTCGCGCGCCGAATCATCCGGGAGGTCCGCGGCCGGCTCTCGATTCCGCTGACGGTGAAGTTCCGGCTGGGCCTCGACGATGCCCGCCGGAATTTCCTGGAGCTCGGGCGGATCTGCGAGGGCGAAGGAGTCGCGGCCGTCGCGATGCACGGCCGCACGGCGCGGCAGATGTACACGGGCCGCGCCGACTGGACGCGCATCGCGGAGTTGAAGAGCGCGCTTTCGATCCCGGTCATCGGGAACGGCGACATCGAGACCGCCGACGACGCGCTCGAGATGTTCCGGCAGACCGGGTGCGACGCCGTCATGTGCGGCCGCGCGACCATGAAGAACCCCTGGATCTTTCGGGAGATCGCCGACCGGCTGGCGGGCCGTGCGGCGCCGGAAGCCGGGCTCGACGAGCGGCGCGGGCTCATGCTCGAGCACTTCGCCGCGATCGAGCGGACCGCCTTCGACCCGCGCGAGGCGCTCCACAAGCTGCGGACGATGACCGGCTGGTACACCCGGGGCCTGCCCAACGGCCGGGCCCTGCGCGTCCGGATCTCGGAGCTCGCGGCTCCGGCGGACTTTCGCGGCGCCGTCGAAGAGTTCTTCGAAGACCTCCGGGAAGCCCCGGCGCTCGCGGCGACGGCCTGAGACGCGGCAGCTATATCAGAACTGATATAGTCGCGTCTCGGCGCCCTCGAAATCCCGCCCTGGCACGATGCCCCTTCCTGTCCACTCCCGGCCCCCGGCCTCACGGCGCGGGCGAAGCGCCCCGGGGCCGCGGGGCCGCGCGGACTCGAGCCGGCGGGAATGCGGCTCGGCCCTTCCGCGGTTCGATGTTTTCGATGAGGGCCGTGAGAGCCGCCTTTGCCGTCGCCGTGGCCGCCGCCGGCCTGGTGCTCGGCTCGGCTGCCGCGGCCCTGGCGCAGGGCTCGTCCGGCGGGAGCGCCGCGCCCCGCCCCCTGCCGATCAAGACGAAGGTCGGGACCTTCCCGGTCGCAATCGAGACCGACTTCCTCGGGATGGCCGGAAAGAAGACGGTGGTCCGGATCCGGCTGACCGCGCCCGAGCTCACGCGGGAAGCGGTGACGCGGGGCGTCAAGTCCTTTTCGGGCCAGATCCAGGGGGGCTTCCGGCAGGCCGAGGCCGAGGTGGACTCGTTCCAGTACCCGGTCACGGCGCAGATTTCTTCGAGCACGCCCTTCGCCTACTCCTTCCTGAGAGCGGTTCCGCCCGGGTCCTACAAGCTGCGGCTCGTCCTGGCGGATCCCTCCGGGGTGGACATGGGGGAGGGCTCGATCGACGTCGACGTGCCGGAAGTCGCGACGGTCTTCCGCCCCGAACTGGCGCCGGGGGAGGCCGGCACGCTCCCCTCGGCGGAGGGCATCGTCATCGCGAACGAGGCGGAAGAGGCGGCGCCCGCGACCACGGACGAGCCGAAGTTGAAGATCCTTCCCCCTCGCGCGAGGCGCCGATCGGCCTCCTGCGCCTCGAGGCCGTGGTCGCGCCCCCGATCGAGAGGGTCGAGTTTTACCTCGAGGACCGGAAGCTCGTCACGCGGACGCGGCCGCCGTACTCCGTCGAGATCGATCTCGGTAACGTCCCGCGCCGCCAGACGCTGCGGGCCGTCGGCTACGACGCGACCGGGCGCGTGATCGACGAAGACGCCTACGCGATCAACCAGGGCAAGGACCGCCTCGCCGTGCGCCTGCTGCCGAGGCTCGACCCCGAGACGGGAGTCGTGCATATCAAGGTGATCGTCCAGTCGATCGGCGGCGGCCGGGCGAAGTCCATCGAGGTCTTTCTGGACGAGAAGAAGGTCGCCTCCTGGAGCGCGCCCCCCTACGAGACGACGGTCTCCGCCGCGCAGTGGACGCGCGGCACCGTGCTCCGCGCCACCGCGATCGGAGACGACGGACAGGAGGCCAACGACATCCGGATGTTGAAGGGACCGCAGACGGCGGTCGAAGCCGTGCGCGTGGACGTCGTCCAGCTCCACGTCTCGGCGCTCGACAAGAGCGGCCACTTCGTCAAGGGCCTCTCCCAGTCGGACTTCTCGATCCGCGAAGACGGCCGCGCCGAGGAGATGACCGGGTTCGAGGTGGCCGAGAACCTGCCGCTGACGGTCGGGCTCGTCGTGGACGGCTCGGGCTCGATGGAGAAGAGCCTGCCGTTCGTGCACGAAGCGTCCGCGGCGCTATTCAAGAACCTGATGCGGCCGAAGGACCAGGGCTACGTCATCGAGTTCCGGGACAAGGCCAAGTTTCTGATGGAGCTGACGAGCGACGCGGTCTCGCTCCAGCGGGCCGCGAGCGAGACGCGCGCCGACGGCGCGACCGCGCTCTACGACGCCGTCGTGCTCGGCCTCTATCAGTTCCGCACGCTCCAGGGGCGCAAGGCGCTGATCGTGATCTCCGACGGCGACGACAACCGCTCGCACGTGGACTTCGACACGCTGATCCGCTACGCGCGCTCCGCGGGAGCGCCGATCTACGTGATCGCCGTCGGCATCCCCCTGACGGATTTCCGGTCGCGGCGTGTGACCAAGGCGGTGGCGGAGGAGTCGGGCGGGCAGGTCTTCCACCTCGGGAGCGCGGAGAAGATCGGAGAGGTCACGCGCCGCATCGAGGAGGAGCTGCGCTCCCAGTACATCCTCGCGTTCCGCAGCGATTCCTCGAAGCCCCCCGGCGAATACCGCGCGATCGAAGTGGCCGTCGGCAAGCCCGGCATCACGGCGCGGACGATCCGCGGCTACATCCCCTAGCGCGACTCTCTTTCAGCCCCGCTCCTCAGAAGTTCGCCGCGACGCAGTGCTTGCCGCGGCAGAGGAGAAAACGCGCCGGCGGCTTTGCGCCCGCGAAGTCCGCGCGGTCTCTCGCCTGGAGGAGCGCGACGAGGGGACGCCCCGACTGCCACTCGGCCCAGAAACGGGCGCGCGGCCAGAAGATCGCGCGCCGCTCTTCCTCCGGGAGCCACCAGGCTTCGAGCTCGCCCCGGAAGTCGGCGACGGGCAGGACCGTCCCGAGCTTCCAGGGAAAACCCTGGAGATAGGTCCGGTATCCGACGACGCGCGCGTCCGCGACGGATTTCGAGGCGGCGTCGGCCGCTCCGGCGAGCCGGGCGACGTCGGTCGCGAGCGGAATCTTCGGCCAGGCCAGGGCGAGTGCGAAATACAGGCCCGCCCAGCCGAATCCCGCGGCCGCCGCGGCGCCCTCGGGACGGCGCGCCCGCAGGGCGAGCGCCGCGCCCGCCGCGAGCGAGAGCGCGGCGAGGAGTGCGATCGCGCCGACGCCGCTCTCGGCGACGGTGCTTCGGACGTCCGGGATCAAGGCGCAGGCGGCGAGAAACGCCGCGGCGATCGCGGCGTGCCAGCGCCACGGGGCGCGCGAGCCCCCGAACGCGCTCCAGCCCCGCGCGGCGAGGGCGGCCGCGGCGGGGAGCGCCGGGAAGATGTAGGGAGGGAGCTTGCTCCGGGAGACCGAGAAGAAGACGAGCACGACCGCGAACCAGGTCAGGAAGAAGAGGGAAGCCGCGTCGCGCCGCAAGGCCTCGCGCGCGCCGCGGAAGAAGAACGGAAGGCCCGGCAGGAAGGCGGCGAGAAAGAGCGCCGCGAAGTAGTAGATCGGCCCCGGGCGGCTGGCCGCGTCGGTCGAGAAGCGCTGGAAATGCTCCCGCACGAGGAAGAAGTCGAGGAAGCCCGAGTGCGCGCGTTCGGCCAGGACGAGCCACGGGACCGAGAGCAGGAGAAAGACCGGGAGCGCGGGAGAAACGAGGAACGCTCCGAGGAGGCGCGCCCGCCGCGTCGCGAGCGCCCACGCCGCGAGGATCGCGCCGGGCAGCACGATCGCGATCAGCCCCTTCGAGAGGAATCCCCCCGCGGCGAGAGCCCCCGCGGCGGCGGCGAGCGCAGCGGTCGGCCGCCCCGCCTCCGCGCGGCGCAGGGTCGCGAGCGCCGCCAGGAGCGTCGCCGTGAAGAAGAAAGTCAGAACGCCGTCGGTCAGGTTCATCCGGGCCGCCGCGAAGCCGAAGGGCGCCGCGGCGAGGAAGATCCCGGCCGCGAGCCCCTCCCGCCGGCCCCGGAGCCTCGCGACGGCGAAGGCGAGGAGGAGCGCCGTCGCCGTTCCGGCGAGCCGGGTCGGAAGGCGCGCGGCGAAGGGTGTCTGTCCGAGGAGGAGAAAGGATGCGGCGTTGCCCCAGTAGAGGAGCGGCGGCTTCTCGAAGTAGGGGACGCCGTTCAAGCGCGGGGTCACGAAGTCGCGCGAGGCGAGCATCTCGCGCGGGATCTCGGCGTAGCGCGCCTCGTCCGGCTCGGAGAGGTGCGAGCCGGGCGCCTCGAACCAGGCCGCGGCGAGGAGGAGGAAGAGGGCCGCGGCGAGGAGCCTCTCGCCCGGCGCGCTTCCGCCGCTCCGGCCGGTCACCGTCGCCGTCGCGATCAGCCTCCGACGCGCACGCGCACGCGATACGTGAGCTTCGATTCGCCCCCGGCGGGAACGGGCACGGGGAATTCGACCAACCGCGCGCTCACCTTCGTCGACGGCACGGAGGACTCGAGCAGCTTCCAGTCGCCCGGAAAGGTGTCGCGCACGAGGACCGTGGCGGCCTCCTTCTTTCGGGAGGAAAGGGTCACTTCCCAGGCCGACTCGGTCTCCCGCGGCCCCACCTGCGTGAAGCTCGTCTGGCGGCGGCGGGCCGTCAGGTCGAAGGCCTCGGAAGTCTCGATCTCGAAGTCGGTCCTCTCCGGAGTGTGGGCGATGCGGCTCTCGCCGCCGAAGACGGTCCCGCCCTCGGTGTAGACCCGCACGGCGCCGGCCGGCAGCGCCGCGGAGAGCTTCTTCGCGCCGACCTTGTAGATCACGGCGACGGGGACGGTCTGGCTCTCGGTGGCTTCGCCGAACCAGAAGCTGCCCCGCGCGACGTAGCTCTTGTCGATCGGGACCTCCGCGTCCTCGGCGAGCGGGAAGGTCGTGCGCCCCTCCGTGAGCGACGCCGGCGCCGGGATCTCGTAGATCCGCGACTCGGAGACCGCCTCGGAACCGGCGACGCTCTGCGGCGCCGCCATCGCCTCCGTGCGGTAGGCGAGGGCCCTCGGGGCGGGAGCGGACGAGGTGCGGAGCGTCCCGGCGAGCAATCGCAGACGGGACGGCGCGAAGGGAGTTCCGGTCCGGTTGTCCACCGTGAACCAGCCTTCCAGCCGTCCGCTCTTCTCGTCGGGAGCGAGCGTCAGCGCGTAGTCGGCCTGCCAGCCGATGTCGCTGACGAGGTAGCGCGCCGTCAGGTCGCGCGCGCCGGCGCGGCCGCTCTCGAGGCGGAGCCGGATTCGGCCGGCCCGGCCCGCGGCGTCGCCGGCGCCCGGCCGGACGAGCCGCGCCCCGGGCTCGCCGTAGACGAGGTCGCCCCCCTCGCGAAACAGGATCTGCTCCGGGCTCGGCCCGGAGACCGCGAGAACTTCCGCGTCCGCCGCGCTCCCGCCCGGCCGCTCGACGCGCACGCGCCGCCCGACGAGATCGGAGAAGGAATTCGACGACACCGTCGGCGCCGACAGCCCGAGCATCCGCACGCCCGCCTCGCGCGCGTTCGTCAGGCTCCACGTCTCGCTGCGCGCGGAAGCCGGGACGTTGCTCCAGCCGAGCGACACCGCCCCGGCCGGCAGGTCCGCGTGCCGGGTCTCGACCACGACGGCGAGGTCCTGATTGGTCACGACGATCTCCTGCCGGGCGATCTCTCCCGCGTCGGCCGCCGCGGCTGCGGCCGCAGCGTCGGGGCGCGCCGCCGGCTGCAGGAGGAGGAAGACGGCCGGTGCGGCGATCCGGGCGTATCGGGTCATGGCTCTTCTCCCGGGCGAGTCTATCGCCGGAGCCCGCCCGGCCGGCGGCTCGCGTCGAGGCCCGCGTGCTAACATTCGCGCCGTTTTGTCGGCGGGAATCCAGACGCGTTGGGCCCTGGTGCTCGGAGCCTCTTCGGGCTTCGGGGAGGCCTGCTCGCTCGCGCTCGCCCGGGCCGGCTGGAACATCTTCGGCGTGCACCTCGACCGGAAGTCCACGCAGGCCAACGCGGACCGGATCGTCGCGGAGATCGCCGCGGCCGGCCGCCGCGCCGAGTTCTTCAACGTCAACGCCGCCGACGACGAGAAGCGGGCGGAAGTCCTCGCCGCGATCGCGAAGACGTGCGGCGGCGAGCCCCCGGAGTCGCGCGTCTCGGTGCTCCTCCACTCGCTCGCCTTCGGGACGTTGAAGCCTTTCTTCGCCGAGACGCGCGAGGCCTCGATCAGCAAGGCGCAGCTCGAGATGACGCTCGACGTCATGGCCAACTCGCTCGTCTACTGGACGCAGGACCTGCTCTTCGCGGATCTCTTCGCGCCGGCGCGCGCACGTCTTCGCCATGACCTCGGCGGGCGACCACATCGTCTGGCCCTCCTACGGCGCGGTCTCGGCCGCCAAGTCCGCGCTCGAGTCCTACGTGCGTCAGCTCGCGGTCGAGCTCGCGCCGCGGAAGATCGCGGTCAACGCGCTGCGGGCCGGCGTGACGGACACGCCCGCGCTGCGCAAGATCCCGGGCAACCAGGAGATGATCGAGCGCGTCGGCAAGATGCACCCGGCCGGGCGCCTGACGACCCCCGCCGACGTGGCCGCCGCGCTGGTGGCGCTCTGTCGCGGACCCGGCTGCAGCTGGGTGAGCGGCAACGTCATCGGAGTGGACGGAGGCGAAGACGTGGCGGGGGGCCGGTGAGTCGGCCGCGCCGACCGCGCGCGACAGACCACAGCTTCCGAAGTTCGATCCGGGAGAAGGCGGGGATCCGGGAGTTCCGCCTCGCCGCGAACGGGCTGCAGGTGCTCCTCCTCGCCAACCGCGTGGCGCCCGTGGCGACGCTTCGCGGTCGTGTACCACGTCGGAAGCCGCAACGAGGCGGTCGGGCTACACGGGGGCGACGCACCTGCTCGAGCACCTCATGTTCAAGGGGACGCCCGAGTACCGGCGCGAGAAGGGGACGGCGATCGCCGCCGTGCTCGAGTCGCTCGGCGCGCGGTTCAACGCGACGACCTGGTTCGATCGGACGAACTACTACGAGACGGTCCCGTCGGACCGGCTCGAGACCGTCCTCGCGATCGAGGCCTCGCGCATGCGCGGCGCGCTCCTGCGAGACGAGGACCGCGTCCCCGAGATGACGGTCGTGCGCAACGAATTCGAGCGCGGCGAGAACTCGCCGTTCCAGGTCCTCTACAAGCAGTCCTTCGCGACGGCGTTTCGCGAGCACCCGTACCACCACCCGACGATCGGCTGGAAGAGCGACATCGAAGGGGTCTCGACCGAGAGGCTGAAGGAGTTCTACGACGTCTTCTACCATCCGAACAACGCCACGGCGATGCTGATCGGCGACTTCGAGGAGGCGGAGGCGCTCGCGCTTCTCGGACGCCATTTCGGCTCGATCCCAGCCTCCTCGCGGCCGATCCCGCAGGTCTACACCGTCGAGCCGCCGCAGGAAGGGGAGCGGCGTTTCGTCGTGCGGCGCGACGGGCAGGTCGCCTGGGTGGCGCTCTCCTGGCGATCGGTCGAGGCGGCGCACCCCGACACTCCCGCGCTCGCCGTGCTCGGCAACGCGCTCGGAGGCGGGCTGACGTCGCGTCTCTACCAGGCGCTCGTCGAGAAGAGCCTGGCGCTCTCCGTGACCGTCGTGCCGTGGCAGCTCCGCGACCCGGGGCTCTTCTCGGTCTTCGCGCCGGTGCGGCCGGGCGTCGAGGCCGGCGCGGTCGAGGCCGTCGATCCGGGAAGAGATCCGGCGCGTGGCCGCCGCGACGGGGTGACGGAGGCGGAGGCCCGCAAGGCGCGCACGCAGATCGAAGCCGAGATCATCTTCGACCGAGACTCGACCGACCAGATCGCGGCCTCCCTCTCCGAAGCGATCGCCGTGGCGGACTGGGACGTGGTACGTGGACTATCCGGCAGCGGTCGCCCGCGTGGTGCCGGAGGACGTCCGCCGCGCGGCCGCGGAGCATCTCGTACGACGACGCGCTGACGGTGGGGCTCTTCGAGCCGCGCGGGGAGAGGTCGGGGGCCGGCGCCGGGCGAGGCCCCGCCGGGCCCGGTCGAGGAGGAGGACGCGTGACGTCGTCCGCGCGGCCCGCGGCCGCGGCCGGCAAGCGCGCGCCCTTCGCCGAATCGGTCGCGGTGCGCCGGCTCGGAAACGGCGCCGAGCTCTACGTCCTCGAGAACCACTTCAATCCGACGCTCGCGCTCTCCGGCTCGCTCGACGCCGGACCGCTCTTGCGCCGGCCGATCGCCGGATGATCGCGGCCGTGACGGCCGGCGAGCTCGCGAAGGGGACCTCGCGCCGCACCAAGCTCGAGATCGCCGAAGCGCTCGAGAGCCGGGCCGCCTCCCTCTCCTTCTCCTGCGACGCGTCGGATCCGGTCGGCCTCGACATCGGCGGCGCGGCGCTCTCGCGCGACGGCGACCTGCTGCTCGACCTGCTGGCCGAGATCCTGCGCGACCCCGTCTTCCCGCAGGACGAGCTCGAGAAGGAGAAGAAGCGCCTCGTCGGAGCGATCCGCCAGCAGCAGGACCAGACCTCCGCCCGCGCCTACGAGGCGGCGATGCGCCGCATCTACCCGAAGGGGCATCCGTTCCACCGCCGCACGGGGGAGGAGCGGATGGCGACCGTCGAGTCGCTGACGCGCGACGACCTCGCACGCCACTACCAGGAGCGCTTCGGCGCCGCGACGCTGCGGCTCGTCCTCGTCGGCGACGTGGAGGCGAGGCGGGCGCTCGACGGTCTCGAGGCGCGGTTCGGAAGCTGGGGCGCGGGTCCGGCGCGGGAGATCCCGGCGGCGGTCGTCCCGCCGCCGTCGCAGGTCGAGGAGGTCGTCGCGATGCCGGACAAGGCGAGCGCGGACGTGGTGCTCGCGGCGCCCTCGACGCTGACGCGCGCGGACCCGGAGTACGTGGCCTGCCTGCTCGCGAACTCCGCCCTCGGCCAGTCCTCGCTCACCTCGCGCCTCGGCGTGCGGGTCCGCGACACCGAGGGCCTGACCTACGGCATCCACTCGAGCTTCTCGGCGACGCACCTGCCCGGCCCGTTCGTCGTGACCCTCACGGTGCGGCCCGACCGGCGCGACGCCGCCGTCGCTTCGACGCGCGACGAGATCGAGCGCTTCGTGCGCGAAGGCATGACCGACAAGGAGCTCGCCGACGAGAAGAGCTCGCGCGTCGGGAAGTTCAAGGTGGACCTCGCCTCGAACGCCGGACATCGCGGGAGCGATCGACTCGGCGGTCTACTACGGCCTCGGCGATCGGCTACCTCGACCGCTATCCGTCGCTCGTCGAATCGGTGACCCGCGGCGAGGCCAACGCGGCGTTCGTGAAGCGGGTCGACCCGGCGGTTTTCACCGTCGTCTCGGCGGGTTCCTTCGGATCGCCCGTTGTGAAAGAATGAACGGAGTCGCCGTCGAGGAGGTTTCCGATTCCGAGACATCCGC
The DNA here is from genome assembly GCA_963707935.1 of uncultured Acidobacteriota bacterium. GTDB lineage: Bacteria > Acidobacteriota > Thermoanaerobaculia > UBA5066 > Gp7-AA6 > DATBFU01. Next base: position 2,711,079 of record CAVPRN010000005.1, on the reverse strand, counting down.
AATACCGCAAACCCATTCGCCGCCGCCCCGGCGAGGCGCCGCCGACCCACCGCGTGACGCTCTACTCCGAGGCGCCGCTCCGGGAGGGGCCGGCGCCCGACGGGCGGACCTACTTCCGCGCGCGACTCGACTCGGAGCCGGCGCCGGAGTGGATGCGCGCGTACCGCGCGGGGCTCCTCGGTCTCCCTTCGGAGGACCGCGACGCCGTGCTTCGCTTCGAGTTCCAGGGAGACAGCGTCCGCTTCGCCGCCCAGGACGGCGAGGTCTCGCGGCTGCGGCGCGTGCTCGAGCGGCGCATCGAGTCGGTGAACTCGATCCTGTCGGGAGGGCGCGGCCCCTCGGCCGGGTAGGGACCGGAGTCAGGATTCGGGATTCGGGATTCAGGATTCCGGAGTCAGGAGTCAGGATGCGGAGCGGTTCTCTTCCCTGAGTCCCGAATCCGAGATCCCGAATCCTCGTTCTTACCGTCCTCCCACCTCAACTTCCGATAGTCCATCTCCGAAAGCTCCCCCGCGGAGAACTTCACGATCTCGAAGTAGGGCGAGAGGTCGAAGTCCCGCGGCACGCAGAGGGTCGGATGCCGCGCCCTCCAGAGGCCGCTCCAGGCGCGCCGCGTGGGACGGCCGAGCACGCGCTGGCGGACACGCTGGCCGAGCGTGCGGGGGAGGCGGCGCGCCGGCATGGGGAGGATCGGAAACCGCACGCAGGCGAAGGCCTCGGCCAGGAGGGTCGAGCAGATCGTCTCGGTCGCGATCCCGCTGCCGAAGTGGAGCGCGTCTTCCCGAAGTCGCGGCGGGATCAGATGGAACGGGAGCACGTAGCGGGTCAGGTCGAAAAAGTTGCGCCGGTCGTAAGTGTGCCCCACCCGGGAGAGGACGTGCTCGAGGACGATCTCCCGGTCCGCGGGCGTCAGCCCGAGCGGCCGGCAGATGCGCACGTTCAAGCCGGCGTACTTCAGGAGGGGCGATACGGTGACCCCCTTGTCCACGAGCGCTTCGACGAGGAGAAAGCGCGCCTCGCGGCCGAACCGCCGGAGGGTCTCGCGCCGCGTCGCCTCGTCCCGCTGCAGGAGCGCGTCGCCGATGAAGAGAGCGCTGTGCGACCAGGAGGACTGCGTCAGGTACTTGACCGCCTCCGACACGCGCTGGTTGCCGTCCACGAGGAGGACGTCCCCGGGCTCGATGCGCGCCTTGAGCTTCTGCGGGTCGTTGTCGCCGAAGCGCCGGTAGTGGCGGCGCGGCCGCGTCAGCTGAAGGAGGAACCAGTCGGCGAGCCAGCGCCGGGGAGAGCGCACGGGGTGAGTGTAGCGGGGATCGTGAGAAGCGAGATGCAGGATTCGGGATTCGGGATTCAGGATTCAGGGAGAGAGAGACTTCCGGATCCTGAATCCTGAATCCTGAATCCTGAATCCTGGATCCGGCTCCCCTTCGCCTCAGTCTCTCTTGTAGATGAAGGCGCTCCGCTCAAGCCTCGATCCCCTGGCGTCGCAGACGGCGAACTGGTTCGGGACGACCTCGCCCTTCCCGTTCTTCTCGCCGCTCCACATCGCGGCGGAGGCGTAGCGGCCGTCCTTCGTCACCACGTAGTAGTGGAGGTCGAACTTCGGCCGTCCCTTCTCGTCGCGCTTCGCGTCCTTCGCGAGCCGTTCGACCCGCCGCAGCGTCTCGAGGCAGGCGTCCTCGGGCGGCTTGCCCTGGCGGATCATCTCGAGGATCGTGTGCGCGCCGACGACCCGGATGTTCCCCTCTCCCCAGCCGGTCGAGCCGGCGGCGCCGACTTCGTTGTCCACGTAGAGGCCGGCGCCGATGATCGGGGAATCGCCGACGCGCCCCGGGATCTTGAAGAAGAGGCCGGAGGTCGTCGTCGTGCCGGCGAGGTCCCCTCCCGCCGTCACGCAGTCGCAGTTGATCGTCCCCTGCGGGCGGAAGTCCTCGTCCCCCCACTTGTCGATGTACCAGCGGATGTCCGGGTCCTGCGCCTCGGCGGCCGTCGGTTTCCAGTCGTCGGCGGTCGAGAGATTCTCACGCCAGTAGAGCCAGATCTTGCGGGACCTCTCGGTCAGCAGGTTCTCTTCCCGGAACCCGTGGGCCTTCGCGAACTGGAGCGCGCCCTCGCCGACGATCATGACGCGGCTCGTCTGCTCCATGACGAGCTTCGCCACGCGCGACGGGTTCTTGATGTTGTGGAGCGCGGCGACCGCGCCCGATTTCATGATGCGCCCGTCCATCACGGACGCGTCGAGCTCGACGACCCCCTCCTCGTTCGGGATGCCGCCGTAGCCGACCGTGACGTCTTCGGGGTCGTCTTCGACGATGTTGACGCCCGAGACGACGGCCTCGACCGGATCGCCGCCCGACGCGAGGACCTGATACGCCTTCTCGACCGCCTTCAGGCCGTTGGCCGATGCAATGACGAGCGGCCGCGAGCCCGCGGCGGGCCTGGCCGCCGGGGCCTTGGCCTGCGCCGCCACCGGCAGGATCGCCGCGCTCTTGATGAGGTCTCGCCGTGTCGGTCCGCTCATGGTCTCCCCCCGAATCCCGACTCCTGAATCCCGAATCCCGAATCCTGAATCCTGCCCGGCTACTCGTCCGGCAGCTCCGGCTCCTCCGGGATCTCGCGCTTCGTGCCGGGCGCGAGCAGGTCCATGACGAGGTCCGGCAGCGTCTCGGAGAACTGGCTGCGCGGCATCACGCGCGTGACGCCGGCCGACTCCGCTTCGCGCGCGAGCTGGCGGTCCACGTGGGAGAGAAACCCGATGATCGGCAGGTCGCGCGTCGGCTCCGCCTTCCGGAGGAGCCGCACGGCGTCGAGCATCTTGCCGTTGGAAGAGAGCTCGAGGAGGAGCGCGGCGGCCTGCCCGTCGGAAAGCGCCTTCGGGAGCCCGCCGACGTCGGTGAAACGGACCGGCACGTTCAGATGCCTCGCCGTCGCCTCGATCTTCGAGCGGAAGAACAAGTCCTCCACACAGGCCACGATCACCTTGCTCATGGGTGCAGGGATTCTATTACGCGCTCGCGCTTCGGGCGGCCGCGATCGCGGCGCTACGGCATCGCCGCGACGCGGCGGAAATAGTCCGCGAAAGCGGCCATGCCCCCTTCGGCCTGGGCCCAGTCGAAGTTTTCGTTGGGCGCGTGGTAACCGTGCTCCGGCAGCGACAGCCCGAGGAAAAAGACGGGAGTGCGCAGCACCTTCTCCATGGACAGGACCGCCCCGATCGACCCCCCCTCGCGAACGAAAACGGGCTCCTTCCCGAAGCCGAACTTCATCGCGCCGCGGATCGCGTCGGCGTACGGGCCGGTCGTCTTTCCCTCGTAGGCGGGCAGGGCGTGCTCCGCCGAGACCTTCACGTCCGGGTTCTTCTTGCGGACGAAGTCGGTGATGATCTTCACGATCTTCTTCGGGTCCATGTTCGGCACGAGGCGGCAGGAGACGATCGCCGTGGCCTTGGGAGGGATGATCGTCTTGACGCCGGGTCCCTGATAACCCCCCGCGATGCCGTGCACCTCGAAGGTCGGCATCATCCAGATCCGCTTCATGACCTCGAGCGGGTCCTCGACGCGCAGCTTCTTGTAGAGATGGTCCTTCTTGAAACCCGAGACCGTGAAGCCGCACCGGGCGAGGTCCGCCATCTCCCGCTTGGTGGGAGCGACCACGTCGGAGTAGAAGCCGGGGATCTTGACCTTGCCGGTCTTGCCGTCCAGGCACTCGGAGAGGAGCTGGCAGATCTCCGCCACCGGGTTGCGCGCGGCGCCGCCGGCGGTCCCCGAGTGCTGGTCCGTCTGCCCGGTCTGAAGCTCGAAGCGGAACCCCTGGAGCCCCCGCAGCCCCGCCGGCTGGGCCGGGCGGGCCCGCGAGACCCAGACGGTGTCGGAGACGACGACCGAGTCGGTCGCGAATTCCCTGGCGTGCTTGCGGATCGTGGACTCGAAATGCGGGCTTCCGATCTCCTCTTCGAACTCCCAGAGGAAGTGGATGTTCATCGGGACGCCGTTCTCCCAGGCGTACCGCGCGCCGAAGAGCGCGGTGATCGCGGGCCCCTTGTCGTCGGTCGTGCCGCGCGCGAAGTAGCGGTCTCCCTGGCGCACGAAATCGAACGGCGCCGTCTTCCAGTCGTCGCCCTCGGCCGGCTGCACGTCGAGGTGGTTGTAGACGGTGACCGTCGGCAGGTCCGCGCCGCGGTCGAAGCGGCCGTACACGATCGGATGGCCGTCGGTCTCGAGGAGCGAGGCCTTCGCGCCGGAAGCCTCGAGGAGCGAGAGGGCGTAGTCCGCCCCGCGCCGCACCTCGGGCTTGCGGTCGGGCTCCACGGAGACCGTCGGAATCTCGACGATCTTCTCGAGCGTCTCCTCGAACTCCGCGCGCCGGCCCGCGGCGAATTGCTTGAGGCTCTCGCGGGAGAAAACGTCGGCCATGGAGGGGATCCTCCTACTTCTTCTTCGCGGGGCGCGCGGCGCGCTTCTTGACGGCGGCCTTCTTCGGGCGGGGAGGCGCCGGCTTCTTCTTGGGGGCGGGCTTCGGCGCGGCCGCCTTCTTCTTGATCGCGCCCTTCGGCGGCGCCGGCGCGGGAACGGGCTTTCCGGCGGACGCCCCGGCCGCCGCCTTGGCGTTCCGGGCGCGGGCGAGCTTGCGCGCCTCCGCCGCGGCCTGCTTCTTCTGGCGCGCCTTCTCTTCCGCCTCCCGCTCGAGCTCCGAGAGCCGCTCCGAGAGCTCCGGCTCGGTGATGAAGAGCGCATTCGGCAGCCGCTTCTTCACCATGTCCACCCGGTCGTCCGGGACGCGAAGCACGTAGAGGGGCGTCTCGCGCGTCTCCTTGGCCTTGGCGAGATAGTCGGCGGTCTCCAGGGAGTGGGACGGCGCGAGCGAGAAGTCGATCGCGATCGCGTACGGCTTCTCCTTCTTGGCCACTTCGTGGAACCCGGGCCAGCGCGGCTCGGTCACGACGACCCGCGCGCCGCTCCGGGTGAGCTTCTGGAGGCGGGATTCCCGCTCGGGTCCCGCGAAATGCAAATAGAGAAGACTCATAGGGAGGGGGACTATAGCAAGGGAATCGGATCATCGGGGGATCGGGAGATCGGGAGATCGGAAGATTGGAGATTGGACGGAGTCCCTGATCATCCGATGGCCCGATTTCCCGATGATCCGATCTCCCGATTCCTCCTATCCCTCTTCCCGATAGTGACAGCCCCGCGAAACGTGATTGTCCGACGCCGCCCGGTGGATTTGGAGCGCCGTCTGGACGCCGTTTCGCAGGCCGACCAGGGCGTCGGACATCGTGCCTCGCCGGTAGAACTCCTCGATCTCGACCCGCAGCTCCGAGAGGATTCGCCCGGCCCGCTCGAGGCGTTTCTCCGAACGGAGCAGCCCCACGTAGTTCCACATCGTGTGACGGATCACCATCCAGTCCTGCGCGATCAACGCCGGATCGACGCTCTCGTGCTCCGGCTCCCAGTCCGGAACGGTGGGCGGCGGCGCGGCGACGCGCGCCTCTTCCGCCGCGGCCCGGCCCGCGCGCCAGCCCCAGAGCAACCCTTCGAGGAGCGAGGTCGAAGCGAGCCGGTTCGCCCCGTGGACGCCGGTACAGGAGACCTCGCCGATCGCTTTCGAGTGCGCGAGCGTCGTGCGCCCGTCGAAGTCCGCCGCCACGCCGCCGCACGAGTAGTGCGCCGCCGGCACGACCGGAACGGGTCCGGCGGTCAGGTCGAAGCCCTGCTCGAGGCAGCGCTTCACGATTCCGGGAAAGCGCGAACGGATCCAGTCGGCCGGCTTGTGGGAAATGTCGAGGAGCACGTGCGTCTGGTCCTGCTCGAGCATGCGCTTGTGGATCGCGCGCGCCACGACGTCGCGCGGCGCGAGCTCCCCGGCCGGGTGGGCCTCGCGCAGGAATTCCTTTCCGCCGGCGTCGCGGATGCGCGCGCCTTCGCCGCGCAGCGCCTCGGAGAGGAGCAGCCTCCCCTGCGGCGCGTAGAGCGCCGTCGGATGGAACTGGATGTACTCGAGGTTCAGGAGACGCGCCCCGGCGCGCCGCGCCATCGCGATCCCGTCCCCACGCGAGCCTTCGGGGTTGGTCGTGTGGAGATAGACGCGCCCGAGCCCGCCGGTCGCGAGGATCGTCTCCCGCGCGAGCTGCGGCGCGACTTCGCCGCCCTCCCGCTCGAGCAGGTACGCGCCGATCACCGTGGGAGGCCGATAACGGTCGCTGTCCACGACCGAGTCGTGCGAGAGGGTCAGGAGATCCACCGCGGTCGAGTCGGTCCGCCACTCGACGTTCTTCTCCCGCTTGCAGGCGGCCACGAGCGCCTGCTCGATCGGGATCCCCGTCTCGTCCTTGACATGGAGGACGCGCGGCAGCGAATGGCCCCCTTCGAGCGTCCAGTGGAAGTCGGCGCCGTTGCGGTCGAACGGCACGCCGAGCTCGTCGATCAGGAGGCTCTGGACGAGATCCGGTCCCTCGCGCGCGAGCAGCAGGACGGCTTCCGGCGAGCAGAGCCCGTTCCCCGCTTTCTGGATGTCCTCGGCGAGCCGTTCCGGCGTGTCGCCCGCCGGGCGCCCCACGATTCCGCCCTGCGCCCAGTAGGTGTTCGACGCCTCGGGATTCTGGGAGCGCGTCACGAGCGTCACGCGGGCGCCCGCCCGCGCCGCCGCGAGCGCGGCCGTGCATCCGGCCACCCCGGTGCCGAGCACGAGGACGTCGGTCACGTCCCGGTTCACGCCGGCACCATCTCGAGCTCGAGCGAGATGTCCGCGGCCGCGACCGAGTGGGTCAGGGCGCCGACCGAGACGCAGTCGGCGCCGGCCGCCGCGTAGGCGCGGACGTTCTCGAGCGTGATGCCGCCGGAGGCCTCGGTGACGGGGCGGCGCGGCGCCTGCCGCGCGAGGGCGACCCAACGGGCCACGGTCTCGGGAGTCTGGTTGTCGATCAGCACGATGTCGGCGGAAGACGCGAGCGCCTCCGCGAGCTCCGCGTCGCTTTCGACCTCGACTTCGACCTTCATGCCGGCGGGCGCGCGCCGACGGGCCTCCGCGACGGCCGCCGTGACGCCGCCCGCGAGCCGCCGGTGGTTGTCCTTGATCAGGACCTGGTCGTAGAGGCCGCTCCGATGGTTCGTCCCGCCTCCGTCGGCGACCGCCATGCGGTCGAAGACGCGCAGTCCGGGCGCGGTCTTCCGCGTGTCGAAAATCCGGCAGCCGGTGCCTTCGACCGCGTCCACGTAGCGGCGGGTCGCGGTGGCGATCCCGCACATGCGCTGGAGGAGGTTGAGCGCCACGCGCTCCGCGGTCAGGAGCGCGCGGGCCTTCCCCTCGAGGCGCGCCAGCGTCGAGCCTGCCGCGGCCCGCGACCCGGCCGCCGTCTCATCGCGCCAGGCGAGCCCGGCGTCGAGGAGCTCGAACGTGCGGCGGGCGACCGGGAGCCCCGAGACGACGCACGCCGACTTCGCGACGAGCCGGCCGGCGGCCCGCGCGGTCTGCGGAACGGTCCATTCCGTCGTGACGTCCCCCGGCCCGACGTCTTCGGCCAGGAGCTCCGCGAGCCTGCGGTCGAGCGCCTCGCCCGTCGGAGCAGTCATTGCGGCGGGGAGGATATCCGACTCCTCCGCCGGGCCTCTCGATCTAGCCGCTCGCTCCGTCGCGCGCCTGGGCGCGCGCGAGGCCTTTGCGGAGAAGGTCGCGCAGCAGCCGTTGATCCTCGGGGTCGAGGGCGCTGATCCACGGGGTCGGCTCGCGCAGGCGAGCGAGGATCTTCTCCCGCAGGTCCGTCCCCCGACCGGTCGTCTCGAGAAGGCGGACCCTCCGGTCGGGAGAGGCCGATCGCCGGACGAGGCCGCGCGCTTCGAGCTTGTCCACGACCGCCGTGACGTTGGCCGCGTCGCAGGAGAGCGCTTCGGCGAGCGCGCTCATGGGCATCCCGCTGCCGGGCACGAGGTTCCGGAGCGCGGCGAGCTGCTGGAGCGTCATGCCGAACTCCCGGGCCACGACGAGCATGGCTTTCCCCCGGAGCCGGCCCTGGCGCACTGAGACGACTGCGCGTCGGGGTCGCCTTGACACCTCCTCGGCGCGGGCGTATGAGTCGAGGCTCGAAAACTCGGTAACCACGACCAACCGACGGTCTGCCGCTCCGGCAGACCGCTGTGGCGCAGGCCATCGGCAGGGTGAAAGGAGCCCTGTATGAGCCTGACCCGAGGCCAACCCCAGCCCATCGGTTCCCGCTTCGCCTCGAGTGGCGGCGTGACCGCCGCTCACCGCGGTCGCCTCTGGCGGGCCTGCCTGGCGGCCGCGGCGATTCTCTCGACGGCCGCGGCCGGTTCTTCGGAGCCGGCCGGTGTGAGCTGGAGTCGCGCCCCCGTCGGCGCGCAGGGCGCGATCTCGAGCTCGCTCGGCCGCGACGACCCCTCCTACCACGCTTCGGCGACGTCCGGGGGCCTGCGCGCCGCGAATCGGCGGCACGGCCTCTCGATCGGCTTCTCGCGCGACGGCATTCAAATCGAAGAGGGATCGGCTCGGCTCGGCATGTCGCTCGAGGCCTTGGGCTACGGAGAGAGCCTCGCCGCGGTGTCGGCGCCGACGCCGATCGCTCGAGCGAACCGTGTGGAGTATTGCCGCGAGACGCTGACGGAGTGGTATGTCAACGGACCGTTCGGGCTCGAGCAGGGCTTCACTCTGGAAACGCCCCCGAGCCCGCGTGCCTCGGGGCCCCTCACGCTCTCGCTGTCGATGACGGGCGGCCTCGATCTCTCCCTCGAGGCCGGAGGCGCCGCCCTCATGCTCGCGCGGGGCGGTCGCGCCGTCTTCACCTACGGATCTCTGTCGGCCGTCGACAGCTCCGGCCGCGAGCTTCCGGTCCGGCTCGAGCTCGCGGAGGAGTCGCTGAGGCTGCGGGTGGACGATTCCGGCGCGCACTATCCGATCGCCATCGACCCGTTCCTGAAGAAGGCGACCCTGGTCGCCTCGGATGGGAAGCCCGAAGACTTCTTCGGGATCTCCGTCGCGATCAGCGGCGACACGATCGTCGTGGGGGCATACAACCCTCCTCACCTGGACGACTTCCTTGCGGGCGCGGCGTACGTTTTCGTCAAGCCGGTCTCGGGATGGTCCGGGACACTGACCGAGACCGCGAAGCTGACCGGATCGGACGCGGATTCCGGATCCTGGTTCGGAATCTCCGTCGCGATGAGCGGCGACACGGCCGTCGTCGGCGCCTCGCTCCAGGGCGCCGCCTACGTCTTCGTCAAGCCGGCCTCCGGATGGGCGGGAACGCTGACCGAGAATGCAAAGCTCACGGCCTCGGACGGAGCCAACGGCGAGGAGTTTGCCAGGGTCGTGGCCACCGACGGCGACACCGTTGCCGTTGGGAACTTCGTGGACGCCGTGGATGGCATGGACTTCATCGGGTCGGTCTACGTCTATTCGAAACCAGCCGCCGGCTGGGGCGGGGCGCTCACCGAGAACGCCAAACTGCTCGCGTCGGACCGAGCGGAGGGGGATCAGCTCGGCTTGTCCTTGGCCGTGGTCGGCGACACGGTCGCCGCTGGAGCGCCCGGCCATGACGGCTTCGAGGTGATCGTGGGGCCGACCGGCACGCAGATCGTCCCGCTTCCCAATCGGGGAGAGGCCTATGTCTTCGTCCGGCCGGCGAGCGGTTGGGCGGGTACGGTCACGGAGAATGCCCGGCTGGTCGGATCCGACACACGGACGGGCGCACTCTTTGGCAGCTCGGTCGGTCTGAACACGGATTCCGCGTTCGCGGGCGCGCCCGGCGTGGGCGTCGCGGGGGAAGGCGCGGGTTACGTCTTTGGCAAGCCGGCCGGGGGCTGGTCGGGAATCCTCCTCGAGAACGCAACGCTCGTCGCCTCCGATGCCGCTCCGGGCGATGGGCTGGGCGGGGCCCTCTCCTTGAGCGGCGGCTCCGTCCTCCTCTCGGCAGCGGGAAAATCGGCGGCCTACCTCTTCGTCAAGCCCTCGAGCGGCTGGTCGGGATCGGTCCAACAGACGGAGAAGGCCGCGTTCTGCTGCGAGTTCGCCCTGAGCGGCAAGACGGCGGTCGTCGGTGAAGATTCTGCGGAACGAGCTTCCGTGTGGGGAGCGCCCCCCGCGGACCAGACGTCGAAGACGCCCAACGATCCGAACGGGGGAGACGGCTGGTACAACACGCCCGTTCACATCATCGTCACCTCGACGGACGAAGGAGGCCCGGGAGTCGCCGAGACGCGTTGCGCTCTCGATCCGCCGGTCCCCCCGAGGACCTTTCGCGAGCTCCCAGCCGGTTGCCGCTTCGCCAGCCCCGGTGACGACGTGACGGCGGACGGCCGACACACGATTTCCGTGGCGAGTCAGGACGTCGAAGGGGCCGAGTCCACACCCTCGGCCGCGTTCTTCCAGATCGACCGGACGCCGCCCGAGGTCCTCTGCGACGCGACCGCCGTGTTCCTCCTGAGAGGGCCCGGCGGAGAGGTCACCGCTTCCGTCCGCGATGCGACGTCGGGTCCCGCCGCTTCGCCGGTCTCGGCCGAAGTCACGCCGGCCGACGCGACGACCGCCGGGCTCAAATCGAAGGATCTCGCCGGTTTCGACGACGCCGGCAACGGCGCGAGAGCCAGCTGCTCGTACATCGTCCGTTATCTCTTCCCCGGCTTCCTCCGGCCGCGGAGGGAGACCTTCCGCGCGGGCGAGGCGATCCCGGTGCGCTTCAAGCTCGCCGATGCGAGCGGCGCTCCCATTCCGGATCGCGATGCGCGGGCGCTCGTCTCCGCATGCAACGTGAAGATCACTTTCTCGGGCGGCGATCCGTCGCCCGGATGCGCCCGCTACGACGGCGCGGCCTTCCACCTGGACGTGAGGACGCACCGGAGTCTGCCGCCGGGCAACTACGTGATCGGAGTCGAGGTCTTCGCCGGAGGGAACCGGGTCAACCGGGAGACCCTGGAGGTGACGATCCGCTAGGAGGGAGCGGCGGTCAGGACAGCTCGAGCATCCGCAGGAGCGGCTTCTCCGCGGCGGCGCGGAGCGCCTCGGGCAGGACGATCTCGGGCCGCTCGTCGCGCAGGCAGAGGTACAGCTTTTCGAGCGTGTTCAGCTTCATGAACGGGCACTCGTTGCAGCGGCAGCCGTTGTCCGGAGGGACGGGGATGTACTCGCGGTCGGGCGCGAGCTTCTTCATCTGGTGGATGATCCCTTCCTCCGTCGCGATCAGGAACCGCTTGCCGGGCGCCGTCGTGACGTAGTTCAGGATCGAGCGGGTCGAGCCGACGTGGTCGGCGTACTTCAGGATCGCCTCGGGGCACTCCGGGTGCGCAGCGAGGAGCGCGTCCGGATACTTCGCCTTCAACTTCACGATCTCGCGCTCGGAGAACTGCTCGTGCACGATGCACGTGCCCGGCCAGAGCGTCATCGCGCGCCCGGTCTTCTTCGAGAGGAAGGCGCCGAGGTGCCGGTCCGGCGCGAAGAGGATCTCGCTGGTCGGGCGGGATCGTCCGGACGATCTTCTCGGCGTTCGAGGACGTCACGATGATGTCCGACAGCGCTTTCACCGCCGCCGAGCAGTTGATGTAGGTCAGGCTCACCGCGCCCGGATGCGCCGCGCGCCATGCGCGGAAGGCCTCGGGCGGGCAGGAGTTCTCGAGCGAGCAGCCCGCTTCCCAGTCGGGCAGCACGACCTTCCGCGTCGGGTTCAGGATCTTCGCCGTCTCCGCCATGAACCGAACGCCGGCGAAGGCGATGATGTCGCGCCTGCGACTTCTGCGCGTTGCGCGAGAGGTCGAGCGAATCGCCGACGAAATCCGCGAGGTCCTGGATTTCCTCTTCCTGGTAGTAATGGGCCAGGAGGACTGCATTTTTTTGTCGTTTGAGGCGGCGAATCTCCTCCGAGCAGGTCGAGCGTCGGATCGACCGACGCGAGGTCCGGGGGAGCCGGCCGGACGGCGGGCGGCGCGTAAGTCTCGGTGCCGGTGGGGAGTGGCGAGCTCATGGCTCGTGTCGAAGGATAACAACAAGGCGCGCCCGCGGTTCTTTTCCGCCTCCCGCCGTAACCTGGCAGGCTTCCTGCTCCGTATATCTGCTTGTGAGTCCCCTCGGAAGCTACGTTCGCGCGAGCCGGATGGCCTTCCTGCTCGTCCTGCTCGTCCTGGCCGCCCTGGCCCTGGAGGTCTGGGGGATTCGCTCTTCGCTCTCGGCGTTCGTGCGCTAGTTACGGGCCGGGGCGCGCCGGCGCGAGGTATATTTCTTCCGGACGATGGCGACGGAGCTTGCGACCGGCCGGTTCCACGGCCTCGATTCGACCTCGCTCGTCGCGGCCTACCGCAACATCTATCTCTCTCGCCGCGTGGACGATAAGGAGATCCAGCTCAAGCGGCAGAACCGCATCTACTTCCAGATCAACAGCGCCGGGCCACGAGGCCGTCTCGACGGCCGCCGGCATGGTCTCCCGGCCCGGCTACGACTGGTTCGAGCTCTACTACCGGGACCGGGCGATGTGCCTCCAGCTCGGCGTCACCCCCTACGAGATGTTCCTGCAGGCCGTCGGCGCGCGCGACGATCCGGCCTCCGCGGGCCGGCAGATGCCGTCGCACTGGGGATCCAAAAGACTGAACCTGATCTCCAAATCCTCGTGCACCGGGACGCAGTTCCTGCACGGGGTCGGGGCGGCCGAGGCGGGCTGGCGGATGTCGCAGATCCGGGAGCTCGCCGAGAAGGGGGGCTTTCACCGCGACGAGATGGTCGTCGTCTCGAGCGGCGAAGGGCAGACCTCGGAAGGGGAGTTCTGGGAGGCCCTGTCCACGGCCTGCAACCTGAAGCTGCCCGTCCTCTTCCTCGTCGAAGACAACGGCTACGCGATCTCGGTGCCCGTCGAGGTCAACACGCCGGGCGGCTCGATCTCGAAGCTCGTGCGCGGCTTCCCCGGGCTCTTCCTCGCCGACGTGGACGGCGTGCGACTTCCTCGAGTCCTACGACGCGATGCGCTACGCGGCGGAGTATTGCCGCACGCGCAAGGGTCCGGCGCTCGTGCACGCGCACGTCATCCGCCCGTACAGCCACTCGCTCTCCGACGACGAGGCGCTCTATCGGCCGAAGGAGGAGCGCGAGCGCGATATCGAGCGCGACCCCGTCGTCACGATGGCGCGCCTGCTCGTCGTCCGAGGGGATCCTCTCCGAGGCCGCGCTCGAGAAGCGTGAAGGCGGAGGTGGACCGCGAGGTCGGCGACGCCGCCGACCGCGCGCTCGCGGCGGAGCTTCCCGGCGCCCGAGTCGGCCTACGAGTTCGTCTACTCGCCCGACGTCGATCCGACCTCGGCGGCCTTCGCGACCGAGCCGGTCTTCGCGGAGGGCGCGCAGCCGACGACGATGGTGGACCTGCTGAACGCCTGCCTGCGCGACGAGATGAAGCGCGACCCGCGGATCGTCGCTCTTCGGCGAGGACGTGGCGGACGCGTCGCGCGAAGAGGTGCTCGCCGAGTGCAAGGGCAAGGGCGGCGTCTTCAAGGTCACGCACAACCTGCAGCGTCTCTACGGCAAGGAGCGCGTCTTCAACTCGCCGCTCGCCGAGGCCAACATCGTCGGCCGCGCGATCGGCCTGGCGGTGCGGGGCCTGAAGCCGATCGTCGAGATCCAGTTCTACGACTACATCTGGCCCGCGTACATGCAGATCCACAACGAGCTCTCGAACCTGCGGTGGCGCTCGGGCAACGCGTTCTCGTGTCCGGTCGTGATCCGCGTCGCGATCGGCGGCTACATCGGCGGCGGCGCCGTCTATCACTCGCAGTCCGGCGCGGTTCTGATGACGCACATCCCGGGGCTGCGCGTCGTGATGCCGTCGAACGCGCTCGACGCCAACGGCCTCCTCCGCACGGCGATCCGCTGCGACGATCCGGTCCTCTTCCTCGAGCACAAGCACCTCTACCGGCAGACGCACAACAAGGGGATCTATCCGGGCCCCGACTACATGGTCCCGTTCGGCAAGGCGAAGGTCGTGCAGGAGGGGAGCGACGTCACGATCGTGACCTACGGCGCCACGGTCTATCGCTCCTGGCAGGCGGCGCAGGCCTTCACCGAGAAGACCGGCAAGCACCGTCGAGATCCTGGACCTGCGATCGCTTTCGCCCTACGACTGGGAGGCGATCGCCGAGTCGGTCCGGAAGACGAGCCGCGTCGCTCGTCGTCTACGAGGACTCGATCTCCTGGGGCTACGGGGCGGAGATCGCGGCGCGCATCGCTTCGGAGCTCTTCTTCTACCTGGACGCTCCCGTCGAGCGCGTCGCGGCGACCGACACTTTCGTGGCGTACCAGCCGAAGGTCGAGGACTTCATCCTGCCGCAGGCCTCGCACATCCGAGAAGGCGCTCGAGAAGATCGCGGCGGTCTGACGCGGGATCCGGGCGCTCCGCTGACCTCCCCTCAGGACAGGTTTGTCACCGCCGGCGACCGGAATTTGTCCGGCCGCGGCCGTAAGCCCCGCCGTCCGAAGGACCTGTAAACGGGTATGAACCATGCAGTGATTTCCATCGTACTGGTCAGAGGGAGGCGCCCATGAGATGGCAACCGATGCAGCTCGAGCGGGACTGGGAGGCGAACCATCGCGCCCTGCGCCGCTGCCACGGCTGCGGCGCCTACGCCCGGCCGGTCGAGCAGATCAACGGCGTCCTGCGGTGCGAGCGGTGCGTCGAGAAGGCCCGGCGCGACCGCATCCGCGAAGAGAGCGACGACCGGACCGAGGTGAACTTCCTCTGCGTCTTCACGCGGGTCCAACCGTGCACTCCTCGCGCTTTGTGCGCTCGAAGACCACCGCGCACATCGGCCTTGACCCTACTAATTCGCGCCCGGTGAGGTCGGACCACCGCGCGCGCCATCTGCGCACCGAGCGCTACGGCGCCGGCCTCTTCTCCTCGATTTTCGACGCGCCGGAACTCGCCCGCGAGGTGCGCCCGGGCCAGTTCGTGATGCTCGAGGTGCCCGGCCGGATCCGGCCCTACCTGCGCCGCGCCTACTCCGTCGCGGACGCGGAACCCGACACCGGGCGAGATCGAGTTCCTCGTCAAGACCGTCGGGCCCGGCACGGCCGCGCTCGAGGAGCTGCCCGACGGCGCGCCGGTCGCGCCTGCTCGGGCCGCTCGGCAACGCGTTCTCCGTCGGCGATCTGCCCCGCGGCGCCCGCGTCGCGATCGTCGCGGGCGGCATCGGCGCGGCGCCCGTTTCCGCTGCTCCTCCGCGCGCTCGCGGGCGCCGAAGTCGCGGCCGACCTCTTCTTTGGCGGCCGGAGCAAGGCGGACCTCGCCTTCCGCCGCCGCTTCGACGGCGTCGTGATCGGGCGAGACGTACTTCGCGACGGACGACGGCTCGCTCGGCGAGAAGGGCTTCGTCACGGAGGTCTTCGGCGGACGGGCCCGGGAGACCCGCTACGCGCGCGTCTACGCCTGCGGCCCGATGCCGATGTTCCGCGCGCTCGCTCGCGTGACCGCGGAGCTTCGCCTGCCGGCGGAATTCTCGACCGAAGCGGAGATGGGCTGCGGCTTCGGCGTGTGCCTCGGATGCGTGATCCCGGCGGCGGAGAAGCCGTTTCTCGTGTCGTGCACCGAAGGCCCGATCCTCCCTCCCGAGAAGATTGCGTGGGAGCGGCTGTGAGCTCTGCCCTGTCGGTGCGTCTCGGCCCGCTCACGCTGCGCAATCCGATCCTGACCGCGAGCGGGACCTTCGGCTACGGCGTCGAGTTCTCCGACTTCGTCGAACTCTCGAAGATCGGCGGTCTCTGCACGAAGGGACTCTCGCTGAAGCCCCATGCCGGCAACGCGCCGCCGCGCATCTGCGAGACGCCCGGCGGGATGCTGAACGCGATCGGCCTGCAGAACATCGGAATCGGCGCGTTTCTCTCCGAGAAGCTGCCGAAGCTGCGCGCGGCCGGCGCGACGGTCATCGCCAACGTCTGGGGGGACCTCGAAGAGGACTACGTCGCGGTCGTCCGCGCGCTCGAGGGGCGCCGAGGGCCTCGCCGCGATCGAGCTCAACATCTCCTGCCCGAACGTCGACGCGCGGCGGGATGCTCTTCGGCAACTCGCCCGAGCTGACGGCCTCGCTCGTCTCGAAGGTGCGGCGCCGCGACGAAGCGCCCGCTCATCGTCAAGCTCTCGCCGAATGCCCCCGACCTCGTCGCCTCGGCGCGGGCGGCGCGCGACGCCGGCGCCGACATCCTCTCGCTCATCAACACGCTCGTCGGGCATGGCGATCGATCCCGGAGACGGCGAAGCCGCGGATCTCCTTCGGGACCGGCGGCCTCTCGGGCCCCGCCATCAAGCCGATCGCGGTGCGGATGGTGTACCAGGTCGCGCGCGCGCTGCCGGGCGTGCCGCTGATGGGGATCGGCGGGATCTCGAGCCTGGAGGACGTCCTCGAGTTCCTGGCGGCGGGCGCCTCCGCCGTCCAGGTCGGGACGGCGAACTTCAAGGAGCCCGGGCGTCTCGGCGCGCCTGGTCGACGGAGCTCTCGACCTATTGCGCCACGCGCGGCGTCTCGGCGGCGTCGCTCGTCGGGCGGGCGCACCCGGAGAGCGCCCCGGCGCGGGACGCGGGGGCCGAAGGGTGAGGCCGTCGGACCGGCTCTGCTCGCGCTCGACTTCCCGACGCGGAGCCGACGTCCTGCGAAGCCGCGCGCCGCTTCGGGCCCGCGGGTCGGGCTGGCTGAAGATCGGCCTCGAGGCCTTCGTCTCGGAGGGGCCGGCGCTCGTCGCCGAAGTCGCGGAGAGCTCGCGGGTCTTCCTCGACCTCAAGTTCCACGACATCCCCAACACCGTCGCCGGCGCGGTCGCCGCGGCGGCGCGCTCGGGCGCGTCGCTCCTGAACGTCCACGCCTCCGGCGGGCGCGCGATGCTCGAAGCCGCGCGGCGCGCGCTGCCGGATGGCCCCGACCGCCCGAAGCTCGTCGCCGTGACGCTCCTGACGTCGCTCGACGCGAAGGCGCTCGCGGACCTCCCGATCGCCGGCCACCCCGAAGGGATCGCGCGGCGCCTGGCCCGCCTCGCGAAGGAGTGCGGTCTCGACGGCGTCGTCTGCTCGCCGACCGACCTGCCCGGTCGTCCGCGCCGCCTGCGGGCCGGATTTCCTGACCGTCGTGCCCGGAATCCGCCCCTCGGGCGCCGCCGCCGGAGATCAGAAGCGAATCGCGACCCCGCGCGAAGCGCTCGCCGCCGGCGCCGACATCCTCGTCGTCGGCCGGCCGGTCACCGCGGCCGCGGATCCCGAAGTCGCACTCGACCGACCTGTCGCGGAAATGGAATCGCCGGCGTAGAGATCTGCCGGAACCTCTAACGTCGACCTGTGGGGGCAAGGCCGCTCGAAGCGAGGCCGGCCGCCGGGCCATCCCGAGGTGGGGAAGGTTTGCGTCCCACCGATTCAGGTACGGCGGGCCGCAAGCTGGTCGAAAAAGTGAAAACCGTTCGATCGCAGCGAGGCTGACGATGACCGCCCGAACCGATGGGTAGTACCCATCAATTCGGGAGCCGAGACTTAGATCGGGCGGAAAACCGGCTCGACGGCGAATTCGAGCCCGGCAAGGACCGTCGATCGGATCGTTTCGCCCTCGGCGTATGGCCCGTGGCGCAGGAAGCCGTCGCCGGTGTTGGTCCGGACTTCGATCGACTTCGCCTGAGGGTCGACGAGCCACATCTCACGCACCCCGAAGGTCGCGTAGCGCTTGGCCTTGGCTATGCGGTCGCGCTCCTCCGTCGAGGGAGAAAGCACCTCGATGACCAGATCCGGCGCCCCGGCGACGAACTTCTCGGTGAGGATGCTCCGTCGGTCCCCGAGGACGACCAGGATGTCGGGTTGAACGACGTCGTGCGGGGACAGAACGACGTCGGTCGGGGCGTCGAAGACGAAACCCAGTCCTCGGGGCTCGATGAAATCGTCCAGGAGACGTTTGATCCGGCCTTTTACGGCCTGATGAAACAGCGTCGGCGCGGGTGTCAAGAACAGTTCCCCATCGACGACCTCGTAGCGGCGGTCCTCGGGGAGGAGGCAGTAGTCCTCGTAGGTGAACTTCAGCGCGGCCGGAACGCCCATGCCCGAATTCTAGCCTCCCACCGGACCCTCTGCCTCTGATTGTCGCGAGGGGAAGGAGTCCAGATCTCCCGCGAATTAGAATCGCCCTCGTGAGCGACTGGAAGAAGCCCCACCCCGTCTGGA
The DNA here is from genome assembly GCA_963707935.1 of uncultured Acidobacteriota bacterium. GTDB lineage: Bacteria > Acidobacteriota > Thermoanaerobaculia > UBA5066 > Gp7-AA6 > DATBFU01. The sequence continues at coordinate 2,692,922 of CAVPRN010000005.1, read as the reverse complement.
TCGTCGGGCATCGGGGAGCGCCGCGGCGCGCGCGGGAGAACACGATCGCGAGCTTCGACTGGGCGGAGAGCTTCGGCGTGGACGCGATCGAGTTCGACCTGCGGCAGACCCGGGAAGGCGAGGCCGTGGTCTTCCACGACGAGGAGATCGCGCTCGGCTCGCAGCGCATCCCGGTGCGACACTTCACGGTGCGCGAGATCGAGAGGCTCACGCTCTCCTCCGAGCTCGGCGACTACCGGATCCCGAAGCTCGAGGAGGTCTTCCACCGCTACGGCCGCGCGCTGCGCTACGTCGTCGAGGTCAAGGTCTCCGGCGGCACCAACCGCGAGATCATGGCCCGCCGGATCTCCCAGCGTCGCCGCCGCCTATCGGGTGGCCGACCGATGCCTCGTCGCCTCCTTCGACGCCGAGTTTCTGCGCCGGATGCGCGAGGCGGATCCGGAGATCGCGACGAGTTTCCTCTTCGACCACCCGGTCGCCCTGCCCGAGCCGGGCCGGCCGACGCCCCTCTTTCCGCCGGTCGACGCGATCGGGCCGCGCAAGGACCTCGTCGCGCCGGCCGCTTCTCGCCCAGGCGGCCGCGGCGGGGCTCTCGGTCCACGTCTGGACCGTGGACGAGATGGAGGAGGTCGCGAAGCTCATCGGCGCGGGCGTCGCCTCCGTCACGACCAACGCGCCCGACGTCGCGATCCGGACTGCGCGACGGAGAAGCCCGCGAGGAGCGCCGCCATGCTCGGCCGCTGCGGACTCGAGGTGACGTAACCGAGGCCGGTGAACTCCGAAGACGAGCCGCGCGGCTTCTCCGGCCTACCTACGGCTGGATCACGAGGTGCGTGCCGCCGTAGCACCTCGAGCGCGGCGCCCGTGATCGCGGCGGCGTCGTCGGAGGCGAGGAAGAGCACGGTCTTGCGCCACGTCGCGCGGCCAGAGCTTCTCGGCGAGCGGCGCCGGCCGGTCGGCGGCCCCGCTCTCGTCGAGCTTGTTCTCGACCGCGCCGGGGCAGACGGCGTTGACGGCGATGTTGTGCTCGCGGAACTCGCGCGCGAGGCTCTGCGTCAGGCCGATCAGGCCGAACTTGGCGGCGCTCTGGGCCGAGACGTTGGCGTCGCCCCGCATCCCGTGGATCGAGGCGACGTTGACGATGCGGCCGCGCCGCCGGGCGACCATTCCGGGCAGCACCGCCCGGCAGAAATTGGCGGCGCCCGGTCAGGTTCGTCGCGATGACGCAGGTCCCACTCCTCGGGCGTGAGCTGCAGGAACGGCCGCCAGAAGAAGACGCCGGCGTTGTTGACGAGCACGTCGATCGGGCCCGAGCTCCTGTCTCGGCGAGCTCGACGCATCTCTCGGCGGCGCCGCGGCATCGTGACGTCCGCCGGGATCGCGAGCACGCGGCGTTCCGGCCCCGCGGACGAGCCGTTCGGTCTCGGCGAGCTCCGGCCGCGTCCGCGCGACGAGCGGCCACCCGGGCGCCCTCCTCGGCGAAGCGCAGGGCGATCGAGCGGCCGATGCCGCGGCCGGCGCCCGTGACGAGCACCGTGCGTCCCGCGAACTTCATGCGCGCACCTTTCCGAGCTCCTCGAAGAGCTCCGGGCGAGAAGAGCCGGCCGGCGTCCGAGCCCGGTGAACGTCGGGTCCGGCCAGCAACCGCGACGTCTCCCTCGGCGGGGCTGCGGCCGGTCGACGCGCACGCGGTGCACGGCGAGCGGAAAGAGGTGGCGGTCCGGATCGCGCGTCGCAGACGCGGCCGCGCCCGGCCCGGGCCTGGACCGAGGCCGTGACGGTCCGGTGCAGGAAGAGGAGCGTCGCGCGCCGCCGCCGGATCAGGTTGACGGCCGTGCGGCTGCCGGCGTGCACGGCGACGGTGAGCTCGCGTCGCGGAGTTGGCCCGCACCTCGCCGGGGGTCAGCAGCGCCGACCCGCGGATAGCCCTCCGGGTCCGTCGTCAGGAGCGGCAGGACGAGCCGTCGCCGGCGGCGGAAGGCCTCGCCCGAGAGGCTCCGCTCGAGCTCCCACGGCAGGCGGTCGAACTCCTTCATCCGCGCTCCAGTGTAACCGCCGCCGGAGCCGCCGCCGCGCGGCGGGGCATATGATTCCGGCGGATGCGCGAGGCCGATCGGCGCTCGTCGCGGTCTCGTGTTCCTGGCGCGGCGCCGCGGTCCGCCGGCGGAATCGCCGACGACAAGGCCGACGCGCTCGGCGCGCGAGCTGATCGCGGCGATGGGCGGCGAGGCCGCCTGGGAGAAGGCGCGCCAGTTCCAGTTCGACTTCGTCGTCGAGCGGGAGGGAAAGACGGTCGGCCCGCTTCTCGCACGCCTGGGACCGCTACACCGGCGACTACCGCCTGACGGGAACCGACAAGACGGGCGCGCCCTACGCGGTCTACTTCAACGTCAACACGCGGCAGGGGAGGGTCTTCGTCAACGGACAGGCCGGTCGAAGGGGAGCCGGCCGCGGCGCAGCTCGAGAGCGCCTACGAGCGCTTCATCAACGACACGTACTGGCTGCTCGCGCCGTGGAAGGTCTTCGACCCCGGCGTCCACCGGGCCTACGACGGCGAGAAGCCCTGCCCGCAGGCGGCGGCGTGTGCGACGTCCTGAAGCTCTCCTTCGGCGAGAACGTGGGCCTGACGCCGCGCGACGTCTACTGGCTCTGGATCACGCGCGAGGCGGCCGGCACCTGGTGCAGTGGCAGTACGTCTTGAACGGCGCCGCGGAGCCGCCGACGACGGCCGCCTGGAACGACTGGCAGAACGTTCGACGGGATTCTCCTGTCGCTCGAGAAGCCGATGTCGGGGCGGCCGGTCGTGATCCGCTTCGAAAACGTCGCGGTCTCCTCCGCGCGCGACGACTCCCTCTTCCGTCCCGCCGGCGCCCTGAAGACGACTCGGCGCCTCTGCGCTCTCGCCTCGCCGCGGCCGTCGCCGCGATCTCGGCCTGCGTCGCTGGCCGACGCGGCCGCCGGCGTCTCCTATCGAGAAGTTCGAGTCGCGCGATCTCCCGAAGCCGGCGCGGGTCCTCGTCCTGCTCCCGCCTCCTACGACCGCGAGCCGGCGCGCCGATACCCGGTCCTCTACTTCCTGCACGACGCCTGGAGCGACGAGACGGCGCTCGACGAGCACGGAGTCGCCGCGGGAGCTCCGGCGCCGCATGGCCGACGGGACGCTTCCGGAGTTTCTCGTCGTGGCGCCCGGGCGCGCGCGGGCTCCTGGTTCTCCGACTCGCACGACGGCAAGGAGCTCTGGGAGCGATTCCTGACGGCGGACCTGCCCGCGCAGATCGAGGCGCGCTACCGCGCGATTCCGTCCCGCGCGCGCCGCGGCATCACCGGGATCTCCATGGGCGGCTACGGCGCGGTCAAGCTGGCGCTGAAGCACCCGGACCTCTACGGATCGGTCTCCGCTCTCTCCGGCGCGCTGATCCCGTTCGGGCCGGAGGACCTCGCGCGCTACAGCTTCCTCGCGCGCTGGACGCTGAAGCGCGTCTTCGGCCGCGTCGCCGAAGGACAATTCCTTCCGCGAGAACGACGTGTGGGAGATCCTCGTGGTCCGCCAATTTCGAGACGTCCCCCTTTCCGCTCTACCTGCGGGGCGGCGCCGAGGACGTCTACGGGCTGGGGCGCGTCGGCGCGCAGTTTGCCGCCTTTGCGCCGATCACGGGCATCGCCGCGCGACGCCGTGATCGAGCCGGGCGGGCACGACTGGGACCTACTGGCGGAAGGCGATGCTCCCGATCGGCGAGTGGCACGCGCGACACTTCTCGTATGATCGGAACTGAATGTCCTCCAACGGCCACCGCCTCGTCCTCTTCGACATCGACGGCACGCTGCTGTCGGCCGGCCGCGCCGCGCGCGACTCGGTGCTCGCGGCGCTCGAGCGCGTCTACGGCTGGAAGGCCGACCCGGACGCGCCCCGCCGCGGCCGCTACGACTTCTCGGGCAAGACCGATCCGCAGATCGTGCGAGAGCTCGTCTCCGACGAGATCGGGGCCGAGCGCTGCGAGGCGGATCTCGCGCGGGCGCTCGCGCTCTATCTCGAGGAGCTCCGGGCGCGGCTCACGCCGGAAGCCGTCGTCGTCAAGCCCGGGATCGCCGGATCTCCTCGCGCGCCTTCGCGCCGAGCCGAGCGTCCAGCTGGCGCTCCTGACGGGGAACCTCGAGGCCGGGGCGCGGCTGAAGCTCGCGCCGCCCGGCTTCAACGACTACTTCCCCTTCGGGGCCTTCGGGAGCGACTCGGCCGACCGCTACGAGCTGCCGCCGGTCGCGATCGAGCGGGCGAGAAGCCTCGTCGGCCGGGACTACGCGGGCAAGTCCGTCGTCATCGTGGGAGATTCGGTCCACGACGTCGCCTGCGGAAGGCCGCAGGGGGTCCGCTCGGTCGCCGTGGCGACGGGGCCCGACCCCGTTCGACGTCCTCGCCGCGGAGCGCCCCGACGCCCTCCTGCGCGATTTCTCGGACGTGGACGCCGCCTTCGAGGCGATCCTCCCATGAAGCGCGCGGTCCTCCTCCTGTCGCTCCTCGCGGCAGCGGGCTGCGCGACCGCGCCCGCTCCGTCGGGCCTCGCCCCGGCGCCGAGCCGGCCGGGCCAGACCCCGTTCACGGCGCCGCCCGCAGCCGCGCACGAGATCCGCGTGACGATCGACGTCTCGGCGGCCCGCGAGATCCTCGCCACGCTCGCGCGGCCGCATTTCCAGATGCCGGACGCCAAGCTCCTCGAGGACATGCTCCCCATCGCGCTCACGATCAAGGATTCCGGCCGTCCCGAGGAGGTCTTCGAGCGCGACCTGGCGGCCGCCTGGGACCCCGAGACGCGCACGGCGGTCTTCGACTTCGCCACCATCCGCCGCGAACGGGAGCGGTGGCAGGTGGTGCTCGCCGCGGTCGAGTCGGGCAGGCGCGAGATCGAGCAGGACGCCGCGCGGCGCGCGGCGGCGCTGCTGCCGGGGGACAGGGCCGTCGCTGCGAAGCTCCGCGTCGACGTCACTTTCGGCGTCGCCGGGCTGGCCGACCACCTCTCGGTCACGACTCCCGACGGCGCTCCGGCGGTCATCATCGATCTGGCCCGCGCGCTCGGAGACGCGGAGCCGGGCTCCGCGCAGAACGAGGTGTCGCGCCTCGTGCGCCTGATCGCGGGCGAGGCCTATCGGCAGGCCTGGGCGGTGTACCGCGGCGGGAACCTCGCGTGGACGCGTCCGCTGCCGGCCCTCGGCCCTCTGGAGCCGCTCGTCCGGGTCGTCGCCGAGGGCGGGCCCATCTCGATCTTCGGCGTCGAAGAGAGCTTCTTCCCGCTCTCGACCTGGCTGAAGGAGCCGATGCAGCGGAGCCTGAACGAACTGAACCGGATGGGGGAGCGGCTCGTCGAGTCGGACGCCGATCTCGATACTCGCGTCTCCCTCCTGGGCGAGTTGAAGCGCCCCGAGTTCCGGAGGCGCGTGGCCGGGCCGTCGGGGGCCTTCATGGAAGACGGCATCATTCAGGTCTTCGGGATCGACGCGCTGCGGAAGACCCTCTCGGAAGGGCCGATCTCGTTCTTCCTGCAGTACGATCGCGCCTCGAAACAGCTCCGGGACCTGCCTCCGCTGTCGAAGGTGATCGTCGAGCGGGTCGCCGCCGCGGCCGGGGCGGCGAAGTAGAAGAGCGCCCCGGGAAGTCGAAGGAGGGACGTTGGACTCCTACCTCGCCCTGGAGAAGATGCTTCTTCTCCTCTGCGCCGACCTCGCGATCATCGTCGCGGCGGCGCGGCTCTTCGGCTGGCTCTTCGCGAAGGTCGGCCAGCCCCCCGTCGTGGGGGAAATCCTGGCGGGCGTCATCCTCGGGCCTTCGGTCCTCGGCCGCCTCTACCCCGGAGCGATCCAGGCCCTCCTGACGCCGAAGACGACGGCGGTCCTCTCGGCGCTCGCGCAGGTGGGTTTGATCCTCCTGATGCTCCTGATCGGCCTCGAGTTTCCGTTCGATCGCCTGCGGCACGCGGCGAAGGCCTCCTTGAGCGTCGCGGTGGCGGGCATCGCCGTGCCCTTCGCCTCCGCGTGGCTGCTCGCCGGCTGGCTCTACGAGCTCGCCCCCGGCGGCTCGTCGCTCCCCGCCTTCCGGCTCTTCTTCGCGACGGCGGTCTCGATCACGGCGATCCCGATCATGGGGCGAATCCTGATCCACACCCGGCTGACGCGGACGCGAATGGGTTTGACCTCGATCACCGCGGCGGCGATGGACGACGTGCTCGGATGGCTCATCCTCGGCGCGGTCGTGGCCGCGGTCACGCACGGGCGGATGGATCTCGGAGCGCTCGCGCTGTCGTTCGTCGGTGTCGTCCTGCTCGGCGTGGCCTTCTGGGCCCTCGGCCGATTCGGAGTCGCGCGGCTGAAGGTGAAGCGCACCGAGACGGGAGGGCTCTCGGCCGGTTCGCTCGCGCTCGTCCTGACGGTGGTCTTCGCCTGCGCCACGGTGACCAACGCGCTCGGGGTCTTCTCGATCTTCGGCGGCTTCCTCTGCGGGATCGCCGGCTCCTTCCACCCGCAGCTTCGGGACGCCATCAAGGCCTCGATCGGCGACCTGGTCGCGGTCCTCTTTCTCCCGATCTTCTTCGTCTTCTCCGGGCTCCGCACCGACGTGGGCAGCCTGGGCTCCGATCCGCGTCTCTGGCTCGCGCTCGCGGCCGTGATCGCCGTCTCCTGCGCCTCGAAGTTCGGGGCGACGGCGCTCGCCGCCCGCGCGACGGGGCTCCCCGGGAAGGAATCGGTCGCGATCGGCCTGCTCATGAACACCCGGGCGCTCATGGCGCTCGTGGTCATCAACATCGGCGCCGACATGGGCGTCGTTTCTGACGCGGCGTTCTTCTGGCTCGTGACCATGGCGCTCTTCACGACCGTCATCACGACCCCCATCCTCCGGCGCCTCTACCCCTCTCCGGAGGCGGCCGCTGGCTGGGAGGACGGGCCGGCCGACGGGAAGCGGCTCCCTTCGAGGGGTTTGCGCCTGTCCTAGAGGTCGACCACCTCCGTGCCCGGATCGAACTGCTAAGATCCGAGTTCGAGCCATGCAGAGCGCCGGATTCCGCAGGCTGGACTTTCAGATCGACGAGGAGATCTTCGGACGCCGCGCGGGCGCCGTGGTCCCGCGATACTCCGCCGATCGCGCCGCCGCGGAGCAGGTCGTGCGCCGGGTGCGGCTCCTCTACACCGACTGGAAATTCACGATCGTCGAGGACCTGTGGGGCTACACCGCCACGTGGCAGTGCCCCGGCCGGCCGGCTTCGCCGGCGATGGTGACGCTTGGGTGCCACCGCTCCCCGACGCTGACCGTCGCCATGGCGCGCGCCAGCCTGGTCGCCGTGCAGAACATGAGGCGCTACGAGGATCGGCGGCGGATGCGCGTCGGCGCGCCGGCCTCCGAGGCCACACCGGAGAGCCCGACGCTGGAGCGAAAGCAGTCCGGTTGACCTCGCGAGACGGCGCCCGCTGTCTCGGAAATCCGTCTTAAGCGATTCGGTCCCTCGTTGTCGGAGCACCGCCGGATGACCGGCGGCTCCCTCGGCGCCGGCGCGACCCGCCCGGGCGAGAAGTTTCCGGGCTGGCCGGTGCTCCTCGCGGCCGGCCGTCGCGTCGGTGAACTGGCGGAGGAGGAGGGATTATCGGCGGCGAACCCGCCGCTTGTCGCGCCCCTCGGCCGCTGGCGCGGCCGACGGCGCTCGGCGCGAACCCCCGGCTGGCGGCTTCGATGGCCTAGGAGGAAGGATAACCGCGGCCTGCGGCCGGCGTTGCGTCGCGCTCCTCGGCCGCTTTGCGGCCGACGACGCTCGGCGCGAACCTTCGGTGATTGGCGGAGGAGGAGGGATTATCGGCGGCGAACCCGCCGCTTGTCGCGCCCCTCGGCCGCTGGCGCGGCCGACGGCGCTCGGCGCGAACCCCCGGCTGGCGGCTTCGATGGCCTAGGAGGAAGGATAACCGCGGCCTGCGGCCGGCGTTGCGTCGCGCCCCTCGGCCGCTTTGCGGCCGACGACGCTCGGCGCGAACCTTCGGTGATTGGCGGAGGAGGAGGGATTCGAACCCCCGGTACCGTTTCCGGTACAGCAGTTTTCAAGACTGCCGCCTTAAACCTCTCGGCCACTCCTCCGGGATTCCAGTGTAGTCGAAGCGTTCCGGGGCGAACCGAGCGTGTCGCGGCGCGCCAGCGTCCAGCGGCTCGCGGCATGCTGCTTGCACGCTCCGGCGTCGGGCCGATGAAACACCGGCACTCGATCCTGCTGGTCGAAGACGACGCCGCGACGCGAAATGCCGTCGCGGATTTGATGGCGGACGACGGCGTCCGGATCCGGAGAGCGCGCGACGGGCGGGAGGCAATCCGAAAGCTCCGCGGACGGAGCCGTCCCTGCCTCGTTCTCCTCGACCTCCTGATGCCGGGCATGAACGGTTGGGAGTTCCTCGACTTTCACCGCAACCACGAGTCGCTGTCTTCCATACCCCTCGTGATCGTCACCGCCTGGGTGAATACCGGGGTCGCCCAGGCGCGCGCCCTGGTCTCCAAACCCATCGACGCGCAGCGCCTGCTCGCGACTGCCCGCGGGATCCTGAAGGAGGAGGAGCGACGAAGGGCCCGGCGCGCTCCGGTCGCCGGCGGCAGCCGGGCGTCGCGAAGGGCGATGTCGCGGGCCTGATCCGACTATTCCCCGTGCGGCTCGAGGCCGGTCCAGGGCTTCCGGTCGCGGACGTAGCGATCCAGCCACTCGCGGGTGAGCCGCTCCACCTCCGCGCGGTGCTCGGAGAGATCGTGCTGGCCCCCCTCGAGCATCACGAGACGAAAGGGGTGCCTGGCGGCGAGGAGCGCCTGCCCCATGTCGAGCGCCTGCCGGGGATCGACGCGCCAGTCGGCTGTTCCGGCCAGGATCAGGATGGGCGTCTTCGCCGGCAGCCTCTCGGCCCAGCACACCGCCGAGCGAGCCGACAGGGCGGCGTCCTTCGTATCCGGATAGCCCGGGATCAGGGCCCGGAAGACGTCTTCCATTTCGGGCCGGCGCGCGAGCATGTCGGACAGATCCGAGACGCCGGAGCCGACGATCGCCGCGGCGAAGCGATCGGTCCGCGTCAGAGCGAGATAGGTCATCATGCCGCCCCGGCTCCAGCCGAACATGCCGATTCGCGTCGCATCCACCTTGGGAATCGACTCGAGCAGCGGGATCAGATTCAAGACGTCGTCCACGTCCGCGCCGCCGAACTCCTCCTTCCCTTCGCCCCCTTCATTCCCGCGGTACTGGCTGGCCGCGACGACATAGCCCCACCTCGCGATTCCGCCGAGCCTCGAGATCGCCTGCTCGTCGGTGATCGCGCCGAAGGCGCGGTTGCCGCCCCGGTTGAAGATGACGGCCGGCAGGTGGTCCCCCTGTTTCGGAACCGCCAGATAGCCCTTCACCTTGAGGCCGTCGCTCGCGTAGGTGATGGCCGAGACGGCGACGTCCTTCAGGATCTCGGCGGTTGCCGGACTCGCCGCGGCGGGAGGCCGCACGGGGGAGACGGCGACGAGCAGATCGTTTCGGAGCGCCGGAGGATCGGGCGCGGAAGTGGCGCCGAGGAAGACGAGAGCCGCGAGGCCGCCGACCGTCGCGCCGGCTCTCATGCGGACCGAGAGCTCTTCCGCGTCTCCTGGATGCGGCGCGCGATCGCCGTCGACCAGCCGCCGTGGCGTGAATCGGATCGCCTCGGCGAGGAGCCAGTTGCCGAATCCGGGAATCACGACGCGCTGCCCGCGCATCATGCCGCGATAGCCGGCCAGCGCGACCGTCCGGGCGTCGCGCACGAGCGGGCTGTGGAAGAGGCGCGTCTCGCCGGCGCCGGCCTGCTTCCCGAACTCCGTGACGGTCGGTCCGGGGCAGAGAGCCGTCACCGTCACGCCGGTGCCGGCGGTCTCGTTGGCGAGCGCCTCCGAGAAGGAGAGCACGTACGCCTTCGTCGCGTAGTAGACGGCCATGAGCGGCCCCGGCTGGAACGAGGCCGTCGAAGCGAGATTCAGGATCCGCCCCCTCCGGCGCGCGAGCATGGCAGGGCAGCAGGCGCTTGGTGAGCTCCGTCAGCGCGGCGACGTTGACCCGGATCATCGCGAGCTCGCGCTCGAGCGGCGTCTCGGCGAAGAGGCCGTACACGCCGAACCCGGCGTTGTTGACGAGGACGTCGACGGGGAGACCGCGCGCCTCGACTTCCAGCGCGATCGCCCGAGGGGAATCGGGGTCCTCGAGATCCCGCGCGATCACCGTCGAGGCCGCGCCGAACTCCGCGCGAAGTCCCCTGGCGATCTCCTCCAGCCGCTCGCGTCGGCGCGCCACGAGCACGAGATCGTGCCCCTCGCGGGCGAGCAGGGTCGCGAGCTCCAGACCGATTCCGCTGGACGCGCCGGTGACGAGCGCGACCGGCCGGGTCAAGAGTCGGTGGCCGAGAGGGGCGAGTTGACCGGGGACGCCGCCGGCTCCGTTCCGGGGCGCGCGGTCGCGAGAGGCCGCGGGCGGACGACGTACGTCCAGGCGTTGGCGAGCTCCGCCTTGGCCCAGCGCACGAGACCGTGGCCGAGCATCACCCACATCGCCGAGCGCACCGAGAAGCCGACGAACCTCGGGCGCCGCCCGGCGTTGTGGTTGCCGTAGATGCCGAGTCGCATCTTGCGCTGGGCGATCTTGACCAGCCGGCGGTTGTAGAAGCGGATCGGGTAGTAGCCGATCTCGGCGCCGTCCTCGAAGAAGGGGGGAATCCCGAGACGCTCGTGCGACCAGCGATAGATCGGCATGACCGCGGCGAAGTAGTAGAGGGCCGTGTCGAGGAGGAACGCGATCGTCATCGTGTCGTAGTCGCCCATGACGTAGTACTTGTCTCGATAGATCGACTCGTAGAAGTACTTGAAGAACCGGGCGTATTGCCGGTTGTGCTCGGCGTAGGCCTTCTCCATCTTCTCGGGCGCGGCGCCGGCGAAGGACTCGCAGGATCAGGCGCGTCCGAGTCCAGACGGAGAAGGACATCTGGTCGAGGCCGGGCGAGTAGAAGGGATCCAGAAATCCGCCGGCGTCCCCCACGCAGGTCCAGCCCGGCGCCGATGAACTTGTCCACGAAGTAGGGGAGGTGCGCGTAGTACCGGCAGTCCCCTTCGACCGGGGTCGCGCCGACGAGGAGCTGCCGCGACAGCGGGTTGCCGTCGAGGAAACGCGACAGCCTCTCGAAGGGCGTGCGCCCCTCCGGGTTCAGGAGCCGCTTGTCCCAGACGAGCCCCACGGACGTCTCGCCGTCCTTCAGGGGAATGAACCAGATCCAGTATCCCCATCCGGTGAAGTGGTTGGTCGCCAGGCGCCGCGCGGTCAGGACGGCGCGCGACCAGGGATTCCCGGGATCGGTGCCGGCCACGTCGACGCCGTCCATGTCGCGCACGCCGCGGTAGCGCACCCAGATCGCCGCGGTCGGGTGCGTCTCGATCGGCGTGACGCCGCCGCGCTTGCGCGCGAGGAGCGCCTGCCGCCCGGTCGCGTCCACGAGCCACTTGCAGCGGACCGTGTGGCGGGAGCCGTCGCTCTTCTCGACCTGGAGCGTGTTGCCCGCCTCGCCGCCGAGCTCGAAGGAGGTGACCTTCGCCGGCCGCCAGACCTCGCTCCCTTCTTCGCGCGGCGACGTGGAGCAGGCGCTCGTCGAGCTTCGAGCGGTCGAGCTGGAACGAAGGGGTGCGCGCGAGCTGGGTCGGCCCGGTCTCCGAGGCCTCCTGCAGGCACGTCACCTTGTCGTTGACGAACCAGAACCGGAAGGCCTGCTTGGGGAGCTGCTCCCGAGAGAGGTGGTCGTACTGCTTGAGGACCCGCGTCAGGAAATAGGCGGAGACCTCGACCGTCGATTCGCCGACCTTCCAGTCGAAGCGGTCGGTCTTCTCGACGACGAGGATCTTCAGATCCGGGCGGCCCGCGCTTCAGGAGAATCGCCGTCGAGGCGCCGGCGACGGCGCCCCCCATGACGACGACGTCGTAGGAGAGCGGGGCGCTCGAGGTGACGGGCTCGGAGGCCATGAAGCTCTAGTCTAAGTCAGAAGCCGGCTTTCGAGCGCCCGGTCCGGCGGGTCACGGCGAGGGCACGATCCCGCGCGCTTCGTCGACGGTGATCGTGCGGTCCACCGCTTCGATCGCCGGCAGCTCCTGCACCCGCCCGGAAGGCCAGCGGACGGTCAGGCCCGAGAGGCGGGTCTCCCGGCCGAGCCCGATGTGCGCGATCGGGCTCGCCGTCGAGAGGTACCCGCTCGCGTTTCCCGTTTCGACCACGATCCGGCGCCCGCTTCCGAGCGTCGCCGTCAGGCGGGCTCCGACGCCGTCGCGGTTGTCCACGCCCGGCGTGCCCGTCAGGCGCACGCGCAGGAAGTGCTCGTCCGGCCGGCGGCTCCCGAGAAAGAGCGCCTCGGGCGCCTGACCGAGCGCACGTACAGGTCGAGCGCGCCGTCGCCGTTCGGCGTCGAAGGCGACGGCGGCCCGGCCGTTCGACTCGAGATCGAGGCCGTCGAGGAAGGCGCGCTCTTCGAACATCGGGCTCGGCGCCCGGGCCGCGGTTGCGGAAGTAGCGATCCCGCTCGATGCCGGCGATGCCGGCGCCCTTGCGGTCGAACGTCTTCTTTCCCGCGACGTAGTCGTCCCAGTAGGCGAGCGTCTCCCACCAGAACTCGAGCTCGCGGTCGTGGTCCCGGCCGTCGCCCCACATCCCGTTGGTCGCGTAGAGGTCGGGCCAGGAGTCGTTGTCGAGGTCGGCGGCGATCGCGCTCCAGTTCCAGCCGGCGTGCGCCGCGCCCGAGCGCGCCGTCGCGTTCTCGAACGTGCGCGCCGTCGCGCTGGAGAAGGAGCGTGTTGCCGGTCGCCATCGTCTCCATCCAGCGGATCGCGATCGGCAGGAAGAGGCGCCCCGGAAGCCCGACGGGCAGCGACGGATACTCGTGCAGGAAGTACCACTGCGTGTCGGTACCCGGTCGTGTAGCAGGTCGAGCCGGCCGTCCCCGTCGAAGTCCCCCCAGGTCCCGGACATCCCGTAGGCGCGGACCTCGGCGCCGGTCTTCTTCGTGACGTCCTCGAACCGCCGGCCGCCGTCGTTTCGGTACAGGTTCTTCAGGCCGAAGTCGTTGGTCACGAGCAGGTCGGCGCGGCCGTCGCCGTCGTAGTCGGCGAAGAGACCCGAGAGCGACCAGCGCGTCGCGGCCGCGAGGCCCCAGGCCTCGGTGGCGTCCGTGAAGTGGCCGTGGCCGTCGTTCAAGTAGAGGCGGTTGGCGCGGCCGTCGTTCGCGTCGAAGGGGGGGTCGGGCATCTGGCCGTAGTAGTCGCCGGTGACGCAGACGAAGAGGTCGAGATCGCCGTCGCCGTCCACGTCGGCGAAGGCCGCCGAGCGCATCAGGCCCGAGAGTGCGATGCCGGAGCGAGCGGTCGTCTCCTCGAAGGTGCCGTCGCCGCGGTTTCGGAAGAGGCGGGCCGGCCCGAAGGCGTCCGTCACGAAGAGGTCGGGATAGCCGTCGCCGTCCACGTCGGCGGCGGCGACGCCGGTCGCGGCGATGCCCGTCCGGCGCCGACTTCGCGAGACCCGCCTTCCTCGGTCACGTCGGTGAAGTGGCCGCGCCCGTCGTTGCGATAGAGGATCGAGCGCACGCCGTCGCCGACGAAGAGATCCTCGAAGCCGTCGCGGTCGTAGTCGAGGACGGCGACGCCGGAGCCCGGCCAGATGTCGGAGATGAGCCAGTTCGTGAGCTTGTAGGGCGGATCGTGGCGCGGCGCGCCGAGGCCGGCCTCGGCCGTCGCGTCGTGGAAGCGGGGACTCGCCTCGAAGCGGTTCGAGGCCTTCCGCTCGAGGCGAACCGAGTCGGTCCGCGAGGCCCCGCCGCGCGATTCCTCGGCGACGACGACGTCGGACTCGCGCTCGACGCGCGCGCCGTCGGCTCGGAAGCCGCCGACCGTGAAGCGCACGGTCCCCTCGGTCTTCTCGCGGTCGCCGGTCTTCTCGTGTCGGGGCTTCTCGACCCGGAAGTCGACGAACGCGATGCGGTCGAGATCCTTCCAGGCCCAGGCGCGCAGGGCTCGCGACTCCGTTGCGGGTCGCCGGGAGCCGCAACGCGGCCGCGGAGCGCTCGCCGCGTCGCCTCACAGGCGTCGCGGTAGCGGGCCAGCCGTTCCATCCAGGGCTCGAAGCCGCGCCGCAGCCGCGTGATCGAGGCGTTTTCGTAGAGCCAGACGCCGGCACCGGTGAGCACGAGAAGACCCAGGACCAGAAGAAGGCTTCGCCGGGTCACGCCGCCGGGATGGTATCCCGTCTCTCGGCTCCACCATGAGCCCGGAGGGGGAGACGGAACGCTCTCGTTGGGACCGATAGAATTGCGGCAGGCTTTCATGCCGCTTTCTCCTGGAACCCGCCTGGGTCCCTACGAGATCCTCGCGCCGCTCGGCGCGGGTGGGATGGGCGAGGTGTATCGGGCGCGGGACACGCGGCTGGCACGCGAGGTGGCGATCAAGGTGCTGCCCGAGGCGCTCTCTTCCGATCCGGGCCGCCTGAAGCGATTCGAGAAAGAGGCGAAATCGGCCTCGGCCTTGAACCATCCAAACATCGTCACGATCCACGACATCGGAACCGAGAGCGGCGTCTCCTACATCGCGATGGAGCTGGTGGACGGAACGACCCTGAGGGAGCTGCTCGCGAGCGGCCCGCTTCCGATCAAGAAGCTGCTCCAGATCGCGCCGCAGATCGCAGAAGGCCTGGCTCGGGCACACGAGGCCGGGATCGTGCACCGGGACCTGAAGCCCGAGAACGTGATGGTGAAGAAGGACGGACTCGTCAAGATCCTGGACTTCGGCCTGGCGAAGTTGAGCTCGACGGGTTCGGGCAGCGACGAAGGCTCGCAGCTGCCGACGATGACGGGGACGCAGCCGGGTGTCGTCGTCGGGACCGTGAGCTACATGTCGCCCGAGCAGGCGAGCGGCCAGATCGTCGATTTTCGGTCGGATCAATTCTCGTTGGGCTCGATGCTCTACGAGATGGCAACGGGCAAACGTGCGTTTCGGAAGAAGACGGCGATCGACACGCTGGCAGCGATCCTGAACGAGGAGCCGGAGCCGATCGCCTCGATCGCGCCGCAGACGCCGGCGCCGCTGCGCTGGATCGTCGAGCGCTGCCTCGCCAAGGAGCCCCGGCAGCGCTACGCCTCGACCGAGGACCTGGCGCGCGACCTCGCGAGCGTTCGCGATCACGCTCTCGGAGCTCTCAAGCGGCGCCCTTGCGGCGACTGCGAGTACGGGCGCCCTCAGGCGGCGATTCACGTTTCCGATCCTCGGCGCGATCGCCGCCTCCGTAGCGCTGGTCGCCGCTGGGGTACTGAGCGATCGCTTGCTGACCTCGCGAGGAGTCAGGACTGACACTGCCGTCCTTTCGTCAGCTGACGTCCCGACGCGGCAACGTGTCCGGAGCACGCTTTGCGCCTGACGGAAGGACCGTCGTCTATGGAGCGGCCTGGGATGGGGGGCCGTACGAGATCTACACGGTCCGCACGGACTCCAGGGAGTCCCGTCCGATCGGCATTCAGCAAGCGCGTCGTGCGGGCCGTCTCGTCGAAGGGCGAGCTTGCCATCCTTCTCTGGAAGAAGCTGTATGGGCTCGGCCACGACACGCTCGCCCGTGTTCCGATCGGCGGCGGAACCCCGCGGGAGCTTCTCGAGGACGTAGTGGACGCCGACTGGGCCCCAAACGGGGAGGACCTCGCGATCGCTGTCCTCCTGCCGAACGGAAAGCTCCAGATCCAATACCCCATCGGGACCGTCCTCGCCGAGGTTCCTGACGGTACCCTCGTCCGAATCTCTCCGTCGGGAGATCTCATCGCGTTTGTCGACGACGACGCGATCGTCGTGATGGACCGAAAGAAGAATCGGAAGGTCATTTCACGAGGATGGATGTGGATCAACGAATTTGCCTGGTCGCCTCGAGGAGACGAGTTGATCCTCTCCGGAACGCGATCCCGGGACAAACGGGCGATTCATGCGGTGTCCCTTTCGGGCCGCGAGCGCGTGCTGCTTCCCCTGGCCATGTCCTTGATCTTGTACGACATCGCTTCCGACGGCCGGCTTCTCGTCGAGAGAGCGATTGAGAGGACGGACATGGCCTGCCAATCACGGGGCGACAGCCGGGAGCGTGAACTCGCGTGGCTGCAACATTCTTCTCCGAGAGACATTTCCGAAGACGGGAAGCTCGTCCTCTTCAACGACGGCGAAGAGAAGGAAATCTTCCTCCGAAAGAGCGACGGCGCGCCTGCCTTCCGCCTCGGCCGCGGCGACGCGAGCGGGCTCTCGGCCGACGGGAGATGGGCGCTTGCTGTATCCAGCGGGTCGCCCGGGCAGCTCGTCTTGATGCCGACCGGCCCTGGGACCGCGAAAACGATCCCTGTCGACGGCGTCGAGCCGCAGGAGGCGTGGCTACTTCCAAACGGGAAGGGCTACGTCGTTAGAGGCAAGACAAAGGACGGTTCCCCCTTCCTCGTCTCCGTCGGAGCCGAGGGAGGTAAGCCCACCCCCGTTCGGGTCGACGGTTACTCGGTGGAAGAGGGAATCGTGGTTTCTCCAGGCGGTGATCGCTTTGTTTTTGCGACTAGGGACAGGCAGCTCAAGATCGTTCCGTTGGCCGGAGGTGAGGCCACAGCGGTCCCGGGCGCTCCCCTCGGACCAACCGAAATGCCGGTCCAGTGGAGCGCGGACGGCCTCTTCCTTTACATGGCCCGAACAGGATTTCCACCCGCTGCGGTAGATCGGTTGGAGCTTGCGACGGGGCGTCGAATACCCTGGAAAAGGCTCGCGCCCGCGGACCTCACGGGAGTCCAATACATCTCGAAGGTTTGCGTCTCGCGCGATGGTCTTTCCCATGTCTACAACTACGATCGGGGACTCACGTCGGACCTCTTCATCGTGGATGGAGTCCGGTAGCGTACGCGGCCCCGCCTCAGCTCCCATGACGTCGGGCGTGAAGTGAGGACGGCCGAACGGCCCCTAGAACGCGATCCGCACTCCCAATCGGAAGGTCCGGTTGCTCAGCAGCTCGGCGGGCTCGTTGAAGTCGTCCTCCGGCTCGAACGCCGGCTCGTCGCCCGTCGTGTCGTACGTTCCGGCGAGCCCGATTCGCTGAAGGACGACGTGGCTGTCGGCCACGTTGAAGCAGTCGAGCGACGGCGTGACCGCGACCCTCGAACCGAAACGGAAGGACCTCTCGACGTGCAGGTCGAGATCGTAGACGTCGGGGTTTCTGTGGGCGTCGACCCGACCGATCTGTAGCGGTATCTTCTGGAGGCCCCTGGCGTCTACCGTGATCGCGTTGACGAAGTATGCGATCGGGAAGCCCTGGCGGCCGAAGAAGTTCGCTGCCGCGGTTATCTTCAGGGGAAGCTCGACGGTGCCGCTCACATTGAACTGCCACGTCGCGTTGATGAAGGAGCCGGCGTTGGACTCCACTTTTCCCGCCGTCTGAACGACCGTCCCGCTCGCGTTCGTTCCTCCCCTCAGGTTGTTCGGGTTGACGATCGCCCCCGGGCCGACCGTCTGTGTCCAGTTGTTGTAGGCGAAGCCCGCGCGCAGACTCCAGCCGTGGGAAAGCCGCTTGATGACCTGGAGCTCGACCCCGTCGTAGGTCGTCGAGTAGTCCTGCCGGTTCTCGATCACGACACCGGCGCATGGAGCCGGGCAGGTCGTGAGGGCGTAGTAGGGCTCGCTAAAATTCAGGCTGAAGCCGTCCGACGCTGTCGCCGTCCCGCTCGCATTGCCGGCGTACTGGTAATCGGCGCGAGTCACGCCCACGATGGGCTGGGCGCCGGGTGGATACCATGGAAATTCGAAATCCTTGGCCGAACGGTGCGTGTAGGCGACCGACGCTGTTCCGGCCCAGCCTTGCCGGCGCCAACCCAGCGGCCGCGTACAACGCGCAACTACTCGAAGCAGATCCACTCACACCGAGTGGCCTGGACTTCGTCTTCTCGGCCGCGGCCGCGAAGCGGCCGCCTGCGGCCGAAAACCAGGTGGGTGAGTGGCTGAGCCGAGGCCGGCGGAGCCGGCCGAGACGGCGACGGCTCTTGCCGACGCCAACCCAGCGGGCGAGCGCCGAGCGACCGCTGGTTTCCAACTCGAAGCAGATCAACTAACATCGCGTCGCGACGCCACTTGCGGAGAGGTGGGTGAGTGGCTGAAACCAGCGGTTTGCTAAACCGCCATAGGGGCCTAAACCTCTATCACGGGTTCGAATCCCGTCCTCTCCGCCAGATTCTTCCGAGCGCGTTGCCTTGCGAGGGCACGCGAACCCGAATGTGTGCGCGTTCTCTGCGGCCGAAGGCTACCGCCGGATCCAGAGTTCGTCGTAAGAGACGACCGGGTTCGAGCCGAGCGAGTCGAGCCCTTCCACCTCCGGCCGAGCGAAGCAGTAGACCTGGTCGTGGAAGAGGGGCAGCACCAGCGACGTCCCGCGCGATCCGCTCTTCGAACTGGCGGTAGATCGTGTGGCGCACCCGGGGATCCGTCTCGGCTCGTCCGCGCTCGGCCAGCTCGTCGATCTCCGGCGAGCCGATGTACTTGCCGAAGAAGCCCGCGTCGGAGTGGAAGAGCGTGTAGAACGAAGTTGTCCGCATCGGCGTAGTCGGCGTTCCACCGTCCGATGTTGACGTCGCCGCTCGCCCCGCGGTTGAAACGCCATGTACTCGGCCATCGTCTTGTTGATCGGCCGGATCCGAAAGCCGTTGTCGCGAAACGCGCTCGTCGAGCTCCCGAAAGAAGGCCGAGAACTCGCCGAAGAAGACGGGGTGGACGGCCGCCGTCAGCTCGATCGGTCTCCCGCGACGACCGTCGCTTCGACGGAGCTGTCCGACGGCGCGGCGCCTCGCCCGCTCCGGGGCTCGAGCTGTCGGCCGAGTAGCCCAGAAGGCCGGGCGGGATGATTCCGTGCGCCGGAATCGCGAGCCTTCCGAGCGTGCGGCGGACGAGGCCGGGCACGTCGATGCCTCGAATCAGTTCCCGGCGCCGTTCCGAGATCCTGAAGCGGTCCCTTGCCGGCTGTTGAACGTGACGAAGTACGTCGGACGGCGCGGACTCTCCCGGTACCTCGCCGGCGAACCGAGGATCGTGCCGGAAGGCCTCGGCGTCGGCGGGCAGCAGGTCCGAGGCGATCGAGAATCGGCCGGCCAGGAACTCGCTCCGGATTTCGTCGGGAGAGACGCCGAAGCGAAAGTCCAGGCCGTCGCACGGGGGAAACCCGTCGCGCCAGTAGTTCGGATTTCGTTCGAGCTCGAGACGCCGGCCGGGCTCGAAGCTGACGAACCGGAAGGGTCCCGTTCCGACGACGCCCTCGCGGCCTCCGGAACCGATCGTCCCGGTTCCCTCCGGCACGACCGCCGTCGGGCGAGTACGAAATGCACGGCCGGGAAGAACGCGACGGGCTGCTCGAGATCGACGACGAACTCGTCGGGCGAAACGATGTGAAAGCCCTCGAGGTCGGTCGCCTTCCCGTCGAACATCTGCTTCGCGCCGCGGATCGGTCGACAGGAGCCATCGGTTGACGGTCGGCGTCGAGAAGGAGCCGCTCCCAGGAGAAGCGCACGTCTCGCGCCGTCAGCCGGCGCCCGTCGTGAAACCGAACGCCCGGGCGAAGGCGAAAACGGTATCGTCTGCCGTCCGCCTCCGTCAGCACCTCGGAGGCGAGCCAGGGGACGATCCGGGTGCCGCCGAGCGCCCGCGTGAGCGTCTCGAAGAGACATCGGCGCGACGTCGCTCTGCTCCTGGGTCTCGCAGATCGCGGGATCGATGTTGCCGAACAACGCCCGCGATCGGCACCTGCAGACGTCCTCCGCCCGCGATCTGCTGTCCGCCTCGATCCGGCCTTCGGCGCCTCCACCTTTCCGAGCTCCGCATAGTTGACGTGCGGCGCCATGCTGCGAAGCTGCAGGCCCCGCACCTGCGGGCCCGCGATCCGGTAGTCCACGTCGTGGAAGAGCGGCACGACGATCGAGGGATCGAGCAACGCGTGCTCGAACTTGCGGTAGACAGCCTCTCCCGCGCGTCCGGCCGGGTCTCGGCGCGCGCCTCCTTCGAGGAGCCGATCGGTCTCGGGCGAGCAGAAGAACGCGCGGGCCGCGCCGTTGCCCGAGTGGAAGAGCGTGAACGTGAAGTTGTCGGGGTCGTCGTAATCGGCGATCCAGCGGCCCAGCATCAGGTCGATGTTCTGGTTCGCGTGCCACGACTCGAGAAACTCGGGCATCGTCTTGGCGACGACGTCGACCTCGACGCCCAGATCCGCCCAGGCTCGGAAGAGCGCCTGCGTCAGCGCGGCGTACTGGTTCTGAAGGATCGGATGCAGCGAGACGCGGAGCCGCACCGGGGAGCGGCAGCCCCGAGGATCGGATCATTTCGATGGCTCGCTCGCGGGAGAAATGCGTCTGTCGCCGCCCGGCGTCGTGCCCGAGGATCCCCGGCGGGATCAGGCCCGTGGCGGGCAGCGCGAAGCGGCCGAGGGCCCCCCAGACGAGATCCTGGGTGCGAACCGCTCCCGCGAGTGCCTGCCGCAGCGCGACATTCGCGCCTGCGGCGGTTCCGCGTCTGGAAGACGGCGAAGTAGGTGTTCTTCTTCGGGATCTCGACGAAGCCCGCGCGGAATCGCGGCTCGCGGAGAAACGCCTCGAGGTCCCGGGGAAGGAGATCCCGCGCGACGTCGAGCGCGCCCGAGCGGAGGCCCTCGGCGATCGAGGACGCGTCGAGCGAGGCGCGGAACTCGATGCGGTCGAGCTTCGCCGGCGGCTGCTTCCAGTATTCGGTGTTGCGCTCCAGAACCACCCGATCCGGCGTCTGGAGAGCGACCCGGTAGGGACCGGTGCCGAGGGGCTTGCGGTCCTTCTCCGCAGCGGCGGAGACGATCGCCGTTCTCGGGTCGGTCAGGAGCGACGGGTAGATCGGCAGCGGATGCGTCAGCCGGATCTCGACCTCGCGTTCCGAAGGAGTCGCGATGCCTTCGACGCCTGCGCTCCTCCTTCGAGAAACTCCGGGACTCCGCGGATCGCGACGAACGCCGCGGGCATCTGGTCCTTCGAGAGTCGGATCGAGCGCTCGAGCGAGGCCTTGACGGCGGCGGCCGTCACCGGAGCGCCGTCGGAAAACGCGACGTCGGGGCGCAGGCGCAGGCGAACCGATCGCGCCTCGTCTCCGAGGGCCCATTCCTCGCAGAGCGCCGGCGAGAGATTCCCCTGGGAGTCGGTCGTCACGAGCCTCTCGAAGACGTTCGCGAGGACCTCTTGCTCCTCGTTCGTTTCGTAGGTGCCGGGCTCGGTCGCGGAGATGGGATTGGCCACGGCCACGACGAGGGTTCCCCCCTGGGGCACGTTTTCCCGGATCTCCCTTTCGGCGGGCGCGAGGGTCTCGATCTCCGCCTGGTACGCCGCCGCCTTCGCGTACTCCCCGCGCAGGTTCGCGAGGGTCGTGGCGAGCGAAAGCAAGCTGCCGAGGTGCTCGCCCTCTCCGCTCGCGCGCGCGGCTTCGATTCCGCGCTCGGTCCACCGGCGCGCGTCCTCGATGCGGCGCGCCTGCCAGGCCGTCTCCGCCATCAGCAGGAGAGCCCCGACGGCTCGCCCGGCCTGCTTTTCCGTCTCGAGGACACGGAAGGAGGCCTCGGCCTCCCGGAGCGCCGCGTCGATATTTCCCGCCATGCGATGGCCCCGGGCGAGGAGGAGCCGCGCCTCCGCCTCGAGCAGCCGATCGCCGGACTCTTCGGCGTCCTCGAGGTAGTCGAGCGCGATCTTCACGACCCGGATGGCCTCCTCGGGGCTGAACGCGTCGAGCGACTTCTGCGCGAGCTTCAGTCCGTACTCGACGGTCTTCTCCGGGACGTCGGCCTGAGAGTAGTGGTGAACGAGCTCGGGGTACATGCGCTCGAGCCGGCCGGCGTAGCGTTTCTCGAGGAGCTCCGCGTACTTTCGGTGGAGCGAGCGGCGCCGGCGCCGCGAGAGCGCGACGTACAGGACGTCCCGGACGATCCCGCTCGAGAAGGTCAGGCGGTCTCCCCGGGACTCCCGCTCCTCTTCGAGCATCCCCTCTCGGACGAGCCGGTCGAGGCCGTCGTCGAGGTCTTTCGCGTCGTCCATCAGATTCGCCAGATCCTTCGACTCGAAGGTCTTTCCCAGGACCGAGGCCGCCGAGAGCAGGTCCCGCAGCTCCTCGGGAAGCCGCTCGATCCGCTTCTCGACGGCCTGCTGGATGGTCGCCGGCAGGGCGTCCGCCGAGATCTCGGCCTCCTTCGAGAAGCTCCAGCCCCCCGTGTCGTCCTTCGCGATTCCGCCCGACTCGACGAGAGAGCGGATCAGTTCCTTCGTGAAGAAGGGGTTTCCTTCCGTCGCGTCGCGGAGCCGGTTCGCCAGAGCGTCGGAAACGCGGGGAGCCCCGACCAGGGATTCGACGAGGGCCCGGTGCTCGGACGGGGAGAAGGGAGGAAGCGTGAGCGAGACGAACCGCGAATCGTCCGCGAAGGACTCGAGCATCTTGATCAGCGGATGCCGCTTGTCGGTCTCCGTCTGGCGATAGCTGCCCACGATCAGGGTCGGCGTGGGCCGGAGCCGCCGGACGATGTACTGAAGCGCCTCGATCGAGGCCTCGGCGCCATGCAGGTTGTCGAGCACGAGGACCAGCGGCTTGCCCGCGGCGATCCGTGTCAACGTCTTCGCGATCAGCTCGAAGATCTGGATCCGGTCCTCTGCCTTCTTCTCCCCGGCGGGGGCGGCGATGCGCGAGTCTCCGCCGACCGCCGTGCGCAGCTCGGGGATCTCGGAAAGCTGAGGAAAGAGCGCGATCAGGTCCGCCGCGAGGTCGGAGAAGTCCGGCCGTTCGCCCGATGCGCTGGCCGCGTCGCGGGACCGGAAGTAGTCTTCGATCAGCTCGCAGAAGCCCTGGTAGGAGAAGGAGCGATCCTGCTCGAGGAAGCGGCCGTAGAGGACGCGGATCCGGCGCGCCGCGGCGAGGTTCTTCAGCTCCTCGAGGAGCCGCGTCTTCCCGATGCCCGGCTCGCCCGCCACGACGGCAAACTGGCATTCCCCCGAGATCGCCGCGTTCAAGCGCCGCTGCAGCTCGGCGAATTCCTTCTCGCGTCCGATGAAGGCGGACATCGCCGGCCGCGGGATGACCCGGCTCGCCCTCAGGACGACCGACATGCGGAACTCGTCGCTCGCGAGGCTCGATCGGTGGCGCCGGAGGGCCTCGGCGACCTGGCTCGCTTTCTGCGGGCGCCGCGAAGGGTCCTTCTCGAGACAGCCGAGGACGAGATCCTGGAGTTCCTCCTTGATCTCGGCGCCGAGAGATCGCGGCGGCTGCGGGATCTCGTGCACGATGCGGTACAGGATCGACTGGACCTCTCCGGTGAAGGGCGGCTCGCCCACGAGGCACTCGTAGAGGACGACGCCGAGCGAATAGATGTCGGAGCGGCCGTCGAACGAGCGCGAGGCGACCTGCTCGGGGGAGAGGTAGGCGACCGTTCCGACGAGCGTGCCCGTCTTCGTGAGCCGGGACTCGGTCGAGGCGTGCGCGAGGCCGAAGTCCATCACGCGAACCCGGGCTCCGGAGCCCTCTTCCCGAGTGACCATGATGTTGGCCGGCTTGATGTCGCGGTGGACGATCCCGCGGGAGTGGCTGTAGTCGAGCGCCTCGGCGACCTGGACGCCGATGTCCACGACTTCGCCGAGCTGGAGCGACTCATCGCGAATCAGCCGAAGCAGCGTCGTGCCGCTGACGAGCGGCATCACGAAGAAGAGCGATCCCTCGTCGCGCCCGAGATCGTAGATCGGGACGATCGTCGGGTGATCCATCTGCGCGACGATCTGGGCCTCTCGCTGAAATCGCTCCTCGATCTCCCGCGAGAGGTCGGAGGAGGAGATCAGCTTGACGGCGACGTCGCGGGAGAGAAGGGGATCGCGCGCTCGATAGACGACACCCATTCCGCCTCGGCCGAGTTCGACCTGGATCTCGTATCGGTTGGAGAGGGTCGTCGGGATCAAGAGGATTCTGCCGGCAGGAATATATGACAGGCTCCAGCGAGGGCGGGTCCCCGCCGCCCATCGTTCGCCACTCCATTGCCGGGATCGTCGTTTCCCTCCCGCGGCGTTGACGCTGCGGGCCCGCGGGTCTTCGGACTAGACTTCGCGCTCTCGAACGTCCTGGTTCTGTTTGGAGCCTCGGGTCCGTCAACCCCGGCTACGGATCGACGACGACGACACCCCCCTCGTGGGCGCTGAATGACACACAAGTCAAGCCACGGAGCTGGTCGAAGCCCGGCCTGTACGCCGTGTGACCGACGCTGCATCGGTAGGGAAACGTCCCGACGTGCTCGAAGGTGTGGGTGAAGCGGAACGGTCCGCTTTGCGCTCCCGAGTCCCACAAGCCGTCGTCCGACGTCGTCGAGTGAGTGCCGCTGGACCATACCCACGTCACCGTGTCTCCGGCGTGGACGTGAATCGGAGAGGGCGAGAAGACCGAGTTGTAGTAGATCCGGGAGCGGGAAGGAGGGGATCGCCACTCGCGGCAACTCTCGGTGAGGTGATTTGCAACGGTCCCGGGGGGAATGGGGGTTGGCGTGGATGAGGGGGTGAGAGTCCGAGAGGGCGTGAAGGTCGGGGTGCGGGTCGCAGTCGCGGTCGGGGTCGGCGTGGGCGTGTAACTCGGGCGCGGAGTGCGAGTCCGGGTGGGCGTGAGTGTGCGAGTCGGCGGATGTCGGGGTTGGCGTCGGGGTCGGGCAGAAGGAGAACGCGCCAGTGTCCTGGATCGGGAGATATGGGATGCCGAGGGGATTGGAGTAGGTCCGACTCTCGCCCGTTTCCGTGTCGGTGACGCGCAGCTCGACGCCGACGTCGGTCATGCCGGCCGCGAAGAACCAGTTCCCCTGATCGAGGCTACAGGCGTTCAGGGACTTGACGATCAGCTCGACGTTCGATGGCTGGAAGAACCAGAAGTAGCCGGACTCAGCAGTCAGAGGCACGGCGTAGGCGGGGCCGCTGGCTCCGGACGGGGTGGACCACGAGGCTTCCACCTGGAATCGACCGTTGACGCAGAGAACCGTATCGCTTGTGGCGCAGCCCTCGGTGGCGAAGGAACGAACGGCCAGGGGCGCCCGGACGGGCGCCGTCGGGGAAGCCTCGACCGGCGGCTCTTCGGGATTGGCGTCGGTCAGCGACGCGGCGCCGACGGAACAGCTTCCGAAGGCGACCGTGTCGACGATGGGCCGGAAGGCGCTTCCCTGGACGTTGGCGTAGGTTCGGGTCTCGCCGGTCGCCGTGTCCGTGGCGGTCAGCGTGACTTCGACGTTGGTCAGTCCGCCGGCGAACACCCAGTAGTGCCCGTTGACACCGCAGCCGTTCAACGCCTTGACGGCCAGCTCGACGTTGCTCGGGTCGAAGAACCAGAAATAGCCCGAGTCGGAGGTCAGGGCGACGGGATGTCCCGAGCCGGAGGTGCCGTCGGCTGTCTTCCACATGGCCTGGATCTGGAAGCGGCCGCCGCCCAGGCAGAGGGCCGAATCGGAAGCGCAGCCGACCTCCGTGCTTGTCGTCGGCACAAGGAAGGTGTGGCGTCGCCCACGCGCGTGAGCTCGAAGAGGTGCGCCCGGCGAACTGCTCGCCCCGGCGGTTGCTGCGAACAGGACAGCAACGGCAACGAAGGCCGGACCGAGGCCTGCTCCGCGGATGCGAACCCGAGAGAAGCGAGAAATAGCCGCCGTGACGGTCTGTCCGAGTGTCGTCTTCATGATCAGTCCTTCTTTCAACGCATGAAGGCGACAACGGGGGAGAAAACCCTTCATCCTTGGTCATGCCCGAATCAGAAGGCGGAGACGGAAAGGCCCCGGAGCGGCGGCACCTGCCCCTCCGGGGGAAGTCACCCGGCTTGCTGTTTCGCTGCGACGCCGCGTGGAGTGAACCGAGCACAAGCCCGGAGCCCGGCTCCCCGGGGCCCTCTTTCACTCCCCGGCGCGAATGGGGGAGAAACCCTGACATTCCAGGATTCCTCGGGGCTCGGCATTCATTTGATAGACTTTTTGTCCCGGCCCGAATCAGGATGGCGAAAACCGAAAACCCCGGTGTGGCGGCACCCGCCCCGCCGGGGGAAGTCACCCGGCTGCTACTCGCCTGGAGGCAGGGCGACCGGGATGCCCTGGATCGGCTGATCCCGCTCGTCTACGGGGAGCTGCATCGGATGGCCGAGCGCTATCTCCGGCGCGAGCGGCGCGGGCACACACTCCAGCCGAGCGCGATCGTCAACGAGGCGTATTTGAGGCTGCTCGGCCGCCAGGGGGCGGACTGGAAGAATCGGGCGCATTTCTTCGCCGTGGCCGCGCAGTCGATGAGGAGGATCCTCGTCGAGCACGCGCGCCATCGGGACGCGAAGAAGCGCGGCGGCCAGGGAACCCGATACCTTCTGGACACGGTCGTTTTTACCGAGCCGCGGGCGGTGGATCTGATTGCCGTGGACGACGCGCTGGCGAAGCTAAGCGCGCTCGACTCGGAGCAAGGTCGCGTCGTCGAGCTGCGTTTCTTCGGGGGTCTGACCGAAGAAGAGACCGCGGAAGCGCTCGAGATCTCGCTGAGCACCGTTCACCGCAAATGGCTTCTGGCCAAAGCGTTCCTGCACCGAGAGCTATCCGGTTCCTCCCCATGACTCCGGATCGCTGGCGGCGGGTTCAGGAAGTCTTTGCCGCGGCGACGGAGCGCGAGCCAGCTTCGCGAACGAAATTTCTCGAAGAAGCCTGTGGGAACGATCGCGAACTCAAGAAGGAAGTCGAGTCGCTCCTCTCTTCTCTGGGGGCTGCCTCTTCGGGCTTTCTGGAATCGCCGGCCATCGACGCAATGCCGGCACTCTCTCCGGCAGAGAGAGTCGAGCGTCGGTCACTCGGGAAGGGAACTCGCCTGGGTCCCTACGAGATCCTCGCTCCGCTCGGAGCCGGCGGAATGGGAGAGGTGTACCGGGCGAACGATCCGAGGCTGGGCAGGGACCTGGCAATCAAGGTCTTGACGGCTGAGCTCTCGGCCGATCCGGTCCGGTTGAAGCGGTTCGAGAAGGAGGCGCGGTCGGCTTCGGCTTTGAACCATCCGAACATCGTCACGGTCTATGACGTCGGGTCTTCAGACGGGGTCTCCTACATCGCCATGGAGAAGGTGGAAGGCGAGACACTGAGGGCGCTCGTCTCCGGCGGCGCTCTCCCGATCAAGAAGGCGCTTGCGATCTCCCCGCAGATCGCCGACGGCCTGGCCGCAGCGCACGACGCGGGCATCGTGCACCGGGACCTGAAACCGGAGAACGTCATGGTCACCAGGGATGGGCTCGTCAAGATCCTCGACTTTGGCCTGGCGAAGCTGACGTCCAAGGGACCTGGCAGCGACGGGGATTCGAAGTTGCCAACGATGACGGGAACGACGCCGGGTGTCGTCATGGGGACGGTCGGCTACATGTCCCCCGAGCAGGCGAGCGGGGCGGCGGTCGACTTTCGGTCGGATCAGTTTTCCTTCGGGTCGATCCTCTACGAGATGGTGACTGGCAAGCGGGCGTTCGCGAAGAAGACCGCGGTGGACACGCTTGGGGCGATCCTGAACGAAGAGCCGGAACCCATGGGTTCGATCAATCCTCAAGCCCCGACGCAGCTGCGATGGATCGTCGAGCGCTGCCTGGCCAAGGAGCCGCGTCAGCGCTATTCCTCTACCGATGATCTCTCGCGCGACCTCGCCACACTTCGCGACCACCTCTCCGAAGCGGTCTCGGCCGGGGCGCCCGTCGCTCCGGGTGCCCGCGATTCCCTCGCTTTTCCCAGGCTACGTCGACTCTGGGGCCTGCCTCTGGTCGCCATTCTGCTGCTCATCGTGATCGCCGGCGTCATTTTCCAGCTCGCGAAGCGCCAACCGCCGCTCCGGCCTGAGATCCGGTTGCGGGAACTGACTTCGAATTCCGCAGAGAATCCCGTCAAGGGTGGTGGGATTTCACCCGACGGTAAGTACCTGGCGTACACCGACGGGAAGGGAATGCACATCGAGCTGACTGAAACGGGCGAAACGCAGCCTGTGCCGGAACCGGAGGCGCTCCTTGGTCGCGGGATGGTTTGGGAGATCGGCCCCTGGTTTCCGAATAGCACGAGATTTCTTGCGAATGCTCGTGAGCCGAACGCGAACGGCACAGGTACCAAAAGCACGAGCATCTGGGTCGCTTCGATACTGGGTGGAGCGCCGCGCAAGCTCCGGGAGGAGGCCGTCGCCTATTCGGTTTCCCCGGACGGCTCTTCGATCGCCTTCGGCGCGAACCCTGGAGAGTCTGGCGATCGTGAGATCTGGTTGATGGAGCCCACCGGGGAAGGGGCGCGGAAGTTGTATGAGGCCGATCCGGGCGGCGCGATTGGCCCGCTCCTCTGGTTCCCCGATGGGAAACGTGTCGCCTACATTAAGACCGACAAGTCCGGCAGTATCGCTGTGAGCCGCGACCTGAAGGGCGGGCCTCTGACGACGATGTTCCCATCTTCGGTAATGAGCCAGATCAATGATTCGGTCTGGCTGCCCGACGGACGGTTGATTTACACGGTGGGTGGCATGCTCGACGACTGCAACTATTGGGAGATGAGACTGGATGCGCAAACAGGCGTACCGGTGGGAGGAACGAGGCGACTGACCAACTGGACCGGGTTCTGCATGTATGGCTCGACCGCGACGGCGGATGGCAAACGACTCACATTCGTAAGACAGACGCTCCGCTTCACCGCCTACATGACCGATCTTGCAGCGGGCGGGACTCGTATCGAAAACACGAGGCACTTCACTTTGACTGACAGAAGGGATTTTGCGACGGATTGGACGGCGGATAGCAAGGCAGTCATCGTGCTGTCCGACCGTTCGGGTCATGACGGCATTTACAAGCAGTTGTTGAACGAAGAAGCGGCGGAGCCGCTCGTGACGGGGACAATCGGGGGAAACGTCCGAGTGAGCGCGGATGGCAACTGGATCCTCTACCGACGCGAAACGAAGTCCGAAGACCCATCAGGCGGGATAGACGTCATGCGGGTTCCTACCACGGGGGGATCGCCGCAGGTGGTGTTGACGGCGCAGCCAGGTAGTCTGATTCTTCGAGCCAGGTCCCCCTCGAGTTTGTGCGCGATTGCCGAGCCGACGGAGGATCGCAAGCAGGTGGTGATCACGGCCTTCGATCCGGTGAAAGGACGCGGCCAGGAGCTCATCCGGTGGGATCTCGACGCGGCCACGGGTTTCTGGGGTGTAGATCTCTCGCCCGACGGAACCCGGATCGCCGCCATTCGGAATCCGGCAGGGCCCATTCACATTCTTTCCCTGCGCGGCCAGGCGCCACAGGAAATCCGGTTGAAGGGTTGGAAAAATCTGTTGTCGGTGAGTTGGTCTGCGGACGGGAGAGGATTGTTCGTCTCCAACGGCCCTCAAGGAAGGGCAGTCCTCCTGCATGTGGACTTGCAGGGCAACGCTCAGGTCTTGTGGAGAAACTATGGGGACGCGGGTGACGGGAGCGGCGCGCTGCCATCCCCCGACGGGCGCCATCTGGCGATGCTGGACTCCGCAACCGAGAGCAACATCTGGATGATGGAGAACTTCTGATCCAACGGGTCGATGCAAGCAGTCCGCGAAGCGTTAGAACGCGATCCGAACGCCGCCGCGGAAGACCCGGTTACTGACAAGTTCGTAGGGCGCGTTGAAATTGGGGTTCTGGCCGAATGCCGGAGCGCTCGCCGCGTCGTAGAACCCGACCGACCCGTCGCGCTGAAGCACGATGTGGCTGTTCGCCGCGTTGAGGCAGTCGAGCACGGGGATGACCGTGACGGTCGACCCGATCCGGAAGAGCCTTTCGATATGGAGGTCCAGCACGAAGACGCTTGGAAGCCGGTAGGCGCCGACCTCCCCGATCTGGATGTTGGGGAGGGGATTGTTTGAATTGTTCGTGAAGACTGAAACGAAGTACAGGACCGGAAAGCCCTGGCGGCCGTAGAAGTTCGCGCTCGTCTCGATGCCGAGCGGAAGCTGGACCATCCCGCTGACGTTGAACTGCCACGTCGAGTTGATGTTGCCCTCGACGACCAGCCCGCTCGCGTTGCTGCCTCCCGCCATGTTGTTCGGATCGACGATCGCGCCGGGGCCGACGTGCTGTTGCCAGTCGTTGTAGGCGAAACCTCGCTCGGAGCATCCAGCCGTGCGAGAGCCTCTTCACGAGCTGGAGCTCTACGCCGCTGTAGGTCTCTCGAGAAGTCCGGTCGGTTTTCTAACACCCTGCCGACGCATGGGTGCAGGACACTCCGTCAGCCCGTAGTACGGCTCGCTGAAATTCAGAACGAAGCCGGTCCCGTTGTCCACGGCGGTCCCGGTCGCGTTGCCGATGTACTCGTAGCTGCTGCGGTTCGTGCCGATGAGCGGCTGGAACTCGAGGTTGCGCACGGAGCGGTGCGTGTACGCGAACGAGGCCGAAAGATCGGAGAGGATCTCCCGCTCGACGCCGACGATGAACTCGTCGGTCGTCGGAGGTCTTGAGGTCGTTGCGAGATCTGGTTGACGGAAACGGTAGAGCTTGGATTGGTCGGATCGAAGTTGAAAGCGCCGAAATAGTCGCTGAAGTCCGACTTCGCCCGGTTCGACGTGATGGTTCTCGTTCGCGTCGTTCCAGCCGTAGCCGAGGCTATGCCGGACCCGGGAAGGCGCTGGTTGATCGGATCTCATTGCTCAACCGGTTGGTAAAGCGCGAATAGGACGCGCGCAGGAGAGTTTGTCGGTTCCTTCCCAAGGGCGTAGGTTGCTGCCGACGCGGGGCTGGACCTGGCGCCAGGTGATCGGGTACCCCGAGTCGCCCCGTATTGGACGGCCGGAAGGAGATCCGGAAAGACGGGATTGGCCGGAACCGTCGAAGGGAGATTCTTCTCCTGCTGGTAGTCGAAACGAGCCCCGACGTTCACCGTGAGGTTGCCGGCCTGGATCGTGTCTCCCAGATAGGTGTCGTAGTAGTTCGCCTCGGATCTCACGTGCTGCCGGCCGCGTGATCAGTGCAAACGCGGGGGATTGGTTCCGAAAACTCAGAGCCGACGAGCCCGTCTCCCGGCCAGGAAGTCATGCGAGTCCATCGAAAGGCGTCTTGTAGCCGAACCCGAACTTGAGCTCGTGACGGAGGTCGCCGGTGTCGAAGAAGCCGGAAGCCGTCAGGCCGGCCTGGTGCTGCGGCCTCCGTTCGCGAGAGGACCAGATAGCTGTTTCGCCAGACGTCGATTGGATCGATGTCGGCCTGCTTGTCGATGCCGCCCTGGGGTGTGGCTCGAGTTCTCGGCCGAAAGATAGGAGAAGTCGAGGGACGCGAAGAGCTTCGCCGACAGAACCTGTGAGTCCTCCACCCGATAGGCGACGGCGTGAACTCCTCGTTGTCCCAGGTCGATGGCTGGGAGCGGCTCAGACCGGC
The DNA here is from genome assembly GCA_963707935.1 of uncultured Acidobacteriota bacterium. Taxonomy (GTDB): domain Bacteria; phylum Acidobacteriota; class Thermoanaerobaculia; order UBA5066; family Gp7-AA6; genus DATBFU01. The sequence continues at coordinate 2,661,483 of CAVPRN010000005.1, read as the reverse complement.
GCCCGGCTCCCGGGCCTAGCACACTTGTCTTGACGTACGAGAGGACGAGCGAGTTGGCGGGAGCGAGCTGCGCGTTCAACTTCGCATTCCAGTGGTCGATGGTCTCCTGAGACTGGACGGGTCGCCGGTGCGAGTGACGAACGTCTGGCCCAGGAAGCGCAGTTGCGCGCGCCGGCGCCCCAGAGCCACAGGCGGTCCTTCCAGAGCGGGCCGCCGGCCTCGACGCCGTAGTCCCACCCGGCGCCACTCGGTGTAGAGAGCGCGGGCCGAGCCGAGGAGCTGGTTCGTGCCGCGCTTGGTGACGAGATTGAGAGTCACGCCGGGAGTCGTGAGCGACGGGTCGGAGCCGCCGGTCGCGACCTCGATGTTGTCGAGCGAGTCGAAGTCGAAATAGACCGGCGTCTGCGCCATTGATCTCGGTGATCCCGACGCCGTCGAGGTTGTAGGTGTTCTGGTCCGAGTGCGAGCCCTTCCCGACGAAGGCCGACCTGGCTTCCGCTGTGCTGCTGCCTCCGACGTTCACGTTGGCGAGCAAGCACCGCCGGGGACCTGCCGCAGGATCGCCCAGACGATCGCGCGTCGTCGGAATGCTCTGGAGCTCCTGCTGGTCGAAGGTCGCGCCGGTCTCGGTCTTCCGGCTGTCCAGGACCGGCGCCTGCGCCGCTGACGGTGACCGCCTCCGCCGCGCCGGCGACGGGCATCGTGATCGAGAGGACCGCGTTCTTGCCGAGCGAAGACGACGACGTCGCGGCGCACCGTCTCGAATCCCGTTCGGCTGGAGCGTGACGGAGTAGGCGCCCGGCGACAGATTCAGAAAGTGAAAATCGCCCTTCGTGTCGGTGATCGCCGATCTGAGCTCGCGCCCGGTCCGGTCAGCGTCACCGTGACGCCCGGAAGGGACTTCCCCTGCTCGTCGAGGGCGGTGCCGTAGAGGTTTCCCGAAGGAAGCGGGTTCTGGCCGAACGAGGCCGCGGCCAGGAGCAGGATTCCAAGAAACGAAGCCGCCACCCCCCGAAGGGGGCCTTTCCGGATACCGCCTCCTTGTTGATGGGATGCAGCGAGCACTGTCTCGCAGATCGCCCGGTTGTGTCAATCGGAGTTGCGGCGCCCCGGGGGAGGCTGACGCGAGATCGACCCTTGGAGACGACCCGCTGGCCAGCCGTCGGGTCTCCCTACCGAATCTCGTCGCCTCCGAAGTACGGCCGCAGCGCCTCCGGGATCTCGATCGAGCCGTCGGCTCTCTGGAAGTTCTCGAGAACCGCGACGAGCGTGCGCCCGATCGCGAGGCCCGAGCCGTTCAGGGTGTGCACGAACTCGGGCTTCTCCCCCTCCGCGCGTCGGAACCGGATCGACGCGCGCCGCGCCTGGAAGTCGCCGAAGGTCGAGCAGGAGGAGATCTCGCGGTAGGCGTTCTGGCCCGGCAGCCAGACTTCGAGGTCGTAGGTCTTCGCCGCGGCGAAGCCGAGGTCGCCCGTGCAGAGGGTCGAGACCCGGTAGGGGAGCCGCAGCCGCTTCAGGACCTCCTCGGCGTGTCCGGTCAGCCGCTCGTGCGCCGCCTCGGACTCCTCCGGCGCGACGATCCTCACGATCTCCACCTTCTCGAACTGGTGCTGCCGGATCATCCCGCGCGTGTCCCGCCCGGCCGCTCCCGCCTCCGCCCGAAAGCAGGAGGTGCACGCCGTGTAGGCGAGCGGCAGCGAGGCCGCCGGCAGGATCTCGTCGCGGTGGAGGTTGGTCAGCGGGGTCTCGGCCGTCGAGATCAGGTAGTACCCTTCGCGCGTCTTGAAGAGATCCTCCTCGAACTTCGGCAGCTGCGCCGTGCCGAAGAGGCAGTCCGCGTTGGCGAGGACGGGAGGAAAGATCTCCTCGTAGCCGTGCTCCCGCGTCTGCAGGTCGAGCATGAACGCCGCGAGCGCCCGGGAGAGGCGCGCGCCGGCTCCCTTGAGCACCGTCAAGCGCGCGCCCGCGAGTTTCACTCCCCGCTCGAAGTCGAGGATCCCGAGGGCCGGCCCCAGGTCCCAGTGCGCTTTCGGCTCGAACTCGAAGCGCCGCGGCTCGCCGACGATCCGCTCGACGCGGTTGCCCGACTCGTCCCGCCCGCGCGGCACGCGTCGGGTGCGGGACGTTGGGGATGCGCTGCTCCGCCCGGGCGAGCTCTTCGTCGGTGCGCTCGCGACTCCTCCTCGAGGCGGCGGATCTCTTCCTTGAGCTCCTTCATCTCGGCGAGCGCTTCGGGCGAGGGCTTGCCCTTGACCGCGCCGATCTCGTTTCGGCGCCTCCGCTTCTCTTCGAGCCGGGTGACGGTCTCCCGACGCTCCCGGTCGAGCTCGACGAAGCGCTCGATGCCCGAGCCGGCGAAGCGCTCCGGATAGTCGGCGAGGAGGCGCGCCGCGTTTTCGCGCAGGAAGTCGCGTGGTAGCATTCGCTGCGTAGTTTATTCGCGCCGCGCTTCCGACGCGCACGCCTTGCCCGCTTGAGCCGCGCCGCCGCACTCCCCGACGTGGACGCCGTGATCGTCAATCGAGACGGCGGCGACCTCCTGTTCGCGGCGATCCGATCGCTCGAGGAGCAGAAGGGCGTCAACCTTTCGGTGCTCGTCGTGGACAACGGCTCGGCGCCGGCCGAGCGGGACCGCCTCGCCCGCGAGGCCCGGGCAGTCCGGCGTCGTCCCATTCCCCCGCAACCTGGGATTCGCGGGGGCGGCCAACGAAGGGATCGCCCGCACGCGCTCGGCGTACGTCCTCCTGCTCAACAACGACGCGACGCTGCACCCGGACTACGCGGCGCGCCTCGCCGCCCGCCTGGCGCTGGACGAGCGCCTCGCGGCGGCGCAGGGGCTCGTTCTGACGGCGGACGGCGCGCGGGTGGACACGGCGGGGATCGCGTGGACCGACCGGGGCGAAGCGGTCCCGTTCCTCTCGGGACTCCTTCCCGCGGACGCTCCCACCGGGTCCTTCGAGGTGGCGGGCGTCTCGGCGACGGCGGCCCTCTACCGGCGCGAGGCGCTCGCGTCGGTCGCCTCCGGCGGGCAGGTCTTCGACGACTCCTACTTCGCCTACTACGAGGACGCGGATCTGTCGCTGCGCCTCGCGCGGGCGGGGTGGCGTTTCGCCTGCGACCCCGGGGCCCGGGCGTGGCACGAGGGCTCCCACACCGGCAGCCGCACGCCGTTCCGGCGCGCCCTGTGGACGGCGCGGAATCGCTGGCGAACTCTCTTTCGCAACTTCGAGCCGCGGCGGATTCGCGCGAGCTTCGGACGCCTGCTGCGCGCGGACCTCGCCCATGCCCGCCGGCTCGGCTGGAGGGGGGCGGCGCTGCCGCTTCTCGTCTGGCCGCAGCTTCCGCTCGAGGCCCTCCGTCATCGCGCGGAGTCGGGGAGGCTTCCGGAATGGCCGGGCCCGGCGGCCTCGAGCGCGAAGCCGTAGAACAATCGGTGGAAGAGCTCGCCGTCATCGTCGTTTCCTGGAACGACGCGGCCGACCTCTACGAGGCGGTCGCCTCGCTCGCCGCGGCGCGGGCCGCGATTCCTCCGGAAGGGCCCCCGGTCTCGCTGACCGTCATCGTCAACGGAGGGACGCAGGTCCGCCGCGAGGAGATCGTGTCGCGCTGGCCGGGCGCGGCGGTCGTCTTCAACCGGGAAAACCGCGGCTTCGGCCCGGCCGTCAACCAGGCGGCTCTCGGCGCGTCCGCGCCGGCTCTCCTCCTCGTGAACCCCGACGCCCGCCCGGAAGGGGACGTCTTCTCGGCGGTCGCGCGGGGCTTTCGGGAGCATCCCGAGGCGGTCGCCCTGGCGCCGCGCCTGCTCGACTCCGAAGAGCGCGCCCCGAGTGGAGCGGGCGCTCCACGGCTCGCTCCGCCGGGTCAGGAGGACCAGTTCACCTTTCAGCTGCGCGGCCTGCCGGGACTCGCTTCCGACGCGCGGGAGCTGCTGCTACTCGATCACCTGTTTCCGAACGGCGCCGGGCGCCGGCGCTTCCGGTACGCCGACGCGGATCGCGGGCGGCCCTTCGAAGTGGCCCAGGCCGCGGCCGCGGCCTTCGCCGTCCGCGCCGACGCCTTCCGCGCCCTCGCCGGATTCGACGAGCGATTCGTGCCGGCGTGGTTCGAGGACGTGGACCTGTGCGCGCGGCTCTCACGTCTCGGGAAGATCCTCTATTGGCCGGAAGCGCGCTTCCGCCATGTCGGCGGCCTCTCGTCGAGGCGGCTCGGATACGAGCGTTTTCTGCCGATCTACTATCGAAACGCGCTTGCTCTACCGCCGGCTCCACTACGGCCGGGTCGCGCGCGCTCTCTACCGCCTCCTCCTGCCGGCCGGAATGCTGCTGAGGCTCGCGGCGCTGCCGTTTCGCGGATCGGACCCCCGTCCGAAGAGCGAGTCGGCCCGCGCCTATCTGCGGGTCCTCCGCCTCGCGCTCGGGTTCTCCCCGCCCGAATCCCGACTCCCGAATCCCGAATCCTCCTCCGCATGACCGACGTCTCGATCGTCGTCGTCGCGCACGACTCGGCCGAGGATCTGCGCGCCTCGCTTCCGAGCGCCGCGGCCCAGCGCGGCGTCGAGGTCGAGACGATCGTCGTGGACGCCGCCTCCCGGGACGGTTCGGCGGAGCTGGCCAGACGCGTCCACCCCGAAGCGCGCGTGATCGCGCTTCCCGAGAACGTCGGCTTCTCCGCGGCGATGAACGCCGGGATCGAGGCCTCGCGCGGCCGGTACGTGCTCGCCCTGAATCCGGACTGCCGGCTCGAGCCGGACTTTTCGGCGGTTCTGACCGCGCGCCTCGACGCCCGGCCCGACGCGGGCTCCGCCTCGGGCCGGCATCCTGCGCGCCGAGGGCCCGGAGCTCTCCGCGACGTCGCGGCTCGACTCGACGGGGATCGTCTTCCGCGCCTCGGGGCGGCACTTCGACCGCGGCTCCGAGGAGGAGGCGGCGGGCCGCTACCTCCTCGAAGAGGAGATCGCCGGCACGACCGGCGCGGCCGGCTTCTACCGGCGCGAGGCGCTCGAGAGCGCCCGGATCTCGACCGGCTACTTCGACGAGGACTTCTTCCTCTACCGCGAGGACGCGGACCTCGCCTGGAGGCTCCGGAGGCTCGGATGGAAGTGCCTCTACGTGCCGCGGGCGGTCGCCTATCACCGGCGGCGCAACCTCCCGTCCCGCCGGCGCAGCATGTCGGCGCTCGCCAACTACCACTCGGTCAAGAATCGCTTCCTCCTGCGGATCAACAACCAGACGGCGGGGGAGATGCTGGCGACCCTCGTCCCGACCGCTCGCGCGCGACCTCGTCGTCCTCGCGGCCTGCCTGACCGTCGAGCGATCGTCGCTGCCGGCGTTTGGCTGGCTCTGGCGCAATCGCCGGCGGCTCTGGGCAAAGCGCCGCGAGATCGCCGGAGCGAGTACGGCGGCGCGGTTAGAATCCGCGGCGAGGAGGAATCGTGAGCCATTTTCCAAGCCGGATGCGCGCTGGCCCTCGGCGCGATCCTGGCGTGCCTTTCGCCGCTGCCGAGTTCCGCCTCCGCGCAGGCACCTCCGGAAGAAGGACTCAGGCCTCCGACGCAGTCATCAAGGACGTCGGCGGCGACTTCGACGTCCTGAAGAAACGCCGTCTCATTCGCGTCCTCGTCGTCTACAACAAGACGAACTACTTCATCGACAAGGGCACGCCGCGCGGAATCACCTACGACGCGTTCAAGCTGTTCGAGGACGAGCTCAACAAGAAGTACAAGACCGGGAATCTGAAGATTCACGTCGCCTTCGTTCCGGTCGGCCGCGCTCGAGCTCGCGGACGCTCTGCTCTCGGGGCGCGGAGACATCGCGGCCGCGAACCTGACGATCACTCCGGAGCGCCTCAAAAAATGCGGATTTCTCGACCCCAACGATCACGAACGTCTCCGAGATCGTGGTCGCGGGGCCGGCGCTCGGAGCCATCGCGGGCGTCGACGACCTCTCCGGCAAGGAGGTCTTCGTTCGCGAGAAATCGATCTACCACGAGAGCCTGCAGGCGTTGAACGCCGACTTCGCGAAGCGCGGCAAGCCGCCGGTGAAGCTTCGGTTCGCGCCCACGGAGCTCGAGGACGAGGACCTGCTCGAGATGACCAACGCGGGCCTCGTCCAGTACGTCGTCGTGGACGATTTCCTGGCGCGGTTCTGGGCCGCCGTGTTCCCGAAGCTCGAAGCTCCACCCGGAGGTCGTCGCTGCGCAAGGACGCCGACGATCGGCTGGGCGATTCGAAAGAACAGCCCGCTGCTGAAGGCCGAGCTCGACGCCTTTCTCGCGAAGTACCCCGCGGGATCGGCGACCCGCAACATGCTCTTCCAGAAGTACCTGAAGAGCACGAAGTTCGTGAAGAACGCGGCCTCCGAAGGCGAGCGACGAGAAGTTCCAGCAGACCGTCGCAGTTCTTCCGGACGTACTCGGACAAGTACGACATGGACTACCTGCTGATGGCGGCGCAGGGCTATCAGGAATCGCAGTTGAACCAGAACGCCAAGAGCCACGTCGGCGCGGTCGGCGTGATGCAGGTGATGCCGGCGACCGGCAAGGAGCTGAACGTCGGCGACATCTCGCAGCTCGAGCCGAACATCCACGCCGGGCGTCAAGTACATGCGGTTCATGATCGACAAGTACTTCGCGAACGAGCCGATGGACAGGTTGAACAAGGGCCTCTTCGCGTTCGCGTCCTACAACGCCGGCGCCGGCCGGATCGCGGGCCTGCGCAAGGAGGCGGCCAAGCGAGGCCTCGATCCGAACGTGTGGTTCAACAACGTCGAGCTCGTCGCCTCCGAGAAGATCGGCCGCGAGACGGTGACCTACGTCTCGAACATCTACAAGTACTACATCGCCTACAAGCTGGTCACGAAGACCGGAAGACGCCGAAGGCGCGGAAGAAGAGCACGCAGTAATCGGTGACCAAGCCCGAGACTGCAAGATCGCGGGTGAGAATCGCGATCCTCGGCACCCGCGGAATTCCGGCGCGCTACGGCGGCTTCGAGACGCTCGCGGAGGAGCTCTCGGCGAGGCTCGCCGCGCGGGGTCACGACGTGACCGTCTACACCCGCTCCCGCTACGCCGAGCCGGGCATCGCCGAATGGCGCGGCGCCCGCGTGCGGGTCCTGCCGACGATCTCGAGCAAGTACCTCGACACGGTCGTGCACGGGGTCCTTTCGGGTTTCGACGCCGCCCTCGAGCGATACGACGCAGTCCTTGTCTGCAACGCGATCAACGCGGCGTCGAGCTTCCTGCCACGCCTCGCCGGCGCGACGCGCGTCGTCGTGAACGTGGACGGGCTCGAGCGCAACCGGCGCAAGTGGAGCGTCGCGGGCCGGTGGGCCTACCGCCTCTCGGAGAGGCTCTCGACGATCGTGCCGGACGCCGTCGTGTCGGACGCCCGCGTCATCCAGGCGCTACTACCGGGAGCGCTACGGATTCGAAAGCGTCTACATCCCGTACGGCGGCGACCTGCCCGCGCCCGACCGGCCGCGAGACGCTCGAGCGGCTCGGCCTCGTCGCCCGAGGGCTACGTCCTCTACGTCTCGCGCCTCGAGCCCGAGAACAACGCCGACGCCGTCGTCCGGGCCTATCGGGATGTGCCCGGGAAGCGTCCCCCTGGTCGTCGTCGGCGACGCGCCCTACGCGGCCGACTACATCGCGCGCGTGAAACGCGAGGCCGATCCCGCGCGTCCTCTTTCCCGGGGCGATCTACGGGGAGGGCTACCGGCAGCTCCTCGCGCACGCGGCCGTCTACGTGCAGGCGACGGAAGTCGGCGGAACGCACCCCGCGCTCGTCGAGGCCCTCGGATACGGGCGCGTGGTCTGCTACAACGGGTCACCGGAGAACGAGGAGGTGGCCGCGGGGCGCGGGCCTCGCTTTCGACGTCCACCGGCCCGAGACCCTTTCGCGCCTCTTGAAGGAGATCCTGGACGACCCGCCCGCGTACTCCGTATGGAAGGGGAGAGCGGTCGAGCGGGTCCAGGAGCGATATCGGTGGGAAGACGTGGCCGAACGTTACGAGGCGGTTCTTGAAGGAAGAGGCCTGCATCTCATAAGATGCGGTCGGCTTGAGCGGCTCCCAAGCCGCGGCCGGCAAGCGATGCTGAAGCAGAAAGCGCAGAGCAGTCGCCCTGGGCGTCCTCGCGGGCGATCTCGTTCTGACGGCGATCTCGCTGCCGCTCGCCTACCTCCTCCGACAGGCGGTGCTGCCGCGACTCTTTCCGCGCTTCTTTCCGCAGCCCCTCTCTCCCTTCGAGCAGTACTTCTTCCTCCTGACCCTGGTCCTGCCGCTCTGGGGACTGCTGCTCTATTCGGCCGGCTTCTACCGGAGCCACCGCACGCTCCCGCTCGGAGAAGAGATCTGGGCGGCCGCCCGCGTCGCTTTCGGCGGGACGGCGCTCCTCGCCCTGATCGTCTATGGTCTGCGCCTCGAGTTCGTGAGCCGCTGGTTCCTGGTCATCTTCGGGACATTGAACTTCCTCTTCCTCGCGACCGAGAAGACTCTCCTGAGGCTCACTTCGCGCTGGGTGCGAGCGCGCGGCTACAACTTCCGCACGGTGCTGATCGTGGGCACCGGGAGCAAAGCCTCCTCGATGGCGGATTTCGTCGAGGCCCATCCGCACTGGGGGTTTCCGGGTCGTCGGCTACCTCGACGACGACAACGGCGGGGAGATCCGGCGTGGAAACCGGTGGCCCTGTCTCGGGAAGATCGCCGACCTGGAGACCGTGCTCGTCCGGGACGTCGTGGACGAGCTGATCTTCGTCATCGAGAAGGGGAAGCTCGGCGACTACGAGGAGGCGCTGCTCGTGGCCGAGCGCCACGGCGTGCGGGCGCACGTCTCCCTCGACATCTTCCCGCACGTCCTGGCGCGGCCGGTTCTCGAGGAGCTCGACGGCGTGCCGCTCCTCTCCTTCACGACGACCCCGTCGAACCCGGTGCAGCTCGTCGTCAAGCGGGCGGTCGACCTCGTCGTTTCGCTCGCGCTCTTCCTGGTGACCCTGCCGATCCAGCTCGTCGCCGCGGCGGCGATCAAGCTGACGTCGCCCGGCCCGATCTTCTTCCGGCAGACGCGCTGCGGCTTGAACGGCCGGCACTTCACGGTGCGTCAAGTTCCGGACGATGCAGAACGGCGCCGAGGAGCGGCTCTCGGAGATCTCGCACTTGAACGAGATGTCCGGGCCCGTCTTCAAGTCCTCGCACGACCCGCGCCTGACGCCGGTGGGCCGCGTCCTGCGCCGCCTGTCGATCGACGAGCTTCCGCAGCTCGTCAACGTCATCGTCGGCGACATGAGCCTCGTCGGCCCGCGGCCGCCGCTGCCCGAAGAGGTCTCGCGCTACGAGCCGTGGCAGCGGCGGCGGCTCTCGATGAGCCCCGGCCTGACGTGCCTGTGGCAGGTCTCGGGCCGAAACGACCTCGACTTCGACCGGTGGATGGAGCTCGATCTCAAGTACATCGACACCTGGTCGCCGATGCTCGACCTGAAGATCCTGCTCAAGACCGTGCCCGCGGTCTTGTCGGGGAGGGGAGCGCGCTAGCAGGAGCGGGAGGTTAGGGCCAGGGGTCACGGGAAGAGGATTCGGGGTCAGCGGTCGGCCGAGCGACGGGTATTCCTGGCTCCTTCCCTAGACCCTAACCCCTCGACCCTCGCCCCTTCGACTACCTGTTCCCGTCCCGCGGCTCCCCCTCCGCCTCCTTGAAGAGGTACTTGATCGAGCCTCTTCGGGATCAGCAGGTTCGGGCCCCGTTCGCGGTTCACCTTCAGGCAGTGCTTGTCGTACCACTCGATCCAGCCGCGGATCTCCTCGCCGTCGTTCAACACGACGACCATCGGAGTCTTCGCGGCCATCTGCTTGAGGTAGTAGTAGCTCTCGGCGTTGGTCTGCTCGGGCGGTACCTGCTTGCGCTGCTGGAACGTGCGCGTCGGGTACCGCTCGGAGAGCTCCGAGAGGTTCGGCCGGATCAGCTTGCGGTTGCCGGGAGCGTCGTCGTCGGTCGAAACGCGCTCCCGGCGAGTTCCTTTCAGCCACGAGTTTCTCTCTTGGCCCCGTGAATAGGCGGGACGCTATATCCCCCTAAACTGGGGCTGTCTGAGGAAAAATTCTGGCTCTTTTTAGGGGGCGCTGAGCTATCTGTCGAGGGTCGGCCGCCCTCGTCCTCGTAGGCCAGGCAGCACATGAGCCGCCCGCACATCCCCGAGATTTTTGAAGGGTTTAGCGAGAGATTCTGGCTCTTGGCCATCTTGATCGTGACCGGGTGGAAGCCCTTCAGGAAGGTCGAGCAGCAGAGAGTGAGCCCGCAGGGCCCGAGGCCGCCGCGCATCTTCGTCTCGTCGCGCGGGCCCACCTGCCGGACCTCGATTCGGACCGGGTGCTTGACCGCCAGGTCCGCGACCAGCTTGCGATAGTCGATCCGGGTCTCGGAAGTGTAGTAGATGGAATATTTGCGTCCGTCGAAGCTCTCCTCCGTCCGGATGAGCTTCAGGGTCAGGCGCTTCTCGGCGGCAAGCTCCTGCGTGTCCCGGAAGAACTGCTGCTCGCGCTGGCGCTTGGCCTCGTAGCTCGCGAGGTCGCTCGTCGTTGGCCACCCGCACGAGGCGGCGGGAGTCGCGCAGCTGGCACTGCTTGACGATCAGGGGATGAAGTGTCGTGACCTCGGCGTACTCGAGGCCGCCTTCTCCGTCGACGACGAGCCGCTGGCCCTTGCGGACCTCGGCGCCGTTGGTTTCGCAGAAGACGACCCGGCCGTCCTCGTTCTGGTTGATCCGGATGCCGATGAAGTGGCCCCCCGGATTGAACGAGTTACCGACGGTGCAGCCGCCGCAGCCAGACATATCGAATCCCGAAGCGTACCATGCGCGGCGCCCGGGCTCAGTCGCGTGGCGGCTCAAGTCCCTTCGAGGTCTTCGACGATCAGGCGGAGCAGACTCTCGGAGTCCCGCGCCGGGGCGGAGAGCGCGCGCGTGCCGGGCACCGCGGGCGCATCGCGGGAGAGGAGATCGGAGGAGGGGCGAAAACGTCGTCCCGGATCGCCGCCACGGTCGCGTCCGCTCGGGCGACCTCCCGAATCAGGACGGCGTCGATCCGCCGGTTGCGGCCGAGCTTCTCGACCGCGTCGTCGGCGTCGCGGGCGTGGAGAACCTCGACCGAGGACCGAGGCTCCGGCTCCGATTCCGACGGCTCTCCGACGACGAGGACGGTGATCACGCTAGCAGGGTGCTGAAAAATGGATGCGGGCGTCGTGTCCGGGGCTGTCGGCCGCAGGCATTCGCTTCGCGAACGGCGGCCGAGAGTTTCTAGCCAGACATCCGGCCCTCGTTTTGAAAACTCTCGGCTGCCGCTCGTCCTCGACCGCCGCAGCCGAAATTCGCGGCATCGCTCCTCGCCGATGCCACGGACACGCCCGCGTCGCGCTTCCTTGAATCTGACCCCGCGGCGCTCGTAACGCCATCCCACACCCCTTTTTCAGCAACCTGCTAGGGCTCCACGCGGATCATCGCCGAGCCGAGGGGCTTCACCCGATCCTCGCCGCTCTTGATGAGCCAGAAGACGAAGGTGTAGAGGCCCGGCTCGTCCGGCGCGTAGTCGAGCGAGAAGTCGGGGCCCCGGCCGAGGCGCAGCCGGTCTTTCGTGACCGCGCCCGACACGCGCATCTGCAGTCCCTCTTCGACGAAGGCCTCGGCCGGCTCGGGATAGCTGTAGGTCGTCCGGGCGCTCGCTTCCTCGCGGCCGAGCGGGCGGGGGAGCGGCTCGCGCGCGACCGTGACGAACCGGAGACGGTAGGGGGCGCGGGCCTCGCCCCGCAGGCGCACGGCCGCTCCCCGGTCGTCGGAGCGGATCAAAAGATTCTCGAGACCCCGCGCCAGGAACTCCTGCGCCATCTGGAACCGACCGCCCGACATCGCCCAGCCGACTCCGACGTGCGTGGCCTCGGAATCGAGGATCGTCCGGCGGTGGCCGTCGTCGGGGGGCTTCTCCTCCATCATCGAACGGTGCGCCGAGAGGGCGAGCGAGAGCGGCGTGTTCTCGAAAGTCGTCGCCGTCGTCAGCCAGGAGGCGGAATTCTCCGCCTGGAATCCGAAGACGCCGGCGAGCGCAGTACGGCCGTAGGGAGGGACTCCGTCGCGAAGGAAGTGGCCGCGCGTCTTCTCGGCCACCTGCGCGGCGCAGAACGCGTCGGCGACGCGCGCGGCCGGCTCGTCCCAGGCGACGGGAGACAGGCTCGCGGCGGCGCGGTCCGCGTTGATCCGATCGAACACCGCGGCGCGCACCGGTTCGGCCGGAGAGGCCGGGGCGGGATAGCTCTCCGAAAGCGTCCGCCCGGGCGCCGGCGCGGCAACGCGGGCCGCGGGAGGAGCCGCGTCCTTCGGATGGGGGCGCTCGCATGCGGCGGCGAGCGTCATCGCGGCGGCCAGAGCCGTTCGTGTTAGCTTCACCGCGCCATGACCCGGATCCGGTTCGGGACCTCGGGCTGGAGAGCCGTCCTCGCCGACGAGTTCACGTTCGGGAACGCCCGCCGCGTCGTGACCGCGATCGCGCGCGTGCTCGCTCGGGACGGCCGCGGCGGTCAGAAGGTGCTCGTCGGATACGACACGCGGTTTCTCGCCGACCGCTTCGCGTCGGAAGCGGCGCGGATCCTTCGCCGCGAAGGCTTCGCGGCCGAGATGTCGAACCGCCCCGTTCCGACGCCGGTGCTCGCATTCGAGATTCGCCGCCGGGCCGCGGCGGGCGCCCTGAACTTTACCGCGAGCCACAATCCGCCCCGCTATCTCGGCATCAAGTTCTCGACGTCCGACGGGGCGCCGGCGCTCCCCGAAGTGACGAGCCGCATCGAGGAAGAGATCGTGGCGATCCCGGAGGCCTCCGCTCCGGACGCGGAGGACGTTCCGACGTTCGATCCGGTCGCGCCGTACCTCGCCGACCTCGAGAAGAAGGTCCGCGCGGCCGACGTCGGCCGCGGCGCGCCCCACTTCAGCCTCGACTTCCGCTACGGGACCTCGGCCGGCTTCCTCGACGGTTACCTCGAGAGGACGGGAGCGCGTCTCGAGCGCCTGAATGCGAAGCCCGACCCGCTCTTCGGCGGCGAGTCGCCGCAGTGCGGCGCAGAAGGAGCTCGTCCGGCTCGGCGACGAGGTGCGCCGCCACGGCTCGCGCCTCGGTCTCTCCTGCGACGGCGACGCGGACCGCTTCGGAGTCTGCGACGAGAGGGGGGGCTACGTTTCGCCGAACCGGCTCCTCTCGCTCCTCCTCTTCGACCTGCTCGGGCGCAAAGGGAGGCGGGGCGGCGTCGCGCGCAGCGTCGCGACGACGCACGCGCTCGACGCGATCGCCGCGAAGTTCGGCGTGCCGCTCTACGAGACGCCCGTCGGCTTCAAGTACATCGGCGAGAAGCTGATCGCCGGCGAGATCATCTTCGGCGCCGAGGAGAGCGCCGGCCTGACGGTCGAGGGACACGTTCCGGAGAAGGACGGCATCCTCGCGGACCTGCTCGTCGCGGAGATGGTCGGGGCCCGCGGGAGGTCGATCGCGGAACTGACCGTCGACCTCGAGATCGAGATCGGCCCGTTCCACACGAGCCGGCTCGACCTGCCTCTCTCGCCGGCGGACCAGGCGGCCTTGAAGTCGCGGCGCGCCTCGCCCCCCGACCGCTACGGCGGGCGGCGCGTCGCCTCGGTCAACCTCGTGGACGGCCTGAAGTTGATTTTGGAGGACGGTTCGTGGATTCTGGTCCGCGAGTCGGGGACCGAGCCGGTCGCGCGCGTCTATGCCGAGGCGCGGTCGGAGAAGGACCTGGACGCCCTGTCGCGGGCGGGTCGCGAGCTGCTCGAGAGGTGACCGCGTGAGCTTCCAGATCGAAGAAGTCATCGGGCGCGAGATCCTCGACTCGCGCGGCAACCCGACCGTCGAGGTCGAAGTGCTCCTCTCGGGCGGCGCGACGGGCCGGGCCGCCGTCCCCTCGGGCGCCTCGACCGGAGAGCGCGAGGCGCTCGAGCTGCGCGACGGCGAGAAGAAGCGCTACGGCGGCAAGGGCGTCCGCAAGGCGGTCGCGCACGTCAACGGCGAGATCGCCGAAGAGGTCCGGGGCGCCGACGCGCGGGACCAGGTCCTGCTCGACCGGATCCTGATCGAGCTCGACGGAACGCCGAACAAGGGGCGCCTCGGCGCCAACGCGATCCTCGGCGTCTCGCTCGCCGTCTGCCGCGCGGCAGCCGAGGCGTCCGGTCTCCCGCTCTACCGCTACCTCGGTGGCGCCGGCGCGCACCTGCTCCCCGTGCCGATGATGAACGTCATCAACGGCGGGGCGCACGCCGACAACCGGCTCGACCCGCAGGAGTTCATGGTCTGTCCCGTGGGCTTCGCGACGTACGCCGAGGCGCTGCGCGCGGGGGTCGAGGTCTTCCACGCCTTGAAGGCGATCCTGAAGAAGAGAGGGCTCTCGACCGCCGTCGGCGACGAGGGGGGCTTCGCGCCCGACATCGCTTCTTCGCGCGAGGCGCTCGACCTGCTGATGTCGGCCATTCGCGCCGCCGGCTACGAGGCGGGCCGCGAAGTCGCGATCGCCCTCGACCCCGCCGCTTCGGAGTTCTACGAGAAGGGGAAGTACGTCCTCGAAGGCGAGAAGAAGACGCTCACGTCCGAGCAGATGGTCGCCTACTGGGCCGGCACTCGCGCGCGACTACCCGATCGTCTCGATCGAGGACGGCATGAGCGAGTCGGACCGCGCGGGGTGGATCGCCTTGACGGCCGAGCTTTCGGCGGCGCATCCTGCTCGTGGGAGACGACGTCTTCGTGACGAATCCGGAGATCCTCGCCGCCGGCATCGCCGACGGCATCGGCAACGCGCTTCTCGTGAAGCTGAATCAGGTCGGCACCGTCACGGAGACCCTCGAGGCCGTGCGCCTGGCGCAATCGAACGGCTACCGCGCGATCGTCTCCCATCGCTCGGGCGAGACCAGCGACGACTCGATCGCGGACCTCGCCGTGGCCGTCAACGCCGGCCTGATCAAGACCGGCTCCGCGTCGCGGGGAGAGCGCCTGGCGAAGTACAACCGCCTGCTCGCGATCGAAGAGGAGCTCGCGGCGATTGGCGTCTTCGCGGGCCGGAAGGCGTTCGAGAGATGACGGCGCCGACGGCCGCGCCGGCGCGGGGGCCGCGCCCCATCAAAGCGTTTCTCGTTTCGCTCGTCGTCTCGACGCTGCTGCTCTTCGTGCTGCTCTTCTCGGACCGGCGCGTCTTCGAGCTCGCCGACGCGCGCGCGAAGAACCGCCAGCTCGACGCCGAGATCGCCCTGAAGGAGCAGGAGAACCGGGACCTGCAGGCCCAGGTCGAGGCTGCGGGCCGGCACGAGTTTCCCGCCGAGCGCATCGCCCGCGAAGAGCTCCAGCTCGTCGGCCCGTCCGACCTCGTGATCCTCTATCCGGCCGGGAGCCTAACCGCGAAGCCGACGCCCGCCGCGCCCCCGGCCGACGCTCCCAGGTAGTCAGGCGCCCTCTCCCGGGGGGAGAGCGTCGGGGAGAGGGGAGGGGCGGCAACCCGCGCGACTTGACCTCTCCCGCCGCTTTCGATAACTTCCCGCCTCTGCCGCGGGGTGGAGCAGTCTGGTAGCTCGTTGGGCTCATAACCCAAAGGTCGAAGGTTCAAATCCTTCCCCCGCAACCAAGCACTTCAGCGCCGAGAGGAAACTCTCGGCGCTTTCTTTCTTACGAGTCGGCTACCAGGACTTGAACCCGGGAACCGGACGTGAAGCGGCCGGAAGGTTCGCAGGCCGGCGTCACAGCCGGCGGTAAATCCTTCCCCCGCAACCAAGAATCTTTGGCGCCGGGAGGAGACTCCCGGCGTTGTCATTTCTGGAGAGCCGCCGGTGGCGAGATTTTGAACCTGCGAAGCGCCGCGAAGCGGCGGCAGGTCCACGATGAACGCCGGGCTGAGCGCGAGCGGCAAGTCATGCCCCCGCAACCAATCAATCAAGGGGTTGGGTCGAGAGGCCTGACCCCTTTTTTCCTGGAGTCGAGCGAGAGTCGAGCGGACCCGCAATCTCGGAAGGATGGCCTGGACTCAAGGTGGGGCGATTTTCCGGGGCTGCTACTGTAGTCCGTCACGAGAGACAACATGACGCTCGATGAACTACCGTCGGCACGAAGTTTACAGCCCAGGAAACGTCCAACCTGAGGCGATTCGTTTCGTCAGCGAGCTCACGCACTCCACTGTCGCGCTGGTGCTCGCCGGAGGGCGCGGCACCCGGCTGAAACAACTCACCGACTGGCGCTGCAAGCCGGCGGTGCCATTTGGCGGCAAGTTCCGCATCATCGATTTCACGCTTTCCAACTGCGTGAATTCCGGCATTCGCCGCATCGGGGTGGCCACGCAGTACAAGGCGAACAGCCTGATTCGCCACATCCAGCGCGGCTGGAGTTTCCTCGACGGCCGCTTCGAGGAGTTCATCGAACTGCTGCCGGCGCAGCAGCAGGTTACAGAAGCATGGTACAGCGGCACTGCCGACGCCGTCTTCCAGAACCTGTCCGTGCTGCACCGGCATTCGGCGAAGTATGTGCTGGTGCTCGCCGGCGACCACATTTACAAGATGGACTATGGCCGAATGCTCGCTTTTCACGTAGCGCGCCATGCTGACCTGACGGTGGGGTGTGCGGAAGTGCCGCTCGCGGATGCCAGCGCTTTTGGCGTGATGGGCATCGATGGGGATGGGCGCGTGGTGAGTTTCGAAGAAAAGCCCGCGCAGGCGCAACCGATTCCTGGCCAGCCCGAGCGGGCACTGGCAAGCATGGGGATCTACGTGTTCACGCCGGGTTCCTGAACGAACAGCTGATCCGCGATGCCAGTGATCCTCGCTCATCGCACGATTTCGGCAAGGACGTCATTCCGTACGTCATGTCGCGCTATCGCGTGTTTGCGCATAGTCTTGCCGACAGTTGCATTGGCGTGACCACGGGCGGCGCGCCGTACTGGCGCGATGTCGGCACGATCGACGCCTACTGGGAAGCCAACATGGAGCTCACACGGGTGGTGCCGGAACTCAACCTGTACGACAGCACCTGGCCGATCTGGACCTACCAGGAACAGATGCCACCCGCGAAATTCGTGTTCGACGATGACGACCGGCGCGGCATGGCGCTCGATTCGATGGTGTCGGGCGGCTGCGTCATCAGCGGCGCTACGGTGCGGCGCTCGCTGCTGTTTACCGACGTGCGGATCGAGTCCCGTAGCGTGGTCGAGGACTCGGTGGTGCTGCCCAACGTCAGGGTCGGAAACAACGTGGTGCTCAAGCGCGTCGTGATCGACCGGGGCTGCGAGATCAAGGATGGTATGGAGATCGGGGTCGATGCGGCGCATGACCGCCGCCGCTTCTACGTGACCGAAAACGGCATCACGCTGGTTACTCCCGACATGCTCGGGCAGGGCATCTACTCCGTGTGATGACGCGATGAGCAGGGGGTACGCTCGAGACCCCGCAACCAATCAGATCAAGGGGTTACGTCGCGAGGCGTGACCCCTTTTCCATTTAGTGTCGAGCAAGTCTGATCCTGCTTCATTGATCTGGCCTCAGCGCGCCCCCGTGACCTATGCAGGTGGATCAAGACAAGCGCTGCCGGAAGCGGGAGGATTCGCTTTCGAAGGCACGTGGGCGCGACCAGGCGGGAGTTCATCAAGATCGGGCACTTCCGCGCCGAGAGGGAGCTCTCGGCGTTTTCTTTGTTACGAGCCGATTGTCGGGATTTGAACCCGGGAGACGGACGCGAAGCGGGCCGGAGGGTTCGCAGGCCGGGGCTGCAGCAAAGCCGCAGCAACCCGACCGAACGCCGGCGTCCTCGCCGACGGTAAATCCTTCCCCCGCAACCAGAAAACCAAGGGGCTACGTCGAGAGGCGTGACCCCTTTTCCCTGCTGGTGGATCGATTGAAAAAGGGAAGCGCGTGTTAAGCGGACAGCCGCGATGTGCTTTCCCTACGGGTGCGCGGACGGGCGGCCGAGCGGGAGACCTGGCTAGTCCGGGTTCGGCGCACAGGCCTCGGCTGAATCGCTGGACATAGAATCCTCGCTACGGTTTCCCGATGACGCTGTCGGCTGGGACCCGGCTCGGACCCTACGAGATCCTGTCACCTTTGGGCACAGGCGGGATGGGGGAGGTTTACCGGGCCAGGGACACGCGGCTCCAACGCGAGGTCGCGGTCAAGGTCCTGTCGGCCGAGCTGTCCTCTGACGCGATTCGCTTGAAGCGCTTTGAGACGGAGGCGCGTTTGGCTTCCGCCTTGAACCATCCCAATATCGTGACGATCCACGAGGTCGGCCAGAGTGATTCCACCTCTTTCATCGTCATGGAGCTGGTGGATGGAAAGAGGTTGCGGGATTTGCTTTACGTCGGCCCTCTTCCTCTGCGCAAGCTGCTTTCGATTGCCGCTCAGGTCGCCGACGGGCTGGCCAAGGCCCATGCCGCGGGTATCGTTCACCGGGACCTGAAACCCGAGAACGTCATGGTCACCGGAGACGGCCTGGTGAAGGTCCTCGATTTCGGCCTGGCGAAGTTGACGCATCCCGATTCGGACAAGGGGCAGGAGAAAGCCCAGACGATTCCTGGCGGGACCGAACCTGGTGTCGTCATGGGGACCGTGGGTTACATGTCACCCGAGCAGGCGGCCGGGCAACGGGTGGATTTTCGGTCCGATCAGTTCTCCTTTGGCTCGATCCTCTACGAGATGACGACGGGCAATCGGGCATTCGAGCGGACGACGAGGCCGGAAACACTCGCGGCGATCATTCGGGACGAGCCGGAGCCGATTTCGGCGCGCAATTCCAGGGCACCCTCCCAGTTGCGCTGGATCGTTGAGCGGTGCCTCGCGAAGGAGCCGCGAGACCGCTATGTCGCGACGGAGGACCTCGCGCGAGACCTCGCGACACTGCGCGAGCACGTCTCAGACCTTTCGGGCGAGGCCAGAGTTACGCCCGAGGCTCCGCGGCGCCGAGCCAGATGGAGAGCGATCGGCCTGGCGGCTGCGCTGCTGGCAATGCTGGCCGGGACCTACTTGCTTGGCCGACGTGTCGAGCGGTGGCAGGCCTCTCCGCCGCACTTCCGACAGCTGACATTTCGCGGCGCCGGCATCTCGACGGCGCGGTTTGCGCCGGGCGGGCAAACGGTGGTGTACACGGCACAGTGGGAGGGCAAGCCTCCCGAGCTCTTCGCCGCGCGCCTCGACAGCCCCGAGACGCGTTCGCTCGGCCTCTCGAGGGCGGAGATTCTCTCCATCTCCTCCTCCGGCCAGATGGCGCTGCTGCTCGCACCGCGGTTCGGCATGCTCTTTCGCGTGCCGCACTCGGACCTGTCGGTCTATCCGACTCTGCTCCGGGGAGTGCTCGCCGAGGCGCCGCTCGCCGGCGGCGCGACGCGGGAGCTTCTCGAAGAGACGTATTTCGCGGACTGGAGCCCGGACGGCAAATCGCTCGCCGTCGTGCGCCATGTCGGAGGCAAGAACCGGATCGAGTTTCCCGCGGACAGGGTGCTGTTCGAAAGCAGCGGGGTTGTGGATTATCCCCACCGCATCTCAATCTCACCGTCGGGTGACCGGATTGCGTTCGTGTTCAAGTTCAATCTTCATGTAACTGAGCCTGGCGGTGGGGTTCGCGAGCTCCGCGAACGAGCCCTAGAGGCTGTGTGGTGCGGGGCCACGAATGAGATCTGGTTCAACTCCGTCGCGGGCGGGAGCACCGAGCTGTTCGCCGTCGTCCCCGGTCGCCGGAAGAGGCGCGTGACGACGCTGCCGGGAGACTTCGTCCTCCACGACATCTCGGCGGACGGTCGGGTGCTCCTCGGGCACATCTCCGAAAGCTCCGAGATCTTCGGGGACTTTCCGGGCGAGGCTCGCCCCCGGAATCTCTCCCACCTCGACCGCTCCGTGGCCGTGGCCCTGGCTCCGGGCGGCGACACCCTTCTCTTCAACGAGATGGGTCAGAGCGACCGGTCCGTGTATCTGCGGCGGACCGATGGCTCCCCGCCAAAACGGCTGGCCGGCGGCTACGCGTGGGCGCTCTCGCCGGACGGAAGGTTCGTGCTCGTCGGTAATCGTCCGGGGCCTGAAATGTTCCTCGTCCCGACCGGACCGGGACAGCCTAGGCCCATCGACACGCCCGGGCTGCGCCGTGGGGGACGGATGGGGTTTTTTCCAGACAGCCGAAGGGTCTGGTTCATGGCGGAGGATTTGGCGCACAAGCGGCGTGTCTGGGGGTTGGATCCGGGCGGGGGGAAGCCTCGGGCGCTGACGCCTCCTGGGGTTGGAGGGACGACTCTGTCGGGCGACGGACGTTTTGTGTGCGCCGTCGCGGCCGATGGCGACTGGTACCTTTATTCGACGGAGACGACGGAAACCCACAAAGTCGTCGGCCTTCTTCCCGGTGAGGAGCCGACTCAGTGGACCGCGGACGGAAGGCTCCTCTATGTCCGCAGCCCGGACGAGCTGCGCCCCGGCGAGTCGGCCATCACCACGCGCGTCTACCGCCTCGATCCGCGCAGCGGACGCCGGGAGTTGTGGAAGGAGATCCCGCCCATCGATCCGTCGGGTGGCGGAGTCATCGGGACGATCTTCTTCTCGGAAGACGGGAAGACTTGCGTCTACACGCACCACCGCTACACATCCGAGCTTTTCGTGGTCGATGGGTTGAAGTGAGTGGTCCGGCGTCCGCCGCGGCGCGGTGCGCTGGGGCGGCGCTCACGCTGCTGCTCCTCGGGGAGCTTCCGGGGCTGAAGCCGATCCTCGAAGGTCAGTCTCTCCCAACCGCCACGCTCGCGGGGAAGGTCACGGCCGAGGACGGCGCGGGGCTGCCCGGGATCCAGGTCCGCCTCGAATCGGAGAGCCTCCAAGGCACGAGGGAGATCTCGACTTCGGCGGCGGGCGACTTTCTCGTCCCCCTACTGCCCGCAGGCGAATACACCGTGACCTTCCAGGCGGATGGAATGCAAACGGTCTCGCGTTCCGTCACGCTCCCCGCCGCGACCACGGTCCGTCTCGGCCAGCGAATGCGGCCGGCCGCCGTCGACGCGTCGGTGGACGTTTCCGCCGAGGCCGCGTCGGCCGCGGCTCTCACGCGACCGGCGATCGAAGCCACCTACAAGAGACAGCTCATCGACAACTTGCCGGTGGACCGGAGCCTCCGGTCGGTCGTGCTGCTCGCGCCGGGGGTAACGGACAACGGCCCCCAGGGAAACGTGGGAACCACCAACAACCGCAAGGCTCTGATGATCTCCGGGGCGCTCTCCTATTCGAACCTTTTCCTGATCAACGGTGTCGTCGTCAACGAGAACCTGCGCGGGCAGCCCTATGACCTCTTCATCGAGGATGCGATCGAAGAGACGACGATCTCGACCGGCAACATCTCCGCCGAGTTCGGTCGCTTCACGGGAGGAGTGGTCAACGCGATCACCAAGTCGGGAGGCAACGACTTCCACGGCTCCTTCCGGGCGACACTCGACAACGATCGCTGGACGGCCAACACCCCGTTCGACGGTGCCCAGGGTCTCGACAACCGCGTGGACCACGTCAGCGAAAGCTACGAGGAGACGCTCGGCGGGCCTGCCTGGGAGGACCGCCTCTGGCTCTTCGCCGCCGGACGTCAGGCAAAGCTCTCCGACTCGCGCGAGACGCAGCTGGTCCCTCGCCCGGGCGACATCGATCCCACGGCGACCGCCTACGTCCACTCGAGCG
Organism: uncultured Acidobacteriota bacterium; assembly: GCA_963707935.1. Lineage (GTDB taxonomy): Bacteria > Acidobacteriota > Thermoanaerobaculia > UBA5066 > Gp7-AA6 > DATBFU01. The sequence continues at coordinate 2,639,792 of CAVPRN010000005.1, read as the reverse complement.
ACGAGCGGCGCCTCGAAGGGAAGGTGACGGCCTCTCCGGTCCCAGGCGTCAGCCTCGTCGCGTCGTACATCGACGTGAAGCTCGACGAGAGGAACTTGACTCCGGGCACGGGCTTCCTCCTCGACACCGCGGGTCTCGTTTCCCGCGAGGCCCCGTATTCGCTCCTTGCTGCTAACGCCAGCGGCGTGCTGACCAGTCGCCTCTTCTTCGAAGCGCAGTACTCGCGACGGCGGTTCTCCTTGAGGCCGACGAGCACGCTCGACGCCGATCCGATTCGAGGTACGGTCATATTTGACGATACCCGCGGCCAGTTCGCCGGCTTCAACGCCCCGCAGGGAGTCAACATCGAGCCCGAGCTCTATGACAACGACTCCTATTCCTTGAAGGGCGTCTACTTCCGCCCGACTTCTTCGACCGGGAACCACGAGATCCACGCGGGCTACGAGCGCTTTTCCGAGTCGGCCCTTAGCAACCTTCACCGCTCCCCGAGCGACTTATGGATCAGCAGATCCGCCGGCATCATGCGCGGAACAACAATCTTTCCCACTTTCCGCCCCGGGCAGACGAGGATCGAGTGGTATCCGATTCTTCAGCCTTCGCTCGGATCAGACCTGGTGACGGACTCCGGATTCCTCGAGGACCGCCTCGAGCTCGGCCGCCACTGGAGCTTCAACCTGGGTGTGCGATACGACAGGAACCGCGATCGGGACAGTCGCGGCGAGCTCGTTTCCAGCTCCGGAGCGTGGAGCCCGCGCCTTTCGTTCCGGTTCGACCCGAAGGGCGAGGGGCGATGGGAGATTCACGGCGGATACGGGCGTTACGTGGATAAGCTCCACGACAACATCGCCAACGCGGCCTCTCCCGCGGCGCCTTCGACGCTCATCTGGCAGTACCAGGGCCCGTGCGTCAACTGCGACCCTTTCGCTGCCACGAGCGCGCTCGTCCCTACCGACCAGGCGCTGCGGATCCTGTTCGCCTGGTTCAAGGGCGCGGGCGGCACGGCGAGCCCTCCCACGATCGGCGGCGTGGTACCCGGCGTCTCGACGAAAATCGCGCCGGGGCTCAAGCCGCAGAGCTCCCTGGAATACTCGGCCGGCGCCGGCATTGCGCTTGGCGCGAAAGGGTTCCTTCGGGCGGACTTTCTCTATCGCGAGTACCGCGACCTCTACTCGAATCGAATCGATCTCTCGACCGGGCAGAGCGAGCCGGGTTTCGGCAGCGTTCACGACGTATCGCTCATCAGCAACAGTGGCAAGCCTGAGCGCCGCTACACGGCAATCCAGACTCAGTTCTCCTGGCCGTTGCGCCCAACTCTGCAAGTCGCCGGCAGCTACACCTGGTCTCGGCTGATCGGCAACTTCCGCGGAGAGGGGCCGGCCCAATCGGCATTGCTGGCTCCCATCGAGGAGTATCCCGAGTACAAGGAGGAAAACTGGAACTTTCCGACGGGCTACCTCTCGGGCCGTGGACAGACGCAGCCGGCCGTCGACCAGCGTCACCGGGCCAGGGTCTGGCTCGTCTATCATCTTCCGGCGCGCTGGGGCGGTCTCGACGCCGCGGTTCTGGAGTCGTACGACTCGGGACTTCCTTACGAGGCGGTCGGATTCCTCGACCCGCGCGCGTACGTGAAGAACCCCGGTTACGTGGAGCCGCCGAGCAGGGTCATGTACTTCTTCACGACACCCGGTTCCTTCCGCACCGACGACATCACCCGGACCGATGTCGCCGTAACCTGTACGATCCGTCTTTTCCGTAATGCCGAGCTGTTCGTGCGGGCCGATGTCCTGAACCTGTTCAACGAGAAGGGAGTCGTTGCGGTGGACAGCACGGTACTGACCGCGCAGAATTCGGCCGAGCGGTTCCGTCGTTTCGATCCCTTCACCGAGAAACCGGTGCGGGGTGTCCACTACGACCTCGCTCCGACCTTCGGCAAGCCGACCAGCTCGGCCGACTACCAGCTGCCCCGGACCTTCCGGGTCAGCGTCGGCGTGCGATTCTGACTCGGCCCTATCTCTCGATCGCGGTCGCCGTCGAAGCCGTCTGCTTGAAAACGCGGAAGATCATCGACGCCGGCCCGATCGTGACCTGGTCTTCATCGGCGAGCTCCGCAGTGGCTTCGATTCTCTTTCCGCGCAGATACGTCCCGTTCTTGCTGCCGAGATCTTCCAGTACCGCTCCCGTCTCGTCGATCACGATTCGTGCATGTCGCCGCGACACGAGAGGATCGTCGATCCAGACGATGGCATTGTCATCGCGTCCAAACAGGTTCTCGCCAGGGCGAAGTGCGATTTCACGGGTTCCCCAGATGAGCCTGTAGATCGACTTCCGGCCTCCCACGGCGGAGTCGCCTTCCCGAAGTTCTTCCGCACTTCCGCTGAATGCGTAACCAAAGCGGTGAACGGTTCGCACGAATCGCGACTCTCGAGCGCTGTCCCCGGTCGCCGACCGGACCTCGACGAGCAGGCTCGCGAGCGTCCCGTCCGAAACGAAGGTGCCAGGCCAGAGGCGCTCGTGGATCTCGCTCTTGGATAGGGCTTTGGGGCGGCTCTCGAGAAGCAGCTCCAGGAACTGAAAGGCCTTGGGCGAGAGATGGACGGGTTTGCCCCGGACAGAGAGTTGTCGCGTATCGGAATCGAGCACGCACTCCCCGAATCGAATCCGCATCGGCGCTCCCAGAAAAACCCAATGAACTTCTAGGGCTTTGCCAACGACTTTCTCGACCTCGCGGCTTTCTGATTATCCCGCAGGGGGAGATCATGAAGAACGCAAGAGACAAGCGCCTGTTCGCCTTGCAGAACCGCATCCGCGGCCTTCTTTCTATCGTCACCTTCGCAGGCCTGGCTCTCACGGTCTTGCCGGTCTCGGCCGGCGTCAACACGTGGACGACCAACGGGCCGGAGGGGGAGACATTCGGGCGCTGGCTATCGATCCCGCGAACCCGGCCATGCTCTACGCCGGCACGTCGGGCGGCGGGGTCTTCAAGAGCACGAACGGCGGGGAGAGCTGGACGGGCATCAACACCGGCCTGACCAGTCCAGGCGTCCAGGCCCTTGCGATCGACCCTTCGGCGCCGGGGACTCTTTACGCTGCCGGTTATTCCGACAGCTCGGTTGCCGGCGGCGTCTTCAAGAGCACGAACGGCGGGGAAATCTGGGCCCCCGCCAACGCCGGTCTGACCAACACCTATGTCCAGGCACTGGCCATCGATCCTAAGAGCCCATCGACCGTCTACGCGGGCACAGGGGCCGGTGTCTTCAAGAGCACGGATGGCGCGGCGAACTGGACGGGGTTGAACGGTTTGACCTACGCGTCCTCCCTGGCCATCGACCCTTCGGCGCCGGGGATTCTTTACGCCGTCGGTTATTCCGACTCGGGTGCGAGCGGCGTCTTCAAGAGCAGCGATGGCGGGGGCAGTTGGACGCGCACCTTCCGCTGCCCTGACAACACCTATGCCTTTGCCCTCGCGATCGACCCCTCGGCTCCGTCGACTCTCTACGCCGGCGCAGTCAGCGAAATTGATTGGCCTCCATCCTACGGCGGTCTCTTCCGGAGCACCGACGGCGGGGCAAACTGGATGCGGAGCCTTAACGACCACGACGTCTTTGCCCTCGCCGTCGCTCCTTCGTCGCCGGGCAGGCTCTATGCGGGGACTGGCGACGGCGTCTTCAAGAGCACAGACGGCGGAGCGACCTGGACGCAGAGCCTCTCCGGCAACCGTCCCGTCTCTGCCTTGGCCATTTACAACCCCGGCCGGGACCCCGGCGACATCGAGGTCTACGCCGGCTCGTTTGACGGTGTCTTCAAGAGCAGCGACGGCGGGAGAAGCTGGACAGCCGAACAACGCCGGCCTGATCGCGAGCGAGGTGAACACCCTGGCGATCGATCCCTCGGCGCCGGCCACCCTTTACGCCGGCACGTAGGCCGGCGGCGTCTTCAAGAGCACCAACGGCGGGGGGAGCTGGACAGCCGATCAACGCCGGCTTGACGAACACCTTTGTCTCTGCCCTGGCCATCGATCCTTCGACGCCGGCCACCCTCTATGCCGGCACTCGTCGGCGGCGTCTTCAAGAGCAGCGACGGCGGGGGGAGCTGGACGCGCGATGAACGCCGGCCTGACCAGCATCTATGTCTCTGCCCTGGCCATCGATCCTTCCGCCTCGCAGACGCTCTACGCCGGCACGGAAAATGCCGGGTGTCTTCAAGAGCACCAACGGCGGGGGGAGCTGGACCGCCGTCAACAGCGGTCTGACCACTTACGCGATCTCCACGCTGGCGATCGATCCTTCGGCGCCGGATACGCTCTATGCGGCCACGGGCGAAGGCGTCTTCAAGAGCACAAACGGCGGGACGAACTGGACGCCCAGCCTTCCCGGCCACGGCGGATACACCCTGGCGATGGATCCTTTGGCGCCGGCCACGCTCTATAGCGGCGACTTTGGAAATGTCTTCAAGAGCACGCAACGGCGGGGAAACCTGGACGGCCGTCAGCGCCGGTCTGACCCATTTCGGTGTCAATGCTCTGGCCATCGATCCTTCCGCCCCGGAGACGCTCTATGCCGGGACGATCGAGGGCGGTGTCTTCAAGAGCACGGACGCTGGCAGCACGTGGACCACGTTCAATGCCGGCCTTCGCAATCCGATGGTCAATGCCCTGGCCATCGATCCTCTGGTGCCATCGAGACTCTACGCCGGCACGGGCGGCGGGGGCGTCTTACGACTACCTCGACTCCTCCTGCGCTCCGAGCGCGACGACACTCTGCCTGAGCGGTGGCCGCTTCAAGGTGACGACGCATGGACCACGGCGGCTGGTCAGAGCGGCGTCCGGGCAGGCGGTCGCCCTGGCGGGAGGAGACACGGGCTACTTCACCTTCTTCGACCCCGGCAACGTCGAGGTGGCCGTCAAGGTCTTGAACGGCTGCGAGTCTCAACGGGAGCTTCTGGATCTTCGCCGGCGGACTGACCGACGTCAGCGTCGTCATGACCGTGACCGACAGTCTGACCGGGACGGTGAAGACCTACTCGAACCCTCAAGGCACGCCCTTCCGGCCGATCCAGGACACCGAGCGCGTTTGCGACCTGCGCCGCCGGCTCGACGGGGGAGTGCCCACCCGTACGACGGTTCTGTCGCGGGTTCGCTTCTGCCGCCAAGCGTCTCAGAGTCGTTCAAGACCGGCGCAACCGAGCCGTGTGTCGCCGACGCGACGACGCTCTGCCTGAGCAACTCCCGCTACCAGGTTCGGGCGCAGTGGGTCACGCCCGACGGCCGCAGCGGCGCGGGCCGGGTGATCAACCTGACGGGCGACACGGGCGCCTTCTGGTTCTTCTCCCCGAGCAACGTCGAGGTGGTGGTCAAGGTCTTGAACGGCTGCGGGTTGAATTCCCGATATTGGACGTTCGCCGGCGGGTTGACCGACGTCAACGTCATCCTGACGGTCACCGACACGCAGACCGGCGCCGTCAAGACCTACATCAATCCGCGAGGGAACTCCCTTCGAGCCGATCCAGGACACGAATGCCTTCGCGACCTGTCCGTAGAGGATTTTCCGGAGAGGAGGTCCAGGTTCGGGGCGAAAACGCACATCCATGATACGTACCGCGCGATCGCGGCGGACGGTGACGAAACGATCGACCACCTCGCCGACCACCTCGCGAGCAGCGGATACGGTTGGGTCGGTCGAAAGTGGGGCGATCTGGCGCCTACAGGAAGCGAAAATCGACGACTCGAACGCCAGATCGAGTCGCGTCTTGCCGCTTTCTTTGTGTTTGACGCGACTTTTCGGGTGTTCTCACAACCAAAGGTCCCGGGTTCAAATCCCGGCCCCGCAACCAAGCACTTCAGCGCCGGGAGGTAGCTCCCGGCGTTTTCTGTTTCTGCCGAGCCGAGCGGGATTTGAACCCGGGAATCGGACGCGAAGCGGCCGGAGGATTCGCAGGCCGGGGCTACAGCAAGGCCGCAGCAACCCGGCCGAACGCCGGCGTCCTCGCCGGCGGTAAATCCTTCCCACGCAACCAATCAAGCCCGGGGGTTAGGTCGTAACGACCTAGCCCCTTTTTTGACTTGCCCGAAACTTGCCGCGTTTCTCTGGCATCAAGCCGGTCCTTGCCTCCTTCTGAAGTCGCCTCCGAGTGTTTTGCGTTGGTACGGCGCGTCTCGAGAGGCTCCTGTCAGACAGTCGAGCTACTGCTGGTCGGCGGTCACGCCCCGCTCAGTCAAATCCCCAGACCTTGAGGTTGGCCGTCGGTGCATCACCAAGGATCTTGTACTGGACCGTCACCCCCTTGAGGCGACCCTTGCGTCCCGGAGCATCCGCCGGAGCCGTTTGTCCTCCTGACTTCACGACGCCGACATCCGTCAACGTGTCGTCTGGGCGATTGTCCCAGCTGGAGGACGAGCTTCGTGATCTGCACGTCAGCGCCGTCGACAGAGATCTTCACCTGCTTGACGTCCTTCTTCCACCGCCCTCCTTCGCTCTTGATCGCCGCGCTTGGATCGGTGGACTTGAGCGTCTGCTGGCCGAGCACGAACCACTCGTCAGCAGCTGTGGCGCTGTCCACGGCGCCGACCATGAGGACGACGAACGCGACAACGAAAACGGCCATCAAAGTGCGGATCTGGGTCTTCATCTTACGTTTCCTTTCTGATCCCCGGGTCAACTCACGGATCGTAGTCCGCCTACCGCTTGCCACGATTTCAGGGCAGCGGGGAGGCGAACGGTTTGACCAACCATCAGCTCCGCGAAAGTCAGAGACGAGCATGATCAACAGGAACGCCCTCCGCCCTCGCTCCCCGCTGCGTCCCCCCGGTCTCCAGGCCGTCAGCCTGGCCAGGCGGCATGCTATCAGTCCTCGACTCGGGTAGTGGGCCTCCAAACTTGGCCCGAGAAGTCCCCTTCCAGCGCTGTTTCGGACTTGCCCCCAAGCTTTGCCCTGTACTTCGATGGGATGGGGCCGTCTGGTGCCGGCTCGAGTCGGCGCGTCCCTCGCGTTTCTGCGTGAATTGACCTGCCGTTGCTTGGAGCTGGCTTCGGCCGGGTCCTCATAACCCAGAGGTCCCGGGTTCAAAGGGCGCCCGGCGGAGCGCGAATCGCCCGGCGCGCCGCGGAATACAATGCCAAACGATGCGACCTCCATCTCGACGCTTCGCTGCGAACCTCGTGGGCCTCTGCCTCGGGCTGCCCTCCCCTGGCGTCGAGGTCGTTTCGCACCCCGAGCAGGCGCCTGCGCCGGTGCTCTTCCCGCCCCACGACGCGGGAGTCGAGACTCTGGCGGCGCGCAAGGCCGAACAGGAGAACGCGGCCGAGGGGTGAAGGTCTTTCACGACTTTCACTTTTCCGACCGTATCGCTGAGAGCGGCGCCGACAGCATCTTCGGCAACGCGACCGAGCCCCGTTAGCTCCCGTGATCGCCGCTCTGCTCGGCGCCGCATTCCTCGGGTTGGCCGTCCCCAGGGCTCCTTCGCAAACGCCTCCGCCGGGCAACGATCTGGCCAAGCGGGCCGCCGAGGCGACGCGCAAAGGGGACCTCGCGACCGCCCGGCGTCTGTACGAGGAGGCCGTGCGTCGGGATCCCCAGAACGGCCCGGTCTGGCTCGCGCTCGCCCAGACCCTCTCGGCGCTCGGTGAAGGACCGGCGGCGGAGGCCCTGCTCGTGCGCCTGGTCGAGTCTCTACCCGAGCGGCCCGAGCCGCGCCGCGCGCTTGCGCTCGCGTATCTCCAGAACGGGAAGGCGCCCGAGGCGGCCGCTCAGGCCCGCAAGGCCGTGGAGCTCGAGCCCGAGAACGCCGAAGGGCGCCTCGTCCTCGGTTCCGCGCTGCGCGCCGCGGGGCAGCCCGCGGAGGCGGTTCCGGAACTCGAAAGGGCCGCCGCGAAATCTTCACGGCCGGTGCCGGCCCTGCATCAGCTCGCGCTCGCCTATGCCACGCTGGGAGATCCGAAGGCGGAAGGGACCTTTGAAAAGGTCCTGGCTCTGGCCCCGGACAACTAGCGCCGCCCGCCTCGACTTCGCGTCCTACCTCTGGCAGGTCCGGAATTTCGATCGCGGCAACCAGGAGGTGGAGCGAGTGCTGAAGTCCGCTCCGGCCGATGTGGTTGTGCGCCGGAAGTACGGCCTGGTACTGATCGAGCAGGGGCGTTTCGAGAAGGCCGCCGGCGAGCTCGAGATCGTCTGGAAGAGCGGTGCGCGCGACTACGACCTCGCGTACCACTTCGGCCTCGCCCTGGCGGAAAGCGGCCGCTCCGACGAGGGTGTCCTCCGGCTTCGCGATGCCGTCGCGGCCGCCCCGGACCGGCTGGCGGCGCACCACGCCCTGGGCCGCGTGCTCTATCGCGCGCAACGGCCCGAGGAAGCCGTGGCGGAGCTCGAGCGCGCCGCGGCGCTGCAGCCCGACTCCTCGGAAATCCAACTCGACCTCGGCCTGGCCTACGAGGCGGCGGGCCGGCTCGACAAGGCCGAGGCGGCCTATCGCGAGGCGCTCCGGCTCGATCCGAAGATGGCCAAGGCCCACTACACGCTCGGGACGCTGCTCGCCCGGACGGGACGTCGGGAGGAGGGCGCGTCGCACGCCGCCCTCTACCAGGCCGCATTTCAAGCCCAGCAGCAGGCGACGTCTCTCGGTGCCACGCGCAAGGCGGAGCTGAATCTGGGCTGGGTCGCGCTGCAAGGCGGCCAGCCGGAGCGGGCGCTCGAGCAGTTCGAGCGGCACCCCGACGATCCGGACGCGCTCCGCGGCGCGGCGCGGGCTCTGATCCGGCTCGGCCGCGACGCCGAAGCCCTCCAGAAGTACGAGCGGGCGGTGGCGCTCGCGCCCGACGACCTCGCCCTGCGCTACGAGCTCGAGCGCGAGTACGACCGCGTGAGGAAGAAGTGACCGCGGCTCTCCTCGTCGCCGCGCTTCTCGCGGCGCTGCCCGCCGCCGCGTGCCGAAGACCCCGGCGGCCGGCGGCCGGGGACGCGGGCTGTCCGGTCGTCTTCACCGACGTCGCGGCCGCGAGCGGCTTGAACTTCCGACACGAGCGCGGCGCCACCCCCGAGCACCAGCTTCCCGAGACGATGGGGTCGGGGCTCGCGTGGCTCGACTACGACAACGACGGCTGGATGGACCTCTACGTCGTTCAGTCGGGCCCGTTTCCGCCGCGCCGGGAGCCCGCGGGCGCGGGACCGCCTCTACCGCAACAACGGCAACGGGACCTTCGCCGACGTCACCGAGCGCGCGGGCCTGAAGGACACGGCCTACGGCATGGGAGCGATCGCCGCCGACTACGACAACGACGGTTTCGTCGACCTCTACGTGACCAACTTCGGGCGCAACATCCTCTACCGCAACAACGGCGACGGGACCTTCACCGACGTGACGGACGAAGGCGGGAGTCGCGGGCTCGGGCTGGTCCACCTCCGCGGCCTTCGCGGACTTCGACGGCGACGGGTTCCTCGACCTCTTCGTCGTGCGCTACGTCGACTACTCGGTCGAGAAGAACTACTTCTGCGGCGACCCGCGCAAGGGCCGGCGGGAGTACTGCAACCCGAAGGTGTATCCCCCCGTTTCCAGCCTGCTCTACCGAAACAACGGCGACGGCACGTTTACCGACATCAGCGAGTCCTCCGGGATCGCGCGCGCCCTGGGCAAGGGCCTGGGGGTCGTCGTGGCGGACTTCGACGACGACGGCCGGCCGGACATCTACGTCGCCAACGACACGACGATGAACTTCCTCTTCCACAACCTCGGCGGAGGGCGTTTCGAAGACGTCTCGATCCTCTCCGGCGCCGCGTTGAACGTGGCGGGCCAGCCTTCCGGAGGCATGGGGACCAACGCGGGCGACCTCGACGGCGACGGGCGCCCGGACATCGTCGTCGCCAACTTCGAGGCGGAGTGGAACGCCTTCTACCGCAACCTCGGGTCCGCGGTCTTCGAGGACGTCTCGGGATCGAGCGGATTCGGACCTCCGGCCGACCGGTTCTCGGGCTTCGGCCTGAACCTGCTCGACGCGGCCAACGCCGGCCGCCTCGACGCCTTCATTGCCAACGGCCACGTCTCGGAGGCGCCCACCCTCGAGGGCGTGACCTACGCCGAGCGTCCGTTCCTGATGTGGAACGACGGCAAGGGAAAGTTCGTCGAACGCGGGTGCGGCGAGCCCTTCCGCAGGGCGTTCGTCGGCCGCGGTTCGGCCGTGGCGGACTTCGACAACGACGGGGACGTCGACATCGCGGTCTCGAACTCCGGCGGTCCCCTGGTGCTACTGAGAAACGACGGGACGCACGGCGGCTGGATCGGTTTCGTCTTGAAGGGCCGCAAGTCCAACCGCCAGGGCATCGGCGCCCGCCTGACACTCGAGACCGACGCTGGTCGCCAGGTGCGCGAAGCCCGCGCGGGGGACAGCTACCTGAGCTCGAGCGACCCGCGCGTCCACTTTGGCCTCGGCGGCGCGGCCTTCCGGCGCCTGGAGATTCGCTGGCCATCCGGCACGGTTCAACAAGTGACGGGCGCCAGGCCCGGCCGCTATTCGGTGGTCGAGGAGCCGCCGCCGGAGCCCTGACGCCAGCCCTTCTCCCATGACGGGGTGGCGTTTCGGGTTTCTGCCTCGTGAGACACCTCCTCCGTGTCGAGGAGGATTGACCGAGAATCGAGGCTCGGTGACATGATGCCGCTGCACGGGCCGGCCGTGCCCGGGGAGGCACCTGCTCCCTCGGGACCCTCGGGAGCGCCCGGGTCAATCAATTGATGTACTTGGATCTCGGAGGCACTCTCTCGGCTCACCTAGGTTCTTCTCGGGGAATTTCGGCATGAACGGCTCGGTGCGATGGCTGATGGTCTCTTGCATCGCGTTGTTCGCCTCGCCGGCCGCGGCTCTGCTGGCGCAAGCCTCCTCCGCTCGGCCTCCGGCCGGCCGGGCGAAGCTCGAGACCGGCAAGCAGATCTACGATGCCGGCTGCGTCGCGTGCCATGGGCCACAGGGGAAGGGACAGTCTCAAAACCTGGCGGGCTTCAAGCGGCCGTCCACGTTCCCGGACTTCAGCGACTGCTCCACCGCGACCGCCGAGGCGGACAGCCAGTGGCGCGCCGTCATCACCAACGGCGGACCGGCACGGAGCTTCTCCGAGATCATGCCGTCGTTCAAGGACTTCTTGACTCAGGATCAAATCGGCCAAGTCATCGAATATCTTCGCAGCTTTTGTACCGAGAAGGCCTGGCCCCGCGGCAACTTGAATCTCCCGCGCCCGCTGATCACGGAGAAGGCCTTTCCCGAAAACGAAGCGGTGATCACGGGGGAGATCGACCCGCACGAAACGGCCACCGTATCGGCTATTTGGGAAAAACGCATCGGCTCTTCCGCGATGATCGAAGCCATAGTGCCGTACGGCCTCACATACGACAGTGGCACATGGAAGTCGGCCTTCGGCGACCTCGCGGTCGGCTACAAGCAGAAGCTCTTCGATAGTCTCGAGAAGGGGTCGATCTTGAGCGTGGGCGGCGAGGTGATCCTCCCCACGGGCGACATCACTCGGGGTACAGGCGGGGAATCCACCGTCTTTGAAATGTTCGCCGCCTTCGGGCAGGTCTTGCCGGCCAACAGCTTTCTTCAGGTGCAGGCGGGCATCGAATTGCCAACGCACCCCGACGCGGTCTCCAGGGCCTGGTATCTGAGAACAGCCATCGGCAAGTCGTTCAGCACCGACGGCGGATTCGGCCGCCGATGGTCCCCGATCGTCGAAGTCGTCGCCGACCGCGAACTGGTCAGCGGCGCATCGACGAACTGGGACGTCGTACCCGAAATTCAGATCCCGATCAGCAAGCGCATGCACATTTTGGGCAGCATCGGCTACCGGATTCCAGTGAACAACGCGGCGGACCGGCCGAAGCAGCTGATGATCTACGTCCTGTGGGATTGGGTGGACGGCGGTCTCACAGAAGGGTGGTAGAGGCGCATCCGATGTTGAGGAGATTCCGATCGGTGTTCCTGCTGGTGCCGGCGCTCGCTGCAATGTCGCCAGCGCGCGCGCAATCGCAACCGGCCCAGCCGTCGGGGACGGCCGCGTCCCGCAAGATCTTCGCCGGCAGGAGCTACGGCACGCACTTTCAGACTTCCGATCGTTGCATCGCCTGCCACAACGGGATGACGACTCCGACCGGTGAAGACCTCTCCTTCGGCACGGCCTGGCGAACCGGCATGATGGCAAACGCGGGTCGCGATCCCTATTGGATGGCGGGCGTACGTCGCGAAATGATCGATCATCCGACCGCCTCCGCGGTCATTCAGGACGAGTGCTCCATCTGCCACATGCCGATGATGAGGTACGAAGCCCGGCTGGGGGGCGGCGAAGGGGAAGTCTTTGCGCATCTCCCGCCCGATCCCCGCAAGCTCGCCGACCGGCTAGCGGACGATGGCGTCTCGTGCTCCGTGTGTCACCAGATCACCGACGAGAATCTGGGCCGACGGGAGAGCTTCGTCGGGGGCTTCAAGATCGACGAGAAGCCCGGGCCGGACGACCGCCGCGCTTATGGTCCGTTCGAGGTCGATAAGGGTCACACGACGATCATGAAATCGTCGTCTGCGTTCCAACCGACCGAGGCCAAGCACATACGCTCATCGGAACTGTGCGCCACCTGCCACACGCTGCTGACGCAGGCTCTCGATGCCCAGGGCACGGTGATCGGCGAGCTGCCGGAGCAGGTGCCGTATCAGGAGTGGCTCCACAGCGAATACAAGGAGACGCGAAGCTGCCAGTCCTGCCACATGCCGGAGGTCCAGGAGAACGTTCCGATCGCGTCCGTGTTCGGTGAACCCCGTTCCGGCGTTTCACGCCATACGTTCCCGGGCGGCAATTTCTTCATGCAGCGGATGCTCAACCGGTTCCGCATCGACCTCTCCGTCGCTGCGGAGCCGCAGGAAATGGACGCCGCCGCGAACCGCACGATCGCGCATCTGCAATCGGAATCCGCCGTGGTGTTGGTGCGGAATGTGGAGTTTCGCGAGGGCCGGCTCGCCGCCGACATTTCTGTGGAGAACCTCGCCGGCCACAAGCTGCCGACCGCGTACCCGTCGCGCCGCGCGTGGCTGCACGTGACCGTGCGCGATCGCGACGGCAAGGCGGTCTTCGAGTCCGGGGCTCTGCGGCCGAACGGCTCCATCGAAGGCAACGACAACGACGACGATGCCACGCGTTTCGAGCCGCACTACAGGGAGATCACCCGCGAGGACCAGGTTCAGATTTACGAGGCCATCATGGTCGGTCCGGACGGGGCTCCGACCACCGGGCTGCTGACCGCGTTGCGCTACGTGAAGGACAATCGGCTCTTGCCGCGCGGTTTCGCCAAAGACTCTGCGGACAGAGACGTGGCTGTCCATGGAGACGCGGAAGGGGACGCCGATTTCCTGGGTGGAGGCGATTGGATCCGGTACTCGATTGCCGTGGGCGATGCACAAGGTCCGTTTCGGGTGGAAGTCGAGCTGTGGTACCAACCGATCGCGTATCGCTGGGCGATGAATCTCAAGAGATACGACGCGATGGAGCCCAGACGTTTCGTCGGCTACTACGAGGAGATGGCGTCCGGCTCCGGCGTCGTGCTGACGCGCGCGGCAGCAGCGAGATGACTTGCCCCCGACCCGCGTTCGCCACGACGACGTCGAATGCGGACCCGCACACCGCGGTCCCCGGCGGCTGGCGTCGTGATGCAGGCCATGCCGTGGGGCTGCGCCTGCCCGCCGGCGCGTCGAAGTGACGAGGGCCCGAAGAGGCCCTCGGGGCACGCCGCGAAGCGTCCCCGCAGCGGGCGTCTCTTCCGGCAACAACCCTTCCGTCGCCGGCGCCGGATGTAGGATTCGCCTCCTGGTGTCACTCCCATGAATGCGATCGATCTCGTCGATCGGCTGGCGAATCACAGGACCCTCGGCGCCGCGCCTCGCGAGGAGCTCGAGTGGCTGGCCGCGCGCGGACTCGTCCGGCGGATGGAGGTGGGCGACGAGTTGTCGACGAAGGGCTCGCCCGTGGAAGGTCTGTTCGCCATCCTCTCGGGCCGCATCGCGATCTTCATCGATCGCGGCTCCGGTCCGCACAAGACCGCGGAGTGGCGGGAGGGCGACGTGACGGGCCTGCTTCCGTACTCCCGCCTCGTCACGGCGCCGGGCCGGTCGATCGTCCAGGAGGCCTCGGAGCTCTTCGTCCTGCCCCGCGAGCACATGCACGACCTCGCCCGCGAGTGCCACCAGCTGACGTCGATCCTCGTCCACCGGATGGTCGATCGGGCGAGGGAATTCACGTCGAACGAGCTGCAAAACGAAAAGATGATCTCCCTCGGACGCCTGTCGGCGGGCCTCGCCCACGAGCTGAACAATCCCGCGTCCGCGATCGAACGGAGCGCGGCGCTCCTCGCCGGCCGGCTCGAGGACGTCGAGCAGGCGGGGCGCGCGCTCGGCGTGGCGGGCCTGACGGACGCCCAGTTCGACGCCATCGACAGTGTGCGCAACGCGTGCGTGGCCGCGCCCGAGCCAGGCGTTCGATCGCCGATCGAGCACGCCGAACGCGAGGAGGCCATCACGGACTGGCTCGCCGACCGCGGCCTGGACACGGCCGCGGCCGAGGCGCTCGCCGAAACGGCCGTGACGACCGAGGCGCTCGACCGGCTCGCCGGCGCCGTCGAAGGTCCCGCGCTCAACGCCGCGTTGCGCCTGGCCGCCGCCGGATGCTCGGTCCGCCGCCTCACATCGGAGATCCAGGAAGCCGCCACACGGATCGCCGGACTGGTCCTGGCGGTCAAGGGCTTCACGCACATGGACCAGTCGACCGCAGCGGGCCCGGTGGATCTCGCGCAAAGCCTCCGAAACACGGTCGCCGTTCTGAAGTCGAAGGCCCGTGGAAAGTCGGTCGCCGTATCCGTTCGTGTGGAGCCGGACCTCCCGCGCGTCTGCGGGTTCGCCGGCGAGCTGAACCAGATCTGGGGGAACCTGATCGACAACGCGCTCGACGCCGTTCCGGAATCGGGCCGCGTCGAGGTCGTGGCCGGGCACGAGTCGCGCCGGGTCGTCGTGCGGATCGCCGATAACGGGCCCGGGATTCCCGCCGAGATCCGCGACCGGATCTTCGATCCGTTCTTCACGACCAAGCCGGCGGGGCTGGGGACCGGGCTCGGCCTGGACATCGTCCGCCGGCTCATCCAGCACAACGACGGCGTGATCGAAGTCGAGTCGCAGCCGGGGCGGACGGAATTCCGGGTCACGCTGCCCGCCGCCGAAACCGAGGGCTCCGAAGGCAGGGCTTGAGCAAGCCCGTACTCCTCGTCGTGGACGACGATCCGCAGGTCCTCGCGGCGGTGCGGCGCGACCTGCGCTCCCGATACCGGGACCAATACACGGTCATGAGCGCCGGGTCGGGGGCGGAGGCGCTCACGACCGCCCGCGAGCTCAAGAGCCGCGGCGATTCCCTGGCGATGCTCATCAGCGATCAGCGCATGCCGGGGATGCTCGGCGGCGAGCTGCTCGCCCGGTCGCGCGAGGTGTACCCCCTGGCCCGGCGCGTCCTGCTGACGGCGTACTCCGACATCGATGCGGCCATCCGGGCCATCAACGAGGCGCATCTCGATCACTACCTGTCGAAGCCATGGGATCCGCCCGAGGAACGCCTCTTCCCGGTGGTCGACGATCTCCTCGACGCATGGCAGGCCGAGTGCCTTCCCGAGGCGACGGGCCTGCGCCTGGTCGGACACCAGTGGGCGACGCGATCGCACGCGATCAAGGATTTCCTCGCGAGCAATCTCATCCCGTATCGGTGGCTCGACGTCGAGCGGGACGCCGAGGCGCGGACCCTGCTCGAGGCGGCGGGTGTCGCGCCCGACGCACTGCCGGCCCTCCTCTTCGAGGACGGGAGCGTCCTGACCAATCCGGAGCTGCGCCAGGTGGCCGAGCGTCTCGGCCGGCCGCTGTCGGCCGCCTTCGATGTCTACGACCTCGTGGTCGTCGGGGCGGGTCCCGCCGGCCTCGCGGCCGGGGTGTACGGCGCCTCGGAAGGGCTTCGGACGCTCCTGCTCGATGGACACGCGCCCGGCGGACAGGCGGGGACGAGCTCGCGCATCGAAAACTATCTCGGGTTTCCCGCAGGCGTCAGCGGCAGTGAGCTCACCCGCCGCGCCCTGGCACAGGCTCAGCGGCTCGGAGCCGAGTTCCTCGCGCCGCTCGAGGTGACCGGTGTGTCGGTCGACGGGGGGTACAAGCGGCTCGCCCTCGCCGACGGACGGGAACTGGTCACGCGAGCCATGCTCGCCGCAACGGGAATGGCTTATCGCGAGCACCCGGCGCCGGGCATAGCGGAACACACGGGCGCGGGGGTGTACTACGGCGCGGCAATGACGGAGGCGCCGGCATTCCGCGGCCGGCGCGTTCTCGTCGTGGGCGGCGGAAACTCGGCCGGCCAGGGCGCCATGCACCTGGCACGGTACGCTGCGGAGGTGCAGATCGTCGTGCGCCGCGAAGGCCTCCAGGAGACGATGTCGCGATACCTGATCGATCAGATCGGAAAAACGCCGAACATCACCCTGCGGCCTCGCACGGAGATCGCGGGGGTCGAAGGCGAAGGTCACGTGGAGCGGGCGACGCTCCGGTCGCTCGAGGACGGGTCGTGCCGGACGGAGGAAGTGGATGCGATCTTCGTATTCATCGGAACTCATCCGCGAACCGATTGGCTTCCCGCGGGCGTCCTCCGCGACGCGAAGGGATTCGTCCTCACGGGACGCGACCTGATCGCCGTAGAAACCTACCCGCAGACCTGGAAGGAGCGGCGCGAGCCGCTTCCCCTCGAGACGAGCGTACCCGGTGTTTTCGCGGCGGGCGACGTTCGCGCGGGAGCGATGAACCGCGTCGCTTCCGCGGTCGGCGAGGGATCGATGGTCGTGCACCTCGCGCATGAGTATCTGAAGCTGACCTGAGTCGATCGCGCGCCGCGGGCGCGCCGGAGCGTCTACTTACCGAGCAGCTTGTCGAGCTCCCGGCGCACGTCCTCCATCTTCACCTGGTGGTCGGGCTCCTTCCAGAGGACCTTGCCATCGGCCGATCGGATGACGAGACCGTGATTGTCGAACCCGAGCGACTTCACGATCTTCCTGTTCTCGGGCGTCGTGGCGTCGAGGTTCTCGCCCCGGGCTTTCCCCTTGTACTCCTCGCCGAGCCCGCTCACGGCGGGTTTGATCCTCGCGCAGATCGGTCAGCCGGGAAGGTAGTAGTAGGTCACCTCGAGCACGCCGGTCTTCTCTGCGGCTGCCGGGGCAAACGCGGTCGAGAGAGAAGCCAGAGCAGCGAGGATCAACGCGCGTCGATTCGTCATGTCAACTCCGTTGTCGTCAGGATACTCTAGCGGACTCGCTTCCTTCAGCCAGGCCGATGGGTCGTGATCTGGATCCATGCGCCGGAAGCGAAACGGCGAGCCGGCCGCACGGCGCGGTCAGGAAGATGGCGCGGCACGGCACGGGAACTTCGCCGCTCTTCTTCGCGCCGGCGGTCAATCCTTCCCCCCGCAACCAAGAGACTCAAAGGGGTTACGTCGCGAGGCGTGACCCCTTGTTCTTGCTGGCGGCGCGAGAGCCGAGCGATTCACGATCGCGGCAGCTCAGAGCCAAGCGCCAGCATCGCCAACGCGAATTTGATCTTGGCCCTCCGCTGCCCGACGCCGCTTGACGACCGGGTGCTAGGCTCTGGGGCAATGCGCCGAGACCTCGAGAACAAGACCTCGAGTTCTCTGCGACAGGCGGGGCGCCCGCCCGAGAAACGTGGTCTCGTGAGATCGGCGGATCGCCGTTCGGGCGCGCTCGCTGCTCTCGTGCGGGGCCGGTGCCGGGCCAGGAGAATTCGATGAAACGGAACGTGACGGTATGGATCGACCATCGAGAGGCCGTGTTCGCGACGCTCACCGGCGAAGGCGAGGCGACGAGCCGGCTCGAGTCGAACGTCGAGAAGCACGTGCGGTTCTCGGCAGCGACGGAGCATGGCGCGGAGGATCAGTACGACAGACGCTATGCGGACCATCTACGCAAGTACTTCGACGCCGTCATCTCCCGCATCCGCGATGCCGAAGCGATCCTCATCCTCGGCCCGGGCGAAGCGAAGCACCAGCTCGAAAAACGGCTTCACGAAGAAGGACTCGGCGGTCGCATCGTCGCGGTCGTAACGACCGACAAGATGACCCATCCTCAGATTGCGGCGAGAGCTCGGCAGCAGTTTCTGCGGGAAGAATGAGATCCCAACTGAGGGCCGGGAGTCGTTGGTTCGCTGTTGCCCCAGCGACATGAAGGATCATCCAATGAGGGGAGCGTGATGACCAAAAGTCCAAATCGCGGAGGCGCGAAGAGCCGGAACCGGGATGGCAGAGGGCCCGTCGATCAGAACAGCCACAAGGGCCACGGGAAATCGGGATCCCGCGGCGGGACCAGTGGACCGAAGGGATCCACTCCGGACAAGCACGGCGGCTCCGGCGTGGGCCGGCAGGAGGGCGGCTCCGGGGCCGGGCGCGAACGCTAGGTTGACGGCACTGAGCGAGGAACGTCTTCGCCCCGAGGGTTGCCTCTGCATGCCCTGAATCATCGCCGTGTCTTCGCCGAAGAAGCCCCGGGCCGGCGAACTGCATGTCTGGAGGCGTCTCCTTCGCGAAGGAACGGAATACGTTGACATCGCGAGCGCAGTCCGCCGCGGTTTAGCCGGCGGGGGCGCCCGTCAAAGCACTCCGCGCCGGGTCTACGGTCTCGACCCGAGCGCCCTAGCGGGCAGCAGGATCAGAGCCCGGAGCAGCTCGAAAACGCCCTCGACCGCGATTCCCAGCAGGCGAAAAGGCAGCAGGGCGAGCCAGACGAATGGGTACAGCACGAGCGCGAGGAGGGCGAGGGGCCAGCAGAGGAACAAGAGGACGAGCCAGACCAGAACCTTCAACATCACTCTCTCCTACGAAATCGCCGGTGCCAGGTTTGGTTTCGGCTTGGGCAGCGTCGTGATGCGCGATCTCGATGCTCCGGCGGCGCCATCAATCGACGGCGCTCTCCGGAGCGTCAAGGACTCCCCGTTCCTCGCCTCCCCGACCACCCGACCATTAGATGAAAAGGTTTAGGTCGATGACTCGCCCCTTGTCCTCCTGACGTTGCGATTCTTGCCCCATCATGGGGGGGAGATCACGCGTGGAGCATACGAACCCAACGACCCTTTTTCTCGGCCCATCGTCGGGCAAGAAAGCGGAGCCGCGAGAGGGGGGCACCGAATTGGCATCTGTGACGATCGTCATCGAGTGGGACAACGCGAGGCGCTCCGATCTCGGGCGGCCTCTCGGAATGCTTCGGGCTCTGTACTCTCAGCTTCGGGAGATGCAAGGAACCTTCCGCGCGCGGCCGGAGATTCGGGTCCTCTACGACGGGGCCAAGATTGAAGGGGTGTTCATCGAGCGACTCCTGCGCGAAGCGGCCGCGGACGCGCCATGGCCGGCGGACGTGGTCCTGCTCCCTGTGCAGGGGATGCGCTACTACGAGCAGAAGAACCGTGGCGCTCTGGGCGCCGGAACCGACGTCATCTTGTTTCTCGACAGCGACGTGATCCCGGAACCCAACTGGCTGCGGTGCCTCGTGGAATCCTTCTGCGACGCGCGCGTGTCGGTTGTCGGCGGGGCCACCTACGTGGCTTTCGATGACTTCCGGGGCAAGGCTTTTGCGCTTTTCTGGTTTTTCCCGCTCCGGGAGGAGACGAACGAGCTGGTGACGACGGACTCATTCTTCGCCAACAACGTCGCATTCCGGCGGGAAGTCTTCGAGGAGCTTCCTTTCCCTGATTCCTTCGTGTATCGCGGGCGATGCTGTCTGCTCGCGGTCGAACTTCGCAACCGGGGAGTACGAATCTTCCGACACCATGGAGCACGTGTTTCGCATCCTCCCCCGAAAGGGATCGCGCATTTCGTCCTCCGGGCGCTGTGCGAGGGCCATGACGCGATCGTCCTGGGTTCGTCGAGGGCAGGGGTTTCGGTCAAACTCGTCTTCCGATCCTTCCTGGAGAGAATCGTTCGCTTGCCGTGGGCCGTCTGGGGACGTCGTGAGCGAGTCCAGCTCGGCGTGTTCGGGGCTCTCGCGGGTCTCGGCATCGGCTACGCCTACCACTCGTTGACGCTGCTCGGCGGATTCGTTGCCTGGATCCATCCTCGGGGATTCCGCAGGCACGTCTCGATCTGAACCTCGGTCCTTCCTCCACGCCGAAGAACCTCATGGGTCAATCGGTGAGAGGCTGCCGGCGCGAAAGAGGGCGTCCTACGCCGCCCGGATCGTCAGCACGGGGCAGGGGGCGGTCGAGATGACCCGGGAGGCCACGCTTCCGAGGAAGAAACGCGAGACACCGGTCCGCCCGTGCGTTCCCATCACGACCAGGTCGGCTCCCTTCTCCCGAGCGGCCTCGTTGATCGCGTCGTACGGCGCGCCCGCGACGAGCAGGCCCCGCGCCCGGACACCCTGCCGCTTGGCCTCTTCGACGATCGGACGCAGCCGGTCGTCCGCGTAGGTGCGCATCGTCCGATCCCACTCGTCGTAGATGCCGGGAGAGAAGGACTCCGCCTGCGCCACGCCCGGCGGCTGGTAGGCGTGGGTAACCAGGAGCTCCGCGTCGCTCTTCTTCGCGAGCTCGATCGCCTGCTTCACGGCGGGCTCGGACGCCTTGGTGAAGTCGGTCGCCACCAGGATTCGGTGAAGGTCGATCATCGAAAGCCTCCCTTCTGAGTCAGTTCGCGGAGATCTTCGGCGAGCGCTAAAGAGCGCAGGTCGTCCCGGCCGGTCGAACGTGCCGGCTGCCATAGATCCGCTGCAGCGTTTCGACGGCTTCGCGGCAGGAGATCGCGGGCGGGCGGCGGGACGGGTCCCCCTCCTCCGCGCGCAGGATCACGTCGTCCATGGACAGGACTCCCGCCACACCGCCTCGGTCGTCCACCACCGGCAGGCGCCTGACCTGGCGGCTCGCCATGAGCGACAGCGCATCCCGAACATCGTCCTCGGCCCGGCACGACGCGACGTTCGAGGTCATCACGTCGCGAACGGGTGTCTCGGAGGCCGTCCGGCGCCCAACCGCGATGCACACATCCCGATCGGTCACGACTCCAACGATCCGCCCATTCCTCACAACGGGAAGGACGCCGCAATCGTTCTCCCCCATCAGTCTCGCCGCCGCCGTCAGGCCGGTCTCCGGCGCGCAATAGGAAACTGGCCGGCACATCAGCTCACTCACTCTCATGAACACCTCCCTTCTTACGCTACGCGCCGGCTCGCTCGAGGGAATGATTCAAACGAATCGGGCGCCGACAGGACACTCCCGGCGCCCACTCGCCGCCGAGCCGATTCCCGGGACTCGGACCCGGGAACCGGACGCGACCGGCCGCATGACCGGCGTTGGACTACACGACGACGCCCGCCTTCAACATCGCTTCGAGCCGGTCGTAGCTCACGGCGACGCCGCTCTCCATGCCGGACTTCATCACGGCGTCGCGGGTCTCCTTCGAGGAGTACTTCATCGCCATCGTCACCAGAGTCTGCCCGCCCTGGTCGGCGAAGTCCGTCGTGACGAGGGATTCGCCCTCGTACCAGGGATCGTCGAACGCCTCGGTGCAGACGATCCGTTCCGGGACGACGACCTCTCGGAAGAAACCGCGCGAGGTCATCTCGCGGCCGTCCACGTCCTTGCGCCAGACGTAGCGATACGCGCCGCCGACTCTCAGGTCCACTTCACAGATCGGCATCTTCCAGCCGTCGGGCCCGAGCAGCCACCGCTGGATCAGTTCCGGTTTCGTCCAGGCCCGGAAGACGAGATGCCGGGGGGCGTCGAAGACGCGCGTCATCAGGATCTCGAGCTCTCCCTTCGCTTCGACGCCGAGCATTTCGGTCTTGGTCATGTTTCTTGCCCCTATCTCTTCGGGCGTTGCGGTTTCTTCTTCGTGACGGCCTTCAGTTCTTCGAGCAGCGCGTCCAGATGCCGGAAGGATCCCTCCCAGTACCTGCGGTATTCCTCGAGCCATCCCGACGCTTCGGCGAGCGGCTCCGCCTCGAGCCTACGGGGACGCCGCTGCGCGTCTCGCCCCGCCGAGACGAGCCCCGCGCGCTCGAGCACCTTCAAGTGTTTCGAGATCGCGGGCTGGCTCATCTCGAATGGCCGGGCGAGCTCGACGACCGAGGCCTCGCCCTGCGCCAGGCGCGCCAGGATTGCCCGCCGGGTCGGATCGGCGAGCGCGGCGAACGTGGCATCGAGGCGATCGGGCGGAGACTGTCCATAACCAGTCAGTTGCATAACTAAAAGGTAATTAAATTCGAGAGGGCTGTCAACAGCTTTCTCGAGCGCCTCGCGCCCTGTCTTGACGGAAGTCGCAGCCGGCGAAACGGGACCGGATGCGCCGCGGGGGGGACGAGAGGCAAGCCCGGACGGCGGCTGCCCGTGTTTTCCGAGTCGAGAGGGCGCCGTTCCTGCCCTCGAGGAGGCACGCGTGGCGGCTCGAGATCGTCTGCCGGCCGGCGCCCTGCCGGCCGCCCTGATTCTCACGATCGCCGCCTGGCCGGATCTCGCTCTGGCGGTTTCGGTTCTTCCGCCGGTTCAAGCGAGGCTGGTCGGGCCCTACTCCCGATTCCTGCTGCACGCGCTCGAAGCCGCTCTTGAGCGCGCGGCGGAAAGGCTCTCGGACGAGCGCTGTCGAAGCCTCCTCTCGGAGTTCTCGGATCCCGCGGGCCGTCCCCTCTCGGCCGCGCTCGCGGGAACGGGCCTGGCGGGCGGGGACTATCTCTCGAGGTTGATCTTCCTCGACGGCTCCGCCTCGATCCCGTGCGCGAACCCGGCGGTCCTGGCCTGGACGTCTCCGGGGAGCCGCGCGGTCTTTCTCTGCGGCATGCGCTTCGCCGCCGCCTCCTCCCGGGATCGGGAGCTCGGGTCGGTCATCCTGATCCACGAAGGGCTCCACACCCTCGGGCTCGGGGAGAACCCGCCTTCGAGCGCCGAGATCTCGGGCCGGATCTGGCGCCGATGTCGCGGGTGAGGCCCCGCGGCCTCTGATCGAGAGCGCGAGCGAGAGCCGACGACTCCGGCAGGCGACCCTCGAGGTCGGCCGCCCGAATCGGGCCGGGCGCGGCGATCCGGCGCCGGGCGCGTCCACTTGGGTCCAGAGGTTCCGGAGCCCGCCAGGGGGCCGATCCTCCCTTCACGGGACGAACGGCTCCCGCCACCAACCACCTGGGATGGTCTCAACGCTCGGTCTCGACGAAACAAACGATTGGACGGTCAGCCGGCGAAGCGCAATGATGGCTCTTCCGTCGACGCTCAGCCGCTTCAGGCTGTCGGAGTCCCGACGGCCACAGGAATGCGGGCTAATTTCGGTCCGCTCTTCGAAAGGTTGAGCATCATGAAGAGAATCTTGGGTGGGACCGTCTTTCTTTGCCTCCTGGCCGGATCCCTGGCATTCGCCCAGGCACCGGACAAGAAGGCTGTCGAGACGACGACCAAGCAGACCGGCCCGGACGCGACTCTCCAGACCGAGGCGCAATCCGTGTCGGGAACGGTTCAGGTGTACGAGGCCGGCAAGAACATCAAGCTTTCGGGCCCCGGCGAGAAATCGTACGCTTTCGACTTGAGCGAGAACGCCAAGGTCGAGGGAACGATCGTCGTCGGCCAGATGGCGGTGGTGCAGTACTCCAAGGGAGCCGACGGCAAGGAAAACGTCTCGGTCGTCTCGGAGGCCACGGCCAACGCGGTGACGGCGGCCAATGCGCCGAAAATGCATTCGGAATCGACGGTGAAGAGCAGCGGCCTGGCCGCGAGCACGGAGACGAAGACGGAAGTCGTCGTCGGGGTCGTGAAGGAGTACGAGGCGGGCAAGTCGATCAAGGTGACCGGGCCCAAGTCCAAAGACTACACGTTTGACCTGACCGACATGGCGACTCTGAAGAAAGCCGTGACGGTCGGCGAGCGCGTCAAGGTCACGTTCACGAAGTCCGAGAACGGGGACAAAGTCACGACGATCGTGGCCTACCCGGGCAAGGTTTGACGGGTCGGATCATGAGGAAAAAGCTCGTAACGCTCGGCATGCTGCTTGCGGCGGGGGTCATCGGGCTATCCGCCGGGTGCCGAAACAAGGAAGCGTCGGTCACCACGGAAACGACGAGCACACAGGAGGCTCCGGCGCCTTCGGGGACGCCTGAGACCACGACCACGACGACGACCTCGACCGTGGAATCTGTGACTCCGACGCCTTCATCAAACTAGCCCTTTTCTTCCGCTTCGGGATTGGTCGGCGCCGGGAGGCAGCTCCCGGCGCCTTTTTTCCGTCGCGCTTGAGGACGACGCGCCGGGACGCGCCGCGAGACTCCGTCGGGTTCCCCGAGATTCGGCCGTCAACGAGACCTTCGAGCACGGACGGGAACCCCACGGGGCTTCGACACGGCGGGGTTCTCTCTCGCGACGCCGGTCTCGGACTCCACCCGTCTGCGAGGCGTGAGTCGGACCTCATGGAGAAAAGAAGCCAGCAGCGGAGAGGGATCCTCCCGCCGGTAGATGACGCCGGATTCGGTGAACACGCCGCGATCGGCGATGGGACGGAAGACGACTCCCGGCATCGGCCTCTGCTTGATCGCTGGATCGACGAGCGCGATCGTCAAACCCGCGGCGACCATTCCCAAAACGGTCTGGGTCGAGGGAAGGCCGCCTTCCATGGTGATCGGCGGCCCGAACCCGGCTCGACGAAAGATCGACAGCAACTGATCGTAGCGGCCCGGCGAGAGATGCCGGGGCCACAGTGTGTAGGCTTCTCCGGACAGCTCCCGGAGCCGGATGCGTCCATTGCGAGCCATTGGATGCTTGTCGGGGAGCGCGACCACGAGTCGCTCGCGTCCGGTCGGTTCGCTAACGACTCCCTCCGCTTCAATTGGAAGACCCACGAATCCGATGTCGATCCGGCCCCCGTGAAGGGCCGCGATCTGGGCATCCGGCGTCAGGTTCTGAAAGAGGACTTCGACGGACGGCGCGTGATCCCGAAAAAGTCGAAGGGCCCTGCCCAGGAACGCCCAGTCCGTTTCCGGCGAAATGCCGATAACGAGCTTCTGCGACTCTTCCCGGGCCGTTTCCCTCGCTAGTCCGGCCGCGCGCTCGGCCGCGGCCAGGATCCCGCGGGCTTCGCGAAGGAACCGATTTCCCGCCGGTGTCAGCTCGACGTGCCGCTTGACGCGGCGCAGCAGGTCGACTTTGAGCTCGGTTTCGAGATTCCGAACTTGCTGGCTCAGGGACGACTGGGAAGTGTGCAGGCGGTTCGCGGCACGGCCGAAATGGAGATCGTCCGCGACCGCAACGAAGTAGCGAAGGTGCCGCAGCTCCACGAACTACCCTTTCAATCGCTCCGAGATCTCAACACCAACGAAACAAACGATTGGATCTGCCTGAGCCGGGGCCACAAGATCAGGTCCTGGTCAATTTGGAGTTTGCCCACCAAATTCTAAGGCCAGGCTTGGGGCACACGTGACGATGGAGAAAAAAACCCGAAAATCCGCCCGGAACGGCCCGTCGAGCTGCCGTTCTGAGGCTGCGCGAAGCGGCCCGTGATTCGGAGGGCCATCGTCGAGAAGCCTCCGGCGCTCGCCAACTCCAGGCCGGAGAGACAGAAGAGCTGGCCCAACATCCTGTTCCTTTCGCTGACGCCGGTCATCGGCGTCGCGGGGACAGCGGCCTATGCGATTGCCTTCGGGGTCCGCTGGTGGGAGCCCGCGCTCTTCGTCGTGCTCTTCGGGCTCGTGAGCTTTTCCGTGACGGCGGGCTACCACCGCTGCTTCGCGCACAAGGCCTACGTCTGCCATCCGGCCGTCCAGGCCTTGTATCTCTTCTTCGGGGCGATGGCCCTTCAGAATTCGGCCCTGAAATGGTCCGCGGACCACCGCGACCATCATCGATACGTGGATCGGCATTGGGATCCGTACAACATCCAGCGAGGCGGGCTCTGGGCGCACATTCTCTGGCTCTTCTACACGGAGCCGCCCGAGCGCACCTATGACAACGTCCCCGACCTCCAGGCAAACCGGCTCGTCCGCTGGCAATTCCGTTTCAACGGCGCCATCGGGATCATCGCGGGCCTCGGGATCCCGACTCTGATCGGCGCGCTCTTCGGCCGTCCGCTCGGGGGGCTGCTCTGGGGCGGTTTTCTCCGGATCGTGCTGATTCACCATACGACCTTCCTCGTCAACTCCGTGGCGCATCTGTACGGCTCGCAGCCCTACACGGAGGGGAACTCCGGGCGCGACAACGCGTTCCTTTCCCTCATCACGAACGGTGAGGGGTACCACAACTTCCATCACAAGTTCCCGTCCGACTTTCGCAACGGCGTGCGCTGGTACCAGTGGGACCCCACGAAATGGCTCATCGAGCTCCTGCGATTCGTCGGCCTCGCCCGCGACCTCGTGCGGACGCCCGAAGCGGTCATCGAGAAGACGAAGCTCCGAATACGCGCGGGCGCGCAGGCTCCTCGGCAACCCGCCGGGGCCCCAGTGTCCCTGTTCAGTACACCCGCTGAGATTCCATAGCGCGCCCGCCACTCCATCGCTCGCGGGTCTCAACTCGAGCGAAACAAACGATTGGACCCCGCCGACACGAGCCGGACATCATGAGGGTTCGGCGAGCACGCTCGGCCAATCCGAATGTCGGACGCATCGGGCCGAGATCGCAGGCCGGCCTGGATGGTTGAGCGGTGAAAACGAAGCGGAAGGCTCAGAGACTCGTACGGAAAGTGTCGGCGAGGGACCATGCCCGCGGCTCGCCGCTCGCGAGAACGACCCTAGTGGCCTACGGCGACTTCGCGTCGCCGGAATGCGCGCAAACCTACCGAACCGTCAAGAAGATTCAGAAAGAAATGGGCATGCGCCTCCTCTATGTCTACCGCAGCTTCCCGCAGCCCGAGCAATTCCGGAACTCCGAGGAGGCCGCCGAGGCGGCCGAGTGCGCGTCCTCGCAGGACAAGTTCTGGGAAATGCACGACTCCATCTTCGAAAGCCAGGCTCCCACGAACGAAATCGAGCTCTCCCGGCGCGCGGCGGAGGCCGGCCTGGACCTCTTTCGGTTCCGTCGCGAGATGCGAGCCCATGCCCATGAGGAGGAGGTTCGGAAGATCCGGGAGGGGGCCGTCCGCAGCGGAGTCGCGTCGGCGCCCGCCTTCTTCATCAACTCCATCCGGCACGAAAGCTCCTTCGGCCTGGCGACCCTGCTCGCGGCACTCCAGGCGGCCTCGGGAGACGAGTCGAATCGCATCGGAGGCGAAATCCCGGCAAATCGGAAGTCACGAACGCGCCTTGGCGCATAGGAGGTTCCCATGTTGTTGACGGTCGCCATCGTTCTCCTGGTTCTCTGGGCTCTGGGTCTCTTCGCGTTTCATGTCACGACGTCGCTCGTTCACGTTCTCATCGTGCTGGCGGTGATCGCCGTCGTGGTGCACCTGATGAGAGGAAGGCGCCTCACGACCTGAGCGGCTGCAACCACTTCCCATTGGCGGCTTCGATCGACCCGGATTTGCCGGGTCGAACGGACCGCTCCGAAAGGTCAGAGGAACCCATGAATCGTCGTACTCGAGGAATCCTGACTCTCGCGGTCTCCCTGGCGCTGGCACTGTTCGTCGTGAGCTGTACGACGACGCAGAGCGCCGGCCGCCAGGTCGACGATACTTCCATCCACGCCGCGGTCATGGCGAAGCTGACCGTCGATCGTTTCTCCAACATCGTGAACATCGACATCAATGTCACCAACGGCATCGTGACGCTGGCGGGCGAGGTTCCCAACGCTCAGGTCAAGGCCGACGCGCAGACCGAGGCCAAGACCGTCTCCGGCGTGAAGCGCGTGATCAACAATCTGCAGATATCGGTGCCGCCGACGGCCTGACCGGTCGGCGATTCCAGTCCTTGGCCGAGCCGGCTTCCGGCTCGGCATTTTTTTTGGCCGTGGTAAGAAGAAGAATGATGCAGGCGGCCGGCGACCCCATTCGCGGCGAACTCTTTTCGGCGGAGCACCTGGAGCACTTCGCCGCGACGCTGGCGGCCGATCAGTCCGTTCATCCGGGAGGAAAACGCGGGCGGCGGCTGCTGCCGCGCCTGCGCGAGAACGCCCGCGTACTCCTCCAGTCGCAGCGGACGATCGCGGAGGCCAGCCGGAAGACCCGCTCCATCTCGCCCGCCGCCGAGTGGCTGCTCAACAACTTCCACATCGTCGAAGAACAGATTCGCGAGATCCAGGAGGACCTCCCGCCCGGGTTCTACCGCCAGCTCCCCAAGCTCGCCTCCGGCGTCCTCGAGGGCTATCCGCGCGTCTACGGACTGGCCTGGTCGTTCGTCGCGCATACGGACAGCCGGATCGAGCTCGAGACTCTGGGTCGTTTCGTCCGCGCCTATCAGCGGGTGCAACCGCTCACGATCGGAGAGCTGTGGGCGCTGGCGATCTCGCTGCGTCTCGTTCTGGTGGAGAATCTCCGGCGCCTGGCCGAGCGCGCCGCCGCGCGAGGCATCGCGCGGGAGCAGGCCGACGGGATCGCCGACGCGCAGCTCGGCGCGGGCGGCAGCGCGAGACCCGAGCCGGCGGCGCTGCTCCAGATGCTGGAGGGCGCCCCGTTTTCACGAGCCTTCGCGGTCCAGCTCGCCCAGAGGCTCCGCGAGCAGGACCGGACGGTCACACCGGCGCTCGACTGGCTCGATCGCCGGTTCGCCCGCGACGGGACAACGGCCGACGAGGCCGTCCACGTCGAGCATCAGGCTCAAGTCGCCACGCACGCCACGGTGCGCAACGTCATCACCAGCATGCGGCTGCTTTCGTCGGCCGACTGGGCGGGTTTCTTCGAGAGCGTGAGCCTCGTTCACGAAGCGCTCTGCGCGGGCACGCGGGTCGCGGAGATGGACTTTTCGACGCGCGACCGCTATCGGCACGCGGTCGAAGAGCTCTCGCGGGGGTCGGTCCATGACGAGCTCGAGGTGGCGCGGCGCGCCGTCCGCATGGCCGAGCTCGCCGGGGCGTCTTCCGCCGGATCCGGGGAGACCGCCGCTCCGCGCCGGACCGACCCCGGCTACTACCTCATTTCCCTGGGGCGCCCGCGCCTCGAGGCGGAGCTCGGCTTCCGGCCTCCCGTTCGGCAATGGTTGGAGCGCGCGTGGTTGGGCGCGGCCACACCTCTGTACCTCGGCTCGATCGGGCTCTGGACCGCCGCGATCCTCGCCGTCCCGGTGGCGCTCACCGCGGCGGCCGGCGCTTCGACCTGGTCCGTCATCCTGCTCGCCATCTTCGCGTCCGTGCCCTCCTCGGACCTGGCTGGCGCGCTCGTGCAGCGGTTCGTCACGCGGCTCGTGGGGCCCCGGCGTCTGCCCAAGCTCGAGCTCAAGGCCGGCATCCCGAAAGAGGCGCGCGCTCTGGTCGCGATTCCGATGCTCTTGACCGACGACACGGAGATCCGCGAGGCGGTCCAGCGATTGGAGGTGCACTACCTGGCCAATCCGGACCCGGAGCTGCGGTTCGCGCTCCTCTCGGACTGGTCGGATGCTCCGGCGGAGAGCCTCCCCGAGGACGAAGCGCTCGTCGCGAATGCGCGGGCCGCGGTTCGGGAGCTCAATGATCGCCACGGGCCCGCGTCCGGAGGCGGCGACCGATTCTGGGTCTTCCATCGGCGCCGTCTCTGGAACTCGAACGAAGGGGTCTGGATGGGCTGGGAGCGAAAGCGCGGGAAGCTGCGCGAGCTCAACCGGCTCCTGCGCGGCGCGGCGGACACTTCCTTTCTGCCGTCGGTAGGCGGCGCTCCCCCCTCCGGCATTCGTTACGTGATCACGCTGGACGCGGACACGCGGCTGCCGCGGGAGGCCGCGCGCGAGCTGGTCGGAACGATCACACACCCTTTGAATCTTCCCATCTTCGATTCCGCGACCGGCCGCGTCGTGGAGGGTCACGCGATCCTCCAACCTCGCGTGGCTCCCACGCTGCCCGAGACGGGATTCGGCACGCTGTTTCAGCTGATCTTCTCGGGCCCTCGCGGCATCGATCCGTATGCCTTCGCGGTGTCCGACGTGTACCAGGACCTCTTCGGCGAAGGGATCTTCACGGGCAAGGGGATCTACGACGTGGACGCGTTCGAACGCGCGCTTTCCGACCGGGTGCCGGAGAACACGCAGCTCTCTCACGATCTCTTCGAGGGACTCTTCGCCCGGGCCGGATTCGTCTCGGACATCGAGCTCTTCGAAGGCTTCCCCGGCCACTACGAGGTCGCCGCCTCCCGCCAGCACCGCTGGGTCCGCGGCGACTGGCAACTGCTCCCGTGGATCATGGGCAACGGACCGCGCGCCAGCCGCGTCCGAGGCGCGATTCCGCTCATGGGGCGCTGGAAGATGGCCGACAACCTCCGGCGCAGCCTTTCGGCCCCCGCGATGTTCGCCACGCTGCTGGCCGCCTGGTGCTTGCCCGGAGCCAACCCGGGCCTCTGGACACTCTTCATCCTTTCGGTCCACGTGCTCCCGACGTTGCTGTCCTTCTTCACGAACCTGCTCCCCGATCGACGAGGCATCGCCAAGA
Organism: uncultured Acidobacteriota bacterium; assembly: GCA_963707935.1. Lineage (GTDB taxonomy): Bacteria > Acidobacteriota > Thermoanaerobaculia > UBA5066 > Gp7-AA6 > DATBFU01. The sequence goes on along the minus strand of CAVPRN010000005.1, from coordinate 2,609,259 downwards.
GGAGCTTTCTGCGGGGAGCCGTCTCGGACCTCGCCATCGGACTCGCGCAGGCGGCCCTGCGCCTCGTCGTTCTGGCGCACACCGCATGGCTCCGAACCGATGCCATCGCGCGCACTCTCTGGCGGATGGCGGTGTCGCGGCGGCATCTGCTGGAATGGGTGCCGGCCGCACAGGCGCACCGCGCCCTGGATCTGGAGATCTCGGGGTTCTTTCGCCGAATGCGTTCCGCGATCGCGCTGGCGGCCGCCGCGGGACTGGTCGTCGGGATCTCCGGAGACCCGGGATGGCGTTGGGCTGCGCCCTTCCTGGCACTCTGGCTCGCGTCGCCCTGGATCGCGCGATGGGTCAGCCTGCCCCCGCGCCGATCGGCCGGCGCCTCGATCTCCGCGGTGCAGGCGCGTGAGTTCCGACGGATCGCGCGCCGCACCTGGCGGTATTTCGAGCGGTTCCTGGGACCCGAATCGCACGATCTTCCCGCCGACAACTACCAGGAAGTTCCCCAGCCTCAGGTCGCCCGCCGGACCTCGCCGACCAACATCGGGCTCGCGCTCCTCTCGACCGTCGCCGCCAACGACCTCGGGTGGATCGGGACCGGCGACATGGTGCGTCGGCTCGAGGCGACCCTCGACACGATGGAGCGCCTGGTCCGCTTCCGGGGACACTTCTACAACTGGTACGACACGGCCAATCTCGAGCCGCTCGAGCCGCGTTACGTCTCGACGGTCGACAGCGGCAATCTCGCGGCGCACTTGATCGCGCTGCGGCAGGCCTGCCTCGAGCGACTGGACGAGCCGGTTTCGATGGAACGGGCGCTCGAGGGTATCGCCGACACTCTAGAACTGTTGCGGGAATCCGCGATGGCGGTCGCCGGACGCAACCGGAGCCGCGTCGTCACCTCCCGCCAGCTTGAGGACGACTTGCGGGAAACGGCGGCCCTGCTCTCTCCCGTGCCGGCGTCGTCCTCCGAATGGAGGGAGCGCCTGGGCTCCCTGGCCACGCGCGCGGAGACGCTCGTGGACCTGGTGAGCGCTCTCGGGCAGGACGGCGAAGAGCCGCTGACCGCGATCGCGCTCGAATGGGCGGTGGCGTTGCGGGAGAGCGTTTCGAGCCATTCGCGCGATGCCGAGGCGGCGGACGGGCGGGAACCGGCCGAGGCCTTAGGACGGCGTCTTTCCTCCGCCGCCGCCAGCGCCGGGCGCCTGGCGGACGAGATGGACTTCACTTTTCTTCTGGATCGATCCCGCGAGCTCTTCTCCATCGGGTACCGTCATTCGGACGAAACTCTGGATCCCGGCCACTACGACCTGCTGGCGTCGGAGGCGCGGCTGGCGAGCTTCGTGGCGATCGCGCGCGGGGACGCGCCGGTCGAGCACTGGTTCCACCTGAGCCGTCCCTTGACTCCGGTCGGCCGCGGTTCGGCGTTGATGTCCTGGTCCGGGTCGATGTTCGAGTACCTGATGCCGGATCTGGTGCTCGAGGCACCGTCGGGCAGCTTGCTCGAGCAATCCAACCGTCTGGCCGTGAGGCGTCAGGTCCAATATGGAAAAGAACGCGGAGTCCCGTGGGGAATCTCCGAGGCCGCGTACAACGCGTGGGACGTCAACTTCACCTACCAGTACTCCAACTTCGGCGTCAGCGGACTCGGGTTAAAGCGCGGACTCTCCGAGGATCTGGTCGTTGCTCCCTATGCCACGGCCCTGGCCGCGATGGTCGAGCCCGCCGCCGCGCTGGAGAACTTCGAGCGATTGACGGCGACCGGAGCGCTGGGGCACTACGGCTTCTACGAGTCCATCGACTACACGACGTCGCGGCTCCCCGAGGGCGAATCCTTCGCGGTCGTGAAGGCCTACATGGCCCACCACCAGGGGATGACGATCGTGGCGCTGGCGAACCTGCTATTGGAATCGACGATGCGTCGGCGGTTTGCGGCCGACCCGGCCGTGCAGGCCACCGACCTGCTGCTTCAGGAGCGCACGCCGCGCACGGTGGCCGTGGCGCGCCCCGTGCCCGAAGAAGGAGCGGCGCGGCTCCATGTCCGAGATGAGGTCCCGCCCGTCCTGCGCCGCTTCCGCACGCCGCACGATCCGACTCCCCGGACCCACCTGCTGTCCAACGGGCGGTATTGCGTGATGATGACCGCCGCAGGCTCCGGTTACAGCCGCTGGCGCGGGTTCGACGTGACGCGATGGCGCGAGGACACGACGCGCGACCCCTGGGGCTCCTACGTCTTCCTGACCGATGCGGAGTCGGGAAAGACCTGGTCCGCCGGGTATCAGCCGGCGGGGGTCGAGCCCGACTCCTACGAGGCGGTTTATTCGGAAGACCGCGTGGAGATCCATCGCCGGGACGGCCCGATGACCACGAGCCTTCAAGTCCTGGTCTCGACGGAGGACGACGCCGAGGTGCGGCGCATCTCTCTGACGAACCTGGGCGTGCGCGCACGAGAGATCGAGATCACTTCGTACGCGGAGGTCGTTCTCGCGCCGCCGGCGGCGGACGCGGCGCATCCCGCGTTCTCGAACCTCTTCGTTCAGACCGAGTTCATCCCGGTGACCGAAGCCTTGCTCGCCGGACGCCGACCCCGCGATCGGGAGGAGCCCATCTGGGCGGCCCATCTGATGACGGTTACGGGCGAGATGGCGGGCTTGCTGCAGTACGAGACGGACCGGGGGCGTTTTCTCGGGCGAGGCCGCGGCATCCGAAACCCCAGTGCCATCGAGGACCGTCGGCCGCTTTCGAACACGGTGGGGACGGTCCTTGATCCGATCTTCAGCATCCGTCGCCGCGTTCGCCTCGCGCCCGGGGCGACCGCACGCGTTCATCTGGCCACGGTCGTCGCCGATGCACGCGAGCGCGCGCTGGCCCTGGCCGAGAAATACCGGGACCCCGACACGTTCGATCGCATCTCCAGCCTCGCCTGGACCCAGGCTCAGGTCGAACTGCGCCACCTCGGCGTCTCGAGCGACGAGGCGCATCTGTTTCAGCGACTGGCGACCCGCATCCTCTACTCCGATCCCACGTTGCGCGCTCCGGTCGAGACGCTCCGGCGCAACCGCAAGGGAGCTTCGGCTCTCTGGAGACACGGGATCTCGGGCGATCGGCCCATCGCGCTCGTCCGGATCGACCAGCTCGAGGACCAGGGCATCGTGCGCCAGCTTCTGCGCGCCCACGAATACTGGGGGCGCAAGGGGCTCGGTGTGGACCTGGTCATCATCAATGAGCAGCCGACCACCTACTCTCCCGAGCTCGGCCCGGCGCTCGAATCTCTGGTCCGCGCCGGGGCCCGGGTGTCCGGCGCTGCCGCGGAGAGGCCGGCCGGCGAAGTCTTCGTCCTGCGCGGCGAGCTGCTCTCCGGCGAGGAGCGCGACGCGCTCGCCGCAGCCGCGCGGGTCGTCCTGCTCTCGCGACACGGGACGCTGGCGGAGCAGGTCATCCGCCTCCTGCGGCGCGCTCCCGCGACGCGCGCCGCGGAAGCCATCCCGGCTCGAGCGCCCGCGGAAGACGTTGCGCCGCCGCGCCTGCCGCTCGAGTTCTTCAACGGCCTGGGGGGATTCTCCGAAGACGGCGCCGAATACGTCACGATCCTGGGAGAGGGGCAGTGGACTCCGGCCCCCTGGATCAACGTGCTGGCCAACTCGAGCTTCGGCTGCCTCATATCGGAATCCGGGGCCGGCTACACGTGGTCGGGCAACAGCCGACAGAACCAGCTCACGCCGTGGTCGAACGATCCGGTCGGGGACTCGCCCGGAGAAGCCTTCTTCGTTCGCGACGAGCAGACCGGGGAGATCTGGTGTCCCACGCCGCTGCCGATCCGGGACGAGGGCTCGTACGTCGTCCGTCACGGCCAGGGGTACAGCCGTTTCGAGCATGAGCATCGCGGAATCGGGACGGAGCTCCTCGTCTTCGTTCCGCGCGAGGATTCCGTCAAGATCTCGAGCCTCGATATCGAAAACCGATCGGGACAGGCGCGGACGCTGACGGTGACCGCCTACACCGAGTGGGTTCTCGGCCCTGAGCGCAGCGTCGGCGCCCCGTTCATCGTGACCGAGCTCGACGGGACCGGAGCGCTCTTCGCGCGAAACGTCTGGAACGAGCCGTACGGGGGGTGTGTCGCGTTCGCGGACGCGGAAGGCCGCCAGGCGGCATGGACGGCCGACCGAACCGAGTTCCTGGGGCGCAACGGCGGCCTGGACGCTCCGGCGGGGCTGGCCCCCGGGGTGGTTCTCTCGCAAAACGCCGGTGCGCGTCTGGATCCTTGCGCCGTCTTGCAGGTGCGGTTGCGGCTGGACCCGGGGCAAGGCGCCCGGATCCGATTCCTGCTCGGTCAGGGCGCCGACGCGGAAGAGGCCCGGCGGCTGGTCACGCGCTATCGGGCGGAGGACCTCGACGCGGCGCTGGCGGAGGTTCGTCGCGAATGGGAAGACACACTCTCGGCTCTCCAGGTCCGCACTCCGGACCGTTCGATGGATCTGATGCTCAATCGCTGGCTCCTCTACCAGGCGCTCGCCTGCCGTTACCGGGCCCGCGCCGCTTTCTATCAGGCGGGAGGCGCCTGGGGTTTCCGCGACCAGCTGCAGGACGCGATGTCGTTCACGGTGGCCCGGCGCGAGCTGGCGCGCGAGCATCTGCTGCGCGCGGCGTCGCGGCAGTTCGAGGAGGGAGATGTCCAGCACTGGTGGCATGCCCCCGACGGAAAGGGCGTGCGGACACGAATATCGGATGACCTGCTCTGGCTTCCTTATGCAGCGTTTCACTACGCCGAGATCACGGGCGACTACGGGGTTCTCGAGGAACCAGCACCGTTTCTCGCGGCCCCACCTCTGGAGCCGGGGGAGACGGACCGGTACTTCGAGCCGAAAGCCTCCGATCAAATTGCCACACTGTACGAGCACTGCGCCCGCGCCCTGGACCGCAGCCTCGCGGTCGGCCCCCACGGGCTGCCGTTGATGGGCACCGGCGATTGGAACGACGGCATGAATCGCGTCGGTGTCGGAGGCCAGGGCGAAAGCGTCTGGCTCGGATGGTTCCTGCACACCAATCTGATCGAGTTCGCCGCTCTCGCCGACCGGCGCGGAGAGAGCGAGCGCGCCGGCGCCTGGCGCGGCCACGCTGCTTCGCTGAAGATCGCGCTCGACCGCGAAGGCTGGGACGGCGACTGGTATCGCCGCGCCTTCTTCGACGACGGAACGCCGCTCGGCTCCGCGTCCAACGACGAGTGCCGCATCGACTCGATCGCGCAATCCTGGGGAGTGATCTCGGGGGCGGCGGATCCGGAGCGCGCCCGCCGCGCCCTGGCCGCCGTGGACGAGCACCTCATCCGGAGGGGCGACGGGCTCGTCCTGCTCTTCACGCCTCCGTTCGACCGCACGAAGCTCGAGCCGGGCTACATCAAGGGATACGTCCCCGGAGTCCGGGAAAACGGGGGACAGTACACGCATGCCGCGGTCTGGGCCATGATCGCCTTCGCCGCCCTGGGCGACGGGGACAAGGCCGGGGAACTGTTCGCGATCTTGAACCCCATCAACCACGCGAGCACGCGCTCCGGTCTCTATCGCTACAAAGTCGAGCCGTATGTGATGGCCGGCGACGTCTATTCCGAACGTCCCCACGCGGGGCGCGGCGGCTGGACCTGGTACACGGGCGCGGCCGGCTGGATGTATCGCGCGGGCGTCGAGTGGATCCTGGGCTTCCGGCTCCGCGGCGCCGTGCTGCACGTGGACCCGTGTATCCCCCGCGCCTGGCCCCGGTACGAGATCCTTTTTCGCTATCACTCGGCTCGCTACCGGCTCTCGGTGGAGAACCCTCGCGGGGTCATGCGGGGCGTCACGCGCATCGCGCTCGACGGCGGACCGGTCTCGGGCCGCGAGATCCCGCTCGTCGACGACGGACGCGAGCACCGGATTGCGGTCGAGCTCGGCTAACCGTCGGACCTCGTGGAGCTCGGCCGGCGCGACGCCGATGTGGCCGGCGAGGTCCGGCGCCGGCAGGAGCGCTACGACTCGGGGAGACGGCCGCGCAACTGCTCGGGACGGAACGGACCCTTCGCCGCGATGAGCCTGCGGGCGGCGTCCACCAGGTTCCAGACGTTCCAGAGGAGGACGCCGCGCACGCGGCCGTCCGCGAGGTAGTAGACGACGCCCTCGCGGTACGGCTCCTTCCAGTCGGCGAACGTCTCGAGTTTCGCGTCTACCTCGCCCACGGCCTCGTAGCCGAATTCGAAGAGGTCGGAGTAGAAGAAGGGGAGGTGCTCGTAGGCTTCGCCCGCGCCCGCCATGTTGCATCCCGCGGCGCGCCCCATGGTGACCGCGTTGTCCTCGTGCTCGACGCGGATGCGCTTGCCGAGCGCCGGATTACGGAAGGCGGCGACGTCGCCGGCGGCGAAGACGCCGGGCGCGCCCGCTAAGAGCCGCTCATCGACCAGGATGCCGTTGTCGATCGGAAGCCCCGCCTTCTTGGCGAGCTCGACGTCGGGCTCGATCCCGATGCCGACGACGACGGCCTCGGCTTCGATCCGCTCTCCCTTCCCGGTCCGGAGCGTCGTCGTTTCGCCGCGGCGCTCCGATCCGACGACGGAATCGCCGGGCACGAGACGCACGCCCTTCTCGCGGTAGCGGGCGTTCACGAACGCGCCGAGGTCGGCGGGAAAGACGCGCCCGCCGATCGTCTCGCCGGGGAAGACGAGCGTCACTTCCCGCCCGTTCATGGCGAGCGCCGCCGCGATCTCCGATCCGATGAAGCCCCCGCCGATGACGGCGAATCGCTTCTTCTCGTCGGCCAGGCGGCGCAGGCGCTCATAGTCGGCGAACAGTCGGTAGTAGAGGAATTCCTCTCCTCCGAACGGAAGGCGCCGCGGCCGGCCGCCCGTCGCGAGGAGGAGCTTCCCGTACGAGCTCGACTCGCCCCGGTCGTCGCGCACGGTCTTGCCCGCGAGATCGAGCTCGGTCGCGCGGCGCCCGAGCCGCAGCTCGGCGCCCTGCTTTTCCGTGTCGAGCCAGATGCTCTCGACCGGGTCCCCCTTCCAGAGGCCTTTGGTCAGGGGCGGCCTCTTGTAGGGGGAGGAGGTCTCGGCCGAGACCACGCCGATCGATCCCTCCGCGTCGATCTCGCGGATGCCGCGCACCGCCGCGTCCGCCGTCATCCCGCCGCCGATGATGAGGTAGTCGAACGAAGTCATGGCGTTCTCCCCTTCGGTTCGGGACTCCTCCGGGCGACGACGATGATACGCGGCGATTCCAGCGTGAAGGGACGCGCGTCGAGGCCGCCCCAGGTTTCCTCGACCACGAGGCCGCACGAGCGAAAAAGCGGTCCGATCTCCTTCGGATCCCAGGCGCGCGCCACGAAGCTCGCTCGCTTCCCGCTCGTTCGAGTCCCGCGGCGGAGCCGATAGACGTAGCTCGCCCGCCACCGGTTCTCGCGGCCGAGCGGCCGCCACGACTGCTCGATCGAGAGCGTCCCGGCGGGCACCGTGACGCGACGCCGGCGGGTCCGCGAGGCGGAGCGGGGGAGGTAGAGGCCGTCCAGAACGAACTTGCCGCCGGGGGCGAGGAGCCGCGCGACCGACTGCAGGGCGCTCACCCGGTCCTCGCGGCGAGTCAGATGCGAGAGCGGATCGCGGGGCGCCGCGATCAGGTCGAAGCCGGCGGCGAAGGGGAGGCGGCGCATGTCGGCGGCGGCCAGGTGGAGCCGGCCCGCCCCGCGCCGCCGCTGCGCGCGGGCCACCAGCGACAGGGCGATGTCGACACCGACGACCCACGGCGAGCCCCGCGCGAGGACCACCGTCACGCGCCCCAGCCCCGAGCCGAGCTCGAGCACGCGGCGCGGCTTCTCGCGGCGGCAGATCCAGCTCCAGAACGCGAGATCCGGACGCCCCTCCGTCTCGAGCCGGTAGAACGGGAGGATCTCCTCGTAATAGGAGGACACGTCTCGAGCGAGCGGAGACACGATGGGCTCCCCGTTCCTGCAATCGCCGTTCCTGCGCTCGGCCGGGGTGCGTCACCCGCCATCATATCCTCGGCGGATGGTCTCCCGGTTGTTTCTCCTCTCGCCCGCGAGCTGCGCCGGAAAGAGGGCCGGGCTCCTCCTCCGCGAAGAGGCGCGCTTCGCGCTGGCGCGGCGGGTTCGCGCCGGCGGGGCGCCGATCGGCGAGGTCTTCGCGTTCCTGTCCGGCCTCTACTTCCGCGGCAAGCTCACGTATGCCCGGGCGTTTGCGCGGCCGCCGGAGAATCTGCCGGGCGTTCTGATCATCACGCCTTCGGAAGGATTGCGCCCCGCCGACGCGCCCGTGGATCTCTCGGATCTGCGGCGATTCGCCGACGTGGACATCCATCCGGACAATCCCCGATATCGGCGCCCGCTCGAGCGCGACGCGCGCCGGCTCGACCGGCGGGTCGGCCGGGAGGCGGAGATCGTCCTCCTCGGGAGTGTCGCGACCGGGAAGTACGTCGACTCGCTCCTCGAGATTTTCGGCCCGCGCCTCCTCTTTCCGCCGGACTTCGTCGGCCGCGGGGACATGAGCCGCGGGGGACTGCTGCTCCGGGGTGCGCGGGAGGGGAAGGAGCTCGCGTACGCTCCGATCTCCGGCGCCGCCCGGCACGGGCCGCGACCGCCGCGGCTCCCGCGCCTGCCCCGGTCGGACGGGCGAGGGAGGGCGTGACGCCTCCCGCGCCCCGCGACCGCCACCCGTCGCGCCGGAGCGCGGCCGGCCCGCAGGCGGCGTCTCCGTCGCCGCCGCCGAAGGGCCGCTTCGTCATCCCGCGGACCACGAACGACGTCGAGCTTCCGGTCGCCGGCCGGACGGTCCGCCTGACGAACCTGAACAAGGTGTTCTGGCGCGAGCTCGGCATCACGAAGGGAGACCTCCTCCAGTACTACGCCGACGTCTCGCCGTATCTCCTCCCGCACTCTGAAGGACCGCGCGATGGTCATGAAGCGCTATCCCCACGGCGCGGAGGGGGAGTTCTTCTTCATGAAACGCGCGCCCTCGCCGCGGCCCGACTGGATCGAGACGTGCTCGATCGCGCACTCCTCGGGCAACGTGATCGACTTCCCGATGATCCAGGACCTGCCGGCCCTCCTCTGGGTCGTGAACCTCGGCTGCATCGATCTGAACCAGTGGTACGCGCGCTGCGACGACGTGGACCGTCCGGACTACCTCCACTTCGACCTCGATCCCGTCCCCGGCGCGACCTGGCGGACGGTCCTCGACGCCGCCATGCTCGCTGAAGGACACGCTCGATCACCTCGAGATCCCGAATCTCGCGAAGACGACCGGATCGCGCGGCATTCACGTCTACGTCCCGATCGTGCGCGGCCCGACACAGAAACAGGTCTGGACCTTCGCCAAGGAGGTGGCGCGCGTGATGGAGGCGCGCGACCCGAAGCTCGTCACCGCCGTCTACACGGTCGCCGACCGGCCGGCGGGCCGCGTCCTCGTGGACTACAACCAGAACGCCTGGGGACGAACCCTCGCCTCGATCTACTCGGTTCGCCCGCGGCCCCGCGCGACCGTCTCGGCGCCGGTGACCTGGAAGGAGATCGCCGAGGACGTCGCCCTCGAGGATTTCCGCATCGACAACATGCCGGCACGTCTGATACGCCGGGGAGATCTCTGGAAGCCGCTCCTCTCGCCGAAAGGGCGCCTGCGCCTCGAGAAGTTCCTGTGACGCTTCCGATCGAGCCGCCCTTTGCGCCGATGCTGGCGCTCCGGACCGCCGAGATCCCGGTCGGGAAAGAGTGGCAGTACGAGCCGAAGTGGGACGGCTTCCGCTGTCTCGCGTTCCGCGACGGGGACGGCGTCTCCCTTCAGTCCAAGTCGGGCCAGCCATTCGCGCGGTATTTCCCCGAGGTCGTGGAAGCGGTCGCGTCGGTTCCGGCCGACCGCTTCGTGCTCGACGGCGAGCTCGTGGTTCCGGTCGGCGACGAGCTCTCCTTCGACGACCTGCTCCAGCGAATCCATCCCGCCGAGAGCCGCGTGCGGATGCTCGCGCGCGAGACGCCGGCGCTCTACCTGGTCTTCGACCTCCTCGTCGACGAGAAAGGGGAGTCGCTCCTCGCGCGACCCCTCTCGGAACGGCGCGCGCGGCTGGAGCATTTCGCGGCGCGCCACCTCGGCGCCGTCCGAGGGATCCGGCTCTCGCCGGTCGCCTCGGAGCTCGAAGACGCCCGCCGCTGGCTGCGGTCGGCCGGAGGCGCGCTCGACGGCGTCGTCGCCAAGCGGCGGGACCTCGAGTACCGGTCGGGCGACCGGACCGCGATGCAGAAGATCAAGTTCCTCCGGACGGCCGACTGCGTCGTCGGCGGGTTTCGCTATGCGTCGAAGGGGAAGGTCGTCGGGTCGCTCCTGCTCGGCCTGTACGACGGCGACGGGAGACTCGACCACGTCGGATTCTGCTCGAGCCTGACAGCGGGACAACGCCGGGACCTGACGCCGCAGCTCGAGGGCCTGATCCAGCCGCCGGGGTTCACGGGCCGTGCGCCGGGCGGCCCGAGCCGGTGGTCCACGGAGCGCACCGGCGAGTGGGAGCCGCTCGAGCCGAAGCTCGTCGTCGAAGTGCGCTTCGATCACTTCAGCCAGGGCCGCTTCCGGCACGGCACGAAGTTCCTGCGCTGGCGGCCGGACAAGAAGGCGGGCGATTGCACGCTCGCCCAGGTCGAACAGGAGAGCCGCGTCTCGGCGCTCGAGATTCTCCCCGCCAAAAAAGTTGGCCGCTAACGCCCCGTCGGACTCGCGGCCCCGACTTTCCTGCGAACGGTTTCTTCTTCCAGCAAGGATCCCGCCAACCCGCCCGCGGCCGCGCGCCCGGACCGTTTCTTGCAGGATCCGGCCTTCGGAGGTGAGGGATGCCCCGCAAGAGTTCGAGCTCCCGCCGGTACGGTCCGAAAGCGCAGCGGAAGGTCGAGCGGGCCATGCACGAGCGCAAGCGCGGAACGCTTCGTTCCGGGCGCTCGGGAAAGAGGGTGACGAGCCGCAAGCAGGCGATCGCGATCGGTCTCTCCGAGGCGCGGCGCGCCGGCGCCAAGGTTCCGCGCGTGTCCGGGAAGAGGAAGTGAAGAGGGGGGCGCGGCCGCCGGCCTCTCAGGCGAGCCGGTCGCGCGCTCCGGGCGTCCCGTCCATGCGCGCGCAGCTCGCGCAGCAGTAGAAGACGCCCGCGCTCTCGATCCCGTGGCCGAGGATGCGGCAGCCGCAGCGCTTGCAGGTCGGAGCGAGCGCGTGGATCGCGCATTCGAAGGAATCGAAGACGTGCACGGCTTCGCCCACGCGGACTTCGAACACCTTGTCGTAGGAGTTTCCGCAGACTTCGCAGCGCATGCCGGTCTCCTCCTCCCCGGAACTGCAACGCTTGTGCCGGTCCCGTCGGCTGGCACGAGGGCCGCACGGCGGTCGCCGAGCGGAGGAGCGAAATGCGCGATGAAGCCCGGAATCTCGTTGCCGACCCGGATTCGGATCCGCGCCCCGAGATCCTCCTTCCCGGCCGCCGCGACGCGCACCGGCATCCCGGGCTGACCCGATCCCGCGTCCGCTTCCACTCGCTTTCGAGACGGGGTGGATCGCCGGGCGCCGGGCATCGGCATCTGGCACGTGCTTTGCTCCATCCCCGATGGCGTGGACGAGTTCTCGGCGGGACCGGAGATGGATTGGATGATCCAGGCCAGGGTCTTCGGATGCGGCCCTGGCGTCGCGGTGCCTCCGTTCTCGACGCGCGACTGGACGGCGGTCGCTCTTGCGGATCTCGTGGCGACTCGGACCGGCTGGAGGTATCAGCTGATCGAGCAGGGCGAGGCCTGGACCGCGATCTGGTGCGAACCGCGCGTCGGACCGGGTGGAGTCTCCGCACTCGTCAGCGCGAGAGCTCCGACGCGAGCGCTCGCCATCTGCCGCGCGCTCCTGAAGGCCGCGCGGTCTCCCCGTTGGCCCAAACGCGAGGAAATCGCCGACGCGCGCAGGGCGAGCCGGCTGGCTCCCCTCGCCGTCTGGGAGTGAGCGACCGAGCTTCGGGCACCGTTCCCGTGGCAGAGAGATTGCTAGGAGCTTCGGTGGCGGCCACGAACGGCCGCGATCACGCAAGATGTTTCGCCAGCTGGTACTCGCCGTGCTCCTCGTCGCCGTCGTCGGCATTTCGCTCTTCTACGGAGTTTCGGGCCTCGCCTACATCGGGCTCGTTTTCTTCGCCGGCTTTCTGAGCATCCTGTTCGTCCGGCGCGCCGGCCGCGGGACGGGCGAGACGCCCGCGGCGCGCCCGGACGGAGGATCTCTGAGGCGATTCCCGACCGTCTCGGAGGACGCCCCTCCCGCGCGCCCCGGATTCCCGACGCGGCCGGCCGCGCGCCGCGCCGGGAGCGCGTAGCGCCATCGCGGCCGTTTCCGACCGCACCGCCGCCTCGAACGTGCCCGTTTGTTTCCAACGCCCCGCCCCGCGGGGGCTCTTTCTCGGTGCCCGTTCGACGCTCTGACGTAGGATCGCTCCGGACGATGAGTTCGGATCGGGCTTCCTCGGCGAGCGTCGACGCCGCGCAGTTGCGGCGTTTCCTGCACGATGTCTCGGCGCCCCTGTCGGCGGTCTCGCTGCACCTCGAAGCCGCGAGCCGGCAGGCCGCGCGGGGAGACGATCCGTCCCGGTCGCTCGAAACGGCGCGGCGGGAGCTCGCGAGGGCGTTCGAGCTCTTCGAACGGGGGCGTCAGGATCTCCTCGCGTCCCGCGAGTCGGCGGCGGGAGGAAGCTCGAGATGAAGACCCTCATCGTCGAGGACGACACGCCGACGCGGAAGGGGCTCGAGGAAGCGCTGGGCGAGCTCGGCGGCCCCGGCGGCGAGACGCTCGCCGTCGGGACGGCTCGTCAGGCCTCGGACGCCGTGCGCGAGTTCCAGCCGCACCTGCTCGTCGTAGACATCGCTCTGCCCGACGGCGACGGCCTCGAGATCCTCCGCGAGGCGAAGCAGGCGCAGCCGGACCTGGACGCCGTCGTGATCACCGGCTCGAGCGCGGTGGACCATGCGATCGAAGCGCTGCGCGCCGGCGCGACGGACTACCTGCTGAAGCCCCTGCGGCCGGCGCAGCTCGAAGCGGTCTTCCAGCGCGTCGCCGAGAGGCGGAGGCTCGAGCTCGAGCTCGACACGCTGCGCACGGAGCTGCAGGAGACCGGGCGCCTCGGAGAAATGGTCGGCCGCTCGGAGGCCATGCGGAAGGTCTTCGACGAGATTCGAAAGGTCGCGCGCACGCTCGCGCCCGTGCTGATCTGGGGACCTTCCGGCAGCGGCAAGGAGGTCGCGGCGCGCACCATCCATCGCCTGTCGCGCCGGGCGGGGAAGCCCTTCGTCGCTTTCAACTGCGGCGCCGTCTCGCCGACCCTGATCGAAAGCGAGCTCTTCGGCCACGAGCGGGGCTCCTTCACCGGAGCCGACCGCCGCCGCGTCGGATACTTCGAGGAGGCCAACGGCGGCACGCTCTTCCTGGACGAGATCACCGAGATGAGCCCGGAGCTGCAGGTCCGGCTGCTGAGGGTGCTCGAGGAGCGCACGCTCCGGCGCGTCGGGGGCACGCAGGAGGTCAAGGTGGACGTTCGCCTCCTCTCGGCGACCAACCGCGATCCGGGAGAGGCGTTGCGGCAAGGGAAGATCCGGGAGGACCTCTACTATCGGTTGAACGTCTTTCCGCTCTGCCTGCCCGCGCTGAAAGACCGGCGCGAGGACGTCCCGATCCTGGCCGAGCATTTCCGCCGGGAGATCGAAGGGCAGGAGAAGGCGGGAGTCGAGTCCTTCGAGCCCGCCGCGCTCGAGGCGCTCCAGGAGCTCGACTGGCCGGGCAACGTGCGCGAGCTGCGCAACATGGTCCACCGCGCCTACATCCTGACGGAAGCGGGAACGATCTCGGAGGAGACCGTGCGGTCGCTCCTGCCGGATCGCCCGGGCGACGAGTGCGCGGAGAAGAAGCCGACTCCGACGAAGAAGACGGCGCGCGTCCGCGCGAACGGGTCGGGGCGCCGGACGGCCGCGCGGGCCGGCGAGCGCACACGCGCGCGCCACTGATCTCCGCCTCCCTCCGCGATTTCTCGCTGGCACGCTTTTCGCTCTCCTCCTCTCTCACCGGATGACCCTCTGGGACCGCCCGGAGGTGAAGGAAGGAGTGAGCGCATGCTCTGGACGATCTTCGTCATTCTGCTCATTCTCTGGTTGCTCGGTCTGGTCTCGGGTTACACGCTCTCCGGATTCGTCCACATCCTGCTCGTCGCCGCCGTCGTCGTGCTTCTGATCCGCCTGATCCAGGGACGGTCGGTGACGTAGAGCGTTTCGCGGCGTTCAGGCCGCGCCGGCGCGCCGCCCGGCAGATTGCCGGGGAACGCGCCGGGCGCCGCGCCCGACGCTCCGGCGCAACGCTTCCATGAGATCCACGACCTCCGCACCCTCCGCCGGGCGCGCTCCCGTCGCGGCGGCGGCGCGCGGCCTCTTCGATGCGAGCAGTTTCTCCAGGGCCTTGCGATAGGCGTTCGGCTGCGCCGCCGGATCCCAGCCCTCTTCGGAGAGGCGGTCGACGAGGATCCGGGCGAGCTTCACTTCCGCCGGGCGCCTCGCCGAGGACGGGAGCGGCAGCCGCGCCGGATCGCGCATCTCTTCGAACGGCCGCAACGTCACGAGGGAGAGCGATCGGGCGGAAGGGAAGATCGCCGCGAGGTGCGGACGCTCCCGGAGCGCCAGGCGAGCGATCCCCGCTCGCTTGCGGTCGGCCAGGGCTTCCCGGAGCACCCCGTACGCCTTCTCGCCTCCCTTGCCCGGCGCGAGGTAGTACGGCTCGTCGATCGAGAGCGGGTCGATCGCGTCGGGCGGCACGAACTGCAGCACTTCGATCGCGTCGCGCTCTTCCTCGGGGGCCGCTTCGCGCGCCGCCTTCTCGAGCTCCGGGCCTTCGACGACCGCCCAGCGGTTCTTCCCGATCCGGCGCCCGCGAACGATCTCGTCGCTTCCGACCTCGACGTCCTCCCGACTGCAGAATTTCTTGTAGCGGATCGGCGCCAGATCCTTGCGGTGCAGGAAGTGGAACGTGATCCGCTCCGAGGACTCGACTGCGGAGTAAAGGCCGACCGGGATCGAGACCAATCCGAAGGAGAGCTGACCCGTCCACAGAGGCCTCGGCGAGCCGGTGCGAGCCATTTCGAGCCTCCGTTTCGGACTCGAAGGTTACCGCCCCTCCGGTGGCGTTCCCGCTCGGGAGAGGGCCGGTGGGAGACCGGCCACCGGAGAGGCGGAGCGACTACTCCCAGTACGGCCGTTGGCCGTAGTAGCGGAAGATGCCGGCGCCCCAGGCATAGGCGATCTTCCCGGTCTCCAGACCGATCATGAACTCTCCGATCTTCCCGAGATCCTCTCCCGCGGCGTTGCGAACCGGGTCTCCCGACGGCGTGGACGCGGAGAGAACCCTCGGGCGATCCAGGACGGTTTTCATCTCTTCCTCCTCCCGGGTCGAAAACTCGCGGCGGGCGCCCTCGCCCATCGCGCTCGGGCGTTCGATTCCGGAGCGCGCTTCAGACGGCGGCGCAGTCGGCGTGGCCGCACGGGCAGTGCGCGCCGTGCCGTCCCGTCGTCTCCATGTCGGCGCAGGACTCGCTGCAGAACTTCCGGCCCTCGCGCTCGACGTTGGTTTCCTGACAAGCACAGCCGCGGTGCTGACACGTCATGGCGAACTCCTTTCGAAGAGTCGTTCGAAGCAATTCGCCTGCCAGACCCGCGTCGGGCTCGCCGAGCGGCACGGTTTCTGCAATCGATCTCGAGAACGCGGAGGAGATCGGCCGGACGGGCGAGGCCCTCGGCAAACTCCCGCAGGCCTTCACGCATCTCGCGCTGATTTCGGCGGCCGTCAACATCGGCCGCACCCTGGATGGAAAGAGCGGGGGGGTCCACCCGGGACCCCCGCCGCAGGCGTGAAGGCTCTAGTAGGGCTTCTTCGCCGAAACGTCGATCGAGGTCGCCCAGGTCTTGCCGTCCTGGTCCTTCGTCTCGACCCGCACGTTCGACCCTTCTCGCAGATCGCCGCTGACCCGGGTCGCGTCGTTCCAGAAGACGGTGACTTCGTTGCCGGAGGAATCCTTGACGACGAGCGACTTGGCCGTCATGTCCACGTGGGAGATGACGCCCGAAATCGTCTTCGATTCGCTCCGGCTCGGGTCGGGCGCTGCCACGGCAAGGGTCGCGAGACACACGAGCGCGATCGCCGACATGGCTACGAGTCTTTTCCGCATTACGAAACTCCTTTCGCTTCGGCGGCCGCTCCATTGCGGTCCCGGGGAAGAAGGCAGGAGCAAATCGCGTGCCCCGCAGCCCGCTGACCGAGCAGGATCGGGCGCGGCACGCCTCGTGCAACGGCTCCGTCGGGACACGTCCGTTCCGGGCGTGTCCCGAAGCAAGAGGAGGATGTTTCATGCGGAAGAAGTTGATGGCGCTCGCCGCGGCCGCTGCGCTCGGCTCGTTTCTGACCGCCGGCTGCGAGAAGAAGACCGTGACGACGACCACCGAGTCAGCGAAGGCGACTGAGGCGCCGACGCCCGAGCCGACCGTGGCCATGGCCGAGACGCCCGTCCCACCCCCCGTCATCACCCCCGCGCCGTAGCCAAAACTGAGAACCAAGCTCCGTCCCTTCAGCGGAACCATGGCACTGCCTTTGCTTCGAAGCGGGGCATGGTTCCGTGGAAGACTCGAACCACCTTCCCCGCCACTCCCACAGGTCGGCGTTCGCGCCGCACCGGTCGGGAGCTCGCCCCTTCTCCATCCCGCCCGCGGAGGCCACTCGCCTCGTCGCCCCGAGCCTGAAGGGCGATCTGCAATCGAGCAGCGCGGGCAGGAGCCTGCCCGCAGTTTTCCGGCGTGACGAAGGTCTCGCACCGCGGCGCGAAGCCGGCTCGAGAAAAAAGGGCCGCGGGACTGGCCCGCGGCCGGGTGGAAAGAACTGCCGGGTCTCCCGGAAGTGCAAGGCGTTTGCCAGCGCGATCGCGGAACACTTCTTGCACCTTTGGCGATCGACCGCGGCATGGTGCCGCGTGCAATCTGGAGGAGTCCCTCATGGCCGAGAGAGAAGACCCGCAGCGCCGGGACGACAAGTTTCGCAAGGACGATCCGGACGCGAGTCGCCAGCCTTCGAAGGAGAAGGAGCCCGGCCGCCAGAGCGGCGAGCCGGGACGCCAGGGTCAGGGCGGAAGCGAGAGCTATCCCGGCCAGACCAACCCGAGCCGCAAGGGCACGGGCAGCTCGACGGAGAAAGAGGAGGAGTAGCTTCCCGATCGAGGGGCGGGCCCGCGGAGGGCCCGCCGCGTCATGCGTCAGCCGAGGCGCACCGCGGCTCGTTCGGTCGGCAGCTTTAACCGGTCTCCGCCGGGGTCTCGATCTCGCTCAGCGTCCGCAACAGCTTTCCGATCGGCACCGGCTTCGTCAGGTGGTGCGCGAAGCCGGCGGAGCGGCTCTTCGCGACGTCGGCGTCCATGCCGTAGCCGGAGAGGACGATGCCCTCGACCGGGCGGATCTCGCGCAGCCGCCCGAGCAGGTCGTGGCCGCTCCCGTCGGGGAGCCCGAGGTCCGTGATCAGGAGGTCGTAGGGGACGGTGCGGAACGCCTCGACGGCCGCCGCCGTCGAGTCTGCGACCGTGACCGAGTGCCCCTCCTGCTGGAGCAGGTCGGCGAGCGCGCCGGCCGTGTCGGGATGATCCTCGACGAGCAGGATCGAGAGCCTGCGCGCCCGCCTCGGGCCGGCGCGTTTCACGGCAGGCACGAGCGCCTTCTCGACGAACGCGGCGAGCTCGACGGTGAACTTCGCGCCCTTCCCCTCTCCGTCGCTCTCGACGCGGATCTCGCCGCCGTGGAGCTCGACGAGGGTCCTCGAGATCGACAGGCCGAGGCCGAGCCCCGAGACCCGGGGGCTCACGGTCTTGCGCCCCCTCTCGAAGGGCTGAAAGATCCGGGGGAGGATGCCGGCGGGAATCCCGATGCCGGTGTCGGTGACCGAGATTCGAATCTTGCCGGACTGCGGGTTCTCGCTCCGGACCGCGATCGCGCCCCCCACGGGGGTGAACTTGATCGCGTTCTTCAGCAAGTTCCAGAAGACCTGCTGCAGCCGCGCCGAGTCTCCATCGGTGTGGTGGACGGCCGCGGCGAGCTCGAGGGTGAGATTCTGCCGCCGACCGAGGAGGTCGCTCCGGCAGACGTCGAGGACCTGGCGAACGAGCTCATGCAGGTCGACGCTCTGCCGGCGCAGCTCCACCATACCGCGCGCGATCTTGGTCAGGTCGAGCAGGTCGTCGACGAGCAGCGCCTCGAGCTCGACGTTGCGCGAGATGAGGGAGGCCGATTCCCTCGCATCCTCGGGGAGGTCCCGGCGCCGCTCGAGGGCCTGGGCGGCCACGAGGGCCGGAGTCAGGGGGGTGCGGAGCTCGTGCGAGAGGACCGCCAGGAACCGGTCCTTGGCGTGCGCGGCCTCCTCGGCGGCTTCCTTGGCCTCCTGGAGCGCGGCCGCCGTGTTCTTGAGCTCGTCCACGTCGGCCGCCGTGCCGACCCAGATGGGCCCCGGGCGGCTCGGGATCCGTGAGACGCGTGCTACGAACCACCGATACGTCCCGTCTCGCCCGCGCAATCGGAGCTCCGCCTCGAAGCCTTCGCCGGTCGCGAGGCACACCTGCCACTTCGCGAGGCTTGCGGGAAGGTCCTGCGGATGCACGAGCTCGGTCCAGGGGCCGCCGGAGCCGTCTGCCCGCCCCGAGAAATCGCGCCAGGGCCGGTTGACGGACGTCACGGAGCCGCGCTCGTCGCAAACCCAGACGAGCGAAGCGACGGCGTCGGAGAGGACCCGGAACCGCTCCTCGCTCGCCCGCAGCGCGAGCTCCGCGTTCTTCCGCTCGGTGATGTCCCGCACGATCTTCGAAGCGCCGATGACCGTTCCCTCCGCGTCGCGGATGGGAGAGACCGAAATCGAGACCGGAATGCTCTTTCCTTCCTTCGTGACCCGCGTCGTGTCAAAGACCTGGACCCGCTCGCCCCGGCGGATCCGCCCGAGCTTCGAGCCGGTCGCCTCCTCGAAATCCGGCGGCTCGAGGACGCCGACCGACTTCCCCATCACCTCCGCCGCCGAATAGCCGAAGAGCCGCTCGGCCGCCGCGTTCCAGGCGGTGATCTTCCCTTCGAGGGACTCGCCCAGGATCGCGTCCTCGGAAGAGGCGATGATTGCCGCGAGCCGCTGATTCTCCCGCTCCGCGAGACGTTTCTCGCCGATGTCCCGGAAGACGAGCACGGCGCCTTTCAGTTCCCCTGTCTCGCCCGGAATCGGCGCGCCGCTGTCGGCGATCGGGACGCGCGCCCCGGTGCGCGAGAGCAGAACGGTGTGGTTCGCGAGCCCGGCGACGAGCCCGTCGGCGAGGACGCGTGCGATGGGGCTCTCGAGGGGCTCGCCGGTGTCCTCGTTGGCGATGCGAAACACTTCCGGAGCGTCGCGGCCGAGCGCCTCCGTTTCGCTCCAGCCGGTGAGCCGCTGGGCGACGGCGTTCATGAGGGTGATGCGGCCCGCTGCGTCCGTCGCGATGACGCCGTCCCCGATGCTGCGGAGCGTCGTACGCAGCTCCGCTTCCGAGAGGCGGAGCTGGTCCTCTGCTTCGTGCCGCTTGAGCAGGTCCAGGCGCACGAGCGCCCAGATCAGGGCGAGGAAGAGGAAGAGCAGGGTCGCGCCGAGGACCAGCCAGACGACCGTCCACCTCGCCTGGCGCTCAAAGCTGCCGGTCCGGGCCGAGAGGAGGGCCCGTTCGGCGACCTCCATCTCGCTGGCCGTCTTCTGGATCGCCTCCATCGCCGCCGAGCCGCGGCCTTCGGCGACCGCCTGCGCTCCCGCGGCGAGCCCCCCCGAGTCGCGCGCCGCGATGATCGCCTCGAGCGCGGCGATCCGATCGGAGACGTGGGTCCGAAGGGCCCGCGCCCGCGCGCGCTGCCCGCGGTTGTCGCGGAGGAGTTCTTCGATCCGGTCGAGCTCGCCCGGCGCTTCGGCCAGCGCGGCGTGGTACGGGGCGAGGTGGCTCGCGTCGCCCGTCAGGACGTATCCCCGCGCGCCCGACTCCGCGTCCTTCAGGAGCGAACGGAGGCGGTCGAGGCGTCCGATCACGTTGCGGGTGTGCTCGACCCAGCGTCCGGACTCGATGACGTCGCGGACGTTGTCGTAGGTGACGAGCACCAGGGCGCCGAGCGCAAATGCGGCGAGGACGATGCCGATGGCCCCTCGGACTCCCGCGACACCCCTCCTCATCGCTTCCCCCGACGGGAGCATAAACCCCGCGCGGGCGCCGCGATTCTCGATCAGATGGTCGGGGCTCCGATCCATCGCGCCGCGTTCACGACCGACGTCCGCCGCCGGCGGCTTCGCGCCAGGCGTCCCGGTCGTCCGTCCGTTCTTCGATTGTCGGGCCGAGCCCCTCGGCCGGCTCGACGACGCCGACCCGCTCCTCGTGGGCGAGCTTGCCGCCGAGCCAGCCGGCGCCGGCGAGGAGCAGGAAGCCGGAGGTCGAGAGGCCGGCGGCCGTCCACCAGCGGCCCGTGAGGACTCCGGCGCCGTTCTGCCGCAGGACGGCGCTCGCGCCGTACAGGCCGACGGCGAGGACCGCCGCGACGGCGTGCCACGTGGCGAGGCCCTGCGCGCGGCGCCCCATCGCGACCTGGAGGTAGTCCACGGCGCCCGCGGCGGCCGCAAGGAGGGCGAACGTGACGCCGAGGCCGATCGCCACGGACGAAAAGCGGTACCAGAACGGATCGCGCGTCGTGGCGTGCGCGATGTCGCCGACGAGGACGAGGAAGAACGCGCCGATCGGAAGCGGCACGAGCAGCGGGTGGATCGGATGGTTCCCGATGGCGGCCTTGCTCTTCATCTCGAGCTCCCTCCCGGAAGCGCCCGCCGCCGTCCGAGCGGCGGCGATGTCCTCGGACACTGCAACCGGAGTGCCACGCGCGTTCCCG
Source organism: uncultured Acidobacteriota bacterium (assembly GCA_963707935.1). Taxonomy (GTDB): domain Bacteria; phylum Acidobacteriota; class Thermoanaerobaculia; order UBA5066; family Gp7-AA6; genus DATBFU01. The sequence continues at coordinate 2,588,298 of CAVPRN010000005.1, read as the reverse complement.
AGGGATGATGGGACCGCTTCTTGCAGTGGCGAACCGCCGGGGGGTGGAGATGGCCCGGAAACGGGAGGGTCGGGTCCGATACGCGGTCGTGGGGCTCGGCGACATCGCGCAGGCGGCGGTCCTGCCCGCCTTCGCCCACGCGCGGCGCAACTCGGAGCTCGCCGCGCTCGTCTCCGGCGACGCCGACAAGCGGCGCCGGCTCTCGCGCCGGTACCGCGTCGCGGCGAACTGCTCCTACGAGGACTTCGCGGGTTGCCTCGAGAGCGGCGGGATCGACGCCGTTTACCTGGCGCTCCCCAACCACCTCCACCGGGACTTCGGCGTCGCCGCCGCGCGGGCGGGCGTCCACGTGCTATGCGAGAAGCCGCTCGCCGTGACCGAAGTGGAATGCGAGGACATGATCCGCGCGGCCGAAGACGCGGGCGTCCGGCTCATGACGGCCTATCGTCTCCATTTCGAGGCGGGGAACCTCGAGGCCGTGCGCCTCGCCCGCTCCGGCGGGATCGGAGAGCCGCGCCTCTTCCAGTCGGCCTTCACGATGCAGGTAGCCGAGGGCAACGTCCGCCTCCTGCCGGAGGAGAAGGGAGGCGGGCCGCTGTACGACATCGGGATCTACTGCATCAACGCCGCGCGCTGTCTCTTCCGGGCCGAGCCGGTGGAGGTGACGGCGCGTCGGGCGAGCTCCGGCGGGAAGCGATTCCGCGAGGTTGCCGACACGACGAGCGCGGTCCTGAAGTTTCCCGAGGATCGGCTCGCGGCGTTCACCTGCAGCTTCGGCGCTGCGGAAACCGACTGGTATCGGCTCGTCGGGACCCGGGGGGACCTGCGCCTCGATCCCGCCTACCGGTACTCGGGCGCCCTCCGCATCGAAGTCACGGCCGGCGGCCGCTCGAAGGCGAGGACCTTCGCCCGGCGGGACCAGTTCGCCGCCGAGCTGCTCGAGTTCTCCGACTGCGTCCTCGCCGCGCGCGAGCCGGAGCCCTCCGGCCGCGAGGGGCTGGCCGACGTCCGCGTGATCCGCGCGCTCTTGCGCTCGGCCGACACGGGACGCCCCGTGGCGCTTCCCGCCTTCGAGCGGTGGAAGCGGCCTGGCTCGGAGCAGGAGATCCACCGACCCCCAACCGCCGTGCGCGCCGAACCCCCATCGGCCGCATCGGATGCGCGTCGGAGAGCGTGATGCAGAGTCTGCGTCGTGGGCTCGATCCGGGCCAGAGCCTCGGCCGCTTCGAAATCCGTATCCGCATCGGGACCGGAGGCTTTGGCAACGTGTACCGCGCCTGGGATCCGGCGATCGGGCGCTCGGTCGCGCTGAAGACCTGCGAGAGCGAGGACCCCCGGGTCCGAGAGCGCTTCGCTCGGGAGGCGCGCCTCGCCGGAGGGCTCGACCATCCGAACATCGTGCGCATCTTCGACTTCCAGGACTCGAACCACCCGTGGTTCCTCGTTCAGGAATACCTGGACGGGGAGGATCTCTCGGCGCGCCTCGTGCGCGGCGCCCCGCTCTCCGCATCGGAAAGGGTCCGGATTCTCGGCGAGACCGCCCGAGGCCTCGCGTACGCGCACGCGCGCGGTGTCGTCCACCGGGATGTCAAGCCGGCCAACCTGCGGCTGCTCCGGAGCGGCGCGGTGAAGATCCTCGACTTCGGCATCGCCATGCGGCTGGACGCCGAGGCCAGCGTGACCCGGCCCGGCGTCACGATCGGCTCGCTCGGATACATGGCTCCCGAGCAGATCGACGGGGGAGAAGTGGACGAGCGCGCCGACCTCTTCGCTCTCGGCATCGTGGCTTACGAGCTCTTCGCGGGGTTCCGCCCTTTTTCCGGAGACAGCATCGGCGAGCTCCTCCAGCGAATCCTGCACGACGAGCCGGAGCCGTTGACGTCCCTCTTTCCGGAGCTACCGACCGAGCTCGACGCCCTCGTGCTCCAGTGCCTGGAGAAGGACTCCGCGCGCCGGCCCTCCTCCGCCGAGGAGTTCCGTGCGCGCCTCTCGGCGGCCGGTGAACACTTCGAGACCCACGGACCGATCCCCGCGGCGCCCCGCGTCGTCCGATTTCGAATGTCGAGAATGCAACAGAAGGAGCGATGACCCATGGCCACCTACGAACTGCCGGAGCTTCCGTACGATGCCGCGGCCCTCGAGCCTCACATCTCGGGGAGGATCCTGGAGCTGCACCATGACAAGCATCACGGCGGCCTACGTCAAGGGCGCCAACGAGGCGCTCGAAAAGCTCGACGAGGCGCGGGACCGGGATGACTTCTCGAGCCTCGGCAAGCTCGAGAAGGCGCTCGCTTTCAACCTCTCCGGGCACGTGCTGCACTCGATCTTCTGGCGCAACCTGGCTCCGAAAAACGGCGGCCGGCCGGAGGGGGAGCTCGCCGACGCTCTCCGGGAGGGATTCGGCGGCTTCGAGAAGTTCCGCAAACAGATGACCGAGACCGCGGCGACCGTCATGGGATCGGGATGGGCGGCGCTCACCTGGGAGCCGGTGGCGCAGAGGCTCCTGACGACTCAGATCTACGACCACCAGTCGAATCTCGCGCAGGGAGGTCTCCCGATCATGGTGCTCGACGCTTGGGAGCACGCCTACTACCTCCAGTACCAGAACCGGAAGGCCGACTTCTTCGAAGCGGTCTGGAGCGTCTGGAACTGGGAGGACATCTCGGAGCGGTTCGCCTCGGTGCGGCGCCACGCGCCGGCGCTCGCGTAGGCCGCCCTCGGGAGCGCGGCTCGGGCCGCGTCTACGACCGGGTCGAGCGGGAGGCGATCAGAGCGCCGCCGAAGGAATACATCCGGAAGTCGTATCCGCTCGAGGGCGGCGGCGTGCTCCAGATCTCGACGGACTCGACCCGGGCGACCTCCTCCGGAGGCATTCCGGCGCCCTGCGGCTCCGGGCTCATGGCGCGCACGCGGGCCGCGTCGCCGGTCAACCGCTCGTAGAGGATCACCCGACCCGCCTCCGGCTCTCCCTCCGCGGCAACGGCGATCGGAATGCCTCGTTCCGTGACGATCGGGCGCGCCGCGGCGGCCGGCGGGGCGATCTTCGGCGGAGGAGGAACCGTCCCGGCTTTCACCGGCTCCGACTTGGTCTGGGTCATGGCTTCATTCCCTTATCGGGTCGCGACTCTCGAAGCTGTGCGGCAGGTTGAGACGCCGAGATTGTCCCTTCCATGGCCGTCGAGTGGTTGTCCGCGTAGCAAAAACTTCCATGCGGTCGAGAGCGCGCCGTCGAGGGCAGGTCCGGGCCCGGAACGGAAGACGCAACTATATCAACCATTGATATGGGCGACTCTCATCGCGCTTCGCGGCTGCGACGCGAGAGGGGACCGCCTTCGCCGCCGAGCGTGTAGACCGCCGGGACGCCTCCCGCCCAGTCGTTCGCCGCGTTCCAGTTGTACGCGCCGACCGAGCCGATGACGACGAGATCTCCCGGAGAAACCTGCGGCAGCCGCGTCTTCCCGAAGACGTCGAGGCCGACGCCCAGGGGGCCCGCGAGCGCGACGGGCCGCGGGGCGCCCCGGCGGCGGGGGATCGCCGCGATCGGGTGCCTTCCGTGCGCGACGAAGAAGGCGTGCGAGAGGCGCGAGGCGTCGAGGTAGACCGTGGAGCCGCCGCGGGAGGCCCGGACCCGGACGACGCGCGATACGAGATGGAGGCCGGCCGACACGAGCGCGCGTCCCGGCTCGAGGAGGAGCGCGACTTGCGGACCGAGGAGACGGCGCGCCGGACGGGCCAGCTCCGGCAGCAACGCGGCCGGCCCGGGGCCGACGCCGGACGGACGGCCGTGTTCGTCGAGGCGCGACTCGCCGCGCGCCGCGAAACCGCCGCCGACGTCGAGCGTCGACAGCCCGACGCCGAGGAGTGCGAGATGCCGGCCAACCTCGGCCGATTCCGCGACGGCCACCCGGTAGGGGCGGATCGAGGCGATCCCGGTTCCGAGGTGGAATGCGAGACCGGCGGGACGGGGCGCGCGCGACCGGGCGATCTCCCTCGCGAGCGCCACGAGCGCCGGGGCGCGGAGCCCGAACGAGCGCTGATCGGCCTGCGCCGAGGAGGGCGCGAGGCGCAGGAGATAGGCGGGGGCCTTCGAGAGCGCACGGCCTCGCGCCAGAATCGCCCGCGCGTCCTCCGCTCCGTCCGCGACGAAGAGCGCGCCGCCGCCGATCGCCGCGTCGATGAGCTCCCGGGCCTTGGCGGGCCCGGCCACGACGACGCGGCCACCGAGGAGGCCGAGGTTCCGCGCGGCGCGAAAATCTTCGGACGTCGTCACCTCGGCGCCGAGGCCCTCCCGCGCGAGGAGATCGATGATCGCCGGGTGCCGGTTGCACTTGTAGGGATAGAGGATCGAGGCAGGCGCCTCCGACGCGGCGGCGAGGCGCCACGCGATCGCCTGCCGGCGGATCTCTTCCGGGTCGAGGAAGAAGAAGGGCGTCTCCCGCCGCCCGGCCTCCTCTTTCGCGGCGCGGAGCAGCCGCGGCGTCAGGACGCCTCGAAGCATCTCGCCGCCTCGCTGCGATCGAGCTTCCCGCCGGGCGCGCGCGGGAGGCTCTCGACCCGGCGCACGCGTCGCGGCCGCGCGAAGAGGGGCAGGCGCCCGTGCAAGTGGTCGCGCACCTCTCGCAAGAACGCTTCCGACGGGTCCTCGGTTACGAGCAGCAGACCGAAGGTCTCTCCCAGAGGCACCGCCGCCGCTTCGGTGACACCCGCTTTCTCGAGGGCCGCGCCCTCGATCTCCTCGGCGCACAGGAACCGTCCCCGCGTCCGGAGGCTCGCGGCCTCCCGCCCGCGAACGTGCAATTCTCCCGCCTCGTCGAAGAATCCGAGGTCTCCGGTGCGCAGGCGCCCCTGCGCGTCGAACGGCGTCGGCTCCGCGGGATCCGCGTAGCCGCGGAAGACGCTGCGGCCCGCGATCCGGATCTCGCCGGTCTCGCCGGCCGCCACGGCGTTCCCCTCCGGCGAGACGATGTCGATCGCGAGGCCCGGCGCCGGGAGGCCCGAGCTGCCCGGCCGCCTCGGGCGGTCGAAGTGCTGGCGCGAGCCGAGCGCCGAGGTCTCCGTCAGGCCGTAGCCGAACCGGAGCGGCACGCCGCGCTCGCTCTCGAGCCGCCCGGCCCCGGCCTCCGCGACGGGCCCGCCCGCCGTGAGCGCGCCGCGGAGTCGGAGCGCGCCCGAGGCGCCCGCGGAGAGCCGCGCCTGCAGGGGTGAAAGGAGCGCGAACGTCGCTCCGAGCCGGCTCGCTTCACCGAGAGGATCCCGACGCGCCGCGTAGAAAAGGACTTCCGCGCCCACGAGCAGGGAGTTGACGATCCCCCGGAGGAAGCCGAAGATCTGACCGACCGGCACGGCGACGGCGACGCGATCGCCCGGACGAATGCCGGTCCGCTCGGGATACGCGAGCGCGGAGAAGAGGAGGCGGTCTTCCGAGAGCGGAATGGCCTTGCCCCGCGAGACGCTCCCCGACGAGAAGAAGACCGTCTCGGAGGAAAGCGGGGGCAGCAGGCCGACGAGCCGCTCGTCGCGCTCGCGGCGGAGCCTCGGGGGCACTCCCTCGCCGTGGACCACGCCGGTGCGGCCGAGGCGGCGCGCCGCGAAGAAGTCGACGGCGAGTGCGATCGGATCCGACGCGTCGAGCGAGATCGGCGCCCGCGCCGGCGAAGCCGCGAGCTCCTCGGCGCGCGACTCGATGCGATCCCGGAGCCCGGCGCGATCGAGGGTCTCCCCGGGGACGAGGAGCGCCGGCCGGCCCGGCTCGCGCCGCAAGGCCTCGGAGAGCGCTTCCGAGATGCTCAAGCGGTGATCCCGAGCCGGCTCCACCACGTGAACCCGTCGATCTCGTAGGGGGTCTCGTCGGCGATCGCCGCGAAGATCTGCGCGAATCGGCCGAGGGCCGAGGCCTCTTCTGCCGGAAGCTCCGGCCCCACCGTGACCGTGAGCCGTCCGCCGGGCGATGTCAGAAAGAGCGGGCGGCACGGGACCCGCGCGAGGCGCGCCAGCCGGAACGGCCGCGGATCGAGCCGGATCCTTCCGCCGAGGCAGGGGAACTCCGCGCCGTCCTCGCCCGGGAGGTCCGTCGAGACGATCAGGCTGCCGCGCTCGAGCGCCGAACGGAGCCGGTGCGGCTCGCGGGACGAGAGGACGTGCGGGAAGTCGCGCGGGACGCGCTCTTCGATCTCGGGGCGCTCGCGGCCGCCGGCCGCGCGGCTGCGCTCGTCGGTGTCGATGACCGTCGCGATCGCGAGCAGCGGCCGGAGGAGGTAGCGGAGGCTGCGCAAGTCTCCGATGTGCGCCGTCGCGTAGAGACACGGCTCCGGAGTCGGGGGCGCGTCGCGGAAGGCGGGAGCGTCCCGCTCGCTCGCGAGCGCCCGGCCCACGAGGCGCCCGTACCGCCGGCGGGCGCGGGCCGCCGCCGGGCCCGGATCGGCGCCGAGTCGGGGGAAGAAACGCGCCAGATCCTTCCACTGGCCGCGCGAGAGCCCGGTCGCGCTTCGGATCTCCCGCTCCTGGAAGGGCCCGCCGAGGAGGGCCGACACCGACGAGAGGATCCGGCCCGGAGCGAGCCCCACGGCGCTCAAGCGGGGCCCGCCGAGGCGTAGTTCATCGTCCAGGGGATCGCGAAGGTCCCCTCCTTCGACGCGGCGCCGAGGTCATTCAAAGCCTCCTCGATCTCCGAGTCGGTCGTCGAGGGAACGAGGCCGAAGAGACTCCGGAAGAAGACGACCGCGTCGGCGCGCGAGGGGAGGCGCCAGAAGAGGCGCGCTTGCACGCCGCGCGCGTCGCGGCCCCCCGCCGCCGCGAAAAAGCCTTCGAGCTCCTCCGGCGAATAGAAGCGTCCCCGATGGCCGCTCGACGTGTGCCGGTCGACGAAGGAGTTCAGGAATCGGGCGGTCTCCGAGCCGGCGGCCGCGTCGCCCAGCACCGCGCGGCCCGCGCGAGACGTGACCCGGAGGAGCTCGCGGCACGCGGCTCGCGGATCCTCGGAGTGGTGGAGCGCCGCGAGGCTCGCGGCGGCGGCGAAGCGCCCGTCGGGGAAGGGAAGGCGCTCGGCGGCCGCCACGCATCCGGAGGCGCTCCCGCCGCCGCTCAAGAGGAACGCGAGGGATCCGTCGCACGAGAATCGCGCGGGCGGGAGGCCCTGCGCGCGGGCCCGCTCGGACAGATAGCCGCCGCCGGCGGAGACGTCGAGCCAGCGCGCGCCGGCCGAGAGCGCGAGATAGGAGAGCAGCGTCGCCGCCTCCTCGGCCCGTGCCTCCGGGTAGAGACGGTTCGCTCGGCTGTAGAGATCGCCGCGCTGGTCGAAGAGCGTCTGGTACTCGAACAGGCTGATGTCCCTCGGGCCGGGCGCCGCCGGCCGGAGAAGGATATTTCGTTTTCGACTTCCGGGGGAGAATCGGCGGATGCTTCGGGAGCTCGCCGCGCGCCTTCCCGACGCGCCCGAATGGGTCGAGATGCGCGGCATGCTCCTTTCGGGCCGGTGCGAGCTCGTCGGATCGCCGGGCCCCGGCCCCGCGGACTTCGTCGTGCGCGGGACCGACTTCGGCCTCTTCTGCCTCTCGGGCGCGCCGCCCATTTCGGAACTCGCCCGGGAGATCGACCGGCATCGCGGACGGGCCGTGCTGTGCGCGACCGAAGACGCCGACCGCGTCGCCGGGCAGCTCCCCGGCTGGACGCGCTCCCGCGCCCTGATCTCGACGCTTCCCGAGTCCGCGGCCGTCCCGGAAAGACCCCGCTCCGGCGCCCGGATCGGAATGCTCTCCGCGGACGTCGCCGGCGCGCTCGAGCACCTCCCTGCCGTCCTGCGCCAAGAGGTCCGGACCGCGCTCGGCTTCACGCACGTCGCGGCGGCTTTCGTCGGGCCGCTGCCCGTCGCGTTCTGCTACGCCGGCTACGAGACGGAGACGTTCTGGGACGTCTCGATCGACACGCTCGAAGAGCACCGGGGCCGCGGATTCGCGCGCGAGTGTTGCGAGCACATGATCGGCCACATGGCGAGGCACGGAAAAGATCCGGTCTGGGGGGCGCTCGAAGGCAACGCGGCCTCCCGAAGGCTCGCGGCGAGCCTCGGGTTCGCGCCCGCGGGCGAGCTCGCGCTCTTCGCGCCGTCGGGCGCGGCGTGAGCGCGCTCGAGCGCCTGGCCGGGCGGCTCCGTCGCGCGGAGCGCGTCACCGTCCTGACCGGCGCGGGCGTCTCGGCCGCGAGCGGCATCCCGACCTTCCGCGACGCCGGCGGCCTCTGGCGGAACTTCCGGCCCGAGGAGCTCGCGACCCCCGAGGCGTTCGCGCGCGACCCGGAGACGGTCTGGGAGTGGTACGCTTGGCGGCGCGACCTCGTGGCCCGCGCGAGACCGAACCGCGCCCACGAGATCCTCTCCGCGTGGAGCCGCCGCTTCCCGAGATTCACGCTCGTCACGCAGAACGTGGACGGCCTGCACGAGCGGGCGGGGACCGAGGGAGTCGTGCGCTTTCACGGCTCACTCTGGGAGCTCGGGTGCTGGAGCGTCTGCCGGGACGCGCCGCACCGGTGGCGCGACGAGCGCGTGCCCTTCCCCGAGATGCCGCCCCGCTGCCCGCACTGCGGCGGGGTCGCGCGGCCCGGAGTCGTCTGGTTCGGCGAGCCGATCCCGCCCGACGCGTACGAGCGCGCGCTCGCCGCGCTCGACTGCGACGTGTGCCTCGTCGTGGGGACCTCTTCGGTCGTCTATCCCGCGGCGGGCTTCGCGGGGGAGGCGCGTCGGCGCGGCGCTTTCACCGTCGAGGTCAACCCCGAGGCGACCGACGCCTCGGCCGGGCTGGATCTCGCGATCGCGCAGCCGGCCGAAATCGCGCTCGACGAAGTCGACCGGCTCCTGAGACTCACCTCGCCGGGCTGATTTTGAACTCTCTCTTTCCGGGCGGGTCAGGAACGTGTCGACGGCGGGGCGCTGGAACTCGACCCGCCCGGCTTCAGGGCCGGCGGGGCGCTGGAGCTCGACCCGCCCGGCTTCAAGGCCGGCGGAGCGCTGGAACTCGACCCGCCCGGCTTCAAGGCCCGGCGCGCCTCGAGCGCCCGGGCGAGGGCCCGATCCGGCGACGGGTCGAGCGCCGTCAGGTGCCCCATCTTGCGGCGCGGCCTCGGCTCGCTCTTTCCGTAGACGTGGATCTTGACCTCCGGGAATCGCGCCGCGGCGAGCCAGTCCGGCTCTCCGCGTTGCCACAAATCGCCCAGCAGGTTCGCCATCGCCGCGGCCTGGAGATACCGGGTCGAGCCGAGCGGCAGCCCGCACACCGCCCGGAGCTGCTGCTCGAACTGGCTCGTCACGCAGGCGTCCATCGTCAGGTGCCCCGAGTTGTGCGGGCGCGGCGCGAGCTCGTTGATCCGGAGCTTCCCGTCGCCGGTCACGAAGAGCTCGACGCAGAGCACCCCGACGAGGTCGAGCTCTTCGGCCACGGCGGCGGCGAGGGCCGCGGCCTCGCGCGCGACCGGGCTCGAAGCGTCGCCCGAGGCGACCGAGTAGTCGAGGATGTGGCTCGCGTGCGTGTTCTCGATCAACCCGAAGTCCTCGATCCGCCCGTCGAGCGCGCGCGCCACGATGACTGAAGCCTCTCTCTCGAAGCGGACGAAGCCCTCGAGGATCGCCTCGCGGCCGCGGAGCGCTTCCCAGGCTTTCGCGGCGTCCGACGGGGCGTCGATTCGCGACTGGCCCTTTCCGTCGTAGCTCATCGTCGAGGCCTTGAGGACGGCCGGGTATCCGATCGCGCCGAGCGCCCGCTCGAGGTCCGCGAGCGATCGCACTTCGGCGAAGGACGTCACGGGAAATCCGGACCGCGCGAGAAAGGTCTTCTCGCGGAGGCGGTGCTGCGTCGTCGCGAGAACCGCGCCGGAGGGACGCACCGGGGCGAGCTCGGCCGCGGCCTCGACCGCGGCGGCCGGCACGTTCTCGAACTCGAAGGTGACGACGTCCACGCGGCGCGCGAAGGCGCGCACGGCTTCGAGGTCCTCGTACGGCGCCGCGACCTCGACGTCGGCGACCTGCCCGGTGGGCGTGTCGTAGTCGGGAGAGAACGTGTGGACGCGGTACCCCATGCGGCGGGCGGCGATCGCGAACATCCGCCCGAGCTGTCCGCTCCCGAGCACGCCGACGGCGCGGCCCGGGAGGACCGCCGCCGTCAAGGCAAGGTCTCGCCGAGGACTCGGCGCGTCTCTCCCGCGCGAAACTCGCGCAGCCGCTCGGCGAGATCCGGACGCTTGCCCGCGAGGATCGACACGGCGAAGAGCGCGGCGTTGATCGCGCCGGCTTTGCCGATCGCGAGCGTCGCCACGGGGACTCCCGCCGGGCATCTGCACGATCGACAGGAGCGAATCGAGGCCCTTCAGCGCGGCGCTCTCGACCGGCACGCCGAGGACCGGCAGCGATCGTGTGCGCCGCGGTCATGCCGGGCAGGTGCGCCGCGCCCGCCCGCCCCCGCGATGACGACCTCGAGGCCCCGCCCCGCGGCTCCCGAGGCGTACTCCGCCATCCATGCGGGGGTGCGGTGCGCCGAGACGACCCGGCACTCGTGCGAGACGCCGAACTGGAGAAGCGTCTCCGAGGCGTGGCGCATCGTCTCCCAGTCGGATCGGCTGCCCATGATGATCCCGACCAGAGGGCCGTCCATGGGGGGCAGTCTAAGGGTCTCGAGGCCCGGCTCCGGCGCGCCTCGGGCTACCCGACCGGGCGCTCCCGGCCGGAGTACTCAGCAGACCGGGGAGACCCGAAAAGATTATGGGCCACAACCCGGTCCCCCTTCGAAATGCCGCTCGCCGGCGGCTCCTGCCCTACGAATTGGAGATAAGATCGGAATCGGCGAATCGGAGGATGAAAAAGGCAGCCTGGGTCGGGGTCGCGATTGCGATCGCGGTGGCGGGCGCTTGGGGTTACGGCGCCCTCGTGCGCCAGGAGAACGACCTCGGCGCGGCCGTCCGGCTGCTCGCGATCGCCGAGGACCAGACACTCGACCTCTCCCTCTCCCGATCCGGTCGCGTCGTCGAGCCGCGTTCCGGACGAAGGGCGAATCGGTCGCGTCGGGCGACGTCGTTGCGCGCGTCGAACAGCCGGGCCTGGCCGAAGACGCGGCGGACTACCAGCGTCAGCGGGCCGAGCTTCAGGCGCGCGAGCTGACGCGCCGCCAGAACGTCGAGAAGGCGAAGGCGGAGCTCGCCCAGATCTCGAGCGACGAGAAGCGCCTCGCGCGGCTCGTGCGCGAGGGAATCGCTCCGGCGGCGGATCTCGAATCGCTGCGGCACCGGCGCGACGCGACGGAGGCGGGCATCCGTGCGCTCGAGACGGAGAGAAACCAGCTCGAAGCGCAGGACAAGACGCTCGCGGTGCGGGCCGACAAGGTCACAGCACTTCGAGAAGGAGGGCACGCTCGCCTCTCCCGCCGCCGGCGTCGTGCTGACCCGGCACCATCGCGAGGGGGAGTGGGTCGAGGCGGGACAGCCCGTCGTCACGCTGCAGGTCGGCGCCCCGTATCTGCGCGTCGAAGTCCCCGAGGAGCGCCTCTCGACGTTCCCCGTCGGCGGCCACGTCCTCGTCTGGCCGCAGGCGCGCCCGCAGGACCGCTTCCCCGCGCGCGTCGTTTCCGTCAAGCCGCGCTCGGAGTTCGCGACGCGGCGCAACTGGGGGCTGCAGAGCCGCGACCTGAAGACCTTCTCCGTGCGCCTCGCCCCGCAAGGCGTCGCGGTCATCGCCGGGCAGACCTTCGTCGTCGAAGCGGGGAAGAGTTGACCGCTCGGGAGCGCTCCTTCGAGCCGCTCCTCGAACCACCCCCTTTCCTGGACGAGCCGGCCCGGCCCGAGCCGTCGCGGCGCGCCGCGTCGATCGAAGTCGAGCGGCTCACGAAGAAGTTCGGCGAGCGTCGCCGCCGACGACGCGGTCTCCTTCACCGTCGGTGGAAGGGGAGACCTACGGGATTCTGGGCCCCAACGGCGCCGGCAAGACGACGCTCGTCCGGATGTTGACGACGCTGCTCCCGCCGACCTCGGGCACGGCCCGCATCCGCGGCAAGGACATCGTGCGGGACCGTTCGGCGGTGCGCGCGCTCATCGGAACGGTGTCGCAGGCGGTCACGACCGACGAGCACCTGACGGTCGAAGAGAACCTCTCCGTGCAGGGGAAGATGTACGGGCTCGCGGCCGCGGCCTCGCGCGCATGATCGAGCTCCGGCTCGCGCAGGTCGGTCTGACCGAGCGTCGCGAGCAGATCACGCGCGAGCTCTCGGGCGGCATGCGCCGGAGGCTCGAGATCGCGCGCGGCGTTCTCCACTCGCCACACGTCCTCTTCCTGGACGAGCCGACGACGGGGCTCGATCCGCAGAGCCGCCGCTCGATCTGGGAGATGCTCCAGGAGCTGAAGACCGCGGACGAGCGGCTGTCGATCATCCTGACGACGCACGCGATGGACGAAGCGGACTACCTCTGCGATCGCGTCGCGATCCTCGATCAGGGCCGGATTCTGTGCGAGGACTCGCCCGCCGCATTGAAGCGCTCGCTCGAGACCGGAGAGCGCACGCAGATCGAGCTCGACCGCGTGCTGTCGCCGGCCGACCGCGAGGCGGTCCTGGCGCTCGGCGGACGCAATTGGCGCGCGAACGCGCCCGACTCCTTCGAGTTTCAGTCGCGGCCGGGGGAGGGGGTGGGACGCCGCGCCGCAGAGCACCTCGAACGGCGCGGTTACCGGGTCCTCCACCTGACGATCTCGCCGGTGACGCTCGAGGACGTCTTCTTCTCCTACACGGGGCGGGGGCTTCGAGGCGAATGAGCCGACGGGACGAGCCGCCCCGACCGGCGCGCGGCCTGCGGCTCGCGATCCTCGGGATCGCCGCGATCTGCCAGCGCGCCTACCTGACGCTCTGGCGCCAGCCTGTGCTGATCGTCTCGACGATGCTCTTCCCGCTCGTCTATCTCCTCGTGCTCGGCAACTCGTTGAACCGGCAGCTGCGCCATCTGCCGCTCGCCGTCGTGGACGAGGCCGGCAACGCGTACTCGACCGCCTGCGGCCGCGGCGTGCTCGCGCTCGAGAGCGGCCGGCAGCTCGTCGACGCGGTCTTCCTCGTGGACCGCGAGGAGGCGCTGGCGGGCCTGCGCCGCGGCGCCTATCGCGGCGTCTGGATCCTCCCGTTCCGGCTCGCGCCGAAAGGGCCCGCGCCCGCGTTCATCGGCGACAACACGGACCGCTTCTCCTTCGAGGCCCTCGACGGCGCCCTGCGGCAGATCTGGGACGAGATCTCGCGCGGCGAGGAGGGACGGTCTATCGCCGCGGCCGTGCGGCTCGAGGCGTATCCGTATCTCGACTACCTGACCTACCTCGGGCCGGCGGTGGTGTGCCTCTCGATCTTCATGGGCTCGATGGTCTCGGGCGGCCTCCAGGTCCTCGAGGACCGGATGTACGGGTACCACGAGGGGTATCTCGTCACGCCGATCTCGACCGGCGCGCTCGTGCGGGCAACGTCCTCGCCGGCGCCGTCGTCGCTTCGCTCGCGGGGATGCTCGTGCTCGCCGCCGTCCTCCTCGTGACCCCCGTTCCGGTGACCGACGGCCGGTCGGTTGCGGCCGGAGCGACCACGGTATTTCTGACCTCGCTCGCGATCTCCGCGATCTGGTTCCTCCTCTTCGCGCGGGCCCGGAGCGTTTCGGTCCTGCGCGGGATGTTCGGCATCATCAACGCGCTCCTCTTCTTCCCGTCGGGCGCGCTCTATCCGATCGAGTCCTACCCGACGTGGCTGCAGGCGATCTCGCGCGCGGACCCGCTCACGTACGGCATCAACGCCTTGAGGGAGCTCCTCCTGCGCGGGAGCTCGCCCGCCGCGGTCTACTCGGATTGGGCCTTTCTCCTGACGTTCGCCCTGGTATGCGGGATCCTCACCCGGGTGCTCTTTCGGCGCGAGGTCTGATCGCGCCGGCCGCGCTCGCGGCCCTCGCCGCCATGGGCCCCGAACCGGCGGGGGCCGAGGCGGTCCGCTGGACGCTCGAAGCGCTCTCCGGTTCGGCGGCGAGCGTCTCGACGACCCTGACGGTGCGGGAACGGGGAACGCCGGAGCTCGAGATTCCGGCGCGCTGGTCGACCCGGCCTTTCCGGCAACCGATCTACTGGGCGGCGCGGCTCGGGCGATCCGCCGAGCGGGGAGGCTGGGAGCTCGAGCTCGTCCATCACAAGATCTACCTCGAGAACACGACCGCCGAGGTGTCGCAATTCGAGATCACCCACGGTTTCAACGTGGCGACCGTGCAGCGCACGTGGATCCGCCGGGGCTTCATCTTTCGCGCGGGCGTCGGAGCCGTGATCGCCCACGCGCAGAGCCGGATCCGCGGCGTCTCTTCGGGTCGCGACGGAGACGAGGTGAACCGCTACGAGCTCGCCGGGCCGGCCTTCCAGATCGGGATCGGGCGGCGATTCTTCGCCGGGAGGCATTTCTTCGGCACCGTCGAGGGAAAGGTGACGTACGGACACGCGAACGTCTCGGTGGCGCGGGGCCGGGCCTCGACCGGAAACTTCGCGGTCCACGGCCTCTTCGGAGTGGGCGCCGCGCTGCCGTGAGCGCCGGGCGGCCGTCCCCGGCGCGGCGGGGTTCGAGGACTAACGGGCCTCCGTCTCGAGCTCCTCGAAGACGTTGGTCCCCCGGCCCTCGCGCGTCGTCCAGGCGAACCGCTCGAAGATCCGAATCCGGCCTTCCGTTCCGCGCTCGACTTCGCACGTCGAGCGGCCTCCGTGGATCTCGCCCGAGTCTTCCACCTGGAGGTAGCGAAACGTCAGCTTCGCGCCGTCGAAACCGCCGACGAGCACGCCGCGGCGGACCCGACCGCCGGCGTAGCGCCCGAAGACGCGCGCGCCCTTCTGCCGGAATCGGATCCGCGTGCTCGCGTCCACGACACCGGCGCTCGCGGTCGCGCTGACGAACATCGTCCGGCCGTCGAGGTCCACGGCGCCGCGGGGCGGAGCGGCCTTCGAGGGGGGGCGCATCTAGGCGCTTCCCGTCTTTCCCAGGAGCATCGAGAGGCCCTGAGAGATCAAGTCGTCGTGCCCGTCGGGAATCTGGCCGTTCGGAGTCATCCGATCGACGACGTTCGGGAGCAAGCCCGCCAGGCGATTGCTCGCGTCTCCGGCGGAGAGGCCGAGCATCGAGGCGATCTGGCCGATCGCCCCGCCGCCGAGCGCCGTCTGAAGATCGTTGCCCGAGATCGCGAGGTTCGAGCCGGTCGAGACCCAGGAGTTGGCCTGGTCGCCCAGGCCGGCCCTCTGGAACTTCTCGACGAGCCCTCCGAGTCCCCCGTTCTGCTGGACGAGCTGCATCGCCGTCGCGAGGAGCGAGCCGATGCCGACAGCGGGCGAAGGGCCGGGCGCGCCCGTCCGGTCCGCCGGAGCGGACGTCGGGCCCGCGAGCCGCATCAAGTCGCCCAGGATTTCATCGAAGCCGGCCATCACGGTCCCTTCGGGAGCCAGCCGGGCGGTTTCTCGCTGTTGCAGTTCGACCGGTAGGCGAAGGTGGAGACCGGCGCGAGGACCGACGCGGCGAGGATCGCGAGGACGATTCGAGGACCCGCTCCGAAGACCCGCATGATGTCCTCCGAGACGGCGGATGCTATCAAAGGGACCGCGGTCTTCCGCCGCGCCGTCGCCGGGTCAGTCGAGGGGGACGGGCCTCCCGGTCGCAGGCGTGCGCGCGACGTAGCCGTTCTTCTGGAGGAGCGAAGAGAGGTCCCGGAAGAACCGGTCGCGATCCGGCTTGTCGTAGGCCGCGCGGAGCTTCTCCCACCCGGCCTTGCACTGGCCGAGCAGGCAGTAGTCCGCGACGTACGCCGCGGCCACTCCGCGGACCGCGTCTCCCGCCGGGTCCTTCGGCGAGAGCTCCTCGAACGCGGACCAGCAGGAAACCGCGTCGTCCTCGACGACCTTCGGGAATTTGCGCGTGACGTCCACGAGGCGCCTCCCGTCGAACTTCCAGATCCGCGGGGGCCGGCGCGACGCGGCGTAGGACGTGAAGGCGTAGGAGAAACCGTCGTCGCCCGTGAGGAACTCGAGGCGGCCGTCGCCGTCCAGGTCCTCGAGCCGGTAGCCCGGATTTCCCCAGTCGTGGGCGAGGACTCCGTAGCGGAGCGAACGGCCGAGGAGGTGGTAGATCCGGGTCGAAGTGCAGCAGTGCGCGCCCCCGGAGAAGAGGTCGAGCAGCACTTCCGGCTCGCCCGTGCCCTCGAGGTCGACGACGGTCAGGGCGCTCCGCCCGGGGAGCGGTCCAAGATAGGACGTCACGCCCGCGAATGTGTCCTCGTACGCGAGCTTGCCGCTCCGGAAGATCTCGAGGTGCCTCGGAGAGCAGAAGACGGCGCTCTCCCGCTCCATCCGGCACGACACCCGCGCCCGCACGGCGCCGAGCTCCGCCACGGCCGGCGTGGGTGCGGGCAGCGGAGCGGCCGGCGTCGGGCTCGAGGCCGCGCCTTGCGCGAGCAGGAGGAGAGCCGCGCCGATTACGTCGCCGCCTTCAACGAGGTCTCGAAGTCGTCGGGATGCGCCGCCCGCCCCCGCGCCTCGTCGGCCTCGACGATTCCCTCGCGCACGAGGCGCGCGAGCGACTCCTCGAAGGTCGAGGAACCCGCCCGCCGCGTGAGGCTGATCTCCTGGTGGAGGTGCTGGAGCGCGTTTCGGCGGATGTGCTGGCGCGCGCCGTAGCCGACGACGAGGAGCTCCGCCGCGGCGACCCGGCCGCCGCCTTTGCGCGGCAGGAGCGTCTGCGTCAGCACGGCGGCGAGCGCCATCGAGAGCTCCTGCCGGATCGTGGGCTGGCGCTCGGGCGGAAAGGAATCGGCGACCCGCGAGATCGCGGACGCGACGTCTCCGGTGTGGACGGTCGAGAAGACGAGGTGCCCGGTCTCGGATGCGGCGAGCGCGATGCGCATCGTCTCCGGGTCCCGCATCTCGCCCACGACGATGACGTCCGGAGCCTGGCGCACCGCGGCGCGCAGGGCGGTCGGAAAATCCGGAGCGTCCACGCCGATCTCGACCTGCTCGACGAGGCTCCGGCGATGCGGGTGCTCGTACTCGATCGGGTCCTCGATCGTCACGATGTGGCGGGCGTCCCTCTGGTTGATCTCCTCGACGAGCGCGGCGAGCGTCGTCGTCTTGCCCGATCCGGTCGGGCCGCCGACGAGCACGAGGCCGCGCGGCAGGCGGCGTCAGCGCCTCGACCCCCGGGGGAAGGCCGAGCGAAGAGAGGCGCGGCGGCCGGGCCGGGAGCGCGCGGACCGCGGCGGCGGCCCGGCCCCGCTCGCGGTGCAGATTGATCCGGAAGCGCCCGAGGCCCGCGACCCGATACGACCCGTCCGCGATCTCCCCCGCGTGGAAGCGTGCCCGAAGCGACGGGTTCAGGGCGGGGAGGACCGCCTCCTCGATCTCTTCGCCCGACAGGGGAGCCTCCGGCGAGCGGCCGAACCGCTCCGTCCACGCGCACGGAAGGGGGAGCCCCGGCCGCGAGCAGCAGGTCGCTTCCCGCCCGGGCGTGGAGCTCCTCGAGCCACCGCGTGAGGCGCGCCGCTTCCACGGATTCCCCTTCGCGCGCCTCCGCATTCAACTCGCGGATCAGGCGGTTGATGTCCCCGGTGTCCTCCACGGCTCGATTGTACGAATCGGAGAGCCGCTCCGTCAGCCCTCGAGCGAGAGGTGCCAGTCGGTGTGGGGCGCCTGGTTCCGGAAGATCCAGTCGCGGAAGAGGCGCCGGTAGGTGACCGGCTTCCAGTCGATCTCGTCGAAGAAAGGACGCAGCGCGAAGTGGAGCCGCCGCAGGTTGTAGAGCGGAACGGCGGTGAAGTAGTGGTGCTCGAGGTGGTATGCGGAGTAGAGGTACCAGAAATCCCAGAAACGGGAGGGCCGGATCAAGGTCCCCCACTTGGCCGGATCCGTCGGATCGATCGCGTAGTGCTGTCCGAGGCGGTTCAGGGCGAAGGCGATCGGAAAGACGACGAAGTAGGGGACGAGGTAGACGCGCGCGAGAACGCCGAAGCCGCCGGCCGCGAAGATCGCGACCATGACCGCGAGGTGCAGGAGGATCGTGCCGATCCGCTCGCGCGCGATCCGCTTCCGAAGCGCCGGCGGATAGCTCGCCGTCTCCCGGCGCGCCGCGCGAAAGTAGATGGGAAAGAGCGCCGGCGTGAAGTAGAGCAGCTTGTACCAGGGCCGGTTGATCTTCGGCGAGAGGTAGTGGCGCTTGGGGTCGGCCTCCGCGTCCCCGAGCTCGGCGTGGTGGGTCAGGTGCCAGCGCGTGAACTGGAGGGCCGAGATCCCCGAAGGGACCGCGTACAGGATGCCGAGGAGGCGCTCGGCCCGCGGGCGCGGTCCGTTCCAGACGGCGCGATGAACGACCTCGTGCAGGAGCACCGTGAAGTTGAAGGCGGTCCAGCCGGCGACGAGCGCCGACGGGAATCCAGATCGCGGGCTCCGGGAACTTCCAGGAGACGAAGGAGGCGGCGCCGAGCAGGAGAAACTGACGCGCGGCGATCGCGAAGTGGCGGGCGGGGCTCTTGCGGTGCAGCTCCTTCAGGACCGCGTGGGGCACGACCTGGGTCAGCCGGTGCCGGAGCTGCTTCGAGGCCTTCGCCCAGTGGTGCTCTCCTCCCGCGGGGGGGTACTCGTCCGGGCGAGTCGGCTGGGGGTTCGGGTTGGCGCTCATGTCGATCGCGGCCGCGTCGGGTCACCGAAGAGGCCGAGAAGACATTCTGACAGATCCGGTCGCTCGCGGGGACCGGGCGCCGTCCTCCCTCCGGAGAAGAAAAAGGCCCCGGCGAACCGGGGCCTCGAGCGCTCGGCGCCTGGCTCGAGTCCGAGATCCCTCGCCGCGACGCGGCTCGGGATGACTCGCTCGGCGCTAGCCGCGAGCGAGTTACTTCTTCTCTTCCATCGAGGCGACCGTGATGGTCTTGCTGGCCGCGTCGGCCGAGCCCTTCACGGTGACCTGCTTGTCCGACCATCTTGGCCGCGCCCGCCTGGTCCGAGAGGACCCAGACGCTCTTGTCGGCCTCGTTGTAGAGAGCCCACTTGGCGCCCTTGTCCTTGACGCACTTGGTTGCGCAGTCCGCATGGCTGGCCGAAGCGCCCTTGGCCGCGCAGGCGGTGTCGGTGATCCAGCCGGACCAGCTCCCGTCCATGGCGACAGCAAAGCCGGCGAGACCGACGAGCAGGGCGGCCAGCAGAACCCGCGAAACGATCTTCTTCATTCGATGCCTCCTCTTTCGTCCTTTGGACCCATCATCATATACGGAAAGAATCGCGTTTCGGATGAAGCGCGCGAAGGCGAGACATCTGCTGGCCGATCTCTATCGAGCCGCGCTCGACGGGGCGGACCCGGGCGAGGGCGTGCGCCGGGCCCTCGCCCGGAAGCGGATCGCGCGGGCGCTCGCCGGGGCGCGCGAAGTCGGCGTCTTCGCCGCGGGCAAGGCGGCCGCGGCGATGCTCGATGCGGCCCGCGGACGATTCGATCGGGGGCTCGCTGTCCTCCCTCGCGGACATCCGGGCCCGCGGGAGCGCGGAGTCGAGATTCTCTTTTCGGCGCATCCCGAGCCCGACCGCTCGAGCGTCGAAGCGGCGCGCGCCGCGATCCGCTTCTTTCGGAGCTTCGGCTCCGACGACGCGATCCTCGCCCTCATCTCGGGAGGCGCCTCCTCGCTCGTGGCACTCCCGCGCCCGGGCCTCACTCTGGAGCGGAAGCGCCGTGCGGTGAAGAGATTGATCGCCGCCGGCGCTTCGATTAGCGAAGTGAATCGCCTGCGGACGCCGCCTCTCGGCGGTGAAAGGGGGGCGTCTCGCAGGCGCGACGCCGGCCCGCGTGATCTCGCTCGTGCTCTCGGACGTCCCCGGGGACCGGCCGGAGACGGTCGGATCCGGGCCCACGATCCGCCGCCGCCGCGGCGACCTCGCGCGCGTCGTCGGGTGCAACCGCGCGGGACTCGCCGCCGCGGCCCGGGCGGCCCGGCGCGCCGGCCTCTCGCCCCGCCTCGCGAGCCGGCGGCTGTCGGGCGAGGCGAGCCGGGCGGGGGCGGCCTTCGGCCTCGCCGCGTCGCGCCTCCGTCCCGGAGAGGTCTTCCTCGCCGGCGGCGAGACGACAGTGACCCTGTCGGGAAGGGCCGGCCGCGGGGGCCGCAATCTCGAGCTCGCGCTCGCGGCGGCGCTCGCGCTCGCGGCCGCCGGGCGCTCCGATGTCGCGCTCCTGGCCGCGGGCTCGGACGGCCGGGACGGATCGCTCGGACGCCGCGGGGGCCTTCGCGGACGGGAGGACGCTCGCTCGCGCGGCCGGCCGCGGTCTCGACCCCGCCCGCACGCTCGCCCGACACGACACGCACTCGTTCTTCGAGGCCCTGGGCGACCTCTTCGTGACCGGCCCGACAGGGGGAAACGTCGCGGACTGGGCCTTCGCCGTGCGCCTATAATGCCCGGTTCGCCCATGCGTCCGACGGAGAGAAACCGGGAGCTCGCCGCCCGGGAGCGAT
The DNA here is from genome assembly GCA_963707935.1 of uncultured Acidobacteriota bacterium. Taxonomy (GTDB): domain Bacteria; phylum Acidobacteriota; class Thermoanaerobaculia; order UBA5066; family Gp7-AA6; genus DATBFU01. The sequence continues at coordinate 2,567,814 of CAVPRN010000005.1, read as the reverse complement.
TCACGGAGACCCCGAAGCGCTTCGGGGCCTACCGGATCGCGCTCGGCTTCCCGAACACCTACGAAGTCGGGATGTCGAACCTCGGCTTCCAGTGGGTGTATCGGCTCTTCAACCGCGTCCCCGACCTCGTCTGCGAGCGCTTCTTCCACGAGGAGGGGGGGCCCGCGGCCACCTTCGAGACGGGCGCGCCGCTCTCGGACTTCGGCCTCCTCGCCTGGTCCCTCTCCTGGGAGATGGACATCGTCAACATCCTGAAGACCCTCGCCGCGGCCGGCATCCCGGCGCGTCGCGAGAAGCGCGACGAGCGGCACCCGATTCTGCTCGTCGGCGGCGACATCGCCCGGATGAACCCGGCGGCGCTCGCGCCGTTCGTGGACGTCTTCGCGCTCGGCGACGGCGAGCGGCTGGTCCCGCCGATCGCGAAGTGGCTCGCTTCGGGCTTGACGCGAGAGGAGTTCCTCGAAGCGGCCGCGGCGCAGCCGGGATTCTTCGTCCCCGCCGTGCAGGGGACGCGGGCCGAAGCGGCGGAGAGCGGGAAAGTCGTCGTCCAGCAGCCGATGTCCCGCACCGAGATCACGCCGGCCTTCGAGGTCCCGCACACGACCATCCTGACCCCGTCGCACGGAGCTCGCCGACAAGCTCCTGATCGAGATCTCGCGCGGATGCTCCGAGATGTGCCGCTTCTGCTGGGCCGCCTACGCGATGGCGCCGGTCAAGCAGTATCCCGCGGCCTCGATCCTGAAGGTCGCTCGGGAGGCGCGCGGCGCGACCGATCGCGTCGGATTGATCGCGACCGCGGTCTGCGACCATCCGGAGATCACGGAGATCCTGCAGGGGCTCTCCTCCCTCGGGTACCACATCGCGCTCTCCTCCATCAAGATCGACGCGATCGAGGATCCGATCCTGGAGGTCCTCGCCCGGCAGGGGGAGCGGGCGCTCGCGATCGCGCCGGAGGCGGGCAACGAGCGGCTGCGGCGCCACATCAACAAGAAAGTTTCCGACGCGATGCTGCGCGAGAAGGCGCGCCTCGTCTTCGCGCGCGGATTCACGCGGCTCAAGCTCTACCTGCAGGTCGGGCTGCCGACCGAGACCGACGCGGACGTCGAGGACATCGTCCGCACGGTCGCCGACCTGCGCGCGATCGCGATCGAGGAGGGGCGGCGCTTCGGGCGGGTGGCGCAGCTCGTGCCGTCGGTCAACGCCTTCATCCCGAAGCCGCACACGCCGTACGAGGACGAGTCGCTCGCCGGCGAGGAGGAGCTCTCGGCGCAAGCTCGCTTTCCTGCAGCGCGAGTTCGAGAAGATGGGCAACGTCGTCTTCCGCGGCATGTCGCTCTCCGAGGCGGTCTGGGAGGCGTACCTCGCGAAGGTCGGACGAGTCCGGCGCGGACATCCTGGAAGAGGCGGCGGCGGGCACGCCGGTTCGCCGAATCCTGAAGACGCATCGGGACCGGATCGCGGCGGTCGTCCGGCCGCAGGCCGTCTCCCCGGTCGGCGAGCCGGCGCCCTGGTCCTTCATCGCGAAGAGGTGAGCGTGAAACGCTCCTTCCGGGCGCCCCGCGCGCTCCTGGCGGCCGGTCTGTGCCTCGCCGCCCCGATTCTCGCCGCCCTCGACTTTCCGGCCCTGACGCCTTCGCCCGAAGCGTTCCGGGCCCGGCGCGAGAAATTCCTGGGAAGCTGCCCCCGAAGTCGATCGCCGTGCTCCGCTCGGCGCCGGAGCGGATCATGTCGAACGACACCGAGTACGTGTACCGCCCGGACTCGGACTTCTACTATCTGACGGGCATCGAGGAGCCGGACGTGACGGCGGTCCTCCGCAACGATCCCTCCGACGGAAAACGGTACGTGCTGTTCGTCAAGCCGCGCGACGCCCGCCGCGAGTCGTACGAGGGGCCTCGGACCGGACCGGTGGAGGCGCCGGCGCGCTACGGCGCGGACGCGGCGTTTTCGGAGTCGGAGCTCGCGACCCGGCTCGCGAGCTGGGACCCCGTTTCGTACCGCTTCTCGGGCTACCTCTCCGAGGCGCAGGCCCTCTTCCTCTGGGACGGCAACGACGAGGAGTGGGCGAGGAAGTTCCAGGAGACCTACCGCGGCGTGCGCAACCGCGACGCGGGCCCCGGCCTCGCGGCCGACGCGCGGGAGATCCTGCACGAAATGCGTCTCGTCAAGGACGAGGAGGAAATCCGCTTCCTCCGCCGCGCGGCGGAGATAAGCGCGCGGGGGCAAGTCCTCGCGATGAAGGCCGCGCAGCCCGGCGCGTGGGAGTTCGAGGTCCAGTCGGCGCTCGACGGTTACTGCTACGCCAACGGCGCCCGGCGCATGGCGTACCCCTCGATCGTGGGCTCGGGTCCCAACAGCGTCTTCCTCCACTGGGACAAGAACAACCGGCGCATCGAGGCCGGGGACGTCGTCCTGAACGACTCGGGCGCCGAGTACGGCTACTACGCGACGGACATCACGCGAACGTACCCCGCGAGCGGGCGCTTCTCCCCGGAGCAGCGCGCGATCTACGAGATCGTGCTCGACGCGCAGAAGCAGGCGATGGCGCTCGTCCGGCCGGGCGCGCGGCACGACGACGTCGAGGAGAAGTGCGCGCGCGTCCAGACCGAGGGGCTCCTGCACCTCGGGCTGCTGTCGGGGGACCTCGAGTCGCTCCTGAAGTCGAAGGGGTATCGCAAACGGACGCTCCACGGCGTGTCGCACTGGGTGGGCCTCGACGTGCACGACAAAGGGAGCTACGAGACCGGGGGCGCCTCCCGCGTGCTCGAGAGCGGAATGGTCTTCACGATCGAGCCGGGCATCTACATCCCGGGCAACGCGACGGGCGTCGATCCGAAGTGGTGGAACATCGGCGTGCGCATCGAGGACACGGTCCTCGTCACGCCGACCGGGTTCGACTGTCTCTCCTGCGGCGCGCCGCGGGAGATCGACGACGTCGAGAAGGCGGTCCGGGCCGGGAAGAAGTAGCGGCGGGGCTAGGGCCCCGGCACGAGCACTTCCACGGTGTCCCGCGTGGCGTGGCAGGCGATCGGGGTCTCGAGCATGCAGTCCCCGTCGAGCTGGACTTCGACGGCGTAGGCTTCGCGCGAGCGGATCGCCACCTGCCGCCCCCGGACGAGCCGGGCGAGGCCGGAAGACAGGTGCGTCGAACGGTGCCGCTTGAGCGCGTAGAAGAGGCGGAAGAGCTCGTAGCGACTCCTTCCGGAGTAGAGCAGAACGTCCACCTCTTCCGAGTCGGGAGAGGCTTCGGGAGCGATGACCCAGTCTCCGGCGTAATGCCGCGCGTGGCAGACGACGGCGAAGGTGGCCTCGTACACGACCCCGTCGATCGAGACCTGGAGCCGCGGGAACTCGTAGCGGAAGAACTCGATCCACGCGGTCGGCGTGATCCCGGCCCGGCCGAGCCGGCGCTTCCACCGCAGGCTCATCTTCCCCATCACGCGGGCGTCCAGCCCCGCGCCGGCCCAGAGGAGGAAGGGGCGGTCGTTGGCGGCGAGCACCCGCAGAGAGCGGGGCCGTCCCGTGAACAGCAGCTCGGCGGCCCGGCCCGGATCGAGCGGAATCCCGAGCTCTCGGGCGAGCACGTTGGAGGTCCCGGCCGGCAGGATCGCGAGCGGGATCCCGGAGCCGGCGAGTCCGCGCGCCACCTCCGAGATCGTGCCGTCGCCGCCGCAGGCCGCCACGACGTCCGGCTTGAAGGGGAGGAATGCGCGCACGATCTCCGTGGCATGCCCCGGTCCGAGAGTGGGAGCGTTGACGAGAGTGATCCCACGGGAGCGCATGTGCCCGATGAGCGCGTCCATCGCGGGCCGCCGGTCGCCCTGCCCGGCCGTCGGGTTGTAGATGAGAACGCCCTTGCGAATCGCGGGATGGGGACGGGCCGGCGGCGGCCGGTCTTCGGCGCCCGGCCGCTCGCGCTCGGCTTCGACGCCGCGGTCTCTCAAAAGAGCGACCCGTCCCGCGGCGGAGGCACGACGCCCAGATGCCGGTACGCCGCCGCCGAGGCGGTCCGGCCGCGCGGCGTGCGCTGCAGGAAACCCGCCTGGATCAAGTACGGCTCGTAGAGATCTTCGAGCGTGCCGCGGTCCTCTCCGAGCGAAGCGGCGATCGAGCCGATCCCGACCGGGCCCCCGCCGAACTTTTCGATGATTGTCAGGAGGATCCGCCGGTCGAGCTCGTCGAACCCGTGCTCGTCCACCTCGAGCCGGGCGAGCGCCTGTCGGGCGGTCGGCAGGTCGATCGTGCGTTTGCCCGCCACCTCCGCGAAGTCGCGCAGGCGGCGGAGCAGCCGGTTGGCGATCCGCGGCGTGCCGCGGCTCCGTCCGCCGATCTCGCGCGCGGCCGGTTCGTCGATCGAGATCCCGAGGATCGCGGCGGAGCGCCCGACGATGCGGGTGAGCGCTTCGACGTCGTAGAAGTCGAGGCGCAGCGTGATGCCGAACCGCGCGTGCAGCGGCTGGGAGAGCAGGCCCGGCCTCGTCGTCGCGCCGACGAGCGTGAACGGGGGGCAGATCCACTCTTCATCGTGCGGGCCATCGGGCCTTCACCGATCAGGACATCCAGCCGGAAGTCCTCCATCGCCGGATAGAGGATCTCCTCGACGGCGGGCGAGAGGCGATGGATCTCGTCGACGAAGAGCACGTCGCGCGGCTGGAGGTTCGTCAGGATTCCGGCGAGGTCCCCGGCGCGGGCGATCATCGGTCCCGAGGTCAGACGCAGCCCGGCGCCCATCTCGCGCGCCACGATGTGCGCGAGGGTCGTCTTGCCGAGGCCCGGCGGTCCGGTCAGGAGCACGTGGTCGAGCGGCTCTCCGCGACCGCGCGCCGCCGCGAGAAAGACGCCCGAGGTTCTCGCGGATCTTCGGCTGGCCGATGTACTCCGCGAGCGTCTGCGGCCGCAGCTTCGGCTCGACGGCGACGTCTTCTTCGAGGGCGGTGCCGGTCAGGAGGGCGGATTCGTCGGTCATTGGAGTTGAGGGAGAGTCTATGGCGAAAGTCCGGAGTCCAGCCAGTCGCCCGGCCTATCCGCCGGTCAGCCTCTTCAGCGCCGCCTTCAAGTAGTCTCCGAAGTCCTTCGGCGCGCCGGTCCGCGCGATCGTCTCCACGGCGCGCTCCGCCTCCGCCTTGCGGTAGCCGAGGTTGACGAGGGCCGAGACGACGTCCTCCGACGGCGACGGCGGCCGGCGCTCCCCGGCGCCGGCTCCGCGGCGAAGCCCGCGACTTTCTCGGCGAGCTCGAGCACCATGCGCTCGGCGGTCTTCTTGCCCACCCCCGGGATCGCGACGAGGCGGCGGACGTCCTGCCGGCGGAGCGCCTCGACGAGCTCCGCGGGAGGAATTCCGGAGAGCACGGTCAGCGCGACGCGCGGCCCGATGCCGGCGACCCCCATGCAGCAGCTGGAAGAGCGCCCGCTCGCGCTCCGTCAGGAAGCCGTAGAGCGCGAGCGCGTCCTCGCGCACGTGCGTGTGGATCCAGAGCGAGGCCGGGCTCTCCGTCCTCGGGCAGCTCGTAGAAGGTCGAGAGGGGGATGTGCACGAGGTAGCCGACGCCGGCGACGTCGAGCAGGACGCTGGTCGGGCGCCTTCGAGGCGAGGCGCCCGGTGAGGCGGCCGATCATTTGGTCGAGGATTCTAGCCCGAAGGCGCGAACCGCCGTTTCTCTACCCCTTCCGTCCCTCTTCGGGGAGGAACGACTTCAACAGGTCTTCGTTGATCTCCACCTTCTTGTCGGCGCGCAGCTGCTGGAGCGAGGAGCGCAGCAGCTTCTCCCCCTCGCGGGCCCGGATCGTCTCGGCGAGCTCCGCCTTCTGCGCCTCGAAGGTCTTCGGGTCGGCGGTCTTTCGGTCGATCACGCGGAAGAGCACGAAGCCTCCCGGCACGGGCGCCGGCGGGCCGGCCTGCCCCTGCGGCGTCTTGAAGACGGCGGCGGAGAGCTCCGGCGCGTTGCCGATCTCCGGGATCGGCCCGCCGGGCGCGAACTCCGGCGTCGTCTTGACCTCGGTGTCGTAGCGCGCGGCGACCTGCGGCGAGCGGCGTCCCCGAAGCGATCTCCTTGCGAGGCGGGCTGCGAGCTTCTCGAGCGCCTCCTTCTCGCGGCGGTCGGCCTTCCAGTCGTCGGTCACCCGCGCCTGGAGCTCCTCGAACGGCGGCACGCCGGCCGGCCGCTCCTCGGCCGGCTTGACGATCGCCGGGCCCGCGCGCCGTCGAGACCGCCGTCTTCGAGACCTTGCCGAGCTTGGTCGAGAAGGCCTCCTCGGCGAACTGGGCGTTGGCGCCGATCCCCGGCACCGGCTCTCCGCGCGCGACCCAGGGCGTCGTGTTGAAGGTCACGACGTCGCTCTGCAGCTTGCGCAGCTCCTCGTCGGAGGGGTCGGGCAGCTTCTGGACCTTCTCGACGAGCTCGCGGGCGAGGCGGCTGACCTCCGCCTCGGTCTTGCGCTGCGAGAGGTCGGCCCCGAGCGCGCCCCGCGCCTCCTCGAAGGTCTGCACGTGCTCGGGATTCTTCGAGGCGAGCTTGATGACGTGGTACCCGAACTGCGTCTTGACCGGCCCGGCGATCTCGCCCGGGCTGCATCGCGAAAGCGGCCTGCTCGAACTCCGGCACCATCTGTCCGCGCGCAGAAGGGGGGCAGCTGGCCGCCGCTCTCCTTGTTCGACGGGTCGTCGCTCGCCTCCCTGCGCGAGCTTGGCGAAGTCCTCGCCCGCTTTCGCCCGCGCGAGGATCTTCTCGGCCTTCGCCTTCGCCGCGGCGTCCGCCTCGGGCCCGGCCGAGTCGTCGGTCTTGATCAGGATGTGCGCGGCCACCACCTGCTCCGGCACCTTCAGGGCGTCGTGCCGGCGCCGCGTACTCGGCCCGCAGCTCGGCGTCGGTCGGGACCATCTTGGCGCGCACCTTCGCCTGGTCGACGAGCAGGTACTTGATCTTCCGCTGCTCGGGCTTGCGGTAGCGGTCGCGGTGCTTCTCGTAGTAGCGCCTTCAGCTCCGCGTCGGTCGGCTGGACGCCGGACTCGAGCCGGCTCGCCGGGATCAGGACGTACTCGATCGTCGCCTTGTCGTTGCGCGCCGCGAACTCGCGCGCGAGCTCCGACTCCGGCACGAGGATCGACGAGCGGACGAGCGCCGCGTACTTGCGGGTCGAGCAGGTCCTCGCGCAGCTCCTCCTCGAACCGCTCGGGCGTGTAGCCGTACCGCGAGAGGAGCTGCACGTACTTCTCCCGCCCGATGAACTGGCCGTTCTGCTGGAAGGCGGGGTAGGACACGACGGCCCGGGCGACCTCGTCGTTGGAGACCGCGAGCTTCAGCCGCCGGGCCTCCTCGAGCTCGAGACGGCGGTTGATCATGCCGTCCAGGACCTGGCGCGGCAGGTCGAGGAAGCGGAGCATCTCGGGGGTCAGGCTGCCGCGGTACTGCTCGCGGTAGCGGTCGAGCTGCAGCCGGTATTCCCGGTCGAACTCGGCGGCCGTGATCTGCGTCGACGCCGACGCGGGCGATCGTGTCGGTCGAGCGGTCGTTCGGGTTGGTGCTCGATCCGCTGAAGTAGACGAAGCCGAGGATGAAAACGATCACCACCGCCCACAGCGTCCACTTGAGGTGGTGGAAGCTCTCGCGCATCGTCTTGAGCATTCGGGGGAAGACCTCCGTGCCGCGAAATCGAAACGGGCCAATATAGCCGAAGAGGTCGGCGGGAAGAAGGAGGGGGCCTTCCCCCGCGGGCGGAACCGGGGCCGGGCAGTCTCCCGGGCCGGCGGAGGCGTCCTCCTTTCGCGCAGTCCGCATCCTTCAGTCGGCGACCTGTCGTATGCTATAAGTCTCTGTAAATCCGGAGGTTTATGCCCAAGCGGAAGTCCGGCCAGCCCGTGGGATCGGACATCGACTGGTTCGTCATTCCGATCGAGCGGATCCGGCAGATCGGGATCGTTCTCGTGATCGCCGCCGTGGTCGGCGGCGCGGGCTACTTTCTCTACAACCGCTCGCGCCGCACGCCGGAGCAGAAGGCCCGCGCGGAGATCGCCACGGCTTCGCAGCTGCTCGGCGCGCGCCTCGGCCTCCCAGGGCGCCGCCCGGCCGGGATCGCACCTGGCGCAGGCGCGCGACTCGCTGCGCTCGGCCGAGGCGGCCTTCGCCGCCCGGCGCTTCGACGAGGCCTTTCGCTCGGCCGTCGAGTCGCAGTCCTACTCCCGCCGGGCGCTCGGCGGCGCCGGGACGGAGGAGACCGGCGACGCGTCGTTCATCTCGATCGAAGGGGACGTGTCCCTGCAGAGCGCCGGACGCTCGACCTTCGAACCCGCCCGCCAGCGCCAGGCGCTCTTCGACGGCGACTTCGTCAAGACCGGCCGCAACGGCTCGGCCGAGATCATGTTCGCCGACGGGACGCTCTACACGCTCCGTCCGGGGTCGCTCTTCGAAGTCCACCGCCCCTCGCTCGCGGAAGCGGCGGGCAGCCAGGTCAAGATCGTGTCGGGCGTCATCAACGTCTACACCGCGGGGTCTTCCTCGAAAATCGCGACGGACGCGGCGACGGCCGACGTGGACCGCGACTCGCGTGCCGCCCTCGACGTCGAGACGGGGCAGAAGACCGAGGTGACGACCTTCCGAGGCAAGACGACGGTCTCCACGGGGAGCCAGACGGTGGTCTTGAACGAGCGGGAGCGCGTTTCGGCCGCGCGCGACGGGCGAGATCACGGCGAAAGTCCAGCTCCCCGAGGCGCCGCAGCCGCTGCTGCCCGCGGACAACCGGATCTACGATCTGAAGACGGGCGACCAGATCGACCTGCGCTGGGCGGCCGTGACGGGGGCGTCGCGCTATCGGCTGCAGATCTCCCGCTCGCGCCTCTTCGTGCCGGACGCGATCGAAGTGGACTTGAACAACCGCACCGAAACGTACGCCGTCGTGCGCGTCTCCCGCGAGGGCGCCTACTTCTGGCGCGTCGCGACGATCAACCGGGACGGGGTCTCCTCCGACTGGAGCGCGGTGCGCCGCTTCAAGATGCTCGCCGAGCCGCCGAAGGTCGACGCCAACGAGCCGCCGCCGCCGCTGACCGTCTCGCCCCCGCAGCAGATGGGCAACCTCTTCCTGGTCTTCGGGAAGACCGATCCGGGCGCCACCGTCACGGTCAACGGGGAAACCGCGGACGTGGACGCCGACGGCTCCTTCCGCAAGACGATCACGATCGACCGCGACGGCTATGCGATGCTGATCGTCAAGGCGGCGAGCGCCTCGGGCAACGAGACGGTGAAGAGGCTGAGAGTGTTCGTGGAGTCCTTGTGAGACGCTGTCATTCGTCACCTTAGGCTTGGAGGTCCTATTGGCAGTCAAATCGGTCTTTTCGATCTTTTCCAACGACCTCGCCGTCGACCTCGGAACGGCCAACACGCTCGTCTTCGCCCGCGGCAAGGGGATCGTCGTGCGCGAGCCGTCGATCGTCGCCGTCAACAACACGACCAACCGCGTCGAGGCGGTCGGCACCGAGGCCAAGGAGATGCTCGGCCGAACGCCCGGCAACATCGTCGCCATCCGGCCGATGAAGGACGGCGTGATCGCCGACTTCGAAGTGACCGAGAAGATGCTCGACCACTTCATCAAGAAGGCCCACGGCCGCTCGCTCTTCGTGCGGCCGCGGATCGTGCATCTCGGTCCCCTCCGGGATCACGCAGGTCGAGAAGCGCGCCGTGCAGGACTCGGCGCTGCGGGCCGGCGCCTCGCGAGGTCTTCATCATCGAGCAGGCGATGGCCGCGGCGATCGGTGCGGGCCTCCCGATCACCGAGCCGGCGGGCAACATGATCGTGGACATCGGCGGCGGCACGACGGACGTCGCGGTGATCTCGCTCGCCGGAATCGTCTACAGCCGCTCGGTGCGCATCGCGTCGAACGAGATGGACGAGGCGATCATCCAGTACGTCAAGCGCAAGTACAACCTGCTGATCGGCGAGCGTCACGGCCGAGCAGGTCAAGATCGAGATCGGCTCCGCGCATCCGCTGGACGAGCCCATGACGATGGAGGTCAAGGGACGGGACCTCGTCGAAGGCGTGCCGAAGACCCTCGTCCTGACCGACGAGGAGGTCCGCGACGCTCTCTCGGAGGTCGTGGCCGCGATCGTCGAGAGCGTGCGCGTGGCGCTCGAGAGGACGCCACCCGAGCTCTCGGCCGACATCATGGACAAGGGCATCATCATCACGGGCGGAGGCTCGCTGCTGCGGAACCTCGACCGGCGGCTGCGCGAGGAGACGGGCCTTCCCATCTCGTACGCCGAGGATCCGCTCGCTTCCGTCGTGCTCGGCACCGGGGCCATGCTGACGGACATGGACTTGCTCCGGAAGATCTCGATCACGTAGGCCTCGTCCCCGCGTCCCCGCCGCCGTGAGAGTCACCAACCCCGCCGTCGAGATCGCCGGAACCCGGTCGCGCCGGGGCGGCACGGTCCTGCTGTCGGTGCTCGTGGCGTGCGTGCTGCTGCTTTCGGCGCAGGTCCCGGCGCGCAACCGATCCGGCTCGGTCCTGCAGTCCTGGATCCTCTCCGCGGTCGCCCCCGCCGCCGCGGCGTCGGGGCGGTCTCTCGAGCGGTGACGGACGGCGTTCGATACGGTGGTCGGATTCTTCCAGGCGACCGACGAGAACGTCCGGCTGCGCCACGCGCTCGCCCTGCGAGAAGGAGACCTTCGAGCTGCGGGCGAAGGTCGCGCAGGCGGAGCGCGCCGGGCGGCTCGCCACGGCGGCGCCGGCCCTGCCGAACGTCGTCGCGAGCGCTCCGGTGCTGCTCCTCGAGCGCCGGGCCGGGCTCCAGAGCGCGCTCGTGGCGGCGGGCTCCCGCGAGGGCGCGGTCTCGGGCTCCCCCCTCGCCGTGCCGGAGGGGCTCGTCGGGCGCATCGTCACCGTCGGCTATTCGATCTCGCGCGCGCAGCTGTTGACCGACGCGTCGGCCGCGGCCGGGGCGCGGATCGTGCGCACGGGAGAGCTCGGCGTCGTGCGGGGAGACGGGCGCGGCGGCCTGCGCCTGAACAACGTGCCCCTGACGTCGTCCGTCAAGGTCGGCGACGCCGTCGAATCGGCCGGCATCGACGGCATCTTCCCGCGCGGCATTCCGATCGGGAAAGTCGAGTCGGTCGGCCGGGCGGGCGAGCTCTTCCTGGACATCCGGGTGCGGCCTTCCGCCGACTTCTCGCGCCTGGAAGACGTGCTCGTGCTCGCGCCCTCCCCGTCGGCACCGGACGCGCTCGGAGGACCCCGGAGTGGAAATCCGTGAAACTGCGCCGCGTCGCGCTGCTCCTCGCGGTCGCGGCCGGCCTTTCGTTCCTGTCGGGCGCGTCCGGACATCGGGGCGCCTGGCCGGCCGACTGGTATCTGATCGCGGTCGCGACGGTCTCGCGGGAAGGGAACTTCGTGAAGGCGGTCCTGACGGGGGCGGCGGCAGGCCTGCTCGACGACCTGTCCCAGCCGATGCTCGGGTTCAACGCGTTCGCGAAGTCGGCGCTCGGCTACGCGCTGGCGCTCGTGGCGGTGCGCGTGATCCTGGGGGGGCCGCTCGCCGTCGGGGCGGCCCTGGCTCTGGCCTCGCTCGCCAACGACGCGATCGTCGCGGCGCTCGCTTCGGTCCTGATGCAGGTGCCGATCGTTCTCCTCTCGAGCGATTCGCTCTGGCGCGCGGCGGCGACCGGGATCACGGCCGGGGCGCTCGAGGCCGCGGCGCGGTTCTCGTGGCGGGATTGGTGGGAGAAGCGGCGGTTGAGGAGATTGCGGTGAGGGGCAAGGCGGTGTCGCGGCGATGCTGAGAGTCCGCGAGAACCGGCGTGAGCTCTCCCGCCGCGTCGAGTTCGCGCGCATCCTGGTGGGGAGCGTTTTCGCCGTCCTCGCGATCGCCTACTGGTTCGTCCAGATCGTGCGGGGCGACTTCTACTTCACTCTCTCGGAGAACAACCGGCTCCGCTCCGTCAAGGTCACGGCGCCGCGCGGCTACATCTTCGACCGCAACGGGATCGCCCTCGTCGAGAACGAGCCCTCCTACAACCTCCAGCTGTACCGGCGCGAGACGAAGAACCTCCCGGACTCCGAGGCCTTCGCCGTCTCCGTGCTGAACCTCTCGCCCGATCAGGTGCGGGCGCGCGTCGAGCGGGTCCTTCGATTCCCCGAGTTCGTGCCGGCCCCGATCGCCGAGAACCTCGGCATCGAAGAGGTCGCCGCGATCGAAGCGCGCGCGCCGGAGCACCCGGAGTTCGCCGTGACGGTCTCACAGCGGCGGCTCTACGCCCACGGCATCGTGGCCGCGCACGCGCTCGGCTACCTCGCCGAGGCCACGGTGGACCAGATCCGGGCGGCTCCGGGCGGCTACACGATGGGCGACTGGATCGGCCAGAAGGGGATCGAAGCGACGTACGAGCCGCTGCTCGCGGGCGTCAACGGCGAGCGGCGGGTCGTCGTGGACTCGCACGGGAGGGAGATCTCGGAGCAGGGGCGCACGCTGGCGCGGCCCGGCCAGAACCTCTTCACGACGATCGACCTCGGGCTCCAGCGCATCGCCGAGGATTACTTCCGGAATCGCGTCGGGAGTGTGGTCGCCATGGACCCGAAGACCGGGGAGATCCTGGCCCTCGTTTCCTCGCCGTCCTACGACCCGAACTGGTTCACCCGGCGCGTGACCGCTCCGGAGTGGGCGAGCCTCGTCAACGATCCGCGCCACCCGCTCCAGAACCGCGCGATCCAGAACGCCTTCTCGCCCGGCTCGGCGTTGAAGCCGTTCCTCGCCTACGGCGCCCTCGCGCAGGGGCTCGTGGATCCGCAGGCGAGAGTGTTTTGTCCGGGCCAAGCGACCTTCTACGGGCGCACGTTCCGCTGCCACAAGAAAGAGGGGCACGGCTGGGTCAATTTGCGCGACGCGATCAAAGTCTCGTGCGACGTCTACTTCTACAACCTCGGCCGCCGGCTCGGGATCGACCGCATCGCCGAGATCGCGCAGGGCTTCGGCCTCGGGGCGCCGACCGGAGTCGACCTGCAATTCGAAAAGAGCGGGCTCGTTCCTTCGGAGCAGTGGGCCCTCACGAAGCGGCGCGCGCGCTGGTACCCGAGCGAGACGATCTCGGTGGCCATCGGGCAAGGCCCCGTTCTCGTGACCCCGATCCAGCTCGCGCGCGCTCTCTCGGCCCTCGTCGAAGGAGGCCGGCTGCCGACCCCGCATCTCTTCCTCGCTTCGCAGGATCCGCGCACGCTCGCGCGCCTGCGCTACAAGGTCGAGACGAAGCCGGGGATCGCGCTGGCGACGGACAAGGCGGCGATCGTCCGCGACGGGATGTGGGCCGTCCTGAACGAGCCGGGGGGCACCGCTCTCGCCTCCCGCCCGTCGAACGTGGCCGCCGGCGGCAAGACCGGCACGGCGCAGGTCGTGGGCCGCGAGTCGGGCCTCGCCGCGAAGGGGAAATACGAGGACCACGCCTGGTTCATCGGCTTCGCGCCGGTGGACGACCCGCAGATCGTCGTCGCCGTCTTCGTCGAGAACGGCGGCCACGGAAGTGCGGCCGCCGCGCCGCTCGCCAAGGCCCTCTTCGAGCAGCGCTTCGGGAAGCCCGAGGAAAGCCCCGAGAGCGCGCCGGGCCTCGTGCAGACGTCGAATCATGTCCCGGTCCCGGCGTCCGGCGCCGCCGCCGGAGACCCGCGATGATCTCTCGGGTCCTCTCCTCGCGCAGCCGCATCGATCCGATCGTCCTCGGCAGCGCGCTCGCCCTTTCGGCCCTCGGCATCCTGTTCGTGGCGTCGGCGACCGCCGGGGGCCGGCTCTCGGGGCTCGCGACCCGCCAGGCGATGTGGGTCGCGGTCGGCATCGCCCTCGCCTTCGCCGCCATCCTCTTCGACTACCGAACGCTCTTGAAGGCCGCCTTCCCGATCTACCTCGTGAGCCTCGTGCCCCTGGTCTATCTCCTCTTCTTCGGCGAGCGGATCGCCAACGTCAAGTCGTGGATCCGCATCGGCGGCTTCCAGTTCCAGCCGGCCGAGCTCGCCAAGGTCTCGACCGCGCTGCTGCTCGCCTACCTCTTCGAGAACGAGGACGACGGGCGCCTGCGTCCGTCCGCGTTCGGCAAGCTCGCCGCGATCGTCGGCGTGCCGTTCCTGCTCGTCTTCCTGCAGCCGGACCTCGGCCTCGCGGTGACCTTCCTGCCGCTCGTCGCCGTCGGCCTCTACTTCGGCGGCCTCCCCCTGAAGTGGTGGCTCGTCCTGTTCCTCGTGGTCCTGGTGCTGTGCGGGAGTGCCTGGTTCCTGCTCCGCGACTATCAGAAGCAGCGGATCGGCACGTTCCTGAACCCGGAGCAGGACGTGCTCGGCGCGGGCTATCAGGTTCGACAGTCGAAGATCGCCGTCGGCTCGGGCGGGTTCTTCGGAAAGGGATTCCGCTCGGGGACGCAGAGCCAGCTGCGCTTCCTGCCGGTCCAGCACACCGACTTCATTCTCGCGGTCATCGCCGAGGAGTGGGGGTTTTTAGGCGTCATCCTCGTGCTCGGACTCTTCGCGGCCCTCCTGCTGCGGGCCCTGACCCTCGCGCAGTCGGCGCGCGACCGGGGAGGGGTGTTTCTCATCCTCGCCCTCGCCGGGATGATCTGCTTCTCCGCCGTCATCAACGCCTCGATGATGATCGGCCTGCTCCCGACGACCGGCATTCCCCTGCCGCTCGTCTCCTACGGCGGCTCCTCGGTCGCCACGACCTTCCTCGCGATCGGCCTGATCCTCGGAGTCGAGTTCCGCCGGTTCGCCAACGCGTGAACAAGGAGCTGATCGTCAACTCGACTCCCCCCGAGACGCGGGTCGCCCTGCGCGAAGAGGGGCGCACCGTCGAAGTGTTCCACGAGCGGCGGGGCCGGGAGAGCCTCGTCGGCAACGTGTACCGGGGGCGCGTCCACCGGGTGCTCCCGGGGATGCAGGCCGCCTTCGTCTCGATCGGCTTCGAGCGGGACGCTTTCCTCTTCGTCGAGGATGCCCTGCCGCATTCCCCCGACCTCGAAGGCGAGGGGGAAAACGGAGACGGCGACGTCCCGGGCGGCGCAGCGGCGGCCCCGCGCCCGCGCATCGACGAGCTCGTCAAGGAAGGGCAGCAACTCGTCGTCCAGGTGACCAAGGACCCGATCGCGGGGAAGGGTCCTCGCGTCACCGCCAGCGTCTCGCTCCCGGGGCGCACCCTCGTCTATCTCCCCTCCGTGCGCGAAGTCGGCGTCTCGCGGCGCATCACGGACGAAGCGGAGCGCGACCGCCTCCGCTCGATCCTCGAAGGCTTTTCGAGCGCGGGCGGCTACATCGCGAGGACCGCGGCGCAGGGAGCCGCCGCGTCGGAGCTCGAGGCCGACCGCGCGTATCTCGAGGCGCTCGCCGCGAAGATCGCGCGGCGCGGCGAGGGGGGGGAGGCGACGGCCGTGCTGCATCGCGAGCTCGAGCTCCCGCTGCGCGTCTTCCGGGATCTCGTGACCCGGGACTTCGACGCCATCCGCGTGGACGACCAGGCGGCGGCCGCGCGCCTCTCGGAGTTCGCGGTCCAGGTCGCTCCCTCCCTCGTCCCTCGCATCGAGGTGGTCGGAGGGGAGGAGCCGATCTTCGAGCGCTTCGGCGTCGAGCGCGAGATCGAGGCGGCGTTGTCCTCCCGGATCGCGCTCCCCTCGGGCGGCTCCTGCGTCATCCACCAGACCGAGGCGCTCGTCGCGATCGACGTCAACACCGGCCGCTACACCGGCAAGGAGGACCTCGAGGAGACGGTGTTCGCGACGAACCGGGAGGCCGTTCCCGAAGTCGCGCGCCAGATCCGTCTGCGGGACCTGGGCGGGCTCCTCGTCGTCGACTTCATCGACATGCAGGATCCGGAGCATCGCCGGGAGGTCTTCGAGCGCTTCGAGCGCGAGCTCGCGCGCGACCGGGCCCGGACGCGCGTGCTGCAGATCTCCGACTTCGGCCTGGTCGAGATCACGCGGCAGCGAAGCCGCAACAACCTGGAGCGGGTCTTGACGCGCGCATGCCCGCACTGCTCGGGCACCGGCCGCGCCCGGACGGACCTGACGGCGGCGCTCGACTTGAGGCGGAAGCTGCTCCGGCCGCCCGTGCTCTTCACGGCGGGAGACCGGGTCCGCGTCCGGGTGCCGGTGTCGCTCGAGGAGTTTCTCCGGGGCGACGCCGGGATCCTGGACGAGGTGCGGACCCGCCTCGGGATCGAGATCGAGCTCGTCCCCGACGATGCCGTGCCGCCGGGGTCCTTCGAGATCGTCGGGAGCTAGCCGTCGCCGGAGGCGAGACGGCGAAAGGCGGAAAGCGAGGCGTTCACAAACGCCTATCCTTCAGTGCTTTACGACCGATGAAATGTTCGCCCTCCCTGTCCGGTTAGACAAGTCAGCACGCGATACCTTCCTTCCCGGCCCCGACGCGAATAAGTCGGGGCCGCCTTTTTCCTGGAGCCACTTCGGTGGCTCCCAGTCTGCCCCCGAGAGGGAGCGGCCGCGCGGGCCACGGGGCGGGCGGACCGGCCGGCCGCGGCGGCGGAACGCCGGAAGGAGGGGAGCTATATCACTTTTGATATAGTCCCCCGGAGAGGCGCGCGTGGAGCGCCGCCGCCTCCTCGAGCGTCGCGGCGTCCTGGGGACCCTTGTCGGGACGGACCCTCACGATGCGCGGGAAACGCAGGGCGAAGCCGGACTTGTGCCGGGCGCTCTTCTGGATCGAGTCGAAGGAGACCTCGATCACGACCTCGGGCGAGACGGCGCGGACGGGGCCGTAGCGCGCCGTCGTGATCCGGCGGAAGCGCTTCCCGAGCTCGCGGATCTCCTCGTCCGTCAGGCCGGAGTAGGCCTTGCCGATGTTGACTAAGCGGTCGCCGTCGCGCACCGCGAACGTGTAGTCCGAGAGCATCCCGGCGCGCTTGCCGTGCCCCTGCTCGACGGCCGTCACGACGACGTCGAGCGTCGCTCCCGCCTTCTTCCACTTCCGCCAGAGCCTGCCGCGCTTGCCGGCCTGGTAGGGCGAGTCCACGCGCTTGACGACCAGTCCCTCGTTTCCTCGGGCGCGCGCGGCGTCGAAGGCGCGCTCGAGGTCCGCGGGCGACGCGGCGCGGGCGACTTCCGAAAGCCGGAGCCCGCCTCCGCGACAGCGATCGCCTCGAGCCTCTTGCGGCGCTCGCTCCACGGCGCCTCGAAGAGCGCATCCCCGCCGGCCGCGAGGCAGTCGTAGGCGATGAAGGCCGCCGGGATCTCCGCGAGCACTTCGGCGGAGGGCGCCTTGCGCCCCAGGCGCCGCTGGAGCTGGAAGAAGGAGTCGGGCCGGTCTTCGGCGGCCCGCCACGCCACGATCTCGCCGTCCAAGAGAAACGAACCGGGGACCCGCGCGAGAGCGGCGGCGACTTCGGGGAACTCCCGGGTGACCTCGTCGAGGGTGCGCGAGAAGAGGGCGACCCGCGATTCCGCCTTGTGCGCGTGCGCCCGAATGCCGTCGAACTTGTCTTCGACGGCGAGGAGGGAGAGCTCCTCCGCGACTTCCTCCGCATCCTCGATCGCCGTCGCGAGCATGAAGCCGATCGGATGGAAGAGCCGGAACCGGATCTCCGGCAGGCGCCCCGCGCGCGCGGCCCGCGTCGTCTCGCCGATGTCGCCGGAGTCGCGGCGGGCGCGCGCGACGGACTCGCGATCCGCCGCGAAGGCCCGGGCGACCGCCTCCTCGACCGTCGTCACGTCCGCGCCGACGCGCAGGCCCCCGGACAGGGTCTTCAGCAGGTACTTCGCCTCGACCGGAGCCGCGCGCCGGAGGAGCTCTTCGAGCAGCGCCTGTTTCTCGGCGGCCTTCCGGAGCCGCGCGAGGCGCCGGAAGAAGTCGTCCACGTCGGAGACCGCGAGCGGCGGTCCCGAAGGCTCGGCCGGCAGGAGGAGCCCGACGGCCTCGCCCAGATCGCCGATCGCGCGCGCGCAGGCGCCGATCGTCTCGAGGTCCCAGCCGGTGACCGCCGAGGCGGCCTTCGCGACCGTCGCCCATCCGGCGGAGGTGACCGTCTCCTCCCACTCGGCGAAGGGGGAGCCGGAGAGAAACCGCGCCCCGGCGTCGAGCTCTTCCGCGTCGAGCTCCCGGAGCGCCGCGGCGAGCGCCTCGATCTTCGCGAGCTTCGCGCGCGTCGAGGCGGCCTCCTCGAGCGCCGCGGCGATCCGGCGATAGGCGGTCACGCGTCCTCCGCCCCCCGCTCGCCGACTTCTCCGAGCGCGCTCGCTTCGAGGCCGCGCGCCGCGAGGATCCGCGCGAAGTCGCGCGCGAAGCCGTGGGCCGCGACGACGCGCCGCGCGCCGGTCTCCTCGACGTGGCGGAGCAGGTCCTCGAAGTCCGCATGATCGGAGAAGGGGAGGAGGACGTCGGCATTGACTTCCGATCTCGCCGCTTCGCGGATCGCCCAGCCGGAGAGATACACGACGCGCCGCGTCCGGATCTTCTGGACGACCGGCGTGCGGGCGCAGCCGGGCGGCACGACGAGCGCCTCGCCCGCGGCCGCGGGCCCCGACTCGTAGGCGCGCGAGAGGGGGAAGCGATGTCCCGCCGCCTCGTACACCGGCACGAGCTTCCAGGCCGCGCCGTGGAGCACGGTCCGAATGCCCGCCGCCGCGAGGATCGCCGCCGCCTCCTGCGCCTTGCCGAGCGCGTAGGCGAGGAGGACCGGCGTCTCTCCCGACGCGATCGCCGACCGGCAGGCCTCGACGAGGCGGCGCTCGAGCTCCTCGCGCCCGGGGAAACGAAAGACCGGGAGACCGAACGTCGTCTCGGTGACGAGCGTCTCCGCTCGCGGCGCCTCCGCGGGCGGCGTCGTGCGCGCCGCGCGTCGCTTGAAGTCGCCGGTGTAGAGGAGGGACTCGCCGCGGTCGCTCCCGAGCCAGACCTGCGCCGATCCCAGGACGTGGCCGGCCGGGTGGAGGCGGAGCGTGACGTCCCCCTGCGCGACGTCTTCGCCGAAGGCGATTGCGCGGGCTCCGCCCGCCCAGTCCGGGTTTCTCCTCCGGTAGATCGCGAGGGTCTCCGCCGTCGCCCAGACCTCTCCGTGCCCGGGGACGGCGTGGTCGGTGTGCGCGTGCGACAGGATCGCGCGCGGAGCGGGAGCGGCGGGGTCGAGGAAAGCGCCGAAAGCGGGGACGAAGAGCCCCTCGGCGCGGCGTTCGAGAAACGGGGCCAGGGGGTCGGTGGCGGCCACCCCCTAATTCTTCTTCACGGCCTCGAACATTTCGAGCGCGACCCGGCGCTCGCGGGCGTGGTCGAGGATGGGGGCGGGGTAGTCGCGCCCGATCCGGCAGCCGGAGGAGCGCTCCTCCTCGGGGGTCATGGTCCACGGCTCGTGGACCTTCTCGGCCGGCACGTGCACGAGCTCCGGCACGAAGCGGCGAATGTAGGCCCCGTCCGGATCGAATCGCCTCGACTGGAGGACGGGGTGGAAGACGCGGAAGTACGGGGCGGCGTCGGTCCCGGTCCCGGCCGCCCACTGCCAGCCGCCGTTGTTGCTGGCGAGGTCCGCGTCGGCGAGCTGCCGCTCGAACCACCTCTCGCCGGAGCGCCAGTGGACGTGGAGGTCCTTGGTCAGGAACGACGCCGCCACCATCCGCGAGCGGTTGTGCATTTCGTGGGTGGCCGAGAGCTCCCGCATCGCGGCGTCGACGAGCGGAAAGCCGGTGCGGCCTTCCCTCCAGGCCGAGAGTCCCTCCGGATCCTCGCGCCAGCGGAGGCGGTCGAACGCGGAGCGAAAGTTCCCGTCGGCGACGCCGGGAAAGTGGAAGAGCACGTGATGGAAGAACTCGCGCCAGGAGAGCTCGAGGAGAAAGCGCCGGAGGCTCTCGCGCGCTTCCGGCGCGGCGCCCTGCGCGGCGGAAGAGGCCGCGGCGCGGACCGTGCGCGGCGAGATCGTGCCGAAGTGAAGGTGAGGGGAGAGCCTGGAGGTCGCGGGCTTCCCCGGGAAGTCGCGGTCCCGGGCGTAGCCGCGAAACGCTCTCGAGAGAAACCGGTCGAGCCGGGCCCGGGCCTCCGGCTCGCCCCCCGCGGGCGCGGCCGGATCGAGCGGCAGGTCCCTCCAGGCGCGCGCCTTCGCGAGGGGGACGCTCGGGAGCGCCGGCGTCTCGAGGCGCGCCGGCTCCGGCTCCGGATCGCGCATCGGCGCCGCGAGCCATTTCTTCGAGAACGGCGTGAACTGCGTGAACGGCCCCCCCGAGTCGGTTGCGATCTCGTCGGGCGCGACGAGGAGCTCGTCGGGAAAGAGGCGCAGGCTCCCGCCGAGGGCCTCGAGCGCCGCCGCGGCCTCCCGGTCCCGCCGCTCGGGGTAGGGGCCGATCTCGTGGTTCGCGTAGACCGCCGAGGCGCCGGTCTCGGCGAGAAGCTCGGCGAGCGCTCTCGGCGCGGGGCCGCGCCGGACGAGGAGGCGTCCGCCCGCGCGCGGCAGCGCCGCTTCGAGCCGCTCGAGGCTCTCGCGCAGAAAGCGAAAACGCGCCGGCCCGACGTTCGGGTCGCGGGCGTAGTGGTCGTCGAGGACGAAAACCGGGACGACGCGGTCGGCGTCCCGAGCGGCGCGCGCGAGGGACGTGTTGTCGGCGACGCGCAGATCGCGCCGAAACCAGTGGACGATCGTCGTCACGTGGGTCGCGGCCGCGCGGCCGGGATGCGCCGGGTGCGCTCGAGTCGGTGCACGAGCCCGAGTCTAGCGGCGGGCCCGACGCGCCCGGCGCGCCGTCCAGCTCCGGCGCGTCAGGAGCCTTCGGGAAAGAGGCCGAAGAGCGGCAGCGTGACGACCGTGTGGAGGCCGGAGGCGGCGTTTCCGAGGAAGGGAATCGCGTTGACGACGCAGCCGACCGTCGCGCGGTCGCCGTGGAAGCCGCCGGACACGCGCAGGTGCACCGGCGGATCGCCCTCGATTTCGATCGTGTCGGCCGGGTCGGCCACGCCGACGGCCATCGTCAGGTCGAGCGCCACGCGGACTTCGTCGCCCGCCTGGACGAGCGCGATCTGGTGCAGGCCGAGCACGCGTCCCGGCTCCACCCCGTCGGTCTCCTTCTCGGCGATCACGGGCTCGATCGTCTCGGTGATCTCGTGGATCGGGAGGCCGAGGCCGATCGCGATGATCGCGGCCGACTCGGAGAGCCCGACGTGCCCGAGCTTGCGGGACGCGACACCGGCGGCGAACTCCTCGCGCGACAGGCCGGCGCCGACCTTCGCGCGCAGCGGTCCGCGCCGCTTGGCGGCGTCCACGACGCGGGTGACCTTCACGCGGTCGACGCGCACGCAGGCGGCCGCGGCCGCGAGCGCCAGCCGGTCCATCACGAGGCCGGGATTGACGCCGGTCCCGAGCGCCGCGACCCCGCGCGACCGGGCCTTCTGGTCGATCCGCCGGGCGAGCGCCGCGTGCTTCAACTCCGGATAGGAGAGCTCCTCGCAGGTCGAGACCACGTGGAAGCCGGCGTCCAGGGCCTGCTCGATCTGCGGGACGACGCTCTCGAGGCGCGAGCCCGTGCAGAGGAGCACGACGTCCCGCTTCTGGCGGGAGCCGGCGGATCGCGCGTACAGCGCGGCCGCGTCGCCGTCCACCGGGAGCGCCGGCGCCGCCGCGGCGCCCAGGGCTTCCGCGAGCGAGCGGCCCGCGAGGTGGGGCGCCGGATCGGCCGCGCCCAGGATCTCGATCCCCCGGCGGCCGATCAGGGCCTTTCCGACTTCGAGGCCGATCGGGCCGAGGCCCACGAGCGCGACGCGCGCGCCAGACCAGTTGTGCACGGCTCCTCCTCGAGCGTCCTTTCTCCGAAAAGACCGCCAACAGTAGACCGGATGCGGCTCGAGTTCAAATCCCGAGGAGCGCGGCGCTAGGATACGGGACTTCGGAGGAGGGGAGCATGCGACGTGCGTTTTGCTTTTTCGTTTTGGGGCTCGCCTTCGCCGCCGGCCTTCGGGGCGCCGAGCCGGCCGGCAAGCCGACGCTCGCGCTCGTCGGCGGGCGGATCATCGACGGATACGAGGGGGCGCCGATCGACGACGGCGTCGTCCTCATCGCGGGCGAGCGGATCGTCGCCGTCGGCCCGCGGGCCCGCGTCGCGGTGCCCGACGGCACGCCGACGATCGACACGCGCGGCATGAGCGTGCTGCCGGGCCTGGCCGACATGCACGTGCACCTGATGATCGTGGGGCACGGCGACTACGAGCACTGGGACACGACGTACCGCGCCCGCTTCCGCCGGCGAGATCATGCCGGCCGCCGCGAAGCAGCTGCTCGAGAGCGGCGTGACCGTCGCGCGCGACCTCGGCGCGGAGCTCGAACGACATCCTCGAGGTCCGCGACCGGATCGACAAGGGGGAGATCCCGGGCCCGCGGCTCTTCGTCTCCGGCCCGTTCATCCAGCACGCGCCCTACTCCGACTACGAGAAGGAATACCGATGGGGGGTCAACGGCGCCGGCCGACGCGCACGCCAAGGTCCAGAAGATCGTGGACGCCGGGCGTGGACGTCATCAAGCTGATCGACCAGGACCAGATGACGGAAGACGAAGTCGCGGCGGTCGTCGAGACGGCGCACAAGGGCGGGCGCCCGGTCGTGGCGCACGCGCACCGCGAGGACGAGATCCGCATCGGGCTGAAGTACGGCGTGGACTGCTTCGAGCACACGGGCCTCGGCACCGAGCCCGGCTATCCCGAGGACATCCTCGCCGGCATCCGCAAGCGCAACCAGTCGCTCGCCTGGTGCCCGACGATCGAGGGGCTCTTCCTCGCCGCAGTACACGGCGGACACGTTCCCGGAGCGACTGAACGACCCGCGCTGGCAGAAGGACCTCGCGCCCGACATCGTCGCGGACATCCGCGACTCGCTCGCGCAACCTGCCGGGCCTCCCGTACTTCACGCTCGTGCGCCGGCGGATCCCGACGCTCGCGAACAAGTTCAAGCAGATCCGCGAGACCGGCGTGACGATGCTCGTCGGCACCGACTCGGGCATGCCCGGCAACTTCCACACCGACTCGACCTGGCGGGAGCTCGACACCTGGGTCCGCCTCGGGATGACGCCGATGCAGGCGATCGCCGGCGCGACGCGCTGGCCCGCGGCGTGGCTGAAGAAGGAGAAAGACTTCGGCACGCTCGCGCCCGGCCGCTACGCCGACGTCATCGCGGTGCGCGGCGACGTCCTGACGCACGTCGACCTGCTCCAGAAGCGTGGACGTCGTCGTCAAGAACGGCGTGCGCGTGCGCTGAAATAAGGAGGCGGCCCGCCGCGGTTTCCGGGGAGGTGGCGCGCGGAGTTCTCTTCCGGCCGGCGGTGGCGGTGCCCGCCTGGGCGCTCGGGTTCGCGCTCGCTCTCGGCGCCTGCGCGAGCTCCTCGAAGACCGGGCACGCCTCGGGGAAGCCCTCGGACGACCGGGGCACGAAGGTCCTCACGGCCGTCGTCACCGAGCGGGAGTACGCGTCTCCCGGAAGCTCGTCCGGCGGCAGCTACGCCGGCTCCGGCGCCTGGTACCTCTCGTTCGAGGCGCAGGACGGCGACCGGACCGTGCACTATCGGTTTCCCGTCACGCGGACCGAGTATTTCCGGTACACCGAGGGCTCCCGCGTGCGGCTCGTCCTCCTCGACGACGAGCTGCGCGAGATCCGGCCGGACACGGAGAAGTGAAGAGCAGGATTCAGGATCTAGGTGTAAAGGCTCAAGACGTTGTTCACCCGGGCTCCTCGGAGGGAGTTTCAAGCCGGCAGCGAACCAAGGAGGAAGCCCGAATGAACGTGCATAGCAGAGCAAAAACGACGCCTCGAAGTCGAGAGCTATTGGTAAGTCGGGTGGAGGCCGAAGGCTGGAGCCGCCGGCAGGCGGCGGAAGCCTTTGGCCTAAGCGTGCGGAGAGTTGCGGCATGGTTGAGGCGTTATCGAGAAGATAGAGTCGTCTGGGCTGCAGGATCGTTCCAGCCGGCCGTTGCGCTCACCCGCTCGCACGCCGGATCCTGTGCGTCAGAGGATCTTGGAGCTGCGCCAGCGTCGCCTGACGGGCCGGGAGATCGCAGCGACGACGGGCGTGCCCAAGGCGACGGTGAGTCGCATCTTGCGGCAGAACGGGGTAGGGCGGTTACGAGCACTGGCGCCCCCCGAACCTGTCCGCCGCTACGAACATGAGAACCCCGGAGATCTGCTTCACATCGACATCAAGAAGCTGGGCCGCATCGTCGGAGGTGTCGGCCACCGGTTCACCGGAGACCGCCGAGGCAGCAAACGCAGGGCCGGCTGGGAACATGTGTACGTCTGCGTCGACGATCATTCACGCTTGAGCTACGTCGAGCCTCTGCGAGCTGAGGATAAGGAAAATGCCGCTGCCTTTCTGGAGCGGGCCGTCGCCTGGTATCAAGCACGCGGCATATCCCCGAGACGTCTTCTCACTGATAACGGCAAGGTCTTCAAGTCCCTCCCCTGGCGCGCCGTCTGCCAGCGCTTCTCGATCCGCCAATCCTTCACTCGTTCCTATCGACCCTGCACCAACGGAAAAGCCGAACGCTTCATCCAAACCATGCTTCGCGAATGGGCCTATCGGCGCCCCTACTCTTCCTCCGCTCAGCGCCGTCGCGCTCTGCCCAGATGGCTTCACTATTACAATCTCCATCGACGACACTCGGCTCTCCGAGACAAACCACCAGCTTCTCGCGTGAACAACCTCATTAGCCGCAACACCTAGGGTTCAGGATTCAGGATCCCGGGCCACCTCCGACTCCTGAATCCTGAATCCCGAATCCCGAATCCCCTTCTTCCGCGCCGCCACCATCACGATGTCGAAGAGGTTCAAGTACACCGGAAAGTCGATTCTCCCCCCCGCGGTCAGGAGCCGGTAGGGCCAGGCGGGGCGCTCGCGGTCGAGCGCGAGGAGGCCGAAGAGCATCGAGCGATACCCGCGCGAGTGGCCGACCCGCCGGCTCGAGACGACGTCTAAGCCGGCGCGGCTGAGTGCCCTCGCGAGCGTCGCCTGCGAAAAGTAGAAGAGGTGAGTCGGCGGATGGATCTGCCGCCACTTCTCCCCGCGCAGCCGCGCGAGGAGGCTCGCCGCGTCGCCGGTCGTCAAGGCGAGGACGCCGCCTTCCCGGAGCCAGCGCGCCGCCTTCTCGAGGGTCTCGATCGGGCGCTCGAGGTGCTCGATCGTGTCCCACAGGCAGACGACGTCGTAGCGTCCCGTCTCCTCCGGCAGGTCGAGGAACTCCGCCGCTTCGGCGTCGAGGCCCGCGGCGCGCGCCCGGGCGACCGCGTCGCGCGAGACGTCGACTCCCCGCGCCTCCCAGTGCTCCCGCGCGAGCTCGAGGAAATAGCCGTGCGCGCATCCGATCTCGAGGAGCCGCCCGCCCGGAGACCACTCGCGGAGTTGCGCGATGCGGCGTCGGAAGTTGCGCTGGAGCACCGCCTTGTCATCCTCGTAGAAGCGGTACTCGCCCCCCGAGAAGTACGGCGCCTCGTAGAGGCCGGCCGCCGGTGGCGGCCCGGCGTAGAAGATCAGCCCGCAGTCGGGGCAGGCGACGATCTCCTGCCGCGGGAACTTCGGGAGCATCCCTCCGCGACGCCCGCAGAGCGGGCAGCCAGCGGTCACCGGCCGTCGTCGGGGCGCGCCCGCTCGGGCCCGTTGACGGTCTCGTCCACGATGAAGCGCGGGCGCGACTTCACGTTCTCGAAAACGCGGGCGAGATACTCGCCGAGGATCCCCAGGCAGACGAAGAGCACGGCGAAGAAGAAGGTGTTGACGACGAGGATCGAGGCCCAGCCGGGGACGGACGATTTCGCGATCAGGGCGGCGTAGAGCACGAACGCGAGCTCGCAGAGGCAGAGGAACGCCGCGAAGCATCCGAGCAGGCCGCTCAACCGAAGCGGGCGGCTCGACATCGACGTCAGACCGGTCAGGCCGAGCGACATCATCCGCGCGAGGCCGTAGCTCGAACGGCCGTGCGCCCGCTCGGGCGCGTCGTAGGAGAGCGTCTCGGATCGGAACCCCATCCACGGGACGAGGCCGCGCAGGAACATCTGCGTCTCGCCGACGCGGAGCACCTCGTCCACGACCGCGCGATCGAGCAGCCGGAAGTCGGAAGCCGCCGGAGGGATCGGGCGGCCGGAGACGAAGGTGAGCGCGCGGTAATAGAGGCGCGAAGTGGCTCTCTTGAAGAGGCCGGCGCTCGCCGCGTCGCGACGCTCGGTGTAGACGACGCGCGCGCCCGACGACCACGCCGCGAGCATGCGTGGTACGATTTCCGGAGGGTGCTGCAGGTCCGCGTCCATCGTCAGGACGGCCCGGCCCCGGGCCACCGAGAGACCGGCGAGAAGGGCGTTCTGGTGTCCGAAATTGCGGGTCAGGCGCACACCGGTCACGCGTGAGTCCTGGCGAGCGAGCCGGACGATCGTCTGCCAGGTCCCGTCCTCGCTCCCGTCGTCGATGAAGATCAGGCGCCAAGAGGTTCGCGCGGAGCGCAGGGCCTCTTCGAGACGGCGCGCGAGCGGCTCGAGGTTTTTCTCTTCGTTGTGCGCGGGAACGACGATCGAAAGCGTCTCGGAGGCGGCGTCCTCTTCGCCGGGCGGGATCAACGGAAAAAATCTTAGCACGCGCGTCGGCCGCCCTGCCCCGCCGCGTCCCCGCGGCGCGCTCGCCGCGTCGTGACGGAGGCGCGCCGCCGCGAGCGGCTCCTCGCGGCTCTGGCGGCACTCCTCTCGGCCGGAATCCTGTTCGCGCCGCTCTTGGGAGGGATCCCGAAGGCCTACGACCTTCCGGACCATCTGGGCTCGACGGCGCAGGTCCTCTCCGGATTCCGCGAGGGCTCGCTCTATCCGCGATGGCTCCCGGATTTCCACGACGGCTGGGGGGAGCCCACGCTCGTCTTCTATCCGCCCGGCCTCTACTTCGTGGCGGCCGGCGTCGCGGCTCTGGCCGGCGGCGACGCCGTGACCGGGCTCTTCGGCGCGCTCGCGCTCTTTGCCGCCGCGGGCGCGCTCGGCGTCTTCCACTTCGTGCGGCGGATCGCCGGAGCCTCCGCCGCGCTCGTCGCGAGCCTGCTCTTCGCCGGCGTGCCCTACCGCGTCTTCGA
The DNA here is from genome assembly GCA_963707935.1 of uncultured Acidobacteriota bacterium. Taxonomy (GTDB): domain Bacteria; phylum Acidobacteriota; class Thermoanaerobaculia; order UBA5066; family Gp7-AA6; genus DATBFU01. The sequence continues at coordinate 2,540,792 of CAVPRN010000005.1, read as the reverse complement.
GATCTACGCCGCCGGGCTCGCGTCCGCCTTCGCGGCGGCGTGTCTCCTCCCGTGGGCGATGGCGGCGCTCCTTCCCGGGGCCGGCGCGGCGCGCCCCGTCTCGCGCGCCTGGCCGCTCCTCTTCGCGGCGATCGTGCTGACGAACCTGCCGACCGGCGTCATCGCGGCATATCTCGTCGCGCTCTGGCTCGCCGCGCGGATCCTCGTGGAGCGGAGGCCGGGAAGCGCCGCCGCGGTCGTCCTCGGCGGTCTCTGGGGCGCCGCGATCGCGGCCGTCTATCTGCTCCCCGCGGTCGCCGAAATGCGGTTCGTCCGCGTCGCCTTTGCGGAAGGGGTCCCGCTCTATCGGTCCAACTTCCTCTTCCAGAAGTCGGGCTCGTGGATGAGCGAGGGATTGCAGAGCACCTTCGACCGGATGGGCCTCTTCCCGGCGGTCGCGCTCGTTCTCTCCCTGGGACTCCTCGAGGCCGCACGCCGGCGGCCGGGGAGCGCGGCCTCGACCGGCGAGGGATCGTCCTGGCTGCGGCTCGTCGCGTGCTTCGGTCTCTTCTCGCTCCTCCTCGTGACACCGCTCTCCGAGCCGGCCTGGCGATTCCTCCCGTTCCTCCGGCGCGTCAACATTCCGTGGCGGTTCCTGGAGCCGCTCGGAGTCGCGGCGGTCTCGGCCGCGGCGGCCGCGATCTTCTTCCTCGTCGTCGAGAAGCGGCTCTCGCGGGTCATGGCGGTCCTCGCCTGCGGCTTCCTCCTGCTCCTCGCCGGAGTCTGCGCGGTCTTCGACGCCTCGATCTCCCGGGTCAACGGCCGCATGACCGGGGCCGAGGCCCGGTCCGCCGTCGAGCGGTTCTCGAGGAAGGAAATGTTCTTCCCGCCGCGGGACGCCCGCCGTCCCTCCGAGATCGGTCCCCGGCCGCGGGTCTCCTGCGACCGCCCCTGCCGGGCCGAGGTCGTCTCCTGGCAGGCAGAACACCGGGAGTTCCGCGTGTCCTCCGACTCCGGTGTCGCTCTCGCGGTTCGGACCTACGACTTCCCCGGCTGGAGGGCGGCCGTCGACGGGCGGAGCCTCGCGGTGCGGACGGAGGCGGGGACCGGCGGGATCACCATCGCGGTCCCGCCGGGCGATCACCGCGTCTCCCTGCGATTCGGAACGACGGCGGCTCGGACCGCGGGAGCCGTCCTCTCCCTCGTCGCGCTCGCGCTCTGGTTCCTCGCCCGCGGCCGACTTCCGCGCGCGACGCGCGGAGAACCGGGCGGATCGCCGCCATCCCCCTAAGGTGCCGGGTGCATTTGCCTGTCCCTTCGGGCTCGACCTAATGGAGCAGACAGGCTTCTCAGGAACCCGCCCCCCGCCCCCTTCATAGGCTGTCTCTCGTTTCCATTCTTGACAGCCGGTCCGCCTCCATCGGCGGCCGGGGGGCGAAAGGATGTCCTGGAAGCCGCGTCGCGCGGCAGCGTCGGTGGCGATTCTTTTCGCGGTCGGCGAGCGCGCCGGTCGCCCAGGCTCAGACGCTGCCACCGGGATTCCGAGACTCGATCGTCTTTTCGGGCCTGACCCAGCCGACGGCGATCGCCTTCTCTCCCGACGGGCGCGTCTTCGTGGCCGAGAAGGGGGGGCGGATCAAGGTCTTCGCCAGCCTGACGGCGACGACTCCGACGCTCTTCGCCGATCTCTCGACGAAGGTCTACAACTACTGGGACCGCGGGCTTCTCGGCCTCGCCCTCGACCCCGGCTTTCCGACGAAGCCGTACGTCTACATCCTTTACGCCTATGACGGCGACATCGGCGGGCCCGCGCCCAAGTGGGGGACGGCGGGAGTCCTCTCGGACCCGTGCCCGACCCCGCCAGGGGGGACGGACAACGGCTGCACGGTCAGCGGGCGCCTCTCGCGCCTGACGGCCTCCGGATCCGTCATGACCGGCTCGGAGCTGGTGCTGATCCACGATTGGTTCCAGCAGTACCCGAGCCACTCGATCGGAAGCCTGGTCTTCGGCAGCGACGGCGCGCTCTACGTCTCCGGCGGCGACGGCGCGAGCTTCAACTGGGCCGACTACGGGCAGAAGGGGAGCCCCCTGAATCCGGGCGGCGACCCCCCGGTGGGAGTGGGAGGAGCGCAAACGCCTCCCCTTGCGGAAGGCGGAGCGCTGCGCTCTCAGGACCTGCGCACGACGGGCGACCCGGTCGGACTGTCCGGGACGCTCCTGCGGCTCGATCCGACGACCGGCGCGGGCTTTGCCGGCAACCCGAATTCCGGCAGCTCCGACGCGAACACGCGCCGCATCCTGGCGTACGGCCTGCGCAATCCCTTTCGGATCACGACGCGCCCGGGCACGAGCGAGATCTGGATCGGAGACGTCGGGTGGACGACCTGGGAGGAGGTCGACCGCGTCAAGAACGTCACGACCCTCTGGAATTTCGGCTGGCCCTGCTACGAAGGGGCGGGCCGCCAGTCGGGCTACGACAGCCTGAACCTAAACCTCTGTGAGGACCTGTATGCGCAGTCGGGCGCGGTGACGCCCCCGGTGCTGACCTACAACCACTCGGCCAAGGTGGTCGCCAACGAGTCGTGCCCGACCGGCAGCTCCTCGATCAGCGGCATCTCGTTCTACACGGCCTCCTCCTACCCGGCGAGCTACAAGGGTTCGCTCTTCTTCGCGGACTACTCGCGAAAGTGCATCTGGGTGATGTTGGCGGGCACGAACGGCGATCCGGATCCGACGAAGGTCCAGACGTTCTACCCCGGGGCCATCGGGCCCGTGCAGCTCGTCGCCGGGCCGGGGGGCGACATCTTCTACGTGAATCTCTCCGCGGGAAGGATCCACCGGCTCCAGTACATGACGCCCACGGCCGTTCTCGCGGCGACCCCGACTTCCGGCAACGCGCCGCTCACGGTCGCCTTCGACGCGACGGGATCGACGCATCCGCATCCGGGCGAGGCGCTGACCTACTCCTGGGACCTGAACGGGAACGGGACGTTCGGCGATTCGACCGCCGCCAAACCGAGCTACACCTATTCGACCAAGGGGAGCTACAACGTCGGCCTGCGGGTCACCGACTCCAAAGGGGGATTCGATACCGCGACCCGGATGATCAACGTCTCGAACCAGCCCCCCGTACCGAAGATCACGACGCCCCTCTCGACGTTGACGTGGAAAGTGAAGGACGTGATTTCCTTCTCCGGCTCGGCGACCGACCCCGAGGACGGGACCCTGTCCGCCGCGAAGCTTTCCTGGAGCCTGACCCTCGAGCACTGTCCGACCACCTGTCACACCCACGATCTCCAGGAATACGTGGGAGTGGCGAGCGGGTCCTTCTCGGCGCCCGACCACGAGTACCCGTCGCACCTGCAGCTGACCCTGACGGCGACGGACTCGAGCGGCCTGTCGGCGTCGACGACCGTGGCGCTCAATCCGAAGACCGTGGGGCTCTCCTTCACCTCGACACCCTCCGGCCTGCAGCTCTCGGTCGGGAGCACGAGCCAGGCGACGCCCTTCACGCGCACCGTCATCGTGGGCTCGACCAACTCGATCGCCGCCCCCTCTCCCCAGAGCCTCTCCGGCGGTCTCTACAGCTTCGTGAGCTGGTCCGACGGCGGCGCCGCCGGCCACGACGTGGTGGCGCCCGCGTCGGCCGCTTCCTTCGGCGCGACGTTCCGGTCCGTCACGCCGACGCCGACGCGCACGCCCACCCGCACTCCCACCCGCACGCCGACCGGTGCGGCCACGGCGACGCGGACGGCGACGCGGACGGCGACGCGCACGGCCACGCCAACCCCGAGCCGCACGCCTACGGCCACGCCCCCGTCCGGCGACTCCGGTCCCGGCGTCTGGGCGGACGCGGATGTGGGGGCGGTGGGAGTGTCCGGCGGCTCGAGCATCTCCTCGGGCACTTTCACCGTCCGGGGCTCGGGCGCGGACATCTACTACTCTCCCGACCAATTCCATTTCGTCTATCAGCCGATCGTCGGAGACGGCGAGATCGTCGCGCGAGTCGTGAGCATCCAGAAGACCAACGACCTCGCCCTGGCGGGGGTCATGATGCGGCAGGACCTGACGGACGGCTCGCCGTATGCGATGGTGGAGATGCTGGCGCGCGGGTCTTCGGCGTTCCAGTGGCGATTGAAGGCCGGCAACCGGAGTTTCTCGAACGGTTCGGGCGGCGGGGCTCCCTACTGGATTCGGCTGGTCCGCGCCGGCAACGCCTTCTCGGCCTACCGGTCGGCCAACGGAACCACCTGGGTCCAGATCGGCTCGGTGACGACGGTCAATCTGCCGAGCGGCGTCTATGTCGGCCTGGCCGTCACGAGCCACAACAACGCCGCGCTCTGCACCTCGGTGTTTGACAACGTCAGGGTCACCGGCGCTTCGGCCCCGCGCCCACCGCCACGTGACCGCGACGGCGACACGTACGGCCACGGCGACGCCGACCCGGACCCCGACCCACACGGCGACGCTCACGGCCACGGCCACGGGACCGCCACCGCGACCTCGACGCCGACGGCGACGAATCACCGAGCACGGCGACGGCCACGGCAACGCGACCGGACGCCACGGCGACGGCGACAGCCGCGACCACACGCGACTCAACCGCACCCGACCGGGACAGCGACGGCGACACCCACGACCTCGACGCCGACGGCAACCTTCACGGCCACGACGACGGCGACGGAGACGCCGACGAGGACGGCACACGGCGACCACGACGTCAGACTAACCCTGACCGCGACGCCGACGGCGACCTCGACTCCGTCCGCTTCCCCGACGGCAGACTTCGACAGCGACCGGACGCCCACCGCGACGACCACCGCGACCGCGACTTCGACCCCGGCGGCGACTCCCGCCGACGATGACGCCTTCCTCGACGCCGACGGCCGACTCTGACCGCGGTGGCGACCGCGACGCATGCGCCGAGTCCGACGGCGACCCCGACACCGACCTCCACCGCGACGGCGACACCGACGCACACACCGACCGCGACGGCTTCCCCGACGCGACAGCGACGGCAACCGCGACACCGACCGACACCGACCGATCACGACACCCTCGCCGACGCCGACGCCGAGTCCGACACCGACGTGGACGCCGACTTCCACACCGTCGCCGACCGCGACGGCGACCCCGACGGCGACGGAAACATCGACGTCACACTCCGTCAGACCGACCGCCACCGTCACCCCGAGCGCGACGGCGACCTCGACGCCCACAGCGACACCCACGCCACAGCGACACCGACCTCGACGCCAACGCCTACGGAGACGTCGACTCCGACTCCTTCTCCGTCCTCGACGCCGAGCCCGACCGCCACGCCGACGCCGACTCCGACCCCGACGCGACCGCGACGGCGACTCCGGTTCCGACCTCGACGCCAACGTCGACGCCGACGGCGACTCCGACCCCGACGCCGACCGAGACGCCGACCGCGACGGCGACGTCAACGCCGACCGAGACCGCAACACCGGCTCCGAGCCCGACGCCGACGCCGACGCCGACCGAGACGCCCGAGGCCCCGACCGAGACGCCGACGGTGACGCCCACACCTCCGGACGCCGCGCCGGACACGGCGACTCCCACTCCCACCGAGTCCGCACCCGGATAGACGGCTTGCGGGCGGCCTCAGCGGGAGGGCCTCGCCGGCAGTTCGGGCCGGCAGGCGTCTTCTGAGAGAACGAGACCGACCAAAGAGTCCAGACTGGATTCTCAGACTGGCTCGGGCCTCGACGGATGCGCGCCGAGGGGTATGCTTGTATCGATTCGCTTTTCTATTCCGGTCGGCGTGGCCCGCCGCCGGGGGGCGAGAGGATGTCTGGGAAGCTGCGGCATGCGGTGTGGTGTCTCTTTCCGCTCGCGGTCGCGGCTTCCCCGCGTCTTCTCGGGCAGACCCTTCCGGTCGGGTTCCGGGACTCGGTCGTCTTCTCCGGTCTCACGCAGCCCACGGCGATCGCTTTTTCTCCCGACGGCCGCGTCTTCGTCGCGGAGAAGGGCGGGACGGATCAAGGTCTTCGCCAGCCTGACGGCGACGACCCCGACCCTCTTCGCCGACCTCTCGACCAACGTCTACAACTACTGGGATCGCGGGCTGCTCGGACTCGCCCTGGATCCCGGCTTTCCGACGAGGCCTTACGTCTACGTCCTCTACGCCTACGACGGCGACATCGGCGGCACCGCGCCCAAGTGGGGAACGCCGGGCGTGCTCTCGGATCCCTGCCCGAGCCCGCCGGGGGGGACCGCCGACGGCTGCACCGCCAGCGGGAGACTGTCCCGCCTGACCGCCTCCGGATCGGTCATGTCCGGCACGGAGCTGGTGCTCGTCCACGATTGGTTCCAGCAGTACCCGAGCCATTCGATCGGGAGCATCGTGTTCGGCGCCGACGGGTACCTCTACGCCTCGGGGGGCGAAGGGTCGAGCTACAACTGGGCCGACTACGGGCAGGACGGCAATCCCCTGAACCCGGGGGGAGACCCGCCGGTCGGAGTCGGAGGCACGCAGACGGCGCCCACGGCGGAAGGCGGCGCCCTTCGGTCGCAGGACGTGCTGACCTCCGGCGATCCCGTCAGCCTCGACGGATCGGTGATCCGCGTCGATCCGGCGACGGGCGCCGGCGTCGCCGGCAACCCCCTCTTCTCGAGCTCGGACGCAAACGCCCGCCGGATCATCGCGCACGGCCTTCGAAACCCGTTCCGCTTGACCGTCCGACCGGGGACCCCCGAAGTCTGGATCGGAGACGTGGGCTGGAGCGCTTGGGAGGAGATCGATCGGATCATCAGCCCTTCCGCTCTCCGCAACTTCGGCTGGCCCTGCTACGAAGGAGCCGGTCCGCAATCGGGCTACGACAGCCTGAACCTGAATCTCTGCGAGGGCCTCTACGCTCAGACGGGCGCGGTGACGAACCCGTACTTCCGGTACAACCACGGCGCGACGGTCGTCGCCGGCGAGGCCTGCGCGATCGGCAGCTCCTCGATCTCGGGCCTCGCCTTCTACACCGGCGGCGCCTATCCGGCGGAGTACACCAACGCGCTCTTCTTCTCCGACTACTCGCGCCGCTGCGTGTGGGCGATGCTGCCGGGATCGAACGGCAATCCCGATTCGGCGAAGCTGCAGACCTTCATCGCCGCCGCGTCGTTGCCGGTCCAGCTCGTCACGGGTCCGGGGGGCGACCTCTTCTACGTGGGTCACGGCGGAGCGATCCACCGCATCCAGTACATGACGCCCACGGCCGTGCTGAAGGCCGTCCCGACCTCGGGCGAGGCGCCCCTGGCCGTCGCGTTCGACGCGACCGGATCCACGCACCCGATCCCGGGGGAGCTGCTGAACTACGACTGGGATCTGAACGGCGACGGCTTGTTCGGCGACTCGACCGCGAGCAAGCCGACCTGGACCTATTCGGTCAAGGGGAGCTATACCGTGAGCCTGCGCGTCTCCGATTCGAAAGGCGCCTTCGACACCGTGTCCACGGTGATCAACGTGTCGAACTACGCCGCCGGTTCCCGAGATCGCGTCGCCCCTCTCGACGTTCACGTGGAAGGTCGGCGACGTCATCCCCTTCTCCGGCTCCGCCACCGACCCGGAGGACGGGGTCACTCCCGGCGTCCCGGCTCTCCTGGTCGCTCGCGATCGAGCACTGTCCATCGAACTGCCACACGCATCCGGTTCAGGACTTCGTCGGCGTCGCGAGCGGCTCGTTCTCCGGGTCAGGACCACGAATACCCCTCGCTACCTGGTGCTCACAGCTGACCGCGACCGACTCGAACGGCCTTTCCGCTTCGACCAGCGTGTCGATCCAGCCGAAGACGGTCGCACTATCCTTCACGTCGGTGCCGGCGGGATTGCAGCTCACCGTCGGCGCCTCGGCCGGGGCCGCGCCCTTCTCGCGAACGGTCATCGTGGGCTCCTCGAACTCCATCAGCGCTCCTTCGCCGCAGACTTTGAACGGCTCGCAGTACACGTTTTCGGTCTGGTCCGACGGAGGCGCCGAGAGCCACAACGTGATCGCGCCTGCGAATCCCGCCTCCTACGGCGCGACCTACCTGGCGGCTTCGCCTACTCGAACACCGACTCCAACGCACACGCGCACCCCGACGGCGACTCGGACCGCGACGGCGACGCCCACGCGCACCCCGACGCCTCACTCGGACGGCGACGGGGACGGCCACGCGCACCCCGACGCGACCACCCGGACCCCGACCGCGGACGGCCACGCGCACTCCGACCCGCACCGCCACCGCGGCGCGAACGCCCACACGCACCCCGACGCCTCTGCCCTCCGCCGACGTCGCGATCAGCCAGACGACCGCGACGTACTGGTGGGGCCCTGGCTGACCCTCACGCTGCGTACCTCGAATGGCGGACCGGGAACCGCGTTCGGCGTGACGACGCGCGACGTACTCCCGGATCGCCTCGCCTATCAGGGGTCCTCCGCGACGAAGGGAAGCTGCGCCTACTCCGCTGCCTCGCGGACGGTCAACTGCACGCTCGGAACGCTGTCTTCGGGGCAGACGGCCACCGTCACCATCTCGACGAGGGTGAGCGGGAACGGGTGGATCACCAATTCGGCCAACGTCTCGGCGAGCAGTCCCGATCCGAAGACTTCCAACAACGTTTCGACGATCACCGTCAGACCGTAAAGAAGGGTACAGAAGGCAAAGGCAAAGCCGGTCAAGGCGGTCCAGGCGGTCAACGTCAGGGACTTCCGACCAGCGGGCGCGGACTGGATTCTGAGGCGCCTTCCCGGGATGACGGTGCCGCGCGGGGATAAGCTCTAGGCGTTTCGTATTCTGGCCGGTCGGCGTGGTTCCGCCGCCGGGGGGCGAAAAGGATGTCGGGGAAGCTGCGGCTCGTGGTGGGGTTTCTCGTCCCGATCGGGCTGGCGGCTTTCCCCTGCCTTTTCGCGCAGACGCTTCCCGCCGGGTTCCGGGACTCGATCGTCTTCTCGGGTCTCACGCAGCCCACGGCGGTCGCCTTCTCTCCCGACGGCCGCGTCTTCGTCGCGGAGAAGTCCGGGACGTATCCTGGTCTTCGCCAGCCTGACGGCGACGACCCCGACGCTCTTCGCCGACCTCTCGACCAACGTCTACAACTACTGGGATCGCGGGCTGCTCGGACTCGCCCTGGATCCCGGCTTTCCGACGAGGCCTTACGTCTACGTCCTCTACGCCTACGACGGCGACATCGGCGGCACCGCGCCCAAGTGGGGAACGCCGGGCGTGCTCTCGGATCCCTGCCCGAGCCCGCCGGGGGGGACCGCCGACGGCTGCACCGCCAGCGGGAGGCTGTCCCGCCTGACCGCCTCCGGATCGGTCATGTCCGGCACGGAGCTGGTGCTCGTCCACGATTGGTTCCAGCAGTACCCGAGCCATTCGATCGGGAGCATCGTGTTCGGCGCCGACGGGTACCTCTACGCCTCGGGGGGCGAAGGGTCGAGCTACAACTGGGCCGACTACGGGCAGGACGGCAATCCCCTGAATCCGGGGGGAGACCCGCCGGTCGGAGTCGGAGGCACGCAGACGGCGCCCACGGCGGAAGGCGGCGCCCTTCGGTCGCAGGACGTGCTGACCTCCGGCGATCCCGTCAGCCTCGACGGATCGGTGATCCGCGTCGATCCGGCGACGGGCGCCGGCGTCGCCGGCAACCCCCTCTTCTCGAGCTCGGATGCAAACGCCCGCCGGATCATCGCACACGGCCTTCGAAACCCGTTCCGCATGACCGTCCGACCGGGGACCCCCGAAGTGTGGATCGGAGACGTGGGCTGGAACAGTTGGGAGGAGATCGATCGGATCATCAGCCCTTCCGCTCTCCGCAACTTCGGCTGGCCCTGCTACGAAGGAGCCGGTCCGCAATCGGGCTACGACAGCCTGAACCTGAATCTCTGCGAGAACCTCTACGCTCAGACCGGCGCGGTGACGTCCCCGTACTTCAGGTACAACCACGGCGCGACAGTCGTCTCCGGCGAGAGCCTGCGCGACCGGCAGCTCCTCGATCGCGGGCCTCGCCTTCTACACCGGCGGCGCCTATCCCGCCGAATACACCAACGCGCTCTTCTTCTCCGACTACTCGCGCCGCTGCGTGTGGGCGATGCTGCCGGGATCGAACGGCAATCCCGATTCGACGAAGCTGCATGACTTTCATCGCCGCCGCGTCGTTGCCGGTCCAGCTCGTCACGGGTCCGGGAGGCGACCTCTTCTACGTGGGTCACGGCGGAGCGATCCACCGCATCCAGTACATGACGCCCACGGCCGTTCTGAAGGCCGTCCCGACCTCGGGCGAGGCGCCCCTGACCGTGGCGTTCGACGCGACCGGATCCACGCACCCGATCCCGGGGGAGCTGCTGAACTACGACTGGGATCTGAACGGCGACGGCTTGTTCGGCGACTCGACCGCGAGCAAGCCCACCTGGACCTATTCGGTCAAGGGGAGCTATACCGTGGGCCTGCGCGTCTCCGATTCGAAAGGCGCCTTCGACGCCGTGTCCACGGTGATCAACGTCTCGAACTCGCCGCCGGTTCCGAAGATCACGGCGCCGCTGCCGACGCTCACGTGGAAGGTGGGCGACTCGATTGCCTTCTCCGGCTCGGCCACCGACCCGGAGGACGGGGCAGTTCCGGCGTCGCGGCTCGTCTGGTCTCTCACGATCCAGCACTGTCCTTCCAACTGCCACACGCATCCAGTTCAGGACTTCGTCGGCGTCGCGAGCGGCTCGTTCTCCGGGTCAGGACCACGAGTACCCCTCCTACCTGGTGCTCAAGCTGACGGCGACCGACTCGAACGGCCTTTCCGCCTCGACCAGCGTGTCGATCCAGCCGAAGACGGTCGCGCTATCCTTCACGTCGGTGCCGGCGGGATTGCAGCTCTCCGTCGGCGCCTCGGCCGGGGCCGCGCCCTTCTCGCGCACGGTCATCGTGGGCTCCTCCAACTCCATCAGCGCTCCTTCGCCGCAAACCATGACCGGCTCGCAGTACCAGTTCACCGGATGGTCCGACGGAGGCGCCGAGAGCCACAACGTGATCGCGCCCGCGAGCCCCGCTTCCTACGGCGCCACCTATCATCTGATTCCTCCGACACCGACCCCGACCCGGACTCCGACGAGGACGGCGACGCGGACCGACGCCGACGCGCACGGCGACGCCGGCCGTCACACGCACCGCGACGCCGGCGGCGACGCGCACCCCAACGCGGACGGCCACGCGCACCCCGACGCGCACCCCCACGCGGACGGCCACGCGGACCCCGACGCGGACGCCCAACGCGGACCCCGGCGCCAAACGGGGCGGACATTTCGATCGTCAAATCGATCGCCTCGCAGACGTCGGGCGCGATCACCTTCTCCCTGAAGGTCACCAACCACGGGCCGCTCGCCTCGCAGGACGTGGTCGTCAAGGACTCGCTCTCGGATCACGTCCTGTATCTCGGGTCCTCGACCACGAGCGGTTTCTGCGGTTTCGACTTCAAGCATCGCCGGCTGACGTGCTCGATCGGCTCGCTGCCCAACGGCGGTTCGGCGACGGTGACGATTCAGACGATCATCCGGAGAAACGGGGACTTCGACAACAAGGGCACGGTCACTTCGCACACCAAGGATCCGCACACCGGAGACAACTCGTCCCAGATCCGCGTCCACGTCCACTAGGCGAAGTGCCCGCTCGGGGCTAGAATCCGTTGCTCATGTTTCGGCGGAGTCTCTCCCGTGTCTGCGGGACCACCGTTCTCCTGCTCGGGGGGGCGTGGCTCGCCGGCGCGCCGCGGGCGGCGGGTGCCGCGAAACCGGAAGTGCGCATTCCGAAGAAGGACGAGGGGATCGAGTCCCTCCCCGCGCGGGCGGCCGAGCAGCGGAAGGCGGCCGCGGACTTTCGCGTCTTCCACGACTTCCGGTTCGAGGACCGGCTGCCGGAGAGCGGCATCACCTTCGTCCAGCGCTGCACGGAGGACTCGGGCAAGTTCTACAAGGCCGTGCACTACGACCATGGAAACGGGCTCGCGGCGGGGGACGTGGACGGGGACGGCCTCGTCGACCTCTACTTCGTCAATCAGCTCGGCGGCAACGAGCTCTGGAAGAACCTCGGCCACGGCAAGTTCCGCAACATCACGAAGGAGGCGGGGGTCGCCGTCGCCGGCCGGATCGGCGTCACCGCCTCCTTCGCCGACATCGACAACGACGGCGACCTCGACCTCTACGTGACGACGGTGCGCGGGGGAAACGTCCTCTTCGAGAACGACGGGAAGGGGCACTTCCGCGACATTTCGAAAGCCTCGGGCCTCGACTACGTCGGCCACTCCTCCGGCGCCGTCTTCTTCGACTACGACAACGACGGCCGCCTCGACCTCTTCCTCGTCAACGTCGGCAAGTACACGGGCGAAGAGAAGGGGCCGGGCGGCTATTACGTCGGCTACGCGGACGCCTTCTCCGGCCAGCTCCATCCGGAGCGCACCGAGCTCTCCCGCCTCTACCGCAACCTCGGCGGGAATCGCTTCGAGGACGTCACCCTGCGCGTGGGCCCGAAGGACGGGGGCTGGAGCGGCGACGCCTCCGTCGCGGACGTGAACGGCGACGGCTTCCCCGACCTCTACGTCCTCAACATGCAGGGGGACGACCACTACTACGAGAACCAGAAGGGGGAGCGCTTCGTCGAGAAGACGGCGGAGCTCTTCCCGAAGACCCCCTGGGGCACGATGGGGATCAAGTTCTTCGACTGGGACGGCGACGGGCGGCCCGACCTCCTGCTGACGGACATGCACTCGGACATGAGCCAGGAGATCGGCCCCGAGAAGGAGAAGGAGAAGTCGCAGATCGCATGGACCGACGCCTTCCTCCAGGGGGGCGCGAACAACATCTTCGGCAACGCCTTCTTCCACAACCTGGGGGACGGCCGCTTCGAGGAGATCTCCGACCGCATCGGTGTCGAGAACTACTGGCCCTGGGGCCCGAGTGTCGGCGACGTCAACGCCGACGGCTGGGAGGACGTCTTCATCGCCTCGGGGATGGGCTTCCCGTTCCGCTACGGGCCGAACAGCCTGCTCTTGAACGAGAACGGGGAGCGCTTCCGCGGACGCCGAGTTCGTCGTGGGCGTCGAGCCGCGGCGCGGCGGCCGGACGCACACGCCGTTCTTCGACCTCGACTGCGATCGCGAGGGGGGCAAGCGCCCGGCCTGCGAGGGGCAGAAAGGGGAGATCACGGTGCTCGGCACCCTCTCCACCCGCTCCGCGGTCGATCTTCGATCTCGACGGCGACGGCGACCTCGACATCGTGACGAACGAGTTCGAAGCGGCGCCGCAGGTCCTCGTGAGCGACCTCGCGCAGAAGAAGAAGATCCACTACCTCGCGGTCGTCCTCTCCGGGAGCGCCTCGAACCGCCAGGGGCTCGGGGCGGCCGTCCGCGTGACGGCCGGAGGGCGGACTCGGACCGAGTGGAACGACGGCAAGTCCGGGTACCTCTCGCAGAGCGCGTTGCCCCTCTACTTCGGACTCGGCGACGCGACGGCGGTCGAGAAGGTCGAGGTCCTCTGGCCATCGGGTCGCCGGAGCGTCCTCGATCGGGGGATCGCGATCGACCGGACGCTGACCGTGACCGAGCCCCGATAACCGGCCGCCGTTGGCTTCCCTCCCTCTCCTCGTGATCGCGCTCCTCGCCACTCCCGACGCGCGAGTCGCCCCGACTCCGCCCCCCGGGGCCGAGGTCGCGGTGCGGGCGGAGGAGGCCCGCCGGCGCGGGGACCTGCCCGAAGCCCGGCGCCTCTTCACGGAGGCGCTCTCGGCCGACCCGGGCAACGGGCGCGCCGCCGTTGGGCTCGCGGAGACGCTGACCGATCTCGGCGACGCGGAGGGGGCGCGGAAGCTCCTCGCCCGGGTCGTCGAGGCGCTCCCCGATCGTCCGGAGCCGCGCCGGGCGCTCGCCCGCGCCGAACTTCGGGGCGGGCAGCCCGGAGAGGCCGCGGCGGCGGCGGAGGAGGCGGTCCGTCTCGATCCCGGCTCGCCCGAAGGGCACGTGCTCCTCGGCGTCTCCCGCGTGGCGGCGGGCGACGCGGCCGCCGCCGTTCCCCCTTTCGAAAGAGCGCTGGCGCTCAAGCCGAACGACCCGGCGGCCCTGGCCGGCCTCGCTTCGGCGTACGAGGCCCTCTCCGATCCGCGCGCCGACGGCGCGTACGCGCGCGCCCTCGAGGCGCAGCCTCGCAACCTCGCGCTCCGCGCCTCTTTCGCCGAGTACCTCTGGCGGGAGCGCCGATTCGACCGCGGCAACGCGGAGATGGAGCGGGTCGTCCGCGAAGCGCCCGGCAACGCAAGGCTCCGCATCCACTTCGGGCTGAACCTCGCCGAGCAGTCCCGGTACCAGGACGCGGCCCGGCAGTTCGAGGCGGCGCACCGGCTGGAGTCCGGGAATGCCGACGTCCTCTTTTACCTCGGGAGCGCGCTCTGGGAGGTGGGCCGGCTCGAGGAGGCCACCGCGAAGCTCCAGGCGGCCGTGGCCCTCGCCCCCGGAAACGCCGCCGCCCACCATCGCCTCGGCCGTCTCCTCCTCCTGCGCGGCTTCCCGAAGGAAGCGGTCGCCTCGCTCGAGGAGGCCTCCCGCCTCGACCCGAAGTCCGCCGAGATCGCCCTCGACCTCGGGAGGGCCGAAGAAGCCGCCGGCCGCAGCGCCGACGCCGAGGCCGCCTACCGGCGGGCGATCGCGCTTGCGCCGGACCTCTCGGTCACGCACTACGCCCTCGGGACGCTGCTCGCCCGGGCCGGCCGGCGGGAGGAGGCGGCGCGCGAGGTCGCGATCTACCAGGACTCCTTCCAGAAGGAGCAGGAGCGCCGCTACCGCGCCGCCTCGCGTCAGGCGGAGCTGAACCTCGGCTGGACCGAGCTCGGCGCGGGTCGCCTCGAGAGGGCGCTCGAGCAGTTCGGCCGGCACCCGGACGACGCCGAGGCCCTCCGGGGCAGCGCGGCGGCGCTGTCGCGCCTCGGCCGCCATGCCGAAGCGGCGGAGGCCCTCGAGCGCGCGCTCCGCCTCGATCCGGAGAACACGTCTCTGCGCTGGGCGCTCGAGCGCGAGCGCGAGAAGGGAAAGAACCCGTGAGTCTCTCCTTCCGGATCGCGGCGGGCGCGCTCCTCCTCGCGGCGCTCGCCGGCGCGGGGCCGGCGGGGAAGGCGCCGCCGAAAGCCTCGAAGGACGCCGGATGTCCCGCCGTCTTCACCGACGTCGCCGCGTCCGTCGGCCTGAAGTTCCAGCACGACCGGGGCGCCACGGCCGAGCACCAGCTCCCCGAGACGATGGGATCCGGCGTCGCCTGGCTCGACTACGACAACGACGGCTGGATGGACCTCTACGTCGTGCAGTCCGGCGCCTTTCCTTCCGACGGGAGCGCGCGGGGCCGGGACCGCCTCTTCCGCAACGCCGGCGGCCGATTCACCGACGCCACCGAGAAGGCGGGGCTGCGGGACACCGCGTACGGCATGGGTGCGATCGCCGCGGACTACGACAACGACGGCTGGACGGATCTCTACGTGACGAACTTCGGGGCGAACATCCTCTACCGCAACAACGGCGACGGCACCTTCACGGACGTCACGGCGAAGGCCGGGGTCGCCGGCTCCGGCTGGTCCACCTCCGCCGCGTTCGCGGACTTCGACGGGGACGGATTTCTCGACCTCTTCGTCGTGCGGTATCTCGACTACTCCGTCGAGAAGAACTATTTCTGCGGCAACCCGGCGCAGGGCAAGCGGGACTACTGCCATCCGAGCCTCTACCCGCCCGTCGGCAACCTGATCTTCCGCAACAACGGCGACGGGACGTTCACCGACGTGACGGAGTCCTCCGGAATCGCGGCGAGCCTCGGGAAGGGGCTGGGCGTCGTCGTCACCGACGTGGACGGCGACGGGAAGCCCGACGTCTACGTCGCCAACGACACGACGATGAACTTCCTCTTCCACAACCTCGGGGGGATGAAGTTCGAGGACGTCTCCCTGATCTCGGGCGCGGGCGTCAATTCCGCCGGCCGCGCCTTCGGCGGCATGGGGGTCTCGGCGGCCGACATGGACGGCGACGGGCGGCCCGACCTGATGGTCGCCAACTTCGAGGCGGAGCCGAACAGCCTCTACCGAAATCTGGGCGGAGGGGTCTTCGAGGACGCGTCCGCGGTCTCCGGCTTCGGACCTCCTGCCTTCAACTTCTCCGGCTTCGGCCTGAATCCGCTCGACGCCGCCAACGCCGGGCGCCTCGACGTCTTCATCGCCAACGGCCACGTGCTCGAGACCCCGAAGCTGCAGGGGGTGACGTACGCGGAGCGGCCCTTCCTCATGTGGAACGACGGGAAGGGCAAGTTCACCGAGCGCGGCTGCGGGGAGCCGTTCCGCCGGGCCCTCGTGGGGCGCGGCTCGGCCACCGCCGACTTCGACAACGACGGCGACGTGGACATCGCCGTCTCGAACTCCGGCGGGCCGCTCGAGCTCCTTCGAAACGACGGCGCGCGGGGCGGATGGATCGGCCTCGTGCTCAAAGGGACGAAGTCGAACCGACAGGGGATCGGCGCGGTCGTGACGCTCGAGACGGAGCTCGGCCGGCAGGTGCGCGACGTGAAGGCCGGAGACAGCTACCTCTCCTCGAGCGATCCGCGGGCCCACTTCGGCCTCGGCGCGGCGAAGGAGATCCGGCGGCTCGAGATCCGCTGGCCTTCCGGCGCGGTCCAGGTCGTGCCGAACCCGAAGCCGGGCGCGTACCGAAAGGTCGAGGAGGGTTCTCCATGAGGCGGGCGGCGGGCGCCGCCGCGGTCGCGCTCTCGGCCGGGCTCCTCGCGTCGGTCCCGGCCTCGCCGCCCTCCGAAGGCGCCAAGCCCCGGCGCATCGCGGGGGAGACGCCGGAGAAGACGCGCGCGGAGTTCGAAGCGATCTGCCGGGGCTTTCGCACGGGTTCGAACGCGTTCTACGGCCTCGCGCAGATCGACGAGCTCAAGCGCCGCCTCGCCGCGCCCGCCGCCGACGCCGAGCAGGCGGTCACCGTGCGGGGCGCCCTCGCGCAGGAGCTCCTGCGCGTCGGCGAGTCGGAGGAGGCCGCGCGGCTCCTCCGGGAAGCCCTGGCGCTCGCCGAGGCGGGAGGTCTCTCGACCGACCTGCGCCTCCACGTGCTGCGCGACCTGGGCCTCGCGGAAATGCGGCGCGGCGAGCAGAAGAACTGCATCGGGTACCACGGACCCGCGGCGTGCATCGTGCCGATCGAGGCGGCCGGAGTCCATCGCGACGCCGGCCCGGCGAAGGCGGCGCTCGCGGCCTACCTCCGTTATCTGGCCGAGCGCCCCGACGACGTCACGGTGCGCTGGCTCGCCAACGTGGCCGCGATGACGGCGGGGACGTATCCCGACTCGGTTCCGACGCCGCTTCGTGTTGGCCCGGGGGCGTTCGCGTCCGCCCCCTTTCCGCGCTTCCGGGACATCGCCATGCACGCGGGGCTCGACATCATGGATCCTTCGGGGGGCGCCATCGCCGACG
This sequence comes from uncultured Acidobacteriota bacterium, assembly GCA_963707935.1. GTDB lineage: Bacteria > Acidobacteriota > Thermoanaerobaculia > UBA5066 > Gp7-AA6 > DATBFU01. The sequence goes on along the minus strand of CAVPRN010000005.1, from coordinate 2,523,344 downwards.
ACTTCGACGGCGACGGACGGCTCGACATCGTCACGACGACAATCAACCCGTGTGCGCCGATGCACTTCTTTCACAACGGGGGCCCGAACGGGTTCGAAGAGCGGACGGCGAAGGTTCGCCTCGACTCGCAGTGGGGAGGCTTGAACGTCATCCACGCGGACTACGACAACGACGGGCGCCTCGATCTCCTGGTCCTGAGAGGGGGGTGGTTCGGCTCGGACGGCCGCGTACGGCTGTCGCTGCTTCGCAACGACGGGGACGCAGGCTTCACGGACGTCACGCGGGACGCGGGGCTCGCCGCCCAGGCCTACCCGACGCAGGCCGGCGCCTGGGCCGACTACGACAACGACGGCTGGCTCGACCTCTACGTCGGCAGCGAGGCGGACGGCCGCGGGAGCGCCTATCCGTCGCGCCTCTTCCACAACCAAGGGGACGGCACGTTTGCCGAAGTCACCGAGAAGGCGGGCGTCGAGAATCTCCGAATGGCCAAGGGCGTGGCCTGGGGAGACTACGACGGCGACGGGTGGCCCGATCTCTACGTTTCCAACATCGGTCCCAACCGCCTGTACCGCAACAACCGCGACGGTACCTTCACCGATGTGGCGGCACCCGCGGATGTCGCCGGACCCGGGGGAAGAAGCTTCGCGACCTGGTTCTTCGACTACGACAACGACGGGAAGCTCGACCTCTTCGACGCCGATTACCGCGCGATGCTCGAGGAAGTGGTCGGCATTTACGTCGGCCGCCCCACCCGGGACTTTCACCCCCGTCTGTACCACAACGAAGGGAACGGGACGTTCCGGGACGTGAGCCTCGAGTCGGGATTCACCGACCCGCTCTTGCCAATGGGCTCGAACTACGGCGACCTCGACAACGACGGATGGCTCGACGTCTACCTCGGCACGGGACTTCCCTCCTTCGAGTCGCTCATGCCCAACCGCATGTACCGAAACGTCGGAGGGAAGCGCTTCGAGGACGTGACGTTCTCCGGCGGATTCGGCCACATCCAGAAGGGACACGGCGTATCCTTCGCCGACTTCGACGACGACGGCGACCAGGACGTGTTCGAGCAGATGGGGGGCGCCTATCCGGGAGACGCCTACCCGAGCGTCCTCTACGAGAACCCGGGGAACGGGAACGCGTGGGTGAAGCTGCGGCTCGTCGGCTCCAGGTCCAACCGCAGCGCGATCGGCGCGCGTATCGAGGTCGTCGTCCCGGCGGAGGGGGGCGGGGAGCGCTCGATCTTCCGCACCGTCGGGGCGGCCTCGTCGTTCGGAGGTTCCCCGTTTCGGCAGGAGATCGGCCTCGGGAAGGCGGAGCGGATCTCGCGAATCGAGATCTTCTGGCCCGCCTCGGGCCGCCGGCAGGTGTTCCGGGACGTCGTCCCCCGGCGCTTCTACGAGGTCCGCGAGGACCGCGACCGCGTGACACGGATCGAGCTCGGGAAGCCCCGGCCGGGCTCCCCGTAGCCGACCGGGCCCGCGGAAAGAAATATACTCGCCCCTTCGTTTGATTCTGTCCGCCGGAGGAGAAAGATGCTCAAGCGGCCCGCTTTCGTCGCCGGATTGACCCTCGTTCTCGCGGCCTCCGCGCTCCCCGCTCAGGAGTGGCGCGGAAAAGCGCGCATCGAAGGCACGGTCAAGAGCAGCACGACCGGCGAGCCGATCGCCGGCGCGAAAGTCTCGCTGCGCTGGTCGAAGTCGGGCCACGGCGGTCCGGACGTGACGACCGGAAAGGGCGGCCACTTCACCTATTTCGGCCTGGCCGGAGGCAACTGGGACATCGACTTCGAGGCGCAGGGGTTCCAGACCCGGAAGATCACCGCCGCCTTCGAGGAAGGGGTGCGCAACGAGCCGATCGACATCAAGCTCGAGCCGATCGTCGCAGCAGGCGGGCGAGGGCACCGCACGAAGAGATCCAGGTCGCGGGCCACAAGATCTCGAAGGAGACCGCGGCCGCGGTCGAGGCGGGCAACGCGGCGCTCGTCGCCAAGAACTGGGCGGCGGCGCGGGAGAACTATCAGAAGGCGCTCGGGGAGCTGCCCGACTACGCGCCGCTCTACATGAGCGTCGCCAAGACGTACGCCGGCGAAGGCAACGACGCGGAAGCGATCAATTGGGCGCGCAAGGCGGCCGAGAAAGACCCGAGCGACGCGAACACCTGGAAGACCATCGCGGAGCTCGAGCTCTCGCGGGGCAACCTCGACGCGGGCAAGGAAGCCCTGTCGCACGTTCCGGCCGACAAGCAGACGGACACGTCCTTCCTGAACCTCGGCATCCTCCTCTACAACAAGAAGCAGTCCGCGGCCGCGGAAGAGGCCTTCACCAGGGCGCTCGAGTTGAATGCCGACCTCGTGGACGCCTACTACTACCGGGGCCTCGCCCGGATTCAGCTCAAGAAGATGCCCGACGCGAAGGCCGACTTGAAGAAGTACCTGGAGCTTGCGCCCAACGGCTCCGAAGTCGACACGGTCAAGGAGCTGCTGAAGTCGCTGCCGTGAGCCCCGGGGCGCCCGCTCGCCGCCGCGTCGGGCGCCTCCTCCTCGCCGCCGCCGCCGCTTCCCTCTTCCCGGGCTGCGCGAGGAGGCCGCTCGTCTCCCGCGGCGCTCCGGTGGTGATCATTTCGGTGGACACGCTGCGGGCCGACCGCCTTCCGGCGTACGGCTACCGGGAGGTCGAGACCCCGGCGCTCGACGCGCTCGCCCGCGACGCGATCGTCTTCGAGAACGCGGTCTCCCACGTGCCGCTCACCCTGCCCTCGCACGCCTCCCTCTTCACCGGCCTCCTCCCGTTCCAGAACGGCGTGCGCGACAACCTGGGCTACCGGCTCGACGCGTCGCGGGAGACGCTCGCCGCGTTTCTCTCGGCCCGCGGCTACGCGGCCGGCGCGGCGGTCTCCGCCATCGTGCTCGACCACGGGAGCGGCGTCGCGCGGGGCTTCGATTACTACGACGACCGGATCGAGGCCTCCGAGCCGGGGCAGGCGATCGGGCAGGTGCAGCGCTCGGGCGGCGAGAGCGCGAAGCGCCTCGAGGGCTGGGTCTCGGGGCTCGCCCCCGGCAAGCCCTTCTTCGCGTTCCTCCACCTCTACGAGCCGCACACGCCCTACGCGCCGCCCGAGCCGTGGCGCACGCGCTATCCGAAGAGCCCCTACGACGGCGAGATCGCGGCCTCCGACGAGATCGTCGGGCGCTGGATCGCGTACCTGAAGGAGCGCGGGGTCTACGACCGCGCCCTGATCGTCTTCCTCTCCGACCACGGCGAGGGGCTGGGCGACCACGGCGAGGACGAGCACGGGATCCTGCTCTACCGCGAGGCCGTCCGCGTCCCGCTCTTCGTGAAGCTCCCCGGCGGACGGCTCGCGGGCACGCGCTCGGCCGCGCCGGCCGCCATCGTGGACGTCTTTCCGACGGTCGCCGCGGTCCTCGGGGAGAAGCCGCCGCCGGAGCTGCCCGGCGTCTCGCTCGCGGATCTCGCGCGCGACCCGGGGACGCCGCGATCTCGTCTACAGCGAGACGCTCTACCCGCGTTACCACTTCGGCTGGAGCGACCTCGCCTCCCTGACCGACGACCGCCACCAGTACATCCAGGCCCCGCGCTCCGAGCTCTACGACTTCCGGGAGGATCCGGGCGAGCGGCGGGATCTCGCCTCGGGGCTGCCGCCGGCGTTCCGCAAGCTGCGGGTCGAGCTCTCGGCCATGAGCCGGCCGCTCCAGCCCCCCGGCGCCTCCGATCCCGAGACCGTCAAGAAGCTCGCCTCGCTCGGCTACATCGGGTCGGCCTCGCCGGACGCCGACGCGAAGGACCTGCCCGATCCGAAGGACCGGATCGCGTCGCTCTCGCACCCTGAAGGAGGCCAATCGGCTGGCTTCGGCGCACCGGGGCGACGAGGCGATCGCGCTCCTCACGCGGTTCGCCGAGGAGAACCCGCGGATGCTCGACGCGTGGGAGTCGCTCGCGCGTCTGCTTCGGCAGGCCGGGCGCCTCCCGGAGGCGATCGCGGCGCTCGAGCGCGCCGACCGGCTCTCGCCGAACACGCCCCAGATCGTCATGGGTCTCTCGAATCTGAACGTCGAGGCGAAGCGCTACGACAAGGCCCGCGCGTTCGTCGAGGCGGGCCGAGCCCTCGGCTCCTCCGGCGTCGAGGAGCAGCTCGCGACGATCGCGCTCGCCGAGGGGGACGTCGCGGCGGCGGAGAAGCATGCGCGGGCGGCGCGGGAGGCGAGCCCCGAGGCGAGGCTGCCGCTCCTCCTCTCGGCGCGGGTCGCGGGCCGGCGCGGCGCTTTCGACGAGGCGCTCCAATATCTCGACCGGGCCCTCGCGCTCGAGGCAAGTACGAAGGCCGCGCCGATGCAGGGGATCCGGGCGACGCGCGCCGACGCCCTGGCCCACCTCGGGCGCGATGGGGAAGCGGAGCAGGACTTCCGCCACGAAGTGACGGACTTCCCGGAGAACCTCGACGCCTGGTCGCGCCTGGCGCTCCTCTACGCCGCCGGCGGGCGGGAGAAGGACTTCGCGGCGCTGCTCACGGAGCTGACCCGGCGCGTCCCGACGCGCCAGGGTTACGACACTGCCGCGCGCGTCTGCGAGATCGTGGGAGACCGCGAAGGCGCGCGACGGTTCCGGGAGATGGCGCCGTCGCGCGCCGGCGGCTGAGCCCGCCCGGCCGACTCCTTCACCCGGCTGATGTCCGAGATCCAGAGCGCCCTGCTCGAGGCGGTGCGCGAGGAGATCGGGGACCGGGTCGAGTTGACCGGCGACGGCGCCGGCGCCCACGTCGTCCTCTGGCCCGACCGGCGCGTCTCGGAGGACGCCGCTGTCGAAGCGGCGGCTTCGTGCGGCGTCGGAATCTACAGGATCCGCCTCTATTACGTGAAGCGGCCTTCGCGGCCCGGAATCCTGCTCGGCTACCCGCGGCTCTCGGAGGCCGACGTCCGGGAGGGCGTACGGCGCCTCTCCGAAGTCCTGTGACGTCCCTCGCCCGGCGCCGAGCGCCCGCCGCCTAGGGCCGGGCCTGGAGCGCCTCTCCCGGCGCGATCACCTCGCGCAGCCGCCGGACCGCGTCCCGGATCTGGTCGGTCGAGGTGCTGCCGTACCCGAGGATGAGACCCGGCCGCGGCGCCCGGCCCCGATAGGCCTCCGAGAGCGGCGCCGTCCAGAGGCCCCGCTCCGCCGCCCGGAGCGCGATCTCGCGGTCGCGCCAGCCGCGCGGGAAGGCCGCCGTCAGGTACATTCCGGCCTCGTCGCCGAGCACGGAGAGCAGGCCACCCATCTCCGCGCGGAGGGCCTCGACGAGCGCGCCCCGCCGCTCGCGGCAGAGGACCCGCATCCGGCGGATGTGGCGCGCGAAGTGCCCTTCGCGGATGAAGTCGGCGAGGACCGCCTGCGGGAAAGTGGGCGAGAACACGTCCATCGACCGGCGGACCCGGGTGAAGGCGGGGACGAGATCGGGCGGGAGGACCATGTAGGCCAGGCGCAGGGAGGGAAAGAGAATCTTCGTGAACGTCCCGACGTAGAGGACGCGGGAGGCGCGATCGAGCCCCTGCAGCGCCGCGATCGGAAGATTTCCGTAGCGATACTCGCTGTCGTAGTCGTCTTCGACGATCCAGCAGCCGCTGTCGCGCGCGAAGTCGAGGAGCCGGAGGCGCCGTGAGGCGCTCATCGTGACGCCGAGCGGGAACTGGTGCGACGGCGTGACGAACACCGCGCGCGGGCGGGGGCACTGCGCGATCCCCGCCGCGACGTCGAGTCCCTGGTCGTCCACCGGCACGGGCACGAGCCGCGCGCCCGCCAGACGCAGCACGCTGTGCATTCCGAAGTAGCCGGGCTCCTCGATCCAGACGGGGCTGTCCGGCTCGAGGAGCACGCGCGCCGCCGAGCTCCAGGGCCTGCTGCGAGCCGTTGACGATCATGATCTGGTCCGCCTCGCAGCGGACGGCGCGCGCCGTGCGCAGGTACTCGGCCACGGCCTCGCGGAGGGACTCGAGCCCCATCGGGTTGCCGTAGTGGAGGAGGCGCGGTTCGAGCCGGCGGCTGTGGCGCGCGACGAGGTTCGACCAGGTCGCGAGGGGAAACCGGTCGAGCGGCGGCTCGCCGACGTTGAAGGCCCCTTTTCCCCGATACCAGGGGCCGAGGTCCTCGCGCAGGAGCGCGGCCGCGCCCTTCGCGATCGGCCTCGCCGTCGGCCGCGCCGGGGAGGTCTTCGGCGCCGCGCGGCCCGCCGTCCGGAGGAGCTCTCCGGGGAGCGCGCTCGCGACGAACGTCCCCGATCCCACCCGGCTCTCGAAGTACCCCTCGGCGAGGAGCTGCTCGAAGGCGTTCAAGACGGGGATCCGCGAGACCTGCAGCTCGGCGGCGAGGCTGCGGGTCGAGGGGAGGCGCTGCCCGGCGCGCAGCCGGCGCTCGACGATCGCGTCGCGATAGCCTTCGTAGAGCTGGCGATAGAGGGGCTTTCCGGAGGCCCGGTCGATCGAGATCACGGGGAGGATGCCGGGGGGCAGCGTTCTCATGGCGGCTAAGATAGTGGTCATAGAGACCTCCGTGCAACTGGCTATTGCGACAAACCGCTTTCTTCGAGAAGACTCCCCTTCCATGAAGCCATTCCTTCTCCTCGCCGCTTCCGTTCTCGCCGCCGCCGTCGCATCCGCGAGCGTGTCGAACGCTCCGGAGGCCGTGCCCGCCTCGACCGAGCCGACCGGCGACCACACGGTCGTCGTCGAGCTCTTCACCTCGCAGGGCTGCATGACGTGTCCTCCGGCGGACCGCCTGCTCGCGAGCCTCCCCGAGGCGAGCGGCGGCAAGGTCGTGCCGCTCTCCTTCCACGTCGACTTCTGGAACTCGCTCGGCTGGAAGGACCCCTTCTCGAGCGGCGCGTGGACCGCGCGCCAGAACGCCTACGCGCGGGCGCTCCGGATCGCGCAGGTGTACACGCCGCAGGCCGTCGTGGACGGGCGCTCCGAGATGGTCGGATCGGACGCGAACCGCCTGCGCTCGTCGATCGCGGTCGCGGCCGCGCGGCCGGCCGGCAGGATCGCCCTCGAGCTCGAGCCTTCCGCCGATCGGGTCGCGGTCCGCGCCCGCGTGGACCTGCCCGAGGCGCTCCGCGGGAAGAAGCTCGACCTCATGCTGGCGCTCTTCGAGACGGGCCTCGTCACCGCCGTCGGAAAAGGGGAGAACGGCGGCAAGACGCTCCACAACGACTACGTCGTCCGCAGCCTCAAGAAAGCGGGGCGGGTGTCGGGCAAGGACGCGGCGGAGGCGAGCCTCTCGACCGACTTCTCGCTCGAGAAGGAGTGGGACCGGTCACACCTCGGCGTCGCCGCGTTCCTGCAGGACCCGGGCTCGCTCGAGATCCACGGCGCGAGCTCGGCCCTCCTCGGCGCGCGCGGCGGCGCCGCCGGCGGCGGCAGGCGCTAGCGTCGAGCGGGACGCGAGCCGCCCGGAGCCCGCGGGATCACCGGGCGAGACGGCGGCGGAGGTCCCCCGCCGGTGCCAGGCTCTCGAGGAAGGCCGCTCCCCGCGCGGAGATCGCGAGCGCGCGGCTGTCCGCCTCGCGCCGCGCGAAGCCGAGCGCGAGCAGCCGGTCGAGGAGGGCCGCCCCGACCGAGCCGGCGAGATGGAATTGCCGCTCGCTCCAGTCGAGACAGGGGCGGCAGAGCGGCCGCCGCCTCGCGCGCAGCGCCGCGACGTCGACCCCGAGGCGCCGGAATCCGGCTTCGCCGCTGGGGGTGAGCGCGATCGTGTCTCCGGAGTGGCGGACCCAGCGGCGTTGCCGGAGTCGCTCGAGGAGGTCGACTCCCATCCGGCCCGCCAGGTGGTCGTAGCAGACCCGGGCGAGGAGCAACCCCTCGGGCTCCTGCGGGTGCCAGGGCTTCGAGCCGCCCGGTACGATGGCCATCAGTCCCTCGAGCGCGGCGGCCACTTCGGGCGAGGCGATCCGGAAATAACGGTGGCGGCCCTGCTTCACGACCCGGAGGAGCCCGGCGTCGGCGAGCCGGTCGAGGTGGCTGCTCGCCGTCGAGGGCGCGACCCCGGCGTCGAGCGCGAGCTCGGTCGCGGTCCGGGCGCGCCCCTCCATCAGGGCGGCGAGCATCCGGGCGCGCGCCGGCTCCCCCGCGAGGAAGGCCACGGGGGCGAAGTCGGGCCCGTCGACCATACTTCGATCATAGTCGAAGCAAGCTCGCACCGGCGGCGGTAGATTGCTCGCCATGTCCGGCGGGAAGTCGCTCGAGTACGCGGTCGGCGTGGTCTGGGAGGGCAATCGCGGGAGCGGCACCTCCGACTACGCGGCCTACGGCCGGCGATTCGCGGTGCGGGTCGAGAACAAGGCCGACCTCGCGGGCTCGGCCGACGCCTCCTTCCGCGGGGAGGCGCATCTCCACAACCCCGAGGAGCTCCTCGTGGCGTCCGTCTCCTCCTGCCACATGCTCTTCTATCTCGCGCTCTGCGCCCGCGGCGGGATCGCCGTCCTCCGGTACGCCGACGCGGCCCGGGGGATCCTCCGCCTCGACCCGGGCGGCGGAGGCGCCTTCTCGGAGATCCGCCTCCGCCCGCGCGTGACGGTCGCGCGCGGGAGCGACCTCGCGGCGGCCGCCGCGCTCCACGGCCGCGCCGCCGAACAGTGCTTCATCGCCAACTCGTGCCGGTTCCCGATCACGCACGAGGCGGAAGTCGAGGCGGAGTGAGCCGCGAGGCGGGCGCGATGAGGGACCTCGCGCTGCGGCTCGAGAACCGCCCGGGAGCGCTCGCGGAGATGGGGGAGGCGCTCGGGCGGGCCGCCGTCAGCATCGAGGGGGGCGGCGCCTTCGCCGTCGAAGGCCGGGGGATCGCGCATTTCCTCGTCGCCGACGCGGGCGCCGCCCGCCGGGCGCTCGCGGCGGCCGGCATCGAAGTGCTGGCCGACCGCGAGGTGCTGGTCCAGCGGCTCGACCAGGCGCGTCCCGGCCAGCTCGGCGCGATCGCCCGCAGGATGGCGGAGGCCGGCGTCAACATCGAAGTTCTGTACAGCGATCACGAGAATCGCTTGATCCTGGTCGTGGACGACCCGGAGCGCGGCCGGCGCGATCTCGGAGGAGTGGACGCGGGAGCGGGGCGCGCCGGTGCAGATCGATCCGGCCTGACCCGGCCGCGCCTTCGGTCACGCCCCGAGCGCGAAGAGCCGCCGCTCGACGATCCGCTCGAGATTCTGGCCGTGCCACTCCCGCTCGAATGCGGTCGGCTCGACTCCGGGAGCCAGGCACTCCTCGATGCCGATTCGGCGGATCGCCTCGTCGGGCGACCCGTCGCGGCGCGCCCGCCGGACGCGCTCCCCGAGCCGCTCGAGATAGAAGTAGGCGTCGTCGGGCGCGGACCCCTCGAGCGGGCCGATGTGGCCGGGGACGATGCGCCCGCGGCGGAACCGCCGCAGCCGCTCGAGCGCGCTCGCGATCAGCTCCGGCGCCGAGGAGGAGACGTAGGCGATGTGGCCGACCACGTTGTCGCTCGTGAAGAGGAGATCGCTCCCCGGCACGTCGATCCCGATCGTGGCCAGCGTGTGGCCGGGGTTGTGGAAGAGCGCGAGCCGGTGCCGTCCCCAGTCGAGGGTGAGCGAGTCCCCGAACACGATCGTCGGGGGGACGAAGTCGCCGTCGTCCTCGACCGTCCGCCCGCGCTGCGAGTGGTAGGAGTGCGGGAAGTATCGCTGGGCCACGATCTGCGCGCCCGGGGAAGAGCCGCAGCCCCGCCATGTGGTCGCTCATGTAGTGCGTCGCGACGACGAGTCGGACCTTCTTCCCGAGACCGACCTCGAGGTGGCGCCGCATCGCTTCGGCATCGGCGCGGCTCCCGAGCGCGTCCACGAGGAGCGCCTCGCCGTCGCGCAGGAATGCCGTCGCGACCGAGAGGTACGCGTCTCCCACGAAGATCAGGACGTCGGGCTCGAGCTCGATCACGCGCATGGGTTCACCGCTCCTTTCGGGGCCGCCACGTCAGCCACTCGCCCGGCCGCACGATCTCGACGTCCACTCCCCGGCGCCGCGCGGCTTCGAGGAGAGCCGCTTCGGCGCCGGGCACCTCGTTGTACGACTCGGCTTCGACGAGCCCGTAGTGGATCGGCACGAGGAGGCGCGCTTCGACGACGGCGGCCGCGGCCACCGCCTGCTCCGGCGTCATCACCGACGGCACCCCGGCGACCGGCTTTCGCCAGCCGAAGCGCGCCCCGTTGATCGGCAGGAACGCCGCGTCGAAGGGCCCGAAACCGCGGCCGATGTGCCACCACGAACCGTGCCAGAGCGTGTCACCGCCGTGGAGGATCCGCCGACCGCCTCCCGACACGACCCAGGACACCTGCGGGTCGCCATAGCCGTCCAGAGCCGGAACCGCGATCGCCGTGAAGTCGGCGAGGAGCAGGGGCTCGTAGAGGGGCGCGGGCCGGACCCGGAATCCCTGGCCCGCCGCGAGCGCGGCGGTCTCCGGAGAACAGACGAGCGTGCCGGAATCCCCGAGCGCGCGGCGCACCGCCGCCGGGTCGAAGTGGTCGGGGTGGCGGTGGGTGACGAGCGCGAAACGCGCGCCTTCGGCCGGCTCGACGGGAATCAACGGGTCCCGGAGCGCCGTCCCCCAGACTCCGGGCGAGACGAGCGGATCGAGGCAGAGCGCGTCGCGGCCGAGCTCGAGTCGGACGCCGGCCCAGGCGAGACGCTGGGCGCGAAGCTCCGGCCCGGGGCCGGGGCTCGCCGGGCCGGCCGCCCGCGCCGCGACTCGGGAAGCGGCGAATGCGCCGGCGAGGGCCGCCGCGTCCCGGAAGAGCCGCCGGCGGGTCGGGGGAGCGCTCACTTCCTCTTCTTCATCCACGAAGGCCAATGGGATCGCGCCGCGGCCCGGCTGCCAAAACGCCGATCGGGCCCATCGCCCGGGCCGATGGGCCGCCGTTTCCGTATGGATAGGGAGCGACCATGGCGAGCATCCGGCGCGAACCGGCCCGTCTGCCTCGCTCCCGTCCGGGAGCGGCGGCCGCGGACCTCGAGTTCCGCCAGCTCAAGGCCTTCGTCGCGCTCGTGGACGAGGGGAGCATGACGGCCGTCGCGAAGGCGCTCGGCGTGGCGCAGTCGACCGTGTCGGAGGCGCTCGCCTCCCTGGAGCGGAACCTCGGGACGAGCGTGGCGGCGCGGCGCTCCGGGGCGCACCGCCTCGCGTTGACGCCGGCGGGACGGGCGCTCCTGCCCCACGCGCGCGCCGTGCTCGCCGGGGTCGCGGAAGCCCGCCGCGCCGTCGCGTCGGTCGCGCGCGAGACGCGGGGGCGCCTCGAGATCGTGGCCAACGAGTCGGTCAGCACCTACGTCCTGGCCGAGGCCCTCGACCGGATGCGGGCGGGCTGGCCGAACACCCGGTTCGCCGTGACGGTGGGGACCTGCCCGGCCGTCCGGGAGGGGATCGCGAGCGGGCGCTTCGACGTCGGCCTCCTCCTCGAGACGGCGGAGCGCGCGGAACCGGACCGCGCCGGCCGCGCGGCGCTCGCGGCCGTGGAGCTCCTGCTCTTCTGCGGCGCGGAGCACCCGCTGGCCTCGGCCGGCCCTCCGGCGCGCGTGCCGCGCGACCGCCTGGCGGCGTATCCGGTCTTCGTCAGCGATGCGTCCGGAGATTTCCAGACGCTTCTCGACGGCTACTTCCGGCCGGACGGCCTTCCGGGGCCGCGGCTCGAGTCGACCGGAAGCATCGAAGGCGTGAAGCGAAGCGTTCTCGGAAGCGCCCGCGCTCTCGGCGTGCTGCCGGGATACGCCCTGCGCGAGGAGCTGCGATCGGGCCGCGCGCGGCGCGTCGCCGTCGAGCCGGCGGTGCCGCGCGTGCGGTTGACGGCGCTCTACCCGGCGTCGCGCGCGCTCCATCCGGCGGTCTCCGAGCTGGTCGAGGGCCTCCGGGTCGGCTCCGGCAGCCGGGCGACGGCCTGAAACGCTTCCCGATCGAAGCTCGACCGTGGCCACCGACCTCGACCGGATCGTCTCGAGCCTGACGGCGTTCTACGACTTCGCCGGCCGCACCGTCGTCTGCGTCGGAGCGGGGGGCGGACAGCTCGTCGAGTCCGCCCGGCCGGCGAAACGCGTGATCGCCGTCGACCGGGACGAGGCGGCGCTCGAACGGCTCGCCGTCCGCGCCCGCGAGCGAGGCCTGGACGGGAAGCTCGAAATGCGGCACGGCGACTTCCTCGAGCTCGGCCCCCGCGGGGACGTCGTGCTCTTCGAATTCTGCCTGCACGAGATGCCGGATCCGGCGCGAGCCCTCGCCCACGCCTCCGAGCTCGCCCCCGAAGTCCTCATCCTCGACCACGCTCCCGGCTCGCGCTGGTCCTGGTACGCCGCGGAGGACGAGGAGGTCCACGCCGCGTGGGCGGCGATCGCGCCCGGCTCCGTCCGGCGCCGGCAGGACGTCGAGGCGCTCCAGCACTTCCGCGACTTCGCGGAGCTCGAGGCGAAACTCGCCGGCCAGGGCCCGAGGAGCCGCGAGCGGATCGCCCCCCTCCGGAGCGACCGGCCGATCTCGATTCCCATGCCCTATCGGCTGGCGCTCCTGTAGCGCGGCCGGCCCCCTTTCGGGATCGGGCGGTTGTCGCACCCGATCGAGTGGTCATATCGACTTTGGCATGAGTGGCTATTGTCACAGACCACTTGCCCTCGGAGACTGGCCGCTGTGCGGAAGAACCGACTCGTGCCGACTCTGCTCCTCGGGCTCGCCACCCTGGCCTCCGTGTCGTCCTGCGCCTCGAGCGGCGCCCCGGAGAAGACCGCCCGGGCCACCTTCGCCGGCGGCTGCTTCTGGTGCATGGAGGAGCCTTTCGAGGAGGTGCCGGGCGTCCTTTCCGTCGTTTCCGGCTTCGCGGGGGGCACGAAGCCGAATCCGACCTACCGGGAGGTGTCCGCGGGGGGCACGGGCTACGCCGAGTCGATCGACGTCGCCTACGACCCGGCGCGCGTCTCCTACGAGCGACTCCTCGACGTCTACTGGCACAACATCGACCCGCTGACGGCCGGCGGCCAGTTCTGCGACAAGGGGAGCCAGTACCGCTCGGCCATCTTTTTCCGCGACGAAGCGCAGCGGCGCGCGGCCGAGGAATCGAAGGCGCGGATCGCGAAGGAGCTCGGCGCGGCGGTCGCGACCGAGATCGCGCCCCTCACGAAGTTCCATGCGGCGGATTCGTCTCACCAGGACTTCTACAAGACGAACCCGGGCCGGTATCACGAGTACGTCGAGGGCTGCGGCCGCCATCGCCGCCTCGCGCAGCTCTGGGGCGCGGCGGCCGGGGTCGGGGCGGCGAAGCCATGAACCGCGGCGCGCGTCTCGCGATCCTGCCGCGGCGCGACGGCGATCCGGCGATCCTGCCGACGTCGCTCCTCTCCGAGGAGGGGTCGCCTTCCGAGATCCTGCGCTGCGCCGACGGCCTCGGGATCCCCTGGAAGCGCCTGCTCCTCTCCGAGATCGAGACCGAGCAAAGGCTCCGGCGCTACCTCGCCGACATCGAGAACGACTGCTCGCTCCCTTCGGCGATGACGATCCTCTCGCACTCGTTCCTCCAGTCGTGGCGGGTGCGCGATCGGATCCAGAGCCTCGCGGCGCGGACGGGCGAGGACGCGGCCGCCTCAGCGCGGCAGCTGCGCTCGGTTTTTCGGCGCCTGACGGACGGGACCGATCAGGGCGAGCCGGCGCTGACCGAGCACCTCTGGTTCGCGTATCAGCGCGTGCTCCTCCTGCAGCGCGTCGGCCGGTCCGCCGCGAGGAGCCGCGGGACGTCGGCGGAGCGCATCGCGTTCGTCTGCTCCCGCACCCACTGCTGTTTCGAAGATGCCTCCTGGGCCGTCGCCCGGGAAGAATCGCGCGAGGCGGCGAGCCTGCTGGACGCCGCCGTGCGAAAAGTGCGCGGGGAGGGGTTCCTGATCCCGCGCGCGCGCACGGAGGCGCGCTCCCTCTCGGAGCTGCGCCGCCTCGTCCGCGGCATCCGGAGGCGCGCCGCGCGGCTGCCCCCGGAAGGCTCTTCGCGCTATCCCGTCTCCGCGCCGCGCCCGCTCGAGCCCTCCGACGCCGTCGGAACGCCCGAGCGTTGAGCCGGTCGGGCGGCGCCTCGGACTCTCACTCCCCCTCCCCCCGGCCCTCTCCCCGCGGGGGAGAGGGAGCGCATTCCCATGAGAGCGGGATCCAGATTTCTCGACGACTCTCCAAGGCCTCGTTCGAAACGGGCCCCTTAAGGAAACCGCGGGCGGAGCGCAGGTGACGCGATCGAAAGCCGGTTCCCTCGGGTGGCCGCGATTGGCAGTGTCGTTGAACTCCATGTGGCCGAGGAGGAAACGGATGCAAAGCCGAAGTCCGGGGCCGCCGGGCCCTTCCCGGGGTGACACAGCAGAGGTCGGTACTTCAAAGGAGGGTTTCATGTCGAAACGGTTCTCCAGACTCGCCGCCGTCCTGGCGGCCGCGATCTTCGCGCTCGCCGTTCCGGCGTTCGCGCAGTTCGGCGGCAACACGGGCGGCGTCGACGGAAAGGTCGTCGACGAGCAGGGCGGGGTGCTGCCCGGCGTGTCGGTGACTTTGAGCGGGATGGGCGCCACGCAGACGGTGTACTCCGACGCGCGGGGCGAGTTTCACATCGTGAACCTGGCGCCGGGCACATACACCTTGACGCTCGCGCTCCAGGGGTTCTCGACGGTCAACCGCGAGAACGTGACGGTGTCGCTTGGCAAGAACACCGAGCTGTCGGTGCCGATGAAGCTCTCGTCGGTGGCGGCGACGGTGACGGTGACGGGCGAGGTGCCCGTGATCTCGACGAAGAAGGTCGAGACGGGCGCCGCGATCACGCCGGAAGAGCTGAAGTCGATTCCGACGGCGCGCGACCCGTGGGTCGTGCTGCAGTCGGTGCCCGGCGTGCAGATCGACCGGGTCAACGTGGCGGGCTCCGAGTCGGGCCAGCAGTCGAACTTCTCGGCCAAGGGCTCGACGGCGGGGACGTTCGCGGTGGACGGAGTGAACCTGACCGACATGTCGGCCATGGGCGCTTCGGCGGGCTACTACGACTTCGACTCGTTCCAGGAGATGCAGGTCATCTCGGGCGGCGCCGACGCGGCGATCTCGGGCTCGGGGACGCACCTGAACATGGTGACCAAGCGCGGGACTAACGAGGTGCACGGCAGCGCCCGCATCTTCGCGGTCGACCAGCACTTCCAGTCCGACAACCTCCCGGAAGAGGCGCTGACGCAGGTCGACTCGAACGGCAACCCGGTGCCCCTGGCGGCCGGCAACCACATCAACAGCGTGCAGGACTACGGCGCCGAGGTGGGCGGCCCGGTGTGGAAAGACCACATGTGGCTATGGGGAGCCTACGGACGCGACCAGATCAACCTGGTGACGGCGGGCGGGACCAACGACAACACGACGCTCGAGGACTTCAACACGAAGTTCAACTGGCAGGTGATCCCATCGAACACCCTGGACATCTGGTACATGCGAAGCGACAAGCTGAAGCAGGGACGGAGCGGCGGCGTGACGCGTCCGCAGGAGACGACGTGGAATCAGACGACGCCGCAGAACACGTGGAAGATCTCCGACTCGCAGATCGTGGGATCGAGCTTCTTCTTCACGGCGCAGTACAACGGATCCAACGGGGCATTCACGCTGGATCCGCAGGGCAACCCCGGTCGGCAGGCGTTCATCGACGCCGAGGGCGTCTGGCACAACACGTACGAGTTCTTCGCGAGCGGCCGTCCGCAGCGGCAGGTCAAGGCGGACATGTCGTGGTTCTTCAGCGCGGGGTCGATCGGCAACGAGCTCAAGGCCGGGTTCGGCTACCTGAAGGCCGGCGCCCGTTCCTCCTCGCAGTGGCCGGGAGATCTGGGCTTCGTCCAGGGCGGCGCCCCGCTCAACGCCTCGCAAGTGTACGGCGACCTCTTCGACTGCAACGAGCCGTGCGCCACGATCACACGTCAGTCGAATCTCTCGATCGACAACAAGTACTACAGCGCGTATCTGCAGGACGCGATCACGTTCGACCGGCTGACGGTCAACCTCGGGGTGAGGTGGGATCAGCAGTACGGTGACAACAACCCGACGACGATCATTGGCAACCCGACGCCCGAGTGGATCGCGGCGGGGATCGCTCCCACGGTCGTCTATCCCGGAGCCAACAAGCCCTTCACGTGGAACGACTGGCAGCCGCGCGTCGGTCTGACCTACGCCTTCGGCCAGAACCGGACGACGGTTCTGAAGGCGAGCTACGCGCGGTACGCGGAGTCCCTCGGCACCGGAACGACGGGGCAGATCAATCCGACCAACTCGGTGGCCTATCTCTACTACCCCTGGAACGATGCCAACGGCGACAACCTGGTCCAGGCCAGCGAGGTGAACGTCTCCGACCCGGCCAACCCGCTCTCCTGGCGCGGGATCGATCCGTCGGCGCAGGACGCGGTCGTTTCGCCCAACAGCTTCTCGTCGGATTTCCACGCCCCGAAGACCTGGGAGATCGTGGGCGGCATCGACCACGAGCTCCTGCCGGCCTTTGCCGTGGGGGTCGCGTACACCTACCGCAAGTTCACCGACCAGCTCTTCCGGTACCCCACGGGCATCACGCGGGACGACTACTTCCTGGCCGGAACCGTCTCGGGAGCGCTGCCGGCGCAGCTCGGCGGCGGGGCCTACTCGGCGCCATGGTACGAGATCGATCCGAACATCGCGCCTCCGGGCTACGTGTGGACGAATCGGACGGACTACGACACGACGTACAGCGGCTTCGACGTGATTCTGACCAAGCGTCTCTCGAACCGCTGGATGATGCGGGGCAGCTTCTCCTACAACATCAACAAGCAGCATCTGGGCACCGGCGGCTGCGTCGATCCGACCAACACGGTTCCCGGGCAGTCGGCCGACACGGGCAACCCGCAGACGAACTACACCGCGGAAAGCTGCGCGGACGACACCTACGTCGCGACCCGTTCGACAGGGAGCGGCGACAAGGTGGCCGTGTTCTTGAACTCGAAGTGGCAGTTCAACGTCAACGCGATGTATCAGCTCCCCTGGAACTTCAACATCGCGGCGAGCGTCTTCGGGCGTCAGGGCTATCCGGTCCTTCCGTTCCAGCGCGTGGGCGGAGACGACGGGTACGTCCGGGACGTCGTCGTGGCTTCGACCGATTCGCTTCGTTACGACAACGTGTTCGAGTTCGACATGCGCCTCGAGAAGCTGATTCCGGTCACGCAGACGGTCAACGTCACGGTTTCGGCGGACTGCTTCAACATCACCAACGAGAACACGGTGCTCCAGCGCTTCAACCGGGTGGCCCGCACCAACACGGGCCTGATCAAGGAGATCCAGAGCCCGCGCATCTTCAGGTTCGGAGCCCGCATCTCCTTCTAGCTAGGCGTCCTCGCGTTTCGTTCAGCTCCTCGGGCCGCCGGGGGAATTCGCCCCGGCGGCCTTCTTTTTCTCGCCTCCCCGCCCTCGGGCGCCTTTCGACGCGGTTACCCCGCTCATCCCCGCCGAATATCCGCTCGACCCGGCGCCGTTCGGAACCGGGCACCGTTCGCGGCGCAGGGCATGCCGACGGCCCCCCAGGATGGTGGCATACGCTGTCGACTCCGAAAGTTAGCAAGCGCCCGCTTTTCAGTCCGTTGAAGTCAAATCCGGTTTTTTGGATCTCCCGCGAGTCAGGGGGCAATTGGACTCGGTTGGACTGGCCATCTAAGCTACTGATAACAAGGGTCGGAGCCCGCGACTGGCGATTCATCCCAGGATGGCACTTTATGGCTCCCGGTTTGCTTTATACCCCTCCGAACCGATGTCTTTCGAGCCGTTTCCCCGAAATACGGAATTGTTAAAGGAGGGCTCTATGCCGAAAAGGCTTCCCTATTTGGTGGGGGCCATCGCGATTCTCGCGATGTGCTTCGCCGCCGTGCCGGCCGTCGCGCAGTTCGGCGGCAACACCGGCGGTATCGACGGGAGGGTCGTCGACGAGCAGGGCGGGGTACTGCCCGGCGTGTCGGTGACTTTGAGCGGAATGGGCGCCGCGCAGACGGTGTACTCCGACGCGCGGGGCGAGTTCCACATCATCAACCTGGCGCCGGGCACATACACCTTGACGCTCGCGCTCCAGGGGTTCTCGACGGTCAATCGCGAGAACGTGACGGTTTCGCTCGGCCGGAACACCGAGCTGTCGGTGCCGATGAAGCTCTCGTCGGTGGCGGCGACGGTGACGGTGACGGGGGAGGTGCCCGTGATCTCGACGAAGAAGGTCGAGACGGGCGCCGCGATCACGCCGGAAGAGCTGAAGTCGATCCCGACGGCGCGCGACCCGTGGGTCGTGCTGCAGTCGGTGCCCGGCGTGCAGATCGACCGGGTCAACGTGGCGGGCTCCGAGTCGGGCCAGCAGTCGAACTTCATGGCCAAGGGCTCGAACGCGGGGACCTTCGCGGTGGACGGGGTCAACCTGACCGACATGGCGGCTCTGGGCGCCTCGGCGGGCTACTACGACTTCGACTCCTTCCAGGAAATGCAGGTCATCTCGGGGGGCGCCGACGCCTCGATCTCGGGCTCGGGCACGCACCTGAACATGGTGACCAAGCGCGGGACCAACGAAGTGCACGGCAGCGCCCGCATCTTCGCGGTCGACCAGCACTTCCAGTCGGACAACATTCCCGAGGAGGCGCTGACGCAGCGCGACTCGAACGGGCTCCTGGTGCCCCTGGCGGCCGGAAACCACATCAACAGCGTCCAGGACTACGGCGCCGAAGTGGGCGGGCCGGTGTGGAAGGACCACATGTGGTTGTGGGGCGGCTACGGGCGCGACCAGATCAACCTGGTGACGGCGGGCGGAACCAACGACAACACGACGCTCGAGGACTTCAACACGAAGTTCAACTGGCAGGTCATCCCGTCGAACACGCTGGACATCTGGTACATGAGAAGCGACAAGTTGAAGCAGGGTCGCAGCGGCGGCGTGACGCGTCCTCAGGAGACGACCTGGAACCAGACGACGCCGCAGAACACGTGGAAGATCTCCGACTCGCAGATCGTGGGGTCGAGCTTCTTCTTCACGGCGCAGTACAACGGGGCCAACGGGGCGTTCACGCTGGATCCGCAGGGCAATCCGGCCCGGCAGGCGTTCATCGACGCCGAGGGCGTCTGGCACAACACGTACGAGTTCTTCGCGAGCGGCCGTCCGCAGCGCCAGGTCAAGGCGGACATGTCGTGGTTTTTCAGCGCCGGGTCGGTCGGCAACGAGCTCAAGGCCGGGTTCGGCTACCTGAAGGCCGGGGCCCGCTCCTCCTCCCAGTGGCCGGGCGATCTCGGCTTCGTCCAGACCACCGGCCAGCCACCCAACAACGCCGCGCAGGTGTACGGCGACCTCTTCGACTGCGGCGATCCCTGCGCCACGATCACGCGCCAGTCGAATCTCTCGATCGACAACAAGTACTACAGCGCGTATCTGCAGGACGCGATCACGTTCGACCGTCTGACGGTCAACCTCGGGGTGAGGTGGGACCAGCAGTACGGAACTAACAACCCGACGACGATCCTGGGCAACCCGACCCCTGAGTGGATCGCGGCGGGAGTCGCTCCGACGGTCAACTTCCTGGGCGTCGACAAGCCGTTCAAGTGGAACGACTGGCAGCCGCGCGTGGGTCTGACCTTCGCGCTCGGTGAGAACCGGACGACCGTGCTGAAGGCGAGCTACTCCCAATATGCGGAAGCCCTCGGCACCAACACGACCGGCCAGGTCAACCCGACCAACTCGGTGGCCTATCTGTACTACCCCTGGAACGACGCCAACGGCGACAACCTGGTGCAGGTGAACGAGGTGGACGTTTCCGATCCGGCCAACCCGCTGACCTGGCGCGGGATTGATCCGGCGAATCAGGCCAACGGGCTCTCGCCCAACACCTTCGCACCGGGTTTCGGCGCCCCGAGAACCTGGGAGATCGTCGGAGGGGTCGACCACGAGCTCTTCCCGGCGTTTGCGGTGGGTTTCGCATACACGTATCGCAAGTTTACCGACCAGCTCTTCCGGTATCCCACGGGCATCACGCGGGACGATTACTTCCAGGCGGGAACGGTTTCGGGGACGCTGCCGGCCCAGCTCGGCGGCGGGGCCTACTCCGCCCCGTGGTACGAGATCGACCCCGACATCGTGCCCCCGGGCTACGTGTGGACGAATCGGTCGGACTACAACACCACATACAGCGGCTTCGACGTGATCCTGACCAAGCGTCTCTCGAACCGCTGGATGATGCGCGGAAGCTTCTCCTACAACATCAACAAGCAGCACGTGACCGGATCGGGCGGCTGTGTCGATCCGACGAACACGGTTCCGGGACAGTCAGCCGACACGGGCAACCCGCAGACCGGCTACACGGGGGAGAGCTGCGCGGACGACACCTACATCGCGACCCGCTCGACGGGCAGCGGCGACAAGGCGGCCGTCTTCTTGAACTCCAAGTGGCAGTTCAACATCAACGCGATGTATCAGCTCCCCTGGAACTTCAACATCGCGGCGAGCGTCTTCGGGCGTGAGGGCTATCCGGTCCTTCCGTTCCAGCGCGTGGGCGGAGACGACGGGTACGTCCGGGACGTCGTCGTGGCTTCGACCGATTCGCTTCGGTACGACAACGTGTTCGAGTTCGACATGCGCCTCGAAAAGCTGATTCCGGTCACGCAGACGGTCAACGTGACGGTTTCGGCGGACTGCTTCAACATCACGAACGAGAACACGGTGCTCCAGCGCTTCAACCGGGTTGCTCGCACCAACACGGGCCTGATCAAGGAGATCCAGAGCCCGCGCATCTTCAGGTTCGGAGCCCGTATCTCCTTCTAACGCTTCCCTTCGTTTCCCCGAAGCCGCCGGGAAGGAATTCCTTCCCGGCGGCTTTTTCTATGCCGTGCGAAACTCGGGCATGCGCCGGCTCGGGGTCGGGCTCCTGCTGCTCGCGGCCCTCCCCGGCTGCCGGCGCGAGACTCCGAACCCATCGTCTTCCGACACCGCCTCGGCCGCAGCGCGGCCGGCGCCTCGCTGGCCGGCGGACCTGGACGTCGTGCTCGTTACCCTGGACACCCTCCGGGCCGACGCTCCCGGGTTCGCCGGAAACAAGCGGGTCTCGACTCCCGTCCTCGACCGGCTCGCCTCCCAGGGCCTCGTCTTCGACGACGCCCACGCCCACAACGTCGTCACGCTCCCCTCGCACGCGAACATCCTGACGGGCCTCTACCCCTTCCAGCACGGCCTGCGCGACAACACGGGCTTCCGCCTCGACCCTTCGATCCCGACCCTGGCCACGATCCTGAAGGCGAAGGGATACGCGACCGGCGCCTTCGTCGGAGCTTTTCCGCTCGACTCCCGATACGGCCTTTCCCACGGCTTCGACGTGTACGACGACGCCTATCCGCGCGGGAAGCCGTCCCTCGATTTCCTCGTCCCCGAGCGGCCCGGCGGCGAGGTCGTCGCCGCGGCCCGCAAGTGGTGGGCCACGAATGCCGGCCGGCGGCGCTTCCTCTGGGTCCACCTCTACGACTGCCACTCGCCCTACCGCCCGCCGGCCCCCTACGCGGAGCAGCACCGCGACGATCCGTACATGGGCGAGGTCGCGGCGACGGACGCGATCCTCGAGCCGCTCCTGGCGCCGTTTTTCGACAAGCGCTCCGAGCGGCCGGCCCTCGTCGTCGTGACCGCCGACCACGGGGAAGCCCGTGGCGACCACGGCGAGACGACGCACGGCCTCTTCGCGTACGAAGCGACGCTGCGCGTGCCGCTCGTCGTCTGGGCGGCGGGCCTCGTCGCGCCGGGACGGAGCTCCGAGTCCGTGCGCCACGTGGACATCGCGCCGACGATCCTCGCGGCGGCCGGCGTCGAGAAACCGGCCGGCTGGCCGGGCGAGACGCTCTTTCCCGCGTCGCCGGTGCCGCGGCCCTCCTATTTCGAGTCCTACTCGACCGCCTACAACCGGGGCTGGGCGCCTCTGCGGGGCGTGCTCGACGGGAACGAGAAGTACATCGACCTGCCGATCCCGGAGCTCTACGACCTCGCCTCCGACCGCGCCGAAGCGAGGAACCTGGCGGCGGAGCGGCCCGAAGAGCTCCGGCGCCTCGCGCGACGGATCCCTCCCGAGTCGGACATCCGCGCCGGGGGCGCGCGCGGCAAGTCGGGCTCCGAGGAGGTTTCGCGCCTGCGCAGCCTCGGCTATCTCTCGGGCTCCGGAACCCTGAAGGAGAAGTACACCGCCGCCGACGATCCCAAGAACCTGGTCGGCGTCGATCAGCGCCTCCACGAATGCGTGGACCTCTATCAGCTCGGCCGGCTGTCCGAGTCGATCGCGCTCGCGCGCGACATCGTGCGGGAGCATCCGGGGATGGAAATGGGATACGAGAACCTCGGGTTCCTGCTGCGGCAGTCGGGCGATTCCGAGGCCGCCCTCGGCGTCTATCGGAAGGCCGTGGACGCGGGCATCGCGGGAGAGGAGCTGCGCCGCAACTACGGGCTCGCGCTCTGCGAGACGGGGCGCGCTCCCGAGGCGGTTCGGTTCCTCGCGCCGCTCGCCGGGAGCGAGGACCCCGAGACGGTCAACGCCGTCGGGATCGCGCTCTCCGACGCCGGGCGGGAGAAGGAGGCGCGGGCCGCGTTCGAGCGGGCTCTCGCCCTCGACCCGAAGAACGTCGAGGCGTTCGTCAACCTCGGCATCGTGCGCCTGCGCGAAGGGGACCCGGTCGGCGCGCGCGACCGGTTCCGGGAGGCCCTCGCGATCGACACCGCGAGCCCGCGCGCCTGGAACGGCCTCGGCGTGGCGCTCGCGCGATCGGGACAGGAGCGCGAGGCGATCGACGCCTGGTCGAAGGCCGTGGCGCTCGACCCGAAGCTCTACGACGCCCTCTTCAACCTGGGGCTCGTGGCGGCCAAACACGGCCTCGCGCGGCAGGCGCGCGGCGCGCTCGAGCGGTTCGTGGCCGAGGCGCCGCGCGCGCAGTACGCCGCCGACATCGAGAAGGCGAAGGGCGTCCTGCGCGGCCTCCCGTCGGCGGGAACGTGAGGCGGTCTGCCGCGCTTCTCGTCCTCGGCGCCGCCGTCGGCGTCCTCTCGGCCTGCGGCCGGGGGGAGAAGGCGCCGGTCGTCCTCATCTCGGTCGATACGCTGCGCGCCGACCACCTGCCGGCCTACGGATACCGCGGCGTCGAGACGCCGGCGTTCGACGCCCTCGCCCGCGACGCGATCCTCTTCGAGAACGCCTACTGTCAGGCCCCGCTCACGCTCCCGTCGCACGCCGTGATCCTGACGGGGCGCTTTCCCTACGAGAACGGCGTGCGGGACAACGTGGGCTTCCGCCTCGCCCCCTCGATGCCCACACTCGCCTCGCTCCTCAAGGACGCCGGGTACGCGACGGGCGCGGCGGTCTCCTCCCTCGCTCTGCGCGCCGACCGCGGCCTCGATTCGGGTTTCGACTCCTACGACGACCGCTTCGCGAAGCAGTCCCCCGACGAGCGGCCGGGGACGGAGTCCTCGGCGGCGCTGCTCCGCTTCCTCGACACCGCGGCCGGCCGGCCGGCGTTTCTCTTCCTCCACGTCTACGAGCCCCACACGCCCTACGCGCCTCCCGAGCCTTTCCGGAGCCGCTACGCCGCGAGCCCGTACGACGGAGAGATCGCCGCCGCCGACGCGGCGGTCGGCGGATTCGTGGCCGAGTTGAAGCGACGCGGCCTCTACGATCGCGCGCTGGTGGTCTTCCTGGCGGATCACGGCGAGGGCCTCGGAGATCACGGCGAGGACGAGCACGGCGTCTTCCTCTATCGCGAGGCGATCCGGGTGCCGCTGCTCGTGAAGCTCCCCGGGGGCCGGCGCGCCGGAGAGCGCGTGACCCGGCCGGTCGGCCTCGTGGACGTCCTGCCCACGGTCGCCGCGGCGCTCCGCCTTGCGACCCCGCCGGGCCTCTCGGGGGCGAGCCTGCTCGATCGCGATTCGAGAGGGGCCACGGCGCGCCGCATCTACTCCGAGAGCCTCTATCCGCGCCTCGCGCTCGGCTGGAGCGAGCTCTCCTCGCTCGTGGACGCGCGGTTCCAGTACATCGAGGCGCCGCGGCCCGAGCTCTACGACCTCACCGCCGATCCGGGCGAGCGCCACGATCTCTCCTCCGGGGTGCCCGAGGCCTTTCGCGCGATGCGGGCGGAGCTCCAGAGGCTGCCGCACTCCGAAGCCGTCCCCGAGAACGCGACGGCCGAGGAGATCGCGAAGTTGGGCGCGCTCGGGTACATCAGCGTGAACCGCGGCGCTTCGGGCGCCCTCCCGGACCCGAAGGACCGGATCGCTTCGCTCGCGAAGTACAAGAAGCTCTTCGAGCTCTTCTACGCGAAGCAGGACGCGAAGGTCCTGCCGCTCGCCGAAGAGATCCTGTCGGCGGAGCCGGGGATGATGTCGGTCTGGCGGATGCGGGCCGTCAGCCGCGAGCGGACCGGCGACCTGCCCGGCGCGGCGCGCGATCTCGAGAACGCGCTCGCCCGCTGCCCGGACGCGGCGGCCGAGCAGAAGAGCGAGACGATCGCCGAGCTCGCGCGGGTCTGGACGCGCGCGGGGGAGCGCGAGAAGGCGGAGCGCGTGCTGCGCGAGGCGGTGTCGGGGCTGCTCGCGACCGACGCGATGCGTCTTTCGCTGGCGAGCCTGCTGACCGAGACCGGCCGCGCCGAGGAAGCCGCGCGAATTCTCCCGCCCGAGTCCCCGTCGGAGGACGCCGCGCTCTCCGACGCGCGCGGGGTCGCGGCGGCGGAGTCGGGCAGGCTCGAGGACGCGAGGCGCCACTTCCTCGCGGCCCTCGCGCGGGAGCCGGAAAACGCCACCGCGATGCTCCACCTGGGCATGCTCTCGCTCCGCGAGAAAGACCCCGCGGGGGCCCGATCGTGGTTCGAGAAGTCCCTCGCGAGCCTCCCCGACGCCCCGGGGACTCTTTCGGCGCTCGGCATCGCGCAGGCGCAATCGGGCGACAACGCCGGGGCGCGCGCCTCCTGGACGCGGGCCCTGGCCCTCGACCCGAGCCAGTACGACACGCTCTTCAATCTGGCGCTGCTCGAGGGACGCACGGGCCGGACCGAGGAGGCCCGGCGGGGCCTGAAACGCTTCCTCGAAACGGCCCCCGCCGACCGCTACGCCTCGCAGCGGGGAGAGGCGCGGCGGCTCCTCCAGTCCCTGCCGCCCGGCCCCGGCTGACGCGACGCTGTTAAGGGGTTGCTTAAGAGCGCGATCCGCGCGCCCCGGCCGGCTCTTTTGAGTTACGCTTGGAGTCGGCCGACGCCGACATGTTCCGGATCCGCCGAATCGCGATCTCGCTTTCGGTCCTCCTCGGCCTTCCTCTGTTCGCGCAGGATCCCGAGCCGGTGCAGGAAAGCGCCGAGGCCGTTCTCGTCGAGGTTCCCGTCCGGGTCACCGACCGCAACGGCAAGCCGATCCGCGGACTCGAGGCGAAGGACTTCGAGGTCTACGACGACGGCAAGCGGCAGGAGATCCTGGCGTTCGACACGATCGACCTCGCGAGGAAGGGGATGGCGCCCGGCGAGCCGGCGCCGCTCCATCCCGCCGCGCGCCGCCACTTCCTGATCCTCTTCGACTTCTCCTTCGCGCACCCGCGCTCGATCCTGAGCGCGCAGAGCGCCGCGAAGGAGTTCGTCTTGAACGGCGTCTCGGACGCCGACTTCGTGGCGGTGGCGACGTACACGGTCGAGCTCGGGCTGAACCTGCTCGTGACGTTCACCTCCGACCGCGTCCAGGTGGCCCAGGCGATCGAGACGATGGGCCTGATCCAGAGCGAACAGGTCTCCCGGGATCCGCTCGCCTTCGCGTTCGACATCGCCCGGATGTCTCCGGTGAGCTCCAAACTCGGCGGCAAGGAGTCCAACGCGGCGGCGATCACCGAGACGCTGCGCACCATGGTCGCCCTATCCCGCGCGCGCGCCGACCAGTACTTTCGCTCGCGCGTCCGGCGCCTGACGGAAACGCTCTCCGAGCTCGGGACCGTCCTCGACTCGGTCCAGGGCCGGAAGGACGTCGTCTACCTCTCCGAAGGATTCGAGAGCCGCCTCGTGACGGGCACGCGCGAGACCGAGGAGGAGCGCGAGTGGATCATCGGCGGCGAGCAGTGGAAGGTGGACGGCGAGAAGCGTTTCGGCAACCCGACGCTGAAGGAGGACCTGCGTCTCGTCGGCGAGATCTTTCGACGGTCCGACTGCGTCCTGCACGCCGTGGACATCGCCGGGCTGCGCCTCGACCCGGAGACGACGAGCCTCGAGGCGAGCCCCTCCGAGAACTCGCTCTTCGAGCTCGCGCAGCCGACGGGCGGCGAGGTCCTGCGCAACGCCAACGATTTCCGGACCCAGTTCTCGCGGTTGCTCACGAGCACGAGCCTCGTCTACGTCCTCGCCTTTCGTCCGGAGCACACGGGCCAGGAGGCCCGCTTCCACCCCCTGAAGGTCAAAGTGAAAACGCCCGGCGCGCGCGTGCTCGCGCGGTCCGGTTACTACGAGCGCCCCGCCTTCCGCCTGCTTTCGCCGCTCGAGCGGAGTCTGCTCGCGGCCGACGTGATTGCCAACGAGACGCCGGTCGCCGAGATCCCGGTCCGGCTGCGCGCCTCGCCGCTGCCGGACGAGGATCGCCCGCCGCGCGTTCCGGTCGTGATCGAGGCGCCGGGGGAGGAGCTTCTCGCGCGCACGAGCGCGGCGCGCGTTCCGATCGAGATCTACGTCTACGCGCACGACGGGGAAGGGCATCTGCGCGACTTCTTCACGCAGACCGTGAACATCGACGTCGCGATGCACCGCGAGCGTCTCCTCCACGGCGGGCTCCGATACTTCGGCCAGTTGACGCTCCCGTCCGGCACGTACCGCGTGCGCGCCCTCGTGCGCAACGGCCTGACCGGCCGGATGGGGCTCGCGGCCGAGTCGGTCGGCGTGCCCGACTTCGCGGCGAAGCAGCCCTACCTCGCTCCGCCTCTCTTTCTCGAAGCGGCCCCCGCGGGGCTCTTCGTCCGGGGCAAGGTCGGCGGCGCGGCGGGACCCGACTCGGGCCGGGCCGCCTGGGTTCCCCCCGGCGCCGCCCGGCTCGTGCCGGCGGCCCTGCCGGAGGTGCACACGGGCAGTCCGGCTCCGGTCTCCGTCACCGCCTACTACATCGGCGAGGCGGAGCCGAACTCCTTGAAGATCGGCGCGCAGGTCCTCTCGGAAGAGGGGCGGCCGCTCTCGGAAGGCGCGATCCGCGTGCTCGAGCAGACGTCGGCCGACTCCGACGGCCGGCAGAATCTCGTCGTCGCCTTCACGCCGGAGCAGCTGCGGCCCGGCCGCTATTCGCTGCGGGTCTTCCTCCAGGATTCCGCGACCGGACGGGGCGGGCACGCTTCGGCACCGTTCGTCGTGCGGTGATTGAGCCGGGATTCAGGATTCGGGATTCGGGATTCGAGATTGAGGACCGCGATTCCATAGACCCCGAATCCTGAATCCTAGATCCTAGATCCCAGATCCCAACCCCTCACCTCCCATGATTCCCCTCCTCTTCTCCCTCGCTCTCGCCGCCACGCCCGCGCGCCAGGCGTCCCCGGAGCCGGCTCCCGAGCTCGCACGCGACCTCGCGGCCCTGCGGCGCCGCGCGGCCGCCGTCGCCCCCGACACTCCCGAAGCGCACGAGCTCGCCCGGGAGCTCGGGAGGATCGGCCGGGCATACCTGGATCTGGGCGAGAGCGGCCGCGCGGTCGAGCTCCTCGAAGAGGCCTACGGCTGGAACGAGGAGGACGGCCTCGTCCTCGCCGGCCTGACGCTCGCCTACGTGCGCGAGGAGAACTACGCCTTCGCGCGGTTCTACCTCGAGCTCGCCGAGCAGCGCGCGACCAGGGCGCCCCCGCAGGCCTATGCGACGCTCGGCGAGGTGTACTACACCTTGAACCGCCTCGAGGACGCGGTGCTCGCCTGGGAGCAGTTCGAGCGGCTCGAGGGGAACGATCCGGCGCTCTTGAAGCGCCTCTCCCGCGCGAAGCAGGAGCTGTCGCTCTCGCACGGGCAACGGATGCTCGAGGCGGGAGGGTTCACGATCTTCTCGGACGAGGCGATCCCGCCCGAAGTCGTGGAGCAGGTCGCCGAACGAATCGCCGAGAGCCACCGGGAGCAGTCCCGGTTCTTCGGAACGAAGCTCGATTCGGCGCAGGCGGTCGTGCTCTACGCCGGCCGGGCCTACTTCTCTCTCGTCTCGATTCCCGAATGGGTCGGCGGCGTCTTCGACGGGAAGGTCCGCGTCTCGATGGACCCGGACTTCGGCGTCACGCCCGCGCTCGAGGGGGTGCTCGCGCACGAGCTCGCCCATGCGCTCGTCCGCAAGGCGTCCGCCGACGGAGCGCCCGCCTGGCTGCACGAAGGGCTCGCCCAATGGATGGAGGGGAAGCGGCTCCTCCCCGGAGACTTCCGCGAGATCTTCTCGGGAGGTCGGCGGCCCGCTTCGCTCGAGGAGATGGAAGGGCACCTCGGGCGCAAGTCCGAGCGCTCGACGGCCCGGGCGCTGTACGCCGAGGCGCTCGGGTTGATCGAGTACACGATCCAGTTTCGGGGCGAGGGCGCGGTCGTCTGTCTCCTCGAGGAGTTCGCGCGCGGCGCCTCGACCGAGGAGGCCCTGAAGCGCCAGACCGGCTGGACGGCCGCCGAGCTCCTGGCGGGCTGGAAGGCCTGGGCGCGCCTTTAGCAGGCGGGCTGCCCGCGGCCGAGGGATCCGCGGATCAGGCCGGGATACCGCGGACGAGGTCCGACGGCGGCGCGCTCTCCGCCGCGGCCGGGACCGCGGGCCGGATTCCGTGCGACAGCCACCAGCGGCGCGCGGTCTCTTCGGTCCATCTCTCGTCGAGCGACACGGCGCGCAGCCGCTCCGCGAGCTCCCGCGCCGTCTGCGGGCGGTTGTTCGGGTCCTTCTCCAGGCAGGCCAGGATGACGCGATCGAGCTCCGCCGGGAGGCCCCCCTCGACGCGCTGCGACGGAGGCACGGGCGTCTTCTGGACGTGGTCCATCAGGACCTGCATCGGCGGCCCTTCTTCGAAGACCCGACGTCCCGTCACGAGCCAGTACGCCACACAGCCGAGCGCGTAGATGTCCGTCCTCCAGTCCACGTCGGGCGAGCCCAGTCCCATCTCCGGGGACATGTAGCCGGGCGTTCCGGCGATGACGCCGGTCATCGTGACCGATCCCCGCGCGTCGGCGACCGGGTTCTTGACCAGGCCGAAGTCGAGCAGCTTCACGAAATCGGCGTCGATTCCGTACCGGCAGACGTAGATGTTGGCGGGCTTGACGTCGCGGTGGATCAGCCCTCCTTCGTGCGCCTCGGCGAGCGAGTGACAGGCCTGCTCGAGCAGGTAGACCGCGCGCCCGGGGGGCAGCCGCCCGAAGCGATTGACGAGCGTCTCCAGGTCGTAGCCCTCCAGAAGCTCCATGACGTAGTAGAACGTCCCGTCCTCGGTCGTCCCGTAGTCGTAGACGTCGACGGTGTGCGGCGAGCGGAGCGCGGCGGTCGCCCGCGCCTCCCGCTCGAACCGGCGCAGGAGCTCCCGGGAATCGGCGCCCGGATCGATCCGGATCAACTTGACCGCCGCCGGCCGCGCGAGCAGGCGGTGGCTCGCCTTCCAGACCTCGCCCATCCCCCCGCGGCCGAGGAGCTCCTCGAGCCGGTAACTGCCCATCTCCTGCCCCTTGCCGGCCGCGACCGCGAGCTCGTAGACGATGCGCGAGACGATCAGCGAAACTCGCCGCGGCCACCGCCGTCGGAAGGAACATCAGGAACGCGGTCGAGAGGCGGGGCGCGGGCGTGCCGACGGCGACGTTCAGCGCGAGCGCCACCGGGTCCATCAGCGCGGCGGCGAGCGTGGCGACGAGCATCTTGCGGCGGGTGTTGGGCACGATCAGGGGATAGGCCAGGATCCAGACCGCGACGGCGCTCCAGCCGCGCGGCTGAACGCCCGGCGCGGTCGACACCGAGTGGAACTGGAGGCCGAGGAAGAGCGCCTCGACGACTTCGAAGAGGAGACCCAGGTCGAGGAGCTTCTCCGGCGACAGCATCTCGCGGTAGGCGATCCAGGCGACCGAGAGGCCGAGCCCGACGCTCCCGAGCACCGCCATCAGCCAGAGGACCGCCACGGCCGAGCGCGGGTCGAACGGAGAGACGATCCGGTCCACGACGGCGAAGAGGGCGGCGGCGCCCGCGGCGATCAGCGCGATGATCGCGAGCCGGCGCGCGCCGGCGGCGATCAAATCGGGTCGCAGAGCGCCCGTCGTCGACGGCGCGGAAGTGCTCGCCCGGGGCCTCGGCCGCCCCCGAGGATTTCTTTCGGATGCGGAGGGTCATCGGGCCTGCCCTCGCGATTCTATTCCGCGGCGCGACGCCGCCTTCCCGGAGTAGACTTGGGACGTCACACGGGGGAGCCCACTTCGCCGGCGCCGTCCGAGAAACGACGAAGGCGGAAGGCTGAGAGTCCTCCCGGGCCGATCGGCGCCGGAGGGGAGACCCCGCGAACCTGATGCGGGTAATGCCGCCGTAGGGAGGTCGTCATGAGCATTCGCCGAGATTCCATTCCCTCCAACCGGGTCGCCAACCGGGAGCCCCTGCCGGGATCGCGGAAGGTCTACGTCGCCGGCCCGGGAGGGATGCGCGTGCCGGCGCGGGAAATTACGCTCCATCCGACGCGCGGGATGCGCGGGCAGACGGAGTTGAATCCTCCGCTGCGCGTCTACGACACCTCGGGGCCCTACACGGACCCGGACGTCGAGATCGATCTGCGGCAGGGGCTCCCACAGCTGCGCCGCCCCTGGATCGTCGCGCGCGGGCCCTACGACGAGAGCGAGCCCGTCCGGGCGAGCGCGCCCGAGCCTCGCGATGGCGCGTCCGCGCCGGGTCCTCCGGGGCCGCGGCCCCGTCACGCAGATGCACTACGCACGACGCGGGATCGTGACGCCCGAGATGGAGTTCGTCGCGATCCGGGAATCGTGCGAGCCCGAGAAGGTCTGTGAGCGAGATCGCCCGAGGGCGCGCGATCCTGCCCGCCAACGTCAACCATCCCGAGTGCGAGCCGATGATCATCGGCCGCAACTTCCTCGTGAAGATCAACGCGAACATCGGCAACTCGGCGGTCGGGTCTTCGATCGAGGAGGAAGTCGAGAAGATGACGTGGGCCACGCGCTGGGGCGCGGACACGGTCATGGACCTCTCGACGGGCCGCAACATCCACGAGACGCGCGAGTGGATCCTGCGGAACTCGCCGGTCCCGATCGGCACGGTCCCGATCTACCAGGCGCTCGAGAAGGTCGGGGGGAAGGCCGAGGAGCTGACCTGGGAGATCTACCGCCAGACGCTCATCGAGCAGGCGGAGCAGGGGGTGGACTACTTCACCATCCACGCCGGAGTGCGCCTCGCCTACGTCCCGCTGACGGCGGGGCGCGTGACCGGAATCGTGTCGCGCGGCGGCTCGATCATGGCGAAGTGGTGCCTGGCCCACCACATGGAAAGTTTCCTTTACACGCGCTTCGAGGAGATCTGCGAGATCCTGAAGACCTACGACGTCTCCTTCTCGCTCGGGGACGGTCTGCGCCCGGGCTCGACCGCCGACGCCAACGACGAGGCGCAGTTCGCCGAGCTCGAAACGCTGGGAGAGCTGACCGAGAAGGCCTGGGCCCAGGACTGCCAGGTCATGATCGAGGGGCCGGGCCACATCCCGATGCACTTGATCCGCGAGAACGTCGAGAAGGAGCTCGCGATCTGCCAGGAGGCCCCCTTCTACACGCTCGGGCCTCTCGTGACCGACATCGCGCCGGGCTACGACCACATCACCTCCGCGATCGGCGCGGCGATGATCGGCTGGTACGGCACGGCGATGCTCTGCTACGTCACGCCGAAGGAGCACCTGGGCCTTCCCGACAAGAAAGACGTGAAGGACGGCGTCATCGCCTACAAGATCGCCGCGCACGCCGCCGACCTCGCCAAGGGGCATCCCGGGGCGCGGGCGTGGGACGACGCGCTCTCGAAGGCGCGTTTCGAGTTTCGCTGGGAGGACCAGTTCCACCTGGCGCTCGATCCCGAGACCGCGCGCGAGTTCCACGACGAGACGCTGCCGGCCGAAGGGGCCAAGCTCGCGCACTTCTGCTCGATGTGCGGGCCGCACTTCTGCTCGATGAAGATCACGCAGGACGTCCGCGATTACGCCGCGACCCTCGGCGTCCAGGACGACGTGGCGCTCACGAAGGGGATGGAGGAGAAGGCCCGGGAGTTCGTCCGCGACGGGGCGGAGCTCTACCGCAAAGTCTGATCCGTCCCGGAGAACGCGGCGTTCGTCCCGGGCGGCGGTCCGGAACCTCGACTTCCCCCAAGAATCCTCACGCTTCGTTTAAGAAAACTTCGCGAGCCCGCTGATAGTCTCGGGCTCTCGGAGGTGCCATCATGGCTGAAGTCACGCGTCACAATCCCGGATCGTTCTCCTGGGCGGAGCTCGCGACGACCGACCCCGCCGCCGCCAAGAAGTTCTACACGTCGCTCTTCGGCTGGGGCGTACAGGACAACCCGGTCGGCCCGGGCCCGGAGGACGTCTACACGCTCCTACAGAGCACGAAGAAGGACGTGGGCGCGCTCTGCGCGATGCGGCCGGAGCAGCGCCAGCAGGGTGTGCCCCCGAACTGGCTCCCCTACGTGACCGTCGCCTCGGCGGACGACTCCGCAAAGAAGGCCAAGAACCTCGGCGGGAAGATCCTGATGGACCCGTTCGACGTGATGACCCTGGGCCGCATGGCGGTTCTCCAGGATCCCGCCGGCGCGACGCTCGCCCTCTGGGAGCCGCGCGATCACATCGGCGCGCAGCGGGTCAACGAGCCCGGCGCCTTCTGCTGGATGGAGCTCCTCTCGAACGAGGTGAAGGCGACCGCCGCGTTCTACACCGGCGTCTTCGGCTGGACGGCGAAGCCATCGACCTTCGACGACTCCTACACCGAGTTCTGGCAGGGCGAGGCCCCGATCGGCGGCCTCATGAAGATCAAGCCCGAGTGGGGCAACGTGCCGCCGCACTGGACCGTGTACTGGCAGGTCGAGGACGTGGACGCAACGACCGCGAAGGCCAAGTCCCTCGGAGCGACGGTCCTGACCGGCCCGCAGGACATCCCGACCGTCGGGCGCTTCTCCGCGCTCCAGGACCCGCAGGGCGCGGCCTTCTCGATCTTCAAGCCGGCGCCGCGCGAGACGCAGCAGTAGCCTCGGGCGTTTCCCGGGACTCCTTCGCCGTCAGATCTTCAGAATGATCCGGCGGCGATGGAGGACGCCGGCCAGCGCCACGAACACCGCGAGGAACGCGAGCGCGAAGAGGAGCGACCCCAACCTCGGGTCGGCGAAGCGGTCGAAGACGGTCCGATAGATCGTCGAGTAGAGCGAGCGCGGCTTTCCGCCGTCCCCCGGGAGCTTGATCCAGAGAAGCATCAGGGTCGCGAGGAGCGACAGCGACGAAGATCGCGAGCGCGTTCGAGCCGAGCCACCGAAACGGCGCGGCCCAGCTCTTCCAGCCGCGGACGTCCACGATCCAGAGGCACAGCGCGAGGCCGACCGCGGCGAGGCCCGCCATGAAGAGGGCGTACGAGGACGTCCAGAGGTTCTTGTTGATCGGGAAGACCGTCCCCCAGAGCGCGCCGAGCGTGATGCCGAGCGCGCCGGCTCCCATGAGCGCCGCGAGCTTGCGCCGCTGCCCGACGTTCGCCCGCAGGAGCTCTCCCGCCATCGCGCCGAAGAGCGTCGTCGCCACGGCGGGGATCGTCGAGAGGGGGCCCTCCGGGTCCCAGCCGGGCTTCCACGTGTGCCGGCCGAGGACGAGGCGGTCCACGTGCGCCGCGAGGTTTCCTTCGACGTCGAGCCGGCCGGCCCCGAAGCCCGGAACCGGCACGAGCGTCAGGAGCCCCCAGTAGAGAAGGAGCAGCGCCGCCGCCGCCGGGAGGAGGCCACGGGGCCCGAGCGTCAGGTAGAGGAGGCCGGCGGCGAGGTAGCACACGCCGATCCGCTGGAGCACTCCCGGGATCCGGAGGTGCTCCTTGTGGAAGAGGACGAACGACAGCGCGTTGAAGGCGAGCCCGATCGCGAAGATCGCGGCGCCGCGCTGGACGGTGTGCCGCACGAGGTCGGCCCGCCGGTCGCCCCGCTCGACGCGCCGCCCGAAGGAGAGCGCCATCGAGACGCCGACGACGAAGAGGAAGAAGGGGAAGATCGTGTCGGTGTAGGTCCAGCCGTTCCACTCGGCGTGGAGGAGCGGCGGATACACGTGCGCCCACGTTCCGGGCGTGTTGACGACGAGCATTCCCGCGACCGTCAGCCCCCGGAAGACGTCGAGGGCGCCGAGGCGCGGCGGACCGGCGGCCGGCGCCGTCCCGATCACCGAAAGGCGCCGGCCAGGCCGTCCGGTTCTTTGCCCGCCGTGAGCCGCCGCACGACCACGAGCTTCTCGAGGTCGAGCTCCGAGACCACGTCGGCGTTGGTCGAGGCGACCCAGGCGCGGCGCCCGTCGGGCGCGATCAGCAGGCCGACGGGCACCGGGCTCTTGCCGAACTGGTCCGAGAAGACGCGCTTCTCGGCGCCGGCGACCGCCTCGCCCCCGATCGGAATGCGTCCCACTTCGCGGCGCGAGGCGACGTCGAAGACCGCGACGTCCCCCGTGTCGGCGCACGAGACGAGCGCGCGCTTCCCGTCGGGAGTGATCTGGACGCGGATCGGAAAGGACTTCGCGGGAACGGTCGCCCGGATTTCGAGGCTTGCCGTGTCGATCACCGAGAGGGTGTCCGCCTCGCGGTTGCCGACCCAGACCTCGCGCCCGTCCGGCGTGATCGCGATCCCCTCGGCCCCCTTGCCCGTCGGGATCTGCCGGATCGCCTTGCGCCCTTCGACGACCGTGACCGAGCCCGAGCCGATGTTCGCCACGAACGCGCGCACGCCGTCCGGCGTGGCCACGACCATGTGGGAGACCTCCTGAAAGGTCGGGACGCGATGCTCGACGCGGCGGGCCCCCGGGTCCACCAGGAGCAGCTCCTTCAGGCCCTCGGCCGTGACGAGAAGCCGTCCGTCCCGGAGCGCGAAGAGGCCGTGGGGCCGCGCTCCCTCTGGCAACTCGATCACGCCGGCCTTGGTCCCTTTCTCGACGTCGAGGAGGGTCACGGTCCGGCCGGGCCGCTCGCGGTCTCCGTAGTCGGCGACGGCGGCGATCCGGCCTCCCGCGAGGACGGCCGCCTCGTGCGGTCCGTGGCCGACCGGAATCGTCGCCAGGCTGCGTCCGGACGCCGCGTCGAGGATCGACGCCGTGTCGTCCGACTTGTTGAGCACGATCAGCCGGTCGGCGCCCCGGGCGGGAGCGGCGAAGGCGAGCGCGGCGACGAGGAGAAACGGTCTCGGGTCACGGAGCATGGCGGCTTCCTCCGGCGCGGGAACTCTACCGCAGGCGATCTCGTACAATGATCGGCGCTTGTCGACTCGCGCGATCCTCGGCGCCGCGCTCGTTCTGTTCTCCGGGGCCGCGCCTGGGGAGAGCCCGGTCCGGCGGGCCGGGCCCTACGAAGTGACCCTCTTCCCCCCCGCGGGCGGCCTCTTCGCCGGGGAGGAGATGGAGCTCGAATTCCGCGTGACGGACACGCGATCGGCCGGGACGGACGGGAGCGCGGCTCCGGCCCTCTTCGCGCGCCTGCGCTGCGTCGTGGACATGCCGAGCATGCCGAGCATGCCGCCCTTCGACGAGATCGCGCACCGCGAAGGCGTGCCCGGCGTCTACGGCGTCCACCCGACCTTCCCCCACGGCGGCGACTACCGGTTCTGCATCTCGCTTCTGCCGCCCGAAGAGCAGCTCGCGATGTCGCCGAAGCCCGAGGCGCCCTTCACGGTCGAGTTCCCGCTCGACGTCGGCGACGCCTCACGGCGAAAGGCCCGCCCGCCCGTCGTGCCCTTCGCGCTCGACGCGACGAGCACGCCGGCGCCGCCGGTCGCGGGCGAGCCGGCCGAGCTCGAGCTCCGGGTGCGTCTCGCGAACAGCCCGGACCTGCGGGAAGTCGTGGACTTCGAGCTCGTCCACGAGCGGCCGATGCACCTCTTCCTCGTGTCGCGCGACCTCGCCCACTTCGCGCACGAGCATCCCGAGCCCGCTTCTGCCGGCGTTTTCCGGCTCCGATATCGGTTTCCCGCGCCCGGCCGCTACCGGCTCTTCGCCGACGTCGCGCCGAGGGACGCGGGCTCGCAGGTGCTCGCGACGGAGTTGATCGTGCGGCCCGGGGCGGGGGAGCCGGAGGCGGGCTCCGCGCCGCTTTCCCAGGCCGTGCTCTCCGCCGAAATCGCGGGCGTTCGCGTGTCTCTCGAGCCTCCGCCGGGCGGGATCCCGGCCGGGCAAACCGTCGCGGTCGAGGCGGTGCTGCGCGACGCCCGGGGCCGGCCGATCGAGGACCTCGAGCCGTGGCTCGGCGCGCTCGCCCATCTGCTCCTCGTGTCGCGGGACGCCGAGACTTTCGCGCACGCGCACCCCGACGAGCGAGAGCCGTCTCTCGGCAAGGGCGGCCGGATCCCGTTTCTCGTGCGCCTGCCGAAGCCGGGGCTCTACCGGGGGTGGCTGCAGTTCCAGCGGAAGGGAAAGGTGTCCACGGCCGAGCTGGCGCTGGAAGCGAACTAAGGACTAAGGACTAAGGACTGAGGACTGAGGACTGGTTTCTCGAATGGGTCCGAAGTCCCTAGTCCCTGGTCCCTAGTCCCCAGTCATCCCTTCAGTACCTGCAGTTCCAGCGACCTCGCCGACAACCCGTCCGGCTCGCCGTCGCGCACCGCATAGTCGTCCTCGATCCGCACGCCGAACGAGCCCGGCATGTAGATGCCGGGCTCGACGGTCTGGACGTTGCCGGCGACGAGCGGAACGCGGTTGCCTCGCACCAGGTAGGGCTGCTCGTGCCCGTCCATCCCGAGGCCGTGTCCGAGGCGGTGGGTGAAGAACTCGCCGTAGCCGGCGTCCTCGATGACCTTGCGCGCGGCGCGGTCCACCTCCTCGGGGATCGCGCCGGCGCGGAGCGCCGCGATCCCGGCGGTCTGGGCCCGCTCGACGGTGTCGTAGACCTTCCGGACCTCGTCCGAAGCGGCGCCGAAGGCCGCGGTCCGCGTGACGTCCGAGCTGTAGCCCTGGACCTTGCAGCCGGCGTCGATCAGGACCACGTCGCCGCGGGCGAGGAGGCGCGCTTCCGGCGCTCCGTGCGGGAAGGCGGCGTTGGGGCCGAACTGGACGAGGCCGCCTCCCGCGACGCCGAGATCGCGGAACTCCTCCTCGAGGATGTTGGAAACCTGATGCTCGGTCATGCCCTTTCGGAGGCGCCGCTGGGTCGCCGTGATCGCCCGCGTCGTCCGATCGGCCGCGGCCTTGATCAACGCCTGCTCCTCCGGCGCCTTGATCCGCCGCAGGGTTTCGAAGACGGGAGTCGCGTTCTCGAGCCGCCCCGAGAAGACCGCCGAGAGGCGCGTGACGGTCTCATAGGAGGTCGTGCCCTCGACTCCGAGCGCGGCGCGCCCCGCGAGGGCCTTCCCGGCGAGCGCGATCGGATCCTCCTCCTCCTTCCACGTGCGGACCTCGTCCACGACCGCGTTCTTCCGATGATTGCCCTCCTCGAAGCTCGGCGTCACGAGCACCGCCGGTCCGTCGGCGAAGAGGAGCAGCGCCGTCAGGCGTTCGCTCCGGCCGATCGCGAGGTTGGCGGAGTAGGCGAGGTTCGTCGAAGGCGTCACGAACAGGGCGTCGAATCCGCGCGCCTTCGCCTCCGCGCGCAGCTTCTCCTGGCGTCCGCGGAAGGCGGCGGCCGGCAGCGGCGGCGGCGGGGGAGGCGGATCGTCGGCGCCGCGCGCGGTGAACGGGAGCGCGGCGGCCGAAGCCGCGGCGCCGGCGGTGACGATCAGGCGGCGTCGGGTGACGAGCATCGTTCCTCCTCCCTCGTCGGGCGGCGGTAGGATACCGGTTCGCGGAAAGGAGTCGCCATGCCCTACGACCCCATGCTGGTCCAACCGATGCGCGACGAGCTCACGCGGCTGGGCTTCGTCGAGCTGCGGCGGCCCGAGGATGTGGACCGCGAAGTCGGCGAACCGGGGCGGCTGCTCCTCGTCGTCAACTCCGTCTGCGGCTGCGCCGCGGGCGTGGCGCGGCCGGGTGTCGCGATGTCGCTCCGCCATTCGGCGGCCCCCCGCCGGCTCGCCACGGTCTTCGCCGGGCAGGACGTCGAAGCCACGGCCCGCGCCCGGAGCTACTTCGAGGGGAGAGCGCCCTCCTCGCCCCAGGTCGCGATCCTCGAGAACGGCCGGCTCCTCTTCCTCCTCCAGCGCCAGGAGATCGAGGGCCGGACCGCCGATCAGGTCGCCGACGCGCTCGAGAAGGCGTACGCCGGGGTGTAGCTACTTCCCGTGCTTGTAGTACTCGAACGCCGACATCGGCTTGGCATAGTCGAGCTTCCAGGGCCGGCTCTCGGCCGATAGCTTCCCGAGCGCGCGGGCCATCTCCCGGATGTGCGTCGAGATCGCCCCGCAGCAGGCGCCGATGTAGTTGACGCCGAGGTCGCGCGCCCGCCGCGCGTAGTCCGCCATTTCCCTCCGGGAGACCTGCAGCGTGTCGAGCTCGAACGGGAACTGCGGAAGCGACGTGAAGTCCGGCGCTTCGACCGTCGTCCGATATCCGACGGGCTGGCAGGCGATGAAGCCGTCGACCGCGCCGCGCATCTCTTCGACGATGGGCAGGGTCAGCTCCGGCCCGCGCAGGCAGTTGACCCCCACGATGTCGGCGCCGGCGTCCCGCAGGGCCTTGGCGCACTCGGCCGGGGTCTTCCCGTCGGTCGTGATCGGCTGCTGCTCGAAGCAGACGGTGATCATGACCGGAAGGCCCGTCGCCTTCGCGCTCTCGGCGGCGATGAGCGCCTCTCCCAAGTAGGAGAACGTCTCCCCGATCACGAAGTCGATCCCCTCGTCCACCTGCACCGCGAGCTGCTCGTCGAAAGTCTTTCGCACCCGGTCGGCGGCGGAGGGGCTGTCCGGCTCGTACATCCAGGTCAGCGAGATGTTGCCCGCGACGAGGCACCGGTTGCCGGCGACCTCGCGGGCGATCCGAACGGCGGCGCGGTTCAAGTCGGGCAGCGCGTCCTGCAGGCCGACGGTCGCGAGCTTGTCGCGGCTCGCGTAGAAGGTGAGGGCCTGCAGGACGTCGGCCCCCGCCTCCCGAAACTCCGTGTGCAGCTCCCGGACGGCCTGCGGCCGCGAGAGCACGACTTCCGGAGTGAACGGTCCGCCCCGCACCCAGCCGCGCTTCTCGAGCTCCAGCAGGTACCCCCCGTCGCCGAGCACGATCCCCTCGGCGAGCCTCTCTCGAATCCCCTTCTTGGCCATCCTCGATGATCCCCTTTCCATGGTGGTGATTTCAGGCCGCGCGAGCCGGAGACCCGCGTCCCTTCCGATCGCGCAGAACCTGTTTCGCCGCGTTGTGTCCCGGCGCTCCCGTGACCCCGCCCCCCGGATGGGCGCCCGCGCCGCAGAGATAGAGCCCTTCGATCGGGGTCCGGTAGGAGGACCAGCCGGCGACGGGGCGCAGGAAGAAGAGCTGCTCGAGATTCAGATCGCCGTGGAAGATGTTGCCTTCCGTCAGGCCGTAGGTGCGCTCGAGGTCGAGCGGTGTCAGGACCTGGCGCGCGACGATGCTCGCCGGAACGTTCGGCGCGTAGTCGGCGATCCTTTGCACAACCCGGTCGCCCAGCTCCTCGCGGCGGGAGTCCCAGCTTCCTTCCGCCAGCCGGAACGGGACGTACTGGACGAAGCAGGTCAGGACGTGCCGGCCGGCCGGGGCGAGCCCGGGGTCGATGTTCGAGGCCGCGACGCAATCCACCCACAATTCCCGAGGGATCTCCCCGCGCCGGGAGGCCTCGTAGCTCCGCTCGGCGAACTCGAGCGAGGGCACGAGCGTGAAGAGCGCGCGCTCGGAGGGCGACCAGTCCCGGGGGAAGCCCGTCACCCGCGGCTCTTCGGAGAGGACGAGGTTGACCTTGGCGCACGGCCCGTCCATCTTGATCCCCTCGACCTTCGCGCGGAAGTCGGCCGGGAGCTCGGCCGGCTCGATCAGCGTCAGAAATGTTCTCTTCGGATCCGCGTTCGAGAGAACGACGGCGGACTCGATTTCCGTCCCGTCCTCGAGCGCGACGCCGCGGACGCGCCCGCCGCGCGAGAGGATCCGCGCGACCGGAGCGCCCGTCCGAATCTCGGCGCCGAATCCCCGGGCGGCCGAGGCCATCGCCTGCGTGATCGCGCCCATGCCTCCGAGGACGTGCCCGTAGAAGCCCTGCGCCTGATGCTCGCCCCCCGACAGCAGGTGGAAGAGCAGCCCCAGCGCCGTGCCCGGCTGATAGGGCCCGCCGTGTTTTCCGTAGAGGCTGTTGGCGAGCATGAGCGTCTTGACCCGTTCGGACTCGTAGTGCCGGTCGAGAAATTCGCCGAGGCTGCCGGTCAGGAAGGAGACCATCCCGGCGATCTCTTCCCCCGAGATTCCGGAGAGGCGCCGTCCGACCCGCCAGAGCTCGCGCAGTCGCCCGGCGCCTTTGGTACCGACGTCGGGAGGCGGCTCGAGAAAAAAGGGCTGGAGGTAGCGGGCGAGGCGCTTCAGCTCGCCGTCGATGCGCTCGAAAGTGCGCGCGTCGGCCGGGGAGTGGCGCGCGATCTCCGCGATGGCGCGGCCTCGGTCGGCCCACCAGGGCAGGGGCGGGCCGTCCACGAAGGGGACGGTGAGCGCCGGATCGCAGGGAACCATCCGGAGGCCGTGCGCGCCGAGGTCGAGGTCGCGAATCACCTCGGGGCGTAGCATGCTGGCGATGTAGGAGGTCGTCGAGGCGCGGCACCCGGGCGCGATCTCCTCGGTGACGCAGCAGCCTCCGACGACGCCGCGGCGCTCGAGCACCAGGGTCGAGAGGCCCCCGCGGGCGAGGTAGGCGGCGGCCGTCAGCCCGTTGTGCCCTCCTCCGACGACGACCGCGTCATAGCGACGCCCCGAAACTGATTGACCGTTGGTCATTTTCCTGTGTTAGAGTCCGCGGAACAGTAACACAGCAATGCTGCAGGCGGGCCTCCCATCTGTGACCCGCGGTCAGGACAGTGCCCGGCGCCGGGCGGGCCGGCGCGAGGAGAAGGCGCGCCGCATCCTCACGGCGGCGATGCGTCACTTCGCCCGGGCCGGCTATCACACGGCGCGGGTCGAAGACATCGCTTCGGAGCTCGGGATCGCGAAAGGCTCCGTCTTCCAGCACTTCGGGACGAAGGAAGCCCTCTTTCTCGCGGCGTACCGGGAAGCGGTGGCCTCCTTCTCGAAGTATCTCGACGCGCCGGCCGCCGTTC
Organism: uncultured Acidobacteriota bacterium; assembly: GCA_963707935.1. Lineage (GTDB taxonomy): Bacteria > Acidobacteriota > Thermoanaerobaculia > UBA5066 > Gp7-AA6 > DATBFU01. The sequence continues at coordinate 2,481,977 of CAVPRN010000005.1, read as the reverse complement.
TCGAGCGAGGGTTCTTCCCGACCCTCGCCTACTGGCTCGAGCGAACGGAACGACTGCTGCGGGAGAACTGGGTGCCGTACCGGCTCGCCCTGATCGGCAACTACGCGAGCGACCTCGAGGTTCGCCGCGAGATCAGCCGATACCTGGTCGCCGAGGACCCGTACGGCGCGATCCCGTTCGTGCGGATGGGAATCGATCGGGGCGAGGTGCGCCGGGACGTCGACCCGGAGCTCGTCGTCTCGATTCTCGAGTGGACGGTCGAGCGATTCCAGGACGCCCTGCTGACCGAGGAGCTCGACCCGGGCCTCTTCCGCCAGCCCCGCGGCCGGCCCGACCGGACCGAGGTCCGCAAGGCGCAGTTCCTCCGCGTCCTGCACGGCGCGCTCGCGGCGCGGGCGCGGGCACGGGGCAACGGGAGCCGCCGCGCGCCGAACGGGAAGGGACCGGGGCGGAGGCGGCGGAAGCGCGCCGGCGGAGCCTCATGACGACCGAGGGCTTCGCCTTCGAGCCCGATCTCTCCCTCGCCTCGACGATTCCGTCCCGGTGGTACCTCGATCCCGAAGCGCTCGAGCGGGAACGCGAGCGCCTCCTCGGGCGGACGTGGCAGCTCGTCGGGCAGACCGCGCAGGTTCGCTCGCCCGGCGATTTCTTCACGTGCGACGTGGCCGGCGAGCCGCTCGTCGTCGCGCGGGCGGAGGACGGGGCGCTCCACGCCTTCTCGAACGTGTGCCGCCACCGCGCGGGCCCCGTGGCTCGCGGCGCCGGGAATCGCAAGTCCCTCCAGTGCGGCTATCACGGCTGGACCTACGGGCTGGACGGCGCCCTCCGGGCGACGCCCGAGTTCGAGGGCGTGAAGAACTTCGAGAGGGCCGACCACGCGCTTCCGCCGTTCCGCGTCGAAACCTGGGGCCCCTTCCTCTTCGTGAACCTCGACGCCGGCGCGCCGGAGCTCGCGGATTTCCTCGGCGCGATCCCCGAAGAGACGCGGGGGCTTCCCCTCGACCGCATGCGGCGCTTCCGGAAGCACGACTACGAAATCGCCTGCAACTGGAAGGTCTACATCGACAACTATCTCGAGGGCTACCACATCCCGATCGTGCACCCGGGGCTCTTCCGGTTGCTCGACTATCGCGCTTACCGCGTCGAAACGGCGGCGCTCTCCTCGAAGCAGCACGCGCCGTACCGCGACCGCGCGGAAGGCGCGGAGGCCGCCTCTTCCCAGGCGCTCTACTACTGGCTCTTCCCCAACCTCATGTTGAATTTCTACCCGGACAACCTCCAGACGAACGTCATCGTTCCGATCTCCCACGAGCGCACGCTCGCGCGCTTCGAGTGGTACGTGCTCGATCCGGAGAGCCCCGGCGATCGGGAGGAGTTCGAGCGCTCCCTCGCGTTCGCCGACCAGGTGCAGAAGGAGGACATCGCGATCTGCGAGGCGGTTCAGCGCGGCCTCCGATCCCGCACGTACCGGAGCGGCCGGTATTCGGTCGCCCGGGAGAACGGAGTGCACCACTTCCACGGGCTGCTCGCCCGCTTCCTGAGAGAGGCGCCGTCGGCCGGCGCCTCCCGGTAGCCGGCGGCCCGCGTGGAGGCGTCGAAGCCGGCTCCGGCGCTCCGACGGGTGCTCGGGTTTCGTGACACGCTCCTCTTCTTCGTCATCGCGGGGACGAATCTCCAGTGGGTCTCGACCGCCGCCGCGGCGGGGCCGGGCTCGATCGCCGTGTGGGGGATCGGGTTCCTCGCCATGTTCGTGCCGCTCTTCTACACGGTCGTCGGACTCTCTTCCCGCCACCCCGAAGAGGGAGGTCTCTACGTCTGGACTCGACGGGCCTTCGGGGATCTCGCGGGCTTTCTGACGGGCTGGGTCTACTGGTCGAGCAATCTCCCGTACTTTCCGGGGATCCTGTACTTCGCCGCTTCGAGCGCGCTCCTGATCGGCGGCGACCGGTGGAGCGCGCTCTCCCATTCGCCCGCCTACTTCATGACCGCGGCCACCGTCGGCCTCCTCCTCGCAACGGTCATCAACGTCGTCGGGCTCGCGCGCGGGAAGTGGCTCATCAACGCGGGGGCGCTCGCGCGCTGTGCGGCGACCCTCCTGCTGATCGGCATCGGCGCCGCGGTCTGGTGGCGGTTCGGGTCGGCCACGGCCTGGACGGCCGACGCGCTCGTCCCGCGCACGCACTTTCGCGACCTCGTCTTCTGGTCCACGATCGCTTTCGCCTGGACGGGGGCGGAATCCGCGTCGTTTCTGGGGGACGAGATCGAAGACTCCCGCCGGACGATCGCCCGGGCGCTGCTCGGCTCGGCGCCGTTCATCGCGGCGATCTACGTTTTCGGTACGATCGCCGTCCTCGCCGTCCTCCCCGCCGGCCGGCTGACCGGTCTCGAGGCCGTGACGGAGGCGATCCGATCGGGGTCCGAGCGGCTCGGCATCGTCGGGCTCGCGCCGGTGACGGCGGCGCTCATCGCCCTCTCGACGCTCGGGAGCGTCTGCGCGTGGCTCGCGTCCGTCGCGCGGATCCCGTTCGTGGCGGGCATCGATCACTTCCTGCCGGAGGGATTCGGGCGGCTCCACCCGCGCTTCGGATCGCCGCACGTCGCGCTCTGGACGCAGTCGGCGATGACGCTCGTCTTCATCGTCCTCGGACAGGCCGGGACGACCGTTCGGGGCGCCTACGACGTCCTGATCAGCATGATGGTGATCGCGACGTTCCTCCCGTTCCTTCTCCTCTTCGCCGCCGCCTTCAAGCTCCTCGCGGCGAATCCGCCGGGCGGCCGCGCGGTCGCTGTGGCGCTCCCGGCCGTCGGGCTCGTCACCACGGTCGCCTCGATCGCCTTCGCGGTCATCCCGCCCAAAGAGGAGACCAATCCCGGCCTCGCCCTGGCCAAGATCGGGGGGGAACGGTGCTGCTCGTCCTGTCCGGGCTCTGGATCTATCGCGCCGGCCGGCGCCGGGCCACGGCTAGCTCGCCCGCTTGAGGTCGGCCGCGATCTCGCGGGCCGCGTTGGCTCCGGGGCCGCCCGTGACGCGGCCGCCCGGGTGCGTGCCGGCCCCGCAGAGGTAGAGCCCGGCGATCGGCGTGCGGTAGCGCGCCCAGCCGAGGAGCGGACGCATGGTGAAGATCTGGTCGAGGGCCTGCTCGCCGTGGAAGATGTGCCCGCCGGTCAGGCCGTAGGTCTCTTCGAGGTCCGCCGGTGTGAGCACCTGGCGCGCGACGACGAGCGACCCGAATCCGGGCGCATACTCGGCGATCGTCTTCGCGACGGCGTCGCCGAAGGCCTCCCGGCGGCCCTTCCAGTCCCCCTCGCGCAGGCGCGAAGGGGCGTACTGCGCGGTCACCGACAGGACGTGGGCGCCCGCGGGAGCGAGCGACGGATCGAGCACGGTCGGGAGAACGGCGTCGCACCACGGGTGCTCGGAGAAGTTCCCGTACTTGGCGGCGTCGAAGGCGCGCTCGAGATAGTCGATCTCGGGCCCGATGTGGATGCGGCCGGAGAGGAGCTCGTGCCCGTTCCCGTCGAGCCCCCGGAACTTCGGCATCGCGGAGAGAGCGAAATTCACCTTGCCGACCGCGCCGGAGCTGCGGTAGCTGCGGATCCGATGGGAGAAGTCGGGGTCGAGCTCGGTCGGCTCGACCAACTTCAGGAACGTGCGTTTCGGGTCGGCGTTCGAGACCACGGCGCGCGCGCCGATCTGTTCCCCCGTCGAGAGGACGACTCCCACGGCGCGGCCGTCACGCACGTCGATGCGCGACACCTCGACCCCCGTTCGGATCTCGGCGCCGCTCTCGCGCGCCGCCTGCGCGAGCGCCGCGGTCAGCGCCCCGATGCCCTCCCGCGACGAAGGAGGCCGGTCCGGCCGAATGCGGATCGATCGCCGCCTGGATCAGGAGGTTCGCGCCGGTGCCGGCCGACCACGGTCCGCCGAACATGCCGAAGATGCCGCGCGCGGCGACGGCGGCGCGCAGGAGCTCGGTCTGGAACCACTCCGCGACGAGGTCCGCCACGGCCATCGGTCCCCAGCGCAGCAGGCGGTAGGCGTCGCGGCGCGGGAGACCCCGGAAGTCCTTGCCGAGCTTCAGGAGCTTCCAGATCTCGCCCGGGGGCGGTCCGTCGAGATCGGGCGGGGTCATCGAGAGCAGCGGCGCGGCGAACCGGCCGATGCGGCCGAGGCTCTCGTGGAACTCGCCGTACTTCCTCGAATCCTTCTCGGAGTGCCCCGCGATCGCGGTCGACGTGCGCGCCGGATCGTCGTACAGCGGGATGTTGCGGCCGTCGGGGGAGAGGGCGAGGACGCGCACTTCGGGCGTCAGCGTGCGCACGCCGCGACGGGCGAGATCGAGGTCGGCGGCGACGCGGGGCAGAAGCGGCCCGGCCGAGTGGGCGAGTGTCGAGCACCGGAACCCGGGGTGGATCTCCTCGGTGACGGCGGCTCCGCCGACGATCGGACGGCGCTCGAGGACCAGCGGACGCAGTCCCGCGCGGCCGAGGTAGGCCGCCGCCACGAGGCCGTTGTGTCCGCCGCCGATGATGACGACGTCGCGGGCGGCGGCGGCGCTCACGCGCGCACCTTCCCCTTCTTCCAGTCCGCGAGGAGGCGCACGGCGGCGTTCCGGCCCGGCGCGCCCATGATGCCGCCGCCCGGGTGCGTCGCGGAGCCGCAGAGATAGAGGTTCCGCACCGGCGTCGTGTACTGCGCCCAACCGGGAGCGGGCCGCAGGAAGAAGAGCTGCTCGAGGGTCAGCTCGCCCTGGAAGATGTTCCCCTCCGAGAGCCCGAACTCCCGCTCGAGGTCGAGCGGCGTCAGGACCTGGCGGTGGCGGATGATCTTCTTCAGGTTCGGGGCGTGCTCCGCGATCGTGTCGACCACCGTGTCCCCGAAGGCCTCGCGCTGCTCGTCCCAGTTTCCTTTCAGGTTGTAGGGCGCGTACTGGACGAAGCAGGACATGACGTGCTTGCCGGGAGGCGCGACCGACGGGTCCGTCAGGCTCGGGATGACGATGTCGATGTAGGGGCGGCGCGAGAACTGGCCGTACTTCGCGTCGTCGTAGGCCTTCTCCATGTAATCGACGGAGGGGGAGATCGAGATCGCTCCGCGCAAGTGTGCCCCGGTCCCCGGGAGGCACGTGAACTCCGGGAGGCCGTCGAGCGCGAGGTTGACCTTGCCGGAGGATCCGCGGAACTTGTACCGCTCGATGTCCTCGACGAAGTCCTCGGGGAGCTGCCGCGGGTCGAGCAGTTTCGTGAAGGTCAGCCGCGGGTCGAGGCTCGAGCAGACGACCCGCGCCGAGATCTCCTCGCCGCTCTCGAGGACGACCCCGGTGGCCTTGCCGTTTTTCGTCGCGATCCTGGCGATGGGCGCTTTCGTTCGAATCTCGACGCCCGCTTCGCGGGCGGCGCCGGCGATCGAGTTGGAGATCGCGCCCGTCCCGCCCCGCGCGAAGCCCCAGGACCGGTACGCCCCGTCGATGTCCCCCATGTAGTGGTGGAGGAGCACGTACGCCGTGCCCGGCGACCGGACGCCGAGGAAGGTCCCGATGATGCCGGACGCCGACATCGTGGCTTTGAGCACGTCGGTCTCGAACCACTGGTCGAGGAAATCGACGGCGCTCATCGACATGAGCTGGACCTGGTTGTACCGGTCGTCGGGGGAGAGGTCGCGGAACCGCTTGCCCAGGCGCAGGAGATCCAGGAACCCCATGAAATCGCGCGACGTCGGGTCGGCCGGAGTCATGGAGAGGATCGGCTTGACGAACCGGCCCATCTCGACCATCGCCTTGCCGTACTCGTCGTAGGCCTCGGCGTCCCGGGTGGAGTGGCGCCGGATCTCGCGGCGCGTCTTGTAGTGGTCGTTGACCCGCCAGAGGTAGTCGCCGGAGGGCATGGGGGTGAAAGTGCCGTCGAGCGGGAGGATCTCGAGGCCGTGGCGCGGCAGGTCGAGCTCCCGGATGATCTCGGGGCGCAGGAGCGAAACGACGTAGGAGCAGACGGAAAAATGGAAGCCCGGGAAGACCTCTTCCGTGACGGCCGCGCCGCCCAGAACGTGCCGGCGCTCGAGCACGAGGACGGACTTGCCCGCGCGCGCCAGATAGGCGGCGGTCGTCAGGCCGTTGTGCCCGCCGCCGATGACGACGGCGTCGTAGGAAGAATTCGTTCGAGAGCTCATTGCTCGGGCCCGGCAGCATACTTATAATCGGCGCCCTCCACAACGGGGCTGACGCAAACGGGAAAAGGGGTTCGAGCGTGCCGATTGGAACCGCCGTCCACGAGAAGACGCTGGCGCTCTGCGAGAGCCTGAGCTACCGCGACTGGTCCGGCTACTACGCCGTCTCCTCCTACGAGACGCACCACGAGCACGAGTACAACGCGATCCGCAACGCGGCGGCCCTGATCGACGTCTCGCCCCTCTACAAGTACAGGATCTCGGGGAAGGACGCGACGCGCCTGGTGGACCGGATCGTGACGCGCGACATGCGCAAGGTCTCGGTCGGGCAGGTCATCTACACGCCCTGGTGCGACGAGCACGGCAAGGCGATCGACGACGGGACCGTCTCGCGCCTCGAGGAAAACGTCTACCGGTGGACGGCGGCGGATCCGTCGCTGCGCTGGTTCGAGATGAACGCCGCGGGGCTCGACGTCCGGATCGAAGACGTCTCGGAGAAGATCGCCTCGCTCGCCCTGCAGGGGCCGACCTCGGGACGCCTCCTGAAGCGGGTCGCCGAGGCGCCGATCGAGAACACTCAAGTACTTCCGCGTCACGCCCGGGAAGATCGGGGGCGTGCCGGTCGACATCTCGCGGACCGGCTACACGGGAGACCTCGGCTACGAGATCTGGATGCCCTGGGGCGAGGCGGCCAAGGTCTGGGACGCGCTCATGGAGGGGGGCAAGAGCTTCGACATCCACGCCGCCGGCATGCTCGCGCTCGACGTGTCGCGGATCGAGGCGGGGCTGCTCCTGATCGACGTGGACTTCCAGTCGAGCAAGAAGGCCCTGATCGCGTCGCAGAAGTACTCCCCCTTCGAGATGGGGCTCTCCCGCCTCGTGGACCTCGACAAGGGGCGCTTCGTCGGGCAGGCGGCGCTGCGCGAAGAGAAGCGCGCGGGGCACGCGCGCGAGATCGTCGGGCTCGAGCTCGACTGGGATCACGATCGAGAAGCTCTTCGACGCGGTGGGGCTCCCCCCGCAGGTCGCCGGCGCCGCTTCGCGCGTGGCGGTGCCCGTCTACGGCCGCCTCGGCCAGGTCGGGAAGGCGACCTCGACGACCTGGTCGCCGACCCTGAAGAAGCTGATCGCGCTCGCGACCGTCTCGCGCGAGCACGCTTCCGTCGGCACGAAACTCGAGATGGAGCTGACGGTCGAGGCCGTGCGGCATCGCGTGCCGGCCACCGTCGTCAAGACCCCGTTCTTCAACCCGAAGAGGAAGACCGCGACACCGGTGTAGCTGTCGGCCCTCAGCTCTCAGCTGTCAGCCAGAAACGAAGTGAAGATACGATTCCGGCTGATAGCTGATAGCTGATAGCTGATAGCCGATAGCCGATAGCTGAGAAGGAGGTTCTCGTGCCCCAGTTCGACATGAGTCAGGTCCAGCGCGGCGCCCGAAACCGGCGCACGCCTTACTACGAGGCGACCCAGCGCAGCTCGCCGAAGGGCTTCACCGTCTACAACCACATGTACTTTCCGATCCAGTTCGACACGTTCGAAGCGGAGTTCCAGGCGCTCCTGAACGACGTGACGATCTGGGACGTCGCGGTCGAGCGCTGCCTCGAGATCAGCGGCCCCGACGGTTTCCGCTTCGCCCAGCTCCTGACGCCGCGCAACCTCTCCAAGTGCGCGGTGGGACAGGGCAAGTACGTCCTCATCTGCGACTCCGACGGGGGCGTCATCAACGATCCGGTCATGACGCGGATGGACGAGAACACGTTCTGGTTCGCGCTGGCCTCCTCCGACGCGCTCCTCTTCGCGCGGGGCTTGAAGAACGCCTACCCGAAGCTGGAACGTCTCGATCACCGAGCGCGACGTGGCCCCGCTCCAGGTTCAGGGGCCGAAGTCGAAGAACCTGATGAGCGACCTCGTCGGGCCGAAGATCCTCGAGCTCAAGTACTACTGGTGGACGAAGGCCGAGATCAAGGGCGTCCCGATCATCGTCACCCGGACCGGCTGGACGAGCGAAGTCGGCTACGAGATCTACCTGCTCGATCCGACGAAGGGCTCGGTCATCTGGGACACGCTGCTCGAAGCGGGGAAGCCCTACGGCGTCAAGCCGACCGGGCCGTCGGACATCCGGCGGGTCGAGGGCGGCATCCTGAACTGGGGCGCGGACATGAACTACGAGAACAACGCCCTCGAGCTCGGGCTCGAGCGTCTCGTGGACTTCACCCTGCCCGAGGACGCCTGCATCTCGATCGCCGCCCTGAAGCGCATCAAGGCGGAGGGCGTGAAGCGGCGTCTGGTCGGCGTCGAGCTCGACGGCGAGCCGTTCCCGGCGTTGAACAACGTCAAGTGGCCGGCCTCCCGGACGAGCGGCGGCGAGTCGATCGGGAAGGTCACATCCGCCATCTATTCGCCGCGCCTGAAGAAGAACATCGGGTTCTGCTGGGTCCCGGCCGACATCGCCAAGGACGGCACGAAGCTCTCGGTCGAGAGCGAGTGGGGCCGGCGGTCGGCGACCGTGGTGCCGATGCCGTTCGTGGACCCGGACAAACGGATCCCGGTCTCGTAGAGCGGGGCTCCGGAGAATGGGCCCGAGATTGAGGCCGCGCGGGGAATGCCGGTGAGCGTCCTCGAGCGGGCCTTGATCGCGATCGAGAAAGCGGTCAAGGAGCCGCTCTTCGACTGCCGCATGTGCGGGCAGTGCATCCTGCACTCGACGGGCCTCGTCTGCCCGATGCGCTGCCCGAAGAACCTGCGCAACGGCCCGTGCGGCGGAGTCCTCGTGGACGGCCACTGCGAGGTCTACCCGGACCGCCCGTGCGTCTGGGTGCGAGGCCTGGGAGGGTTCGCGACGCCTGCCGATCTGGCGCGACCACATGGAGCACATCAACCCGCCCGTGGACTGGCGGCTCCAGGGGACCTCCTCCTGGAAGAACCTCGCGACCGGCCGGGACCGCGAGGTCCCCGACGGCTGGGCGGCGTCGTCAGAGAAATCGGAGGGGTCGCGAGCCGCCCGCCGGAACTTCGCGATGAGCGGCGCCGGGGCGGGCGCGCCGCCGCGGAGCCGGCTCGAAGCGCTCCTGCGCGCCGGGCGCTTCGTCGTCACGGCCGAGATGCAGCCCACCAACGGGGCGGACCCGGACGAGGTGCGGCGCCTCGCCGCGGGTCTGCGCGGGCGCGTGGACGCCGCCAACTGCACGGACAACCCGGCGGCGCGGCCGCACCTCTCGCCGCGTGGCGGCCGGAGTCTTCGTCGCGGAGGCCGGAGTCGAGCCGATCGTGCAGCTGACCTGCCGCGACCGCAACCGGCTCGCGCTCCAGGCGGACCTCCTCGGCGCGGCGTCGCTCGGCGCGCGAAACGTGCTGCTCCTGACCGGCGACGACGTCTCGGCGGGCGATCACCCGGAGGCCAAGCCCCTCTTCGACCTCGACTCGATTCACCTCCTGCGGATCGCCCGCATCCTGCGCGACCAGGGGACGTATCTCTCGGGCCGGCCGCTGTCCGCGGCCCCGTCCTACTTCGTCGGCGCGGTCGAAAACCCGTTCGCCCCGCCGCACGACTACCGGCCGATCCGCCTGGCGAAGAAGGTCGAGGCGGGCGCCGAGTTCGTGCAGCTCCAGCTCTGCTTCAACGTGCCGCGCCTCACCGAGTTCGTGTCCCGCGCGAAGGACCTCGGCCTGCTCGAGCGGGTGTTCCTCCTCGTCTCGGTCTACGTCACGCGTTCGACGCGGGCCCTCCGGTACCTGCGCGACGTCGTGCCCGGCATCGACGTCCCCGACGAGGTGATGGCGCGGCTCGAGCACGGGCCGTCGGAGCTCCAGGCCGAGGAGGGTTTCCGGCTGGCGCTCGAGACGGTCGCCGCGATCCGGGAGATCCCGGGAATCTCGGGGATCCACCTGATCTCGATCAAGGGGCAGGAGGCGATCGTCCGGCTCGTCGAGGCGGCGGGATTGCTTCCGAGGTCGGAGCCGGAAGGGCTCCCGGTTCCCACGGCGCGGGGCCGCGCCGTTTCCGGCTGAGAGCGGACTAGTCGCCGCGGCGGCGATCGCTCCGTCGGCGGTCCGAGCTCGAGCCCGTGCCGACGGAGAAGCGGCGCTCCGTCCGGCGATGCGCGCGGCGGCGTTCCTCAGCGCGCCTCTCGCGCGCGGTGCGGTCCTTGTCGGGCTTGTTCCGTTTGCGATGGTTTTTCATATCGCGGCCGAAGCCGATCCTCTCGACATGCTCAATATACCCCGCCGGTCAGATGCACGAGCGCGGTCCAGAGCCCGCGAACGAAACGGAAGGAGATCAGGGGAAAGACGACGGCCGCCGCACAGTAGACGGCGAGGCTCGTCCGGATCGGCCACTCCGGGCCGAACGCGACGCCCGCCATCAGGACGACCGCCGTCAACAGCGTGTTGATGTCGAGCGAACCGACCCACTGTCCGTGCTCGCGCGCGAAGCCCACGCCGCAGCAGGAGCAGTAGTCGTTCATGGCGAAGTAGGTGCGGAAGAGCTTTCCCTTTCCGCACACCGGGCACCGGAGGCAGAGCCCTCTCCGGACGACGGTCCTCCAGTAGCCCTCCGGAAACGCGGTCGCATGGCGGGCGGTCGCGCGCCAGGGGAGGACGGGATGGGGAGCCGGCGGCTCGGAGCTCGCAGCCACGACGGAATGCTAACAGCGGGGATCGCGATTTGCTTCCGTCGCCCGATCGTCAGAGCGGGATCCGATCCCCCTCCTTCGCGACGCTGAGCCCCTTCGACTCGAGACTCCGGACGGCGTCGGAATCCCAGAACAGGCGATTGGTGTGGTTCAGGTGCACGAAGAAGACGCGCGCGGCCGGGGGACCCTGGGCGGCGAGCCTCGCCGCCGTGTCCGGTACGAGCGGGTGCGGGACCTCCGCGATCGCGCGCCCCGAGATTTCGTCGGCGGCGAAGAAGGTCCCGTCGAGGAACATCGTGAGATCCGGATCGGCCGCGAATTCCTCGAGCTTGCGTTCCCACTTCTCGAAGCGGTCGATGTCGGGAAGCCACAGAACGCGCCGCTGCGGCCCGCGGATCGACGTAGGCCACGGTGTCCGAGTCTTCGTCCCGGTGCGGCACGCGGATCGCCGTCGCGCGCAGGTTCGGCGTCAGCGCGAACTCCTTGCCCGATCTCGATCTCGCGGATCGCGACGTTGCCCCGCTCGACCAGCCGGCTCCACGGCTTGTTCTCGCGCAGGAACTTCGCCATCGAGACCGTGCAGTACACGGGGAAGTCCTTCGCGTTGACGACTTCGCGGCCGAGCTGCGCCAGCCCCAGGTAGTGCCCGATGTGCGCGTGCGTGAGCAGGATCGCGTCGGGCATCCCCCCGAGGCGCTCGACCTGTTCGGGGAAATCGGGCGTCGCGTCGATGACGAATCGCTTCCCGGCCGCCGGATCGAGCAGCCCGAGCGAGGCGACGAGGCGCCGCTTCGACGGGTCCCGCCGAGCTTCGACGCAGAGCGTCTGCCGGCAGCCGAGGTGCGGCACGCCGCCGTCCTGCGCGATGCCGAGCACGACCGCCTCCGGGCCCGGCGGCGGCGCCGAGACGGCGATTGCGAGAACCGCCGCCGCCGTCAGCATCGGCGAGTCATCCGCCCGACGGCGACGTCCACGCTCCGTTCGTCATTGGAGATACCCGTAGACGTCCATGATCATGTGGACGGTCGTTCCGGCCGGCTGGTCGCAGCGGACCGTCACGCTACCCCCCGTTCCGACCCCCGTGATCGCGAAGTTGGCTCGGGTCCGGCCGCGTCGGTAGTTGATCGTCGACACGAGGGGCAGCGCAAAGCCGGTCGGAAAGAGGCGCAGATCTCCGGCTGCGGTCGGGCCGACGACGGTGATGTTCAGGACGACGGCCTTGGCATCGGCCGGCACGTCGCATGCCCCGGCGACGGCGAAGTCGCGGGACGTTCCGCCCGAAAGGGGAGGCGCCGCGGTGGACCGCGTGTCGAACGCCCGGCAGGGAGTGACGGTGTACAGGCTGAAGGGCCCCGGCGGGACGATCACGGGACGGCACGCCGAGAACTCCGAAGTGCTCCCGTCGGGAGCCGTGGCGGTCGCCGTGACGACCTCGGATGGCGTCGTCGCCGCGAGCGAGGGTGCGGTGAAGATCGTCCCCCCGAACGCGTCGGTCGCGACGTCGACCGAGCCCAGGTACCGCAGGCCTTCGCCGTTGCCCGAGGCGTCGCAGGCGGGGCTCGCGTAGAAGTCGATGGTGAAGTCCGTACTCGGGGTACTGGCGAGCGTGCCGAGGACCGCCGTGCTCCCGCCGAGAGTGACGGCCTGAGAGAGAACCGGGAAGTTCTGGAGCCCGTTGGGTCCCGCGTCGTCGTCGCCGATGTCGTTCGGGGTCACCCCTTCGTTGCACGTCGCCGTCGTGCAGAGGTTGATTCCGAGGCCCGGTGCCGTCGAGGGGGGGGCCGGAGCGTTCGAGAAGATCGAGTTTCTCCGGATCGAAGCGGGTGCGCCATTCTGGACGCGAATGCCGTCGCGGCGGTTGTGGGCGATCTCGTTGATCGCCGCGGACGCGGCCGCGTCGCCGATGCCCGTGCTCCCGGCCGTCGTGTTGACGAGGATGCCGTCGAGGAAGTTGCCGACGCCCGCGGGGACCCCGCCGTCGGTTCTCATCACCGGGCCGGTGCCGTTGACGTTGGGGCCGATGCGGTTGCCGAGGATCTGCGTGCCGGTGGACGTGCCGTTGATCTGGATCCCGAAACCGTTTCCCGAGATGACGTTTCGCCCGAGATTCGTGCCGTCTCCGATGTGGACCCCGGCGGATCCCGACAGCAGGATCCCGACGGAGTTGGCGAGCACGGTCATCCCCGTGATGTTCGTTCCGATGCGGTTTCCGAGAATCTCCGCGGATGCCCCGCCTTCGACCAGGAGCCCGGTTCCGTTCGCCGAGATCAGGTTGTTTTGGATCTGATTGTTCGAACCGGAGCTGATCCGGACGCCGAAGAGGTTGTCGTCGAGTTTGGAGAGCGTCGGATCCTCTCCGGTGTCGTCCGCCCCGATGTGGTTCTTCTCGATCGTGTTGCCGCTCGAGACCAGGTGTACGCCGATGCCCCACCGTGTGATCGCGAGGCCGCGGATCGTGGCGCCGCCGCCGCTCACGCGAAACGCCACCGAGGCGAGGTCGTGGTGCCCCTGGACGATGATGACCGGCGCCGACAGGTAGCCGGTCTGGGTCGTCCCGTCGATCACGATCGGAACTGTGATCTCCGGCAGCGAGACCCCGCAAGTGATGACAAACGGCGGGGAGCCCGTGGTGATGTCGAAGACGATCGTGTCGCCCGCGCCCGCGGCGAGGATCGCGGCGCGCAGCGAGCCTCCGGCGGCAGAGTCGGTCGCGTTCGTGACCGTCAGGGTTCCCGCTTCGGCCGCCGAGGCGGCGAGCACGAGCGAGAGCCCCAGACCACAAAAGCCGGCGCGTTCCATGAGTCTCCGAAAGCGACCGTTCCCGTCCCCGGCTAGGGACCGGACTGCCTCCATCCTATGGCATCCGAGGCGGCTCGACCCCCGGTCCCGGATCATTCGGTCCTCTCTACTGAAAGTACCCGACGACGTCGAGGATCAAGTGGACGGTCTTCCCGGCCGGCTGGTCCCCGCGCACGAAGAGCTCGCCGGCAGCAGAAAGGGCGGAGACGGCGCCATTGGCGCGCGTCTGGGTTGTCCTGAAGTTGATCGTCGAGACGGGCGGCAGCGGTCCTCCGGGATAGAGGCGCAGGTCTCCCGGGGCGTTGGGCTGCGTGACCGTGACGTTGACAGCGATCGCTTTGGCGCTCGCCGGCACGCCGCACTTACCGGCGATGTTGAAGGCGCGGCTCGCTCCGCCGCTCAGGGCGGGCCCGTCGGCGGCGAGCCGCGTATCGACGACGCGGCAGGGAGCGAGCGAGTAATAATGTGTCGCGATCGGAGGCGGCGGCGTCAGCGTCGGTGTCGGGGGAGTCGGCGTCCGGGTCGGCGTCGGAGGAACCGGCGTCCCCGTCTGGGTCGGGGTGACCGTCGGCGTCGGGGTTGGTGTCCCGGTCGCCCCGCAGGTCGCGCGCGACGTCGGGGTCGGGCCGGGCGGCGTCGCGGTCGGCGCCGGCCCCGGCGGCGCCAGGGGCGGTGCGTCCAGAATCGTGATCGTGATCCGGTTCGGGGATCCCGTGATGTTCCCGCCGAACCGCTGCGCCGTCTCGACAAACTCGAAGGTTTCCGGCCCTTCGGCGGCGTCGAGGTCGCGGAAGGTCCGGACGGCCAGCACGATGTAGTTGCGCCCGTTCGGCCACGGCGTGAACATGGGAGGGACCTGTTCGAAATCGATGCGGCCAGTCGCGGTGCCATCGACGGGAATCGCGTAGTACTCGTCGTCCGGGTCCTTGATTCCCGTGTTCTCGAGCTCCACGAACGCGGTCTCTCCTTCGACGACGGTGTAGGCGTGGCAGGGCACCGTCCATTGGATCGTCGCCGTGGCCGGCGCCGCGAGGAGAGAGAGCGCGAAGGCCGCGAAGGCCGCGAGGCCGCGCCGCGTGTGTTCGGTCCTTCGGTCCATTCGCCACCTCCACGCCGTTTGGGCGGGCTCCGCGAGCCGGCCACCCGGGCTCAGAGAAGAGGACGCAGCAGACCCGCCGGCCTTCTCAGCGGATGGGCCGTCTGCCGACGTCCCAGATTCGGACCCGAGGAGTGTCCTCCAGTATCCGAGAGGACCGGGCCGGCGACCGGCGCTACGGGCGGGAGGGAGAGGCAGAGATCCTCAAGGGTGTGCCTCCGGAGAGGCGACCCGGAACCGCGCGAGCGGCAGATCCCGCCGTTCCGACTCCTCGAAGGCGGTGGCCCTCCAGAGGAAATCGCCGCCGGCCGCGAGCCTGGCGCGGATCCCGGCCGGCAGCTCGACACGCGGCACGGGCAGCCGGCCCGACGACCAGATCAGCGTCGATTCGGCGTCGAAGAGCTCGACCGAATAGGCCTTCGCCCCGGGGATCGCCGCCCAGGAAAGGGCCGCGGGCGCCGCGGGGAGAACCTCCCCCTCGGCGGGCGAGGTCGCAGCGGGAGTCTCGGCCGGGCCGCGGCGCGCGTCGGCGTCGCGGGCCGTCTTTCCCGAGCGGAGCCACAGGCCGGCGCCGAGCGCGAGGAGGAGCGCCGCAGCCGCGGGAAGCCAACCCGGAAGAGCGCGGGGGCGAGACGCCGCGTCAGCGGCCTGTCCGGCGCGGCGCGCCCAGGGCTCGAGCTCGAGAGCGAGCCTCAGCTCCTCGGCGCACGCCGCGCACTCAATGGCGTGCGCGGCGGCCTTCTCGCGAGCCGCACGATCCCGGCCCGCCGCGGCCTCCGAGACTTCCTCGGCCGAGAGGCAGCCGACGCGCCCGGCGCCCGGTTCGGTCCCGCGGCGGTAGAGCTCGGCGAGGTCCCGGTCGTCAATCCCCACGGCGAATCCCTTCGGCCTCGAGCGCGCGCCGGAGATCCTCGAGGCCGCGGTAGGCGAGGTTGCGCGCCCGACCCTCGCTCCAGCCGAGGAGCTGCGCGATCTCCCGGGCGTTCCACCCCTGAAGGAGAAGCAGCACGGCCGCCCTTCGGTCCTTCGAGAGCCGGCCCGAGGCCCTCCGAATCGCTGTGGCGATCTCCCGCGCGGACGCCCGGTCCTCGGGAGAAGGGGAGCCGTCCGCCGGCGCCGGATATCCGCCGGCGCCGCCGCCCTCTCGCGGATCGATCGAATGCCCCTCGCGGCGGGCTCGGACGCGGCGCACGGCGTCGATGGTCGCAGACACGGCCACTCTGTAGAGATAGGACGCGGGGTCGGCGATCGTCTTCTCGCTCTCGAGGGCCTTCCAGACCCGGATGCGCGCCTCCTGTTCGACGTCGTCCACGGAGATGCCGAGGCGCCCTGCCCCGGAGGCGGCGATCGTGCGGCGCAACAGGGCGCCGTACTCCTCCAGGATCGCTTCGAGCCGGCCGGCCCGGTCTGATTCGCCGCGCTCCACTCTGGCTTCGCTCCCGGAGCTCGGCGCTTAGACTATCCCGCAGGGTCCGCCCGGATCTGATTTAATGTTCCTCGGAGGTTCGCCATGGCCCGCCGTTCCCTGTCCCGCGAGACCGCCAGCGCACTGGCGCCGGTCGTCGTCCCCCTGCTGACGAAAGTCGCCTTGCCGATTTTCATCGAGTCGCTGCGCCGCCGGCGCCCCTTCGACGGCGACACGTACCTGGAGGAGGCGAGCGAGAGCCTGAAAAAGGGCTTCCAGAAGGCGAAGCCGGATCTCGAGGACGTCAAGGAGAAGGCGGCCGAACGGGGGGCGAAGCTCTACGAAGAGGCCCGCAAGCAGGGGGAGGAGCTGGTCGAGCTCCTCGCCGAGAAGGGCTCGAAGCTCGCCGACGAGTGGCTGGACGGGGTCCGTCCGCGCCGGCGCCGCCGGCGGATCCGGTGGGGCCTGCTCCTCGGGGTCCTCGCGGTCGTCGGGATCGGCGCGGCGGTGCTCGGGCGCGACTGACGACGTCCGCCGGCGGCCGGATCGCCTCCTAGCTCGTCGCTCGCGCCAGCGTCAGCTCCGCTTCGAGTGGTCGCGCTTCTGTCTTTCCCGCTCGAGCCAGGCGTCGTAGTCGAGCTTCGAGTATCGGACCGCGTCCACTTTCCACTCCTCAGGCGTCTTTTCGATCAGGCGGAACACCTCGAAGCGGTCGCGCTCCTCGAGGATCGTCGTGACATCCCCGGGCCGCTTCAGCTCCTTCTCGAGCACGGCGGCGACCTCCGGATCGACGGGAAGCGGGCCCTCCTTCGACGTCGCCGGACTGGAATCCAGGATGCGCGGAAGGGACGCCTGCGCCCGGACCTCCCCGAGCATCTCTCCCGTCGTCGGCGCGGGCGCGCCGCCTCGCCGGAGGCGCACTACGGAAGAACCGGCGACCGGCTTTCCCGCCTGAAACGTTGCGCGCGCCGCCCGCGCGTTCTCGTGCGGCTTCGCATGGATCTTCTGGTCGAAGGCGAACCGCGCGCGCAGCGCCCGATCGACGAGAAGCGGGCGGCAGAAGACCTGCTCGACCCGCCGTCGGTCGTTTCCGAGCGCCTTCTGGATCGCGGCCCACTGCTCGGGCGCCTGGGTCGCCCTCTCGATCCGATCGAACTCCTGACCGAGCAGTCTCTCCGTCACGGCCATGCCGAAGACGTCGCGAAGGATTCGCTCCTCGTCGATCTCGCGCCGGACCCGCTCCTCGAAGACGGCCCGCGGATAGACCTTGTCGAACGGCCGGGTGTTGTCGATGACGAAGGCGTAGCGGGCGCGCTCGACCGCGCGCTCGCCCTCGACGCGAGCCGACGGCGAAAGGGTCGACCCGCCCGCGCTCGCGAGCAGGCCGAGGAGAAGAACAGAGATCGCCGTCAATTCTTCACGTAGAGCGACAGAACGCTGTACTGGCCTCCCGTGTTGACGGGCGTGCCGAATTCGTCCGCTCCCCCCCATACGATCATCTTCGTGCCGGTCCAGATTGCGGTGTGATAGCGGCGCTGGGTGGGCACTCCGGTCGTTGCGGTCGCGCGCCAGGAGTTGCCGGCCGGATCGTAAAGCCCTCCGGTGTAGAGGGCGGTGACGCCCGCCAGGAATCCTCCCCAGACAATCATTCTCGATCCGGTCCACACCGCGGTATGAAAATCCCGGGGAGACGGCGCTTCAACGATCGAAGTGGGAGACCAGGCGTCCGTGACGGGGTCGTACTGCCCGCCAGTGTTCGTGCCCAGGCCCCCCCACACGATCATTCGCGTGCCCGTCCAGATGGCCGTGTGAAAGTAGCGCCCGGTCGGCGCGCCGCCGGTCGACGTTCCGACCGCGTCCCAGGAATTCGCTGCGGGATCGTACTTGCCGCCCGTATTGACGTATCCGAGGACGACTTCATAGCCGCCCCAGATGATCATTCTCAGCCCGGTCCACACCGCCGTGTGGCCGTAACGCTCGGACGGCGCTCCAGCCGTCGCCGTCGCGCTCCAGGAGTCCGAAAGTGGGTCGTAGAGTCCACCGGAGTTGAGATACGCACCCCCGGCGTCGCCGCCCCACACCACCATCCTGGTGCCGGTCCAGATGGCCGTGTGGTAGTAGCGGGCGGTCGGTGCGCCGGTGGTCGTCGTCGCGCTCCAGGAATCGGCGACCGGATCGTACTGACCCCCGGTGTTCACCGTTCCGGAGCGGAACCCGCCCCAGACGATCATCTTCGAGCCGGTCCAGACGGCGCTGTGGACCGCGCGCCCCTGCGGCGCTCCCGTTGTCGTCGTCGGGGTCCAGGAATCGGTGACCGGATCGTACTGTCCCCCGGTGTTGAGATTGAAGAATCCTCCCCAGACGATCATCTTGGTGCCGGTCCAGACCGCGGTGTGTTGCACGCGCGCGAACGGTGCGGCCGCCGTGGCCGTCGCGGTCCAGAAGTCCTGAGCGTCTTGGGAGATCTCGGTGTAGCCCGCTCCGATGAGCGTCGTGTCGCCGGGCTTGCCGAGAACGAAGCTGCCTGCGGGAGCGGCGCCGCCTCCGACGGTGATCGTCGAGCCTGCCGTGCCGACGGTGACTGAGCCGCTCCCCTGGATCGTCACCGAGTCGTGGGCACCGTTGACGTCCTTGACGACCTGGCCGGAGGCAATGGCCCCGGCCGTGACCGCGTTGGCCGCGATCTTCGAAGACGTCACCGCGTTGTCCGCGAGCTCCGTCGAGCTCACGCCTCCCGCCGCGATCCCGAGGGTCACGTTCCCTGACGTTCCTCCTCCCGCGAGCCCCGTGCCCGGACTGAGCTGCGTGATCAGACCCACGTTGTCGTAGTAGCCGTTGGTGTCGATGATGAGCTGGGTCCCGGAGACGCCGGCCACGACGGTGATCGCGCCGTCGGTTCCCAGAGGCACGACCGCTGCGTTGGCCACGGTCTGGCCCGAGAGGTAGTTGAGCGTCGAGACGACGGGCGCCGCCGCTCCCTTCGGGTAGATCTTGATGAAACCCGCGCCCAGCGTTCCCGTGACGGTGATGTTCAAAGAGACGGCGGATGCGGTGGCGGCGATGCCGCACTGGCCGGTCAGGGTGAAGCTGCGGGCAACGCCGGCGGAGAGTGCGGGAGGGCCGTAGTCGCCGGTGAAGCCGTTGCCGCGGGTGTCGGCGATGCGGCAGGGCGTGATGCCGATCAGAGGCAGGGGAGCGGTGGGAACGGAGGCCGGCTCGGCCTGCGCCGATTCCGCCACTCGCCCCGGCTCACCCCGTTCTTGCCGCCGCGCTTCCGCGCCGGCAGGACTCCAGTAGGGCGGCGCCGACCAGTTGATGATCGCCTCGGGCTCCTCACCTGTCGACGGAGCGGGTTGTAGCGAGAAAAGGAGGGGAACGACGACTGCGAACCGGAGCATCCCTGTCATAGAGCCTCCTCGAAGGCCTCGGCGCCCTGGAACGTGCGTCTCTATCAGTTCTTCACATAGAGCGAGAGCATTCCATATTGCCCGCCGGTGCTGCCCACGTTCTGGCCTCCCCAGACGATCATTCGTGTACCGGTCCACACGGTCGTGAAGGACTGACGCCCCGATGGCGCTCCGAAAAAGGTCGTCGCCGTCCAAGAATTCCCGTCGGGATCGTATTGTCCGCCGCTGTTGAGACTCGGACCTCCGGCGGCACCGCCCCACACGATCATTCGAGACCCTGTCCAGACGGCGTTGTGGAGCGCGCGCGCCGACGGCGCGCCGGCGGTCGTCGTCGGAGTCCAGAAGTCGGCCGCGGGTTCGTACTGCCCGCCGGTGTCGGCCAGGGAGAGTCCTTCGTTTCCGCCCCAGACGACCATCGTGTTCCCGGTCCAGATCGCCGTGTGCTGGGAGCGTCCCGTCGGCGCGTTGGTGGTGGTCACGGTAGTCCATGCATCGCCGACCGGATCGTATTGCCCGCCGGTGTTCAGTCGAGCGAGCGATCCGTCGAAGCCGCCCCAGACGATCATTCGAATGCCGGTCCACACCGCGGTGTGAAGGGAGCGCGCCGTCGGTGCGCTCGAAGTCGTCGGGGTCGCCCAGGAATTCCCGACCGGGTCGTACACGCCGCCGGTGTTGGTCGTCGGTTCGCCTCCCCAAACGATCATCCTCGAGCCCGTCCACACGGCGGTGTGGAACCATCGCGCCGACGGCGCGAATGCCGTCGCCGTGGCCGTCCAGCTGTTCGCGACCGGATCGTACTGTCCGCCGGTGTTGGTTGCCGGCTCGCCTCCCCAGACGATCATCTTCGAGCCGGTCCAGACCGCCGTGTGGTCGTAGCGTCCTGCCGGCGCCCCGGTCGTCGTAGTGGCTGTCCAGGAATCGGTGACCGGATCGTACTGTCCGCCGTTGTTGAGGGCGAGAGCTCCCAGGCCCCCCCAAACGATCATCCGCGTGCCGGTCCACACGGCAGTGTGTCGATAGCGCGGAACCGGCGCCCCGACGGTCGTCGTGCCGATCCAGAACTCCTGCGCATTCGGTGCGAACTCCGTGAAACCCGCTCCGATCAATGTCGTGTCGTTGGGCTTGCCCAGGATGAAGCCGCCCGCGGGAACGCTTCCCGACGCTGCCGACGCGATCGTCAGAGTCTGGCCGGAAGGGGTGATCGTGACGTTCGATCCGGGAGCGAGCGTGACGCCGTCGGTCAGCCCGTTGACGTTCTTGACGACCTGACCCAAGGCGATCGCTCCGGCCGTCACGGCGTTGGCGGCGATCTCGGTGGAAGTCACTCCGCCCGCGGCGATCCCGAGCGTCACGTTGCCCGACGTGCCTCCTCCGGCCAGCCCCGTTCCCGGACTGACCTGCGTGATCAGGCCCACGTTGTCGTAGTAGCCGTTGGTGTCGATGATCAACTGAGTTCCCGAGACTCCCGCCACCACCGTAATCGCCCCGTCGGTACCCAGGGGCACGATCGCGGCGTTGGCCACGGTCTGGCTCGCGAGGTAGTTCAGGGTCGAGACGGTCGGCGCCGTCGCTCCCTTCGGGTAGATCTTGATGAAGCCGGAGCCCTGCGTGGCGGTGACGGTGATGTTCAAAGAGACGGCGGAGGCGGTGGCGGCGATGCCACACTGACCTGTCAGGGTGAAGCTGCGGGCGATGCCGGCGGAGAGGGCGGGCGGACCGTAGTCGCCGGTGAAGCCGTTACCACGGGTGTCGGCGAGGCGGCAGGGCGTGATGCCGATCAGAGGCAGGGGAGCGGTGGGGACGGAAGCCGGCGCCTGAGCCGATTCGGCCTCGCGCTCGGGCTCCTGCGCCTCGCGGCGCGGCGTGTTGCCGCGGGCCGCACTCCAGTAGGGCGGCGCCGGCCAGCCGCCAACGGGCACGTCATCTTCTGCGCCGTCCTGGCCCGCTGACGCGAATGAGAAAAGCACGGTCGAGAGAACGATGAACACCCGGCGAAGAACGATGGGCATGGTTCCTCCTCGCGATCACGAAACGCGCGGACGCCAGAGCGGGAAGGGACGCGGCGCGGCAGACGCTGGGGTCCATGTTCATTGTCAGCTGAGTTCGAGTGCGCCGATTCTCTGACAGCTGGAGTGCGGGAGGTCCCGAAGAAAGGCCCCGCCGCTCTTCGGCGGGCCCGGGGCCGGGGGAGAGCGCCCTCGGGAAAGGGCCGAAGACTCAGGAACTTACCCGAGGGCCAGCTTCTTGTACTTGATCCGGTGGGGCTGGTCGGCCTCGATGCCGAGGCGGCGCTTCCGGTCGGCCTCGTACTCCTGGTAGTTCCCTTCGAACCAGACCGTGCGAGCTCTCCCCCTCGAAGGCGAGGATGTGCGTCGAGATCCGGTCGAGGAACCAGCGGTCGTGGCTGATGACGACGGCGCAGCCGCCGAAGTCGAGGAGCGCGTTCTCGAGCGACCGGAGCGTGTCCACGTCGAGGTCGTTCGTCGGCTCGTCGAGCAGGAGGAGGTTCCCACCTTTCTTCAGCGTCCGCGCGAGATGCAGGCGGTTCATCTCGCCGCCCGAGAGATCGCCGACCCGTTTCTGCTGGTCCGCCCCCTTGAAGTTGAACATCGCACAGTAGGCGCGCGAGGGGATCTCGCGCTTGCCGAGCAGGATCTTGTCCTGGCCGCCCGAGATCTCGTCGTGCACGGTGCGCTTCGGGTCGGGGCGCTCGCGGTCCTGGTCGACGTAGGAGGCGACGACGGTCTCGCCGACCGCGAGCTTCCCGGCGTCCGGCTTCTCGACGCCCATGATCATCTTGAAGAGGGTCGTCTTGCCGGCGCCGTTCGGGCCGATGACGCCGACGATGCCGCCCCGCGGCAGGTCGAAGGAGAGATCGTCCATCAGAAGCCGGTCGCCGTAGGCCTTGCGGACCTTCTCCGCGCGGACGACGACGTCCCCGAGGCGCGGCCCGGGCGGGATGAAGAGCTCCTGCGTCTCGCCCCGCTCTTCCGGTCCCCGGTCCGCGAGGAGCGCCTCGTACTGCTCGAGGCGCGCCTTGCTCTTGGCGTGGCGCGCCCGCGGCGACATCCGCACCCACTCGAGCTCGCGCTGGAGGGTCTTGCGCTTCGCCGTCTCCGCTTTCTCCTCGAGCTCGAGACGCTTCTCCTTCTGCTCGAGCCAGCTCGAGTAGTTGCCTTCCCACGGGATCCCGAAGCCGCGGTCGAGCTCCAGGATCCAGCCCGCGACGTTGTCGAGGAAGTACCGGTCGTGCGTGACGGCGACGACCGTGCCCGGATACTCCGCCAGGTGCCGCTCGAGCCACGCGACCGACTCGGCGTCGAGATGGTTGGTCGGCTCGTCCAGCAGCAGGAGGTCCGGCTTCTCCAGAAGCACCTTGCAGAGGGCGACGCGGCGCCGCTCGCCGCCCGAGATCTTGCGGACGTCGGCGTCCGGGGGCGGGCAGCGCAGCGCGTCCATGGCGATTTCGAGCTGGTGGTCGAGCTCCCAGGCGTTCGACGCCTCGATCGCGTCCTGGACCCGCTGGTACTCGGCCATGAGCCTCTCGCTCTCGGCCTCGGACAGCTCGCCCGCCATCCTCTCGTTCAGCTCGTCGAAGCGCTTCAAAAGCGCGCGTGTCGGCGCGACCGCCTCCTCGACGTTGCCGCGGACGTCCTTGCCCGGGTCGAGCTTCGGATCCTGAGACAGGAAGCCGACGCGGATTCCGTCGGCCGGGAAGGCCTCGCCCGCGAAGTCCTTCTCGACCCCCGCCATGATGCGGAGCACCGTGGACTTGCCCGCGCCGTTCAAGCCGAGGACGCCGATCTTCGCCCCGGGGAAGAAGGAGAGCGAGATCCCCTTCAGGATCTCGCGCTGCGGCGGGACGACCTTCCGCAGCTTGACCATCGTGTAGATGTACTGGTGTGCCATGGGAGCCGCGCAGTCTATCGCGAAGAGGGTCCCTCGCCCACGTTGATTCCCATGGTGCCGAGCAGCAGGTTCTCGTGCCGCGCGCGGTCGAACCCCGCCTCGCGCATGAGGCGCTCGACGCCGCGCTGCCCAGGGTAGCGGATGAGAGAGTCCGGGA
Organism: uncultured Acidobacteriota bacterium; assembly: GCA_963707935.1. GTDB lineage: Bacteria > Acidobacteriota > Thermoanaerobaculia > UBA5066 > Gp7-AA6 > DATBFU01. The sequence continues at coordinate 2,458,410 of CAVPRN010000005.1, read as the reverse complement.
TGTATCGATACGTGTGCGGCATCGCGGTGGAAGAGCCATCCGACGAGCGGCATCGCGGCGCGCAGATAGCCGGTATAGAGCGCTCGCGCGATCGCGCCGTCGGGTTTCCCGAAATCGAGGACCGCGGCCCGCCCGCCGGGTGCGAGCACGCGCCGCATCTCGGCGAGCGCCGCCGGCAGGTCCGAGACGTTGCGCAGCCCGTACGCGACCGTGATCGCATCGAAGGAAGCGTTCGGGAAGGGGAGGGCGAGGGCGTCGGCCTGCACGAAGCGCGCCGCGCCTTCCCCCGATCGGCTTCGCCGCCGCGCGACGGCGAGCATCGGGAGCGCGAAGTCCGCGCCGACGACTTTCGCCCCGCCGAGCTCCTCGGCCAGGAAGGCGAGGTCGCCGCTCCCGCAGCAGAGGTCGAGCACGCGCGCCGGGCGCCGCGCGCCGTCCAGCGCGCGCCGGACCGTTTTCCTCTTCCAGATCCGGTGCATGCCGAAGCTGATCAGGTCGTTCAACCGGTCGTAGCGCCAGGCGATCCGCGAGAACATCTCGCGGACCTTCGGCGCGCGCGGGCCGGAGTCGGAGAAGGACTCGTTCTGCATTTCGCCTAGCGTAATGCCGCAGAGGCGGAGGCGATAAGATTCGCCACGCGGACGGCGCCGCCAGGCTGGCGGCGCGCGGCGGCGGTCTTTCTCGGAGGCGGTCGGCATGACTCGTCATCCGGGCGCGAGACGGAGACCCAGCCGGGGAGCCCGGCTCGGGAGAGGGCCTCGTGCGTCCGCGGCCGCGGCGCTCCTCGGCTCCGCGCTGGCGGTTTCTCCGGCCCTCCCGGCGGCGGCGGTTCCGGCCGACGCGCCGGCGCCTCCGGTCGAGCGACTCGAGGCGGAAACCGCGGCGAGGAGGTCTTTGAAGCCGGCGGAAAGCCACTTCTGGACCGTCTTTCTCGAAGCGGGGGAGTTCGCGCGCGTGGCCGTCGATCAGGAGGGAATCGACGTCGAGACGCTCGTCTCCGATGCGGCCGGAAGGGTCCTGACCGACCGCGACGGCCCGTCCGGCGTCTACGGCCGCGAGACGGCTTCGGTCCTCGCCGGGAAGGCCGGGGAGCACCGCGTGGAAATCCGAGGGCTCTACCTCCGAACGGCTCCGGGCGCGTACACGATTCGGTTGCTGGCGCGCCGGCCGGCCACGCCGGCCGATCGCCGGCGCATCGCGGCCGAGCGGCTCTGGGTCGAAGGAAACGCCCTCGCGGGCGAAACGGGGGCGTCGGCGCGCCGCCGGGAGGTCGCGTGCCTGCTCGGCGCGGCTTCGATCTGGGAATCCGTCGGCGACCGCGCCGAGGCCGCGGCCGCGCTCGCCGACGCCGCCTACTCCCTCCAGTTTCGCGGCGGCGACCTCGATCGGGCGCTGGCAGTCGAAGAGCGAGGGCTCGAGGACGCGCGCCGGGCGGGGGATCGCCACGTCGAGACCGCGATCCTGCGCCAGCTGGGGTTCAATCACGCGCTCCAGGGGCGCCTGGCGGAGGGCCTCGATCGGATGACACGATCCCTCGAGCTCGCCCGCGAGGCGGGGGACACGAACCAGGAGGCCGAGACCCTCGACGCGCGCGGCTGGGTCCGATGGCTCTCCGGCCGCTACCAGGAGGCGCTCGACGACCACCAGGCGGTGCTCGCCCTCTGCCGCCGGGACTCCAACGCGAAGATGGAGCCGTGGGGCTGGAACGGCGTCGGCCTCGTCTCCTGGTCGCTCGGGGACCACTCTCGCGCACTCTCCTCGCTCGAGCGATCGGCCCTCCTCTTTCAAAAGATTCGGAATCCCCGCGGCGAAGCGCTGGTGCGTCAGAACGCGGCGCTCGTGTACGGCTCGCTCGACCTACCGCGGGAGGCGCTGCGGGAGTTCGACCTGGCCCTGGCCTCCGTCCGCAGCTTCGGCGACCATTCGGCCGAGGCGCTCATCCTGGTCAATTCCTCGGCGATGCGTCTCCTCCTGGGGGACCGGGACGGCGCGCTCGCCAACGTCGAAGCGGCGCTGCCGCTCGCCCGGGAAGTGCGGGACCGGCGGGTCGAGATGGGGGCCTGGATGGGGCTCGGACGCATCGAGCTCGCCGCCGGCCATCCGGAGAAGGCGTTCGCGCCGCTCGAGCAGGCCGTCTCGATCGCCCGCGAGGCGGGAGCCCGCGACTATGCCGCGCGGGCCCTCGGTCTCCGGGCGCGCGCCGAGGACGCGCTCGGGCGGCCCGAGGCGGCGCTCGCGCTGCTGGAGGAGGCACTCGACCTGCTCGAATCAGTCCGCAGCGAGGTCGCGGCGCGGGAGAGCCGGGCGAGCTTCCTCTCGGCGCGCCAGGATCTCTACCGCGATACGGTCGGCGTCCTGCTCGAGCTCGATCGGAGGGCTCCGGGACGCGGCCATGCGGCCCGGGCCTTCCTCGTCAGCGAGCGGGCGCGCGCCCGCGTGCTCGCGGAGACGATCGCCGAGGCGCGATCCGCGCGCTCCGGCGAAGCGGGCGAATGGGCGCGCCGCCGGCTCGACGCCGACGCGTCGATTGCCAGCCTCCAGAAGGAGCTGCGCCGGCGCGACCTCTCCCGGGAAGAGCGGGCGCAGCGGCTCGAAGAACTCTCGCGTGCGGAGGAGGCCTTCGATCGTGCCGACGAGGAGATCCGGAAGACCGACGCACGGGCGGCGACGCTGCTCCCATCGGGCCCGGCCGGCCTCGAGGAGATCCGCGCGGCGCTCGGACCGGACGGCGCGCTCGTCAGCTACTTCTCGACCTCCGAGACGATGACCGCTTTCGTCGTCGAGCCCGGGAGCTTTGCGGCCGTGACCCTGCCGATAGCCGCCGCGACGGCGGATGCCCGCGCGAGGAACCTGGTCGAGCTGCTCGAGAGGGGGGACGAAGACGCCTCGCGTCCCGTGGCCGCACGCCTCGGCGCGGAGCTCGTCGGGCCGGTGCGCCGGCTTCTGAACCCTCGAGTTCGGAGGCTCGTGATCGTGCCGGACGGCGCGCTGCACACGCTTCCCTTCGAGGCCTTGATCGTCGGAGGAATCGAAGCGCCGTCTCCTGGAGGAGCTCACGATCTCGTATGCCCCCTCGGCGACGGTGCTCGTCGCCCTCTCGGCGCGAGCGCGGCCTCTTCCCGGCGCCCGAGATCTGATCGTCTTCGCGGATCCGGATCTCCGTCGGGCGGAGCGAGGAAACCGGAGCGACGTCTGGCGATCCTACGAGGACGAGGGCTTCGACGTGGGCGCGCTGCCCCACACCGCGGAGGAGGCGCGGCGGATCTCGCGGATCGTCGCGAACGCCGAAGTCCTGACGGGGGCGGCGGCGAGCGAGCGCGAAGCCAAGCGCCGTTCGCTCGCTCCCTTCCGCGTCGTGCATTTCGCGACGCACGGGTTCGCGAGCGAGCGGCACCCGTCGCGGTCGGCGCTCGTGCTCTCGGTCGGAGACGACGACCCGGAAGACGGACTCCTGCAGGCCCGCGAGATCGCGCGTCTCACGCTCCGGAGCGATCTCGTCGTCCTGTCGGGCTGCCGCACCGGGCGCGGAAGGCTCCAGTCCGGGAGAGGGAGTGCTCGGGCTCGCCCGCGCCTTCTTCGCCGCGGGGTCTCGCTCCGTGCTGGCCAGCCTCTGGAACGTGCACGACGAGCGGACGGCGCGCTTCATGGAGGATTTCTACCGGCGCCTCGCCGCGGGCGCGTCGAAAGGGGAGGCGCTCCGCCAGACGAAGCTCGCGGCCCTGCGACGCGGCGGCGAGGCCGCGGCGCCGCGAGACTGGGCGGCCTTCGTGCTGATCGGCGAGGCGGGCGCTTCCATCCCCCTCTCGCGTGGAGCGCAGCCGGCGCCGTGGCCCGCGATTCTCGGCGCGGTGCTGGCCTCCGCGCTCGCCGTCGCGGTGTGGGTTCTTGCGCGCTCGCGAAGGGCTGTCAGAGAGCAGCCAACCGGGCTCTCGGATTGAGAAGGGACGCGGGCGCATCGCAAGAGAGGCGGCGCGCGGTTGGCACTTTCGGGCCACCGGGGGCGTGACCCCCTGCGGTAACATGCACAGTTCCATGACAGAACATGTGAAGAACCCCCCAGACGGGGCCGAGGCCCGCCGCGCCGCCGAAGACTCCGAGTGGAAGGCGAAGAGCTTCGTCAAGCAGCTCTTCTCCGGCCGCCTCCGTCTCGACCTGATCCACCCGTTTCCGGAAGCGCCGGAGCGCCCGGAGTTCCGCGCCGTCTACGACCGGATGGCGGCGTTCCTGAAGAGCGAGGTCGACCCCGATGCGATCGACCGCAACGGGAAGATCCCGCCGGAGCTCCTCGCCCGCATGATTCCCCTGGGCGCCTTTGGATTGAAGATCCCCGTCGAATACGGCGGCCTCGGCCTGAAGCAGCGCGAGTACGTCGAGATCATGAAGCTGATGTCGAGCTGGGACGCAAATCTCGCCGCGCTGATCTCGGCGCACCAGTCGATCGGCGTGCCGCAGCCCCTGATGCTCTTCGGCACCCCGGAGCAGAAGAAGAAATTCTTCCCGCGGCTCGCGCAGGGAGCGATCTCGGCCTTCGCGCTGACCGAGCCCCACGTCGGGTCAGACCCGTCGTCCCTCTCGACGCGCGCCGATCGGACGCCGGAAGGCGACTACGTCCTAAACGGCGAGAAGCTCTGGTGCACCAACGGCACGATCGCCGACCTCTACGTCGTCATGGCGAAGCATCCCGACACGAAGAAGATCTCGGCGTTCATCGTCGAGAGGAACTGGCCCGGGGTGGAGGTCGTCATCCGCTGCCACTTCATGGGCTTGAAAGCCCTCGAGAACGGCGTCATCCGGTTCACCAACGTCCGGGTGCCGAAGGAGAACCTGCTCCTGGCCGAAGGCCGCGGCTTCAAGCTCGCGCTCGTCACGCTGAACACGGGACGCCTGACGCTGCCCGCCACCTGCGCCGCGTTCGCCAAGCGCTGCCTCGAGATCAGCCGCGTCTGGTGCAACGAGCGCGTGCAGTGGGGACAGCAAATCGGCAAGCATGACGCGATCGCGCAGCACCTGACCGAGATCGCGGCGACGGCGTTCGCCATGGAAGCGGTCTCCGATCTCTCCTCTTCGCTTTGCGACCTCCCGGACCGCGACATCCGGCTCGAGGCGGCGACCGCGAAGATGTGGAACTCCGAGCAGGGATGGAAGCTCGTGGACCGCGCGCTGCAGATCCGGGGCGGGCGGGGCTACGAGACCGCGGATTCCCTGCGGGCGCGGGGCGAGAAGGGCGTCCCGGTCGAGCGGATGCTGCGCGACTATCGCATCTACCTGATCTGGGAGGGCTCCTCCGAGATCATGCGCCATTACATCGGCCGGGAAGCGCTCGAGCCGGATCCGACGCGGGCCCGTCTCGAAGCCCGGGGCGCGAAGGAGAAGGCGGGGAAGCGCTTCGAGGAGTTCGGGCCGCTCGCCGGCCACGTGCGCTACCTGGAACAGACCGCGCAGCGCCTCTCCGGCACGATCGTCCAACTGGAGGAGCGCCACGGGGCCGAGCTCGAGAAGCGGCAGGCCCTCGTCGGACGGCTCGTGGACGTCGGCGCCGACCTCTACGCGATGTCGGCGGCCGTCAGCCGCGCCGAGCAGATGCGTCGCTCGGGGCGGGCCGAGGCGAAGAGCGCCGTCGAGCTCGCGGACGTCTTTTGCCGGATGACCCGCCGCCACGTCGAAGCGAGCTTCCGCGCGCTGCGATCGAACGACGACGTCGTCCGGTACAAGACCGCGCGGCGAATCCTCGCCGGCAAGCACCTCTGGATGGAAGACGGCCTCGTTCCGGCGGAGACCACCGTTCGGCCGGCGGCCCGCCGCGCCCGAAAGAAGGCCCTGGTTCCCGCCGGGGCCTGAAGCGTCGCGACCCGCGCGGACGAGGCCGGACCGCGGCGCCGCCTGGAGCGCAGTGCCGCTGCGGTAAAGTGGGAACTTCGATGAGCGAGGAGGCGCGAAAACCGGTCAGCGAGGCCGAGGCCCGCCGGGTCGCCGAGGAGGCGCGCGAGGCGGAGTGGAAAGCCCCGAGCTTCCTGAAGGAGCTCTTCCTCGGCAACTTTCGTCTCGATCTCGTGCACCCGTTCCCCGAGGCGCCGCCGGAGAGGCCCGAGTTTCGCGCCTTCTACGACGCCATGGCGCGCTTTCTGACCGAAGAGGTCGACGCCGACGCCATCGATCGGGAGGGGAAGATCCCGCCGCGGATCATCCAGAGGCTGGCTGCGCTCGGCGCTTTCGGCATGAAGGTCCCCCGGGAGTACGGCGGGCTCGGTCTCTCGCAGCGCGAGTACGGCGAGGTCATGAAGCTGATCTCGAGCTGGGACGGAAACCTCGTGGTGCTCCTCTCCGCGCACCAGTCGATCGGCGTGCCGCAGCCGCTGAAGCTCTTCGGCACGAAGGAGCAGAAGAAGAAGTACTTCCCGCGTCTCGCGAAGGGCGCGATCTCGGCGTTCGCGCTGACCGAGCCGCACGTCGGATCGGATCCCGCGAACCTCTCGACGACGGCCGCGCGGACCCCCGAGGGGGACTACGTCCTGAACGGCGAGAAGCTCTGGTGCACCAACGGGACGATCGCCGACCTCTTCGTCGTGATGGCGCGTCACCCGGACACGAAGAAGATCTCCGCCTTCATCGTCGAGAAGGACTGGCCGGGCGTCGAGGTCGTGATCCGCTGCCACTTCATGGGCCTGAAGGCGATCGAGAACGGGGTCATCCGATTCCGCAACGTTCGCGTGCCGAAGGAGAACCTGCTTCTCGGCGAGGGGCGCGGGTTGAAGCTCGCCCTCGTGACGCTCAACACGGGACGTCTCACGCTCCCCGCCTCGTGCGCCGCCTTCGCCAAGCGCTGCCTCGAGATCTGCCGCGTCTGGTCGAACGAGCGCGTGCAGTGGGGCCAGCCGATCGGCAAGCACGACGCGATCGCCCAGCTTCTGGCCGAGATGGCGGCGACCGACGTTCGCGATCGAGGCGGTCTCCGACCTCTCGTCGGCCATGGCCGACATGGGGGACCGCGACATCCGCCTGGAGGCCGCGGTCGCGAAGATGTGGAACTCGGAGGAGGGCTGGCGGCTCGTGGACCGGACGATGCAGATCCGCGGCGGGCGCGGCTACGAGACCGCCGACTCGCTCCGGGCGCGCGGCGAGAAGCCGATCCCCGTCGAGCGGATGATGCGCGACTTCCGGATCAACCTGATCTTCGAAGGGCTCCTCCGAGATCATGCGGCTCTTCATCGCGCGCGAGGCGCTCGACCGGCATCTCGCGGTGGCGGGAGAGCTCTTCGACCCGAAGATCCCGGTCTCGCGGAAGCTCGGCGTGGCCCTGCCGCGCTTCGTCGGCTTCTACGCGAAGTGGTATCCGACCCGCTGGCTCGGCTGGGGGCGCGCCCCGCGCTTCTCCGAGTTCGGCCCGCTCGCCGGCCACGTCCGCTACCTCGAGCGGACGACGCGGCATCTCGCCCGCGCGCTCTTCCACATGATGGCGCGCTACGGGCCGAAGCTCGAGAAGCGGCAGGCGCTCCTCTTCCGCGCCGTGGACATCGGCGCCGACCTCTACGCGATGTCGGCCGCCGTCAGCCGTGCGCAGGCGATCCGGAAAGCGGAACGGCCCGAGGCGGCTTCCGCCGTCGAGCTCGCGGACGTCTTCTGCCGGATCGACGCGCCGGCGAATCGCGTCGAACTTCCGCGCCCTGCGCTCGAACGACGACGTCGTGAAGTATCGCACCGCTCGGCGCCTCCTCGAAGGCGAGCACCTGTGGATGGAGTCGGGCCTGGTGCGCTTCGACCCGCTGCGGGAGCTCGCCACCGAGCTCGGTCCCCCGGAGAAGATCGCGGCCCGGAGCTAGGCGTTGAAGCGGGGCCTCGCGGCTCTCGGTCTGGCGATCCTCCTCGCCGGCGCGGTCCTTTACGGTTTCGCCGCGCATCGGGAGCACTGGTTCCCGTACGGTCCCCTCCAGAGGCTCTACCAATACTCCACGTCCTGGCGATCCGCGAAGCCGGCGGATCGCGCGGGGGTTCCGGCGGCCGCCGGCTCGTCGCGCGAGGAGGTCGCGAAGCTCGCCCAGATCCCGTACCTCTCCGGCTACCGCCCGGCGTCGGGGAAGGAGGGCGTCACGGCGTACACCGCCGGCCGCGCCTACGACGGGTGGAACCTCTGCGTCTCCGCGCACGCCCCGGAGGCGCGGCTCCTCGACATGAAGGGCCACCTCCTCCACAAGTGGTCCTACGAAGCGCGACGGATCTGGCCGAGCGTCCGCTCCGACGAGCGCCGCTTCGAGCACGACGACGCTTGGAGCCGGGCGAAGCTTCTGCCGGGCGGCGACGTCGTCGCCATCTGGGAGTACGTCGGGATCGCGCGCGTCGACCCGAGCTCCCGTCTCGAGTGGGCGCTCCCGAACGCGGCGAATCACGACATCGCGCTCGCTCCTGGCGGCGACATCTACACGCTGACGCGGGAGATCCACGCGCTTCCCGACGTGAATCCGGCGGGTCGCGACGTCTGGGAAGACTTCGTGACGATCCTCTCGCCGGAGGGTCAGGTTCGGAAGCGGATCTCCGTGCTCCGGAGCTTCGAGCGGTCGGACTTCGCCGCCGCGCTCGCGCCGATGGCGAACGAGGGCGACATCCTCCACACCAACGGAATCCAGATCCTGGACGGCGCGCTCGCGGCGTCGCGCGGCCCGGCCTTCCGGGAGGGAAACCTGCTCCTCTCGATCCGCGCCTTGAATCTTGTGGCCGTCCTCGATCCGCGCGAGGAGAAGATCGTCTGGGCCCTCTCGGGAGCCTGGCGGGCGCAGCACATGCCGCGCCTTCTCGACAGCGGCCGCCTGCTCGTCTTCGACAATTTCGGACGGGTGAGCGCCAAGCAGTCCCGCGTGATCGAGCTCGACCCGACGACCCAGGAGATCGCCTGGCGCTACGGGGATCGGGAAGGGGAGGGCCTCTTCTCCGAGTCGCACGGCCAGGTCCAGCGGCTGCCCAACGGCAACACCCTGATCGTCGATTCCAACAACGGCCGTGCGATCGAGGTCACGCCCGTGCGCGAGATCGTCTGGGAGTACGTCAACCCCTTCCGCGTCGGGAAGAAGAAGGAACTCGTCGCGACGCTGTCGCAGGTCGAGCGGCTGCCGGCCGGCGAGCTCCCCGAAGCGTCTAGACCCCCGGCACCTCGTCCGAAGTCTCGGTGATCCCCTCGAAGAGGATCGTCGAGAGGTAGCGCTCGCCCGTGTCGGGCAGCATGGCGAGGAGCACCGTCCCCTTCGGGGACTTCTGGGCGATCTTCCGGGCGCCGGCGAAGGTCCCGCCCGACGAGATCCCGCAAAAGATCCCTTCCTTCGTCGCGAGCTCGCGCGCGGCGTCCCGCGCTTCGATGTCCGAGACGGTGACGAGCTCGTCGAAGCCCTTGCGGTTCAAAACCGCCGGGATGAAGTCGGGCGTCCAGCCCTGGATCTTGTGCGGCTTCCACTCGGCGCCGGCCAGAAGCGCCGCCCCTTCCGGCTCGACGACGGCGATCTTCGTCTCGGGGCGCGCCTTGCGGATCATGTCCCCGGCGCCCGTCAACGTGCCCCCGGTCCCGTAGCCCGTCACCCACCAGTCGAGCCGCCGGCCGACGAAGTCGCGCAGGATCTCGGGCCCCGTCGTGTTGCGGTGGTACTCCGGGTTCGCCTCGTTCTCGAACTGGCGCGCGAGGAACCAGCCGTTCTTCTTCGCGAGCTCCTCGGTCTTCTTGACCATCCCCGAGCCGCGCTCGGCCGCCGGCCAGAGGACGACCCTGGCTCCCAGGAACTTCATGAGCTTCCGGCGCTCGACCGAGAAGCTGTCCGACATCACCGCGACGAACGGGTACCCCTTGACCGCGCAGACCATGGCGAGCGCGATGCCGGTGTTGCCGGAGGTCGCTTCGATCACCGTCTGGCCGGGCTTCAGCGTCCCGCGCCGTTCCGCGTCCTCGATGATCGCGATCGCGAGGCGGTCCTTGACGGAGGAGAGCGGGTTGAAAGCCTCGCACTTGACGTAGATCTCCGTGCCCGGCGGCGAAAGGCGCTGGATCTTGACGACGGGGGTGTTTCCGATCGTTCCGAGGATGTTTTCGTGGATCATTCGACCTCCTGACCGTGACCGCGTAGGATATGCGATTCAAATGAAAAGAAAAGACGCCTGCGTCTTCGCCGGACTCCTGATGACCGCCGCCCTCGCCTCCGCCGCTCCCCGCACGATGCGCGTGGACTACGACCATACGGGAAGCGCCTCGGAAGAGCGGTTCTCCCTGGATCGCGTCGTGCTCGAGCCCCTCGAGTGGCCGGGCAACCCGGCGCGGCCCCTGGACGACACGAACCTCGGCAAGTACTTCTTCGAGGTGATCGACCGCAAGTCCAACCGCGCCCTCTACTCCCGCGGTTTCGACTCGGTCATACGGGGAGTGGGAGACGACCCCGCGAAGCCCAGGAGAGGCACCGGACGTTCTCCGAGTCCCTCCGGTTCCCGGCCCCGTCGTCGCCGGTCCAGATCGTCGTCAAGAAGCGCGACGCGCGGAACGCGTTTCGCGAAGTCTGGTCGGCGCTCGTCGATCCCGCCGACATGTTCGTGGACTCCTCGAAGCCGCCGTCGCCCGGGCCGCTCCTCGAGATCGAGAAACACGGCCCTTCGGCCCAGAAGATCGACTTCCTGATCCTCGGGCGACGGGTACACGGCGGCCGAGCGCGGCAAGTTCGAGAAGGACGCCCGCCGGCTGACGGAGCTCCTCTTCGCGGTTTCTCCCTTCCGCGAGCGGCGCAACGACTTCAACGTCTGGGGGCTCTGTCCGCCGGCGGAGGAATCCGGCATCTCGCGCCCCTCGACCGGCATCCACCGCCGCTCCCGGGTCGGCGCGACATACGACGCGTTCGGATCGGAGCGCTACATCCTGACTTTCGAGAACCGTTCGTTCCGGGACGTGGCCTCCTTCGCGCCGTACGAGTTCGTCGAGATCCTCACGAACTCCCGGACCTACGGCGGCGGCGGGATCTTCGGGCAGTACTCGACGGTCGCGGCCGACAGCCTCTGGGCCCCATACGTCTTCGTGCACGAGTTCGGACACCACTTCGCGGCGCTCGCGGACGAGTACTACACCTCCGACGTGGCCTACGGGCCGGCCACCGCGCGGATCGAGCCGTGGGAGCCGAACATCACGGCGCTTCTCGATCCGGAGAAGCTCAAGTGGAAGGACCTCGTCGCCCCGGGAATCGCGCTTCCGACGCCGTGGCCGAAGGAGCGATTCGAGGCGATGTCGCGGGACTTCCAGGGACGGCGCCGCAAGATCCGCTCCGAGAACGCGCCCGAAGACCGGATGGACGCGCTCTTCAACGAAGAGAAGGTCGAGGAGACGAAGCTCCTCGGCTCGGATCCCTCGGCGGGCAAGGTCGGGGCCTTCGAAGGAGCGATGTACGAGGCGAAGGAGTACTACCGGCCCCAGATCGACTGCATCATGTTCACCCGAGACGACGTCCCCTTCTGCGCCGTCTGCCGGCGCGGGATCGAGGCCGTGATGAATCTCTACACGAAGGGCTGATCCTCGGAGCCTCGTCCCTCGTCCCCGTCTTCTTCGGGGGGAGGGGGTTGGGGGTGAGGGGGCGTTCCTGAATACAATCGAAATCCGTCCAGTCCCGCCATCATGAGCTTTCGTCGCGGCCTCGAGCTCGCCGGCTTCGCCCGGAGGCACCTCGGGCGAATGTCGCAGGGCCGCCGCGAGGTGATGTCGCATCTCGAGGCGCCGCGCGCGGACAACCTCCCGATGCCGACGTTCCTGCAGCTGCGGGTCACGAACCTCTGCAACCTGCGCTGCAAGATGTGCGGGCAGTGGGGCGACACGGGGATCTACCGCTCCGACGGGTTCTCGGCCTCCGCCACCGACGGCGAGAAGGAGCGCGACCGGATCCGGGAGCTGATCGGCCTCTCGCGCCAGCTCTCGCTCTCCGACTACGTGAAGCTGCTGGACGAGGTCGCGGCGTGGAAGCCGATCGTCTCGCTCTTCGGGGGAGAGCCCCTCCTCTATCCCGACATCCTTCCGCTCGTGCGCGAAGTCAAGCGCCGCGGCCTCACGTGCACGGTCATCACCAACGGCGGGCGCCTCGAGGCCTACGCCCGGGACTTCGTCGAAGCCGGGATCGATTCCATCGCCGTCTCGATCGACGGCCCGCCGGACGTGCACAACCGCATCCGCGGAAAGGCGGACAGCTTCCAGAAAGCGGCGGCCGGCGTGCGTGCGGTCGCCCGTTGGCGGCGCGAGCTCGGCCGTCCGACGCCGATGGTGATCGCGATCCTGCCGATCACGGAACTCAACCTCGACGCCGTTCGTCCCGCGGTCGAGGCGCTGCGCGAGCTGCCGCTCGACACGATCAACGTGGGCCTGCGCTGGTTCATCCCGAAAGAGGTCGGCGCCGACTACGAGCGCGTCATGCGCGAGGAATTCGGGATCCGGGCCGAGTCGTGGAAGGGGTTCGACTTCGACGCGGCCTCGATCCCGGCCACGCGAGGGCAGCAGCTCTCCGAGGTCGTGAAACTCCTCAAGGGCCTGCATCGCCGGCGCCTGCTCGATTCGGGCCTCGGGCGGCCGTGGGTCTCCTTCGTGCCCGACGTGCCGGCCGAGCGCGTGCCCGAGTACTTCTCGGACTTCCCGCAGACGTTCGGTCACAACCTCTGCCCCGTGGCCTGGTACTTCGCGCAGGTCGAGCCGGATGGCGAGGTCTGTTTCTGCGGCGACTTCCCCGACTACTTCATCGGGAACGTCCTCCGGCAGCCCTTCCGAGAGATCTGGGCCGGGGAGAAGGCGCAGAAGTTCCGCGCCAAGCTCGCCCGCGAGCCGCTCCCGATCTGCGCCCGCTGCTGCGGGAACTTCGTGTACGGGAAGTGGGAGCGGCCGGCGAAGGCCGGCAACGGACGTCCGGGATTGACGTCGAGAGCTCCGGTCGGATCCTGAATCGTCGGCTCCCGGCCGGCGCGGCGGCGCTACAATGCTTCATCAAATCCTCGAGCCGGTTCTGCCTTCGAACCCGACGAAATCGCCGCAGGCTGGCGGAGGTCGGGCACGCGCTCTTCTGGACGGCGGCGCTGTTCCTGGTACTCGCGGTTTCCGCGGCCTCCGCCCAGACTCCGACGCCGAGTGAGACGCCGACCGAGACCCCAGCGGCGACGGAGACTCCCACCGAGACTCCCACCCAAACGCCGACGGTGACGCCGACCGACACCCCGACCCTGACGCCGACCGAGACCTCGACTCAGACCCCGACCGAGACCGGGACGCCGACGGCCACCGAGACGCTTTCGTCCACGCCGACGCAGACCGCGACGTTCACTTCGACGCCGACGGGCACGCCGACCGCGAGCCCCACGGCGTCGTTCACACCGACTTCGACGAGCACCCCCACGTCGACCACGACTTCGACGCCGACTTCGTCCTTCACCCCGACCGCGACGGGAACGGCGACGCCGACGCCGACTCCGACGCGGACGCCGACGATCACGGCGACCCGCACGCCGCTGCCTGGCTTCGCGTACCACACGGCGGCGCCCTGCCGCCTCGTGGACACGCGCCTCCCGAACGGCCCGTACGGCGGGCCCGCGCTCTCGGCCAACACGGAGCGGGTCTGGGTGTTCGCGGGGCGGTGCGGGCTGGCCGCGAACGCGAAAGGCGTCTCTTTGAACGTGACGGTCACGGGGGCGACGTCCGCCGGCGACCTCCGTTTCTATCCGGCGGGCTCCGCGACGATCCCGAACGTCTCGACGATCAATTTCCGCAAGGACCAGACCCGCGCGAACAACGCGGTCGTCACGCTCGGCGCCGGGGGCGATCTCGCGGTGCGCTGCGATCAGACGGGGACCAACAAAGTCCACGTCATCATCGACGTGAACGGGTCGTTCCAGTGACGCCGCCCGCCGACTTGTCGCCCGGCGCCTAGCCGCCGCTCCGGGCCGGGTCCCCTGGCCGTCTCGCCGTGTCCCCGCCGCGTTCGGAGCGTGGCGGAAGCGCGGAACCGGACCCTCCTTTTTCCGGTGGCTCCCTCGATCCTATATCCGGCGATGCTTCTCCTCGCGCTCCTCGCCTCCCCAGTACCGGTAGAAGTTGAACCACTGGGTCGGCGCCGAGCGCACGACGCGCTCGAGGTCCGCCGCGACCCGGGAGAGCATGCGAACGGCGTCCGCTTCGGGAGAGAGCGACGGGTCGGCGTCGAGCGGGTCCCCCCAGACGTTGTAGTAGGAGCCGTCCGCCCGGCGCAGGAAGAAGCCGGGGAGGATCGGGCACGCGCAAAAGCGGGCGAGGAGCGCGGGGGAGCGCAGGAACGGCGTCGGGCGCCCGAAGAAAGGGACGGCGACGCTGTCCTCCGGGTAGGCGCGGTCCACGAGCAGCGCCACGGCCCGTCCCGCGTCCACGGCCGCGCGCACCTTGAACGCCGTTCCCATCGACGTGCCGATGTCGATCGACTCGACGCCGACGCGCTCGCGGAGCTGCTGCCGCATCTCCTGGACGCGCGGCGAGAGCTCCGGCTGGCCCACGACGGCCGGCGTCAGGCCGTGCCGGCGAAGCGTCACGGCCCCCATCTCCCAGTTGCCGACGTGGCCGGTCACGAGGAGGAAGCCCCGCCCCCCGCGCCGCGCCGCCGCGAGCACGCGGGCGTCCTCGTCGAAGGTCACGATCGTCGGGGACGAACGCCTCGCCGCGCAGCCGCCACGTGTCGATCGTGTGCCGGCCGTACTCGAAGAAGAGCCGCCGCGCGAGGCGCTCGGACTCGACCCGCGTCACGCCGAGCGCCTTCTCGAAATTGTCGCGCAGCCCCGCTTTCGTCCGGGTCAGGAACGTGACGGCGAGCGAGTTGCCCGTCAAATTGATCGCGTTCAGGACGGCCATCGGCAGCCAGCGCGCGCCGTAGTGGAGACCGCCGTAGACGATTCGATTCGAGAGGCCGTGGCTGACCCACTTCGTGCGCGCCCGCTCGGCCTGCCTTTCGGACATCGCCAGCGGGACTATACAATTCACGGTTGGATGGACGTCCTCCTCGTCCGGCCCGATCCCGGCAATGAACGGTTCGGGCTCGGTCCCTTCTTCCGCGTCGAGCCGCTCGGCCTCGAGTACATCGGGGCGGCGCTGCGCCGCGACGGCCACGTGCCCCGGATCGCCGACCTGCGCTTCCGGGGGAGCCTCGCCTCCGCGATCCGCCGGGCGCGCCCGAGGGTGGTCGGGATCTCGGGCATGCACGCCCTCGAATACGACCGCCTCCTCCAAACGGCGCGCGAGGTGCGGCGGCTCGCACCGGAGGCGTTCGTGCTCATCGGCGGCCACGCCGCGGCGGCCTACTCGGCGCCGCTCGAGCGCGACGAAGTGGACGGGATCTGCGTGGACGACGGGGAGGAGGTCGTGCCCGCGCTCGCGACGGCGCTCGAGTCCGGGCGGTCCCCCGAATCCGTGCCGGCGCTGCGCCTCCGCACGCCCGAGGGCTGGATCTCGACGCCGCCCCTGCCCGAGCGGACGGGGCTCGACCGCGTGCCGCGGCCGGCCCGCGACCTCGTCGCGCGGTACCGCCCCCGGTACCACTGCCTCCTCTTCAAGCCGGTCTGGCTGATCGAGACGGCGCGCGGGTGCCCGTTCCGCTGCAACTTCTGCTCCGTCTGGCAGCTCTACGGGCGCTCGTTCCGCGAGCGTTCGATCGGCGCGGTCGTCGAGGACTTCGCCGAAGTCGGCGACAGCGTCTTCGTCGTGGACGACCTCTTCTGGAACCATCCGGACCGCAGCCTCGAGCTCGCGCGGGCTCTGCGCCGGCGCGGGGTGCGCAAGAGGTGGCTCCTCGTCCAGACGCGGACCGACCTGGTCTGCCGGCATCCGGATCTCCTGGAAGCCTGGCGGCCGATCGCGAAGGACTTCGACATCTTCTTCGGCCTCGAGGCCGCCTCCGACGCGGGGCTGGCCCACGTCGTCAAGGACACGGGTGTCCGCGCCTCGATCGAGGCCGCGCGGATCGCGCGCGGGCTCGGGTACGGCGTGACGGGAAACTTCCTCGTCGATCCGGACTGGGAGGACTGGCAGTTCCGGGAGCTCTGGGACTTCGTCAAGAACCACGGATTCGAGCGCGCCGGATACACGATCCTGACGCCGCTGCCGGGCACGGAGCTCTTTCAGAAGCTCGCGCCCGCGCTCGCGGGCCAGCCCTGGTTCAAGTTCGACATGCACCACGTGCTCTGGGAGCCGCGCCTCGGGGCCCGGCGCTTCTTCGAGATGTACGCGGAGACGTGGCGGCGCTCGATCCTGAACACCGCCGGCGAGAAGAGCTGGCTCGACTGGATGCGGCAGGTCCGCCCCTCGCAGATCCCGTATCTGGCGCGCGTGCTCCATCGCACCCAGCGGATGATGCGGTCCGAGGCCTACCTCGACGAGCACCGGGCGGCGCCGGGGGAGACGGACTCGCTCCACCCCGAGGCGCTGGAGGCGTCGTAGAAGGTTCCGCCCTCGACCGCGTCCTGCCGCGCTACGACGTCGCGAAGCGGCACGCGCTGACGATCGAGGCCGCTCCCGAGCGGGTCTGGAGCGCGCTCGAGACCCATCGATTCGGTTCGTCGGGTGCTGGCCAGCTCCTGATGGCGTTGCGGGGCTACGGCTGGCGCTGGAGGGGGACCTCGGGCGCCGGCGGCCTCGCCGAAGGGCTCGCGCAGTACGGCTTCGTCCGCTTAGGAGGAGTCGCCGACCGGGAGATGGTCTTCGGCCTCGTGGGCCGGTTCTGGAAGCTCGTCCCCGACCTGAAGCGGGTCACCGCCGAGGAGTTCCCCGGTTTCTCCGAGGAGGGGTGGGCCAAGGGCGCGATCGACTTCGCCGTCTCGCCCCGGGCGGGAGGGACCGAGCTCTCGACGGAGACGCGCGTCTTCTGCTTTGGCGAGACGGCCCGGAGGCGATTCCGGCTCTACTGGAGCCTGATCGAGCCGTTCTCGGGGCTGATCCGAAGGGACCTCCTGCGGAGCGCGCGACGGGAGGCGCTGCGGTAAGGATTCAGGATTCGGGATTCAGGATTCCGGGGGAGACGAATCCCGAATCCCGAATCCCGATTCCGTTCCGTCACTTCTTCCGCGTGAATATGAAGTCCGACGTGTGCGTCTTGCCGGGCGCCTCCTGGTGCGTCCAACGCTGCGTCAGGTGGTCGCCGTCGGGGATGACCAGCACGAGTCCGGTCATGTGCGAAGCGTCGGGGCTCGGGAGGTTGGTCACGTCCACGAAGGTGAACTCGATCTGCCGGCCGTCCGGCGAGAGACCGGCCGACCGCATCCGCGGCTGGTTGTTCTCCGAGCAGTAGTGCGTCATGAGGAGGCGCGATCCGTCGCGCGTGTAGACCGTGACCATGTCGGCGCCGTCGGCCGTCGTCAGGCTCTCGGCGACCGCCGTCCCCCCCGAGACGAGCTTGTAGGTCACCGTCGCCGGCTGCCCGTCCGCCTTGCCCTCCCAGCTCCCCACGAGCGTCTCCAACTTCTCCCACGCAGCCTCGGACGGCGTGCCGCTCGAAGCGCCCAACGCGCTGGCCAGGACCAGTATCGCCATCACCGCGAGGGCCATGCTCGAATTCCGTCTCATCGAAACCTCCTCACTCACTTCAGAGAGGCCGGCGAGGCCGGGCGCTCAGGTCGAATCGCGCGCTATCGCCTGCGGGTCCGTCGAGAAGGGGAAGACGCTGCTCTCGCGCGGCGCCGGGAACCCTGTTGCGACTCGCGAAGGTAGCGGTCGAGGGCGTCGAGCTTCTCCCCCCAGAACCGGCGGTACCGGTCGAGCCAGAGGTCGGCGGCTTCGAGCGGCGCGGGGACGAGGCGCAGATGGTGAACGCGCCCCTGGCGCCGGCGGACGAGGAGGCCCGCCCCCTCGAGCACGCGCAGGTGCCTGGAGATCGCGGGCTTCGAAACGCGGAACGGGCGCGAGAGGTCGGACACCGAGGCCTCGGGCGACTCGGCCAGATGCGCCAGGATCGCCCGGCGCGTCGGGTCCGAGAGGGCCGAGAACGTCGCGTCGAGCGTGGTCGAGTAGTTAACCATATGGTTAACTATTATGACAAGCGGAAGCGGGTGTCAAGGGGGGGCTCTACTGAAAGTACCCGCTGACGTCCACGATGAGGTGGACGGTCTTCCCGGAGGCCATGTCGCAGCGCACGTGGATCTCCCCCGAGGGGCTCAACGCGGCGACCGCGTTGTTGGCGCGCGTCTGGCCGGCTCGGAAGTTGATCGTCGAGACGAGCGGCAGCGTCGCCGGGAAGAGGCGCAGGTCCCCGGCCGCGTTCGGCAGGGTCACGGTCACGTTCAGCGAGACGGCCGCCGCGCCGGAGGGAACCCCGCAGGATCCGGCGATCGCGAAGGCGCGGTCGGTCCCGCCCGAGAGCGCCGGTCCGTTCGCGCCGCGCGTGTCGACGACGCGGCAGGGGGCGACCGTGTGGTAGCTGCGGGCGATCGGCACGGGCGCGGGCGCGATCGCCGTGAAATTGGGACCGAACAACCCCGTCGCCGCGCCGGCGATCGTCCGCAGCGGCGCGACGTCGCCGTCGGCCGTCCGGGAAAAGACGGCGACGGAGCTGCTCACCGCCAGGGAGTTGGCCACGACGAATTCGTCGTGGGCGAGGTCCAGGGTCAGGCCGCGGGGATTGGCGAAGCCCTGGGAAGTCCCGGCGATCGTGCGCAACGGCGCGACGTCTCCGTTGGCGGTCCGGGAATAGACCGTGATCGAGTTGCCCGAGAGGTTCACCACGGCGAGCTCGTCGTGGACGGTGTCGAGCGTCAGGCCATGGGGATTGGACAACGCCGTGGAGCCGCCGGTGATGGTACGGAGCGGCACAACGTCGCCGTTGGCGGTCCGCGAGAAGGTCGTGATCGAGCTGCTGGCGCCGAGGGCGTTGACGACGGTCAGCTCGTCGTGAACGGTGTCCACGACGACCTCGCCAGGCACGGCGAGGCCGGTCGTGGGTCCCGAGATCCTCCGGCTCGGAGCGACGTTGCCGTTGGCCGTCCGTGGGAAGACCGCGATGGAGTTGTTCGAATTGCTCGACACGATGATCTCGTCGTGGACGAGGTCCAACGTGAGCCCGTAGGTCCCTTCCAGGGTCGTCGAGGCGCCGGAGATCACGCGGGTCGGAGTCACGGCGCCGCTCGCGGACCGGGGATAGACGTTGATGGCGCTCGGAGACCCGTAGCCCGCGACGAAGATCTCGTCGTGGACGGTGTCCACGGCGATGCCCTGAGGATTGTTCAGCCCGCCCGAGAAGCTGCGGATCGGCGCGACGTTGCCATTGGCCGTCCGCGCGTAGACCAGAACATTGTTGCCGAAGTTCGTGACGAAGATCTCGTCCTCGGCCCGCAGGGCCCGTGCGGTGGCGAGGAGCGACAGGGCCAGGTAAGTCGTTCCGAGAAGGCGACGCGACATTCCGCACCTCCGAGGAGCCGGCGAAGCGAAACGGGGTTCGGAGCTCGAGAAACTCTAGTCCCGGAGGCCGGCAGGCGGCAACGGCGTTCCGGGGGCGGGGATCGGCCGGGGAGGGTTACTGGAAGTAGCCGTTCACGTCGACGATGAAATGGACGGTCTTGCCGGCCGCCATGTCCGTTCGGACGGTGAACTGCCCGGTGCCACTCAAGCCCGCGACCGCGTTGTTGGCGCGCGTCTGGCCGGCCTTGAAGTTGATCGTCGAGACGAGTGGCAGCGTCGCCGGGTAGAGGCGCAGGTCGCCGCTGGCGGTGGGCTGGGTGACGGTCACGTTGATGGAAACGGCCTTCGCAGCCGCGGGGACGCCGCACTTCCCCGAGATCGTGAACGGCCGGTCGCTTCCGCCGGCGAGGGCGGGCCCGTCGGCGGCCCGGGTGTCCACCGCGCGGCAGGGCGCGACCGTGAAGAGGGAGAGCGCGCCGCTCGGCGGGCAGACCGACTGATAGGTGACCGTATCGATGCCGATGTAGTCCGAGTTCGTTCCGCCCGGCCCGGCGTCCGTCACGAAGTAGCGGAAGGCGAGGCGGCCCGACGTCGGTACGGGCAGGCCCGTGATCGTCACCGTGAAGAGGGTCCAGCTGCTCGGGTACCCGGACGTGGTCAGGGAGGGATTGATCGTCAGCAGGAGCGTCGAGAAGTCCCCGACCGTCGTCGCGTCGGCGCCGACGTCGGCGCTCGATCCGTTCGTGCTCATGCGGACCTCGAGCCGGTCGGGGAAGCTCGGCGACGAGACCGTCCGCGTGTAGAACGAGAGCACGTCACCGTTCTGCATCGTCACGTTTGGCAGGATCAGCCAGTTGCTGATCGTGGCCCCCGCGCCGCCGCTGTTGAAGTTGACCGCGGCGTAGGCGTTGGGCGATCCGGACTGCGCCGGGAAGACCGTGTCGTCCCCCTGGAACCAGTTCTGCGTTCCCAACGGCTGGCTCTTGTTGGTCTGGACCCAGCCCGCGGACGCGAGCGTCGTCACGTCGTTGAAGGCCTCGGCGATCGTCGGAGGGCAGCTCGGGGGGGTGGCCGTCGGCGTCGGCGTGGGACAGCCGGACTCGTAGGTGACCGTGTCGATGCCGATGTAGTCCGAGTTCGTGCCGTCCGGCCCGGCGTCCGTCACGAAGTAGCGGAAGGCGAGCCGGCCCGAGGTCGCCCCCGAGAGACCCGAGATCGTCACCGTGAACTCGGTCCAGTCGGTCGGGTAGCCGGTCGTCGTGAGCGTCGGATTGATGGTCAGCAGGAGCGTCGTGAAATCGCCGACGCTCGTCTCGGAGGCGCCCACGTCGGCGCTCGATCCGTTCGTGCTCATCCGAACCTCGAGGCGGTCCGGAAACTCGGGGGCCGCGACCGTCCGCGTGAAGAACTTGAGCACATCGCCGTTCTGCATCGTCAGGTTCGGCAGGATCAGCCAGTTGCTGATCGTGGACGGGGAGCCGCCGCTGTTGTAGTCGGCCGCGATGTACGCGTCGGTCGCCCCGGTTTCCGCGGAGAACACGGTGTCGTCCCCCTGGTACCAGGTGTCGGTGCCGGCGGGCTGGCTGTTGTTCGTCATGACCCAGCCCGAGGCGGCGAGCGTCGAGATGTCGTCGAAGTTTTCCGAGAGGAGCGGCGCGCAGACGGGAGCTCCGCCGAGGGCGCCCGCCGCGCGCGGGCGTCGAGACTCGGGCGTCGCGGCCGACTTGAGCGCCAGCACGCCGAAGGCGAGGCCGGCGAGCGCCACCCACGCGAGATTCCGGCGCAGCCCCTCGGGCCACGGGCGCCGGGACGCGGTCCCGCGGGCCCGCGGAGGCAACGGGATCGGTTTTCCATCGAATTTCGCCATCGAGTGTCAAGAAATTGTACACCCGATCGTCGGAGTGCGATCGGCGTCGCCCGCTCCCGGCTCGCGACGCGCGATTACTCGTAGTACCCGTTCACGTCCACGATCAAGTGGACCGACGTCCCGGCCGGCTGATCGCAGCGCACCCCGAGCCCGCCGGTCGGGCCGAGCTGTGTGACCGCGTTGTTGGCGCGCGTCTGCCCGACGCGGTAGTTGATCTCGGAAACGAGAGGGACTCCGGTTCCCGCGGGGAAGAGCCGCAGGTCTCCCGCCGCCGTGGGCCCCGTGATCGTGACGTTGATCGAGATGGCTTTGGCGGTGGACGGGATCCCGCAATGCCCGGTCACGGGGAAGCCGCGGTTGTTTCCCCCCTGGAGCGCGGGCCCGCCGCGGGGGCCGGCGGCTCCCCTCGTGTCGATGACGCGGCAGGGATCGAGGGTGAAGAAGGAGGTCGATAGGGGATACGTCGTGATGCGCCCGATCTTGCCGACGTTGTTTTCGAGGAACCACAGGTTCCCGTCCGGGCCGGCCACGACACCAGCGGGGAAGCTCGAAGGCGTGGGTGTCGGATACTCGGTGATGAACCCGGTGGCGGTGACCCGCGCGATCCTGCTCGAGTTTCCTTCGCCGAACCAGACGTTGCCGTCCGGGCCGACGGTCGAGCCGCTCGGGCCGCTCGCCGGTGTCGGGATCGGGAACTCGGCGATGACGCCAGCCGTCGTGATCCGCCCGACCTTGTTGGCGTCGATCTCGAAAAACCACAGATTGCCGTCGGCTCCGGCGATGATTCCCCGGGGGTTGCTCGCGGCCGTCGGGATCGGGAACTCGGTCATGACGCCGTCCGTCGTGACGCGGCCGATCCGATTGCCGGCCTGCTCCACGAACCAGAGGTTGCCGTCCGGCCCGGCCGCGATTTCCCGGGGCATGCTCGCGGCCGTCGGAATCGAGAAGGACGTAACGGCTCCGGCGGTCGTCATCCGATGAATCTGGTTCGACGTTCGATCGGTCACCCAGAAGTTGCCGTCGGAGCCGCCGGCGGGACCTTCGAGCTCGTGGCTCAAGGCGAGCGTCGTCGAGACCTCGTGGAACGTACCGGCCGCGTCGATCTGCACGAGCTTGTTGACCGTGAACTCGACGAACCAGAGGTTGCCGTCCGGTCCCGGGAAGACCTGGCTCGGGTTGCTCGCGGCCGTGGGGGTGGCGAACTCGGTGATGACGCCGGCCGGGGTGATCCGCCCGATCTGGCTCACGGCTTCTTCGCTGAACCAAAGGTTGCCGTCCGACCCGGGCCGGATATCGGAGGCGCCGCTTGTCGCCGTCGGGATCGGGAATTCGGTGATGACACCGGCGGGGGTGATCCGCCCGATCTTGTTCGCGCCCGTTTCCGTGAACCAGAGGTTGCCGTCCGGCGCAGAGGCGATGGCGTCGGTTCCGCTCGCGGCCGTCGGGATCGGGAACTCCGTGATGACCTGTCCCCACACCCGGCTCGCAAACGCCGCGGCGAGCAAGGTCATCGCTGCCGCGCGGGTCCCCATGCCTCTCCCGCTCATCGAACGGCCCTCCTGCGGAGGAGCGGAGGCCACCGGGTCGGGCCTCGGTCGGGGAGAAAGCCTAATCCCGGTACCCGGATCCGGGCAAGCCGCGAGGCCGCTACTCGAAGTACCCGTTCACGTCCACGATCAGGTGGACCGTCGTCCCGGCCGGCTGATCGCAGCGGACGGCGATGTCCCCCGCGGCGCCGAGGGCGGCGACCGAGTTGTTGGCGCGGGTCCGGCCGGCGCGGTAGTTGATGGTCGAGACGACGGGCAGGGGTGTGCCGCCCGGGTAGAGGCGCAGGTCCCCCGCCGCCGACGGCACCGTGACCGTGACGTTCAACGAGACGGCCCGCGCGGTGGAAGGCACGCCGCAGGATCCGGCGATCGGGAACGTGCGCGTGGACCCGCCCGAGATCGCCGGGCCGGCGGCCGCGCGCGTGTCGAGGACGCGGCAGGGCGCGACGGTGAAGAAGGCGACGGCCGGGCAGTCGCGAACCGCGAGCCGGACGAGGAAGGCGTCGGTCGGTCCGCCGAGGCTCGTCGCGAAAGCGCCGTTGACCGGAAAATCGGCTGAGCTCGTCTGGCCGGCGAAGAGGACGTGGCCGTCGCCGTCCCGGGCGACGTCGTAGCCGGCGTCGGTGCCGACGCCGCCGAAATAGCCGGAGGAGATGAGCGCCGCAGCGCCCGAAGCGGAGGGATCGACCCTCGAAAGGAAGGCGTCGTATCCGCCGCCGCTCGAGCTCCGCGGCGGGCAGCCGGCAACGGGGAAGTCGGTCGAGAGCGTGTATCCGGTCAGGTGAACGACTCCCGACGCGTCGAGCGCCAGACCGAATCCGTCGTCGTCGTTGCCGCCGCCGAGGAAGGTCGAGTAGACGAGCGACTCCGATCCGGTTTCGGCGGGATCCACGCGGACGACGTGGGCGTCGAAGACGCCCCCGAACGCCGACTGGAGCGCGCCGGCCGTCGTCGGAAACGCCGACGAGCCGGTCGTGCCGGTCAGGCTCGCCCGTCCGGCGCCGTCCACGGCGATCGTGTAGCCGTCGTCGTAGGCCTCTCCGCCCAGGTAGCTCGCGTAGAGAAGGCTCGCGCCGTCGGCGGGGAGCTTCGCGACGAACGCGTCGAAGCTGCCCCCGCCGTAGGAGCTCTGGAATGCGCCGGGGTGCGGCAAGTCGGTGGACGACGTGCGCCCCGTGACGGAGATCGTGTTCCCGGCGCCGAGCGCGAGGCCGAAGCCGTGGTCCTCGCCGCCCGCTCCGAAGAAGGTCGCGAAGAGGAGCGAGGCCGCTCCCGACTGCGTCGTGTCGAGCCGCGCGACGTACGCGTCGCCGGTTCCGTCGCAGCTCCCGTCGTTCCCGCAGGCGGTCTTGTAAGCGCCGGCGGTCGTCGGGAAGTCGGAGGAGAAGGTCTCGCCGGTCAGCCACGCGCTCCCGGAGCCGTCCACCGCGATTCCCCACGCGCCTTCACCGCTCGAGCCCCCGAGATAGGTCGAGTAGAGGAGCGAGGCGCCGTCCGGCGCGAGCTTCGAGAGGAAGGCGTCGGCCCCCACGCCCGACGTCGCCGAGCCGAAGGTCTGCTGGTAGGCGTTGCCGGTCGTCGGAAAGTCGGTCCGCGCGATTCCGGCGACGTAGGCGTTGCCCGAAGCGTCCACGGCGATCCGCACCCCGACGTCGGCGCCGCTTCCCCCGAGGTAGGTCGCGTAGACGAGCGACGCGGCTCCCGTTTGGTCGGGATCGAGCTTCGCCACGAAGGCGTCCGGGTTTCCGCTGTCACAGGCCGAGTCCGAGCCGCAGCTCCCGTCGATCGGACCGGAGGTCGGCAGATCCGTCGAAAGCGTCGAGCCGGTCAGGTAGGCGGCCCCGTCCGAATCTACGGCGAGCGCGTAGGCGATGTCCGTGTCGCCGCCGCCGAAGAAGGTCGAAAAGTACGCGGGGCCGGCGGCGAGCGCCGAGGCCGGATCCCGGCGCGCCTCCGCGGGGAGGGAGAGAACCATGGGGCCGGCTTCGAGAGCGGCCGGCTCGGAATCGCCGGCCCCGTCCCAGCGCCAGCGGACCTGAGCGGCGTCGGCGCCCGGCGCAACGCGGAACGTTCCTCGGATCCGCGCGCCGTCGGTCTCGAGCTCGAGATCGACGCCGGGGTAGAGGTCGCGGTAGAGGACCGCGCCGTAGGTCGGGAGGCGCGTTCGCCAGCGCGCGGGGTCCGAGCCGTGGAAGACGTTCACGATCCCGCGGAGGCGATGGAGGCCGACGAGGCTCGCCTTCGGGCTCGCGCCTTCGAAAAGGAGGCGGCGGCGGACGGCGCTACGCCCTCCGGACGCCGATCGATCGCTTCGCCCGCGGACCTCCAGCCGCGAGGCCCCTCGCGGGCCGCGGTCGCTCTCGTCGGCGGCGTACGAAGTCACGACGATTTCGGAGAGGCCGAAGGAGACGCTCCCGAGCGGCCCCGAGCCCTGGAAGAGAACGCGCGAGTCCGCCTGCCCCGCGTTCGGCACGAAGAAGGCGGGCATCGCCGCCGCCGGAGCGGAGCGGGGCCGGGCCGCGGGGACAGAGGATGGGTCGGCGCGAGAGGGCGACTCGGCCGAGAGGGCGAGTGCGCAGGCGATCGACAGGAACAGGCGGAGTCTCGGCTCGCGAATCGCCGGAACGCCCATCTTCGACCTCCTCGCAAACGAGCCGTCCGTTTCGAACGGCGGCGCCAGAGCGGCATCGGCGCAGCGGCCGCCCGCGATGCGCGCTTCGAGACGCGGATTTTAGGACTTCGGTGAGGAGGGCGTAACTGTCCCGCCTGCCCGGCCCGAGCCTGTCCGACCGGGCAGGGCGTTCAGGGCGCGAAGTAGCCGTTCACGTCCACGATGAGGTTGGCCGAGGTCGTCGAGTACACGGTGAACTGGCCTCCCGCTCCCAGGGGAACGACCGCGTTGTTCGCCCGCGTCTGGAGCGGCCGCCAGTTGATGTTCGAAGTGCCCGGCCGGACCCTCGTTGTCTCCGGGCCGAAGAACTGGTCGCCTTCATCACTCGAAGTACGCGTTCACGTCCAGGATCAGGTGAACCTTCTTGCCGCCGGCCATGTCGCAACGGACGAAGATCTCGCCGTCGGTCGACAGGATGGCGACCGCGTTGTTGGCGCGGGTGATTCCGGCGACGAAGTTGATCGACGAAACGAGCGGCAGCGGCCCACCGGGATAGAGGCGAAGGTCTCCGGGCCCGGTCGGCCCCGTCACCGTCGCGTTGAAGGAAACGACCCGGGCGGTCGCCGGGATCGCGCACTTCCCCCGGATCAAGAAGATGCGGGTCGATCCTCCGTCGAGCGCGGGAGCGTCCCCGGCCCGGGTGTCCACCACCCGGCACGGGGCCACGGTATGGAGCCGAGACGGCAGACTCGGCGGGGGGGTCCGCGTCGGCGTCCCGGGCGTCGCTGTCGCCGTTCCGGTGGGAGTTCGGCTCGCCGTTGCCGTGCGCGTCGAGGTCCGGGTCCGGGTCTGTGTGCGCGTTCGCGTGTTCGTCGGCGTCCAGGTCGGCGTGCTCGTGACGACCGGGGTGTGCGTGTAAGTGAGCGCCGCGACGTCGACCACCCGGCAGGGGCTGAAGTACGAAGTGCTTCCGCTGGAGAAGTTCGTGGCGGTCCCGGCGACGACGGTCGCCGGAGGAAGCGCCCCTGCAAAAGATTCGTAGAACGTCGCGTCTCCGTTGGCGTCGGTCATGACGTAGAACCGGCGGAGAAAGGTCTTGCCTTCTCCGAAGCCGCTCGAGTGACACCCGCCGCTGTGGTAGAGCTCGATACGGAAAGCCTGGTTGGGTGCGCTGTGGAGGTGCCCGCTGACATAGGTGTTCCCGCCGTTCGAGTTCACGAGGTCGATGACCGGGGAGTTCTGCCGGTCGTTGGGGCCCGTGTCGGCGTCCTGCGGATCATTCGTATTGCCCAGGCCGCCGAGGTCGATTGCGCTCAACACGTCGTCGGCGAAGCTGCCTTCGCTGATGTCGTTGCCGACGAACGGCGGGCCGGCGGAGTTCGTCGGAACTCCGATGCCATAATTGTTGTAGCGAAAAGTGTTGTTCGAGAACCGATTGTCTGAGGATTCCGCGCGAATCCCGAAATTGTTGCTGAATTGCTCGCCGTTTGGCCCCGATCCGAAGAAGTTTCCGATGACGTCGTTGCCGCCGAGGCCCTGCACTCGCAATCCGGCGACCGAGGCCCCGCCGAAGTAGTTTCGGTCCGCCGCGATCGGCGATCCGAACCGGTTTCCCGAGCCGTTGGCGACCCAGGCGCCGTAGGTGCTCGTGCCGATCGCGTGGCTGGCGTCCGCGCTGACGCCGATTCTGTTCCCGCCGAAGAAGTTCTCGGAGCCGTCCACGCGCGCGTTGGCGAAGCCCCGGACAATCGTGTTGTTGGTGACCGTGAAGTCGTCCGCGCCGTTCAGAGCGAGCGGGTAACCGGAGGAAGCGCCGTTTGCCGTCATTCCGGTCGGGTCGGTATTGAAGAAATTGCCCGTGACGAGCCCGCCGGAAGCATTCGTGACGTTCAGGCCGGAGCTCGTGGCGGCGAAGAGGTCGTTCGTGACCTCGACGTCGATCGGCCCGCCGATGTTCGCTCCCAGGGAGACGTTGCCCGATGCGACGCCGCTGAAATCCGTTCCGACGAAATTGTTGTAGAGCTCGATCCGGTCGTCGCCGCCGCTGCCGAGGACCGCGATGGCGGTTCCGCAGTGGTTGAGAACCAGGCCGGTCACGGAGCTGTCTCCCGCGTCGTTGAAGAAGAGGCAGTTCGTGTTGCCGCCGCCGTCGATCGCGACGCGATCCGAGCCAGTCGTGCCGGGGCCGGAGAGAGTCAGGCTGTCGGTGATGACCGGCAGCGGACTCCCGTTCGGGACCGTGATCGTGTCGAATCCCCCTCCCAGGGAAAAGTTGATGACGTCGGAGCCGGGATTCGTGTTGGCTTGCACGATCGAGTCGCGCAGCGAGCCGGATCCCGAATCTCCGGTATTCGTCACCGTAAAGGTCGCGGCGGACGCATCGGGCGCCGCCGCGCCGGCCGCGAGGAAGAGCCATCCGAGGAAAGGCCGAAGACTCCAGTTCCGGCCGGGAAATGGTTCGTTCGCCATGCGGTTCACTCCCGGGCGGCGTGTCGACGGCGGATCCGCGCGGACGGAGGAATCCGTCCGCCTAGGCGGGCTCTTTCGACGCATCGTCGCACGCACTCCTTCGCCCGCGGCTGCTCGGGCGACGGCAGCTCCGGGCGTGGATCGCGTGGCCCGAGAAGACGCTTCGGCTGTCGTCTATATCGCGTTCCGAAAGGGCAGGAAGATGGCACTTTGGTGCCACCGGGACGCGTCGCTCGATCGGCAGGACCGTCTACTCGAAGTATCCGCCGACGTCGAGGATCACATGGACACTCTGGCCGGACGCCATGTCGCAGCGCACGAAGATCTCCCCGGACGCCGAGAGGCTCGAAACGGCGTTGTTGGCGCGGGTCTGAAGCTTCCCGAAGTTGATGGCGGAGACGAGCGGGAGCGCGCCCCCCGGGTAGAGCCGCAGGTCGCCGCCGGCCGTGGGCCCGACGACGGTGACGTTCAATGAGACGGCTTTGGCGGTCGCCGAAACGCTGCACTTGCCCCGAAGGACGAAGGACCGGCTGGCGCCGCCGGAAAGAGCCGGCGCATCGGCGGCCCGTGTATCCACGGCGCGGCAGGGCGAGACCGTGAAGTAGGACGTGGCGACGGCGGGGGGAGTCGCCGTCCCGGTCGTCGTCCGGGTCGGCGTGACGGTCGGCGTCGCGGTTCGCGTCGCGGTCTGCGTGGGAGTCGCCGTCGACGTGTGCGTCGGCGTCGAAGTCGCCGTCGCGGTGGCAGTCGGGGATGGCGTCCGAGTCGGAGTTGCGGCTGTCGAGACCCTCTCGTACGCGCCCATGTCCACGATGGGCGGCGTCCCGGCGCCGGTGTCGGCCTTCGTCGGATCGTCCACGAAGCGGGCCGCGCCGGCCAGATCCGTCGTGACGCCGACCGGCACGGCGGCGTTGTTGCCGGCGTCCACCGCGGGAGAGCCGGCGGCGAGCCGGTAGTCGCCGGCCAGGAGGGCGGCGAAGAGGGGATCGGCGTCGAGGTTGCCCGTGCCGGGGAATCCGCCTCCCTGGATGTCGCTGTAGGAAGCGGTGACCGAGGCCGAGAAGCCGAGGAAGATCTCGCCGGCCGAGTCCCCCCAGAAGATCGAGTTGGCGATCGTGTTGCCCGTGGCCATGAAGCTCGCGCCGTAGCCCGAGCTTCCGGTCGAGGTGCAGTTGACGAAGCTCGAGCCGCTCTGGAAGAGCACGGCGTTGTTTGGCGAGTTGCCGGCGAGCAGGCAATCGACGGCGGCGACGGCGTTCGCGTCGATCCCGCCTCCGCGTCCCGCGCCGGTCGTGTTCCCGAGAAAGGCGCAACGCGCCACGGGCAGGCTCGCGGCCGCCGAGGAGAGGCCCCCGCCGGCGACGGCCGAGACGTTGTTCTCGAAATGGCAGCCCGAAAGCGAAGGGGTTCCCGCCTCGACCCGCATTCCGCCTCCTCGATCGGAGGCGGCATTGCCGGTCAGGACGAGGCCGACGAGCGTCGGGCTGCCGCCGTTGACGAGGATGCCCCCGCCCCGCGAGTCGACCCCGGTCCCGTCGGAGCGGCCTCGGATGATCGTGAAGCCGTCCAGGATCCCCTTCGAAGTGACCGTGCCATCCGCGATGACCACGTGGTAGCTGTTGTCGGTCGCCACGTCCGGCGTTCCGATGTCCCCGGAGAGCGTCGTGGCATTCGCCGACGGGTCGCGCTGCGAGCGCAAAGACTCGGTCCCGGCGAAGCCGCCGAAGACGCCCACGCCGTTCTTGAGCGCGAAGCTCGCGGCACGGTCGGTGGCCGCGCTCGGAAGATAAGTCGCGGCGGCCACCCAGATCTCGTCGCCGGACGTCGCCGCGGCGAGCGCGCTCGAGAGAGACGAGAAGGCGTCGGCCCAGCTCGTGCCGTCGTTGGCGCCGCTCGCTCCGGCGCGGACGTACCGCACGGCGGCGCCGCTCCGGGCCGCGACACCGGCGAGCCAGAGTCCCGCGAGGAGAGACCTTCCCAGGCGCACGTTCCGCGGTTCGGCCGCCGCCTACTCGAAGAAGCCGACCACGTCCAGAATCACCTGAACGTTCCCCGCATCCTGATCGCAGCGGACGTCGAGCTCTCCGTTCGACGAGAGACCGACGACCGCGTTCGAGGCCCGGGTCTCTCCGGCGCCGTAGGCGAGCACGGCAGCTCCCAGGGCAGGATCGCCCGTCGCGCGGAGGCCGAGGCTGCCCGGGGCGGTCGGCTCGGTCGCGGTCAGGTTCAAAGCCACGGCCCGGGCGGCGGCGGGGATCTCGCACGCTCCGACGAGCCGGAAAGTTCGGTCCGCGCCGGCCGGAAGCGCCGGGCCGCCGAGGGGCCCTGTCGGATTTCGGGTGTCCACGAGGCGGCAGGGAGCGATCGTGAAGAAGGCGCCGGGGCAGGGGGTGATCGGGATCGAGAGCGAGCTCGTGGCGAAGCAGCCGTTCGCGTTCTGAACCGTCGCGGTCAGGACGACCGGATCCGACGCGCTCGGCCCGGCGGAGAAGCGAATGCTCGAAGTGCCGGCGCCCTTCGTGATCGTTCCGTTCGAGATCGACCAGGTGTAGCTCGCCCCGGTCCCGGCGTCGGGGACGGACGCCGCGTTCTCGGTCGAGGCGGGGCAGACGGAAGGCGGGGCCGAGACGTCCGCCGAGGGCTTGGGCTCGACGACGACGACCGTCGTCGCGGGCGGCGACGTGCAGCCGGAGAGCGTGGCGGTGACGGTGTAGGTCCCGGCCCGCGCCGCGGTCACGCCCGGGATCGACGGATTCTGGACGTTCGAGCTGAAGCCGGAGGGACCCGTCCAGTGATAGAGCGACCCGGGCGTGCCCGAGGCCGTGAGCACCAGCGTCTGTCCCGCGCAGACCGGGCCGTTGTTTCCGGCGATCGGGGTGCTCGGGACGGTGGCCGAAACGGTCGCGGAGTTATTCGAGACGTTGGTCTCGCCCGTCGTCGTCGAGGCCGTCGCGTTGGAGACGAGCGTCCCCCCCGTTTCCGGCGCCGTGACGGTGACCACGACGGCGGGCGCGTTTCCGGGCGCGAGGGACGACATCGAGCATGCGACTCCGGACTCGGCCGAGCAGGTCCACCCCTTCCCGACCACGTCGACGAGCGACGCCGCCGCGGGGAGCGTGGCGAAGAGCGACACGTTGTCGGCCGAAGTCGGGCCCGCGTTGCGGACGACATATCGGTATGTCACCGTCGCTCCGGGGCAGGCGATCGCGGGGTCGGCCGTCGCCGCGATCGAGAGGTCGGCGGCCCCGTAGACCGCCCGGAGCAATCCGCGCGTGGCTCCGGCCGTGACGATGTGACTCGCCTCGCCGCCGTCGGACCAGGAGTCGAAGCGATACGGCGTGCCACCCAGCGTCTGCGGGGAAGGCGCATTGATCGCGTTCTGCGAGCCGACGATCACGGTATGGGAGAACGGCGTCACGCCGCCGCCGCCGCCGATCGAAAGCTGGAGGCCGGGGGGCTCGAGTCGAAGGTGAACGTCACGGTCTGCGGCAGGAGATCGACGCTCTGCGTGGCGCTCGATCCCGCGGAGTCGGTCGCGGTCAGATCGAGACGAAGTGAAGAGGGGTAGTCGTGATCCGGCGCGGAGAACGATCCCGCGGACTCCCCGGTCAGGGTCTCGAGATGATGTTCATGGCATTCGGCCGGGCAGTGGCGCAGCACGATCGACCACGTCAACGCGGTCGCGGGGAGCGGACCGTCCTGGACGTCGGAGGCGTGCCCCGAGAAGGAGATCAGGTCCCCGACCCGCCAGGTCTGCGTCGCCGAAGGTGTATCGATCACCGGCACCGGAGGGGTGTCGCTCGCGCGGATGGTGATCGGGTCGGCGGCGGCAGACTCCCCGTGATTGTCCGTTACGCGCAGCCGCGCCGTATAGGTGCCCGGAGTGGAGTACACGCGGGTCGGGTGGGCGAGCGTCGAATCGTCGTACTGCCCGTCGTCGTCGAAGTCCCAAGCGTAGGTGAGTGTGTCGCCGGGATGCGCGGGAGTCGATCCGGACGCGTCGAATTCGACGGTGAGCGGCGCCCCGCCGGACATCGGGGTGGCGGTCGAGACGGGGACGGGAGCGTTGTACTGGATGCGCCGGATGGTCCCGCCGAGATGGTCGACGTAGTAGAGATCGCCGCCGGGACCGGGCTGGAAATCGATGGGGGTCGGCGCGTCGGCGATGAACGTCGAGATCTTGGTCGGGTCCGGCTGGCCGCTCGCGTCCGAGAGCATCACCCACGCACAGCGCCGGGAGTAGTCGGTGAAGAAGAGCGCGCCGTTGTAGGTCGCGGGGTAGTTCCCGGTGCCATCGTAGAAGGCGATCCCAGAGATCGAGGAGGTCCCCTTCGGGCACGTCTCCCCCGGGATGACCCTCTGGCTGTGTGCATACGCCCAGAAGGGAGCGATCGCGGCACCCGGGTTTGAGTAGAGCGACTGACAGAGGCTCAGACTCACCGGGGCGTAGTTCTTCTGGGCGGCCACGCCCTCGAAGCAGGGCCAGCCGAAGTTCATGACCGCGGCGTTCGGGCTCCCGATGCGGTCGATCTCTTCCCAGGTGTCCCAGCCGACGTCTCCGACGAAAAGAGAGCCCGTGCCGGGCTGGATCGCGAAGCGGAACGGGTTCCGGAATCCTGAGGCGATGATCCGCCGCGCGGTCTCGTCGGCGCTGCCGGCGAGCGGGTTGTCGGGGAGCGAGGCGCCGTTGCTGTCGAGGCGCAGGATCGTGCCGCTCGTCAGGATCGGCCCCCCCTCGACCCGCAGAAGGCTCTGGCTGCGCAGCGCGCCGCCTTCGGCGGTGGGCGGCGTCTGACTGCCGCCGACCGGCACGGGGGGATCGCCCAGGGGATTCTTCGGGCTGCCGAACTGACCGTAGTCGACGTTTGTGAAGCTCGCGCCCTCGCCCGCGCTGACGTAGAGCGCACCGTCCGGGCCGAAGCGGAGGTCCCCGATCGAATGGCTCGGGAACTGCTGGCCCCACGACTCGAGGAGGACGACTTCGTCTCCGGTCATGACGCTGCCGGAAGCGGTCAGTCGCGAGAGCCTCCCGCTCGCGACGCACCCGTTGCTCGAGCCCGGCGGGTTCGGGCAGGTGTCATTCCAGGTCGGAGCGGTCCCTCCGATCGGGGCGTCGTACGTGTAGAGGACATAGACGTACGGCGTCGCCGGGAAATTGGGATGCAGCGCGAGCCCGAGCAGGCCGCGGTCCCAGTAGTCGTAGACGTTCGTCCGGAGGTCGGCGAAGAGCGTGGGCGTGACGGCCGACAACGAGGAAAAGACCCAGATCAGCCCCGACTTTTCGGTGACGAAGACCCGGCCGTCCGGAGAGAAGCGCACCGCGGTCGGCCGCACGAGATTCCAGAAGACGATCGTCTGCTGAAATCCGGCCGGGAGCGTCGCGGCGCCCGCCTTGGCCGCCTCGAGAGAGGCGATCAGGGCGGCCGCCGCAGAAAGCGTTCGGCCCCACTTCATGTTCGACTCGTTCCCACCTCCGACCCCAGTGATCGAGATGCCACCGCCTGACGACGAGGAATCTGTTCAGATTTTGACGACGACCGCAATGGTCCGAAAGGGAATTCTAGGTCCGTTAGGGCGCGAACGCCAGCCTGCTTGCGGACTCGGATTCTCGACGACGCCGGAATAAGTCATCTGTAGTCAGTCAATTATGCGAACCGCGTGTTTTCGGCGACGGCTACGGGCGCCGCGCCAGGGTTTCGCGAAGCCGCCGCTCCGAATCGGCGAGCCCGTCCTGGAGCCCGTGGCGGCGCCGGATCTCGACCGCTTCGCGCAGCGCGGCGACGCTCCGCTCGAGCAATCCCTCCGCGCGAGGCGGATCCAGATCCGCCGCTCGGCGCAGGGCGAGCCCCAGATGGTGCATCGTCACACCGCGCGCGATCTCGCGCTCCGCGGTGCGCCACTCGAGCGCGGCCTCGAAGAGGGTCACCGCCTCCTCGAGCTCGGCCGCCGTCGTCCCGAGATTCGAGATCGCAGTGGCCAGATTATGGAGCGCGCGGGCGCGCCAGCCGTCCTCCGCGTGCGCCGCGAAGTGGGCGAGCGCCTCACCGAAACCGGCTCGGGCCCGTTCGAGGTCGGCGGCGGGGCCGGGACTCCCGTAGAAGACCGCGGCGTTGTGCAGAAACCGCGCGCGGCTTTCCGCTGAATCGAACGCGAGCGTGTCCCGCATTTTCCAGAGATCGTCGGCGAGCGCCGCGGCGGCCTCCGCGTCGCCGCGGTCTCGGAGCTCCTCCTGGACGCGGAACCACGGCGCGAGCGCGGACGCGGGATCGCGCCCGAAGGCCTCGCGAAAGTGCGCGCGGAGGCGTTCGGCTCCGCGCTCCCGCGGCTCCTCAGGAGGAGGGGAGGCTCGGTCCCGGGGTGGGCGTGTTGTCTTCGTAGTAGGCGCCCGGCTTTCTCGTCGGCGTCGCCGGACCGCTCCGCGGCTCCGCCGCCGGCCGCGGCCGGTACGTCGGTCGGGGCGTGCCCGTCGGGGGAGGAGGCGGCGTGGGCCGCTCGGGCGTCGGGCTCTCGGTCGGCGTCCACGTGGGCGTTCCCGTCGCCGTCGGCGTGGGCGTCGGCGTCGCCGTCGGCGTGCTCGAAACGACCTTCGCCGTCTTGGTGAGTGCCGCCGCCTCCTTCTTGTTGGGAGTCGGAGGAACTCGCTCGCCGAAGACGACGACGGGCTGCCTCGGCGTCGCCGTCGGCGGGCGTGGGGCCGCGACGGCGGCCGGCGGGGGAGCCGGAGGGGGAGGCGCGGGAGCGCTCGTCGGAGGAGCGGGAGGCCGGGTCGGCGCGATCGGAATCGGAGTCGGGCGCGGCGGGGCCGTCGGAGGCGGAGGCGGCGTCGGGCGCTGCGCGACCGTTGGAACCGCAGTCGGCGGTGCGGCGGCGGCCGGCGCGGCGGGAGGCGGCGGCACCATCGTGGGCGCCGGTCGGGTCGGAACGGCGACCGTGGGAGCCGCCGTCGCGGCGACTCTCGGCGCGGTGGTTGGCGCCACGCGAACGGCCGTGGGCGTCGGCGGCACGGCGGTTCTCTCGGAGACCATGGCGGTCGCGACAGGCGGCGGGGGCGCCGCGGTCGGCGTCGGGGTGCGGGGCGCGGGCGCCGCCGGCGGAGCGGCCGAGACGGTCGGAGCTCTCGTCGGGGCGGGGACCGGCGTCGCCGCCGGCGCGCCCGGTGTGGGCGTGACGAGTCTCGCCACGATCTTCTGAGTCGGATGACAGGTCGTCGCCGCGACGACGATCCCGGCCAGGGGCAGGGCGTAGGCGAGCGGCCTTCTCATGTTCCGGCGCGGAGCATATCGCGACCGTTCGTCGAGACCGCGAGCCGATTCGGCCTGCCGGCCGGCGAAGGGCGATCCGCTACTGGCGGAAGTAGCCGTGCAGATTGCGCAGGGCCTGGCGGTCGATCTTGCGGCGCCGCACCGACTCGCGGAGAAGCGAGAGAGCGGCGAAGCCCTCCGGGACCATCTCCTCCTCGTCGATGATCGGCAGGGCCGCGCGAATCTCCCATTCGGCCTGGGCCTCCTGGCCGGCCTGGAGGAGCGAGTCGGCGAGCACGAGATGGATCGCGGCGCTGTCTCCCCGCATTCCGACGGTCTCGGCGTCGCGCCCGGCCTCGCGGTAGGCCTCGATCGCCTCGCCGAGCTTCCCCTGCTCCCGGAGCACGTCTCCGACGCACCAGCGGAGCTTCACCAGACCGACCTGGCTGTCGGCGAGACGGAGGAGATCCAGGGCCTCACGGGCGTAGTCGAGCGCGCCCTGCGGGTCGCCCTGCAGGCGGCAGAGCTGCGCCAGGTTGTTCGCCGCCGAGGCGAGGAGCTTCGAGGATTGCGCCGCCTGCGCCTCCCGATAAATCTCCCGGAAGACGTCGGCCGCCCCCGCCACGTCCCCCATCTCGCGGCGCGCGAGGGCCTCGAGGAAACGGCACTTCAGGGCTTCCTCGGGGAGACCGAGACGCCTCGAGTTGTCGGACCACACGGGCGCGAGCTCGAGCACCTCTTCGAGCCGCCGTTCTTCGATCGCGAGCGCGAGCTTCTGATAGGCGACGCGCGCGAAGTGGACGCCCGCGTTCGCCACGCGGACGAAGTTCGACTCCGCGCGGTCGAACCAGCGGCGGGCGTCTTCCCGGTGGAAAAGGATCCGGTTCGCGGCCCCGGCCAGAAACGCGAGCTCTCCCAGGTAGTACTCGCGCTCGTCGAACTCGCCGATCCGGCGCACCGGCGTCTCGAGGAAGCGATAGAAGAACTCCGCGTCCTCCTTGACGCTCGAAGGCTGCGCCTCCATCCGGAGCCCCAGCGTCTCGCAGACCGAAAGGAGCAGCTCCGGATGCTCGAGGAGCAGCTCCTCGGCCTGCGCGACTCGCTCGGCGACGGGAATCGCGAGCGCTTTTGCGGCCGCGGCCCGACCCTCCTCGATCGAGAACGTGGTCGCCTGCAGCGGGAACCGGAGCACGCCCTTCATCACGAGTCGCTCTCCGGCCCCGAGCCTTCCGGCGGCTTCGTCAGGCCTTTTTCGATCTCGATCGCGATCACTTCCGGCCCGAGCGTGAGCGAGCGCTTCAAACGCTCGTCGGCGGCGAGCGCGTCTTCGAGCTTCGAAATCGAATAGACGTGCCCGGCGCGACAGGCCATCAGCAGGAGCTCGGAGCGCAGCGCCGCGGAAGAGCGCACGCTCCCCGGGCGGCGGCAGAATCGTTGAAACCACTCGTAGAGCTTCTGCTCGACCTCGGTCGCCTCCGACGGCGGAAGGCGATAGTTCGAGAGCAGGGCCTTCTCGATGAGAGGCAGGATTCGTCCGAAGACGGCGGCGGCCTCCTTGTTCCCCTGGGTCGACATCGAAAAGATCGAGGCGTTCAGAGGAGCTCTCGGAAGCGGACGCCCGTGGCTCTCCTCAAGGGAGCCCGGAGAAGTCGGCGCAAGAGTCGTTCACTCAGAACGGAACGTGGCCCTGGATCTTGATCGTGAACGGCTTTTCCGCCGGCTTCGGAGCGGGGCGCGGCTCGGGCTGGCGCTCTCGGACCTGCGCGCTCTGGGGAGCAACGGAAACCATGGCTGAAATCTCCTTTCGCCCAAAAAAAATCCCCGGATACTCCGGGGCGTCGACAAAACTTCCGGACCCACCCGACGAAAACTGTCGAAATCATACGCCCGCCGGAGTCCTGTCAAGCAGAATT
This sequence comes from uncultured Acidobacteriota bacterium, assembly GCA_963707935.1. Lineage (GTDB taxonomy): Bacteria > Acidobacteriota > Thermoanaerobaculia > UBA5066 > Gp7-AA6 > DATBFU01. The sequence goes on along the minus strand of CAVPRN010000005.1, from coordinate 2,421,381 downwards.
TTGTCAGGCGGCCGAGGGGGCGAAGGCTTCGGACAGAAGCCGCGCATTTTCAATGGCTTGGACTATAGCGCTCGCTGATACTGCGCCGCGTCCTCCCTCCAGACGACGACTCCGCAGAAGCGCTCCCCCTCCGGGCAGACGGGCCGCACGGTGGCGAGGTGGCGCAGCGTGCAGGGCGGCAGCAGCCACGGCCCGATCCGAGGATTGACCTCTCGAATCTGCATCGTCTCGTCGAGCGAGGCCCGCCAGATCTCCTCCTGCGCGTTGTAGCAGAGGCGCATGGCGAACTTGTGGTGGAGGTTCAGGAGGTCCGCCGACTCGGTGAAGCGGATGGCGACAGCGTTGGGAAGGAGGTAGGCGGCGTACTCCTCCGCGACGCCCCGAGCGCGCAGCGCCCCGATCGCCTCCCACGTCTGATCCATCGTCTCGCGGTACAGGGCCTCGGCCTCGGGCACCTCCGGCACGAGCATGGGGACGACGTAGTCGGGCTCCTCCGAGAGGTACGCCGGCAGGGCCGGCCGCGAGCCCGGCGTCATGCGGTGCCGCTGATCCTGGCTGTCGGCCGTGTGCGAGAGCTTCTTGCGGAACGTGTAGGACGGATGAAAGAGCGCGCGCGACAGCTTCCCGTGCGTCGTCAGCGTGAGCGTCTCGCCGAGCAGACGGTTGCGGGAGGGATCGAGCACGAGGCGGATGGCGTCGTCGTCGGAGAGCGCGGCGCGCGGCACGCCCGCGATCTCTCGGACCGCCGACGCGAGGACCTCCTCGTTGTTCGCTTTCCAGTCCACGAGTCGCGAGACCCGCCCGGCGAGCTCGGCGTCGAACTCGCGGCGGAAGGAGGAGTCCGCGCGGCGCGGCGCGGCGGAGCCCTGGAAGAGGAGGGACTCGGGGGTCTCGTCGAGCGGGATCGGGTCCTGCAGCACCCGCTCGTAGAGCGGATCGTGGCGCAGGACCTCCTCGACCATCCTCCCGACGACCTCCCGCTGCTCGGACGGCGCGTCGAGGGACTCGCACAGGCGCCAGTAGCGGAAGAGCGTCACGCCGGAGACCGTGTGGTACAGGTACGCGAACGTCGCGACCGGCAGGACGTAGCGCGCGATCTCCTGCGCGCGCTTCTGGACCGCTCCCGCGTAGCGCGCCCGCCCGTCGCCGCGCGTGCGGCCGGGGAAGAGCCCGAAGTAGCGCTCCGCCGCGAGAGGCGTCAGCAGCTCCGTCAGCTTCCGGTACGCCTCCTGCTGCCGCCGCGCCTGCCGCTCGAAGATCTCGCGCTCGGCGGGGCCCATCGGGGGCACGGCGTAGGTGCCCGCCTTGACCTCCACGTAGCGCTGCGAGACCTGCTCGGAGTTGTAGAAGGGGTGGCTGTGCAGGAAGGTCCAGAGAAACTGCCGCGACACGTTCTCCAGCGAGAACTGGAAGTGCGCGTGCTGGAACGTCGTATGGTGGCCGGCTTCGTAGATCGAGCGCGCGATCGCGTCGCGTCTCTCCGGCCGGGCGGAGGCCTGATCCTCCGTGACGATCCCCTTGGCGGAATAGCAGGTGCGCGCCGTCGCGACGACGTTCTCGAACGGGCGATCGAAGGCGTGCACGAGGCGCACGCGGGGAGGGGGAGAGGAAAAACCGAAGACGCGCTCGGGCCGGGGAAGGGAGGACATCGTCTGGCCCGATTATCTCTCGGGCCCGGTAGCCGGTCGAACGAGCGGCCCGACCTTCGGCTCCGTGGACGCCGCGAGCTCAGGCGCGGCGGGTTCGCGGCCTCGAAGCCCCCGCGGCTTCGGATTCCAGCAGCGCGTCGCGCCCGATTGCGTCGCAGACGGCCGCGCAAATCCGCTCGAGCGACGCGTCGGCGATCCAATAGATCGTTAGGCTTCCTTCCCGGCGGCGGCGCACGAGGCCGCCCGAGCGCAGGACTGCGAGGTGCTTGCTGATGTTCGCCTGCCCGCCGCCGACGTCCCGGAGGATCTCGCTGACGGAGGCGGGCGAGCGAAAGAGGCGCTCGAGGATTCGCAGCCGCGTCGGCTCGCCGAGGGCCCGGAACCGGATGGCCATCAGCTCGCGAGTCCGGTCGCTCAGGGGTTGGGGGGGCGGCACGGGGACAGCGTAATCGATCTCTCCGGCTCCCCGGGTCTCGCTGGAATCCATATACTCACTTCTTGACTATATACGAATATAGTTATATATGCAAGTAGTCATGATTGCCGAGGGGCTCCTGTTTGCGGCTTCGGTGGCGTCCGGGGCGACGCCCCTGACGGTCCAGGAGGCGGCGTCGCTGGCCGCCGCGGCCGCGCCCGCCGTCTCCCGGGCGGCCGCGGAATCCGAGCAGGCTCGGGCGGCCGCGGCCGGGGCGCGATCCCGCCTGTGGCCGACGCTCACCGCCGATCTCGGCGCGACCACGACGGACAACCCGGTCGACGTGTTCGCCCTCACCCTGCAGCAGGAGCGCTTCTCCCTGGCGGAATTCGCTGCCTCGGATCCGAACAACCCCGGATTCCTGAAGGACTTCAGCGCCGGAGTCGGTTTCGGCTGGAGCATCGACCTCTTCGGTTCGACGCGCGGCGAGGCCCGGTCGGCCTCCGGGGCGGCTGAAGCAGCGGATCGTTCGGCGCGGTGGACGGGGCGGCTCGCGTCCTTGCAGGCCGTCACGGCGTTTGCCGCGGCGCACCGCGCGGAGGCCTCGCTGCGGCTGCTCGCCGAGCGAGAGTCGGACGCCGCGAGAGACGCCTCGATCGCCGAGGATCTGTTCGCTCAGGGCGTCACGACGGCAGCCGACCCGGCCCGAGCGAAGGCCGCGATCGCCGAGTTGCAGGCCCAGGCGGCGGAACAGCGCGCGGCGCTGGAACAGGCGAGGGCGTCTCTGACGGTGTTGATCGGCGAGGAAGCGGCGGCGCGGCCGCTGGCGGGACTGCCCGAGCCCCGACCGCAAGCCGAATCGGCGACCGGCGGCCGCGACGACGTCGCCGCCGCGGAGCTGGCGGCGCAGGCCGCGGGCGATCTCGAGCGAGCCGCCTCGCGGTCTCGCTGGCCTTCTCTTCGGGTTCAGGGCGTCTACCAGCTTCATGCGCCGACGCCGGGGGGGCGGTGGGGCGACTCCGCCACGGCCTTCGCGGGGTTTCGCATCCCCTTGTTCGCCTCGGGAGGGATCGACGCGCGGGTGGCCGAGGCGGGCGCGGCTGCCCGGGCGGCGGAAGCGGCGGCCCGGGAGGCGCGGCAGGAGGGGAACCGCCAGGTCGTTTCGGCGCGGGCCGCGCTGGCTGCCGCCCGGGCCCGGGAGGGAGCCTTCGCCGAGGCCGAGCGCGCCGCGAGCCGCGCCCGGGAAATCCAGCAGGCGCGCTACGAGGAAGGTATCGCGAAACTCTCGGATCTGCTCGAGGCGCGCGCGGCCGAGCTTCGCGCCCGGATGGGCGCCGTCTCGGCTCGTTCCGAGCGTCTGGTGGCCGAGGCGAGTCTGAGAGTCGCCCTCGGCCTTCCGCCGGTCGGGGAGGAAGCCTCATGAGACGGATCTTCGTGGTCTTGCTCGGCGTGCTGCTCGTCGGGGGCTGCGCGAAACAGAAGCGGGCGCCTCGCTCGGCGACGGTCCGGAGCCTTCAGACGGCCGCCGTCGAGAGCCAGAAGCTGGCCGATCGCATCGAGATCGACGGCGTCGTGATCGGCCGGTACGAGGCGATCGTCTCCAGCCGGCTCGCGGCGCGCGTTGCGGAGGTCGCGGCGGTTCCCGGGCGGAGCGTTCGGGCCGGGACGGTGCTCGTCCGGCTCGAGCAGAGGGAGGCCGACGGCGCACTCGAAGGCGCACGGGCGGCCCTCCTGGCCTCCCGGTCGGCCCTCGATCTGGCGCGCCGAAACAGCGCGCGATACGAGAAGCTCGAAGGACGGCAGGCCGCGGCCGCCGTCGAGCTAGAACGAGCGAGGCAGGATGAGGTCGCCGCCGCGGCGGCGGTCGCCGCGGCCTCGGCCGCGGTGCGCCGCGCCGAAACGGACCGCGCGCAGACGATCCTGACGGCCCCGTTCGACGCCGTCGTCGTCGAGAAACTGGTCTCACCCGGAGATTTGGCGGCTCCGGGAAGGCCGCTGGTCCGGGTGGCCTCGATCTCGGGGCGCCGCGTGGAGGCCGCGCCGGGCGAGGATCTGGCCTCGCGCCTCAAGGAAGGCGAGCCCGTCGAAGTCGTCGTAAGCGGCCGGACGTGGACCGGCCGCGTGGCCGAGATCGTCGGCGCCGTCGATTCTTCGACGCGCCGCCGAACGGTGAGGATCGACCTGCCGGCCGGGTTCGATCCGCCCGTGGGCTCCTTCGCGCGACTCCTCCTTCCGGGACCGGCCGTGGGGCGTCTGGTCGTGCCGGCCCGGGCGGTGGTCGCCCGCGGAGGGCTCGAGATGGTCTGGGCGGTGTCGCCGGAGGGGCTGGTCGATCTGCGTTACGTTCGGACCGGCGCGGCGCGGGACGGCCTGGTGGAGCTGCGCTCCGGAGTCGTCGCGGGCGAACGAGTGGTTCTCGACCCGCCGGCCGACCTCGAGGCCGGCACGCGGATCCGGTCGTGACGATCGATCCGAAGACTCGCCTGGCCCTCGAGCGGCGCCCCCTCGGCGTGGCCGGGCGGCTGGCCCGCACCTTCGTCGAGTCGAGGTTGACCCCCCTGATCGTTCTCTTCGCGCTGGCCCTGGGCGCGCTCGCGGTGGCCATGACGCCCCGCGAAGAAGAGCCGCAGATCAAGGTGCCGATGATCGACGTCTTCGCCGCCGCGCCGGGGCGCAGTTCAGTCGAGGTCGAGCGCCAGATCGTCGCGCCGCTCGAGCGTGCGTTCTGGTCGATCCCGGGCGTCGAATACGTGTATTCGACCTCCTCCCCCAACCGCGCCTTTCTCGTGCTGCGTTTTCGCGTGGGGCAGGATCCCGACCGGGCGCTCGTGCGAGTCCGCTCGAAGCTCGATGCCCTCGCGGACCAGTGGCCGCCGGATCTCGTCCCCCCGCTGGTCAAGCCGCGCTCCATCGACGATGTCCCCATCTGGGCCATGACCTTCTGGAGCCCCTCTCAGGATCCGGCGACCCTTCGCCAGGTCGCGGCGGAGGTCGAGAACGAGATCCAGTCGATCCCGGAGGTTTCCGACACCCTGCTGATCGGCGGGCTTCGGCGCGAATTCCGCGTCGAGCTCGATCCCGCCCGCCTCGCGGCCCGCGGACTCGACCCGGGCACGGTGCTGCCCGCCCTGCTCGCGGCGAATCGGCGGACGGAAGCGGGCTCGCTCGTCTCGCTCGACCGCGAGGTCCGAGTCGAGGCCGGCGGGTTCGTTCGGTCCGCCGAGGAGCTGGGCGCTGTCGTGGTCGCCGAGAGCGCGGGGCGTGCGGTCCGGCTCGAGGACGTCGCCCGAATTCTGGATGGCCCGCAGGAGCCCGCGTCGTACGTGACGCACGGAGAACCGGGCGCGCCGGGGAGGGCGCCGGCGGTGACGCTCTCCGTCAGCAAGCGGCGCGGCGCGAACGCCATCGCGGTCGTGCGAGCGATCGAGAAGAAGCTCGAAGCGATCCGGCCGAGGCTTCTCGCGGGGGACGTTCGAACGACGGTGACCCGCGACTACGGGGAGACCTCCTCGGAAAAGTCGAACGAGCTCCTGAAGCATATGGGGCTCGCCACCCTCTCGGTGACGCTTCTGATGGCGCTGGCCCTCGGCCGGCGCGAAGCCGGCGTCGTTCTGCTGGCCGTGCCGGTGACGCTCGCGCTGACCCTCTTTCTCTTTTCGCTCTTCGGCTACACCCTGAACCGGATCACGCTGTTCGCCCTGATCTTCTCGATCGGAATTCTCGTGGACGACGCGATCGTGGTGGTGGAGAACATCGTGCGGCACCGGCGTTTGCCCGAGGCGCGCGGCCGCTCGCTCGCCGTGATCGCGGTCGAGGCCACCGACGAGGTCGGAAACCCGACGATCCTCGCGACCTTCGCCGTCATCGCGGCGATCGTGCCGATGGGCTTCGTCGGTGGGCTCATGGGCCCCTACATGCGGCCGATTCCGATCGGAGCCTCCTCCGCCATGCTCTTCTCCCTGCTCGTCGCGTTCGCCGTCTCGCCCTGGGCCGCGCGACTCCTCTTCCGAAGCGTCTCCGGCGACGCGCCCGGGCACGCCGAGGATTCCCGGGGAAGGCTCGCGAAGCTCTACCGGGCGGCGATGGCCCCGCTGGTGACCGAAGGGGGAGGCCGGCGTCGCGTCCTGTTCTTCTCGGCGATCGCGGCAATGCTCCTGGCGGCCGTGGCGCTGGTTCCGCTCGGCGTCGTTCGCATCAAGATGCTCCCCTTCGACAACAAGAACGAGTTCCAGGTGGTCGTGGACTTCCCCGAGGGGACGACCCTCGAGACGACCGCCCGCGCCTTGTCGGAGATGGCGGAGGCGCTCGAGACGCTGCCCGAAGTCACCGGCACCCAGGTCTATGCCGGCGCGGCCGCGCCCTACAACTTCAACGGGCTCGTGCGCCACTACTTTCTGCGCTCGGGGCCGCATCAGGGCGACGTGCAGGTCGCGCTCGAGCGAAAGGGAGAACGCCGCCGTTCCTCGCACGAGATCAGCAAGGCGGCGAGGCCCCTGGTCGAGGCGGTCGGCCGCCGCTACGGCGCCCGGGTCAAGGTCGCCGAGGTCCCGCCCGGGCCGCCGGTTCTCCAGACGCTCGTGGCCGAGATCTACGGACCCGACGACGCCGGACGGCGCGAAGTCGCCCGCAGAGTCAAGGACCTCTTCTCCCGCACGGAAGGAGTCGTCGACGTCGACTGGTACGTCGAGAGCCCGCGGGAGCGGATCGTCTACCGGCTCGACCGGGAGAAGGCCGGCCTCGCCGGCATCCGCGAGGCCGACGCCGCCGCGGCGCTGCGTCTGGCGCTCGGAGGCGATCCGGTCGACGAGGTGCAGCTGCCCGGCATCCGAGAGCGCATTCCCCTCGTCGTGACGCTTCCAGCCGACCGGCGCAGCGACCTCTCCGCCCTCGGCGGCCTCCTGGTCCCGGGGCGCGAGCGCCGCCTGGTTCCTCTCTCGGAGATCGGAAGCTTCGAGCGCGAGCCCGAGGAGGCCTCGATCTACCACAAGAACCTGAAACCCGTCGTCTACGTGACCGCCGACGTCGGCGGCGAGAAGGAGGCGCCGGTATACGCGATCGCCGCGCTCGAGCGGGGCCTCGTGGCGGTCCGGGCGCCGGGCGGCGGCCGGATCACGACCCAGACGGCGACCGCTCCTTTCGACACCTCGCGTTACGGCATCAAGTGGGACGGGGAGTGGCACGTGACCTACGAGGTCTTTCGCGACCTGGGGCTCGCGTTCGCTGCCGTGCTCGTCCTGATCTACGTCCTGGTCGTGGGCTGGTTTCGCAGCTTCGCGGTGCCGCTCGTCATCATGGCGCCGATCCCGCTGACCCTGGTGGGGATCCTTCCCGCGCACGCCCTCTTCGGGGTCTTCTTCACGGCCACCTCGATGATCGGCTTCATCGCCGGGGCCGGCATCATCGTCCGCAACTCGATCATCCTCGTCGATTTCATCGAGCTGCGCCGCGGCGAGGGAATGCCGCTGTCCGAGGCGGTTCTGGACGCCGGCGAGGTCCGGTTCCGCCCGATGCTGCTGACCGCCGCCGCCGTGGTCGTCGGCTCGTCCGTGATGCTCTTCGACCCGATCTTCCAGGGGCTCGCCGTCTCGATGATGGCCGGCGAGGTGGCCGCCACGCTGCTCTCCCGCGCGGCCGTCCCGGTCCTCTACTACCTGCTCAAACGCTCCGAAGAGGGCAAGTCCCTCGCGGAGCGATCGGCTACCCCTTCGTCCGAACCGGAAAGGAGTCTCGCATGAAACGCACGCGGAACGATTGGCTTCGGGGGATCGCCGGGACGTTCGTCCTGCTTTCGGTCGTCCTGGGATGGTTCGTCCATCCGGCGTTCTTCCTGTTCACCGCCTTCGTGGGAGCCAACCTTCTCCAGTCGGCCTTCACCGGAACGTGTCCGATGATGGTTCTGCTGCGGCGGGTCGGGGTGCCCGAGAGCGGGCCGCGCTCGTGAGGCTTCTCGTCATGGTCGTCCCGAGGGAGGCTCGAGACGACGCGGAGGCGGCCCTCGAGTCGGCCGGGGCGCTCGGCTTCACGGAGATTCCACAGGTCTATGGAGAGGGAGGCTCGGGGCCGCGTTTCGGCTCGCGCGTGGCCCCCGGGGTCTCGGATCTGATTTTCGTGGCCGTCGAGGACGGCCGCCTCGAGCCGCTGCGCGCCGCCCTGAAGGCGGTGGGGGCGCGACTCGGGCGACGGCTGCACGCCTTTCTCGTCCCGGCCGAGGAGTTCTGAGGGATCGGCGGACGCGAACGAGTCTCGTCGCGAGCGGCGACCCCTACCCCCAGCGGGGCTGATCGTCCGGGTTGATGCCGAGCAGGGTCTTCGCGACGAGCTCGTGGGTGAGCGCCGAGTTGGCCGGATGAAAGCGGCCGGCCCGCGCGTCGCGGAAGAGCCGCTCGAGCTCGCTCTTCTTGAACATGCCGAAGCCGCCCGAGAGATCGAGCGCCGTGTCCACGACCTTCCAGGCCCCTTCGACCGCGCGGTACTTGGCCGTCACGATCTTGGCCGGCCAGGCGCCGCCGTGGTCGACGCCGTTCGGACCAGTCCGACGGCGACCTTCTCGATCAGGGGCTCGATCGCCTCGAGCTCCATCGCCATCTCGGCGACGCCCCACTGCATCGCCGGGTGGTGTGCCATCGAGCTCGAGACGGCGAGCGACTTGCGCTTCGGTCAGCGTCTCGACGTGTGAGGTCGCAGAGCGCGGCGCCCGAGCGCGTAGTAGACGTTGGCGAAGCCGAGCAGGGCCCAGGCGAAGATCGAGAGAACGAAGACGTCTGACCCGGCCGCGCCGGCGGGACGATCCGCGCGATCCGTGAGAGTCCGGCACGAAGGCCCCCTCCAGGATCGTGTCGTCGCTCTGGGTCGCGCGCATGCCGAGGACGTCCCACGTCGGCTCGATCCGATAGCCCTTCGCGTCGCGCGCGAGGAAGCCGTGGACGATCTTCGGGGCGCCTTCGGATCGCTCGCGTCGAGGCCGTGGAGACCGAGCTAGCGTCCAGACGGGCGAGAGGCTTCCGAAGGACTTCCGGCCCGTGAACCGGTAGCCGCCGTCGACCTTCTCGGCGCTTGGTCGTCGAGAGGAGCACCGGCAGGTCGTTGCCGCGTCTCGGCGTGTCCGGCCGCGAAGACCTCCCCCTTCCGGCGGCCTCCAGGATCCAGTCGCAGGATGGAATCGCCGGAAGTCCGCACCTCCCGAGCGACGCCGCACCAGTAGATGTGCATGTTGACCGCGAGCGCCGTCGCCGGCGCCCAGTAGGCGAGCCGGCGCGTCTCGCGGCAGCTCTCGGCGAGCGTGAGGCCGAGGCCGCCGAACTCGCGCGGCACGGCCATCTTGAGGTAGCCGGTCTTCCGGAGGTCCTCGAAGTCCTCCGTGAAGAAGCGGTTCTCGCGATCGTAGACGGGCGCGCGCTCGTGGAAGCGCCGAAGGATCTCGTCGGAAAGAATCGGGGCGGCGTTCGCCATACCGGCCCTCCTCGGGCGCCGGGAGTCTACCAAGGCGCTGCTCCGAGAGCCGGCCGTTTGAAACGCCGGGCCCGGACGGTCCATAGTTTCGGGTGTGAAGCCGCCCGGTCTACATGGACTACCACGCGACGACGCCGGTCGATCCGCGCGTGCTCGAAGCGATGCTCCCGTACTTCACGCAGACCTTCGGCAACGCCGCTTCGCGCACGCACGTCTTCGGCTGGGAGGCCGAGGCGGCGGTCGAAGAGGCGCGGCACCAGATCGCGCAGGCCATGGGCGCCTCCGACAAGGAGATCGTCTTCACGAGCGGCGCGACCGAATCGGACAACCTCGCCGTCCTCGGCGCCGCCCGGCTCCGGAAGGAGAAGGGGAGCCACGTCGTCACGGGCGCGACCGAGCACCGCGCCGTGCTCGACGCCGCGCGGGCGCTCGCGCGCGAGGGATTCGAGGTCACGTTCCTCGCGCCGGACCGGACGGGACGCGATCGCCGCGGAGCGGGTGCGCGAGGCGCTGACGGATCGGACGATCCTCGTCAGCCTGATGCTCGCCAACAACGAGATCGGGACGATCCACCCGATCGCCGAGATCGGCGCGGTCTGCCGCGAGCGGGGGGTGCTCTTCCACACCGACGCCGTGCAGGGGTTCACGAAGATCCCGTTCGACGTCGAGGCGATGCGCGTCGATCTCGCGTCGGTCACGGCGCACAAGCTCTACGGGCCCAAGGGGATCGGCGCGCTCTACGTCCGGGGCAAGGGGCCGCGCGTGCGCCTTTCGCCGCTCGTCCACGGCGGCGGGCACGAACGCGGGCTCCGCTCGGGGACGCTGAACGTTCCGGGCATCGTCGGATTCGGCCGTGCGGTCGAGATCGCGACGGCCGAGCGCGAAGGGGAGATGCGGCGGCTGCGCCTCCTGCGCCGCCGGCTCTTCGACTCGATCCGCGGACGCGTCGAGGACGTCACGTTGAACGGCCCGGCCCTCCCCGAGATCGACGGGCGCGGCGACCTCCGGTCGGGCGAGGAGGAAAAGCGGCTCCCGGGCAATCTGAACCTCTCCTTCGCCGGCGTGGACGGCGAGGCGCTCCTGATGGACTTGAAGGGCCTCGCGGTGTCCTCCGGCTCGGCCTGCACGTCCGCGTCGATCGAGCCCTCCCACGTCCTCCAGGCGATCGGCGTGGCCGGGGATCTCGCGCACGCGTCGATCCGCTTCGGCCTCGGGCGGTTCTCGACCGAGGAGGAAGTGGACTTCGCCGCGACGTCGGTCGAAACGGCCGTGCGCCGCCTTCGGGAATTGGCGCCCCGGAACGCCTGACGGAACCCCGAGACTTGAGCTTCGGCGCGCTCCTCCTCCTCGTGTCCGCGGCGGCGGCGACGCCGGTCCCGTCGGCTCCCTTCGTCGAACGGGACGTCGCGGTCCCGATGCGCGACGGCGTGGTGCTGCGCGCCGACGTCTTCCGGCCGAGCAAGACCGGGAAGCATCCGACGCTCGTCGAGCGGACTCCCTACGACCGCAAGCGGCTCGAGGATCGCGCGATCCTCCATGCGGCGCTCGCGCGCGGGTACGCCGTCGTCCTCCAGGACGTGCGCGGACGGTACGGCTCGGCAGGGAGACTTCGTCCCCTACCTCCACGAGGGCCGCGACGGGTACGACACGATCGAGTGGGCCGCCGCGCAGCCCTGGTCGAACGGCGCCGTCGGCACTTTCGGCCTCTCCTACCCCGGCGCCGTGCAGTGGCTGGCGGCGGTCGAGTCGCCGCCGCATCTGAAGGCGATGGTGCCGGCGATGACGTTCTCGTCGCCGCGCAACTTCTTCTATGCGGGGGGCGCCTGGGACCTCTCGTGGATTCCCTGGATCTGGAACAACATCGCTCCGGATACGCGGGCGCGGCGCGGCCTCGACGGCCCGCGCACCGGGCGGGAGGCCCGCGCGGCGTGGAAGGACCTGGAGGGCGTCCTTCCTTTCCGCATGCCGCTCTCGAACGTCTCCGAGCTCCGGACGGTCGCGCCCTACTACTTCGACTGGCTCGCGCACCGCCCGGCGGATCCCTGGTGGGACTGGGCGGAGCTGCGCGGCCGGTACGGCCGGGCGAAGGCGGCGGTGCTGAACGTGTCGGGCTGGCACGACGAGGCCTACGGGCCGGAGGGCGCGACGACGAACTTCCTCGGGCTCCTCGCTTCGCGCTCCGGCGAAGCGGACCCGCGCGCCCGGCTCGTGATCGGGCCCTGGGTGCACGGCGGGATCGAGTCGGAGAAATCGGGGGAACGCGTCTTCGGCCGCGAGGCGAAGCTCGACGAGGCGGAGCTCGTCCTCTCGTTTCTCGACCGCTACGTGCGGGGCGTCGGCGCCGCGTCCGACGGCGAGCCGCCGGTCCGCGCCTTCGTCATGGGCGAGAACCGGTGGCGCTCCGGGAAGACGTGGCCGCTGCCCGGCACGCGCCCGCTCTCGCTCTACTTCGCGCCGGGCGGGCGGCTCTCGGAGGCGCCTCCGGCGGGAAGGGGAGGCGGAGAGCCGGTTCGTCTCCGACCCGCAGCTTCCCGTCGTCGACCCGCACGGCACGGCCTACGGCGCGCACGACTATCGCTCGCTCGCCTCCCGTTCGGACGTCCTCGTCTTCGAGACGGAGCCCCTGCCGGCCGACCTGCGCGTCCTCGGCCCCGTCGAGACGGAGATCCACCTCTCCTCCGACGCCCCGGACCTCGATCTCTGGGTCAAGCTCGAGGACGTCGCGGCCGACGGGACGGCCTGGAATCTCTCGAGCCCGGGCACGGACGTGCTGCGCGCGAGCGAGCGGAGCGGCGGGCCTAAGCCGGAGCTGCTCTCGCCGGGCGAGGTCGCGGTCCTCCGTCTCCCGAACCTGCGCACCGGAAATCTCTTCGCGAAGGGGCACCGCGTGCGCGTCGTCCTCTGCGGCAGCTTCCTGCCGCACTTCTCGCGCAACCCGCAGACCGGAGAGCCCGAGACGCGCTCGGGGCAGATGCGGCCGGCGACGATCTCGATCCGCCACGACGCGGCGCACGCGTCGCGGATCGTGCTGCCGGTCCTGCCGGACGGCGAGGCGCGGCGCGATAGTCTCCCGCGTCTCCAGGAGAAGAACCCGAAGCTGACCCTCCTCTCCGACGCCGTCCGGGGCATTCCCGCGTACGAGGACCTCCTCCGAAGGGTCCGAGCGGGAGAGCCGCGTCCGGCCGTCTCGGGCGGAGTCGGGGCGCTGCCGGGGCTCCTGCTCGCCGCGCTCGCCCGCGACCTCGGCCGGCGGCTCGCCGTCGTCGTCGCCGGACGAGAAAGAGGCGGAGCGGCTCGCGATGGATCTGCACGCCGGAGGCCTCGAAGGCGTCTTCCGGGCCCCGGCCCCGAACCTGACGCCGTACCAGCGAATCCCGCCGTCGCTCAAGGCGCGGCGGGACGAGTTCCGCCTGCTCGCCGGCCTCTCGGCGAACGGCGCGGTCGAAGCGGTCGTCGCTTCCGGCCACGGCCCTCTTCACGCGCCTCCCGTCGCCGGAGGACCTCGAGCGGCTGACGGTCGGGCTCGAAACGGGAGCGGAGATCTCGCTCCCGCGGCTCGTGTCGCGGCTGACCGAAGTCGGCTACCGGCGCGGCGACCTCGTCATCGAGACGGGCGACCTCGCCGTGCGCGGCGGCCTCTTCGACGTCTTCCCGCCGGACCGCGAGCTGCCGCTTCGGTTCGAGCTCGACGGCGACCGGCTCGCTTCGATCCGCGTCTTCGATCCGGACACGCAGCGCTCGAGCGAGCGCCTCGCCTCGGCGCGGATCCCTCCTTTCGCTCCGGCCCGCGAGTCGCGGGAGGAGCGCGAGCTCCTCGGAGAGCGGCTCGGGCGCCTCCCCTCCGAGGCCGAAGCGGCCGTCTTCGCGCCGGCGGTCTTCCCGATGCCGGCCTCCTGGCTCGACCACGCCGGAGAGCTCGGTCGCGGCCGTCGTCGAACCGTCGTCGGTCGCGGAAGCGGTCGAGGCCTTCGCCGAGCGGTTGGCCGGCGACCGCGATCCGGAGCGCGACGTCTTCGCCCCCGAGGAGCTGCTCCACCCGGCCGACTCGCATCGCCGCGGCGCTCGACGGGGCCGCGATCGTCTTCGACCGGCTGGGCCTCTCCGACGGAGAGCCGGTGAAGCTCCCGGCCGAGGCGATCGCCGGGCACGCCGGCCGGACGGCCGAAGCCGCCGCCGAGATCGCGCGCTGGCTCGAGACGGGCGGCGAGGCGCTCGTCGCGGCGCGCCCGACCGGGGGCGCCGAGAAGGCCCGCCACTTCGCGCGCGAGTACGGGATCGCGTGTCTCCTCGGAGCGGGAGCCGGGCGCGCTCGTCGTCGCGGCGGCCGAGATCTCGGCGGGCTTTCGCCTGCGGGAGCCGCCGCTCGCGCTCTACGCCGAGAGCGAGATCTTCGGCGAGGAGAAGCCGGCCGTCACGCGCCGCGCGCGGCCGTCGGAGGCGTTCCTCTCGGACCTGCGGGACCTGAAGCTCGCGCGACGCGGTGGTTCACCGCGACTACGGCATCGGGCTCTTCCGGGGCTTGAAGCGCGTCGAGGTCTCGGGGGAGGAGCGCGAGTTCATGGAGATCGGATACGCCGAGGAGAAGACGCTCCTGCTGCCGGTCGAGCGCTTCGACCTCGTGCAGAAGTACTCCGGGGTCGAGGGGGTCGCGCCTGCCCTCGACCGGCTGGGCGGCGCCGGATGGGGAAAGCGCAAGGCCTCGGTCCAGCGCGCCATGCGCGACATGACCGACGAGCTGCTGAAGCTCTACGCGCGCCGGAGCCTCGCGCACGGCTTCGCCTTTTCGAAGGACTCCCCCTGGCAGAAGGAGTTCGAGGACGCTTTCGAATACGAGGAGACCCCGGACCAGGCCCAGGCGATCGCCGACGTCAAGCGCGACATGCAGTCGGAGAAGCCGATGGACCGCCTCCTGTGCGGCGACGTCGGCTACGGGAAGACCGAGGTGGCGATGCGGGCCGCGTTCAAGGCGGTGCTCGACGGCAAGCAGGTCGCGCTGCTGGCACCGACCACGGTCCTCGCCGATCAGCACTTCCGGACGTTCCGCCGGCGGTTCGCGGCCTTCCCGGTCACGATCGAGCTCCTGTCGCGGTTTCGCTCGCGCGCCGACCAGAAGGAGGTCGTCGCGAAGATCGCCGAGGGCGCGATCGACATCGTCATCGCGACCCACCGCATGCTCTCGCGCGACCTCGCTTTCCGGGACCTCGGCCTCCTGATCGTGGACGAGGAGCAGCGCTTCGGCGTCGCGCAGAAGGAGAAATTGAAGCAGTGGCGGTCCTCGATCGACGTCCTCGCCATGTCGGCGACGCCGATTCCGCGCTCGCTCCACCTCTCGCTCTCGGGGCTGCGCGACCTCTCGATCATCGAGACGCCGCCGCGCGACCGGCTCGCGATCGAGACCCGCGTCGTCCCCGCCAAGCCCGCGATGATCCGGGAGGCGATCGAAGCGGAGATCGCGCGGGGCGGACAGATCTTCTTCGTGCACAACCGCGTCGAGTCGATCGGGCGCGTCCACCGGATGCTGGAGGAGCTCGTCCCTTCGGTCCGCATCGCCGTCGCCCACGGGGCGATGAAGGAAGGGGAGCTCGAGAAGGCGATGCGCCGGTTCGTGTCGCGCGAGGCGGATCTGCTGCTCGCGACGACGATCATCGAGAACGGACTCGACATCCCGACGGCCAACACGATCCTGATCGACCGCGCCGAGGCGTACGGTCTCGCCCAGCTCTACCAGCTGCGGGGCCGCGTGGGCCGGAGCGACCGCCCGGCCTTCGCCTACCTGCTCGTCCACGAAACGGCGGCGCTCTCCGAGGTCGCGCGCCGGCGCCTCGCCTCCATCCAGGAGTTCTGCGACCTCGGCGCGGGGTTCCGCATCGCGGCCAAGGACCTGGAGATCCGGGGCTCGGGCAACCTCCTCGGCGGCGAGCAGTCGGGGCACATCGCCGCGGTCGGGTTCGAGACCTACCTGCAGCTGCTCGAGGAGACGATCCGCGAGATCCGCGGGGAAGAGCCGCAGCCGGAGCGCCTCGTCACGCTCTCGCTCGGCCTCGATCTCGCGATCCCGCCCGGGTACGTGGCCGACGAGAACTGGCGCATGATGATCTACAAGAAGATGGCGCGCGCCCGGGACGAGGCGGCCCTCTCCGAAACGCTCGCCGAGATCGCGGACCGGTTCGGCGCGCCGCCGCCCGCCGTGGGGCGCCTCGCGGCCTACGCCCGGATCCGGATGCAGGCGGAGGGTCTCGGGATCCAGTCGGTGACCTCCCAGGCGGGCCGGTTCCACCTGCGGCTGGCTGAGGACGCCTCCGTCGATCCGGAGCGCCTCCTCGAGCTCGTCCACTCCGTGCCCGGCGCGGCTTTCACGCCCGGGCGGGTCCTGACGCTCCCCGCGCCCCGCGGCGAGGAACAGCCCGCCGTGCTCCTCTCCTACCTCGCGCGGCTCGGGGGGCGCGAAGCGGCCTGAACCCCTCGCGAACGCGCCGCCCGCCTGCTTTTTCGAGGAATTCGAAAAACGAGTCCGTGTTATCTAGTCGCGTATGCGAGCCCCCCTTCGTTCCCTCGTCCTGGCCCCGGCCCTCGTCTCGCTCGCGGCCCTCGTCCCCGCGGGCGAGCTCATCGAATCGGTCATCGCCCGCGTCAACGATCAGCCGATCACCCACAGCGAGTTCGAGACCCGCTGCTCGATCGAGCTGCGCGGATCCCAGGATCCGACGGCGCGGCGGCGCGTCCTGGACGAGATGATCCAGGAGAAGCTCCTCGAAGAGCGCGCCCGTCAGCTCGACGTGCAGGCCACCGACGCCGAGGTCGAGGAAGCGGTCGAGCGCGTGAAGCGCCAGTACAACCTGGCCACGGACGCCGAGTTCGACTCCGCGCTCGCCCAGACGAAGATGACGCGCGACGATCTGAAGAAGCAGCTGCGCCAGTCGATCACGATGCAGAAGGTCGTCGGCCGCGAGGTGACCGGCAAGATCAACATGAACGACGACGTCCTGCGCCTCGAGTACGAGCGCCGCAAGGACGAGCTCTACCGGGTGCCGGAGCACGCGCACGTCTACGAGATCGTGCTGCGGTTTGCGGCGGAAGACGGCCAGGCGCGCCAGGCGGCGGCATCGAAGATCGAAGAGGCCCGCGGGAAAGTCACGGCCGGCGAGGCGTTCGCGGACGTCGCGCGCCAGTACTCGCAGGGCAACGCGCGCGACCGCGGCGGCGATCTCGGCACGGTGTCGAAGGGGGAGCTCCTTCCGGCGCTCGACGCGGTCGTTTTCGCCGATCCGCCGCAGGAGTACCCGGCTCCGGTTCTCCTTCCCGCCTCCGCCCACCTCTTCCGCGTCACGGACCGCACCGCCGCCGGCTACAAGCCTTTCGCGGAGGTGCGCTCGGACCTGCAGAAGCGGCTCTCCGAGAACATCTACGACAAGCACTACGCCGAGTACGTGGACCGCCTTCGGCGCGAGGCCTTCGTGAAGATCTACGATCCCGCGCTTGCGAAGGCCGAGGCGGAGGAGAAGAAGGGGTAAGGAGAGGATTCGGGAGTCGGGATTCGGGAGTCGGGGTCCCTGCTCGCCTCCTGAATCCTGAATCCCAAATCCCGAATCCCCTCCACCACCCCGATCCACAGTAGCCTCGAGCGGCGCTGACACTATCCATCGCGTTTGGCCACGCCTGCCCGCTCGTTCCGAGCTTACGCCCGATTCTCGCCCCTAATTTTTTTAGGCAAACGCTTTCTCTTGACTAACAAACCACGGCCCTCCTAACATCGCGCCCAGTGGCCTAATCTGGAAAAAAGTGGGGGAAAGTGGCCTGATCCGAGCATCGGGACACGAGAGGAACGGATGGATCGCTTTCGGGGCAGCGCCCCGGCGCGTCTCGACGAGAAGGGCCGGTTGAAGGTGCCGAACCTCTTCCGCCAGCAGGTCGAAGAGGCGTTCGGGCCGGAGCTTTTCGTGACCTCCCTCCACGGTCGCGAGCTTCTGCTCTATCCCCTCGCGGTCTGGCGCGCGCTCGAAGAGAAGCTGGCGTCGCTTCCGGCCATCCACCGCGCGAAGCGGAAGTTTCTCGAGCGCGTCAACTACTTCGGGCAGGAGGGCTCGCTCGACGGCCAGGGGCGCGTCCTGATCCCGCAGATCCTGCGCGACACGGCGAAGCTGCCGGCCGACGTCGTGGTCACCGGGAACATCGATCACCTGGTCGTGTCCGACCGCGGCGCGCTCGCGTCGCGTCTCCAGGACGAGGACTTCACGGCGGAGGACTACGACGAGCTCTCGAAGCTGCTGTCGTGAACGGGATGCCGAACGGAGGCGCGCGGGTGTCGGAAGGAAAGACGGAGAGCGGAGACGGAAAAGATTGAGAAGCCCGCGCACACGCCGGTCCTTCTGCGGGAAGTCGTGGAATGGCTGCGTCCGGAGCGCGGGGGCTTCTTCGTGGACTCGACTCTCGGGGCGGGCGGCCACGCCGAGGCGGTGCTCGAGGCGGGGCCTCGCGTGCACCTGCTCGGCCTCGACCGGGATCCGACCGCGCTCGAGCTCGCGCGACGGCGCCTCGACCGGTTCGGCGCGCGCGTCGAGATCGTCGAGGGCGACTTCGGGGACCTCGACCGCCTCCTCGACGGGCGGCCGGCTCCCGACGCCGTGCTCGCGGATCTCGGTGTCTCCTCGATGCAGCTCGAGACGCCGGAGCGGGGTTTCTCCTTCCGGAGGGACGGGCCGCTCGACATGCGGATGGGGCGAAGTGGCCGGAGCGCCGCGGAGATCGTCGCGAGCGCCCCGGTCGAGGAACTGACGCGGATTTTCCGCGAATACGGGGAGGAACGGATGTCGGCAAAGATCGCGCGCGGGATCGTGGCGGAACGGACTCGGGGACCGATCACGACGACCCGGCAGCTCGCCCGCATCGTGGCGAGCGCCAAAGGGTCTCGCGAGAGGATCGATCCCGCCACGAGGGTCTTCCAGGCGCTGCGCATCGAAGTCAACCAGGAGCTGGTCGCCCTCTCCCGATTCCTCGCCGCGGCGGTCCGGCTCGCGGCCGGGCGCGGGCGGCTCGCCGTGATCTCCTACCACTCGCTCGAAGACCGGCTCGTCAAGGAGACCTTCCGCCGCGAGTCGGGGATGTGCCTTTGCCCCCCGCGGGTTCCTCGATGCGTCTGCGGCGCGCGCGCGGCCCTGCGCGTGCTGACGAGGCGGCCGGTCGTGCCTTCGGAGGCGGAGCGCCATTCGAACCCGCGTTCCCGGAGCGCGCGCCTGCGCGTCGCCGAGAAGCTCGGGCCCGAATCGCTGACCCGTTAACCAGAACCGATTGTCGATTGGTGATTGACGATTGCCGATTGTTGAAGCGAATACCGAGAGCCGAGAGCTGACAGCTTTCTCATGAGCACCGCCTACTACTCGCAGGCCAAGCGCGTCGAGAACCACCACCTGACGCGCGAGCGGGACCGCCGGCGCGGCCGCGAACTCGCCACACTCCTGGTCGCGTTCCTTCCCGTGGCCTGCGCGCTCCTCGTGTACGCGGCGCTCCACATCGAAACGGTCCGAGTCGGATACGCGCGGGAGGCTCGCCTGCGCCGCGTCGTGGAGCTCGACCTCGAGACCCGCCGCCTGCGGGAGGAGCTCGCCCGCGCTTCCTCTCCGGAGCGCGTTTCCACCTACTCGGAGCGGAAGAAGCTCCGCCCGCCCCTGCCGGGACAGATCCAGTACGTCGGGCCGCCGCCCTCGGGGAAGGCGCGTCCGTGAGCGCAATTCCGCGTCGCCGCTCCCGCTGGCTTTTGCTGCTCGCGGCCCTCTGGGGCGCCGCCGTCGTCGGGCGCCTGCTCCAGGTTCAAGTCGCGGACGGGTCCCGCTATCGGGCGAAGGCGCAGCGCCAGCAGGAGCGCAAGGTCGAAGTCTCCCCGCGGCGCGGCTCCATCCTCGATCGGAACGGGCGAGAGCTCGCCGTGTCGGTCGAATGTTCCTCCGTCTACGCGATTCCGGAGAAGGTCCGGAGCCCCGGCGCCGCCGCGAAGACGCTCGGCGCCCTGCTCGAGCTCGATCCGCAGGAGCTTTCGCAGCGGCTCTCGCGGGACGTCGGCTTCGTCTGGGTCAAGCGGAAGATCGACGCGCCCGTGGCCGAGCGGGTCCGGCAACTCGGGCTCCCCGGAATCCAGCTCGTCACCGAGACGCGGCGCTTCTATCCGAAAGGCCCGCTCGCGGCGGCGCTCCTCGGCTTCGTCGGGACCGACGACCGCGGGCTCGGGGGCCTGGAGTACTCGTACGACCAGGCAATCCGGGGCAAGCCGGGCGAGGTGATCGCCCTGACCGACGCCCGGCAGTCCCGCTACGGCGAGGCGGAGGCGCCGGGCCGGCCTCCCGAGGAGGGCGCGACCCTCGAGCTGGCGCTCGATTCGGGCGTGCAGTTCGCGGTCGAGCGCGAGCTCGCCGCGGCGGTGGTCCAGTACGGAGCGCGCTCGGGCACCGCGGTGCTGCTCGACCCGTGGACGGGCGACGTGATCGCGATGGCGAGCGCGCCGGGCTTCGACCCGAATCGATTCAACCGGTTCGCCGCCGAAGCGAGGCGCAATCGCGCGATCGCCGACGCGTACGAGCCCGGCTCGACGTTCAAGATCGTCACGGGATCGATCGCGCTCGAGGAGCACCGGGTCACGCTCGACGAAGTGATCGAGACCGGGGACGGGACGATTCGGGTCGGCAACACGACGATCTCCGAGGCCGACCGCCACAGCTACGGCGCGTTGACGCTCGCCGGGATCTTCGAGCGCTCTTCCAACGTCGGCATCATCCGCGTCGGACTGCGCCTCGGCCCGCGCCTGCTCTACGACGGGGCGAGCTCGTTCGGCGTCGGGCGGCCCACGGGGGTCGACCTGCCCGGCGAGAACGCGGGGCTCTTCCGGCCCCTCGCGCGGTGGTCGGGTCTCTCGACGGCGTCGATCTCCATGGGGCAGGAGGTTTCGCTCACGGCCCTCCAGCTCGCGCGCGTCGCGGCGGTCGTCGCCAACGGAGGGCTCCTCGTGACGCCGCGCGTCGTGCGGCGCATCCTCCTCCCGGACGGCCGGGTCGAGCACCCCGCCGTTCCCGCCGCGGCGCGGATCGTTTCCGCGCAGACCGCGGCGGCCCTGCGCGCAATCCTCCAGGGCGTCGTCGAGCGCGGCACCGGGACGCCGGCGGCGATCCCGGGCTTCGCCGTGGCGGGCAAGACCGGCACGGCGCAGAAGGCGGGCGCCGGCGGCTACCTGCCCGGACGCTACGTCCCCAATTTCGTCGGCTACGTGCCGGCCGAATCGCCGCGACTGGTCGGCGTCGTCATCCTCGAAGAGCCGCAGGGGCGCTACTACTACGCCCGCGACGTCGCGGCTCCCGTCTTCTCGCGAATCCTCTCGCAGGCTCTCTCGATCCTCCGGATTGCGCCCGAGGAGCAGCGAGTGCCCGCCACCGCACTCGCCGCCTCCTCGGGCCCCTTTTTTCGCGACGGCGTCGTTCCGGCGTCGTCGCGCAGGATCACGCGCCCGCCGGAGCGGGCGCCGATCGAGAGCGCCGACACGATCCCGGACGCGCGCGGTCTCTCGGCGCGCGAGGCGCTGGTCCTCCTCGGCCGCCTCGGGATCCCGGTCGAGCTCGAGGGCTCCGGTTTCGTCGTGGGCGAGCAGCCGGCCCCCGGGTCCGTCCGGAGGCCGGGCGCCGTGGTGACCCTTTCGTTGTCGGAAGACGCGGCGGCCGTCTCCCGGTCCGGCCGCGGACAGGAGGAGACGCTCCGCGCGAATCCCGGGCCGTGAGGCTTCGGGAGCTGCTGTCGGCGGTGCCGGGAGCGGTAGCGGAAGGATCCTCGGCCGACCCGGAGGTCCGGCGGGTGGTTCACGACTCGCGAGAAATCGCGCCGGGAGACCTCTTCGTCGCGATCCGCGGCGAGAAGGCCGACGGCCTCGCGCACGTCGCGCAGGCGCTCGACCGCGGCGCCGTCGCCGTCGTCGCGCAGGCGCCGTCGCCGTCGCCGTCGGGGCGGCCGTGGGTGCGCGTCGGGAACGCGCGCCGCGCGCTCGCGCTCCTGGCCGCGCGCCTGGCGGGCAATCCCGCCGAGAAGCTCGTGCTCGCCGGCGTGACCGGGACCAACGGCAAGACGACGACCGCGATGCTCGTGCAGGCCCTGCTCGCCCGCCGCCACGGGACGGCCGGGTTCGTCGGCACGATCGGCTACCGGAT
This sequence comes from uncultured Acidobacteriota bacterium, assembly GCA_963707935.1. Taxonomy (GTDB): domain Bacteria; phylum Acidobacteriota; class Thermoanaerobaculia; order UBA5066; family Gp7-AA6; genus DATBFU01. The sequence goes on along the minus strand of CAVPRN010000005.1, from coordinate 2,399,692 downwards.
CGGAGACCGCGAGCTGCCCGCCGACCGAACGACGCCCGACGCGGCGCTCCTCCAGAATCTTCTCTCGGAGATCGTGCGCGAGGGAATCGCCGCGGCGTCGATGGAGGTTTCCTCCCATGCCCTCGCGCTCGACCGCGTCGAAGGCTGCCGATTCGACTTGACCGTCTTCACGAACCTGACCCGCGACCACCTCGACTTCCACATCGACATGGAGAGCTACGGCGCGGCCAAGCGACGGCTCTTCGACCTGCGAAAGCCGGGAGCCGCGGCGGTCGTCAACGTCGCCGACCCCTTCGGCCGCCTCCTCGCCGCCGAAGTCGGCGGCCGGGTCGTGACGTACGCGGCGCGGGACGCCTCCGCCGAGGTCACGGCGGCGTCGGTCCGCTGCGACCTCTCGGGCACCTCCTTCGAAGCGGTCTTCCCCGGGGGGAGGTTCGAGATCGCGTCGCCGCTCCTCGGCCGGTTCAACGTGGACAACCTGCTCGCCGCGGCGGCCGGCGGCCTCGCCCTGGGAATGCCGCCCGGCGAGATCGCGGCGGCGCTCGCGTCGGTCTCGCGCGTGCCCGGACGGCTCGAGCGCGTCGAGGCCGGTCAGCCCTACGCGATCCTCGTGGACTACGCGCACACCGAAGACGCCCTGGAGCGCCTCCTCTCCGCGGTGCGCGAGCTGACGGACAAGAAGATCCTCCTCGTCTTCGGCTGCGGCGGAGACCGCGACCGCGGAAAGCGGCGGCCGATGGGAAGGATCGCGGGCTCCCTCGCCGACATCGCGATCGCGACTTCCGACAACCCCCGCTCGGAAGATCCCGAGGCGATCCTCTCGGAGGTCGAGGAGGGTCTCGCGTCCTCCGGCGCCACGAAGTACCTGCGCCTGGCCGACCGCCGCGAGGCGATCCGCGCCGCGATCGACCTCGCCAACCCCGGAACGGTCGTCGTCATCGCGGGGAAGGGGCACGAGACGACGCAGGTCATCGGGGATCGGGCCGAGCCCTTCGACGACCGGGCCGTGGCCGCGGAGATCGCGTCGCGGCGATGAACTTCACGCTGTCGGACGTCGCCCGCGCCGCTCGAGTTGCCGTCGCCGGCCGAGGCGCGGCTCTCCGGCGCCGCGGTGGACTCGCGCTCGGTGCGCCCGGGCGATCTCTTCATCGCGCTGCCCGGAGCGCGGGTGGACGGGCACGACTTCGCGTCCGAAGCGGTCTCGCGCGGCGCCGCGGCGGTGCTGGCCGAGAGGGAGCTTCCCGCCGTCGGCTCGCGGGTGCCGGTGCTCGTCGTTCCGGAGGCGCAGGGCGGCCCTCCTCAGGCGTCGCCGCCTGGTTGAAGCGCCGGGCCGGTTTCCGCCTGGCGGCGATCGCGGGCTCGGCCGGCAAGACGACGACCAAGGAGTTCGCCGCGGCGATCCTCTCGCGCCACGCGAGCGTCGGCAAGACTCCCGGCAACCAGAACAGCGCGATCGGCTTCCCCCTCTCGGTCGTGAACCTCTCGCTCTCACCCGAGTGGATGGTCGGGGAAATGGGGATGAGCGCGCGGGCGAGATCTCGCGTCTCTCGCGCGACTTTCGAGCCCGACATCGCGGCGATCACGCTGATCGCGCTCGAGCACCTGGAGTTCCTGGGGTCGCTCGACGGGATCGCGCGGGCCAACGCCGAGATCCTCGAGGGGCTGCGGCCCGCCGGCGTGTTCGTCGTCAACGCGGACGATGCGCGCGTCGTCGCGATCGCGGCCGGCTACTCCGGGCGCGACGCTGACGTTCGCGCGCGAGGCCGCGGCCGACGTGCGCGTCGAGCACGTCGCGATGGGGGACCGCGGCTCGCGCTTCCGGCTGAAGACGCCGTCCGGCGAATCGGCCGTGATCGCGCTCCCGCTCCCCGGGTCGCCATCAGGTCTCGAACTTCCTCGCGGCGTCCGCCGTGGCCATCGCGGCGGGCGCCACCGCCGAGCACTGCGCCGAAGCGGCGCCGCGCCTCGCTCCCGCCGCCCACCGAGGCGAGACGCTGCGGCACGCCTCGGGCGCGCTTCTCTACGACGACGCCTACAACGCGAGCCCCCCATCGATGCGCGCCGCTCTCGACACGCTGCGCTGCTTCCCGGCAAGCGGAAGATCGCGGTGCTGGGCGACATGCGCGAGCTCGGCCCCGAGTCGGAGTGGTGGCACCGCGAGACGGGGCGCTACGTGATCGGACGCGCGGACCGCCTGATCTGTGTCGGCCCGCTCGGCCGGTATCTCGGCGGAGGGCGCGATCGAATCGGGCTTCCCCCCGTCGGAGGTCCGCGTGCTCGACTCGCCCGAGCAGGCCGCCAATCTGCTCGACTCCATGCTCGACTCCGGAGACACGGTCCTCTTCAAGGCATCGCGCGGCGTCGGGCTCGAGAAGACGGTCGAGCGACTGACCGCGCGCGGCCGGCCGCGAGACGGGAGGGCGCGTCTGATGCTCTACTACTGGCTCTATCCCGCTCGCGCGGCAGTACCCGCTCTTCAACGTCTTCCGCTACATCACGTTCCGGACGGCGATGGCGGCGGTGACGGCGCTCCTCCTCCTGCTCCTGCTCGGGCCGGCCATGATCCGGGCGTTGAAGCGCCGGCAGATCGGCCAGTCGATCCGCGAGGAAGGCCCGCGCTCGCACCTCGCCGAAGGCGGGGACGCCGACGATGGGGGGCCTCCTCATCCTCTTCGCGATCGCCGTCGCGACGCTCCTCTGGATGGACCTCTCGAATCGTTTCGTCTGGATCGCGCTCGGCACGCTACTCGCCCTCGGGGCGGTCGGATTCGCCGACGACTACACGAAGGTCGCGCGCAAGCGGAGCCTCGGGCTGACGGGACGCGGCAAGCTCGTTGCCGCAGTTTCTCGTCGCCCTCGCCGTGGCCTGGGCGATCCAGCAGTGGGCGGCGCCCGGGCGCCTTCTCGACGGTCGTGACCTTCCCGTTCCTGAAGAAGGCGTTGCTCGACCTCGGCGTGTTCTACATTCCGTTCGTGGCCATCGTTCTCGTCGGTTCCTCCAACGCCGTCAACCTGACCGACGGGCTCGACGGCCTGGCGATCGGCGCGGTCGGGGATCGCCGCCGGCACCTACGCCATCCTCGCGTACGTGACCGGCAACGCCGTCGCCGCGCGGTATCTCCAGATCCCGTTCGTCCCGCAGTCGGGGGAGCTCGACGGTCTTCTGCGGCGCCATGGCCGGCGCGGCCCTGGGCTTCCTCTGGTTCAACTGCCATCCGGCCGACGTCTTCATGGGGGACGTCGGCTCGCTGCCGCTCGGCGGCGCGATCGCCGCGGTCGCCGTGATGACGAAGCAGGAAGTGCTCCTCGCGATCGTGGGCGGGCTCTTCCTCCTCGAGGCGCTCTCGGTGATCGTCCAGGTCGTCTCCTTCAAGACGACGGGGAGGCGCGTGTTCCGCATGGCGCCGCTCCACCACCACTTCGAGCTCGCGGGCTGGGCGGAGTCGCGCGTCATCATCCGATTCTGGATCCTCGCGCTCTTCTTCGCCGTGGCGGCGCTCTCGACGCTGAAGCTGCGATGAGCGCCATGCCGCATCGCCTGCCGGCGGCGGGAGATCCTGCCCGAGAAGGTCGCGATCCTCGGCTTCGCCCGGAGCGGGCAGGCCCTGGCCGGAGCGCTCCTCGACCGCGGGGTCGCGGTCGCGGTTGCCGACGAGAAGCCGGAGAGCGCGTTCCCGGAGGCTTCGGCCCTGCGGGAGCGCGGCGTCGAGTTCTTCCTCGGCGGCTCCGGACGAATCGGTGCTCGCGGGCGCGGACTGGCTCGCGCTGTCGCCCGGCGTGCCGACGACCGCCCCGACGGTCGCGGCCGCGCGCCGGCGCGGGATTCCGGTCCTGGCGGAGTTCGAGATCGCCTGGCGCATCGCCGAGAGCGGAGGTCGAGGGCGCGAACCGCTGGGTCGCCGTGACCGGCACCAACGGCAAGTCCACGACGACGGCCTGGATCGCCGAGCTGCTGCGCCGCGCGGGACGGCCGGTGGCGCTGGCCGGAAACATCGGCGTGCCCCTCTCGAGCTTCCTCTCCGAGCGCGCGCCGCGCGACTTCGTCTGCGAGCTCTCCTCCTTCCAGCTCGAGACCGTGGACCGGTTCGCGCCGCACGTGGCGCGTGCTCACCAACATCACGCCGGACCACCTCGACCGCTACGAGGACTTCGACGCCTATGCCCGGGCGAAGGAGCGGCTCTTCGCGCGCCAGGGCCGCGAGGACTTCTCCGTCGTCAACGCCGACAACCCGCCCGCGCGGCCGCGCGCGACGCCGGCCCGCCGCGTCCTCTTCTCCCGGGCGGCGCGCGTCGAGGGCGGCGCGTGGGTCGAGGAGGGCTGGATCCGCTCGGCGGTCGGCGGAGAGCCGGTCGACGTGCTGCCGGTCGGCGAGCTCGCGCTCCCCGGGCGCGCACAACGTGGAGAACGCGCTCGCGGCGGTCGCCGCCGCCGAGTGCCTCCGGACGCCGCGCGACGCGATCCGCGAAGGTCTGAAGCGCTTTCGCGGGGCTGCCGCACCGCAGCCGAGCTCGTCGCCGAGGCGCGGGGCGTCCGCTGGGTGGACGACTCGAAGGGCACCAACGTGGACGCGACGCGCAAGTGCCTCGAGGGCTTCGCGGAGGGGAGCGTCCTCCTGATCCTCGGCGGCCGCGACAAGCACGGCGACTTCCCGTCGCTCGCACCCGCCGTCGCGCGCGCCGCGCGCGTCGTCCTGACGATCGGAGAGGCGGCGGAGACGATCGAGCGCGCGCTTGCCGGCGTCGTCCCGATCGAGCGGTCGGGGACGATGGAGAGCGCGGTCCTGCGCGCCGGAGAGCTCGCGCGAGCGGGGCGAGACGGTCCTGCTCTCGCCGGCCTGCGCCTCCTTCGACGCGTACGCCAACTACGAGGAGCGGGGTCGCCACTTCGCGACCCTCGCGCGGGCCGTCGCGGAACGCGGATCGGGACAGAAGTAGGAGGCCGGCCATGGCGCGCAAGCTCGCGAGCGACAAGGTGCTCTTCGTGGCGCTCGTCGTTCTCTCTCTCTTCGGGTGCGTGATGATCTACAGCGCCTCCGCGGTGTCGGCGTCGCAGAACGGCCGGGAGCCCCTACCGCTACCTCTTGAAGCAGATCGCCGCGCTCGCCGTCGGCGGCCTCGGCGGCCTTCGTCGTCTACCGCGTGGACTACCGCAAGCTCGCCCGGCCCGCCGTCGTGTACGGCGCCTACGGAGTGGCCATTCTCCTGTGCCTCGCGGTGCTGTTCGTCCTCCGATCAACGCCGCGCGGCGCTGGCTCGTGGCGGGGCCGGTGATGCTCCAGCCGTCGGAGCTCCTGAAGATCGCGCTGGTCCTCGTCCTGGCTTCGCAGCTCGCGAGCAAGAGCGCGGAGGGCGGGGGCGTCGACCGCGCGGTCGTGCCCTGCATCGTGCTGACCGGCGCTCGCGGCCGGTCGTCGTGATCCTCGAGCCCGACATGGGAACGGCCGTCTGCTACGTGGTGCTCTGCGCGCGTCGTGCTGTGGCTGGCCGGCGCCCGCGGCCGGGTCTTCGCGCTCGGCGGCGGCGGCGCTCCTTCCGGCGCTCGCGGCGCTCGCCCTTTCGGCGAGCTATCGCCGGGCCCGGCTGCTCGTCGTTCCTGCATCCGGAGGCGGATCCGCTCGGCGCCGGCTTTCAGGCGATCCAGTCGCTGATCGCGGTGGGCGCGGGCGGCTGGTTCGGCAACGGCCTCGGCGGGAGTCGGCAGAAGCTCTTCTTCCTCCCGTATCCCCACACCGACTTCATCTTCGCGATCGTCGGCGAAGAGCTCGGCTTTCTCGGAGCGCTGGCGGTCGTGGCGGCCTTCGGCGTCCTCGCGTGGCGGGGGATGCGCGCCGCCCGCCGCGCGCCCGATGCCTTCGGTGCGTACCTTGCGGCGGGAGCCACGGCGATGATCGTCGTGCAGGCCGCGATCAACGTGGGAGTCGTCCTCGCGCTCCTGCCGACCAAGGGTCTGCCGCTCCCGTTCCTCTCGTACGGCGGCTCCTCGCTCGTCGTCTCGTGGCTCGCGGCGGGGCTGATCCTGAACGTTTCGCAGCACGGAGAGTAGAGAGTTCGTCGTCCGGGAATCGCCGAACACTCCATGACCTACGTGATCGCCGCCGGTGGGACCGGCGGACACGTCTTTCCGGGGATCGCGCTCGCCCGCGAGATCGTCGCGCAGCGGCCGGGCTCGCGCGTCGTCTTCGTCGGAACGGCGGCCGGTCTCGAGGCGCGCCTCGTCCCCGCGGCGGGCTTCGAGCTCGCGACCGTGCGCGCGAGCGGGCTTCGCCGGCAAGAGCCTCGTCGAGAGGGCCCGCGCGCTCGCCGCGCCTTCCGCTCGGGATCCTCGAGGCGAGGCGCCTGCTCGCGCGGCTCGCGCCGCGCGCCGTGGCCGGCGTCGGCGGCTACGTCAGCGTCCCGGTGCTCCTCGCCGCGAGGTCGCTCGGCATCCCGACGCTCGTGCACGAATCGAACGCCCGCCCCGGAATCGCCAACCGGCTGCTCTCGCGGTTCGCGAGCCGGGTCGCCGTCGGCCTGGCGCCCGCCCGCGAGAAGCTCTCGGCGGCGGCGGTCGTGACGGGAAACCCGGTCCGCCCCGAGTTCTTCGGGGCGCCCCCGCTCGAGGCGGCGCCGGCGCCGTCCGCGCCGACTGCTCGTCTTCGGCGGCAGCCAGGGCTCGGCCGCCCTGAACCGCGCGATGGTCGAGGCCGCGCCGGATCTCTCGCGGCGAGCGCCTGGAGGTCTCCACCAGACGGGCGACCGCTGGCTCGACGCGGTGCGGCAGGCCTACGGGACGCTGCCGCCGGGCTGGCGGCTCGAGCCGTTTCTGCCGCGGCTCGACGAAGAGATGTCCCGGTGCGACCTCGCCGTCTGCCGAGCCGGCGCGATGACCCTGGCCGAGCTCGCCGCGGCGGGCCGGCCGGCGATCCTGGTGCCGCTCGCCTCCTCGACCCACGGGCACCAGCTCGAGAACGCGAGGGCGTTCGCGGACGCGGGAGCGGCCGTCGTCCTCGAAGAGAAACTTCTCTCGGGCGCGTCCTTGACCGAGTCGGTCCGCGGCCTCGTCGCGAAGCCCGGATCGGCTCGCGGGGATGGGGGAGCGGCGCGCGTTCCCTGGCGAGGCCGGAGGCGGCGGGGCGTCTGGCCGGCCTCCTCTTCGAGATCGAGAGGGAGGCCGCGTGAGGTTCCTCCGGCTTCGGCGCATCCACTTCGTCGGCGCCGGCGGCGTCGGCATGAGCGGCCTCGCCGAGATCCTGCTCCTCTCGACCCCGCTCGAGATCTCCGGGTGCGACCTGCAGCGCAGCGCGAACACCGATCGGCTGGCCCAGCTCGGCGCCCGGATCGCCACCGGCCACGATCCGGCCCACGTCGCGGACGCGGATCTGCTCGTCATTTCCTCGGCCGTCGCCGAGTCGAATCCCGAGGTCGCGGCGGCGCGCGCGGCGCGGAATTCCGGTGATCCGGCGCGCGGAGATGCTGGGCGAGATCATGCGCCTGAAGCAGGGGATCGCGATCGCCGGCACGCACGGGAAGACGACGACGACCTCGATGACGGGGCTCGTCCTGACCGAAGCCGGCTTCGACCCGACGATCGTCGTCGGCGGCCAGGTGCGGATCCTCGGGACCGGCGCGCGTCTGGGCTCGGGCGAGTTCCTGGTCGCCGAGGCGGACGAGTACGACCGATCGTTCCTCGAGCTGACACCGGTCGTCGCCGTGATCACGAACGTCGAAGCGGATCACCTCGACACGTATCGCGACCTCGACGAGATCATCGAAGCGTTCACGGCGTTCGCGAACCGCGTCGCCTTCTACGGCGCCGTCATCGGCTGCGCGGACGACCCGGGCGTCGCGCGCGTGCTCCCGCGCGTCAAGCGCCGCGTCGTGACCTACGGGGAGTCGCCCGAGGCGATCGCTGCGCGCGCGGGAGATCCGGCCCGACCCGATCGGGCACGACGCTTCGAAGTCTGGGACGGGGAACGCTGGCTGCTCGGGCACGCTGCGCCTTCCGATCCCCGGGCGCCACAACGTCGCCAACGCGCTCGCCGCCGTGGCGGTGGGCCGCGAGCTCTCGATCCCGTTTCCCACGGATCGCCACCGCCCTGGCGACCTTCTCCGGCGTCGTGCGCCGCTTCGAGACGAAAGGGGAGAGAGACGGCGTGCTCGTCGTGGACGACTACGCGCATCACCCGACGGAGATCGCCGCGACGCTCGCGGCCGCCCGGCAGGTCTATCCCGAGCGCCGCCTCGTGGCGCTCTTCCAGCCGCACCTCTTCTCGCGCACGCGCGACTTCGCGGCCGAGTTCGGCAAAGCGCTCACGGCGCTGCGACGTGGCGGTCGTCACCGACGTCTACCCCTCGCGCGAGAAGCCCGATCCCCGGGGTGACGGGGAGCTCGTCGTCGGCGGCGGCCCGAAGAAGGCGGGCCATCCGTCCGTGCGTCTATATTGCTGAAAAGACAAAGGTTGTCGATGATCTCTGACGGATCTCCTCGAGCCCGGCGACCTCCTCCTGACCCTGGGCGCCGGGGACGTCGTGCGCCTGGGCGAGGACTACTCGCAGCGAGGGTCCCGTGGCTGAGCCCGGCTTCCTTCGGCGCGGGCGCGTCACGCCGCGGCGCCGCCGGACCGTGGCGGTCGTTCGGGCGGTCTCGGCGTCGGCGCTGCTCGCTCTCGCCGTCGCCCTCGCGGCGCGCATCGCGTCCGGCTCGCTCCTCCGGCTCGAGCGCTTCGAGATTTCTGGCAACCAGCGGGAGCGCACCGAAGAAATTCTGGCAGCGCTCGCTCCCTACCGAACGAAGAACCTGCTCACACTCGACCTCGCCTCGGTCGCCGAGCGCCTCTCCGCGCTTCCCTGGATCGAGCGCCTGACGCTTTCCAAGCGCTTTCCCGACGGGCTCGAGGTGCGCGTGACCGAGCGGCGGCCGGTCGCGCTGCTGGCGCGACGGCTCGCACGCGCCTGGTCTTTCTCGGAGCCGACGGCCGGCCGATCGCCCCGCACGATCCGCGCACCGATCGCGCCGGACTACGTGCTCGTCTCGGGCGATCCGCGCCGCGCTGCCGGAGCTCGTCGGCCTGCTCGAGGACCTCCGCGCGCGACGTCCGGAGTACTTCGCCGCGCTCTCCGAAATCGATGCGTTGCCCGACGGAGGATTCGGTATGATGGATTCCATCTTTCGGAGGCCGGTGCGGGTCCTGCGTCGGGACGCTTCCGAAAAAGTCGCGCGCGCTCATGGCGGTGCGGGGTCTCATGGAGAGTCGGAGGTGGGAGGCGCGGGCCATCGATCTTCGATTCGCGGATCAAATCGTGCTGGTGGGCGCCTGGGGCGCCGGAAGTTCCTTGTGAGAGCGGGACGATTCGAGGGGAGAAGGGGGAGACCAAGAGCTTGTCCGGCGCTTCCGCTCGTCCGCAGTCCCCGTTCCCGAACCCCCCGGCCCACGGATTCCTGAGAATGGCCAAACCCGAGAACTTTCTCGTCGCCTGCGACATCGGCTCGTCCAAGATCTGCGTCCTGATCGGCGAGCAGAACGCGCGCGGCTCCCTCGACGTGATCGGCAAGGGCGCCGCCGTCAACCGCGGCACCCGCAAGGGCAACATCGTCAACGTCGATGCGACGATCGAGGCGATCAAGCGGGCCGCCGAGGAGGCCGAGATCATGGCCGGCGTGCAGATCTCGCGCGCCTGGGTCGGCGTCTCCGGCTCGAACGTCCGCTCCTTCAACAGCCGGGGGGTCGTGGCGGTCGCCGGCACGCGACCGGGAGATCACCCGGGACGACGTCACGCGGGTCGATCGACGCGGCGCGCGGGGTGCAGATCCCTCAGGACCACGAGGTCGTGCACGTCGTGCCGCGCGACTTCACGGTGGACGGCCAGGACGGCGTCGGCGACCCGGTCGGCATGGTGGGGTCGCGCCTCGAGGCGGACGTCCACGTCGTCACCGCGCCCGTCGCCGTGACGCAGAACATCGTGACCTGCATGAACAAGGCGGGCATCGAGGTCGTGCAGCTCGTCCTCGAGCAGTTCGCGGCGGCCGAGGCCGTGCTGACTCCCGACGAGAAGGAGCTCGGGATCGCGCTCGTGGACATCGGCGGCGGCACGACCGAGCTCGCCGTCTATCAGCGGGGCTCGATCGCCCACACCGCCGTCCTGCCGATCGGCGGCGACCATTTCACCAACGACCTCGCCGTCGTGCTGCGGGCCCCGATCACCGACGCCGAGCGGATCAAGAAGAAGTATGGCATGCGCCCTGCGCTCCTCGGTGGCCGAGGACGAGATGGTCGAAGTGCCGATGGTCGGCGGGCGCGCGCCGAAGCTCTGTCCGCGCACGACGCTCTCGGAGATCCTGCAGCCGCGCGCCGAGGAGCTGCTCGGCCTGATCCGGGAAGAGGTGCAGCGGCTCGGGCTCGACAAGGAGATCCGCTCGGGCATCGTCCTGACGGGCGGCGGCGCGGAGCTCGACGGTTTGACGGAGGTCGCCGAGGGAATCTTCGAGGGCCCGGTGCGGCGCGGGGTGCCGGCCGGAGTCGGGGGGCTCGTGGACGTCGTGTCGCAGCCCGGAGTGGGCGACGGCGACGGGACTCCTCCTCTACGGCCACCGGCAGAAACCGAAGCGGCGGCGGGCGGAGGGGCTCTCGCGGATCACGAGTTCGGTGGCGCGCGCTTTTCGCGATTTCTTCTGAGGGGGAGACCAGTGGAGCGAGGGAGGAAACGTTCGATGATCGAGTTCGTGGGCGACGAGAAACCGCAGCATCGGCTCTCGATCGAGCTGGAGGGGGGCGACGCGTCGCCCGCGGCGATCAAGGTCATCGGCGTCGGCGGCGGCGGCACCAACGCGGTCAACCGGATGATCGCGGCGGGGCTGCGGGGGGTCGAGTACATCGCCTGCAACACGGACCTGCAGGCGCTGCGCCTCGCATCGGCGCCCATGAAGCTCCAGATCGGCTCGCGCCTGACGAAGGGCCTCGGCGCGGGCGCCGATCCGGAGGTCGGCCGCAACGCGGCGCTCGAAGATCAGGAGAAGCTCGCGCACGTGGTGAAGGGCGCCGACATGGTCTTCCTCGCCGCGGGCCTGGGCGGCGGCACGGGCTCCGGCGCCGGCCCGATCATCGCGAAGCTCGCCGCCGAAGCGGGGGCGCTGACCGTCGCCGTCGTGACGAAGCCCTTCGACTTCGAGGGGAAGAAGCGGATGCGGCAGGCCGAGCGCGCGGCGCGGGAGCTGCGCGACCACGTGGACACGCTCATCACGATTCCGAACCAGCGCCTCCTCTCCTTCGTCGAGCGGAACACGCCGTTGAACGACGCTTTCAAGACCGCGGACGACGTCCTGCGCCAGGCGATCCAGGGCATCTCGGACCTGATCAACTGCCCGGGCGAGATCAACCTCGACTTCGCCGACGTCAAGAAGATCATGTCCGACATGGGGCGGGCGCTCATGGGCACGGCCGTCGCCGAGGGGGAGAACCGCGCCGTCCACGCGGCGCAGGCCGCGATCAGCTCGCCGCTCCTCGAAGACGCCTCGATCGAAGGGGCGCGCGGCGTACTGATGAACATCACCGGCGGAGCGGATCTGACGCTCTTCGAAGTCAACGAGGCGGCGGAGATCATCCAGCAGGCCGCCGACCCGGACGCCGAGATCCTCTTCGGATGCGTGCACGACGAGCGGCTCTCCGGCATCGTGAAGGTCACGGTCATCGCGACCGGCTTCGACCGGGCGGAGGACGCCGAGGTCGAGACGCACGAAGAGGAGCGCCGCACGGCGGCGCCGCTGCGGCCGGGGAGGGCGCCTTTCCTGCGGGGAGACGATTCGGGAGGCTTCGGTCCGAACGCGTCGGCGCGGGACGATTTCGACATTCCGACGGTCCTGCGTCGGCAGATGGATTAGCTCGCACCGCCTCCCTGCGCGGGACGCGCCCACGTCGCTCGCGCGAAGCTCGGGATCTGGGCTTCGCCCACCGTCGCTCGGCTCGGCCAAAGGGCCTCGACGAGCGCCTGATCCCCTCGCTTCGTACTCGCTCCCGCGGCGCTCGCCTCCTCCCTCGCTTCCGCTCGGGAGACTTCGCGCGCCGCGAGCTCATGCATCGCAGCCTCGAACAAGGTCCTCGGAGAGTCAAGACCGTCATCCCGATCGCGCCGGTCATCCCGAGCGATATCGAGGGATCCTGAACTCGGCAGGCCCGGAGCCGACCCGGTAGCGGGAACTATACCAATTCTGATATAGTCTCCCGACGCCCTACTCCTCCCGGTGCCGGAGCCTCGCCGCGAGCTCCTTCTCCTTCCGGATGAACTCCCGCCGCTTCCGCCGGGCCTTGTCCCGCCAGCCCTTGTAGACGTGCGCCAGCTTGGGATGCCGGTGCAGGAATCGGCGGATCGCGCGGCGCAGGGGCGGGAAGACGAGCGAGAAGAAGAGCAGGCTCATCACGAAGAACGGGATTTGCGGGAGCACCGGAATCAGGATCCCGATCACCCCGAGGAGGAAGAAGAAGACCCCCCACGCGAGGTTCCAAGCCTTGCTCCGCCGCTTGCGGCGCTTCGCTCGGGAGGGGAGCGGCTGCGATCGGTTCCGGTCCGCGGGCCGTGCCAAGCCGGGTGATTCTACGCTGCGGCACTCGAGTTCGACGGCCGTCGAAATCCGGAATTCGTCCCGCCGGACACGCGTCTGGACCCTCGGGCGATCAAGAAGTCGGCGCCTTCGTGTAATCCCATCTCGGGCCTTCCTCCGGGGAGGCCCGGAGGTGAGAGATGCCGCTGCTTCGAGAGATGCGTTTCGCCGTCCGGGGTTTCGCACGCGCTCCGGGATTCACCGCCGCCGTCGTGATCACCCTGGGCCTCGGAATCGGCGCCAACGCGGCGATCTTCAGCGTCCTGCGGGGCGTCCTGATGCGGCCTCTCCCGAATCGGGACGAGGACCGGCTGGTCTACATCCGCCAGTCGGCACCGGGGGTCGGCGCCGAGAACGCCTACTTCTCCGTTCAGGAGATCGCGGACTACCGGGCGAGGCTCCGCACGTTCGAGGGGCTCGGCGAGTTCTCCACCATGACCTTCACGGCGGTCGGGCTCAAAGATCCGCGTCAGGTCCGCGCCGGACTCGTCGATGGAGGGTACTTCCGCGTGATGGGGCTCCGTCCCGTGCTCGGCCGGCTGCTCGGCCCGTCCGACGACGGTCCGTCCGCCGCGGGAGCCGCGGTGCTGACGCACCGCTTCTGGACCGAGGCGCTCGGGGCCGACCGGGGCGTGATCGGGCGGACGATTCGCCTCGGCACGCGCTCGGCCGTCGTGGTCGGCGTCGTCGAGCCGTCGCTGCCGTATCCCACGGAGACCGAGCTCTTCGCCAACATCGTGACGAGCCCGCACCACATGTCCGCGGAGATGACGGGCGACCGGCGGCATCGAATGACGGAGGTCTTCGGCCGGCTCGCGCCCGGCGCCGATCTGCCGGCGGCGCGGACCGAGCTCTCCGCGGTCCTGGCCGCTCTCGAGGCGCAGTATCCGGAGGCGTACGAAGCGCGATCCGATTTTCGGGTCGACGCCGTCCGTCTGCGCGACCAAATCGTCTCCGGCGCGCGTCCGGTCCTCCTCCTCTTGCTCGCCGCCGCGGTGCTGGTCTACGTGATCGCCTGCTCGAACGTGGCCAACCTCGTCCTCGCGCGGGCGGTCCGGAGACGTGAGGAACTGGCGCTCCGCGGCGCTCTCGGCGCGAGCGGGGCCCGGCTCCGGAAGATGCTGCTCGTCGAGTGTCTGCTCCTCTCGGCCGGCGGGGCGCTCGCGGGCGTGCTGCTCGCCGGGCCGTCCGTGCGCGTGCTCGCCCTCTACGCGGCTCGGTTCACGGTCCGAGCGCAGGAATTGCGTGTGGACGCGACGCTGCTCTGGGTATCGGTGGCATCCTCGCTCGTCGCGGCCCTCCTCTTCGCATGGATCCCCCGGCTTCCGACGCCCGAGTCGGCGCGCTCGGGCGCCCTCTCGCAGCGGCCGGGCTCGGTGACTCCCGCCGCGCGCCGCGGACAACGCGCCTTCGCCGTGGCGCAGATCGCGGCCTCCTACCTCCTTCTCGCGGGAGCCGGGGTTTTGATCCGGACCCTGCTCACGCTCCAGTCCACGGCTCCCGGGTTCGAGACCGAGAACGTCCTCGCGGTCAACGTGCCGGTGTCCTCGTACGGAAGGACCGACGCCGAGATACGCGGCTTCTACGACGAGGTCCGGCGGCGCGTTTCGGCGCTGCCCGGAGTGCGGGAGGTCTCGGTCGGCAGCGCCGTGCCGTGGCGCGACGCCCGAGGCCTCTTCTCCTCGGAGTTCGCGTTCCGCCCCGAGGGATGGGCGGGGAGCGACGGCGGGAAGGATCCGCGCGCGAATTTCCGCGCGGTGTCGCCCGCCTACTTCGCGACGCTCGGGATTCCGCTCGTCGCCGGCCGCGACTTCAACGAGGCGGATCGCGCCGAGAGCGAGCGGGTCGTCATCGTCAGCGAGGGGCTCGCGCGGACGCTTCTCGGCGGCCGGTCGCCGGTGGGGCGGCACCTGCGCTGGACGGACGAGCGCATGCGCTTCATCGACGTGAGCACGGAGCCGCGCCGGATCGTCGGGGTCGCCGCCGACGTGCGGGACACGGGGATCGAGGCGCCGCCGCGGATGACGGTGTACCACCCGTTCTCGCAGGAGGCCGGGGGCGGGCGCCTCTTCGTGCACGCGTCGGGGGATCCGTATGCGCTCGTTCCCGCGATCACGCGCGTCGTGCGCGACCTCGCCGCCGACCAGCCGGTCGAGCGTGCGGCGACGCTCGCCGACATCCGGACCGAGGTCCTGGCGCCGAGCCGCTTGAACGCGTTCGTCGTCGGCGGGTTCGCCCTGCTCGCGCTCGCGATCGCCGTCGTCGGGGTCGCGGGAATGCTCGGCTTCTGGGTCAGCGGGCGAACGCGGGAGATCGGGATTCGCCTCGCGATCGGCTCGCGGCCGCGCGACATCCTGGCGGGCGTGCTCCGGGAAGGCGCGGCGATCGCGGCCGCCGGGATCGGGCTCGGCCTCGCGGTCGGCGGGCTGCTGCGGCGAATCGCGCTGGCGCTCGTGCCGCAGCTCGGCGCGAGCGATGTCGTGACGCTCCTCCTTTCGGCCGCGGTGCTCGGAGGCGCCGCCGTCGCCTCCTCCGCGATCCCGGCGATGCGGGCCGCCCGCGTGCAGGTCATCGAGGCCCTGCGCGCGGAGTAGAGGGCTGACGGTCGTCCCCCGCAAGTGCGAGCGACGGAATGGGTAGCCCATACGGGAATCGAACCCGTCTCGCGCCGGTGAGGCGCGGCGCGCCGAAGGCGCGCATCAAGGAAGTCGCTTTGAGAGGGCCGCGTCGGAGGACGCGGCCTGTGTCCTGGAGGCGAAGAAGGTTCTGGTAGCCCATACGGGAATCGACCCGTGTCGCGGCGGCACGCCGCGCATCAAAGGAGTCGCCTTGAGAGGGCCGCGTCGGAGGACGCGGCCTGTGTCTTGGAGGCGAAGAAGGGTCTGGTAGCCCATACGGGAATCGAACCCGTATTTCGGCCTTGAGAGGGCCGCGTCCTAACCGTTAGACGAATGGGCCGAACGGGGCGGGAAAGTTAGCACACTGAAAACTTGACCGGCAAGCCCATACGGCAATCGAACCCGTGTCGCGCCGACAGGCGCGCTTCAATAGAAGCCGCCTTGAGAGGGCCGCGAGCGGCGTCAGCCGCGAGAGCGAAGCGCGTCCTAACCGTTAGACGAATGGGCCGAACGGGGCGGGAAAGTTAGCACAACGAAAACTTGACCGGCAAGCCCATACGGGAATCGACGGTCGTGATGCGGGGGAGACCCCCGCGCCCCCCGGTGTCGCGGCGGCACGCCGCGCTTCAAAATCCGCCGCCGGCGCGAAGCGCGACCGACGATTTGAGTGGTGCCCGCCGGCCGCCAGGCTCCCGAGCAAGCGAAGGCGACGGTTACGTCGCCGGCTTCGCCTCCGGCTGCGGCACCTGGCCCGGACGGTAACGCACCCAGCGCACGATCTCCGGAATCGTCGGCTTCTTTCCGTACATCAGGATTCCGACCCGGTAGATCCGACCCGCGAGCCAGGCGATCCCCACGGTCGAAGCGAGCAGGATCACGACCGACAGCGCGATCTGCCAGGCCGGCGGCTGGCCCATCGCCGTTCGCATGAACATCGCGAGCGGGGCCGTGAAGGGGAAGAGCGAGACGAAGACCGCGACGCCGCCGTTCGGGTTGTTCATGAGGACCGGGAAGAAGGCCCAGACGGAGATGATGAACATCATCGGCACCATGGCGAGCTGCTGCGCCTCCTGGTCCGTGTTGAACGGCGCGCCGATCGCCGTGTAGATCGAGGCGTAGAGGAAGTAGCCGCAGACGAAGAAGAGGACGAAGTAGACGATCGTCGCCATCGGGATCGCCGGCGCGTCCATTCCCCGCGCCAGGAACATGCCCGCGATCGCGGGGAGCGACAGGTTTGCCGCGACGAGCGCCCAGATCAGGTACTGCGTCAGCCCGACGAGCCCGATCCCGATGATCTTGCCGAGCATGAGCTCGGTCGGCCGAACCGACGCGATGATCACCTCGACGATCCGGTTGGTCTTCTCGTCGATGACGCCCTTCATGTTCTGCATCCCGTACATGATGAACGTCGAGTACAGGATGATCATGAAGATCAAGGCCGCGAAGATCCCCGCGCCCTTCTCTTCGGCGATTCCCTTCGCGGTGACCTTGAACGGTTTCAAGTCGGCGCGGCGCTCGAGCTCGCTTGAGAGTTCGGGCGGCAGGCCGCGCTTGGCGATTCGCTCCTTCAGAATCACGTGGTTCACCGCCCGCTCGAGCTGTTGCATCGCGACGAACTCGGAGACGATGGTCGAGTAGTACTCGATGCGGTCCTTCTCGATGTCGGCGGGGTCGAGGATCAGATATCCGTCGATCTTCTTCGCGAGGAGCTCCCGCCGTAGCGCTTCCTTCGTCGCGGCCAGGTCTCCCGCGACGGGCTGCGGGTGCAGGATCCAGAGCAGTCTCCGCTCGCTCGACGGATCCGGTTCCGTTCTGGCCGCGCGATCCTTGAGCTCCTGCTCGAGAGGCTGGTACAGGCGCCCCGAGACGTCCACGACGGCCAGACGGCGTTCGCCTCCGGCCTTGCGGCTCGTCCAGATCTGCACGCCGATGTAGAGGAAGAAGAAGATCGGGATGAGGGCGGTGCCGATCCAGAAGCCCTTGGTGCGGACCCGCTCCACGTACTCCCGGCGGATGACGGCGAAGATCTTTCTCCAGCTCATCGTGTCCTCACTCGATGGTGCGGGTCTCTTCCATGCCCGCTTCGCGAACGGCCGCGAGATAGATCTCCTCGAGCTCCGGCTCGCGATTCGAGAATGCCTGGATCTCGTGGCGCTCGAGGGCCCGGCGCAGGAAGTCCCGGCGGGTCGACGCCCGGCTCGAGCGAAACGATGTACTCGCCGTTGACGGCCGACGAAGAGCGGACTCCGGGCAGGCTCGCGACCTCTCCCGGCGAAGCCTGGATCGCGAGGCGCAGCTCGGCGCTCGCCCGCCGGCGTTTCAACTCCTTGAGGTTCCCTTCCAGGATCTTCTTCGACTTCGCCATCAGGACGATCTCGTCGCAGAGCTTCTCGGCCTGCTCGAGGACGTGGGTCGAGAAGAGGATCGTCTTGCCGCGCGCGCGGAAATCCGAGCAGGTATTCCTTGACGAGCGCCGCGTTGATCGGGTCGAGGCCCGAGAAGACCTCGTCCAGGATCAGGATCTCGGGATCGTGGACGATGGTCGCGATGAACTGAACTTTCTGCTGCATCCCCTTCGAGAGCTCGTCCACCTTCTTGTGGAGCCAGGGGCGGAGCTCCATCTTGTCGAGCCACTCGGCGATGCGCTTCTTCGCCGTCTCGCGATCCACGCTCCTTGATGTCGGCGAGGAAGAGGAGGTGGTCAATCACCTTCATCTTCCGGTAGAGGCCGCGCTCCTCGGGCAGGTAGCCGATCCGGTTCTGCGATTCGCGATCCATGGGCCGCCCGAGAACGTGGATCGAGCCCGAGTCGGGGGCGGTGATGTTCATGATCATTCGGATCGAGGTGGTCTTGCCGGCGCCGTTGGGGCCGAGCAGGCCGAAGATCACGCCCCGCGGGACGCGGAAGGAGAGGCCGTCAACGGCGCGGAAGCGCCCGAACGACTTGGTGACGTCCTGGAGCTCGATCGTATGGTCCATGGGGTATCTGTACTTACGTTTGGGGCGAAAGGGAGTTTATAACCGTCGCCTCCGCTGGCTCGGGAATCTGGCCCTCGGGCCCGTCGCTCGCCTTCGGCTCGCGCCTGGCACCCCTCGCTGTGCTTCGGCTCCCGCGACGCGAGTCGCTGTCAATTCACCGCGGGCGGGGGCAAGCCCCGCCCCTACACTGCGAAGCTTGGTCGCGTCGCGAGCGAAAGATCCAGCGAGGTCAATTCTTGTGTCGCGGCAGTGGTTCTGTCGCTCGCGGCGCGCGGAATCTCCGCGAGGGCAGCGGAGGACGTCCGCGCGCCGCGGGAGCGGAGGCGCCGCGAGGGATCAGGCGGACGGTCGAGGCCCTTTGGCCGAGCCGTCCGCCGGTGGCGGGCCGCCGTTCTTGCGAGCGGTCGTCATGAAGGGAGGGCGGCCCGTCAGATCCCGAGCAAGCCGAAGCGACGGTACTGGCGGAGAGGGAGGGATTCGAACCCTCGAAACCCTTTCGGGCTTACCGGTTTTCGAGACCGGCCTGATCAACCACTCCAGCACCTCTCCGCGCCGGGGGCGCAATGGTAGCAGGGGGAGCGAAGCGCGAGAATCGGGGACGTCCGACGGTCAGGAGCCCCCGCTCACCCTCCCGCGGCGCGCCTGAAAGAAGAGGCGCAGGAGCTCCGCGGACTCCTCCGCGAACAGGCCGCCCTCGACGGCGCACCGATGGTTCAAGCGCGGGTCCTGCGGGATGTTGCCGAGCGTGCCGCAGTAGCCGGCCTTCGGATCCGCGCAGCCGAAGACGATCCGCGCGATCCGGGCGTTGACGGCCGCGCCCGCGCACATGGCGCAGGGCTCGACCGTGGCGTAGAGGGTCGCTCCCTCCAGGCGCCACGTGCCCGCGGCCTGCGCCGCCTCGCGCAGCGCCTCGATCTCCGCGTGGTCGTCGGATCGGGGACGGCTTCCCGGCGATTCCGCCCGCGCCCGATCATCTTCGCCGTCGCGCACCACGACGGCGCCGACCGGGACCTCCTGCTCGCCGAAGGCGATCTCGCGAAGGCCAGCGCCTCCTTCATGAAGTCGCGATCTTCCGGCGAGGGGGGCATCGGTCGGAAAAGCTATCAGCTGTCCGCGATCGCCTTCCCGGCCGGGCGCCGCCGGCCGGGCTAACGTCCTTAGCGGAAAGCCGATAGCCGGGAGCGAACGGCTTGAAATCGCGTAGCGATTTCAGTACCCTCACCGCCCCTGCGCCCATAGCTCAACTGGATAGAGCGTCTGACTACGGATCAGGAGGTTGGGGGTTCAAATCCTCCTGGGCGCACCAGGAAATCCTCGCGCCGCGGGCACTTCCGGCAGGCTCGAGCCGGCTCGAACTTTCCGTCCCTCCGTCCGTAGAAATAGCAGTAATCTCAAAGGTTGCCGCGATTCGGGGAGGCTCGATGTCGAAGAAAACCAAGATCATCATCGGCGCCGCGGTCGTGCTCGGGCTCGGCGCGATCCTGGCTTTCTCCCTCTCCGGGCAAGGACCGCAACCTGCCGAAGGTCACCACCGCGAAGGTCGAGAAGGTCGACCTCGTCGCCAAGGTCACCGCCAACGGAAAGATCCAGGCGCGCCGGAAGGTGGACCTCTCGGCGCTGGTCATGGGGCAGATCGTCAACCTCGCGGTCAAGGAAGGGGACCACGTCAAGCGGGGGCAGCTGCTGCTCCAGATCGACAAGGCGCAGCTCGCCGCCGCGGCCGCAGGGGCGCGAGGCGTCGCTCGCCGCCATGCGGCACGACCTCGACGCCGCCAAGGCGAACGCCGAGCAGGCGAAGCTCGACTATCGAGCGCGCCAAGGGGAACTTCGACGCGAAGATCCTCTCGGAGGCCGAATACCAGAAGGCCAAGTCGGCGCTCGACACGGCGCAGGCGACCCTCGCGGCGACCGAGCAGCGCATGAACGAGGCGGTCGCCAATCTCGCCGGCAGCCGCGACTCGCTCTCGAAGACGACCGTGACCGCTCCGATCGACGGCATCGTGACCGCCCTGCCCGTCAAGGAGGGCGAGGTCACGGTCATCGGCACGATGAACAACCCGGGCACGCAGCTCCTGACGATCTCCGACATGGCGCGAGGTCGAAGCCGTCATGATGGTGGACGAGACTTCCGTGCCCCAGGTCAAGATCGGCCAGACGGCTACGCTTTCGATCGACGCCTACCCGGGCAAGACCTTCCAGGGCCTCGTGACGGAAGTCGGCTCCTCGCCGATCCCGAAGAACGATCCGGACCTGCTCTCGCTCGACCCAGGGCTCCGAGGCGATCAACTTCAAGGTGAAGATCCGCGTTCAGGACCCGCCCGAGACGATCCGGCCGGGCTTCTCGGTCACGGCCGAGGTCGTGACGGGGCGGCAGGCCGGGGCGACCGGCGATCCCGATCCAGGCGCTGGTCGTGCGCGACGTGCCGAAGAAGGACGGGAAGGCCGCGGCGTCCGCTTCCGGCCGCCCGGAGACGGAGGAGGGCGTCTACCTCATCAAGAACGGCAAGCTCGAGTTCGTCAAAGGTCGAGACGGGACTCGCCGGCGAGCTGATGATCGAGGTGAAGAAGGGACCGGCGGTCGGCGACGAGATCGTGACCGGCCCGTTCAAGGTGCTGCGCCAGGTCAAGGAAGGGGACAAGGTCGCGATCGAGAAGGAAGGCGACAAGAAGAAGGAAGAGGACGAAGAAGGCGTGACGCCGTCGGAGAGCTCTTCCGCGTCTCGTCCTCGGCCCTCACCCGGCACAAGCTGCGCGCTTTCCTGACGCTGCTCGGCGTGATCATCGGCGTCGCGACCGTCGTGGGCGTCGTCTCGGTGATCTCGGGGCTCAACTCCTACGTGAAGGACAAGGTCTTCGGGCTGAATCCAGACGTCGTCATCTTCACGAAGTACGGGATCATCACGAGCCGCGAAGAGTGGCTGCTCGCCATGAAGCGGCGCGACATCACGCTGACCGACATGGAGATCGTGCGGCGCGAGTGCCGGCTCTGTGCCGCAGGTCGGCGGCCAGTCGGACCGCGAGCAGGCCCGTCAAGTACGGGGACCGCAAGCTCTCCGACGTCGCGATCCAGGGGCAGACGCCCAACATGGGCGAGATGATGAACATCGACATCGCGACCGGGCCGCTACTTCACGCAGGCGGAGTACGACCACGCGGCGCCGCGGTCGCGGTCATCGGCTGGGACGTGCAGGACCAGCTCTTTCCGCAACCAGGACCCGATCGGCCGGATCCTGAAGATCGACGGCTATCCCGGTCAAGGTCATCGGGACCCTCGCCAAGCAGGGCAACGTCCTCGGGGAGAGCCGCGACAACGTCCTCTACATGCCGCTGACCCTCTTCTCCAAGCACATCGCGCCGACGCCGGGACATCGGCGATCTTCGTCAAGCCCGACGGCGGCGTCGACGCCGTCGGCCCGATGACCGACGAGGTGCGGACGATCCTGCGCGCCCTGCGCAAGACGAAGTTCGACAAGGACGACCCGTTCGGGCTCGTCGACGCGCCGAGATGCTGCAGTCGCTCTGGAAGGGGATCTCCGCCGGCGCCTTCCTCCTGATGATCCTGATCTCGGGGATCTCGCTCGTCGTCGGCGCGATCGTGATCGCGAACATCATGTTCGTGTCGGTCGTCGAGCGGACCAAGGAGATCGGCGTGCGGCGGGCCCTCGGGCGCCCGGCAGCGCGACATCCGGCGCCAGTTCCTGCTCGAGGCGGCGCTCCTCTCGGCGGTGGGCGGCGTGATCGGCGTGATCCTCGGCTCGGTGATCGCGTTCGCGGTCAACCAGGTCTTCCCGGCGCAGCGTGCAAGCTCTCCTTCATCCTGATCGGAATCGGCGTCGCGACCGTGACCGGCCTGCTCGCCGGGCTGATCCCGGCCTCCAAGGCGGGGAAGCTGCCGCCGGTCGAGGCGCTGCGGTACGAGTGAGAGAGATCGGTTCATCGGGTGATCGGAAGATCGGGAGATCGAGCCGGTACCTTCGGATGACCCGATGACCTCGATGACCCGATGACCCGACTCTTCTCCCACCTGCGCCGCGGCTTCGGCGAGAACTTCCGTTTCGCCTTGCTCGCGGTCCGCGCGCACAAGCTGCGGGCGGTCCTGACGGTGCTCGGGATCGTCGTCGGGGTCGCGACGGTCATCGCGATGGTCTCGATCGTCACGGGCTTCAAGAACAACATGGTGCGCAACTTCCAGAGCTTCGGCGCGACGCTCGTGCAGTTCCAGAAGTTCGAGGCGCGCTTCGGTCCGGACGGCGGCGACGACTGGGAGCGCGAGCGGCGGCGCAAGGACCTGACGCTACGAGGACGCGATGGCCCTGAAGGCGTCGATCCCGGAGATGCGGGCCGTCTCGCCCGAGCGCTACCTCTGGAACACCGACGTCCACGTCCGGTACCGCGACGCCGAGACGACGACGCCGTGGTCGTCGGCGCGACGCCGGACTACTCGATGGCCAACAACCACTTCGTCGGATACGGCCGGTTCGTCACCGAGAGCGACCTGCGCCATTCGGCCGACCGTCGCCGTCATCGGCGAGGACGTCCGCGACGACGCTCTTCGCCCGCGAGGACCCGCTCGGCAAGTGGATCGACTTCAACGGCGTCCAGTACCGTGTCGATCGGCGTCTTCGAGAAGAAGGGCAGGATGTTCGGCCACTCGAACGACAACTTCCTCGCTGATCCCGTTCTCGGCCTTCGACCGCCAGTTCCCCTTCATCAAGAACGGCCACGGCGACACGATCCACATCGCGACCGTGCCCTACACGCCCGAGCAGGTGCCCGTCGATCATCGAGAAGGGGAGGGAGGTCCTGCGCGCCCGGCGGCACGTGCCCTTCAACAAGCCGGACGACTTCGCGATCTTCACCCCGGACAAGATGATCGAGAGCTTCCAGGCGATCACGCGGCGGCGTCACGCTCGCCATGGTCTTCATCGCGGTGATCTCGCTCCTGATCGGCGGCGTGGGCGTGATGAACATCATGCTCGTCTCCGTCACCGAGCGGACGCGGGAGATCGGCGTCCGCAAGGCCGTCGGCGCCTTCCGGCGCGACATCGTCCTGCAGTTCCTGACCGAGGCGACGACCCTGTCGCTCCTCGGCGGGCGCGATCGGGGTCCTCTTCGGCGTGGCCGTTCCGGCCGCGATCAAGCGGGCCTTCGAGGCGCTGCCCGCCGAGACCCCGCTCTGGGCCGTCCTCGTCGGCCTGCTCGTCTCGATCTCGGTCGGCATCTTCTTCGGCCTCTATCCGGCCGTGAAGGCGTCGCGGCTCGATCCCATCGAAGCGCTTGAGGTACGAATGAGATCAGATTCCTCACGTCACGTCCGCCGCGGGTTCGGCGAGAACGTGCGATTCGCGCTGCTCGCGGTGCGCGCGCACAAGCTGCGCGCGACGCTGACGATCCTCGGGATCGTCGTCGGCGTGGCGACGGTCATCGCGATGGTCTCGATCGTGACGGGTTTCAACAACAACATGGTGCGCAGCTTCCAGAGCTTCGGGGCGTCGCTCGTGATGTTCCAGAAGTACGAGCCGCGCTTCGGGCCGGGCGGCCACCGCCCGGACGGCGAGCTGCGGCGCAGGGACCTGACGCTCGAGGACGCGGCGGCCTTGAAGGCCGGCGTCCCCGAGATGCGCGCGGTCTCCCCGCAGCGCTACCTCTGGGACAACACCGACTATCACTTGAAGTACCGGGACAACGAGGCGCAGTCGCCGCGCGTCTTCGGCGTGATCCCCGACTACGCCGATCGCGACGAGCCGGTTCGTCGCGCAGGGCCGCTTCTTCACCGAGACCGACGTCGAGCACGCCGCCGACGTGATCGTGATCGGCGACGACATCCGCGAAAAGCTCTTCCCGCGGGAGGATCCGATCAACAAGCGGATCCTGCTCGGGCACGACGCCTACACGGTCGTCGGAGTCTTCGAGCGGAAGGGAAAGATGTTCGGCGACTCGCAGGACAACTTCGTCACGATCCCGCTCACGACGTTCGATCGCCGATTCCCCTGGATCAAGGTCGGGCGGCACCGACGGCGACGCGCTGCGGATCGCGACGGTCCCCTACGACCCCGAGCAGGTGCCCGGCCCTGATCGACAAGGCCCGCACGATCCTGCGCGCGCGGCGGCACGTCCGGTTCGACCAGCCGGACGACTTCGGGATCGTGACGCCCGACAAGATGATCGAGAGCTTCCAGGGGATCACGCGCGGCGTCACGCTCGCGATGGTCTTCATCGCCTTCATCTCGCTTCTCATCGGCGGGGTGGGCGTCATGAACATCATGCTCGTCTCGGTCACCGAACGCACCCGCGAGATCGGCGTGCGCAAGGCGGTCGGCGCCTTCCGTCGGGACATCGTCATGCAGTTCCTGACCGAGGCGACGGCGCTGTCGCTGCTGGGCGGGGCGATCGGCGTCGTGGTCGGGATGGCCGTTCCGGCGGCGATCAAGAAGGCGTTCGACGCGCTGCCGGCCGAGACGCCGCTCTGGTCCGTCGTCGTCGGCCTCGTCGTCTCGATCTCTGTCGGAATCTTCTTCGGCCTCTATCCGGCGGTGAAGGCGTCGAGGCTAGACCCGATCGAAGCCCTCCGGTACGAATAGGTCCCGCGCTCTCGCCGAATCCGCTCGAGCCGGGTAGCGAGGGGTCCGTTCGATGTCCCGAACCTGGAAGATCCTCATCGCCGTCGTCCTGGCGCTCGCCGCGATCATCTTTCTCGCGGCCCTCTCCGCGCGCGACCGGAAGATCCCCCGTGTGACCGCGGCGCCGGCAAAGATCGAGGACGTCGTCTCGAAGGTCACGGCCAACGGAAAGATCCAGGCCGAAAAGAAGGTGGATCTCTCGGCACTCGTCATGGGCCAGATCGTCAACTTGGCGGTTCGCAACGGCGACCGGGTGCACAAGGGCGACTTTCTTCTTCAGATCGACCGGAACCGGGCGGCCGCCGAGGAGGCCGGATCGGTCGCGGCGCTCGCGGGAAGCCTCGCCAGCCTCGACTCGGCCCGCTCCGCGCTCGAACAGGCGCGGCGCGATGAGGATCGCGCGAAGAAGAACTTCGAGGCCCGGATCCTCCCCGAGGCCGATTCGCAGCGGGCCCGTTCGGACCTCGAGACGGCGCAGGCCAACTTCGAAGTGGCGCAGAGGCGCGTCGAGCAGAACCGCGCGAACCTGAACGCTTCGCGGGACACCCTCTCGAAGACGACCGTCCGATCGCCGATCGAGGGCATTGTGACGGATCTCCCGGTCAAGGAGGGAGAGGTCACGGTCGTCGGAACGATGAATAACCCCGGCACGCAGCTCATGACCATCTCCGACATGTCCAGTGTGGAAGGCGTGCTGATGGTGGACGAGACGGACGTGCCAAGCGTGAGAGTGGGGCAGAAGGCCATGCTCTCGATCGAGGCGTATCCCGACCGGTCGTTCGAGGGCGTTGT
Source organism: uncultured Acidobacteriota bacterium (assembly GCA_963707935.1). Taxonomy (GTDB): domain Bacteria; phylum Acidobacteriota; class Thermoanaerobaculia; order UBA5066; family Gp7-AA6; genus DATBFU01. The sequence goes on along the minus strand of CAVPRN010000005.1, from coordinate 2,374,112 downwards.
CACCCAGGTCGAGAACTCACCGATCGCCAAGAACGACTCCGATCTGCAGGGCCTGATCACGACCTCCGATGCCATCAACTTCAAGGTCCGGGTCAAGCTTCTGCGCCCCCCCGATTCGGTCCGGCCGGGATTCTCGGTCACGGCCGACGTCATCACGGGCTCGAAGCCGAAGGCTCTCGCGATACCGCTGGCTGCGGTCGTGATCCGGGACGATCCCAAGGGCGAGAAGACGGCCACGGGAAGGATTCGGACCCAGACCGGCGTCTACGCGCTGCGCAACGGAAAGGCCGAGTTCATCCCCGTCGCGCTCGGCCTGGCCGGCGAGCTGATGGTCGAGGTCTCGAGCGGGCTCTCTCCCAAGGAGCAGGTCATCACCGGCCCGTTCAAGACCCTGCGCGCCCTGAAGGATGGCGATCGCGTGAAGCTCGAGACGGAGAAGAAGGGAGCCGAGGGAGCCGCCGGAGCCGCCGGCTCTTCATCGTAGGCGCATGGCCCTCCGAGAGCTCCTGGCCGTGGCCTTTCAGGAACTGCAGCGCAACAAGCTCCGCTCCTTTCTGACGCTGCTCGGCGTGATCATCGGAGTCGCCACGGTCGTCGCGGTCGTCTCGATCATCAGCGGCCTGAACGGCTACGTTCGCGACAAGGTCCTGAACCTGAATCCGGACGTGTTGGTCTTCACGAAGTACGGCATCGTGCGCAGCCGCAACGAGTTCATCCTGCAGCGCAAGCGCAAGCCCGTGACGCTTCGCGAGGCGCGGCTGATCGAGCGCGAGTGCCGGACCTGCGGGGCCGTCGGCGCCCAGGTGAATCACGTCGACGCGCTCCATGCCGGCCGCCAGAAGGATCCCGACGCCCAGATCCAGGGGCAAACGGCCAACATGCAGTCCATGCTGCGAATGGATCTGGAGGCGGGGCGCTTCTTCAGCCCTCTCGAGGAGGAGCACGCGACGGCGGTCGCCGTCATCGGCGCGGAGGTCAAGGATCAGTTGTTCCCGGCCTTGAACCCCATCGGCCGGACGCTCTACGTCCGCGGATACCCGGTGCGCGTCATCGGCCTCGCCGTCCGAAAGGGCAGCGTCCTCGGCCAGAACCAGGACAACGTCATCATCGCGCCCATCACTTTCGTCCAGAAGATCCTGACAGCGAGCGACGAGGTCTCGATCTACGTGCGCCCCCGCGCGGGGCTCGCCGGGATCGACGCCACGCAGGACGAAGTCCGGACGATCCTGCGCTCGCTGCGAAAGACCCCGTACCCCGCCGACGACCCCTTCGGCATCCTGGGGTCCGAGGCCTTCCAGACGCTCTGGAAGTCGCTCACTGCGGGAGCCTTCGCGCTGATGATTCTGATCTCCGGGATCTCGCTCGTGGTCGGCGCGATCGTCATCGCCAACATCATGTTCGTGTCGGTGGTGGAGCGCACGCGGGAGATCGGCGTGCGCCGCGCGCTCGGTGCCCGGCGGCGCGACATCCGGCGCCAGTTCCTGCTCGAGGCGGCGCTTCTCGCGACCGCCGGCGGCGTTCTGGGTGTCCTGCTCGGCGCGTTGCTGGCCCTCCTCGTCAGCCAGTTTTTTCCCGCAGAGGTCCGGCCCTCCTTCGCGGTCCTGGGCGTCGGCGGTCGCCGTCGTCACTGGGATCCTGGCGGGCCTGGCCCCGTCCTCGTCGGCTTCCCGCGTCACCCCGATCGAGGCCCTGCGCTTCGAGTGAGGATCGCGTGAACCGGTTGACCGAGGTGTTCCGCAGGGGCTTTGCCGAGAACGTCCGATTCGGCGTCAGCGCCATGCGGGAGCACAAGCTGCGTTCGGCCTTGACGATCCTCGGGATCGTCGTGGGGGTCGCGACGGTCATCTCGATGGTCGCGATCGTGACCGGCTTCAACAACAACGTCATCGGCAACTTCCAGGCCTTCGGCGCGAGCCGGATCGAGTTCAAGAAGTACAAGGACCGCTTCGGCGGACCCGGCCCCCAGACGGAGGAGGAGCGGCGGCGCCGCAACCTCACGATGGAGGACGTCCTGGCGATCCGGAAGGTCTGCCCGGAGGCCGCGGCGATCTCGGCCCTCGTCGGGTACTTCGATGCGGAAATCCACGTCAAGAACGGGAGCCTCGAGGCCAACAATCCCTACGTGCTGGGCGTCGACGAGTACTATCCGACGGCGACGGCCTACACGATCGGCCTGGGCCGGTTCTTCACGCCCGCCGAGGTCGAGCACGGCGCGCTCGCCGCGGTGATCGGCTCCGACGTGAAGGAGGCGATCTTCCCCGCCGAGGATCCGCTCGGCAAGGAGATCACCGTCAACGGCATGCGATACCGCGTCGTCGGCGTGCTCGAGAAGAAGGGCGAGCAGTTCGGCTACTCGCCGGACAACAAGGTCGTGCTTCCCTACAAGACCTTCGAGCACCAGTTCGGTTTCCAGGTGCGGGAGGGCGGCGTCAACATCAACGCCGTGCCCCGGCGGCCCGAGGACGTGGACGTCGTGATCGAGAAGGTGACGGCGGCGCTGCGGTTGCGCCGCCGAATTCCCTTCAACAAGCCGAACGACTTCGAGGTCTCGACGCCGGCCCAGCTGATCGGACAGTTCCGCGCCATCACGGGCGGCGTGACCGGGGCGATGGTCCTGATCGCCCTGATCTCGCTCGCGATCGGCGGCGTGGGCGTCATGAACATCATGCTCGTCGCCGTCACGCAGAGAACGCGGGAGATCGGGATCCGCAAGGCCGTCGGAGCTTTCCGCCGCGACATCGTGCGGCAGTTCCTGACCGAAGCCGTGACCTTGACGACCCTCGGCGGCATTCTGGGCGTGGCGTTCGGACGTCCTGATCTCCGTCCTCGTGCGGACGTTCGTGCCGGCGCTGCCGACCTCCGTCCCGTTCTGGTCGATCTTCGTCGGGCTGCTCGTCTCGACGTCCGTCGGCCTCTTCTTCGGCCTCTATCCCGCCGTGAAGGCCTCGCGGCTCGACCCGATCGAAGCGCTCCGTTACGAGTAGGCCGAGCCCCCGGCTCGGAGCGGTATCCTCCGAGGGCCCGGGGGACCGCCATGAACTTCGCCAAGACGACCCTTCTCCTCGGCTTCCTGACCGGGCTCTTCCTCCTCGGGGGGTATCTGCTCGGCGGCGAACAGGGCGCGCTGGTCGCGCTCGTGCTCGCGGCCGTCGTGAACTTCGTTTCGTACTTCTGGAGCGACAAGATCGTCCTCTCCTCCTACCGCGCGAGGCCGGTCTCGGAGGCCGAGGCGCCCGGGCTCTACGCCACGGTGCAGCGCCTCTCCCAGAAGGCCGGTATCCCGATGCCGCGGCTCTACGTGGTCGAGAGCCCGGCCTTGAACGCCTTCGCCACAGGCCGCAACCCGCAACACGCGGCCGTCGCCGCGACGACCGGAATCCTGCAGGCCTTGAGCGAGCCGGAGCTGGAGGGAGTCCTCGGCCACGAGCTCTCCCACGTCCTGAACCGGGACATCCTGATCTCCTCGGTCGCGGCGACCCTCGCCGGCGCGTTGACCTACCTCGTCCAGTTCGCCTACTTCGTGCCCCGGGGCGGCTCCGACGACCGCCGAGGCTCGAATCCCCTCGCGTTTCTCTTCCTCCTCGTGGCCCCGATCGCGGCGATGTTGATCCAGCTCGCGATCAGCCGGAGCCGCGAGTACGGCGCCGACGCGTCGGGCGCGGCGCTCCTCGGCGACCCGCGTCCCCTCGCGAGCGCCCTCGAGAAGCTGGAAGTCAATTCCAAGCGGATCCCGCTGGCGACGGCGACGCCGGCGACCGCGCACGTCTGCATCGTGAATCCCCTGATCGGTGGCGGCATCGCCGCGCTTTTCTCGACGCACCCGCCGATCGCCGAGCGGATCCGGCGTCTCCTCTCGATGCACGTCTGACCGATCGAATCCGGCCGTTTCTCCAGTAGAATCGCGCCCGCATCCGATGACATTGGCCGCGGGCATCCGGCTCGGACCCTACGAGATCGTCGCGCCTCTGGGCGCGGGCGGAATGGGAGAGGTCTATCGCGCGAAGGACCCCCGCCTGGGACGAGAGGTGGCAATCAAGGTGCTGCCGGCCTCTCTGGCGGGAGACGCGGAACGATTGAAGCGTTTCGAACAGGAGGCGCGGTCCGCCTCGGCCCTGAACCACCCCAACATCGTCACGATCTATGAAATCGGATCCTCGGGCGCCGACTCCTACATCGCGATGGAGGTCGTCGAGGGATCGAGCCTGCGGGCCGCGATGGCCGGCGGTCCCCTGCCGACGCGAAAGCTTCTCGACGTGGGCGCTCAGATCGCCGACGGCCTCGTCGAAGGCGCACGGCGCGGGGATCGTCCACCGTGACCTGAAGCCCGAGAACGTCATGGTCTCGAAGGACGGCTTCGTCAAGCTGCTCGACTTCGGCCTCGCCAAGCTCTTCATCGCTCCCACGGAACAGACTTCGGGAGCCGCGACGTTCGCTCCCCAGGAGACGCAGCCCGGCACCGTGCTCGGAACGGTGGGCTACATGTCGCCGGAGCAGGCGGCGGGCCGCGCGGTGGATTTTCGGTCCGATCAGTTCGCCCTCGGCTCGATCCTCTACGAGATGGCGACGGGCAAGCGCGCCTTCCAGAAGGCGACGGGCGCGGAGACGCTCTCCGCGATCATCCGGGACGAGCCCGAATCGGTCGAGCGCCTGAACCCTCGGGCGCCGGCGCCGCTGCGCTGGATCGTCGAGCGGTGCCACGCCAAGGACCCGGACGACCGCTACGCCTCGACCCGCGACCTCGCCCGCGACCTGAAGGCGATCCGGGATCACCTCTCCGAGACGACGTCGGTCTCCGGGGCGCACGAGGTCGAGCCGGCGCGCCGACGGTCGTGGGGGCGCGTCGCGGCGGTCGCCGCGGGCCTCGTCCTCTCCGCGCTCCTCGGGTTCCTCGCGGCGAAGAGGCTCGGCGGATCGTCGCAGCCGAGCTTCCAGCGACTCACCTTCCAGCGCGGGACCCTCGTTTCCGCCCGCTTCAGCCCCGACGGGCAGACCGTCTACTACAGCGCGGCCTGGGAAGGCTCGGAACCGCGCGTCTTTTCGCTGCGGCCCGGGACTCCCGAATCGTCCGCGGTCGCGATTCCGCCGGCCGCTCTCGCGGGCATCTCGGGGAGCGGCGAGCTGGCGATCCTGCTTCAACCCAAGCCCCAGACGACGGGATTCGGGCTGGCGGGGACGCTCGCGAGAATCCCGATCTCCGGCGGCATGCCTAAAGAGGTGCTCGCGAACGTCAGCCACGCCGAGTGGGTTCCCGGGGGCTCGGACCTCGCCGTCGTCCACCGGGTCGAGGGGAAGGACCGCCTCGAGTTTCCGATCGGAACCCTTCTCTACGAGACGGCGGGGTGGATTCAGGGGCCCCGTTTCTCGCCCGACGGCCGATCGATCGCTTTCATCGATCACCCGAGCTCCGGCGACGACGGCGCGATCGTCCTCGTCGATCGAGCCGGAAAGAAGAGGTCGGAGCTCGCCGGCGGGTGGGCGACGGTCCAGGGTCTGGCCTGGCGCCCGGATGGCCGGGAGATCTGGTTCACCGCCGCGCGCGAGGGCATCGAGCGGGAGATCTTCGGCGTCACGCCTTCCGGGAAGCTTCGACTCATCCGAACCATGCAGGGCACGCCCGCGCTGCTCGACCTCGAGCCGAACGGGAACGCGCTCCTGACCGAAGACGACTACCGGTCGAGTTGCATCGCCTTCCGCGCCGGCGAGGCGAAGCCTCGAGACCTGACCTGGTTCGACTGGTCGATCGACCGGTCTCTCTCTCCCGACGGCAAGTTTCTCCTTTTCGATGAGTCGGGCGAAGGAGGCGGCGCCACGGCCGCCGCCTACCTCCGGCCGACGGACGGAGGGCCGGCGCTTCGGCTCGCGGATGGAACGGCGGTGGCGCTCACGCCGGACGCCTCCTGGGCGTTGATACGAGGACCGGCGACGCCGTCGCACTTCGTTCTCGTGCCCGTCCGGGCCGGCCAGCCGAAGGCGATGCCGCCCGACGGCCTCGGGCGTCCCGGGTACGGCGCGTTCTTTCCGGACGGAAAAAAGTTCGCGTTCGAGGCGAACGCTCCCGGCCGGGGCACTCGGATCTACGTTCAGGAGGTCTCGGGCGGTCCTCCCCGGCCGATCTCGGGGGAGGGCATCTCGGCTTCGCGCCTCTTCGTCTCGCCGGACGCGCGCTGGATCGCCGCGATCGGCCCGGATACGAGAGTCCACCTCTATCCGACGGCGGGAGGCGACGTGATCGACCTGCCGGCGTCGCAGGCGGACGACTACCCGGCCGGATTCACCGCGGACGGAAAGGCGATCTACGTCTCGAGGCAGGGACTTCCTTGCACCGTCGATCGGATCGAGATCGCCTCCGGCCTCCGGACCCGCGTGCGGGATCTCGCCGGGTCCGACCCCGCCGGTGTCAACTCCTTCGGACCCGCCCGCGTGACGCCGGATGGACAGACGATGACGATCGGCATGAGTCGCATCCTCTCGACGCTCTATCGGATTCGAAATCTGAGATGAACGTCGCCTCCGCGCCGAGGGCGACCTGGGGCAATGCCGCGGTGTCGAGAAGCGCGTCGCATCCCCTCTCCCCGGCGGGGAGAGGGTAGGGTGAGGGGGATCTCTCCTCGATGACGATCTCGGCCGGAACGAAGCTCGGGCCCTACGAGATTCTGGGGCTTCTCGGCGCGGGAGGAATGGGGGAGGTCTACCGGGCGCGCGACGAGCGCCTGAAGCGCGAGGTCGCGATCAAGGTGCTGCCGGCCTCGTTCTCGCAGGACGCGGAGCGCCTGCGCCGCTTCGAGCAGGAGGCGCAGACGGCGGGCGGCCTGAACCACCCGAACATCACCGCGGTCTACGACCTCGGGTCGCGCGGACGGCGCGCCGTACATCGTGACGGAGCTTCTCGAGGGCGAGACGTTGCGGGCGCGGCTCTCGGGCGGGGCGCTGCCGGTCCGCGAAGGCGACCGACTACGCGATCCAGATTGCGCGCGGTCTCGCCGCCGCGCACGAGAAAGGGATCGTGCACCGGGACTTGAAGCCCGAGAACCTCTTCGTCACCAACGACGGCCGGGTCAAGATCCTCGACTTCGGCCTCGCCAAGCTGACGCAGCGGGAGGGCGATGCGAGCCCGCAGACGAACCTTCCGACGGCGACCGCGGGGACCGAGCCCGGCGTCGTCCTCGGCACGCTCGGCTACATGTCGCCGGAGCAGGTGAAGGGGAAGTCGGCCGACGCGCGGAGCGACATCTTCTCCTTCGGCGCGATCCTCTACGAGATGCTCTCCGGCCAGCGCGCCTTCCACCGGGACTCGGCCGCGGAGACGATGTCCGCGATCCTCAAGGAAGAGCCGCCGGACCTCTCGGCGACGAACAAGGGCGTCGCGCCGGGGCTCGAGCGGGTCGTGCGGCACTGCCTCGAGAAGAGCCCGGAGGAGCGATTTCACTCCGCGCACGACCTCGCCTTCGATCTCGAGGCGGTCTCCGGTCTGTCGAGCGCTCCGATCACCGCGAGCACGGCGCGCGTCTCGCCCGTACGGCCCGCGCGGGTCGCCGGCGCCCTCCTGGCGCTCGCCGCGACGCTCGCCCTGGGATACGTTCTCGGGAAATCGAAGGGCGTCGCGGCGCCGCCGACTTTCAAGCAGCTGACGTTCCGGCGGGGCGCGATCTGGGGCGCCCGCTTCGGCTCGGACGGCAAGTCCATCCTGACGAGCGCGGCGTGGGACGGAAGGCCGTCGGAGATCTACGTCAGCCGGCCCGAGAGTCCCGAATCGACGCCGTTCGGTCTGCCGGGCGCCGACGTCGCCGCCATCGCCCCCTCGGGAGACCTCGCGGTGCTCCTCAAGGCCGACTTCGATTCTCCGTTCACCCGAGCGGGAACGCTCGCGCGGGTGGGCGCGACCGGCGGCGCGCCGCGAGAGCTCCTCGAGAAGATCGAGTACACCGACTTTTCTCCCGACGGCCAGACGCTGGCGATCGTCCGGTTCGTGAACGGGAAGTGCCGTCTCGAAGCGCCGGCGGGGAAGGTCCTCTACGAAACCGTCGGATGGATCGGCACGCCTCGCTACTCGCCCAAGGGCGATCGGATCGCCTTCGTCGATCACCCCGCCAGCGGGGACGACGGCGGATCCGTGTCCTTCGTGGAGCTCTCCGGAAAGAGGACGACCGTCTCTCCCAAGTATGCGTCGGCGCAAGGGCTGGCCTGGTCGCCGGACGGTTCGGAGATCTGGTACACGGCGGCCGAAGTCGGAGGGAACCGAGCCCTCCATGGAGCGACGCCTTCCGGACGGATCCGAACGCTCGCGCGCGTCGCCGGTTCGGTGACGCTCCACGACGTCTCCCGGGACGGCCGGGTGCTGCTGGCCCACGACACGAACCAGGTCGGCATCGTCGCGCGGGCAGCCGGGGCGTCGAGCGAAGTGAATCTCTCCTGGCTCGACTGGACCCTCTTGAGCGACCTGTCGGAGGACGGTCGGTCCGTGCTCTTCACCGAGACGGGCGAAGGAGGCGGCAAGGGGTACTCGGTCTACCTGCGCGCGCTCGACGGCGCGCCGGCCGTGCGCCTCGGGGAGGGGACCGGACAATCCCTCTCCCCCGACGGCAAGAGGGTGCTCGCTCTGGTCGGTCCTCCGGATGGACCGGAGATCGTGGTCTACCCCACGGGAGCGGGCGAGCCGCGGAAGGTGCCGGCGCCGGGCCTGGTCGTTCGAGGCCTGCGCTGGCTCCCGGACGGCCGGCGATTCCTCGCGACGGCGCGGGAGGACGGGCATTCCGCCCGCGTGTGGCTGTTCGACGCGGAGGGCGGCAAGCCGCGCGCGCTGACACCCGAAGGCTTTCGCGTCGCGTTCGTCTCGCTGGACGGCCAGCACTTCGTGTGCCGAAACGTCGAAAGCCTCCCCTACCTCGGATCGATCGAAGGAGGAGAACCGACGAAGATCCCGGGCATCGAGTCGAGCGACATCCTCTCGAGCTGGACGGCGGACGGAAGGTTCTACGTGGCGAGGGGAGGACCCTCGGTCGTCCCGATGCGCGTGTTCCTGGTCGACCCGTCGACCGGCCGCCAGGAGCCGTGGCGGGATCTCCTCCCGGCGGACGCGACCGGCTTGAACGCGCTGAGCGGCCTGCGCGTCGCCCGCAACGGCGCGTACGCCTACACCTACTTCCGCCTCCTCTCGAACCTCTTCCTCGTCGAAGGCGTTCGTTGAGAAGTCTTCGGGCTCGACACCGAAAAACGATCCGTTCCCGGTCTTTCTTCCGCTAGAATCCGCGCCGACACCGTGACACTTTCCTCGGGAACCCGGCTCGGTCCATACGAGATCGTTGCGCCTCCGCGCGCGCGGGCGCCTTCCCCCTCTTCCCGGCGGGGAGAGGGTGGGGGTGAGGGGGCCGCTCCGCTTTGACGCTCTCCGCGGGCGCGAAGCTCGGCCCCTACGAGATCGTCGCGCCCCTGGGCGCGGGCGGCATGGGAGAGGTGTACCGGGCGCGCGACGAGCGCTTGAAACGCGACGTCGCGATCAAGGTGCTGCCGGCCACCTTCTCGCAGGACCCGGACCGCCTGAAGCGCTTCGAGCAGGAGGCGCAGGCGGCCGGGGTCCTGAATCACCCGAACATCACGGCGGTCTACGACCTCGGGACGCACGACGGCGCGCCGTACATCGTGACGGAGCTGCTGGAAGGGGAGACGCTGCGATCGCGTCTGGGGGCGGGCGCGCTGTCGCCGCGCAAGGCGATCGACTACGCGATCCAGATCGCCAAAGGGCTCGCCGCGGCGCACGAGAAGGGGATCGTGCACCGGGACCTGAAGCCGGAGAACCTGTTCGTCACGAAGGACGGGCGGGTCAAGATCCTGGACTTCGGTCTGGCGAAGTTGAAGAGCGAGAAGGACGGCGAGCAGCAGACCGACCTGAGGACTGTCTCGGGCACCGAGCCGGGCGTCGTCCTCGGGACGATGGGCTACATGTCGCCGGAGCAGGTCCGGGGCAAGCCGGCGGACCGCCGGAGCGACCTCTTCTCCTTCGGAACGATCCTCTACGAGATGCTGTCGGGGCAGCGGGCGTTCCGGGGCGAGACCGCCGCGGACACGATCACGGCGATCCTGACGAAGGAGCCGCCGGATCTGACCCAGACGAACAGGGACCTCCATCCGGGACTCGAGCGGATCGTGCGCCACTGTCTCGAAAAGAACCCGGAGGAACGGTTCGAGTCGGCGCGCGACGTCGCGTTCGACCTCGAAGCGCTCTCCGGCGTCTCCGCCTCGTCGGCGACCGGTTCCCTCGCCGCGGCAGCCGCCGAAGCGCGCCCGCGGACCCGATGGACGGGGCCGGTGTTCGCCGCCATCCTCCTGGCCCTCGCCGCAGGCGTCGCCGGCGGGCTCCTCGCCGGGAGGAGGATGTCCGAGCGCACGCAGATCTCCTTCCGCCAGCTCACGTTCCGCCGCGGCCCCATCCTCTCGGCGCGGTTCGCCCCGGACGGCGAGACGATCATCTACACGGCCTCCTGGGACGGCCGGCCGATGGAGCTCTTCACGACGCGGCTCGACAGCCCTGAGTCGCGGCCGTTCGGCCTGACAGGCGCCGAGGTTCTCTCGATCTCTTCGGCGGGAGAGATGGCCGTGTCCCTCTCGCGGCACACGCACTCGGGCTTCTCGCGGATCGGAACGCTGTCGCGCCTGGGCATGACCGGAGGCGGCGCGCCGAGGGACATCCGGGACGACGTCCTGTACGCCGACTGGGCGCCCGAAGGCAAGGAGCTCGCGATCGTGCGCGAAGCCGGCGGAAAGAGCCAGCTGGAGTTTCCGATCGGCAAGGTCCTCTACGCCTCGGCAGGCTGGTTGAGCCACCCGCGAGTCTCTCCTTCCGGCGACGAGGTCGCCGTCATCGAGCACCCGACCCTGGACGACGACGGAGGGTACGTTCTTCTCGTCGACCGGTCGGGCAGGACGAAGAAAATCTCGGGCGACTTCGCGAGCATCCTGGGCCTCGCCTGGTCCCGCCGGGGAGACGAGGTCTGGTTCACGGCGTCGCGCGTCGGGTTCAATCGCTTCGTGCACGCGGCCACGCGCTCCGGAAATGTCCGCGTCCTCGCCGTCGCGACCGGCGGCATGACGATGGAGGACGTTTCCCGGACCGGAAAGGTGCTCCTTTCGCAGGACAAGGCGCGGCAGGGTCTCGTCGCCTACGGTCCCGGTCTCGAGAAGGAGCAGGACCTGTCGTGGCTCGACTGGTCTCTGGCGGACAGCATCTCGAGGGATGGGAGCACGATCCTCTTCGACGAGAGCGGCGAGGGAGGGGGACCCGGCTACTCCACCTACGCGCGAAAGATGGACGGTTCTCCCGCGATCCGCCTGGGCGAGGGCTCGGCGCAATCGCTCTCGCCGGACGGCAAGCTGGCGCTCGCGATCGTCCATCCTTCGTCGAATCCGAAGGTCGTGATCTACCCCGTCGGCTCCGGCGATCCGAAGTTCCTCGAGACGCCGGGCCTGACCGTCCAGGCGGCGGCGTGGCTGCCGGACGGAAACCGAGTCCTCCTCGCCGCCAACGAGCCGGGTCGCGGAGTGCGGATCTATCTCTACGAGCTCGCCAGCCGGAAGAGCCGCGCCCTGACCCCCGAGGGCTACCGCATTGCCTCGACCGGGGCCGGTGTTTCCCCCGACGGCAAGGTCGTCGCTGCCTTCGGGCCGGACCGAAAGCCTTATCTCTACCCGCTCGAAGGCGGGGAGCCCACCGCGCTCCCGATCGACTCGAAGTGGCTCCCGATCGGCTGGAGCGATGACGGACTCTCTCTTTTCGTTCGACAGCGTGGACAGGTTCCCGCCCAGGTCCACCGCCTCGAGCTGAAGACCGGGAGCCTCACACCGTGGCGGTCTCTCATGCCCGGCGACTCGGCCGGAGTGACGAGCATCGGCTCGATCCGGATCACTCCCGACGGCAAGGCCTACGCCTACTCCTATCTGCGCAATCTCGCCGACCTGTACGTCGTGGAAGGGTTGAAGTGACCCCTCGCCTGGCACGGAGTTCGGACCCTACGAGATCGAGATCGTCGCCCCTCCGGGCGCCTGCGGAAGGTTTCCCCCTCTCCCCTCTTGCGAGAGGGTCGGGGGTGAGGAGGGGCCTCCGATGACGCTCTCTGCCGGAACGAGGCTCGGTCCCTACGAGGTGCTCTCTCCCCTCGGCGCCGGCGGCATGGGGGAGGTCTACCGCGCGCGCGACGAGCGCCTGAAGCGCGACGTCGCGATCAAGGTGCTGCCGGCCTCCTACTCGAACGACGCGGACCGGCTGCGGCGATTCGAGCAGGAGGCGCAGTCGGCCGGCGGGCTGAACCACCCGAACATCACCGCGGTCCACGACCTCGGGACGCACGAGGGGGCGCCGTACATCGTCACGGAGCTCCTCGAGGGCGAGACGCTGCGCGCGCGGCTCTCGGGCGGAGCGGTCGCGCCGCGCAAGGCGATCGACTACGCCGTCCAGATCGCCAAGGGCCTCGCAGCGGCGCACGAGAAGGGGATCGTGCACCGGGACCTGAAGCCCGAGAACATCTTCCTGACCTCCGACGGCCGCGTGAAGATCCTCGACTTCGGCCTCGCGAAGCTCACGCAGAGCGAGTCGCGGAGCGGCGCCGGAGACCAATCTCCCGACGGCCGACGGCACGGAGCCCGGAGTCGTCCTCGGCACGCTCGGCTACATGTCGCCCGAGCAGGTGAAGGGGAAGCCCGCCGACGCGCGATCCGACATCTTCGCCTACGGCGCGATCTTCTACGAGATGCTCTCGGGCCGGCGCGCGTTCCACCGCGAGTCGGCGGCGGAGACGATGTCCGCGATCCTGCGCGAGGAGCCGCCGGACCTCTCGGCGACGAACCGGAGCATCCAGCCGGGGCTCGAGCGGATCGTCCGGCACTGCCTGGAGAAGAACCCCGAGGAGCGCTTCTTCTCGGCGCGGGACCTCGCCTTCGACCTCGAGGCGCTCTCGGGGCTGTCGGACCCGCGGCGGCGACCGGAGCTGTAGCCGTTCCGTCGGGCCGATTGCGCCCCTCCTGGGTCCTCCTCGCTGCCGCCGTGGCCGCGACGGCCCTCGTCGTCGGCGCGTGGGCATTCTTCGCGATTCGGAAGGCCGGCGACCGGCCGCCCCCTTCCTTCCGTCAGCTCACGTTTCGACGCGGCCAGATCCTCTCGGCTCGCTTCGCTCCGGACGGGCAGACCGTCCTCTACTCGGCGGCCTGGGACGGCAAGCCGATGGAGATCTTCGTCGGCCGGCCCGAGAGCCCCGAGTCGCGGCCGTTCGGTCTCGTCGGAGCCGAGGTCCTGTCGATCTCGAAGTCCGGCGACATGGCCGTCTCGCTCGACCGCCGGGTGGGCGGCGCCTTCCGGAGGACCGGAACTCTCGCCCAGCTTTCGGTCGCCGGGGGCGCCGCGCCGAGGGACATCCTGAAGGACATCGAGTGGGCAGACTGGGGACCGGACGGGAAGAGCCTCGCCGTCGTGCGCGTCGTTCCGGGGCGCATGCGCGTCGAGTACCCGATCGGGAAGGTCCTCTACGAGACGAGCGCCTGGGTCAGCCACCTGCGCGTGTCGCCGCGCGGAGATCTCGTCGCATTCATCGACCATCCGACTCCGGGCGACGACGGCGGATCGGTCGCCGCCGTCGACCTCGCCGCCAAGAAGACGAACCTGTCGAAGCCTTTCGCGTCCGCTCAGGGGCTCGCGTGGTCCCCGGACGGATCGGAGGTCTGGTTCACCGCGACGGAAGTCGGCAGCAACCGCGCCGTTTACTCGACCCGCTCGGGTGACGTCCGTCTGCGCATCCGGGTCCCCGGCAACCTGACGCTGCAGGACGTCTCTCGCGAAGGGCGGATGCTCATCGCGCGAGACTCGCAGAGAAACGAGTTCCTGGCCTTGCCTCCCGGGGAATCCCAGGAGCGCGATCTCACCTGGCTCGACTGGTCGCTGCCCTCGGCGATTTCGCGCGACGGCAGGACGGTCCTCTTTTCCGAATCCGGCGAGGGCGGCGGTGCCGGGTACTCCGTCTACATACGCAAAACGGACGGCTCTCCGGCCGTGCGGCTCGGCGAGGGGAACGCCCAGGATCTTTCCCCCGACGGGGAATGGGCGCTTTCGATCGTCCACTCGGCCTCCGACCCGCAGCTCGCGGCGTTTCCCACAGGCGCGGGCGAGCCGAAGATCTTCCCGAAGGAAGGCATTTCCGTCTTCACCGCCAGCTTTCTGCCGGACGGCAAGCAGATTCTCCTGACGGGCGGCGAGCCCGCACGGGGTCAGCGGCTCTACCTGCGGGACTTCGCCGGCGGCAAGCCGCGCGCCGTGTCGCCGGAGGGCTACGCGGTCTCCGGTCCGGTGTCGCCGGATGGAAAGTGGGCGGTGGTCGATGGCCCCGACCGCCGGCGCTATCTCTATCCCCTCTCGGGCGGCGAGCCCACACCGATCCCGGGTCTCGACCCGCAGGATGGCGTGGCACAGGTCAGCGCGGACGGACGCTATCTCTACGTCCGCCGGCGCTCGGAAGTGCCGATGAAGGTGTATCGCCTCGAGATCGCGACCGGGCGAAAGGAGCTCTGGCGGACGCTCATGCCGGGGGACGCGCGCGGGCGTCGCAAATCTCTCGCCCCTGCCGACTCCGGACGGGTCGGCCTACATCTACTCCTACGTCCGCACGCTGTCGGATCTGTTTCTGGTGGAGGGTGTTCGGTGACCCTGTCGTTGGGCGCGCGTTTGGGCCCATACGAGATCGTTTCGCCGCTCGGCGCCGGCGGCATGGGGGAGGTCTACCGGGCGAAGGATCCGCGCCTCGGTCGAGAGGTCGCGATCAAAGTCCTGCCCGCGACCTTCTCGCAGGACACGGACCGGTTGAAACGCTTCGAGCAGGAGGCGCGTGCCGCCGGCGTCCTGAACCACCCGAACATCACGGCGGTTTACGACCTGGGGTCCCACGGCGGATCGCCCTACATCGTCACGGAACTTCTGGAAGGGGAGACGCTGCGGTCGCGCCTGGGGGCGGGCGCGCTCTCCCCGCGCAAGGCGATCGACTACGCGATCCAGATCGCGCGGGGCCTGGCAGCGGCGCACGAGAAAGGGATCGTGCATCGGGACCTGAAGCCGGAGAACCTGTTCGTCACGAAGGACGGGCGGGTCAAGATCCTGGACTTCGGTCTGGCGAAGCTGAAGACCGAGAAGGACGGTGAGCAGCAGACCGACCTGAAGACCGTTTCCGGCACTGAGCCCGGCGTGGTGCTGGGAACGATGGGCTACATGTCGCCCGAGCAGGTGCGGGGCAAGGCGGCCGACCGGCGGAGCGACCTCTTCTCCTTCGGGGCGATCCTGTACGAGATGCTGTCGGGGCAGCGGGCGTTTCGGGGGGACACGGCGGCCGACACGATCACGGCGATCCTGAGCAAGGAGCCTCCGGACCTGACGCAGACGAACCAGGAGATTCATCCGGGGCTCGAGCGGATCGTACGGCACTGTCTGGAGAAGAACCCGGAGGAACGGTTCGAGTCGGCCCGGGACGTGGCCTTCGACCTCGAGACCCTCTCCGGCATCTCGAGGCCGACCGGCGCCGTGCCGATCGCGGCGGCCAAGACGCGCCGGCTCTGGCCCCTCCTGACGGGCGCCGTTCTCGCCACGGCTCTCGTCGTTGGCGTGTCGGCTTACCTGGCGGGTGAGAGAGCGGGAGACCGGCTGCCCCCCTCCTTCCGGCAGCTCACGTTTCGCCGCGGTGAGATCCGGTCGGCGCACTTTGCCCCAGACGGAAAGACGTTCGTGTTCTCCGCGGCCTGGGACGGCAGGCCGGTGGAGATCTTCGTCGGGCGCCTCGAGAGCCCCGAGTCGCGTCTCTTCGGCCTCCCGGGTGCCGAGGCGCTCGCGATCTCGAAGTCCGGTGAGATGGCCGTGTCGCTCAACCGCCACGTGACCGGAGGCTTTCGGCAAGGCGGGACGCTGGCCCGGGTTTCGGTTGCCGGGGGCGCTCCGCGGGACATCCTGGAGGAGGTCGAGTCGGCGGACTGGGCGCCGGATGGGAAGGATCTCGCGATCATTCGGATGGATCGCGGGCGGATGCGCCTGGAATACCCGATCGGTAAGGTGCTGTGCGAGACGAGCGGATGGATCAGCAATCCGCGCGTCTCCCCCGCGGGAGACCGGGTCGCCTTCATCGACCACCCCTCTCTGGGCGACGACGGCGGATCGGTTGCCGTCGTGGATCGGGCCGGGCGGAAGAGGATGCTCTCCAAGCCGTTTGCTTCGGCACAGGGACTCGCCTGGAGACCGGACGGAACCGAGGTCTGGTTCACCGCCGCGGAGGTCTCGCTTCGCGCGCTCTATTCCGCGTCGCTCTCCGGCAAAGTGCGGCTGCGCTCCCGGATCGCGGGGAATCTGACTCTGCGCGACATCTCGGCCGAGGGACGCATGCTCGTCACGAGGGACA
Source organism: uncultured Acidobacteriota bacterium (assembly GCA_963707935.1). Taxonomy (GTDB): domain Bacteria; phylum Acidobacteriota; class Thermoanaerobaculia; order UBA5066; family Gp7-AA6; genus DATBFU01. The sequence continues at coordinate 2,357,703 of CAVPRN010000005.1, read as the reverse complement.
CCTTTCGCGAAGAGATTCGAGGTCTGCCACCGGGCGAGTCGAAGGAGCGGGATCTGACGTGGCTGGACTACTCCCTGCCGACGTCGATCTCCGCGGATGGCCGGACGGTGCTCTTCACCGAAGGGGGCGAAGGAGGGGGGCCGGGCTACTCGGTCTACATCCGGAAAACCGACGGCTCTCCGGCGGTCCGTATCGGAGAAGGCTTCGGGCAGACCCTGTCGCCGGACGGAAAGTGGGCCATCGCGATCCTGCATCCCGCCACGGACCCGCAGCTGGTGGCTTACCCGACCGGCGCCGGCGAAGCGAGGATCTTCCCGAAGGAGGGCCTGTCCGTCCTGAGCGCCTGCTGGTTTCCCGACGGCAGGAAGATCCTCTTCACGGCGAGCGAGCCGGGCAGGGGGCTGCGACTCTACGAACGAGACTTTTCGGGCGGCAAGCCGCGCGCCCTGACGCCGGAGGGTTACCGGGGGTCCCGGGACATCTCCCCGGATGGCGCCCAGGCGGCGGTGACGGGACCGGACCGCAAGTCCTATCTCTACCCGATTTCGGGAGGCGAGCCGGCGGCTGTTCCGGGCATGGACGTCAACGATCGCATCGCGGGCTTCGCGTCGGAGGCTCGCTTCGCCTATGTCTACCGCCAGGGAGAGATCCCCACGAACGTCTACCGCGTCGACCTGACCTCCGGCCAGAGGCAGCTGTGGCGGGCACTGACGCCGGCCGATCCTGGCGGCGTATCCGATGTCTCCCCTCTGCCGACTCCCAGTGGCGATTCCTATGTCTACGCCTACAGCCGTACGCTCTCGGACCTTTACCTCGTCGAAGGTTTGAAGTGACGCTCTCGGTGGGGGCGAAGCTCGGACCTTACGAGATCGTCGCGCCGATCGGCGCCGGGGGCATGGGGGAAGTGTATCGAGCGAAGGATCCGCGTCTCGGGCGCGAGGTCGCGGTGAAGGTGCTGCCGGCGTCGTTCTCGCAGGACGCGGACCGTCTAAAGCGATTCGAGCAGGAGGCCCGGGCGGCCGGGGTCTTGAACCACCCGAACATCACGGCTGTCCACGACCTGGGGACGCACGACGGCGCACCGTACATCGTGACGGAGCTTCTGGAAGGCGAGACGCTGCGGTCGCGGCTGTCTTCGGGCGAATTGCCGGTCCGCAAGGCGATCGACTACGCGATCCAGATCGCGAAGGGCCTCTCCGCGGCGCACGAGAAGGGGATCGTGCACCGTGACCTGAAGCCCGAGAACCTGTTCGTGACGAAGGACGGGCGGGTCAAGATCCTGGACTTCGGCCTGGCGAAGCTCAGAAGCGAAAAGGACGGCGAGAACCAGACCGACCTGAAGACCGTGTCGGGGACGGAGCCCGGCGTCGTGCTCGGGACGATGGGCTACATGTCGCCGGAGCAGGTGCGGGGCAAGCCGGCGGACCGGCGGAGCGACCTCTTCTCCTTCGGAGCGATCTTCTACGAGATGCTGTCGGGGCAGCGGGCGTTCCGGGGAGACACCGCGGCGGACACGATCACGGCGATCCTGACGAAGGAGCCGCCGGATCTCACACAGACGAACAAGGACATCCATCCGGGTCTCGAGCGGATCGTCCGGCACTGTCTGGAGAAGAACCCGGAGGAACGGTTCGAGTCGGCCCGGGACGTGGCCTTCGACCTGGAAGCGCTCTCGGGCATCTCTTCCCCGAGGGGCGCAGCCGAGGCGCCTGTGTCGGTGATTCGACGCCCGCGACTGACCGCATTCGTCGGCGTCGCTGTCGCGCTCGCGGGGATGGCCGCGACCTACTGGGCGGGCAAGCGCGCCGGATACGTCGAGCCGGCATCCTTCCGTCAGCTGACGTTTCGCCGCGGCTCGATCGGCTCGGCCCGCTTCGCCCCGGACGGCCAGACGATCCTCTATTCGGCGAGTTGGGAGGGAAGGCCGATCGAAGTCTTCGTTTCCCGCCTCGACAGCCCGGAGTCGCGTCCGCTCGGCCTGTCCAAAGCCGAGGTCCTTTCGGTATCTCCCTCCGGAGAGATGGCCGTGTCGGTCGGACGAAGTGATTCGATTCCTTTCAACCGAACCGGAACACTGGCCCGTCTCGGAATGACGGGCGGAGGCGCGCCCAAGGAGATTCTCGAGGACGTCCTCTGGGCCGACTGGGCTCCCGATGGTCAGAACCTCGCGGTGGTCCGTCCGCATGGCGGAAACATCCAGCTCGAGTTTCCGTCCGGCCGCGTTCTGTACGAGACGGCCGGATGGATTTCGCACGTGCGGGTCTCCCCCCGCGGCGACGAGATCGCGTTCCTGGATCACGCCATCCAGGGAGACGACTCAGGCATGGCGGCGATCGTCGACCGCTCGGGAAAGCGGCGTGCCATCTCCGAGCTCTTCGAGAGCGCCCAGGGGCTCTGCTGGTCACGCGACGGGTCGGAGATCCTGTTCACCGCGACGAAAAGTGGCTCGAACCGGGCCCTTCATGCGGCGACGCGTGCCGGGCGCGTCCGCATCCTGGCTCGGGGAACGGGGAATCTCACGATCCAGGACGTGTCGAGAACGGGTCAGGTACTGGTCGTCGAGGACAAGGGGCGAAAAGAGATTTCGGCGCTGTTGCCCGGCGGTCCGAAGGAACGTGACTTTTCGTGGCTCGACTGGTCGCTCCCTCGGGACATTTCGCCGGACGGCCAGACTCTCCTCTTCGACGAGAGCGGAGCGGGGGGCGGTCCCGGCTATTCCGTTTACGTGCGGAAGGCCGACGGATCGCCGGCCGTACGTCTCGGGCCCGGCGTCTCCTATGGCCTTTCTTCCGACGGACGGCTGGCGCTGTCGATCGTGGGGCCGAGCAACGCCTCGCGGATCGCGCTGTATCCGATCGGCGTGGGTGAGCCGAAGATGCTCGCTTCGAGCGGCCTCCGAATCGATCAGGCCTCCTGGCTACCCGATGGCCGAAGGATCGTTTTCTCGGGCGCCGAGCCCGATCGCGGATCGCGTCTCTGGGTGCAGGGAATCGAAGACGCGAGGCCCAGGGCATTCTCGCCCGAGGGGTATCGCCTGTTCGCGGCGTCGCCCGATGGCAAGTCCGTGGCGGTCAGCGGCCCGGATCGCCGCTACTACTTCTATCCGATCGATGGGGGCGAGCCGCAGCCGATCCCCGGACTCGTGGCCGGCGACATCATCGGCGGCTGGACGCAGGACGGCCGGTCGCTCTTCGTGCGCCGGCGCGGTGAACTGCCCCTGCGTGTCGTGAAGCTCGACCTGGCCTCGGGGCGCAAGGAACTCTGGAAGGAGGTCATGCCTCCGGATCCGGCGGGGGTCTCGACGATCGCGCCGGTGTTGATCACGCCGGATGAAAAGTTCTACGCCTATTCGTACACGCGGAGTCTCGCCGACCTGTTCGTCGTGGAAGGGCTGAAGTAGATGGGGCTTTCCGCGGGCGCGAAGCTCGGTCCCTACGAAATCGCCGCTCCGCTGGGTGCCGGCGGGATGGGAGAGGTGTACCGGGCGAAGGACCCGCGCCTCGGACGCGAGGTGGCGGTCAAGGTGCTGCCGGCGTCGTTCTCGCAGGACGCGGATCGGCTGAAGCGGTTCGAGCAGGAGGCGCGTGCGGCCGGGGTTCTGAATCACCCGAACATCACGGCGGTGTACGACCTGGGGACGCACGACGGGGCGCCGTACATCGTGACGGAGCTGCTGGAGGGGGAGACTCTGCGGTCGCGTCTGGGGGCGGGAGCTCTGTCGCCGCGCAAGGCGATCGACTACGCCATTCAGATCGCGAAGGGCCTCGCGGCGGCGCACGAGAAGGGGATCGTCCACCGGGACCTGAAGCCCGAGAACCTGTTCGTGACGAAGGACGGGCGGGTGAAGATCCTGGACTTCGGTCTGGCGAAGTTGAAGAGCGAGAAGGACGGCGAGCAGCAGACCGACCTGAGGACGATTTCCGGTACCGAGCCGGGCGTGGTGCTCGGGACGATGGGCTACATGTCGCCCGAGCAGGTGCGGGGCAAGCCGGCGGACCGGAGGAGCGACCTCTTTTCCTTCGGGGCGATCCTGTACGAGATGCTGTCGGGGCAGCGGGCGTTTCGGGGAGAGACGGCGGCGGACACGATCACGGCGATTCTGACGAAGGAGCCGCCGGACCTTTCGCAGACGAACAAGGATCTGCATCCAGGCCTCGACCGGATCGTGCGGCACTGCCTGGAGAAGAACCCGGAGGAGCGTTTCGAGTCGGCGCGGGACCTGGCTTTCGATCTCGAGGCGCTCTCGGGTGTGTCGAAGCCGACAGGCGCGTTCGCCCTCCCCGAGGCGGCGCGGCAGCGAAACTACCTCGTCCCGGTCCTTCTCGGCGTCGCACTCGCGCTCGGCGCCGGCCTCGCCGCCGGCTATCGCCTCGGCAAGAAGGCCGGTTTCCTTCCGCCGCCCAACTACCAGCAGCTGACCTTCCGGCGCGGGGAGCTGTACTCCGCCCGCTTCGCTCCGGACGGCCAGACGGTCATCTATGCGGCGGCCTGGGACGGGAAGCCCGTCGAACTCTTCGCCACGCGAACCGACCGTCCCGAATCGCGGGTGTTCGGTCTCGTCGGCGCCGAAGTCGCTTCCATCTCGAAGACGGGCGAGATGCTCGTGCTCCTCGACCGGCACGTCGTCGAGGCATTCATCCGCTCCGGCACCCTCGCCCAGGTGAGCGTGTCCGGAGGGGTCGCGCCCCGCCAGATCTCGACGGACGTCGAATGGGCCGACTGGGCTCCGGACGGCACGAGCTTCGCGATGGTGCGAGACGTGAACTCGCGCAAGCAGCTCGAATACCCCGCGGGGAAGGTGCTCTACCAGAGCTCCGGTTGGATCAGCCACCCGCGCGTCTCGCCGAAAGGCGACGTCGTCGCGTTCATCGATCATCCGATCCGACGCGATGACGGCGGCTGGGTGATGGTCGTCGATCGTTCGGGCAAGTCGACGAAACTGGCCGGCATTTTCTCCTCCCTTCAGGGTCTCGCCTGGTCCCCGGACGCCAGGGAGATCTGGTGCACGGGGACGATGGTCGGTGGAAACCGCGCGATCCATTCCGTGACGCTCTCGGGTTCGAAGCGCCTGCTCGCGCGGGTGACGGAGAGCCTGACGATCCAGGACATCTCGAGCGACGGACGCGCTCTGGTCTCCCACGACGTCATCCGGATCGGCGTGCTCGGCCGCGGTCCCGGCGACCCGAAAGAGCGGGATCTCTCGTGGCTCGACTGGTCGGCGGCGTTCGACCTCACTCACGACGGGAAGACGCTTCTCTTCGCAGAGACGGGCGAGGGCTCGGGCCCCGCTTATTCGTGCTTCATCCGCGGCACCGACGGTTCGCCGCCGGTGCGTCTGGGCGACGGCGTCGCCATGTCGATCTCGCCGGATGGCCGTTTCGTCACCGCCAATACGGCTCGCGCGGAGAAGCCCGAGATCTGGCTCTACCCGACGGGAGCCGGGGAGAAGAAGCTGCTTCCGACGGGGAATCTCATCGTCGAATCGTCGGGAGACTGGCTCCCCGACGGCAAGCGGATCGTCTTCACGCGTCCGAGCCGAACCGCGGCAGCCGCATCTACCTGATCGACGCCGCCGGAGGCGCCCCGCGCGCCCTCACGCCAGAAGGCTATCGGCTGGTGCCGCGCTCGGTTTCGCCCGATGGGAAATTGTTCGCCGTCACTGGCCCCGACCGAAGACGCTACTTCTACCCGCTGGAGGGGGGCGAGCCTCAGCCGATCCCCGGCCTCGCCGCAGACGAAGGACCGGCTGGCTGGAGCGAGGACGGCCGCTTCCTCTACGTGTTCCGGCGCCGCGACATTCCGGGGCGCGTCTTTCGACTCGAGGTCGCCACGGGGAGGCGGGAGCTCTGGAAGGAGCTGACGCCCGTCGATGGCGCCGGCATCCAGGACATCTCTCCGATCATTCCGACTCCCGACGGCCAGGCCTACGTCTACGGCTACTCGCGCACGCTCTCGGATATGTACGTCGTCTCCGGACTCGAATGATTCCCGGTTAGAATCCGCGCCATCCGATGACACTGACCTCGGGAACCCGACTCGGCCCATACGAGATTACGACGCCTCTGGGCGCCGGAGGAATGGGAGAGGTCTATCGCGCGCGCGACGAGCGCCTGAAGCGCGACGTCGCGATCAAGGTCCTGCCGGCGGACCTGGCCGCCGACGCCGAGCGCCGGACCCGCTTCGAGCGAGAGGCGAGAGCTGCCTCCGGTCTCTCGCACCCGAACATCCTGACGATCTACGACATCGGTTTCTCGGACTCGACGGTGTACATCGCGATGGAGCTGATCGAGGGCCAGACCCTGAAAGACCTCTTCGCCTCCGGCCCCGTCCCGACGAAGAAGATGCTCGAGCTCGCCGTCCAGATCGCCGACGGCCTCGCGGCGGCGCACGCCGCGGGGATCGTGCACCGGGACCTGAAGCCGCAGAACGTCATGGTGTCGAAGCACGGCTACGCGAAGATCCTCGACTTCGGCCTCGCGAAGCTCGTGACCCAGGAGTCCGACGAGCTGTCGGGCCAGCAGACCGCGGCGGACGCCACGCGACCGGGCATGGTCCTGGGCACCGTCGGCTACATGTCGCCCGAGCAGGCCTCCGGCCGGCCGATCGACTTCCGGTCCGACCAGTTCTCCTTCGGCTCGATCCTCTACGAGATGGCGACCGGCAAGCGCGCCTTCGAGCGCGGCACGACGGCCGAGACACTCACCGCGATCATCCGCGAGGAGCCGGCGCCCGTGGCCCAGATCAACCCCCGCGTCCCGGCCCCGATCCGCTGGCTCCTCGAGCGGTGCCTCTCGAAGGACGCCGAGGACCGCTTCGGCACGACCAAGGACCTCGCCCGGGATCTCGCGTCGATCCGGGACCATCTCTCCGACACGTCGTTCACCGGCGACATCTCGCGAGAGGCGGCTGCCGCGGCGGCCGCGCCAAGGCGGCGGCTCTGGCCGATGCTCGCGGGGCTGGGCCTCCTCGCCGCCGGAGTCGGGGTCGGACTCTTTGCCGGCCGCGGCCTCTGGTCGACCCCGCTTCCTACCTTCCACCAGCTGACCTTCCGGCGCGGCGAGGTCGGCGGCGCCCGGTTCGCTCCGGACGGCCAGACGATCCTCTATTCCGCCGCATGGGACGGCCGCCCGATGGAGATCTTCTCGACGCGCACCGACAGCTCCGAGTCGCGTCCCTTCGGGTTGAGCGACGCGGAGGTCCTGGCGATCTCGCGCTCCGGCGAGCTGGCGGTCTCGCTCCACCGACGCCTGCTCACGGGATTCGTCCGGACGGGCACGCTCGCGCAGACGGGGCTGGCGGGGGGCGGCGCGACGCGGGACGTCCTGGAGGACGTCCAGTGGGCCGACTGGGGCCCCGAAGGGCAGAGCCTGGCGGTCGTGCGCGACGTCGGGGCCCACAACCGGCTGGAGTTTCCGATCGGCAAGGTGGTCTACGAGACGACCGGCTGGGTCAGCGACCCCCGAGTCTCGCCGAAGGGCGATTGGGTGGCGTTTCTCGACCATCCGGTGCCGGGGGACGACGGCGGCGCCGTGGCGATCGTCGACCGCTCCGGAAAGAAGAAGGTCCTGACGGATCTCTTCGCTACCGCGTCGGGCCTGGCCTACTCGCCAGACGGCGAGATCTGGTTCACGGCGGCCCCGATCGGAAACAACCGAGCGCTGTACAGCGTGACTCCGTCCGGCCGGGCGAGGCTTCGAGCTCGCGTGACGGGCAACCTGACGATCCACGACGTCTTCCGGGACGGCCGCCTCCTGATGACGCAGGCCATCGAGCGGCAGGGCATGATCGCAATGCCGCCCGGGGAGCAGAAGGAGCGCGATCTCTCCTGGCTCGACTGGTCGAGCGGCACGGATCTCTCCCTCGACGGGAAGGTCGTTGCCTTCACGGAATCGGGCTCGGGAGGGGGCGAGGGTTACTCCGTCTACCTGCGAAGGACGGATGGCTCCCCGGCGGTGCGGCTGGGCGAGGGGAGCACCTTCGGACTTTCGCCCGACGGCAAGTGGACGCTGGCGATTCGGGCCCTCACCTCGGATCCGCAGATGGTTCTCTACCCGACCGGTGCCGGCGAGCCGCGACTGCTGCCGAAGAACGGTCTGCGAGCCCAGAACGCGAACTGGGTTCCGGGCGGCCGGCAAATCCTCTTCGAGGCTGCCGAGCCGGGACATGGCGTGCGCCTCTTCCTGATGGACCTCGAGACCGGCAAATCTCGCCCTCTGACTCCCGAGGGCTATCGTCTGTTCGCGTCCTGCGTCTCTCCCGACGGGAAACGGGCCGCCGTTCTCGGTCCGGACCGCCGCGTCTACACCTATCCGCTCGAGGGAGGCGAACCGACGCCGGTTCCGGCGATCGGGCCTCTCGACCGGGTCGTGGGGTGGAGCGCCGACGGGCGAATCGTCCTGCTGCGCCTGGCGGAGCTGCCCGCCCGGGTCTCGCGCCTCGACGCCGCGAGCGGACGGATCGAGCCGTGGAAGCAGGTCATGCCCGCCGACGCGGCCGGGGTGAGCGGCATTGGACGCATCTACCTGACGCCCGACGGTTCCTCCTACGTCTATGGCTACACGCGGGTCCTCTCCGACCTCTACGTCGTCGACGGGTTGAAGTAGGGCGCCTCGATGGGCGGCCCCGTCCCGAAGGCGGTGATGATCGTCGGCCAGGAGCTCGCGATCGTCTGGGAGGACGGGCGCGAGGACTACCTCTCGCTCGAGAAGCTGCGGCACAACTGCCCCTGCGCGATGTGCAAGGGGGAGCGGGACCTCCTCGGCAATGTCCACCGCGGACCGCAGCGGCCTATGACCGAGCGATCCTTCCAGGCCGTCGCACACCGGCGGGTCGGCGGCTATGCGCTGCAGATCGACTGGGCCGACGGCCACAACGATGGCATCTACAGCTGGGAGACGCTCCGGCAGATTGCGGGCGGGGCGTAGCCGCCTCCTTGCGGCCGGCCGCTTCGCGGCCGAACCAGGGCCAGGTGACTGTTGTACGATTCGCCGCTTCGGAGAGGTGTCCGAGTGGCTTAAGGAGGCGCTCGGAGCCATCTCCCTCGCGCGGACGCGGCCGCTCCGCAGCGAAAGCGTGATCGCGCGGCCGCTCCGCTCCGCCGGCACAGATGCTTCGAAGCCCGTGTTCGACTGTGGCGCGTGCCGGCGGAGAGGCCCCGCTGCGGGAGAGGGCTCCTCGCCGCCGGGCCGGCCGCTTCGCGGCCGAACCAGGGCCAGGTGACTGTTGTACGATTCGCCGCTTCGGAGAGGTGTCCGAGTGGCTTAAGGAGCACGCTTGGAAAGCGTGTGTACGCAAAACGTACCGGGGGTTCGAATCCCCCCCTCTCCGCCAGGAAGAATCGGGAGATCGGATCATCGGATCATCGGGGGATCGGGGGATCGGGGGATCGGGAGATCGAGGGATCGGGAGATCGACTAAGACCGGTGACCCGATCAACGACCCAATGACCCGATGACCCGATGTCCCGTTGACCGGGTTCCCCAATAGAATTGAATCGCCTTGAGTGAAGACCGCGTAAATAAGATGGATGGCGGCCCCGAACTGTCGGACCTCGACCTCGTCCGCCGGATCAAGGCCGGAGACGAAGAGGCGCTGGCGCGCATGATCGAGCGCTACCACGCGCGGGTCTACTCGCTCTCCTACGGCGTGCTGCGAAACGCCGAAGACGCCGAGGAATCCACCCAGGACACGTTCCTGACGCTCTACCGGAAGATCGGCACCTTCGACGAGTCGAAGAAGTTCTTCTCCTGGTTCTACCGGGTGGCCTTGAACCAGGCCTACAGCCGCGCCCGCCGCCGCAAGCCGGCGGCGAAGATCTCGATCCAGGAGCATCAGCCGCGGTTCTCGGACGACGGGCGCCTCGCCACGGTGGACTGGCCGGACGCTTCGGTCGCGATCGAAGACGAGGCCTCGGCCCGGGAGCTCGCGGCCCGGGCGGCCGAGTTCATCGGGGAGCTGCCGCGCGCCTATCGGGACGTCATCTGGATGGCGGACGTCGAGGAGATGCCCGCCGCGGAGATCGCGGAAGTGCTCGGCATCTCGATCCCGGCCCTGAAATCCCGGCTCCATCGCGCCCGCCTCCACGTGCGGGAGCGCCTGGCGGAGATCTCGCGGCCGGCCCTGGCGGGCGCGGGGGCGGAGGCGGCCGGATGAAGAAGGCGAAGAAGAAAGGGGCCGCCGCTCCCCCGGAGCTCCACTGCCACACCGACGCGGTGAGCTGCAAGAGCCTCGTCCTCGAGGCGCTCTACGACTTCGAGGAAGGCACGATGCCCGAGGCCGAGCGCGTAGAGCTGGAGCGGCACCTCGAAGCCTGCCCCCCGTGCGTGCGCTTCCTCGACTCGTATCGGGCCACCGGCCGCACGCTGCGCGCGTTGAAGCCCCGCGAAATCCCTTCCTCGCTCGCGAAGACGGTCTTCGAGTTCGTCAAGGCGCGCTGCGCCAAGAAATGAGCGAGCTCCCCCCGGGGGCGAGGCGCGCCGTCTGGGGAATCCTCTGGCTCGCCGCCTTTTCGGCGCTCTACACCGCGGGCGAGCTACTCGGGGTCTGGCCCGAGCCTCCGCCCGGGGCGCTTCGCGATCTCGACCTGGCCGTCGGCGCGGTCGGCGTGGGCGCGCTCGCCGCGGCGCTCCTGCTCTCGCGGCGCGGATCCGCCTGATAGAATCCCGGCTCCGGCGGCCGAAGATGGGTTCGGGCCCTGTGCGACGGAAGTCTCCCAACCTCGTCAGGTCCGGAAGGAAGCAGCGATCAGGAGGCGCCCCCGGGCGCCGCAGGTCAACCTGAGCCCATCTTCGACCGCCGGCACTCTCGTAAAGGATCCGATGCACGTCTCGCTCCCTCGAAAATATCGGCCGCGGCGCTTCGAGGACCTGATCGGCCAGGAAGCCGTCGCGCGCACGCTGACCAACGCCATCACCGAGAACCGCGTCGCCCCGGCGTACCTGCTCACGGGACCCCGGGGCGTCGGAAAGACCTCGACGGCGCGTCTGCTCGCCCGGGCCCTGAACTGCGAGAAGGGCCCGACCCCGCATCCCTGCGGGGAGTGCGCGTCCTGCCGCGAGATCCTGGCGCGGGGCGACTCCCTCGACGTCCACGAGATCGACGGCGCGTCGAACCGCAAGATCGAGAACGCCCGCGAGCTGATCGAGACGATCCGTTACGCGCCGCAGCGCGACCGCTACCGCATCGCGATCATCGACGAAGTCCACATGCTGACGACCGAGGCCTTCAACGCCCTGTTGAAGACGCTCGAGGAGCCCCCCCCGCACGCGCGGTTCTTCCTGGCTTCGACGGAGCTCCACCGGATCCCGGCCACGATCGTCTCCCGCTGTCAGCGCTTCCACTTCCGGGCGCTCTCCGAATCGGAGATCGCCGAGCAGCTCGCGAAGGTGGCGGCGGAGGAGAAGATCCGAGCGACCCCCGAGGCGCTCCGGATCCTCGCGGCGGCCGCCGAAGGCAGCCTGCGGGACGGCCTTTCCCTCCTCGACCAGGCGGCCACGCTTTCGGCGGGCGCCGTGAACGAGGCGCGCTGCGCCGAGATCCTCGCCCTAGTCGATCGGGAGCTCCTCGAAGCGGTGTATTCGGCGGCCGCCTCCGGGGACCGGGGCGCCGCCGTCTCGGCGCTCGCGAAAATGACCGAGAAGGGGAGCGATCCGCGCCACGTCTTCAAGGAGCTCATCGCGCTCCTGCGGAAGCTCCTGCTTGCGTCGGCGGGAGGGCAAATGGACGCCGCGGCGGCGGAGCGCGAGCGCCTCTCGGCCCTCGCCCGCGCCATGCCCTACGAGAACCTCCTCCGGTCCCTCTCCCTCGGCGTCGAGGCGGACGCCCTCGCCCGGCGGACCGAGGATCCGGCACTGGTGCTCGAGCTCTTCGTGCTGCGCCTGGCCGAGCTGCCGAGGCTGAGGCGGGTCGAGGAGCTCCTGGCGGGAGGAGGCCCGCCCGCGCCGGCGCCGGCAGCGAATCCCCCTGATGCGCCCGCGGATTCTCTCGCTCGTTCCGGTCGAGCCGGAGCCGGCGGCTCCGGCGCCGGCCGCGGGAGCGGAGGACCGGGCGCTCGCCCGTTTTCACGATCTGCTCGATACGCGGCGCCGCGTGACCGCCGCTCAGGTGAGCCTCGCCGAGGCGATCTCGGTTTCCGGAGACGACCTCGTGCTCCACTTCGGGATCGACAAGGCCACCGCGAAAGAGGCCCTCGAGGAGCCGACGACGAAGAAGCTCCTCGCCGACATCGCGCGGGAGGCCTTCGGAAGGCCGTTGAAGGTCGTTCTTCGCACGGGCCCTCCGGTCGACGGGGACCTCGGCAAAGCCGCCCGCGAAGTGCCCCGCGGCACCCTCGCCCGCGAGCGGGCTTCCTCGCGCGCGGAGAGCGACCCGGTCGTCCGGTCCGCCCTCGAGCTCTTCCGAGGAGAGCTGACGGAAGTGAAGGAGGAGGAGTAGGGGAATTGGTGATTAGTGATTGGTGATTGACGATTGTGAGGCACGGCCCTCAAACATCAATCTTCAATCACCAATCACCAATCGCTCTATCACCATGAACATCCAAAAAATGATGGCCCAGGCTCAAGCGATGCAATCCCGGGTCCAGGCCGAGCTCGAGGCCCTCAAGATGGCCGCCTCCTCCGGTGGAGGGCTCGTGACGGTCGAGCTTTCGGGCCACAAGGAGCTGCTCTCGGTCCGCATCGATCCGTCGGCCGTGGACCCGAAAGACGTCGAGACGCTGCAAGACCTCATCCTCGCGGCGTTCCACGAAGCCTCGCGCCAGGTCGACGAGGCGGTCCAGAAGAAGACGTCTTCCATGCTCGCGGGCATGATTCCGGGCCGTCGGTAGCCGCCGGCGAAGGGCTCATGGCCGGCTCCCCCAAGTCCTTCGACCGCCTCGCCGCCGAGCTCCAGCGCCTGCCCGGCATCGGCGCCAAGAGCGCCGCGAGGCTCGCGTACTACCTGTTGCGATCCCCGCGCGAGGAGGCCGAGAGGCTCTCCCGCGCCATCTCGGAAGCGCGCGAGTCCGTGCGACGCTGCTCCGTCTGCCGGACGCTGACGGAGGGGGAAATCTGCGACGTCTGCGCCGACCCGGAGCGGGACGCCTCGCTCCTCTGCGTCGTCGAGGACGCCGGCAACGTCGTGGCGATCGAGAAGACCAGGGAGTTCCGCGGCCGTTACCACGTCCTCTGGGGCGCGCTGTCGCCGTTGAAGGGCATCGGGCCGGAGGAGATCGACGCCGAGGGGCTCCTGCGCCGGATCACCCCGGAGATCCGGGAAGTCGTGCTCGCGACCAACCCGAACGTCGAGGGGGAGGCGACGGCGCTCTACGTCGCCAAGCGACTGAAGGGGACGGGAGTGCGCGTGACCCGGATCGCCTTCGGCCTTCCGGTCGGGGGGGACATCGAGTACGCCGACGAGGTCACGATGGCGAGGTCGCTCGAAGGTCGGCGGGAGATGTGAGGACGCTTCTGTTACAATAACCCTCAATCGGAGAATGACTTAATTCATGACGGCGCCCGACCTCGTCCTGTATGACGAGGAATTCCAGCGGATCCGGGAGTCCCTCCAGCGGCTGCGGCACGACGCCAACGCCAATGTGGTCTTCCTGGTGGACAAGAACGGCCAGCAGATCGCCGCGGTGGGGGACCTCCAGACGCTCGACACGACCTCCCTCGCGTCGCTGACGGCGGGCAACGTCGCCGCCACCGACGGCCTGGCGCGGCTGATCGGCGAGAAGGAGTTCTCGATCCTCTTCCACGAAGGGGAGAAGGACAACATCCACATCTCGATCGTGGCCCAGCGGGTCATCCTGGTCGTGATCTTCGACGAGCGCTCCTCGCTCGGCCTCGTGCGGCTGCGGGTCCGCCGCGCGACGACGGAGCTCGACAAGATCTTCGAAGACATCACGCAGAAGGCGGAGAAGGAGAAGGAGTCTCTTCAGGCCGAGTTCGAATCCCCCTTCGCCGAGATCACGGACGAGGACATCGACCGACTCTTTTCGGAGTGATTCCAGCGGCGCTTCGCCGATTTCGCTGATCGATCCATGACCTTCATCAACTACGCGGCGCGGGAAATCAACTGCAAGATCGTCTACTACGGCCCCGGCCTCTGCGGGAAGACGACCAATCTGCAGTACATCTACGACCGGACGAATCCCTCCGCCAAGGGCAAGCTGATTTCCCTCGCGACCGAGACCGACCGCACGCTCTTCTTCGATTTCCTGCCGCTCGACCTGGGCAACGTCCGGGGGTTCAAGACCCGGTTTCACCTCTACACGGTCCCCGGGCAGGTCTTCTACGATGCCTCGCGCAAGCTCATCCTGAAGGGGGTCGACGGGGTCGTCTTCGTGGCCGACTCCCAGGAGGCCCGCATGGAGGCGAACGTCGAGTCGATCCGCAACCTCGACAAGAACCTGAAGGAGCAGGGATACGACATCGCGATCGTCCCCTACGTCCTGCAGTTCAACAAGCGGGACCTGCCGACCGCCGTTTCGACCGACGAGATGTACCGGCAGTTGAACATCAAAGGGGAACCGACGTTCGAAGCGACGGCGACGACCGGCGTGGGCGTCTTCGACACCTTGAAAGCCGTCGCGCGCCAGGTCCTGATGGAGCTGAAGAAGCGCTAGCCGTCGCCGGAGCTTGCTCGGGCTCTGCGCCGCCGCCGGGCCTCGGCTCACGTCGTCGGATGAACCGCGGCGGCGCACCGGCCGCCGCTCGCCCAAAGGGCTCGACCGCTGGCCTGATCCCCTCGCAGCGCTCCGGCTCCCGCGACGCGAGTCGCTTCGCTCGGTGAACTTCGCGAAGCTTGGTCGCGTCGCGAGCAGCGGACTTGCGGCGTCGGTAAAGCATTTCCGCGGCAGTGGTCCTATGCGTTCGCGGCGCGCGGAAGCTCCGCGAGGGCAGCGGAGGACGTCCGCGCGCCGCGGGAGCGCAGGCGCCGCGAGGGATCAGGCGGACGGTCGAGGCCCTTTGGCCGAGCCGTCCGCCGGTCGCGGCCGCAGGAGCAAGCCAGCCAGAGTTATTGCTCGCCGGCGGCCGCGAGATCCCGAGCAAGCCGGAGCGACGGCTACGCGAGCGCGTCGCGCAGAACGCGCTGCAGTGCGACCTTCGCGAGGCGCACTTTGAAGGCGTTTTGCGACAGGGGCTTCGCCGCGGCGACGGCCGCCTCCGCGGCCCGCCGGAAGGTCTCCTCGGACGGAGCGGCGCCCGCGAGGACCGCCTCGGCCGCGGCCGAGCGCCACGGCACCTGCGCGACGTGTCCGAGCACGACGCGCGGAATCGCGGATCCTCCCGCCTTCGAGCCTCAGGACGGCGCAGGCCTCGACGAGCGGCCAGTCGAAGCTCTCCTTCTCCTTGAGCTTCCGGTAGGCCGACCGCGTTCCCGCCGCCGGAGCGGGGATCGAGACCGCCTCGACGAGCTCGCCCGGCCCGAGCCGGTTTTCGCGAGTCGGGTCCGGATTCGGCCCGGTGAAGAACTCCGCGATCGGCAGCGCCCGCTTTCCGCGGGGCGAGACCGTGTGGAGCGTGGCGCCGTAGGCGAGGAGCGCGACACCGGTCGCGGAGGGGTGCACGCAGACGCAGACCTCATCGGTCTCGAAGATCGCGTGGAAGCGGTTCTCTCCCTCGAGCGCGAAGCAGTCGTTGCCCCCCTTCTTGCGGCAATCGAACTCGCCCAGCCTGTAGTACCAGCAGCGAGGGCGCTGGCAGAGGTTCCCCCCGAGGGTCGCCATGTGCCGGATCTGCGGGGTCGCCGCTTCGGCGGCGGCGGCCGCGAGGGCGGGATAGGACTTCCGCAGGCCCTCGTCGGCCCCGAGGGCCGCCAGGGTCGCGAGCGCTCCGATCCGCGCGGGCGGCCCGGCTTCGATCCGGTCGAGCCCCGGGATCCTCGCGATCGATACGACGCGCTCCGGCCGGTCGAGCCCCTCCTTCATCCGATCGACCAGGTCCACGCCGCCCGCCTTGACCTCGGTCTTCGGCTGCGCGGCCTCGCGCGCCGCCTCCGGAAGCGTCCGGGCGCGGATCAGGGTGAAGGTCCTCATGACTCGACTCCTCGGGCCCGGTCCACCGCTTCGAGCACGACCTCGGGCGTGATCGGGAGCCTCGTGATGCGGGCGCCGATCGCGTGCGAGACGGCGTTGGCGACCGCGGCCGCCGTCGGGACGGTCGAGGGCTCGCCGATCCCGACCGAGTGCGTGTTGTTGACGCCGTCGTAGACGGGCAGCACGATCGCCTCGATCTCCGGCGTGTCCTTCGCGCCGAGGATCTTGTACTGCTCGAGGTTCGGATTGACCATCCGGCCGGTCTGGCGGTCGAGCACGCGATCCTCCCAGAGCGCGTAGGAGATCCCCTGGAGGACGCCTCCGTGGATCTGGCTCTCGGTCGTCAGCGCATTGACGACGAGCCCGCAGTCGTGCACGGCGACGACTCTCGTGACCCGGACCTGGCCCGTCTCGGTGTCCACCTCCACCTCGGCGAACTGGGCGCCCGTCGTGAAGCGCTTCCAGGCGTCGTCGTGGTTGGCGGCGCGCTCGGCGGTGGCGGAAATGCCCTCCTCGGGAAGAAGTCCGTAGGCTTCCCTCCAGGTGAGGCGCCGTGAGGGATCGGACTTCGTGTAGAACCCGCCGTCTTCGGACCACGCGAGGTCCTCGGGCGCGGCCTTCCATTGCTGCGCCACGTGCAGGGCGAGCTTCCGGCGCGCCTGGTAGGCGGCGGCGCGCACCGTCGGCGCGCTCGACGGAGTCGTCGTCGAGCCGCCGGACTCGGGCGCGACCGGCAGCGCCGTGTCGCCGATGCGCACGGAGATGCGCTCCAGAGGCAGATTCGATTCCTCGGCGGCCACGATCGCGACCATCGTGCGCGAGCCGGTGCCCAGGTCCTGGACGCCGTGCTCGACCTCGGCGGAGCCGTCCGCGTGGATCGTGACGGTCGCCTTGTATCCGGCGGATCCCGTGTTGTACCAGACGGCCGCCCCGACGCCGACCCCGCGCCGGACGGCCGGATCGGCGGTCCGCCGCCGGCCGTCGCGCTCCTTCCAGCCGATTCGCTCCGCGCCGACCTCGAACTCCTTGCGCCGCACTTCGGACGGGTCGTTCTTCATCCGGAGCTCGAGCGGATCCATGCCGACCTTGGCCGCCAGCTCGTCCATGGCGGCTTCGAGCGCGAAGGCGCCCTGGGGGTGGCCCGGCGCGCGCATGGCCGTCGAGGGGCCGGCGTTGGTGAAGACGTCGTATTCCTCGGTCTTCACGTTCTCGCAGGTGTAGATGTTCTTGGCCGGGGCGGACGTCCCGGTGTTCCCGTTGGTCCCGCCGTTGCCGTGCACGACGAGGTGGAGGGCCGTCGACTTCCCGTCCTTCGTGGCGCCGAGCTTGATCCACTGGCTCGCCGAGGGGCGGTTGCCGGTCGCGAGCTGCTCCTCCTTCCGATCGAGGAAGAGCTTGACCGGGGCGCGCGCCAGGCGGGCGAGCTTCGCGGCGGCCACTCCCTCCACACGGGCGCCGAACTTCGCTCCGAACCCGCCGCCCATGTACTGGCAGTGGACGCGGACCTTCGAGGCCGGGACCGCGAGCTCGCGGGCGAGCTCGTCGCGCACGCCGGTGATGCCCTGAGTCGAGGCCCAGACCGTCAGCTCGTCCCCTTCCCACTGCGCGACGAGGCCATGGGTCTCCAGGGCAGCGTGCGTCTGGACGCGCGTGACATAGGTCCCCTCGACGACGGCATCCGCCTGACGGAAGCCCTCGTCGATCTTCCCCTTCTCGAAAGCGCGCGGGCCCTGGACGTTCCCCTTGCGCGGCAGCGGCTTCCTTCCGGACGGCATGTCCCCGGCGGAAGTCCGCGTGTGGGTCTCTCCCTCGAAGACGAGCGGAGCCTCCGGCTTGCGGGCGGTTTCCGGGTCCACGACGAAGGACCGCGGCTCGTAGCGGACGCGGATCGACCGGAGCGCGTCCTCGGCGCGGTCGGGGCTGTCGGCCGCCACGGCGGCGATCTCCTGGCCGGCGAAGCGCACGGCGGCGCCTGGCTCGACGAGGGAGAGCGCCGCTTTGACGCCCGGCATCATCCGCACCGGGCCGAGGTCCACCTCGGCGACCGTCGCTGCGGCATACGGCGACCGCAGGATGCGGCCGTAGAGCATTCCGGGGAGGCGGACGTCGATCGAGTATCGGGCTTCCCCCGTCGTCTTGGCCCGGGCATCCAGGCGCGGCACGCGCGTCCCCATCAGCCGGAGCTTGCGCGAGGGGTCGAAGGGCGGTGGATCGTCCGGGGAGACCTCGATTCGGCGTACCTCGAACTTTCCGTCGAAGCCGACGCGGACTTCGCGCTCGCTCATGACAGGCCCTCCTCCGACTGCGGGAGAAGAGCCAGCGCCTCGTCCACGCGGTCATCCGACGAGAACCGGAAATCGGAGGACGCGAGACGGGAGGGGAGCGCTTCGCCCTCGTTCGCCGTTGCCCCGTCGCCGCTCGCCGTCCGGATGCCGGCCGCCCGCTCGACGGCCTCGAAGACGTGCGGATAGGTCCCGCACCGGCAGAGATTGCCGGCGACGGCCTCCCGGATCTCCGGACGGGTCGGGCGCGGCCGGCGGGACAGGAGCTCGTGGCAGGACAGCACCATGCCGGAGGTGCAGAAGCCGCACTGGAGCGCGTCGGCGGCCGCGAACGCCTCCTGGACGGGCGTCAACTTCCCGTCGCGGGCGAGGCCCTCGATCGTCGTGATCTTCCGGCCCTCCGCCTCGTGGGCGAGCATCAGACAGGAGCAGACCGTCTCCCCGTCCACGAGCACCGTGCAAGCGCCGCAGGCCCCGCGTCCGCAGACGGCCTTCGTGCCGGTCAGCCCGAGCCGATCGCGCAGCGCTTCCATGAGCACGACGCGCGGCTCGACGGCGAGAGACACCGTCTCTCCGTTGACATCGAGAACGAGAGGCGCCGGCCCCGGTCCGATCGCGGCCGGGCCCTTCGGTCCGGCGTTCGGCGCGGCACCGGCGACGGCGCCGACCAGAGCGCCCCGGACGAGATCCCGGCGAGTGAAGCCGGCCTTCGGTTCGTCGCTCATGCGAACCTCCTCGGCGACGGTCCGATCATATCGCCGATCGGCCCGTGGGAAGCGCTCCGGGCCGAGGCGCTACTTTTTCTTCTCGGAGGGAGCGGAAGAAGGGGAGACGGGCGTTCCGGCGGAGGCGGCCAGGATCTTCAGCGCGCGGCGGGTCGCTTCCAGCCGTTCGACGGCGACTCGGCGGGCCTCCCGGCGGAAGTGGGGCAGGGGTGCGGCGGATTTCAACCGCCGGGCTTCCTCAGCGAGCAGGCGGTCGTAATGGAGGATGGCCCGCCGCCGTTCCTCGAGGGTGAGCGCGTCCAGGAACGCCATGCGGGAGAGGCCTTCGTCCTTGGCGCGGGGCGCCGGGGCGGGAGACGCCACCCAGCGGCGCAGCTCTCTGCGGCCCGCGGCGGTGATCCGGTAGAGGTGGCGCCGGGGGCCCCGCTCCGGCCCGAGGACCTTCGAGCGCGCGAATCCCGCCCGGCGCAGCCCGTCGAGCGCGGGGTAGATCTGCGAGATCTCCGCCCTCCAGAGCGGAGCGACCTCCTCCTCCAGGCGCCGGGCGAGGTCGTAGCCGGTCGCAGGCTCTTCGGAAAGGAGGCCGAGGAGGACGTGGAGAAGCGACATCGGGCCGACTATATCAATTCAGATATAGTCGTGTCCATCGCTCCGTTTTCGGGTGCCCGCGCGCGCGCCGCGAAGCAAAAAAAATCGGGGGCCCGGAGGCCCCCGAAGATCCCGTAGAAACTCGTAAAGTATTGATTTACTTCTTTTTCTTGGTCGCCTTCTTTGCCTTCTTGGCGCCCTTCTTCTTCGTAGCCATCGTGTCACCTCCCTCCCGACAGCCGATTGACAGCCTCCGGGCGAGATGCTAATTTTGCCGCCCCCTGGAAGGAGCGTATCGCCGTTCGTCTGTCGCTGCCGTAAATTCGATTGGTCATACGTTCCGGTCATCGCCGGGTGGGGCGTCCAACCCATCCGGCGATTTCATTTTAGAGGTATCGGGCACAGTCTCAACAAAAATCTCTTGCAATTCCTCGTTGACTTGATTCTCCCGTTCCTCGGGACGGAAGTCAAGCGAGGGCGCCTCCCGCGCGCCTCCGGCGCGGCGGCGAAGGGCGAACGGCGAAGGCCGAACGGTCCCCGAAATAGAATTCCGGCGTGACCACGCTCGCCGACACGATCACCGTCGCCCACAGCCCCGACTCCGACGACGCCTTCATGTTCTTCGGGCTCGCGGAGGGCCGCGTGGACACGGAAGGGCTCGTTTTCACGCACGAGCTCTCCGACATCGAGACGCTCAACCGGCGCGCGCTTCGGGGAGAGCTCGCCGTCACGGCGGTCTCCTTTCACGCGTACGCCTTTCTGGCGGATCGGTACCTGCTCCTGCCGCACGGAGCGTCTTTCGGCGACGGGTACGGCCCGGTCATCGTCGCGCAGCGGCCGATCGCGCGCGAAGATCTCGCGTCCGGCCGGATCGTCGTCGCGTCTCCGGGAGAGCGGACCACGGCGCACCTGGCCCTCTCGCTCTGGGCGCCCGGTGTCGCGACCGAGATCCGTCGTTTCGACGAGATCCTCGAGGGGGTCCGGCAGGGGAGGCTCGAGGCCGGGGTGCTCATCCACGAGGGACAGCTCACCTTCGCGCGCGAGGGGCTCGTGGAAGTCGAGGATCTCGGCCGTTGGTGGAAGCGAGAGACCGGACTGCCTCTCCCGCTCGGCGGCAACGTCGTCCGGCGCGATCTCGGCCCGGAGCGGATCGCCCGGGTCTCGCGGGCCCTGTCCCGCTCGATCGAGTACGGCCTCGCGCACCGCGAGGATGCCCTGACGCACGCCCTGCGCTACGCGCGCGGCCTCGACCGCGCGGAGGCGGACCGGTTCGTCGGCATGTACGTGAACCGGTGGACCCGGGGCTACGGCCCGGAAGGCCGGCGCGCCGTGCAGCTTCTCCTCGACCGGGCCCACGCCGCGGGGCGGACCCCGGCGGTCCGGGCGGAGTACGCCCCGGGAGAGCCGGAGCGTTGAAGGGTTCCGGCCGGCTGGGCGCGCCGATCCTGGCGCTACACCTTCTGGCGCTCGCCGCCGCCTTGGGCGCCCCCCTCTTTTTCGCCGCGGCCGTCGCGCCCCTGTCGTTCCGGGTCCTTCCGACGCGCGACCTGGCGGCCGCCCTTCAGAGCCCGATCCTGACGCGCCTCTGCTGGCTTTTGGAGGCGAGCTTCGCACTCCTCCTGCTGACCTCCTGGATCCTCTCGCGATCCTGGAAGGCGCCGCGCGCGGCGGCGGCGCTCCTGACGCGCGCGCCCATCCTGGGAGTCATCGGCGCGGTCGTGGTGGAGAAGCTGCTGATCCCCCCGATCGATCGGATCCGGACGGAGGCCCCCGGCCTGATCGACAACCTGCCGGCGGCGGATCCGGGGCGGATCCTGCTCGCCCGCTACCATCGGCTCGCGACCGCGTTCTTCTCCGTCGAGGTCGTCGCCGCGCTCCTCGTCCTATTCGTGACGGCGCGCCTGCTCTCGGCGGGCCGGGCCGCCCCGGCGGCGGCGCCCCGCCCCGCGGCTCCGCGGATACTGGGTGATCTGTGACACCGCGGCGAGCACGTCCTCGGCGCGGGGGTGCGGCGTGTCCCCCTCCCAGCGGTAGAAGCCCTCTCCCGCCTTCTTGCCGGTCTTCCCTTCGGCGACGAGACGGCGGAGGATCTCGGGCGGCGTGAGCCGCAGATCGTCCAACTCGACCGCGAGCGTTTCCGCGATCGCCAGGCGCACGTCGAGTCCCACGAGGTCGCTCGTCTTCAAGGGCCCGAGCCGGTGCCCATAACCGAGTTCCATCGCCCGGTCGATCGCCCAGGGCGTCGCGACCCCCTCCTCCACCATCCGCATGGCCTCGAGGCCGAGAGCGAGGCCCAGACGCGACGTGGCGAAGCCCGGCGTGTCGCGCACCCGGATCGCCTCTTTGCCGACGGAAGCGACGAACGCCTCGGCTCGGGTGAGAGTCGCGTCGGAGGTCGAGCGCCCACGCACGACCTCGACCAAGGGCATCACCGGAACGGGATTGAAGAAGTGGAGTCCGACGACGCGCTCGGGGTGGCCGGTCGCGCTCGCGATGTCGGTGATCGAGAGGGCCGACGTGTTCGAAGCGAGGAACGTTGCGGCGGGGAAGAGCCGGTCGAGCTCGGCGAAGACGCGCAGCTTCAGGGAGCGATCTTCCGGCACCGCTTCGATGACCTGCCCGATCTCTCCCGCCTCCTCCAGGCTTCCCGGAAACGCGAGTCGGGCGCCCGCCCGCGCGACCTCCTCCGCCGCGAGCTTCCCCCGCGAGACGGCGCGCTCCCAGGAGCCGGCGATCGCCTCGAGAAGCCGTTCCCGCCGCGACGGGTCGGACTCGAAGATCGCCGTCGGATAGCCCGACAGGGCGCACAGGCCGGCGATTCCCCGGCCCATCGTTCCACCGCCGACGACGAGAGTGCGAGGACGTTCGAGCATGGGGCGATTATTTCGAAAACGAGCCGAAGGAGGAAGGGTCGCTCTCGCGGGCAGGCTAGTCCCCGGCCCCGAGGAGCGACGCGGCGTTGCTCCAGAGGATCCGCTCCTTCGCCGCCTCCGACAGCGGGAGCGCACGGAAGCCGTCTACGTTCCCTTTCATCGAAGACACGCCGGGGCTCGGCCAGTCGGTCCCCCAGAGGCACTTGGCCGAGAGCTCCTCGAGGCGAGGCAGATAGTCGAGGAGCTTCTTCGGCGGCATGCCGGAGAGGTCGAGGTAGACGTTCGGGTGGCGCCGGGCGAGAAACGCCGCGGTCTCCATGTAGAGGGGGCGGCCGGCGTGGGCCAGGATGATTCGGAGCCTCGGGAAATCCACGGCGACGTCGTCGCAGGCGATCGGGTCGGCGAACCGGTTTCGGGCGTTCGGGAAGATCGAGGTCCCGGTGTGGATCATGACGGGGCGCCCCGCCTCCTCCGCGGCGGCATAGATCGCGCCGAGCGCGTCGTCCCCGGCGACGTGGGCGTTGGCGGCGACGAGCTGGTGCGGGGGG
This sequence comes from uncultured Acidobacteriota bacterium, assembly GCA_963707935.1. Taxonomy (GTDB): domain Bacteria; phylum Acidobacteriota; class Thermoanaerobaculia; order UBA5066; family Gp7-AA6; genus DATBFU01. The sequence continues at coordinate 2,334,669 of CAVPRN010000005.1, read as the reverse complement.
TGGATCTTCAACATCCGGATGCCGAGCTCCTCGAAGAGCCGGCGGGCGTCCCCCCGCGCGTCCCGCGTGCGGCGCGGGTGGATCGAGCCGACCGGCACGAGGCGGTCGCGATGCCCCCGCGTGTACGCGGAGACCCAGTCGTTCGCGGACTCGGTGAAGCCCATGACGTCCGGCGCGACGTAGTTGATGAGGGCCGCTCGCTCGACGCCCTCTTCGTCCATGAGCGCGAGGAGCGCTTCCGGGCGAGCCAGGGCCTCCGCGACGCGCGCGGAATCGGCCCGATCTCGGGCCATGACATCGCGCGCCGCGGGGTGGAATTCGTTCCAGTCCTGGACGTGGATGTGGCAGTCGAAGACGCGCAAGGTCCGCGGATTGTATCCGGGCGAAGCGGGCGTCTCAGCGCGGGCGACGGCGTCGGAAGGCCGAGGCGACGAGAAGGACGGTAAGATTGACGAGGGTCCCCGCGACCACGGGATCGAGCCCCATCGTCGCGGCCGGAACGAACCGCCCGGCGGCGGCGACGGCGCCGCCCGCGAGCATGGCCGCGATCGCGCCCCCCCTCGGGACCGCCTTCGGGGCGAGAAGCGCGGCGAGGACCGGAAGGATCAGGCTCGCGGCGAAGATCGAATAGCCGAGCTTCAGCGTCTCCAGAACGTCGCGGTCGAGCGCGAGGGCGAGGAGAAGCCCGAATGCGGCGTAGAGGGGAGTCAGGGCGCGCGCGGCCGCGACGGGAGAGAAGCGCCGCTTCGCCTCGGGGACGACGTCTCGGACGGTCACGGCCCCGGCCGAGAGCAGGACGGCGTCGGCCGAGGAATGCATCGTCGCGATCAGACAGACGAGCACGAGCGAGTCGAAAGGCGGCGGAACGAAGGCGAGGACCGCGCGGGGAAGGGTCGAGACCGCGGGCCCCGCCGGGAGTTCCGCGCGTGCGATGAGCGCGATCGCGCTCACCGCGAGGCCGAAGAGGACTTTCGAGGCGGACGCCCCGAGGGCGGCCCGGCGCGCCGCCTTCTCGTCGCGGCAGGAGAGGAGTTTCGCCCACACGTCGCTGCCGACGAGATGCGGGAGGCCGATCAGCGTCAGGAGCGCCAGGATCTCGCCGACGCCGAGCGTCGAAGACGTCGGGAAGGCGAGGGCGTCGGACGGAAGGCGGGCGAGCCCGCGCGCGCGCGCGAGCGCGAAGAGGAGAGCGACGCCGGGGATTCCGATGAGCATGAGCCCGTACTGGACGGCGTCCGTGCGCACGACCGCGAACTGCCCTCCGAGCGAGGTGTACAGGACGAAGACCGCCGTCGAGCCGACGATCGCGGCGGTCGGCGAGAGCCCCGTCGCGGCGGAGAGGACGACCTGCGTCGCCTCGATGAGCAGGGCGAACCACACGATCTCCGAGACCAGCACGAGGCTTCCCGCGACCCGGCGCGCGGCGCCGCCGTAGTAGCGGCCCGCGATCTCGGGGAGCGTCACCGCGCCCTCGCGGCGCACGCGCCCCGCCAGGAGCAGTCCGAGCAGCAGGAGCCCGATCGCGCCTGCGAGGTCGAGCCAGATCCCGGAGAGGCCGTGCGCATAGACGAAGGCGGCCAGGGCCACCGTCGTCGAGCCTCCGGTCGTCAAGGATGCGAGGCCGAGGAATCCCCAGTACGGGGAGAGCGAGCGGTCGGCGACGAAATAAGAAGCTTCGTCGCGGCCGGCGCGCCGGCGCCAGAGGAAGCCGATCGCCGCAACGGAGACGAGATAGATCGCGAGGAGTCCCCACGTCGCCGCCGCCACATCGGGATTATGGCGAACGTTTTGACCTGCGCCTCCCGGTCCGCGATAATCCGCCGGTTCGCAACGAGATTCCGGATTGAGACCAACGCGAAAGGGAAACCTCCGCCTGGGCCTCGGCCTCGCCTCGGCCCTCTCGGCGGCGCACGCGGTTCGCGCGTCGGATCTTGCGCTCTTTCCGGACGCCGCGTTCCCGGCGAGCCGGGCCGGGTCTCGCGCCGCCGCCGAAACGTCGGAATTCCGGCTCGACCTGTCCGGCCCGTTTCGCGAGGACTCCTCGGACGATCCTCCCGAGACGCCGCCGGCGGAATCTCCGAAGCCCGCGCCGGCGGGCAAGCGCCCCTTGCTCTCGGGGCGAACCCTCTGGATGACCGTGGGAGTCTTCGTGACGATTCCGATCATCGGAGAGCTCGTCTGGTGGAAGGGCAACGAGCGCGGCTCCTTCCACTTCATCGACGAAGGGTGGTTCGGCCGCGACACCTATGCGGGCGGCGCCGACAAGGCCTCCCACATCTTCTTCGGCTACATGGGCTCGCGCGAGCTCGCGAAGTGGTATCAGCGATTCGGGAACACGCCAGGCCAGTCGCGGGCGCTCGCCGTCGGCGTGGCCGCGGTCGCGGGCGCCCTGATCGAGCTCGGCGACGGATTCACCGACGTCTACGGATACTCCTGGCAGGACGTGGCCGCCAACACGGCCGGAGCGCTCGCGGCCGCCGGAATCGGGGCCGCCGGGATCGACGACCTGGTCGGGATGCGCTTCGGCTTCGTGTCGGCGGAGATTCCGCCCCCCTGCTGCCGCGCCTTCGGACACGGACACGACTACTCCGAGGACGTGTACTCGCTCGACTTCAAGCTCGCCGGGGCCCTGCGGCGCGCCGGGCTGCGGCCCGGAGTGGGCCGTTTCTTCCTCGTCTCGCTGACCTACGGGACGAAGGGCTATCGCTTCTCCCCCGAGGACGTCCGGCAGCGAAACGTCGGGATCGATCTGGGCCTCAACATGCCCGAGATCCTGACGGCCATCGGCGTGCGCCGCGAGAAGTGGTGGGGGAAGGTCCTGCTGACTTTCTTCGACTACGTCCGGATTCCCTACACGGCTTTCGGTTTTCAGTACGACTTGAACCACCACGAGTGGCACGGGCCCTCGACCGGAGACCGTTTCGATCCCGGCCGGGTCATCTATCCCTGACGCGTCCGGGCGCGGCGACGGTCGGCCTCCTCGCCGAGATCGGCAACGCCGGCGACCGCGCAATCCTGGGTCTGGAGCTCGGACGCGACCTTCCCGAGACCCTAACGCCCGGCGTGGAGGATCTTTGACATCGGTCCGCCCGACCGGTTAAGGTGAACGCGGCTTGAATCGACACAACAGGCGCGGCGCCGCCCCTATGGGGCCGGGTCGCGGAAGGGCCCGGTCGGGCCGCGGCGCCGGCAGCATGGCGGTCGCACTGCTCCTCTCGCTCTTCGCCGTTCCGATGACGGCGGGCGACGCCTTTCGGCTCTTTCCGCCCCCTCCCGGCGGGTACTTCGACCTCGGGGGCGAAAGCGCCTCCCGGTCCTTCGATCTCGGGCTCGCTCCGGCGATCTCGGGCCAGACCGAGAGCCTCGAGATCGGCTTCGACGTTTCGGACCTGACCGCCGCTCCCCGCCGGGTCGGGTGGCACCTGTCCACGCCGACGAAGACCTGGCTCATCACCGCCGGGGTGCTCCTCGGCTCGGCGTACTCGTCGCTCGGCACGGGTCACGAGCGCGTGCCCTTCCACTTCGGCAACGAAGAGTGGTTCGGCAGCGGCACGTACGCGGGCGGCGCGGACAAGGCGTCCCATTTCGTCTTCTACAACGGGCTCTCGCGCGAGCTCGGAGTCACATTTCGGAACATGGGCTACGCGAAGGATCGCGCCGTCGCCATGGCTTTCGCGACGTCCGCGGCGGCCGGGCTCCTCGTGGAGATCGGCGACGGTCTGACCGTCTTCGGATTCGCCTGGGAAGACTTCGCGATGGACACGCTCGGGGCGGGCACCGCCGCGCTCATCACCCACTTCGACCTCGACGACACGATCGGCTTCCGATTCGGAAAAGTGAGCGCCGACCAGCCGCCGGTCTGCTGCCGCACCCCCGGCGTCGGGAAGGACTATTCCGAGGAGATCTACACGGCCGACCTGAAAGTCGAAGGCTTCGCTCGGAGGCTCCGTTTGCGCCCCGGGCCGGCTCGATTCCTCCTCGTCTCGATGGCCTACGGCAGCAAGGGCTATCGTTATTCGCTTCCCGAGTTCCGCCAGCGTAACATCGGGATCGAGGTGGGCCTGAACTTTCCGGAAGTCCTGTCGGTGGTCGGCGTGCCGGAGCAGAAGTGGTGGGGCCGCCTGATCTACCTCTTCTTCAACTTCGTGCGCATCCCCTTCACCCAGATCGGCTACTACTACGATCTGAACAAGGGGAAATGGCACGGGCCGGACGCGGGCAACGTCTACGACCCGGGACCCTGATCCGGAATTCGGAAATGAGAGAGAGAACAGCGCCCCGGTGCTCGTTCAACCGGCGCTCGGGCGGGGGGGCCGGAGTCTTCCTGCTCGCGGCGGCCCCGCTTCTTTTCGCGGCGGCTCCGGCCCGCGGCGAGTGCGGAGGCATCGGGCGATTCTTCTCGTCCCGGCCCGCTGCGACGGCGGCCGGCTCCGCCGAGCCCTCGTTCTGCTGGACCGATCTGCCGAGGCTCCTCTCCGACCGGTGGACGAAGCCGTCGCGACCCGAGGAGTTTCGCCTCGACATCTCCCCATCCCTCCAGGCATCACTCGTCGGCGAGGTTCCAGGAAAGACTCCGTCTTTCGGCTTCGCGACCGCGGCCGTCACCGGAGGGGCCCTGCTCGCCGTTCCGATCGTGGGTGCGCTTTCCTGGTGGCGCTACGAAGACGAGCCGTTTCACGTCTCCCGCGAGGGTTGGTTCGGCGCCGACACCTACGCCGGCGGGGCCGACAAGGCCTCCCACTTCTTCGTGAGCTATCTGGGAAGCCAGGTCCTGGCGGGCACCTACGAGAGGTTCGGCCACGAGCCGCGCGACGCGCGCCTTCTCGCGCTCGGGGTCACGGCCGTGAGCGGCGTCCTGATCGAAGTCGGCGACGGGGGAGCCCACTACGGCTTCTCCTGGGAAGACGTCGCCATGGACGTGGCCGGAGCCCTGACGGGTATCGGGATCGACGCCGCCGGCGCCGGGGACCTCGTCGGATTTCGATACGGCTACGTCGGAGCGCCGCTGCCGTCCGGCACGGACACGACGACGCCGCCGCGCGCGACCGACTACTCCCGGGAGATCTACACGGCGGACCTGAAGATCGCCGGGCTCGCGCGACGGATGAACTGGCGAGCCGGGCCGGCGCGGTTCCTGCTCTTCTCGATGACGTACGGCAGCAAGGGATACCGCTATTCGGCAGCGGAGTACCGGCAACGGCAGGTGGGACTCGAGCTCGGGATCAACTTTCCCGAGGTCCTCTCCGCCGCGGGCGTGCCGGATCAGAAGTGGTGGGGCAAGACGCTCTACTTTCTGTTCAACTTCTTTCGAGTTCCCTTCACCGCGATCGGGATTCGCTACGACCTGAACCATCGCGAGTGGCACGGCCCGAACGCGGGCAACGTGTACGATCCGGGACCGTAGCCGTCGCCTCCGCTTGTTCGGGATCTGCGCCCTTCGGGCGCACCGGCTCGCGGCTCGGCCAAAGGGCCTCGACCGCTCGCCTGATCCCCTCACGGCGCTCCCGCTCCCGCGGCGCGCGCCTCCTCCCTCGCTTCCGCTCGGGAGACTTCGCACGCCGCGAGCGTAGAGGCCAGCCCCGGTAATTCGGAATTGCCGATGCGGCCGAAGCGGCGGCGTCAGTACTTCTGCGCCACGGCGCGCGCCGCGCCTTCGAGCAGCAGCACCCCGATCGAGAGCGCGCGCTCGTCGATGTCGAAGACGGGCGAGTGGTGCGGGCGGTGCGCACCCTCGGGCGCCGAGCCGACGAAGAAGAAGCAGCCGGGCACCTGCGCGAGATAGACCGACATGTCCTCGCCCCCGAGAGTGCGGGTGTCGGTCTCCACGTTTTCCGGCCCGAGCAGCCGGGCCGCCTCGGCGATGACGACGTCCGCCACCTCCTGGTCGTTGACCGTGGCGCGGTTGATGCTTCGGTACTCGAGGCGCGCGCGCACGCCGGCGGCGGCCGCCGTGCCCGCCACGATCCGCTCCATCCGCCCGGGCAGCGCCCGGCCGACGGCGTCGGAGAAGAAGCGCGTCGTGCCCGTGAGCTTCACCGTCGAAGGGATCACGTTGAAGGCGCTCCCGCCGTGGATCGTCCCGACCGTGACCACGGCGGGCTCCAGGGGGGAGACTTCCCTCGCGACGACGCTCTGCAGGGCCTCCACGATGCGGGCGGCGGCCACGACGGTGTCGGAGGTCTCGTGGGGCGCCGCGCCGTGGCCCCCCGGCCCCTCGACGGTGATCGAGAATTCGTCGACCGCGGCCATGAGCGCTCCCCGGTTCACGCCGATCTTTCCGACCGGGAGCTGGTTCCAGAGGTGGAGCCCCAGGGCGGCCGTCACGCCTTCGAGCGCGCCGTCTCGCACGCAGGCCTCGGCCCCGGCGGCGCCCTCCTCGGCCGGCTGAAAGAGAAACCGCAGCCGGCCGGACTCCGATCCTCGAGTCAGGCGCTCGGCCGCCGAGAGAAGGATCGCCACGTGCCCGTCGTGCCCGCAGGCGTGCATCTTCCCCGCCTCGCGGGAGGCGTAGTCCGCGCCGCTCGACTCCGTCAGGGGCAGCGCGTCCATGTCGGCGCGCAGCAGGATCCGTCCGCCGCCGCGCGCGCCGGCGTCGGCCGTCACCCCCGTCTTTCCGACTCCCGGCCGCGGCTCGAGGCCCAGGCGGCGGAGGCGATCCTCGATGATGCCGGCGGTGCGGCGCTCCTCGAAGGCGAGCTCCGGATGGCGGTGCACGTCGCGGCGCGTCGCGATCAGACTCTCCCGCTCAGCCGCCGGGAGACGGTTCACCGCGCGCGCGATCGTGTCCGCGAGATCCGCCATCCGCCGGCGGGAGGATACACGGGTCCGGTTCCGCCGCGGGAGCCGGAAATATGATGGGGGCATGTCGTCAGGCGAAACGCCGCGGGACGCCGTCGAGGCGTTCCGACGGCTCGGGCGGTCGCCGCGGATCGACGTCTTCGAGGGCGCCCTGCTCGTGGCGCGCCTCGTCGATCCGGAGGCGGACCTCGCCGCGGCGCGAGCGCGCGTCGAGTCGCTCGCGGCCCGCGTGGCGGCGCGTCGCGCGGCGGGCGGCGCCCCGCTCGACGCCCTGCGCGCCGTGCTCTTCGAGGAGGAGGGCTTCGCGGGGGATTCGGAGTCGTACGACGAACCGCCGAACTGCTCCGTGGTCTATGCGCTCGCGGCCAAACGCGGCATGCCGATCACGCTGTCGATCCTCGTGCGCGAGGTGGGAAGGCTTTCGGGGGTCGAGCTCGAGGGGGTGGGGCTCCCGGGGCATTTCGTCCTCGGGGGCGCGAGCTTGCCGGAGGGGCAATATCTCGATTCCTTTCACGGCGGCGTCCTCTCCGACGCGGAGGAACTCGGGCGGAGGATCTCGGAGATCTTCGGAACGCAGGTCGCGCTCTCTCCCGAGGCGTTCTCGCCGGATCGGCCGGTGTCGATCCTCCGCCGCGCGCTCGCCAACCTGCGGCGCTCCCTCGAGCGCCGGCACCGCTACGAAGAGGCGCTCGACGTCCTCGCGTGCGCCGAGGCCCTGGACCCGACCGACGTCTCGGTACACCGCGAGCGCGGGCTGTTGCTGCTCAAGGCGGGCGAGCCGAGCCGCGCGCTCGACGCGCTCGAGGCGTACCGCCGAGTGGCCTCGGGCGAGGACGCGGAGGCGGCGGACCAGCTGATCGCCGCGGTCCGCGAGGAGGCCGGCGGCGCTCCGGAGGGGACCGGGCGCCGGCGGCGCACCTTCACCCTCGAGGAGGCGCGGGCGCTCCTGCCGCGTGTCCGCGAGCGCACTTCGGAGGCCGTCGGGCGGTTCGCCCGCCTGGGAGAAGGGGGCGAAGCGGCGGAGCAGGAGCGGCAGTCGATCCTGTCGGGCTGGGCGGAGGAGATGGCCGCGCTCGGCCTCGAGATCAAGGGAATGTGGCTCGTGGACTTCGACTCGGGCGCCGGTTACTACTGCTGGAAGTACCCCGAGGCCTCGCTCGAGTTCTTCCACGGATACGAGGAAGGGTTCGCCGGGCGGCTGCGACTGCAGTAACCGTCGCTCCGGCTTGCTCCGGATCTCGCGGCCGCCGGCTGATCGTGACGCTGGATCGTTTACCCCTGCGGCCGCGACCGGCGTCCGGCTCGGCCAAAGGGCCTCGACCGGACGCCTGATCCGTCGCTGCGCCTTCGCTCCCGCGGCGCGCGCCTCCTCCCTCGCTTCCGCTCGGGAGACTTCGCGCGCCGCGAGCGAAAGGCTTACGTCGGCAATACTGAGTACTGCCTCGGTGAAACGATCGTTCGCAACGAGACCAAGCTTCGCGAAGTAACCGAGCGAAGTGACTCGCGTTGCGGGAGCCGGAGCGCAGCGAGAGGCTATGAAAAGAGGACACCGGCTGTAGCCTTCATCCGAGTTCAAAAAGGAGGAAGGCGATGCGACAGACGGCGTCCCCTGGAGAGTATAGACGGCCAACGAAGCTGTACCTCGCGCTGGAGCTGGGGTGGGAGAAGTGGAAGCTAGCTTTTTCGACGGGGTTTTCAGATCGGGTCTTTCAAGTATCGATGGCTTCGCGGGATCATCGGGGGCTGCAGGCGGCGATGGCCCAGGCGCGGCGGCGGTTGGGGGTGGCTGGAGGATGTGAAGTGGTCAGTTGCTACGAGGCTGGGCGAGATGGCTTCTGGGTGGACCGGTGGCTCTCGAGTCTGGGTATCGCCAATCGGGTGGTGGACTCCTCGAGCATCGAAGTAAACCGTCGGGCACGTCGGGTCAAGACGGATCGGATCGATGCGGCGAAGCTTGTCTCGATGTTGATGAGGTACGAGGCGGGAGAGAGAGGGGTTTGGAGCGTGGTGAGGGTGCCTACGGAGGCTGAGGAGGACGGGCGGCACCTACACCGTGAGTTGCGGACGTTGAAGAAGGAGCAGACCCGATTGATCAACCGGATCAAGGGGCTTTTGGCCAGCCAGGGGGTGGAGGGGCGGATGGGTCGAAGGGGTCTGTTGGAGCCTCTGGAGGCGATGCGGCGATGGGACGGCTCGGCCTTGCCGAAGGGGCTTTATCGGCGGCTGGAGGTGGAGCTGGCGCGCCACGTCTTTGTCCATCAGCAGGTGCTTGCGTGCCAGGCGCAGGCGAGGGAAATGATGGTCAAGGGCTCGGAGAAAGCTGCCGTGGATGCCCGGCGATTGGCGGATCTGCGTGCGATCGGGCGTGTTGGAGCGATGGTCTTGGTGAGGGAGTTTGGCTGGAGAGGATTTCGCAATCGTCGTCAGATCGGGGCGCTGGCTGGGCTGGCGCCGACGCCTTTCCAGAGCGGCGAAAGTTCTCGGGAGGGAGGTATCAGCCGGGCGGGCAACCGGCACGTGCGCGGCATCATCGTGGATCTGGCGTGGAGTTGGCTGCGCTATCAGCCAAACAGTGAGTTGTCTTGCTGGTATCGAAGGCGGTTTGCTGCGGGAGGCAGTCGCGTACGGCGCATCGGCATCGTCGCCCTGGCACGCAAGCTATTGATCGCCCTGTGGCGATACTGGGATCAAGGTCAGGTGCCTCAGGGAGCCGTACTGAAGTCCTCCGTGGCCTGAAAGTTCAGCGATCCGAAAGTCTCAATGCCCTGCGTTGGTCAAAACCGCCCGACCATGATCCCGGGTCGCAACACCCGACCGACAGCGAGATGGGGCGGTTAGAGATGAAGGCCTTGTTCCATCGCCTTCGGGCGAACACAGCCTCGGGTGCTCGGCCCTCACACGGCCGACACGGATAGAAGGTCGCTCCGGTCCATCAGGACCCGGACTATGAAAAAGGCCGCCAACGCCAAACAACTCGAATCTGGACGAGGAGAAAAACGAAAACAACCACCGATCATCGATGAGGGCTTGACAACAGCTGCGTCATAGAAGGGGATCAGGCGTCCGGTCGAGGCCTTTGGCCGAGCCGGAAGCCGGTGCGCCCGGAGGGCGCAGATCCCCTCGCAAGCGGAGGCGACGGACTACGGCCAGCTCTTTCCGGGAGAGAGCGCGATGACCTCGGTCGAGACGCCGCGCTTTCGGAGCTCGTCGGAGAGCTCGGCGGGCGTTCCTGCCAGAGCCGGGAAGGTTCCGTAGTGCATCGGGATCACGCGATCGACTCCGAGGAGCTCGCAGGCCAGAGCCGCCGCCGGCGGATCCATCGTGTAGAGCCCGCCGATCGGGAGGAGGGCGAGGTCCGGCCGGTGGAGCTCGCGGATCAGAGCCATGTCGGAGAAGGCGGCCGTATCGCCGGCGTGATAGACGCGGAACCCGTCCTCGAACGTGAAGACGTAGCCGCACGGATCGCCCGGGAAGTTGTTCTCGCGCCCCGCTCCGGAGGTCCCCGAGGAATGGACGGCGTGGGTCATCCGGATCGCGACACCGGCGACGGTCTGGCTCCCGCCCTTGTTCATCCCCGAGACTTTCTCGACGCCCGCCGCCCCGCAGTGCAGCGCGAGCTCGAAGATCCCGACGACGGCCGCGCCGCTCGCCTTCGCGAGCGAGATCCCGTCGTCGCCGAAGTGGTCGAAGTGGCCGTGCGTCGCGGCGACGACGTCGAGGCGCCCGTAGTCGAATCCTTTCGGGAATCGAGGATTGTTCGCGATCCAGGGATCGACGGCGATCCGGGCCCCGCCGGGCGACTCGATCAGGAACGCCGCATGGCCGAGCCAGGTGATCCGGCCTCCGAACGTCTTCGCCGCGCCCACGGATCGACTAGAGTGTCGGCCAGGCGACGCGCGGCGTGAGCGCGCGCACGAAGGCCTCGAGCCCCGCGCGGTCCTCGTCGCCGAAGCGCGAGAGCTCGGGTGAATCGACGTCGAGGACGCCCCGCAGGACGCCGTCCTGGAGGATCGGGACGACGATCTCCGAGCGCGAGGCGGCGTCGCAGGCGATGTGGCCGGGGAAGGCGTGCACGTCCGGCACGACCAACGTCTCGCGCCTCTCGGCCGCCGTCCCGCAGACGCCGCGCCCGAGCGGGATTCGCACGCATGCGGCCTTCCCCTGGAAGGGCCCGAGCAGGAGCTCCCCGTCCCGCAGGATGTAGACGCCGCACCAGTTGATCCGGTCCAGGGCCTCGTTCAGGAGGCCCATCGCATTGGCGAGGTTGGCGAGGGCGTCGGTCTCGCCGGCCAGGAGCGCCTCGAGCGAGGCCACGAGATCGCGGTAGAGGCCGGACTTGCCCTGCGAGCGGTCGAGGGTCGCCTGGAGCACGGGCGGGATTCTATCCGCTTCGCTTCAGCGGGCGTCCAGGTCAAGGAGCTCGCCGTCGTCGATCTCCTCGCCGCGCACCGTGTAGACGAAGAGACCGGACGGAATCGGCTCGTCGGGGGGGTGGTCCACCGCCGGCGCCGTGTGGAAGCGGGTCTCTCCGCCCTCGAAGATGTGCAGGCGCTCGGCCGTGTGTGTGTGTCCCTGGAGCGCCAGCGTCCAGCGGTAGGGCTTCAGGATTTCGGCGAGCGCCGGGACGTTCCGGACGACGTGGCGATAGAAGGTCACGCCGTTGACCGTCTGGAGCGTGCGCGCCGGTCCGTCGGGGATCATCTCGTCGCTGAACTTGCCGGTCCGAAAGGGCACGTGGCCCGCGGTCACGACCGTCGTTCCCGGGCGCACCCGCGCGAGGTCCTTGCGCAGCCAGGCGAGCTCGTCCGGCTCGAGGAATCCGTAGTACCAGAGGTCGTCGATCCCGAGCGTGTCGAGCAGGACGAAGTGAATGCGGCCGCGGTCGAAGGAGTAATAGCGCGGCCCGACGATCTGCTCGAACATCGCCTTGCCGTAGGAGGGGTTCGTCGCGGGAACGAGGCTCAAGTGGCGCTCGATGCCGAAGATGTCGTGGTTGCCCGGAGCGGAGTAGAGCGGCACCGGAGACTTCGCAGCTTCGGCGGCATAGAGCTCCATGCGGCCCCGAGCCGTCGCCTCGTCCACGCGGAGGGAATCCCGGTTGAGATCTCCGGTCACGATCGCAAAATCCGGATCGCGGCTCTTCGCCAGCGCGAGCGCGCGGCGCATGCGCTCCACGTTGGCGGGCTCGACGTGCGTGTCGGAGAGGTGCGCGAAGCGCCAGGCTGCCGCCGGCGGGCTCGGGGCGAGCGCGAAATCGACTCCGGGAGCGGCCGGGCGGTGCCACCCGGCCGTCGCGCGGCGGTCGCCGGGCGTGACGACGAAGACGTTGCGGCCGGTCGCGTTCAGCCGATACGTTCCGTCGGGACCGGTGTCCACGACTTCGACGCCGTCCGACACGACGACGCCGGACAGGCCCTTCTCACCGGGATCGCGGCGCCCGTTGGCGTTCGCGTCGTCGTAGACGACGCCCGATACGGCGGTCGCCGCCGCGAGGAGGAGGGCGGGAAGGTTCACGAGGCCACCTTTTCAGACCATTGTACGTGCCGGATCGCGCAGGGTTGCCCGGGGCCCGCCGTCGGTTACCATCCGCGCGCGATGTCCGCGCCGCCCGAGACGCCCGGGAACGCGTCGCGAGGACGCCTGATCGCCGTCTACGTGGTCTGCTGCGCGATCTGGGGCTCGACGTGGCTCGCCATCAAGATCGGCCTGCGCGACCTGCCGCCGTTCCATTTCGCCGCGTTGCGGATGGGGCTCGCCTGCCTCCTGATGGCGCCGCTCGCGTTTCTCCCGTCGCGCCCCGCCGTCGGCCGCCGGGAGCGGCTCTGGATCGCCGTCTGCGGCTTCCTGCAGATCGGCGTGGCCTACGCCTTCGTGTTCGCGGCGACGCAGTGGATCCCGTCGGGCCTCGCCGCGCTGCTCTTCTGCACGTTTCCGATCTGGGTCGGCGTCTTCGGCCACTGGCTCCTGCCCGGGGAGCCCTTGACCGGGCGCACCCTTGCGGCCTCGGCGCTGGGCCTTGCCGGGGTGGCCGTCATTCAAGGCCCCGAGGCGCTCGCCGCGTTGCGGGCGAAACCGGGTTCGATCTTCCTCGGCGGAGTCTGCGTCGTCGCTTCGGCGGTCGTCGCGGCGATCGCGAACGTGCTCAACAAGCGCCACTTCGCGGCGGTGTCCCCATATCAGAACGTGTGGGGCCAGACGCTCGTCGGGGCCGCCTTTCTCGCGGTCCTGGCGCTCCTCTTCGAGAGGGGCGCGCCGCTCCGCTGGACGACGCAATCGATCCTCGCTCTCGGCTATCTCGCCCTCTTCGGGACGGCGCTCGCCTTCGCCGGACTCTTCTGGCTCATCCGGCGCGTTCCGGTCGCGGTGATCGGCACGATTCCCCTCTCCGACACCGGGATCGCCGTGCTCCTCGGCGCCGCCGTCCTGGGAGAGCGCCTTTCGACGCGCGTGCTCGCGGGCGGGGCGCTCATTGTGGTCGGCGTGGTGCTCGTAATCGCAAGGGGTCGCTCCGACGCCGCGATCAGCCCGGCGAGGTCGAATTCACCGGCATAGGTCTTGTTGCTCGGGGCGCGCGAAGTCTCCCGAGCGGGAGCGAGGGAGGAGGCGCGCGCCGCGGGAGCCGGAGCGCAGCGAGAGGATCAGGCCAGCCGTCGAGCCCCTTTGGGCGAGCGGCTGGCCGGTGCGCCCGAAGGGCGCAGATCCCCTCGCAAGCTCCGGCGACGGTCACCGTGGGTAGACCGGCAGCCAGGCCCGCGTGACGTAGTCGGAGACGGTGATCAGAATCAGGAACGCCAGCCACAGGACGCTCGCCGCCACGACGAACACGGTGAGCTTCGGCGAGTACTTGAGGTGCATGAAGATCAGGGCGACGAGGAGGGCCTTGGCCACCGCGATCGTCAGGGCGACCGGCGTGTTCCAGACCCCCAGGTGCTGGAAAGCCGCCCAGACCGTCAGCGCGGTCAGCGCCATCAGGGCCGCGAAGACGGCGAAGTACGCCGCGAGGCTGGGATGTCCGCGCGAGCCGTCGCCGCTCACAGCGTATGCCTCCCGAGCAGATAGAGGAGGGGAAAGAGGAAGATCCAGACGATGTCCACGAAGTGCCAGTAGAGGCCGACCATCTCGACCGGAGAGTTGTACCGCGGCGTGAACGCTCCCCGGAGCGCCTTCGCGGTGAGCCACGACAGGAGCCCGAGGCCGATCACCATGTGGAGCGCGTGGAGCCCCGTCATGCAGAAGTAGAGGGAGAAGAACATCTCGCTCTGCCTCGGGAGCGGCCGGCCCGTCCGTTCGTCCTGCGGCACGACGAAGTGGGGCCCCGGCACCTCGTGGTGCTCGAACTTGTCGGCGTACTCCTTGACCTTGACTCCGAGGAAGACGGCGCCGAGGAACATCGTGAGGAGGAGGAAGAGCACGATCCGGTTCCGCTTCCCCTGGGAGGCGCTCCAGACGGCCAGCGCCATCGTGAGGGACGAGAGGATGAGAACGGCCGTGTTGAACGCGCCGAGCCGGATGTCGAGCAGGTTCGAGGCGCCTTCGAACGCGGTGCGGTAGGTCGCGCGGTAGACGACGTAGGCCGTGAACATCCCGCCGAAGAAGAGGACCTCGGTCGCGAGGAAGATCCACATCCCGAGCGAAGAGGCCTCTCTCTGGGCCTCGAGGCTCGCGAAGTGGTGCTTGAGCTCCGGCGGCCCGCCATGGACCTCATCGGCCACCGCTGCCACGTCAGCCATGGACGGCCACCTCACGGCCCGTCGCGTAGTCGTAGGGCCGGCCGGTCACGACCGGCGGCGTCTCGAAGTTCTCGGGCGGCGGCGGCGACGGCGTCTGCCACTCGAGGCCCGTCGCGCCCCACGGGTTGTCGGCCGCATCCTTGCCGTAGCGCATCGACCAGGCAAAGTAGACGAGCGGGATGACGTAGCCGATCCCGAGGATCGAGGCGCCTGCGGTCGAGAGGACGTTGAAGACCTGGAACTCGTCGGGATAGGCGTGGTAGCGGCGCGGCATCCCCAGGTATCCGAGAATGAACTGCGGAAAGAACGTCAGATTGAACCCGATGAAGATGACCCAGGCCGAGACCCGCGACCAGTATTCCGGATAGAGCTTTCCGGAGATCTTCGGCCACCAGTAGTGGAGGCCCCCCAGGTACGCCATGATCGTGCCGCCCACCATGATGTAGTGGAAGTGCGCGACGATGAAATACGTGTCGGTCACGTGGATGTCGAGACCGAGCGCGGCGAGGAAGAGCCCGGTCAACCCGCCGAACGTGAAGAGGCCGATGAAGCCGAGCGCGTAAAGGAGCGGCGTCTGGTAGGAGACGGACCCCTTGTAGAGCGTCGCCGTCCAGTTGAAGACCTTGATCGCCGAGGGGATCGCCACCATGAACGAGAGGATCGAAAAGATCAGCCCGGCGTACACGGACTGTCCCGACACGAACATGTGGTGCCCCCACACGAGGAAGGAAAGGGCGGCGATCGCGACGGAGGACGCGGCGATGAACTTGTAGCCGAAGATCGGCTTGCGGGAGAAGGCCGTCACGAGCTCGCTGATGACCGCCATGGCCGGCAGCACCATGATGTACACGGCCGGGTGCGAGTAGAACCAGAAGAGGTGCTGGAAGAGGACCGGATCTCCTCCTTGCGCGGGATCGAAGATGCCGAGGTGCAGGAGGCGCTCCGCCGCGACGAGCAGCAGTGTGATTGCGATCACCGGCGTGCCCAGGATCTGGATGATCGCCGTGGCGTACATGCTCCAGCAGAAGAGCGGCATCCGCAGCCACTTCATGCCGGGGGCGCGCAGCGTGTGGAGCGTCACGAGGAAGTTCAGGCCCGTCAGGATTGAGGAGAAGCCGGCGATGAAAATTCCGACCGCGGTCACGACGACCCAGCCGTTCGAATACACCGTCGAGTAGGGCGTGTAGAACGTCCATCCCGTGTCCACCCCGCCGTGCACGACGGCCCAGAGCGCGAGGAGCCCCCCGACGATGTACAGGTACCAGGAGAGCAGGTTCAGGCGCGGGAAGGCCACGTCCTTCGCGCCGATCATGAGCGGGATCAGGAAGTTTCCGAGCACACCGGGGATCCCCGGGATCATGAAGAAGAAGACCATCATGACGCCGTGCCCCGTGAAGAGCTTGTTGTACGTCTCCGAGAGGAAGACGTCGCCCGGCGGCGTCAGGAGCTCCAGCCGGATGAGTGCGGCGTAGATCCCGCCGACCGCGAAAAAGAAAGTGACGCCGATCAGGTAGAGGATCGCGATCCGCTTGTGATCCTGCGTCAGGAGCCAGGAGGCGACGCCTAACCGCGCGTTCAGGTAGTTCACGCGGCGCGCGCGATCCGGAGCGGGCGGGGGGGCGATCTCGGTGCTCATGGCCGGGCCGGATTCCTTTCCTTGGGGGCGGCCGCGGCGGAAGCGCCGGCCGCGGGAGCGGGAGCGAGCGACTTGATGTAGGCGATCAGCTGCAGGATCCCCTCCTCGCTCAACAGTCCCTGAAACGTCGGCATGATCGGGGGATAGCCCTCGACGAGCCTCGCCTGCGGGTTCATGATCGATTCGCGCAGGTAGGCCTCGTCGGCCACGAGCGTCTGCCCGTTCTGCAGGCGCACGGCCTTCCCGAAGAGCCCGACGAGCGACGGGCCGCGCGCCCCGGCCTGCTCGGCGTGGCAGGTGTTGCAGGCCTGCTCCTGGAACCGCTTGGCGCCCGCGGCGGCGAGCGTCTCGCCGGCGACCCCGCCCGAGAGCCAGGCCTGATACTCGGCCGGCTTCAAGACGTAAACCCAGCCGATCATCCCCGAGTGGCGCGTGCCGCAGAACTCGGCGCAGAAGAGGTGGTACTTCCCGGGCTTGGTCGCTTCGAACCAGGCGACCGAGATCCGGCCGGGGACGACGTCGCGTTTCATGCGGAAGGCCGGCACGAAGAAGCTGTGGATGACGTCCTCGGACGCCATGGTCAAGCGCACCCTCTGGCCGACCGGCACGTGGAGCTCGTTCATCTCGCGGTGTCCGTCGGTGTGCTGGATCTTCCACATCCACTGCTTGCCGGTCACGTAGATGTCCGTCGCCCCGGCGGGTGGCCGCGTGACCCGGAAGTACACCGCGGCGCCCCAGAAGAACATCACGAGCACGAGCCCGAGCGGGATGACCGTCCACACGATCTCGAGCGCCCCCGATTCGTGCACCTCCGCCGCGATCTCGTCGGGAGAGCGCCGCCGGTACCGGATCGCGAAGACGACGACGAGCGTCCCGATCAGGAGCGAAAAGAAAGCCGTGACGGCGATCAGGAAGAGGTAGAGCGCGTCGACGTGCGCGGCGTAGCTCGAGGCCTGCTGCGGAAAGAGTTCCATCAGCGGCTCTCCCCGGGCACGACCCGCAGGCGATGCCGGTGGCGTCGCGAGAGGAGGGCGATCGAGACGCCGAGCGCGAGGAGGGTGGCGAGTCCCGCAAGCCGCACGATGTTCAGGACCGCCGCGCCGTACTTTCCGGTCGTCGGGTCGTAGTGGAAGCAATAGAGGAGCACGCGGTCGACCGGCGTGCCGATCCGGCCCGCCGACGCCTCGACCAGGCCGAGCCGCAGGTCCCGCGGCGGGTAGTCGATCCCGAAGAAATAGCGGGAGAGGCGGCCTTCGGGTGTCAGGACGTAGACGGCGCTCGCGTGCGCGAACTGGTCGCGGTCCCCGTCGTACCGGAAGCGGAAGCCGACCGAGGCGGCGAGCGCCGAGATCGCGTCGCGGTCTCCCGTCAGGAAGTGCCAGCCGGCCTGCCCTCCGGGCCGCCGGTATCGGGCGGCGTAGGCGGCCTTCTTCGCCGCGGCGTCCGGCGGCTTCTCGCGCGGGTCGAAGCTCACGGCGACGACGTCGAAGTCGCGCCCCGCGTCGAGCGAGATCACGGAGAGCGCGGAGACGAGCCCGTTTAAGACCTGCGTGCAGAGCATCGGGCAGTTGTAGTAGACGAGCGCGAGGATCACGGGCCGCCGGCCGAAGTACTCGGAAAGCCGCACCCCGCGCCCCGCTTCGTCGCGAAAGGGGAGATCGAGCGGCACCGCCTCGTTCAAGCGCTGCTCGATCTCGATCCCCCGAAGGGCCGCCGGCTGCTCGTCGGCCCGGACGATCGACCCCGGCGGCGGCTGCATGGCCTGCGCCGGCGCGCTCGGACTCGCGAGGGAGAATCCCGCGGCCGCGATCGCCAGCGCGAGGAACGGAGATCTCATCGCTTCGCTTCCGCGGCGGACGTCGCGGGAGGGGCCGGCGGCGTCGGCGGGGCGAGGGGGCCCACGCCCCGCTCCGCGATCAAGTCCATCGCCCGCTCGATCGGAATGTGCACAAATCCCGACGCGCGGTCCATCCAGCCGTAGGTCGAGAGCCTCTTCTCTTCGGCCGACCGGAACGCGCGCCAGTTCCGGGCCCCGTTGACTTCCAGGCGGGGCGCCGGGGGCAGCCGGTCGAGCGGCCTCTCGATTCCTTCCGACGCGACGGTCGCGGCATCTTTACGCTCGGACCCGCGCTCGAGCCCGCGGAAGAGCACGGCGATCAGGATGGCCGCGACCGCGCCGAGCGCCGTCAGGAGAATGCCGAAGCCCAGGACGATCCGCGTCGAGACGCGGTCGGGCTCGGTCGCGACGGCTTGCGATCCGTGCTCAGTCGTGTCCATGCGCGAGGGCCTCCGCGAACCCCGGATCGCCGACGGGCAGGAGCGGGCGGGCCGCGAGATTCCGGGCAAAGAGGGCGAGCCACAGGCCGCCGAGTCCGATCGGAGCGGCGAGGTCCATCCAGTCGAATCGGAAGACGCCCTTCGAGAACGCGGGCAGGACGAGCCACGAGACGTCCACGAAGCGCATGAAGACGAGGAGACCCGCCGCGGCCGCGAGCGTGCGCGGGTTCCGGTTGGCGCGCCGCGAGAGAAGCATCAGGAAGGGGAGGGCGAACTGGAAGAGGAGCACCGCCGCGGCCACCCAGCCCCATCCCCCCCGGAAGCGCGCCAGGTACCAGGAGATCTCCTCCGGAAGGTTTCCCGACCAGACGATCAGGTACTGGGAGAAGCTGACGTACGCCCAGAACATCGTGAAGGCGAACATCATCTTTCCGAGGTCGTGGAGGTGCCGCCCGCCGAGGAACCCCGACACCGGCTCGCTGTCGGAGAGCCGGACGACGGCGACGGTCGCGAGCGCGAGCGCGGCGAGCCCCTGCCCGACCATGAAGAGCACCCCGTACATCGTCGAGTACCAGTGCGGCTCGAGCGACATGACCCAGTCGATCGACGTGAAGGTCGTGGTCAGGGCGTAGACGAGGAGCCCCGCGCCGGAGAGGCGCAGCAGCCGGCGATGGATCTCCCGATCGGGCCGCGCGTCCTCCGCCGCGGACCACTTGCCGAGAAAATACGCCACGGCGAGCCAAACCGCGAACGCGATCGCCGCCCGGGCGACGAAGAACGGGGTGTTCAGGTAGGCGGACTTCTTCCGCAGGAGCTCGTCGGCGGCCACCGCGTCGGCGTGCGTCCACTCGTAGAGCCGCGGGAGGCCCGCGAGCAGCGGGAGGAAGGCGATCGCCATGAGCGGGAGAGTCCGCATCGCGGCCTCGAGCTCCCTCCGGATGGCGATTCCCCAGGCTCCGCCGGTCAGGTACTGGAGCATCAACACGGCCATCGCACCGACCGAGAGCCCGTTCCAGAACACGAAGGCGAGGAGGTAGCCTCGGAAGAACGCGTCGGGCTGCGACAGAGCTCCGAGGACGCAGGCCGCGAGCGCCGCGGCGCCCACGGCGAGCGCCGTCCGTCCGAACCGCCCCGTCCGGGCGGCGAGCGCCGGATCCCCGCGGAGCCGCTCCATGCTCAGTGGCTCTCCCCGCCGGAGGGCGGCGTCGGAGGCGGCGCGATCCCGGGCGCCCCCTTCCAGTCGTCCGAATCCGCGGTCAGCGGCGCCGGCCGCGGCGGGGCTCCGCGCGACTCGAGGGCCGGGCGCTCCGCGGCCGGCACGTCCTGGATCGTCGCGCCTTGCGAGAGCTGCAGCGCACGCACGTAGGCCGCGATCGCCCATCGGTCCTCAATCGGGATCTGCGCGGCGTAGTCCATCATCGAGCCGAAGCCGCGGGTCTGCACGTCGAAGAAGTAGCCGACCGGCGCGGCGCGCAGCCGGTCGATCGCGAAGGAGTTCGGGCGCCGGTAGCCCCGCTGGACGACGATGCCGAGACCGTCCCCCGTCAGACCGTGGCAGGGGGCGCAGTAGATTCCGAAGCGGTCCCGGCCCCGCTCGAGGAGCGCGCGCGTCAGCGGAACCGGCAGCTCGGCGATCGGCTGATCGCCCTGCTTCCCGGTCGTGAAGCGCGAATCGGCGTTGCGGAAGCCGCGCGCCACGGTCCCCTCGGGCAGCGGCCGGACCGAGCGGTGGTCGGCGAAGAACGCGCTCCCGCGCAGGTCCTTGTACTTCGGCTGGTCCTGCATGTCGCGGCGGCAGGCCGCGGCGACGAGGACCAGCAGGAGCAAGGCCACTCCGTGGCGGTTGCGACGGAAGTCCTCAGTCTCCTGTCCTCGGTCCCGAGTCGGGCGACTGAGGACTGAGGACTGCGGACCGAGGACTTCAGACGCTTGCGCCACCCTATTCCTCGACATCCATCACAACCTTCGCCCCCACCTTCGTCAGGAACGCCCAGGTCCTGTCGTGGTCGAACTTGGGATCGCGCGCCTCGATGCAGAGGAAGAAACGATCGCGGGAAGCGAGGGCGAAGCGGGGGGTGTTGAAGACCGGGTGATAGGGCATCGGCAGGCCGTTCAACGCGAGCATGCCGAGCACGGCGGAGAAGGCGGCGAAGAGGATCGTCGTCTCGAACGTCGGCACGATGAAAGCCGGCGCGCTGTGGTACGGCTTCCCCCCGATGTTCAGCGGGTAGGCGAGCACGGAGGTCCAGTAACAGAGCGCATATCCGGCGAGCCCGCCGAGGATGCCGCCGCCGAGCACCACCGCCGGCAGCCGCCGGTCGTGGATGTCGAGGGCCTCGGTTAGCGCCTCGATCGGGTAGGGCGTGTACGCGTCGAGCCGAACGAACCCGGCCTCGCGGGCCTGCCGCGCCGCCGCCACGAGCTCGCTCGGGTTCTCGAACTCGGCCATCAGGCCGTAGAGCTTGCTGCCGCTCATGTCTCCTCCTCCGGGGCGACCTGCGCCTCGGGCAGGATCTGACGCATCTCGAAGATCGAGATCATCGGGAGCAGGCGGATGAAGAGGAACAGGAGCGCCAGGAAGAGCCCGATCGACCCGACGTAGGTCGCCCAGTCGAAGACCGTGCCGTGGTACATGCCCCACGAAGAGGGGAGGAAGTCGCGGTGCAGGCTGACGACGACGATCACGTAGCGTTCGAGCCACATACCGACGTTCACGATCATGGCCATCGCGAACAGCGTCGGGATCGAGCGGCGCACGCGTCGGAACCAGAGCATCTGCGGCGCGAGCACGTTGCAGAAGAGGAGCGCCCAGTACATGTGTTTGTAGGGCCCGCCCAGCCGGTTCCACATCATGTACCGCTCGTAGGCGTTCCCGCTGTAGAAGGCCATGAAGGCCTCGACGGCATAGCCGTAGGCGACGACGAGCCCCGTCGCGAGCATGATCTTCGCCATGTTGTCGAGGTGCTTCATCGTGATGAAGTCCTCGAGCCCGTAGATCTTGCGGAGCGGGATCGCGAGCGTGATCACCATCGCGAATCCGGCGTAGATGGCTCCGGCGACGAAATAGGGGGGGAAGATCGTCGCGTGCCAGCCGGGCACGATGCCGGTCGCGAAGTCGAAGGACACGACGGTGTGCACGGAAACGACGAGTGGGGTCGCGAGCCCGGCCAGGAGCAGCGACGCCTGCTCGTAGCGCGCCCAGTGGCGCGCCGAGCCGCGCCAGCCCATCGCGAGCATGCCGTAGAGCATCTTCGCCCACAGCTTCCTGGCGCGGTCGCGCAGCGTCGCGAGGTCCGGGATCATCCCGACGTACCAGAAGAGGAGCGAGACGGTCGCGTAGGTCGAGACGGCGAAGACGTCCCAGATCAGCGGGCTGCGGAAGTTCGGCCACATCCCCATCGAGTTCGGGTACGGGAGGAGCCAGTAGTCGAGCCACGGGCGGCCGGTGTGGAGCGCCGGGTAGAGTCCCGCGCAGGCCACGGCGAAGATCGTCATCGCTTCGGCGAAGCGGTTGATCGAGTTGCGCCAGCTCTGGCGCAGCAGCAGCAGGATCGCGGAGATGAGCGTGCCCGCGTGCCCGATGCCGATCCACCAGACGAAGTTGACGATTTCGAATCCCCAGCCGACCGGCTGATTGACGCCCCACACGCCGATCCCGCGGAAGAGGAGCCACGTCACCGCCGCGAGCAGCACCATCGTCAGCGAGAAGCCGACGAAGGCGCCGAAGAACCAGGCCTTCGGAGTCCGCCGCGAAAGCGCGATCGAAGCGAGCTTGTCGGTGAGCGTCGAGAAGGTGTAGCCGGGGGCGAGGATCGCCCCGGTCGGCGTCGCCGGGCGGCCGGGGGCGTCGGGCGCCGTGCCGTCGCTCACGATTCGCGCTCCACCGCCGGCGCGCCCGAGAGCGCCGGGTTCGGGTTCGTGATCGAAGCGAGGTACGTCGTCCGCGGCCGCGTCCCGAGCTCGGCCAGCAGCTCGTAGCGCCGCTTCTCCGCGCGCGCCCGAGAAACGGCGCTCTCCGGATCGCCGATGTTGCCGAAGACGATCGCACGGGCGGGGCACGCCTGCTGGCAGGCGGTCACGATCTCGCCGTCCCGGATCGGGCGGTTCTCGCGCTCGGCCGCGATGCGCGCCCGGTTGATCCGCTGGACGCAGTAGGTGCATTTCTCCATGACGCCGCGGCTGCGCACCGTGACTTCGGGGTTCCGCTGCATCTTCGGGAGCTCGGTCGTGAAATCGGCGTACAGGAAGAAGTTGAAGCGCCGGACCTTGTACGGGCAGTTGTTCGAGCAGTAGCGCGTGCCGACACAGCGGTTGTAGATCATCTGATTCAGCCCTTCGGCGCTGTGCGTGGTGGCGGCCACCGGGCAGACGGTCTCGCACGGGGCGTTCTCGCAGTGCATGCAGGTCACCGGCTGATGCACGGTCTCCGGGTTCTCGAGGCTCCCGGTCCAGTAGCGGTCCACCCGGATCCAGTGCATCGCGCGGCCGCGCGCGACCTCGTGCTTGCCGACGATCGGGATGTTGTTCTCCGCCTGGCAGGCGACGACGCAGGCGTTGCAGCCGACGCACGCCGCGAGGTCGATCGAGAGCCCCCAGGCGTAGCCGCCGGTCGGGAGCTTCGGGGATAGAGCGTGTCCTCGGGCCCGGGAGGGCGCTCGCCCATCTTCGCGACCGCGTCGGGCTCGCGCCGCAGCCGCTCGGCTGTCACGGAGCGGACGATGTCGCGCCCTTCCATCGAGTGGTGGTGCTGGGTCGTCGAGAGCGGTAGCCGTCCCCCCGGTCTTCCGCACCTCGAGCCCCGTTTCCGCCCAGAGGCCCGAAGCGTTTCGGAGCGCGTAGGCGTCGAACCCCTTGCCGTTCGCGAGGCGGCCGCCGCGGACGCGCCCGTATCCGAAGGCGACCGCGACGCAGCCGTCGGCCTGGCCCGGCATCACCCAGACGGGCGCGGTGATCCGGCGGTCGCCCAACCGGAGCTCGACCGGCGTCCTCGTTGCCGACCCCGAGCTTCTGCGCGTCGGACGGCGAGAAGAGCGCCGCGTTGTCCCAGGTCAGCTTCGTGAGCGGCTTCGGCAGCTCCTGCAGCCAGCCGTTGTTGGCGTAGGCGCCGTCCCAGACGGTCGGGTCGGGGCGGAAGAGGACGGATCAGCGCCGCCGGAGGCGGCGGAGCGGGGGGCCGAGGAGTCGAGCGCGCGCAACGACACCGGCCGAGGCTCGAAAGCCGTGCCCTCGACGACGCCGTCGTGCACCGCCTTGCGCCACGCCGCCTCGAAGTCGGCGCCGCCCTTCCCCTCGCGCCAGTGGTCCCGGACGATGTCGTAACCCGTCCGCTCCGGCTGCTCGGAGAAGGCCGCCAGGAACTCGTGCGCACGACTTGCCGTCGAAGAGCGGGAGGATGAGCGGCTGGAGGATCGTGGCCGTTCCGTCGAAGGCGCGCGCGTCGCTCCACGCCTCGAGGGCGTGCGCTTCCGGCACGTGCCAGTGGCAGAGCCGCGACGTCTCGTCCTCGTAGAGGCCGAGGCGCAGGCGCAGCGGCACCTTCTCCATCGCCTCGGCGAAGCGCAGGTCCGCCGGGGCCGTGAAGACGGGGTTCCCGCCGAGGATGACGAGCGTCGAGACGCGCCCCCCCGCCATGTCCTTCGCGAGCCCGGCGATGGCGTCGCCCGGGCTGCCGGCTCCGGCGAGGACCGGCTCGGTGTAGAAGACGGTCCTGCCGACGTTGCCGAGCGCCTGGTTCATCGCGTGGGCGAGCGCATGGACGGCGGGCGGCTGTGAGTCCGCCGGCGAGGACGAGGCCGGCGCCGCGGCGGGCCTGGAGATCGCGCGCCACCGCCGCGGCGAAGGCGTCGGCGTTCGGACCCGGCGGGGATCGCGCCGACGGCGGCGGCCACGGCTCGGGCGAAGGCCTCGATCTCGGCCGGCGCGAGCGGGCGGCGGTGATCGGACCGGGCCCCGGTCAGCGTCGGCGTCGATTCGACGACGTAGAGGCGGCCGGCGTTCTCGACGCGGCGGCGCGAAGCGAAGTCGCGCACGGCGCGCGGCTGGGCGGGACCGGAGCCGAGGAAATCCGCTTCGAGCGAGAGGATGACGTCCGCGCGCTCGAACGCGTATCGCGCCTCGACCGGTTCGCCGAACGCGAGCCGCGCCCCCTCGTAGGCGTTCTGGCGTCCCGCGGGCTCCCAGACCACCCACCGGGCCTCCGGGAATGCGCGGAGGATCTCCGCCATCTGCGCCGCCGCCGTCGGAGACGAAGCCGCCGGCGTCAGGAACCGCAGGCCCGCGCCCCGCTTCGGGCGCTCTTTCTCGAGGGCGAGCTTCGCCGCGGCGAGGAAGGCGCTCCAGGGGCGGATCTCGCCGCGCTCGGTCAGGGTCTGCGAGCGGTCCGGATCGTAGAGGGAGAGCACGGAGGCCTGCGCGAAGACGTCGGTGCCGCCGAGGCTCGCCGGGTGGAGCGGGTTCCCTTCGACCTTGGTGGGCCTCCCCGCGTGGCTCTCGGCCAGGATCCCCCGCGCGTATCCGCCGTGCACGTGCGCTGTGGCGTAGAAGAGCGGCTCTCCCGGGACGACCTCCTCCGGGGGCTTCACGTAGGGGTAGATGCGCTCGGTCGGCTGGCGCGTGCACGCCGTCAGGCCCGCCAGGGCGAGCGAGGCGCCCATG
This sequence comes from uncultured Acidobacteriota bacterium, assembly GCA_963707935.1. Taxonomy (GTDB): domain Bacteria; phylum Acidobacteriota; class Thermoanaerobaculia; order UBA5066; family Gp7-AA6; genus DATBFU01. The sequence continues at coordinate 2,309,574 of CAVPRN010000005.1, read as the reverse complement.
AGGGTCATGAGCTCCCGGCGGTCCACCCCGGAGTCGATCGGCGATCGAAACTCGCGCTCGAGATGCTCCCGGAAGTCGCCCGACCGGGCGAGCTCCTCGAGCGACCTCCAGTAGGGGGCGTTCATCGGTGACACGTCGAGCAGTCGGTCAGCTCGCGGACCGGCCGCACTCCATACTCGCGTCGAAGGCGCTCGCCGATCTCCTCCTGTCGCCCGGCCGGCGTGTAGCCCATCGTGAAGACCTGGTCCCGCGGCCTCAGGAACTTCTCCGGGTTCCGGTGGCACTCGAGGCACCAGGACATCTGGAGTGTGGGGTGCTGGGCCACGAGGGGCATCTCGTCGACGCGGCCGTGGCAGGTCTCGCAGCCGACCCCTTTGGCGACGTGGATCGAGTGGTTGAAGTAGACGTAGTCGGGCAGGTCGTACACCTTCACCCAGTCGATCGAGCGGTCGGTGCGCCAGCTCTCGCGCACCGGCTCGAGCTCCGGCGACTGGCTCCAGATCTGCGTGTGGCAGTTCATGCAGGTCTTCGTGGGAGGGATGTTCGCGAAGGCCGCCCGCTCGACGGTCGTGTGGCAGTAGCGGCAGTCGATCCCCATCGCCCCGACGTGGTGCTTGTGCGAGAACTGGACCGGCTGGACGCGGGCCACGCCCTGGAGCGTCGTGTACGGGGAGCGGTTGACGGCGTCGAAGAGCCAGAGCAGGAGGGCGAGGAAGAAGACCGCGCCGAATACGGAGACGCGGGAGATCGTGTTCGTGCTGCGATGGAAGACTTGCATCGAAGCCCGTGTCTCTCCTCGAAGAGGTTCGGCCGGAGTCTATTTCAAGAGATCGGGGCCGGTTCGAGGGTCGCTCCGGGTTCGGGCTTCCCGAAAGGGCAGCCTCGCGGATGGCCCGGACCGGCGTCAGCCTCGCGGCCGAAGCGCCTCCGCGAGATGCCGGGCGCGCCGGCCGGAGAGCTGACGCACCTGCTCGCGGCAGGAGAAGCCGTCGGCGAGGATCGAGCGTGTCCGGCGCGGCGCGGCGAATCTCGGGGAGGAGCGCGCGTTCCGCGCAGCGTCCGCGAGACTTCGTACGGTTCTCCCGGCTGGAGCCCGAAGGCCCCGGCCATCCCGCAGCAACCCGCTTCCACGAATCGGGCCTCGATGCCGAGCCGCTCGAGGAGGGCCGCGTCGTCTCCGATTCCGAAGAGAGCCTGCTGATGGCAGTGCGTCTGGACGAGGACGCGCCCCGACAAGCCGCGCGGGCGGTAATCCGGCGCCTTGCCTCGCGAGGAAGTCCGGCCAGGAGGCGTCGTCTGGCGGGCGAGACGCCGAACGTCCTCGTCGTCGGGGAAGAGGTTCGAGGCCTCGTCGCGGAAGACGGCGGCGCAGGAGGGCTCGAGGACGACGACCGGCAGCCCGTCCCGGAGAGGCCGCTCGAGCGCCCCGAGGACCCCGCTTAATAGATGTTGCGCCTCCCCGAGCATCCCGAAGTCGTAGAGGGGGCGCCCGCAGCAGACGTCCTCCGCCGGGATCTCGACGCGAAACCCCGCCGCCTCCAGCACTTCGACGGCCGCCCGGCCCGACCTCCGGCTCGAAGAAGTTGGTGAACGTGTCCGGGAAGAGGAGGACCGCGCGGCCCGGCTTGCGGCCGGGGCTCCCGCCGCCGGAACCAGGACCGGAAGGTCCCGCGCGGCGAAGGTCGGAATCGACCGCCTCGGGTCGATTCCGAGAGCCGCCCGGGCGACCGCCGAGAGCCCGCGCGTCTGCGTGAAGAAATTGGCGGCGCCGGGCGGCCATCGACGCGAGGCGCGCCCAGCGGTGGATCCGCCCGAACAGGCGCGGCCGAGCGGGGCCGCCGCCGGCCCTCGTAGTAGCGCGAGAGGAACTCCGCCTTGTAGGTCGCCATGTCCACGCCGACCGGGCACTCCGTCTTGCAGGCCTTGCAGGCGAGGCACAGGTCGAGCGCCCGCCGAACCTCTTCGCTCTTCCAGCCGCCCGCGATCGTCTCGCCCGCGCAGCATCTCGAAGAGGAGGCGCGCGCGCCCGCGGGTCGAGTGCTCCTCCTCGCCGGTCGCCCGGAAGCTCGGGCACATGGCGCCGCCTTCGAGGCTGCCGGCATCGGCCGACCCCGACGCACCGCAGCGCCGCGCGCGAGAAGTCGCCGCCGTCCTCGGGGAAGCGGAACGTCGTCCTCTCGGATCGGCCCGGGCGCCCGCCGGCCGAGGCGCAGGTCGGCGTCGATCCGGATCCGGCATCCACGATCCGCCCGGGTTCATCTTTCCCGCCGGGATCCCAGATCCGCTTGAACTCGCGGAAGGCCTCCATCAGCTCCGGCCCGAACATCCGCGGAAGCAGCTCCGACCGCGCCTGCCCGTCGCCGTGCTCGCCCGAGAGCGAGCCGCCGTAGGAGAGGACGAGGTCGGCGGCCTCCTCGACGTAGGCGCGGAACCGGCGGATTCCCTCGGGCGACTCGAGATCGAAGTCGAGGCGCGTGTGCACGCAGCCGTCGCCGAAGTGCCCGTAGAGGTCGCCGCGGTAACCGTGCCTCTCGAAGAGGCGCTTCTGGTCGCGCAGGTAGGCGCCGAGCCTCTCGGGAGCGACCGCCGAGTCCTCCCAGCCCTCCCACGTGAGCGGGCGCCCGCGGGCGTGCGCCGTCGCGGGCAGGCCCGACTCGCGCACCCGCCAGAGCCGGCGCGCCTCTTCGCGGCTCGCGGCCAGGCGGAGGGCAGGGGACGACGGCGGCCGCGGGAGAGGTCTTCCGCGAGTCGCGCGGCCTTCTCCCGCGCTTCCTCGGCGTGCTCCCGCCCATCTCGACGAGGAGCCAGCCGCCCCCCTCGGGGAGGAGCGCGATCCCCTCCGGGATTCAGTCCCGACCGCCGCATGTCCTCGACGAGCCCGTCGTCGAACCCCTCGAGGCCCGAGGGCCGGTGCTCGAGGATCCGGGGCACCGCGTCGGCCGCCGCGAAGACGTCGGGAAATCCGGCGACGAGGAGGGCGCGCGCCGGCGGGCTCGGAATCAGATGGAGCGTCGCCTCGAGCACCGTGACGCAGGTCCCCTCCGACCCCACGAGGGCCCGCGCGACGTGGAACCCGTTCTCGGGAAGCAGGGCCGGCAGGTTGTAGCCCGAGACGCGCCGCGGGATCTTCGGGAACTTCTCGCGGATCGCCGCGGCGTAGCGGTCGCGCAGACGCGCGAGCGCCGGCGTAGATCGGCGCACGCCGGTCTCCGGCAGCGACGATCCGCGCGAGATCCTCCTCGCTCGTCCTCCCGACCCGAAGTCGCAGGCCGTCGTACGTCGCGACCTCGAGCTCGGCGACGTTGTCGGAGGTGCGCCCTCCTTCCCCTTCGAAGCGGGCGAGCACCGAATGCACTCCGCAGGAGTCGTTGCCGATCATGCCGCCGAGCGTGCAGTGGGAGTGCGTCGCCGGGTCGGGGCCGAAAGTCAGGCCGTGGCGCTCGGCGGCGCGGACGAGGTCGTCGAGGACGGCGCCCGGCTCGACGCGCGCGAGCCGCCCCGACGGGTCGACCTCGCGGATGCGGGAGAGGTGCGGCGAGCAGTCGAGAACGACCGCGACGTTGCAGGCCTGGCCCGCCAGCGACGTCCCGGCGCCGCGGGGGACGACCGGGGCCCCGAAGCGGCGGCAGACCTCGAGCGCGGCGAGGACGTCTTCGGCCGACTTCGGCCGGACGACCCCGATCGGCACCCGGCGGTAGTTGGAGGCGTCGGTCGAGTAGAGGGCGCGGCTACCGGCGTCGAAGCGGACCGATCCCGAGACGGCGCGCGACAGCTCCCGGGCCAGGGGTTCGGCGCCGGCCGCGAAGGGCTCGCGGGATTCCGAAGAGAGCGGCATCGCTTCGGAGCATCGTAGCCCGTTCGGGAGTCGCCGGCCGGATCAGGCGCGATCGCATCGGGCCGATCGCCGCCAGGCCGGGAAGCCCGCGCCCCGAAAGCGCTCGGCCGCGCGCGCCGCGGCCCGGCCGGCGCCGAGCTCGCGCCACCGGGAGGGAGAGATGCCGAACGCCTTTCGAAACGCCAGCGTGAAGTGGCTGTGGCTCGCGAAGCCGAAGCGATCGGCCAGGGAGCCGAGATCGATCTCGCGATCGAGCAGCGGCTCCAGGGCCGTCCGGAGGCGCAGGATCCGGCGGTAGTCCGACATGGAGAGCCCGGTGTGGGCCCGGAAGAGGCGGCAGAGGTAGGAGACGGAGACGTCGAGCTCCCTCGCGACGTCGGTGATCTCGAGCCGGCGGCGGTACGTTTCGGCGAGGATTGCCTTGGCGCCCGCGACCCGGTCACGGGCCCGAGGGCCCCCCGCGCGCTGCGCCTTCGGCGGGCGGCTCTCGCCGACGCGCGCGAGGACTTCCTCGAGGAGCCGGAGCACCGCTTCGTCCACGTCGCTCTCCTCGAAGCGGCCCCGCCGGAGCGTGTGAACGATCGCTCGCTGGCGCAGGTAGAGCGCGTCGGTGGACGGAACCGAGAGCACGCCGAAGGGCCGCACCCGGTCCGCCGACTCCGGATCGCGCCGGCGGATCGACTCGAGGAGGATCTCGTCGGCGACCACGAACCAGTCGCAGCGCGCGCCCTCGGGGCTGATCCGTCTCTGGCGGTAGGGCTCTCCCCGGTTGAAGAACGAGACGACGTCCGGGCCCTCGACGAACGGAGCGCCGCCGTCCGGCTCGACCGAAGTGACCGATCGCGCGAAGACGATGGCGTGGGCGGCGGAGGGGCCCGAGTCGCGGAAGAGCGGATGCTCCGGGGGACAACGGTACTCGCCGGCGGCGGCGATCGCCGACCGGTAGAGCAATCGCTCCATCGGCTTCAGGCTGATCGGGAGCGCCCGCCGTTCACTCATGGATCCGCGCGCCGCCGCATTCTGGCGCCGGGGGCCGAAGGCGGCCACGCTCCGGGGACGACCCGACTCCTTTCGAGGATACAGGCACCCGGGAGCGATTCGAACGCGAGTGGCTTCGAGCCGCTATTCGACCTGGCGATAGATCTGGGACTGCGTCGGCGCGGCGAGGAGGGGAGCCGCCCTTTCCAGGGTCGAGAGGATGTGCGACTCCTCGCCGTGGCGCCGCCACGCCGCCTCGCTGCGCCACCGCTCCACGATGACGAACTCGGATCGAATGTCGACGCGTCGCAGGACCTGATACAGCAGACAGCCGGGCTGGTGCATCGAAGGCCCGACGAGCTCCGCGAGGATCTCGCGCAGCCGATCCTCCTCTCCCTGGACGGAGTGCACGCGGCTGATGCAGGTGACGGTTGCGTCGAAGACCATCGGTGGCTCTCCCGACCCCGTCCGGCGGGGGGAGTCCCCCCGAGCGGGGTATTTCGGAAGATCGTGCTCGCGAAAACGGCGCCGCCGGTATCACGAAATTGATCACCGCGCGGCTCGGACGGCTCGGCCGGGAGAAGTGTCGCGCGCCGCTCCGTTCGGACGGTTCCCGGGGTCGAGTGCCGTTCAACCCTGCCGCTCGTGCGTCCGCGGGTTCGCGCGGGGCGCTCGAGGAAAAGTGTTTCCCCGCACCCGAATCCCGGATTACACGGATCGGATACGCCCGATGCCCGGCGGTCGGGCTTCGAAAGGGAGACTATGGCGAAACGCGGACCAATCGGGATTCTGGTGCTCTTTGGCCTTCTCGCGGCCGGCGCGGTGCGGGCGGACGGATCGCTCTTCGGGACGTTGAACGGACGAGTCCGCGACGAGTCGGGCGGGGCCTTGCCGGGAGCGACGGTCGAAGTGACGAGCGCGGAGAAGGGCCTCCGCCGCACCGCGACGACCGACGCGGCGGGATCCTTCAACTTCTCCCTGCTTCCGCCCGGCAACTACACGGTCCAGGCGGTCCTCGCGAGCTTCGAAACGCTCGAGTCCGCGAACAACGTCATCACCGCGGAAAAGACGACCACGGTGAACCTGACCCTGAAGCTGGCGGCGACGGCGGAGACGGTGACGGTGCTGGGAGACGTTCCGCTCGTGGACAAGACGAACGTCTCGGACACGACGCGGGTCGAGTCGAGCCTTTCGGACGCGGTGGCCATTCCGCGCGGCTACCAGACGCTCGTCGAGTTCGCGCCCGGGTTGAACGATGCGGACGCCGACGGGAACACGAACTCGCACGGAGCCAACGACGGTTCGAACCTCTTCCTGTTCGACGGTGTGGACACGACGGACCCGACGACGGGGACGTTCGGGGCAAACAACAACTTCGACACGATTCAGGAGGTCGTGGTCTCCAACTCGGCGATCTCGGCGGAGTACGGCCGGGCGCAGGGAGCCGTGGTCAATGTGATCAGCAAGTCGGGGACGAACATCTTTCACGGCTCCGCCCGCACGCTGCTGACCAACGACAACTGGAACGAGCAGAACAAGGGCTCGTCGCCGCCGAGTTTCGCGAACCCGAGCGGCACTCCGTTCGCGCGGAACAAGCTGAACCACAACGTCTACGACTATCTCTTCACGCTGGGGGGGCCGGCTTGGAAGGACCACATCTGGTTCTTCGGCGCCTACGAACGCAACCCGCAGAAGACGGCTCCGGCTCAGGTCGCCTTGTCGGACCTCAATCCGCCGCCCTACTCCTTCCAGAGCTACACCGCCACACGCGAGTTCGTGGCGTGGCAGGGGAAACTGACGGGGCAGATCACGCCGTCGCACGCGCTGACGTTCTCGGCGCAGGCGGATCCGTTTACTGGAATCATCCGAAACTACTGGAACGAGTTCGGTGTGCCCTCGGCCGAGCTGCAGGCGCTGACGAATCAGAGCCAGTCGGACGACTGCCCCTGGGCCTGCATCTGGCAGGCGCGCTACACGGGGATCTTCGGAGCCAACGTCTCCGTGGAAGCCACCTACGCGCAGCAGCGGGGGGGACTCCAGCTCCACAACGAGTTTTCGAGCGGGACGTTCGATGGCTCGCCGATCTTCAACAAGCCCGAGGGTTACTACTACAACGGCAATCCGTTTGAAGGCTCGGTCGAGCGGCCGAGAGACCAGGCGAACCTCGCGGTGAACATCTACAACCAGCTCTTCGGGCGCTCGCACCAGTTCAAGCTGGGTGTCGACTACCAGAAGATCAAATCGGACTCCGGCTACACCTATCCGGGCAACCAGAGCTTCTTCGTTTCCGGTTTCAACGCGGCGACCCGCGAGATGCTGCTCCAGCCGGGGGACTACTGGTTCCAGGGAGTTCCTCCCGAGGCTTCGGTCTCGACCGGGAAGATCTTCGGGATCTACGCCCTGGATCGGTTCGAGGCGACGGATCGGCTCTCCTTCAACCTGGGTGTGCGCGTGGACGTGCAGGACGGCAAGAGCGACCAGAAGCAGGCTGTCGTCAACGCGACGACGGTGTCTCCGCGGCTGACCGGGACATACGACGTCTTCGGCAACGGCAAGACGCTCGCCTCGGTGGCCTACGGGCAGTATCGGGACTTCCTGGTCCAGAGCATCATCGACTCGATCTACAGTGGCGTGCCCCAGCTGACGAACTTCGACCTCTACGTCTGGGACGGTACCGACTGGGTGTTCACCTATCCGATCCGTGCACCCGGCAACAATCAGGTGGTGAACAACGATCTGTCGCCCTCGAAGGTCAACGAGTTCAACATCGCGCTGCAGCAGCAGATCGGCAACACGGTGGCCGTCGGCGTGCGCGGGATCTACCGCAAGTGGACCAATCTGATCGACGACGCGCGGGTCTTCGACTCCGGGGTCAAGTTCACGACTCCCTACAACTATACCGACGGGGAGTTGAAGCGCTACTACAAGGCGATCGAGCTGACGGCCGAGAAGCGGTTCGCCAAGAACTGGCAGATCCTCGCGAGCTACACGCTCTCGCGGGCCGAGGGCAATCACGAATTGCAGTTCAGCACGCAGCTCTTCGACTATGCCGGCGAGACCTGCAGCCTCCCCGCCGTGACGCACCGGGAGATCGGGACGGGCAACGTCATCGTCGATGCTCCGGCGGTCAGCGGCGACTGCGCCGACATCCTGGGGCACAACCGGCGCGGGCTTCTGTCCTACGACGCGACGCACCTGGTGAAAGTGTTCGCGGCGTACACGTATCCCTTCTCGTTCATGAACCTGACGGCGGCCCCTTCGTTCACGTTCAGCTCGGGCCTGCCTTACCAGCAGCTGCAGGCGTTCAACATCCACTCGGACACGGACGCCTACAACTACACGCAGAAGGGCTCTTCGCGGATGCCCAACTGGTACGCGCTGAACTTCGCTCTCCAGGCGGATTTCAAGGTGTTCGGACCGGTTCAGTTCGGAATCAAGGGCGAGGTCCTGAATCTGACGAACCAGCAGGAGACCGTGGCCCTGGCGGGCGCTTCGCTCCTGCCCGGACCGAACTTCGGCTTGCCGCGGTCGCGCAACGATCTCGTCACGCCCCGCAACTATCAGTTCAGCGCCGTCGTCAAATTCTGACGGCGATCGCCCTCCTCCTCTCCGGTGCCCCGGGCGACCGGGGCCCTTTCTTTTTGCCCCGAAAGAGGCCCGCCGCTCGGCCGATTCCGCGCCCGAATCGGTTGGGTTGAGCGCCACTTCGGCGGTGCAGGAATTCGTTTTTTTGACTTGGGTATCAAGAATCCGGATCATCCAAATTTCGAGAGAATCATTCATCACGTCCCACCGTGAGTTCGTCCCTGATCAACCTCTCTCCGTACCGATCGGTTCTCTTTTTGTGTCTGGCAGTGGTGTTGCTCTCTCTTTGTGTCAAGCGGGCGCAATGGTCGCACCCGCGAGAGAGGAGCTTTATGGCGAGACCCAATGGATTGCGGAGGTGGCTTTTCCTGCTAGCCGGCATCTTCGCGGCGGCGCCTCTGTGGGCGGACGGATCGCTCTTCGGGACGCTGAACGGGCGAGTCCGCGACGAGTCGGGCGGGGCGCTGCCGGGGGCGACGATCGAGCTGACGAGCGCGGAGAAGGGCCTCCGCCGCAGCGCCGTTTCGGACGCGGCGGGCGCGTTCAACTTCGCGCTGCTGCCGCCTGGCGCTTACACGGTCAAGGCGGCGCTCGCGAGCTTCGAGACGTTCGAATCCACGAACAACATCGTCACGTCGGAGAAGACGACCACGGTCAACATGACATTGAAGCTGGCGGCGACCGCGGAGACGGTCACGGTTCTCGGAGACGCCCCGCTCGTGGACAAGACGAACGTCTCAGACACGACGCGGGTCGAGTCGAGCCTCTCGGATGCGGTGGCGATCCCACGCGGCTACCAGACGCTGATCGAGTTCGCGCCGGGGTTGAACGACGCCGACGCCGACGGCAACACCAACTCGCACGGAGCGGTGGACGGGTCGAACCTGTTCCTGTTCGACGGGGTGGATACGACGGACCCGACGACGGGGACTTTCGGGGCCAACAACAATTTCGACACGATCCAGGAGGTCGTCGTCTCCAACTCGGCGATCTCGGCCGAGTACGGCCGGGCGCAGGGGGCCGTGGTCAACGTCATCAGCAAGTCGGGGACGAACATCTTCCACGGTTCGGCGCGGGCCCTCGCGACCAACGACAACTGGAACGAGCAGAACAAGGGGTCCTCGCCGCCGAGCTTCACGAACCCGAGCGGCACCCCGTTTGCCCGCACCAAGCTGAACCACAACGTCTACGACTATCTGTTCACGCTGGGCGGGCCGGCGTGGAAGGACCACATCTGGTTCTTCGGCGCCTATGAGCGGAATCCGCAGTTCACGCCTCCGGCTCAGGTCGCCATCTCCGATTTGAACCCGCCGCCGCTGTCGGGGCAGAACTACAGCGCGAGCCGCGAGTTCGTGGCGTGGCAGGGGAAACTGACGGGACAGGTCACGCCGTCCCACGCGCTGACGTTCTCGGCGCAGGCGGACCCGTTCACCGGCATCATCCGGAACTACTGGAACGAGTTCGGGATCCCTTCGGCGGAACTCCAGGCGCTGACCGCGCAGACCCAGTCCGACGACTGCCCGTGGGCCTGCATCTGGCAGGCCCGCTACACGGGGGTCTTCGGCGCCAACGTCTCGGTGGAGGCCACCTACGCTCAGCAGCGCGGCGGCATCCAGGTTCACAACGAGTTCCCGAGCCCGGACTTCAACGGCTCTCCGATTCTCGACCTGAGGGAAGGCTACTTCTACAACGGCAATCCGTTCGACGGATTCGTCGAGCGGCCGCGGGATCAGGCCAACCTCGCGGTGAGCATCTACAACCAGCTCTTCGGCCACGCCCACAACTTCAAGGTCGGGGTGGACTACCAGAAAATCAAGTCCGAATCGTCGTTCGTCTATCCGGGTAACCAGATCTTCGTGGTTTCCGGCTTCGACGCGGCGACCCGCCAGATGCTGCTCCAGCCGGGGGACTACTGGAACCAGGGAACGCCCCCCGAGGAGTCGGTCTCGACCGGGAAGATCTACGGCATCTATGGCCTCGATCGCTTCGAGGCGACCGATCGACTCTCCTTCAATGTCGGCGTCCGCGTCGACGTCCAGGACGGGAAGAGCGACCTCCGGCAGGCGGTCGTGAGCGCGACCACGGTCTCGCCGCGTGTGACGGGGACCTACGACGTCTTCGGCAACGGCAAGACGCTCGCCTCGGCGGCCTACGGGCAGTACCGGGACTTCCTGGTGCAGAGCCTCATCGACTCGATCTACAGCGGCTTCCCGCAGCAGACGAACTTCGACCACTACATCTGGAACGGCTCCGACGTGGGAGTTCGCGTATCCGATCCGAGCTCCCGGCAACGCTTCGGCGATCAACCAGGATCTGGTGCCTTCGAAGGTCAACGAGTTCAACATCTCGCTCCAGCAGCAGATCGGGAACACGGTGGCGGTCGGGGTGCGCGGAATCTACCGGAAATGGACCAACCTGATCGACGACGCGCGGACTTTCGAAGCGCCGCTCAAGTTCCAGACTCCCCTCAACTTCACGGATGGGGAGTTGAAGCGCTACTACAAGGCGATCGAGCTGACGGCGGAGAAGCGGTTCGCCAAGAACTGGCAGATCCTCGCGAGCTACACGCTCTCGCGTGCCGAGGGGAACCACGAAGGCCTCTTCGCCACGCAGCTCTTCGACTACGCGGGAGACACCTGCAACATCCCCGCGGTGTCCCACCGGGACGTGAATACCGGCCAGGTCGTCGTGGATGCTCCGGCGGTGACCGGCGACTGCGCCGACATCCTCGGGAACAACCGGCGGGGGCTCCTCTCGTACGACGCGACGCACCTCGTGAAGATCTTCGCGGCGTACACGTACCCGTTCTCGTTCATGAACCTGACGGCGGCCCCCTCTTTCACGTTCAGCTCGGGGCTGCCGTATCAGCAGCAGCAGACTTTCCAGATCCACGGAGACACCGACAGCCTACTCCTACACGCAGAAGGGCTCTTCGCGGATGCCCAATTGGTACGCCTTGAACTTCGCCCTCCAGGCGGACTTCAAGGTCTTCGGGCCGATCCAGCTCGGCGTCAAAGGCGAAGTGCTGAATCTGACCAACCAGCAGGTGGTGGTGGGACTGGGCGGTGCGTCGCTCCTCCCCGGCCCCAACTATGGCCTGGCTCGTTCGCGCAACGACCTCACGGTGCCTCGCAACTATCAATTCAGCGCCGTCCTCAAGTTCTAGGTTCCCTCTCCTCCAGCGGGGCTCCGGTCTCCGGAGCCCCGCCTCTTGTTTTTCGATTCGTTCGAGACAGCCGGCGCGGACGGCCGGCGACGAGATCGGGACCGATGACCGGTGCGACGGGACGAAAGCGGGGCTTCCCGGCTCGAGCCGTACCCGGAGGGCCTGCCCGCCGAGCGAAACCCGCCAGGAATCGAGCCTTCCGTAACCTTGGCCGACCCGCTCCGTATGAACGTTCAGGAGGCAAACTACGGCCACTCAAAGAGCGACCCTCAAGATCCGTGCGCTGATCGTGGACGACGAGCCGCTCGCCCGCGAGCGGATTCGGAATCTCCTGGCGGAAGACCCGGACGTCGAAGTGATCGGCGAGTGCTCCGACGGACGAGAAGCGATCGACACGATCCGGCGCCTGTCTCCCGACCTCGTCTTCCTCGACGTGCAGATGGCGGAGGTGGACGGCTTCACCGTCCTCGACGAAATCGGGGAGGACCGGATCCCGGCGGTGATCTTCGTGACCGCCTACGACCAGCACGCGCTCAAGGCCTTCGAAGTCCACGCGCTCGATTTCCTGCTGAAGCCCGTCGATCGCGAGCGCTTCGATCGCGCGCTGTCGCGCATCAAGGACCACCTCCAGTTCGCCACACCGGGGGTCCTGAATCAGAGGATCCTCTCCCTCCTCGAGGACCTGAAGAAGCCGCGGCAGGGATACGTGGATCGCCTGGCCCTGAAGTCGGGCGGCCGCGTGTCCTTCCTGAAGGCGGACGAGATCGACTGGATCGAGGGGGAGGGCAACTACGCGCGCCTCCACGTCGTCCGCCAGTCCCACCTGATCCGCGAGACGATGAACCAGCTCGAGAGCCGTCTCGATCCGACCCGGTTCCTGCGCATCCACCGCTCGACGATCGTCAATACCGAGCGGATCAAGGAGATCCAGCCCCTCTTCAACGGGGCGTACGGAGTCCTCCTGAAGGACGGGACGCGGCTGACCCTGTCGCGCGGCTATCGGGACCGGCTTCGCCTCCTGACGGGCGAAGAGGTCTAGAACCCTGCGTCCCCTGCGCCGCGCGTCCGGTCACCGTCCGACGGCCGCTCGCGGTCGCCGGGGACCCTTCCGTCCCAGAAGCGTTGCCGCCGGCCGGGCCCGGCCGCATCGTGGCGCCCATGAGCAGCTCGGCCGGCCGCAGGGCGGAGCCGTCCTGGATCTCTCCGGAAGAGGGGCGCCGGGGGGCGTCCCCGACGCGCCGGAGGAGACCTGACGGCCGTCGCCGAGGCGCTCGGCATCCCCTGGGAACGGCTGCTCGAAGCCGAGATCCAGGCCGAACGGACGCTCCGCGGCTTCGTCGGGGAGGCGAGCGCGGAAGCGCCCTTCTGGAGACTCCTTTCCGCCCTGCCGGCGACGGCGCTCGATTCGTGGCGCGTCCGGGAACGGCTCGCGGCGTGGATTCGCGAAGCCCGGCTGACCCGGTCGGGGGCAGCGCTCCGGTCGGTTCGCGAGGCGACGGACGAGCTCTGCGGGCGCGGCGAGCACGCCGGGGTCTCCGCGTCGCAGGCCCTCGCGACGCACTTCGCGCTCGCGCTCGAGCGGGTGCGGGAGCTCGCGCGCGTGGCCCGCGCGGCCGAGCGCGCCCGCGGTGCGAGCGGTCGCGGACCGCGTCGCTCGCCTGGTCGAGCGCACCGGCTGCACGCCCGACGACGCGGCCTGGGCGCTCTGCCGGGCGGAGTCGCCGGAGCGGTCGCACGCGATCGACGATGCGGTGCGCCAGACGCGCGCCGAAGGCTTCGAGATTCCGGTCGAAGACTCGGAGTTCCATTCCTTCCTCGCCCTGAGGAAGCTCGCGCGCAGCAATCCCCCGACGCGCCGCCGCCGCGCCCGCCGTCTGACGAACCGGACGCGCCACGCGGTCCGCCACTCGCACCGCCTCGCCTCCTGACCCGCGCGGGCGCCCGCCCGCATGCGGGATTCCCCGATGTCCGGCATCCGGATTCCCGGTCGCGGATTCGGATTCCTGAATCGAGGGACGGACGCCGGATGAGCGCCGCGCGCCTCGACATCCGGCGGCGGCGTCTCATCCTCGGAGGCCGCGCATCGGTCAACCGTCACGTGACGAATGGGGATGGCAACTCCATTGCTCCTTCCGCACGGTGCGCCGGCGATCGGCGCGCCTTTAGGGAGGTGCTATGCGAAATCGGAATCCACTTTGGGCGGGCCTCGCGGTACTCGCGATGTGCCTCGCCGCCGCGCCGGCGGTCGCGCAATACGGCGGCAACACGGGCGGTATCGACGGAAAGGTCGTCGACGAGCAGGGCGGGGTGCTGCCCGGCGTGTCGGTGACCGTGACGGGGCTCGGCGCCCCGCAGACGGTCTACACCGATGCGCGCGGCGAGTTCCACGTCGTCAACCTGGCGCCGGGCAACTACACGCTCGTGCTCGCGCTCCAGGGGTTCTCGACGGTCAACCGCGAGAACGTGCTGGTGACCCTCGGCAAGAACACCGAGCTGTCGGTACCGATGAAGCTCTCGTCGGTGGCGGCGACGGTGACGGTGACGGGCGAGGTGCCCGTGATCTCGACGAAGAAGGTCGAGACCGGCGCCGCGATCACGCCGGAAGAGCTGAAGTCGATTCCGACGTCGCGCGACCCGTGGGTCGTGCTGCAGTCGGTACCCGGCGTGCAGATCGACCGGGTCAATGTGGCCGGCTCCGAGTCGGGCCAGCAGTCGAACTTTTCGGGCAAGGGCTCGAACGCGGGGACCTTCGCGGTGGACGGGGTCAACCTGACCGACATGGCGGCTCTGGGCGCCTCGGCCGGTTACTACGACTTCGACTCCTTCCAGGAGATGCAGGTCATCTCGGGCGGCGCCGACGCCTCGATCCAGGGCTCGGGGACGCACCTGAACATGGTGACCAAGCGCGGGACCAACGAGATCCATGGCAGCGCCCGCATCTTCGCGGTCGACCAGCACTTCCAGTCGGACAACATTCCCGAGGAGGCGTTGACGCAGGTCGACACGGACGGCAATCCCGCTCCGCTCGCGGCCGGCAACCACATCAACAGCGTCCAGGACTACGGCGCCGAGGTAGGCGGACCGGCCTGGAAGGACCACATCTGGCTGTGGGGGGCCTACGGCCGCGGCCAGATCAACCTGGTGACGGCGGGCGGAACGCTCGACAACACGACGCTCGAGGACTTCAACTCCAAGTTGAACTGGCAGATCGTCCCCTCCAACGCCCTGGACGTCTGGTACCTGCGCAGCGACAAGTTGAAGCAGGGGAGAAGCGGCGGCCCGACGCGCCCGCAGGAGACGACCTGGAACCAGACGACGCCGGCGAACACGTGGAAGATCCAAGATTCGCAGATCCTCGGCTCGAGCTTCTTCTTCACGGCCCAGTACAACGGCTTGAACGGCGATTTCACGCTCGATCCGCAGGGCGACCCGCGCCGCCAGTCGTTCATCGACGACGGCGGGGTCTGGCACAACACGTACGAGTTCTTCTCGGGTCCGCGCCCCCAGCGGCAGGTCAAGGCGGACATGTCCTACTTCTTCAACGCGGGCTCGATCGGCAACGAGCTCAAGGCGGGCTTCGCCTACCTAAAGACCGGAGCGCGGTCCACTTCGGCCTGGCCCGGCGAGCTCAACTTCCAGTTCAACGGCTCGGGCCCGCTCGCGGCGCAGACTTACGGCGACCTCTTCGACTGCACCGACGCGGACGAGAACCCGATCCCCTGCGCGGCGGTGACGCGCATGTCGAACCTCTCGGTCGAGAACAAGTACTGGAGCGCCTATTTCCAGGACTCGATCACCTTGGATCGTCTGACGGTGACCCTCGGAGTCCGCTGGGACCAGCAGTACGGCAACAACCGTCCGACGACGATCTTCGCCAACCCGACTCCGGAATTCCAGGCGGCCGGCATTCTTCCGACCGTCGACTACCCGGGCGCGAACAAGCCGTTCACCTGGAACGACTGGCAGCCGCGCGTCGGCCTGACCTACGCGCTCGGACAGAACCGAACCACGGTCTTCAAGGCGAGCTACGCGCGCTATGCCGAAGCGCTCGGAACCGACACCACCGGAACGATCAACCCGACGGGAGACGTGGCCTACCTCTACTACCCGTGGCATGACGACAACCACAACAACCTGGTGGAGCGCGGAGAGGTGGATGTCTCCGATCCTACGCACCCGATCACGGGCCGCGGCGTCGATTTCGGGAACCAGGGCGCGGTCGTCTCGCCCGACGTCTTCTCCTCAGACTTCCACGCCCCGCGGACGTGGGAGGTCGTGGCGGGCATCGATCACGAGCTCCTTCCGGCCTTCGCGATCGGCGCGGCCTACACGCACCGCGAGTTCACCGGCCAGCTCTTCCGGGCTCCGACCGGCAAGACGAGCGCCGACTACGTCGCTCTGCCCAACTTCACCGGCACGCTTCCGGCCGCCTTCGGCGGGGGCGCGTACGACGTGGCGCGCTACGAGCTCGGCTGCAGCCAGCTCGACCCCGTGCCGGACAACTGCGTCCCGGCCGGCTACACCTGGACGAATCGGCCCGACTACAGCCAGACCTACGATGGCGTGGACCTGATCCTGACGAAGCGCCTCGCCAACCGCTGGATGATGCGCGGCAGCTTCACCTACAACATCAACAAGCAGCACAACAAGGGCGCCGCGGCGTGCGTGGATCCCACCAACTTCCTGCCGGGCCAGTCGGGCGACCTCGACAGCCCGGTCGGCGCCTACACGGCGGAGCAGTGCGCGGACGACACGTACGTCGCCACCCGGTCGGTCGGCAGCGGCGCGAAAGACAGCGTCTTCCTGAACTCGCGGTGGCAGTTCAACGTCAACGCGATGTACCAGCTGCCGCTGAACTTCAACGTGGCCGCGAGCATCTTCGGGCGCGAGGGCTATCCCGTGGTGCCCTTCCGCCGCTTCATCGGCGACGACGGCTATCAGCGCGACGTCGTCATCGTTTCGACCAACGATCTCCGCTACGACAACGTCTTCGAGCTCGATCTGCGAGTCGAGAAGCTGATCCCGATCACGCAGACCGCCAACGTGACGATCTCGGCGGATCTCTTCAACGTCACCAACGAGAACACGGTCCTCCAGCGCTTCAACCGTCTGAATCGGATCAACTCGGGCCTCATCAAGGAAATCCAGAGCCCGCGGATCTGGCGGTTCGGCGCCCGCGTCAGCTTCTAGCGCCTCGATCCCTCTCCATTTCCGCCCCGCCGGCCTCACGCCGGCGGGGCTTCTCTTTTTGCGGCAAGATCAGGCTCGGAGGTCGGCGTGATCGGCGCGATGCGGCGGGACTTCGGGATGCGGAGCGCGGCGGCGTGGCTCGCCGTGGCGTCCGCGCTCGCGGTCGCGTGCGGACGAAAGGACGTCTTCCCGAGGGCTCCGGTCATCATCGTGTCGATCGACACCCTGCGCGCCGACCATCTGCCGGCCTATGGATACGCGGGGGTCTCCACGCCCGCGCTCGACGCGCTCGTGCGGGACGCCATCCTCTTCCGCAACGCGTACAGCCACGTCCCGTTGACGCTCCCGTCGCACGCCACGGTGCTGACGGGGCTTCTCCCCCCTCAGAACGGCGTCCGGGACAACGTCGGCTACGCGCTCGCCCGCGGGCACGCGACACTGCCCGAGCTCCTCGGAAGGGCGGGTTACGCGCGCGGAGCCGCCGTGTCGGCGGTCGTCCTCGCGAAGACCTCGGGGATCGACCGCGGCTTCGACTTCTACGACGACGAAGTCGAGGCCACGTCCCCAGGGCAGCCCCTCGGCCGGATCCAGCGCTCGGGCTTCGAGACGGAGCGGCTGGCCGAACGGTGGATCCTCGACAACGGCGACCGCCCGCTCTTCTTCCTCCTCCACCTCTACGAGCCGCACTCGCCGTACGAGCCGCCGGAGCCGTGGGCCTCGAAGTACCGGGAGCGTCCCTACGACGGAGAGGTCGCCGCCGCCGACGCAATCGTCGGGAAGTTCGTCGAGTTTCTGAAGGGGAGAGGACTCTACGACCGAGCCGTCGTCCTCCTGATGTCCGATCACGGCGAGGGGCTCCTCGACCACGGCGAGGAGGAGCACGGCATCCTGCTCTACCGCGAAGACCTCCACGTGCCCCTCTCCGTGAAACTGCCGCAGGGACGGCGCGCCGGCGAGGTCGTCGAGCGGCCGGTCGGGCTCGTGGACGTGCTGCCGACGGTGACGGGACTCCTCGGCCTCGAGGCGCCCCCCGGAATCGCGGGAGCGACGCTCCTCGGCCCGGCACCCGAGGGCAAGCCGCGCTCGATCTACAGCGAGACCCTCTTTCCGCGATACCACTTCGGATTCTCCGACCTCGCCGCGCTGACGAACGACCGCTACGCCTACATCCATGGGCCGCGGCCGGAGCTCTACGACATCGTTGCCGACCCAGGACAGAAACGGGATCTGTCCGCCGACCGGCCCCCCCCGTTCCGGGCCCTTCGCGCCGAGCTCGAGGCGATGGGTCGGCCCCGGCAGGCGCCCGGCGCCTCGGATCCGGAGCAGGTCCGGAAGCTCGCCGCGCTCGGATACCTCGGATCGGCGTCCCCGTCGGAGACGGCGACGGATCTCCCCGACCCGAAAGACCATCTCGCGGAGATCGGGCAGCTCCGAGCCGCTCTCGCGCTCCATGCGAAGCGCCGGTACGCCGAGGCCGCCGTGGCGCTGCGGAGCCTCCTCGCGCAGAACGCCGCCATGGCCGACGCCTGGGGGGCGCTCGCCGAGGCCGAGCACAAGCTCGGCCGCTTCCGGGAGGCGCTCGAGGCCCTCGAGCGGCAGGACCGACTCACGCCGGGAAATTCCCAGATCCTGCTCTCCTTCGCCAATCAGTACCTCGACGCGGGCGATCTCGACCAGGCGAAAGTCTCGGCCGAGCGGGCCCTCGCCGTCAGCGCGTCTCCGGAGGCGCACGAGGTCCTCGCACGCGTCGCGTTCGCGCGTCGCGACCTGGCCGAGGCGGAGCGCCAGGCGACCCTGGCGCTCGAGGGGCATCAGGGGCGGAAGCTCCCGTACCTCGTCCTGGCGCAGGTCCGCCGGTCCCGCGGGGACCTCGCCGGGGCGCTCGCCATGCTCGATGAGACCGCCGAGAAGCTCGCGCGCTCCGGCCAGATGGAGCTTTCGAACCTCCACTTTCTGCGCGGCGACGTCCTGGCCCGGATGGACCGGCCGGCGGAAGCGGAGGCCGAGTTCCGCAAGGAGCTGTCGATTTTTCCGGAAAACGTTTCGGCCTGGACGGGACTGGCGCTGCTCTACGCGAGCCAGGGACGAGTCGACGCGGCGCACCGCACGCTCGAGGCCTTCGTGCGGGAGGTACCGACGCCGCGGGGCTACCACGCCGCCGCGGAGACCCTGCGCCTCCTCGGGGATCGGGACGCCGCCGCGGAGCTCGAGCGCCGCGGCGCACGGCTCTTCGGCGCTGCGGCCGCCAGCCGGCGGGGACCGAACGCCTCGCGCCCGGGCGGGTGATATCGTGCCCTTCACGGCTCGGAGCCCTCTCATGGCGGTCTCGCTCCGCGTTTCGATTCCGATCGCCCTCGTCGTCGTCGCCCTGGGTGGCCTCGGGGCGTTCCTCCTCCCGTCCCGGGAAGCGCGGGCGCAGGAGGCGAGTCCCCGTACCTTCGCCGAGCGAAGCGAAGTCACGCTCGTCGAAGTCCCGGTGACCGTGACCGGGCGCGACGGCCAGCCGATCCGCGGGCTCTCGCCGGCCGACTTCGAGCTCACCGACGAGGGGAGGCGCCAGGTCATCGAGGCCGTGGACGTCGCGGATCTCTCCCGGTTTCACGAGGCGGGGACGGAGCCGTGGAAGCTGCCGGCGGCCGGCCGGCGTCACCTCGTCTTCCTCTTCGATCTTTCGAACTCGACGACCGGTTCTCTGACGCGCGCCCGAACGGCCGCCGCCCGCTTCATCCGCGAGGCGATGGGGCCCGCGGACCTCGGAGCCGTCGCCGCGGTCTCGATCGAGAGGGGCCTCTCCCTGCTCGTCACTTTCACGGCCGACCGGACCGAGCTCGCGCGGGCGGTCGAGACGCTGGGATTCGCCCCGGTCTCCGGGCCTCCTCCCGACCCGCTCGCGTTCCGGAGCGCGGTTCCGGATGCGCAGGCCGGCGGCGGGTCGGTCCCGTCGGGCGCCGGGGCGGCCGAGGTCGCACAGCCGTCGCTCGTCCTTCATCAGAAGGACACGGACCAGTACTCCGCCGACCAGGTCGCGCGGCAGCTCTCCGCGCTCGGATCTCTGGCGGATGCGCTCGACGCCGTCTCCGGGCGCAAAACGATCGTCTACTTCTCGGAGGGATTCGACGGCCGTCTGCTCGTCGGCGAGACGGATCGGGACCAGGATGGAATGCGCGCGGACGCCGATGCGATGCTTCGCGGCCAGTTCTGGAACGTGAACGTCGATCGCCGATACGGGAACAGCAAGCTCCAGGACGTCTTCGACCGGGCGATGGCGCTCTTCCGCAAGTCCGACGGCGCCATCTATCCGATCGACATCGGCGGCTTGCGCGTCAAGGAGAAGGAGGGGATCGGCGCCTCGCGCTACCGCCGGGAAGCGCTCGATGCGATGGCGCAGGCAACCGAAGGCGAGTCGATTCACGGCGAGAACGATTTGCGGCAGGCCCTCGACCGCGTCCAGGAGTCGACGAGCCTGACCTACGTCCTCTTCTTCCGTCCGAGCGAGAAACGGGGGGAGGGGACGTACCATCGGCTGAAGGTCAAGATCAAACGCAGCGGCGCGCGGGTCTCGGCACGCGCCGGCTACTACGAGACGCGGAACTTCGGGAGCCGGTCGCCGCTCGCGCGGGCGCTTGCGGCGGCGGACCTGATTTCCCAGGAACGGCCGGCCGACGGGCTCCCCCTGAGGCTGCTGGCATTCGCTCTCCCGTCTTCGTCCCTCGCGCGCGTGCCGGTCGTGGCCGAGATCCCGGGCGCGATCCTCCTCGCGGCGGGCGACCGGAAGAAGCTCCACCTCGGCCTCTACTTCTACGCGGTCGCGGAAGACGGGGAGGTCCGCGACTATCGGACCCGCTCGCTCTCGCTCGATCTCGAACGGGAGGCGCCGCGGCTGCAGCAGGGCCCGCTGCGCTACTACGCGGCGCTCTCCCTGCCCGCGGGCCGCTATCGCATCCGCGTCCTCGCCCGCGACGAGACCCTCGGCCGCGCCGGGTTCCAGGCGATGTCTCTCGAAGTCCCGCAGGCGGACACGGAGACGGCGCTCCTCGCGGCGCCCCCGCTCTTCGTCGCCGCGGAGGGCGGCGTGAGCCTCCGCGACGGCGCGGGGTCGCCCCGAGCGAGCGCGGGCCCGGAGCCCCTCGAGCTCGGCGGAAGCGCTTTCGTGCCCCAGGCGGATCCTTCGCTTTCGGCCGGCGGAAGCGCGCGGCTCTGCCTCCTGCTGCGCGCGTCGCCCGGGGAGGAAGGGGAGCCCGGCCTCGAGATCTTCGGCCGGACGCGGGGGGAGGGGCAGACGGAGTGGTCTCCGACCCGGTTGAACGTCGTGGGGCGGACCGCGCCCGATGCGACCGGCCTCTGGAAGGTGATCCTCGAGTTCGCTCCGGGCCCGCTCCCGCCGGGCCGGCACCGCCTCGAGGTCACGATTCACGAGACGCAGACCCGCCGGTCTTCCGCGGGCGAGACCGCGTTCCAGATCTCCTGATCGGCCGTCCGGGCCGTCCGGACGGCACCAATCCGATCGCGGCGCGCCTCACGTATGGAGGATGTCGGCTCCCGGCTCCGCCGTCGGAGGTCCTCATGCGCGCCGCGTCTCTTCTCGCCCGGCTCCTGCTTGCCGCCACCCGCGCGGGCGGGCAGACCGGCCTTCGGCAATCGAGGTTCGGCGAGAATAGGCGCATGGGGAAGCGACGGGCGGCGGCGGCGCTCTTCGGACTCGCGCTCTCCGCGGCCGCGGCGGCCCACGACACCTGGCTCCTCCGGTCGGGCGGCGGGCGCACCGCGGGCGCGACCGTCCGGCGGTTGAATCTCACGAGCGGGGGAGCGTTCCCGGCTCGGGAGAGCCCGATCGATCCGGAGCGGATCGCCGTCGCCGAGGTCCGTCAGGGCGCGGGACCGCGGCCGATCGCGGCGCGCGTCCCGCGGCGGAAGGCCCTGGAACTCTCCTTCCCCCTCGAAGGGGCCGGAGTCGCGACGGTCGCGGTGTCGCTCAAGCCCCGCGCGCTCGTTCTCGAAGATTCGAAGATCGACGAGTACCTGGATGAGATCGGCGCCCGCGAGACGGCCGGCGCGATCTGGCAGAAGATGCCCGGGCCGAAGCGGTGGCACGAGATCTACTCGAAGCACGCCAAGACCCACGTGCGCGCCGAAGGTTCTTCGGGCGACGACTCGTGGAAGGAGCCCGCGGGCCTCGCCCTCGAAATCGTCGCGGAGAGGGACCCGACGCGGCTCTCGTCAGGGGACTCCCTGCCCGTCCGCGTCCTGCGAAAGGGGGCGCCTCTGCCCGGTTTCTCGCTGCGGGCCGACCCGGGCCCGAAGGGCACGACCTCGCGAAGGACGACCGACGCCGACGGCCGCGCGGCCTTCGTCCTGGACCGGAGCGGGCCGTGGCTCCTCGCCGGCACGGACCTGCGCTGGGATGCGGACGCGAGAGTCTGGCGGAGCGACTTCACGACGCTGACCGTCGAGGTCGCGACGCCGGCGCGGCGCTGACCGACCGACGCCCTCGAGGATCCGCTCCTTGACGATCTCTCGCCGGAAGGCCTTCGCGGCCGGGCTCGCCGCGGCGGTTCTCGCCGCCTCGGGCGGCCGGGTCACGGCCCACGAGCTCGGCACGATCCGGACGTTCGTCTCCTTCCGGAAGGACGGGACGTACCGGATCGAAGTCCGGATCGACCGCGAGCACCTGCCGCCCGGCTTCGCCGCCGCGGCGCCCCCGGCCCTCGGCCGGATCGGGAATCTGCCGCGGGAGCGGGAATCGAGCCCGGCGGGGCGGATCCTCTCCGAGGTGCTCGCGCATTCGGAGGCGCGTTTCGACGGAAAGCGCGCCGAGCCCCGCGTCGAGTGGGAGGACCCGGACCCGGACGCGGCGGAGCTTCGGCTCCTCCTCGCGGGCCCGATCCCGGGCGGCGCCCGCGAGTTCACGTGGTCGAACTCGCTGCGACTCGGCTCGTATCTGCTGACCCTCTCGACCGAAGGGGATCCGAACGCCGGGCGCGTCTGGATGGAGGGCGGGGAATCGAGCAAAGCCTTCGTCCTGAAGCGTGAGGTCGTGCCGCCGACGACGGGCCGGGTCCTCCGCCAGTATCTGGCGCTCGGCTTCACGCATATCCTGCCGAAGGGGACCGACCACATCCTCTTCGTGCTCGGCGTCTTCCTCCTGTCGCAGCGCTGGAAGCCGATCCTCCTGCAGGTGACCGCCTTCACGCTGGCGCACACGCTGACGCTCGGCCTGACGATCTACGGGATCGTGTCGCTCTCGCCGGCGATCGTCGAACCGCTGATCGCGCTCTCGATCGTCTACGTGGCGGTCGAGAACCTGCGTACGACGGAGCTCACCCCGGGGCGCCTGGCGCTCGTCTTCGGGTTCGGCCTCGTCCACGGGATGGGGTTCGCGGGCGTCCTCTCGCAGCTCGGGCTGCCGCGCTCGCAGTTCCTGCCCGCCCTCGTCTCCTTCAACCTCGGGGTCGAAGCCGGGCAGCTCACGGTGATCCTCGGGGCCTTCCTCCTCCTGCGGCTGCCCTTCGGGGACCGGCCCTGGTACCGGCGGCGGATCGTCGCGCCGGTCTCGATCGCCATCGCGGCGGTCGGGGCGTATTGGGCCATTCAGAGAATCGGGTGATCGGGAGATCGGGAGATCGGTGAGATCGGGAGATCGGGTGAACGGGAGATTGCAGGATCGGAGATCAGTTATCCGATCCCCCGATGATCCGATGATCCGATGACCCGATGATCCGATGACCCGATGACCCGATGATCCGATTCTTCGTCTCACACGTTGAACTTGAACAGGATCACGTCGCCGTCGGCGACGACGTAGTCCTTCCCCTCCTGCCGCACGAGCCCCTTCTCGCGCGCGGCCGCCATGGATCCGGCCTGCAGCAGGTCGTCGTACGACACCGTCTCGGCCTTGATGAAGCCCCGCTCGAAGTCGGAGTGGATGACCCCGGCGGCTGCCGGCGCCCGGTCGCCGGCGTGGAACGTCCAGGCGCGCGCCTCCTTCTCGCTCGCCGTGAAGAACGTGCGCAGCCCGAGCAGGTGGTAGGCGGCGCGGATCAGCGATCCCACCCCCGACTCCTCGACTCCGAGGTGCGCGAGGTACTCGCGCGCCTCGGGCTCGGGCAGCTCCGCCAGCTCCGACTCGATCTGCGCCGAGACCGCCACCGCCTCGGTGCCGAGGTGCGTGCGCGCGTACTCGCGGACGGAGGCGACGCAGGAGGACGCGTCCGCCGCGGGCGAGCGCCGTCCTCCGAGACGTTGACGGCGAAGAGGATCGGTTTCGACGTCAGGAGAAAGAAACGCCGCGCGATCGCCCGCTCTTCCTCGGAAAGCTCCAGCGTCAGGGCGCGGCGCCCGGAGTCGAGGTGGGCCTGGAGCTTCTCGGCGACCGCGAAGGTCGCTCGCGCGTCCTTGTCGCCGCCCCGCGCCGCCTTCTCGGCGCTTGTCCCGGGCGCGCCGCGACCGTCTCGAGGTCGGCGAGGACGAGTTCGATCTTGATCGTCTCGATGTCGCGCGACCGGGTCGAGCGCGCCCGCGACGTGCACGATGTCCTTGTCCTCGAAGCAGCGCACGACCTCGACGATCGCGTCCACTTCGCGGATGTGCTGGAGGAACTTGTTGCCGAGGCCTTCGCCCTTCGAGGCTCCGCGCACGAGGCCCGCGATGTCCACGAACTCGATCGCGGCGGGCACGATCGTGTCGGTCTTGACGATCTTCGCGATCGGCTCGAGGCGCGCGTCCGGGACGGTCACGACGCCCGACGTTCGGCTCGATCGTGCAGAACGGGTAGTTGGCCGCCTCCGCCTTGCGCGTGCGGGTGAGGGCGTTGAAGAGGGTGGACTTGCCGACGTTGGGCAGCCCGACGATTCCGGCTCGGAGCATGGGCGGCGGAGTCTACCGCGACTGCGCCGCGACGGCGCGCGGGCCGGCGGCGCCGGCGGGCCGCTTATGATCCGCGGATGCGCCACCTGTGGAACGCCCTCCTCCTGGGCCTCCCGGGCGCGGCGGCGTCGCGCTTCCTCGAAGGGCCCGAGTGGCTGACCTTCGCGCTCGCCGCGACCTCGCTCCTGCCGCTCGCGCGCTGGATCGGAATCGGAACGGAGCACGTCGCGGCGCGCCTCGGGTCCGGGCTGGGCGGCCTCTTGAACGCCACGTTCGGAAACGCCGCGGAGCTCATCATCACGATCTTCGCCCTGCGCGCGGGCCTCGTGGACCTCGTCCAGGCCTCGCTGACCGGATCCATCATCGGCAACACGCTCCTGATCGTGGGCTGCGCCGCCGTCGTCGGCGGCCTGCGGCACGGCCCGCAGCGGTTCGACGCGCAGGCCGTCGGCCGCCACGCGGCGATGATGATCCTCGCCGTCTCGGCTATGGCGCTTCCGGCCGTCTTCGGCCGGGCCGTGAAGGACGAATTCGTTCGGGAGGAGGTGTCGGTCGGGGTGGCGATCCTCCTCCTCGCGACCTACGCCGCGTACATCCACTACTCCTACTTCTCCCGCGACGCGAAACGGGCGGCCGCCCGGGAAGCGGCGGCGGGAGAGCCGGCCGGCCACGGGAACGCGGGAATCTGGAGCCTCGGGCGCTCGATCGGCGTGCTCGCGGGCGCGGTCGTCGGCACGGCGGCGGCGAGCGAGCTTCTGGTCGGGGCGATCGAGCCGGTCTCCCGCGCGCTCGGCCTCTCGCAGTTCTTCCTGGGCCTCGTCCTCGTGCCGATCGTGGGAAACGTGGCCGAGCACTACAGCGCCATCGAGTTCGCGTCCCGCAACCGCATGGAGCTCGCCCTTTCGATCGCGGCGAACTCCTCGACCCAGATCGCCGTCTTCGTGGCTCCGCTGCTGGTGCTCGTGAGCCTCTTCTCCCATCCGATGACGCTCGCCTTCGCGCCGATCGAGCTCGTCGTGCTCCTCTCCTCTTCGGCGATCTTCGCGTACGTCTGCCTGGACGGCGAGACCAACTGGCTCGAAGGCGTGCAGCTGCTGGCGCTGTACCTCATCTCGGCCGTGGCGTTCTTCTTCCTGCCGGGCTGATGAAAGCGGGGGCGAGGAGCGAGGGGTTCGGGGCTGGGGAGAATCGAAATCCGATTCCACTTCCTCGCGCTTTCCGCCCTCGCCCCCAACCCCTAACCCCCAACCCCTGCCTGTAGAATCCCCGGACCTTGCACACCGACTCGAAGGTTTCGTCCCCATCCTTCCTGCGCGTCGTCTCCCGCTGGGAGATCGTCGCCCTCTCGGTCAACGACGTCATCGGGAGCGGCGTCTACCTCATCCTGCCGGTCGCGGCGGCGGCGCTGCTCGGGCCGGCGAGCGTCTGGGCGATCCTCGCGGCGGGCTTTGCGGTGTTGCTGCTCGTCCTCTGCTTCGCCGAGGCGGGCAGCCTCTTCGACCGCGCGGGCGGCGCCTACGTCTACACGCGCGCGGCGTTCGGCGATCTGGCCGGATTCGAAGTCGGATGGATGACCTGGATCGCGCGCATCGCTTCGGTCGCCGGCCTCTCCGTCTTCTTCGCCCGGGCCGTCGGCTTTCTGTGGGAAGGGGCGCGGAGTGGCGCCGGGAAGTGGCTCACGATCCTGCTCGGCCTCGCCGTCCTGACCTATGTCAACGTCCGGGGGGTGAAGTCGGGCGCGCGCACCGCCGTCTTCCTGACGTGGGGCAAAGTCCTCCCGCTGGCTCTGTTCGTCGCCGTCGGGGTCTTCTTCGTGCAGTGGAGCCGCGTCTTCCCCGTCCCGGCGCCGCCGCGCGAGAACTTCTTCAAGGCCGCCCTGCTCGTCCTCTTCGCTTACGCCGGATTCGAGAACACCGCGGCGCCGGCAGCGGAGTTCCGCAATCCGCGCCGCGACGTCCCGTTCGCCCTGATCGTCATGATCGTCCTCGTGACGGTGATCTACACGTCGGTGCAGCTCGTGGCGATCGGGACGATCGACAACCTCGGCGTGTCGGAGACGCCGCTGGCCGACGGCGCGCGGGCGATGATGGGCCCGATCGGCGGCTTCCTCCTGACGCTCGGGGCGGCCCTCTCGGTCCTGGGCACGAACAACAACACGATCCTCTCGGGCCCCCGATATCTCTACGCGCTGGCGGAAAGCGGCGCGCTCCCCCCGGTTTTCGCGAGGATCCATCCGAAGTACCACACGCCCCACATCGCGATCCTGACGCAGTCGGGAATCGCGGCCGCCCTGATGCTGACGGGCACGGCCGAGCAGCTCGCGGAGCTCTCCGTGATCGCGCGGCTCGCCTCCTACATCGGGACCGCGGCCTCGGTCCCGGTCCTGCGCCGAAAGATGCCGGCGTCCGACCGCGCGATCCGCCTTCCGTTCGGCCCGGCGATCCCCCTGGCGGCCCTGGCCATCTGTCTGATGTTCCTTTCCTCGGCGACGGCGAAGAACCTGATCGCCGGAGCGATTGCGCTCGCCGTCGGCGCGGCCATCTTCGCCACCCGGCGCGGCGCGATGCGGCGAGAGATCGACGAGGCACCTTGACTCGAAGGAGGACGATTCGATGAGGACCCCCTTTTCCCTGGCCCTCTCCCTGCTCGGCGCGGCGTCTCTCCTGGCGCAGACGGCGCCCCCGCCGCCGACTCCGGCGCCGCCAGCCGTCACGGTCGTGCGCGCGGCGCGGATCTTCGACGGTACGTCCGAACGCGTCCTCGAGAACGGAGTCGTCGTCGTCGAGGGGAGCCGGATCAAGGCGGTCGGCGCCGGATCGCCGATCCCGGCCGGCGCGACCGTCGTGGACCTGGGCGACGCGACGCTCCTGCCCGGATTCATCGACTCCCACACGCACGTGACCGGCGAAGCCTCGGACAACTGGCTCGCCGACTTCTACCAGGGTCTGCGCCGGACGGCCCCGGAGCAGACGCTCTACGGGGCGGTGTACGCGAAGCGCCTGCTCGAGGCCGGATTCACGACGATCCGCAACGTCGGCGCCGAGCGGGACGAGGACGTGGGCCTGCGAAACGGGATCGCCAAGGGACTGGTGCCGGGCCCGCGGATGCTCGTGTCGCGCTACGCCCTCGGCGCCACGGGCGGGCACTGCGACAACACGGGCTTTCCCGTGGACACCTTCGGCGCGGAGCCGGGGCCGGAGAAAGGCATCCTGAACGGGCCGGAGGAGGGGCGGCAGGCCGTGCGCCTCCAGATCAAGTACGGCGCCGACGTCATCAAGATGTGCGCTTCGGGAGGCGTCCTCTCTCTCGCCGACGACGTGGCCGCGCCGCAGATGACCGACGAGGAGCTTGCCGCCGTCATCGACGAAGCGCACCGTCTGAAGAGGAAGACTGCGGCCCACTCGCACGGGGACCTCGCGGCGCGCTCGGCGGTGAGAGCGGGGGTGGACTCGATCGAGCACGGCTCTTTCCTGACCGACGAGACGCTCCAGCTCATGAAGTCGAAGGGGACCTATCTCGTGCCGACACTCCTCGCCGGCGAGTACACCGGGAAGAAGGCCGAGAAGTTCCCGCCCGAGATCGCCGTCAAAGCGAGGGCGGCGCTCGCCGCACGGTCCGACATGTTCCGCCGCGCGCTGAAGGCCGGCGTCAAGATCGCCTTCGGGACCGACTCGGCCGTCTCGCCGCACGGAGTCAACGCGCAGGAGTTCGGACTGATGGTCGAGCTCGGCATGTCGCCGGCGGCGGCCCTGCGCTCGGCGGGGCCGGCGGCGGCGGACCTGCTCGGGCTCGCCTCCGAGATCGGGACGCTCGAAACCGGCAAGTCGGCCGACCTCGTGGCCGTTCCCGGAAACCCGGTCGCGGACATCCACGCGACGGAGAAGGTGTTCTTCGTCATGAAAGAGGGGAAAGTCTTTCGAAACGAACACGGGGGGAAAGCCCGATGAAGACCGCGCTCGTCACGGGTATCAGCGGACAGGACGGCTCGTACCTGGCCGAGCACCTGCTCTCGCTCGGCTACCGCGTCTACGGGCTCGTGCGGCGCACGAGCGTCCGCAACCTCGACCGCATCTCCCACCTGCGGGATCAGGTCGAGCTCCTCGCGGGAGACCTCCTCGACCAGAACTCCCTCATCAACGCGATCCTCGAGTCGAAGCCCGACGAGATCTACAACCTCGCGGCGCAGTCGTTCGTGCCGGCCTCCTTCTCCCAGCCTGTGCTGACCGGCGAATTCACCGCGCTCGGGGTGACGCGGATCCTCGAGGCGATCCGCGTCGTCAACCCGAAGATCCGCTTCTATCAGGCCTCCTCCTCCGAGATGTTCGGGAAAGTCGAGGCCGTGCCGCAGAACGAAGACACGAAGTTTCATCCTCGCAGCCCCTACGGCGTCGCAAAGCTCTACGGCCACTGGATGACCGTCAACTTCCGCGAGTCCTACGACATCTTCGCGGTGTCGGGGATCCTGTTCAATCACGAGTGCGTCACCGCCGAAACGCCGGTGCTGGTCCGCCGCAACGACTTGCTCGACGTCGTCCCGATCGAGGAGATCGTTCCGCACCGGTCGGATGCCTCCCACGGTCGGCGATACACGACGGTCCCCTCCGACGCCCTGGAGGTCTGGGACCGCTCCGGCTGGACGCCGGTACGGCTGATGACGGCGACGTGGAACGACGCCGAGCGCGAGGACTTCAAGCCCGTTCGCCGGATCGCCGCGCGCGGAGCCTGCTTCACCGCGACGCGCGACCATGTGGCCTTCCTGGCGGGCTGTCGCCCGACGCCGGTCGGCGAGATCGAAGCCGGAGCCCTGCTTCAGCTCGCCGAGCTTCCCCCTGCGGCCGACGCGATCGAGATGCCCGTCGACGAGGCGTGGTTTCTCGGAGCGATGGCGGCCGAGGGTTACGTTTCGGAACGCAAGGCGCGATTCACGTCGTGCGATCCGGACTTCGTCGAGCGGGTCAAAGTCGCCTGGAGGAAGCTGACGGGCGGCGCGACCTGCGCGCGCCTCGGGCGCTCGGGCTTCGAGCGGGGGCAGCCCGCGATCCAGCTCGATCTGACGGGATCTCCCGCCTACTGCAATTGGCTTCGGACGCAGCTCTATACGCGTCGGGGCCACAAGCGAATTCCCTTCCGGGTCTTGAACGCCCGCGCGGACGCGCGCCGCGCCTTCCTGGAGGGGTACAACGAGGGGGACGGGCTCGCCGCGGGACACGGCGCGTATCTGTTTCGAAGTTTCAAGACGAACTCGGCGGCCTTGGCGCAAGGTCTCTGGTGGCTCGCCCGCGTCACCCTCGCACAGCGGACGATTCTCTGCGTTGAGGAGCGTGAAGGGCGCATCTACTACCAAATCAATTTGAACAGCCCCGACTCGCCCGGGCAGAAGGGCGCCCACCTCCGGCTCCCCGTCGAGGAGGTCGTCCGGGTTCGTGACCTGGACGAGACGGGATGGCTCTTCGATCTCGAGACGGGCACGGGAACCTTTCATGCGGGGGTCGGTTCGGGCTGGATCCACAACTCCCCCCGTCGCGGCCCCGAATTCGTGACGCGCAAGATCACGCTCGCCGCCGCGAAGATCGCCGCCGGGCTCCAGAAGGATCTTCGCCTCGGGAACCTGGACGCCCAGCGGGACTGGGGATTCACGGGGGACTTCGTCAAGGCCATGCACCTGATGCTCCAGCAGCCGTCGCCGAAAGACTTCGTCATCGGTACCGGCGAGACCCACACGGTTCGGGAGTTCGTCGAGCTCGCCTTCTCGCGTCTGAACCTCGATTGGGAGAGGCACGTGGTCATCGATCCGAAGCTCGTGCGGCCGGCGGAGGTGGATCTGCTGATCTCCGATCCCCGGCGCGCCCGCGAGGAGCTCGGATGGAAGCCCACGGTCCCCTTCCGAGAGCTCGTCCAGATGATGGTGGACGCCGACGTGGCCCTCGTGGCGCGAGAGGGGGCGCGCGCCGAGTAGCCGTCGCCTTCTCTCGCCTCGGTCCGATTCGCTCGGGAGGTTCGTTTCGGCTACGGATCCGCGCCGTCAAGTGCTTTCTCGAGAAGGAGGATGTATGAGGAAGAAGGTCTGGTTCGCCGCCGCCCCGGCCGCATCTCTCATCGCGGTACTTCTCCCGAGCGTCGCTTCCGCGCAGGTCGGCGCCACCGTGCCGAACTGGCCGGTGCCCTCGGTTGGCTCCGGCGCGCGCGGAGGAATGCGGGCCCTCTCCGACATCGGCCACGGCATCGCGTTCGTGGCGGTGACTCCTTGCCGGATCGTCGACACGCGCGGGCCGGCCGGGACTTTCGGCGGGCCGGCCCTCTCGGCCGGGGGGCCGCGCAATTTTCCGATTCCGAGCGGCCCGTGTCCGTTGATTCCGGCCGCGGGCGCCTACTCTCTGAACTTGACCGTCGTGAACACCGCGGGATCCGGGTTCATCAAGGTCTATCCGCAGGGGGGGGCCGCGCCGGTCGTCTCGACGCTGAACTACGCCGCGGGCCAGACGGTCGCCAACGCGGCGATCGTTCCGGCGGGCGCCTCCGGCGGGATCACGGCCGTGGCCGGCGTCTCCGGAGCGGATCTGATCATCGACATCAACGGCTACTACTCGGAGGGCTACAACACCGGAAACTTCTTCAGCACCGTCGGCGACGTCACCGGCGGCGGTGTCGTCGTCGGACACAACACGAACACGGCCGGCACCGGTTACGGCGGTGAGTTCGTCTCGGATTCGACCGCGAACGGGTCGGCCGGAATGCGGGGTGTGGCCGCCGGCTCGAGCGGCGTGACGGCGGGCGTGCGCGGCGAGAACGCCAGCACGAGCGCCAGCGCGGCGGGGGTGCTCGGCATCATCAACAGCACTTCCCCCGGCGGCTTCTCGGCGGCGGTACGCGGGATCAACAACGGCACGGGAGGGCTCGGGATCGGGGTCTGGGGCTCCCAGGCCGGCTCGGGCTGGGGGACCTACGGATCGTCGGTGAGCGGAGTGGGTGTCATCGGTGTGGTCTCGGGGACGGGAGCCAATTTCGGGGTCTTCGGCTCGACGGCGAGCCACGACGGGGGCGCCGCCGGCGTCTACGGCAAGGACGAGATCCCATCGACGGGAACTGGCAGCCTGCCGGCCGGGGTCGTTGGAACGAGCCGGGACAACATAGGAGTTCAAGGCCTCTCCGAGACGACGGCGGTTCGCGGGACGCTCTTCAACGGCTCGGGTGGACCCGTGATGCAGGGTCTTCTGGGCTACGACGGGGGCCCCTACGGCGTGTTTGCTGTAGGCGACTTCGGAGGGACCGGGGCCAAGTTTTTCGTCGAGCCACACCCGTACGACGCATCGAAGGTGATCCGCTATGTCGCACTGGAGGGGCCCGAAGCCGGTACGTATTTCCGCGGCCGGGGCCGAATTCAGAGGGGCGCGGCAACGATCGAAGTGCCGGAGCACTTCCGCCTGGTGACCGATGCGGAGAGCCTGACGGTGCAGGTCACCCCGATCGGGGAGATGGCGTCCGTCGCGGTCGTCGATCTCGGCCTGGACCGGATCGTCGTCAGATCCTCGAAAGACGTCGAGTTCTTCTACCTGGTCCAGGGCGAGAGGAAATCCCACAGAAATCTCCAGCCGATTCGATCCGGGCGTGAGTTCATGCCGGAGAGCCCGACGGCGGCGATGCCGGAGGCGTACACGCCGGTTCAGCGGGAGGTCTTGATCTCCAACGGGACGTACAACCCGGACGGCACGCCCAACCTGGCGACCGCAGAGCGGCTGGGCTGGACCCGGGCCTGGGCGGACCGGAGGGACCCCGCGCGGGAGCCGGTTTCGATGTCCGATCCGGCGGCGCCGGGGCCGGGAGTCGTTCCGAACGCGCCGACGCAGGAGGAGTCCGTCAGACCATAGACACGGCGCCTGCGGAGTCCGGGGGGACGCCGACCTCGACATCCTCCCGCGGCCGGTGGTAGAGAGTCCGAAAACCCATCTCGAAACCGGTCGATCCAGAGGAGGGTCCAATGAGACGGAACTCCCTTCGGGTGGCTCTTCCCGGATTTCTCGCAGGAATGCTCGCGGCCGGCGCCGCCCTCGCGCAACTCGGCGCGACAGTGCCGAACTGGAGCGTCGGCGGAGGCGGATCGGCGGGCGGCTCCGGCCGCATCGGCGGCATGCACACCCAGGCCGACGCGACGCAGGGAATCACGTTCGTCGCGGTCGTTCCATGCCGCATCATCGACACGCGCGGGCCGGTCGGGGCCTTCGGCGGCCCGATCCTGACGGCCGGGGTCGGGCGATCCTTCGCCCTCCCGAGCGGGCCTTGCAGCGGCATTCCGACCGGCGGGACTTTCGGCGTCGGCGCCTACTCGCTGAACATCACGGTCACCGGCACGGCGGGGGCCGGCTTCCTGAAAGTCTTTCCGACCGGCGGCACGGAGCCGACGGTCTCTTCGATCAACTACGTCGCAGGACAGACGCTCGCCAACGCCGTCATCGTCGCGGCGGGCACGGGCGAGGCGATCACCCTCAAGGCGGGCGTGTCCAGTACGCACGTCATCGTGGACATCAACGGCTACTTCACCGGGAGCTACAACACGGGCGGCCGGCTGATCCTGGATTCGACGGCCGACGGGCACGGGGTGATCGAGGTCCAGAATCTGAGCATCTCCAACGGCTTCGGCATCAACGCGACGACCGCCAGCGGCATCGGCGTCTACGGCCAGACGGGCGGCGTCCTCGGAGGGAGCGCGGGCGTCGAGGGCGCGGCGCCGATCAATCATGGCCAGGCAGTCGGCGTGATCGGCGTGTCCGGATCGCCGGATACGGATTCGGCCGGCGTGAAGGGGATCAATGGCACAGGGTTGACCGGCGGAGGACTCATCGGACGGTTTCCGGCCGGCGTGCGCGGCGAAGGAAAGACTGGCATTGGCGTCGCTGGCTTTTCCGAGGACCGCGCCGTGGTCGGAGTACTCGTCAATGCCGTCGGAACGGAGGTCGCGGCCGGGATTCTGGGAAGCAGTGTCGGAATGGCGACCGACGCGACAACAGCGCCTTGGGGAGTCTTCTGCGCGGGCAATTTCGGCGCATTTGGAACCAAGCACTTCGTCGAGCCGCACCCGAGCGATCCCAGCAAGGTGATCCTCTACACCTCGCTCGAGGGGCGCGAGGCCGGAACCTACTTTCGAGGGACGGCGCGCTCGGTCGATGGACGTGCAGCCATCGAGGTCCCCGAGGACTTTCGGATCGTCACCGACGAGGAGGGGATGACGGTGCAGCTGACACCCCTGCGCGGATTCGCCTCGATGTACGTCGAGAGCGAAGACCTGAACCAGATCGTCGTGCGGACGTCGAAGGACGTGACGTTCCACTACCTCGTTCAGGGTGTGCGCCGGGCCTTCCGCGATCTCGAGCCCGTGCAGCGAGGCGCGGAGTTTCTGCCGAACTCCCCGGGGGAGCGTATGCCGGCCTATCTGACCGAGGAGGCGAAGCGGCGCCTCGTGGCCAACGGAACGTACAACCCGGACGGGACGGTGAATCTGGAGACGGCGCAGCGCGAGGGTTGGACGGCGCTCTGGTTGGAGCGGGATCGGCAGGTCAATGAGGCGTCGGCCGCCGCTGCGGCGGAGCTTCAGAGGTCCGCCCCGACTCTCTCGGCCGTGCCGAACGCCGCGCGTCAGTAGAGCGGGCGGCCGGGTCGTTTCCCTTGCCCGTCCGCTCCAGCGGAGGGAGGATAGATCTCTCTTCCGTGAGAGCCGTGAACGGGTCGCGCCGGTCGCCTCCGAGGCCCGGAGTAGCCCGGTCGAAGTCCGCCCGACGGCTTTCATCCCTTCGACCCACAGGAAAGAGAACAGAGGAGGTCCCATGAGGTTTCCCTGGCGGCATCTGCTCGCGCCCGCGATCCCGGCTCTGTTTTTTTCGAGTCCGCTCCGGGCCCAGCTCGGCGCGACGGTGCCCAACTGGGCGGTGCCGGCCGCCGGCTCCGGCGCGCATCGGGGCATGTCCACGCAGGGCGACGTCACGCCGGGCGTCGCCTTCGTCGGCGTGACACCGTGCCGGATCGTGGACACGCGCGGTCCGGCCGGGACTTTCGGCGGCCCGGCTCTCACGACTGGAGTGCCGCGCAGCTTCGCGCTGCCCTCGGGGCCTTGCACCGGGATTCCCGCGGCGGCCGAGGCGTATTCGCTGAACGTGACCGCGGTTTCACCGGCGGCGACTGGGTTCGTGAAGATCTACCCGCAGGGAGGAACGGCGCCCGTCGTTTCGACGGTGAACTTCAACGCACATGTCACGACGGCCAACGCGGCGGTGGTGCCCTCGGGGACCGGCGGCGGCGTCACGGCGGCTTCCTCGACGGGCACCCACCTTCTGATCGACATCAACGGCTACTACACGAAGAGCTACAACGCGGGAGTCCAGTTCGCGGCGGTCGCGAGCGTGGACGGCGCGGCGGCGGTTCTGGGGCAGAACAACAGCAACGCCAATGGCAGCCACGGCGTCGGAGGCTTCGCCGGGGGGAGCGGTACGGTTCACGGAGTTCAGGGTCAGATCGGGAGCGGCGCCGGCTCCGGATCCTCGGGCGTGCACGGGATCGCGGGAGCGACAACGGATCCGAGCTTCGGTGTGCTCGGTCAGAGCCTCACGGACAACTTCGACTCCGCGGGCGTCAAGGGCATCGACTACACGGGCCCCGTCTCCTCGACCGCTTTCTTCACCCAATCCGGGGTCCGTGGCGAGGGAGTTACGGGCGTTAACGGAATTACCAGCTCGTCGTTGGGGGAAGGGGTACGCGGCACCTACATTTCGGGCGGCGTGACTCACACCGCCGGCAGGCTCGGGTTTCCCAGCTATGGCGTGTACTCGAGCGGCGACTTCGGCGGCACAGGTGCCAAGTATTTCGTCGAGCCGCACCCGATCGATGCGACGAAAGTGATCCGGTACGTCGCGCTCGAAGGACCCGAGTCCGGGACGTACTTTCGAGGGACCGGACACACGATCGGAGGACGCGCCGTGATCGAGGTGCCCGAGACGTTCCGCATCGTGACGGACGAGGAAGGGCTCACCGTGCAACTCACGGCCGTGGGGCCTCCCACCCTGATGTCCGTCGAGAGGGAAGATCTGGCGGAGATCGTCGTCCGGTCCTCGAACGACGTGACGTTTCACTATCTGGTCCAGGGCGTGAGGCGGGCGTTCAAAGACTTCCAGCCGGTCAAAGAGGGAGACGAGTTCATGCCTCGCAGACCCGAGGATCGCATGCCGGCCTACCTGACGGAGGAGGCCAAACGGCGGTTGATCGCCAACGGGACCTACAACGCGGACGGGACGGTGAACCTCGCGACGGCCGAGCGGGCCGGCTGGACGGCGCTCTGGGCGGAGCGAGATGCGGCGGCTCGGGCGCGAGCGAACAGGGCGGCGGAAGAGATAAGGCGCGGGAGAAACTCGGTTCCCGAACTCCCGGAGCCGTAGCCTCGATCCGACTGCGGCCGAGCGCGAGAGGAGCGCGCAGGCGAGGGCAGTTCTGGAGAACTCTTTTTCTGGTTCTGGCGCCGCTTCCGCCGGCGGCAGGTTCGCGCCCCGCTGGCGCCTCGCCGCGGTCTGAGGCACAATGAAGCATTCCGGAAAACCGAGGGAGCCGAGCGGGTAGGTCCCGCAGAACGACCGCAGCGAAGCTGCATTCGGCGATCCCTCGGGCGGATCGCCGGCTTTCTCGATGCCTCGACGCCGATCGGTTCTCGCCTCTCTCGATCCATCGACAAAGGAGGGCTTCATGAAGCGCACTCGCGCCTTGCGGGTCTCCAGCCTCGCCTTGCTCCTGTGCTCGGCCTCTCTCTCCGCTCAGCTCGGGACGACCGTGCCGAACTGGCCGGCGCCGACCGGAAGTTCCGGCGCTCACCGCGGGATGACGACGCAGAGCGATGCCACGAATCCGGTCGCCTTCATCGGGGTGACGCCCTGCCGGGTCGTGGACACTCGGGGAGCCAACGGGACGTT
Organism: uncultured Acidobacteriota bacterium; assembly: GCA_963707935.1. GTDB lineage: Bacteria > Acidobacteriota > Thermoanaerobaculia > UBA5066 > Gp7-AA6 > DATBFU01. The sequence continues at coordinate 2,273,015 of CAVPRN010000005.1, read as the reverse complement.
CGGCGGACCGATTCTGGCGGCCGGGACGCCGAGGAGCTTTCCGATTCCGACCGGCCCCTGCGCGGGAATCCCGCCCAATGCGCAGGCGTACTCGTTGAACGTGACCGTGACGGGCACGCTCGGAACCGGGTTCATCAAGATCTATCCGCAGGGAGGCGTCGCCCCGATCGTCTCGACCGTCAATTACGATTCCGGCCAGACGGTCGCCAATGCGGCGATCGTGCCGGCGGGCACGGCCGGGGGAATCACGGTGGTGGCCGGCGTCCACGGCACGCACTTGATCCTCGACATCAACGGCTATTACGGCGACTCACCCAACACGGCGTCGAATCCCTTCAAGCTGTTCACCAACGGAAACGGTTTCGCGATCTCCCTGGAGAACGCCTCGACGACGTGCTCCGGAGCGTGCGGACTCTACGCGAACGTCGCCTCGGGAGATGCCGTCTATGGGGTCGCCAACGCCAACTTCGCCGTGGGCGTTCAGGGCAACTCGACCGCACAGGGGTACGGCGTCGTCGGCGTCTCGGCAGCCGGCGTCGGGGTTCAGGGAACCTCGAACGCCAGCGGCCTCGACGCCGCCGGAGTGTGGGGCACCAGCACCGATGCGATCGGAACCTACGGATTCAGCACGAACTCGAACGGGGTCTGGGCGCAGAGTGGGACGCTGGACGCTCTGGCCGCGTTCGGCGGACGAAACGGCGGCTATCTGGAGGGCGCCGGCATCGGCGCGTTCGGCGTTTCGTCGGCGACCACGGGCGATCACTACGGCGTGCTCGGGCAGAGCAAAAGCACGACGGGCGCCCCGGCGGGCGTTCGCGGCATGGACTCCTCGGCCTACACGCCGTCGGCCGCCTGCTGTCCGACCGGGGTGACCGGCGACAGCAAGGACAGCTTCGGCGTTCTGGGCCGATCCCGCTACACCGGAGTCGTCGGGTATCTGTTCGACAATACGGACACCCCGCTCGTCTTCGGCGCGCTCGGGACGACCTTCGGAACGGCGGCGGACCTGACGACCGGACCGTGGGGGGTCTTCTCGTTCGGAAATCTCGGCGCTTCGGGATCGAAACACTTCGTCGAGCCGCATCCGACCGATCCGACCCGGGTCATCCTCTATGCCTCCCTCGAAGGCCCCGAGGTCGGCACGTACCTGCGCGGGACGGCCCGGACGGAGAACGGGCGCGCCGTGATCGCGCTACCGGAGCACTTCCGGACCGTGACCGACGAAGAAGGGTTGACCGTCCAACTCACCCCGATCGGCGGCTTCGCCTCGATGTACGTCGAGAGCGAGGACCTGAATCAGATCGTCGTGCGATCGTCGAAGGACCTGACGTTCCACTACCTCGTGCAGGGCGTGCGGCGCGCCTTCAAGGATTTCCAGCCAGTCCAGGATGGGCAGGAGTTCGTGCCGCGCTCGCCGGAGGATCGGATGCCCGCTTATCTGACGGAAGAGGCGAAGCGGCGATTGATCGCCAACGGGACCTACAATGCCGACGGAACGGTGAACCTCGCGACGGCGGAGCGAGCCGGCTGGACGGCGCTCTGGGCCGAGCGGGACCGGCTGACCCGAGAGGCCTCGGCGGCGGCCGCGTCGGCGGACGGTGCGAAGCGGATGCCGAAGCCCGCGCTCGCGTCCGAGATCGCACCCTGACCGGCCCGGGCACGCGTCGCCGTCTTCCGGGTGGCGGTCCCCGGCGGTTCGCGAGGTTCGGAGTTCGAGGCGGGAGAGCCGCCCGGCGATGGACGCCGGCCTCCGACGTGAGCGATAATTCGGCTCGCATCACTTCTGTGAAAGAACTCAAGCGGATGGTCCCGGAGACTTTCGGGAAGATCTTGTCTGCGAGGAAGGGACGCCGGGGCTCCGCGGAAGCCCTTGCCGGGAAAAAGACGTCTCGGACAGGAGTGTGTCGATTCCCACAGCGGATCGTCCTTCGGAGAAACATTCTTGAGGAGGGAGATCGAATGAGGAATAAACATGTGCTCGCCGCATTCTGTCTGGCGTTTCTCGCCGCGGTGCTTCTGCCGGGCGCGGCCTTCGCGCAGCTCGGCGCGTCGGTTCCGAACTGGACCGTGCCCGCCTCGGATACCGCCTCGAACGGTTCCGGGACCGGAAGGACGGGCGGCATGCGCGCGCTCGGCGACATCGGGGGCCCCGTAGCATTCGTTGCGGTTACCCCGTGCCGCGTCGTCGACACGCGCACCGCCGCGGGACCGTACGGAGGTCCCATGCTCGCCGCCGGACCCCCCCGCAACTTCAATATCCCGGGGGGTCCTTGCACCGGCATTCCCTCGACGGCGATCTCCTTTTCTCTGAACTTCACGGCAGTCAGCGCGCTCGGCCCCGGCTTCCTCAAGGCGTATCCGCAGGGCGGCGTCGCTCCGGTGGTTTCGACGCTCAACTTCGGAGCCGGTCAGACGATTGCCAACGCGGCGATCGTGCCGGGTTCCGCTGGTGGAATCTCGGTCGTGGCGGGCGTCTCCGGGACACACCTGCTCATCGACATCAACGGGTACTTCATCCAGTTCGGGGTCAACCCGGGTGAGTTCTTCGGGATCTACGGAAGCCTCGGCGGCGGCGGCGTCGTCTTCGGCGAGAACGACTCGGACAGCGCGGGCTCTTCGGGCGTCCGCGGTCGGGTCATCACGACCACGGGCACCGGCGCAGCGGGCGTCCAGGGCGAATCGATCGGCGCCTCCGGCGTGACATACGGCGTCCTCGGGCGGACCAGCTCCACGACCGGGGGCACGGGCGGAGTCTTCGGGCAAAGCGCGACCGCATCCTCGGGAACCTCCGGCATTCCTGCGGGCGTCATTGGCTCGAGCAGTGGCATCGGAGTCGAAGGCATTTCCGACACCGGGGGCGCCGGAGTTCGAGGGGAGATCTACAACGGATCGGGAGGCTTCCTGGCTCTCGGCCTTCTGGGCTACAACTCCGGGACGACGTACGGCGTCTGGGCTACCGGCAACTACGGCGGCACGGGCGCCAAGTACTTTGTCGAGCCTCATCCTCATGACGCCTCGAAAGTGATCCGCTACGTCGCCCTGGAGGGCGGGGAGGCGGGAACGTACTTCCGCGGGCGGGGTCGTTTTCAGAATCGGATGGCAACCATCGACGTGCCCGAGGACTTTCGACTCGTCACCGACGCGGAGGGGTTGACGGTGCAGGTGACGCCGATCGGCGAGATCGCGTCAGTCGCGGTGGTCGAGCTCGGCCTGGACCAGATCGTCGTGAGGTCCACTCGAGACGTCGAATTCTTCTACACCGTCAACGGCGTGAGGCGGTCGCACAGGGATCTGCAACCCATTGCATCGGGCACGGAGTACATGCCATACAGCCCTTCCGCCGTCATGCCGGTCGCCTACACGCCCGTCCAGCGCGAGATGTTGATCTCCAACGGCACCTACAACGCGGACGGCACCGTCAACCTGGGGACCGCAGAGCGGCTGGGCTGGACCAGGATCTGGGCCGAGCGGCTTTCGCCCGGGGCGATCTCGCCGGCCGATGCCCACCCGGCCGGACCGGGCGGAGCGAACCCCGCATCGCAATAGGGGACTCTTCGTACCGAAGCGCCGCGGCCGCGGCGCCGCGGCGCTCCGGTACGGTTCGCACTCCTGTCCCACCGGCCAGTTTCCTGCGGCTCGCCGAGCCGCTACACTGACGCCACATGCACTCCATTCCCCGGACGCGGGGAGGAGACAGCCTCGCAGCCGCGCTGCGGATCTGTCTCGTCCTCGCGGCGACCCACGCGGCGGCGCCGCGCCCGGCCGAAGGCGCGACGTACTCGCTCGCCGGCATCTCGGACACCGCCGTCGTTCAAGGTCTGACCAATCCGACCGACTTCGACTGGCTACCGGACGGCCGGATGCTCGTCATCGAGAAGGGGGGGCTGGTCAGGATTGTCGTCGGGGGCGTGCTCCAGGCGACCCCGGCCTTGAACCTGGCCGCCAAGGTGGACACCGCTTCCGAGCGGGGCCTCCTCGGCATCTGCATCGACCCGGATTTCGCGACGAACGGCTACGTCTACCTCTACTACACGACGACGGGCCCGAAGAACCGCATCTCGCGCTTCACGATGCCGAGCCCCGGCAACACGCTCGACTCGTCCTCCGAGACCGTGATCCTGGACAACATCGACGCCACCAACGGCAACCACAACGGGGGCACGATCCGCATCGGGCCGGACGGCAAGCTCTGGGCCGCGCCGGGGGACTCGGGCACGGGGGGCGGCAAGGCGCAGGACCTCGGACCCGGGAAGTTCAACGGCAAGGTCCTGCGGATGGAGCTCGACGGTTCGCCGGCGTCGGGAAACCCCTACGTGGGGTCCTTCACGATCGAGGAGCGGATCTGGGCGTTCGGTTTCCGCAACCCGTTCCGATTCTCGTTCCGCGGCAACGGCACGCTCTTCCTGGCCGACGTCGGCGAGAGCGGCCACGAAGAGATCAATGCCATCGCCACGCCGGCGAGCACGCCCGCCGGCGCGGGCGGCGGCGACTATGGTTGGCCCTGCGCCGAGGGATCCTTCGGGCACACGCCGCCCGCGGGCGTCGGCTGTGCCTCGCCGCTCCTCCCTCCGATCTATGACTACGATCACGGGGTCGGGCAGTCGATCATCGGGGGCGTCTTCGCGACCTCGATGGCCTATCCCACCGCCCTTCGGGGGAAGTACGTTTTCGCCGACTACTCGGGCAGCTGGATCCGGCTCCTCGACATCAACGCGAGCAACATGGTCATGGGCAGTCTCCAGAACTTCGCCACGAACGCCGGCGGGCCGGTCTCGCTCCGGACGGGGCCGGACGGGCTCGTCTACTTCGCCGCGCTTTCGGCCGGTCGGATCTACCGGATCAACCCGCCCGGGTCCTACTTCCACACGATCGCGCCGTGCCGGACGATCGACACCCGCAACGCCGCGGGCGCCTACGGCGGTCCGGCGCTCGCCGCCAACGCCACCCGCGCGTTCCACCTCGCGGGGCGGTGCGGCGTCTCGACCGGGGCGCGCGCCATCGCGGTCAACGTCACGGTGGCGGCGCCCTCGCTCGCGGGCGACCTGCGGATCTATCCGGCGGGCGCGTCGCTGCCTGCTTCGAGCGTCATCAACTTCCACGCGGGCCAGACGCGGGCGAACAACGCGGTGCTGGGGCTCAATCCGACGGGGGACATCAGCGTCCGCTTCGACGCCGCCTCGGGCACCGTTCACCTGCTGCTCGACGTCACGGGCTACTACGAATAGCCGAGGAGCCGGGACAAACGGCGGGCGCGCCGTGATGACGAGCCTCCGGCTTCCCGGCCCGCTCCCGGCGCCGCGGCGGCCTCCGGACTGTCCTCCTCCTGCACAGGGCTGGCACTTTCGGGGGATGCGGGGCGCCGGTTGGGGGGGTGCCACCCACCCTGCGGAGCCGCTACACTAGGGCCCTTCATGCGAGACATCCCCGTGACGCGGGGACGAGGGGCCCTGGCTACCGCCCGGCGGGGAGGGGCGGCTCTCGTTCTCGGTCTGGCACTGGCTCCCGCCGTCGCCCGGGCGGCGGACTATTCGATCGCGGGCTTCACCGACACGGCGGTCGTGACGACGCTCGATCAGCCTACGGACTTCGCCTGGACGCCCGACGGCCGGATGCTCATTCTCGAAAAGACGGGGAAAGTGCGCCTCGTCGTCGGAGGAGTCCTCCAGACCGACGCCGTCGTCTCGCTCCCGGTCGAGAGCTCGGGGGAGATGGGGCTCCTCGGCATCTGCCTCGACCTCAACTTCGCTTCGAACGGCTACGTCTACCTTTACTACACGACCAAGGCGCCGGCCAACCGCCTCTCGCGGTTTACCATGTCGGGCGCGACGATCGAATCCGCGAGTGAGGCCGTGCTCCTCGACAACATCGATGCGACGAGCGGCACGCACAACGGCGGGACGGTCGCGATCGGGCCGGACGGCAAGCTCTGGATCGCGCCCGGAGACTCGGGCAGCTTTCCCGTCGGGGAGAAGTCGCAGAACCTCTCGCCGGGAAGCTACAGCGGCAAGGTGCTGCGCATGGAGTTGAACGGCTCGCCCGCCGCGGGAAACCCGTACCTGGGAGACGCGACCAAAGAGCAGCGGATCTACGCGTACGGGCTGCGCAACGTCTTCCGATTCACCTTCCGCCCTTCCAATGGCGCTCTCTTCGCCGCCGACGTGGGCGATCTGACCTATGAAGAGATCGACGTCGTCACCTCCGGCGGCAACTACGGATGGCCGACGGCGGAGGGACCGTTCGGGCAGAGCGGATGCACGGGGTGCATCCCGCCGGTCTTCTCCTATGACCACGGGATCGGCCGGACGATCGTCGGCGGCGCCTTCGTCACCGGGGCCTCCTACCCGGGCCTCCAGGGCAAATACGTCTTGAGCGATTACGTGGACGACTGGATCCGGTTCCTCGAGTTCGACGGGTCGAACGCCGTCGTCGGAACGCTCCAGGACCTCGCGACCTCGGCCGAGGGGCCCGTCGCGTTCCACAACGGGCCGGACGGACTCCTCTACTACGCGGCGATCAAGAGCGGCTCGATCTACCGGATCAACCCGCCGCCGGCGTCGTTCTTCACGCTGGCGCCGTGCCGGGCGATCGACACTCGAAACGCCGCGGGCCCGTTCGGCGGGCCGGCGCTCGCCGCCGGCGAAACCCGCGCCTTCACGCTCGCCGGCCGCTGCACGATACCGGCGTCGGCACGGAGCGTCTCGGCCAACGTCACCGTGACGGGGCCGACGGCCCGGGGAGACCTGCGCTTCTACCCTTCCAGCGGGAGCCTGCCGGCTTCGAGCGCGATCAACTTCAACGCGGGCCAGACGCGGGCCAACAACACGATCCTGACGCTCTCCCCGGCCGGGGCCCTCTCGATTCGGTGCGACATGCCCTCCGGCGGCGTCCACCTCTTGCTGGACGTCAATGGCTACTTCGAGTAGCCGCCGGGCCGCCCTCCTCGCGCACTTCGTCCTCGACGTAAACGGTTACTTCCAGTAGCTTCGCAGCGTGGCGAGTCGAGAGAGAAACACCCCGTCGAACGCGGCCGCCCGCCGCGGCGCCCTTCTCCTGGTGCTCCTCGCGCTGGCGGGGTGGGCCCGGGCGCAGGAGCCGGGCCCCAAAGCGCTCGGGGAGATTCAGACCCTCCTCGCCGAGAAGGAATCGCGCACGCCGGCCGAGCGCAAGCTCGACTCGAACCTCCTCTATGCCGCGAGGCAGCGCCGCGGGCTCGACGCCGCCGCGGGCGTGCGGACGCTCGAGACGGGCATCCCGGTCGATCCGGCCGGCACGACCGAAGTCGACATCACCGCGGCCGTGGACGAGGGCCTGCGCGCACGGCTCGAGAAGCTCGGAGCGGCGGTCCTCGAGGCGCACCCGCGCTTCCGGACCGTCCGGGCCCGCGTCCCCCTCGCGGCGCTCGAGGCCGTCGCGGGGGATCCGGCGGTCCTCTTCGTCCAGCCGGCGCGCGCCGGGCGGCATCGGGCGATGCGCCTCCCGGCCGTCCCGCCGGAAACGCTCGCGGTCGACGCGATCAACGTGTCGCAGGGGGACGTCACGCACCGCGCCGAGCTCGCGCGCTCGGCGTTCGGGGTCTCGGGCGCCGGGGTCAAGGTCGGCGTGCTCTCGAACGGAGTCGATTCCCTCGGCTCCCTCCAGGTCTCCGGCGATCTGCCTCCGGTGTCCATCCTCTCGGGCCAATCCGGGTCGGGCGACGAGGGCTCGGCCATGCTCGAGATCGTGCACGACCTGGCGCCGGGCGCCGAGCTCTTCTTCGCGACGACCAACGGCACGATCGCGCAGACGGCGCAGAACATCCAGGACCTGCGCGCCGCCGGGTGCGACATCCTGATCGACGACGTCATCTTCTTCCCGGAGACGCCGTTTCAGAAGGGGCAGGCTCCGTCGGTCGTCTCGACGACCAACGGCGGCCTGATCCTCCAGGCGATCGCGAACGTCACGGCGGCCGGCGCGCTCTACTTCACCGCCGCGGGAAACGACGGAAACCTCGACAAGGGGACCTCGGGGACCTGGGAGGGGGACTTCGAGGACGGCGGCGCCGCCGGCGCGCCGATCCCCGGCGCGGGTCGTCTCCACGACTTCGACCGGGGATCCGGGGTCTCGACCTTCGACACGCTCAACTCCACCGGCGCCGGGATCACGCTCCACTGGTCGGACCCTCTCGGCGGCTCGGCCAACGACTACGACCTCTTCGTGCTCGATTCGACCGGCGCGAGCGTCGTGGCGTCCTCGACGAACGTCCAGACGGGGACGCAGGATCCGTACGAAGAAATCCTCTCCGGCGCCGTTTCCTCGGGCGACCGGATCGTGATCGTTCGACGAAACGGCGCGGCGAGCCGCTTCCTCCACCTCGCCACGGGGGCGGGGCGCCTCGCGTTCGGCACGTCGGGAGAGATCCACGGCCATTCGGCGACCTTCAGCGCGGGCGCTTTTTCCGTCGCGGCGGCGAACGCGCTCGACTCCTACCCGGGACCCTTCACCTCCGCGAACCTGGTCGAGAGCTTCAGCTCCGACGGGCCGCGCCGCTTCTTCTTCAACGCCGATTCGACGCCGATCACCCCCGGGAACTTCTCCTCGACCGGAGGGCAGCTCCTCAACGAGCCGGACGTGACCGCGGCGGACCACGTCAGCTGCGCCGCCCCGGGTTTCTCGACGTTCTCGGGAACGTCGGCTGCGGCGCCCCACGCGGGGGCGATCGCCGCCCTGGTCAAGTCGGCGGCGTCCGGCCTGACGCCGACGCAGATCTCGAGCTTCCTGACCGCGACCGCGATCGACATCGAGGAGGCCGGCGTGGACCGCAACAGCGGGTTCGGAATCCTCGACGCCTTTTCTGCGGTCGACGCCGCCCGGCCGGGGCCGAGGAAGTTCTTCACGCTGGCGCCCTGCCGCGCGGTGGACACGCGGACTGCCCCGCCGGCCCTCGCCGCCGGCTCCACGCGGACGTTCCCGCTCGCCGGGCACTGTGGCGTCCCCGTGACGGCCCGGGCGGTCTCGTTGAACGTGACGGTGACCGCGCCCTCGGCCGCCGGAGACCTGCGCCTCTTTCCGGCGGGGGCGCCGCTGCCTGCGGCCTCCACGATCAACTACGGTCCGGGGCAGACCCGCGCCAATAGCGCGACTCCGAGGCTCGGCGCCGCGGGCGATCTCTCGGTCCGGTGCGATCAGCCGGCCGGGACGGTGCACCTCGTCCTCGACGTGAACGGATATTTCGAGTGACGAACGCCGGCACGGGCTTCCACGATTAGGAGCACCTTAGTGCCATTCGCGGGGGTCTTCGGCGCGGGGTAGGCTCCCGCCAGTTTCGAGATAACGGACGATGGCTGAGGCCGCCAGGTCCTTCCTGTTCCGCTCCCGGTCGGAGCGGCGGCGAAAGACTGCGCGGCCGGCCAGTGCACAATTTCCGAACGGTCCCGGGCCTCGGCTCCCCGCGGTCCTCGCGATCCTCCTCCTCTTTCTGCCGGCCGCCGCCGCGCGCGCGCAGGCCATGAGCGACGCCGCGCGGCAGCAGATCCAATCGCTTCTCGCGGAGAAGGAGTCGCGGACTCCCGCCCAGAGGAAGATCGACTCGCGGCTCCTCTACGCGATGCGGCAGGGGCGCGGGCTCGACGCGGCGCCGGGCGTGTCGTCGCTTCAGACCGGAATCGCGCTCGACGCCGCCCAGACGACCGAAGTCCACATCACCGCCAACGTGACGGCGCCGCTCCTCCAGAGCCTCCGGAAACTCGGCGCGCAGATCATCGACACCTATCCCTGGGCGCGGAGCATCCGCGCGCGTGTTCCGATCTCGGCACTCGAGACGATCGCCGCCGACCCCGCGGTCTACTTCGTCGGGCCGAAGCATCAGTTCCTCCTCGAGGGAGAGGGGACCGAGGGGCCCCGGCAATTCGTTTACACGAAAGGGAAGGGGGCGCTCGTCCCGCGCCGAACGGCGGAAGCGGCGACGGCCGCCGACCCTCGCGCCGCGAGCGTTCGGTCCCGCCTCGCCTCGGCTCTCGCGGCGAGGCCGTTCGACACGGACGTGGTCAACGTCTCCGAGGGGGACGTGACGCACCGGGCGAACCTGGCGCGCTCGACCTTCGGCGTCACGGGCGCCGGAGTCAAGGTGGGCGTCCTCTCCGACGGCGTGGATTCGCTCGCGAGCCTCCAGGCCTCGGGCGACCTCCCGGCCGTCGTGACGGTCCTCCCCGGGCAGGCCGGCGCCGGCAACGAAGGCGCCGCGATGCTCGAGATCGTGCACGACCTCGCGCCCAACGCCCAGCTCTACTTTTCGACGGGCGGCGGGAGCCCCGCGCAGATGGCCCAGAACATCCTGGACCTGCGCGCGGCCGGGTGCGACGTCATCGTGGACGACATCCGCTTCTTCACGGAGACCCCGTTCCAGAAGGGGCAGGCGCCGAGCGTCATCTCGACGACGGGCGCGGGCCTCGTGATCGAAGCGGTCAACACGGTCACCGCCGACGGCGCGCTCTACTTCGCCTCGGCGGGCAACGCCGGCAACAAGAACGACGGCCAGTCGGGCACGTGGGAGGGGGACTTCGCGGACGGAGGCGCCGTGGGAGCGCCGATCACCGGGACCGGTACTCTGCACGACTTCGATCCGGGAGCCCCCCTGACGGCCTTCGACCAGGTCACCGCAGCCGCCAATCCCCCGCGCCCCGCCAACCTCTTCTGGTCGGACCCGCTCGGCGCCTCGTCGAACGACTACGACCTCTTCGAGCTCAATGCGGCGGGGTCCGCCATCGTCTCGGCCTCGACGAACGTGCAGAGCGGGACGCAGGACCCCTACGAGGAGCTCGGCGTCGCGGCGGCAGTCAACGACCGCCTCGTGATCGTCAAGCGCACCGGAGCCGCGAACCGGTTCCTCCACCTCGGTACCAACCGCGGGCGCCTTTTGATCGGGACGCAGGGGGAGACGCGCGGCCACAACAGCTCGCCCGGCGCGACCGCGTTCGGCGTCGCGGCCACGCCGGCCGTGGGGCCGTACCCGGGCGTCTTCAGCTCGACGGATGACGTCGAGACCTTCAGCTCCGACGGGCCGCGGCGCTATTTCTACAACGCGAACGGAACGGCGATCACGCCGGGCAACTTCTCTTCGACGGGGGGGCAGGTCCTGAACAAGCCGGACGTGACCGCCGCCGACGGTGTCAGCTGCGCGGCCCCCGGCTTCAATCCGTTCTTCGGGACGTCGGCCGCCGCGCCGCACGCGGCCGCAATCGCCGCGCTCGTCAAGTCGTCCGGAGGAACCGCGGCCGACGTCAAGGCGGCCCTCATTTCGACCGCGATCGACATCGAGGCGGCGGGCGTCGATCGGGACAGCGGCGCCGGGATCCTGGACGCCTTCGCCGCCGTCGGGGCCGCCGGGGCAGAGGCCTTTCTCTTCGTCAGCAACAAGACGGCGACGGAGGCGAGCGGCAACGGCAACGCTCTCCTGGAGCCGGGGGAGTGCGGCTCGCTCAGCATCGAGCTGACCAACGGCAACGCCACGATCGGGGCCACGTCGATTTCCGCGACGTTGACGACCTCGACCCCCGGCGTCACGATCTTCTCCGAGACGTCCGCGTATCCCAATCTCCCCGGCAGCGCACACGGGGTCAATGCCACTCCGTTCACTTTTGGCATGGCGAACACCGTCGCCTGTCCCCTCGACATCGACTTCACGCTGACGGTGACATTCACCGGAGGCACGAGCCCGCAGGTCATCCACTTCAATTTGCCCACCGGCACTCCGCCGTGGAGCGTGACGACGACGCTCGACGCGACGACGCCGCCGGTGGTCGCGGGCGTGACCGCCGCGACCGGCACGGAGACCGGAGGACTGGCGACCGCGCTGACGGCCTCGACTTGCCCCGCGCCGCCGGCCTTCCCGGGTTTCGGCGATTTCGGCGGCCACCAGTACGACATCTACAACTTCACCAACTGCTCCTCCTCGACGATCTGCGTGACGGTGACCCTGACCTACAACTCGGGCGGTGGAGCCCTGCCGTTCGTCCAGGCCGCGGTCTATTCCCCGACGTTCGTCCCCGCCAACCCGCAGACCAACTACCTCGCGAACCCGGACCTCGTCACGACGGGGACCAAGACCTTCTCCGTGAACGTTCCCGGCAACTCGACCTTCGCGGTCGTCGTCAGCGAGGTCATCCCCGGCAACGGCATCGGCCTGAACTACACGCTCGGCGTGGACGGCGTGTGCGCGCCGTGCTCCGCGTACACGGGCCCGGGCACGTGCCCCGGAGGGGCGACGCCGACGCGGACGCGCACGTTCACGTCCACGCCGACCCGGACCTCGACCTTCACTTCGACCCCGACGCGGACCAACACGTCGACCTCGACGCCGACCCGGACCAACACGTCGACGCGCACCAGCACTTCGACCAACACGGCGACCCGGACCAACACGCCGACCCGGACCGCGACATCCACGCGGACGGTGCCGGGCGGCCCGACCTCGACGCGGACGTTCACGCCCTCGCGGACCTTCACGTCGACGCAGACGTTCACCGCGACGCGGACCTCGACCTCGACCTCGACGCCCACGCGCACGCCGACGTCGACCGCGACCGTCCCGGGCGGCCCGACCGCGACCCGGACGGGCACCCCGACGCGGACGCCGACTCCGGGGACGGCGTCGGCGTTCCACACGATCGCGCCGTGCCGGGCGATCGACACGCGCCAGGTTGCCGACGGCCCGGCGCTTCAGGGCGGCCAGACGCGGACCTTCGCGCTCGTCGGAAAGTGCGGGATCCCGGCCTCGGCGAAGGCGATCTCGTACAACGTGACGGTGACCGGACCGACCGCGGGGGGCGATCTGAGGATCTTCCCGGCCGGCACGGCGCTGCCGGTCGTGTCGACGATCAACTACGGGGCGGGTAAGACACGGGCGAACAACGGCGTGGCGGCAGCTCGGCCCGGGCGGCATCAACGTGCGCTGCGACCAGCCCGCCGCGTCGAGCACGCACTTCATCCTCGACGTGAACGGCTATTTTCAGTGACGACGGGAGTTAGGAGGGCAGGCCGGCCCGGGTGGGGCGAAACGATGGGGGAGCGGCTCCCCCGGCCGCGGGGGCCGGGGCCGTAGGGCAGGCACGTTCGTGCGGCGTTTTGGACCGAGGACGAATCGAGCGTGGATGAGACGGGTGGCGGTTGCCTGCCGTCTCTTATAATCGAGGGAAACGGAGACTTCGTAAGGGGGCTTGAGATGAGCAGAAACGGAATCCTTCGCCTGGCGTTCCTGGTGGCGGTGGCGGCGCTTCTCTCCGCGGCGGCGGCCGAGGCGGCCGGGCCCTTCAACTTCTACTCGGTGACGCCGTGCCGCATCGTGGACACGCGCAAACCGGCAGGAGCGACGGGCGGGCCGATCCTGACGGCCGGCGCGCAGCGCAACTTCCCGATCTCGGCGGCGGCGGCGGGATGCGGCGTGCCGACGACGGCGACGGCAGCGACGCTGAACGTGACGCTGGTCAACCCGAGCGCGGCCGGGTTCGTGAAGATCTGGCCGTTCGGGACGACGGAGCCGCAGGTGTCGACGATCAACGCGGCGGCACACGAGCCGGCGATCGCCAACGGGGCGATCGTGCCGCTCGGAGCGGACGCGTCGTTCCAGATTTCGCTGAAGTACGGGACGGCGCCGCCTCCCGGAGCGACCGGCCACGTCATCATCGACGTCACCGGCTACTTCCAGTAGGCCGAGAGCGGAACGGGCCGGCCGATCGGCTGTGCCCACGGAATCCGTTTCTCGAGATGCCCCCTCTTCGGGGCGGCGAGTCGGGCTCGCCGCCCCGATCGTTCTTTTTTTCCCCGTCTTTCTCGACGCGCCGCGGCGGACAGCTATATCAGCCTTGATATAGTGTCCCGAACCGCCCCGCCCAATCTCGGGCGCTGACCGGGATTGTCACCGCCCTCCGGCGGAACTGCCGGTTCTTGCCCGGCGGCGCCGGTTGCGGCCCATTGGCCTCAAGGACTTCCGCCGGGGCCCCAGGGGTACGGTTCTTGCCACTCCTCTCCTCGAAACGACAGGAGAGGTCCATGTTCGGATCGCGCTTCGACTGGTGGTCCGGGGGACGTCGGTCTGCACCGCCATCGCCGGGCCGGGCACAACTCGCCCTGGCGCCTCCCGTTTTGAGCCGCATGTTCGGCCCGGGTCTCGAACACGGAGGCCGTCCCGTCCCGTCCTGTCCGGCCGGACAGGATTGCCGGGACAACGGTTTGCGGCTAGCCTTTCGCCTTCGACTCATGAAGCTTCCCGCTATCGGTGGCGGGAAGAGAGGAGCGCGGGACTCGGTCCCGGGCGCTTCTCTCTCCGCGCCACGTCGCTGGAGCGCTCTCGGAGCCGCTCCGGATCCGACCCGCGGGGGACGGGTGCGGCGTCTTTCCTCCGAGGGCACGGTCCGACTGCATCGCGGGGTAACAGTCGCCCTTCGAGCCGCCGCCGCGGCCCTCGGGGTCTTCCTCGCCGCGGCGCTCGGGGCCACCTCAATTATCCCGATCGGCGACGCCGAGCTGTACCGCCGGGCCGATCTCGTCGTCCATGGAGTGGTGCTCTCGAGCCGAACCGTCGAGGGCCGGGACGGCCGGCCCGAGACCGTGACGGAGATCCGCCCCCTCCGCGTGGCGAAGGGGACGCTCCCGACGAACCTGATCCTGCGCCAGGCGGGGGGCTCGCTCCCCGACGGGCGGTTCTTCCAGCTCTGGGGCCGGCCGGAGTATTCCGAAGGGCACGAAGTGATCGTCTTCGCGATCGCGCGGCCCGACGGGGACTTCCAGACCGCCGAGATGCTTCTGGGCAAATTCGAAGTCGAGCGCGACGAGGCGGGCCGGCTCTATGCGGTCCCGGAGGTCGCGCGGGCCGCCCACCCGGGGGTCACGGTCCTGCGGCCCACTCTCGCTCCCGACGACGCATCGTCCGGCGCAGCGCCGGATCTCCCGCGCGTCGCCCTGGCCGACGATCCGGGAGATTCGCCGCGCGAGCTCGCCCGGTTCCTCGACTTCCTGGACGCGGGCGCGGCGTCGCCCCTCGGGGCCTCGGAAGCGCCCGTCGGGCACCTCGAGGCGGTCGAGCACGAGGTCGGCCGGCCGGGGATGGTCCTCGAGTGGGGCAACATCAACAACTCGCTCTGGCGCTGGAACAACGGCGCGACGGCGGGCTGGTCCTACGACGGCGCGGCCAACATGACGGGGGGCGGAACCGCGGAGGCGGCGGGGGCGCTCGCCACCTGGACGAACGATCCCAATTCCACGATCAGCTACACTCCGAACGCCGCCGCCTCCAACGAAATCCACCTCGGCGCGACGACGTCTCCCTGCGGCTGGTCCACCTGCCTGACCGGGCGCCGGCGTCATCGGGTGCGGCGGCCCCTCGGGCGGCGGCAGCAACAGCTGGCGCGGCGACAGCTACGCGACGATCACCGGGGGCGAGGTGTGGCTGCGCTGCTACGCCTCCTTCAACGCGGTCGGCTCGGTCACGACCCAGTCGGTCCTGACGCACGAGCTCGGCCACACGCTCGGGCTCGGCCACTCGGACCAGCAGGTCTCCGCGCACGACGTCTGCCGCGGCGACGAAGGCGCGGCGACCATGCGCTCCTACGTCCAGAACCGGACGTCGATCGGCACCGACGATCAGGACGCCATCCGGTGGCTCTACGGCGACGGCGGGAACTCCTGCGCGGGGCCGCCGGCGCCCACCGTCACTTCGGTCTCGCCCGGCTTCGGGCTCATCGCCGGCGGAACGTTCGTCACGATCACCGGGACGAACTTCGTCTCCGGCGCGACGGCCACGTTCGGCGGCGCCGCGGCGACGGGGGTGACGTTCGTCAACGCCACGACGCTGACCGCCACCACGCCGGCGCACTCCGCCGGGAACGTCAACGTCGTCGTGACGAATCCCGACGCGCAGAACGCGACGCTCGCGGCGGGTTACGACTACCAGAACGGGACGGGCTTCTACACGCTCGCGCCCTGCCGGGTCCTGGACACGCGCAACCCGAACGGGCCGGTGGGCGGTCCCGCCCTGACGCCCGGCGGGGAGCGCACCTTCACCGTGACCTCGCAGTGCGGGATCCCGGCGACCACGAAGGCGGTCTCGGTGAATTTGACGGTCGTGCAGCCCACGACGGCGGGGGACCTGCGGATCTTCGCGGCGGGATCTCCGCTCCCGGTCGCGACGTCCATCCAGTATCACGCCGGGGAGACCCGGGCCAACAACGCGGTGATCTCGCTTTCGCCTTCGGGCGCCTTCACCGTGCACTGCGATCAAGCGGCGGGGAACGTGCAGTTCGTCGTCGACGTGAACGGCCACTTCCAATAGGGGGGCGGAAATGAAAGGCAAGGGAACTCTCACTCTGGCGCTTCTTTCCGGGGCGACGGTCTTCCTCGCGGCCGCGGCGGCGGAAGCCGCGGGGCCATTCAACTTCTACTCGGTGACGCCGTGCCGCATCGTGGACACGCGCAAACCGGCAGGGGCGACGGGCGGGCCGATCCTGACGGCCGGCGCGCAGCGCAACTTCCCGATCTCGGCGGCGGCGGCGGGATGCGGCGTTCCGACGACGGCGACGGCGGCGACGCTGAACGTGACGCTCGTCAATCCGAGCGCGGCCGGCTTCGTGAAGATCTGGCCGTTCGGAACCGCCGAGCCGCAGGTGTCGACGATCAACGCGGCGGCGTTGGAGCCGGCGATCGCCAACGGGGCGATCGTGCCGCTCGGAGCGGACGCGTCGTTCCAGATCTCGCTGAAGTACGGAACGGCGCCGCCTCCGGGAGCCACGGCCCACGTCATCATCGACGTCACCGGCTACTTCCAGTAGTCGGGTCTCCCGCCGGGCCCGGGCCTGGGTCGAGGGGATCCTTCTGATCCTCCTGGCCCGGGGTCTGGCCGCGCAAATCCCGCAGCTGCCCCCGGGGGGATACAAGTCGGGGTTCCCCTTCACGCTCTCGGGCGGGGGCGCGAGCCACGGGGAACCCGTCATCGCCGACCTGGGGCTCACCCCGGGGCACAAGTCGATCGTCTTCGGAACTTCCGGCCGCAAGCTCTACGTCGTTCTGTGGAACGGCGCCGTCGCGCCGGGATTTCCGGTGACCCTGCCGGGAGACGTCGCCAGCAGCCCGGCCGTCGGGGACCTCGACAACGACGGGATCCCGGACATCGTCGTGGGATACGGTTCGACGATCGAGTCCGCGACGACCGGCAGCACGGTCGGCGGCGTGCGCGCTTACCGGCGCAACGGCACGATGCTGTGGCAGAGGGTCTCCGGCGACTTCGACGCCAACGGGCTCGCGGACGCGGTCATGTCGTCCCCGGCGATCGGCGACGTGGACGGGGACGGCCTGGCGGACGTCGCCTGGGGATCGCTCGACGCGCACATCTACCTCGTTCGCGGCAGCGACGGGGCCGACAAGCCCGGCTGGCCTCGCTACGTCCGCGACACGATCTTCTCCTCGCCGGCCCTGGCGGATCTCGACGGAGACGGAAAACCCGAAGTCATCATCGGCGCGGACGCCCACGCCGAGGGGCCTCCCTACAACACGCCCGACGGGGGCTGTCTCCACGCGCTCCGGTACGACGACACGGAGCTTCCCGGATTCCCGAAGTGCATCGACCAGGTCATCATCAGCTCGCCGGCCGTGGGGGACATCGAGGGCAACGGCCGGCCCGATATCATCGTCGGCACCGGCGTCTACTGGCCGGGCCGCGCGCACCGCTTGTACGCCTTCCGCTGCGACGGCTCCGCGGCGCCGGGCTGGCCGGTCTCGACCGACGGGCAGGTGAACACGGCCCCGGCGCTCGCCGACCTCGACGGGGACGGAGTCCTGGACGTGGTCGCGACCGACGACGCGACGGCGCCCTCCACGACCTATCACGTGTACGCCTTCCGCGGCACCGGGGCCTTGATGTGGAAGACGGTGCCCAAGAACTTCTTCGGCAGCACGCTCTCGGCGGGTCACCCGGTGGTCGCGGACGTGCTCGGAAATGGCGACCTCGAAGTCCTCGTCTCGACGAACACCGAGATCTGCGTTCTTTCGAAGAGCGGCGTCCAGCTGACGGACAACGGCTCCCACGCGCCCGGGGCCTTCTCCTTCTATACCGACACGTCGGTGAGCGGCGCCGCGGTGGCGGATCTGGAGTCCGACGGCGTCTCGATCGAGGTCGTGGCGGTTTCGGCGACTCCCTTTCCCGCCGCGACGAACAGCCGTGTGTTCGTTTGGACGCCGAAGGCCCCGAGCACCCCGCCGTGGGGGATGTACCGGCAGAACGCGCTGCGGACCGGAGTGGCGCCGGGCACCCCCGCGTGCGTTCCGGTCCCTCTCGAATTTTTCACGGTCGCGTCCTGCCGCGCCGTGGACACCCGAAACGCCGTCGGACCCCTCGGCGGGCCGGGGATGGCCGCCAACACGACACGCGACTTTCCGGTCCGGGGCAACTGCGGCATTCCGGCGTCGGCGAAAGCGGTCGCCTTGAATGTGACCGTGACCGGAACGGCCGGGGCGGGGGATCTGAGATTCTTTCCGTCGGGCCTGACCCCGCCGGCCTCGAGCACGATCAACTGGCGGGCAGGCCAGACCCGGGCCAACAACGCGATCGTGTTCTTCGGTTCCGGCGGCTCGATCGGCATTCGCTGCGACATGCCGGCCGGCGCGACCCACGTCATCCTGGACGTCGTCGGCTATTTCCAGTAGCCCGCGCCGGCGCGGGCTCGCCGCCGCGCGCGGAATCGTCGGGCGGTAGGACCGTCACCAGGAGCATCATCGCGGGCGATCCGGCATCGGAGGCCCAGGCCTTCCCCTCGTCCACGAGATCGAACTGGAGGGCGTAGAGACCGGGCGGGACGTTCGCCCGAACCCGGGCGTCGACCCACGCGGGACCATCGCGGTCGCGCGGCTCATCGCGCACGGGGGTCCGCAGGCCGTCGTAGACGGCGTCGTGCCCGTCGTAGCGCGTCCAGTGATAGGAAACGGAGACGGAGGGGCCCCACCTCCGGTCCGAGAGGTTGCGCACACCGACGCGATAGTTCGCCTCGGTGCCCGAGACCATCCGTCGGGGCCCGAGGCCTCCGGCCCACTCCACGGCGAAGGGACTCGCCCCCCTCCGCGCGCCCTCGCGAATCGTCACGGCGCGGCAGAGGGGAGGGACGCCGCGGCGCGACAACAGGCCGTCGCCGATCTGCACCAGATCCAGGCAGAGGCGAAGGGTTCCGGAGACGTTCGGCGCGGTGACGAACAGGGATCGCTCGACCGTCGCGCCCGGAGGAAGTGACGACGAGAGCCACCAGTCGCCCAGGGGAAACGAGTAGGCCACGCCGTCCGGCGTCCCCTGCCAGGAGCCGGCGATCCGGATCGCCCCGAATCCCGTCCAGTCCCCCAGCGAGGACCAGCGAGCCCGGCTCTCGTTGTGGATTTCGACGGAGACGCGCCTCGTCTCGCGGGCCCGCCAGCCGGCGGGCAGATCGGCCCACCGATAGCTCGCGCCGATCCCATCGTCGGGGAGCCGTTCGCGCACGCACGCGCGAGGCCAGAGGAGGGCGGCGAAGTCCGGAGTCCGAAGTCCGGCGGCGAGCGCCCGGAGCGGCGAAAAATTCTTGACGTTCCAGAGTCCGTGCTGCTCGTTGCCGCTGTCCCCACCGGGGAAGCACAGGGCGCCGGTCGCCTGAACGGCCACCGAAACGAGGATGGCGAGCGCCAGCACGACCTTTCCCGCACGACTGCGCAACGCTTCGAGCGGCCCGGCGAGCGCCGCCACGAGGACCGGCAGGACGTCTGTCGCGAGCCGCGGTCCGTAGCAGTAGCCGCCGGCCCAGTCCGGTGTCCTCGCCGAGACGTAGAGGACGGCCGCGGCGGCCGCGAGGAAAACTCCTCCTCCCGGAAGACGTCGGGTCATCGAGGCGGGGGAGCGGAGCAGCAGCAAGAGAAAGGGGCTGTACCAGAGAAGACCCCGATTGCTCGCCAGGAGTCCGACGAATCCCTCGAGTCCGTTCGAAGCCATCCACAGGGGCCTCCCATCCGCCAAACGCCGACTCCCGTACCCCCCGAGCGCGGAGTGAAAGTAGCTCTCGTTGTACACGAGCCACAGACCGGCGGCGGCTGCGGCCGCGAGGAGAAACGGGAGCGCCTGGCGGCGGAAGCGCCGCAGGACGACGAAACCGATCGCGAGGGAGAAGAAGACGTCGACGGGCCGGTTCGCCAGGAGCAACCCCGCCGAGAGGCCCAGGAGAGCCAGCCCTGTCGGGCCGAGCCGCTCGCGGCCCAGAAGCAGCAGCGAGAAGGCCAGCAGCAGTTCGGCCGCGCCGTGTTGCCAGAGCGCCTGACTCGAAATGGTCCAGGTGGAAGTGCCGAACGCGTAGGCGCCCGCGAGGAGGAGAGCGCTTCGGCGGCTCGTGATCCGGTCGAGGAACAGGAAGAGGGCCGCGACCGACAGCGCGGTCAGGACCGATGCCGAGAACTTCTCGAGCGCCTCCGCCGCCGCCCCCGCATCGACGGTCCGCCCGGACGCGCGCGCCAGGACCCAGGGGAAGTAGAGGGGGGCGGCGAGGATCGGCGTCACCACCGGGTAGAAGGAGACCCGATGTCCCGAGGCGGAACGGATGAGGAGGACGTCGAACGGGGGAGGAAAGAACGAGGCGTATCGATCCATCGTGAGCCCGCGTCCCTCCCAGAGGCTGAAAGGAATGAGGCTCGCGGCCTTCGAGTCGTACGTTCCGATCCGCCGGAGGTTCGCGTTGAACACGAGAAACGAGACGAGGAAGACCGCGAGGGCGGGGCCGAGGGCGCGGAGCCGAACCGGGTCTCGCGCGGCCACTGCAGCCATCAGTGTCCCAAGACGGCGGTGGACCGGAGCCGTGCGAGCGCGGCTCTCGGGGATTGTTTCGCGACGTCGGCGTCGCCGGGCAAGAAGACCCAGAAGCTGCCGACGGGGACCAGGCGACCCCGGAAACCGGCTCGTGTGACCCAGTTCCGAACCCAGGTCGGATTTCGCGCGACGATCGCCCAGCACACGGGCCTCGCCGGCAGGCGTTCCGCGCACGCGTAATGGTCCTCCGCCTCCGTGTACGGCAGGCCGAGGATGTTCCTTTCCGAGAGGAAATTGAGCGGATAGACGGCCCAGTAGTTTCCGCAGACCCACCGGACGCCGTAGGACTTCAGGAAATCGAGGAGCGTTCGGTCGCTCGCGTCCAGGGACTCCCAGTACCTCCGTTCAGGCGATCCGGGCCAGTAGTAACCGGAGAGATTGAAGAGGAGCAGAGTGCCCGCGGCGAGCGCCGCGAGCCACGGCCGGCGTCGCCCGATCCGCTCGACGAGGATCCCAACCGCCGCCGCGGCGGCGAAGAAGAGGGGGAGGACGTAGCGCACGGTGAAGCCGCGGGTCTGCCCCGCCTCGGAGAAGATGTCGAGAACCGTCACGGTGACCGCGACGATCGCGAGAAGGCGGATTCCCGATCGGGCATCGGCGTCCGAAATCGCCGCCGAGGAACGTTTCCGTATGGCGAGCCAGGCGAGCGCGAGAGCCGAGAGCGCGTAAACGGCGGCGGCCGGCGCCCGGAGGAAGCCTTCGAGCCGGGTGATCGGATGGGGCGCCGCGTCCGCGAAGGGTTCCACACCGACGAGCAGCTCCGGGAGGTCGTAGCCGAAGAAGTAGGAGGCGTTGGCGGCGACTCCGGAGACTCCGCTGGCCGGGCGAACGGCGAAGTTTCCACGGAAAGTCGCCAGAGGGTGGACGACGTTGTACGCGATCCAGGGAAAGGCCCCGGCGAGGAATCCCGCCGCGGCGACCCGGAAGAACCTTCCGTCGCGCCGGAGATCCCCGCGTCTTCCGAGCAGCCAGAGGAGGGCCGGCGCCGAGCAGGTCAGCGTCTGCAGGGACTGCCACAGGCCCGCCCCGGCAGCGAGGCCGAGGGCCAGCGTGGACCAGTTCCGGTGCCCGGTGCGCGCGGTCCGCGCCGCCAGATAGAGCGTCGCGGCGCAGAGGAGCAGAGTCTCGGGGTATCCGTTGGGCATGTACGTCCAGGCGATGTAAGCCGGGGACGGGAACGCGAGGAACGGCAGCGCGAAGAGGGCCACCCGCCGGCCCAGAATCTCGCGGAGGAAGAACCAGAAGAAGAAGAGCGTGCCGAATCCGGACAGCAGCGGAGCGATCGAGATCGCGGCCCGTGAGACTCCGAGGAGCCAAATCGCCGGCACGTGCATGTAGCTCTCGAGCGCTCCGATCCGGACGTACGAGTAGAAGACGCGAAGCTTTCCCCCGAGGATGTCGAGCGCGCGCAGGCCGGAGAGAAGCGAGTCGGCGTCCGGCACGAACTTGTGCGTCGGAAAGGCGTAGAGCAGACGGAGGACGGTCCCGGCGGCGAGGAGGGCGAGGGCGGCGGCGCTGATGCCGTCGAACCGCGAGCGGAGGAGCGTGAGATAGCTCCGGCTCGTCCGCGAGATCGACATCTTGGACACGCCCCGCGTGCGGAATCGGAAGTGGATCGGCTCCTCGACGATGCGCATTTCCGCCCCGGTCGCGAGGATCAGCATTTCGGGCAGAAACGCGAAGTCGTCGTTCCGGTATCCCGTCAGCCTCCGCAGGGCGTCCGCCCGGTAGATCCGATAGCCCGAGCTCTTGTCGAGCGCTCCGATGTCGAAGAAGGTCGCGATGACCTTGTTGACGCCCGCGCTCGCCGCCCGCTTCCAGAACGGGATCCCTTCCGAACGGGCGCCTTCGACGAAGCGGGAGCCGATCAGGACGTCCGCCTCGCGCCGCTGCCAGGCCTCGAGCAGGCGCGGGAGCTCCTCCGGCGCGTGATTGAGGTCGGCGTCCATCGTGACGACGACGTCGGCGTCGGGAGAGACCGCCGCGAAGCCGCGGCGGAAGGCCCGTCCGAGCCCGCTCGGGGTTTCCGCGTAGAGGACCCGGATCCGGCCGAGCTCCCGGGAGAGCCGCTCGAGGATCTCTTCGGTTCCGTCGCGCCCTTCGACGACGAAGATCATCTCGAAGTCCGTGCCGGGGAGCTCCCGCAGGACGCGGTCGAGACGGCGGGTCAGCTCCTCGATGTTCTCCCGCTCATCGTAGGCGGCGATGACGCTCGAGATCTTCAAGCGCCTGGCCTTCTCGCCACCACGACCATGTGGATGAACGCGTCGCGGAGCGTGAAGTCCGTCGCGACCGACTCGAGACCGGCGGCCCGCACGGTCTCGATGGCGTGAGCCCGCGACCGGATGCGGTTCACCTCATCGGGAAAGACGTGGAATGCGCTCCCGCGGCGCCGGCCGACGAGCCACTCGACGGGCCCGAGCACCCAGCGCGAGGAGCCGAACTCGGGAGGCCAGAAGAGGATCGCGCATCCCCCGGGCTCGAGGACGCGGCGGAACTCGCGAAGGATCGCGAGCCCCGAGGCGGGATCGAAGTGCTCCATGACCCCCAGATTCCAGATCCCGGAAACGGATCCGTCCCGGAACGGGAGACGCCGGATGTCGGCCTGAACGCGGCCGGTGAAGGAGCCCACCGAGCGGGACTGCTGCAAGGCTTCCGGCGAGACGTCGAGCGCGACGAGAGATCGGCCGTTGCGGACGATGCGCGCCGACGCCTGGCCGGTCCCGCAGCCGCACTCGACGAAGACGCCGCGGCGGCCGAAATAGCGATCGGTGTAGTGCCGGACGGCCCGGCTCAAGACGTGGCGCCGCACGGCCGCCGCGATGCGCCCGACCAGGGCGTCGGGGCGGGCCGTCGAGCGCCAGTGCCGCTCCCAGATCTCCTGTTCCGAACCGCCGTTCACGCCGGGCGACCGCCCGTGTTCGGGGAGCGATCCGACATCAGTCACGCGCCCGGGTTTCGGAAGGCATCGGGGTATTCTCTCTCCCGTTCCTCTTCGCGAGAAGGAGCCCGCATGACGGTCAAATCCGCCCCGAAGCCGGCGAACCGGTGGAGCCGGTTCCCTCCGGGGCGGCCGGCCCACGCCGGCGGGCGCGAACTCTCCGCGCCGTGATGGCCGGCGCGGCCGCCTCCGGAGGGCCCGCTCCGGTCCCGCCTCCGGGGTCCTCGCCGGGAAGGTTCTGGCGTGTGGCGGCGTTCCTCTTCGCCGTCGCCCTCGGCTCTCAGGCCTTCGTCCTCCGGACGCATCGCGTCCCCCGCAATTCCGACCAGGCCGTCGTGGGTTTGATGGCGCGGCACATTCTCGCCGGCAAGGGGCACCCCGTCTTCTATTACGGCGTGGCGTACGCCGGCTCGGTCGAGCCGCATTACGTCGCCGGCGTCTTCGCGCTCGCCGGCGCATCGCCGACGACGTACCGGCTGGCCATGGCGAGCCTCCTGATGGCCCTCGCGGGCGGAGTCGCTCTTCTGACTCGGAGCCTCTACGGCGATCGGGCCGGCCTCTTCTCGCTCCTCTACTTCGCCATCCCCCCGTTCTTCCTGCTCTTCAAGGGCCTGACGTCGGACGGCGCTTACGACGCGGTCGCCCTGGCGGCGCTCGCGACGGTCGCTCTCGCGCTCGGGATCGACCGGTCCGAAGGGGGGCGGGGCCGGGCGTGGCAGTGGCTCCTGCTCGGCGCCGTGATCGGCGCGGGCTGGTGGGTCATGCCCATCACGGCCGGCGTCTCGGTCGTGGCAGTCGGATGGCTCTTCCTGGCCCGGCGACGGCCCGCTTTCCGCCCGGCGCTTCTCCTCCTCGCCGGCGGTGTGGCGGGCTCCTTCCCGTGGTGGTTCTGGAATCTGCGTCACGGCTGGGCGAGCCTCAAGGCTCCCGAAATGGGTCTCGCCGGCTTCGGAACCGCCCTCTCGAACCTCGTCGCACTCCTGTGGGTCTCGATTTCGGTCCTCGAGGGAGGCGTTTCCGTCACCCCGGTCATCGAATCGATCCGTCGGGCGTTCCCCCTCTCGGAGGAGCTGTCGCTCCTGGCATTGGCCGTTCTCCTCGCGCCGTCGCTGCGGCAGGCCCTCCGCGGCGATCGAGTCCGACGCCTCCTCCTCCTGTCGCTCTTGGCCGTGCTCCTTCTGCCGGTCGCCTCGCGGCGATTCGTGGCGAGCGAACCGAGGTACGCCATGGCCTACTACGTGTTCGTGCCGATGCTCCTCGGGAGCGAGCTCGCGCGGGCGGGCGGGGGCCGCCGGACAGGCCGGGTCCGCGTCGTGGCGGCCGTGGCGCTCTTCGCCATCCACGTGGCGAGCGTGCTCGTCGCCCCGAAGCGATTGAGCGCCGACGTGACCGACATTTCTCCACTGGTCCGCCGGCTCGAAGCGCTCGGAATCCGGCACGTCTATGCGAGCTATTGGACCGCCTACCGGATCGCCTTCGAGTCGGGAGAGCGCGTGATCGCGACGCCGCTCGCGGGCGACGAGCCGGTGCGATACCCCCCGTATCGGGAGGAGGTGGACGCGGCTCCCGACGCGGCGCTCGTGCTGACCGGCCGTCGCGATCGGTGCTTCGAGGCCTTCCTGCGGGAGAAGGCGATCCCCTTTCGGCGGTTCCAGGTCGATTCGTTCGGTCTCTACTCGGACCTCGGACCCGGCGCGTTCACGACGCTTCGCGCCGGGCTCGGTTTCCCCCTCCCCGCGGCGGCCTATCGGGCTCGCTGGCGCCTCGGCCCGCAGCCGTCCTCGATGCCGGCCGGGAGCTCGCTGCCCGTGCAGGTCGCGGTCATGAACCGCGGTCCGTGTCTGTGGCCGTACTCCATCCACCTCGGCTACCACTGGCGGCCGCTCGAGCCCGGCCTCCCCGATGTCTACGACGGCCCCCGCGGCTATCTGCCGCGCCCCCTCCTGACCGGGGAATGGGCCACGATCCCGATCGAGGTCGCCGCCCCCGCGGCCCCGGGGCCGTATCGACTCGAGTACGACCTCGTGCACGAGAACGTCGAGTGGTTCTCGAACAAGGGAGGACCGACGGCGAGTGTCGAGGTTCTCGTGACGCCGGCCGGCCTTCCGGAGAAGGGCTCTTGACGAGGAGCGCTCTCCCGTCGTGGCGTGCCGCCGCTCTGCTTCTCGTGGCCGCGGCCTGCCGCAATGCGGTCCCGTCCGACGCGCGCGTCGCCTTCGATCCCGAGATCGTCGACCGCGAGCCCGGGGTCTTTCGCCAGACCTTCGACGGCCCTTCCGGCAAGCTCGTCCTCGGCACCGGATGGTACGGGTTGGAGAGTCAGGAGAAGACCGGCCCCTGGTCCGGATTCTCCTGGGCGGCCTCCGCGCCGACGGTCTACTTCGGCGTGCCGGAGTCGCGGTCGGTCGAGCTCGTGGCGCGGGTCCTTCCCTTTCTCTACCCGGGCGCTCCGGCGCAGACGATGACGCCGATCCTGAACGGCACGGCGCTCGAACCGGTGACTCTTCCGCCCGACTGGCGCGAACTGCGCGTGCCGCTTCCCGACGCGCTGCTGCGCGCGCCGTTGAACGAGTTGCGAGTTCCGATTCGCCTACACGTCGCAGCCTTCGAAGGTGATCGCCTCGGACGACATGCGCAACCTCTCCGCCGCCTTCGACAACCTGGCCGTGCTTCCGAGCGGCCAGCCCCTTGCGCCCGGCGCATCGGAGATCCGGGAAACGCGCGACGGGTGGCGCGAAGCGACCCTTCGAGGCGACGGCCTCGCGATCGCGCTCCCGGCCGGCTCCCGCTGGAACGTCCGCTTCGGAGCCGCGCGTCCATCGGGGCCCGGCCTCACCGTTTCCGTGGAGCTCGCGAGGGGAGATGGTTCCCGCGTCGGGATCTGGAGCGGACCGGCCGAACGACTCTCCGGGCGTCGGGTCGCTTTCTCGGCGGAAGGGGAGGGAGCCTTCATGCTTCTTCTCCGTCTGATGGCCGCGCGGGGAGCGGGTTCGGGGCCGGCCACGCCGCCCGGCGTCGCGCTCGAGCTCTCGGCGCCCGAGGTCGTGCCGGAGCGTTCTTCGGACGGACGGCCGCCCGACATCTTCCTCTACCTCATCGACACGCTCCGCGCCGACGCGCTGGGCGTCTACGGCTCGACGCTCGGAGCGACTCCCCGCATCGACGCGTTCGCCCGGGATGCCGTCACCTACGAGCGGGCCTGGAGTCCCTCCTCCTGGACGCTGCCGGCGACGGTCTCGATCCTCTCGGGCGTCTATCCGTTCGCGCATGGAATGACGGATCTCGACCACCAGCTCTCCGAGTCCATTCCCTGGATGCCGCAGGAGCTATCGAAACAGGGTTACGAGACGGTGGCGATCTCCCAGTGGCCCCTCGGGCAATTCCTGGCGCTCCAGCGCGGCTTCGATACGTCCACGGTCGACATACGTCTCTCGACGAAGAGCTACTCGGAGCTCGCCCGCGGGCTCTTCTGGCAGTACCTCTTCGGCCGCCCGAAGCCGGAGAAGCCCCTCTTCGCCTACATTCACGTTCCGGATCCGCATGCGGTCTACAGTCCGAAGGGGGAGGACCTCGTCTTCGCCGACCGCCACCCGGGGTCGTTGCCCGCCTGGTACTACAACACCATGATCTTCGTCTCGAAGGATTTGCGTCGAAAGCCGGCCGAAGTCGCGCATCTGCGCGGGCTCTACGACGGCGAGGTGCTTCACGCCGACCGACAATTCGGAGCCTTCCTCGACTTGCTCAAGTACCTCGGAATTTACGACCGAAGCGCGATCGTGCTCGTCTCGGACCACGGCGAGGAGTTCGACGAGCACGGCGGCTTCGACCACGGGCGCACACTCTACGAGGAGCTGCTGCGGGTGCCGCTGCTCGTGAAATACCCGAACAGCGTCGCGGCGGGCACGCGCGTCTCGGAGCAGGTGAGCACGGTCGACATCGTCCCCACGCTTCTCTCCCTCGCCGGGCGCGAGTTCGGTCGGCTGCGCCTCCACGGTCGGCCGCTGCCGAAGGCCGCCTCCGGCGCCGCCGGCCGGAGCCTCCTCTCCGAGGTCCGCGTGCGCCCGAGCGGGCTCATCGGGGCGGTCGACCTCACGGCGACGCTCGCCGGCGAGATCAAGTGCATCGGCAACGCCCTGTCGGTGGACCGCTTCCACCGACCCGCCCCCCCTTTCGAGGCGTACGACCTCGCGGCCGACCCCGGAGAGAAGGCACCGCTCCCGGCGGCGGACCCGCGCGTCGGAGCGTGTCGCAACGAGTTCTCCCGGTGGATCGAGCGGGCGAAACGGGCCGGAGATCTGCGCGGCAAGCCGATCGACGCCCTGCCCCCCGAGGAGATTCAGCGGCTGCGTTCCCTGGGCTACCTGCAGTAGCCGGGGCCGGTCCCGGTCGCTCCTCGATGGAACGATAGCCGCGGGGAGGCGACGGGTTGTCGGCCGTCAGCGAGGACGGGACCGGCTTCCCGGCCAGAGGCCCCTGCGCCCCCTCATGATCATGAGCGTGAAATCACTGCGGAGCACGCCGTTCCGGATCAACAGATCCTCGACCCTTCCGAGGAGAGCGATGAGCGCCCGGTCGCGTTCGTCGCCCGGATCAAAATTGTGCACGATGTGCTCGAACAGGAGGTTCAGGATGGTGCCCCCGTAATCGAGCCTTTCCACGACCCGGAATTGCTTCTCGATCTCGGGCACGATTCGATCGGAGCGGATCGCCTCGGAGGGATCCGCCACGTTCCAGTGCTCGACCGGCATTCGGACGTACTCCGTCTTGACCCGTCCGGTCGTCGAGTCGATTCGGCAGCGATCCGGGAGGCTCGCGAGGAGCTCCCGAACGATCGAGAGCTGGAGGTCCGAGAACTGGAACTGACGAGGCCCGACGAATTCGTTGGCGACGAACCAGCCGCCGGGACGAAGAGCCCCTCGGATTTCCGCCAGGATGTGCCCGAGCTCCCGGACATGATGAAGAGACATGTTCATGAGCACGAGGTCGAAGCGCGCCCGGGGAAGCTCGATCCGATCGAGGTCCGCCCGTTCGAAGCGTATGTTGCGGACGCCCTGATGGGCGGCGGCGTCGCCCGCGATCTGGAGAGAAGCCGGCGACGCGTCGATCGCGAGCATCGAGGCGAAGAGTCCCCATCCGGAGGCGGCGATCTCCGTCCCGGCGCTGCCGCACCCCAGGCTGAGCCAATGCCCGTCCCGGGCGATCCGGTGTCGGTCGACGAGGGCCGAAAGCCAGTGCCGGCCCGGACCGCCGCCGAGCTTGGGCAGAATGCACTGCTCCAGGACGAGCGGCGAGTCCATCCAACCCTGGATCGGATTCGCGACACGTTCCGCCGCCGTCGTGTCCCAGCGGCCGACGGCCTTCTCGAGGGTCGATTCCCCTTCCGGCGTCATGGAAGCAGCCCTCTCTCCCGCCCCTCCCGGGCTCCGGGTCTCCAGGAAACCCCCGGACTCGGCCCTGCGGCAGGTGCCATGGTCAGTTCTGGAGCGCGTCCAGCCGCGCGATGACCTTCGCGGCCGAGTGCGCCCACGTCCACTTCTCGGCCACCTCGCGCGCCGCAGCGGCGCCGCGTGCCCGCGCCTCCTCCCGGTTCTCGTAGACGTGACGCAGGAGGAACCGCAGGTGCTCGGGGTCGGGATCGGCCCAGGAGAATCCCTCGTAGTAGGGGCACTTGGCCACGGCGGGGATCGTCCCGCGGACGCGCAGGGGATAGCCGTTCCCCTCGTGGGCGAACTCCGTGTGCGCGCCCCAGTCGGTCGCGATCGTGGGCAGGCCGCAAGCCATCGCCTCGATCAGCGGCATGTCCCAGCCCTCGCCGCGGCCGGCCGAGACGTAGCAGTCGGCCGAGCGGTAGAAGGAGCCGAGCTGGTAGTAGGGAAACTCGCGGTTGAAGATGAACGTGATCTTCCCGCCCGAGTCCTTGAGCTCGCAGCGCGGCGGATCTCGTCCACGACGCGCACCGACGGGTCCTTGTTGATGATCTTGCAGAGGAGGCGCACCGGCTCCGACGCGCGGAAGACGTCGTTGAAGGCCTTCAAGAGAAGCCACGGCTCCTTGCGCTCCCCCCACTCGAAGTTCGAGAGAAAGACGAACTCGCCCATCGGGTTCGGATGTCCCACGATGCCCCGGATGGAAGTAGTCGGGATCGACGCCGAGAGGGATCTTGTGGATCGGGCGCTTCAGGCCTGCCGCGAGGAAACCCTGCCGGTTGAACTCCGTCGGGACCCAGACCTCGTCCATCTGGCTCGCCTGGCGCACCCAGTCGCGCGGGGAACCCGTCCACCTCGAGCATCGTGAAGCCGACCTTGCGCCGGCCCCGGTTCTGGCGGAAGACGTCCCCCTGCCCGTACACGACCGCGATCGGCGGTTTCGCCGGCGCGGGGCGGATCCGGATCGACGTCGAGCAGGTAGTCGCCGTTGGACTCCGGCTCGGCGACGGGGAAGGGCGTGCCCGGGCCGTAGACGTAGCGGTAGGTCACCCGCACGCCCTGCCGGTCGAGCGCGCGCAGGATCTCGCGGCAGCTCGAAGCGTAGCCGGTCGGGAAGTTCATGATGGACTGCCAGAAGACCTCGCGGCCGTAGCGCGCCTCGAGCGGCTTTCCCCCACTTGCGGCGAAACGTCTCGCGGCTCTTCTGGAAGATCTGCATGAAGCTGCGGGGATCGCCCGAGGTCGAGCCGTGCTCGTCGTGCACGAGCGTCACGTCCCCGGCGACGAACGTCTTGAAGCCGCGCGCGCGCGCGGCGAGCGAGTAGTCGGTGTCCTCGAAGTACGACTCGTAGTCCTCCGAGAGCCCGCCCACGGCGCGGATCACCTCGCGCCGGATGTAGGCGCAGGCGAAGACGATTCCCTCGACCTCGCGCAGGCCGGGGTACTGGCCGATGTCCTTCTCGAGGGAGCCCAACTGCTGGCCCCAGCAGGTGTCGGGCAGGATGTAGGCCCCGGCGTGCAGCAACCGGCCGTCGGGGAGCCTCAGGCGGCAGCCGACGATGCCGGCGTCCTCGCGCGAGTGCGCCGCCTGCCGCAGGCGCTGGAGCCAGTCCTTCTGCGTGAGCTCGAGATCGTTGTTCAGGAGCACGATGTCCGATTCCGGGTCCGCCGCCGCGATGCCCGCGTTGTTGCCGCGCACGAAGCCGAGGTTCGTCGGATTGCGCAGCACCCGCAGCCAGCGGTAGGACTTCAGGGCCTCCGGTGTGCCGTCGGTCGAGCCGTTGTCCACGACGAAGACCTCGGCGTCCGAGAGGTCGGTCTGCCCGAGCGAGTCGAGGCAGCGCTTCGTCAGGTCCCAGCGATTCCAGGCGAGGACGAGAACGGTCGCCTTCCGGGGGCTCATTCCTCGTCGCGCGGCGGAGCGAGCGACCGCCAGAGCTGCTCCATCGTGGTCTCGACGTCACCGGCCGAGAGCGCCGTCGTCTCGCGCCAGTCCGAGAGGCCGAAGGCCGCCCGCGCGAGGGGCGGCAGGCCCGCCGAGAGGCGGGAGAGGTTCACGAGATCGTCGGGGCAGAGCTCGGGCGTCAGGTCCC
Organism: uncultured Acidobacteriota bacterium; assembly: GCA_963707935.1. Classification (GTDB taxonomy): domain Bacteria; phylum Acidobacteriota; class Thermoanaerobaculia; order UBA5066; family Gp7-AA6; genus DATBFU01. The sequence continues at coordinate 2,241,722 of CAVPRN010000005.1, read as the reverse complement.
GGAGCAGTCGCGAGCGCGCCGCGAGCAGGCGCTCGAGCCGCTCGACGCGCGCGGAGAGGCGCGCGATCTCGAGCGAGGGGTCGGGGAAAGCGGCGTCTACCATTTCCGGCCGACGAGCCCGCGCAGGGTCTGGATGGCGCGCCAGGGCGCGGAGCGCTCGACGGCGCGGTGGAACTTCATCAGCCGCTCGATCTGGTCGCGCAGGTCGTGCTCGTTGCGGAGCGCATCCTCGAGACGCTCCTCCGCCTTCGTCGCACGCTGCAGGAACCGCTTCTCCCGCGCTTGAGACTCGGCGAGGCGCAGCTTCAGGTCCGCCGCGTCGGCCTCGGCCGAGCCGAGCGCCGCGGCGGCCGATCCCGCTTCGCCGTCCCGCATTCGATCCTGCAGGGTTTCCTCCGCGGCGGATTCTATCCGGCGGGGCGGCGGGCCCCGGGCCGGGCCCTCACTTCCAGCCGATCGCGGCGTAGTCGCGAAATCCGAAGAGGAGGTCGGAGAGTCCCTGGAGGGCCGGGTTTCCGGCGACGGCCGCCGAGAGCTTCGGCTCCTCGACGGGGTTCAGGAGCCGCACTTCGACGTCGCGGAAGCCCGCCTGCGAGAAGAGAAAGTGCGCCATCTCGCTCGGGACCGGCTGGCGATGCGTGGGATCGAGGTAGAAGGCCCGCATGGCGTACGCCGAAGCGGGGTGGATGGTCTCGACGACGAGGCAGCCGCCCGGCCGGATCCGCTGGTAGGAGAGATCGACGAGCGTCCGCACGGCGGCCCATGGCAGGTGCTCGACGACCTGGAGCGCCGAGACGCCGGCGAGGCTCTTCTCCCGCTCGGCCCAGAGCGCGTCGAAGAGGTCTCCCTCGCGCGCGTCGAGGCCGCGCTCGCGGCAGGCCCGGACGAGCGACGCGTCCGACTCGACGCCGGCCGCCGCGAGGCCCGCGTCTCGCGCGAGCTCGAGGAGCTCCCCGCGCCCGCACCCGAGGTCGAGGAAGCGCGCGCCCGCGCCGACCTGGCGCGCGGCCCGCTCGAGGATCGGGACGTAGATCCGCTGTCTCTCGCGGATCTCCTCCCGCGAGCCGCGGAACTGCCGTTCGAACTCCGCGTGCGCGCCGGGCGCGAACATCTGCTCCGAGGTCGCCGGCGCCATGCGCGCGACCTGCCGCGCGAGGCCGCCCGCTTCCTCCGCGAGGCGCCGCACATGCCCCTCGAGACCGGCGAGGCGGGAGTCCGCGTGCGCCTGGAAGCCGGCCACGTCCGTCTGGAAGCGGACCACGCCAGCCTGAAATCTTGCCGCGTGCTCCTGGAATTGCTGGAGGCCCCGGACCCGGCCGTCGAGGGCTCCGAGCACGCCCGAGACGGCCCGGTTGAACGAGACTTGCCCCGTCGTGTAGACGCGCAGGAGCCGCAGGAGGAGGCGCTTGGCCGGCGCCGCGCGGGTGGACGGCGGCAGGACGGCGGGGTCGGCGTGGGCCGCCGCGGCCGCGAGCTCCGCCGCCAGGGGATCCGAGGGTTTGCCGCCCGGCCCGCTCACGCTTTCCCGCCCGCCGCCGCCGCGGCGGCCAGGGCCGATTCGACCGACCAGAGGTGATAGGCCTCGGTCACTTCGTTCACGTCCCCGTCGCGCGCCACGCGCCCGCCGTGGATCCAGATGGCGCGCCGGCAGTTCTCCCGCACCTGCGCCATCGAGTGCGAGACGAGGAGGACCGTCTTGCCCGCCCGGCGGAAGGCCTCCATCCGGTCGTGGCACTTCATCTGGAAGCGCTCGTCGCCGACCGCCAGAGCCTCGTCCACGAGCAGGATGTCGGGATCCACGTCGGTGGCCACCGAGAAGGCGAGGCGGGCCGCCATGCCGGTCGAGTAGGTGCGGATCGGCGCGTCGATGAACTCCTCGAGCTCGGCGAAGGCCACGATGCGGTCCATCCTCAACCTCATGTCGTGGCGCGTGAAGCCGAGGAGCGCCCCCTGGAGCATCACGTTCTCGCGGCCGGTCAGCTCGCCGTGGAGGCCGAGGCCGAGCTCGAGGAGCGGCGCCGTCCTTCCGACCACGACGACCCGGCCTTCCGTCGGCCGGAGGATCCGCGCGATCAGGCGCAGCAGGGTGCTCTTGCCCGCGCCGTTTCTTCCGACGACCCCGACGGTCTCGCCGGACCCGATTTCGAACCCGACGCCGTGGAGCGCCTCGAAGTCGTCGTACACGACGCGCCGCATCGCGCGGCGGATGGCGTACTCCTTGAGCGTCTTGATGCGCTCGCGCGGGATCCGATACCGCACCGCCACGTTCTCGAGTCGGATCGCGGTCATTCAGGTCCGGTAGGCGAAGGAGTCCGCCCGCGCGCAGAAGTACTGCCAGCCGGTCGCGAGCACGACGATGGCGAAGGCCGTGGACGCCGCGAGGAGGCCGGGGGAGGGGAGCACGCCGTCGTAGATCGGCTTTCGGAACGTCTGGACGAGGTAGTACATCGGGTTGGCCCAGAGCGCGAAGCGGTAGCGCGGCGGCACGATCGACGGGTGGTAGACGATCGGCGTCAGGAAGAACCAGGTCTGCACGATGACGAGGTACATCTCGCGCACGTCGGAGAAGCGCGATGCGAACGTGAAGAGCAAGAGCGACATCCCCGCGGCGAAAGCGGTCGCGATCAGGATCGAGACGGGCAGGAAGAGCCACGTCGCGTAGATCGGGAAGCCCGTGGCGACGACGAGGACGAGCAGCGGCACGAGCGAGAGCCCGAGGTTCACGAGACCCACGCCCACGGCGGCCGCCACGAAGACCGAGCGGGGGACGTAGATGCGCTTGGCCGTCTCGTTCGAGTCCTGCGTCTGGAGGGCCGCCGACGAAGTCGTCTGGGAGAAGAAGGCCCAGAAGATCGAGCCCGCGAGGAAGTAGACGGGGTAGTTGGTGATCTGCTGCTTGAGCAGGGAGGAGAAGACGAGGGTCAGCGCGATCATGTTCAGGAGCGGCGCGAGCATCGTCCAGAAGATGCCGAGGACCGAGCGCTTGTAACGCACCTTGATGTCGCGGATGACGAGCTCGTAGACGAGGGCGCGGTAGGCCCAGAGCGCCCGGGCCTCCTCGAGCGCCCGCCAGCCGCGGCGCGCGGAGTCGTAGACCGGCCGGTCGTTCGGGCGCGGGATCGCGGCGGTCGAGCTCAAGGCGTCTGGAGGCCGATTCTAGTCGACGGCGCGAGGTCCGGCCGGATCCGGAGCGCCTCGAGCGCCGTCTCGGCCCGGCGGATCCAGTCGTTCTCGCGGGCCCGCGCGCGGCAGCGGTCCCGGAACTCGGGCGAGGCCCGGCGCGCGCGCGCCGCGTCGAGGAGCGAGGCCATCGCCTCGGCGCCGGAGGCCGTCTCGATCTCGGGGATGCCCTCGCATTCGGGGAGCGGCGTCGTGAGGACCGGGAGGCCCGCGGCCAGGTACTCGTAGAGCTTGATCGGCGACGCGTGGTGCCCCTCCGGCCCGGTTCGAAACGGGATCAGCCCGACGTCGAAGGAGGCGAGGACGGCGGGCATCGCGGCGTGGGGCCGCGGTCCGAGGAAGGCGAGGTTCTCGGGCGCGCCCTCGAGCCGGCCGGCGAGCGAGTCGTCGAGCGCCTCGCCGACGAGGAAGAAGTCCCAGTCCGGGCGACGCCGCGCGAGCTCGACGAGGAGCTCTCCGTCCACCCAGCGCGCGAGCGCCCCGACGTAGCCGGCGACCGGCCGGCTGCGACTGCCGGGCGCGCCGGATCGGCTCGGGCACGCCGGCCGCGTCGGGAGGATCGGCGAACCGGGACGCGTCCACGCCGTTCGGCAGGAGGATCGCGTCCGGCCGTTTCGCGCGCACTTCCGCCAGAGCAGCGGACGCGAGACCGCGAAGACGACCTCGGCGCGGCCGAGCGCCCGCTCATGGTTGCGCTCGAGCCGCCGGCGGGAATGCGGGAAGACCTCGAGCGCGTCGATGACGTCGTAGACGAGCCGGGCGCCGCCGAGCGCTTCGTCCGGCGGGACGTTGTAGGCGAACGCCCAGACGATGCGGCCCGGCAGGTCCGGCAGCATCTCCCCGCCCGAGCGGAGGAAGAGCCGCGGCTCGATCGGGTCGAGGCCGGGGCGCCGCGCCGGGGACTCCTCCACCTCGAAGACGACGGGGACGCCGAGCCGGGCGAATGCCCGCGCGAGGTGGTGCGGCCTCTGGACGAGCGTGACGTCCCAGCCGATCGTGGGCGGAAAGACGACGAAGGCGCCGGCCCGGCGGGCGTGCTCCGCGAGCTCCGCTCCGGCGTCGCGCCGGGTCGCGGTGCCGGCGCCCCACTTCTCCTCGAAGCGGCGGCGGTTCTCCTCGAAGATCCGCAGGTACTCCTCGTCCGGCAGGCGGCGGAAGGTCCCGCGCCCCCAGTGGTGCACGAAGGAATCGCGGGCCACGGCGAGCCCGCAGGCCCTTCTCGGTGCAGGCGCCGGGCGTAGTCGTTGTCCTCGAACATCCCGACGAGAAAGCGCTCGTCGAGCGGGCCCACGGCCTCGAAGACGTCCCGGCGTAGGAGCGCGCAGAACATGGCGAGCATCGAGACCGGATCGGCCCGGCCGGCGCGCGCCCGCGTGAAGGCCCTCGCCCAGGGCTCGAGCTCCTCGGGGTCGCGGTAGCCCACCTCGACCTTCGCCTCGTTGGCGATCTCGTTCGTCGAGGGCCCGACCATGCCGAGCCCGGGGTCCCGCTCCAGGTGCCGCACGAGCGCGGAGAGCCAGCCGCGCGTCACGATCGTGTCGTTGTTCAGGAGACAGAGGTAGCGGCCGCGCGCGGCGGCCGCGGCGGCGTTCACGGCGGGCGCGAAGCCGCGGTTCTCGGGAAACGCGATCACCCGGAAGGATTCGCCGCGCCGCGCGGCCTCGCCTTCGAGCCACTCCCGCGTGCCGTCGGTCGAGCCGTTGTCGGCGAACAAGATCTCGGTCGCCGGCCAGTCCGTGCGGCGGTCGAGGGACTCGAGGCAGAGCCGTGTCTGGGGCAGCCCGTCGTGCGTCACGACGGCGATCGAGACGAGGGGGTAGAGATCCCGGAGCCAGCCGTCGAGCGCCCGCGCGCGGTCGTCCCACGTGTTCTCGCGCGCGAACGCCCGGCGCGCCTCCGCGGGAGCCGGCCCTTCCGCCGCCGCCTCCGAGAGAGCGCGCTCGAAGCCGGCGGCATCGGCGGCCAGGCGCACGAGCCCGCGGGCGGCGTGCCCCTCGAGCGAGCGCAGCCGGGTCGCGACCACGGGGCGCCCGGCCGCGGCGGCCTCGTAGAGCTTGACGGGATCGACGGCGTGCGTCAGCTCGGTCGCGCGGAACGGGATGATCTCCGCGTCGAATCGGGCGCGCAGCTCCGGAAGCTCGCCGTGCGGCCGCTCGCCGTGGAAGACGACGTTGCCGGGCACGTCGAAGGGAGCGCGCCCCGTGTCCGACCCGCCCACGACCTCGAAGCGCCAGTCGGGGCGCCGGCGCGCGAGCTCCGCGAAGAGCGATTCGTCGAACCACGCGTCCACCGCGCCGACGTAGCCGACCGTGAAGGGGCGCTCGCCCCGCGGCCCCGCGGGTCGGGCGAAAAGCGCGTAGTCGCCGGCGTTCGGGAGGAGGCGCGCCGACGGGCCGAGGCGCTCGCGGAGGGCTTCGGAAGTCGCGACGACGAGGTCCGCCTCGGAGGCGAGACGGCGCTCGTCGGCCAGGATCGCCTCCGGCCGGTTCGTCGAGAAACCGGTGTGGACGTCGAGACAGTCGTAGACGACTTTCCAGCCGAACCGTTCGCGCAACGCGAAGGCGAGCGGCGCCCAGAAAGGGCTCTCGACGAGAAGGGCCGTTTCGTAGAGCTCGTACTCCTCGCGCGCGCGGGACAGCGTGTCGATCGCGTCCGCGAGGCTCTGGCCCGAAAGACGCCGCTCGCCCGGATCCTCGCGCGCCACGCCGGCGATCGGGAGGAGCGTGACGCCCGGGGCGACGCCGACGGCCTCCCGCGGGGCTCCCGGCCCTCGCAGCACGCCGTAGAAGACGCGCTTGCCGCGCCGCGCGAGCGCCTCCGCGAGCTGCTGTGGGCGCTGGCGGCGGTCCGACCAGGCGATGACGGGAAGGAGCACGACGTCGGGGCGGCCCGGCCGGGCCTCGTTCGGATCGAACTCGTAGCGCGGGAGGTCCACCGGGGGCTTGCGGATTCCGAGCAGGCGCTCGGGCGCGAATCGGCGCCGCACCGCGCGGCGGAAGCCCAGGGGGAGCAGGCGGCGGCCGAAGACGTAGAGGCGTCCCCGCAGACCCTTCTCCCACTCCGGCCTCATGCGGACTTCCGGAAGCGCCGGCGCAGGTCTTCGAGCCGCTCGGAAATCCGGCGGCCAGCGGCCTCAACCGAATAGCTCTCGAGGATGCGCCGGCGGCCCCGCTCGGCGCGTCGCGAGGCCTCCGCGCGGTCCTCGAAGACCCGGCGCAGGAGCAGGGCGGCGTGATCCTCGTCCGGCTCCGCCCAGCGCGTCCCGGCGTCGTAGTCGCGGATCGAGCGGGGCAGCTCGATCGGCCGCCAGCGGACCGGAAACCCCGTCGTCTCGTCCAGGTAGTCGGCGGGCCCGGAGTAGGGGGTCGCGACGACGGGCCGCCCGGCGGCCATCGCCTCGGCGATCGGCAGCCCGAACCCCTCGGCGCGGTGGAGCGAGACGTAGGCGTCGCACGCCGCGAAGAGGAGGTCGAGCTCTCCGCGCGGGATCGGTCCCTTCCGGATCTCGACGCGAGCTCCCCGCGCGGCCGCGCCGAGCTCCTCGAGCTGCCCCGGCGAGGCGTTGGAGATCTGCACGACGAGCCGCGCCGCTTCGCCTGCGGCGAAGGCGCGCGCGAAAGCGCGCACGGCGCCTTCGGTGTTCTTCCGCGTCGGGACGCTCGTCGCGTCGAGCACCGTCAGGAACGTGAAGTCGGAGGCGGGGAAGCGCGCGGCGGCGCGGGCGTCCGGCGGCGAGGGGGGCGGCGTCACGGCCGGCGGCACGCGGAAGACGGGGATCGGCGAGGCCGCTTCGATCGCGCGGCGGCAGAAATCGGAGGCGACCCAGATCTCGTCGAAGTAGTCGAAGCGGTCGCGCCAGCGCGGCGGGAACGCTTCGGTCTCCCAGTACCAGTAGGCCGCGTTGGCGCGTCCGGCGTGGAGCGCCGGCCCGAATCCCTCGACGACCGCGGCGGCGGCGTCCGCGTTGACGTGGTAGAGGTTGACTCCGTGCGGGGCGGCCGCGGGGGCGGGCGGCCCGGGCCGCGCCGCTTCGAGCGACGCGACCGGAATCCCCGCGAGGCGTGCGGCGCCGACGAGCGATCGGGCGGACTGGCCGACCCCCGAGGGCGAATCGAAGTAGCCGACGACGTTGACGCCCGGCGAGAGCGCGGGGTCGATCGACGGCAGCCGGCGCTGCCCGCGGCGGCGGTCGATGCCGAAGTCCCGGCGCAGGGCGTAGTCGTGGTAGCGCTCGCGCAGTCCCCGCGGGAGGAGCTGCCGCAGGATCGGGCGGACTCCCTTCATCGCCCGCGCACGGCCGCGGGCGCGCGAGGCGAGAACGGCTCGAAGGCGCGCCCGGCTAGGGCGTCGGCGATCCGGGCGCCGGCGCGGCCGTCGCCGTACGGGTTGCCCCCCTCGGACATACGGCGCCGCTCCGACGGGTCTTCGAGGAGGCGCGTCGCCTCGGCCACGATCCGCTCCTCGTCGGTGCCGACGAGGCGGGCGAGCCCGGCCTCGACCCCTTCGGGGCGCTCGGTCTTCTCGCGCAGGACGAGGACGGGCTTTCCGAACGTCGGCGCCTCCTCCTGGACGCCGCCGGAGTCGGTCAGGACGAACCGGCAGCGCCGGAGGGCCCGCACGAAGGCGCGGTAATCGAGCGGTTCGAGCCGCTCGACGTTGGCGGGGGCCGGATTCGCGCGCACGGCGGCGAGCACGTTCGGGTTCGGGTGCACGACGTGGAAGAAACGCGTCTTCGGGAAGGCGCGGGCGAGCCGGCCGACGGCGCGGAGGACCCGCGCGAGCGGCTCGCCGAAGCTCTCCCGGCGGTGCGCCGTCACGAGCACCGTGTCGCTCTCGGGCTCCTCCCCATCGCGGCGCGCGATCTCGAGGAGCGCGTCCACGACCGTGTTTCCGGTGAGATGGATCTTCTCCGCGGCCGCGCCCTCGGCGGCGAGGGCCCGGGCCGCCCGCTCGGTCGGGGCGAAGTAGGCGTCGGCGACGAGATCCACGACCCGCCGGTTCATCTCCTCGGGGAAGGGATGGCGGAGGTCTCCGGTCCGCAGGCCCGCCTCGACGTGCGCGACCTTCACGCTCCGGTGGAAAGCCGCGACCGCGGCGCCCATCGCGGTCGTCGTGTCCCCCTGCACGACGAGCCAGTCGGGGGAGAGCCGGGCGAGGAGCTCGTCGAGAGCGGCGAGGACGCGCGAGGCGACCTCGTTGGGAGACTGGTCCGGACGCATGACGTCGAGATCGACGTCGGGCGCGAGGCCGAAGACCGGGAGGACCTGGTCGAGCATCTCCCGGTGCTGCGCCGTCGCGACGAGGATCGCCTCGAAGCGCTCGGGCTCCTGCCGCAGCCTCGAAACGACCGGCGCGAGCTTGATCGCCTCGGGCCGGGTGCCGACGATCAGGAGGACGCGCTGCCGCCGTCCCGGAGGGACCATGCCGGCAGTCTAAGGTCTCTTTCGGGAAGTTGAAAGGGACGGCGCCGGCGTCGCGGTCGGCTACTCCGCGTAGCCGTTGACGTCGATGATGACGTGCACGGTGCCCGTCGACTGGTCGCACTTGATCGCGAGGTCCGCCAGCGCCCCGAGGGCGACGATCGCGTTGTTCGCCCGCGTCTGACCGGCGCGGTAGTTGATCGTCGAGACGAGCGGCTGGGACGTCCCGCCCGGGAAGAGGCGCAGGTCTCCCGCGGCGGTCGGCGAGGCCACGGTGATGTTGATCGAGACGGCCCTCGCGGTCGCCGGGATCCCGCAGGTGTCCTCCGATCGCGAAAGTGCGCGTCGCCCCCGGCCGCGAGCGGCGCGCCGGACGCTCCGCGTATCGATCGCGCGGCACGGCGATCGACCGAGAAGAAGGCGCGCGGGGTCGGCTGGCGTCGGTGACAGCGTGACCGTGGGCTCGACGTCGGCGTCGGCGTGAGAGTGGGCGTCGGCGTGGACGTCGGCGTGCGGGTGAAGGTCGAGGTCGCGTCGGCGTGCGCGTCGGAGTCGGCGTCGGGTCCGAGCCACGTGGACCACGCCGTTCATCATCGTGCCTTCCTGCGCCGCCGGAAGGCTGTGTGACCATGCAGTAGAAGGGGTAGTCCCCAGGTGTCGTTGAACGTATGGGAGAAAGAGCCGCTCGTCTTGACCGGACTGGAATCCCACACCTCGGGACCTGTCTGGAATCGCTCGTCGTCGAATGCGGGAGGAGAGTCCGCCCAGACGACCATTCCCACGTGACCGTCTCGCCCGGTGAGATCGTCACGACGTTCGGCGACGAACGACATTGTCGGTCCGACAGTACCGTCTGGTCCGCGGCGGCGGTGGCCGCCGCGAGCAGTCCAACCACGAGTTACGAACGGCACACGCATCGTCTTCTCCCGCAGAAGTCCTCGTCGACACTATGTCGGGGCCCGCCACCGCCCCGTCGCCTTTTCAGTTTTCTTGAGGTTCCGGCCGGCCGCCCCCGGACCCGGCGTCGGGTTGCCCTTCCGCGCCGCCCGCGACCCGGCCCCGGATCGCGGCGAAGGCCGCGGCGTCCCCATCAGTCAGGCTCGTCGGGACGCCTCCGGGATAGAGGCGCGCGATCTCGGCCTCGATCCGCTCGCGCCGGTTGCCGGGGTCGGGGTGCGTCGAGAGGAATTCGGGCTGGGAGGATCCGCCGCTCGCCTTCGCGAGGACCTCCATCACCGCGGCGAGCTCCCGCGGGTCGTAGCCGGTCTTTCCGAGCGCGGCGACGCCGAATCCGTCCGCCTCGAGCTCGTCGTTTCGCGAGAAGCGCAGGTTCGCCATGTCCCCCACGAGCTCCGCGATCGCCGCCGTCTGGCGCCCTCCGGTCGCGTCGTCGGAGCCCGCGACGGCGGCGGCGCCGACGAGGACCTCGGTGAATCGCTGCTTGGCCAGGTGCTCGGACGAGTGCCGGTGGACGACGTGCCCGATCTCGTGACCGAGGACTCCGGCGAGCTGCGCCTCGCTCCCGAGGCGCGCGAAGAGCCCAGCCGTCAGGAACACCTGTCCGCCCGGGAGGGCGAAAGCGTTGACGGTCCGCGGGTCGGCCAGCAGGTGAAAGTCGAAGGGGTAGGGGGAGGTGCGCGCGTCGCTTCCGGCGGCGACCTTCTGGCCGATCCGGCGCACGTATTCGCGGGCCTCGCGGTCGGGGTAGAGGCCGCCGAACTCGCGCGCCATCTGCGGAGCGGACTGGAGCCCGAGGGCGACCTCGTCGGAGGGCGACAGCGCGACGTGCTGCTTCTCGCCGGTCACGGGATTCACCTGCGTGTTGCACCAGTAGTAGGCGCCGCCGACGGCGGCGATCAGGACGGCGATGAAGAGTCGGCGGGATCTCACGCGGCGCCTCGCTCGCAAATTCCATGCCGCGCGATCCGGCTCGTCCGCGCGGCGCTCAACGGAAGTAGCCGTTCACGTCCACGATCAGGTGGACGGTCCCGGAGTTCTGATCGCATCGGACCCCGAGGTCCCCCGCGCCGCCGAGGCCCGCCACCATGTTGTTGGCCCGCGTCTGTCCCGCGCGGTAGTTGATCGTCGAGACGACGGGAGAGTTGGGGCCGGCGGGGTAGAGACGCAGATCTCCCGAAACGGTCGGGCCGACGACCGTGACGTTGATCGAGACGGCCCGGACCGTCTCGGGAATCCCGCAGTGGCCCACGAGCACGAAGTTCCGCACCTTTCCCGCCTGGAGCGCCGGGCCGCCGAGATCGCCGTTGGGCCGGCGCGTGTCGAGGATGCGGCACGGCGCCACGGTATAGAGGCTCGCCGGTGCGGTGCGCCCGATCTTGTTGCCTCCCGCCTCGGTGAACCAGAGCGCGCCGTCCGAGCCGAGGGCGATGTCGTAGGGTCCGGAGCCGACCGTAGGGGGACGGAACTCCCGCATGACTCCGGTCGGTGTGATGCGGCCGACGTTGTTGCCGGTGGTCTCGACGTACCACATGTTCCCGTCCGGCCCTTCCGTGATTCCGCGCGGGGCGTCGCCTCCCGGATCGGGAAACGTCGTGAAAGCGCCCGCCGTCGTGATCTTGCCCAAATGGAACGCGCTCGTGAACCAGAGATTGCCGTCGGGGCCGGGCGCGATCCCACTGGGCCCGGTGATTCCCATCGGTGTCGGGTAGAGCGTGACCGTCCCGGTCGTCGTCATCTTCCCGATCTGTTTGCCGAGAGGATCGGTGAACCAGAGATTCCCGTCCGGCCCGGCCGTGATTTCCTGGAGCTGGATCGTGTCGAGCACCGGAAACTCGACCATGTCGCCGTTTGGCTTGATCCGGCCGATCCGATCATGGTCGCTCGCGTTCAGGATGAACCAGACGTTGCCGTCGGGCCCGCTCGTGATGCCGTTTCCCGTGAGCGACGGCGAGGGAAGGTCGAAATATCGCGTGATGGTGCCCGAGGTCGTGACCTTGTCGATCGATTGAAAGTCGGCGACCCAGAGGTTGCCGTCGGGCCCCGCGGTGATCGCCAGAGGCGAGGAGGGATGCGACCCCGCCTCCGAGACCGGAAATTCCGTGATGACGCCCTGGGGCGTGATCCGTCCGATCTTCTTGCCGAGCTGCTCGGTGAACCAGATGTTGCCGTCCGCTCCCTTCGTGATCCCCCGGAGCTGACTCGACGCGGTCGGGACCGGATACTCGGTGAAGAGCTGCGCGACGCCGTCGGCGGCACCGCCGAGCGCCGTGGCGATGCCGAGGGCTAGCGAGCGCCAGGCGCGGACGGCGGGGGAGGGAAGCGAGGAGAAACGAGGGAAGATCGGCATGGCTCACCCCCTGCGATTCGGCGCGCCGCAGCGGGAGGTGGCGCGGTCTTCCCGTGTGACCGGAACCGTTGGGCCTGCATACCACCCGGAGGAGCGCGGCGCAACGGCGGCTCACCTTTTCCTTGGGGGGGAATCGCCCGGGCAGGTAGAGTCCGGGCCAGGCGACCAAGTAAATGGCGAATCCCGAGGCAGAGTCCGTGTCCCCGCGCCGCAAACGCGGCCTGCCGCGACACACGAAGATCCTCTTCGGCCTGATCTTCGGGATCGTCCTGGGGCTGACCGTGTACGCCGTCGCTCCGGGAGCGGCCTGGGTCGAGAGCCTCGTCCGGAACGTCGCCTACCCGCTGGGCCAGCTCTTTCTGCGCCTGATCTTCATGATCGTCGTGCCGCTCGTCTTCTCGTCTCTCGTCCTGGGGGTGCTCGAGCTCGGAGACGTCAAGAAGCTCGGGCGCGTCGGCGGAAAGACCCTCCTCTACACGCTCTTCGCGAGCGGCATCTCCGTCGCGATCGGGATCAGCCTCGTCAACTTCTTCCGGCCCGGCGAGGGCCTCGACGCCTCGGTGCGGAGCCAGCTCGAGGGGACGTTCGCCTCCCAATCGCAGAGCGCCATCGAGAGCGCGAAGAAGGCCGTCTCCTGGACCGACGCGCTCCTCTCGCTCATCCCGCGCAATCCGCTCGCGGCCGCGGTCGAGGCCTTGAACGGCGAGATGTTGTCGCTCATGGTGTTCGCCGTCTTCTTCGGCGTCGCGCTCGCCCAGATCCGGAAAGAGCGGGAAACCCTGATCGAGGTTCTCGAAGGGATCCAGCGCGTCTCCATGAAGATCGTGGACTGGGCCATGGGGCTCGCGCCCTACGGCGTCGCGGCGCTCCTCTTCTCGCTGACGGCCCGCTCGGGCTTCGCCGTCGTGCCGCGCCTGGGCGGCTACGCGGCGGTGGTCGTCGGAGGCCTGGCGATCCAGATGTTCGTCGTGTACTCCGTGCTCTTGAAGCTCCTCGGCCGGGTCTCGCCGGTCGAGTGGTTCTTCCGCTGCCGCGAGGTGACCCTGACCGCGTTTTCGACGGCGTCTTCGAACGCCACGCTGCCGACGAGCCTCCAGACCGCGCAGACGAATCTCGGCATCGCGCCGCGCATCGGCAACTTCGTCCTGACGGTCGGCGCGACCGGAAACCAGAACGGCACGGCGCTCTTCGAAGGGGTCACGGTCCTCTTCCTCGCGCAGGTCTTCGCCGTTCACCTGACTCTCGGCCAGCAGATCACCGTGGTCCTGATGTCGATCCTGGCGGGGGTCGGGACGGCGGGAGTTCCGGGGGGCTCGCTGCCGCTCATCGTCATCGTGCTCCAGAGCGTCGGCGTGCCTCCCGAGGGAATCGGAATCATCCTCGGTGTGGACCGGTTCCTCGACATGTGCCGCACGACGCTGAACGTCGTGGGGGATCTGGTCTGCGCGACGGTCGTGGCGCGCTCGGAGGGGGAGCTGCGGTTCCCCGCTTCGACCGCGGCCGCCGTCGCCGCGGACGCGTGAGCCGCGCGGCGCTGGCCTTCCTGGCGGCCGCGCTCGCGGCCGCTCCGGCGCCGGCCTCCGAAGAGGCTCCGGCTCTCTCGATCGAAGCCGTCCCGCCGCGCGGTCGGCCGGGAGGGCTCGTCGTCCTGACCGTGCGGAGCCCGCGCCCGCTCGCCTCGCTCGGGGTCGCGGGGGCCGGCGAAGCGATCCGCCTCGAGCCGGACGAAAGGCGCCGCATCTTCCGCGGCCTCGTCGGGATCGACCTCGGCCGCGCGCCGGGGAAGCTCGCCCTGACGCTGACCGGCGTCGAGGCGGGCGGCGGGGAGAAGTTTTCGACTCCGTGGGCGCTGACAGTCGAGCCGGCGAAGTTCCCGGTCGAGAGCCTCAAAGTCGATCCCGCCCAGGTCGAGCCGCCGAAGGAGGCGCTGCCCCGGATCGAAGCGGAGCGGGAGCGCGTGGCCGCGGTCTGGAAGTCGCCCGACCGGGAGCGCCGTTGGAGCCACGCCTTCCGCCTGCCGGTCGAAGGCGCTGCCGGCGGGAACTTCGGCGCCCGGCGCATCTACAACGGCAAGGAGCGGTCGCGCCACAACGGCGTCGACTTCCGCGCGCCGACCGGGACCCCCGTGGCCGCCCCGGCCCCGGGCCGCGTGGCCCTGGCGGAGGAGCTCTACTTCTCCGGCGGGACCGTCATCGTCGACCACGGGGCGGGGCTCTTCACGAGCTACTTTCACCTCTCGCGGATCGACGTTGCTACGGGCGACGTCGTCGAGACGGGCAAGACGCTCGGCGCCGCCGGCGCGACCGGACGGGTCACGGGGCCGCACCTCCACTGGAGCGCGCGGCTCGAGGGCGCGCGAATCGACCCTCTCTTCCTCCGCCGCCTGCCGGACTGGCCGTTGGTCTCCGGAAGCCCCTAGCCGGTGAGGGCCTGCTCGAGGTCCGCGACGAGGTCGTCGGGATGCTCGAGCCCGACGGAAAGGCGGACGAGCTCGGCGGGCGCGCGGGAGCCCGCGCCCTCGCTCGTCGCGCGGTGCTCGATCAGGCTCTCGACCCCGCCGAGCGAGGTGGCGCGGGTCCAGAGCCGGCAGCGGGTCACCGCGCGGATCGCCGCCTCGCGTCCCGCCGCGCACGCGGAAGGAGAGCATCCCGCCGAAGGCGGACATCTGGCGCTTCGCCACGGCGTGTCCGGGGTGCGACTCGAGACCCGGATAGTGCACGGCGGAGACCGCCGGATTGCGGGAGAGCGCCCGCGCGACCGCGAGCGCGGAGGCGCTCTGGCGCTCGACGCGCACGGCGAGCGTCCGCAGCCCGCGCAGCGCCAGCCAGGAATTGAACGGAGACCCCACGCCTCCGAGGATGTGGCGCGCGTGCCGCGCCTTCTCGTAGAGCTGCTCCGCGCTCGCGGAAGACGAGGACGCCGCCCTGCAGATCCGAGTGCCCGCCGATGTATTTCGTCGTCGCGTGGAGGACGGCGTCGGCGCCGAGCGCGAGCGGGCGCTGGAGCACCGGTGTCGCGAAAGTGTTGTCCACGACGGTGGCCGCGCCCGCCGCCCGGGCGATCTCGATCGCGGCCGAGAGATCGGTGACCTTCAGGAGCGGGTTCGATGGGGACTCGAGCCACACGAGTTGCGTCTTCCGGGCGAAGCGCCGCAGCGAGCGCCGCGAGGTCGTCCATCGGGACGACGTCGGTCGAGATACCCCAGGGCCGGAGAAAGTCCTCCGCGGCGACGCGCACTCCGTAGTAGGCGTCATCCGGGATCACGATGTGCGCCCCGGACTCGAGCGACTGCAGGAGCGCGGCGGCCGCCGCCATCCCGGAGCCGAACGCGAGCGCCGCCTCGCCCCCTTCGAGCGGCGCGAGCGCCTCTTCGAGAAGGGCCTCGGTCGGATTGCCCTCGCGGACGTAGGAGAAGTCGCCCACGAGCTCGTTTCTCTCGTTTCGCTCGAAAGTCGTCGAGAGATGGATCGGAGGAGAGATCGCTCCGGTCGGATCGGGGCGGCGTCCGGCGTGGACGAAAAGCGTCTCGAGCTTCATCGCCAGAGCCTATGGGACTGACCCGAAAGAGTTTCGGTCCACACGGACGGTCCATCTCGAATTGGGCTGACCAGTCAGTCAGCGAAAGTAGTCTTTCCTTTTCAAAACAAAAGGATTAGATTCGAATGGATGTCCCGGCGTTCGAAGAAAATCGAGGACCATTCGGGCAAGGCCCGCGTCCGTTTCACCGTCAACGGCGAGCCGGTGGACGGCACCTTCGCGGCGCACAAGACGCTCCTCGAGGTGCTGCGCGAAGATCTGGCGCTCACGGGCACGAAGCACGGCTGCGAGCTGGGCGAGTGCGGAACGTGCGCCGTGCTCGTGGACGGAAAGCCCGTTCTGTCCTGCCTCTACCTCGGCCTCGCATGCGAGGGCCGGAATGTCGAGACTGTCGAGGGCATGGCGGGCCCGGACGGGCTCCATCCGCTCCAGAGAGCCTTCGCGGATCTCGGCGCCGCGCAGTGCGGCTACTGCACTCCCGGGTTCCTTCTGACCGCGAGGGTTCTGCTCGAGGAGAATCCGCGCCCCACGCTTTCCGAAGTCCGGGAGGCCCTCGCCGGGAACCTCTGCCGCTGCACCGGCTACGTCAAGATCTTCGAGGCGGTCGAGCTCGCCGCCGCCTGGATGCGGGGCGAGGACGCCGCGCCGCGGCGCGAATCCCTCTACGGTTTCGATTTCGACGAGAGCGGACTGCTTCCGGTCGTGAAGGACTGACGCGATGGACGAAAGCCCCGGTTTGAAAACCTTCGTGCGCCGGTCGCGAAGCGACCGCCGCGCACCAAGTCTCGATTTCGACGAGAGCGGACTGCTTCCGGTCCTTCCCTCTCCCCCCGTCGGGGGGAGAGGGCGAGGGTGAGGGGGGAATTGCCGATGAGCCCCCGCGCCCGGACCCGCGTCGTCGGCCGCCCTTACCGGAAGGTGGACGCGGCGGCGAAGGTCACGGGACAGACGCGCTTCGCCGACGACGTCGTCCTGCCCCGGATGCTCCACTGCAAGATCCTCCGCTCGAAGCTCGCCCACGCGCGCATCCGGCGCGTCGACGCCTCGAAGGCCCTGGCTATGCCCGGCGTGCTCGCGGCCGCGACCGGGAAGGATCTGCCCGTGGCGTTCGGGATCCTCCCCGTTTCGCAGGACGAGCACGCGCTCTGCCTCGATCGCGTCCGCTTCGTGGGCGATCCGGTCGCGGCCGTGGCCGCGCTCGACGAAGACACGGCCGGCGCGGCGCTCGAGGCGATCGAAGTGGAGTACGAGGCGCTTCCTCCGGTCGGCTCGATCGACGAGGGCCTGGCACCGGCGGCCGTGCCGATCCACGACTACGGGGACTCGGGGAACATCCACAAGCTGGTCGCCATGGAGTTCGGGGACACGGAGGCGGGCTTCGCGCGGGCCGACCGGACGTACGAGGGCCTCTACTTCTACGAAGGCTCGACCCACCTCCCGCTCGAGCAGCACGCGGCGGTGGCCGACTTCGGCCCCGATGGGAAGCTGACACTCTGGTCCTCGACGCAGACGCCCCACTACGTCCACCGCGCGCTCGCGAAAGTGCTGGGGCTCCCCGCGGCGAAGATCCGCGTCATCGCCACGCCCAACGGCGGCGGATTCGGCGGCAAGTCCGATCCCTTCCATCACGAGATCCTGGTCGCGCACCTCTCGCGCGTGACCGGACGCCCCGTGAAGATCTGTCTGACGCGCGAAGAGGTCTTCTACTGCCACCGCGGCCGCCACCCGACGCTCATGAAGGTCTCGACCGGCGTGAAGAAGGACGGTGCGATCACCGCGCTGCGCTTCCAGACGGTCCTCGACGGCGGCGGCTACGGCTCCTACGGCGTCGCTTCGACGTACTACACCGGCGCGCTCCAGACGGTGACCTACGAGATCCCCGCCTACCGTTTCGAAGGCGCCCGGGTCTTCACCAACAAGCCGCCGTGCGGGCCCAAGCGCGGTCACGGCACCCCGCAGCCGCGATTCGCCCTGGAAGTCGAGCTCGACAAGATCGCCGCCGATCTGGAGCTCGATCCGGCGAATCTGCGCCGGTCGCAGCTCCAGCCGCCGAATTCCTTGACGGCGAACTATCTCCGCGTCGGCTCGATCGGGCTCGGGGCCTGCATCGACAAGGTCGTCGCGGCCTCCGGCTGGAAGGAGCGCCGCGGCCGTCTGCCGCCCGGCCGCGGGCTCGGGCTCGCGTGCTCGTCGTACCTCTGCGGAGCGGGGCTGCCGATCTATTGGAACTCGATGCCGCAGTCGGGCGTGCAGCTGAAGCTCGACCGGAGCGGCGGCGTCACCGTCTTCTGCGGTTCGACGGACATCGGGCAGGGATCCGACTCGATCCTGGCCGCGATCGTCGCCGAAGTGCTCGGGATCGATCCGTTCGACATCCGGATCGTGACCGGCGACACGGATTTGACGCCGGTCGACCTCGGGTCTTATTCGTCGCGCGTGACGCTCATGACGGGCAACGCGGCGATCCAGGCGGCCGAGCGGGCGAGGGAGATGCTCGCCGCCGCCGCGGCGGGAAAGCTCGCGATCCCGGAAGAGCGCGTCGCGTTCGCCGAAGGGCGCGCGTTCGACGCCGCGGATCCGGACAAGGCGATTTCTTTTCGCGAAGCGGTCGAGGCCGCGGAGTCGAGGTTCGGGACCCTCGGCACCGTCGGCTCGTACGCGCCGCCCCCTTCGGCGGGGCGGTACCGCGGCGCGGGAGTCGGGCCCTCGCCGGCGTACTCCTACTCGGCGGCGGTCGTCGAGGTCGACGTGGACCCGGAGACCGGCATCTACACCGTCCCGAAGGTCTGGATCGCCCACGACGTCGGCAAGTGCATCAACCCGGTCCTCGTGATGGGGCAGGTCGAAGGCTCGGTCTACATGGGCCTGGGCGAAGCCATGATGGAAGAGATGGCGTACCGCGCCGACGCGAACGGGAACGTCGTCCACAAGTTCCCGTCGCTGCTCGAATACAAGAGCCCGACGACGAAAGAGATGCCGGAGGTCGAGACGTTCCTGATCGAGGACCCCGACGCCAACGGCCCCTTCGGAGCGAAGGAAGTCGGGCAGGGCCCGCTCCTCCCGATTCCGCCCGCCGTCGCCAACGCCGTGTTCGACGCCGTGGGGGTTCGCGTGGACGAGATCCCCGTCACGCCCGAGAAGATCCATCAGGCGTTGCGGGCGAAGGCTCAGGGGAAGCCGGCGCGATACGGCCCGTCTCGCTTTCCGACGGTGCCCTATCCCGAGCCGATCCACGTCCGGACCCCCGCCGAGGGCGGCGACGGGCGCGCCGTGGACGCCGCGGTGACGGGAGCGGGGGGAGTGCGATGAGGAATCGGGAGATCGGGTGATCGGGTAATCGGGAGATCGGGAATCCCGATGACCCGATGACCCGATGACCCGATGACCCGATGACCCGATGAACCGATGAACCGATGAACCGATGATCCGATGACTGAGACCGATTCCCATGATGCGCCTTCCTCGCTTCCGCTACTTCTCGCCGACGTCGGTGAAGGAGGCGATGCGCCTCCGGGCCGACGCGGGGCCGGACGCGGCCTTCGTCGCGGGCGGGACGGATCTCTACCCGAACATGAAGCGGCGGCAGCAGACGCCGAAGGCCGTGATCGGCCTGTCGCGCATCGCGTCGCTCGCGCGCCTCTCCTTCGGGAAGAAGAGCGTCTCGATCGGCGCCGCCGTCCCCCTCTCGACGATCGAGAAACACCGACGGATCCGGGGCGCCTACCCGGGTCTCGTCCACGCGATCTCCGAGATTTCGACGCCGCCCCTTCGCAACATGGGCACGCTCGGCGGCAACGTCCTCCTCGACACACGCTGCAACTACTACGACCAGAACTACGAGTGGCGGCAGGCGATCGACTTCTGCATGAAGAAGGACGGCGCGATCTGCTGGGTGGCGCCCGGCTCCCCGCGCTGCCTCGCGGTCCAGTCGGCCGACTCGGTGCCGGTCTTGATCGCGCTCTCGGCGCGCGTCGCGCTCGAATCGCCGGAGGGAGAGCGGGAGATTCCCCTCGAGGACCTCTACCGCAACGACGGCATCCACTACCTGACGATGCGTCCCGGCGAGCTCCTGACCGCGATCCGCATTCCCTCCTCCGACGGCTGGCGGGCCTCGTACCGGAAGCTGCGGCGGCGGGGCGCCTTCGACTTCCCGGTGCTCTCCGTCGGCGCTGCCGTCCGGCTGGAGGGGGAGCGCGTGGCCGAAGCCCGGCTCGTCCTCGGAGGCGTCGCCTCCGCGCCGCTGCGCCTCTCGGCCTCCGAGGCGCTCCTCGCCGGCCGGACGCTCGACCGCGACGCGATCGCGGCCGCCGCGGAGGCCGCCTCGGGCCCGTCGAGGCCCATGGACAACACCGATTTCTCCTTCCTCTGGAGGAAGTCGATGACCCGCAAGTTCGTGGCCTCGGCCCTCGAGGCCCTCCGCGAGCCCCCGACCGCGGGCCGAAGTCGGGGCCGGGGAGCGGCTTAACGGCGTCTTGACACGACTTGCGTTTCCGGGCGGGCTCGCCTAGACTCTCACTCCTTCTCGTATCGCTCGCCTTCCGCACGCCTTTTCCGTGCTGTCCGAAGTCCGACGAAGCCGACGGGAAGCCGGCCAAACCGATCGGCGCGGCGGGGCCGGAAGAGAGACGCCGGAAAGGACTCTGTTTCGATGAAGCTCTACGTTGGCAACCTTCCCTACAGCACCACGGAGGAGGATCTGCGCAATCTCTTCTCCCAGTACGGCAACGTGGACAACGTGGCCGTAGTGACCGACCGGGACACCGGTCGCTCCCGGGGCTTCGGCTTCGTGGAGTTCGCAGACGACAACGAGGCGCGCAACGCCATCTCCGCGCTCTCGGGGTCGGAGTACGGCGGCCGGGCGCTGACCGTCAACGAGGCCCGTCCCAAGACGGGCGGCGGCGGCGGCGGCGGCGGACGCGGCGGCTACGGCGGCGGGCGTCCCCGCTACTGACGCGACCACCAGTCGAATTTCCGAGGGGGCCTTCGGGCCCCCTTTCTTTTTGCGCCGCGGCGGCGGTTTTTTGATTTGATCGGGCCGAGGAGAGAACCATGGCCAAGACGCCGCCGAAGAAGAAGTCCCCGCCCGCCGAGCCGCCGCCGCGGGGGGAGTTCCTGAGCGATGTCCAGGAGCTGCGCCGGCGCGCCCGCAAGCACATCCACGACGGCGCGGTGACCGACGGTTACCTCGCGGACCGCAAGAAAGTCATCGACGTCCTGAACCAGGCCCTCGCCACCGAAATCGTCTGCGTGCTCCGCTACAAGCGGCACTACTTCATGGCGGCGGGCATCCACGCCAACGCCGTCGCCGCCGAGTTCCTCGAGCACGCCAACGACGAGCAGGGGCACGCCGACCGGATCGCCCAGCGGATCACGCAGCTCGACGGCGAGCCCGACTTCTCGCCGGAGGGGCTCGCGACGCGGAGCCACTCCGAGTACAAGCCGGGGAAGACCCTCGTGGACATGATCAAGGAAGACCTCGTGGCCGAGCGCATCGCGATCGAGTCGTACGGCGAGATCGTCCGATTCCTCGGGGACCGCGACATCACGTCGCGGCGCCTGATGGAGGAGATCATGGCCGACGAGGAGGAGCACGCCGACGACCTGAAGAACCTGCTCGCGACCTTCGACCCGAACAAGCCCGGGGCGTGAGGGCCGGCGCCCGGAGGGAGGCGGTGAGCGGCATCCGGATCGAGCGCTGGGCGGGGGAGGACGGCCCGCTGACGGAAAAGCGGCTCCTGACGGCCATGGAGCGCGAGGGGTACGAAGTGGCCGTCTTCGCCTACCGCGAGGGAACGACCTTCCCCGAGCACGAGCACGGCCAGGCCAAGTGCGACGCGGTGCTCGAAGGGGTCCTCCGCATCACGGCCGGCGGCGTCCAGTACGACCTCTCGGCGGGCGATCGGATCTATCTGCCGGCGGGCACGCGGCACGCGGCCGAGGTCGTCGGATCGAAGACCGTGATCTCGCTCGACGGCACGCTCTGGTGAGGCGGAGCCCGGGAGCCCGCGCGTGAAAGTCGCGCTCCTCCAGCTCGACATCGTCTGGGAAGACGTCGCGGCGAGCCACGCCCGCGCCGCGCGGCTGCTCGAAGAGGCGGCGCGCGGCGGCGCGCGCCTGGCGATCCTGCCCGAGATGTTCTCCACCGGGTTCTCGATGCGGCCGCAGCGGGTGGCGCAGCCGCCCGGGGGCCCCTCCGAGACGTTCCTTCGCGAGCGGGCGGGCGCGCTCGGCCTCTCGATCCTCGGGAGCGTTCCCGAATCGGGCGCCGGCCGGCCGCGCAACGTCGCGCTGCTCGTCTCGCCGGGAGGCGAGGTCGTGCGGTACGCGAAGATCCACCCTTTCTCCTTCGGCGGGGAGGACCGGGAGTACGCGGGAGGCGACGGCGTCGTGACCGCGGTCGTCGAGGGCGTCCGGGTGACCCCGTTCATCTGCTACGACCTGCGGTTCCCCGAGCCGTTTCGCCTGGCCGCCGACGCGACCGATCTCTTCGCGGTCGTCTCCAACTGGCCCGAGCGCCGGCAGGCGCACTTGACGGTTCTCCTCCGCGCCCGGGCGATCGAGAACCAGGCCTACGTCGTCGGGGTCAACCGCGTCGGGGAAGGGGACGGTCTGCGATACCTCGGCCGGTCGATCGCCTTCTCGCCCTGGGGCGAGACGCTCGTCGAAGCCGGCGAGGAGGAGACGGTCGTCTTCTGCGACGTCGATCCGGGCGAGGTGACGGTGGCGCGCAGAACGTTTCCCGCGCTGCGGGATCGGAGGCCGGCCGCCTACCGCGTCCTGCGTTGATAGGATCGCGCGCGAGACAGGGAAGGAGGAGTCATGCGGAAATTCAGCTCGCGTCTCGTTCTCGGCGTCCTGGCGTGCGCGCTGGCGATCGCCTGCGGCCAGGAGAAGCGCGCGGCTCGTGCGGCGCTCCTGTCGGCCGACCGAATCATCGCCTCGGCGGGCGAGGACGCCGCCAAGTTCGCCGCCGACCAGTGGAAGGGCATCACCGACACCCTCGCCGCCGCGAAGGACAGCTTCGGCAAGGGGGACTACAGGGGGACGATTGCGGGCCTGCAGGACTTCGGCAAGAAGGTGCAGGACGCAGAGGCCGCGGCCTCCACGAAAAAGACCGAGCTCACGAACGCCTGGAACGACATGAGCGCGGAGCTCCCGAAGATGGTGGACGCGATCAAGAGCCGCGTGGACACTCTGTCGTCCGCCAAGAAGCTGCCGAAGGGCCTGGACGCGGCGACGTTCGACGGCGCCAAGCAGGGGCTCTCCGCCGCGACGCAGGCGTGGACCGAGGCGCAGGACGCCTTCAAGTCGGGCAATTTGACCGACGCGGTGGCCAAGGCGAATTCGGTCAAGGAGAAGGCCGTCCAGATCATGCAGAGCCTCGGGATGACACCGCCGCCGGCGGCGGGCGGCTAGTCGAGGGAAGTCGGAAGTTCCCTCCCGGAAGTTCCGCGAGCCCACTCCCCGGCGCAACAGAGGGCGGACGAGAGCCCTCGGAGGAGACGAGGCCATGGGTCTTTCGTCGGCCGATCGCGACGACCTGATTCGACGCTACGCGGAAGGACCGGCCCGGCTCCGGGCGGCGCTCGAGAGGGTCCCCCGGGAAGCGGTGCGGTGGCGCCCCGCGCCGGACCGCTGGTCGGCGCACGAGGTGATCTGCCACTGCGCGGACTCGGAGACCAACGCGGCCGCTCGGATCCGCTTTCTCCTCTGCGAGGACAACCCGCTCGTCCTGGGCTACGACCAGGCCCGCTGGGCAAAGCTGCTCGACTACCACTCGCTGCCTCTCGAGCCTGCCCTCGCGGCGGTCGAGGCGACCCGCGCGAACACGACCTTCCTCCTGCGCCGGGTCTCCCCGGAAGGATGGGCGCGGGCCGGCCGGCACACCGAGTCGGGAACTTACAGCGCCGAGCGCTGGCTCGAGGTCTATGCCGAGCATCTCGAGAAGCACGCGCGCCAGATCGACCGGAACCTCGAGGCATGGAGGGCGGAGGAGACGAAGCCGGGATAAACGTCGCTCGCGCTTGCGAGGGATCTGCGCTGCGAGCACAGGCTCGCGGCTCGGCCAAAGGGCCTCGACCGCGAGCCTGATCCCTCACTGCGCGCTCGCTCCCGCGTCGCGCGCCTCCTCCCTCGCTTACGCTCGGGAGACTTCGCGCGCCGCGAGCGAATAGCCTTACGCTGGCAAGTTCGGTTCTAGCCCGGCAGGCAGTTAAGCTCGCAACGCGACCAAGGTTCGCGACCTAAGGAGCGAAGCGACTCGCGTTGCGGGAGCCGGAGCGCAGCGAGAGGATCAGGCGTCCGGTCGAGGCCCTTTGGCCGTGCCGGACGCCGGTGCGCCCGAAGGGCGCAGATCTCCGAGCAAGCTCCGGCGACGGCCTAATCTCTCGCCAGCACGTCGTGCAGCGCGTTGGCCACGGCCCGCTCGGGCGGGATCGGGAGACGCTGCTCGATCTCGACGGGCGCGCTCGAGTTGCCCGTCAGAAGCACCCGGCCGACGCGCCGCGCCTCTCCGTTCGTGACGACGTAGATCGGCACGACCGAGTGGAAGTCGGCGGAGACTTCGCTCTGTGCGATCGAGCCGTGGATCCGATACCGGCCTTCCCCGGCGCGATCGATCTGGAGCTTCGCCTCGAATCGCGGGATCTCGGTTCCTTCGACCCACTGGCGGAAGAACCAGTCCATCTTCCCGTCCCCCGCCGCGTCGAGCTCCTGCGTCATGTGCCGCTCGACGGCCTTCTGAAAGTCCCGCGTCGTCGGGTTCCGGTCCGCGGAGGCCTCGACGAAGTCCTTCATCATCGCGATGAACCGCGCGTCCGGCTCGTCGGCCTCCGGGTCGCGCATCGCCATCCGCAGCATGTGCAGGACGAAGGCGCCCTTCGAATAGATCATGGCCTGCGCGGCGGCCCGGTTCCTCCAGGTGGACAGCCGCCAGCCGTCGGTGATCGGGCCCGCCTCGTCGTTCGAGACGCCGGCGTAGCGCGGCTTCCAGAGGATCCAGCGCCGCGCTTTCTCCCAGAACGCGTTCCCCTTCGAGAGGCCTCCCGTGAACTGGGCCACGAGGCCGGCCGTGAACTCGGCGAAGCCTTCGGAGAGCCACTGGTCGCGATAGCTCGCCCAGCCGACCCGATGCCCCCACCACTGGTGCGCGAATTCGTGGGGGCCGACCGAATCCACGAAGTCGGCCGCGTCCCGCAGCCCGAGCTCGTGCCGGATCGTCCCGTCGAAAGCGGCGATGTAGGGGAGATAGATCAGCGTCGGCCACGACTGTCCGAAGAAGGCCTGCGTCTGCTGCGTGATCGAGACGGCGCTCTCCGGGAGCCGGCCGAAGTAGAGGGAGCCGACGCGCGCCGTGTTGATCCCGTCCGCGAGCGCGGAATCGGCGAGGCTCTCCGGATTGGCCGAGATGTGGTGGAGGCCGGGGTCCACGCGGTTCTCGAGCAGGAAATTGAGCTGCCGCAGGAAGTCGGGCTCGCCGGGGTTCGTGTATACCTCGACCGTCATGCCGCTCTCCGAGTCGGTGCGGGCGAGCTTCTTGAACTTGCCGTAGTTGAAGCCGGCGACCCGGATCGGCCGCTCCGACTTCCAGTGGGAGATCCGCTCCTCGCCGTCGACCCGGTCCTCGACCATCTCGCCGACGGAGACGATCTGATAGGCCTTCGGACATCGAAACGTCAGGTCGAAGGCGGAGAGATCCGTGAAGGAGCCGAGGTTCGGGTACCAGCTGTCGCGCGCCCCGACGACGAAGTTGCCGTCGCCGGCGTCCTGCAGGACGTCCTTCCCCTCGTAGTCCAGGCGCAGGCGCAGGGGCCGATCCGCCGGGAGCCCCTCCGGGAAGAGAACCGAGAGGTCGGCGTCTTCGTCCTCGTCCTCCTGGACGAAGGCGGCGGGCGCGAACTTGCCGCCGTCGCCCGCGTATGCCGCCGCCTGGACGCGCAGCTTCGGCATGAGTGAGAGCGTCAGGACCCGGAGCCCCTCCACGCGCGAGAGAAACCGGACCTCGGTCGAGCCGCGCAGGCGCGTGTTGCGGGCGATCGTCGTCTCGATCGCGTAGCTCTCCGCTCGGGCGCGCCGCTCGCGGCTCGCGAAGCGGCCCGACGCGATCTCGGCGGCCGGGCGCGAGAGGTACCAGTAACCCCCTTTCTCCTCGTGGAGGACGTAGAGGGCGACGTTCTCGGGCCCGGCCTCCGACGAGAACCAGCCGCCGAGCCCTGTCGGATCGACCAGCGCGAATGCGGGCGGCATCTTCTTGCCGTCGAAAACGGCGAGGAAGAAGCCGTCGGAGGACGGCCTTCCCTCGAGCAGGTCCCGGAGCACTCGGGTCTGGAGGTTGTTCTTCAGATCCTTGCGCTGCCTCTTCCGGAACTTCTCGTAGGCCTCCGCCGCGCGCGGGGGCGCGGGGGCGGGCTCCCCGCGGGCCCGGATCTCCTCGCCGGTCGAATCGGTGAAGAGGAAAACGGCCGTCTCGAAGGTGTCGGAGAGCACTTCGAGTTTCGCGTCCTTCGTCTGAAAAGCGAGCCGCCGGCGCTCCGACTCGGCCGCGGGATGGAGCTCGAAGGAGCCTTCTCCCGCGAAGACCGCGCCGACAATCCGTCCGCCGACCTCGGGCAGGAGCTGGAAGGTCCCGTTTCCGAAGCGGAATCGGAAGGCGTCCCGCTCGAGCGTCCAGTTGCGGACGCCGAACCCCTCGCCGGAGGGGCGCGCGGCGCGGAGGGCGGCGTAGGTCGGGTCCGGGGCCGGCGGAGCGGGGGCCGCGCCGTAGGCGGCGGCTGCGGTCGCGAGCGCGACGGCGCAGGCCGCCGCGCCGCGGAAAGTGTTGGTCACGCGGCTCGACTCTAGTCCCGGAACAGGACCTCGTGATGCGGGTTCGCGAGGGCGCGGCGGGGCCGCTCGGCGGCGTCGAACGGGATGTCGAGCGACGCTTTCACGTTGCCGACGAGGGGGAGCGACGCGACGTGCAGGAGCTCTCCCCGCCCGAGCTCGGCGAAGATCGGCACGACCGTCCGGAAGTCGGCGGGGACGCCGTCCTGCGTCACGAACCCGGTCACGCGAAACCTTCCGCCGGATCCGCGTTCCACCCGGAGTTTCGGCCGCAGGCGCGGGATGTCCGTGCCGTAGACCCACTGGCGGAAGAACCAATCCATGGATGGCTCCGCCGATCCCGACATCCGGGGCGTCACGTGGCGCTCGACGACGGCCTGGAAGTCGCGCGTCGAAGGGGTTCGTCCGGCGAAGGTCGTCGCGAAATCCCGCATCGTCTCGTGGAACTCGCGATCCGGATCGGCACCCCTCCAGTCGCGCATCCACATCCGGAGCATGTGGAGCACGTAGGCCCCCTTCTCGTAGACGATCACGTCGTAGGCGTAGGGGTTCCGAGGCGTGATCAGCCGCTGTCCGAGCGCGATGGGCCCGGCGGCCGCATTGGACACATTGCAGCCGGTCGGCGTCGAGAGGATGCGCCGCCGCGCCCTCTCCCAGTAGTCCGCCGCCCGTTTCGCTCCGCCTGCGGCCTCGATGACGAGCGAGGCCGTGAACTCCGCGAATCCCTCGGAGATCCATCGGTCGCGGTAGCCCTGCCAGCCGATCAACTGCCCCCACCATTGGTGCGCGAACTCGTGCGGCACGACCCGCTCGATGAAGTCCGAAGCTCCCTGCAGGCCGATCTCGCGGCGCGTTGCCGGGTCGAGCGCGGCGACGTAGGGGACGTAGAGGAGGGCCGGCCACGACTGGCCGAAGAAGGCCTGCGTCTGCTGCGTGATCGCGATCCGGGAATCCGGCAGGGGGCCGAAGACGGCCTTCCCGATGCGGGCCGTCGCGAGGCCGTCGGCGATCGCCGCGCTGGCCAGGATTTCCGGGTCCACGTGCACGGGGGTGACGCCCGCCGACGCGAGCGAGTTGCTTCCCCGGAGCCCGATCTGGTCGGCGTGCACGCCGCCGAGGAAGTTCACGATGTCGGGATCCACGACGTGCTGCATGGCGGCGATGCGGATCAACGACTGGTTCAGGGAGTGGATGAAATCGGGGGTCCCCCGGTTCGTGTAGACGAACAGCGTCATGCCCGCCTCGGCGTCGGACCTTTCGAGTTGCCGGAACTTGCCGTAGTTGAATCCGGCGACGCGGATCGGCCGATCCGACTTCCAGACGACGACGTTGGCGTCCCCGTCCGCGCGCTCGGCGATCTTGGTCCCGACGGACACGACCTCGAATTCCTTCGGATGCCGGTAGGTCAGGTCGTAGACGGACAGGTCGTGGAGCATGCCGAGGTTGGGGTACCAGTTGTCGCGCGATTCGACGAGGAAGTTGCCGTCTCCCGCGTCCCGCAGCACCTCGCCGCCGTCGTACGTGAGGCGCAGGCGCGCGGGCGCGCCCGGAGGCGGGGCCTCCGAGAGGAGCGCCGCGGACTCGGAGTCCTCGTCCTCCTTCTCCTGCACGACCGCGGCCGGCACCCACGCTTCGGAGCCGGGCACCTGGATCTCGGCGGTGCGGAGGCGCAGGCGGTCGGTCAGGTACAGGCGGACGACGCGCAGCCCCGCGTCCATCGGCACGAGCCGGATCGTTGTCGTGCCCGAGAGCCGCGTATCGGGGAAGATCGTGGTGTCGACGCCGTACTCGATCGCGCGCGCCAAGAAAGGCGGGGGGACCGCGCCTCCCCTTGCCAGCTGCTCCTCGCTCGCCGAGCAGTACCAGAGGCCGCCGCGATTCCCGGTCGCGAGAAGCGCCGAGCTCTCGCCCGCGACGCGACCGATCAGCCAGTCGAGCCCTCCCGGATCCACGGCGGCGATGCCCGGAGGGAGCCGCCCTTCCGGGATCCAGGCGAGAAAGACGGATCCGCGCGCCGGCGGCTCGCGCAGAAGACTCTCGAGCAGGCGCAACTGCAGGTTGATCTTGAGCTCCGTCCTCTGCCAGCTTCGAAACGACTCGTAGGCGCGGTCGGCGCGCGGGCTCGCGGCGGATCCGGCCGGAGCCGTCTTCGCGTCGATCTCGGCCTCCGTGCCGTCGGTGAAGAGGAGCACCAGACTCTCGAACGGCATCCGCAGGGTCGCGAGCCCGTTGACGCCGGTGACGAGCGCGAGATGGCTTCGCTCGATCTCGCTCGCGGGGGAGAGCTCGAGACTCCCGGATCCCACGAACACCGCGCCGAATCGCCGGCCTTCGACCGGGGCGAGGAATCGGAAGGCGCCGCGGTCGAATCGGAGGCGGAAGACGTCCCGTTCGAGGGTGAGGTTCGCGGCCGAAACGCTCGCCCCTTCGGGGCGCGCCGCGCGGAGCAGGTCGTAAATCGCCCGCGGGTCCGCGGCCGACGCGGCCGCCGGAAAGAGCACCGTCGCGAGCAGAGGCGCCAGCCCGACCGGAGGCTTCCGCATGATGGCCCCTCTCGAACGATACCGCCTGCCGGCGGTCCCGGGACTAAATTGTGACGAGTTCCTTCCCGATCCGGGACGCCTCGTCGAGCAGCGCCGTCAGGTCCTCCTCGCGGGTGCGGAAGTTCACGATCGAGACGCGCAGGGCCGTCCGGCCCTTCAGGACCGTGGGTGCGAGGAAGAAGGAGCCGTCCTCGACGAGGCGATTGATGATCTTCCGGTTGATCCGATCGAGCTCCCGGTCGGGCAGGTCGCGCCCGGCCGGCCGGAAACGGAAGTTCGCGATCGAGAGAACGGAATCGGCGAGCCGCTCGAAATCGGGCCGGCGGTCCACCTCGTCCGAGAGGAAGCGCGCCAGCCGGACGTCCTCCTCGATCAGCTCCGCGTAGGCGCGCCGCCCGTGCGTCTTCAAGCCCATCCAGACCTTCAACGCCTTGAAGCCCCGCGAGAGCTCGACGCCCCGCTCGGCGAACCAGGCGGGCCCGGGAAACGGCGACTCGGGGTCCGCGGCCAGGTATTCGGGGAACTTGCGGAAAGCGGCGGAGAGGCGCCCGGGCTCCCGAACGAGCGTCGCCCCCGCCTCGTAGGGGACGTAGAGCCACTTGTGCGGGTCGGCGGCGAGCGAGTCGGCGCGCTCCATCCCCGCGAAAAGCGGGGCGAGCCGCGGCGAGATCGCGGCCATCGCGCCGTAGGCGCCGTCCACGTGGAACCAGAGGCCTTCGCGGCGGCAGAAGTCGGCGAGCTCCTCGAGCGGGTCGATCGCCCCGGTGTTGACCGTGCCCGCGTTGCCGACGACGATCGCCGGGAAGAATCCCGCGCGCCGGTCGCTCGCCACGGCCTCTTCGAGGCGGTCCATGCGGATTCGGAACCGCTCGTCGGTCTCGATGCGGCGAAGCTGCCGCGTTCCGATCCCGAGCAGGTCCGCCGCCTTGTCGACGCACGAGTGGACCTGGTCGGAGGCGTAGACGGTCAGCCGCGGTTTCTCGGCCATCCCGTCCTCGCGCACGTTTCCCGGGCACATGGCCCGGCGCGCGGCGGCGAGCGCGGTGAAGTTCGCCATCGAGCCGCCGGACACGAGGATCCCCTCCGCGTCGCTCGGGAAGCCCAGCATCTCCGCCAGCCACTTCACGACCCGCTCCTCGACGTGGATCGCGGCGTGGTCTCCTCCCCAGCAATTCGGATTCATGGCCGAAGCGAGGTAGTCGGCCGCGACGCCAACCGGGATCCGCGCTCGCGTTGATGAAGCCGTAGAAGCGGGGGTGGGAGTTGCCCATCGGAAAGGGGAGGATGTGCTCCCGCACGAACGCCAGGACCTCCTCGAAGGGCCGTCCCGCCTCGGGCACGGGCTCCTCGAAGAGCGAGGCGTCGGCGACCTTTCCGAAGACGGGGCGCTCGAGGAGCTTCTCGCGGTGTTCCGCCACCGCGTCGGCCGCCGCGCGGCCCATGCGGCGAATTTCCTCGGGGGGAAGATCGAACGTCGGTCGGCTCATGGCGAGAATTGAATCGTTCCGCGGAGGGAGGGGCAAGAGCCGCGGGACGGAAAGTGGACCGGCGCGCCCCAACGAAAAGGGGCGCCGGCGCGCCCCCCGATCCCGACACCGTCCAGGACGATCGACGACGGATGACCGGCGACTACTGAATCACCCCGCACCCGAGCCGCCCGCCGGCGTTCCCGGTGGGCTGCGTCTTCAAGTCGTCCGCCTTCTCGTGGAAGACGACGGCCCGGCCGACCACCGAGTTCGGCCCCGGCTTGACCGTGATCATGCTCGAGGTGATCTCGAGGTTCCCCGTTCCGTCCGCTCCGATCTCGATGTTGCCGAGGTCCCCGGCGTGGTGCGCCTGGTCCATCGGGCCGGCGTGCGGCATGGAAGTCGGGTTGAAGTGTCCCCCCGCGCTCTTGGCCTCCGGGTCGGAGCAGTCCCCTTTCTCGTGCAGGTGCAGTCCGTGCGTTCCGGGGGGCGCCTTTTCGATGTGGACGACGACCTTGACCCCCCCGGAGACTTCGGTGAAGGTCGCCGTGCCCGTCACCGTCGAGCCGCTCTTCGGCTCGATCGTGGCTTTCGCCTGAGCCGGCGCGTCGGCCGCCTTCGCCGCCGTCCCGGCGAGCAGGAATCCCGCGGCGAGCATTCCGATCCCGATCCGTTTCTGCATGTTTCCACCTCCTCGCAGGAAGGGGGATGATAGAAGATATGTGTCGCGGGCGCTCGTCCGCCGAAAGCCGATGACTCGCCTCTCCGAATCGATTCCGCCCGTCGAGGTCTCGCGGCTGCTGCTGGCGGCCCTGGTGGCCGTCGGCGCCCTGGTCTCCGTCGCCACCGAGGGGAGGCTGTCGAACTTCGCGGGGGGCTTCGCCGCGGGCGCCGGGTCCGCTTTCGTCGTCTCTTTCCTCAAGCGGCGGACCGCGGGAGACGAAGGGCCCGGCGCGGGGGGCGGCGCGTGAAGGTCCTGGTCGTCGAGGACGAGCAGAAGATCGCGCAGTTCCTGAAAAAGGGGCTTTCGGAGAAGGGCTACGCGGTGGAGACGGCCGGGGACGCCGACACGGCGCTCGAGCGCGTCTCCTCGACCTCCTTCGATCTCCTGATCCTGGATCTCCTCCTG
This sequence comes from uncultured Acidobacteriota bacterium, assembly GCA_963707935.1. Taxonomy (GTDB): domain Bacteria; phylum Acidobacteriota; class Thermoanaerobaculia; order UBA5066; family Gp7-AA6; genus DATBFU01. The sequence goes on along the minus strand of CAVPRN010000005.1, from coordinate 2,210,319 downwards.
CCCGGCTCGCGCGACGGCCTGGAGCTCTGCCGCGAAATGCGGGCGCGGGGCGTCCGATCCAAGATCCTGATGTTGACGGCGCGCGACACCGTCGAGAACAAGATCGAGGGGCTCGACGCGGGCGCCGACGACTACCTGGTCAAGCCCTTCTCGTTCCGGGAGCTCCTCGCGCGGCTGCGCGCGCTCGCGCGGCGCACCGAGGTCACCGAGCCCGGCCCCGTCGTGTCCGGGGACATCCGGTACGACCCCGAGTCCCGGGAAGTCTTGCGCGATGGCGAGACCGTCCACCTCACGGCGCGGGAGGGCGCGCTCTTCGAGCTCCTCCTGCGGCGGCGGGGGCGCGTCGTGTCGCGCTCGGAGATCCAGGCCCGCATCTGGGAGGACTCTTACGATCTCTCGACGAACATCATCGACGTCTACATCAACGCGCTGCGCAAGAAGCTCGACTCGGGCCCCCGCGAGAAGCTGATCCAGACGGTGCGCGGCGTGGGCTACCGGATCCGCCCCCCGAAAGGGGAGGAGCCGGGCCCGGGCGAAGGCTAGGCTTGCCGCTCTTCGGCGGGCGGCGGGAGGGGAGCGCGGCCGCGGAGCTCGAGACGCTCGCGAAGCGCCTCGAAGAGACGCGGGTCAACCCGCTGCAGCGGGTCGCGGTCGAGGGGCTCTCCGGCGACGCCCGCCGCATCGCGGAGAGCCTGAACGTGCGCCTCGACGCGCTCGCCGCGGCGGAGAAGGAGCAGCAGCAGTTCATCGCGGACGTCTCGCACGAGCTGCGCACGCCGCTGACGGTCCTCCGCGGCTCGCTCGAAGTGACGCTCGAGGAGGAGCGGCCGCCCGAGGAGTACCGCGAGGCCCTGGGCAACGCGCTCCTCGAGGTGCGCCACCTCTCGCGCCTGTCTCAGAACCTGCTCTTTCTCGTGCGCGGGGAGAGCGGGCGCATCACGCTGTCGTTCGCGAACCTGGATCTGACCCGGCTGCTCGCCGACCTCGTGCGCGACCTCGTGCCCGCGGCGAGCGACCGCGGGCTCACCGTCGCGGCCGAGATTCCGGAGCGGCCGATCACGGCGTTCGTGGACGCCGACCGGCTGCAGCAGGTCTTCCACAACCTCTTCGAGAACGCGATGCGCTACACCCCCTCGGGCGGCTCGATCCGCGTGCGCCTGTCCGAGGCGCCGGGCGAGGCGATCTTCGGCGTGGAAGACACCGGCATCGGAATCCCCGAGAAGGACCTCCCCTTCGTGTTCGAGCGGTTCTTTCGGAGCGACCGCGCGCGGCGCGCCTATTCCGGCGGCTCGGGCCTCGGGCTCTCGATCGCGCGCTGGATCGTCGAGGCGCACAAGGGGCGGATCGACGTCGCGAGCGCCCCGGGCAAGGGTTCGAGGTTCACGGTGCGGGTGCCGCTGGTGCGGTAGCGAGAACGGTCCTTGGTCCTTGGTCCCCAGTGCATCGACTGAGGACCGTGCACTCTGGACTGAGGACTGTCGTGGCTCGAGTCTCGGTAGTCCTCAGTCCTCAGTCCTCAGTCCTCAGTCCTCGGTCCTCGGTCCTCGGTCCATGACCAAGGACTATGGACGGAGGACCAGGGACTGGTTTTTCCTGGTGCATTAGAGTCTCCTCTCCCATGCGTCCCGCCTTCGTTCTCTCCGCCGCCCGCACGCCGATCGGAAAGTTCGGCGGCGCCTTCGCGGCGATGTCGGCAGCGGATCTCGGGGAGGTCGCGGCGAAGGCCGCGATCGAGCGGTCCGGGCTGCCGGCGGCGGCGATCGACGAGGCGATCTTCGGCCACGCGCGGCAGGCCGGGGGAGGCCCGAATACCGCCCGCCAGGTTTCGCACCGCGCGGGCGTGCCGGACTCGATTCCCGCCTACACCGTGAACAAGGCCTGCGCCTCGTCGTTGAAGGCGCTGACCCTCGGCGCGCTCTCGATCGCGGCGGGGGAAAACGAGGTCGTCCTGGTCGGCGGGACCGAGTGCATGTCGGCGACCCCGTACCTCCTCCCCCGCGCGCGCTTCGGCTTCCGAATGGGGCACGCCGAGCTCGTGGACGCCATGTACCGCGACGGGTTCCTCTGCCCGCTCTGCGGCCAGTTGATGGGCGAGACCGCCGAGACCCTGGCGCGCGAGTTCGGAATCCTGCGCGCGGAGCAGGACGCCTACGCCCTGGAGTCGCAGCGGCGGGCGGGACAGGCGATTGCGTCGAATCGCTTCGCCGACGAGATCGCCCCGGTCGAGATCGCGGGAAAGAAGGGGAGCGTGCGGATCGAGAAGGACGAGCATCCCCGCCCGGACTCGACGCTCGAGGCGCTCGGGAAGCTCCCGCCGGTGTTCGATCCCGAGAACGGCACCGTGCACGCCGGGAACTCCTCCGGCGTCACGGACGGCGCCGCCGCCCTCGTGCTCGCGTCGGAGGAAGAAGTCCGGAAGTCGGGCGTCGAGCCGCTCGCGCGCGTCGGGGCCTTCGCCTCGGCCGGCGTCGATCCGGCGCGCATGGGAATCGGCCCGGTGCCGGCGATCCGAAAGGTCCTCGAGAAGGCGGGTGTGAAGCTCGCCGACATCGATCTCGTCGAGCTGAACGAGGCCTTCGCCGCGCAGGTCATCGCCTGCGCCCGAGAGCTGCCCCTCGATCTCGCGCGCGTCAACGTCAACGGGGGCGCGATCGCGCTCGGCCACCCGATCGGCGCGACCGGCGCCCGCATCGCGACGACCCTGCTCCACGAGATGAAGCGGCGGAGTGTCCGGCTGGGCCTCGCGACCCTGTGCGTCTCGGGGGGGATGGGGATGGCGGTGGTGTTTGAGCGCGAGCGGTGATTGAGAGAGAAGGATTCAGGATTCGGGACCCGGGATTCAGGATGCAAATCTGGCGATCCCTGAATCCTGAATCCCGACTCCCGAATCCTGCTTAGAATTACCCGATGCGCATTGCCCTCACTCTCGACCGCGACACGACGGGGCGGGAGGAGAACGACTACGTCGGCGCGCTGCTCGCGGCCGGCTTCCGCCGCGAGGAGATCGTCCTGCTCCCCCCGGGCTCCGGCGCGAACGGAGACTTCGACGGCGTCGTTCTCGGCGGCGGATGCGACGTGGACCCGTCCCGCTACGGAGAGGCCCCGCGCCCGGACGCGAATCTCGAGCTCGACGCCGACCGGGACCGCACCGACTTCGAGCTCTTCGAGCGCGCCCGCCGGGCCGGCACACCGACCCTCGCGATCTGCCGCGGGCTGCAGGTCGTCAACGTGGCGCTCGGGGGCAGCCTCGTCCAGGACCTGCCGAGCCAGAGGCCGGAGGCGATCGGGCACGAGACCGACCAGTCCCGGCGGAAGAACAGGACGCAGCTCGACCACGTCGTCCGGGTCGAAGCCGGCACCCGGCTCTCCGGGATCGCGGGGGCGGGGGAGCTTCCGGTCAACAGCCGGCACCATCAGGCCATCGACCGGACGGCGCCGGGCCTCACGGTCTCGGCCGTCGCGCCGGACGGCGTGATCGAGGCGGTCGAGACCGCGGAGCCCTGGATGCTCGCGGTTCAATGGCACCCGGAGAACCTGGCCCGCGCCGACGCCGCCTCCCGCCGCCTTTTCGAGGATTTCGCCCGCGCGGTGCGGGAGCGCGCCGCCATCGCGCGGAGCTGATTTCGGAAATCCCGTGGCGCGCGCGGGTGTTTCGTCGAGTCTGGGACCGGAACCCCGTTCGAAAACACGCCGACAGGAGCAGCCGATGACTCATCGTCCCGTCCTCTTCCTCGCGCTCGCGGGAGCGCTCGCCGGCGCGGCCGCGGCCGGCCAGACCCGGATTTCCTCCGAGAAAATCGCCGGAGGAGTCTGGGCGGCGCCGACCCCCGGGGGATCGAACGTCGGCTGGTTCGACGTCGGTGGGACCGTCGTCGCCGTCGATTCCGGAGCGAACGACGACGTCGGGCGCGCGCTGCTCGCGGAGATCGAGAAAACCGTGGGGAAGAAGCCGCGCTACCTCGTGCTCACGCACGCGCACCGCGATCACACGGGGGGCGCCGGCGCTTTCGCCGCCGCGGGCGTGCAGGTCGTCTCCGCGGAGAAGGCGGCGCCGGCAGCGCTCGCCCTCGACGCCGCGAAGGGCGGCGGCGAGGGCCCGATCCTTCTGACCGTGTCGGAACGGATGCTCCTCGTCGGGCGAAGCACGCGCGGGGCCGAGATCGACTACCTGGGACCCGGGCACACGCAGGGTGACCTCGTCGTCGTCCTGCCGGACGCGGGCGTCCTCTTCTCGGGCGACCTCGCGGTCAACAGCGTGCTCCCGTTCCTGCGCGCGGCCGACATGGACGTCGACGGATGGCAGAAGATCCTCTCGCGCCTGGCGGCGCTCAAGGTCGAGAAGATGGTGCCCGGCCACGGAGCGATCGGCCCGCGGGAGGGGATCGCCGACACCGCCGCGTACATCGCCCGCGTCAACGAGCTCGCGACGAAGATGGTGATCGGCGGATTGCCCGAGGCGCTCTGGGAGGCGCAGATCCGCGACCCGGCCAACGAGATCAAGAACGTGCCGCTCACGCCCGACCACATCGCCAACGTGAAGGCGGTCGCCCAGCACCTGAAGGCCCGTCAGGGAGCCGCGCCCGCGAAGACCGCGGCGCCCTCGCCCCCGGCCACCCCCGCGTCGAAGTCCGGCATGCCGTGAGCGCGGGCCGGGAGATCTCGCTCCGGATCTCCCCTGGCGGGCGGGCCGACGTGGAGATGCGCCTGCCGCCCGTCAACGTCCTCGGGCTCGCGGATCTCGCGCGTCTGGCGGAAGTCCTCGAAGGCGCGGGCTCGGCCGGCGTGATCGTGCTCAGCGGGCTGCGTCGGGCGTTTTCCGCGGGCGTCTCCGTCGCCGAGCACGAACCGGAGCCGGAATCGATCGAGCGAATGCTCGGCGCGATGCGGAGGGTGCTCGAGGCGCTGCTCGAGACTCCGGCCGTCACGCTCGCCTCCGTTTCCGGAGCGTGCCTGGGGGGCGGGGCGGAGATCGCGGCCGCCTGCGACCTCGTCCTCGCGGCCGAAGACGCTCGGATCGGATTTCCCGAGATCCGGCTGGCCTGCTTCCCGCCGGCGGGCGCGGCGCTCCTTCCCGAGCGAATCGGGGAGGCCCGGGCCGCGGAATGGATCCTGACGGGCCGGGCCCTCTCGGGGCGGGAGGCCGCGGAGGCGGGTTTCGCCGCGCGCGCGGTCCAGGCGGGTTCGCTCGGGCGCGAGACGGACCGTCTGGCGAGGGAGATCCTGGCCCGCTCGCCGGCCGCCCGCTCCGAGGCCGTGGGCCTGCTGCGCACGCGGCGGCGGGAGGCCCTGTCGGCCGCTCTCCCGCGGGCCGAAGACGCCTACCGCCGGCTCGCCGGCGACGAGAGCCTCCGCCGGGCGGTCCGCGAGTTTTCGAAGACGCCGGGCTCCCGATGACGTTCTCTCGCCGCTTCTATCGCGCCGCGGCGATCTGCTCGGCGATCTCGGCCGTGACGACGCTGGCGCTCATCTTTCTGCCGCGCGTTTACGGTCCGGTGCAGGGTTTCGACGCCCGGATCGCCGCGGTCCACCATCCCGCCTACATCCTTCGATCGTGGTCTTACCTCGTTCATCCCTTCCTCGTCCTCGTCGCCGTCTTCGCCGTCGCGCTGTCGCGGCGGCGGATCGCGGCGGGTCCGGCGGCACTGGGCTTCCTCGGCTATCTGCTGTGGGCCTTCACCGAGGCCGGCCAGCAGTCGCTGACCCTGACGACATTCGATCGGTGGCGCCGCGCGTATCCCTCCGCCGGCGAGGACGTGCGGCCGCTGCTGCGCACCCAGATCGCTATGTACGACGCGATCTGGGATGCGATGTACGTCCTCCTGCTGCTCGGCTTCATCGCAGGCAGCGTGTTTCTCGCCGCCGCGCTCTGGCAGTCCACGGGCCTGACGCGGGCCGTTTCCGTGCTCTTCTTCGCTGCGGCGGGTCTCGGCCTCTCGAACCTCTCTCCGGAGTTCGGCGGTCCGGGCTTGCCCACGTTTCTCGACGCCTGGCTCTATCCCGTCCTGCAGCCGCCGGCGCGCCTGCTCACCGCTCTGTACCTGTGGCGGGTTCCCGGGGATGCGCCGGAGCGAGCCCGCCTGTAGACTGTCGCCCGCAACCGACGGACCTTCCATGATCTTCTTCGTCAACGGCCGGTACGTCCCGCGCGAGCAGGCCGCGATCTCGCCCGAGGACCGGGGCTTTCTCTTCGGCGACGCGATCTACGAGGTCGTCCGGTTCTTCCGCGGGCGCGGGTTCCACCTCGAGGAGCACCTGGCGCGCATGCGCGAGGGTCTCGCGGCGCTCCGGATCGAGGCGGATCCCGCGTTCTACCCGGAGGCCGCGCGCCGTCTGCTCGAGGAGAACCGGCTCTCGGACGCGGACGCCATCGTCTACGCGCAGGTCTCCCGCGGGGCGGCCCCGCGCACGCACGCTTTTCCGCCGGCGGGCACGCCCCCGACCATCTTCGCCTTCGCCCGGGCGAGCGACGCGCCTCCGCCCCCGGGCGGGCGCGCCATCCTCGCGCGCGACGAGCGGTGGGGGCGCTGCGACATCAAGACGGTGATGCTCCTGCCCAACGTGCTCGCGGCGCAGAGGGCGCGCGAGTCGGGCGCCATCGACGCGATCCTCGTGCGCGACGGGCTCGCCCTCGAGACCACGAAGGCGAACCTCTTCGCGGTCCTCGGCGGAACGCTCCGCACCGCCCCGAACGGTCCCGCGATCCTCCCCGGCGTCACCCGGGGGGCGACCATCGCCGCGGCGCGCGGGCTCGGGCTCGCCGTCGAAGAGCGGGCCTTCTCCGTCGAGGAGATGTACGGCGCCTCGGAGGTCTTCCTCGCCTCGACGACGATCTGGACCCATTCGCTGACCGAGGTCGAGGGCCGGCGCATCGGCGCCGGAGAGCCCGGCCCGATCGCGGCGCGGCTGAAGGAGATCCTCCACCGCGACTTCACGTCCGCCCGCGAGCCGGCGGAAACCGCTGTCAAGTTAACTTGACAGCAGCCTCCCGCCGACGGGTCGATCGCCGCGGCGCGGCTCGAACGACTTTGGCCGCGCCCGACCGGCGCGGGGGAGGCAATCCGTTCCATGAAGAGTGAAGAGCTTCGTTCCTTGCAGGCGCCGCTCAAGGAACGCTATCGAGCCGATCCGGGGGCGGCCGTGATCACGCTTCGGGCTCAGGGCCGCCTGGGCGACGGCGTCACGTGCCGTGTCGAGACCGGCAAGGCGCTCGTGGAGGCCGGGCTCCATCCCGCGACGGGAGGCGACGGCCTCGCGGCCTGCTCGGGCGACATGCTGCTCGAAGCGCTGGCGGCTTGCGCCGGCGTGACGCTGAACGCCGTGGCCACGGCGCTCGGCATCGAGATCCGCTCGGGCGCGGTGCGGACGGAAGGCGACCTCGACTTCCGCGGAACGCTCGGCGTCGCGAAGGACGCGGCCGTCGGATTTCAGAAGATCCGTGTCTTCTTCGACCTCGAGACCGAAGCGACCGGGGAGCAGCTCGCGACCCTGCTGAAGCTCACCGAGCGGTACTGCGTGATCCTGCAGACGCTGCGACAGCCGCCGGAGATCACGGTAACCGTCGCCGAAGCTGGCTCGGGTTCTGGCGGCCTCCGCTGATGGACTCCGTCCGGCCCCGGGGTCGCCGGCCGCCATCGGCCGGCCGCTCGCCCAAGGGGCTCGACGGCCGGCCTGAACCCTCGCGGCGCTCCGGCTCCCGCGGCGCGCGCCTCCTCCCTCGCTTCCGCTCGGGAGACTTCGCGCGCCGCGAGCGAAGAGGATCATGCCGGCGGATCCCGCTTCTCTTCGACGGCTAGTCTCTCGGCCAGCGCGCCTCGATGACGGAGGAAATCCCGCCGCGCGAGGAGAACTTCCCGGTCACGCTCATCCGTTTCGGTCGGCAGGCCGCCACGCAGTCCTCCAGGATCCGGTTCACCGCGTTCTCGTAGAAGATCCCGACGTTGCGGTACGCCACGATGTAGAGCTTCAGAGACTTCAGCTCGAGGCAGTCCCGGTCCGGCTCGTATCGAATCGTCAGATGCCCGAAATCGGGCAGACCCGTCTTGGGGCAGATCGCGTTGTACTCGGGGATCTCGACGGTGATCTCGTAGCCGCCGTACTGATTCGGCCACGTCTCGATCGCGGGCAGCTCGGCGTCGATTCCGGACTTCGCGTGTTCCTCGGTGTACTCGGGCACGGCGCAATCGTAGCCCGGTTCGGAAGTCGGCGGAATCCCGGCGCTCTGTTACGATGCCCCGGCCCATGGACTGGCTCCGCGAGCTCTTCCACCGTGTGACGGACGTCGAGACGCTCGTGCGCGTCGGCGGTCTGACCGCCATGACCGCGATCGTCTTCGCCGAGACCGGCCTCATGGTCGGGTTCTTCCTGCCGGGCGACTCGCTCCTCGTCACCGCCGGGGTCTTCGCCGCGGCCGGACAGCTCGACATCTGGGTCTTGAACGTCGTGCTCGTCGTTGCGGCCATCGTCGGCGACACGGTCGGCTACTGGATCGGACGGCGCGCCGGCCCGGCCCTCTTCAAACGGCCGAAGTCGCTGCTTCTTCAACCCGGAGCACCTGCGCCGCGCGCACGACTTCTACGAGAAGCACGGCGGCAAGACGATCATCCTGGCGCGGTTCATGCCGATCGTGCGCACGTTCGCGCCGGTCGTGGCCGGAATGGGGAGGATGGAGTACCGCCGTTTCCTCTCCTTCAACGTCTTCGGCGGTCTGCTCTGGGTGGTGTCGATGACGCTGACCGGTTACTTCCTCGGCCGGATCCCCGGCGTGCGCGAGCACATCGAGATCGTGATCCTCGTCGTCATCTTCCTCTCGATCCTGCCGGGCATCATCGCGTTCGCGCGCGAGTGGCTCCGGAGGCGGCGCGCCGGGGGCGAGGGTCTCGCGGAAAGAAAATGAGCCCGGCGGCCGCGCCGCGGAGCCGGAAGGAGGGTTCGGGCATCCGCGGCGGGGACCGCCGGGCCGGAAGAGTCGATCCGATCAGGCCACGGCCGACGTCGGGCGCGCGTCCGAGAGCGGAGCGCCCGTGCGCAGCTCTTCGAGAAGCGCCCGCACGTCTTCCGCGTGGGAGCGGTCGTGCTCGGCCATCATTCGGGGAAGGTCGGCGAGCGTGATTCGTCCGACCGACTCCTGGATTCCCGCGCGCTTCCAGGCGGCGGCGGGCACCGTGCGAAACCGCTCGACGTTTCGCTGCCGCGCGAGCGCGAACGCGGCGAGCCCCTCGGCGAGGCTCTTTCGCTGGTAGTCGCGCTCGCGCGCGATGCGGTCTCCATCGAAGTTCGCGAGCGCGGGCTCCTCCTCCGTCACGATGCGACGGATGCGGACCTTGTACGCCTCGCGCTCGAGGTCGGCCAGATGCCACACGTTCTCGACGAAAGAAAAGCCGCCCGCCGCCGGGCGCTGCGTCGCCTGGCCGGGAGCGAGCGCCCGCGCGGCCCGCTCGATCCAGGCCGGCGTCGATTCGAGGGTCAGCAGCAGGGTCTCGAGCTTGCGGCGTTTCATGGCGCGTCTCCTCATTGATCTACGCTCGCGGCCGGCGAAAGTTTCCTTCGGGAAGGCCCCGGCCGGGGGCGATTGGTCCGATAAACTGGCCCGGCGCTCGCTCAGGAGTCGGGATTCAGGATTCAGGATTCGGGCGGATTCGGGAATATGTTGCGGATCTCGGGAATTCGAGAATCTCATCGCCATGTTCGACTCGTTTCGCGCGTTCGTCACCCGGCACCTCGCGGCGGAAGCGGCCGAGGGCTCTCCGGCCGATCCGGTGAAGGTCGCGGCCTGCGCTCTGCTGCTCGAGCTCGCGCACGCCGACGGCGACTTCTCCGGCGAGGAACGCCGAAGGGTCGCGCGCGCGGCCCGCGAGCTCGGCGTCGCGGCCGCGGACGTCGAGAGGGTTCTCGAGGCAGCGGACGCAGAGCGGCGGGACAGCGTCGACCTCTACCAGTTCACGCGGCGCGTGGCGGAGAGTCTGTCGCGAGAAGAGCGGCTGCGGCTCGTCGAAACGATCTGGGGGGTCGTGTACTCCGACGGAACGCTCACCGAGGCCGAGAACCGTCTGGCGCGCCGCATCGCCGAGCTCCTCGGTTTCCAGCATCCCGAGGTCCAGGCCGCCCGAGAGCGGATGGCGCACGGAGCCTAGCTCGCGGAATCTCATGAAAAACTGATCAATTCCGGATGATTTCCAAGCCTTCGCCGAGGCATGCTCTCTCCGATGCCGGGTCTCGAACGGGAGCCTCCGAAGGGTCGTTCGTCCCCGGGAATCGTGCGTTCATCCCGGGCGCTCACATTCCGGCGCGCAGCCGCTACAATCACGGGTTTCCTTAGGAGCATGGCCGTGTTCCTCCGCGCAAAGCCGAGGGATCGCTCGCCGGCGCGTCGGTCGCTCGCGGTTTGCGCGCTCGTCGTCGCCGGAACGGTGGCCGCCGCGCCGACGCCGAAGAACAAGCGCCGTCCGGTCGGACCCTACGACCGTGCGGTCATGGCGGTCGCGGTGGACCCTTCCTCGGCCGACAAGCTCTACGCGGGGACCGGCGGCGGAGCGTTCCAGAGCGCAGACGGCGGCACGAACTGGACCGCGATCGATTCGGAGCTGACGGGGCTTTCGGTGGGCGCCCTCGCCATCGACCATTTGACGCCGGCCACGATCTGGGTCGGCACCGGCGCCGGGATCTTCAAGAAGACGCCTCAAGGCGCGAAGAAGATGTCTCTCCAGACCGACATGGGCGGCCTCTTCGTGGGCGCCCTCGCGATCGATCCCACGGCCGCCGGAACGGTCTACGCGGGAACGGGGGCGGGCGTCTACAAGTCGACCGACGGCGGCGCGACCTGGAACGAAACCGGACGAGGTCTCACGAATCAGTTCGTCACGACGCTCCTCGTCGATCCGTCCGCACCCGCGACGCTCTACGTCGCCACCAACGGCGGCGGCGTCTTCAAGAGCACCGACGCGGGCCGCTCGTGGAAGTCGGCGAGCGAGGGGCTGAAGAGCTCGATCGTGCTCGCCCTGGCGATCGACGCGAGCCGCCCGACGACGCTGTACGCGGAGACCGTCGAGGGCGTCTTCAAGTCGACCGACGGCGCAGGGAGCTGGGCCGCCGCCAGCAACGGCCTGGCCAGCCGCTTCACGCTCGCGCTCGCGATTCATCCGACGTCGCCCGCCGTCCTGTACGCCGGCACGGCGAGCGGGATCTACAAGTCGACCGACGGCGGCGACTCGTGGGCGCCTGCGAGCGAAGGGTTGACGAATCAGTTCGTCACGTCGCTCGCCATCGACCCCCTGCACCCGGAGACGCTCTACGCCGGCACCGACGGCGGGCTCTTCAAGACGACGAGCGGCGGATTGAGATGGACCGAGCTCAAGAGGAATAATGAGGAGCGGCGTGCCGCGGCCGGCGACTGAAGTCTCGCATCCCCGACGCCGCCCGGCGCGGCGGCCGGCCGTTTCCTGTCTCCTCCTCGCGCTCGCGGCTCCCGGGACGTCCCGGTCGGAGGAAGCGCCGGCCCGCAGCGCCGGCGGCGTTCTCGCGATCGCGGTTGCTCCTCGCGCGACGTACGCCGGAACGGCCGCGGGCGGCCTCTACGTGAGCGTCGACTCGGGGGCGAGCTGGGCTCGGATCGAGGGGCCGCTCGCGGGTTTGTCCGTCTCGACCCTGGCGGTGGATCCCGCCGGGTCTGCCGGAATCTATGCCGGGACCAACGGCGCCGGCGCTTTTCGCAGCGACTCCGGCGCGTCGTGGGTCGAGGCGAATTCCGGGCTCTCGAACCTCTTCGTCGAGGCGCTGGCGATCGACCCGGGCCCTCCCCGGGCGATCTACGCGGCGACCGACGGCGGCGTCTTCCGGAGCCTCGACGGCGCGGCGAGCTGGAAGTCCTGTTCGGAAGGGCTGCCGGAGACCCTCGTCACGGCCCTGGCCGTCGCGCCGGGAGGCGCGGTCTTCGCGGGCACGAAGCGGTCGGGCGTGTTCAAGCTCGAGCGGGGCCAGGAGAAGTGGTCGGCGGCGGGCAACGGGCTCGCCCGCGCCACGGTGCGGGGCTTCGCAATTCCGCCGGCGGAGCCCTCCACGGTCTTCGCGGCGACCGAGGCGGGCCTCTTCAAGAGCGCCAACGCGGGGGAGAGCTGGTCGGCCGCGAACAACGGCCTGACGAGCACGTCGGTCCTCGCGCTCGCCGTCGATCCCGCCTCCGCCTCGAGAGTCCACGCCTGCACCGTCACGGGCCTCTTCAGCAGCGCCAACGGCGGCGTCAACTGGGCCGCCGTGGAGACCGGCTCGAAAGGCGCCTTCTTCAGCTCCATCGCGGCCGCTCCCGGCTCGGGCGCGCTCTACCTCGGCGCGGACGGCGCGATCCTGCGGAGCTCCGACGGCGGCAAGACCTGGCAGTCCGTGAAGCTTCCCGCGCCGCCCGCCGGCGAAGAGGAAGAGGAAGAGGAAGAATGACGACCTCGCGTGGAGTTTCCGATCGAACGGGGCCGGCGCCATCCGCCCGTTCCGCAGGGAGGTTTCGGTGAGAGAGAGTATCCGCTATCGCCTCGCGGCGCTCGGGCTCGCGGCGGCGCTCTCGATTCCGGCTCCGCCGGTCGGAGCGCAACAGAAGTCGTCGGGCTCGGTCGTCCAGGAGAGCACCGGCATCACGTTGATCGAGATCCCGGTCAACGTGATCGGGAAGGACGGCAAGCCGGTCTCGGGCTTGACCGCCGCCGACTTCGAGCTCGAAGACGACGGCAAGAAGGTCCCGATTTCGAGCATGGACATCATCGACCTGTCGGCCCCGGCCGGAGCGCCGGGCGGCGCGGCGGCCGCTCCGGTGCCGGCGGCGGCGCGGCGGCTCTGGCTGCTCGTATTCGATCTGACCTACACGAGCCCTTCGGCCCTCCTGCGGGCGCGCGACGGCGCGTGGCACTTCGTGTCGGAGGCGATGAAGCCCGCCGACCTCGCCGCCGTCGGGACGCTCTCGGTCGACCGGGGCTGGAAGCTGCTGGTCAACTTCACGCAGGATCGCGGCCAGCTCGCGTCGGCGATCGACACGCTCGGCCTGACGGCCGACGCGAACCGCACGGCCGATCCGCTCTCCTTCGCCTTCACCCAGCCCGGCCCCTCTTCGCCGACGGGGCCCGCGGCGATCGGGAAGAACGACGCGGCGCAGCTCGAGAATCTGCGCGACCTGCAGCGGATGCAGAAACAGGCGAGCGACGATCTGCAGCGCGGCCGCGTGGCGAAGCTGATGAGCAACCTGGGGGGCATCGGCCGGGTGCTCGACTCCGCGCGCGGGCGCAAGAACGTGCTGTACTTCTCGGAGGGCTTCGAGACGAAACTCCTCTCGGGGCACATGGCGGCGGGCGACCGAAGCAACTCCCCCTCCCAGCCGATCGCCGCGGCGGCCGTGGACAGCTCGACGCCACAGGGGGTCGGCGACGCGGCGCTCTCCGGGGAAGTCTGGAAGATCGATAGCGACACCCGTTACGGAAACACCGCGACGCGCACGCGCCTGCTCGACGCCCTGGCGCAGTTCAACCGGTCCGACGCCGTGCTGAACACCATCGACATCAGCGGTCTCAAGGCCGACTCGGACGCGTCCGGATCGACCGCGGGCAGCGGGACCGACGCGCTCTTCGCCATGGCCGCGGCGACCGACGGAGAGCTCATTCGAAACGCGAACCAGATTTCCGGGGAGCTCGGAAAACTGGAGAAGAAGACGGAGCTCGTCTACCTCCTCGTGTACCAGCCCCGGCAACTGACCAAGCCCGGCGCATTCCACGCGCTGAAGGTGAAAGCCAGGGCGCCCGGGGCGAAGGTGCTCGCGCGGTCTGGCTACTATGAGCCGCGGGCGTACCAGAGCCTCTCCCCGCTCGAGCGGGTGCTGGCGGCGGGGGACCTCGTGACCGGCGGCGCGCGCGAGAACGAGATCCCGGCGAATCTGCTGGTGGCCGCGTTTGCGTCGCAGACGTCGGCGGCGCAGGTGCCCGTGCTGCTCGAGATTCCGGGCAAGCCGCTGCTCGCGGGGGACGGCGGAGGGGCGACCGCCGCGACGGTGCAGGTCTACGTCTACGCCAACGACGACTCGGGGACGCTCGTCGACTACGTCACGTCCGAGATGACCCTGGACCTCGCCAAGGTGCGCTCGAGCCTGGAGGCGACGGGCCTGAAGTACTACGCGACGCTCTACCTTCCGGCGGGGCGATACGGCCTCCGCGCTCTGGTGCGCAACGGGACGACGGGACGAGCCGGGGCGTTCTCGACGAGCCTCACGGTTCCGGAGATGCCCGGAGGCGCGGTGACGGTGCTGCCCCCCTTCTTCGAGGAGGCGCCGGGGCAATGGTTGATGGTCCGGGGCAACCCGCGGCCCGACGCGCCGCCCCGGCCGGCGGACTATCCGTTCGCGATCGCCGGAGACTCCTTCATTCCCTCGGCTTCGCCCGTGTTCGCCGGAGGCGCCGGCGCGCCGGTGGCGATCGTGGGATACAACTTCGGGGCGAGCGCGTCGCCGGCCCCGCTCGAAGTGAGCGCCGAGATCGTCGGCGCGGACGGTAAGGCCGTGCCGGCCAGCGTCACGGTCACGCGGCGTTCGGACGTCGAGAGAGGCGGCGGGCGAAAGGTCGCGTTCGACTTCAAGACGGCGGGGCTCTCCCCAGGCCGGTACGTTCTGCGAGTCGCCCTGACCGATCCGGTCTCCAAGAAGTCCGGCAGCGCCTCGAGCCCCTTCACGGTCCAGTAGGCCCGGGCGGCGCGAGGCCGGCGAGGGAACGACGTCCATGATGCTCCGGCGGATCGGGAGCGCCGCGGCGGCGATGGCCCTCGCGTCGGGCCTCGCCCTCCCGCAGGAGAAGAAGCCGGCCGCTTCGGTCGTCCAGGAGAAGGCGGGCGTGACGCTGATCGAGATCCCGGTCACCGTCGTCGGGAAGGACGGCCGGCCGGTCGCCGGGCTCACCCTCGGCGATTTCGAGCTCACCGACGACGGGAAGAAGCAGGCGATCTCCGGGCTCGACGTGATCGATCTCTCCGGTCCCGGGGGAACGCCCGGCGCCCCGGCCGCGGTCCCGCCGTCGGCCCGGCGGCTGTGGCTGCTCGTGTTCGACCTGACCTACACGAGCCCCTCCGGCCTCGTGCGGGCGCGGGACGGCGCCCGCCGGTTCGTCACGGAGGCCATGAAGCCCGCGGATCTCGGCGCCGTGGGCACGCTCTCCGTCGCGTCCGGCTGGCGGCTCCTCGTCAACTTCACCTCGGATCGGGGACAGCTCGCCGCCGCCCTCGACACGCTCGGGCTGACCGGCTCGAGCGGTATCGCCGATCCGCTCTCCTTCGCGTTCCTGCCGCCCGGAGAGCGCGGAGGGCTCGGGCAGAGCCCGGAGGTGCCCCTCACCAAGAGCAAGCAGGGGCAGCGCGGCCAGGACATCGTGGAAAACCTGCGCGACCTCGAGATGATGCGCAAGAAAGGGGACGACGACCTCGCGCGGAACCGCGTGGCGCGGATGGTGGGGGACCTGGGCGGCATCGGCCGCGCGCTCGACTCGGTCCGCGGCCGCAAGCATGTGCTCTTCTTCTCGGAAGGGTTCGAGACGCGGCTCCTCTCGGGCCAGATGGCGGGTGGAGACAAACGAAACGCGCTGTCGCAGGCGGCGGGCGCCGCAACCGTCGATCCTTCGACCGCGCCGGGGACCGAGGACGCGGCGATCTCCGGCGAGGTCTGGAAGGTGGACAGCGACGCCCGGTTCGGCAGCACCGCGACGCGGGAACGCATGCTCGAGGCGCTGGCGCAGTTCAACCGGTCCGATGCGGTGCTCGACGCGGTCGACATCGCCGGCCTCCGGTCCGACGCGGACGCGGCGCTGACCTCGGGCGCGGCGAAAGCGGGCAGCGGCACCGACGCGCTCTTCTCGATGGCGTCGGCCACCGACGGGGACTTCGTGCGCAACGCCAACGACCTGGCGGGCGAGCTCGGCAAGATCGAGGAGCGGACGTCGCTCGTCTACCTGCTCCTCTATCAACCGAGACCCGGCTCGCGGCCCGGCGCCTTCCACGCGCTGAAGGTGAAGGTCTCCACACCCGGCTTCCGAGTCCTCGCCCGATCGGGGTACTACGAGCCCCGGCCGTATCGCAACCTCTCGGCCTTCGAGCGGATCCTGGCCTCGGGCGACCTCCTGACGGGAGGTTCGCGGGAAGGCGAGATTCCGGCGAGCCTTCTCGCGGTGCCCTTCGCCTCGTCTTCCGAGGCGGCCCAGGTGCCGGTCGTGCTGGAGGTCCCCGGAGGGCCGCTCCTCCAGGGCGACACGAGCATCGCGCGCACCGTCGCGCAGATCTACGTCTACGCGACCGATTCGTTCGGCGCTCTGGCGGACTACGTGGCCTCGGAGATGACGCTCGATCTGGCGAAGGTCCGGGCTTCGCTGGAGGCCGGCGGACTGAAATTCTTCGGAACGCTCTTTCTCCCGCCGGGCGATTACCGCGTCCGGGCACTGGTGCGAAACGGAGCGACGGGGCGATCGTGCGTTCTCTCGACGAGCCTGTCGGTGCCGGAGATCCCGGGGAAATCGCCCGTTCTGCTGCCGCCGCTCTTTCAGGAGGCGCCCGGCCGCTGGCTGGTCGTGAGCGGCCCGCCCCGCGCCGACGGGCCGGGGCGCTCGGCCGAGTTTCCGTTCGCGATCGGCGGAGCGACCTTTCTTCCGTCGGTCCGGGCGATCGTCTCCGACGGCGCTCCGGTGCCGGTGACGCTCGTGACCTACAACCTCTCCGCTCCGTCGGCGCGGCCGGTTCCCCTCGCCGTTCGCGCCGAAGTCGTCGCGGCGGACGGCCGAATCGAGCCGGCCGAAGTCGCCGTGTCCGAACACTCCGACCTCGAGCGCGGCGGCGGGCGCAAGGTGGTCGTTCGGTTCACGCCCCGGGGCCTTTCGCCCGGGCGCTACGTGTTCAAGGCGGCGGTGACCGATCCGGCCTCGAACCGAACCGCCGAGGCCTCCCGCCCCTTCGAAGTGCAGTGAGGGCGGTCTCGAGACCCCGCTGACCGGGCGCCGCGGGCGCGCGGCGCTGCTAGGATGGTCGCGGGAAATGGCTGATCTCGGTCCCATCCGAGGCGGGCTCCGCGGGGTCCTCGCTCTCGCGGCGATCGCCGGCGCGGGCGCGTTTTCCCTGGCCCAGGAGAAGGAGCCCTCGCGCACGACCGTCCGGGAGAGCGCCGGCGTCACGTTGATCGAGATCCCCGTCAACGTGATCGGGAAGGACGGAAAGCCGGTGCCTGGCCTGACCGCCGCCGACTTCGAGCTCGAGGACGACGGCAAGAAGGTGTCCATCACCGGAATGGACGTCGTCGACCTCACCCGGCCCGCCGCCGCCCCGGGCGCGCCCGAGGAGGAGTCGATCCCCGCCGCCGCGCGGCGCCTGTGGCTGCTCGTCTTCGACCTCTCCTACACGAGCCCCTCGGGCCTCGTGCGGGCCCGCGACGGGGCGCGGCGCTTCGTGACGGATGCCATGAAGGAGAACGACCTCGCGGCCGTCGGGACGCTCTCGGTCGACACCGGCTGGCGGCTTCTCGTCACCTTCACGCGGGACACCCGGCAGCTCGTGGCGGCGATCGACACGCTCGGCCTCGACGGCCAGACCAAGCGGACGACGGATCCCCTCTCGTTCGCCTACACGCCACCCGGTCCTCCGGGGCCGGGCGGGCCGTCGGCGATCGGGCCCCGCGACGCGGACGTCCTCGAGAACCTGCGGGACCTCCAGCGGATGCAAAAGCAGGCCAACGACGACCAGCAGCGCGGGCGTGTGGCGAAACTGATGGGCACGCTCGGCGGCATCGGACGGGTGCTCGACTCGGCCCGCGGGCGCAAGAACGTCCTTTACTTCTCCGAGGGATTCGAGACGAAGCTGCTCTCGGGACACATGGCGGCCGGCGATCGGAGCAACTCCCTGTCCCAGCCGATCTCGGCGGCGGCTGTCGATGTGACCACCCCGCAGGGGGTCGGGGACGCGGCGCTGTCCGGCGAAGTCTGGAAGATCGACAGCGACACCCGGTTCGGCAACACCGCGACGCGCACGCGACTCCTCGACGCCCTGTCGCAGTTCAACCGGTCCGACGCCGTGTTGAACGCGATCGACATCAGCGGGCTGCGCTCCGAGTCCGACGCGACGGGATCTCCCGTCGGCAGCGGGACGGACGCGCTCTTCGCGATGGCCGCCGCGACCGACGGGGAGCTCGTGCGCAACGCGAACTCCCTCGGCCCGGAGCTCGCCAGGCTCGAGGAGCGCACCGCTCTCGTCTACCTCCTCGTCTACCAGCCGAAGCTGCTGACGAAGCCGGGCACGTTCCACGCCTTGAGGGTCAAAGTGCGCACCCCCGGCGCGAAGGTGCTCGCGCGGTCCGGATACTACGAGCCGCGCGCCTACCAGACGCTGTCGCCCCTCGAGAAAGTGCTCGCGGCGGGCGACCTCGTGACGGGCGGGACCCCGGAAAACCAGATCGGGGCGAGCCTGCTCGCCGTCCCCTTCGCGTCGCCGGCGGAAATGCCGCAGGTGCCGGTCCTGCTCGAGATCCCCGGGAAGGGGCTTCTCGCGGGAGAGTCCGGGCCGCAGACGGTGGTTCAGATCTACATCTACGCCAACGACGCCTCGGGCGTCCTGACGGACTACCTCGCGTCGGAGATGACGCTCGATCTCTCGAAAGTCCGCTCCGCTCTCGAGGCGGGAGGGCTCAAGTTCTACGGCACGCTCTACCTCCCGCCGGGGTCATACGGATTGCGCGCGCTCGTGCGGAGCGGAACGACGGGCCGGTCGGGCGTCTTCTCGACGAACGTGACCGTCCCCGAGATCCCGGGCGGGAGCCCGACGGTCCTGCCGCCGCTCTTCGAGGAGGCGCCCGGTCGCTGGCTGATGGTGCGCGGAAAGCCGCGGGCCGACGCCCCGCCGCGACCGGCCGACTATCCCTTCGCGATCGCCGGGGAGTCCTTCATCCCGGCCGCGATCGCCGAAGTGCCCGGCCGGGGAGCGGCCCGGGTGGCGGTGGTCGCGTACAACCTCGGCGGCGCGGGCAACGCGTCGCCCCTCGACGTGCGCGCCGAGATCGTGGGCGCCGACGGGAAGCCGCGCCCCGCGGCGGTCGTCGTCGTCGAGCGGTCCGACGTCGAGCGGGGCGGCGGGCGGAAGCTCGTCCTGGACTTCAAGCCCGAGGGGCTGGCGCCGGGCCGCTACGCCCTGAAGGTGGCGGTGACGGACCCCGCTTCCAAGAAGCGCGCGGAGTCCTCCGGGGCCTTCGACGTGAAGTAGACCGCCAAGTAGATCCGACCGCGCGGGAGCCGCCCCGGAATAGAATCGGCTCCCCGTGGCGACCCGCACGACCGACCTCGACTCGGGTCTCGACCTCGCCGCCGAATTCGGCGAGAACGCGACCTACGTCGCCGACCTCCTCGCGCGCTACCGGTCGGCTCCGGAGAGCCTCGACGAGGAGTGGCGCACGTTCTTCCGGGAAAGGCTCGGGGAGCCTGCCCCGGCGCGTCCGTCTCCCGTCCCGGAGGCCGCGCCGGTCCCGGCGCCGGCCCCGCCCGCGGCGCCCGCCCCGGCCCCGGCCCCCGCGGCGGCGGGCGAGGAGCGCACGGCGATCCGCGGCGCCGCCCTGCGCGTGGCCGAGAACATGGAGGCCTCCCTCGCGGTCCCGACCGCCACCTCCCAGCGGAAGGTCCCGGTCAAGCTCGTGGACGAGAACCGGCGCGTCATCAACGGCGACCGGGCGTCGAACGGGCAGTCGAAGGTCTCCTTCACGCACCTCGTGGCCTGGGCCGTCATCCAGGCGCTGAAGGAATTCCCGCGCTTGAACGACGCCTTCGACGCCTCCTCCGGGACGCCCTCGCGGATCCGGCGCGATTCGATCCGCTTCGGTCTGGCGGTGGACGTCGAGAAGCCCGACGGCTCGCGCGGCCTCCTCGTCCCGAACGTCAAGGGCGTCGAGGAAATGGACTTTCGCGAGTTCGTCGAGGCGGCCGACGACGTCGTCGCGCGGGCGCGGAAGGGGAAGCTCCAGGTCTCCGACTTCGAAGGCACGACCGTCTCCCTGACGAACCCGGGCACACTCGGCACGACCGCCTCCGTGCCCCGCCTCATGCCCGGCCAGGGGTTGATCGTCGCGGCGGGCGCGATCGAGTACCCGGCGGAGTTCGCGGGCATGTCTCCGGCCACGCTCTCGCGGCTCGCGGTGAGCAAGGTCGTCACGCTGACGTCGACCTACGACCACCGGATCATCCAGGGCGCGGAGTCGGGGCTCTTCCTGGCGCGCGTCGAGGAGCTCCTCCTCGGATCTCACGAGTTCTACGAGCGCGTCTTCTCCGATCTCGGCGTGCGGTACCGGCCGTTCCCCTGGTCGGCGGACACGGGCCCGACCCCCTTCGGCGACGGGCGCACGCAGGAGATCGCGAAACAGGCCCGCGTGCTCGCGCTGATCAACGCGTATCGCGTGCGCGGCCACCTGATCGCCGACATCGACCCGCTCCGCTTCCGCCCGATCGCGAGCCATCCCGAGCTGGAGCTCCCGACCTACGACCTGACGATCTGGGACCTCGACCGCGAGTTCTGGACGGGCCACCTCGCGGGCGGCGACTACATGCCGCTGCGAGACATCCTCGCCGTGATGCACCGCGTCTACTGCGGGAAGGTCGGCATCGAGTACCGGCACATCTCGAGCCCCGAGGAGAAGGAGTGGATCCGGCAGCGGATCGGCGCGAAGCCGGAGCCGCCGCCGGCGGACGTCCGGAAGAGAATCCTCGAGAAGCTGATCGCCGCCGAGGGCTTCGAGCGGTTCCTCGGCACGAAGTTCCTCGGGCAGCGGCGGTACTCCGTGGAAGGGTGCGAGACGACGATCCCGCTCCTCGATCGCCTGGTCGAAGGCGCGGCCGAGAGGGGGGCCGAGGAGATCGTGCTCGGCATGTCGCACCGCGGCCGCCTGAACATCATGACCAACGTCGTCGGGAGCCCGGTCGAGCGCATCTTCGCGGGCTTCGAGGGGACCGTGCACCCCGACTTTCCCGCCGACGAGGGGGACGTCAAGTACCACCAGGGCGCGCACACCGAGCGCCGGACGGGATCGGGCCGGAGCATCCGGATCGACGTCCCGTCGAACCCCTCGCACCTGGAGGCGGTGGATCCGGTCGTCGAGGGGATGGCCCGGGCCAAGCAGGACCGTCTCGGTCGGGGCGCGGAGGCCTGGGAGCGCGTGCTGCCCGTGCTGCTCCACGGGGACGCCGCGTTCGCCGGGCAGGGAATCGTGGCCGAGACCCTCAACCTGTCGCAGCTCTCCGGCTACCGCACGGGCGGAACGGTCCACCTCGTGATCAACAACCAGATCGGGTTCACGACGCCGCCCTCGGCCGGCCGCTCGTCCGAGTACTCGACGGACGCCGCGAAGATCCTGCAGATTCCGATCTTCCACGTCAACGGCGACGATCCCGAAGCCGCGGACCTCGTTCTCCAGATCGCGCTCGACTACCGGCGGGAGTACCACAAGGACGTCGTGATCGACCTGATCGGCTTCCGCCGGCACGGGCACAACGAGGGGGACGAGCCGACGTACACGCAGCCGGTCATGTACAAGAAGATCGCCGAGCACCCGGGCGTGAAGACCCTCTACGCGCGCCGCCTCGTCCGTGAGGGGGTGCTCTCGGCGGCGGACGTCGAAGCGATGGAGGCGCGTCAGACCGCGGTCTACGAGGAGGCGCTCGCGGCGGCCCAGGCCGCGGCGCGGCGGGCCGGCCCGGTCGCTCCCGCGCCGGCGCCCGAGGCGGCCGAGCGCATCGTCGAGATCGAGACCGGCGTGCCGCGCGAGACTCTCGCCGCGATCGGGCGCCAGCTCACGACCGTGCCCGCCGGCTTCCGTCTCAACCCGAAGATGGTGCAGCAGCTCTCCCGCCGCGCCCGGATGACGGAGGGCGCGCTGGCCCTCGACTGGGGAACGGCCGAGGCCCTCGGGTTCGGATCGCTCCTCCTCGAGGGGCGGGGCGTCCGCATCTCCGGTCAGGACTCGAGCCGCGGCACCTTCTCCCAGCGGCACGTCGTGTTCCACGACGCGTTGACGGGGGAGAAGTGGACGCCGCTCTCCGGGCTCGACCCGGGCCAGGGTCCCTTCTCTGCCTGCGACTCGCCGCTCTCGGAAATGGGCGTGCTCGCCTTCGAGTACGGGTACAGCGTCGAGTCGCCGACCGCGCTCGTCCTTTGGGAGGCGCAGTTCGGCGACTTCGCCAACGGCGCGCAAGTCATCGTCGACCAGTTCGTTGCTTCGGCCGAGGACAAGTGGCGCGAGACGTCGCGCCTCGGAATGCTCCTGCCGCACGGCTCGGAGGGACAGGGTCCCGAGCACTCGAGCGCCCGCATCGAGCGCTACCTGCAGCTCTGCGCCGACGGCAACCTGCAGGTCTGCAACGCCACGACCCCGGCGCAGTACTTCCACCTCCTGCGGCGCCAGATGCGCCAGGAGCCGGGCAAGCCCCTCGTCGTCTTCACGCCGAAGAGCCTGCTCCGTCTGCCCGCGGCGTCCTCGCCGCTCGAGGACCTGACCCGCGGCGGCTTCCGGGCGTCTCTGGACGATCCGGAGTCCGCCGAACGCCGGGGCGCGGAGCGCGTGATCCTCTGCAGCGGCAAGGTGTACTACGACCTCAAAGCCGAGCGGGAGAAGCGCGGGGACCGGCGCGTCGCGCTCCTGCGCGTGGAGCAGCTCTATCCGTTCCCGGCCGGCGAGATCGCCCGGTCGCTCTCGGCCTACGCCTCGGCGCGGCAGGTGCTCTGGGTTCAGGAGGAGCCGCAGAACATGGGGGCGTGGACCTTCGTCGCGCCGCGTCTGGCCGCGATCCTCCCCGGGGGGGCGCCGCCCCGCTACGTCGGCCGCGTCGCCTCGGCGTCGCCGGCGACGGGCAACGCGTCCGTCCACAAGAAGGAGCTGGAGGCTCTGCTGGCCGAAGCGTTCGCGGCGTAGCCGCGCGCGCGAGCCGCCGAACCGGAAGGGAGTCCGCGATCATGCCGAAGCCCGTGGCCATCCTCTTCGCGCTCGCCGTTGCCGCCGGGATTCCGCCGAAGGGGAGCGCCGCGAACCCGTCCTCCGACGCTCCCCGTTCGGTCACCTGCTCCTTCAGCAATCCCGGCTACTCCGGCTGGTGCAAGCAGGACGCGCCGATCCCGAAGGACGGCTCGGCCGACCGCGTCTGCCAGGACATCCTGAAGTGCTTGAACGACGTCCAGTGCATCGAGACCTACTGCAGCGCGACGAGCCTCCGCGGCGGATGGAAGCTCGAGAAAGTCGAGGAGAAGAAGTGAAGAGTCGGAGCGTCTCGAAGAGAGGGGCTCTCCTCCTGGCGGTCTTCGCCGCGGCGCTCGCGATCGCGGCCGAGCCCGGCCCGGGGGGGCCGAAGTCCCCCGGCTACTCGATGGAGCTCAAGGTCTCTCCGGCGGGGCCGGGCCAGTACGTCGGCGAAGCGACGGTGAAGGACCTCGCGACGGGCGAGACCGTTTTCTCGCCGCGCCTCCAGATCGCGGCGGGCAAGTCGAACGCCGCGTCCTCGAGCGACGACGGGAATCGCCGCGACTACCTGCTCTCGATCTCGATCGAGGGAGAGGGCAAGCAGGCCAACACGATCCTGGAGATCCACGAGGGGGAGACGCTCCTCGCGTCGCAGAGGTCGGCGATCAAGCTGCGTTAGGGGGGCGGAGGAGGGATCCGATGGACCGCCGGGAGCTCTTTCGCGCGGGGGCGGCGGCCGCGGCGGCGCTGGGGAACGGGGCGGCGAGGGCGCTGCCGCCCTCCACCGCCGTCTCCGAAGTCAAGACCGCCGGCATCCGGCTCATCCCCGTGGACGGGAAGTACCGCGTCTGGACCAAGAAGGTCGGCTCCGGGAAGACCAAGCTCCTGACGCTCCACGGCGGCCCCGGAGGCACGCACGAGTACTTCGAGTGCTTCGAGGATTTCCTGCCGCAGCGGGGGATCGAGTTCTACTACTACGACCAGCTGGGCTCGGCCTATTCCGACCAGCCGGAGGACGCGAGCCTCTGGACGATCGAACGCTTCCGCGAAGAGGTCGAGCAGGTCCGGCGCGGGCTCGGGCTCGACCACTTCTATCTTCTCGGCCTCTCCTGGGGCGGGATGCTCGGCATCGAGTACGTCCTGAAGTATCCGCAGCACGTGAAGGGGTTCATCCTCTCCAACATGACCGCCTCGATCCCGTCGTACATGGACTACGTCGGGAAGCTCCGCGCGGCGCTGCCGAAGGAGATCCTTGCGGTGCTCGAGCGCTACGAGGCGAAGGGAGACTATGACGCCCCGGAGTACCAGGAGGCGATGTTCGGCCGGGTCTACAGCCAGCACATCTGCCGGCTCGATCCCTGGCCCGACCCCGTGGTGCGGACCTTCAAGCACCTCGCGAAGCCGGTCTACAACACGATGCAGGGCCCGAACGAATTCGTCGTGACGGGAACGTTCCGGGACTGGGATCGCTGGAAGGACCTGCCGAAGATCGGCGTGCCGACCCTCGTCGTCGGCGCGCGCTACGACGAGATGAGCGTGGACGACATCCGCCGGGAGGGGAGCCTGATCCCGAACTCGCGCGTCTGGATCTGCGAGAACGGGAGCCACCTCGCGATGTGGGACGACCAGGAAGCGTACTTCCGCGGCCTGATCGGCTTTCTCGAGGACGTCGAGGCGGGGCGGTTCGGCAAGAAGCGCGCGTGACGCGCGCTCCCTCCGGCCCCGGCGCGGCGCCTAGCCTTCCGCCCTGGGCGCGGCGCGTGCCGGGCGGGCTCGAGCTCGCGATCAAGGTCGTGCCGAACGCGTCGCGCTCCGAGATCGTCGGCCCGCTCGGCGATCGGCTGAAGGTCCGCGTCGCGGCGCCGCCGGAGGCGGGGAAGGCCAACCGCGCCGTCGTCCGGCTCCTCCGGGACTGGCTCGGCGTCTCGGCGGTCGAGATCGTGGCCGGAAGCGGGACTCCCGCGAAAACGGTCCGCGTCGCCGGCGACGTCTCTCTCCCGGAGCGGTGACGGCGCCCGCGGCCGGCGGTCAGGCCTTCTTCGGGCGCAGCGCGTCGAACGCCGCTTCGAGCGCGGCCCGCGGCACCCGGCGGTAGTCGGAGAACTCGCCCGCGCCGGCCAGCCACTCGGCGCCGTCCATCGTGACGACGTCGCCGGTCTGGAAGGGGCAGAGGTCCGAGAGCAGGAACGTCGCGAGATTCGCGATTTCATCGGGAGTCCCGAAGCGGCCGGCGGGGATGCGGCCGAGGGCGTTCCGCCGCGCCTCTTCCCCCGCCATGAGGCGGGAGAAGGCCCCCTCCGTCGGGATCGGCCCGGGCGCGATCGCGTTCACGCGGATCCCGGCGCGCCCCCACTCGACGGCGAGCGAGCGGGTCATCGCGAGGACGCCCGCCTTCGCGCAGGCCGAGGGGAGCGCGTAGGCCGTGCCGGTCCAGGCGTACGTCGTCAGGATGGAAACGATCGCGCCCGGCGCCTTTCGCTCGAGGAGGTGCCGCCCGAAGGCGAGCGAGCAGTGGACGGATCCGTAGAGCACCGTCCGCACGACGGCGTCGAAGCCGTTCGGCGTCAGCTTGTCGGAGAAGGCGAGGAAGTTGCCGGCGGCGTTGTTGACGAGCCCGTCGAGCCGGCCGAAGCGCGAGACGGCGAACGAGACGAGCGCCTCGACCTCCTCCGGGTTGCGGACGTCCGCGGCGAATCGGGCCGCCTCGCCCCCCTCGCGCGCGGACGCGGCGATCTCGTCCTCGGCGGCTTCGAGCCGCTCCCGCTTCCGCCCGGCGATCGCGACCTTCGCCCCGCAGGAGGCGAATCGCTTCGCCATCGCGAGCCCGAGCCCCGAGCCCCCGCCGGTGACGAGGATCGCCTTGCCTGCGAGCGTGCGCGGGTCGAACATCCCTAGTCCCTTCCGGCCCTCGACGCGTCCCCGGCCGCGCCGCCCAGGTATCGGTCGAGCCACAGGGCGATCCGGCGATCCCGGTCGCGCGCATGCTCGCGCTTCCGGATCGCGTGGCCCTCGTTCTCGAAGATGACGAGCTCCGTCGGGACGCCGAGCGTCTTCAGGGCGTGCCAGAACTCGTATCCCTGCGGGGTCGGCACCTCGGAGTCGCGGTCGCCGTGGAGCACGAGTGTGGGCGTCTTCACCCGGCGGATGAACTCGATGGGAGAGGACTTCGCGTACACCGCCGGGTCCTCGTACACCGAAGCGCCGAAGAAGGGGATCATCCAGCGGTCGATCCGGTTCTGGCCGTAGTAGCTCCTCCAGTCCACGATCCCGGCGCCGGCGACCGCGGCGGCGAACCGGTCGGTCTGCGTCACCGCCCACATCGTCATGTAGCCGCCGTAGCTCCAGCCGAGGATGCCGAGGCGCTTCGGGTCGATCGGAGCGGCGCGGAGCGCGGCGTCCACGCCCGCGAGGATGTCCTGGAGGTCGCCGTGGCCAAAGTCCTTGACGTTCGCCTGCGCGAAGGCTTCTCCGAAGCCGTAGCTCCCGCGGGGATTGGGGAGGAGGACGAAGTAGCCCTGAGACGGGAGGAGCGCGTTCCACCGCACGGGCCAGGAGGGGGTCGCGGCGGCGGAGGGCCCGCCGTGCACCGAGACGGCCAGGGGATATCGGCGCGCGGGGTCGAATCCGTCGGGATAGAGGAGCCAGCCCTGAATCGAGAGGCCGCCGCTCTCCCAGCGCAGGCTCTCGGCTTTCCCCCAGAATCGCTTCGCGCCGGCGTTGCTCGACGTCAAGGCCTCCCAGCGCCCGATCGGTCCGGCGGCGATCTCGGGCGCTCGCGCGAAGGACTCCCGCAGCACGGCGGACCGATCGCCGTCCCGCGCGACGGCGAGCTTCTCGATCGTCTCGGGTCCGCGCCAGAGCGTCTCGATCCGTCCGCTCTCGGGGTCGAGCTCGACGACGCCCATATCCCCCTCGACGTGCTCGGTCGCGAGGATCCGGCCCGACCGGCGGAACTCGATCGAGCGCGCGGAGGCCTTCCAGTCCGGGGTCCGGTTGCGCGGAGCGCTCCCGTCGACCGGGACCTCCCAGATGTCGCCGCCGTTGGACCCTTCGTCGCTCATGATCCCGTGGATTACGGCGATCCCTTTCCCGTCGGGGGAAAAGCGCGGGCACGCGATCTGGAGGGGCGGCTTCCAGAGCGGTCGGGCCGGGCCGCCCGCGCCGTCGACGAGGAAGAGCCCGGCGATCCAGTAGTCGTTCGTGCCGGAGCCCTCGACGGCCTCCGCGGCGAACGTCTTTCCGTCCGGCGACCAGTCGTAGTCGTAGACGTAGAGGTTCGCGGGCGAAGCGAAGCGGAGCTTCCCGGTCGCGAGCTCGAGAACGGCGATCCGCTCGACCTCCGGCTTCTCGCCGACGACTCCCGCGTCCGGTTTGTAGGCGACGAGCGCGCCGGTTTCCTGGAGAGAGCCCTCGACGTACAGGAACGAGATCGACCGGCCGTCCGGCGAGTAGCGGAGATCGTCGAGCTGTCCCTCGACCCGCGTGGCGCGCCGCGGCGGGCCGCCCGACGCCGGCGCCGTCCAGACCTGCAGCTGCCCGGGCCTTCCCCCGGCGTCCGACAGGAACGCGAGGGTCCGGCCGTCCGGGGAGAAGGCGGGCTCGCGCTCGCGGAAGGAGGCGCCCGCCGAGCCGGCCGTCACGCGGCGAGGCTCCGGCGAGGAGGCGTCGCGGATCCAGACGGCGGAGAGCAAATCGTGCCCCTCCCGGTCGCGGAGCTTCTCGACCCAGGCCACGCGCGCCCCGTCGGGGGAGATCGCGACGTCGCCGAAACGGCTCACGCGGTCGAGCGCGTCGAGGACGGAGTCGATCGCGGGCCGGGCCGGCGGCTCGGCGCCCGCGAGCGCGGCGAGAGCGATTCCGGCGGCGCCCCACCGGGCGGCGGAGAAAAGGCGGTGTCGCATCGTGGCGCGAGTCTACGACGCGCCGCGCGGACGGCGCGGAATCCAGCGCCGAACCGCCCGCCGGTAGCGCTCGTACGCCTCCCCGAAGCGCGCCTCGAGCCCCGGCTCCTCGACCAGGACGACGAAGAGGTGCGCGGCGAGGAGCGTGCCGAAGGAGAGGAGCAGGACCGAGGGAGAGCCCTCGATCAGGGCCAGTCCCGCGAGCAGCAGCCCGGCTCCGAGGTACATCGGATTGCGGACGTAGCGGTACGGGCCGGACGGCACGAAGACCCGCGGGGGATCGAACGGCGCGGCGGTCCCCCGTCCGCGCACGACGAAAGCGGCGAGGCAGGCGAGGACGAGGGCGGCGCCGGCCGCGAAGAGCGCGTAGCCGATCGGGGCGAGCGCCGGCGGGAGACCGAAGGGCAGGGACGGGTCGAAGCGCCGGGCCGCGCGAACGAGGTAAGCCCAGAGGAGCACGATCCCGAGCGCGTACAGCGCCGCGCGCAGCGCGACGAAGAGCGGCTTCATCGTCGGGTGACCCTCAGGTCAGGTCGATCCAGACGCTCTTGACCTGCGTGTACTCCTCGAGCGCCTCGCGGCCCCGCTCGCGGCCGAATCCCGACTGCTTGAAGCCGCCGAAGGGGAGCCCGGGGTCGTAGAGGTTGTAGGCGTTCACCCAGACGGTCCCGGCCTTCAGGGCTTTCGCCGTCCGGAGGGCCTTCTTCACGTCGCGGGTCCAGACCGCGGCGGCGAGGCCGTAGATGGTGGAGTTGCCCACGGAGACCGCCTCCGCCTCGTCTCGGAAAGTCAGGGTCGCGAGCACGGGCCCGAAGATCTCCTCCCGCGCGATCGTCATGTCGGGAGACACGCCGTCGAAGACGGTGGCCTCGAAGAAGGCGCCCTTGCCCCCGATCGAGACGGGGTGGCCGCCGGCCACGAGACGCGCGCCTTCGCGCACCCCCGCTTCGACGTAGCGGGCGACGTTCTCCCGCTGCTTCTCGGAGACGAGCGAGCCCAGGCGCGTCATCGGGTCGAGGGGATTGCCGGGCGCCATCTTCCGCGCCCGCTCCACGACCTTCGCCATCAGGCTATCGTGCGCCGACTCCTCGACCAGGAGCCGCGATCCGGCCGAGCAGAGCTCCCCCTTGCCGTAGAAGATCGCGTTGATCGCGCCGCGCGCGGCCAGCATCGAGATCGGCGTCGGCGAAGACGACGTTGGGCGACTTGCCTCCGAGCTCCATCGAGACGCGCTTGACCGTTCCGGCCGCCGCACGGAGGATCGCCTTGCCGGTCGCCGTCTCTCCGGTGAACGAGATCTTGTCGATGTCCGGGTGCTCCGCCATCGCCTGCCCGACGATCGCGCCGGGGCCGGGGACGACGTTCAAGGCTCCGGGCGGGAGCCCGGCCTCGGCCAGGATCTCCGCGAAGAGGAGCGCGGTCAGGGGCGTCGCCGAAGCGGGCTTCAGGACGAGCGTGTTCCCGAGTGCGAGCGCCGGAGCGATCTTCCACATCGCCTGGAGCAGCGGAAAGTTCCAGGGCGTGATCGCGCCGACGACGCCGACCGGTTCCCGCAGGGTCAGGAGCATGGCGTCCGGCCGGCCCGCGTGCGTCTCGCCGTAGAGCTTGTCGGCGGACTCTCCGAAGTAGGCGAGACACTCCGCCGCGGCGGGCATGTCGATCTTGGTCGCCTCGATGATCGGCTTTCCGTTGTCGAGCGTCTCGACGCGGCCGATCTCGTCGGCGCGGGACTGCAGGCGCTCCGCCGCGCGCATCAGGATCCGTGCCGCGCTGGCGCGGCTTCATCTGCGCCCAGGGCCCGGACTCGAAGGCGCGCCGCGCGGCGGCGACGGCGCGGTCGAGGTCTTCTTTCCCGGCCTCGGCGACCTCGGCGAGCGTCTCTCCCGTGGCCGGGTTGATCGTCGCGAAGCGCTTCCCGGAGGCGGCCGGGACGAACTTCCCGTCGAGGAAGAGATCGGTCTTAAGATTCGACGCGGTCGTCGTTTCGGTAGTCATAGTGATTGAGAGGATTCAGCGAGTCAGCATTCAGGAGTCAGGATGGGATCGGAATCCCGAATCCTGAATCCTGAGCCTCCTGTCACTTCCCTTTGAACTTCGGGACCCTCTTCTCCTGATTCGCCGCGATCCCTTCCTTGGCGTCGTCGCTCTGGAAGAGGAGCTGCTGCAGCTCCCGTTCGACGGCGAGGGCCGACTCGGTCGGGAGGTCCCATCCCGTCTGGACCGAGCGCTTGATGCGCCCGACGGCCTTCGACGCCTTGTGCGGCGGAACGAACTGCCGGGCGTAGTCCATCACCTGCTCCCACCACTGCTCCGGGGTCGCGTCGATCACCTGATTGACGATCCCCATGTCGAAGGCTTCCTCGAAGGAAAAGGTGTTGCCCGTCACCATGAGCTCGATCGCCTTCGACTTGCCGATCGCCTTGGAGAGGCGGGTCGTGCCGCCCGTGCCCGGGAGGACGCCCAGGGTCACTTCGGGCAGGCCGATCTTGCCGGCGTCCTTGCGGGCGATCCGGAGGTCGCAGGCGAGCGCGATCTCGAGCCCGCCCCCGACCGTGTGCCCGTTCAGCGCCGCGATGACGAGCTTCGGCGTGTGCTCGAGGCGCAGGAGCGTCTCGTTGGCGTGCAGGCAGAAGAAGTACTTGAAGCCCGGCGTGACGGCGTTCAACATCCCGATGTTCGCGCCCGCCGAGAAGAAGCGGTCCCCCTTGCCGCGCAGCACGATGATGTGGACGTCGTCGTCGAACCGCGCCTTGAGGACGGCGTCGTCGAGCTGCCGCATCAGCGCGTAGGTGTAGGTGTTGGCCGGCGGATCGTCCATCTCGATGACGGCGATTCCGTTCTCCGCGCGCAGGTGAACGACCTCGGCGCCGGCGTCGGCGCTCGTCCAGTCGCGAGTCTTGACGGGGGTGCTCATGATGCCTCCTCCGAATCGGGAGGGAAATGGTATCAGGAGCCGGGGATTCGGGATTCAGGATTCGGGATTCAGGATTTGGGGGCTGGAGTCGGGGGCCCCTCCTGAATCCTGAATCCTGACTCCTGGTCCGGCTCTTACAATCCCAGGATGTTCTTGGCGATCACGAAGTAGATCGCGAGGCCGGTCGCGTCCACGAGCGTCGCGATCAGGGGCGCGGACATCACCGTCGGATCGATCTTGATGGCCGTGGCGAACATGGGGATCGTCGCGCCGACGGCGTTGGCCCAGGCGCAGATCGCCACGATCGAGACCCCGACCGTGATGGCGAGCGGCATCGTCGAGCCCCAGAGCAGCGCGCGGCCGAAGCCGACGACGCCGAGCATCAGGCCGAGGAGAACGCCGCTGCCGGCCTCCCGCGCGAAGACGCGCCAGAAGTCGCGGAGCCGGATGTCTCCCACCGCGAGCCCCCGGACGATCGTCGTCACCGTCTGGGAGCCGGAGTTGCCGCCCGTCCCGATGAGCAGCGGGATGAAGAAGGAGAGAGCCACGACCTTGGCGAGCTCGTCTTCGAAGTGGCGCAGGACGGTGCCGGTGAAGGTCTCGGCGACGAAGAGCAGGAGCAGCCAGTTGAAACGCAAGCGGACGTTGCGGAAGGGCTTCGCCGCGAAGTACCCCTCGACCTCCTCCTTGCCGGGCGCGCCGCCCAACTGCAGCATGTCGACGGTCTGCTCTTCGATGAGGACGTCGATGACGTCGTCCACCGTGACGATGCCGAGGAGCTTGCCCGCGGCGTCCACGACCGGGATCGCGTGCACGTCGTACTTCGAGACGAGCTTCGCGACCTCCTCCTGGGGCGCGTCCGGCAGGACCGTCAGGAGGCGCCGCTCCATCAGGTCCTCGATCCGACGCTCCGGAGGCGCGGGGAAGAGCCTCCGCAGCGAGACGTAGCCGACCAGGCGCCCCGCCTCGTCCACCGCGTAGAGGCTCTGGACCGTTTCGACCTCGGGGTCGATCTTCTTCAGCTCCTCGAGCGCCCGCGCCGCCGTCCACTCGGGCCGGATCCGCGCCACTTTCTCGGTCATGAGGCGCCCCGCCGTGCGCGGCGGGTAGCGCAGCAGGCGCTCCGCTTCGGCGGCATCGCGCGGCGACATCTTCGCGAGCACCGTCTCGCGCTGACGCTGCGTCAGGTGTTCGAGGAGGAAGGTGACTTCGTCCGCCGGCAAGCGGTCGAGGTAGGCGCCGAGCTTTTCGGGAGCCGCCAGGTGGAGGAGGAGTCGCAGCGTCTCCCCCTTCAGCTCGGACAGGACCGCCGCTCCCTGCTCGGTCGGCAGGGCCTCGAAGAGGACGAGGCGTTCCTCGCGCGGAAGCTCGTCCAGCAGCTCGGCGATGTCGGCGGGGTGGAGGTCCTGCACCGCCGCCGCGAGCTCCTGCGGGCTCTCGCGAATCAGCTCCTGGATGTCGGGGCCGATGACCTTGGCAACGGACATTGACGGCTATTCTGGCATCGGAGGCTTCGAGATGTCGAGAGACTTTTGAAGGAATCGATTCATCGAGTCATCGAGTCATCGGTTCATCGGGTCGACGACCATTCCGGACTCACCAAGCATCACCAATCACCAATCATCCAATTCTTCCTCGTTGGATCCACCCAATCGGACGAGCCGTCCGGATGGAACTCCTTCTTCCAGATCGGGACCGTCGTCTTCAGGCGGTCGATCGCCTCGCGGCAGGCGGCGAAGGCCTCGGCGCGATGGGGCGCCGTGGCGAGGACCGCGACCGAAGCCTCTCCGACCGCGAGCCGGCCCACGCGGTGCCGGATCTCGACTCGGACGCCGGGCCAGCGCTCCGCCACACTCGCGAGCAGCCGGTCGATCTCCGCCTCGGCCATGGAGCCGTAGGCCTCGTACTCGATCGCCTTGGTGGCGCGCCCCTCGTTGTGATCGCGCACGACGCCGACGAAGAGGCACACACCCCCGTCCGACGCGCGCGCTTGGAGGAGCAACGCGGCGAGGTCGATCGGTCGGGCCGTCAAGTGCATGCCGGGTCGGCGGCCAGGGACCGGGTGATCAGCCCCCCGCCACCGGGGGCAGGAACGTCACTTCATCGCCTTCCCGAAGGACGGTTTCGGGGGGAGCGTACTCGCGGTTGACGGCGGCCGGTGGCATGGCGGCAAATGCCGCGAAATAAGGCACTTCTCTGCCGAGGGTTTCCCAGAGCTCGGCGAGCTTCGTCCCGTCGGGAATGCGTCGCTCTTCGCCTTCCCGGCCCACCCTTTCGCGGAACGAAGCGAAATAGAGGAGCTTGACGACCACGGCGCCGAGTCTATGCCGCCCCGCGCTTGACTTTGACCGACCGGTCAGTTAGATATCTGGTCGTGAACCGAGTCGCGAGCGCCCAGCCCGCCGAGCGGCGGCTCTCCCTCCTGAAGGCGGCCTTTCGCGAGGTCGCCGAGAAGGGCTTCTCGGAGGTCACGCTCGACGACATCGCCCGCCGGGCCGGGGTCTCCAAGGGGGTCACGCTCTACTACTTCGACTCGAAGGAGGACCTCTTCCTCGAGCTCTTCGGATGGCTGATCGACTCGATCCAGCGAGCGCATGAAGGGCGCGGTCGCGGCGTTCGAGGACCCGGTCGGCGAAAGTGCGGGCCCTCGTGGCGCTCATCTTCCCGTCCCCGTCGAAGAACCGCGCCTTCTTTCGGGCCTACGTGGACTTCTGCGGACTCGCCGCCCGCAGCGAGATCTTTCGCGAGGTGGGCGAGCGGTTCTATGCGGGCTGCCGCGGAGATCGACGGGAGCATCGTGGAGGAGGGGATGCGGCGGGGAGTCTTCGCGCTGCGGGACGCGCGGGAGGCCGCCTCGACGATGCGGGCGATCTTCGACGGCCTGATGCTGCAGTGGCTGACCGAGAAGGACCCGGACTCGACGCTTCGAACAGTACCGCCAGCGCTGCGAGCGGGAGCTGCTCGGATATCTGACCGGCGGCGGCGCGGAAGACAAGGGGAGGCGGCGATGAGCGACATGCGGACCGAGGATCGGCGCGAGTCCGGCGGGAAAAAGGCCTGCGCCAACGAGGGGTGCGGGAGGTCGGCCGAGGAGACCTACTGCGACGCCTGCGCCCTCGAATGGTCGCTCTTCCACCGCGAAGAGCGGCGAAGAGGGCCTCGCCCCGACGGGCGCCCCGGACGGGCCAACCTCCCCGGGGGCTTGACGAGCGACCGGGGGCGGGCCGGATAGAATCGCGCGCCTCCATGGTCACCGACTTCGGCGCCACTCCGCCCGACGGGCGCCGGAGAGAATCCCACGGGCCCCGGCGGCTCGACCGAGAAGGTGGCGTGCGTCACGGGCGCCTCCCGCGGGATCGGCGAGGCGATCGCCCGGCGATTCGCGGCGGAGGGCGCCCGGGTCGCGCTCGCCGCCCGGGACGAAGCGGCCTGCCGGCGAATCGCCGACGAGATCGCGCAGGCCGGGGGTGAGGCGATCGCCGTCGGCTGCGACGTCACGCTCGCCGTCTCCGTCTCGGGCGCGATCGCTTCGATCGCCGCGCGCTGGGGACGGATCGACGTCCTGGTCAACAACGCCGGGCTCGGGGGCCCGACGCCGCTCGACGATCCCG
Organism: uncultured Acidobacteriota bacterium; assembly: GCA_963707935.1. Taxonomy (GTDB): domain Bacteria; phylum Acidobacteriota; class Thermoanaerobaculia; order UBA5066; family Gp7-AA6; genus DATBFU01. The sequence continues at coordinate 2,175,924 of CAVPRN010000005.1, read as the reverse complement.
ACGACTCCCGCTGGAACGCGATCCTCGCGACGAACCTGACCGCGGTCTTTCGCGTCACGCGGGAGGCGGCTCCTTTTCTTCCGAAGGGGGGCCGTGTGATCAATCTCTCCTCCGTCCTCGGGCGTTTCGGCGTCGCCGGCTACGCCGCCTACTGCGCCACCAAGACCGGCGTGATCGGCCTGACGCGGGCGCTCGCGCTCGAGCTCGCCCGGCGGGACATCACGGTCAACGCGATCTGCCCCGGGTGGGTCGAGATCGGAGATGGCCCGCGAGGGCTTCCGCCGGATCTCCGGCGACGTCGAGGCGGGGCGTCAGGCCGCGGCGAAGATGGCGGCGCTCGGCCGGGTGCTCGAGGCGGACGAGGTCGCGGGCCTGGCCGCCTACCTCGCGTCCGACGAGGCCCGCAACCTGACCGGACAGGCCATCGTGATCGACGGCGGGCAGGTCATGCCGTGACTGAGGACTGAGGACCGAGGACTGAGGACCGAGGACCGAGGACTGAGGACCGAGGACTCCAGTGGCAACAGCCCCGACAGTCCTCAGTCCCTGGTCCTCAGTCCCTAGGTCCCCGGGAAAGGTTAGACTACGCGCCGTTCGCATCGCATCCGACAGGGAGGAAGAAACAAATGAAATCGACCGAGTTCCTGGAAGCCCTCGATCGTCTCGTCGCGGAGCGGCATCTGCTGAAGCACCCCTTCTACGTTCTGTGGACGGAAGGCAAGCTGACCCGCGAGGACCTGCGCCGCTACGCGGTCGCCTACTATCCGCAGGTCGCAAACTTTCCGCGCTACGTCTCGGGCGTCCACGCGGCGCTGCGACGACGCGGCCCTCCGCCAGGAGCTGCTCGAGAACCTGATCGAAGAGGAGCGCGGCGAGCAGAACCATCCCGCCCTGTGGCGTCGCTTCGCGGCGTCGCTCGGCGCGGCTTCCACCGATCTCGCGTCGGCTCCTTCGAACCCCGAGGTGGCGGGAGGCCGTCGCCGCAGTTCCTCGAAACGACCCGGACCGGATCGGTGGCCGAAGGGCTCGCCGCCCTCTACGCCTACGAGTCGCAGATTCCCGAGATCTCCCGCTCGAAGCGCGAGGGCCTCGCGGCGTTCTACGGCATCGGCGATTCCGAAGCGACGCGGTTCTTCACGGTCCACGAGCAGGCCGACGTCTGGCACCGCCAGGTCGAGCGCGAGGCGCTCGGCCGGATCGCCGACAACGCCGGAGGAGCGGGAGCGGGCGCTGGCGCGGCCTCGCGCTGCCTCGACGCCCTGAACCGGGCTCTCGACGGCGTGATGCGGGAGATCGGACGGGCCTAGGCCCGGTCCGCGCCGTCCTCTTCGACGCCGGGGCGACGCTCCTCTATCCGGATCCTCCGGTCGAGGAGGTGTACGCCCGGGAGTTCGCGGCGGACGGCGCGCGCTTTTCGGACTCCGACGCTCGAGACCGCGCTGGCATCCGCCTGGGCGGAGGTCCGCGCCGCGAGCGCGGGAGACCGGTACGGCGGCGTCGCGGGCGAGCCCGGCTTCTGGCGCGGCTTCCTCGATCGGGTTCGCGGCGCGCTCGACGGCGGTCCGGTGTCCGCCGAAGCGTTCGCCCGGCTCGCCCGCCACTTCCGCGACCCCGCCTCCTGGGCCGTCTACGACGACGTCGCCCCGACGCTCGACCGTCTCGACGCGGGGGGCCTGCGCCTCGCGGTCGTGTCGAACTGGGACTCGCACCTGCCCGACCCTCCTCGCGGATCTCGGACTCTCGGCGCGATTCGCCGCCGTCCTCGTCTCGGCGATCGAGGAGACCGGGAAGCCCGATCCGGAGATCTTCCGCCGGGCCTGCGCGCGGCTCGACGTGCCTCCGTTCGAAGCGCTGCACGTCGGGGATTCCCCGCGCGAGGACTACGAAGGCGCGCTCGGAGCGGGGCTCGCCGCCCTGCTGCTCGACCGTTCCGGCCGGCACGAAGGGAGGGCGGACCGCGTCCGGCGCCTGACCGAGGTCGCCGACCGGCTCGGCGTCTAGGACGTCTTCGGGCCGAGAGAAACCCGGCGGCGCCGCCGGGGACTCTGCTATCCTGCCGCCCGTTTGAGCGCTTTCGACAAGCTCTTCCGCACCAAATCGCTCGACGCGATCCTCGCGGACGCGGATCAGAAAGAGCATCAGTTGAAGCGCGTGCTCGGGCCGATCGAGCTGATCTCGCTCGGCATCGGCGCGGTGGTGGGAGCCGGCATCTTCGCGGTCATCGGGACGGCCGCGGCCGGCGGCGCGAATCACCCGGGGGCCGGGCCGGCGCTCGTCATCTCGATCCTCATCACGGCGATCGGCTGCGGCTTCTGCGCGCTCTGCTACGCGGAGTTCGCCGCGCTCGTGCCGATCTCGGGGAGCGCCTACACCTACTCGGCCGCGACGCTGGGCGAGCTCGTCGCGTGGATCATCGGGTGGGACCTCATCATCGAATACGCCATGGGCAACGTGGCGGTCGCCGTCTCGTGGTCCGGCTATTTCTGCGAGCTCCTGAAGGGCTTCGGGATCGACGTGCCCGCCTGGCTGCGGACGGACCTGACGACCGCGATCAAGACGCCGGGCTTCCTGGATTCCGTCCCGCACGTCGGCGGGAATCCCGATCGTCTTCAACCTGCCGGCCGTCGCGATCGTCGCCCTCGTGACCTGGGTCCTCGTCATCGGCGTCAAGGAATCCTCGAAGTTCAACGACGTGATGGTGTTGACCAAGGTCGCGATCCTGATCTTCTTCATCGTCGTGGGCGCCTTCTACGTCAAGCCGGCCAACTGGCACCCGTTCGCGCCGTCCGGGTGGGCCGGCATCGGCTCGGGCGCGGCGCTGATCTTCTTCGCCTACATCGGATTCGACGCCGTCTCGACGGCGGCCGAGGAGTGCCGCAACCCGCAGCGCGACATGCCGATCGGGCTGCTCGGCTCGCTCGGCATCTGCTCGGTGCTGTACGTCGCGACGGCTCTGGTCCTGACCGGGATCGTCCCGCTGTCGCAGATCCGGGGCTCGAGCGAGCCGCTCGCCAAGGCCTTTTCGCTCCTCGGCATGAACTGGGCGGCCGGGGTGGTCGCTTTCGGCGCGGTGATCGCGACGACGGCCGTGCTCCTCGTCTTCCAGTACGGCCAGCCGCGCATCTTCTTCTCCATGGCCCGCGACGGCCTGCTCCCCCCTTCGTTCGCCCGGATCCACCCGAAGTACCGGACGCCGCACGTCACGACGATCTGGACGGGGGTCGTCGTGGCGGTGCTGGCCGCCGTGGCGAACCTGGACGTCTTCGTCGAGCTGACGAACATCGGGACGCTCTTCGCCTTCGTCCTCGTCTGCGCCGGCGTGATGATCCTGCGGTACCGCGACCCCGGACGTCCGCGACCGTTCCGCACGCCCCTCGTGCCGTTCGTGCCGCTCGCGGGCATCGCGATCTGTCTGTACCTGATGAAGAATCTGCCGCTCGCGACGTGGATCCGCTTCGGCGTGTGGCTCGTGATCGGCCTCGTGCTCTACTACGCCTACGGCTACCGCCACAGCCGATTCGGCTCGTCCGCCGCGCCCCGGCAGTAGACGCGGGGAAGGAAATCGGAGCCGGGCTTGTTCCCGGCGGCGAGGAGGTCTTACGCATGAGGATTCGGAATGCGGCTCTGTGGCTCGTCGCGGCGGCGATCGCGGCGCCCGTGGCGGCGGACCAGGTGACCCGGAAGTTCGACTGGCAGCCCGTCGCGGGGGCGCAGGACGTCGACGTCGAGGTGCAGCGGGTCTCGGTCAATCAGGTCACCTTCGATCTCGGTTCGACGCTCAAGGGCACCCCGATCCGCAAGTCGAGCGCGAAAGCGAAGCTGCGCGTGGACAACAACGGGTTCATCGACGCGGAGGTAGGTGTCGCCGTCGTCGTCTTCGACGAGGAGGGCAACGTCGTCGCCACCGGCTCGGGCGGGACGCAGTGGGGCTATCTCAACAAGGGGGACCGCGCGTACTACACGGTCGACTTTCCCTTCGTCTACCGCAACTTCGATCGCGCGAAGACCTTCCTGATCACCCTCGAGACCAAGGAGAAGGGGCGCGACAAGGGGACGGGCAAGGCCGCCGCGCCGACGCCGACGCCCTAGATCCGGGGAACGGCAAGGGCTCGGGCGCGCCGGGCGTTTGATATCGTCCCCTCTCGCGAAGCAGAGGAGGATGTATGTCTTGCCGAGAGCCTTTCCTCGTCGCCTTTCTCGCGCTGGCCGCGGGCGTCGCGTCGCCGCTCGCCGCCCAGCAGGTCACCAAGAAGTTCGACTACGCGCCGGTCAACGGTTCACAGGACCTGAAGTTCAATCTGGACCAGGTCAACCTGAACCAGATCACCTTCAAGCCGGGTAAGTCCCTGGGCGCCGGCATCCGGCAGTCCGACGCCAGCGCCGAGATCCGGGTCGACAACAACGGGGCGACCGACAAGATCGTCGGCGTGGCCATCGTCATGATGGACGCCGAGGGGAACATCGTCGCGGCGGGGTCGGGCGGCACGCGCGTCGGCTACCTGAGCGCCGGCGAGCGGGACTCGTCCCGGATCGACTTCCCCTTCGTCTTCCGCCACATGGACAAGGCGAAGACGTTCATCGTGACGATGGAGATCGCGGAGCGTCCGCCGAAGTAAAGCCCGGCACGTCGCGGCCGGCGTAGCCGGTCAGCTCCGCGTAGGCCTTGCCGGAAACGGGGCGGCCGGCGCGGGAGCCGGACGCGCGGCAGGCTCCCTCCCAGTAGGTGACGCCGGTCGACTTCTCCGTCACGAGCTCCTGGTCCGGGAGCAGCGGCTGGATCGCGACGGACAGTCCGAGGGACGCGATCGCGATCCTCCATCCGGCCGGATAGCGGGCCCGGGTGCGCGGGGAAGTCCAGCTCCCGGTCTCCTCGAAGCGCACGTCGCTCCAGCGGATCGGGGCAGCGGTGCCGGAGGCGGGAACGAACGTGCCGGCGGAGAAGGGGGTCGCGCGGCCGTCGGCGGCGCGCAGGCGATAGAGCATCAGCTCCGAGCCGTCGGAGAGCTGGACGGCGAACCAGTCCCATCCCCGGGCGCCGGACGGCAGCGCGCCCGGCCCCCACTCGTGATCGAACCACGCGGTCCCGGAGAGCGCGAGGCGCCGGCCCCCCCGGCGCTCGAGGAAGCCCGACGCCCGGAGCCGCGTGATCGACACGTAGTGCGAGTACTCGTTCTCGCCCGGCCCCTTGCGCGAGAGCCCCTCCGATCCCTGGAGCACCGGAGCCTTGGACGCCGAGAGCCGGAGCTCGAGAACACCCTCGGGCCCCGAGGCGCGCAGGCGGTGGACGCCGTCGCTCTCTTCCGCCGACCAGTCCTCGTTGGCGATCCGGAGGCGTCCGGTGTCGCTCGAAGCGATACCCGGGAGTCCCAGGTGCGCCTTCTCCTCGTAGCGAAAGGCGCCGCCCGCGACGTCGCTCCACGCGAAGTGCGCCAGATGGAGGTCGGAGGCGCGAAAGAACGTGAGCTGAAAGCCGTAGGCCTTTCCCGCGTCGTCGGAAAGATGGCCCGTGTAGTACCACCACTCGACCGCGGCCTCGGGATGCGAGCCGTGGTCGCGGGGGAAGGAGAGGCCGCTTCGAGGCGCCGGGTTGGCGAAGAGGTAGAGAGTGGTTGCGAGGAGGAATGGAATCATTGATTCATTGAGACATTGGCTTCATTGCGTCGAAAGATCTCTTTCCTGGCTCAATGATTCAATGACTCAATGAATCAATGATCAATTCCTCATCTCATTCTTCCGCCAGGGCGGCCGCCGGGTCCACCGCCGCTGCCAGTCGGCCGGGGTAGATGCCGGCCGCGCCGGCCGCCGCGAGGACGAGGCCGACTGCGACCGCGAGTCGCCCGGGGGGAATGGATGTCGAGACCGTCCAGCCGAAGGACTGCGGGTTGATCACGTCGAGGAGGAGGTACGCGAAGGCCGCAGCCGCGGGAAGCGCGAGGAGCGCCGCCGTCGCGCCGGTCAACCCCGCCTCGACGAGGACCGCGCGCCGGATCTCTCCCGCCGAGGCGCCGACCGCCCGCAGCAGGCCGAACGCGCGGCGGCGCTCGATGGCCGACGCGACGAGGGCATTGGCGATTCCGAGCACCGCGACGGCGACGGCGATCGCCTCGAGCGCTCCGGTCACGGCGAACGTGCGATCGAAGATCCGGAGCGCCGAGGCCCGCAGCTCCCGATTCGTCGAGATCGAGAGCGCGAAGCGGTCCTTCGCCGAAGCGAGGACGCGGCGCCGCAGATCCGACGCCTCGACTCCCGGGGACGCGAGCACCGCGACACTGGTCACGCGGCGATCGCCGAAGAGCGCGAGGTAGAGCTCGCGATCGAGCACGACGGTGCCCTTGTCGTTCGAATAGTCGCGATAGACGCCGGCCACGCGGACCCGCCGCCGCCCGAGGGGCGTCGGAATCGAGAGCGAATCGCCGGGCCCGACGCCGAATCGACGCGCGTATGGCTCCGAGATCATGGCTTCCCCGCGCCGGCGGGCTTCGGCCGCCGCGTCTCTCGGGTTCTCGCGGTCCACCATGGGGAGGCCTCCGATGCGCGCCAGCACCGAAAAGTCGCCGGAGGCGAGCGTCCAGGGACGGCCGGCCTCGTCCACGAGATCGCGGGCCCGGAACGGATCCACCGCCGCGACTCCCGGGATCCCCCGAAGGAAGCCGACGACCTCTTCGGGCAGGTCGCCCACGACGCCGGAGAGCTTCCCGGCCGGGGACTTGACCCAGAGATCGGAGCGGAGCGTCTCTTCCACCCACACGCGCACGGTCTCCCGGATCGACGCGACGGTGACGATCATCGCGAGGGTCATGCCGAGCGCCATGGCGAGCGCGGTGACGGCGATCCCGTTTCGCGCGAGCGAGCCGCCGAAGAAGCGGCTGCCGAGCCGCCCCGGCTCTCCGAAGAGGCGGGCGAGCGGACGGGCCGACGCGCGGGCGGCCGCGCGGACGGCGAGAGGCGAAGCGAACGCGAGCGCTCCGACGACGAGGGCGACGGCCGCGAAGCCGAAGACCGGGAAGCCGCGCACTCCGGGCGCGCGGGCGGCGCCGGCGGCGGCGGCGAGGCAGAGGAGCGCTCCGGCGATGCGCCCACCGAGGCGGCGGCGCCGGATAATCTCGACCGAGCCGGTCGTGAGCGCCGGAGCGGGCTCGACCCGCGTCGCCTCGGCGGCGGGGAGCGCCGTGGCGCCGAGGCACGCGAGCATTCCGACGGCCGCCGCGAGCGCCGCGGCCCGGCCGTAGCCCGCCGCCGCGATCTTCGCCGTCGGGAGGTAGACGCTCTCGACCGTCCGCGACACCGTCGACAGCGCGGCCTTCGAGAGCAGGACGCCGCCCAGCTCTCCCAGCGCCGTCCCGGCCGCGCCCACCGCCAGCCCTTCCGCCATGAAGATCCCGAAGAGCATTCCCCGGGAAGCGCCGATCGAGCGCAGGGCGGCGATCTCGGGCCGCCGGCGCAGGACCGAAGTCGAGACGGCGTTGGCGACGAGGAACATTCCGACGAGGAGCGTCAGGGAGCCCAACGCGTTCAAGTTGAAGCGGAAGGCGCGAACCATCCGGTCGGCGGTCGCGGCGGAGCGGGTCGGCGGCTCGATCGCGAGGCCCGGCGGAAGGCTCTCGAGGAGCCGCCGCTCGACCTCCCGCCGGTCGGCGCCCGGGTCGAGCACGACGTCCACGCGATCCAAGCGGCCGGGCCGTCCGAGCAGCCTCTGCGCGGTGAAGACGTCGGTCAGGAGGAGATCCCCGCCCGAGGCTTTCGCGACGCCGGTGAGCGCGAGGAGGCCGGCCACCGCGACACGCGCGCGCTTTCCCCCGGCGAGGACCGCGATGCTCCCTCCGACCTCGAGCCGGTGCCGCGCGGCGAAGTCCTCCGGCACGAGGACGGCGTCTCCGGCGGCGAGCCGGAGCATCGCGCGGCGGGGATCGGAGACGAGAGTCACCTCTCGCACCGAGGCGTCGCCGCCGACGTCCACTCCCAGGATCTCGGCGAGCTCGCCGGAGCCGTCGTCCACGACCGCCCAGCCCGTGACGGCCGGCGCGAAGGAGCCGAACTTCCAGAGAAAGGCGATCCGCTCGAGGGCCTCGACCGGGACCCCGGCCACCCCGGTCACGACGAACTCGCTTCTCCCCGCGAGCGACGAGGCCGCGTCGCGGAACGACTCCGTGACGCTCGCGTTCGCGCGCTCGATCGCCGCAACCGCCGCGACCCCGATCGCGACCCCGAGCACCGGGAGAACGGCTCGGAGAGGATGCCGTCGGGCGGGCCCGAGGACGAGGGCGCGAAGGACGAGGAGGAAGCCGGGCACGGGGAAGAGTTTCCCATGCCTCGATTCACAGACGCGTCCGAGAGCGAGCCCGCGTGTATCTCTCTGCTCGCGGCGCGCGGGAGCTCCGCGAGGGCAGCGGAGGACGCCCGCGCGCCGCGGGAGCGAAGGCGTAGCGAGGGATCAGGCGAGCGGTCGAGGCCCTTTGGCCGAGCCGCGAGCCGGTGGCGGCCGCCCCGGACTAGCTGAGAGACTAACTCTCGGAGGGCGGCCGCCAGATCCCCGAGCAAGCCGTAGCGACGGTTAGGACTTCGAATTTGGACCTGGCGAGCATCACTCGATTTCGCCCGCGTGAGTCTTTCTGCTCGCGGCGCGCGGGAGCTCCGCGAGGGCAGCGGAGGACGCCCGCGCGCCGCGGGAGCGAAGGCGTAGCGAGGGATCAGGCGAGCGGTCGAGGCCCTTTGGCCGAGCCGCGAGCCGGTGGCGGCCGCCCCGGACTAGCTGAGAGACTAACTCTCGGAGGGCGGCCGCCAGATCCCCGAGCAAGCCGTAGCGACGGTTAGAATTGCGCCTCCTCCGTCGACCCCCGGAGCGCCGCCGTCGCGGTCAACCCACCCGCGATCACCATGGCCACCTCGTCGAAGTAGCCGGTCCCGACCTCGCGCTGATGCCGCGTGCCCGAGTAACCGTGAGGCTCGCTCGCGAACTCCGCCTCCTGGAGGCGCGAGTACGCGGCCATCCCCTCGTCCTTGTAGGCCCGCGCGAGCTCGAACATGCTGTGATTGAGGGCATGGAAGCCGGCGAGAGTCACGAACTGGAATCGGTAGCCCATCTTGCCGAGCTCGAGCTGGAACCGCCGGATCGTCTCCGGGTCGAGCTTCTTCTTCCAGTTGAAGGAGGGGGAGCAGTTGTAGGCGAGGAGCTTCCCCGGATACCGCGCGTGTACGGCCGCCGCGAAACGCCGCGCCTCCTCGAGGTCGGGCTCGGACGTCTCGCACCAGAGCAGGTCCGCGTAGGGCGCGTACGAGATGGCCCGCGCGATCGCGGTGTCGAGCCCCCCCGCATCCGGAAGAAGCCCTCGGAAGTGCGTTCTCCCGTCAGGAAGGGGCGGTCGCGCTCGTCCACGTCGCTCATGATGAGCTGCGCGCTGTTCGCGTCGGTGCGCGCGACGATCAGCGTCGGCACTCCGGAGACGTCGGCCGCGAGCCGCGCCGCCGCGAGCGTGCGCAGGAAGGCCGACGTCGGGACGAGGACTTTCCCCCCCATGTGGCCGCACTTCTTCTCGGAGGCGAGCTGGTCCTCGAAATGCACGGCCGCCGCCCCCGCCTCGATCATCGCCTTCATGAGCTCGAAGGCGTTCAGCGCACCCCCGAAGCCGGCCTCGGCGTCCGCCACGATCGGGGCGAACCAGTAGACGCCGTTCTTCCCTTCGGAATGATGAATCTGGTCGGCCCGCTGGAGCGCGCGGTTGATCCGGCGAACGACCTCGGGCACGGAGTTGGCCGGATAGAGGCTCTGGTCCGGATACATGCTTCCCGCGAGGTTCGCGTCGGCGGCGACCTGCCAGCCGGAGAGGTAGATCGCCTTCAGGCCCGCCTTGATTTGCTGCATCGCCTGGTTGCCGGTGAGCGCGCCGAGCGCCGCGACGAACGGCTCGGTGTGCAGCAGATACCAGAGCCGGTGCGCGCCCATCTCGGCGAGCGAGTGCTTCACTTCGATCGAGCCGGCGAGACGCGCGACGTCTTCGGCCGAGTAGGGACGACAGATCCCCTCCCAGCGCGCGTTCTCCTGCCAGTCTTCGCGGATCCTCCGGGCGTCACGGGGTTGCATCGAAATCTCTCCTCTCCGATCCGGCGTTGGCGGACTCGATCTTCAAGAGTTCGTCGTAGGCGGGGATCGTCAGAAAGTCGGGGAGCTCGGGGGCCTCGATCATGCGGTCGTAGAGCGCGGCGGCCGCCGCGAACTGGGCCGCCGGCTGGGCGCCCCGGGGGAGCCGCTTCCCGAGGCTGTGGATCACGTCGTTTCGCACCTCGCGGTAGAGGGAGGCGGTCACGCGGCTCCCGTCCTCCAGCCGCGCGCCGTGCCGGATCCACTGCCAGAGCTGCGCGCGCGAGATCTCGGCGGTCGCGGCGTCCTCCATGAGGTGATCGAGGGGGACGCATCCCGAGCCGCGGAGCCACGCTTCGAGATACCGGATCCCCACGCTGACGTTCTGGCGCACGCCGGCTTCCGTGATGGGCCCGTCCGGGACCGCCAGCAGGTCCTCGCGGGACACGACGACGTCCTCCCGGCGGCGGGCGATCTGGTTCGGCCCCGGCATCCCCGCGTCGAAGACCTCGCGCGCCGTCTCGACGAGGCCCGGGTGGGCCACCCAGGTCCCGTCGTGTCCCGCCGCGACCTCGCGCCGCTTGTCGGCGATGACCTTCTCGAAGGCGGCGCGGTTGACCTCGGGGTCCTCCCGGGTCGGGATCTGCGCGGCCATACCTCCCATGGCGTGGATTCCGCGGCGATGACAGGTCCGGACGAGGAGCTCCGAGTAGGAGCGCAGGAAGGGGCGGTCCATCGTCACGCGGCCCCGGTCCGGCAGGACGAAATCGGGAGAGGCGCGGTGCGTCTTGATGAACGAGAAGATGTAGTCCCACCGGCCGCAGTTCAGGCCCGCCGAGTGGTCCCGCAGCTCCCAGAGGATCTCGTCCATCTCGAAGGCGGCGGGGAGCGTCTCGATCAGGACCGTCGCGCGAATCGTGCCGGCAGGCAGCCCGAGCGCGTCCTGGGCGGCCAGGAAGACGTCGTTCCAGAGGCGGGCCTCGAGATGGCTCTCGAGCTTCGGGAGGTAGAAGTAGGGACCGGTGCCCGCCTCGACGAGGCGCCGGGCGTTGTGGAAGAAGAAGAGGGCGAAGTCGAAGAGCGAGGCGCTCGCGACGAGGCCATCGACGCGCACGTGGCGCTCCGGGAGATGCCAGCCGCGGGGCCGGACCATCAGCGTGGCCACGCGATCGCCGAGGCGATAGGTCTTGCCCGTGTCGGGCGAGATGTACGCGATCGTCCCTTCGACGGCGTCGATCAGGTTGGACTGGCCGCGGACGAGGTTCTCCCAGGTCGGGGAGTTCGAGTCCTCGAAGTCCGCCATGAAGACGTTGGCCCCGGAGTTCAGGGCGTTGATGATCATCTTGCGGTCCGTCGGTCCGGTGATTTCGACGCGCCGGTCGAGCAGATCGGCGGGCGGCGCGGCCACGGTCCAGTCCGACTCGCGGGTCCCTGCGGTGTGCGCGAGAAAATCGAGCCGCTCGCCGGCGTCGAGCCTCGCCTGGCGAACGAGGCGCGACTCGAGCAGGTCCCGCCGCCGCGGCCCGAACTCCCGCTCGAGGCCGCCGAAGAAGGCGAGCGCCTCGGGTGTCAGGACCCGGTCCCCATCGCTCAATCCGGGAGCGAGGATCTCGACGCCTCGAGCGATGCTCGACGTATCGGAGCGGGCAAACGCCGTCGCCGTCATGTGAGGATGTCAATATCTTTCGTCATCAGCTGTATGTCAATAAATATCGTGTTATCAAAATGTTACGATGTAAACATTTGTAAACTAATGATTGAAAAGCCGTGAAGAGGTTTACCTTGATGTGATGACGTCGCTCTCGCGCCTCGGAGGGAAAGTCCGATCCCTGCGGCGCCGTAATCGGCTCACCCAGGCGGACTTAGCCCTGCGCCTCGGGATCTCCTCGAGCTATCTGAACCTGATCGAGCACGATCGGCGGGCGCTGACGGCGCCGCTGCTCCTGAAGGTCGCGCAGCTCTTTCATCTCGATCTCGAGACCTTCTCCGCCGACGACGAGACCCGTCTCGCAGCCGATCTGCAGGAGGCGTTCGGCGATCCGCTCTTCGAGGAGCACGAGCTCCTCGCCGACGACGTCCGCGAGCTCGCCGGCAACGCGCCGGCCGCGCGCGCCGTGCTCGCGCTCTACCGCGCCTACCAGAGCTCCCGCGACTCCGCGCGGGCCCTGGCCGAGCGCCTCGAGGAGGGGATCGACGTCGCCGCGCTCGACCGGCTGCACCTTCCGTCCGAAGAGGTCTCCGACGTGATCCAGCGCAACCGCAACCACTTCGCGCCGCTCGAGGAGGCGGCCGAGGCGCTGACGGTCGAGGCGCGGCTCGACCCGGCGGACCTCTACGCCGGCCTCGTCCAGCATCTCAAGGAATCCCATCGGATCGAGGTGGTCATCACGACAGTCGAGAGCGATCCGACGGCCGTGCGGCGCTACGATCCGGTGGCGCGGCGGCTCCTCCTCTCCGAGGTGCTCCCCCCGCGCAGCCGCAATTTCCAGCTCGCCCACCAGATCGGCCTCCTCACCCTGGCGCCCGCTTTCGAAGAGATCGTCCGGAGCTCGCATCTGACGACGCCCGATTCGGTCAAGCTGTGCAAAGTCGCGCTCGCGAACTATTTCGCGGGAGCGGTGCTGATGCCCTACGAGCGGTTCCGCGAGGCCGCGGAGGCCGTGCGGTACGACGTCGAGCTCCTCGGCCACCGCTTTCGCACGAGCTTCGAGCAGGTCTGCCACCGCCTGACGACCCTGCAGCGGCCGGGGCGCGAGGGGGTGCCGTTCCACCTGATCCGCGTGGACATCGCCGGGAACATCTCGAAGCGGTTCTCGGCCTCGGGGATCCGGTTCGCGCGCTTCGCCGGCTCCTGTCCGCGCTGGAACGTGCACAAGGCCTTCATGACGCCCCAGACGGTCCGCACGCAGGTCTCGCAGATGCCCGACGGCACGACGTACTTCTCCGTGGCGCGGACGATCCGCAAAGCGCGGGCGGGTTACGGCTCGCCGCACACGCTCCTGGCTCTCGAGCTCGGCTGCGAGATCCGCCACGCGCGGCGTCTGGTCTACGCGGACGGCGTCGACCTCGAGAGCCCCGAGGCGGCGGTGCCGATTGGCGTCACGTGCCGCCTCTGCGAGCGCCTCGAGTGCGGACAGCGCGCCTTTCCCTCGATCCAGAACCGGCTGTCGATCGACGAGAACACGCGGAGCGTCTCCTTCTACGCGCCGGTGCTGCCGGTGAAAAACTAGGATTTAGGATCCGGGATTCGGGATCCCGGAAGGGGAGGAACCGTTCCCGGAATCCTGGATCCGGAATCCTGAATCCTCCCATCTCGCATCTCCACCACGCGTCCGGCGCGCCGCGCCGCGGCGGGGGAGTGGGTCGCGAGCAGAAGCGTCAGGGCGCGCTCGGCTCGAACCGCGCCAAGGAGCTCCAGCACCCTCTCTCCATTGCGGCTGTCGAGATTTCCGGTCGGCTCGTCGGCCAGGAGCAGGCGCGCTCCGGTCGCGAGCGCGCGCGCGATGGCGACGCGCTGCATCTCGCCCCCCGAGAGCTCGTAGGGGTGCGCCCGCGCCCGGTGCGCGAGGCCGACGCGCGCGAGGAGCTCGCGGGCCCGCTCCGGCGCGTCGCCGCGGCCGTCCAGGCGGCCGGGCAGCTCGACGTTCTCGGCGAGGTCGAGATGCGGCAGCAGGTTGAAGAACTGAAAGACCATCCCGACGTCGCGCCGCCGGTAGAGCGTCCGCTCGGCCTCGGGGAGCCGGCCGATGTCCCGTCCACCGACGCGCACGTCGCCGGAAGTCGGCCGGTCGATTCCCGCGAGGAGGTGGAGGAGGGTGGATTTTCCGCAGCCGGACGGCCCCTCGATCGCGACGAACTCGCCGGGCGCGATCGCAAGATCCAGTCCGTCGAGGGCGACGACCGCCTCTGCCCCTTCGTAGACCTTCCGCACCGCGCGGCATTCGACGGCGGGAGCGCTCCCCGATGCGGACGGGACGCCGTCGGCCACGATGGGAGAATACCGCGGGCCCATGCTCGAACCTCTCTGGACGACGGCGCGGCAACGCGCCCTGATCGCGGCGTTGACGCGCCGCGAGCTCGCCGCCCGCTATCGGGGCGGCGCGCTCGGGTTCCTCTGGTCGCTCGTCAATCCGCTGCTGCTCCTCGCGGTCTACGCCGTCGTCTTCCGCTTCGTCTTCGCGCCTCGGGCGGAGGTGCGCCCCTACGCCCTCTTTCTCTTCGGGGGCGTGCTCGTGTGGGGCTTCGTCTCGGCGTCGCTCGCGGACGCGGCGGAGACGTTCCGCCAGAACGGGCCGCTCCTTCGCAAGACGACGGTCGCCCCCGAGGTCTTTCCGGCGGTCGCGGTCGGCGCGCGCCTGGCGCATCTGGCGCTCGCGCTGCCGGTGCTCGGCGCGGCGACCGTTTGGGCGGCCGTCACCGGGAGCGTCCGCCCGAACGCGGCGGTCCTCGCCCTGCCGCCCGTGCTCCTTCTGCTCGCCGCGACGGTCTTCGGCCTCGCCCTGGCCGTCTCCGCGCTCTCGGTGCGCTTCGCCGACATGCGGGACATCGTCGCGAACCTCCTGACGCTCGCGTTCTTCGTCACGCCGGTCCTCTATCCGGTCGAGGCGGTGCCGGAGCGCTTCCGCCCGCTGCTTCGCTGGAACCCGTTCGCGTCCTTCTTCACCGCCCTGCACGACAGCGTCTTCTTCTACCGGGCGGTCTCCGTCTCCGACTGGCTGGCGATGGCCGTCGCGGCGGCCGCGAGCCTCGCCGCGGGCGGCGCTCTGTTCGAGCGGTTGCGCGACTCGATCGCCGAGGAGGCCTGATGCGCGGCGCGATTCGTGTCGCGAACGCGTCGAAGCTCTACCGGCGCGCGGACCGCCGGCGGCGCGCCGGCTCGGTCAAGTCCGCTCTCGCCGGGAGATCCGGCGGCTCCGCGGCGGCGAACGGCTTCGTCCCGGCCCTGACGGAGGTCTCCTTCCGCGTCGAGCCGGGGGAGACGGTGGGGGTGATCGGGGCGAACGGGTCGGGCAAGTCCACGCTCTTGAAGCTCCTGGCGGGAATCGTGCGTCCGACGTCGGGAAGCGTGGAGGTCGACGGGAGGCTGGCCGCCCTGCTCGAGCTCGGAGCGGGATTTCACCCGGAGATCTCCGGCCGCGAGAACGTCGAGGTGGCGGGCCTGCTCCTCGGCCTCTCGAAGAGAGAGGTCGCGGCGAAGCTTCCGGAGATCGTGCGGTTCGCGGGGGTCGAAGAGTTCCTCGACGCGCCGGTCAAGACCTATTCCTCCGGGATGGCCGTGCGCCTCGGCTTCGCCGTCGCAGCACACAGCGACCCGGATCTGCTGCTCGTGGACGAGGTGCTCGCCGTCGGCGACGAGGCCTTCGCGCATCGCTGCCTCGAGAAGTTCTCGGAGTTCGAGCGCGCCGGCAAGACGCTCCTCTTCGTCTCGCACGACCTCGCTCTGGTCTCCGCGCGCTGCCGGCGGGCGATCTGGCTCGACCACGGACGCATCGCGGCCGACGCCCCGGCGTCCGAAGCGGTGGCGCTCTATCGCGAGCGGGTGGCCCGCGAGGAAGCGGACGCGCGCCTCGCGGCGCCGGCGTCGGGCCTGTCCGCCCCCCGCATCGGGTCGGGCCGGGCGGTGCTCGAAGGAGTCCGACTCCTCGACGGAAAGGGGGAGGAGACCCGGCGGATCGCCTCCGGCTCCCCGGCGGCGATCGAGCTCTCCGTGCGCGCCGCGGAGGAGGTCGCGGACTTCGTCTTCGGCGTCGCGATCGCGACCGTCTCGGGCATCCCCGTTCTCGGCGTCAACACCGCGGCGGACGGGTGGATGCCGGAGTCTCTCTCGGGGCGCGCGCGCGTCGTGCTCGAGATTCCTTCGGTCGACCTCGCCCCCGGGCTCTACAGCGTCGACGCCGCCGTGCACGCCTCAGGCGGGGCGCCGTACGACTACCGCCGGGATGTGCTTCGCTTCGAAGTGACGGCCGAGCGCCACGGCATCGGCATCTGGAGCCCGGAGCGCCGCTGGAAGACGGAGGGTGGCGTGCGATGGAAGCGATAGTGTCTCGAGGGCCGGGGATAGACTCGCGAGCCGCGATGCGAGACGTCTTCCTCCCCTTCGCGCGCCCGTCGATCGGCGAGGAGGAGATCGCGGAGCTCGCTCGACACGCTCCGCTCGGGCTGGATCACGACCGGCCCGAAAGTCGAGCGGTTCGCAGCGGCGTTCGCCGACTACGTCGGCGGCCGGCACGCCGTGCCCGTCTCCTCGGCGACGGCCGGGCTGCACGTCGCCCTGCTCGCGCTCGGGATCGCGCCCGGCGACGAAGTCGTCACCACCCCGATGACCTTCGTCGCGACGTTGAACATGATCGTCCACTGCGGCGCGCGGCCGGTGCTCGCCGACATCGACGCCGCGACGCTGAACGTCCGCGTCGAGGAGATCGAGCGGCGGCTCACGCCGCGCACGAAGGCGATCCTCCCGGTGCACTTCGTCGGGCAGCCCGCGGACCTCGACCCGATCCTCGAGCTTGCGCACGCCCGCGGGCATCGCCGTGCTCGAGGACGCGGCGCACGCCGTCGGGGCCGAGTACCGGGGGCGACGGATCGGCTCCTTCCCGACGACGTCGGTCTTCTCGTTCCACCCGAACAAGAACATGACGACGGGCGAAGGGGGCATGGTCGTCACGGAGGACGAGGAGGTCTTCGAGAAGGCCTCGCTTCTCAAGTTCCACGGCATGGACCGCGAGGCCTGGAAGCGCTTCGCCAGGGCGGGCTAGCCGCGCTACGACGTCGCCGTGCCCGGCTTCAAGTACAACATGATGGACATCCAGGCCGCCCTCGGGCTCCACCAGCTGAAGCGCCTCGAAGGCTTCCTTCGGGAGCGCGAGCGCCTGGCGGCGCGCTACGACGAGAAGCTCCGGGCCACGGATGGGCTGATCCTGCCGCAGCGCGTCGCGTATCCGGTGCGCCACGCCTGGCACCTCTACGCGCCGCTGCTCGACACGGACCGCGCTGTACGATCGACCGCGACCGCTTCGTGGAGGAGCTGAAGCGGCGCAACATCGGGACCGGACTTCACTACACGGCCGCCCACGAGTTCTCCTACTATTCCTCGCAGTTCGGCTGGAGGCCGGAGGACTTTCCCGGAAGCGCACTTCGTGTCGGAGCGGATCTTCTCGCTGCCGCTCTTCCCGGGTCTGACCGAGGGAGACCAGGACGACGTGATCGAAGCCGTCTCGGAGGTTCTGTTCCGGTTCCGCCGTTGACGGGCGGGGGCGGCCTCCCGCGGGGAGGGCCTGGCGCGTCGCCGTCCTCGGATTCCTCGTCGCCTTCGCGATCCGGCTGGCCTTCCTCCTCTCGTTCCCCGGCGACTACGACACCGATTCCTACGGGATCGTCGCCGGGATCCTCGAGCGGGGCGGCGACCCCTATCGCGAGACGAGCCGGTACAACTACTCTCCGGTCTGGGGCTTCCTCCTCGTCGGCATCCAGGCCGTCGCGCGGCCGCTCGGAATGGACCGCGTCGTCGCCGTGGGCCTCTTCCTGCTCGCGGTCGATCTCGCGACGGCGCTCGTCGTCTACCGGCTCGCGAGCTCCCGCCATCCGCCCGCGCGGAGTCTCCTCGCGGCGCTCCTCTTCTTCCTGAACCCGGTCTCGATTCTCATGTCGAGCTACCACTGTCAGTTCGACAACCTGTCGATCCTCTTCCTTCTGATCGCGCTCGGCTTCGCCGAGCGCGGCGCGCACCCCCGCCGCGACCGGTCGCTCTCCGCCTCGCTCCTCGCCAAGCACGTGACGTGGTTCCACCCCCTCCTCTTCGCCCGCGGGCGCGGATGGCGCGGGGCGGCGGCGCTCGCCGCGCCGTACGCCGTCTTCCTCGCGTCGTTCCTGCCCTACGCGGGGTCGGCCGAGTGGATCGGGCGCCGGGTCTTCCAGCACCGGGGGCTGACCGGGTACTACGGGATCGAGGCCATGCTCCTTCTGCCGGGAGTCCCGGAGTGGGCGCCAACGGCGATCTTCGCCGTGGCCGCGAGGACCGCGGCGCTGCTCCTGCGCCGCGTCGAGATCCGGCGGGCGAGCCTGCTCCTCTTCCTGGTCGTGCTCATCTTTCTGCCGGGGTTCGGCGGGCAATACTGCGTCTGGCCGATCGCTCTCGGCGCGCTCGTGGGTGGACCGGGTTACTTCCTCTACACGTTCGTCGCGACCGGCTTCTTTCTGCGGATTGTCCTGCGGCTCGACCGGGTCGTCGCGTATCTTCCCGGCTGGTACGCGCCATGGTGGGCCGCGATCGCCTGGCTCCTCCTCGAGCTGCGGGAGCTCCGGGGTGGCTCGAGCCGACGCCGGCTGGCTTAAGATCGGCGAGGGGTGGAATGAAGGGAGAGGGAGAACGAGCTCGGAAGCCGGGACCGCGGCCTCCGGTCCCTCGGGCGCGGGCGTGAAAGTCTCGGTCGTCGTCCCGGTCTTCAACGAGGAGGGGAACCTCCCGGCTCCTCCTCCCGCGGCTGCTCGCGGTCCTCGACGCGCCGAGGAGAGCCGTACGAGATCCTCTTCGTGGACGACGGCAGCCGCGACGGCTCGCTCGCGATCCTGCAGGAGTGGGCCGCCCGATACCCCGACCGGATCCGCGTGATCGAGCTCTCGCACAACTTCGGCCAGCACCAGGCGATCCTCGCGGCCTTCCGGGACGTGACGGGCGACGTCGTCGTGACGCTCGACGCCGACCTCCAGAATCCGCCCGAGGAGATCCCGAAGCTCCTGGCGAAGGTGGCGGAGGGCTACGACGTGGTCGGAGGGGTGCGGCAGGGACGGCAGGACTCGGCCTTCCGCCGGCTGGCCGTCGGCGATCGTGAACCGCGTCACGGTCGGCGATCACGCGGCTCCGACTGACCGACTTCGGCTGCATGCTGCGCGCCTACGCGCGCGCCGATCGTCGACGAGATCAACGACTGCGACGAAGCCTCGACGTTCATCCCGGCGCTCGCGCAGAGCTTCGCGCGGCGCCCGACCGAGATCGAGGTCGCGCACGCGCCCGCGGCAGGCGGGCCGATCCGCGTACTCCCTCTACCGCCTGATCCGACTGAATTTCGACCTGATGACGGGCTTCTCGATCGTCCCGCTGCAGGCCTTCGGCTTCTTCGGCACGCTCGTGGCCGCTCGGCGGGATCGCGTTCGGCCTCTTCCTGCTCGTGCGCCGGCTGATCGTCGGCGCGGAGGTCGAAGGCGTCTTCACCCTCTTCGCGATCCTCTTCACGCTGCTCGGCATCGCGATGGCGGGGCTCGGCATCGTCGGGGAGTACGTGGGCCGGATCTACCAGCAGGTGCGAGGTCGGCCGCGCTTCCGCGTGCGCCGCGTCTACGGGTTGCGCGCCGAAGCCTCGCGGCCGGAGGCGCGCCCGCGGGAGGTCTCCACGCGATGAGGCGGCGCCCGGCATGACCCGCATCGCCGTCTTCGCCTACTCCGAGACCGGGCACGACTGCCTGCGGTTCCTGCTCGACCGGGGCGAGACGGTGGCGCTCGTCGTCACGCATCCCGACGCGCCGGGGGAGAGCGTCTGGTTCCCGAGCGTTGCGGAGCTCGCGCGCTCCCGCGGCATCGAGCCTGTCCTCGTCGAGAAGGCCCGGACGCTCCGCTCGCGGCGCGCGTTCGAGGCCGCCGCGCCCGACCTCCTCCTCTCCTTCTATTTCCGGCACCTGCTGCCGCCGACGAGATCCTGGCGATTCCGCCGCGCCTGGCGCCTTCAACCTCCACGGCTCGCTCCTGCCCGAAGTACCGGGGGCGCGCGCCGGTCAACTGGGCCGTCGCGCGCGGTGAGAAGGAGACGGGGGCGACCCTGCACGTCGATGACCGGGCGCGCGGACGCCGGCGACATCGTGGACCAGGAGCCGGTCCCGATCGGGCCCGACGACACGGCCCTCGAAGTCCAGAAGCGCGTCACCGCGGGCGGGGATCCGATCCTGGAGCGGCGGCTCGGAGAGCTCAAGCCGCGGCACCGCGCCGCGGCGTCCGCAGGACGAGCGCGGAGGCCACGACGTTCCCGGCGCCGCGCCCGCGAGGACGGGCGCATCGACTGGACGCGCTCCGCCGAGGAGGTGCACAACCTCGTGCGCGCCGTGACGCACCCCTATCCGGGCGCCTTCACCGACGTCTTCGGCGGGCGACGCTCGTCTGGAAGACGAGGCTCCCCCACCTGGGAGCGCACGACAACTTCCCCGGGCAGGTGCGGGCCGAGCAGGGGCGCCTCTACGTCGCCTGCGGTGACGACCGGTACGTGGAGATCCTCCGCATCCAGCGGGAGGGTCAGAACGAGATCGACGCGCGGCACTTCCTGTCCGAAGCGGTGTCTTCGTGAGGGTCCTGATCCTCGGCGTCAACGGGTTCATCGGCAACGCCCTGACCGAGCGCATCCTGAGCACGACCGACTGGGTCGTCTCCGGGCTCGACATCGCGAGCGACAAGATCGCGCCCTTCCTCGGCCATCCGCGCTTCACGTACCTCGAAGGCGACATCGCGATCAACAAGGAGTGGATCGAGTACCAGGTCAAGAAGTGCGACGTGGTGCTGCCGCTCGTCGCGATCGCGACGCCGACCGCCTACGTCCGGCAGCCCCTCGCCGTCTTCGAGCTCGACTTCGAGGAGAACCTGCGGATCGTCAAGCAGGCGGTGCGCTACCGCAAGCGCGTCGTCTTCCCGTCCACCTCCGAGGTCTACGGGATGTGCCCCGACGCGGAGTTCGACGAGGAGTCCTCGACCGCTCGTCTACGGCCCGATCCGGAAGCAGCGCTGGATCTACTCCTGCTCGAAGCAGCTCCTCGACCGCGTCATCTGGGCCTACGGCGAGAGCGACGGCCTGCGCTTCACGCTCTTTCGCCCCTTCAACTGGATCGGCCCGCACCTAGACGACATCGATTCGCCCAAGGAGGGCTCGAGCCGCGTCCTGACCCAGTTCCTCCACAACGTCCTCTACGGCGAGCCGATCAAGCTCGTGGACGGGGGCTCGCAGCGGCGGTCCTTCACCTACATCTCCGACGGCATCGACTGCCTGATGAAGATCCTCGAGAACCGGAAGGGCGCGGCCGACGGCGGCATCTTCAACGTCGGCAACCCCGCCAACGACATCTCGGTGCGCGGAGCTCGCCGAGAAGCTCGTCGAGGCGGTGGCCGCGCATCCCGCCTTCGGCGAGCGGGCGCGCGAGACGCGCCGATCGTCGAGGTTGACTCCCGTGACTACTACGGCGACGGCTACCAGGACATCCTGACCCGCGTTCCCTCGATCCGCCGGGCGCGCGCGCTCCTCGGCTGGGAGCCGAAGGTGGGACTCGACGAGGCGCTGCGCCTGCACCGTGGACTTCTATCTGTCGAAGCGGGGCACTCCTCCCTAAGCAAGAATTGATTCATTGAAAATTGATTCATTGGATCATTGCGGCGAGCGCTCATTTTCTTGCCACAATGAACCGATGAATCAACGAATCAATGAATCAATTTCCCCGCATCTCTCTCAAGGTCGACTGCGACACGTACGTCGGGACGCGCGACGGCGTGCCGCGCCTGCTCGAGATCCTCGGCGGAGCGGGGAATCCGCGCGACGTTCTTCTTCACGCTCGGGCCCGACCGCTCCGGCGTCGCGGTGCGCCGGATCTTCACGCGCCCCGGGTTCCTCGCGAAGATGCTCCGGAGCGGGGCGCCGTCGCTCTACGGCTGGCGCACGGCCCTCTCCGGAACGCTCCTGCCCGCGCCGCGCATCGGCGAGCGCTGCGCCGAGTCGCTCCGTTCGGTCGAGCGCGGCCGGGCACGAGACGGGCGTGCACGCCTGGGACCACGTCGGCTGGCACGACGGCCTCGACCGGATGAGCCGAGAAGGAGGTTCGCGGGGAGATCGGGCGCGCGCACGACGCGTACCGCGCGATCTTCGGGCACGCCGCCGCGCGCTGCGGCCGCGGCGGGCTGGACGGTCACGGCGACGTCGCTCGCGGTCGAGGCGGAGCGCGGTCTCCTCTACACGTCGAACACGCGCGGCGGCGCCCCGTTCTTTCCCTCGCGCGGCGGGCCGCGTCTTCTCGCACGCTCGAGATTCCTTCGACGCTGCCCGACGCTGGACGAGACGCTCGCCTGGCCGGAGCTATTCCGGCCGACGAGGACGCAGCGGCGCTTCTTTCGCGCGGCCGCGCGCGGGCGTCGAAGTGCACACGATCCACGCCGAGGTGGAGGGCCGCTCCAAGGCGCCTCTCTTCGCGAAGATCCTCGACGACTGGCTCGGCGGCCGGGGCCGCCTTTCCGCTCCTCTCGGATCTCGCGCGGGAGAAGCCTCGCCCGCCGCGAGCGCGTTTCCGTCCGCGAGAGTCGCCCGCACGACGCTCCCGGGGCGCGGCGGGACCGTGGCGACGGGATGGCCCTCCGAGGACCGCCCTTGAGCGGCCGCGGGGAGGCGCGCGACCGCGCGATTCTCCTGGCCGGATTCGCGGCGGCGCTCGCCCTGCGGGCGCTCTTCCTCTCGCGCCGAACGACCGGTACGACCTGCACTCCTTCCGGATCGTCGTCGACATCCTGGATCGGGGGGGCGACCTCTTTCGGGAGACCACCCGCTACAACTACTCGCCCGTGTGGGCGGGCGTGCTCTGGGTCCTGGCGCGCGTCGCCCGGGCCCTCGGCGCGCCTCTCGAATCCGCCGTCACGGCGCTTCTCCTCGCGGCCGACGCTCGCGACCGCGTTGCCTCCTCGCGCGGATCGTACGGGCCCGCGGAGCGCCGGAATCCGCGGCCCTCTTCGCGGGGCTCCTCTTCTTCGCCAATCCGATCTCGGTCCTGACGTCGAGCCGGCTCGCTGATGTTCGACAACGTGTCGATCCTCTTTCTGCTCCTGGCGGTCTTCGCGATGCAGGCGGAGCCCGCTCGCGAAAACCGTCGCCGTTGCGGGAATGACGATGTCGCTCCTCGTCAAGCACGTGACGTGGTTTCACCCCCTGCTCCTCCCGCGGCGGCGCGAGCCGCGCGTCGGATTCCCGGCCGCGCTCCTTCCCTAGGCGCTCTTCCTCGCGTCGTTTCTTCCGTTCTGGCGGTCGTGGGATCGGATCCGAAGCCAGGTCTTCGAGTACCAGAGCCTCGGGAGAGCCGTACGGGACGGAGCCGCTCCGCTTCCTGCGCGGATTTCCGCCGTGGGGGACCGTCGCGATTCTCGTGGCCGCGGCTCTCGCGGCGGCGGCCTGGCTCCGGCTTCGCGAAGTGGAGTTTGCCCGGGCGAGCCTGAGGCTCTTCCTCGTCGTGCTGCTCTTCGTTCCGGGGATCGCCGTCTACTACTTCGTCTGGCCGATCGCTCTCGGCGCGCTCTACCCGAGCGCGGGCTACGCCGTCTACACGGCGATCGTGACTCTCTTCCTGATCCATTCCCCCGACGCGCTCGGCGTCGAGCTGTCTCACCTGCCCGGCTGGTCGGGGCCCTGGTGGGCGCTCGCCTTCTGGCTGCTCTGGGAGATCCGGTTCGACTCGGCATCCGCGGGACGGGCCTCTTCGGCGCGAGCGCCGGCTTCGTAGCCCCGCCCCGGCCGACGCCCGCGCCATCCGGCGAAAGCGAGGGCGAAGAGGGCGATGCCCTGGACGGCGACGCCTCGGTGGAAGGGCGCCCGGTCCCACTCGAATCTCGACCCGATGGCGCCCGGCCGGGACGGCGACCGCGAGATCGCGGGCGTTGGCGACGAGGACGGAAGTGTCTTCGCCGTTCCGCTTGGCCCTCCACGCCGGGAAATAGGTTCGCGAAAAGACGAGGTACCCGGGCCCGTCCGCTTCGATGCGCGCCGAGGCTTGGTCCGCTCCAATCGATTCGACGGTCACGAGGGCGCTCGTCGCCGTGCCTCTCTCCGTCGCGGTCCTCGGCTCCCGGCAGCACCACGTCCGTCCCGGGGTCGAAGCGCTCGGAGCGGACGAGCTCGAGCGCGCCGGACAGCGAGCGCCGTCGGAACTCGCGGCCGGCCCAACGCAGCTCGGCGACCGGCCTCTCGACGCTCGAGGAGAACGAGCCGCCTTCCCGCGACGGTCAGCCCCGTGCGCGCGCGCGCCAGCGGGTACGGCTCGGTCTCCGACGCCAGGATCCAGCGGGCCCCGAAAGCGCGCAGGAGCCGGCCCCGCTCCGGCGCCGCGGAAGCCGCGTACGCCTCGCCGACGAGACGGTTGTAGTAGCCGTATGACCCGTCCGGATCGGCGTCGAAAAGGTAGCGCACGCCGAAGACCTGCCCGGTGTCGGGGATGAGCTCCTCGATCTGGACCCTCGCGAGCGGGAGACGCGCGGCTCCATCTGCGGGTGCGCGGTCCCCGTCTGGAGCAGGTTGAACTCCGGCAGGAAGCGGCGAGATGAAGAGACGGCCCGGCCCGTCGAGAGAGGCGAGCACGGCCGGCGGGCGCTCGAGATCTCTCTCGTCGGCGGAGACGAAGAGGGGGAGGCCCCAGGGGAGCGCGAAGAAGAATGTCGCGAATCCGAGCAGATAACCGCAGGCGGGCGCCCCGACGCGCACGAGGAGGATCGCCGCGACGAGCGCCGCGGCGGCGAGGCCGAGCACCGCGTCGACGGCAAACGTGTGCCGGATCGCGGGGAGAAGCGCCGAGGCCGGGGCGGCGAGCCCCGCGAGGAGCGGACGGACCCGCTGCTCGAGGAGTCCTCCCTCGCCGGCGACGGCGTGCGCCGCGACGAACAGGACCCCGAACGCGACGAGGGCCGCGGTCTGGCGGCGCGAGAGGCGCCGTCCGGCGAGACGGTCGGCCGCGAAGGCGGCCAGGAGCGCGACGCAGAGCGTCGTGAGCAGGTAGAACTTGATCGGGTAGCGCAGACGGCGCAGCACCTCGAAGGCGCCGAGGACCCGGTAGAAGGGGAGCGACGAGCCGAACGAGAAGAGCGAGCGCGAGCGCGCCCCCCGCGGCGATCGCGAGGACCCGCCGCCTCCAGAAGCCGGGGGAGAGCGCCGCGAGCGCGATCACGACGAGCGGGATCACGCCGAAGGTCACGCACCAGATGTAGAGGAGATCCCCCGCGTGGAGGGCGTGCTGCCAGTGCGCGCCGACGCCGAGGGCCCCGGGATCCCCGGCGAAACGGGGAAAGAGCCACTCGAGGACGCGCCAGAGCGCGAACGGCGAAGCGGTGAAAGCGCGCTCGGAGTAGACGTGCTGGCCGCGGTAGGTCATCGGGAGCACCTGGGCGAGCGGGCAGCAGGAGGGCCGCCGCGAAGGCGGCGCCCGCGGCGCCGGCCGCGGCGGCGGCGGCGAGGAACCCGGCCGCCCCTCGGGCGCGGCCGGAAGGCGCGGCGAATCGCGCGGCCACCCCGATCGCCGCGACGAGGAGCAGGCGTCAGAAGCGAGATCGCGGGCTCTCCGGCGAGGAGCTGGAGCCCGAGGGCCAGGGCGAGCGCGGGCAGTCGCGCGAGCAAGCCGCGGAGGCCGCGGGCCCGTGCGAGCGACAGGGCCGCGGCGCCGCACCAGGGGAGCCAGGCGGCCGCGGCGGAGGAGTTGGCGAAGGCGGACGCGTACGACAGGACGATCCCCGAAAACGCGAAGGCCGCGCCGCCGAGAGAAGGCGGCTCCCTTCGGAGCAACCGAGCCGGCGCGCGAGGAGGCGTGCGCCGAGGAAGGCCCAGAGGACGTGGAGCAGGTAGTGCAGGTTGAACGCGGAGGCGGGCGGCAGGATCTTCTCCAGGAGGACGGTCGGGTAGAGCAGAACCGCGTTCGGGTTGGCGAGCAGCGGCTGTCCTCCGGAAGCGCCTTCGTTGACGAAGGGAGCGTGCCCGGCGGCGAGCGATGCGGAGGCGACGCGCCGCCAGGGCCAGTGCGTGACCTGCGCGTCGCGGAAGACGAGGCGCCGGGCCCCGAGGATCTCCGGCAGGAGCGGCATCGCGAAGAGCGCCGCGAGCGCCATGCAGGAGAGGAACGCGCGGCCGCGTTGCGGCATCGAGAGAGTCTAAGGTCGAAATCGCCGTTTGGGACCTTCCGAACGACCGGCCGGGAACTTACACTCGAATCCTTGAGCTCCCGCCTGGCCATCCGCGCGGCCCTCGCCGCTTTCGCGCTCACGACGCTCTTCTTCTCCGGGACGTTCCCCCCCTTCTCCAACCCGAACGAGCTGTCGCGGCTCGAAGCCGTCTATGCGGCGGGGGAGCTCTCGACTTTTCGAATCGATGCGGCGATCCCGGTCCTCGGTGATCACGAGGACAAGTCGGCGTCGGGCGGCCACTTCTACTCCAACAAGGCGCCCGGTCTCGCCCTCGCCGCGATCCCGGTCTATCGGCTCCTGCGCCTCTTCCGGCCCGCGCCGCAGTCTCCCGCCGATCCGATCTTCTTCTGGCTGCGCGTCCTGACCGTCTCCTCGGTTTGCGTGCTCGCGCTCGCGCGGTTTCTCCACCGGCTCGCGCCTTTCCCGGCCGGGCCGCTCGCCGGGTTCGCGGTCGCTTTCGGCACGCCGTTCCTCTTCTACGCCCGATCCTTCTTCGCGCACGCCTGGGTGGCGTCGCTCGTCTTCCTCGCCTGGGATCTCCTGCGGGCGGCGCGCGATCGCGAGGGGAGCCGGCGCGTCTCCCCGCTGCTGGCGGCGGCAGGATTCCTGGCGGGGTGGGCGGCCATCTCCGAGTACACGGCCGCCCCGCTCCTGCTCCTGCTCGCGCTCTCGACACGCTCGCCGCGGCGCTTCGCGCCGTTCGCGGCGGGCGCCGCGCTGCCGCTCTTCGCCCTGCTCGGGTACAACGCGGTCTGCTTCGGATCGCCGTTTCTCCTCTCCTCGGCGCTCGAGGCGCACGCCTCCTACTCGGAGCTCGCCCGAAAGGGGCTGTTCGGCTTCGGCTGGCCGAGCGGGAGAGTCGCATTCGAGTTCCTGGCGCACCCGGCCCGGGGCGTCCTGCTCTTCTCGCCGTTCTGGATCTGGGCGATCCCCGGGTTTCTCGCCTGGCGGCGCGCCGAAGGGAAGCGCGGCGATGCGCTCCTCCTCCTCGGCGGCGTCGCCGCGTTCTTCCTCGTTCTGACCGGGTATCCGAACTGGCACGGCGGCTGGTCGCTCGGCCTCCGCTATCTGCTCCCCGTCCTCTTCCTGGCCGGTCTCGCGCTCCCGCGCGCCCTGGGCTCCCCGCTCTCGCGGGGTCTCTTCGCCATCGCGGCCCTCTTCTCGGTGCTCGTGCACCTCTGGATGACGGCGTCCTGGGTCCATTTCCCCCTCGACGTGCCGTGGCCGCCCGCGACGGCGACGCTCTGGTTCCTCAATCGCGGCTGGCTCGCCGGCAACGCCCTCTCCGGGTTGGGCGGGGTAGCGCTCCTCCTGCCGGCGACGGCGGCCGTCGTGGCGGGAGGTCTGGCGCTCGCGGCCGCGGCGCCCGTGAAGCCGCCTTCGGCCGTCGCGCTCGCCGCGGCGCTGCTCCTCTTCGCGGCCTCGCTCGCCGCGCCGGCGAAGCTGTCCTATACGGGGCGGCTCTGGCGGGCGGCGATCTTCGGGGCCTACTCGGGGCTCGACCCGGAGCGGCGCGAACTGGAGCGCGTCGTCGCGGAGGCCTCGACGCCTCTCGAGCGCCGGCAGGCCGCGGGGGCCTGGCGACTGTACGGCAGGAGGTGACCGGAGGTCACTCCGGGAGAATTTCGAACACCTTCCACCGGGCGAGCCACCGCCCGCCCCTCGGGATGGCGCTCTTCGAGCGCTCGATCAGCCGGAAGCGCGCGAGCGGCGGTATCCGGAAGCCGGGCAGGTCGGCCCCCTTTCCGTCGAAGTCGTAGAGGCGCGACTGCATGGTCGAGAAATAGGAGGGCTTCGGCTCCGGGCCGCCCGCTCCGGGAGTCAGATACGGCGGGCGCCCGAGATACGCCGCATAGTCGTTCAAGCGCGGGACGAGGTCGGTCGCGACCACCCAGCGCACCCGCCGGCGCTCGGCGATCTTCAGCGCCTCTTCTTCGCTCTCGGCGAGGAAGAAACGGATCGAGTCGAGGAAGCCGTATCCGAAGTTGTTGGCCACGACGGGCTGCTCCGCCTCGTAGAGGATCAGGTGCCCGAGCGACCAGGGGGCGAGCACCGACTCGGCCCGCGCGAGGGCGGGCGAAAGCCGAGGGGCCCGCGAGGAGCCGCGGGTCGTAGGCGTCGACGGCGCGCGGCAGATAGCGCTTCATCCAGTCGAGCGTGTCGAAGAGATCCGACCCCGGGGCGTAGACGGCGGAGAGCTCGTGGCGCAGGCCGGGCGCCATGGGAAAGAGGAGGAGGGCCGCCGTCAGGCCGGCGCCGGCGGCGGCGAGGATCCGCGAGCGGCGCCCCGCCGCGCCGGAGAGGCGCGCGTGGACGAACGCGACGGCTTCGATCAGGGCGAACGCGCAGAGCGGCGCGGCGTAGTAGACGTTCAAGCGCTGCGAGAGGGCGAGGAAGAGCGTGACCGCGCCCCAGACGGCGAGGGCGACGTGCCGCGCGCGATGCGGACCGCGACGCGCGCGGGCCGCCCAGACCGCGAGGACCACGGGCGCGACGAAGAAGGCGGCGGAAAGCTGGCGGAGCGGGAGGGCGGGGCCGTCGGCCAGGAGCGGCCGCGCCTCGAAGATCCCGTGGAGCCACCCGGCGGGATACGAGACGTAGCCCCCCGTGCCGGCCGCCTCGCTCCGTCCTCCCGAGGACGTATCCCATGCCGCGCGCGAGCCCCCGCGCGAGGTCGCCCGCGAACGGGAGGACCACGGCGGCGGCGAGGGCGAGGAGAGCGAGCCGCCGGACGAGCGCCGCCCGCGGGAGCGCTCCCCGCGCCGCCGCGACGAGCGTCTCGAGGAGGAGCGTGCCCGCCGCGAGCGCCGCGAGAAAGAGGGGCTGGAAGAAACCGAACGAGACGTACGTGAACGGCGGGCGGATCGGGCCGAGCCAGGCGGCCGTCGCGGCCGCGGTCAGAACGGCGGGCAGGCCGAGGACCGCCGCCGGAGTCCACGGATCGTCTCGGCCGAGGAGCAGCGTCTCGAGAAAGATCGCGAGCGCGAAGAGGGCGCCCCAGTAGATCGCGCCCTGCCACGTCAGCACGGCGAGCGCGAGGGCGAGCCCCGTGAGGACTTCGCGGCTCCTCGTCGTCCGGTCGGGGCGCGCACCGGGCGACTCGCGGCTCCGAAGAAAGGCCCAGAGCGCGAGGAGGCCGGTCGCCGATTCCGCCACGTGCTGGTCCGTGTGGCCGTACTGCGTCCACAGGATGTGCCCCGGACAGATGGCCACGAAAAGCGCCGCGGCGAGCGCGCCGATCGGGCCGTACGGGATCGAGGCGGCAGCGCCCGCGAGCGCGATCGCCGCGGCGGCGCAGAGCGATCGGAACCCAGGCGGCGCCCGCCTCGACCGCCGCCGCGGAGGCGCCGGGGCCGTGGGCGACCCGCGCGGGCGCGGCCAGGGCCAGGTCGAAGAGGGGAGGCCAGATGGGCACGCCGCCCTTCGGGAAGTTCATGAGCGGGTCGAAGAGGATCGTGCGCGGGAAGTGCGCCGCGGCGAAGCGGGCGCGCCGCAGGTGATAGGCCGAGTCGGAGTCGAACGGGCGGACCCCGTCGCCGCGGGAGAGCGACGCGCGCGTGTGGAGCCGGAGACGAGATCCCGACGGCGACCGCTGCGGCGAGGCCGAGGAGAAGGACGATTCGCCGCGCGGGCATTGGAGTGATTATGAGCGAGGAGAACGGAAATCCGAAAACCGGAGCCTGTAACACTACTCGCCAGCTCGTGAAGCTTTCCGTTCTGATCCCCGTGTACAACGAGGCGCGGACGATCGACGAGATCCTTCGCCTGGTCGCCGCCGTCCCGATCGAGAAGGAGATCCTCGTCGTGGACGACGGATCGACCGACGGCACGCGCGAGATCCTCGGCGCGCTGGGACGGGCGCGACGGGCGTGCGCGTGATCCTCCATCCGGAGAACCGGGGCAAGGGGAGGGCCGTGCGCACGGCGATGGAGCAGGCGCAGGGCGAGATCCTGCTGATCCAGGACGCGGACCTCGAGTACGACCCGGCCGACTACCCGGCGATCCTGCGGCCGATCGAATCGGGGCGCGCGGACGTCGTCTACGGCTCGCGCTTCCGCGGCAGCGCCGAGAACCGCGTCCAGAACTTCTGGCACACCGTCGGGCAACCGGATCCTGACCCTCGATCTCCAACGTCTTCACGGATCTGAACCTGACCGACATGGCCACCTGCTACAAGGCCTTCCACCGCCGCGTCGTGCCGTCGCTCGACCTCGAGTCGCGCCGCTTCGGCTTCGACGCCGAGTTCACGGTCAAGGTGGCGCGCGGCGGCTTCCGCATCTTCGAGGTGCCCGTCTCCTACTTCGCGCGGTCGCCGGGCCGAGGGCAAGAAGATCCGGCTGCGGGACGGATTCTCGGCCCTGGGCGCCCTGGTGCGGCACACCCTCGGGCGGGCGAACCGGCCTTGACCCGCGGCGCCCTCCCGCTCGCCGCCGCCGCGATCCTCGCCGCCGTCGCCTTCTTCCTCGTGCGGGACCACGCGCGCCACGACTCGCTCTCGGCGGACGAGCCGATCCACATCCTGTCCGGCTACTTCGAGGTCTCCGGCCGCACGGCGATCGTCAACATCGAGCACCCGCCGCTCGCGAAGGTCCTCGCCGGCCTGGCGCTGCTCCGGCTGCCGTTGCCCGCGCCGCCGAACCGCGTGCCGCCCGGCGCCGCGTTCACCGACTTCGGGCACGCGTTCCTCTTCGCCAACCGAGTCCCGGCCGACGCAATCGCCGCGGCGGCGCGGACCCCGTTCCGCTTCCTGCTCGCGGCGCTGCTCGCGCTCGTCTTCCTCTGGGCGCGCCCGCGATACGGCGCCGACGCCCGCTCTCTTCGCGGCGGCGCTCGTCGCGTTCGAGCCGAACTTCGTCGCGCACGCGGGGGTCGTCCACACCGACCTGGGCGCTGCGCTCGGGTTCCTCGCGTCGGTCCTGGCCTGGGACCGCGCGCTCCAGCGGCCCTCGCCGGGACGCCTGGCCCTCGCCGCGTGCGCCCTCGGGCTGGCGCTCGCGACGAAGTTCTCCGCGCTCTATCTCCTTGCCGATCCTCCTCGTGCAGGGGCTCCTCGCCGCCCGGCGCGCGCCCGAGCCGGGACGGGAGTCGCTCCGAACGCGTCGCGCGATTCGCGGCGGTCCTCGCCGGGGCCTTCGCCGTCGTGTTCGCCGTCTACGCCGCCGTGACCACCCGGATGAACCGCGAGGAGCAGCGGCAGGTCCTCTGGGAGATGGTCGGCGAGCGCGGGGCGCCGGAGCTCGCGCGGGCGATCCAGGCGTGGCGGCGGTCTCGCCGCCGCTCGGGCACTACCTGGGGGGCGTCGCGTACGTGGCGCGCCAGAACGCCGCGGGCGGCGGCGATCAACTTCCTGAACGGAAAGACGTCCGTGGAGGGCTTTCCCTTCTACTTCTTCGTCGCATTCCTGGCCAAGTCCTCGCTCGCGTTCCTCGCGGCGGCCGCGCTCGCCCTCCTCGGCGCGGCGCTCTTCCGCGCGGGCCGCGAAGCCGCGCTCTACCTGGTTCCGGTCGCCGTCCTCTTCCTGGCGTCGATCGGCTCGAGCTACAACATCGGCATCCGGCAC
The DNA here is from genome assembly GCA_963707935.1 of uncultured Acidobacteriota bacterium. Classification (GTDB taxonomy): domain Bacteria; phylum Acidobacteriota; class Thermoanaerobaculia; order UBA5066; family Gp7-AA6; genus DATBFU01. The sequence goes on along the minus strand of CAVPRN010000005.1, from coordinate 2,144,346 downwards.
ATGCTGCCGGTCTATCCCTTCCTGGCGCTCGCCGCGTGCGCCGCGCTCGCGAGGATGTCCGCGCGGGGCGGCCGCTGCACCGTTCTCGCGGCGGGGCTCGCGGTGCGCGCTGCCGCTCTCGGACGCGGTCGAGACCGCTGCGCATCCATCCGCACGAGCTCTCCTACTTCAACCCCCTCGTCGGCGGGCCGGAGAGGGGGCGCCGGATCCTGTCCGACTCGAACGTGGACTGGGGCCTCGACCTGCGGCGGCTCGCGGCGGAGCTCGCGCCGGCGGGGCGTCTCCGATCCGACCGTCGTCTATTTCGGCGGCGACGACGTCCTCGAGCGGGTCGGCGTGCCCGACTTCTCCGCCGAGCCGCGCCGCCGCGGGAGCCTCGTCGCCGTGTCGGCGTTCCACCTGGCAGTCGGGCCCGCCTTCTACGCGTACCATGGCGCCACGGAAGTCGCCGAGGCGCTCCGCGGACTGCTCGCGGAGATCGCCGCGCGCGGGAGGCCCGCGGGACGAGTCGGCTACTCGATGTATCTTTTCGAGATTCCGTCGAGAGGCTCTCCGCCGCCATGAAGCTGTCTGTCGTGATGCCCGTCTACAACGAGTCGCAGACGATCCGCGAGATCGTGCGGCTGGTCCTCGACGTGCCGGTCGAGAAGGAGATCCTGATCGTCGACGACGGCTCGACCGACGGAACGCGCGACATCCTGCGCGAGCTCGACGGCAAGAGAGGGCGTGCGCGTCTTCCTCCAGCCGCGCAACCAGGGCAAGGGGGCCGCGGTCTCGGTCGGCTTCCGGTACGCCACGGGAGACGTCGTCATCATCCAGGACGCGGACCTCGAGTACGACCCGAAGGAGTACCTGAAGCTCCTCGCGCCGATCGCCGACGGGCACGCCGACGTCGTCTACGGCTCGCGATTCCTGGGCGGCGGGCCGCGGCGCGTCCTCTACTTCTGGCACACCGTCGGCAACCGCTTCCTGACGCTCGTCTCCAACATGTTCACGAACCTGAACCTGACCGACATGGAGACCTGCTACAAGATGTTCCGCCGCGAGGTCGTCCAGTCGATGACGATCGAGTCGCCGCGCTTCGGCATCGAGCCGGAGATCACGGCCAAGGTGGCGCGCCGCGGCTACCGCATCTACGAGGTCCCGATCTCCTACTACGGCCGGACGTACGAAGAGGGGAAGAAGATCGGCTTGAAGGACGCGTTCTCGGCGCTCTGGACGATCGTCAGGCACTCGGCTGCGCGAGACGGAGGACCCACGCAACGTCGGCCACGTCACGCTCGCGCGCATGGCGCAGCTCGAGCCCTACAACCGCTGGCTCGTCGACCGCTTCTCCCGGGCCCTCGGCCGCCGCATCCTCGAGATCGGCGCCGGCTTCGGAAACCTGACGCGCCACCTGACGGGGCGCGAGCTCGTCGTGGCTTCGGACCTCGATCCGGTCGCCGTCGAGTACCTGAAGGGCGCCTTCCGCGAGGACCGATCCGTGCGCGTCGAGTCGTACCGCTTCCCGCTCGACGCCGAAGCCCGGCGCGACCTCGTCGCCGAGCGGCTCGACACGATCGTCTGCTGCAACGTGCTCGAGCACATCGAGGACGACCGGGCGACGCTCGCCGACATGCGCGCCGTCCTCCAGCCGGGCGGCCGCCTCGTGCTCCTCGTGCCGGCGCTCGCCCGGCTCTACGGCACGCTCGACGTCCACCTGCGCCACTTCCGGCGCTACGAGAAGGCCGAGCTCGAAGAGAAGCTCGCGGCGGCCGGCTTCGCGATCGAGGACTGCCGCTTCGTCAACCGGCCGGGGGTCGTCGGCTGGTACGTGAACGGGAAGATCCTGCGCCGCCGGGTCCTGCCGCGCGCGCAGCTCGCGGCCTTCAAGCTGATGCTGCCGCTGCTGCGACGCGAGGAGCGGAACCCGCCCTCCTACGGGATGTCGCTTCTCGCCATCGCGAGCCGCCCCGCCGATCCCGGCCCCTCGCGGCCCGCGTAGGGGGCGCCCGCCGCGAGCGCGCGACTCTCCGGCGTCCAGAGGAAGAGCACCGCATCGGAAGTCTTCGCGATCTCGCGGACCGCCCCGCCGGAGGAGAGGCGGCTCGAGAGCTCGGGCGAGACGAGCGGCGCAGGGAGAAGGAAGAAGACCCGGGCCCCCTCGGGGGTGCCGGCGATCCTCCGCATCAGGTCGTCCCGCTCGGCGTCCGAGAGGGGAGCCGCCGCGAACCAGCCGGGATGCCGGGCGACCTCTCGAGGGAGGGACCAGAGCGACGCCGCGAGCCGGCCGCGGTCGGCCGCCAGGCGCGCCGGCAGATAGAGACTTCCCCCGGCCACGAGGACGTCGCCCGGCCCCGTGCGCCGCCGGGCGAGCTCGAGGAGCGCCGCGCCGGCTGGCGGCCGGCCGGGCAGGGCGGGGAGCAGCACGAGCGTCGCGATCGCGCCGACGGCGGCGACCCCCGCCGCCGCGCGCCGCGCCAGGACGCTTCCGGCGGAGGCCGCCGCGACGCCCCAGAGGAGGATCGGGAGCGCCGCGAGCTCGCTCCTCCCCGCGAATCCGACCGGCCGCCCGAGCGAGGCGAGCAGGACGCCGACGAGAAAGATCCCGGTGACCGCCGCGGCGTCGCGGGCGTCGGGGCCCGCCGGACGCGCGGCCGTCGCGGCGAGCGCGATCGCGCCGAGGATCGCGCCGGCGGCGAAGAGCCAGCCGGGCAGCGGCGGCCCGAAAGGCGCGGGAATGCGTCCCGCTCCGCCCAGTCCCGAGAGCATGCCGGCGGCCGAGGCGGGAAACGCCTCGCGCATCCAGGCCATCGAGGCTTCGGGCTGGGCGCGCAGGATCGGAGCCCAGGGGAGGAAGAGCGCGCCGCCGGCGAGGATCGCGAGGAGGGCGGCGCGGCGCCGGCGCCCGGCGGCGACCGCCGCGACGGCGGCGGCGAGGAAGATCGCCAGGTAGTGGAGATAGAGCGCTCCGGCGGTGAGGACCGTGATCGCCGCGAGCGCCGCCGGCGACGGCCGCTCCCGCGCGGCGAGCCGGAAGAGCGCCAGCGCGGCGGCCGCGAGGAGCGCGTACGCGCGCGCCTCGGCCGAGTAGAGGAGGAGCAGGGGAGACGCCGCGAGGAGGAGCAGGTAGAGCGCCCGGGGCTTTCCCGCCGGGAGCGATCGGGCGCCGAGAACGAGGAGGAGCGTCGCGAGCCAAGGGAGGAGGCGCGCGATCCGATCCGGCAGCGCCCATGCGTCGGCCGCGGCGACGAAGGGCTTCTCGAGGACGTAGAAGAGGGGCGGGCCGGAATCGAAGCGCAGCGCCTCGAGCATCGCCGGGAGGGGGAGACGCGCCGCCCAGACGGTGAATATCTCGTCGTGCCAGAGCGGGCGCGCGGCGGCGAGCCAGAGCCGGAGCGCGGCGGCGGCGACCACGATCGCGAGCGCGGCGCCGAGGCGATTTGGCCGGGATGGGCGGATGCCCTATCCTAACCGGCGCGAGGCGCATGACGAAGGCAGAGACGCAGTCGCCCGGCGGACGCCTCGGGCCCGGCCTCCTCTTCGCCCTTCTCGTCGCCACGGTCTACTTCGATCCGCTCTTCCTGCGGCGCAACTTCGCGGGCCGGGACCTGCTCCCCTATCACCTGCCGATCGAAAAGCAGGTCCACGACGCGTACTCGCGGGGCCGGCTCCCGGTCTGGTCCTCGGACATCTCGGGCGGGAGGCCGCTGCTTCCGAATCCGAACGTCGGAGCGCTCTACCCGCTGCGACCGGCGCTCGCGGTCTTCCCCTTCCCCCTGGCGTTCCGAATCTTCCCGGTCCTCCACTGGATCGGGGCGGGCCTCGGAATGATGGCTCTGCTCGCGGCGCTCGGAGCGGGGAGGTCGGCGGGCTGGGTCGGCGCCGTTTCCTACGTCTTCTCCGGAGTCGCCGTCTCGGAGGTGTTCTTCACGAATCTCGAACCGGGCATGATGCTGCTGCCCTGGATTCTCTGGGCGACGACGCGGTGTCGGCGGCCTGGCGGCGTGCTCGTCCTGGCCCTCCTCTACGCCCTCGACCTGCTCGCGGGCGACGTCTTCACGATCGCGATCGCTCTGGGGAGCGCGCTCCTCTGGATCGCGCTCGAGACGCCGGCCCGCGAGCGCCTGCGCCATGCGCTCGCCGCCGCGGCGGCGTTCGGGCTCGCGCTGCTTCTCGCCGCTCCGCAGGTCGTCGCGAGCGCGCTCTGGGCTCCGCAGACGCGGCGCGGGGTCGTGGGGCTGAAGCTCGACGAGGCGCTGACGTTCACCCCTTCGCCCTGGAGGCTGCTCGAGATCGCCGTCCCCTACCCGTTCGGAGCGACGTGGTCTCTCGACTCGGGCGAGATCTGGGGGCGTCTCGCGTTCCGGAACTTCTACGCGAGCTTCTACGCGGGCGCGCTCGCCTTCGTCGCGGCGGCGGCGCTCTGGAATTCGACGCGTCGCGGCGCGCGGTGGGCGCGCGCGATGCTGCTCCTGTCCATCCTCTTCTGCTTGCTGCCGGGTCTCGTGCCGCGCTCCTGGGGCGGCCGGGTCTCGCCGATTCCGCTTCGGTATCCCGAGAAGATGGCTCTCGGGATCGTCTTCGCCCTGGCGGTCCTGGCGGGGCTCGGGCTCGAGCGCTTCCGCGGGGAAGCGCGTCTGCCCCGGTGGATCCTCGCGGCGGGCGCGCTCCTGGCGCTGCTCGCCGGGATCGCGGCGCTGTTCCCCCGCGGGACGGGCGCCGCGGCGGCGGCGGCGATCGCGGCGCCGCCCCCCGCGGCCGCGGACGCGGCGAGACAGCTTCCGGGCGCCTTCGCGGAGGCCGGCCTCTTCTGGATGGCGACGCTCGTCGCCCTGGAGGCGTTCCGCTCCGGGCGACGGCCGGCGGCCGTCGGAGCGCTCGCCCTGCTCACCGCCGTCCCCATTCTCGCGAACCGCCGCGTCGCGATCACGTTTCCAGAGTCGGACGTCTTTTCGCCGACCCCATTCGCCCGGGCGCTCGCCCGGCAGGATCCGTCCGCGGCCGGCCGCGTTCTCGACCAGTCGCGGTATCGGCCCGATTCGACCGAGTCCTCCATCGCCCCGGGCACCGATCCGGGCGAACTCGCGTCCTATCGCCGGAGCTGGTTCTTCTACACGTCGTCGTTCTGGGATCGCGGTACGGTCTTCAACACGGATCCGGACGTCGGCGACCTCTCGCGGATGCAGAGCCTGCGTGAGTACTCCTCCTTCGTCGCGGCTTCCCCGGCGGGGGCCACCCTCTTCGCGAACCTGTCGCTGCGATTCGGAATCCGGTTTCGCGGCCAGGAGGCCCTGCCCGGCTTCCGCCGCTTCGGGGGAGACGCCGCGCAGGAGTGGGACGAGAATCCGCTGGCCCTGCCGCCCGTTCGCCTGCTCGAGCGCTGCCGCGAAGAGCCGGGGGCCGTCGCCGCATTCCAGGTCCTGCCGGGCCTCGCGCCGGGGGAGGTGGCGATCGAGACCGGCGAGCGGCACTCCGGCTCCTGCGCGGGGGGACGCGTGAAGGTCGTCGAGGACTCGCCGGAGCGCCTGCGGCTCTCCGTCGAGGCGCCGGCTCCGACCTGGCTCTTCGTCCTACGCGGATTCTGGCCGTACCGGGACGTGCGCGTGGACGGCCAGGAGTCCGAAGTGTTTCCCGCCTCCCTCGCGTTTTCGGCCCTGCGGATTCCCGGTGGAGCGCGCGAGGTCGTGTGGCGGGAGTCGGTCCCCGGGCTCGCGATTTCCTGGCTCGGTCCGGCCGCGTTCGCCGTGGTCGGCGCCGCGGCTCTCCTCCGGCGCCGGCGGGAGCCGGCCGCCGCCCCTTCGTCATGAGCGAGACGGCGGCGGCGAAGTCGCGGCTTCCGATTCCCGGGGCGCCGGCCTTTCTGTTTGCGCTCCTCCTCGTCGCCGTCTGGTTCGATCCGCTCTTCGCCCGGCGCAACTTCACGGGAATGGACCTCGTCCCGTACAACCTCCCGATGGAGAAGTCGATCCACGACGCCTACGCGGCGGGTCGGCTTCCGGTCTGGAGCCCGTACATTTCCGGCGGCCGTCCGCTCCTTCCCAACCCGAACGCCGGCGCGCTCTATCCCGTGAGGCCGCTCCTCTCCCCGCTGCCGTTTCCCGCGGCGATGAAGATCTATCCCGTCCTCCACTGGCTCCTCTCCGGCGCGGGGATGCTGCTTCTGCTGCGCGCGATCGGCCTGCCGATCTCCGGGGCCTGGGTCGGAGCGGCGACCTACGTCTTCTCGGGAGTCTCGATCTCGGAGGTCTACTACCCGCACATCCAGCCCGGCATGACACTCCTGCCCTGGATCCTCTGGGCCGTCGCCCGACCCGCCGCGCCCGCGCGGAAGGCGCTCGGTCTCGGAGCGCTCTTCGGCCTGCTGCTGCTCGCGGCCGACGTCTTCACGTCCGCGCTCGCGATGCTCGCGGCGGCGCTGTGGCTCGCGACGGAGACGGAGCGCTCGCGGCAGATCCGCGAGTTCGGGCTGCTCGCCGCCGGCGTCCTCCTCGGCGCGCTCGTCGCGGCGCCTCAGATCGTCGCGACGGCTCTCTGGATTCCGGAGACGAACCGCGCGCGTGCTCGGCATGAAGATCTACGACGTCGTCTTCTTCTCGATCTCTCCGTGGCGGCTGCTCGAGCTCGCGATCCCATATCCCTTCGGGCCGACCTGGGTTCCGAGCCCGTCGGAGACCTGGGGCCACCATGGCCTTCAACTACCGGCGATTCAGCCTGTTCGCGACCCTCTACGCAGGCGCCCTGGCGCCGATCGCCCTGTGTCTTCTCTGGAGACGAAGAGAGCCCGGCCTGCGGGTCGCCCGCGTCCTTCTGATCGTCGGGCTCGCCGTCTCGGTGCTCCCGAGCCTCCTGCCGAGGGCCTGGCACCGCCTCCCGTCGCCGCTCCCGCTGCGCAACCCGGAGAAGTTCGCCGTGGCCATCGTTCTCGCGCTCGCCATCTTCGCGGCGCGCGGGTACGAGGCGTATCGCCGTCGCCCTCCGGGGCGCGTCGTCCTCGGGATCGCGGCCCTTTTCGCAGGCGCCGCCCTCTTCGCCACGCTTTGGCCGGAGACATCGGGAAGCCTGGCGACCCTTCTCGTCAACCGTCAGAGCGAGCTCGCGCAAGTCGCCGCGGCGAAGTTGCCCGGCACGCTCGCGGAGGCGGGTCTCCTCTGGGTCGCGACCGCCCTCGCGCTCGAAGGCGCCCGGCGCGGCCGCCGTGCCTCTTCGCTCGTCTCCCTCCTCTTGTTGACCGCCGTACCGATCGCCGCGAGCCGCCGCATCGCGAAGGTCGCGCCGGAGGGGGAGATCTTCGGTCCGTCCCCCTTCGCGATTCGCGTGCGCCGCGCCGACCCGCAAGGCGCCTTCCGAGTGCTCGGCGAGTCCATCTATCGGCCGCTCGAGTCGTCGGAACCGTACGAGCTCACCGAGCTCGGGAGACTCGAGGAGCCGCGCCGGGCCTGGACCGAGCACACGCACGCGATGTGGGGCTACGGCACGGTGTTCAACAGCGACTTCGACGCCGGCGATCTCTCCCGGCTCGAGAGCCTGCGCCGCGTTTCCTCCGTGGCCGCGGGATACCGCGACTCGGCCCCGTTCTTCGGAAACCTGTCGCTGCGCTGGGGCATTCGGATGCGCCGGCAGGAACCGGTCTCGGCCTTTCGCCCGATCGGCGGAGACGGGGCGGTGGCCTGGGACGAGCTGCGGCCGGTCTATCCCGACATTCGTCTGGCGACCCGGTGGCGGGAGGTGACGGGTTCCCTGGACGCCCTCGAAGCGATCCGAGACGTGGGCCCGGGAGAGCTGCTGCTCGAAACCGGAAGGCGCGCCCGCGGCGAGGCGCGCCCGGGGAAGCTCCGCGTTCTCGAGAAGAGCCCGGAGCGCCTGCGCCTCGAAGTCGAAGCGGCGGATCCCACGTGGCTCTTCGTCCTGCGCAGCTTCTGGAGCCACCGGACGATCCTCCGGGACGGGAATCCCGTGGAGGCCGTGCCGGCCTATCTGGCTTTTTCGGCCGTCCCGATCCCCGCCGGCCGGCACGCGATCGAGTGGCGGGAGCGCGTGCCCGGCGGGCGCTGGTCGCGTTTCGGGCCGCTCCTCGCCGGCATCGCGTTTGCGGCGCTCGCCGGCGCGGCGCGGCGGGCCCGGCCATGAGCCGCCGCGGCTCCGCGGGAGCTCTCCTGGCTCTCCTCGCGCTCGCCGCGGCCTGCTCGCGGGAGCGGCCTTCACGCATCGTGTCGGACACGACGCGCCCGGGGGAAGAGTGGCTTCGGGAAGAGCCCGTGCGGCTCCTCCACGAGTACGTGCGTATGGACACGACGGAAGAGAAAGGCGAGGAGGCCGGAGCGCTCTTCTGGAAGAGCTTCTTCGACTGCGAGGGGATCGAGAACGAGGTCGTCTGCCCGGCTCCGCGCCGGTGCAACGCGCTCGCGCGCTTGCCGGGGCGCCGGCGCGAGGGAGCGCTCCTCCTCCTCAATCACATCGACGTCGTCTCGGCGTACCCGCAGTTCTGGAAGGAGGCGCCTCCGTTCGAAGGGAAGATCAAAGGGGGATATCTCTACGGCCGCGGGGCCTACGACATGAAATCGCTCGCCGTCGCGCAGGCGCTCGCGATGCGGGACCTCAAGCGGAGCGGCGCGGTGCCGGCGGCCGACATCCTGTTCCTGGCCGAGGCGGACGAGGAGTCGCGCCAGCGCTGGGGCTCCGCCTGGCTGCTCGCGAACCGGCCCGAATGGTTCCGCGGCGTCGCGAACGTCCTGAACGAAGGCGGGACCAACGAGATGATCCTGCGGGACGTCCGCTTCTGGGGGCTCGAGACGCTCCAGGCGGGCTACGCCTCGGGCGAGTTCGAGTCCTCTTCCGAGGCCCCGCTCGTCGCGCTCGCGAAACGGTGGCCGCGGCTCCGGTCGCCCGTCGTCGCGCCTCACCCGCACGTCGTCGCCGGCTTCGATCTGCTCGCCAACCACCTCGTCCCGCCGCTGACGGGGCTCCTGCGGGATCTCGACTCGGTCCGCCGGGATCCTTCGAAGCTCGCCGAGCTTCCCGACCGGTACGGGAGCTTCCTCGAGGCGCGGATCTTCTGGTCCCCGCCGTATCCCTATCCGCCCGGCGCCGTGACCAACGTGAGAGGCCTGGCCCTCGTCTCGACGCCTCCGGGAATGGATCCCGGGTCATACCTCGACCCGATCGTCGCCGACGCGAAGAGCTCCGGGCTGACCCTTCTGCACACCTTCTCGAGCGGCCCGACCGAAGCGAGCCCCTACCCGACGCCGTTCACGGATCTCCTGAAGCGCGTGACCGAGGCCCGCTACCCCGGCATCCCATTCGGGCCGGTCCCGACTTTCGCCGCCTACACGACCTCGGCGCTCTTCCGGCAGAAGGGGTATCCGACCTACGGCTACTCCCCCATCCCGGTGAACATCACCGACGCCGCCCGCCGACACGGCAACGACGAACGCATCTTCCTTCGGGACTTCGTCGATGGGGTGGCCCTCTACGGGGACATCCTGGCCGAGTTTGCCGGAGGGGTCTCCGCGCGTCCCTGAAGGCTCCCGGCCGGCTCCCGTGGAGCAACCGCTCTTTCGACCCCCATTCCAACCGGCGCACAAAGTGTCACCGACTTTTCAGCAGTTCTGACAATTCTCGTCGGGGTGCCATGCCGGTCAATTTTGCAAGTGATTGATTTCATTGACTGTAGGCGCTGGCAGGTCTGGCGTCTTCCTTGCGAGGTAGGACGGCAACGGAACGGGAAGGCAATGCAGGTATGACTGAACTAGGAGGCAGAATGAAGAAGCGGGAAGCTGGTTTTACCCTGATCGAGCTGTTGATCGTCATCGCGATCATCGGCATCCTGGCCGCGATCGCGATTCCGAATCTCTTGAACGCGGTGCAGCGCGGCAAGCAGAAGCGGACCATGTCGGACATGCGGGCTCTGGCGACCGCGGTCGAGGCGTACGCGGTGGACAACAACGTGTATCCCACGGCCTCGTGCGTCGGCGGCATCTATACGGCGACGGGGACGGTCCTGACGACCGCCTCCTTCACGGCGCTGACGCCGACCTACATCGCGCAGCCGCCCAAGCAGGATGGCTGGGGCAAGTTCATGTTCTACGCCGTCGACGCCCCGGGCAACAACTACAACATTCGCAGCTATGGCCGCGATAACCAGCCCGGTACGCTCAACTGCGGCACGACCACGGACTTCAACGACGACATCGTGTACGCGGATGGAACGTTCATCCAGTGGCCGGAGGGCACCCAGCAGTAGCCGATCCGCCAGACGCGGAAAGGCGTCTCGAAACGACGGAGAAGCGGCCCCGGCGTACCGTCGGGGCCGCTTTTTTTATGCGCCGAAGACAACGAGGATTCACGCTGGTCGAGCTGCTGATCGTCATCGCGATCATCGGGATCCTGGCCGCGATCGCGATCCCGAACCTTCTGAACGCGGTGCAGCGCGGCAAGCAGAAGCGGACCATGGCGGACATGCGGGCTCTGGCGACCGCCGTCGAGGCGTATCACGTCGACAACAGCATGTTCCCCACGGCGTCGTGCGTAGGCGGCCTCTACACCTCGCTCGGGAGCGCTCTCGCGGAAAGCTCCTTCACGAATCTGACCCCGACTTACATCGCGCAACCCCCTCTCCGCGACGGCTGGGGCCGGTTCTTGGTCTACTCCGTGGACGGCGGACTCGCCCGCTACAACATCCGAAGCCAGGGCCGCGACGGCTCCTCCGGCTCGCTCGTCTGCGGCACCACGACCGATTTCAACGACGACATCCTCTACTCGAACGGCACCTTCCTTCAGTGGCCCGAGGGCGTCCAGCAGTAAGCCTTACAATCCCTCGGTGCGCCGCGCTTCCGTCTCGGGCGTCCTCGCCGCCGCGGCGCTCGCTCCTCCGGTCGTCTGGCTCCTGCCGTCGCTCCTCTCGGCGCAGGCCCCAACGCGGCGCGACCAGGCGGACTTCTTCTTCCCCCTCAAGCTCTACACGGCCGACCGTCTGCGCGCGGGAGAGATCCCGCTCTGGAACCCCTGGTCCGGCGCCGGGGAGCCGTGGCTCGCCAACGGCCAGTCGGGGGTCTTCTATCCGCCGACGCTCTTCTTCCTGATCCCTTCCGCGGCGCTCGCCGCGGCGCTCTTCCTCCTCTTCCACTTCGTGCTCGCCGCCTGGGGGACCTGGCGCTTCTGCAAGGAGGAGGGAGTCTCCGACGCGGGCGCGCTCGCCGCGGCGGCGGTCTTCGCCGCATCGGGGCCGGCCGCGTCGTTTTCCGCGTACTGGAACCACTTCGGTGCCCTGGCCTACCTGCCCGGGATCGCGGTCCTGGCGCGCTCGGGGCTGCGAAGCTCACGCGCCGCCACGGGGCTCGCCCTGGCGATCGGGCTCCAGGCGATGGCGGGCAGTCCCGAGATGTCGGCCATGACGCTCCTCCTCGCGCTCCTCCTCGCGCTCGACCCGCGGCCCGAGCCGGAGACGGGCTGGAAGCCGACGTCTCGCGCCGAGAGCCGGAAGCGTTTCGGCGCGGCCGTGGTTCTCGGGCTCGCGCTGGCGGCGTGGGCTCTCCTTCCGATGGCCGAGCTCGCCGGGTTGTCGGAGCGTCGGGACGCTGTCTCGACGGCGGAGCGGGAAGCCGGGGCGGTCGGAGAAGCCGCGATCTCCGCCGTCCTGGCGCCGGCCGACGGCTCGTCGAACTTCTTTCTCGCCTCCTTCTTCGTCGGCCCCGTCGTCGTGCTGGCCGCAGCCGCCGCCTTCGCCGAGAAGGAGCGGCGCCGGCTCGTGTGGCTGCTCTCCGCCGTCGGGCTGCTCGGCATCGTGCTCTCCGCCGCCGCCCCACCCGGCTCGTGGCTGCGGGCGCTGCCCGGGCTCGACCGCGTCCGGTATCCCGCGAAGGCGCTCGCCCTCTCCCTCTTCGCGCTCGCGATCCTGTCGGGAGTCGGGCTCGACTCGCTGCGCTTCCTCGCGAATCGCCGGGCTCGACTGGCGATCGCGGCGGCCGCGGCCGCGGCCGGGATCGCGACGGTGGCCCTCCGCCTCCCGGCGGGCCTCTCGGCTTCGATCGGGCTCGGCCTCGCGGCAATCGCCCTGCTCGCGCTTCCGAGAGACGGGACCTCGGCCCTCGCGGGCTGGCTCGCGGCCGCCGCGGCGCTCTCGATCCCGGCATCCTTCGCGATCGCCAACCGGCCGCTCTTTCGCTTCGCGCCGGAAGCGGAGATCCGCCGCCGCACCGAGCCGGTCGAGTTCCTGGCGAAGATCCCGGGCCGCACGCTGACCCCGCCGATGCAGGCGCTCTCCGCCTGGGTGATTCGGGACGCCTCGTTCGACGTCGCGACGGTTCGGCGCCAGCGGGAGTCCTTGATCGGCTACACGAACCTCCTCGCCGGCGTCCGGACGATCCGAACGGCCGCCGCGCTTCCGACGCTCGCGGCGCGCCGGATCGCCTCGTCGATCGACGCCGAGCGCGACCCGGCCCGCGCGGCCGGGCCGGCGGGGGGGCGCGTCTACTGGACGCCGCTTCTGCCGGACGGGCTCGGGTCGAAGAAGGTCGGCGAGTTCTTCCGCGTTCCGCTCATTCCGTACCGCCTCCGCGTCTCGTTTCTCTCCGAGTACCGCGTCGAGCGGGATGCGGAGCGGGCGTGGAGCCTCGCCGCCTCGGGCCGGAGCGACTGGAGCCGCTCCGTGCTGCTCGACCGCGAGCCTTCTCCCCGGCCGTCCGGCGGGCCGGGGCGATACGTCATCGCGCGGATCGCCGAGGACGAGCCCGAGCGCGTCGTGGCGGACGTCACGGCGGAGGCCGCGGGCATCCTCGTTCTCGCGGATCTCGCCTATCCGGGCTGGGGGGCGCGCCTGGACGGCCGCCCGGCCCCCGTTCTCCGGGCGGACGGCTTCTTCCGCGCGGTCGCGGTTCCCGCCGGCTCGCACCGCGTCGAGTTCCGATACCGCCCGATCTCGTTCTACGCCGGTTCGGCGATCTCGCTCCTGGCGCTCGCCGCGATCCTCGCCGGAACTCGACGCCGGACGCCGGGGAGGACCGCCTGATCCCGCCTTTCGTCTCGCTCGGAGCGTTCGGCGTTGCGGCGTCCGGGCTCTTCGGTCTTCTCGTCGGGAGCTTCTTGAACGTCCTGATCTACCGGCTTCCGCGCGAGGAGTCGATCGTGCGCCCCGGCTCACACTGCCCGGCCTGCGGGACACCGATCCGCCCGTTCGACAACCTGCCCGTGCTCTCGTGGCTCGCGCTGCGGGGGCGGTGCCGCGACTGCCGGGCTCCGATTCCGGTCCGTTATCCCCTGGTCGAGCTCACGAACGGCCTTCTCTGGGCCGCCGCCTTCCTCCGCGCGCCGTCGTGGGCGGACTTCGCCTCCGGCGCGCTGCTCGCCTCGTCGTGTCTCGCGCTCGCCTGGATCGACGCCGACGTCCGCCTCCTTCCCGACGCGATCACGCTGCCGGGGATCGGCGCCGGTCTCGCGCTCTCCTTCTTCTCTCTCGAACGGACGCCGATTCAGGCGGCGCTCGGGGCGGCCGTCGGGGCGGGCGCGCTCTTCCTGCTCGGCTGGCTCTGGGAGAAGCTGCGGAAGGTCGAGGCGATGGGGCTCGGGGACGTGAAGATGCTCGGGATGGTCGGGGCCTTCCTCGGCCTCTCCGGCGTCTTCGAGACCGTGCTCTTCGCGTCGCTCCTCGGCAGCCTCGCGGGGCTCGTCCTCGTCGTGTCGCGCCGCGGCGGTCTGCGCACCGCGCTCCCGTTCGGCGTCTTCCTCGCGATCGGAGCGATTGCGTCGCTCTTCGTCGGGCAGCCGCTCGCCGAGCGATACCGCCAGCTCTTCTTTCCGAGCTCCGGCGCGGCGGGGCGCCTACGCGGGCCGCACGTAGATCCAGCGGTGCGGCAGGTCCACGAAGACGTGGAACTGCGTCAGGAGCGGCCAGCCGATCGCGCCGTCGTCCCCCCATTCGGGCTCGAAGCCGTCCGGCGCGATCCGGGTCGGCAGGGGGGGCAGGCGCAGCGTGCCCCACACGAGACCCGACAGGGGCGCGCCGGATTCGAGCCCGAGCTCTCCCGCGGTGCGCGCCGCGAGCTCCAGCGCCGACGACGTCCGCGTGCCCGCGCGCAGCCGCAGGCGGCGACCGGATCGAAAGAGGATCGCGACCGGAACGTCGCCGTCGTCGTCGATCACGTTTCGACCGAACCCCTCGGGCACCACCCAGCGCTCGGGGTCGTGGAACCGCATGCGGCGGGAGCTCGGGTCGATCTCGACGACCGTCTCGCGGTACAGCACGCCCCCCGCGACGGCGTCGGCGCCCGGTTCGCCCGGATCGGCGATCTCGACGCCGGAGAGCGGCATCGAGAGGGCTCCGATCCGGAGCGTCGTGCCGCCGGCGAGGAGGCGGCCGAAGACGTCGCGGCGGCCCGAGAGCCCGGCTCTCCGGGCGAGCTCGGGCGAGACGCGGAGCGGCCCGTCCGCGTCGGCGTCGATCGCGAGCCGTGCGGGAAGCCCCGCGATCTCGGCGGGGAAGGAGATCCCCTGCGGTCCCACCGTGATCGACGCTTCGGCGAACGCGCCGGCGAAACGCCCTCGCCATCCGCCGACCGCCGGATCGGGCAGACGCCGGGTGGGCAGGCCCGTCCAGAGGATCTCGCCGGAGAACGGCTGCCTCGAAGCGTCGCGGAAGCGGGAGGCGCTCTCGAATTCGAGGCGGAACCCGGGCGCGGCCGCGCGGAGGAGCGCCGTCGTCTTCCGATCGAAGATGAGCCGGAGGTCGGAACCGCCGAGCGGCCGGACGACGACCGAGATCGTCGAGTCGTCCGCCGGTCCGAGCGAGAGCTTCGCCCGTTCCCGGTCGGCGAACAGATACGCCCGGCGCCAGAAGTAGGAGCGCGTGACGAGCTCGGCGAGCATCGGCTCGGAGCCCACCCGCGTGACGCCATCCGCGTCGGTGTAGAAGGCCTTTCTCGCCTGGATCCCGCGCACGGAGGTCAGGCCGGCGGAAGAGACGGTCTCGCGATACCGGTGTCCCTCCCACTCGAGGGTAAGCGTCCCGTCCGCGCCGCCCGGCTCCGCCGGCGCCAGTCGGACGCGGATCGAGCCGGCCTCGGGCATGGGGCGCACGGCGGCCTTCGACCGATATTCCTCGAGCACCCGGCCGGCGACCCGTTTCGCCGCGTCTGTCCCGCATCCCGAGGCGAGGACCAGCGCCGCGAGCGCGAAGGAGGCCCGGATCGCTAAAGCGATGCGTTCGGAGCGGTTTAGGTCGGCCGGGCGAGGCGGGAGGGGCGCGCGGGCGAGTCCGTCCCGGCGGCACGCCGCGGCGCGAGCGGGCGGCGCCCGCCTGTCCGCGAGCGGGAGTGTCCAGGTCGATCGCGGTCGAGGGGCGCGGGTCGGCATCGAAGGAGAGCGATCTTAGCGCGCCGGGTGCGCGCGTCCGGCCGAGCCCTCGGCCGGATCGCACGAATTTTCTTGCTTGCGATCGCGCGCGGCGCATTAGAATACGCAACCGTTTCGAAACGCCGCTAGCGGCGATTCTCAATTTTCGAAGAAGGGGTAGATATGGCAAAGGACGGGAAGGCGCTCTCGAAATCCCAGACCGCGGATCACCTGGCGAAGTCCACGGGCACGACCAAGAAGCAGGCGACCCAGTTTCTCGACGATCTGACCGCGCTCGCCTACAAGGAGGCGAAGAACAGCTTCACGATCCCCGGCATCGGAAAGCTCGTGCTCGTCAATCGCAAGGCTCGCATGGGCCGGAACCCGGCGACGGGAGAGGAGATCAAGATTCCCGCCAAGCGCGTCGTGAAGTTCCGGGTCTCCAAGAAAGCCAAGGACGCGATCCTGGGACCGAAGAAGTAGAGAGATCCCGGTCCCGAGAAAGAGAGCGGCCTTTCGGCCGCTCTCTTTTTTTTGGGCGCCGCCGCGTGCGCTATTCTGAAGCGTGATGCGGACCCGCGCCCGCGGCCCCGCCGCGGCACTGCTTCTGGCGCTCGTCGCGCCCGCTTCGGCCGAGCCTCCGGAGAAGCCGGCCTGGCCGCTCACGCTGCAGGAGGGGATCCCCCGCGAGCTGCCGGGGTGGCAGGCCGCGCCGCGCGATCCGCTGCCCGACACCGACGAGAACGAGATGGGGATCTACACGGAAGTCTCCCGCTTCTTTCAGAAGATCGAGCCGGGAGCGGCCCGGCAGTTCCGCATCGCCGTGCAGGACTACGGATCGGGGAAGAGCCTCGAAGCCTCGATCCGAAAGGCGATGACCGAGGCGGCGAAGACGCCGGGCGTCGAGACCGCGGAGGTCAAGATCGGCGGGCTGCCCGCCTACGCCGTCACGGACCGGTCGCAGGGCCAGCCCACAACGCTCGTCACGGTCGTCGTCTCTCCAAGCCGGCTCGTGCTCGGCCAGGGCGCCAACGTCGAGCAGGCGGACGCCGTGAAGCTCCTCGGCGGCGTGAACTACGCGAAGATCGCGGCCGCGCGATGACGGCGGAGCGGGCCCCGGCCGTCCTCGTCCGCCGAGCCCGCCGAGAAGATTGGCCGCGGATGCTCGAGCTCGACCGGGAGCTCGCGCGGTTCGAGAAGCTCCCGCCTCCCGACGACGAGGAAGCGGCGCGGCTCGCGTCCTGGATCTTCGACACGGGCCGGGCCGACGCGCTTGTCGCCGAGACGGGCGGGCGGATCGAGGGGCTCGCGATCTTCTACGAAGGGATCAATTCGTTTCGGGCGCGGCCGTTCCTCTTCCTCGAGGACCTCGTCGTGACGGACGCCGCGCGCGGGCGCGGCGTCGGGGAGGCGCTCGTCGCCGCCGTCGCGCGCGAAGCCGTCGCCCGAGGGGCGTCGCGGCTCGAGTGGGCCGTGCTCGACTGGAACGAGGGGGCGCTCCGCTTCTACCGGCGCCTCGGAGGCCGGCCGCAGACGGAGTGGCTGCGCTACAGCCTGGACGCCGAGGCGCTCGCCAGGCTCGCGGGTCCGCCTAGCGGTTGACGCGGGCCGGCCGCCCGACCGGCCGCGATTCTCAGACGCCGACCGGGTGCCAGGTCGTCTTGATCTCGACGAAGGCCTCGATCGCGTCGAGGCCCTGCGCGCTCTCCGAGAATTCGTCGCGAGGAGCGCGGCGCGCGACGCGCTTGACGTTCACGGCGGCGTCCTCGGCGATCGCCTTGGACAACGCCGCGTCGCCGCCCGCGTCGCAGATCGCGTTGACGTCCATGTGGCGGGCCAGATGCGGGACGAGCTCCTCCTTCCGGCCCGAGATCAGGTTCGCGACGCCGGCCGGAAGGTCCGAGGTCGCGAGCACCTCGCCGAACTCGAGCGAGGCGAGGGGGTGCTTCTCGGAAAGGATCGCGACCGCCGTGTTGCCCGAGACGATCACGGGCGCAAGATGCGACACGAGGCCGAGGAGATCGGGGATCTCGGGCGCCACGATGCCGACGACGCCCGTCGGCTCGGCAACGGAGAAGTCGTAGTAGGAGGAAGCGACGGGATTGACCGAGGAGAGCAGCGCCCCGAACTTGTCGGACCAGCCCGCGTAGTGCACGATCCGGTCGATCGCCGCTCGCACCTCGCGGCGCGCGGCCGCGGGGGAGAGGGCGCGGCTCTCACGGAGGAGCGCCTCGAAAGAGGCGGCTCTCCCTTCGAGCATCTCCGCCATGCGGTAGAGGATCTGGCCGCGCAGGTAGGCCGTCTTCTTCGCCCACCCCGGCTGCGCCAGGCGCGCCTTCTGGATCGCCTCCCGCAGGTCCTTGCGCGAGCCGCGGGAGATGTTGGCGAGGAGCTTCTTCTTGGGCGAGAGGACCGGGTCCGAGCGGCCCGACTCCGTGCGGACCATCTCGCCGCCGATGTAGAGCTTGTATGTTTTCTTTATAGCGAGGCCGGGCAAGGATTTTTCTCCCACCGTCAGCCTCCGGCCGCCCGGCCTCGGAAGAGAGAGTTCAAATTACTTTGGCGAGGGGAGTCACAACGGCTCCTCACTGCAGCTCCACATAAGCCTTCAGGCCGTGCACGCCGCCTTCGCGTCCGAACCCCGACTCCTTGTAGCCGCCGAACGGCGAGGCGGGATCGAACTTGTTGAACGTGTTCGCCCAGACGACGCCGGCGCGCATCCGCGAGGAGATCTGGAAGATCTTCGAGCCCTTGTCGGTCCAGACGCCCGCGGAGAGGCCGTACGGCGTGTTGTTCGCCTTCTCGACGGCTTCCTCGGGGGTGCGGAAGGTCATGACCGCGAGCACCGGCCCGAAGATCTCCTCGTTCGCGATCCGGTGGGACTGGGCGACCCCGGTGAAGAAGGTCGGCGGGAACCAGTAGCCCTTGACCGGGATCGCGCAGGCCGACTGATGGATCTCCGCGCCCTCGTCGACGCCGCTCTGGACGAGCTCGCGGATCTTCGCGAGCTGCGCCGCCGAGTTGATCGCGCCGACGTCGGTGTTCTTGTCGAGCGGATCGCCCAGGCGCAGCGTCGCGATCCGGTAGGCGAGCTTCCGCCGCACGACGGGCTCGATCGACTCCTGGACGAGCAGGCGCGATCCCGCGCAGCAGACGTGCCCCTGGTTGAAGTAGATCCCGTTGACGATCCCTTCGACCGCCTGGTCGATCGGCGCGTCCTCGAAGACGATGTTGGCGGCCTTGCCGCCGAGCTCGAGCGTCAGGCGCTTGCCGCTCCCCGCGACCGCGCGCTGGATCAGCTTCCCGACCTCGGTCGAACCGGTGAACGCGATCTTGCGGACGCGCGGATGGTTGACGAGGTGGGCCCCGGTCTCGCCGGCGCCCGTCACGATGTTGACGACGCCGGGGGGCAGGTCCGCCTCCTGGCAGATCTGCGCGAGCGCGAGCGCGGTCAGCGGGGTCGTCTCGGCCGGCTTCAGCACGACCGTGTTGCCGCAGGCGAGCGCCGGCGCGATCTTCCACGCGGCCATCAGGAGCGGGAAGTTCCACGGGATGATCTGGCCGCAGACGCCGATCGGCGCGACCTTCCGGCGCGGGAAGGCCCACGCGAGCTTGTCGGCCCAGCCGGCGTGGTAGAAGAAGTGCGCGGCCGCGAGCGGGACGTCCACGTCGCGCGACTCCTTGATCGGCTTGCCGCCGTTCATCGACTCGAGCACGGCGAGCTCGCGCGACTTCTCCTGGATGAGCCGCGCGATCCGATAGACGTATTTGCCCCGCTCGGCCGGAGCGAGCTTCGACCAGCGCTTGCGGTGCGCCTCTTCGGCGGCGCGCACCGCCGCGTCCACGTCGGCGGGCCCCGCCTCGGCGACTTCGGAGAGGACCTCCTCGTTCGCCGGGTTGATCGTCGGGAAGTACTTCTTCGAGCGGGGCGGGACGAAGCGTCCTCCGACGAAGAGACCGTAGCGCTTCTCGATACGGACGTGGTCCTTCGCTTCGGGCGCCGGAGCGTACTCCCACGCCCGGCCGAACTCGAGCCCCGGCCGCTCCCGCTCGATCTTCTCGAGCGCTTCCTTCCGCGCCGCCTCGTCCCGGACCGTCGTGCTCATCGTTCGAGCTCAGTCCTTCGTGAAGTAATCCTCGCTCTGATACCGGCCGGTCGCTTCCTTGGCGAGCTGCATCAGCAGATCGTTCGTCACCGTCGAGGCGCCGATCCGAAAGAGGTCGGGTGTCAGCCACGCGTCTCCGAGCGTTTCCTTGACGAGCACGAGCAGGTGGAGCGCCTGCTTCGTCGTCCGCACGCCGCCAGCCGGCTTCATCCCGACGCGCCGCCCCGTATCGAAGTAGTGGTCCCGGATCGCTTCGAGCATCACGAGGACGACCGCAGGCGTGGCCGCCGGCGCGACCTTCCCCGTCGAGGTCTTGATGAAGTCCGCGCCGGCCGCCATGGCGAGGTGGGACGCGCGCCGGACGTTGTCGTACGTCTCGAGCTCGCCCGTCTCGAGAATGACCTTCAAGTGCGCCGGGCCGCAGGCGTCCTTGACGGAGGCGATCTCGTGAAACACGGCCGCCGTGTCGCCCGAGAGAAACGCCCCCCGATCGATGACCATGTCGATCTCGTCGGCGCCCATGGCGACGGCGCGACGGGTCTCCTCGAGCTTGACCGGAAGGGGCGTCAGGCCCGCGGGAAAGCCGGTCGCGACCGAGGCGACTTTGACGCCGCTCCCCGCGAGCGCGGCCTTCGCGGCGGGCACGAGGTTCGGATAGACGCACACGGCCGCCACGTGCGGCACGCTCGGATCGCCCGGGAGCGGTTGGATCGCCTTGCGGCAGAGCTGCCGGACCTTTCCCTCGGAGTCCTTCCCTTCGAGTGTCGTCAGGTCGAGCATCGAGATCGCGAGGCGGATTCCGGCCTGCTTGGCGCTCTTCTTGATCGAGCGCTTGCCGAGCGAAGCGGCGCGCTCCTCGATTCCGACCTGGTCGACCCGCGGAATCCTCGAGAAATCGAGCGGAAGCGCGGCGGCGCCCATGGGTGCCCGGAATTATAGGTCGGCCGGCCGGAGGCCCGGGCGCGCCGCTCCTAGCCGTTCGGGATCTCCCAGAGGTCTTTGACCGCGGGGTGGTCCCAGGGGATCCGATACTCGTCGGGCGACGCCGGATCGAAGGGCTTCGTCACGACGTAGAGGAGCGCGCACGGATTGGTCAGCGGCCGGTAGCCGTGCGCGACCCCGGCCGGGATCCGGACCAGCTGCTCGGCGCCGTCGCCGGCCACGACGACCTGGGTTCGGCCCGACGTCGGCGAGCCCTTGCGGACGTCGAGGAGCACGATCTTGGCCTTCGACGGGGGAGGGAAGAACCAGATGTCTTCCTGCTCGAGGTGGTAGTGGAGCCCCTTGATGTGCCCGTCCGCCTCGACGGCCGAGAAGTTGAGCTGCGCCACGGGCGCGCCCTCGAAGAACCGGGCGAGCTCCTCGGAAGGGCCGCCGGTCCCGCGCGAGCGGAAGATCTCGAGGAAGAACCCGCGGTCGTCGGTGTGGCGCGCGAGGCGCAGCGTCTTCACGCCGGCGATCGGCTCGGCGCGGCGATAGGCCTTCGGCTCGGAGCGGAACTCGGCGGCGATTTCGTCGGGCGACATGGCGCAGATAGTAGCGGACGGGGACGAGAGGCCGGTAGGGGTTCGCCCGAAAAAACGAGAGGGGGGCACAGCCCCCCTCCGCCGGCGCGATCCCGCGCGAGTTACTTCATCGCCATCTTGGCCGGCTTGATGTCGCCCTTCGCCGTCCAGGCGATGTTGAAGCCGTTCTTGTGCTCCTGCTTGAACTTGTTCTCCCCGTCCCAGTGGTGGTTCGAGTAGGCCAGGACGAAGCCGTCGTTCGAGTTGGAGAACCAGTACTGGAGGTTCTTGACGACGACGGGCTGACTCTTGTCGGGCCGGTTGGTCCCGACCTTGTCGAGGGAGATCTCCGCCATCCCGCTCGCCATCTTGGCGTGGGACATCTTCGCGTCGTCGTGCCACTCGATTGAGTCCTCGCGCGTCGAGAACTTCCCCCACTTGACCGGGAAGACGATGCTCAGGATCTCGCCGATCGCCTTGCGCTGCGTTTCCGAGGACTTCTTGTCGAAGGTCACCACCGCCCACTTCGTCGGCATCCCCGGACCCGGGTTCTTGTGCCATTCGCCGCCGAGGTCGAGCGAGACCCAGACGAGCTGGTCGGAGAGATCCACGTCGCCGTAGTGGCTTCCCCTGCGGAACTTGTAGACGTTGTTCGCCGTGCACATGTGCTCCATCGCCGACGGCCCGAAGTAGCACGTGCAGAAGAGCGGGCAGGAACAGCCTTCGATGGTGTCGGCCGTCACATCGTAGGTCGTGGACCGAGCGCCCTCGGCCGCAGCCACCATCGCGCCCGCGGCGAGGAGGAAAAGAAACAGAGAGAGGGGCTTCTTCATTCGGCTCTCCTTTCGCTAACTGGGCCGGACGTCCGAGGCCGGTGCCGGCCGGAAGTTACGGTACCCACGGCAGTCCTCTGGCGACCCTTTCTTACGCCCGAACGGGTGGCGAATCAAGGCCTTCGCGGCGGGCCCGCCCGGTGCTAGGCTGAAGAGGTCGACCGGAGCGGAGGACATCCATGACCCAACGGGTTCTCGCGGGTTTCGCCGCGATCCTGCTGTCGGCTCTCGCGGCGACCGCCGACGATGTGCCGGCCCCGGACGTCCAGCTCTCGGTCGACGGGGCGAACGTCCCGGGCGTTCTCGGCTGGCGCATCGAGTTCGTCCGGGACGCCCTCCTGCGGACCGACTCCCGGAGGCTCGGCCTCGCCTACTCGCCGGAGCAGCGGAAGCTCCAGCTCACGGTCACGCAGAAAGGGCTCCGGAGCCTTCAGGACTGGCTCAACTCCGCGACCGACACGGGCACCCCGGCGGCGCGGACGGTGGTGCTGACGGCCGTGAACGCGAAGGACCAGGTGCTCGTGCGGTGGGAAGTCTCGGGGGCCGTCCCGACGAGCGTGTCCCAGGCCGCGGCGGGGCAGTTCAGCGAGGTCACTGCGACCCTGGAGTTCCTCTTCGACCGGATGCGGCTGATCGAGGCGAGCGCCGAGTAGGCGTCCCCGGCCTCCCGACCGGGCTCAGTGCCCCCGGTTGAGGCCCTTGATGGCGTCGAGCAACCCGAGCGGCGCGCGCTCGAAACGCGCTCCGAAACCGGCTCGCTGCCGCTCCGCGGCGCGGTTTAGATAGACGACGTTGCCCCGCACGCGGAAGGCGCGCGGGTCGCCGGGCAGCGAGAAGACGAGCTCGACGTAGTCGCCGAGCTCCGGCACGCGCCCCGTGGCCACGTAGAGGCCTCCCAGGTTGATGACCTCGACGAAGCCGGAGAGCTCTTCTTCGCCCCAGCGCAGATTGGCGGGCGCGCCGATCCACACCCGGTCGGAGAGCCGCTGCTCCGCGGGCTTGCGTCCTTTCTTCTCGTCGGTCATCACTGCCGGAGACACGGTTGCCACAGCCTGGTCACATCGAGAAGTTTAACCGGAGGCTCGCGGGCGCTGTCAACCGCCGAAAGGTGGACCCCCCCTCCTTTTTCGCAGGGAATTCCGCCTAGGCAATTCAGAGCTTCCGGTCCTCGAGGGCCGGCAGGAGAGTCTTTTCGAGCTTGGCGAAGAGACGGGCGGTCGCTTCGACGTCGCGCCGGCAGTAGAGCGCGATTTCCCGCACCCGCCCGCTCCGGTAGTAGGGCCCCACGGAGAAGCCGTCCATGCCCTGCTCCTTCGGGCTCTCGACGCCGAACGCCTTGCAGGCGAAGTCGAGATTCCATTTGCGCGACGCGCCGAAGAAGGAGAGCACTTCGAGGAGGTCCGTGTGGGGACGCAGGGCGTACCGGTAGCCGACGAGGTTCTTGGTGACCGGAACGCCGAGCGCGGCGCTGCGGAGCATCAGGAAAGGCCCGTCGAAGCCGCGCCCGTTGAATGTCACGAAGCGGTGAAAGCGCGAGATGGCGCTCCAGAACTCCGCGAGGAAGACCGGCTCGGTGTCGCCGACGAAGGAGAAGAGTCCGTCGGCGGAGGTCTCCTCGAGCCGGCCGTCGTTCTTCTCGTACCAGACGCGGCCGCGCCCCGACTCCGGATTGAACATCGCGAGCACAATGACCCGGCCCGTGAAGGGCCAGAGCGAGAGGTTCTCGGCCAGCTTCTGCTTCTCCTCGTCCGTGCGCGAGTAGCGCTGGAGATACGTCTTCTGCGAGTCGTCGAGCGAATCCCACTCGACGCCGACCGTCTCGATGTCGAAGACGACCGTCGCCACGGCGGGGAGAATAGCAGCCGCTCGCCCCGCGCCGCTGCCGCCCGACCTGCTATCCTCTGCGCGATCGTCGATGAAAACGGTTGTACGGTTCCTGGTCGCGGTCGCCGCGCTCGGGCTCGGCGCCTGCGCGCGGCGCGAGGCGGCGCCGGCGCCGGCCGCCACGCTCTACCGGCATCTCGAAGGCGATCCGCCCACACTCGACCCGATCGTCACGAACGAGGAGATCGGCCTGCGGGTCGAGCAGATGCTCTTCCGCCCGCTCGTCGGGATCGACAAGGATCGCCGCTTCGTCCCGGCCCTGGCCTCTTCCTGGACGGTGTCGCCCGACGGGTTGGCGTTCGAGTTCCGCCTCGACCCGGCGGCGCGGTGGGAGGACGGCTCCCCGGTCACATCCGAGGACGTGGCTTTCACGATTGACCGGATCCGCGACCCGAAAGTGCCGGCCCTGAACTGGAAAGCGGGGTTCGAGGACGTCGCGGCGGTGGAGACGCCGGAGCCCGGGCGCGTGGTCGTCCGGTTCCGACGCGCCTACGCGCCGAGGATGTTCGTCTTCAACCTCCCGATCGTCGCGCGGTCGAACTACGAGCCGGGCGGCGCGCCGGACCGCCGGCCGCGCGCGAGTGCGCCGTATCGCCTGGAGACCTGGGAGCCGGCGCAGAAGCTGACGCTCGTGCGGCGTGACGATTCGCCCGCCGCGCAGTACCCGTTCGGCCGGATCGTGTTTCGCGTGATTCCCGACGACGCCGTGCGCTTCCGAGCGGGCCTGCGGGGAGAGCTGGACGAGTTCCGCATCAGCCGCGACCAGCTCCCCGAGGCCGAGCGCTCCGCCGACTTTCAGGCGCGCAATCGGATCCAGAGGGTGCCGGTCTTCTCCGTCGTGGCGGTCATCTGGAATTTCCACAATCCGATCCTCGCGGACGCGCGCGTCCGGCGGGCGCTCGCGCGGGCCTGGCCGCGCGAGGAGACGGCGCGGCGCCTCTACCCCCCCGACGGGGCCCGGCTCGACAGCGGTCCCTATCCCGCCTCCGTGCCGGAGAGCGCGCCGGACGTGCTCCCCCCGCCGCTCGATCCGTCTGGCGCCGCGAAGCTCCTCGACGAGGCGGGGCTCCCGGCCGGCCCGGACGGGATCCGCCGCCGCAAGGGGAAGCCCGTGTCGCTCGAGTATCTCTATCCCGCGGGCCAGCCGAAGTATGCGAACGTCGGGGAGATTCTGCGAGAGTCGTACGGGAAGCTCGGAGTCGAGCTGACGCTGCGATCCCTCGACTGGGCCTCCTATTCGAAGCGATTCGCCGAAGGCGAGTTCGACGTCGCGATGAACAGCATCCAGTTCCTGCCTCCGAACGTCGATCCCTACCCCTACTATCACTCGAGCCAGGCCCCGCCGCTCGGACAGAACACCGGCTTCTACTCGAACGCGGAGGCAGACCGAGCGATGGAGGCGGCGCAGCGGGAGTTCGACGAAGGCCGGCGGATCGAGCTCTACCGGCAGATCCACCGGCTGCTCGCGGCCGACCCGCCCGCCGACTTCCTCTGGACGACGGACCAGTACTTCGGCATCGCGAAGCGGCTCGAAGGGGTGGAGGTCTCGCCGATCGGCCTCTTTCACTTTCTCCCCGGCCCGTTCGCGTGGCGTCCCGCCGGCGCGCGCCCGTAGGTCTCCCGTGCCGGGGCTTCTCGACGGCATCCTCGTTCTGGACCTCTCGCGGGTGCTGGCCGGCCCGTTCTGCACGATGCTCCTTTCGGATCTCGGGGCGCGCGTCATCAAGGTCGAGCACCCGGAGAAGGGCGACGTCACGCGGGGCTGGGGCCCTCCCGACCACCGGCCGTCCGGGCTCTCGGCCTATTTCCTCTCGGTCAACCGCAACAAGGAATCGATCGCGCTCGATCTCGCGACCGAGGAAGGGGCCCGCGCGGTGCGGATTCTCGCGGAGCGCGCCGACGTCCTCGTCGAGAACTTCGCGCCGGGCGGCCTCTCCAAGCTCGGGCTCTCGCTCGCAGAGCTTCGGCGCGGCAACCCGCGGCTCGTCACCGCTTCGATCACGGGGTTCGGGCGGGAGGGTCCCGAGGCTTCCTCGCCCGCCTTCGATCTGCTCGCGCAGGCCGGGGCGGGCCTCATGGCCATCACCGGCGAAGCCTCGGGCGAGCCGAGCAAGGTCGGCGTGGCGGTCTCGGACCTCCTCGCGGGCTGCTACGCGGCGATCGGAATCCTGGCGGCGCTCCGGGGCCGCGAGCGGACAGGCGAGGGCGCGCACGTCGAGACGGACCTCTTCTCCGCGACTCTGGCCTCGCTCGTCAACGTGGCGCAGGCCGCGCTCGTGACCGGACGGGAGGCCGCGCGGCACGGCAACGCGCACGCGCAGATCGTTCCGTACCGCCCCTTCCGCGCCGCCGACGGCGAGTTCATCCTGGCGGTTGGCACCGAGCCGCAGTTCGCGCGGCTCTGCGGAATCGTCGGCCGGCCCGACTGGCCGGCGGACCCGCGCTTCGCGTCGAACGCGGCGCGTGTCGAGAACCGGCAGGCCCTCGAACGCGAGCTCGAAGAGATCTTTCGGGCGACGCCCCGACAGACGTGGATCGACCGCTGCCGGTCCTCGGGCGTGCCCGCCGGCCCGGTGCGCGGCCCGCTCGAGGCGCTCGAATCGGCGACCGCCCGCGCCCTCGACGCGGTCCGCGAAGCGGCGGGCCTGCGCTTCGTCGCCTCTCCGATCCGGGTCTCGGGCCACCGGGCCCCTCTCGAGTTCCCTCCGGCGCTCGACGCCCAGGGCGAGAGCCTGCGCCGCGAGTTCGGCCTCCCGCCGGCGCGGGGGAGCCGGTCGTGAAAATCGCCTTCATCGGCTCCCACGGCGTGGGGAAGACGACGCTCTGCTTCGAGCTCGCGGCGCTGCTCAAGAAGCGCGACAAGGTCGTCGAGATGGTGCGCGAGGTGGCCCGCTTCTGCCCGCTCCCGATCAACCGCGACACCACGATCGCGGCGCAGT
This sequence comes from uncultured Acidobacteriota bacterium, assembly GCA_963707935.1. Taxonomy (GTDB): domain Bacteria; phylum Acidobacteriota; class Thermoanaerobaculia; order UBA5066; family Gp7-AA6; genus DATBFU01. The sequence continues at coordinate 2,117,776 of CAVPRN010000005.1, read as the reverse complement.
CGTGGATCCTCCACACCGAGATCGCCGAGGAGCTCGTCGCCGAGCAGAACGCGGAAGTCGTCGTCTGCGACCGGAGCGTGCTCGACAACTACTGCTACCTGCTCCAGACGGGCCGCGCCCCGATGCTCGAGCCGCTCGTGCGCTGGTGGACCGCGACCTACCAGCTCCTCGTAAAAGTGCCGATCCTGGGGGGGCTCCAGTTCGACGGCCTGCGCGACGTGGACGACGCGTTCCAGCGCCGGATCGACGACCAGATCGAAGGCCTCGTGGCCGACTGGAACGTGCCGGTCTTCCGCCTCGACCGCGCGCGCCGTCTCCACTGGGCCGCCGACTCGCTCGACGCCGTGCTGCCGCTGCTCGGCCCGCTGCAGCAGCCCCTCTTCGACGGGGAGCCCCGCTCCGACGTCTAACGCGCCTCAGTCGGGGGGCGCCGCCTCGGCCGCGGGCGCGCCCGCGGCGATCGTGCGCCAGGCCACGGCCGCGAGCACGATCGCGCCCCCGGCCGCCGCGAGCGGGCCGGGCCTCTCGCCGAGGAACAGAAAGACCCAGATCGGGTTGGCGACCGGCTCGAGCAGGCCGATCAGCGCGGCCTTCGTGGCCGGAACGGTCCGGATCCCGTGGACGAAGAGGGCGTAGGCCGCGGCGAGCTGAAAGACCCCGAGGAAGAGGAGTCCGGCGAGAGAGCGCGGCGCGAGCGAGAGGTCCGCGGCGGCGAACGGCAGGAGCGCGGCCGCGGCGAAGAGGTTCCCGTAGGTCACGACCGCTTCCGCGCCGCCGCCGCGCTCCCGGCGGAGCGAGATCACGAGGAACGCGAAGAGAAAGCTCGAGAGGAGCGCCATCGCGTCTCCGGCCAGTCCGCGCCGGCCGAGCCCGCCGCCGAAGCAGAGCGCCATTCCGGCGAGCGCCGCGAGGATCGCGGCCGTGTCCCCCTTCCGGCGGGGCTCGTGAAGCACCAGCGGCGCCGCGAGGAGGACCCAGACGACGCCCGTGAACTGGAGGAAGATCGCGCTCGCAGCGGTCGTCCACTTGGTGGCGAACACGAAGGTCGTGAGGCAGGCCGCGTACGCTACGACGGCCGCGAGGACGGCCGGGCGCGCCGGCAGCTTCTTCGGGCGGAAGATCAGCCCGAGTGCGATGCCCGCGAACGCGCAGCGATAGAAGGCCACTTTCAGCGGAGGCTCCGCGACCGCCTTGATCCCGACCCCGCCCGTCGACCAGAGCAGCGCGGCCGCCGCCACGAGCAGGGCGCCTCGCCGTTCCGAGGCGGGCCGCGCCCTCAGGGCCGTTCCCGCCCGGAGGCCGCTCCGGCGACCGCGTCCACGATCGCACGCGCCGCGACCTCCGCCGCGGCCGCGCCGACCTGCAGCCTTCTCGCGACCGTCGTCGGAACGCCCGCGGGCGCGAGCGCGAACACGACGTCGCCGTCTACGACCGTGTGCGCCGGGCGGACCGCCCGAGCGATCCCGTCGTGCGCTTCGATCGCCACGCGCTTCAGAGCGCCGCTCTCGAGCGGCACGGTCGTCGCGACGCAGACGAGGGTCGTCGAGCCGCCCGGGGCGGGGGGCTCGCGGAGCGGATCGGCCCAGAGGGCGCGGGCCGTCCGGAAATCGGGACCCGGTCCTGAAGGGCCGGCCCGGCGGGCCCCGGTCTCGGGGTCCACCACGTCGCCGAAGGCGTTGACCGCGGCGAGGACCGCGACGCGGTCGCCGCCGGGCAGCTCCAGGGCCGCGCAGCCGATGCCTCCTCGCGCCGCGCGTTCGACGCCGAGGAGCTTTCCGACGGTGGCGCCGCAGCCGGCGCCGACGGGCCCGGTCTCGACCTCTCCCTCCCGCGCGGCCTCGCAAGCCGCGAGGCCCTCGGTGGCGGAGGGAAAGGCTCGAGGATCGCCGACCGCGAGGTCGAAGAGGACCGCCGCCGCCACGATCGGGACGCGCGCGGGCCCCACGGAAAAGCCGATGCCGCGGCGGCGCAGGTATTCCGTGACGCCGTCGGCCGCCGCCAGGCCGAAAGCGCTGCCACCGGCGAACAGCAGCCCGTGGATCTCGGAGACGAGGTTGCCGGGCGTAAAGACTCCGGTCTCGCGCGTGCCGGGCGCGCCCCCGCGGACGTCCACCGCCGCGGTCGTGCCGGGCGGAGTCAGGATCACCGTGCAGCCGGTCCGCCGCTCGCGGTCGCTCCAGTGGCCGATCCGATAGCCGGGGGGAAAGGCGGCCATCACGCCTTCGATCGCCGCGGCGCGCGGGCCCGGCGCCGCTTCCCGACGAGATAGCGGAGCCCGACGACTCCGTCCGAGAATCTCCGGCAGGAATGGAGCTCGAGCGGGACGGTGCGGCGGCGCGGCGAGAGGAGCGGGATGCCTTCCCCCAGCAGCGTCGGGACGACGTGCAGGCGGAATTCGTCGATCTCGCCCGCGTCGAGAAAGGACGCGATCAGACCGGCGCCGCCCATCATCCAGATGTCCTTGCCCGGCGCCGCGCGCAGGCGCTTCGCGAAGCGCGGAATCGGCTCCGTGACGAACCGGACGAGGGGGGAAGCGGAGCGGGGCGGCCGGCGGGAGAAGACGTAGTTGGCCACCTTCGGGTCGAATTCGGCGCCTCGGATCCCCCGCTTCTGGAAGTCGAGAGCGACCTCGTAGGTCTTTCGCCCCCAGAGGATCGTGTCGATCGAACGATAGAAGCGGCGCATGCCGTAGTCGCCGGCGGTGCGCGGGCGGTCGAGCCAATCCACGCTCCCGTCCCGGCGGGCGATGAAGCCGTCCGCGCTCGTCGCGAGGAGGGCGATGATCCGGCGCACGTCTCGATCCTACGGGTCCACGCGCCGGAGACGCGACGGGCGGCCGGCGCGATCGCAGGCGACGCAGAAGCGCGCGCCGCGGAACGCCCGGAACCGCCGGAAGAGCCGCCCGCAGCCGTCGCACCGGTACACGATCTGCTTGCGCTCGCGGAAGGCCGTCAGGGCGGCGGTCAGTGGGGCGTGCCCGCCCCGGGCCCCGAGCTGACGCGCGAGCCGCCGGAAGACCGGACCGTGCCCGGCGCGCACGCCGTGCCGCGCGAAGGCCCACGCGTGCGCGGCTTCGTGGAGCAGAGTCTCCCGGCGCTCCGAGTCCGAAAGATGCGCCGAAATCGTGATCACGTGGGGCCGGCCGTAGCGGATCTCTCCGCCCGTCAGCTTCCGGATCGAGAGACGGATCCGCGCGGCGCCGAGGCCGAAGCGCATCGCCAGGCGATCGTAGAAACGCTGCAGGCTCTCCTCTTCGGGCGGAGGCGGAGCATCGAAGTCGAAGAGGTAACCCACCGGATAAGATTAGCCCCGGTAGGAGGTGCCATGAAACGCAGGGTCTTCGCTCTCGCCGCCACGCTCGGGCTCTCGGCCGCCGTCGGGCTCCCCCAGGCCGGGGGCAAGATGATTTCCTTTCCGAGCGGCTCCGAGACGGCTTCGGGCTACCTCGCGGTGCCCGCTGGGTCCGGAAAGTTTCCCGCGATCGTCGTCATCCAGGAGTGGTGGGGGTTGAACGATTTCGTGAAACGGAAGGCGGACCATTTTGCCGCGGAGGGTTACGTCGCGCTGGCGCCCGACCTCTACCGCGGCAAGCTCGCGACCGACGCGGACACGGCGCACCAGTTGATGCGCGGGATGCCGGAGGATCGAGCGATCCGGGACCTGAAGGCCGCCGTGGCGACCCTGCGCGCCCGGCCGGACGTGGATCCCGCGCGGATCGCGTCGATCGGATGGTGCATGGGGGGCGGCTACTCGCTCGCTCTGGCGCTCGCGGAACCGACGCTCTCGGGAACGGTCGTCTACTACGGCCGGCTCGTGACCGATCCGGCCGCGATCGCGGGCCTGAAAGTCCCGCTCCTCGGCAACTTCGGCGCGGCGGACCAGGGCATCCCCGAGGCGAGCGTCCTCGACTTCGCGAAGACGGCGAAAGCCGCCGGAAAGACCGTGGACTTCAAGGTGTATCCGGGCGCCGGGCACGCGTTCGCGTCGTCGAGCGACCCGAAGGTCTTCCGCGCCGCCGATGCGAAGGACGCCGACGCGCGGACGGAGGCGTTCCTGTCGAAGGTGCTGAAAGGGAAGTAAGGCGCCGGCTCCGGGGGCGGCGAGGCGATGGGTGAATGGCCAAACTCGGGGGTCTCCTCGTTTTTTGCCCTAACCCCTAACCCCTAACCCCTAACCCCCGGCTTTCTTCTTGTACCAGTCCGCGTTGATCTGCTGGTAGTGCTTCCACTTCTCCGGGATCGTCTCCTCGGTGAAGATGGCGGTCACCGGGCACGCGGGCTCGCAGTTGCCGCACTGGATGCAGACGTCCGGGTCGATGTAGAGCATCTCCGCGGCCGCGAAGTCGGCTTCGTCCTTTCGCGGGTGAATGCAGTCCACGGGACAAACATCGACGCACGCCGTGTCCTTCGTTCCGATACACGGCTCCGCGATGATGTACATGCCCATTCGGTTCTCCTTCTGTCGGCTTCCCTCGAAAGCGAGAGATTCTAGCAAAGGCTCCGCCCCGCATCTATCGCAGGGCTGCCCTGAAAACGCTCTTCCGCGGCCGCGCAGCCAGTGGAGTGGGCCGCCTTGGAAGTTCTGGCGCGGCCGCGCTTCAGAGTCTACCGTCCGACCGAGATCTGATAGGCGAGATTGCGGCCGTCGGCCTGGGGAGCGTATCGGACGGTCACGCGCGCGCCCGGCGCGAGCACGCCGTTGATTCGGGTCTCGGAGTTCCAGACGAAAGTGATCTCCTCGGAGCCGACCTTGACGACGAGGGTCTGGCGTTCGGCGTCGAGGCGGGAAACGGTCCCGCTCGCCGTCTGGCTGCGGTCGGCCGCGGTCATCCCCGCGGCGCAGAACGCCGCGACGAGGAGAGCGGCCGTCAGGGTCCGAACCGGCTTTTGCATCGCGGCTTCCTCTGGGAACGGGGAACGCCCGGCGGCGGCGGCGCATTCCGGGGGCGCGCGGCATTTGACAGGACCGCTCGCGCCCCATAAAATGCGCTGTTTTTTCGACAACCCCCCGGGGAGGATCTATAAGATGTCAAAACGCTGGACGGAAGCGGAACTCCGGTTCTTGCGGGACAATGCGGCCAAGATGAGCATTCAGGCCCTGGCCGACGTGCTTTCGGTCCGAATCGACGAGCTCGAGAAGAAGATGGAGAAGATGGGCCTCGCCGGAGGCTCGGAAGCGCCGGCGGCCCGAAAGGCCCAGACCGTGCGGGAGCTCTCCCGCCTGGCCGAGAGCGCGCGCCGGGAGTTCGACCGCGGCGTCTCCTCGCTCCAGCGCCGGAAAGTCGAGGAGGCGGAGCGCCACTTCCTCGAGCTGATTCAGAAGTATCCGGAGGAGAAGGAGCTCGCGGATCGCGCCCGCGTCTACCTCGCCGTCTGCGAGCGTCAAAAGCGGACGGACGCGCCCGCCCTGACCGAGCCGGAAGATTTCTATTACGCCGCCCTGGTCGCCAAGAATCGCGGCGAAGTGGACGCCGCGATCGAGCACCTGAAGCGCGCGATCCGGAAGAACGGCGGGGGCAAGGTGGACTTCCTCCTGGCGTGCTGCTATGCGCAGAACGGGGACCGCGTCACGGCCCTCGAGCATCTGAAGCGCGCCATCGAGGAGGATCAGAGCAATCGGATCCTCGCGCGCCACGACGCCGACTTCGATCCCGTTCGCGACACACCCGAATTTCAGGAGTTGCTGGCTTCGTAAGCGGGGAGCGTCGCCCTCGGGCGACCTGCCCGGAACCCGTCCTTCCGTGACGAAATCGCGAGCCCGCCGGGTCGCGCCGGCTCCGCGGCGGAGCCGGACGAGAGGAGCGCGGCCCGCCCCCCCCCGCGTCGCCGTTCTGGCCGCGGGCGTCGGTTCGCGGATGCGCTCGACCCTGCCGAAAGTGCTCCACCGGGTCGGCGGACGGACGCTGCTCGAAGCGGTGCTCGACGCCGCCGAAGGCCTCTCGCCTTCACGCACGGTCGTCGTGCTCGGCGCGGGGCGGGAGCGTGTCGAGCAGTCGCTCGGCGCGAGGGTCGTCTCCTACGTCGTGCAGGACCCTCCGCTCGGAACCGGCGACGCCGCGGCCCGCGCGCTCTCCGCGCTCGGAAGCGAGGCGGGCCCGGTGCTGGTGCTCTCGGGCGACACGCCGCTGCTCCGGACCGCGACGCTCGCCGCCCTGGTCGAGCGGCAGGCGCGCGGCGACCTCGATCTCGTGTTTCTCTCCTTCCGTCCGCCCGATCCGGCGGACTTCGGCCGCGTCGTGCGCGGAGCCGGGAGCCGCGTGCGCCGGATCATCGAGGCGAAGAACATCTCCCCGCGCGAGCAGCGGATCCCGGAGGTCAACGCCGGCGTCTACTGTTTCGAGGCCGCGGCGCTCGCCCGGGCCGTGGCGAAGCTCCGGCGCGACGAGTCGTCGGGCGAATACTTCCTGACCGACGCCGTCGAGATCCTGGTCCGCGAGGGGGGCCGCGTCGAAGCGATCGAGGCCGAGGACTGGCGCGAGGCGTGGGGCGTCAACACCCGCCGCGACCTCGCGGCCGCCGAGGAGATCGAGCACCGCCGGCGCGTCGAGCGCGCGCTCGACGCGGGCGCCACCGTCGTGGACCCCGCGACCACGCGCCTGGGCCCGCGCGTGACGGTCGAGGCGGACGCCGTGCTCCATCCCTTCATCAGCCTGGAGGGGGAGACCACCGTCGCGGAGGGGGCGCAGGTCCTCTCCTTCACGCGCATCGTGGACTCGACACTCGCCCCCGGCGCCGTGGTCGGGCCGCACTGCGAGCTCGACGGCGCGCGGATCGGCGCCGGCAGTCGCGTGGGTCCCTTCGCGAGGCTCCGGCCCGGCTCCGTCCTCGAGGAAAACGTGAGAGTGGGCAACTTCGTCGAGACGAAGAACACGATCCTGCACGACGGAGTGAAGGCGCAGCACCTCGCCTACCTCGGGGACGCGGAAATCGGCGCGCGATCCAACATCGGGGCGGGGGTGATCACGTGCAACTACGACGGCGCGAAGAAGCACCGCACGTCGATCGGCGAGGGGGTCTTCGTCGGCAGCGACGCCCAGCTCGTGGCGCCCGTGACCATCGGGCCCGGCGCCTACATCGGCGCCGGCGCGACGGTCACGGAGGACGTGCCGGCGGGCGCGCTCGCCCTCTCGCGGGTCCCGCAGACCAATGTCGAGGGGTGGGTCGAGCGTCGCAAGGCGAAGGCGGGGGAGGGGACGCATCGGGGCTCGGAAGGCGGCAAACGCCACGGAGGTTGATCGGCCATGTGCGGAATCGTCGGCTACGTCGGTCCCCGGGAAGCGGCGCCCATTCTCCTCGACGGATTGAAGCGGCTCGAGTACCGCGGATACGACTCGGCCGGCATCGCGACCCTCTCGAACGGGCGCTTCACCGTGTACCGCAGTCCCGGGAAGCTCTCCGCTCTGATCGAGAAGTTGAACGGATCCTCGAGCGGCGGCACGACGGGAATCGGCCACACGCGCTGGGCCACGCACGGCCGGCCGACGGAGGCCAACGCCCATCCGCACCGAGACTGCACCGGCAAGGTCGTCGTCATCCACAACGGGATCCTCGAAAACTTCGCGGAGCGCAAGGCCGTCCTCGCGGCGGCGGGGCACACGTTCTCGAGCGAGACCGACACGGAGGTCTTCGCGCACGAGGTCGAGCAGGCCTTCCGCGGAGACCTCCTGGAGGCGGTGCGCCATGCGGCTTCGCTCCTGCGCGGCGCCTACGCCGTCGTCGTCTCCTCGAGCGACGAGCCGGGCGTGCTCGTGGCGGCGCGCTCGGGACCTCCCATCGTGCTCGGACTCGGCCAGGGGGAGAACTTCGTGGCCTCCGATCCGGTCGCGCTCGTTCCCTGGACGCGCGACGTGATCTTCCTCGAGGACGGCGACGTGGCGCGCGTGGACGCGTCGAGCGTGCGGATCGTGGACGCGAAAGGGGAGAGCCCCGAACGCCAGCGCCACCGCATCCTCTGGGACGCCGTGGCCGCGGAGAAGGGGGGCTACCGCCACTTCATGGCCAAGGAGATCCACGAGCAGCCGACCGCCATCGCCGAGACGCTCGGCGGAAAGGTTTCGCTCGCCACCGGCGAGATCCTGCTCTCCGACGCGCTCCTCTCGCCGGAGCGGGTCGCGGGATTCGACCGGGTGCTGCTCCTCGCCTGCGGCACGTCGTGGCATTCGGCCCTGATCGGGAAGTTCCTGATCGAGGGGATGGCGCGTCTGCCCGTGGAAGTGGACTACGGCAGCGAGTTCCGCTACCGGCGGCCGGTCGTCAACGAGCGCGTCCTGACGTTCGGCATCTCGCAGTCGGGCGAGACCGCCGACACCGTCGCGGCGCTCTCGGAGGCGCGTCGGGAGGGCTCCCCGATCGCCGCGATCGTGAACGTGGCGGGGAGCCAGATCGCGCGGATGGCCGACGCCGTCTTCCCGACGCACGCGGGCCCCGAGATCGGCGTCGCTTCGACCAAGGCGTTCACGACCCAGCTCGCCGTCCTGTTCCTGATCGCGGCGAAACTCCGCGAAGCGCGGGGCCTCGGGAAGGGCCTGACCGAAGGGGAGCGCGCGGCGCTCGCGCAGCTGCCTTCGGCCGCCGGGCGGGCGCTCTCGGGCGAGCCGGCCCTCGAGGAGCTCGCCAAGCGCTACCAGCACGCGAGCGACTTCCTCTTCCTCGGGCGCGGCCTCCACTACCCGGTGGCGCTCGAGGGGGCGTTGAAGCTGAAGGAGATCTCCTACATCCACGCCGAGGGGTACCCGGCGGGCGAGATGAAGCACGGGCCGATCGCGCTCGTGGACGAGACGCTCCCGGTCGTCGTGCTCGCGCCGCACGACGGCTGGCGCGAGAAGACGCTGTCGAACCTGCAGGAGGTCAAGTCGCGCGACGGCATCGCGATCGTCGTCGTGACCCGCCCCGACGAAGCGGTCACGGCGATCGCCGACCACGTGCTGGTCATCCCCGAGACGATCCCGGAGCTGCAGCCGATCCTCTCGGTGATCCCGCTGCAGCTTCTCGCCTACCACGTCGCGCTGCGGCGCGGCTGCGACGTGGACCAGCCGAGGAATCTCGCGAAGAGCGTGACGGTCGAGTAGGGAATCGGGTCATCGGGAGATCGGATCATCGGGTCATCGGGAGATCGGATCATCGGACCATCGGGTCATCGGGAGATCGGGAGGCGCATAGAATCAGCTCCCCGATGACCCGATCCCCCGATCCCCCGATCTCCCGATCCCTCGATCTCCCGATCACCCGATCTCTCCAAGGCCTCAACCCCGAGCAGCGCGAAGCGGTCCTCCACCCGAAGGGACCGCTTCTCGTGCTCGCCGGCGCGGGTTCGGGCAAGACGCGCGTGATCGCGCACCGGCTGGCGCGCCTCATCGAGACGGGGGCCGATCCGCGCGGGATCGTGGCGGTCACGTTCACGAACAAGGCCGCCCGCGAGATGAAGGAGCGGGCGGTGCGCCTCCTGGGCGGCGCGGCCCTCGCCTCCTTCGTCGGGACGTTCCATTCGTGGGGGCTGCGCTTCCTGCGCCGCCACGCGGCGACGGCGCGCCTCGATCCGCGTTTCGCGATCGCCGACGGCGCGGACCAGCTCGCCGTCGTCAAGCAGGCGATGGCGGAGGCGGAAGTGTCCGAGCAGATCCTGCCCCCGGGGGCGGCGCGCGCCCGGATCTCGCAGGCCAAGAACGCGCTGCTCTCCCCGGACCGCTTCGAGACACTGCAGACCGACTTCGCCGGCGAGCGGATCGCCCGGATCTACAAGCTCTACGAGAAGCGGCTCGCCGCGTCCGGCGCGCTCGACTTCGACGACCTGATCGTCCGGCCCGTGCGGCTGCTGCGCGAGGAGGAGGCGCTCCTCGCGGCGGAGCGCCGTCGGGTGCGCCACCTGCTCATCGACGAGTACCAGGACACCAACGGCGCCCAGGACGCGCTCGTGAAGCTCCTCGGGGAGACGGCCGAGTCGCTCTGCGCCGTGGGGGACGAGGACCAGGCCATCTACCGCTGGCGCGGCGCGGAGGTCGAGCACATCCTCCGCTTCGACCAGGACTTCCCGGGGGCCCGGATCGTCGCGCTCGAGCGCAACTACCGCTCGACCGCGGGGATCCTGGACGCGGCCTCGGCGCTCGTGTCGCACAACCGGAGGCGGCGCGAAAAGCGCTCTCGCGCCGACCGCGGCGCGGGCGCCCGCGTGCGGCTCTGGCGCTTCGAGGAGGACCGGCGCGAGGCCGAGGAGGTCGCCCGCGCGGTGGCCGAAGGGGGGCGGGCGCCGTCGGAGATCGCGGTCCTCTACCGCACGAACGCGCAGTCGCGCGCGTTCGAGGAGGAGTTCCTGCGCCGGCGGATCCCGTACCTCGTCTTCGGCGGCATGAAGTTCTACGAGCGCGCCGAGGTGAAAGACGCGCTCGCGTACCTGCGGCTGGCCGTGCGGCCCGAGGACGACCTCGCCTTCCGCCGCGTCGTCAACGTCCCGGCCCGCGGCATCGGCGGGGCGACCCTCGACCGGATCGCCGAGGCGGCCCGCGAGCGCGACCGCTCCTGGTGGGAGGTCTCGGGCGATGCCCTCCCGGGCCTCTCGGAGCGCGCCCGCGTGGCGCTCTCCCGGTTCCGGGCGCTCGTGTCGGACCTGCACGAGAAGGCGGCGAGCTGGACGCCGTCGGCGCTCCTCGAGCACCTCCTCGACGCGAGCGGCTATCGCGCGCTCTACGAGGGCTCGGAGGACTCGGAGGACGTGGCGCGCCGCGAGAACCTGGAGGAGCTCCTCTCCTCGGCGCGCGAGTTCGAGCGCTCGAACGAAGAGGGCGCGACGGTCTCCGACTACCTGGACGCCGTCTCCCTCGCGACCGACACCGACGCCGAAACGCGCGCCGGGGCGGTGATCCTCTCGACCCTCCACGCCGCCAAGGGGCTCGAGTTCCCGGCCGTCTTCGTGGTGGGCCTCGAGGAGGGGTTCCTGCCGCACGGCAGCTCGGCCGAGGACCCGGAGGAGCTCGAGGAGGAGCGGCGCCTCCTCTACGTCGGGATGACGCGGGCGAAAGACGAGCTGACCCTGACGCTCGCGGACCGGCGGCTCGTCTACGGCCGGGTGCAGTACCGCGAGCCGTCGCGGTTCGTCGCGGAGCTGCCGGCGGGCGCGCTCGAGGAGCGCGAGCCGGCGCGAGCCGCGCGGCCGTACCGGCCGACGCTCTTCGACCGCGGCCCGAGCCGCGTCCGGGCTGACGAGGACTTCGAGCCCGAGCCCGACCCGGAGGCGGGGCCGCTCCGGCGCGGCCGGCGCGTGCGCCATCCGCGCTACGGGTTCGGCGTCATCCTGTCGCAGGAGGGCTCGGGCGACGACACGCGGCTGATCGTCTACTTCGACCGGGCGGGGAAGAAGAAGTTCGTGGCGCGATACGCCGATCTGAGTCCTGCGTAGCGTCGCGGGGCGAGTTCTGTAACGCTACCGTCAGCGTCCGGCCGCCCCGCGCCGGAAGAGAGTTTTCAAGGCATTCCGGCGAGGTGAGCGGCGGGCTTAGCCCAGTCGCATCACCATCCCGATCATCCGGCCCGCGGCGGCCCCGTCCCTCCGATAGCTCGCGTACTTCGACTCCGCCGCAAAGGGTGCATCCGGGGTGGACGGAGATCGCCTCGGGCGGCACGCCGGCCGGCCTCGAGCTGCGCGCGGTTGACGGCCGGCAGATCGAGGCGAAAGCGCCCGCCGCAGGAGGCGCGCAGGAACTCGCCGGCGAACTGCGCCGCCACCTCGCCGCCGACCTCGTAGCAGCAGTCCCCGATCGCGGGCCCGAGCCAGGCGCGCAGCGAGTTCGGCGCCGCGCCGAGCTCCGCCGAGCGCCGCGACGGCGGCGGACGCCGGCGCCGGCGGCCGTGCCGCGCCATCCGGCGTGAGCCGTCGCGACCGCGCCCGGCGCGGCGAGCAGGACCGGCACGCAGTCGGCCGTCTGGACGGCGAGGGCGACGCCGGCGCGGTCGGTCGCGAGGACGTCGCATTCGCCCGCGTCGAGGACGGCTCCCCGCGCCGGGCGCCTCGCGCACGAGGACGGCGCGGCAGCCGTGGACCTGCGTCGCGCGCACGATCGGCGCTCCGTCGAGCGAGAGCGCCCGCGCGAGCCGCTCCGCGAGGAACGCGGTCGGCGACGTCCTCTCCGGCGGGCGCCACGCCGCGGCCCGAGAACGCGACGAGGACGCCCGGAGGCTCCTCGGCGGGCCGGAAGATCGGGACGCCGCCGACGATCTCTTCGGTCCAACCGCTCATCGCCGCATTGTAGGGGGAGAGCCTGGCGCTCCCTCGCCCGGAAGTCCGCCGTGCTAAAATTCCGCGGTGTCTCCCGTCGAAACGCCTGAAAAGACGCGGGTTTTCCCCGTCATCGGGCTGGAAGTCCACGCCCAGCTCCAGACGCGCTCGAAGATCTTCTGCCCCTGTCCGGTCACCGTCGGCGCGCCCGCCAACGAAGCGACCTGCCCGGTCTGCCTCGGTTTCCCCGGGACGCTGCCGGTCCTGAACCGCCACGCCGTCACGCTCGCGCTGCGCCTCGCGTCGGCCGTGGGCGCGACGATCCACCGCGACTCGCGCTTCGCGCGCAAGCACTACTTCTATCCGGACCTCCCGAAGGGATACCAGATCACCCAGTACGACCGCCCGTTCTCGACCGGCGGGAGGATCGAGATCGACACGCCGTCGGGGCCGCGCGCGATCCGCCTCGTGCGGATCCACCTCGAGGAGGACGCGGGCAAGCTCCTCCACGAGACGCCCTGGACGCGCGGGTGCCGCCGGCAACGAGACGCTCGTGGACTGGAACCGCGCCGGCGTGCCGCTCGTCGAGATCGTCGGCGAGCCGGACCTCCGCACGCCCGAGGAGGCCGCGTCGTATCTGACGGAGCTGCGGCGCCTGCTGCGGTACACCGGGGTCTCCGACGGCGACATGGAGAAGGGGAACCTGCGCTGCGACGCGAACGTCTCGGTGCGCGCCTCGGAGACGGCGCCGCTCGGCACGCGGGTCGAGATCAAGAACCTGAACTCGATCCGCTTCGTCGCGAAGGCGCTCGAGCACGAGATCGAGCGGCAGGCCGAGGCGACCGCGCGGGGCGAGCGGATCGAGCTCGAGACGCGGCTCTGGGACGCCGCGGCGGGCCGCACCGTCCCGATGCGCAGCAAGGAAGAGGCGCACGACTACCGATACTTCCCGGAGCCGGACCTGGGCGCCCTCGTCGTGGACGAGGCCTGGATCGCCGAGGCCGCGCGGGACATGCCGGAGCTGCCGCGCGCGCGGCGGGCCCGGTTCGTCGCCGAGTACGGGATCTCTCCGGCGGACGCCGAGACGCTCGTCTCCGCGCGGGAGCTCGGCAGACTACTTCGAGCGCGTCGTCGCCGCCGGCGCGCCGCCGAAGCTCGCCGCCAACTGGATCGACGGGAGAGGTTCTGCGCTGGATGAAGGAGCGCAAGCATTCCCCCGAGGAGGCGCTCTCCTTCGCGGTCTCCCCGGAGCGCCTGGCCGGGCTGCTCCGTCCTCCTCGAGCGGAACGAGATCTCGGCGGCATCCGCCAAGGAGGTCTTCGCGGCGATGGTGGACTCTCCGGCCGACGCCGCGGCGATCGTCCGGGAGCGCGGTCTCGGACGGATCTCGGACGCGGGCGCGCTCGAAGCGGTCGTCGCCGAGATCGTCTCCTCGAACCCGTCCCAGGTCGCCCTCTACCGCTCCGGCAAGACCCAGACCTTCGGCTGGTTCGTCGGCCAGGTCATGAAGAAGACGGGCGGGCGGGCCGACCCGGCCGCCGTGCGCGCCGCGCTGGAGAAGGCCCTCGGAGGGCCTCCCGCGTGATCCAGCTCTTCCGGCGTCTCCAAGGAGTACGGGCGCTTCCGCCACGCCCTGAAGGACGTCTCCTGCACGATCGAGCGCGGCGAGTTCGTCTTCCTGACCGGGCCCTCCGGCGCCGGCAAGTCCACGTTCCTGAAGCTCCTCTTCCGCGAGGAGTCGCCGTCGACGGGGCAGATCCTCGTCAACGGGCGCAACATCGGCGTGCTCCCGCCCTCGCAGATCCCCTACTTCCGGCGGACGGTCGGCGTCGTCTTCCAGGACTTCAAGCTGATCGGGCGCAAGACGCGTCTTCGAGAACGTGGCGTTCGTCCAGAACGTGCTCGGCCTGCCGCGCGCCGAGCAGCGGCGGCGCGCCTACCACGTGCTTGAAGCGCGTGGGCCTGCACCACCAGATGAACGCGCTACCCGGAGGAGCTCTCGGGCGGCGAGCAGCAGCGCGTCGCGATCGCGCGGGCCATCGTGAACGAGCCGACGCTCCTCCTCGCCGACGAGCCCACGGGGAACCTCGATCCGGTGCTCGCCGAAGAGATCATGCGGCTCTTCGCGGAGATCAACATCCGCGGGACGACGGTGCTCGTCGCGACGCACGACCTCGAGCTGATCCGCCGGATGGGCAAGGCGCGTCCTCACCCTCGACCGCGGCCGCCTGCGCGAGCGCGAGATCGTGCGCGAGCCGCCGAGCGTGGTGCGGGAAGTGCCGTTTCTGCCGCTGGGATAGCTATCCGCCATCCGCTGTCAGCGATCGGCCTGAGCGATGTGCTCGAGGCTTGCTCTGGCTGAGAGCTGATGGCCGATAGCTGAGAGCTGTCTCATGGCCGTCAAACCGCGCTACGTCTTCGGAGAGGCCCTCTCCATCGCCCGGAGCGGCCCGCGCCAGACCGCCATGGCGGTGCTGCTCGTGGCGCTCGCCCTCTACGTGCCGGGCCTGCTCGCGCTCCTCTCGCGGAACCTCGGCCGACTCGCCGCCGCCGAGGACGAATCCGGTCGCGCGTCGTCGTGACGCTCGACGCCGTCGGCGGACGCCGCGGGCGCTCGCCGAACGGCTCGCCCGAGAGCCGCCGTGTGATCCGCGTGCGGATCGTCGGAAGCGCCGCCGCGCTCGAGCGGTTCCGGCGCGCCTATCCGGACCTGGCGCGAGGCGCTCGACGGGCCTCTAGGAAGCGCCGTTCCCGCCGTCGCTCGAGGTCTTCCTGGCGCGCGGGCGCGCCCGCGGGGTCCGGCCGCGCGATCGCCGCGGCCGCGCGCGGCCTGGCCGGGGGTCGAGACCGCCGAGTCCGAGGAGGAGCAGGGGCGCCGCTTTCGCGACGCCGTGCGCCTGCTGCGCGGCGCGGGCCTCTTTCTCGGCGGCATCCTGCGCCGCGGCCGCGATCCTCTCGGTCGCCTCGGCGATCCGGCTCGCCCTCGACCTCCACCGCGAGGAGATCGAGATCATGCGGCTGATGGGCGCGACCGAAGCGCGCCATCCGGGCGCCCTTCTGGCTCTACGCGTCGGCGGAGGGGCTCGCTGGAGGAATCCTGGCGCTCGGGCTCCTCTTCGCGACGCACCGCGCTGGCCGTCTCCTGGCTCGCGCGCGATCCGCATCCCGGTGCTCTCGGCCCTCTGGGTGCGCTTCCTCGACGCTCCGACGGCGCTGGCGCTGCCCCTCGTCGGCCTCGCGGCCGGATTCGTGGGGAGCCTGCTGTCGCTCGGTAGGCGGAACTGAACCGGATCCCGGAATCCTGGATCCTGGACTGAACCTGCTCCTCACACCGCTTCCGGCGGCGGATCCGGCTCGCCGAGGAGGCGCGCGAATCCTTCCCAGCCGTGACGTTCTCGCAGACGACCTTGAGGGCCGAAGTCAGGGGCACGGCCAGGATCGCTCCCGGAACGCCCCAGAGAAGGCCCCAGAAGATGAAGACGACCATGACCGTCAGCGGGAAGAGCCGCACCCTTCCGCCGACGATCAAAGGCGTCAGGACGTTTCCCTCGAGGAACTGCAGCAGCGTGTAGACGGCGAGGACGATCAGCGCCTTGCGGCCGTCGTACTGGAAGTAGGCGACCGCCACCGCGGGCACGGTCGAGAAGATGACGCCGACGTAGGGGAGCAGGATCGCCAGGCCCGCGATCGGCCCGAGGATGTAGTAGTAGTCGATCCGCAGCAGCATGAGCGCGATCGTCGTCGCGGCCGCCATGATCAGCATCACGAACGAGAGCCCGAGCGCGTAGGCGGTCATCGCCCGCGAGATCGCGCCGGTGACGTGGCGGTCCGCCGTAGCGCGGGTGGCGGGCCAGCATCCCTTCGATCACGCGCCCGAACTTCTCGCGGTCCTTCAGCATGAAGAGCGTCAGGAACGGGACGTCGGCGGCGTAGAGCAGGAACTGGATGAGATCCCCGATCTGGGCGAAGACGGCCCGCGTCGTCGCGAGGGACGACTCGGTGATCTTGACCTCGCGCACGGAACGCTCCTCCGGGAGGATGTTGCCCATGCGCTCGCGCAGCGTGTTGATGAAATCGGTCACGTTCGTCAGGAGATCCCGGATCCGCGTCTGGTAGCGGGGCAGCTCGCTGTAGAAGAGATTCACCTGCGCCGTGACGTTGATCACGAGCAGCACGACCGCCCCGATCAGGACGAAGAGCAGCATCAGGATCGCGAGGAAGCGGGGGACGCGGGCCCGCTCGAGCAGCGAGACGAACGGCCGCAGGGCGAAGGAGAGGAAGAGGGCGAACGACGAGGACGATGAAGAGGTTCCGCCCGAAGTAGAGGAGCGCGACGACCGCCGCCACCGACAGGATCGTCCAGCCGCTCGGGCGGAGCGAGGCGGAAGGCGGTCCGGCCGGCGCGAACGGGCGGAGTCAAAAAAGCCCCCTCCGGAGGAGGGGGCTCGGTGTCTCGCGACCTTTCGGTTCTGCTCATCCTCCAGAGACGAGTGTAACCACAATCACGGCCCGGCGGTTCTTCGCCCGACCTTCGGGGGTCGAGTTGTCGTAGCCGGCGTCCTGGGAGCCCCGGGCGAAGATCGCGATCCGGTTCGGGTCGATCCCGTGGCGGGTGACCAGGTATTCCTTGGCCGCGTCGGCGCGCTTGGCCGAGATGGCCATGTTGGCGTCTTCCTTGCCGGCGTTGTCGGAGTACCCCGTGATCGCGGCCGTCGAGTTCAGGTCGTTCTTCATCCGCAGGGCGATCCCGTCCAGGACGGCCTTGGCGATGTTCGTCAGGCGGGCGCTTCCGGCGTCGAAGAAGATCTCGTCGGTCGTCTTCTTCGGGGCGGGCGGCGGCGGGCGGAGCCGGGGCCGGCGCCGGGGCCGGTTCCGCCTTCTCCTCGACGGGCATCGGCTGCGCCGGAGCCGGAGGGGGCACGACGACGGGTGCGGGCGGCGGCGGCGGCCAGGCGGCGTAGGTCACGCCGAGGACACCGCCGAAAGGCGTCGGGTTGTTGCCGTGCTTGAGGAGGAGGTCGAGGTTCGTGTTGAAGGCGCCTGTAAAGGCGAGGCCGGTCTGGCCGAGCCAGAAGCGCGCCCCGGCGGTCATCATCGAGTAGTTCGGCGCCGGATAGTCGCCCGCCGTCCAGGATCGTGCGGTCGAGCTCGCCGATGATGTGCAGCGGGAGACCCGCGAGCGGAATGTCCAGGCCGAGCGCGAAGCGCAGGCGGTTGGAAACGCGGATGTCTTCGTCGTGCTCGCCGGAGAGGATGTAGGAGACCATTCCGGTGAACAGCCCTTCGTCCCGACGACGCCCCACTCCCAATCGGTCCGCCGGGAGTTGATCTGCCCTTCCTGCGGGACGCCGTTGACCTTGAGCGTGCCGTTCTCCAGCGGCGCCCAGGCGGCGACGAAGAGGCCGACGCCGAAGCTCGGGTCGGCCTCGGAGAAGAGGGTCACCTTGGTTCCCACTCGGACCTTGCGCGCCTCGTTCGACTCGAACGGAGCCGCGAGCGGGATCCCGTTGACCGTGCCGCCGAACCAGCCTCCCCGACTCTTGTACTGCTCGCCGCCGGCGCTGGCGAAGACCGACCAGTGGCGCGTCAGCCCGAAGCCGAGCGAGAACTCACCGGCCCCGTGGCTGTACACGCGGTCGCGAAGTTCGAAGTCCGTGCCCGGAAAGTCGCCGGCGGTCAGCTGCTCCAGCCAGAAGTAGCCGCCGATGGTGAAGGTGCCCGGCTGCGGCTGTAACGCCGTCGGAATCGTGAACAGGCCGATGTCGCCCTGATTGTTCGGAGCGACTTGCGCGGACGCTGTCGCGACAATCAGGCATGCAAGCATCGCGAGGAGCGCGGTCCGCATGGCCTTCATGCAATCTCTCCTTTCGACTGGGCGACCAGAGCTGCCGAATAGAATAAGACATAACGGCAAAAAAGCCAAACAAGTTTGTGTAGGTCAGGGTTTTGGGCCGTCTCACAAAGGCAAGACTGTCGTTTTCCCAAGCAACTTCGGGGGCCGGGTGCCGCGATTCGGGAAGGCCGGGGCGGGGGTAGGCGGGACGGGCCCGGGTCGCGAAGTCCTGTCGGACTGGGAGCGCAGCGGATTTGGCCGAAGGCACTCGTCCGAGACGGGCGAGTTGAGCGGCGCCGTCTTCGGCGTCCGCTCCAACGCAGCCCTAGACCTTCGGCTGCATCACCAGCGACATCTTGTCCTGGAAAGCCTTCACCCGGGCCGGCCCACGCAGCGCGGAGATGGCCTTCTCGGTCTGGCGGATCAGATCCCGGACCGCCTCCACACCGCGCCCCTGGTCGATCTCGGCCAGGGCCTGGCGGTAGGGCCGCTCGAGATTCGGCAGGTTCGACTCCCCCAACGCGACCTCGGCCTCCTGCTTGACCCGCGTGCAGAGGATCATGAGGATCTTCTTCTCGTCCCCCAGAACGGCGGCCGGCGTCGGGGCCGCGGTCGGGCGGGCCGTTTCGCGCGAGCGCATCTCGGCCAGGCCGGCCGTGATCAGCCCGTAGAGCACCTTGGCGGTGTCGAAGGAGGAGGAGCCCATCGCGCGCGCCAGCTCCTCGAGGGAGCGCCTGCCGTCGATGTGGATCACGAGGTTCCACTCGGGCGGCGAGAGCGTCACCGGCTCGGCGAGATTGCGCGGGCAGGAGCAGCGGCACGTAGTCGAGCCCGGGGATCTTGCGCGAGAGGACCTTCCACTCGTCCAGCCGGCGCGCCGACTCCATCAGGAGGCTCGTGTTGGGCTTGTCGATCGATGTCGTGTCGGGCTCCTCGCCCTGGGTGAACTGGAACTCGCCCGTGGACCAGATGGCGAGCGCGTAGACGGCCTCCTCGCCCTGGCAGCTCGCCCGACGCGGGCGTGGATCATCTGCCCGTTCCTCAGGTAGATGAAGCCGCGCTCGGCGCCCGCGGACGAGCGTGAACATCCCCGTCTTGCCCGAGACCGAGACGAGCTGGATGATGTCCGGAACGGGCAGCTCCTGGATGGATCCCTGAAACGACATTTTTTCAGCATGATAGCAAGGATGGGGCCCGTCCCGGGCGCCGGGGCGGCCGCGCCGCGCGTGCCCGGTCGCCGCCCTCGGATGAGGCCTACCGCGCGGGGGGCGCGGCGTGGATGTGGCAGATCGCCACGGCCAGCGCGTCGGCGGCGTCGAACGGGATGCGCGCGCGCTGCCGCGCGAGGAGCGACAGGACCATCGCCCGCACCTGCGTCTTATCCGCCTGGCCGTAGCCGACGAGGGCCTTCTTGACCCGGCGCGGCTCGTACTCGAAGACCGGGAGACCGCACTCCGCAGCCGCCGCGAGCAGAACGCCGCGCGCGTGCGCGAGCTTCACCGCCGAGGCGACGTTTCGGGCCGGCGAACACGGTCTCGACGGAGACGGCGGCGGGGCGGCAGCGCGCGATCAGATCGCGGGCCTCCGCCGAGAGCACTCGGAGCTTTTCCGCGAAGGTCAGGCGCTCGCCGGGACGCCAGACGCCGCAGCCCTCGAGCGTCAAGCCGCCCGCTTCGAAGAGGACGAGGCCGTAGCCCGTCGCCGTGGTTCCCGGATCGAGGCCGAGAACGAGCATGAAGCTTTCAGCGATCCGCTTTCAGCCGGAGGTCGGGAAAACGCAATCTGGCTGACCGCCGAGAGCCGACAGCTAGGCCCCCTCCTCGAAATCGAAGTTCGCCCAGACGTGCTGGACGTCGTCGTGGTCTTCGAGGGCCTCCATCAAGCGCATCATCTGATCGGCCTTGCGCTGGTCGAGAGCGACCTCCGTCGTGGGGATCATCTCGACCTCCGCCATCGCGAGAGGGAGATGCCGCTCCTCGAGCTTGGCCTTGACGTCGGGAAAGACCTCGGGCGCGCAGATCACCTCGTAGACGTCGCCGGCCAGGCGCGCGTCGTCCGCGCCCGCCTCGATCGCGGCTTCCATGACGGCGTCCTCGGTGGCCTTGTCCTTCTCGATCGTCAGGTAGCCCTTCTTCTGGAAGAGGAAGCGGACCGAGCCGGCCTCGCCGAGATTGCCGCCGTTCTTCGAGAAGATCGTGCGGATCTCCGGCAGCGTCCGGTTCTTGTTGTCCGTCATCGCCTCGATCAGGACGGCGACGCCGCCCGGGCCGTACCCCTCGAAGGTGATCTCCTCGTAGGTGACGCCCGGCAGCTCTCCCGTGCCGCGCTGGATCGCCCCGCTTGATGTTGTCGGCCGGCATGTTGACGGCCTTCGCGTCGTCGATCGCCTTGCGCAGGCGCGGATTGCCGTCCGGGATCGCCGCCGCCGAGCCGCGCGGCCATGGTGATTTCCTTGATGAGCTTGGTGAAGAGTCGGCCGCGCTTGGCGTCCGCCGCCCCCTTCTTGTGCTTGATCGTCGCCCACTTGCTGTGACCGGACATGGATCGCTCCCCGCTTCCGAATTCGGCCGGGATTATATGTTCGCTCGGATCGCCGGCGACGGACTCCTGCTTCCCGCCTCCCGGCTCCGCCTCCCGACTCCTGAATCCCGAATCCTGAATCCCGAATCCCGACTTTGTCCTGTATCATTACAGAAGCCACTTTCCAGCGGTCCGACACTTCGCGATGGCAAAAAAAGTCCTCCTCATCGACTACGAGCCGCGCTCGGTGGAACGGCTCCAGGGACTCCTGTCGCCGGAACACCTGGTTGTCCGTGGCCCGGGACGGCGAAGAGGGGCTCGCGGCGTTCTCTTCGACCCCGCGGTTCGACCTCGTCGTGTTAGCGGGGATGCTGCCGCGCCTGGCCTCGGGGGAGGTCATCCGCGAGATCCGGCGAAAGGGGGGAGCCACCGCACCTCCGATCCTGCTCATGGTCTCCGGCTACAAGGGGAGCAATCCGAAGGCCGACGCGCAGCGCGTCGGGGCTTTCGACCTCCTGGTCAAGCCCTTCTCGGACGAGGACCTGCGGGCCGCGGTGCGCTCGGCCCTCGAGTCGACCGACGTCGGGTCCCGGACCGTGCGGATCCCGGCCGCCGCGGCCCCGTCGGCTCCGGAGCTCACCGCCTCCGACATCTTTTCCGACGTGCTCAAGGACGTCACCGGCGAGCCGGCCCCGGCGCCGCCCCCAGCCACGGCGTTGCCTCCCGCGGCACCCCCGGCGCCTCCACCGGCGGCGGCCCCGCCCCCGGCGCCGCGGCGACCGCCGTCGCCAAGGGTGGAGGCTCCGACGTCGAGCGCCGGCTGCAGGACACCCTCTCGGGGCTGCTCGACTCGCGCGCCACGGTCCGGACCGGCACGCCGTCCGCCGAGAAGCCCGCCGCTGCAGCCAAGAAGTTCTCGGGAGACGCCGACATCGATCGGATGATCTCGGACACGCTCTCCGGAATGCCGCCCACGGCGCGTCCGAAGGGCCCGTCGGACAAGACGCCTCCGCCCGCGGTCGCGCGGCCTGCCGCCGCACCGGCTCCCGTTAAGACGCCCCCCGCACCGCCGGCGCCGGGTGCCGCGCCGGCGCCCCCGCCGCCTCCCGCCGCCGCGCCGCTCCAATCCGAGCCCCGCCCGGTCGAAGCGCCTCCCGTTTCCTCCGGGCCCGACCGGTTCGGCCAATACGAGATCCTGGAGCGCATCGCTTCGGGAGGGATGGCCGAGCTCTACCGCGCGCGGCGCCGGGGTGTCGAGGGCTTCGAGAAGATCGTCGCGATCAAGAAGATCCTGCCGCACCTGGCCGACAACGAAGGCTTCATCACGATGTTCGCCGACGAAGCGAAGCTCGCGGCGCAGCTCAACCATCCGAACATCGTCCACATCTACGACCTCGGCAAGATCGAGGCGGGCGGCTACTTCATCGCGATGGAGCACGTCGAGGGGCGCGACCTGCGCACCATCCTCGACTCGGCGCGCGAACTGTCCACGCCGCTGCCCGTGCCCCTCGCGATCTACATCGCGTCCAAGGTGGCCGCGGCGCTCGACTACGCGCACCGGCGGCGCGACGCGGACGGCCGGGACCTCCACATCGTGCACCGGGACGTCTCGCCGCAGAACATCCTGATCTCCTACGAAGGAGACATCAAGCTCTGCGACTTCGGGATCGCCAAGGCCGCCTCCAAGGTCTCGCAGACGGAGTCGGGGGCGCTCAAGGGGAAGATCCAGTACATGTCCCCGGAGCAGGCCTGGGGCAAGCCGATCGACCGCCGGAGCGACCTCTTCTCGCTCGGCGCGGTGCTGTACGAGATGCTGACGGAGCAGAAGCTCTTCCGGGGCGATTCGGACCTGACGGTCCTCGAGAAGGTGCGGGCGGCCGCAGCTTCGCCCCCGTCGGCCGCGAACTCCGAGGTGCCGAAGTCCCTGGACGTGATCGTGCTCAAAGCGCTGGCCCGGGAGCCCGAAGACCGGTACGCGAACGCGTCGGACCTCCTGAGGGATCTCGAGCAGGTCCTCTATTCGTACACGCCCGCGCCGGGCAGCGCCGACCTCGCGATCTTCCTCCACCGGATGCAGTCCGAAGAGGCCGCCGTGGCCGAGGCGAAGGCGCGCGAAGCGGCGCGCGCGGTGCCCGAGGCCGAGATCGAACAGAAGCCGAAACGCGCCAAGGCCGCTCCCGTGGCGCGCCGAACGGGCACGGTCACCAAGGTCCCGACCGCCGAGACGCCGGCGCCCCCGGCCGCGGCGCCCTCCCGCCCCGCGCGGGAGTCGAAGCCTTCGACGTCGCCCGGCGTCTTCGGGTCCTACGTCGCTCGGGAGGGAGAGGCCGAGTCGAAGAGCCGGACGACGATCGTTGTCGCGATCGTGGTCATTGCTCTGGCGATCGGAGGCGGCTGGTACTGGATGACGACGCGCAAGTCCTCGCCGCGCCCCGTCCCGGCCGCCCCGCCGACCGCGCCGCCGCCGACGGCGATCCCCGCGGCGGTCGTTCCGACGGCCGCTCCTCCAGCGCTCGACCCGAAGAAGGTGGAAGAAGAAGTCCAGCGCCAGATCGCGCAGAAGAAGAAGGAGATGCAGAAGGCGCAGGAGGCGCAGAGGAAGCAGACCGCCGCGGCGCCCGCCGCCGCCGGCGAGGCCGTGTCGGCGCCGGAGCCCACGGCCGCTCCCGCCGCGCCGACGGAGATGCCGACCGCCGTTGCGGTCGAGCCGACGGCGGAGCCGACCGAGCCTCCGGCACCGCCTCCGACGCCCGTGCCGGCGCCCGTCCGGGCGGCGCCGGTCCCGACCGCCGAGTCCGAGTTGAAGCGGGGAGATCTCGTGGGACCGGGGGCGGGAGTCGTCGAGCCGATGCTCCTCTCCAAGCTGAGCGTCCAGTATCCGGAGATCGCGCGCCAGCAACGCGTCTCCGGGCGGGTGGTCGTCCTCGTGCTCGTCGACGAGGAAGGCAACGTCGCCGAAGCGAAGCTGCAGCAGGGCGTCTCCGCCAAGGGCGGGATCAACGAGGCGGTCGTGGACGCGGTGCGGCACGCGCGGTATCGGCCGGCCTCGAAGAACGGGATCCCGGTGAAGATGTGGCGGCCGGTCGTCGTCGACGTGAAGCCGTAGAATCTCGCGATAAGATTGGGACAACGTCGAGGTCAGGAGGATTCATGAGCCTGTCCCCGGAGCAGAAGAAGTTCTACGAGAACACCCTCGCGGTGACCAAGCGCGAGATCAACGACCTGGAAGTCCTGATCCAGGAGGAGCTGGCGAAGGTCAAGGACCGCCTCGCCGAGCTTCAGAACGACCAGAAGGCGGCACGCCAGATGTACGACGCCGCCTGCATGCGGCTCGGAATCGCGAACGACCTCGAAGAAGCGGAAACTCAGGGTTAGCTCCGGCGGCCTCGCCGCCGCGCTGCTCGCCGCCGCGCTGCCGTCCTGCCGGGGAGTCGAGCGCCTCCCGGCCCCCACCGCCCCGAGCCGCGTCGTGACGCTCGCTCCCAACCTGACCGAGATCGCCTTCGCGGTCGGGGCGGGCGATCGCCTGCTCGCCGTCTCGGATTTCTCCGACTACCCGGACGCCGCGCGCCGGCTCCCGCGCGTGGGCGGGCTCGACGCGAGCGCCGAGCGCATTGCCTCGCTCCATCCCGACCTGGTTCTGGCCAGCCGGGACGGCAACTCGCGGGGCGCCGTCGGCGCGCTCGAGGCCGCGGGCATTCCGGTCCTGACCGTCTCGGGCGAGTCTCTGGACGCGGTTCTCTCCGGGATCCGCGCCGTGGCGGAGAGGCTCGGAAGGCCGCGCGACGGAGAGCGGCTGGCGGAGGAGCTGTCGCGCCGGCGCCAGGAAGTCCGCCGGCGCGTCGCGGGGCGTGATCGCCCCTCGGCGATCCTCCTCGTGTGGCCCGATCCGCCGCAGGCGGCGGGCGGAGGGACGTTTCTCTCCGACGTGCTCGAGGAGGCCGGGGCCCGCAACGCGATCGCGGCGCGGGCGGGCTGGCCGGTCGTCTCGGCCGAGTATCTGGCCACGGCGCCGCTCGACGTGCTCGTCCTGCCGGACTCGCCGGACACGCGCGCCGCTTTCGAGCGCGCGCGGGCGGCCGGCGTCCTCTCCCGAGGTGCGGCGGCCCGGGCCCGCGTCGTGTGGCTGCCGGAGTCGGCGCTGACCCGGCCGGCGCCCCGCGTCTTCGACGAGCTCGAGGCCCTCTCCCGCGCGCTCCACCCGGATGCCTGGGGAGCGGGGAAGTGAGCTCGCGCGGCGGCGCGCGGCTGCGGCATCCCGCGGCGGCGGCCCTGCTGCTCCTGGCCGCCGCGTGTCTCGTCGGCCTCGCCGTCGGGGGCGTCCATCTCTCGCCGGGCGATCTCTTCTCGGGAGAGGGACCGGAACGGGAGGCCGCCCGGCTCGTCGTGAACCTCCGGGCGCCGCGCGTGGCGATGGCCGCGGTCGTCGGCGCGGCGCTCGCGCTCGCCGGCGCGGCGATGCAGGCGCTGCTCGAAGAACCCGCTCGCCGATCCCTTCCTGCTCGGCACCTCCGGCGGCGCGGCGGCGGGCGCGGCGCTGGCGGCGCTCGCCGGGGTCTCGCCCCTCCTCTCTCCGGGCGCGGCGTTCCTCGGAGCCGCCGTCTCTTCGATCGCCGTCGCGGCGCTCGCCCGCCGCGGCGGCCGGCTCGACCTGCAGCGGCTGCTGCTCTCCGGCCTGATCGCCAACGCCTTCTTCTCGGCGGTGCTCATGGCGGTCTTTTCGGTCGCCTCGAACTCGGCCGCGCGGACCATGCTCTTCTGGATGATGGGCAGCCTCGCCGAGGCGACGCCGGGGCGGGTCGCCGCGCTCGCCCCCTGGGCGGCGGCCGGCGCCGCCGCGCTCGCGCTCTACGCCGCCCGGTTGAATCTGCTCGCGGTGGGGGAGGAGAACGCCGCGGCGCTCGGGGTGGACACGGAGCGAGCGAAGCGGCACGTCTTCCTGGCCGCCTCGATGCTGACCGGGTCGGCCGTCGCGTTCGCGGGGATCATCGGCTTCGTGGGCCTGCTCGTGCCGCACGCCGTGCGCGCGGCCGCCGGCAACGACCAGCGGCGGCTCCTCCCGATCTCCGCCGTCGCCGGGGCGGCCCTCCTCGTCGCCGCCGACGCCCTCTCCCGCGCCGCCTTCGCTCCGGCGGAGCTGCCGATCGGCGCGGTGACCGCCGCGGTGGGCGCCCCCCTCTTCGCGTGGATGCTGCTCCGTGAACGCTGACGCGCCCGCAGGCGAGACGCTCCTCTGCGCGCGCGGCCTGCGCGCGGGCTACGGAAAGACCGAGGCGCTCCGGGGCCTCGACGCCGACGTCCCCGCCGGGGGGGTCCTCGCGATCCTCGGCGAGAACGGCTCGGGCAAGTCCACGTTCCTGAAGGTCGTCGCGCGGATCCTGCCCGCGATCTCGGGCGAGCTCCTCTTCGACGGGAGCCCGCTCGCGTCCCGGCCGCGGCGCGAGACCGCGCGGCGCATCGCCTACGTCCCCCAGAGCGTCGACCTCGTCTTCCCCATCCGCGCCCTCGATCTCGTTCTGCAGGGGAGGGCCCCGCGCTCGCGCTCGTTCTCGGCGGACTCGGCGGAAGACCGGGCGCGCGCGCTCGAGGCCATGCGCGCCTGCGACGTCGAAGACCTCGCCGAGCGCGATGCCTCCGCCCTCTCCGGCGGGGAGACCCGCCGCGTCTTCCTGGCGCGGGCGCTCGCCCAGGAAGCGGAGGTCTGGCTGCTCGACGAGCCGACGGCGGGCCTCGACCCGCGGCACCGGCTCGAGTTCCTCGACGTGCTCCGGCGCACGCACGCCGAGAAAGGGGGCACGATTCTCCTCGTCACGCACGAGCTCGGTCTCGCCGCCGAGATCGCCGACCGCGTTCTCCTCCTGCGGCACGGGCGGGCCCTGGCCTCGGGGCCGCCGGCCGCAGCGCTCTCGGCCGAGAATCTGCGCCGCGCCTTCGACGTCGAGTTCCGCGTCGGCGGCTCGGGATTCCAGGTCGTGGGCCCGGTCCCGGGCCGCGCGGGGGTTAGTTCTAAACCAGGTTCTCCAACGACTTACGTCTCGAGATCCCTCCGGCGGCGGGCCGCTCCTGCTAGCATGGCGGCCTTTTCCATGGCCTGGTTCCGAAAAGTCCGCGAGCCCGAAGGAGCCGCGCGAGCGTCGCGCGAGCAAGGTCCCCGAGGGCCTCTGGGTCAAGTGCGACAACTGCCGGCAGATCCTCTACAACAAGGAGCTCGCGCGCAACTTCAAGATCTGCCCCAAGTGCGGCTACCACTTCCGCCTCTCCGCACCCGAGCGCCTGCGGATGCTCTTCGACGACGAGGAGTACGTGGAGCTCGACGGCGACCTGCGCTCGACCGACCCGCTGCGGTTCCGCGACACGAAGCGGTACCGCGACCGGCTGAAGGAGTACGAGGAGTCGGTCGGCACCTCCGACGCCATCGTGATCGGCGTCGGGCACGATCGAGGAGATCCCGGTCGTCATCGGCGCGATGGAGTTCTTCTTCCTCGGCGGCTCGATGGGCTCGGTCGTCGGCGAGAAGGTGACCCGCGCGGCGGAGCGGGCGCTCGGCCGAGCGGCGGCCGCTCATCCTGGTCTCGACCTCCGGCGGCGCGCGCATGCAGGAGGGGATCCTGTCGCTCATGCAGATGGCGAAGATCTCCGCCGCGCTCGCGCGGCTCTGGCCGAGGCGGGCGTCCCCTACATCTCCGTCATGACCGATCCGACGACGGGCGGCGTGACCGCGTCCTTCGCGATGCTCGGGGACCTGAACATCGCCGAGCCGGGCGCGCTGATCGGCTTCGCCGGGCCGCGCGTCATCGAGCAGACGATCCGGCAGACGCTGCCCGACGGGTTCCAGCGATCCGAGTTCCTCCTCGAGCACGGCATGCTCGACTTCGTGGTCGAGCGCTCGGAGATGAAGGCGACCGCTCGCGCGCTGCCTGCGCCTGCTCTGGGACCGGCGCCCCGCGTGACGCGGTCCGGCGCGACCCGCGCGATGACCGCGCTCGCGACCGCCCTCGCGCGCCTCGAAGGGCTCTCCCCCCGGGGCATGCGGCTCGGCCTCGAGGCGATCGACGCCGTCTGCGAGAGGCTCGGCCGGCCCGAGCGCCGCGTCCCCTCGATCCTCGTCGCGGGCACCAACGGCAAGGGCTCGACGGCGGCGACGCCTCTCGGCGATCGCGCGCGCCGGCCGGCGTGCGGGCCGGGCTCTACACCTCGCCGCACCTGATCGACGCGTCACCGAGCGGATCCGCATCGAGGAGGCGGACGTCGCGCCGGGAGGAGCTCGACGCGCGCGCTCGGGCGCGTCTTCGCCGCCGCCGACGCGGCTCCCGGCTCTGACGCTCACCTACTTCGAGGCGCTGACCGCGGCCGCCTTCGCGGCGTTCGCCGAGCGGCGGCTCGAGCTCGCGATCCTCGAGGTCGGCCTCGGCGGCCGCCTCGACGCGACCAACGTCGCCCCGGCGCGGCGTCTCGGTCGTGACGTCGATCGGCGCTCGACCACACCGAGGAGCTCGGTCCGACGCTCGCGCGCGATCGCGCGGGAGAAGGCGGGGATCTTTCGCGCCGGGCCGGCCGGCCCTCGGGCACGCCGAGGCGGCGGAGGCGCGGGAGAGCCTCGGCGGGCGGCGCGGCGCCGGGGCTCGGATTGGCACGACGCCGCGACGAGATCTGCGGCTCGAGGTCGAGAGCGTCTCGATCGACGGGACCCGGTTCCGGCTCGAGACCCCGGGGCGTCGCGCTGAGCTCTCGACACCGCTTCCCGGCTCCCACCAGGCGTGGAACGCGGCCCTCGCCGTCCGCGCGGCGGAGCTCCACTCGCCGGAGGCGCCGCGCTCTCGCCGACCCCGAAGCGGTGGCCGCCGGCGTCTCGCCCGGGTCCGCTGGCCCGGGCGTCTCGAGCGCATCGGGGCTCGCGGCCGCGTCGTCCTCCTCGACGGATGCCACAATCCGGACGG
Source organism: uncultured Acidobacteriota bacterium (assembly GCA_963707935.1). Lineage (GTDB taxonomy): Bacteria > Acidobacteriota > Thermoanaerobaculia > UBA5066 > Gp7-AA6 > DATBFU01. Next base: position 2,089,282 of record CAVPRN010000005.1, on the reverse strand, counting down.
CGCCGAGGTCCTCGCGCGTTTCCTGACCGAAGCCGGCCTCTCCGGCCGGTGCGACCTCGTCTTCGGCGCGATGGCCGACAAGGACATCGAGGGGATCGCGGCTCGCCTCTTCCCGCACGCGGCCGCCGTCCTCCTGGCGCCGGCGGCCTCGTCGCGGTCGGCCGGCGCCGAAGAGCTGGCGCGCCGGGTGGCGGCCGCCCGCGCCGACGCGGAGGCGTGCGCGAGCGTCGAAGAAGCGCTGCGGCGCGCCCTCGCCCGGCCCGGCGACGCCCCTATAATCGTCGCGGGCTCGCTCTACCTGGTCGGAGAGGCGCGGGCCTGGCTCCTCTCGCAGCAACGGAACTCCGCATGACCACCGCCGCGCATGACGCGACCCGCGAGCACTTCGAGCGACTCGAGGACGAGCGTCTGGCCGTGTACGCGTCGCGGAGCGGGCGGGCGCGGCGGCCGCGCGGCCCCGTCTCGGCCGCGGCGGGGGACGCCCGGACCGCCTACGTGCGGGACCGCGACCGGATCATCCACTCCCGCGCCTTCCGGCGCCTGAAACACAAGACGCAGGTGTTCATCCCCTACGAGGGGGATCACTTTCGGACCCGCCTGACGCACACGATCGAGGTGTCGCAGATCGCGCGGAGCGCGGCCCGCGCGCTCGGTCTGAACGAAGACCTCTCCGAGGCGATCGCGCTCGGGCACGACCTGGGCCACACGCCGTTCGGCCACTCCGGGGAGGCCGTCCTCGACCGGCTCCTGCGCGAGAGCCACCCGGACGCGGGCGGCTTCAAGCACAACTACCAGTCGGTGCGCGTCGTGGATCGCCTCGAGAAGCGCTACGACGAGCCGGGCCTGAACCTGACCGACGATGTGCGGGAGGGGATCCTCAAACACACGTCCTGGAGCGTCTCCTACCCCTTCCCCCTCGACTTTCCCGAGGGCCTGAGGCTCGACTCGGGAGGATCGCTCGAAGCGCAGCTCGTGAACTGGTCCGACGAGATCGCGCAGCAGACGCACGACCTCGAGGACGGTCTCCCGCTCGCCGAAGAGGAGGCGATCGAGGCCCTCGCGATCTCTCGACACGTGCGCGCGACGCGTCCGCCCGGCGCCCATCGGGCTTCGCGCCGCGCGGCGCTCATCCGCGGGATGCTCGGCGCGCTCACGGCGGACCTGGTCGAGGCGTCGCGCGCGCGGATCGAGCGGTGGGTGGAGTCCTCCGGCATCCGCACTCCCGACGACTTCTCGGCGCGCCGCGGCGGCATTCCCGGAGATCTCGTGGGCTTCTCCGAGACGGGTCGGGGCTGGTACCGCGAGCTCAAGGGTTTCGTGTACCGCCACATCATCCATTCGTTCCCGGTGTCGCGGCACGACGGCCACGCCCGGCGGGTCATCGCGGGTCTCTTCGCGGCCTACCGCGAGAACCCGCGTCTCCTGCCCGACGACGTGCTCGAGGGGCTTGCGGGGGCGCTCGGCGTCCGCTTCCTCCGGGAGGTGCCGCTCTCCGAGCTCGAAGAGGAGATCGCCGGCCGCTATCGACCGCGCCCGGAGCTCTCCCGCGTGATCGCCGACTACATCGCGGGCATGACCGACAGCTTCTGCGACAAGGAGTATCGGGAGCTGGTGCTTGGATAAGACCAGGGACCGAGGACTGACGGAGGACCGAGGACTCGGGACCGAGGACTCCTCCGTCTTGAGCACCGACAGTCCTCAGTCTTCGGTCCTCCGTCCTCAGTCAGCGAGAATCCGGCGGTTGCTTTTCTTTCTCCTTCGCGGTTGACTCTCGGCGGCCATGAGAAATTCGACGCTCCTCCCGCCGCTCGCGTTCCTCGACCGCGACCTCGCGGCCGTGGATCCCGAGGTCGCGGCGTGGATCCGCGAGGAGGAGCGCCGGCAGAACGAGCACATCGAGCTGATCGCTTCGGAGAATTGGGTCTCCCGCGCCGTGCGCGAGGCGCAGGGTTCCGTCCTGACCAACAAATACGCCGAGGGGTATCCCGGCAAGCGGTACTACGGCGGGTGCGAGTTCGTGGATCGGATCGAGCAGCTCGCGATCGACCGGGCCCGGGGCCTCTTCGGCGCCGAGCATGCCAACGTCCAGCCGCACTCCGGCTCGCAGGCCAACATGGCCGTCTACATGACGGCCCTCGAGCCGCGCGACACGATCCTCGGGATGGACCTGTCGCACGGCGGCCACCTGACGCACGGCCACCCCCTCTCCTTCTCGGGGCGCGAATACCGCGTCGTCTCGTACGGCGTGCGGCGCGAGGACGAGCGGATCGACTACGAGCGCGTGGCCGACCTCGCGCGCGAGCATCGCCCGAAGCTGATCATCGCCGGCGCCTCGGCCTACGCCCGGACGATCGACTTCGCGCGCTTCGGCGAGATCGCCGCCGAGACGGGCGCGACCCTCATGGCGGACGTGGCCCACATCGCGGGGCTGATGGTGGCGGGGCTCCACCCTTCCGCCGTGCCGCACGCCACTTTCGTCACGACGACGACGCACAAGACGCTGCGCGGGCCGCGCGGCGGGCTCGTGATGTGCCGCGCCGACCGGGGGAAGGACCTCGACCGGAACGTCTTTCCGGGCATCCAGGGGGGGCCGCTCGAGCACGTCATCGCGGCCAAGGCGGTCGCTTTCGCGGAGGCGGCCACGCCGGAGTTCACCGACTATCAGCGCCGGACCCTCGAAAACGCGCGGGCGCTCGCCTCCGCGCTCGCCTCGCGCGGCTTCCGTCTGGTCTCCGGCGGGACGGACAACCACCTCCTCCTCGTGGACCTCGGCGCGCGCGGCCTCTCCGGCAAGCAGGCCGAGAAGGCCCTCGACGCGGTGGGCCTGACGGTCAACAAGAACACGATCCCCTTCGACCCCCGGCCCCCGATGGTGGCGTCCGGGATTCGGATCGGAACCCCCGCGGTCACGACGCGCGGCATGACGCCGGCCGAGATGGACGTCATCGCCGGAGCGATCGCGCGGGCGCTCGAAGCGCCGGAGGACGAAGCGGTGCGCTCCGAGGTGCGTCGCGCGGTCCGCGAGCTCTGCGAGGGATTCCCCCTGACGGCATGAAGACGCGGCGGCGCGTCGCCATCGCCGCGTACGGATTCCTCCTCGTCTTCCTGCTCGCCGCGTTCACCCGGCCGTCGGAGCTCGCGCGCCGGGCCCACCTCCTGCTCCACGACGCGAATCGGGACCTCGCGCTCCGCCGTCTGGACGGATCCTCCGCGGCGTTCGACCGCCGGTTCTTCTACTTCCTCGAGTCGGCGCGGCGCCGACTGCCTCCCGGAACGCCGGGCGTCGCCGTCTTCGCGCGGGTGCCGCCCGCCCCGGCGCGCGATCTCGCGCTCTACGAGTTCGCTCCCGTGCCGGCGCTCTTCGCGCCCCCCGAGGCGCCGCCCGGCTGGATCCTCGCGGTGTACGGAGACGAGCGGCCGGAAGGATGGCGGGAGATCGCGCGGGTCTCCGACGGCGCGCTCCTGGCGCGCGCCCCGTGAGCCTCCTCCCGGCGCTCGCCGCGGTCGCCGGGATCCTGGCCCTCGCCGGGGCGGCGGGATTGTCGGCGACGCCGGCGCTCTTCCCGGATCGCTCCGCGCGGCTCGCGGAGCGCCTCGCCTGGGGTCTGGCGCTCGGTCTCCTCCTCCTCGCAGGGCTCGTCCCTCTCGTGCTTCGCCTTCGGACTTCGGCCCGGCTGGATCCCGTTTCTCGCAGCGTCGGCCCTCCTCGCGGCCGTGTCGCGCCTCCTTTCGAAGCGGGCGCCGGGGAGCGGATCGCGCCCGCGCCTCCGGCGGAAAGCGGACCGAAGAACGGGCGCGCGACGGCTCTCCTCGCGGCGCTCCTCGCCCTGGGGGTTCTCCTCTACCTGCTGCGCGCGCTGACCGAGCCCATGTGGGCGACGGACTTCCTGGCGATCTGGGGCTGGAAGGGGAAGACGATCTTCGGCGCCGGAGCCTTTCCGGCCGCGACGTTTCTCCGGCCGGAGCTCGGGTTCACCCATCCGGAGTACCCGCTCGGCCTGCCGTTTCTCTACGCGTCGCTCGGATTCCTGCTCGGCGGCTGGGACGACCACGCGACGGGGCTCCTCTTTCCGGCCTGCCAGGCGGGGACGCTCCTCTTCATCGCCGGCTGGCTGCGCCGCCGGGGCGCGCCCGCTCCCCTCCCGCTCGCGGCGGCGGCGGCGCTCTCTCTCTTCGAGCCGCTCTATCGCGCGTTCACGACCGGGATGGCGGACGTGCCGCTCTCCCTCTTCCTGCTCCTGCTCGGCGCGTCGCTCGCCGACGCCCTGGACGGCGAGCCGGGCGGCCTCCGGCGTCTGGCCGTCGCCGCGTTCGCGGCCGCGGCGATCAAGAACGAGGGTCTCTTCGCGGCGGCGGCCGCCGCGGGGATCGCCCTCCTCTCGACGGGGGCGGCCTGGCCTCGGCGCCGGCGCGCGCTCGCGGCGGCGGCGCTGCCGGCGCTGCTCGCGCTCGCCCTCCACCGGCTCGCGACCGGGCCGCAGCCGCTGCGCGACTTCGACTTCCGGCTCCTCTTCTCGCGCGAGTTTCCGATCCGGCTCGGGTTCGACGTCCGGGCGATCGCGCTCGAAGTCGGCGCGATCGGAGCGCTCGGGCTCGGCGCGTTCCTCCTGCTGCTCGCCGCCGGACGCCGGACGCCTTCGTCCGACCGTCTGCTCGCGCTCGCGGCGCTTCTGCTCGCGGCCTATGCCGTCCTGCCCGCCTTCTGCGTCCTCGGGCCCGAGTGGCTCGTCCGCACCGCGTTCGCGCGGACCGCCGCCGCCCTCGCCCCGCTCCTCTTCGCCGCCGCGGCCCTGCGCCTCTCGCTCGTCTTCCGTCTCTAGCGCCGGTGCAGCCAGCGGATGCGGAGCAGATCGCGAAGTGTCGTCAGCGCGTCGCGCGCGAGGGAGACCCGTGAGTCCGGGGAGTCGAACCAGAGCACCGGCACCTCGGCGATCGCGACCCCTTCGCGCCGGGCGAGGAAGAGGATCTCCATGTCCCACGCGAACCGGTCGATCCGGGCCCGGCCGAAGAGACGCCGCGCGAGATCGCCGCGGAAGAGCTTGAAACCGCACTGCGTGTCGTGGATTCCGGAGACGGCGAAGATCCGGACGAGGCGATTGCCCGCTCTTCCGAACACGACGCGATAGAGAGGCTGTCGCCGTCGGACGAGGTCCCGGTCGATCGCGCGCGAGCCGATCGCGACGGGATGCGTCGGCAGCCGCTCTGCCAGCTTGACCCACTCCGTCAGCGGCGTCGAGAGGTCCACGTCGGAGACGAGGATCGGGTCGCCCGAAGACGCGAGAACTCCGGTCCGGATCGCGGCGCCCTTGCCCCGGTTCACCGGGTGTTTCAAGAGCGTCAGGGGCAGCCCGGCGTCGGCCGCGGCGCGCTCCGCGGCGGAGGCGGTGGCGTCGGTCGACCCGTCGTCCACGAGGATGACTTCCCAGTCCCATCCGCCCGGGCGGGAGGCCCGCCACGCGGCCACGTCGCGCAGGCAGGCCTCGATGCGGTCGCGCTCGTTGTAGGCGGGCAGCACGATCGTCGCCTTCTCCTTCGGCGGCGCCGTCACGGACGGACGGCCTCGAAGACGAACTGGTAACCGAAGAGCCGCGGCAGGAGGCGCGCGCTCCCGCTCGCGAAAGCGCGGACGAGGCCCGCCCAGGGGGGCCGCGCGAGCGCCGGCAGCGCGAGCTCGTACGGCATCGCCGTCGGGCGGACGCCGCGGACCCGAAACCCCGCCCCCTCCAGGAGCGCCTGCCCCGTTTGCCGCGTGTAGAAGCGCAGGTGCGTCCGGTCGAGGATCCCGCGTTCGGCGTACCGGAACCGGCCGAAGAGGAGCGAGAGGCGAACGCTGACGTTGGCCACGTTCGGCAGCGAGACGAGGAGCGTGCCTCCCGGAACGAGCCACCGCGCGATCTCGCGAGGAGGCGTTCGGGCTCCGGCAGGTGCTCGAGCACGTCGGCGCACACGACGACGTCGAACGGCTCCGGGCCAGTCTCCCGCCGAGAGCGCGTCGGTCGAGCGCCACTCGTCGTATCCGCTCCGGGCGGACGCCGGGACGCCCGGAGTCCGGCTCGACGCCCGCGAGATAGGCGCAGCGGTCCCGGACGGCCCGCCCCAGGTGGCCGCCCGCCGCGCCCGAGGTCGAGCAGGCGGCGCCCGGGCGGCATCGCCCGGATCCTCCGGCGCAGCACGTCGTGCGAGGAGCCGGGGATCTCCTTCCACGCGTACTTTTCGGCCGTCTCTGCCAAACGCCCCCTCAGATGCCGAACTTCTGCGCGATCGGGTAGCGGCGTCCTTCGCCGAACGCCTTCCCGGTGACCTTGGGCCCCGGCGGCATCTGGCGGCGCTTGTACTCGTTGCCGGCGATGCGCTCGGCGACGCGCCGGGCCGTCTCGCGCGGCGCGCCCGACCGCCGCGCGGCTTCGGTCCACGGCAGCGACCGGTCGACCAGCGCCTCGATCAGCGGATCGAGCTCGTCGTACGGAGGCAGCGAGTCCGAGTCCTTCTGGCCGGGCGCCAGCTCGGCCGACGGCTCCTTCTCGATCGAGGCGCGCGGGATCACCTCCCGCTCGCGGTTGATCTCCCGGGCGAGCTCGTAGACGAGCGTCTTCGGCACGTCGGAGAGGAGGGCGTAGCCGCCCGCCATGTCGCCGTAGAGCGTGCAGTAACCGACGGCGATCTCGGACTTGTTGCCCGTCGAGAGCACGAGGTGCCCTTCGTGGTTGGAGAGGGCCATGAGGATCGCTCCGCGGATGCGCGCCTGCAGGTTCTCCTCGGTGCGCGTCCGCTCGATCGGGCCGAGCGCCGAGTCGCAAGCGTGGCGCGGTAGGCGTCGAGCGCCGGCCCGATCGGGATCTCGAGAAACCGGATGCCGAGCCGCCGGGCGAGGTCCCGCGCGTCGGTGACGACTCCCCTCCGACGAATAGGGCCCGGGCATCGCCGACGCCGGTCACGCGCTCCGGCGAGAGCGCCTCGACGGCGAGCGCCGCGGTCACGGCGGAGTCGATGCCGCCCGAGAGGCCCGAGCACCGCGCTCCGGAAGCCGCACTTGCGCGCGTAGTCGGAGAGAGCGAGGACGAGGGCCTGGCGGATGCGCGCCGGGTCCGACTCCCGGCCGCCGATCGGTCCCGCCCCGCCCGGCAGCTCGATCGTCCAGAAGTCCTCCCGGAAGGAGGCGCCGCGGCCGACGACGCGACCGCGGGCGTCGAGCGCGATCGAGCCGCCGTCGAAGACGAGGCTGTCGTTGCCGCCGACGAGGTTGCAGGAGACGAGCGGCACGCCGGCGCGCCGCGCGATCTGCCCCATGAACCGCTCCCGCAGGCGCTCCTTGCCGAGCGACCAGGGGGAGGCCGAGAGGTTCGCGTGGAGGTCGAGGTCGCAGCGACGACAGCTCCGAGACCGGATCGGTCGGATAGAGCGGCCGCTTCCAGAAAGTCTTGTCGTTCCAGATGTCCTCGCAGATCGTCACGCCGACGCGGGCTCCCGCGACCCGGAGCACGAGCGGCCGGCGTGCCCGGCTCGAAGTAGCGTCCCTCGTCGAAGACGTCGTACGTCGGCAGCAGTCGCTTCCGGTACGCCGCGATCTCGCGCCCCCCGCGCGCGCGGCGATCGCCACGTTGAAGACGGCGCGGCCGGTCTTCGGCGGGGTTGCGCCGGACCGAGCCGTAGAGCCAGACCGCCCGGCCGGAGGCTCGCGCGATCGCGGGCGGCCGCCTTCTCGGACTCGTCCACGAAGGCGCGCCGCTCGAGGAGGTCGCGCGGCGGGTAGCCGCACACGGTGAGCTCCGGGAAGAGCACCAGGTCCGCGCCCTCGGCCTCCGCGCGGCGCGCCCGCGCCGAGGATCCGATCGGTGTTTCCAGCGAAGTCGCCGATGGTGGTGTCGATCTGGGCGACGGCAACCTTGAGCGAGCGGACCAAGGCGAGACGAGTCTAACAGGGTGCCGGCGTCTCCCGCGGGAGGCGGGGAACGACGCCGCGAGCTAGCTCGCCGCCTCGCGAACCAGGCCGCGGGCCGAGAGGCGGTCGGCGGGCGTGGGCCGGAGGGGATCGCGCATCGTGAAGAGGAGCGGCAGCCCGAGCCCGAGCGCCGTCGCCGTCGTCCCGGCCCACCGGCGCGCCGCCTCGGCGGGGGAGAGGCGTCGGCCGCCCGGCCCCGCGCCCGCGGCGAGCCCGGCGAGACTCATTCCGACCGTCCGGCCGAAGAGGCAGAGCGGCAGGACGACGAAGACGAACGAGAACCCGAGACCGAACGCGGCGGTCCAGGGCAGGCCCGAGAGCCGCGGCGCGCGGCCCGTGGCCGCGACGGCCGAGATCGAGAGCCAGGGTCACGGCGAGCGAGGCGCCCGCGAGGTCCGCGGCGAAAGCGAGGGCGCGCGCCGAGAGGGGCGCGACGGATTCTCCTTCCGCCCGATCCTCGATCGCGAGCGGCGGGGGCAGCGGCTCGACGCGGCCCGCGGGTTCCTCTCCCAGCGGGAAGTCGGCCAGGGGATCCCGGCGGGCGGCGTCGCGGCGTTCGAGCGGGCTCAAGGCCGGTGCGAGAGGTGGCGGACGTAGATGCGGCCGAGCAGGTCGAGGTCCCCCTTCTGATACCGCTCCGCGAACTTGCGGTGGCGCAAGAGCTGCGTGTCCTGGGGATCCAGGGCGAGCGCCTCGTCGAAGGACTGCAGCGCCTTGCCGTAGAGGCCGTTCTGGAGCTGCGTGATCCCTTGATTGGCGTAGCAGCGCAGGAGGTAGGAGCGCGCGTCCTGATTTCCCCTGTCCTCCTGGACCATCCGCCAGAGCACCGGGATCGCCGTCTCGTACTCCCCCTCGTTGTAGAGCTTGACGGCGGGCGTGAGCTCGGCCACCTTCTCCGACGCGGCGGACATCGACTGCGCGAATGCCGGGTCTCCCGCGAACGACGCCGACACGGCGCTGAAGTCCTTCAAGGCATCGATGTATCGTTTCTCCTCGAGCGCCTTCTCGGCGCGCGCCCGAATCGGGCTCGGGTCCGCGCCTTCCGTCGCGGCGCCGCCGCCGGGCGCCGGAGCGCCGGCCGCGGCCGGCGCGGCTTCGGGAGCCGCCTTCGCCGCAAGCGATTCGAGGAGCTGCTTCGCCTTGGCGTAGTCCGGGTCCGAAGGGGAGATCCGCTTCAACTCCGCGATCGTCTCCGGGATCTTCCCGTCCTGGAAGAAGGCGGTCGCCTTCTCGAGCGAGCCTCCCGGCGCGGCTGCGGGCGCCGGCGTGAGAGGCGGCGGGGCGGTCCGCGAGGGCCTCAAGACCAGCCAGGCGCCGACGGCGACGAGCGCGACGAAAGCGGCGCCGATCATCGCCACCATCGGATTGACGCGCAGGGCGCGGCCGCCGGGCTTCGCCGCCGGGGCCCGCTTCTCATCCTCTTCCGCGGCGGGCTCCGCGGACAAGGACTCGACGTCCGCCGCGGCGCTCCCGGACGCGTCCGCCGCGGGCGGGGCGGCGGCGGTCTGCTCCGCTTCGATCCGGTCGAGGTAGGAACGCGCGGTCTTGTCGGCACCGTCGATCGAGAGGGCCTCGAGAAAGGCCGCGCGCGCGCCGTCGAGATCCCCCGCGTCGAACGAGCGCTTCCCCTTCTCCAGGATGGCCGACACGCGCCCGCCGCCGGCGGCCATGTCCTCGCGCGCTTGCTCGATCCGGGTGACGGCATCGACGCTGTTGATGTCGATCAGAAAGATGCGTGACCAGATCTCGATCGCGCCTTCGTGGTCGCCGCGCGCCGCGGCGTCGTCCCCCTGCTTCAGGAGCACGGCGATCTCGCGCTCGCCCTTCTCTTCGGCGGGGCCCCGGGAGGGGGGAGTCGGCGTCGCCGCCGGCTCTTCGAGTGTCAGGTCCGGCCCTTCGGCCGCGCCCCAGAGGTCGGCCGGGGAGCCCGGGTCCGCCGACGGCGCCGGGCCGGCGGAGCCGAGCGGCCCGCGGCGCGTCGCGGCGAAATCGGCCGGCGGAGGCACCGCCGTCGAAGGTCCGTCGAGGGAGAGCGCGTCGAGGGAGAGCGCGTCGAGGGAGGAGGGGGCGGCGGAAGCCCCTGCGCCGCCGCCGGCGGAAACGCCCGCGGGTTCGCCGAAGTCCATCTCGCCGCCGAGGCCGATCTCGGGCGCGGCGCCCGCGGCCGCCGGCCGGGCCTCCGCCTGCTCGATCCGCCGCTCGAGCAGCGACACGGCCGGGTGGTCCGCGTCGAGCGAGCGCATCCGATCGAGCTCCCGCGAAGCGTCCTTGTGCCGGCGCGCTTCGAGGAGGGCGAGGGCGCGGGTGCGGGAAGCCTCGAATTCGCCCTGCACCTGCTTCTTCTGTTTCGCCTTCTCGATCAGGTCCGTGGCGTGGACGTTCCCCGGAAGGGCGGCGAGCACCTGCTCGGCCGCCTGGACGCAGGCGTCGAACTCCCGCGCGTTGAAGCTCTCGACGGCGCGAACGAGGAGCTTCTCCGCGTCCGCCGCGGACGGGCGCTGGGAGCGCGCCGGCGCCGTGGCGACGACCGCCTCGAGCTCGATCAGGTCCACGTCCGCGGCCGGGTTCTTCGCCTTCTCGAGCAGCCGCCGGGCGGGGGAGAACCGCGGGTCCATCTTGAGGATGAAGTCGCAGCCAATCACGCAATCGTCGACTTTGCCGTCCTGGTAGAGCGTAGAGCGTGTGCTTGAAGGTCGAGAGGATCTTGTCCCGGACCTCGCGCGGGAGGGAGGGGTTTCCCGGATAGAGGCCGGGATTGGTGGACGCGCCGCCGCTCACCGGACCGCTCCGCTCCAGGCGGGCCGGTGCCGAGCTACCCTTTCGCGATTCACGATTGTCCCAATTATAAACTGTCGCCCCCATGAGGTCCGTCATCGAGTGCGTTCCGAACATCTCCGAGGGGCGAGACCGGGCCCGCGTCGAAGAGATCGCCGGCGGCCGTGCGGGCCGCTCGCGGGCGTGCGGCTGCTCGCGGTCTCCTCGGACGCCGCGCACAACCGGAGCGTTCTGACGCTGGTGGGCGACGCGGCGAGCCTCGAAGCCGCGGTCCGCGCGCTCTTCGAGGCGGCCCTGCCGCGGATCGACCTGACGAAGCACATGGGGGAGCATCCCCGCATGGGCGCGGTGGACGTCGTCCCCTTCATCCCGATCCGCGTCGCGACCGTCGAGGATTGCGTCGCGCTCTCCCGCCGGGTTGGGGAGGCGATCGGCCGGGACGTTTCGGGTCCCCGTCTATCTCTACGAGGACTCGGCCTCCTCGGAACGGCGCCGCAATCTCGCGGAGATCCGGAAGGGGGAGTTCGAGGGCTTCGCCGAGAAGATGAAGAGTCCCGAGTGGAAGCCGGACTTCGGGCCCGACCGGCCCCATCCGACCGCCGGCGTCGTGGCGGTCGGGGCGCGAGGCCGCCGCTCATCGCCTACAACATCAACCTCGGCACGCGCGACCTCGTCGGTGGCCGACCGGATCGCCCGGCGATCCGCCACTCGGGCGGCGGCTTCCGCTACGTCAAGGCGATGGGGGTCGAGCTCGCCGACCGCGGCCAGGTCCAGGTCTCGATCAACATGACGAACTTCCAGAAGACCCCGCTGCACCGGGTCTTCGAGTGCGTGCGCTCCGAGGCCGAACGCCACGGCGTGCCGATCGTCGGCTCCGAGATCGTCGGCCTGACGCCCGCCGAGGCGCTGTACACGGCTGCGGAGCACTATCCTGCGGATCGAAAACTTCTCGAGCGATCAGGTCCTGGAGACGAAGCTCCTCGAGGAGGAGGAATAGGGGTCGGGCGCCCGATGCCCCCGCCGGTCGGCCACTTCGCGCGAATCTATTCGGTCGTCTCCCGCATCCCGCGCGGGAAAGTTGCGACCTACGGCCAGGTCGCGCGGCTCGCGAGCCTGTCGGGCCAGGCGCGGCTCGTCGGGTACGCGCTCGGCGCGCTCGGCGACGGGAGTCGGATCCCCTGGCATCGCGTCGTCAACGCGCAGGGAAAGATCAGCCCGCGCGGGGACGGCGGCCCGGAGTCCCGCCTCCAGCGCCGCCGCCTCGAGCGGGAACGCGTGCGGTTCGACGCCGCCGGTGCGATCTCGCTCGCCCGATTCCGCTGGCGGCCGCGGGGCGGTCCCTCCCGCGCGCCGGCGCCTCCGCGCTACCCCCGCTCGACCTCGATTCCGTAGGCCTTCAGCTTCCGGTAGAGGTTCGACCGCTCGATCTCGAGCGCTTCGGCGGCGCGCGTGACGTTGCCGCGGTAGCGGCGCAGCGTGGCGAGGATGTATCGGCGCTCGAAGTCGTCGCGCGCGTCGCGCAGAGGCGCGTCCGGCGGCAGCGCGTCCGTGCTCGCGCCGGGACTCGGCGGGCAGGTCCTCGGGCGGATCTCCGTCGGCGGGGCGAGAGGATCATCAGGCGCTCGATCAGGTTCTTCAGCTCCCGGACGTTGCCCGGCCAGCGGTAGGAGGAGAGCGCCTCCGAGCGCCGGGCGGAGAGCCGCTTGGGCCGCCGGCCGAACCGGTGCGGAGGCCTGCTCGAGGAAGTGCCGGGCGAGCGCGCGCGATGTCCTCGCGCGCGCTCCCGCAGCGGCGGCGACGTGCGATCGGGCACGACGGCGAGGCGGAAGAAGAGGTCCTCGCGGAACGTCCCGCGCCGGATCTCTTCGGCCAGGTTCTTGTTGGTCGCCGAGAGGACGCGCGCGTCGGAGGAGATCGCCTTCGTGCCCGCCGACGCGCGTGAACCGCCCCTCCTGGAGGGCGCGCAGGACCTTGGCCTGGGTGCGGGCGGACATGTCGCCGATCTCGTCCAGGAAGAGCGTCGCGCCGTCGGCCTCCTCGAACTTGCCGCGCCGGTCCTCGGCGGCGCCGGTGAAGGAGCCCCGCACGTGCCCGAAGAGCTCCGACTCGATCAGCTCCTCCGGGATGGCGGCGCAGTTGACCTCGACGAGCGGCGAGTCGGCGCGCGCGGAGAGACGGTGGATCGCCCGCGCGACGAGCTCCTTTCCGGTGCCGTTCTCGCCGGTGATGAGCACGCGGGCGTCGGTCGGCGCGACCCGCGCGATCTCCTGCTGCAGACGCGCGCATCGGCGGCGAGTCGCCGACCAGCTCCTCCGGCTCGCTGCGCCCGCGCATCGACGCGATCTCGGCCAGCAGGTCACGCCGCTCGATCGCCTTCTGAGCGGTCAGCAGCACCCGCTCGAGCGAGAGGGGCTTCTCGAGGAAGTCGTCCGCGCCGAGGCGCACCGCCCGGACCGCGGTCTCGACGTTGGCGTGCCCGGAGATCATCACGACCGGCACCTCGCGCAGCCGATCGTCGCGCCGCCTCGAGCACCGAGAGGCCGTCGCGGTCGCGCAGCCAGACGTCCAGGAACGCGAGGTCGAAGCTCTCCTCGGTCAGGCGCTTCAGGCCCTCCTCGCCGGACGCGACCGAGGTCACCGCGTACCCCTCGTCGGTCAGGATCTCCGAGAGCGTCTCCCGGATCGGCCTTCTCGTCGTCGATGACGAGGACGCGGCGTCTTCTTCACGCGGCCGGCAGCTCGATGATGAACCGCGCGCCGCGGGGCCGGTTGTCCTCGACGCGGATCGTGCCGTTGTGGTCGGCGACGATGCGAGAGACGATCGCGAGGCCGAGCCCGGTGCCGCGCCCCTTCGTCGTGAAGTCGGGCAGGAAGAGCTTGTCGCGGTCGCGCGCCGGGACGCCGCGGCCGGTGTCGGCGACCTCGATCGTGCACGCCGCCGCTCGCGGTCGGACAGGCGCACGACGATCTCGCCCGATTCGCCGCAGGCCTCGAGGGCGTTGTCGATCAGGTTGACCAGCACGCGCTTGATCTGGTCGGGATCGAGCGCGCACGGTCTCGCTGCGAGAGCGCGACTCGACGCGCACGCGCACGCCCTCGCGGGCCCCCTCGAAGAGGCGGACCGCGGAGCGGGCCAGGGCCGGCAGGTCGGTCGGCTCGGGCCGCATCTCCGGCAGGCGCGCGAAGCGCGAGAACTCGTCCACGAGCGACTTCAGGAAGTCCACCTCCTCGACGATGACCCGCGTGCCGCGCTCGATCGCCTCGGGCGAGGTCGGGCTCGCCGGCGCGGAACCGGCGGAGGATCCGCTCGGCCGAGAGCCGGATCGGCGTCAGCGGGTTCTTGATCTCGTGCGCGACCCGGCGGGCGACCTCGTTCCAGGCGGCGAGCTTCTGCTCGCGCGCGACGTGCGTCGTGTCCTCGACGGCGAGCACCCAGCCGCCGCCGCTCTCTCCCGGCGGCGCGGGAGCAGCGGCCGCACGGAGACCTCGAGGTGGCGCTCGCCGCCGGCGTCCGAGAGCGACGAGCTCGCGCGGCGGCAGGCGGACGAGCGCTCCGGCGCGAGCCTCCGTCGAGCAGCGCGACGAGCGGAGCGAGGTCCGGCCGGGCGGCGAGCGAGCTCGCGGTCACCTCCGCGTCGAGCGAGAGGAGGGAGCGGGCGGCCGGGTTGCAGACGGTGATCGCGCCCGTCGCGCGTCGAAGGCGACGACGCCGGTCGTCACCGACTCGAGCACGGTCGAGAAGAGGCGGCGCTCGAGCTCGAGCCGGCGGTTGGAGGCCTGGAGCTCCTCGTTGGAGTGCAGGAGCGCGTCGCGCGCCTCCTCGAGGCCCGCGGCCATCCGGTTGAAGGACTCGACGAGCACGGCGAGCTCGTCGGTGGCCGGCACGTCGACGCGCGCCGAGAAGTCGCCGGAACGGAGCCGGCCCGTGGACGCGGCGAGCGCGCCGATCGGGCCCGGTGATGCGCCGCGCGAGCGTGAGCCCCGTCCAGATCGACGCGAAGAGGATCGCGAGCGTGATCAGCAGGAACGTCGAGATGTTGGCCGCCTTGATCGCCGGCTTCTGCACCTCGAGCTTCTGGTAGTCGCTCCAGGCCGCGGCGATCGCGTCGAGCGCGCGCGCCTCCGAGGCCGGGATCCGGATGCCGGCCGCGTAGACCGCGGTCCCCCTGGACGAAGGCCGCGCGGTAGCGGTGGCTGCCGTCGGGGAGCACCTCGATCTTGAATGGCTCCCGATCCGCGCCGTCGCCGCCGCAGGGTCTCGGCCGGCAGCGGCGGCGGGACCGGATCCGCGGCGGCGACGGCGCACGCGCCGGCCCGCCGCGGTAGACCTCGACCGAGTCGAGCCGCCGCTCGCGGCGGAGGGCCTCGAGCGCGCCGTCGGCCGCCCGCGGCGCCGGCCGGGCGCCGGCGGCGAGCGTCCTGCGCCTCGTCGCAGCGCCTCGCTCCAGGATCCGCCGCTCCGCCAGGTCCTGGACGGCCCGGGCCTGCTGCACGACCTGGCGCACGGGGGTCGAGAACCAGCGGTCGATCGAGCGCTGGAGCAGACCGGTCGCGGTGAAGAAGACGAGCGCCGATCGGGAATCGCGGTCAGCCCGATGTACGTGACGAGCAGCTTCGTCTGGAAGCGCGAGCCGAGGGCCGGCCGCGCGGCGGTCGAGCCAGAGCTTGATCAGCGTGCGGCCGAGCACGAAGAGGACCGCCGCGATGAGCGTGACGTTGAGGTAGGACAGGACGAAGAGGAGCGAGGCCGCGCGTGATCGTGGCCGGCTCCATCTCGGCCGCGCGCTGCTCGAGCACCGAGACGCCGGCCCAGACGACGAGCACCGCGAGGACGAGGCCCGACGATCAGCCGGTTGTCCTTGCGGCGGCGCAGGATCTCGGTCGGCGATCTTCACGGCGCGGCTCTCGGGAGCGTCCGGCGCCGCGATCGCGAACTTCTTCGACTTCTTCCAGGAGGTGCGGTAGTCGACCGGGATGAAGGCGAAGAGGTAGCCGGAGTCGAAGGTGGCGCGCATGTGGACGATCAGGTTCGTCTGCGGCCAGTCCGGTCGCACGCGGAAAGCGAGCAGGTTCTCCCGCGACACGAGGAGCCGCTTGACGTCCTCGAAATCCGCCGTCGTCGTGCGGCCGAGCGGCTTGTCGTCGAGCGTCTCGACGACGACGTATTCGCGCGTCACCGGGTCGAAGGTCACCGAGACGCGGTAGCGCCGCGTGTCGAGGAAGTTGTCGAACCAGTAGCGGTACTGGCGGTAGAGGCGGATCTCGTAGCGGATGGTCGTCTCGAGTCCGGCCTCGATCTTGCGGGCGAGCTCGGGGTTGAGGGCGCCCGTCAGCTGGAAGCGGAGGAAGACGTCGGCCCCTCGGGCCGTCGATCCGCAGGACCGTGATCTCGGGCTCGCGCTGGCGCGGCGCGCCGCCCGGAGGGAGGCCGCGGCCAGGAGGCAGCCCGAGGGGCAGACGCGAGGCGCCGGAAGTTGACCGCCACGCCGAGATTCTAGGCGAGGCGGGCGTTCGAGTGAGCGGACGGTCTACCGGCGCGCGCGGCGGCGGGTGTCGCGGGCCGCCGCGGCTTCGGCCGCCTTGCGGCTTGTCGCGCGCCGCCTCGAGCGCGCGGGCGAACTCGATGTGCAGGGCGTGCCCCGCCTTGCGGGCGTGGATGCGCCCGAGGAGGGGCCGGCCGAGGAGCGCCAGGTCTCCGACGAGGTCGAGGACCTTGTGGCGGACGAACTCGTCGCGGAACCGCAGCGGACCGGAGAGGATCCCTTCGTCGTCGAGGACGACGGCGTTCTGAAGCGACCCCCCGCGCGCGAGGCCGCGGGCCCGCAGCTGCCTCGACCTCCGGCAGGAAGCCGAACGTGCGGGCCGGCGCGATCCGAGCGGCGTAGTCGTCGAGCGCACGATCCACGTCAGCGCCTGTTTGCCGACGAAGGGGTGCGGGAAAGTCGATCTCGTAGGTGATGACGAGGGCGTCGCCGTCCGGCGAATAGCGGATCGAACGGTCGCCCCGCTCGAGGGTGACCTCCCGGTCGAGGGTGAGCGGGTGGACCGGGGCGTCCTGCCGCTCGAACCCGGCGGCGTGGAAGAGCCGGACGAAGGGGAGGGCCGACCCGTCCAGGATCGGGACCTCGGGACCTTCGATCTCGATCCGGCAGTTGTCGAGCCCTCGCCGGCGGCGGCCGAGAGCACGTGCTCCACGGTGCCGATCGAGACCCCTCCCGAGGAGAGGGTCGTCGCGTAGTCGAACGTGGAGGCCGAGGAAACCCGCGCCGGGATCGGGGTCTCCTCGCGATCGAGCCGGACGAAGAGCGAGCCCGGTCTCCGGCGGGGCCGGGCGGAAATGCGCCCGGACGGGGTGCCCCGAATGGAGGCCGACCCCTTCGATGGAAACGCTTGTACGGAGCGTGGTTTGCGGTCTGCTCACGGAATCTCCGGCCGTCTCTCTCCGCAGCTTCGATGCCAGTGGGAACCGCCGGTAGAACACGGGATTCAACTGGCTGATTCCATGGGATTTCAGGTGCTCCCGAGCGGGGGAGCCCGGGCTGCGGGGCCCCCGAGACTGTTGCAAAAACCGGACAGTCGCGTGGCGGGGAAGCCACGGACGCCGGGGCCCCGATAGACTCGCCCGCAATGAGGCAGGGCGGCGGGCAGAAGGCCGGTTCCCGGGCCCCGGCCGCCAAGCCGGTGGCGACGAACCGAAAGGCGTTCCACGACTACTTCATCGAGGACCGCACGGAGGCCGGGCTCGTCCTGACGGGGACCGAGGTCAAGTCGCTGCGGGAGGGGAGGGCGCAGCTCAAGGACTCCTACGTGCAATTCCGGCAGGGGGAGGCCTTTCTCGTGGGCGTGCACATCTCTCCATACGGA
Organism: uncultured Acidobacteriota bacterium; assembly: GCA_963707935.1. Classification (GTDB taxonomy): domain Bacteria; phylum Acidobacteriota; class Thermoanaerobaculia; order UBA5066; family Gp7-AA6; genus DATBFU01. The sequence continues at coordinate 2,071,704 of CAVPRN010000005.1, read as the reverse complement.
GCCGGCTCGTGGACCAACCACCTTCCCGAGCGGGACCGCAAGCTGCTCCTCCACCGGCGCGAGCTCGACCGCTGGGCCGGCGCGGTCGCGACGCGCGGTGTCGCCTGCGTGCCGCTCTCCCTCTACTTCAAGGGGTCGCGGGCCAAGGCGGAGATCGCGCTGGTCAAAGGAAAGAAGCTCCACGACAAGAGGCACGCCCTTCGCGACCGGGAGTTGAAGCGCGAGGCGGACCGCGCGATGCGAAGCCGCTAGCTCTTCGAGGGACCGCTCCCATGAGCCCGGTGCTGCGGGACATCCGGCACTCCGATCGGGAGGCGATGTATCGGCTCGACCACCGCTGCTTCGAGCCGGGGATCGCTTTCACGCGCGCGCAGATCGAGGGCTTCCTGTCGCTCGAGAGCCTGGAGGGCGTCGCGGTCCATTCGGGCCGAAAGCTGATTGGCTTCGCGATCGGCTATCTGAGACGGCCGTCGCTCGGCGGCATCCTGACCCTGGACGTGGATCCGGAGCACCGGCGCGGCGGCATCGGCCGGACGCTCTTCGAGGAGCTCCTCGCCCGTCTGGAGCGCGCCGGCGCCGAGACGATCTCGCTCGAAGTCGACGTCCGAAACGCCCCGGCGATCTCGTTCTATCGCCGTTTTGGATTCCGGAAGGTCGGGCGGATCCGCGACTACTACGGGGAGGGACGGGACGCTTTCGAGATGGAGCGCGGAGAGGCGCCGGCGGCGCCCGTCCTCAGCCCCGGGAAGCCTTCAGGATCGCCAGCGCCACCGCCTCGACGCCGTTCAGGACGAACTGGACGCCGATGACCGCCGCGATCAGGCCCATGATCTTCGAGACGATGCGCTGGCCGGTCTCTCCGATCCGCGCCACGAGCCACGGCGCGGCGAGGAGCACCGCGAGGGTCAGGAGGATGTTGGCCGCGATCGCGCCGCCGAGCGCCATGCGGTGAAACCCGTCGCGCGCCTGGCCGACGAGCACCATGACCGTCGAGATGGCGCCGGGCCCGGCGATCAACGGCATGCCGATCGGCACGATCGACGGATCGCCGCGCGCCGTCGCGCCGGCGCGGGGCTCGGGGTCGTCCTGCTGGAGCGTCGACATGCCGATGATCGTGAAGAGGATCCCTCCCGCGATCTGGAAGGCCGGCAGCGTGATCCCGAAGAACGCGAAGATGGCTCCCCCGGCCGCCGCGAAGACCGTCAGGATGAGCGCGGCTGCCAGGCACGCCCGGAAGGCCGCGCGGCGGCGCGCCTCGGGGTGTCCCGCGGTCAGGGTCACGAAGATCGGCGCCGCCTCGATCGGGTTGATCACCGAGAAGAGCGAAGAGAACGCGAGCAGCGCGAACTTTCCTTCGGACGACGAGAACATGGCGGGAATCTTTTCACAGGTGCGGGATCGCCCTGGACCGACCGGCTAGAATGCGCTCTCCCATGGATGCCGTCCGGATCCGCGGCGCGAGGCAGCACAACCTCCGAAACCTGTCCCTCGACGTCCCGCGCAACCGCCTGGTCGTGATCACGGGCGTGTCGGGATCCGGCAAGTCTTCGCTCGCCTTCGACACGATCTTCGCGGAGGGACAGCGCCGCTACGTCGAGTCCCTGTCCGCCTACGCGCGGCAGTTCCTGGAGCAGATGGAGAAGCCGGACGTCGATTCGATCGAAGGCCTCTCGCCCGCCATCTCGATCGAGCAGCGGACGACGTCGAAGAACCCGCGCTCGACGGTCGGAACGGTGACGGAGATCTACGACTACCTGCGACTCCTCTACGCGTCGATCGGCAAGCCCCATTGCCCGAAGTGCGGCCGCCCGATCCAGGCCCAGACGGTCCAGGAGATGGTGGACCGGGCGCTCCGCCTCCCGGAAGGGAGCCGGTTCACGGTGCTCGCGCCCTACGTCGCGGGCAAGAAGGGGGAGTACAAGAAGCAGATGGCCGAGATGCGCAAGGAGGGCTTCCTCCGCGCGCGCATCGACGGGGAGCTCCGGGACCTGGACGACCCGCCGGAGCTCGACAAGCAGAAGAAGCACACGATCGAGCTCGTCGTGGACCGCCTCGTGGCCAAGCCGTCGGCGGACGAGGACTACCGCAAGCGCCTGGCGGACTCGATCGAGACGGCGACGCGCGTCTCGGGCGGGCTCGTCACGATCGCCGTGGCCGACGGCCCGGAGGAGGTGCTCTCGGCCAACTATGCCTGCCCCGATTGCGGCACGTCGCTCACGGAGATCACGCCGCGCCTCTTCTCGTTCAACTCGCCGTACGGCGCCTGTTCCGCCTGCTCGGGGCTCGGCACGATCCTGAAGGCGGATCCGGAGCGGCTCCTCGTCGCGCCGGAGAAGTCGATCGCCGACGGCGCGATCGCGATCTTGAAGCCCGGCTCGACCAACTGGCGGGCGCGCCAGCTCGCGACCCTCGCGCGGCACTACAAGTTCCGCCTCGACCAGCCCTTCGCCAGGCTCCCGAAGGCGGCGCAGAAGGTGATCCTCTACGGGTCGGGAGAAGACGAGATCCGGTTCTCCTACGTCGCCGAGAAGGGGGAGTACCACTGGCGCTCTTCGTTCGAGGGGATCGTGCCGATGATCGAGCGGCGATACCGCGAGACGGAGAACCCGGAGCACCGCGCCGAGCTCGAGGCGTACATGTCCGCCGAGCCCTGCCCGGCGTGCAAGGGGCGGCGGCTGAAGCCCGAGGCCCTGGCGGTGCGGGTCGGAGGCCGCTCGATCGACGAAGTCGCGGCGGACACGATCGCCGAGGCGATCGAGTTCTTCGCGTCGCTCAAGCTGACCGCGCGGGAGCGCGAGATCGCCGGCAAGATCCTGAAGGAGGTCGCCGACCGGCTCGGCTTCCTCGCCAACGTCGGCATCGGCTACCTCTCGCTCGCGCGGACGGCGGCCTCGCTCTCCGGGGGCGAGTCGCAGCGAATCCGGCTCGCGACCCAGATCGGCTCGAAGCTGATGGGGGTGCTCTACGTCCTCGACGAGCCTTCGATCGGGCTCCACCAGAGGGACAACCGAAAGCTCATCGACACGCTCCTCTCGATGCGGGATCTCGGGAACACGGTCGTCGTCGTCGAGCACGACGAGGAGACGATCCGCTCCGCCGACTGGGTCGTCGATCTCGGGCCGGGCGCCGGCGTGCACGGCGGCCGGCTCGTCGCGGAGGGGCCCCCGGAGGATCTGGCGCGATTCCCCGAGTCGTTGACGGCGCGATATCTCTCGGGCGAGCTCGAGATCCCGAACCCCGAGGCGCGGCGCGCCGGCTCCGGCAAGGCCGTCGTTGTCCGCGGGGCGCGCGAGCACAACTTGAAAGGCATCGACGTGCGCTTCCCGCTCGGCGTCATGACCGCGGTGACGGGAGTCTCGGGCTCGGGAAAATCGACGCTCGTCAACGACATCCTCTACCGCGCCCTCGCGCGGGCGCTCCACGGAGCGGCCGAACGGCCCGGCCGGCACGACCGGGTCGAAGGCCTCTTCGAGCTCGACAAAGTCATCAACATCGACCAGTCCCCCATCGGGCGTACGCCCCGGTCGAACCCTGCGACCTACACGAACGTCTTCAACCCGATCCGCGAGCTCATGTCGCGCACTCCCGAAGCGCGCGCCCGCGGCTACGCGCCGGGCCGCTTCTCCTTCAACGTGAAAGGGGGGCGGTGCGAGGCGTGCGGCGGAGACGGGCAGCTCAAGATCGAGATGCACTTCCTGCCCGACATCTACGTGACTTGCGACGTCTGCGGCGGCAAACGCTACAACCGCGAGACGCTCCAGATCCACTACAAGGGGAAGTCGATCGCCGACATCCTCGCCCTGACCGCCGAGCAGGCGCTCGAGGTCTTCGCGAACATCCCCTCGATCTCGACGATCTGCCGCACGCTCGTGGACGTCGGCCTCGGCTACATCCAGCTCGGGCAGTCCTCGACGACGCTCTCGGGCGGCGAGGCACAGCGCGTCAAGCTCGCCCGGGAGCTCGCGCGCCGCTCGACGGGCCGAACGCTCTACCTGCTCGACGAGCCGACGACGGGCCTCCACTTCGACGACATCAAGAAGCTCCTCTCCGTGCTGCGTTCCCTGACGGACAAGGGCAACACCGTGATCGTGATCGAGCACAATCTGGACGTGATCCGGACGTCCGACTGGGTCGTGGACCTCGGGCCGGAGGGGGGCGACGCCGGCGGGCGCATCGTGGCCGAGGGCACGCCCGAGACCGTCGCGGGTGTCCGCGCATCCCACACCGGGGCGTTCCTGCGCCGGGCCCTCGGGCTCGAGCGGAGGAGGGCGCGGGCGTGAGCCTGTTCGCGCTCGGCCTGCTCGTCGCGTCGGCGCTCCAGGCCGGCCCGGCCCCGGCGCCGCCCGCGACGGCGGCTCCCCCCGCGACGACGCGGCCGACGCCCGAGAGGCCCCCCCTCGACTTCACCGGGGTCTGGGTGCTGGACGAGAAGGCGAGCCGCAACGTCTCGCGCGCGATGAAGGGCGAGGTTCTGAACGTCCGCCAGACCGGCAACCAGATCTGGATCTCGTCCATGGATCCGGGCAAGAGCCGCCTCATCGCCGAGTCGATCGTCGTGGACGGCCGCCCCTACGAGAAGACGCTCGGCACGAACGGGAAGGGATTCCTGACGGCCTCCTGGGGGACCGACCGCAAGTCCCTGTGGCTCGAGGTGACGGCGGGGCCCGAGGACAATCCGCGGTCGATCGTCCAGCGCAGCGTCTGGAAGCTGACGAAGGACCGGCGCACCTGGATCCGGCAGAGCGTCTCGATCCAGGAGGGGAAGAGCTCGGAGGCCACGCTCGTGCTGCGCCGGCAGGTCACTCCGAGTCCCAAGGCGCCGGCGCCGAAACCGACGCCGCGCGCCTGACGCCCCGGCCTACGGCAGGGCGAGCGCCGCGAGGCCCGGGTTGCCCGGATCGAGCTCCCGAGCGCGGTCTCGCGCCGCCCGGGCCGCGTCGAGCTCGCCGGCGTCCCGGTGCGCGCGCGCGAGCCCGAGGAGGGCCGAAACGTTCCGGTCCTCCAGCGAGGCCGCGGCCTGGAAACAGGCGGAGGCGTCGCGCGGCGCGCCCGCTTCCAGGAACGCCTCGCCGACGGAGACGAGTCCCGCCGCGTCCGCTTCGGAGAGCTGCCTCGCCCGCGAAAGAGCCGCGCGCGCCTCCTCGCGACGGCCCGCGGCGGACAGCGCCCGCCCCCGCAGGAGCTCGAGGGCCGGGTCGGACGCGTTGGCGGGCAGCGCCTTCTCGACGGCGGCGAGCGCGTCGCCCGCGCGTCCCGCGTCGAGCAGGACTCCGGCCAGCGCCGCCGCGACCCCGGCGTCTCCCGGCGTCACGGCCGACGCGACGCGCAGGACCTCCTCCGCTCCGGCGCGGTCCGAGCGGGCGACGAGCAGGGAGGAGAGCTCGAGCGAGGCTTCCGGCTCGCCCGGCGCCGCGGCGAGGGCGCTTCCGTACGCGGCGCCCGCCCGATCCCACTGGCCCTGGTCGCGGTACTGGTTTCCCAGTCCGATCCACGCCTTCGGGTTGCCGGGATCGCGCGCGACGCTCTCTTCCATCAGGCGGATGGCGGAATCGAAGCGGTTCATGGACGCGCGCGCGAATCCGAGCAGATATGTCTCGTTTGGGTCGAGCGCCCCTTCGCGGTCGAGGTCCATCTCGGCGGGGAAGAGCCGCGTCTGGGCGGCTTCGACCATCGCGTCGTTCGGGCGCGCCGTCTCCGAGTAGAGGGAGCGCGGCGCGAAGAACTCGATGACCGGGTGATCGTCGGTGTGGACTCCGCCGACGCCGGCGAGGAACCGATCGAGATCCGCTCCCGCGAGGACGAATGCCCCGAAGAGCGACGGCGGGCTCCAGATGCCGATCGACCTCAGGTCCTCGGCGAGGCCCGGGACGCTCTCGAACTTGCGGCGCAGGAGGGCGAGGTCCCAGGCGAGGGGCTCCGGCGTTCCCACCAGGATGACGTCTCCCAGGTTCGGCCTCCAGTAGGAAGTGTTCGGGAAGACGCTCCGGAAGGTCGCGACGATCAACTTCAGGTGCCGGGGCTCGAGCGCGTGCGTGTGCCACCACTGCACCATCACGCCGCCCGGCTTCAGGCGCGACCGGGCGACCTCGTAGAACTCCTTCGTGAAGAGGTTGCCGACGCCGGCCACCCAGATGTCCGACGGGTCGGACACGATGACGTCGTAGGTCTTCCGCCGTGCCAGCAGCGCGTTGCGGCCGTCGGCCGCGATGTAGCGGACCCGCAGGTCGGCGAGCACGCGCCGGTTGAACGCCTCGAAGAAGCCGGCGGCGGCGACGCCCGCGGGCTCGATGTCCACGACGTCGATCGAGCGCACCGGGTGGCGCGCCACCGCCGCGGCCGAGACGCCGGTGCCGAGCCCGAGCACGAAGACGTCCTTCGGGTCGGGGTGGAGGAGCATGCCGAGCTGGCCGATCAGGACCTGGACCGCCATGTCGGACGGGGCGGTCGAGGCGTCCGTCTTCCCGTTGGACCGATAGAAGAGCTGGCCCGCCTCGCGATCCACGGAGAGCGTCGTCGAGACTCCGTCCTTGTAGAAGAGGAGCTCCATTCGGCGCGTCGCGGCGCGCCAGTCCGCGGCCGAGCCGTAGTTCCCGGCGAAGAAGCCGGCCCCGCTCGCCATCGCGGCGCGGGGCCAGGCCGGAGCGAAGAGCGCGGCGAGGACCACGAGCGCCGCCGAAACGGCGACGAAACGCCGCGCCCGCATCGGAACGTCGGCCGTGGTCGCGAGCGCCGCCGCCGCGGAGGCGGCCGCCGCCACGAGCAGCGCCGCCCGCAGCCCGAGGCGCGGCACGAGGACGAAGCCTCCGAGGAACGCCCCCGAAACGGTGCCGGCCGTGTTGAAGACCGTGGCGCGCCCGACGCCGCGCCCGACGGCCGCGAGCGACCCGGTCGTCGCCGCGATGACCGCCGGGAACGACATCCCGAAGAGGACCGAGCAGGGGAACACGAGAGGAGCCGCGACCAGCAGGTGCAGCAGCTCGAGCTTCCCGAAGGAGCCGGGCGTCTTCGGAAAGAGCGACACGAAGAGGGCCGGCAGGTCTCCGGCGAGGAACACGCCCGCGAGCCCGGCCAGCGCGATTCCGCACTGCGCCGCCGCGAAGGCGCCGGCCGGATTCCGCGAGGCGCGGGTGCGGGCGAAGAGCGCGCTTCCGAGCGAGAGGCCGGCGAGGAAGAGCAGCAGCATCATCCCGAAGGCGTAGACGGAGCTGCCGAGCGTCATCGCCAGGATCCGAGACCACGCCACCTCGAAGACCATGGCCGAGAAGCCGGAAAGGGCGGTTCCCGCGAGGAGCAGCCGCGCGCCGCGCGAAAGGGGAAGGACGGGAGCCGTCTCCGGCTCGACGTCGGGCGCCGCGGCGGTGACGGGGACCGACTTCCGCAGCCGCAGCGCCGCGACCCCGACCGCCAGATTCGCGGCCGCCGCCAGGCGCTCCGCCGCGGAGAGACCGAGCCGCGGGAGGAGCAGGTACGTCGCGAGCGCCACGCCGCCCGCGGCTCCGAGGGTGTTGGCGGCGTAGAGCGCGGCGACGCGCCGCCCCGCTTCGCCGGCCGAAGACGACGCGAATCGGGCGAGGAGGGGGAGCGTCCCGCCCATGAGCGTCGTCGGCAGGACGAGGACGGCCGAGACGAGCAGGAACTGGACCGCGAAGAAGAGGAAGGGCGCTCCTTCGAGCGCCGGCTCGAGCCGGAGATAACCGGCGCGGACGGCCGCGAGAAGGAACGGCACCGCGATCGCGAGGAGACCGATCGCGATCTCCAGCCGCGCGTAGAGGGAGAGGGAAGCCGACGGCCGGCGGTCCGCGACCCGTCCGAATCGGTCGCTCCCGAGCGCGAGGCCCCCCATGAACGCCGCGAGGACCGTCGAGACGGCGAGGGTCGTGCTCCCGAAAACGAGCGCCAGCCGCCGCATCCAGACGATCTCGTAGACGAGGCCGGTCGCCCCCGAGGCGGTGAAGAGCAGGAGGAGGATCCACCAGATCCGGCGCGCGTGCGGCGTCCCGGCGGACATCGTCTTCAGAATAGCCGACTCCTGACCTGGGAGCGGACTGAGGACTGAGGACTGAGGACTGAGGACTGAGACTGAGGACTGAGGACTAAGGACTAGGGACAACTGACGAAGATGAGTCCCCAGTCCTTTGTCCCTAGTCCGGCTTCGAGTTCGCCCTCACTCGAAATACCCGTTGATGTCGATGATGAAGTGCACCGTTCCGGTGGCCTGCCCGGGGAAGACGATGATTCCGCCGTTCGGACCGAGGGGCACGATGGCGTTGTTCGCTCGCGTCTGGCCGGCGGTGTAGTTGAGCGTCGAGACGAGCGGACGGGTCTGGCCCGTCGGGTAGAGGCGGACGTTGCCCGAGGCCGTCGGCTGTGTCACGGTCACGTTCAAGGAGACCGACTTCGCGGTGGCGGGGATGAGGCACTTTCCCGCGAGCACGAACGTGCGCTCGACTCCGGCCTGCAGAGCCGGCGAATCGGTGGTGCGCGTATCCGCGGCGCGGCAGGGGGCCGCGGTGAAGAAGCCCGCGGTCGAGGTCGACGTGGTGATCCGACCGATCTTCTGCGTCTCCGTGAACCACATCGCGCCGCCCGGTCCGACCACGATGTCGAAGGGACGGCCCGCCGGGGTGGGGACTGTGTACTCGACGACGTTGCCTCCGGTCGTGCTCCGGCCGATCTTGTTGGCCAACTCCTCGGGGAACCAGAGCGTGCCGTCGGGTCCGGTTTCGATCTGCAGGGGTTGGCCGGTCGCCGTGGGAACCGGGAACTCGGTCACGTCGCCGGCGGTCGTTATTTTCCCGATCTTCCCGGCATTGAACTCGGTGAACCAGAGGTTTCCGTCCGGCCCGAGGCAGATCCCGCTCAGACCGCTGTTCGGTGTGAGCACCGGGAACTCCGCGATGATCACCCCCGCCGTCGTGATGCGGCCGATCTGGTTGCCCTGCTCCTCCACGAACCAGAGGTTCCCGTCCGGTCCGGTCGTGATGTCGTCGGGCACGCTGTCAGCCGTCGGGATCGGGAATTCCGTGAAGACGCCCCCGGTCGTGATCCGGCCGATCTTGTTGGCGTTCGATTCCGAGAACCAGAGGTTGCCGTCCGGTCCGAGGGTGATGTGGCCGGTTCCGCTGTCCGCCGTGGGGATCGTGAACTCGGTAATGCTCCCCGAGGTCGTGATCCGTCCGATCTTCGATGCTCCGAGCTCGGTGAACCAGAGGTTCCCATCGGGACCGGCGACGATGAAGTCCGGCTGACTGTCGGCGGTCGGGACGGGAAACTCCGTGAAGACTCCACCCGGCGTGAGCCGCCCGATCTGGTTGGCGGCGCGCTCGGTGAACCAGATGTTGCCGTCGGGGCCGAATGCGATGCCGGTGGCGTCCGGCGACGCGGTCGGAATCGTGAACTCCGTGAACACTTGCGCCGAAACCGCGGATGCGAAGAGCCAGAGCGCGGGGAGAACCAGCCGGGAAATGGAGCGAAAGGCCCCGGCCCCGCCCGGATCGGGACCGGCCTGTCGGACAGGCTCGAGCTTCGTTCGAGTCATGTCACCTCCTCGTCTGTGTGGGAGCCGACACCGAATCGGGCAGTCCTAGCCGCTGCCGGGCAGACACCTTACCTCATTCCCGGGCGGCCCACATGGCCCTTAGGGGCGTGGGGCACCGGCACGAAGATGCCCATTTCCCGGGGAACCGGAGCTCCGCGGCGTTCTTCGAAACTCCGCACCGTTAAATGGCCGGCCTCCCGCCCGAGCCCTGGCGCGTCCGGGTCGTCGAGCCCATCCGCCGGATCGGGCGCACCGACCGCGAGGACGCCTGCGGCAAGCGGGGACAACCTCTTTCGGGATCCCTTCCGAAGACATCTCCATCGACCCGCTGACCGACTCGGGGACCTCCGCGATGTCGGACTCCCGGTGGGCGGGGTTGACGCGCGGGGCCGAGTCGTACACCGGGGGCGGGCCGCAACTTCTCTTCGTCGAGCGAACCGTCCGGGCGATCTTCGGCTTTCCGCACGTCATCCCGACGCATCAGGGCCGGGTGGCGGAGAACTTCTTCTTCTCTCAAGGGCAACATGGACCTCGAGCGCTGCGCCCTCCACCGCGCGCTTCGAGTTGATCCGAGCCCCGGGATCGTCGGCCGCCGGCCGACTGATCCAGTTACAATTTCCTCTTCCGTGATCACCGGCTACAACACCGACGTCAAGCACCGAAACCGCGTCTTCCATGTCCAGACCGAGGACAAGGGGCAGTCGAACCCTTGCGTGGAATCGCTCGTCTACGTGGGCGGCGAGATCCTCGCGACCCGGCGCGTCTCCTACGCCGAGCTCGTCGCGGGCGGCCGCGACGACCAGGCCATCCAGGAGCTGATGGAGCAGCAGCACCGCGCCATGATCGCGTCGATCCAGCGCGGCAAGTTCGACGGGCCGAACGGCGGGTTGCGGCCCGCCGCCGAGGAGCCCCGGCCGCCGGCCGCCGAAGCCGCGGGCGACGCCACGGCGCTCGCCGCTCCCGCGCCGGCCGCGGCCGCTGCCGCCGCCGGACAGACCGCGGGCGACCGGACCCTGGACCAGGTGATCCTCGAATACCTCGCCTCGGAAGTGGCGCGCGAAGAGCTCGAAGTCGCCGTGACCTCCCCGGGGGAGTTCGTGGCGGGCCGCCCGGCGCAGCTTCGGCTCAAAGCGCAGTCTTCGTCCTCGCGGCAGCCCGTCGCCGGCGCCTCCGTCCAGGTGCGGATCCTCTCGACGGCCGCGAAGCCGGCGGTCGTGTTTCAGGGGAAGACCGCGGCCGACGGATCGTGCGCGGTCTCCTTCGCCGTGCCGGAGCTGCGCGACGGCAACGCCGCGGCCGTCGTGCGGGTGGTCTCCACCGTGGGCTCGACCGAGTTCTCGTATCCGGTCAAGAAGCCGTGACAGGCGAGGTGCGCATTCGCGTCAACGGCGAGGAGGTGCGGCTCCCCCGGGGGTCCTCCGTCTCCGCGCTCCTCGCGCGGCTCGAGGTCTCGCTGCCGCGAGTCGCCGTCGAGCGCAACCGGGAGATCCTGCCGAAGAAGGAGTATCCGGGCACGCTCCTCGAGGACGGCGACGTCTTCGAAGTCGTCGAGCTCGTCGGGGGCGGGTAAGCGTCCCCGGTTGCCCGGGGCGGTGGTCTCGGGTATCCTCCGCGCTCCCGAGTGGGCCGTTAGCTCAATTGGTAGAGCAAGAGACTCTTAATCTCTAGGTTGTAGGTTCGAGTCCTACACGGCTCACCAGCGCTCTCCCGTGAGCTCCGGAGTCCCCCTCGACCGCGGCTTTTCGGGCATTGGCGCGCCGGATTCTTTCCTAAATGGGCCTCTGGAAACGACGGGAGGAGTTACCATTAGGAAGGCCCAGAAAACTTCGAGGAACGTCTGACGCCGCCGGTGCGGTGTCCGGGAGTGGCCATGGACGCCGGGCGCCAAAATCGGGTCATCGAGGAGCCCCGTCCCGCGGACCGGGTCGCCGGTCCCCGCGACCTCGGACCGTCCGGAGTGAGCCTCCCTGTCCCGGCCCGCTCGTCCGACGGCATCCGGCTCGCCGCCGCGACCGAGGAGATCCAGCGGCGGGAGCGCGCCCTTGCGGTCGCGCGGGCGGGGCTCGGGGCGCTGCTACTGCTCGTCGAATCGGTCGTCGCGGCGTTCTTCGTCCGCGGCGACTGGCTGCCGGCGGCCCTCTCGGGGGCCTATGCGGTGGAAGGCCTCCTCGTCTGGGGGTGGCTCCGGCGGCACGACTCGACTCCGGGCCTGCGCCGCGCGCTCCACGTCGTCGACATCATCTGGGCCTCGGTGCTCCTGCTCTTCAAGGACGAGGTCCTGATGCTCGTCGCCGTGCTCGCGATCTACGCCGCGGCGGCGCGCTGGACCCGCATCCAGGCCATCGCGACGGCCGCCGCCGTCAGCGCGCTCGTCCTCATCGGCGACCTGCTGATTGCCGCGTTCGTGACGGGGCCCGGCACGTTCGACGGAAGGGCCTACTTCATCCGGATGTCCACCCTGTTTCTCCTCGCGTTCCCCTTCAGCCACGTGACGCGGCGGGAGAAGGAGCTGCAGGCGGAAACGACCAAGGCCAAAACGATGGATCGGGCCCTCGTCGCGCGTGAGCTGCACGACGGGGCCATCCAGTCCCTGATCGGCCTCGAGGTGCAGGTGGACGTCCTGCGGCGGCAGGCCAACGGCACCCCGCCCCTGGCCGAGGAGCTCGGCCGGGTCCAGCAGATGCTCCGGCACGAGGTCTTGAACCTGCGCGAGCTCATGCGGCAGATGAAGCCCGTCGACCTCGATCCGCGGCAGCTCCTCGACTTCCTGGCGGAGTCGGTGGACAAGTTCCGCCGCGAGACGGGGATCTCCGCGAGCTTCGTCTCGGACCTGCGCGAGATCTCGCTTCCGCCCCCGATCTGCACCGAGCTCGTCCGAATCGCGCAGGAGGCCCTCGTGAACGTGCGCCGGCACAGCGGGGCCGCCAACGTCATCCTGCGGCTGTCGCTCGAGAACGGCGCGGGGCGGCTCGTGGTGGACGACGACGGACGGGGGTTCGACTTCTCCGGGCGCCTTTCTCAGGCGGAGCTCGACGCCGCGCGCAAGGGCCCGGTCATCATCAAGGAGCGGGTGCGTTCGATCGGGGGGCAGCTCGCGATCGAATCCACTCCCGGCCAGGGCGCCCGCCTGGAGATTACTTTTCCATCCGAATGAGCACCATGAACAAACCGGTCAAGCCGATCCGCATCGTCATCGCCGACGACCACCCGATCGTTCGCGACGGGCTGCGGCGCCTCCTCGAGACCGAGAAGGACTTCGCGGTCGTGGGGCAGGCCTCCGATGGGCGCGAGGCCGTGCGGCTGGTCCGCCAGCTGCGCCCGGACATCCTCCTGCTCGACCTCGCGATGCCGCGTCTTCCGGGCCTCGAGGTCCTGCGGGAGCTGTCGTCTTCCTCGCTCGAAGTCCGGACGATCCTCCTGACCGCCGCCGTCGAGAAGGAGCAGATCGTCGAGGCGCTCCAGATCGGCGCCCGGGGGGTGGTCTCGAAGGAATCGGCCACGGAGCTCCTGTTCAAGTCCATCCGGACGGTCGTGGCCGGCCAGTACTGGGTGGGTCGGGAGGAGGTCTCGGACCTCGTGGCGGCGCTGCGGGGCCTGCTCCCGACCGGCGCCGACGAGCGCCAGCGCTCCTTCGGGCTGACCCGCCGGGAGCTCGAGATCGTCGCGGCGATCGTCGAAGGGTGCACCAACCGGGACATCGCTCAGAAGTTCTCCCTGTCGGAAGACACGGTCAAACACCACCTGACGCATATCTTCGACAAGCTCGGGGTCTCCAACCGCCTGGAGCTCGCCATGTTCGCCGTCAACCACCGCCTCCTCGCCTCCTGACGGCGGCCTCCGTTCGTCCCTCATAGGCACTTTAGTGCCATAGACCTATCCACTGGCGGGCCATTTGATCTAGCTGGCCGCTGGCTATTCTCTGAGCACGGTCTCAACGTGAGGATGCATTTGGGAGCTTGGAGGATGTCGCTACCGTCGGTCGGCATTCCGATTGCGACCGCGCCCCGAGCGGGGCGGTCGAATCTGAGTGAGACCTGGACAGGCGGGACCCGGCCTCCGAGCAGCGATACGTTCGTCCCTTCGGGAGGCGTGTAGTCGTGGAACCAGTATCGCGACCGAACCGGGCCCGGAGTCTCGGGCGAGAGGCGGTCGGAGGTCTTGCGATGCCCGACAGAGGTTGTGGCGCGACGTCGCCGGGAATCGCTGTTGCCCTGCCGCCCCTCACCCGAGATTCCGGGCCCGGGGAGCCGTGCGTCCTCTGCGACCACGCCCGCGACCGGCATACCGCCGGAACCGACGGAGCGGGGTGGTGCGGGGAAGGAGTCGGGTGTGAGTGCGGAGGTTTCCAGGGCAAGAGATCTCTTTGAATCGCTACGGAGGATTCCTTTGAAAATCTCATCGGATCGGATCCTGGGCCGGCGGGGCGGCGCGGAGCCGGAAGCCGGACCGAATCTCGACCGAGAAATCGAGCGGCGCGTGCTCGGCGTGCAGCCCGGAGCAACGGTGCCCGCGTATTCGACCGACGAGGCGGTGGCCGTCGCGCTCGCGAATCGCTTCTCCCGCACGCGGGGCTGGTGGTTCTTCGAGAAGCGCGAAGTCTTCGGCGGCTCCGCGTTCGGGTGGATCCAGGAAAGCCAGCCGCTCTTCGTCTCCGTGCATCCGATCCAGGCGAGCGCGCCCACCCGGGCGCTCGCCATCTGCCGATCGCTACTGAAAGTCGCCGATTTCCTGGAGGCCCGGCTCTCCCGGCCGCCGGCGAAACCGACGCAGCTCCACTGGTAGGACCCGACCGGAGTCGGGCGTCGAGAAGGCCGGCCGGCGCGCCGGCCTTCGCCTTTCGGGAAGCGCAACCTTCGAGCTAAACTCCGCGCCGATGGTCTGGACGGTCTTCGTCGTCCTCTTCGTTCTCTGGCTGCTCGGCTATTTCGCCTTTCATCTGGGTGGAGGGCTCATCCACCTGCTCCTGCTCGGCGCCGTCGTCGCCCTCGTCGTCGGCCTCGCCCGCCGCGGCCCCCAGCCGTAGCCGGCGGCCGACGGAGCGCCGTCCCGCAACCCCCTCCGCGACCGGCGAGTGTGCCTACCGGACCACCTCGAGATGCGGGTCGAGCTCGGACTTGGTTCCGCCCTTGTCGGTGATCTTCCCTTTGTAAGGGTAATAGCCGGGCGGGAGGTGGAGCGGGCCCGCCACGCAGATCATCGGCATATGCGGATCGCACACGGGCTTGATTTGCGGGTTGGCGAACTCCAGTTCGAGCTTCGTGCCCTGTCCGACCCACACGATGGCGTACGTGTCGTTGGCGATCAGGAGCTCCTTGGGGAAGACCGTCCCGTCTTCGGCGACGACGACGAAGTCGATGTTTTTCGTGCTCCGGAAGAGGTCTTGCGCCTTGGGAATGCCGATGAGGGCCGTGTTGAATTCGTATTTGCGGCAACCGATCACGCCGAGAGCCAGAGACGCCGCCGCCACCAGAAGTGCAAATCGCCTAGTGTGCCCAGCGAAACGCTGCATAACCCCTCCTTTTCGCGAGCCAAGCTCCGTGCCGTCTTCTCCGAGAACGCATTTCGAAACTCGGGACTCTTCCGGAGATCCTGAAACTCCGGATCGTGCTCGATCTGCCGAACGCCGAGCCCGGCGTCGACGGCGCGCCGGAGCCAGCCGATCGCGTCGCCGGACCTCCCGAGGAGGTTCGAGATCACCGCCGCGTCGTAGAAGAAGTCGGGATTGCCGGGCGCGATCTCGAGGGCCCGCTGGATCTGGGCCAGCCCCTCTTCCGGCTTGCCGCTCTTGGCGAGGCTCACGCCGAGCGACTCGAGGGCGAGGGCGTCGCGCGGATTGACCGCGAGGCTCTCGCGCGAGAGCGCGATCGCGCGTTCATACGCCGTCGTCGCTTTCTTTCGCATCGCGGGGGCCCAGCGGTACGCGTCTCCCAGGTTCGTCCAGTAGAGCGCCTTGCCCGGGGTCAGCCGAATCGCCTGCTCGTAGGACGCGGCCGCGTCGCCGTACCGGCCGAGGAAGTACTGGAGCGTCCCCATGTTCGAGTAGGCCCCGTCGTTCGGGCGCAACTCGGCCGAGCGCCGGTACGCCGCGAGCGCGTCGTCGAATCGGTCGGCCTGCTGATACGCCGCGCCGAGGCTGTTCCAGCCGCGCACGCTGTCGGGGGCCTTCTCGACGACGCGCCGGAACATCTCGGCGGCCTGCGGATATCGCCCGAGCCCGTAGTAGAAGGAGCCGAGCTCGTAGTGGACGAACCAGTAGTCGGGCTGGAGGGCGACCGCCCGGCGATACGTCGCCTCGGCCTCGGCGTTGCGCCCGATCGATTCGTAGGCGTCGGCGAGGCCGAGCAGTCCTTCCAGGGAGTTGGGCGCCTGGGAGAGCGCGATCTGGAACTCGGCGACGGCCTCCGGGCCCCGGCCGGTCCGCGTGAAGACGAGGCCGCGCGTCACATGGACGTCCGGCGCGCCGGCGTCCAGGCGCGTCGCCCGGTCGGCCGCCGTGATCGCGCGGCCGGCCCAGGTCTTCTCGTGGGTCAGCGTGTACTTGTCGAAGCAGGCGCGGGCGAGCGCCGCCTGGACGAGCGCCGATTCGGGCGCACCCTGCGCCAGAGACTCGAGCAGGGATAGAGCCGCGTCCACGGACTCCGGCTTGTCGTGTCGCTGGAGGTGGCCGAGCGCTCTCAGGTAGCGCTCCTGCTCCTCGACGGTCGGAAGCCCCGCGGGGGGCGGGGTGCGCCGCGATGGCGTGGGGAGCCGGAGCCCGCCCGCGACGCTCTCCGCGAGCCGGTCCTGCATCCCGAAGATGTCGGAGGCGGGGCCCGTCAGATCGCCGGCGGCCACCTGGCTGCGGGTCCTCGTGTTCCAGACCGAGTACGTGATGCGCACCCGATCCCCCTGGCGCTGGACGGCGCCCTTGAGCAGGAGGTTCGCCCCGAGGTCGCGCGCGATCCGGAAGATGTCACTCTCGTGATCCGAGGCTCGCACGACGGCCGAGGGCGTCACGACTTGAACGCCTGGCACGTCGGCGAGCCTCGAGCTGACCAACTCGACGAGACCGTCTCCCACGAGCTGCCCGTCGGGCCGGCCCGAGAGGTCGCGGAAAGGGAGCACGGCGAGGGACTGCGTTCCCGCCGGCTCGAACGGCAAGCGGCGCGCCGGGGCGCCGGACGAGCCAGACGAGCGCCGCGACGGCGATCAGCGCGATCGTGGCGAGCACGAGAACTCGCTCGCGACGTTCGGCCACGGGCGGCAGCTCGGCCGCCCGCGCTCCGCTCTGCGTGACTGCTTCTTCCAGAACGATGCGGGCATCGCCGATGTCCCGAAGCCGATGGTTCGGATCCTTCTGGAGGCAGCGTTCGAGGAGCTCCCGCACGCGGGGCGTGGTCGCCGCCGGCAGGACGGACCAGTCGGGCTCCCGTGTCAGGATCGCGGCGATGGCGTCCGAAGGCGTCTCGCCCGAGAAGGCCCGCCGTCCCGACAGCATCTCGAAGAGGACGCATCCGAACGCCCAGACGTCGGTGCGCTTGTCCACCGGCTTTCCGCGCGCCTGCTCCGGGCTCATGAACTCGATGGTGCCCACGATGACGCCCGGCCGGGTCTGCTCGAGCTGGAGCGTGGGCGACTCGGAGGAGTCCGATAGCTCGGACTTGACGTCCATCGCCTTGGCGAGCCCGAGGTCGAGCACCTTGACCCGCCCCTCGGGCGTGATCTTGATGTTGGACGGCTTCAGGTCCCGGTGGACGATCCCCTTCTCGTGAGCCGCCTCGAGTCCCTCCGCGATCTGGCGCGCCGAAGAAAACGCTTCGTCGAGCGGCATCGGTCCCCGCGCCAGGATTTCGGAGATGGTCTCGCCCGGCACGAGCTCCATCACGATGTAGCGGATCGTGCCCGCCTCTTCCAGGCCGTAGATCGCCGCCAGCGCCGGATGGTTGATCGAGGCGAGCATGCGCGCCTCTCGGTCGAAGCGCGTCAGCCGCGCCGCGTCCTGCGCGAAGGCCTGCGGCAGAACCTTGATCGCGACTTCCCGGCCGAGCTTCCGGTCGCGGGCCCGGTAAACCTCTCCCATACCGCCAGCCCCCAGCGGTCCGAGCACCTCGTAGGAACCGAGAAGCGTGCCCGGGTCGAGTGTCATGGGGAACGTCGGCGGGATTCTATCCTCGCGATTCGAAGGCGGTTGCGGCGGCCGACGGCGGCTCGCGGCGAGAACGCGGGTAGGGCCCGTTGAATCCCTCGCGGCGCCGCCCTACCATTCCCCTTCGCTGCGAGAGTGGCGGAACTGGCAGACGCGCGGGACTTAGGATCCCGTGGGGAAACCCTTGAGGGTTCGAGTCCCTCCTCTCGCACCAATGGGGAATGTCTGATGCGGAAGCCCTTTCGCCTTTTTCTTCTCCTGGCTGCGATTCTTTCGACGGCGCGGCCGCTCCGCGCCGAGGAATCGAAGGTCGATCTCCGCATCTTCGACGCCGTGCCGGAAGGCGGCCGCGCTTCGTTTCTCGTCGTGCTGCGCGAGCAGGCGGATCTCTCGGGGGCGGCGGCTCTCGCCGACCCGCTCGAACGGCGCCGCTACGTTTTCGACGCTCTGACGGAAGTCGCCCGGAAGACGCAGGCGCCCCTCCTGGAGAAGCTGCGCGCCGCGGGCGCCGCCGTCCGGCCCCACTACCTCGTCAACCTGCTCGAGATCGAAGCGGACCGCGGCGTCGTCGCGGAGCTCGCGGCGCGCCCCGACGTGGCGCGGGTCGCCGCGAACCGTCCGGCGCGGCTCGAGTCCCGGCCGGTTCTCGAGCCGGCCGAAGCGGGCGCGGCGGCCGACGGCCCTGTGTCCGCGCCGGCGGCGCCCGGCCCCAACCTCGAGCGGATCGGCGCGCCGGCGCTCTGGGCCCGCGGGTTCACGGGTCAGGGGATCGTGGTGGGAGTTGCGGACACGGGATTCGCCTGGGAGCATCCGGCCCTGAAGCCGCACTACCGGGGTTTCCACGGCTCGAGCGTCGTCCACGACCACAACTGGCACGACGCAATTCACGACGCCGCTCCCGCCAACCCGTGCGGCTCGGATTCTCCGGCGCCGTGCGATGACCAGGGGCACGGAACCTCGATATCGGCTCTCGCGGTGGGAGACGACGGGGCGGGCAACCCGGTGGGCGTCGCCCCGGGCGCGCAGTGGATCGGTTGCCGGAACATGGATCAGGGCATGGGGACGCCGGCCCGCTACACCGAGTGCTTCGAGTTCCTCCTGGCGCCGACCGATTCCCGCGGAGCGGACCCCCGGCCGGAGCTCGGCGCCGACGTGATCAACAACTCCTGGGGATGCCCCGCCTTCGAAGGCTGCACCGATCCGCAGATCCTGAAGTCCGTCGTCGAAGCCGTGCGCGCGGCGGGAGTCGCCGTCGTCGTCGCCGCTGGCAACGGCGGGTCCGGCTGCGCCACCGTCTCCGATGCGCCGGCGATCTACGAAGCCTCCTTCTCCGTCGGCGCCTCCACCGACTCGGACGCGATCGCGGCATTCTCGAGCCGCGGGCCGGTGACGGTGGACGGTTCGAACCGTCTGAAACCCGACGTCGTCGCTCCGGGCTTCAACGTTCGGAGCGCCGTGCCGCCGGACGCCTACAACCCCGCGCTCAGCGGGACCTCGGCGGCCGCGCCCCACGTTTCCGGCGCCGTGGCGCTTCTCTGGTCGGCCGTGCCCTCTCTGCGCGGCGACGTCGCGGGGACCGAGCAGATCCTGCACGCCTCGGCCGTCCCGCTCGTCTCGGACCAGACCTGCGATCCCTATCCGGGCAACGCCGTCCCCAACGCGGTCTTCGGCTTCGGGCGGATCGACTGCGAGGCGGCCCTGGCGTTGGCGGAACCGCCGCCGCCCGCGAGGGACGTCCAGCCGTTGCCGCCCCGGCACAAGCGCGCGCGGGCGCTCGCGCCCCGCCGGCCCTGACCATCCGTTAGACTCCGGCGCCTATGGTCGTCCTCAATGCCCGCGAAGAGTCCCCGACCCGGACGTCCCTCGAAATCGAGGTGCCGGCCGCCGACGTCGAGAAGGCGTTCTCCGACGTCACGCGGTCCTACGCGAAGCGCGCCTCCGTCCCCGGATTCCGGAAGGGGCACGTGCCGGAGGCGGTCGTCCGCCAGCGGTTCGGAGAGCAGATCCGGGAGGACGTTCTCGAGACGCTGCTGCCCGGCGCGCTCCACACGGCGATCGAGGAGCGCGGGCTCGCGGTCCTCGGCAGTCCCCGGGTGGAGGAGCTCCACTGGGATCCGCCCGGCGCGATCCGCTTCACGGCGCGCCTCGACCTGAAGCCGGTCGTCGATCCGGGCGAGTGGCGGGGGATTCCCGTCCCGGACGCCTCCGTCGAGCCGACGGAAGCGGAAGTCTCCACCGTCCTCGACCGGCTGCGCGAAGCCCACGCCGAGTTCCATCCGATCGAGGGGAGGGCGGCGGCCCCGGGGGACTACGCGGTCGCGGACGTCGCGGGCACGTTCGTCGAGATCCTCGCGCCCGGCCAGAACCCGCGCACGTTCCGGGACGAGAAGATCACGCTCGAGGTCGGCCACGCCGACTCGATGCCCGAGATCAACGACGCCCTGCGCGGCGCGCTCCCCGGAGAGACGCGCCGCTTCCGGAAGACTTTCCCGGACGATTTTGCGAACGACGAGTTCCGCGGGAAGACGGTGGACTACGAGCTGACCCTGGTCGCGCTCAAGGAGAAGCGGCTCCCGGAGATGACCGAGGAGCTCGCCCGGGCGGTCGGCGACGGGGAGACCCTCGAGGCCCTCCGCGAGAAGGTCCGGGCGAGCCTGCGCCAGGAGAAGGAGGCGGACCGGCGCCGCAAGTTCCGGCGCGCGATCCTCGACACGCTTCTCTCCCGCGTCGCGATTCCCGCCCCCGACGTGCTCGCGGAGTCGGAGACCGAGGGGGCGCTGCGCGACTATGCGCGCTACCTCGCCGCGAGCGGAGTCGACCCGAAGTCGGCCGACTGGGAGCGGCTGCGGCTCGACGCGCGCCCGGGAGCGGAGAAGCGGGTGCGGGAGTACCTCCTCCTCGACGCGATCGCGCGCAAGGAGGGGATCCAGGTGACCGACACCGAGCTCGAGGCGGAGTTCAAGCGCACCGCCGCGCGCCGGGGGGAGGATCCGGCGGCGCTGCGCCGGCGGCTCGTCGAAGCCGGGGGGCTCGAGTCCCTCCGCGACGAGATGCGGCTGTCGAAGGTGGTGGATCTCTTGATCTCTACCGCGCAGGTGCTACCCTCGGGGGAGCCTGCGGCGGTCGACAAGTAGCGAGCCGGCCGGCGGGAATCGAGCGAGGAGAGGCCTGTTATGGATGACGAAGAAGAGGGAGGCGGCATGGTTCTGGTCCCGATGGTGATCGAGCAGACGAGTCGCGGCGAGAGAGCCTACGACATCTACTCGCGGCTGCTGAAGGACAACATCATCTTCCTCGGGCAGCCGATCGACGACACGATCGCCAACCTGATCATCGCGCAGATGCTGTTCCTCGAGTCGGAGAACGCCGAGCGGGACATCTCCTTCTACATCAACTCGCCGGGGGGCGTGACGAGCGCCGGCTTCGCGATCTACGACACGATGCAGTACGTCAAGAACGACGTCTCGACGATCTGCGTCGGGCAGGCGGCCTCGATGGCCGCGATGCTGATGGCGGCCGGGACGCCGGGGAAGCGCTTCGCGCTGCCGAACTCGAAGTTCCTCATCCACCAGCCCTGGGCCTCGGGCCTCGGCGGGCAGACGTCGGACATCGAGATCCACGCCCGCGACATGCTCAAAGTGCGGGAGCGCATCAACCACCTCCTGGCCGAACACACCGGCCAGTCTTTCGAGAAGATCTCGAAGGACACGGACCGCGACTACATCCTCGAGGCGGAGGAAGCCAAGAAGTACGGACTCGTGGACGCGATCTACCACCGGCGAGACGAGGCCGCGCTGAAGGCGGCGGGATAGCTCTCAGCTCTCAGCTCTCAGCTCTCGGCTCTCGGCGTCCACCAGACTGGTCTTGCTGACAACTGACAGCTGATAGCTGATAGCTGATAGCTGATAGCTGATAGCTGATAGCTGGCTGCTATTCGCTGATAGCTCACAGCTGTAAGCTCTTTTCGTGCCGAACGCCTACCTCGGCCGGACGCCCGACGGGAAGCGGCTCGAATACGCGACGTCCGATCTCACGACGCACGGCGTCTGCGTCGGGATGACGGGCAGCGGCAAGACCGGCCTCTGCGTCGATCTGCTCGAGGAGCTCCTCCTGGCCGGCACGCCGCTCTTCCTCCTCGATCCGAAGGGCGACGTGACGAATCTTCTCCTGACGTTCCCGCAGCTTCGCGCCGAGGACTTCGCCGCGTGGGTGGACCCCGAGGCGGCGCGCCGCGCCGGCCGCAGCGCGGCGGACGAGGGCGCCGCCCAGGCGAAGCTCTGGCGCGCGGGGCTCGCGGAGTGGGACGTGCCGGTCGCCTCGCTCGCGAAGCTTCGCGAAGGCGTCTGCTACCGGGTTTTCACGCCCGGTTCCCGGGTGGGGCGGCCCGTGGACGTGCTCGGGCTCGCTCTCGCTGCCCGCGGGGCTCTCTCTCGACCGGGACGAGGAAGCGGTGCGCGACGAGATCCGCGGCCTCGTCTCGGGCCTCCTCTCGCTCTGCGGAGTCGAGGCCGACCCGGTGTCGGATCCGCGCCACATCCTGCTCGCCCGCGTGCTCGAGGACCGCTGGCGGCAGGGCCAGCCGGTGGACCTCGCGGGTCTCGTCGCCCTGGCCGAGAACCCGCCTTTCTCCCGGGTCGGCGCGCTCGACCTCGACACGGTCCTGCCGCGCGAAAAGCGCCGGGATCTCGCGCTCGCGTTGAACAACCTCCTCTCGTCCCCCGGCTTCGACTCCTGGCGCGCCGGGGAGCCCCTCGATCCGCAGCGCCTCCTGGCGGACGAATCCGGCAGGCCCGCCTGCAATCTCTTCTATCTGGCGCACCTCGACGACCGGGAGCGCATGTTCTTCGTTTCGCGCTTCCTCGAGCGCCTCTGGGCCTGGACGCGCGTGCAGTCGGGCGCGACGGACCTTCGGGCGCTCCTCTACTTCGACGAGGTCTTCGGCTTCCTGCCGCCGGTCGCCGAGCCCCCTTCGAAGCGGCCGCTCCTCTCGCTGCTGAAACAGGCGCGCGCCTTCGGCGTCGGCGTGCTCGCCGTCACGCAGAACCCGGTGGACCTCGACTACAAGGCGCTGACCAACGCCGGCACGTGGATGGTCGGCCGGCTGCAGGCCGAGCGGGACAAGGAGAGGCTGCTCGACGGGCTCGAGGGCGCGGGGCTCGGGATGTCCCGCGCCGAGGCGGACCGGGCGCTCTCGGGGCTCGAGAAGCGCCGCTTCCTCCTCCACGACGTGCACCGGAAGGGAGGCCCCGTCGTCTTCGAGTCGCGCTGGGCGCGGGCGTATCTGCGCGGGCCCCTGACACTGCGCCAGATCCCGGACCTCGCGCGCGGATTCGCGGAGGCGGCGCCCGGCGGGCCGGCTCCCGCGAAGGCCGGAGCCGAGCCGGCGGAGAGCGGCGCGCCGGTGCCGCCGGCGCTCGACCCGGTCTTCCAGCCGCGCTTCGCGCCCGGGAGCCCGGGCGGCGCGGCGCTCTCGGGAGAGCTCGCCGTTCTGCTCGAGGCGCGGATCTCCCGGCAGCGCCCGGCGGTCTCCGGCTCGGACCGGCGCCTCGTCCGCTTCGGGTCGGGGCCGGCGCCGGTCCCGGCGGCGGACGGCTCGACGCGGCTCGAGGACTGGGGTTCGTCTCCTCCCGCGGGCGTCTCCTACGGTCCGCTGCCGCCCTGGGCGACGAAAGGCAACGCCGTCGCCGCGCTCGAGAAAGCCGCTCGGGAGCAGGTCGCCGCGGAAGGCTTCACGCTCGAGACGGTTCCCGAGCTCGGGCTCGCGCGCCAGCCGGGCGAGGGCGGCGCGGACTTCGCCGCGCGCGTCTCGGCGGCCGTCGAGGCCGCGGCCGCGAAGCAGACGGCGAAGGTCGGCAGCTCCTCGCGAGCGCCGCATCGCGACCCTCGAGCGCCAGATCGCTGCGGAGACGCGGGAGCTCGAGCGGGACCGGGCGGAGCAGGGCCGGGCGGCGACGTACAGCGCCATCGACGTCGGCGCCGGGATCCTCGGAACGATCCTCGGAGGAGGCCGCCGCTCCGCCGGATCGACGGTTCGCGCGGGCGGCCGGGCCTACGGGCGAATCCAGCGCGCCGCGGAAGGCGTAAAGGAGTCGGAGGAGAAGATCGCGGCGTGGACGCGCGAGCGCGACGACCTGCGGTCCGAACTCGAGAGCGACACGGCGGGCGAGCGCGCGCGCCTCGCGGCTTCGGCCGGGCGCCGGGAACAAGCGAGAATTCCCATCGCGAAGAGCGACGTCCGCGCCCTCGGCTGGTACGTCCTCTGGACACCAAAAAGTTGAATCCTCGCTTTCCACTTTCGTGCCAATAGAAACGGAACTCCATGCGGGAATAGGGGCGGACTTGGCACGTTACCGGAAACGGCTGTGCTAGAGTCGCCGAGAATCGTTTGCGGGCCCGTTGACGGGTCCGGTGGGCTCCCCTAGAATCGGGAAGACCCCCCCGGAGGCTGAATGTCGAAGAAAACCGGAAACGGCGATGTGCTTCGCTGCTCCTTCTGCAACAAGAGCCAGCGGGACGTCAAAAAGCTGATCGCCGGTCCGACGGTCTACATCTGCGACGAGTGCGTCGACATCTGCCTCGACATCATCGCGGAAGACCGGGTGCTCGAAACGCAGGCGCCGGAAACCAAGCTTCCCAAGCCGAAAGAGATCAAGGAATTCCTGGACAGCTACGTCATCGGCCAGGAGCAGGCGAAGAAGAAGCTCGCCGTCGCCGTCTACAACCACTACAAGCGCATCGACTACCTGGAGAAGAACCGCAAGCTCCAGGACGTCGAGCTCCAGAAGTCGAACATCCTCCTGATCGGGCCGACGGGCACGGGCAAGACGCTGCTCGCCCAGACGCTCGCCAAGCTCCTCTCCGTGCCGTTCACGATCGTGGACGCGACCACGCTGACCGAGGCGGGCTACGTGGGCGAGGACGTCGAGAACATCATCCTGAAGCTCTACCAGGCGGCCGGCAACGACAAGGACAAGACCGAGCGGGGCATCGTCTACATCGACGAAGTGGACAAGATCGCCCGCAAGGGGGAGAACCCCTCGATCACCCGCGACGTGTCGGGGGAGGGGGTCCAGCAGGCGCTCTTGAAGATCCTGGAGGGCACCGTCGCGAACGTCCCGCCGCAGGGGGGCCGCAAGCACCCGCACCAGGAGTTCATCCAGATCGACACGACGAACATCCTCTTTCTCTGCGGCGGCGCCTTCGTGGGTCTCGAGGACATCATCAGCCGCCGGATGACCGAGAAGACGATGGGCTTCGGCGCGAAAATCTCGACCAAGAAGGAGAAGCGCCCGAGCGTCCTGCTCGAGAAGGTCCACCCGGAGGACCTGATCAAGTACGGGATGATCCCGGAGTTCGTGGGACGGCTGCCCGTCGTCGCCACGCTTTCGGAGCTCGATCAGTCGGCTCTGGTCGAGATCCTGAAGGAGCCCAAGAACTCGCTCGTCAAGCAGTACCAGACCATGCTGGAATTCGAGAACGTCCAGCTGCGTTTTACGGATGATGCGATCGAGGCCATCGCCGAGGAGGCGCTGGCCCGCAACGTCGGCGCCCGGGGCCTCAAGATCATCATCGAGGACCTGATGCTCGACGTCATGTACCAGATCCCCTCCGACGACGACATCGAGGAGTGCGTCATCACGCGGGACGTGGTCAAGCATCACACGAACCCGATCACGATCCTGCGCAAGGCGGGATAGGGCGGAGCCCCTCGGCCGGCCCCCGCCCCGCGCCGGAGCGCCGAAGGAAGACCCGAACCCATGAAATCCCAGGACATCGCGAGCCGCCCGGTCGAGACGCTGCCGCTCGTCCCGCTGCGGGACATGGTGGTGTTTCCCCACATGATGGCGCCGTTCGTCGTCGGCCGGGAGTCCTCCATCCGCGCGCTCGAGGCGGCGCTGGCGACGCCGACCAAGCGCCTCTTCCTGGCCGCGCAGAAGGATCCCCAGCTCGACGAGCCGAAGCCGGAGGACATCTACGAGATCGGCGTCATCGCGACGGTGGCGCAGTCTCTGAAGCTCCCCAACGGGCACATCAAGGTGATGGTCGAGGGGCAGCGCCGCGGGCAGATCCACGGCTTCGAGGAGCGCCCCGAGTACCTGGCGGTGGCGGTCCAGGCGGCGGCTCCCAAGCCCGCCGACGCGGAGGAGCTCAAGGAGTACATGGGCAAGGTGCTCGGGCTCTTCGAGCAGTACGCCAAGCTCTCCCACACGCTCGCCTTCGAGAGCATCGCGGCCTCGATCAAGATCGAGGAACCGGAGCGCTTCACCGACACCCTTTCGGCGCACCTGGCGGTCTCGACGGCGGACAAGCAGACGCTCCTCGAGGCCGACAACGTGTACGAGCAGCTGCAGCGGCTTCAGGACCTGTTGGAAGTCGAGGTCGAGAAATTCAACATCGACCGGCGCATCAACAACAAGGTCAAGAAGCAGATGGAGAAGGCCCAGAAGGAGTACTACCTCAACGAGAAGATCAAGGCCATCCATCAGGAGCTCGGGCGCAAGGACGACCGCGGCGACGAAGTCGAGGAGCTCAAGAAGAAGATCGCCTCGGCCGGCATGCCGAAGGAGGTCCGCGAGAAGGCCGAAACGGAGTTGAAGCGCCTGGAGGCGATGCCCCCGGTCTCGGCCGAGGCGACGGTGTCGCGCAACTACATCGAATGGCTGGTCGGGGTGCCCTGGAAGCGGGCTTCCCGCGAGTCGAAAGACATCACGCGGGCCGAGAAGATCCTGAACGAGGACCATTACGGCCTCGAGAAGGTCAAGGAGCGGATCCTCGAGTTCCTGGCGGTGCGACAGCTCGTCCAGAAGACGAAGGGCTCCATCATCTGCTTCGTCGGGCCGCCCGGCGTCGGGAAGACCTCGCTCGCCAAGTCGATCGCGCGGTCTCTCAACCGCAAGTTCGTGCGCCTCTCGCTCGGGGGTGTGCGCGACGAGGCGGAGATCCGCGGGCACCGGCGCACCTACATCGGCGCCTTCCCCGGCCAGATCGTCCAGATGATGAAGAAGGCCGGGACGGTCAATCCCGTCTTCCTGCTCGACGAGGTGGACAAGATTTCCTCCGACTTCCGGGGAGACCCGGCGTCGGCGCTGCTCGAGGTGCTCGATCCCGAGCAGAACCACTCGTTCCTGGACCACTACCTCGACGTCGAGTACGACCTCTCGAAGGTCATGTTCATCGCCACCGCGAACATCGCGGACCCGATTCCGCCGGCCCTGAAGGACCGGATGGAGTTGATCCCCCTCTCCGGCTATACGCCCAACGAGAAGCTCGCGATCGCGAGGCAGTTCCTCGTGCCGAAGCAGCGGGAGGCCAACGGCCTGAAGGCCGAGCAGGTCGAGTTCGCCGACGAGGCGATCATGGCGATCGCGACCAACTACACGCGCGAGGCGGGAGTGCGCAATCTCGAGCGCGAGATCGGCAGCGTGTGCCGCAAGGTGGCGCGCCGGATCGTGCAGAAGAGCGTCGAGACGCCGGTGCGGATCACTCCCGACAACCTGCGCGACTTCCTCGGGAAACCGAGGTTCCGCAACCAGCGCAAGGGGGAGACCTCGGAGGTCGGCATCTCCACGGGCCTCGCCTGGACCGAGGCCGGCGGCGAGATCCTCATGACCGAGACGTCCCTGCTCAAGGGTAAAGGAAACTTGACACTCACCGGATCGCTCGGCGAAGTCATGCAGGAGTCGGCGCGCGCGGCGGTCTCCTACGTGCGCAGCCGCGCCGAGATGTACGACGCCGACCCGAATTTCCACGAGAAGTTCGACATCCACATCCACGTGCCGGAGGGAGCGATCCCGAAGGACGGCCCGTCGGCCGGGATCACGATGGCGGCGTCGCTCTTCTCGGCCGTGACGAAGATCCCGGTCTTGAAGGACGTCGCGATGACGGGGGAGATCACGCTGCGCGGCAAGGTCCTGCCGGTCGGCGGCATCAAGGACAAGGTCCTCGCGGCGTACCGGGCGGGCATCCGCACGATCGTCCTCTCGACGGAAAACGACAAGGACCTGGACGACCTGCCGGCCGAGATCCGGAACGAGATGGAGTTTCACCTCGTCTCGAACATGGACGAAGTGATCAAAGTGGCGCTCGAAGGAGTTCCGGCGGCCGCGGCGGGTCTGCCGGCCGAGAGCGAGCCCGCCGAAGGCGGGACGGTCGCGCATTGAGAGCCCCGGAGAGCGCGCCCGCGGATTGAAAGGGAGGCCCACTCGCGGCGAGCGGATCGCCTCGGTCCACCGGAGCGAAGACCTCCCTCGGGACCGGGCGCCCGTCGTGGCCGTCGTGGGCCGGTCGAACGTCGGGAAATCGAGCCTGTTGAACCGGCTGCTCGGATCGAACGCCGCGCGAGTCGGAAAGAAACCCGGGAAAACGCGAGGGATCGACTTCTATGAGACCGAAGAAGGGTATCGGTTGGCCGACCTTCCCGGCACGGGCTTTGCCCGGGTCTCCCGCGAAGAGCGCGAGCGGTGGGCGGAGCTGGCCGACCGGCTCTTCCGGAGCGGCCGCGTGACGCTCGCGCTGGCGCTCGTGGACGGGCGCGTGCCGGACGCCGAGGCGGACCGGACGATACGCGACTACCTCGAGGCGCTCGGCGTGCCCGTGCTCGCCGTGGCGACGAAGTGGGACCGCATCCGCTCGGCGGAGCGGGCGGCGGCGCGGCGGCGGCTCGAAGCGGCGCACGGCGACGTGCTCCCGGTCTCGGCGGCGAGCGGCGAGGGGATCGAGGAGTTGCGGCGGGAGATCCGCCGAAGAGTCGAGTGAGGTCGAGGGATAACCCATGGCGAGAAGAAAAGGGACCAACGGCTCGGACGTCGAGACCCTGGAAGTCCCGACCGAGGGGCTTCCGGACACGACCGGGGAAGAGGAATCGGGCGACCAGGCCGACACGCTCGACATCCGGACGCTGCACGAGATCAAGATCCCGCAGCTCCTCAAGATCGCCAAGGACCTGGAGGTCGAGAACGCGACCGGGATGCGCAAGCAGGATCTGATCTTCAAGATCCTGCAGGCGCAGACGGAGAAGAAGGGGCTGATCTTCTCGGAGGGGGTGCTCGAGTGCCTCCCCGACGGGTTCGGCTTCCTGCGCGCACCCGAGTACAACTACCTGCCGGGCCCGGACGACATCTACGTCTCGCCCTCGCAGATCCGGAAGTTCGACCTGCGCACCGGCGACACGGTCTCGGGCCAGATCCGGCCGCCGAAGGAGGGGGAGCGCTACTTCGCGCTCATCAAGGTCGAAGCGGTCAACTTCGAGCACCCGGACGTCGCGCGGGAGAAGATCTTCTTCGACAACCTGACGCCGCTCTATCCGCAGGACCGGATCAAGCTCGAAGTCCCCGGCAACATGTCCTCGCGGGTGCTCGACCTCGTCGCGCCCGTCGGCAAGGGGCAGCGCGGGCTGATCGTGGCCGCGCCGCGCACCGGCAAGACGATGATCCTCCAGGCCCTCGCCAACTCGATCTCGACCAACCACCCGGAGATCACGCTGATCGTGCTCCTGATCGACGAGCGGCCGGAGGAAGTCACCGACATGCAGCGCTCGGTCAAGGGCGAGGTCATCTCCTCGACCTTCGACGAGCCGGCGGCCCGGCACGTGCAGGTGGCCGAGATGGTCATCGAGAAGGCCAAGCGCCTGGTCGAGCACAAGCGCGACGTCGTCATCCTGCTCGACTCGATCACGCGCCTCGCGCGCGCCTACAACGCGATCGTGCCCCCCTCGGGCAAGGTCCTGTCGGGCGGCGTCGACTCGAACGCCCTCCAGCGCCCCAAGCGCTTCTTCGGCGCGGCGCGGAACGTCGAGGAGGGCGGCTCGCTCACGATCATCGCGACGGCGCTGATCGACACCGGCTCCCGCATGGACGACGTCATCTTCGAGGAGTTCAAGGGCACCGGCAACATGGAGATGCACCTCGACCGCAAGCTCGTCGACAAGCGCGTCTTCCCGGCCATCGACATCAACAAGTCGGGCACCCGGAAGGAAGAGCTCCTGATGGACAAGCAGGAGCTGAACCGCGTCTGGGTCCTCCGCAAGGTCCTGAACCCCCTCTCGACCGTCGAAGCCATGGAGCTCCTGACCGAGAAGCTCGAGAAGACCAAGAGCAACGGCGAGTTCCTGAACATGATGAGCCAGGGATAGGAATCGGGTCATCGGGAGATCGGGAGATCGGGGGATCGGGAGATCGGGGGATCGGCGAGAACCGATGAACCGATGAACCGATGAACCGATGATCCGATGACCCGGCCCGCTCCGCATCTCCCTCGTCGACTTCCTGAACGCCCGCCCCTTGACCTGGGGCCTGCTTCACGAGCCGCCTCCGGGCGTCGTCGTGGCGCGCGATCTGCCGTCGGTCTGCGCCCGAAAACTCGCCGCGGGAGTCGCCGACGTCGGCCTGATCCCGTCGATCGAGTACCAGCGGATCCCGGGAATCTCGGCGGTCGGCGGGCTCGGGATCGCCGCGTCCTCCGAGGTCCGCTCGGTGCTCCTCGTCTCGAAAGTCTCGCGGGATCGCATCGGATCCGTCGCGCTCGATCCCGCCTCCCGCACCTCGGCGGCGCTCACGCGAATCTTGCTCAAGCGCGTCTACGGACTGAGCCCCGAATACCGGGAGGGCGAAGCCGACGCCTCGCTGATCATCGGCGACCCGGCGCTGAAGACGCGCTTGAACGGCCACGTCGTGCTCGACCTGGCCGCCGAGTGGCGCGCGTTCTCGGGCCACCCGTTCGTCTTCGCGTTCTGGGCGGTCCGGGACGAGGCCGCCCGCCCCGAAGTCGCGCGCCTGCTCGCCGCCTCCTACGAGGCGGGCCGGAGAGATTTCGGCGCGCTCGTCGCCGAGGAGGCCTCGCGAACCGGGCTCTCCCGTCCGGTGGTGGAGGACTATCTGCGCAACGCCCTCCACTACGAGCTCGACGCCGGCGACCTCGCGGGGCTCGAACTCTTCTACCGGCTTGCCTCGGAGGAAGGGCTGATCGGATCTCCCCGTCCCCTCCAGACTCTCTGATAGCCCCCCGGGGGCAGCCCCGTACCGAGATCCGGAAAAGTCACTTGCGCGAGGCAGCGGTACAGAAGCTCGCGACGCGACAAAGGTTCGCGACGTTCACCGAGCGAACCGACTCGCGTCAGCGAGCGACGGAACCACGTGCCAGACGAGATAGAACGCGACCCGCACCACGATCGCCGCGAGGAACCCGCGCTTCCGGAAGAACGAGGCCTGCGCGAAGTTGAGCGCGTAGTCCTGCGTGAAGACGGCAGCCATCGCTCCGATGCCGTGCTCGCGGAGCCCGAGATCGCCGAGCGGCTCGGCGAGCGACGTCAGGGCGGCGAGCGTCCAGAAGGTCGCTTCCTGGCCGCGCCCGCGCAGGAGCCGGCTCGACACGAGCCAGAGCAGCGCGGGAATCGGAAAGAGGCGGTAGAGGATCTCGACGATGATCGCGCCGCCCGGATAGATGGCGAGCGACGCGGGAAACGAAATGTGGATCGACGGCTGACCGAGCTTCGCCGCCACCCACGCCGCCCAGCCGGTCGCGGCGTCGGTCGCGATCGCGAGCGCTCCGAAGCCGAGCCCCCAGAGGGCGGGCGCGAGGAGGCGCGATCGAGCGGTCCCCGCCTCCCAGGCCGGCGGAAAGCCGGTGCGCTCCGAGAGCCACACGCCGGCCGCCCCCAGGGCCGCCCAGAGCGCGAGCCATTGCCACTCGAAGACCTTCGCCTGCGCCGCCGACCGGAAGGCCTGCGGAAAGAGGGTCACGGCCAGCTTCACGAGGACGAGGTATCCGACGAGCCCGAGATAGATCGAGAACGACCGCGACAGACGTCTCATGGCGTTTCCTGACGCGGGCGGCGGCCGGATGTTCCCCGGCGCGGCCCCGCGCTCGTTCTACAATGCGCCGGATGACCGGCTTGCCGACGCAGGAGATCCTCGAGCGGACTCTCGAGGGAGAGCGCCTCTCGGACGCGGACGCCGTGCGGCTGCTCGAGGAGGGCGATCTCCTCGAGCTCGGCGCCGCGGCCGACGAGGTCCGCAACCGGAAGAACGACCCGTCGGTCGCGACCTACCTGATCGACCGGAACATCAACTACACGAACGTCTGCGTCTACCGCTGCCAGTTCTGCGCCTTCTACCGCCCCGATCTCGAAGCACCCGGAGGCCTACGTCCTGACCTTCGACCAGATCGGCGAGAAGATCCAGGAGACGATCGACGTCGGCGGCACGGGCGTCCTGCTCCAGGGCGGAGTCAACGGGGACCTCCCGTTCTCCTTCTACGAGGAGATGTTCCGCTTCATCCGCAAGACCTTTCCGACGATCCACCTGCACGCGCTCTCGGCGCCGGAGATCTACTTCCTCCAGAAGATCACGAAGTGGCCGATGGCCGAAGTGATCGCGCGCCTGCGCGACGCCGGGATGCAGTCGATCCCCGGCGGCGGCGCCGAGGTGCTCGAAGACTCGGTCCGCAAGCGGATCTGGGCGCTCACGAAGGCGCCCACCGACAAGTGGATCGAGGTGCACGAGATCGGCCCACCGGCTCGGGCATGCGCACGACGGCCACGATGATGTTCGGCGTCGGCGAGACGTACGCGCAGCGGGTCGAGCACTTCCGGGTCGTGCGGGACCTGCAGGATCGCACGGGCGGCTTCACCGCCTGGATTCCCTGGACCTTCCAGGAGGAGAACACCGACCTCGACGGGAAGGTCGAGGTGGCGGGCGGCTTCGAGTACCTGAAGACGCTCGCCGTCTCGCGCCTCTACCTCGACAACATCCGCCACGTGCAGGGCTCCTGGGTCACGCAGGGCGCGAAGATCGGGCAGCTCTCCCTCTCCTTCGGCGCCGACGATCTCGGCTCGCTCCTGCTCGAGGAGCAGGTCGTCTTCGCCGCCGGCGCGCGGACGCGCCTGACGCTCGAGGAGCTGCGGCGCATCATCTCCGACGCGGGGTACGAGCCCGTCCAGCGGCGGACCGCTCTACGACGCCTGTCCGGACGCGTGCTGCGCGGCCCCGATCCCCCGGCCGAAGGAGCGCGGCGCGGCGCTGCCGGTCGTCGGCGACGGGATCGACTCCTCGGTCGCGTCGGCGTAGGAGCCGATCCTCCCCCGAGGCTTCCCGGGCCCGAGCCCTAGCGCGCGGGCCGGCGGACGGTGGACCGTCGCCCTGGACGAGCGCCCGCTCCCTCTGCCAGCACGAGCCCGCCCAGAAGCCGAGGACGCGCCAGGACGCCGGCCGCGACGCCGCGCAGGATGACCCGGGTCGCGCCGGTGGCGCCAGGGCGCCACGCTCTGGAACTGGATTCGCGCGCCGGCTTCCTTGATCGCCCCGGCCTGCCAGGCGCGCAGGTCCATCAGCAGGTCGCGTGCCGACTGGTACCGGTCGGCCGGGTCCTTCTCGAGGCAGCGGAAGACGTAGCCGGTCGAGGCTCTCCGGGATCTTCTGCGACCTCCGGGAGCTTGCGCGGGTCGTCCCGCAGGACGGCGCCGAGCGTCTCGACGGGCGAGTCGCGCTGGAAGGCGCGTCGCCCGGTCAACATCTCGAAGTAGACGGCGCCGAGCGCGAAGAGGTCGCTGCGCCCGTCGGCGCGCTTGCCGCGCACCTGCTCGGGCGAGATGTAGCCGGCCGTCCCGACGACGAAGGCCGCGCTCGTGGAGCCGGCTCGTGGAGTGCTTGCCGGTCGCGCAGGCCCGGGTTCTCGATGCGCGCGATGCCGAAGTCGAGGATCTTCGCCCGCCCGTCGTGCGTCAGGAAGATGTTCTCCGGCTTGATGTCGCGGTGGATGACCCCCCTCTCGTGCGCGGCGGAGAGGCCTTCGGCGATCTGGCTGGCGATCTCGGTCGCGCGCGGCGCGGCGAGCGGGCCCGACGCGCAGACGTTCGGCGAGCGTCTCCCCCTGGAGGAGCTCCGTGACGGCGTAGGGGATGTCGCGGTGCATCCCGGTGTCGTGGATCGCGAGGATGTTCGGGTGGTTCAGGGCCGCGATGGCGCGCGTCTCGCGCTCGAATCGACGCAGGCTGTCCTCGTCGTTGGCGCTGCCTTCGGGCAGCATCTTCAACGCCACGTCCCGGTTCAGCCGCGTGTCGCGGGCGCGGTAGATCTCGCCCATGCCCCCCTTGCCGATGGGAGCCACGATCTGGAAGCGGCCCGATCCGTTCCCCGGCCGGGAGCGACATGCCGCGAATGATATCCGCGTCGAAGGGCCGCGGGGCGCCGCGGGAGTTAGACTCGGGCGATGGAGATCTGGCTGCTCCGCCACGCGGCCGCGGAGGAGTCCGCGCGCCTCCGGGAGAGACGCCGACCGCGCCCTGACGGCCGAAGGCGAGAAGCGGGCCCGGGCCGTCGCCCGGGGGCTCGCGTCGCTCGAGCCGGCGATCGAGATGGTCCTGACGTCTCCCTACCAGCGGGCGCGTCAGACGGCGGAGCCGGCGGCCCGGGAGCTCGGCCTCGACCGCGGCATCGAGGAGTCGCGGGCGCTCGAGCCCGGCCGCGACCCGCAGGAGATCCTGGACGAGATCCGGGAGGACGAGGCGGCGGGAGTCCTCCTCGTCGGGCACGAGCCGCACCTGGGCGCGCTGCTCGGCCGGCTCGTGGCCGGGAGGCCTGCTCCTGACGCTCCCGCTGAAGAAGGCGGCCGTCGCCCGCCTCGACTGGGACGGGACTGGCCCGGCGGACCTCCGGGCGATCCTGCCCGCGAGGGTCCTCGAGCGGCTGGCGGCGGGACGCAAGTAGATCGAGGCCGATCCGATACAATCCCGCCGCTTCCGTCGTTTCGCGGCAAGGAGGAGGAAAGCATGGGCAAGCTCGGGCTCGGGTGTCTGGCCCTTCTCGATCGGGCTCGTGGTGATCGTCGGGCTCACGTTCGCGTCGACCAACAACCGACTGGTCACTCTCGGACAGGAGGTGGACCGCCAGTGGGCCGAGGTCGAGAACCAGTACCAGCGGCGAGCCGACCTCGTCCCCAACCTCGTTTCGACGGTCCAGGGCGCCGCGAGCTTCGAGAAGGAGACGCTGACGGCCGTCACCGAGGCGCGCGCCTCCGTCGGACGGGCGACCGTCACGCCGGGCAAGGCGCCGACGCGACCCGCAGGAGCTCGCGCGCTACCAGGCGGCGCAGGACCAGCTCGGCTCCGCGCTCCAGAGGCTGCTCGTCGTCTCGGAGAACTACCCGGAGCTGAAGGCCAACGCGAACTTCCGCGACCTCCAGGCGCAGCTCGAAGGCACGGAGAACCGCATCGCCGTCGCCCGCGGCCGCTTCAACGAGGCGGCGCAGGGCTACAACACGCGATCCTGAAGTTCCCGACGAACTTCGTGGCGCGGTTCCTCGGGTTCAAGGAGAAGCCGTACTTCAAGGCGGCGGCGGGCGCGGAGCAGGCCCCGAAGGTGCAGTTCAACTTCGGCTCTCCGGCGCCGACGGCGGCGCCGGCGAAGTAGCCGGCGGATCGGGGGGAGACGGCAGCGGGCGTGAGGGACGCCGGAGGCCGCCGGTCGAGGCGGGCGGCTCGACTCGCCGCACTCGCGATCGCGCTCGCGGCGACCGCGGCCGCGCGGCGATCGCTACGACGAGCAGATTCCGGAGAAACCGGCCCGCTACGTCACCGATCGCGCCGAGCGTGCTCGGGCCGGGCGGTCGCCGAGGGGCTGAACGACCGGCTCGCCCAGTTCGAGCGGGAGACCTCCAACCAGATCCTCGTCTGGATCGACCGCCGGATCCCCGAGGGGTTCACGCTCGAGGACTTCACCGTCCGCGCCGCGCAGAAGTGGGGGGCCGGCCAGAAGAAGACGGACAACGGCGCGGTCCTCTTCGTCTTCACGGAGGACCGCAAGAGTCCGCATCGAGGTCGGCTACGGCCTCGAGGGAGCCATCCCCGACGTCATCGCCCAGCGAATCATC
Organism: uncultured Acidobacteriota bacterium; assembly: GCA_963707935.1. Lineage (GTDB taxonomy): Bacteria > Acidobacteriota > Thermoanaerobaculia > UBA5066 > Gp7-AA6 > DATBFU01. The sequence continues at coordinate 2,036,179 of CAVPRN010000005.1, read as the reverse complement.
GAGAACGAGATCGTGCCGCGCTTCCGCGCCGGAGACTTCGCGGGCGGCATCGAGGCGGGGGCGGCCGCGCTCATGGCCGCGGCGCGGGGGGAGTACAAGGGCACGGGACGCACGAACGCCGACGCGGGGCGCCCGCCGCGAGCATCGGCTCCTGCCTCCCGTGGCTTCTCATCTTCGGCGTCTTCTTCCTGCTCCCGTGGTTCCTGCGCCGCAACCGGAACTACCGCACGTTCCGGGGCGACGGGTGGTCGAACGGCGTGGGCGGCTTTCCGATCATCTTCCCCGGCCGGCGGGCGGAGGAGGCTGGTCGTCGGGCGGCGGGGGGTGGTCCTCGGGAGGCGGCTCTTTCGGCGGAGGCGGCGGCTTCTCCGGCGGCGGCGGTTCCTTCGGCGGCGGCGGCGCCTCGGGGAGCTGGTAGCCGTGGCGGGCCTCTTCTCCCGTTTCGACCCGGAGCGGATCGTCGCGGCGATTTCGAAGGCGGAGCGGCAGACCTCGGGGGAGATCCGGGTCCACCTGACTTCGCACCGGCCCGACGACCTGGAGGTCGCGCGCGGTGCGCCGCTTCCAGCTGCTCGGGATGGACGGGACGCGCGAGCGCAACGGCGTCCTGATCTACGTCGCTCCCCGCATCCGTCGGTTTCGGATCATCGGCGACATCGGGGTCCACGAGAAGTGCGGGCCCGAATTCTGGAAGGAAGTGGCCGCGGCGATGGAGGAGCGCTTCCGGAGAGGGGAGTTCACGGAGGGCGTGATCGAAGGGGTGGAGCGCGTGGGCGACGTGCTCGCCCGGCATTTCCCCCGCCAGTCCGACGATCGGAACGAGCTGCCCGACAAAGTGACGGAGGATTGAGGAACAAGGGATTGGTGATTGAAGATTGAAGATTGGTGACTGCCAATCACCAATCCCCAATCACCAATCCCCAATCACCAATCCCAAATATCCCCCTCCTTGACATCCCCGCCCCAATCGCTATGATTCGCGGTTCCGCTCAAGGGGAGGTCCCATGTACGCCATCCTCCGCGCCGGAGGGAAGCAACTGAAGGTTTCGCCCGGGGACGTGGTCCGCATCGAGCGCGACTCCGAGAAGGAGGTCGCCAAAGGGGAGCGGCTGGAGCTCTCCGACGTCCTCCTGGTCTCGGGAGACGGGGGCGCCCGGTCGGGCGAGAAGGCCGCCGGGGTCCGCGTGATCGCGACCGTCCTGAACGGCGTGAGGTCTCGTAAGGTCTTGATTTTCAAGAAGAAGCGCCGCAAGCAGTACCGGCGGACCAAGGGGCACCGGCAGAACCTGGTCGAGATCCGCATCGACGGGATCGAGGGCTAGCACCGATGGCACACAAGAAGGGACAGGGTTCTTCCCGAAACGGCCGCGACTCCAATTCGCAGCGCCTCGGCGTGAAGCGCTTCTCGGGCCAGGTCGTCTCCGGCGGCTCGATCCTCGTGCGCCAGCGCGGGACGAAGTTCTTCCCGGGCGAGAACGTCGGGCGAGGCAAGGACGACACGCTGTTCGCCAAGGTGGCCGGCGTCGTCCGCTTCCACGACGCCGGACGGGCCGGCCGCACGATCTCGATCGAGCCCGTCGAATAGCGAGCAGGCGTCAGCGATCAGCCGTCGGCTCTCAGCCGGACAGTTGGAAGTCGTTTTCAGGCTGACAGCTGAGAGCTGACAGCTGAGAGCTCCTTCTTGTTCATCGACTCTGCCGAAATCCGCGTCAAGGCCGGGGACGGCGGAAACGGCTGCATCGCGTTCCGCCGCGAGAAGCTCGCTCCGCGCGGCGGCCCTTCGGGCGGCGACGGCGGCAACGGCGGCTCCGTCTGGGCGCTCGCGGACCCCTCCTACAACACCCTCTACCACCTCCGGCACCACTCCTCCTACCGGGCCTCCCGCGGCGACCACGGCCAGGGCTCCAACCGCCACGGCGCCTCCGGCTCCGACGTCACCGTCCATCTGCCGCTCGGCTCGGTCGTGACCGACGCCGACTCGGGCGAGACGATCGCCGATCTCGTGCGGCCGGGTGATCGCGTGCTGCTCGCCGCCGGGGGGAACGGCGGGTGGGGCAACCAGCATTTCGCCACGCCGACGCGGCAGGCGCCGCGCTTCGCCCGGAAGGGGAAGCCGGGCGCCGAACGGCGGCTCGGGATCGAGTTGAAGCTCCTCGCGGACGTCGCGATCATCGGGTTTCCGAACGCGGGCAAGTCGACCCTGATCTCGGCGATCTCCGCCGCCAGGCCCAAGATCGCCGACTACCCGTTCACGACGCTCGTCCCGCATCTCGGCGTCGTCGAAGGGGACGGGCACCGCACGCTCGTCGTCGCCGACATCCCCGGCCTCGTCGAGGGCGCGCACCGCGGCGCCGGTCTCGGCCTGCGTTTTCTCAAGCACGTCGAGCGCTGCCGCATCCTCTGCCACCTCGTGGACGCGTCGGCGCCGGGGGACGCCGGGAAGGACGTCGCGACCGTCGAGAGCGAGCTCGCCGCGTTCTCCTCCGACGTCGCCGCGCGGCCCCGGGTGCTCGTGGCTTCCAAGTGCGACGCGGTCTCGGACCCGGCCCGGCTCGAGAGCATTCGCGAGGCCGCGGAGCGCCGGGGCCTCCGCTTCTTCGAGATCTCCGCCGTCACCCACCGGGGGCTCCCGGCGCTCGTCGGACATCTCTTCGAGACGGTGGGCCGCGCGGAAACGGCCGCCCCGGCGCTCGGTGAGAGACTCGACGCATGATCGGTCGAGATTCGTCCCGTCGGGGCCTCTGAGCGACGGCTCCGTGCGCATCGGCGTCTTCGGCGGCACCTTCGATCCGGTCCACTTCGGACACCTGCGCACGGTCGAGGCCGCCGCCGCGAAGTTCGCGCTGCGGCGGGTCATCTTCGTCCCCGCGCGCGTCTCGCCCCACAAGGAGGAGTCGCCGACGGACGCCCGCCATCGCGTGGCGATGCTCGCGCTCGCGCTCGCCGGGCGCCCCGATTGGGCGATCTCCTTCGCCGAGCTCGATCGCGAGCCCCCCTCCTATACGGTCGACACGCTCTCCGGGCTCGCGCGCGAGCACCCGGAGGACGAGCTCTGGCTCCTGATGGGCACCGACGCCCTGGCGGGGTTCGATCGCTGGAGGGAGCCGTCGGAGATCGTCCGGCTGGCCCGCGTGGCCGCATTCCTGCGGGAGCCCTTCGCCGGGGAGGGGCTTCGCGTCCCGTCCGTCCGGGGGCTCTCCGATCGCCTCGAGGTTTTCGACGCGGGTTCGGTTAGAATTTCCGCGACGGATCTCCGGAGGGATCTCGGGAGCGGCGGCGGCGCCTCAGGCCGGGTTCCGGAGCCGGTCGCGGAGTACATCACGAAGCAGGGCCTGTATCGATCCGGGGTGAAGCGGCGCTGATGGCCGATCTCTCTCCCAAGGAAAAGGTGCGCGAGGGCCTGACCGCCGCCCTGGACCACAAGGCCGCCGCGATCCTCGTCTTCAACCTGACGGAGCTGACGACGATGGCCGACTATTTCGTGCTGTCCACCGCCGGCTCCGTCCGCCAGGCGCGCGCCATCGCCGACGCGGTCGTCGAACGGCTGGGGTCTCCGCTCTCTCTGGAAGGACTCGAGACGGCGAGCTGGATCCTCATGGACTACGGGGACGTCGTCTTCCACATCTTCCAGGAGGAGGCGCGCCGCTTCTACGCCCTCGAACGCCTCTGGGGCGACGCCGAGAATGAGACGGGTCGCTTCGCCTCCTCCTGAGGAGGACCCCGGCCCCGGCTCCGCGGACAATCCCTCTCCGCCCGCCCGCGGCTCGCTCTCCTCGCTCTTCCGGACGCGCAATCGCGAGCTCGCGCGCGAGATTGCGGCCCTCGAGAGGGCGGTCGACCTCCCTTCGACGGTCCTGATCCAGGGGGAGAGCGGGAGCGGCAAGGACCATCTGGCGCGCGCGATCCACGACGCCTCGCCGCGCCGCGCGCTGCCGTTCGTGCGGATCGACGCCGCCAACCTCTCCGACGACCTCTTCGAATCGGAGCTCTTCGGGCACGAGCGCGGCGCCTTCACGGGAGCCGTGGCCTCCAAGGCGGGTCTCCTCGACGTCGCCGGCGAGGGGACCGCGTACCTGGACGAGGTCTCCTCGCTCTCTCCGGCCGCGCAGGCGAAATTTCTGCGGGTCCTGCAGGAGCGCACGTTCCGGAGGCTGGGCGGAGTCTCGACGCATCCGTTCCGGGCGCGCCTCATCGTCTCCTCGCGGCGCGACCTGACCTCGCTCGTCGCGCAGGGCCTCTTCCGCGACGACTTCTTCTACCGAATCGACGTCGTATCGGTGCGCCTGCCGCGACTGGCCGAGCGGCGCGAGGATCTCCTGCCGCTGGCGCGCACCTTCCTGCGGCGGGCGGCGCGCGCGTACGGCCGTCCCGCGCGGCGGTTCTCGAAGGGCGCCGAGGCGGCCCTCGTGCGCCACGCCTGGCCGGGGAACGTCCGCGAGCTCCTCCACGTCGTCGAGCGGGCGGTGCTCGCGGCCTCGGAGCCGGAGATTTCCGAGCGCGACCTCCCGGTGGGCTCGTTCGGGTCGCCGGAGGCCCTGCTCGACACGGCGGTCGAGGAGCGCTGGACCCTGAAGCAACTCACCGACGCGTTCATCGAGGAGACGCTGCGGCGGGCGGGCGGCAACCGCACGCTCGCGGCCCGCCGGCTGGGTGTGTCCCGCAAGTCGCTGTGGGAGCGCGGCAAGCGGCGGCGGGAGGCGCCGGGCGCGCCCGCCGGCCCTCGACCGAAATGAGCCGTCGCGGCGGAATTTCTCGGTTATCATCTCGCGTTTCAGACGAACACCCCGGGCGACCGGGTTGGGAAGGAGGAGAATCCATCACATGGCCACGTCGAGCACGGCACGGGCCGCGAAGCTGGGAAAGAAGGAGCTCGAGAAGTACCGGCGCCTCCTGGAAGAGAAGAAGAACAGCCTCTCCGTGGATCTCGCCCGCGCGCGGGACGCCGAGGAGGAGACGACCGAGGAATCCACTCAGGACATCGCCGACAAGGCGGTCTCCTCATATACCCGCGAGTTCCTGTACTCGCTGTCCGACGGCGACCGCACGACCCTCCTGCAGATCGACGAGGCGCTCGCGCGAATCGACGAGGGGACGTACGGCGCCTGCAGCAATTGCGGCGTGCCGATGGCCGAGAAGAGGCTGATGGCCGTCCCCTGGACCCCCTATTGCGTGGACTGCCAGGAGCTGCTCGAGAAGGGGCTCTTGGAAACCTGATCGACCGAGCGTCCGCTTCGGAGAAGGGCCCCGGCTTCCGGGGCCTTTTGCTTGTCAGGGGCTATCGGGTCATCGGGAGATCGGGAGATCGGGAGATCGGATGACCCGATGACCCGATGGTCCGATGGTCCGATGGTCCGATGACCCGATAGACTCTCCCCGTGCCGAGCCGGCCCTTCGACGAATCCTCCCTTCCCTCCTTCGACTCGGCGCCCTCCGTGATCCTGGTCGGCGGCGAGCTCGACTTCTTCGTCGAGGAGGCGGCGGCCGAGGTCTCCGGGGCCCTCGGCGGTTCGGACATCGAGCGCCTTCGCTTCGACGACGACGCCTCGCCCGAGGCGGTCAGCGACGCGCTGCTCAACCGGTCGCTCTTCTCGCCGCGCCGGGTCGTGGAGCTCGACGTGACTCGACTCCTCGGCACGGAAGCGCCTGCGGAGCTGGCCGACGCGGCGGTCGAGGCCTGGAACGAAGGGACGCCGGCCGGCCGCCGGAAGGCGTTCCGCTTCGCGCGCGCCCTGCTCGCGGCTCTTTCGATCGAGCGCGGCTCGGATCCGGGGGAGACCGCCGGCGCCGTCGCGCGAAAGGTCAAGCGTCCCGATCAGGCCGAATCGCTCGCCCGGATCCTGGCCGAGCTGCCGGAGGAGAGATCTTCGGGCAGCCTTCTGACGTCCGCGATCCGCACGCTTCTCGAGCGCGGCGCCAATGACGGGGTCGTGGCGCTCCTGACCGCGATCCAGCCTCCCGCAGCCGGACTCTCCGCCGAGATCGGGAAGAAGGGGCTCCTCCTCCGGATTTCCGTCAACCGGAAAAACACGGGCGAAGAGCTCTCCCGTCTCGCGCTGGCGCGCGCCCACGATCGGGAGGTGACCCTCGAAAGCGGCGCGATTGCGCGGCTCCTCGAGCGGACGGGCAGGAGGCCGGCGGTCTTCGCGGCGGAGCTCTCGAAGCTGCTCGAGTGGGCGGGCAAGGGCGGGAGTGTGCTCGCGGCGGACGTCGGAGGAATCGTCGACGACGAAGCTTCCGAGAACCTCTACGAGTTCTACGACGTGCTGTCCCGCCGCGACGCCGCGGCCGCGCTCACGCAGCTCGAGAGGATTCTGTCCGGCCATACGGTCGTGATGGGGGACAAAGAAATCGACACGGAGGAGTACTGGCCCATCCGGTTCCTGAGCCTCTTGAGCGGCGAGATTCGCCGCATGCTGCTCCTGCGCGAGCGTCTGGACGATCCGGCCGCCGGATATGCCCCCGGAATGACCCCCGCGGCGTTCGAGCGCCGCGTCCTGCCGCGCCTGCAGGAAATGGATCGGGGAGCGGAGCGCCCGCTGGCTTCGGGAAAGCCGTACGCCGTCTACAAGCTCGCGGAGCGCGCGGCCAACTTCCGCACCGCCGAGCTGGCCCGCGCCCTGGCCCGCGCCGCCGACGTGGACGCCCAGCTGAAGAACTCGACCCCCCCGCTGGCCGCCCTGACCGCTTACGTCGGAGCGGTGATCGCCGGAGAGTGACTCGACGGGCCGGGCGAAGACCCTCCCAAAGACGGGAGGCGGCGCGCGCTACGCGGGCCGCCCGGTTTCGGGAGGGAACCGATGTCTATCCTGATATACGTAGGCGCGTGGGGAATCGTTTCACCCTCGATCTCTCACCCCGGGTGGCCCTCGTGACCGGGTCTTCCCGCGGCATCGGCCGGGCGGCCGCCCGGCGTCTGGCCGCGGCCGGCGCGCGCGTGGCGGTCCATTACGCGCGGGACGCCGCATCGGCAGAGTCCGCGGTGGCCGAGATCCGGGACGCCGGTGGCGAGGCTCGGGCCTTCGCGGCGGACGTCTCCCGACCCGAGGCGGCCCGCTCGCTCGTCGACCGGGCCGCCGCCGAATGGGGCCGCCTCGACATCCTCGTGAACAACGCGGGCGTGTGGCCCGAGAACCCGGCGGGCTCGGGGGACCTCGCCGCGTGGGACCTCGCGTTCGGCGTCAACACGCGCGGGGCGTTCGTCGTCACGGACGCGGCGATCGCCCACCTCGAGAAGGCGGGAGGCTCGATCGTCTTCGTCTCCTCGACGGCCGGGCAGCGCGGCGAGGCACGCCACTCGGCGTACGCCGCCTCCAAAGGCGCGCTCATCTCCTACACGAAGTCGCTCGCGAGCGAGCTCGGCCCGCGCGGCATCCGCGTCAACTGTGTGGCGCCCGGCTGGGTGGACACCGACATGAGCGCCGGGCCCCTGGCGGATCCCTCGGTGCGCCGGGAGATCCTCGCCGCGATCCCTCTGGGTCGTGTCGCGACCGCCGAGGACGTCGCCGGCCCGATCCTCTTTCTCGTCTCGGACCTCGCGCGCCACGTTCAGGGAGAGGTCCTGAACGTCAACGGCGGGAGCGTTCTCGCGGGCTGATGGCATCCGAGTCGCCTTCGCTCGAACCCCGCGGCCGGGACCGCCTCGACCGGCGAGACCGGCGTTTCGTCGCCGTCTGCCTCCTCGTGATCGCCGCCGGCGGCGCGATCACGGCGGCCCTCTTTCGGCGGGCGTTTCCCGAAGCCTCGATCGAGTTCCGCGTCAACCGCGCCGGGGCCCGGACGCTCGCGGAGAGGTTCCTGGCCGATCGCGGGCACCTGCGGAAGGACGCGGCCTTCGCGGGACGCTTCTCGGTCGACGACGATCCCAAGGTCTACCTCGAACGGGAGCTCGGACTCGAGAAGGCGGGCCGCCTCTACGGGACGGCGGCGAAGGTCTGGCGCTGGGACATGCGCTGGTTCCGCTCGGGCGTGACGGAGCAGGAAAACGTCTCGATCACGCCGCAGGGCGACCTCGTCGGATTCGAGATCGTCCGCAAGGACGACGCCCCGGGCCCGCGGCCGGCCGAGGCCGAGGCCCGGGCGCTCGCGACCGCCTTCCTCGCGTCGCGAGGCCTGCCGCCCGACTCGCGGAAGCAGATCGAGGCGACCCCGCTCTCGCGGCCCAACCGGACCGACTGGACCTTCGTGGACGAGAGGGTCGGCTCGAGCATGGCGGAGGCCACGGTCCGGTACTCGACGACCGTGTCCGGAGGCGAAGTCTCCGGGTTCCGGGAGTTCGTGCACGTGCCGGAGTCGTGGATGCGCGACTACCGCCGCCTGCGCTCGAAGAACGAGACGGCCGGCGCCGTCGCGACCCTCGGCCTCTTCGTCACGGTCCTCGCGATGCTGGTCGGGCTGGTGCAGCGGATCGTCCGAAAGGACATCCGCTGGAAGCTCGTTGCCGGGTTCGGTCTCGTGGCCTTCGTCCTCTCCCTGCTCTCGACGTGGAACGGCATCTCCCTGTCGATCTATGACGAATACGACACCGCGAGCTCCTTCTCGAGCTTCCTCACGAGCAAGATCCTCTTCGGCTTCCTGGGGGCCATCGCCGTCGGCGCCGGGATCGCCTTCGTCGTCGCCTCGGCCGAGCCGGAGTACCGGGAGCGCTTCCGGAGCCATCTCTCCCTCTCCGGCCTCTTCTCCCGGCGCGGCATTGGCACGAAGCGGTTCTTCCTGGGGGTGCTCCTCGGGTGGGCCCTCGTCGCCTTCTTCTTCGCCTATCAGGCGGTGTTCTACGTCGTGGCCGCGCGGTTCGGCGCCTGGTCGCCGGCGGACATCCCGTACAGCGACATGCTCAACACGGCGGTGCCGTGGGCGACGGTGCTCCTGATCGGCTTCCTCCCGGCCGTCTCCGAAGAAGGGATCAGCCGGATGTTCTCGATCTCCTTCCTCGGGCGGCTCGGAGCGGGGCGGTTCGTGGCTGTCATCGTTCCGGCGCTGATCTGGGGCTTCGGGCACGCGGCGTACCCGAATCAGCCTTTCTACATCCGCGGGCTCGAGGTGGGCTTCGCCGGCGTGTTGATCGGCGTCGCCCTGCTGCGCTTCGGAATCTGGCCGCTGCTCGTCTGGCACTTCAGCGTGGACGCGATCTACACGGCGCTTCTGATGCTGCGCTCGAAGAACGCCTACTACGTCGTGTCCGGCGGCATCTCGGCCGGGATCCTGCTCGTCCCCCTGGCCGTCTCCCTCGTTCTCTACCGGCGGCGCGGCGGGTTCACCTCCGAAGCCGGCCTCACCAACGGGGAGGAGGGATCCGCTCCGGCCCCCGTTTCTCCGATCGCCCCGGCCGAGGCGGCGCCTCCGGTGCGTCGCCTTTCGCCCCGGGTCCGCCGGGTCGCGATCGTCGTCGCGCTCGCGCTCGCGGCGACGTTCCTGCTGCCGGCCGGCGAGGCTTCGGACGTGGCGAGGGACGACGCGGGCCGGGCGCGCGCCGTCGAGATCGCGCGCGCGTTTCTGCGGGCGAACGGCGTCGCGGCCGATGCCTATCGGCACGTGACCTACCTCGGCACCGGCTTCGCGGAGTCGGAGGAGATGCGCGCGGAGAGCCCGGAGGAGCACGGCCGCATTCCGGGATTCTCCGGGGCGGCGGCCCGCTACGTCCTGAAGGAAGGGGGGCTGCCCGCTTTCGAGCGCCTGGCCGCGGCGCAGCTCCCGGTCGCGTTCTGGGTGACGCGCTTCTTCCAGCCGGAGAAGAAGGAGGAGTGGAAGGTGCTCGTGGACGCACGGCGCGCGCGCGTCGTGGGCTTCGTCCACCCGCAGGAGGAGGCGGCGCCCGCCCCCGGATCGCTCTCGCCGGAGCGCGCGCAGGAGCGGTCCTTCGCCGCCGCGCGTGCGTTGGGCTATCCCTCGGCGGAGTACCGACTGGCGGACCTCGGGACCAAGGATCGCCCGAAGAGGCGCGACACGACGGTCGTGCTCGAGTCGCGGCCGGCCGGCGTCGGCGAGGCGCGACCCCGGCTGACCGCCGTCTTCCAGGGCGCTCGCCTCTCCACGTTCCTTCCGAGCGTGCGCGTGCCCGAGACGTTCCTGCGGGAATACCGCAAGCGCTCCGCCTTCGACTGGGTGCTCCTCGGCGTCAAGGTCGTCGCCGTCGGGGGGCTCGCCGGTGCGGCGATCGTCGTCTTCCTGCGCCTCGTCCGCGCGCCGGAGTTCCGCTGGCGCGAGATCGCCGCGCCGGCCGGCGTCGTGACGCTCCTCGTGGCGATCTCGATTGTGAACGGGGTGCCGACACTGCTGCGCCGCTATCCGACCGAGTACCCGCTCCGCCTCTTCTGGATCAGCGCCATCGTGGGCTCCACGATCGCGCTGCTCGGCGCGCTGCTCGCCGCCGGGGTCGCGTTCGTCTGGATCGGCGGCGCGCGGCCGGGGTGGTGGCGGGCGCTCCGGCGGAGCGGCTCGCTCTCGGACGCTTTCCTGCGCGCCGCGGCCGCCGCGGCGGGCCTGGCCGGCCTGTCGCACCTCCAGTCGCTCGCCGCCGCGCGGCTTCCGGTCTTCTTCCCGCCCGATCCGACGCTGCCGAGCTCGCTCGAGGCGGCGGTTCCGGCTTTCGCGGCCTTCTGGTCGGCCGCGCGCAGCGGCTTCGCCGTGGCGGCCATGGCCGCCGTCGCCGCGCTCGCCGTTCGGCGAGAATTCTTCCGGAAGCCGCTCGGCGCGCTCCTCGGGATCGGGGCGCTCGCGGCCACGGCCCTGCCGTCGCAGCTCTCCGGCCCGGCGGAGTTCGCGGCGGCCTGGCTGCCGGACCTGGCGGTCCTCGCCTGGCTCGGGTTCTGCGCGCTGCTCCTGCTCGCCGATCACGCCGCCGCCTGGGTCCTCTTCGCCGTGCTCGCCTTCGGCGCTCCCGCCGTGGCCGAGCTCGCCTCGCAGGGAGCCGCTCCGGACCGCGCCGCGGGATGGATGGCCGCGCTCCTCCTCGCCGGGGCGGCCGGGATCCTGCTCGCGGGCCGGCGCGAAACCGACGCCGTTCGAGCCGAGCCCGGGCCGGCGCCCCCGTCCGCCGGACTCGCGACGCCGTGACCGGACTCCTCTTCGCGGCCCTCCTCCTCGCGGGCCCGCCGGCGCCTCCGACTTCGACCGGCGCGGAGCTGCGCCGCGCGGTCCGGTCCTGGCGGGAGCGTCACGAGATCGAGATCGTGCGCTCGCTTTCCGATCTGCTCGCGATTCCGAACGTCGCTTCGGACGCGCCCAACATCGAGCGCAACGCGGAGGCGATCCGGAGCGCCTTCGCCTCGCGCGGCGCGCGAGCGGAGCTGCTGCGCTCACCCGGCGCTCCGCCCGCGGTCTTCGCGGAGCTGCCGGCGCCCGGGGCGAAGCGCACCGTCGTGTTCTACGCCCACTACGACGGGCAGCCGGTGCACCCGTCCGAGTGGGTGGGGGAGCCGTGGAAGCCGGTCCTGCTCGACCGCTCGCGGCGCGAGGGGGGCAAGGAGATTCCGTGGGAGGGACTCGCGGCGCCGCTCCCGCCGGAGGCACGCCTCTACGCCCGCTCCGCGAGCGACGACAAGGCGCCGATCGCGGGCCTGCTCGCGGCTCTCGACGCCCTGGCCGCGGCGAAGCGCCCGCGGTCGGTCAACCTGAAGTTCTTCTTCGAGGGGGAGGAGGAGGCGGGCTCGCCGCACCTGGCTGCCCTCCTCGCGGGCCACAAGGCCCGCCTCTCCGCGGACCTCTGGCTCCTGCTCGACGGGCCGGTCCACCAGACGCGCCGCATGGCCCTCTACTTCGGCGCCCGCGGCGTGGCCGACCTCGAGATGACGGTCTACGGCTCCTCCCGCGCGCTCCACAGCGGCCACTACGGGAACTGGGCGGTCAACCCCATCGCCGAGCTCGTGCGGCTTCTCGCGACGATGCGGGACGACGAGGGGAAGATCCTCGTGTCTGGCTTCGCGGAGTCCGTGCGACCCCCGACCGAAGCGGAGAAGCGGGCGGCCGCCGGCGTGCCACCGGTCGAGGAGGAATTGCGACGCAGCCTCGAGCTCGGCCGAACGGAAGGGGGCGGGCGGACGCTGGCCGAGCTGGTGCTCGAGCCGGCGTTGAACCTCCGGGGAATCGCGGGCGGCGCCGTCGGCGCCGCGACGACCAATGCGATCCCGACGGAGGCGACCGCGTCGATCGACTTCCGCCTCGTGCCCGACCTGACGCCGGAGCGCGTGCGCGAGCGAGTCGAAGAACACGTCCGCCGCCAGGGCTTCACGATCGTGCACGAGGCCCCGACGCGAGAGGCGCGGCTCTCGAGCCCGCGCCTCGCGCGCCTCGACTGGGGCCCGGCCTATCCGGGCAGCCGGGTCTCGATGGACCTGCCGGCTTCGCGAGCCGTGATCCGGTCGGTCGAGGAGGGGAGCGGCGGCCCGCCCGTGCTCCTGCCGACCCTCGGGGGCAGCGTCCCGATGTATCTCTTCACCGAGATCCTCCAGGCCCCCGTCGTCGGCGTTCCGATCGCCAACCACGACAACGACCAGCACGCCGCCAACGAGAACATCCGCCTTCAGAACCTCTGGGACGGGATCGAGGTGTACGCCGCGCTGATCGCGGGGCTCGGGAGGGTCTGGGAGCCCGAACGCCGGCCGTGAATCCCCCGGTGCTCGAGACCGACCGCCTGAGGCTGCGCCCGTTCGAACCCGGGGACGCCCCGACCGTGCAGCGTCTGGCCGGCGACCGCGAGATCGCCGACACGACGCGCACGATCCCGCACCCCTATCCCGAGGGGGCCGCGGAGGCCTGGATCGCGACGCACGCCGCCATGCACGAGGAGGACCGGGCCCTGACGCTCGCCATCGAGCTGCAGGACGGCCGGCTGATCGGCGCGATCGGGCTGCGTCTGGATGGGTCGGACGGCGGCGCCGAGCTCGGCTACTGGATCGGGGTCGGGGACTGGGGGCGCGGCTACGGCTCGGAGGCCGCGCGCGCCGTGCTCGCGTTCGGCTTCGCCGATCTCGGGCTCCACCGGATCTGGGCCTCCCACTTCGAGCGCAACGCCGCGTCGGGCCGCGTCATGGAGAAGATCGGCATGAGGCGGGAGGGGGTCCTGCGGGAGCACGTTCGGAAGTGGGAGCGTTACGAGAATCTCGTCGTCCGTGGAATTCTGCGCTCGGAGTGGGAGGGCCGGTGGCGTCCCCGAGAGCCGTCCGGCCCGCCCGGAAGAGGAGGAGGAGCCTTGGGCAAGGGAGATCAGCGGAGCAAGCGGGGCAAGATCCACCGCGGGACCTACGGCAAGCGCCGCCGGCGGAAGAAGAAGGCGGCGCGCAAGAAGGGGAGCGATACCGCCGCGCGCTAGGGGTCGCCGTCCTCGCGTCGCCCGGTCCGGTCGGGCGGACTCCGTTTCCCGGCGATGGCGACGGCGCGCGCGTAGATCGAGCGCGAGGTCCGTCCGGTCTCGCGCGCGAGCTCCCGGGCGAGCTCGCGCTTGTCGCGGCCGGCGCCGATCGCCTCCGCGATGCGCCGGTCGAGCGCGTCTTCCGTCAGGCTCGCCGCCCGCGGAGCGCCCCCTTCGACGACGACCGTGATCTCTCCACGCGCCTCCCGCCCGCGGAAGAGCGCGGCGAGCTCCGGGAGCGTCCCCCGAAGGGTCTCCTCATGGACCTTCGTCAGTTCCCGCGCCACGCAGGCGAGACGGGGCCCGAGTCGGAGCGCCGCGTCTTCGAGCGATTCGCGAAGGCGGTGCGGGGCCTCGAACCAGACGAGCGTCTCCTCCCGCTCCCGCAGACGCTCGAGGAATCGCCGCCGCTCGCCCGCGCGGGCGGGCAGGAAGCCGAGGAAGACGTGGGGCACCGCCGGAAGCCCGGAGACGGCCAGAGCCGCGGCGGGCGCGGAGGGGCCCGGGAACACGCGGACGCGATGACCGGCTGCGGCCGCGGCTCGGACCAGCTGCGCTCCCGGATCGGAGATCAGGGGCATCCCCGCGTCCGCGACGAGCGCGACGTTCTCTCCCCGCGCGAGCCTCGCGGCGAGCTCCCCGAGTCGGGCCGACTCCCGCGGGGCGGGGCAGGAGATCCTCGGACTCGTCAGGCCGAATCGCGCGGCGAGCTTCGCGGTCACGCGCGTGTCCTCGCAGAAGAGGGCGTCCGCTTCCGAGAGCGCGCGCCGGGCCCGCGGCGAGAGATCGTCGAGGTTGCCGATCGGCGTGCCGACGATCCAGAGCTCCCCCCGCTTGTCGGCTCCGGACATCGCGGCCAAAATAGCACGCGGGAAGACGGCGGCCCGCGGCGGTTATCATGCCGCGGTGCGCTCGCGGCGGTCGGCCGGCCTCGGGTTTCTCTTCGTCCTGTGCCTCGCGTCGCGCGCGCGGGCGATGCTCGTGGACTGGGTCGCCGCGAGCGTCAACGACACGGCGATCCCCGAGTCGACGGTGCGCCGCGCGATGGTCCTGGGCGTCCTGCCGCGCGAAGCGGGCGAGGCCGACGACGCCTTCCGCCGCCGCGTGCTCGAAGCGCTGATCGATCAGCAGCTCGAATACGAAGAGGCCCTGCGCTTCGGGCCCGACCCGCCGAACGCCCGGGACGTGGAAGAGGCGATGACGAAGCTCTCCGAACGGTTGCGGGCGGAGGGGAGGGATCCGGCGCGGGAGTTCGCCGGCGCCGGCATGACGGCCGACGACGTCAAGGCCTCGATCGAGCGGCAGCTGGTCGTGCAGCGCTACCTGCGCGAGCGCTTCCGTCCCGGGACCGCCGCCGACGAGGAGCGCGCGCGCGCCGAATACGACGAGCGCTTCGTGCCGGAGCAGAAGGCCGCGGGACGCCCGGTGCCCTCCTTCGACGAGGTCGCCGACCAGATGCGGACCCGCGCCCGCGAGCGGAGTTTCGACGACGAGGTGGAGAAGTGGGTGCGCGAGCTGCGGGAGAAGGCGCGGATCCGGATCTACCCGCCCCCCGCGGAGCCGGCCGGCCTGGGGGCTCCGGTCGTCATCGAGACGGCTCCCGCCGCGAAGCCGACCCGGGCGCCGGCGAGAGAGAACGGGTAGCGGGCGATCAGCCGGGCGGCCAGGCGAAACCGCGGCCGCCGAGCAGGTGGAAGTGCAGGTGGAAGACCGACTGGCCGGCCTCCTCCCCGTTGTTGACGACCAGCCGGTAGTGATCGAGGGAGCGGTCGCGCGCGATCGCCGCGGCCCGGGCCACGACCTCGCCGATCAGGGCGGCGTCCTCGCCTCGGGCGTCGGCCAGCCGCGCGATGTGCTTCTTCGGGATGACGAGGACGTGCGTCGGCGCCTTCGGCGTGATGTCCTCGAAGGCATAGACCCGCTCGTCCTCGAAGACTCTTCGAGACGGGATCTCGCCCTCCGCGATCCGGCAGAAGAGGCAGTCCGCCATGGAGGGGAGTCTAACCCCGCGTCCGCCGTACCCGGGCGCCGAGCCCGACGAGCTTCTCCTCCATCCGGTCGTAGCCTCGATCCAGGTGATACACGCGCTGGACGACGGTCTCTCCTTCCGCCGCGATCCCGGCGAGCACGAGCGCGGCCGAGGCGCGCAGGTCGCTCGCCATCACCGCGGCCCCCGTCAGGCGGGAGGGTCCCTCGACGACCGCCCAGCGCCCTTCGAGACGGATGTTCGCGCCCATCCGCTGCAGCTCCGCGACGTGCTGGAACCGGTTCTCGAAGATCGTCTCCGTCACGGTCGAGATGCCGTCGAGGCTCGTGGCCAGGGCCATCCACTGGGCCTGCAGGTCGGTCGGGAACCCGGGGTAGGGCGCGGTCGCGACGTCGTGCGCGTGGAGGGGACCTCGGGCCCGGACCCGCAGGCTCCCGGTCCTGGCTTCGACCGTGGCGCCGATCGCGGCGAGCCGCGTCGTCAGCGCCGCGAGATGGTCGGGGCGGCAGCGGGCGACGGCCACGTCGCCTCGGGTCAGGGCGGCCGCCACGGCGTAGGTGCCGGCTTCGATGCGATCCGGCACGATGGCGTGCCGGGCGCCGCCGAGCGCCTCGACCCCCTCGATCGCGATTCGGGGCGTTCCGTCGCCGGAGATCCGGGCTCCCATCGCGCGCAGCAGGTCCGCGAGGTCGCCGACTTCCGGCTCCCGCGCGGCGTTGACGAGGAGGGTCGAGCCGCGCGCGAGGGTCGCCGCGAGCATCGCGTTCTCGGTCCCGGTGACCGTGACCGTCTCGAACGCGATCTCGGCCCCCGAGAGGCGCGTCGCGCGGGCCTCGACGTAGCCGTGCTCGAGCGAGACCTCGGCGCCCATCTTCCGGAAGGCGGCCAGGTGCAGGTCGATCGGCCGCACGCCGATCGCGCATCCGCCCGGCAGCGACACGCGCACGAAACCGGCGCGGGCGAGGAGCGGACCGAGCACCAGCACCGAGGCCCGCATCGTCTTGACGAGCTCGTAGGGCGCGTCCGCCGAGCCGACCCGCGGCGTCGCGATGGCGACGGTGCCCGTGGGGTCCTCCCGCGTCTGCGCGCCGATGTGCTGGAGGAGCTTCTGCATCGTGCGGATGTCCCGCACGAGGGGGACGTTCGAGAGCTCGACCGGCTCGGCCGTCAGGAGGGCCGCCGCCAGGCACGGCAGCGCCGAGTTCTTCGCGCCCGAGACGGCGACCTCGCCCTCGAGGCGGACCGGCCCCTCGATCCGAAACTCGTCCAAGGCCCGCGATTCTAAGCGCCCGGCGCGCCGGACGCCCTGCGCCTCGCCAGGGCCACGCGCGGGATGCCCTCGAGGTCCGGGACGATGCGATCGAACTCCCACACCGGCCGGCGTCGGACCTCCGCCTCGACGGCGGCGGCCTGCCCGAAGCCGATCTCGAAGACGAGGGCCCCCCGGGGCTCGACGAAGGGCGGCGCCGTGTCGAGCAGATGTCGGATCGCGTGGAGACCGTCCTCGCCGGCGAAGAGCGCCCGGCGCGGGTCGTGGTCGCGGACGGTCGGCGGAAGGTGCGGCGCTTCTCCCAGGGCGAGATAGGGGGGGTTCGAGAGGACGGCGTCGAACCGGGTCGGGGAGAGGGCGGAAAGCCAGTCCGAGGCGACCAGCTCGATGCGGCCGAGGACGCCGTGGCGCGCGGCGTTCTCGCGGGCGAGCGCCAGGGCATCGAGCGAGATGTCGAGAGCGACGCAGCGGGCCGTTGGGCGCTCGACGAGGAACGTGACGCCGATGATCCCGCTCCCGGTGCCGGCGTCGAGGATTCGCCGGGCCTGCGGCGCCTCGCGAAGCGCCTCCGCGACCAGGATCTCCGTCTCGGGCCGGGGCACGAGGGCCCGCGCGTCCACGCGGAAGGTCCGGCCGTAGAAGTCCCATTCGCCGATCAGGTGCTGAACGGGAACGCCGGAGAGGCGGCGGCTCCAGAGCGTCGCGAACCGGTCGCCGAGAGACGCATCGATCTCGGATCGCATGTCCAGCCCGAGGGGGTTGTGCCCGCCGAGCAGGTGCGCCGCGAGCAGCCGCGCGTCCCACGCCGTGGCGTCCGCGCCGAGGCTTCGCGCCTGAGAGGCGGCCTGGTCGAGCAGGTCCTTGAGGGATTGAGTCATTGAGTCATTGATTCATTGGGTCATTGGGTCATTGAGTCATTGTCGGGAGCTCTCGCAATACTCCAATGAATCAATGAACCAATGAATCAATTCCTCCTCAGGCTCTCGCCAGCTCTTCCTTCAGCCTCTCCGCCTGGAAGTGCGCGCTCAAGGGCTCGACCAACTCGTCCAGGTTGCCGTCGAGCACGTCGGCCATTCGATGCGTCGTGAACCCGATGCGGTGATCGGTGATCCGGCTCTGCGGGAAATTGTAGGTCCGGATCTTCTCGGAGCGATCCCCCGAGCCCACCATCTTCTTGCGTTCCGCCGCGATCGCGCCCTCCTGCTTTTCCCGCTCGATCTCGAGGAGCCGCGCTTTGAGGACCCGCATCGCCTTCGCCTTGTTCTTGATCTGGCTGCGCTCGTCCTGGCACTGGACGACGAGCCCGGTCGGCAGGTGCGTCAGGCGCACCGCGGAATACGTCGTGTTGACGCCCTGCCCCCCCGGCCCGGAGGCGCAGAATCGATCCACCCGGATGTCCTTGTCCTCCACCTTCACGTCCACGTCCTCGGCCTCCGGCAGAACGGCCACCGTCGCGGCCGAGGTGTGGATTCGCCCGGAGGATTCGGTCTGCGGCACGCGCTGGACCCGGTGGACCCCCCCCTCGTATTTGAGGCGCGAATACGCTCCCTCCCCCTCGATCAACGCGGTCATGGCCTTCAGCCCGCCGATGCCGGTGTCGTCCCGGTCCACGACCTCGACCTTCCAGCGTCGGCGCTCGGCGTAGCGCGAATACATCCGGAAGAGCTCCGCGGCGAAGAGCGCGGCCTCCTCGCCCCCGGTCCCGGCGCGGATCTCGAGGAAGACGTTGCGCGAGTCGTTCGGGTCCTTGGGCAGCAGGAGGACCTTGAGCTCCCCCTCGACACGGGCGAGGCGCTCGGTCAACTCGGCCCGCTCGGCCGTGGCCATCTGGTAGAGCTCGTCGCCGGGGGAGAGCGTTTCGGCGAGCTCCCGCGCCCCCTCGAGCTCCCGGGCGATCCGGCGGTGCTCGTCCGTCTTCGCGACGATCGGCTCGAACTCGGCGAGGGTCTTCTGCGCCTCGCGCACGGCGCGGTGATCCTGCACGAAGACCGGGTCCGCGAGGCGGGCGCGGATCTCTTCGTACTTGGCGCGGATCTCTTCGAGCTTTTCGAACATCGGGTCGGGATTCAGGATTCGGGATTCGGGATTCGGGGTTCCGGGAATCCGGGACGGGTCGGGGCGAAGCCGCCACGGGGCGGGGCCTCGCCCGGACGCTAGAGCGCGCCGAGAGGGCGAGGTTCGTCGAGCGGGAGGCTCGGGCGCACGGACCTACGAGGAGGCGCCGGCGGCCTTCTTCTCGTAGCGCTTGCGGAAGCGCTCGACGCGGCCGGCCGAGTCCACCAGCTTCTGCTTGCCGGTGAAGAAGGGGTGGCACTTGCTGCAGATCTCCAGACGGAGCTCCTTCTTGGTGGAGCGGGTCGTCCAGGTCGTGCCGCAGGCGCAGTGGACGAGGACCTCGTGATACTCGGGATGCACGTTCGGCTTCATGGAACCGCACATACTAAGCGAGAGCGTCCCTCCGGCGCAAGCCCCCGGTCCGGCTTCCGCGGAGGCATTAGAATCCGCACCCGGGAAGGCCGCGTTGTTCTACCTGTACGTCACCGCCCCGGGCATGCCCGCCCAGAAGGTCCTTCTGGACCGGCCCGTCACGACCATCGGCCGTTCCTCCATGAACGACCTGCCCGTCGCCGACAAGATGCTTTCCCGGCAGCACGCGCGGATCGTCCGCGACAACAACGGGGGGCTCTCCGTCGAGGATCTGGGCTCGCGCAACGGGACGTTCCTGAACGGAGAGCGCCTCGCGGGCATCCAGCCCCTGAAACCCGGCGACCGGATCACCGTCGGCGGCGTGACGCTCAAGGTCGAGTCGGAGTCGACGACGCGCGTGCGCATCGAGGCGGCCGAGGAGGAAGGGCTCGACAACACGATCCTCAAGGCGTCGGCCGAGCTCCTGCGCAAGCACACGGAGACCGACCCGCGCCTCCCGGCGGACCAGCTCTCCAAGCTCGTGGAGTCGCTGCGCGTCGTCAACGAGCTGACGATCGAGCTCCTGCGCGACGTTTCGGTGGACGAGCTGCTGAAGTTCCTCCTCGACAAGGTCTTCGAGACCCTGAAGCCCGATCGCTGCGTCGTGCTCCTGCGGCACAGCGTCTCGAACGAGCTCATCCCCGCGATGATCCGGGTGGCCGAAGGGATCTCGGCCGAGGAGATCCGCCTCTCCCGCACGCTCGTGGCGTCCGTCGTCGAGAAGAGAAACGGCCTGCTCCTCATGGACACCGCCGCGGGGAGCGACGTCAATCTCGCCGACTCGATCCGGCTCTCCGGCATCAAGTCGGTCCTCGCGGCGCCGCTCGAGAACGAGGGGCAGGTCGTCGGTCTGATCTACGTGGACGTCCGCATGGGGCACCGCTCCTTCGAGGAGGGGGACCTGCGCCTCTTGACCTCGCTCGCCAACGTCGCCGCGGCCAAGATCCAGAACGCGCGCCTGATGGCCGAGAACGCCGAGAAGAAACAGATGGAGCGGGAATTCGCGCTGGCGCGCGAGATCCAGCAGCGCCTGCTCCCCGAGAACCCGCCGGAGGTGCCGGGGTACGAGCTCTACGGCTCGAACATCCCTTCCCGGCAGGTGTCGGGCGACTATTTCGACTTCCGCACGCGCGCAGACGGGAAGATCTACGCGACGATCGCCGATGTCTGCGGCAAGGGGGTGGGGCCGGCCCTGCTCATGGCGTCGCTTCAGGCCTCGTTCCACGCGTGGGCCGACGAGAACGTGCCGGTGGCCGAGATGACGGGGCGCCTCTCCGAAGCGATCTCGCGGCGCACGGGGCCCGACCGGTTCATCACGTTCTTCCTGCTCCTGCTCGATCCGGCGACCGGCGAAGTCGAGTACACCAACGCGGGCCACAACCCCGGGCTCCTGCGCCGCAACGACGGGGCGATCGAGGAGCTCGCTTCCCACGGGCTGCCGCTTGCCCTCTTCCCCGGCAAGCCCTACGGCAACTCGCGCCTCTCGATCGCGCCGGGCGAGCTCGTCTGTCTCTACACCGACGGGGTGACCGAGGCGAACGACCCGCAGGGCAACGAGTTCGGGATGCCGCGGCTGAAGGAATTCCTCGGCGCGCAGGCGGGCCTGGAGGTCGCCGAGATCGACGCGCGGCTCTCCCGCGAGCTCGAGTCGCACGCGTCGGGCGAGCCCTTCGCCGACGACCGCACGCTGGTCATGATCCGCCGCCTGCCGGCCTGAGCCGGCGGCGTCCGGGCCGGACATGAGCCGACTCTTACTCGAAGGCGGGACGCTGGTCGGCCTGGCCGAGCGGGACGACGTGCGCCCCTCGACCGACCTCTACGCCGAGAACGGGACGATCGTGGCGGTCGGGGCGGAGGCCCGCGCCCTCGCGGCGCGCCCCGGCGATCCGGTCGAGCGCCTCGACGCGCGAGGCCGGTGGGTCCTTCCCGGATTCGTGCAGGCGCATCTGCATCTCTGCCAGACACTCATGCGAAACGGGCCGGAGGACCTGGAGCTGCTGCCCTGGCTCGCCTTCCACGTCTGGCCGGCCGAGGCGGCGCACGACGCGGAGACCCTCGGGGTCTCGGCCCGCCTCGGGCTCTCGGAGTGCCTCGCCTCCGGGGTCACGGCGGTGCTCGACATGGGCACCGTGCGCCACTCCGACGCCCTCTTCCGCGCCGCCGCGCGCGCCGGCATCCGCTATTCCGGCGGAAACGTCCTGATGGACGACCCGCGGACGGCGCCGGAGGAGCTGCGGGTCCCGGCCGACGAGGGGCTCGCAGAGACGCGGCGCCTGATCGCGGACTGGCACGGGCGGGAGCGCGGGCGCCTGCGCGTGGCGGTCCAGCCGCGATTCGCGGTGACCTGCACGGACGAGCTCCTGCGAGGCGCCGCGCGGCTCGCCGCCGAGAAGGGCCTCACGGTCCACACCCATGCGAGCGAGAACCGTGCGGAGTGCGACCTCGTCCGCGAGCGGACCGGCCTCGAAAACCTCGCTTACCTCGACGCGGTCGGGCTCCTCACGGCCTCGAGCTGCATCGCGCACGGAGTCCACACGCGGGAGCCCGAGTGGCGGCTTCTCTCCGAGCGCGGCGCGTCCCTCGCGCACTGCCCCTCCTCCAATCTGAAGCTGCGCTCGGGCGTGTGTCCGGTCGTTCCGATGCGGCGCGCCGGCGTCCGGGTCGCGCTCGGCTCCGACGCCGCCGCCTGCAACGACCGCCTCGATCCCTTTCTCGAGATGCGGATGGCCGCGCTCCTGCCGCGCACGCTCGAGCCCCCCGAGAATCTCTCCGCCTTCGAGGCGCTCCGGATGGCGACGTGGGACGGTGCTCGGGCCCTGAATCTCCCGGGCCTCGAAGGCTTCCAGCCCGGCGGCCGCGCGGATTTCGCGATCCTGGACCCCGAGGCCGGCTGGTCCCTCCCCGAGGGCTCCGACGCGGAGCCGTACGGGGCGATCGTCTACTCGATGGGCCGCGAGAACGTGGCCGCGACGATCGTGGACGGCGTCGTGCGCTACCGCGCGGGAGATCCGACCGTCGAGGGCTTGAAGCCGCCGCCCGCGGAAGTGCGGGACGCGGTGGAGAGGGTGCGGGGGAGGGTGAAGAGGGGCTAGGGGTTAGGGGCGAGGGGCTAGGAGCTGGAGGATCGCGTCTCCAGGTTTCCCCTAGTCCCTAGTCCCTAGTCCCTAGTCCCTAGTCCTAGTCCCTAGTCCCCACCCCCTGCTCCGTCACGGCTCCCGGATCTCCAGCCTCTTGATGATCTCGTGGAGCGTCGTCGGCTTGACCCGCAGGAGGTCCGCGGCGCGCTTCTGGACGCCGCCGGTCCGGCGCAAGGCCGTGCGGACCAGGCGCCGCTCGTACTCCTCGACCATCTCCTTGTAGGTCGAGCCGTTCTCGGGCAGCCGCACGGCGACATCGGAACGCTCGGGGGAGAGGACGTTGTCTGGCAGCAGGTCGAGCCCCACCGTCCCGCCCGGGCAGAGAACCACGGCGCGCTCGATGGCGTTCTCGAGCTCCCGCACGTTGCCGGGCCAGTCGTGATCGAGCAGGGCCCGCATCGCCTCGGGCGCGATCGCCCCGATCGCCTTGCCGTTCTCGCTCGCGTAGAGGCGCAAGAAGTGCTCCGCCAGGAGCGGGATGTCTTCCCGCCGCTCGCGCAGCGGGGGAATCGACACCGTGATCACGCAGAGGCGGTAGTACAGGTCGTCGCGGAACCGCCCCTCCGTCACCATCT
This sequence comes from uncultured Acidobacteriota bacterium, assembly GCA_963707935.1. Taxonomy (GTDB): domain Bacteria; phylum Acidobacteriota; class Thermoanaerobaculia; order UBA5066; family Gp7-AA6; genus DATBFU01. The sequence continues at coordinate 2,013,402 of CAVPRN010000005.1, read as the reverse complement.
TCTTCAAGTCGACGTTGGTCGCGGCGATGATCCGGACGTCCGCCTTCAGCGTCTCGACGGAGCCCACTTTCATGTACTCCTTCTCCTGGATCAGGCGGAGGAGCTTGGCCTGCGTCTCGAGGCTGATGGTGCCGATCTCGTCGAAGAAGATCGACCCGCCTTCGGCCGCCTCGAAGAGCCCTTTCTTGTTCGCGACCGCGCCCGTGAACGCGCCGCGGACGTGCCCGAAGAGATTCGACTCGAGCAGGTCCGTGGGCATGGAGCCCGAATTGACGGTGACGAACGGAGCGCCCGCGCGCGGAGAGTGCGTGTGGATGGCGCGCGCCACGAGCTCCTTGCCGGTTCCGCTCTCTCCTTCGACGAGGATCGTCGAGCGCGAAGGCCCGGCCAGGCGCACGAGGTCGAAGACCTTGCGCATCGCCTCGGACTTCCCGATGATGCGCCCGAGGCCGAACTGGCGGGAGAGCTCCTGCTTCAGACGGCGGTTCTCCTCCGTCAGGCGTCGCGCCTCCGCCCCCTTCCGGACGGTGAGCAGGACCTCCTGGTTCTGGAAGGGCTTCGGGATGTAGTGGAAGGCCCCCTCGCGCATCGCCTGGATGGCGCCTTCGATCGAGGAGTAGGCGGTCACGATGACGACGACGGCGTCCGAGTCGCGCCGGCGCATCTCCCGCAGCACTTCGAGGCCCGGCCGGTCGGGCAGCATCAGGTCGAGCAGAACGACGTCGTAGGGGTCGCTCTCGAAGAGGTCGATCGCCTCCGCGGCGTTCTCCGCGGTGTTGACGCTCCAGCCTTCCCGCTCGAGCAGCCGCTCGAGGACGTCCCGGATGACCTCCTCGTCGTCCACGACGAGGACGCGCAGGGACCCGCTCACGAGGCTCCGTTCCCGGCGATCGGCAACTCCACCCACGCCTCCGCGCCGCCCCCCTCGCGCGGCGAGATGCCGATCTCGCCGCCGTGCCGCCGAACGATCTCCCGCGAGATGGCGAGCCCGAGGCCGGTGCCCCCGGACTTCTTGGTGGTGAAGAAGGGCTGGAAGAGACGGCCGTCGTCGCCGGCGGGCACTCCGGCGCCCCGGTCGCAGACCGTCACCCGCGCCCGCCCGCCGCAGATCGAGAGGCCGCAGTCGACCGTTCCGCCGTCCGGCGAGGCGTCGCGCGCGTTGGTCAGGAGGTTCACGAAGACCTGCTCGAGGTCGCGCGGATCGCCCTCGACCCAGACGGGCTCCTCCGCGGCGGCGTTGTCGAGCCGGACGCCGCGCGCCCCGAAGGCGGTTTCGACCGACTCGGCCGCGTTGGCCAGGACCTCCCGCAGGTCGGTCCGCACGGCCGAGCGGGGCCGCGGCCGCGCGAACTCGAGCAGATTGCTGACGAGGTGGGCCGCGCGGAACGTCTGGCGCTCCATCTTCTTCAGGATGGCGTAGCGCGGGTCGTTCGACGCCGTGTCGGCCAGGAGCAATTGCGCGTAGGAGGAGAGGCCGGCGATCGGGGTGTTGACTTCGTGCGCGACGCCCGCCGCGAGCACGCCCAGGGCGGCCAGCCGCTCGCGCTCCACGAGCGCCTTCTCGGCGCGGACGCGCTCGGTGACGTCGTCCACGATCACGACGACGCGTTCGGGGTCCCCCTGAAACTCGGAAACGGAGAGGCGCAGGTCGCGTTCCTCTCCGGCGGGGCCGATCCATTTCGTCTCGAACGAGCCTTCGTTTCCGGAGGTCTGCATCGAGCTCCCGTCGACCAGGGGCAGGATGTCGGAGAAGAGGTGTCCGGAGAGATCCCCTTCGGTCCGCTTCACCATGGCGGCGAAGGCCGGATTGGCGGAGTGCACGCGCCCCTCCCGGTCCAGGACGAGGATCCCGGAGGAGGACGATCGGATGACGCTCTCCTGATACTGCTGGAGCGTGCGGATCTCCTCCAGCCGGTCCGCCAGAGCGCCGTAGAGCCGGGCGTTCTCGTAGGCGAGCCCGGCCTGCGCCATGACGGCGGTCAGGAGCGCCTCGTCCTCGCTCGAGAGGGGGACGCGGCCGTCCTTGTGCCCGACGCCGAGCGCGCCGACGAGGCCCGACGCGCAGCGCACCGCGAAGAACGTGCGGTAGCCGCGCGCGTAGAGGGCGACCACGCCGGGCGGCTCCGCCTCGCCGAGGGACGCCCCCCGCACGCGCCAGGCGTCCGCGTCGGTCAGGCGCTCGACGAGCGCGTCGCGTTCCTCGGGCGCGAGGCCGAGCTCTTCGAAGAGGAAGAGCGTGCACGGCACGACATGGAGCCCGTCCTCGATCCTCTTGACGATGGCCTCGGCCAGCTCCGACCGGCTGCGCGGCGTCGCGAAGTCGCGGGCGATGTCGAGGAGCGCGCGCCGCGACCGGTAGGTGTCCTGGTACTGGATCTTCTCGAGCACGCCCGTGATCCGCTTCTTGACCGGTACGAGCAGAGAGGCGAGGACGAGGCCGGAGCCGAACGCCACGACGTTCTTGCCGGCTTCGGCCATCCCTTCGAAGGTCCGATCGAGCAGCGTGTTCAGGAGCACGAAGGTCATTCCGCCGAGGACGACCGCCGAGGTCGTCGCGAGCGCCTCGCGCACGAACATCTCGACGTCCCACAGACGCCACTTCAGGATCGCGTACGAGAACGCGAGCGGGATGAAGACGAGCGAGACGACGGCGACCGAGGAGAGCAGCGGCGACGCGAGCCCGAACGCCCTCGGGAGAACGGAGAGCAGGAGGAACGGCGTGAGCCCGACGACGACGCCGAGGCTCATCCAGCGCACCTGCTTCTCCGATTCGGCGTCCAAGCGTCGGACTAAGACAGAGGTGAGCCGGGCGAGGACCGCCAGGCCGTAGACGGCGAAATAGGCGTACCAGAGCTCGGTCAACCGCTCGAGCCCCGCGAGCAGCTCCGCGGGCCGCCCCGCGCCGAGGAGCGCCACGTGCCCCGCGAGGAAGGCCGCCGCGGGCAGGTAGAGCAGCGCGATCAGCCAACGCGGCGCCGCGAGGCGCGGGAAGACGAGGAAGAAGTGGAGCAGCAGCGCGGGCAAGAGGGCCCGGAAGAAGGCGTCGCCGAACCAGCAGGCGCGATACAGGAGATCCGGACGCCCGGAGGGCGTGATCACGTAGACCGCGAACGACGTCAGGCAGAGCGCGAGGAAGACCCAGGCCGCGCGCGACCGATTCCTCCCGACCGTGAAGAGCCCGATCAGCAGATACAGGAAGCCGACGAAAGCGAGGAAGAGGTAGAGCTTGTCGATCTCGACGCGCGGCTTGCCGAGCGGCATCTGGCGGATGTCGAGATCGCCCCGCCGGACGACGAGGGTGTGGGGGAAGGGCTTCCGGGCGAGCGTGACCTCCGGGCGCGAGAGCGAAGCGGCCCGCTGTCCGTCGGCGAGGAGGACCCGGTCCCCCGGGAGGACCCCGGCGGTGGCCGCTGCGCCCTGCGGCTCGACGGCGGTCACGAGGAGCTCGCCGCCCGAGACCGTGTAGGAGAATCCGGGGCGCGCGAAAGTCTCGACTTTCCGCGTGAAGGAGAGGAAGGCGAGGAGGATCGTGCCGGCCGCTCCGAGGACGGCAAGCACCACGAGGGGCAGACGGATCACTCGGCGCACGTCAGGGATTCAGCAAAGCGAATGCCACCGAACAGCGGCTCGTCATATCCGATAGATCATTTAGTTCCAAGTATTTAGTCGCCAGCACGGCTGCCGCGGGAGATAGTCTAATCCAGATTATTGAACGGCCCGCAGGAGTTTTGGAGGGTCGGATTCGAAGAACCGGAGCGGGGCGTCTGTCGAGTCAGAACGAGAGCGCCACCCCTCCCATGAAGCGAGTCGAGTCTTCGGGGCTCTCCGACTTGACCCGATTCGACTCGATGGCCACGAGCAGCTTGCAGACCGAGCCGAAGGGCGTCAGCCCCAGAACCGAAAGGTCCTGAGCGAGCGACAGGGCGATCTTGTCGGAGTCGTTCAGAATCACCGTCGCGGGAGTGGTGAGCGATTGCCGCACGCCGTGCACGAAAACGGCCATTCCCGTGCGCGTGGGCAGGAGCTCGACGCCCGCTCGGGCCGACCAGAACCGCCCGTGCGAGTCCGTCACGCCGTAGGCCGCTGCCGTGCCCGGTGCGACGGCGCCCGAGATCTCCCCGTAGCGCGCGCTGACGGTCGCCGAGAGCGTCTGCGACAGACGATGCTGGCCCGACGCCTGATACTGCCGCACTTCGTTGCCGTCGAGCAGGTAGATGCTGTCCAGGTTGTTCAGGAAGTCGCCTTCGAAGAAGGCGCGGACGGCCTCGCTCACCTGCTGCTCCGAGGCTTCGATCCGGAACGAGCCTCGATCTCCGAGCGCCCGCTCGATCCCGACGGCGTAGGATTCTCTCGACGCCGCCGCCAGATCGTCCTCGACCGAGGCGATGCGGGGCATGGACGTCCCGGTTCCGAAGTTCGACTCGACGACGCGGTAGAGCCCCGAAACGAAGAGATAGGTCTCTCCGCCGATGTCGTAGCGCGCGACGATCCGCGGGGCGATGCCGTAGCCGCCGGCCATGTAACGCCCGACCACTCCCCCCTGCAGGTCGGAGCGAGAGGAGAGCCGAAGCGTCGAAGACGCCGCGAGGTCCGCGTCGGGCGAGGACGCGACGAAGGCGCCCTGCGAGCCGACCCCGGAAGGGCCCACCGCCCCTTCCCGGTGGCGATAGGTCATTCCGACCGCGATCCCCGGCGCCTCTCCCGCGGGACGGGCGTAGTTGCCCTGTACCTCCCAGGTGCGGGAGGCCACCGGGAAGAACGTGGCGCCGGGCGACGAGGCCCGGTACAGGTTGGTCTCCTCGACGTACCGGGCGGCGACCGACTGCACGGTGCCCTTCTCGTTGCCGCGGCTCCAGCTCACGGTGTTCGCCTGGAGGGAGGCCGGCCCGTCTTCCCCGAAGCGGATCGAGTTGTGCCGCGTCGAGAGAAGCACGCGCTCCCCCGAGGAGGGCGCGACGGCGAGCGCCACGCCGGCGCTGTTGCCGCTCGTCGTGTCCACGGATTCGGAGTCCGGAGTGATCGAGTTGTAGTCGCCCGTCAGATTGTAGCGCCAGCCGTTGGGGAGCCCGCCTTTCAGCGCGGCCGCCGTGCGTAGCACCGCCGAGTCTCCGAGGCCGGCGACCGTCGAGACCTCGCCGCCGACCAGGCGGTTCAAGGGGACCGCTCCCCGCGGCGTCTCGGGCGCGCCGTCGCCGTCGATCTCGAGCTGCCGCAGCACGTCGGCCGGAAGCCGGTCGGCGAGCTCCCAGAGCGTCGATTTCGCGGGCGCCGCCGCGGCGGTCGAAGTCCTCGCGAGCTGGATTTCGACGGAGCTCAGCTTCTGCGGCGCCGCCTGGTGCAGCAGGCGGACGAGAGCCGGCTGGAATCCTTTCTTGTAGGCGATCAGGTCGTAGACGCCGACCGGCGCGGACGCGAGGACGAACGTTCCGTCCGGCGCCGTGCGGAGTCGAGCGAGCGAGGTCTCCGCGACGTTGTAGAGGGCGACGAGCGCTCCGGAAACCGGGGTCTCGACCGAGCGCACGATGCCGGAGATCGGGGGAGCCATCGCGCTCGCGAGCGGAACGGGAGGCGCGGGCGCTCCGAGAACGACCGGCGCGAGAAGCGCCAGCCCGCCCACGATCGAAAGACTATGCCTCCGCCTCATACGCGGACCTAATGGTCCAGTACCGAGTATAGAACTCTCGGGAGTCAAATGCCATTTCCCGCCGGGGGCTCGGGGGAGGGGCCCGGCCTGCCCGGCCGGCTACGAGGCTCCCCGGCCCTTCGCGCCCGGCTCGTCGGGCCGACCGGTTCGGCGGCCACCGGTCCGGCGTCAGGGAGCGGGCCCGCCGGGCTCCGCCGGCTCCAGGGGCGCGTCGAGGCGGGAGGCCCGCGCGAAGCACCAGACGAGGACGCGGGAGGCCCCGGCTTCCTTCAGGCGCCGGGAGCACTCGCGCGCCGTCGCGCCGGAGGTGGCCACGTCGTCCACGAGCAGCACCGTTTCCGCGCATCGCCCGCGGGCCCGGAAGGCGCCGCGGACGTTGCCCTCGCGCCGGGCGAGCGGCAGGGCGCTCTGGCGCTCGGTCCGGCGCCTCTTTTCGAGCCGGCCCGGCGCAAACGGCAGCCCGAGGCGTGCGGCCACCGCTCGACCGAGCGACTGCGCGGCGCTCTCGCCGCGACGCCAGACGCGTCCCTTCGCCGGCACGGCGGTGACTTCGGCCGCCCCGCGCGGGGGTGGCAGGCGCCGCTCGATCCGTTCCGCGAGATGCCGCGCGAGGTAATCCGCACTGCGAAACTTGAACGCGAGCAGGATGGCGCGTGCGGCACCGCGATAGGTCGCGGCGGCCCGGAGCGTCTCGAACGGCGGAGGGGAGGAGAGGCAGCGGCCGCACGTCTCGGCGGATTCGTCCTCGAGCGGCTCGTCGCACCGCCGGCAGCGCGGCTCCGGCATCGGCTCGATCGCATCCCAGCAGGCGCGGCAGACTCCTCCCTGCCACGCGCGCTCGACCGGCCTCGAGCCGCAGGCGAGGCAACGCGAGGGGAGCAGGTACTGCCAGAACGCCGATTCGCCGGCGCGCTCCCACCCGGACGCTCGGCGGGCGGTCTCCGTAAACACGACCGGTGCGATTCTACGCGGTCGACCGGTCGCGCCCGACTCCCGGGCTTTCCCCTCGCGAGCGCGGGTTAAACTGCCGACGGAGGTGAGCGTGCCCTTTCGAAAGCTCGTCCTCGGCGTCTGGCTCGGCTGGTTGACGGCGGCCTCGCCCGGCCTCGCCCAGCAGTTCGGAATCGGCGCGAGCTACGGTTGGTGGAACGACACGGAAGGCGGCTTCCACTTCGACGATATCCACTCGCCCGAATGGGAAGGGTGGGTCGAGTCGCGCCTCGGCGAGGACATCGTGGTGCGCCTGACCTACGGGCACATGCGGGTCCTCGGAGACAACGTCGGATCGACGATCGTCGTCGACGGGTTCGCCGGTGGTCATGCCGGAGTATCGCGACCGGCTCCAGTTCGTCGCGGTGGACGTCTCCTATCTCGTGACGCAGGGTCCGATCACGTCCGGGTTCTTCGCCGGCATCGGCGGCTACGGGATTCGGCCGGAGTCGGTCTCGACCGAGCTCGATCCCTTTCGGGACCAGCGCGAGCGGGTGATCGGGGTGCGGGTCGGCGTCGACGGCGACCTGCACCTCTACCGGGGTCTCTCGATGGTCGGGCGGCTGACCTACCACGCCATCTTTTCCGATGCGAAGCGGTCGCTCCTCGTCGCTTCGGTGGGCGCGCTGTATCGGTTCTAAAGCGGAATCGGATCATCGGGGAATCGGGAGATCGGGAGATCGGGAGATCGGGAGAACGATGAACCGATGACCCGATGACCCGATGACCCGATGACCCGATGACCCGATGGACCGATGACCCGATGAACCGATCGGGTCTCGCTAGCCCTTCTTCTCGTCGGTCTCGGAGACGAGCGGCAGCAGCGTCGATTCCTTCTTCGAGGAGAGGGAGACCTGCGTGCGCACTCGCGAGACGCCCTTCGAGGCGAGGAGACGGCGCTGGAGGAAGTCGGCCAGAGTCGCGGGATCGGCGGCCTTGACCTTCAGGCGATACGCGTACTCGCCCGCGATGTAGTGGCACTCCTGGACGCCGAGCAGCTTCTCCAGGTCGTCGATGAAACCCTTCTCGAAGCGGGGATGCTCGAGCGCGACGTCCACGTACGCGGTCAGCGGGAATCCCATCTTCTCGTGATCGAGCAGCGCCACGAATCCCTTGATCATTCCGTGGCGCTCCATCTTCTTGATCCGCTCGTTGACCGACGGCGTCGTGAGGCCGACCGCGCCCGCGATCTTCGCCTGGGAGAGCTTCCCGTTGCGCTGGAGCATGTCCAGAATCCGGAGATCGATTTCGTCGATCGTCATCCGAAGCCCTTATAAGATTAGAAGGTTGCTTGTTTACGTCTAATATTATTAGACCGCCCACCGCTGTCAATAGGCAAGTTTCGGGGTCGCTATAATCCCGTAAGCGTATGAAAAAGCGGGACTACTACGAGGTTCTCGGGGTCTCGAAGGGGGCCTCGGAAGCCGAGATCAAGAAGGCCTATCGGCGCCTGGCCCGCAAGCTCCATCCGGACGTCAACCCCGGGGACAAGTCCGCCCAGAAGAAGTTTCAGGAGGTCCAGGAGGCCTACGAAGTGCTTCGGGACGCCGGAGAAGCGCCGGGCCTACGACCGATTCGGACACGCGGGGCCCGGAGCCGGATTCGACCCGTCGGCGGCCGGCGGGCCGGGGCCGGGCGGATTTCCTGGAGGGGCGCCCTTCGAAGGCTTCGAGTTTCAGCGGCGACATCTCCGACCTCTTCGGCAACATCTTCGGCGGGAGCGGCCGCGCACCGACCCGGCCGGAGAAGGGCGAGGACGCGTCCGGCACGATCGAGATTCCCTTTCGCGACGCGGTCCTCGGCGGAATGGCCTCGCTCTCGATCCGCCGCGAGCGCGCGTGCGAGAAGTGCGGCGGCACCGGGCGCGTCGGGCGCGCGCCCTGTCCCGATCTGCCGCGGCTCGGGCCGCGTGGCGCAGGCGGAGAACGTCAAGATCAAGATCCCCGAGGGGACCGAGAACGGCGGCACGATCCGCGTGCCGGGCAAGGGGAGCGAAGGGATCCTCGGCGGGCCGCCGGGAGACCTCTACGTCACCGTGCGCGTCACGCCGCATCCCTACTTCGAGCGGCACGGGCGACGACATCCACGGCGAGGTCCCGATCACCGTCAAGGAGGCCTACGCGGGCGCGGAGATCGAAGTCCCGACGATCCACGGCACGATCCGCGCGAAGATCCCGGCCGGCACGCAGAGCCGCCAGAAGTTCCGCCTGCGCGGCAAAGGGGTCCGGAGCCCGCGTAGCGGCGTGACCGGCGACCACATCTACACCGTCGCGCGTGATGCTGCCCCGGACGCAGACGCCGGCCGGCAACGACGCCGCCACGCTGCTCGAGTCGCTCTACGAGGAGCCGGTGAGGAAGGACCTGCCGAAGGGATTGTAGGGAGTCGGGGCGAGGCCGGGACTCGCCGTTGACGACGGGCGCGCGGGTCCGTCAGTTCCTCGACGCCATCCCTTCGAACGAGCGAGACCGCGCGGTCGTAGTCATGTCGTCGGAGAGCGCGATCGATCGGACGTCGGACCACGCCGACCCGTCGAAGCGGATGTAGCGCAGCGCCGAGGTCCGTCCCGCCAGTAGAGGGTGGGCTTGTAGCTCGAGCCGATGACGGTCCGAACGGAGGCCATGTCCGATCGTCGGCGTCATGGCGATCGGGCCCTCGGCTGGCGATGCCGACGACCGGGATGCGCCGGCGCTGCCACGTGATGTTGTCGCTCGAGGGCTTGCCGAGATCGGTCGGGTAGGTGACGCGGACGACGTACTGCTTGTTGCGAGGAGAGCGTCGGCGAAGCTCGCCAGCAGATCGCCCGCCGGGGCCCGTCCGACTGCAGCGACGGGAAGGCGTAGGCGCCGCGGGGAAGGTCCGCCGAGGGTCGTCGGTCCGGCGTCGTTGACGAGCTCGGGCAGGTCGTAGACCGTCGCCTGCGAAGCGTCGATCGCCTCGTCCAGGAAGAAGGAGGCGTAGCGCGCCTGCGCGATGCCCGCTTCCTCCCACCAGATGACCGACAGGATCGAGCGGTTGCTGAAGACGTCGGCGTCGTCGGCGTCCAGCGTGTGGACCGTCTGGTGCGTCAGCAGCATCTGCGGGTTGTAGGCGTGGGGGAACCCGACGTTCGGCAGCAGGTTCGACGATGCGTCCAGGCGCCGGCCTTGCGCGAACGGCGAGCCGGATCTGGTTCAGGATCGAGCTCTCTTCGCGCCAGAGCACGACGAGCGTGCCGGTCGGTTCGTCGAGCGTGAGGTCGAGGCTCGTCTTCGGGTTCGACTCGGCGGCGCCGGGGATCAGCCCGCCCGCCTGCGGTGCCGTCCTGCGCGAGCGAGCTCCAGATCACGGCGAAGTCGTCCGGCGGCGAGGCCCCGTCGATCCCGAGCTCGGAAACGAGGCCGGTGGCGACGCGGTAGAGCGTGCCGTCCGACGACAAGAGCGTGCGCTTCTGGCATCTCGGCCGAGGCGATGCCGGCGACCGCAAGGAGCGGCGCGACGCGAGGAGAAGCGAAGTCGCGGCTTCTCACGTCAGGCCCTCAGGTTGATCACGCCCATCAGGCTGACCTGACGCAGGTAGTGCTTGAGCGCGGGGAAGTCGGGATAGTAGCCCGCCAGCGCGTCGTATTGCGGCGTCCGCTTCGTCCTCGCGCCCCATCTCCGAGTAGGTCTCGGCGAGCAGGTAGTGCGAGTTCTTGACCACGTCCTGCCGGCCGAACTCCTCGCCGAGACCGAGCGCCCGCAGTCCCCAGTCCTCCGCCTCGTCGAGGCGGCTTCAGCTTGACGTTGGCGAAGCAGAGGTCGAGCGTCGGCGTAGTCCATCGCCTGCCGCGCGCCGAGGTCGCTCGAGCACGCGCAGCGAGCGCTCGACGAGCGGCAGCCCGGTCTCGATCGCGGTCGAGGGCGATGTGGCAGTAGCCGAGATTGTCCGTCGCGACGGCCGCCGGGCCGGCGAGAGCTCTCGCCCTCCGCCTCGAAGCGGTCGAGCGCCTCGGCGAAGAGGTCGCGCGCCGCCTCGAAGCGGCTCTCGTGCAGCTCGAGGTTCGCGAGCAGGTTGAGCGAGGTGCCGGTCAGCTCCTCGAGCCCGAGCTCACGGCTCTTCGCGAGGGCGGTCTGCGCGTAGAAGCGGGCGCGCGTGTACTCGCCCGCGCGCCTCGTGGGCGTTGGCGGAGACGTAGGCCGCGAGCACGCCGTTGAAGCTCGACGGATTGCGCAGGAGGATCTCCTTCAACCGCGCCGAGATCGAAGTCGCTGCCGGTCCATCTCGATCAGCGTCGTGGCCCGGTTGCAGGTGAAGAGGTCCTCGAGGTCCCGGTCCTTCCAGGTCGCGCGCCAGAACGAGCCCGTCGTCGTAGAGCGTCAGGGCCCGCTCGTAGTCCCCGGACCAGATCGCCTCGCGGGCGGTCTTGCGCAGGAACTCCAGATGTTTGCGGCGTTCGCTCACGGTCTCAACGGATTCGTAACGGATCATTGTAAGGCCGGACGAGCCCGACGGCTCAAGGCTTTTCCTCGTCGGGGGCCGGGTCCGTCGGAGAGTCGCCGCCGCGCTCCTCCTGGAGCCTCTTGAAGCGCACGAAGTCGCGCACTTCGCGTCGCGCCTCCTCGGAGAGACCGCGGAAGTCGGTGACGAGCTCGCGCGCGTCCGGATCGACCGGCTCCTTCGGTCTCGCCGAAGAACTCGCTCATCTTCAGGTCGAAGACCTGGAGGATCTTGAAGAGCGTGTCGAGCCCGACCTTGTATTCGCCCTGCTCCATTCGCGAGAGGTCGGACTGGGCGACGCCGATCTTCTCCGACAGCTCGGTCTGGGTCAGATGTCGCCCCTTGCGCAGCTCCCGAATTCGGGAGCCCACGAGGTGAACCTTTCGCGGCGAGTGTTGTGTAGACATGTTCCAAGCGATGCTATTGCACCATAAGGATAGACAAATATAATGCTCCCGCGTCGGCAGATGTCAAGGGAGAAGAGAGGATTGTCTCGAAAGCTTTTTCTGCTCAAGGAGATGGTGATCCGGGACCTGAAGAGCCGGTATGCCGGATCGGGCCTGGGGCTGGCCTGGGCCTTCGCGACGCCGGTCCTCTGGATGTTGCTGTACACGCTGGTCTTCTCCGTGATCCTTCGGGTCCCGAACCCTCCCGGCTTCGCCGGGTTCCCGGAATTCCTGCTCGCGGGGCTGCTTCCCTTGCTCGCCATGCAGGAGGGGATTTCGCGCTCCGCGACTGCCCTGACCGACAACGCCGCCATGGTGAAGAAGACGGTCTTCCCGATCGGAGACGTTGGTGCTCTCGGTCGTGCTCGCCGCGGTCGCCAACCAGTTGATTGCGTTCACCGCACTGGCGGCCTACCTCGCGGCGGTCGGGCATCTCGCGTTTCCGTGGGTGCTCCTCGCGATTCCGGCGCTCCTCGTCCAGGTCGCCCTCACCTTCGGCCTCGGATGTCTCGTCGCGACCTTCGCGACGTTCGTTCGAGACGCCGTTCCGCTGGTGGGAATCGTGCTGACGGTCGTCTTTTATGCGACGCCCGTGGTCTATCCGGCCGACATGGTGCCGGAGCGCTTTCGCTTCCTGACGCAAGCCAATCCCCTCGCGCACCTGGTGGCCTGGTACCGGGATGCCTTCACCTTGCATCGGTTGCCGCCGGCCGGCTCGGTCGCGATGACCGTCCTCTTCGCGGCCGCGGCCCTGGCCGCGGGACTCACGCTCTTCCGGCGGGCGCGGCCGCACTTTGCGGATCTGATTTGAGCGGCAGGCCTCCGCACGGCCGCCGGGCCGGCGAAATGTTTTCTGCCCGGGCTTGTTTAGCAGGTCCGGTCTTCCAGTTTCTTCGGCGGTCCGGCGCCCATCGCGCCACCCCTTCCACGGAGGTTTCGTGAAGAATCGCTCTTGGCTCCTTCTCCCCCTCGCGGCGTCCCTGGCCTGCACTTCTCCGCAGCCGGCCGCCTCTCCCTCGAGCCCGCCGGCGAAGGCGGAGTCCGCTCCGCGCTCCGCGGCGGCGCCGGTCGCCGCGGCGCCCACACCGACTCCGACCATCCTCCAGAGGACCAACCCGGACGTCGTCGAGGACACGCCGACTTACCGGATTCAGCGCTACCGGAAGTCGGAGTACGGCCGCGTGGACGACCGCCACATCCGCAGCCCGCTCATCCCCTACGACGTCGAGTTCTTCAAGGAGGACGCGGACTACTACTACGTCTACACGGCGAAGCGCACACCGGAAGAGGTGGAGGCGGAGCGCGAGGCCATGCGGGAAGCCGTTCCCCCGCAGCCCGGGCCGACCCCGAGCGCGCCCGAGCCGCAGAAAGACTTCGGGATGAAGCCGGAGGACTTCGAAGACATCACTCCTTCGCGCAAGAACGGGAGCTTCCGCCTCGAGGCGGTGACCTCGAGCGGCCTGCCGGCGACCGGCATGTGGCGCCACTCCTTCGTCATCGCCGACATCAACGGCGACAAGATTCCGGACATCGTCTCTCCGCCGGCCCGCCTCGGCGGCGATCCGTCGCTCCACATCTTCTTGGGCGACGGACACGGGCGATTCGCGCGCCAGAAGCTGACCTACACGGAGAACGGAAAACCGGTGACCTTCGCCTCGGCCTACGGAGGAGTGGCGGTCGGAGACATCGATGGAGACGGAATCCTCGACGTCGCGATGGCCCAGCACGCCGCGGGCCTCGTTGCTCTTTTCGGAAAAGGGGACGGCCGGTACGAGATCGTTCGAAAGGGGCTTCCCGCCCAGGAATTCTCGACCCAGGCCGTCGTCCTGACGGACGTCAGCGGCGACGGGCGTCTCGACGTCGTTGCCTCGCTCGACATCTACAACCAGGAGGGAGGAGCGCGGTGGGCGCCGGACCAGACGCGCACCTATCTGTCCCGCCCGGACCGCAGCTTCTCCTACGCGCGCGACGCGCTCGTGGACACCGCCCACTCCAACTGTCTTTCGGCGTGGGACTACAACGGCGACGGCCGCCTGGACGTCCTGACGGGCAGTCAGATCTACGGAGCCGTTCAGATCCTCTTCCAGAACGACGGCAACGGCAAGTTTTCGACCGGCTTCTTCAACCAGATCGAGATCCACGGCTTCCACTTTGCGACGGCACCGGGCACCTTCGGGAAGGATCGCCGCGCCGCTTTCGCCGATGCCTTCAACCGGACGACCCGCTCGCCCGAGCGCCGGCAGGCGGAGCTGATCACGGTGTATTCCTACAAGGACGGCTCGTGGACCCGGCATCGGGTCTGGCGCAAGAAGAACGGGAACAGTTCGCTCTACGCCCTCGCGATGGGCGATCTGGACGGCGACGGACTCGACGACATCGTCTTCCCCGACTCGGAGCAGGCCCGCCTGCGCGTCTTTCTGCAGCAGGCCGACGGCAGCTTCGCCGAAGCGGACGAGAGTCAGGAGCCGAAGCTCGGATCGACCGGCCAGTGCGTGCGTCTGGCGGACCTGGACGGAGACGGTCGGCTCGACGTCGTTCTCTCCAAGACCTATCCCGGCGACGCCCCCGGCGACCGAGGTGGCTGGCGGGTCTGGCTCAACCGGAAGTAACCTCATGTAATGAAATGGGTTGTGCCGAGAACATGACCCGCCAGCATAATTTCTTCGTTTTTCTCTTGACTCCAGGCTCCTCGAAGGCGGAATATTCCGGTAACTACTGAGCACGAAAGTTCTTGGCTAAAGCAGCTTTTCTTGCGAATTTGGCAAATTGAGTCACGGGAGGTGATGCGATCGCGCGAGGGAAGGCAATCTCAAGCGTGTGTTTTTCACCGGTTAAACGTAACGAGGAGATCTCAATGAAGAAAACTTTTCTGACGTGCATGGCGGTTCTCGCCCTGTTCGCAATCGCGGGCAGCGCGAGCGCCATCACGTGCACGGTCGACACGCGTCCGGCTGCGACGCTGCTCGTGCCGTACTTCGCGGTGTCGTTGACCCTCGACGGGAGGGTCTCGGAAGGCGGGCCGCTCGATTTCAACACTCTGTTGTCGATCGGCAACGCCTCCCAGGCGCCGATGCTGGCCCACGTCACGGTCTGGAACCAGCGTTCGGAAGCCGTTCTCGACTTCATGGTTGCTTTGACGGGCTTCGACATTCAGACCTGGAGAATGGGCGACGTGATCTCGGGCATCCTGCCCTCGACGCCGATCAACACCGATCACGAGGGACCCGACACGAGCAACAATTCCCCCGACGACGCCTGCCAGCGCAACCCGCTCGCCGGTGTCTACCCGACCGGATATCTGCGCTCGCGGCCCACGCTGCCCGCTGACCCGGTTCTGGACCCCCTGGCCACGACGTCCTACCGCGTTCCGGCCTTCGAGCCTAACGATGACTTCGGCCGGTTGGTCATCGATTCGCTCGACGAGACCGAAGACTCGCGTAACTGCACGGGCGAAGTCGACGGAATCACCGCGGGTGCGGCCGTCGGTTACGTCACGATCGATCACGCCAACTACTGCTCGGTCGTCAACCCCAACTCCGAGGCGTACTACCTGGCCAACGCCATCGGCGCGGAGAACAACCTCTTCGGCGACATCATCTTCGTCAGCGGACAGGGCATCGGGACCTACGGCATGTCGATGGTGGCTCTGGAGTCCGATCCCTCGTTTGCTCCTCCGGCCGCCACGGATGACCCGAGAACGCGCACCTTCTACGCGCGGTACTGGTCGGCTGTCACGGCCGCCAGCACGCCTCCGGTCAACCCGACGGTCACGTCCCCCTGGAACACGATCGTCGGCGACGAGCGTGAGCCTCTCGGCTTGCGCTGGGCCGTCCGCTACTTCGTGGCCGGCGGGGTCGAGGGTGGCGGGGTGGCTTCCGCCTTCGACGTCTGGCGCGCGTCGTCCGGCACCCTGAAGGACCTCTACACGCCGACCTGCGATCTGTCGGAGCCTACGGTTCTGATCGGCTTCTTCGACGAAGACGAGAACACGGTGACCGTGCTCGGCCCGGGCCCCTGCCCGTCGCCCTGCGAGCTGCCGCCGTCGGAGCCCCTGACACTCCCGTTCGAGACTCAGCGCATTCTCGTGAGCACGTTCGATCTGCCCGACCCGCTGCCGGGTGGTATCAACGTCGGTTGGGCGTCGCTCAACTTCGTCAACCCGACGACCGGTACTTCTCTCGACCAGGCCTGGGTGGGTTACGAGTTCACCGGAACGTCCCAGTTCATCTCGGCGCACTTCCCGGGCATCCAGCTCGACCCGTCGTCCTGCGAGCCGCTGGATTCGGGCTTGCTGACCCCGGCCATCAACCCGATCCTGCCCGTGATTCCGGGCGGCGTGCTGGGTGATGGCGCTCTTTCTCCGCCTCCGGCCGGGACCGGCCCCGGCTTCCTGTATCAGTAGGGTCTGTGTTCAAGGACGTGGGCGGGACGAGAGTCCCGCCCACGTTTTCTTTCTTTGCGATTAAGGGTGGAACCGGCGGGTCCAACTTCACATACCCTCGAGAAAAACAAGGGAATCTGAAATTGGACCGACCGCGTTTGTCAGAGGCGACGCCAATTCCCCCGCAGCCGCTGCGTCCGCACATCGTCAGGAGTTTTCTTCCCATGAGAATCTTTCGTCGGTTGGCGTTCTGCGCCGCGGCTCTCCTCGTCGCGGCGTCGGTCTCGGCCGCCGACGCGACCCTCGAGCTTCCCAGCCACTCCGGGTCGGTCTTCGGCGTCTTCGCGACGTCGGGCAATGCCGGCCCCTTCATCTATGTGATGACCCAGTGGGGCATGACGCGGGTGAGCGTCGCGAACCCGGCCCAGCCGGCCAACCCCCAGCTCGCGCAAGTCGGCTTGAAGAACGCCGGCGGCATCAACAACGGCGGCGTCGTGCGGATGAGCTGTGACTGCTGGCAGGGCCCGTCCACGATCGACACGGCGGAAGCGCCCGACGGGTCGAGCCGCACGGTCATGGACTGGCTCGGCGGGGACCAGAGCCTGCGCGCGGAGGTCACGACGGGCACCCCGAGCAACGTCGCCTTCGGGCAGCAGATCAACGCCCAGTCCGTTCCCCTGGGCTCCCGCGTGGCGGCGATCTATCTGCCGTCGGGCAAGTACGTCGGATACCTGCCCTACAGCTCCTCCGGAAGCACCGGCGGCGTCGCCATGGTGGACCTGACGAGCCCGACCGGCAACCCGGCGAAGACCGCGGGGATGCCGACGACGCCGGTGCTCCCGTGGGGCGCCGGCGGCGTCCTGACGCTGCGCGCCGCGTACGTCGGAGGCAAGTATCTGCTCGTGGCCGGGGCCAACAACAAGAAGGAGATCCGCATCGCGGAGATCGATCCGCTGACGGGCATTCCGACCGAGACGTCGAGCGTTGCCTCGGCGATCGGCCAGGTGACGTCGATCGCCATCGCCTCGCTCGACGGGCGCACCTTCGTGTTCACCACGGAGAACGCGGCCGGACTGCGCATCTACGAATACGCCGACGGGGTGCTGCTGCCGCCGATCACTCTTCCGGGGAACTACTCGGAAGTCGTGCTGCGGGGAGGCACTCTTCCGATCCTCTTCCTCCACGCGATCGTCTCCATCGCCGGGCGGGAGACCTACATCGAGGCCTGGGACACCAACTGGATCACGCGCAGCGGAGGCAACCCCGCCTTCGCCAGACGCGGCGCGAGGGTCCGGCACATCGGAGCGCCCGAGAACTTCGTCGGACGTTTCGAGGCTCGGCTCGCCGGGAACACGGCCTACCTCTACCGGATCTCGATGGATCGGGGCGCGGCGGAGCAGCTGCTCGAGACGACCAGCGTCGACCTCACCTCTCTGACCGTCGACCCGACTCAGCCCCCGATCGCCGGCTCGAGCGCCGTGAACACCTCGGCCCTGCTCCGGCAGGGGCTCGAACGGGCGATCAACTACTACGGCGACCGCTGGAACATTCAGGACGCTTCGGCCTCTTCGCCGAATCCGCCCGCCAACGGCATCGCCGCGATCAGCTGGGACTGGAACTACGCCGCGACGTTCGCAGCCGACATCGGCTGGAGCAACGTGCCCTACGCCGGGAACTCCGTGATCAGCCCGGCCTACTTCCCGTGCGACCCGGCGGTGGGCGGCAACATCGAGACGGGCGCCGGCTGCTGGGCGAGCCTGGGGAATCCGACGGGCAGCGGGTCCTATCGTTACGCGGTCCAGACGACCAACGGCGTCGGGCCCTCGGCGGCCGCGCCTTCCGTCGCGACGACGGTCGCCGCGCCGCAGGCCTCGATCGCCGGGCTCGACACGTCCGTCACCCCGCCGGTCCTGAAGGTCCTCTCCGGGCAGGGCAAGGCCGACGCGCGCGGATCCCAGGGGAACATCTCCGAGGCGACGTTCGCCTGGACCTTCAATCCGGGCCCCGTCCCGCTCGCCGGCAACTTCGTCGACGTTCCGTCGAACGCGGCGTCTTTCCTGCTCACGATCTCGTACCCGGGTGGCTACACCGCCACGGCGACCGGCAACGTCTCGCAGGTCGACCTCGTTCCGGACTTCACTCCGACGCAGGGGACGATCTTCATCGGCGGATCGCTGACGATCACGAACAACATGCAGAAGGGGACCGCGGTCCTCCTGAACTCGGTCGACTACTCCTGGGACAACGGAACGACCTACGCACCGGTCCCGTCGTCGTTCCTCGCGGCGGGGGGCACGGCGGCGATCGCCGGGCCGACGCAAGGCACGGGCTACACGCTCAAGCTCCGCTACAACTACTCGAAGGGGGGGATCTTCTCTTCGGCGTCGGTGTCGCACGGTCCCTTCAACGTCAGCAGCGACTGGGTCGGTTCGGTGACCGGTCCGCGCACGGGCACGACGAGCACGACTGCGTCGTTCACGGCGACGGTACTGGGCGGATCCGGCAGCCCGACGTTCTCCTGGTGCTGGGACGCCTGCAACCTGGGCGGCGCCATCTACAGCCCCGGCCCGGCCACGAATTCTCACCGCTGGACCAGGGCAGGGACCTACGTCGTCTACGTGGCCATCAGGGATTCGGGGATCACGAAGCTCGTCCAGAGTGATCCGGTCACGATCACGGGCTCCGGGCAGACCGGACAGGTCGTCGTGACCCTGACGGGACCGACGACGGGCAAGCCCAATCAGTCGCTCTCCTTCCGCGCGACGGCGAGCGGCGGTTCCCCTCCCTACAGCTACTCCTGGTGTTGGAACGCCTGCAACCTCGGCGGGAGCTTCACCGCGGGCCCGGCCACGAACAACCACACGTTCCCCTCCACCGGAACCTACTCGGTCACGGTCCGGGCGGTCGACTCCGCCAGCCGATCGGCGATCAAGTCCGTGACGGTCACGATCTCCGACGGCCCGGTCGGAGGGGCGCTCGCCGTCAGCGTCGGGGGGCCTCCCTCCGCCGAAGTCGGCGCGGTCGTCAGTTTCACCGCGACCGCGACCGGCGGCACGCCCCCCTACAACTATGCCTGGTGCTTCGACGCGTGCAACCTGGGCGGGAACTTCGTTTCCGGGTCCGCCACGATCACCCATTCCTACACAAGCTCCGGGTCGCGGGCCTTCGTCGTCCGGGTCACCGACTCTCAGAGCGGGA
The DNA here is from genome assembly GCA_963707935.1 of uncultured Acidobacteriota bacterium. Taxonomy (GTDB): domain Bacteria; phylum Acidobacteriota; class Thermoanaerobaculia; order UBA5066; family Gp7-AA6; genus DATBFU01. The sequence continues at coordinate 1,994,286 of CAVPRN010000005.1, read as the reverse complement.
GCGGGACGGCCTCCGCCGTGATCAACATCACGGGGACCGGCCAGACGCCGCCGAATCCCGATTACACCGTCGCCGGCGCGACCTTGAACGACCATGGAGAATACGAGGGAACGGCGGGGACGCCGATCACCGTGAGCGCGGCGGAAGAAAACGCGGCGAGCTACGCCTGGGATTTCGGAGATCAAACGACGGCGGAAGGCCGAACGGCCACGAAGTCCTTCGCCGACGTCGGGTCCTTCACGGTCCGGCTCATCGTGACGGGTGACGGCACGAACACGTTCGGAACGGCGGGATCCGCCCACACGTTCGTCATCAAGCAGCCGGAGTATCCGTGCGTCCCGAGCCCCACGGCGCTCTGCCTGAGCCGGGGCCGCTTCCAGGTCTCGGTCGCCTGGCACTCGAACCAGCTCGGCACGAGCGGCGACGGTCAGGCGCAGCTGATGACAGGGGACACCGGGGTCTTCTGGTTCTTCGCGCCGACGAACCTGGAGCTGATGGTCAAGGTCCTCGACGGCACTTCGTTGAACGGCTATTTCTGGTTCTTCTCCGGAGCGCTCTCGAGCGTCGAGTACACGATTACCGTGACGGATACGGCGACCAACATGGTCAAGACCTACCACAACGACGAGCCGAACTTCGGAAGCGTCGCGGACGTCTCGGCCTTCCCGGCAGACACGTCCTCGACCGGCACGTCCGCGAGCGCGTGGCTCGTGCCGGAGGGCACGGGGCAGATCGCATCCGTGCAATCCACGGCGGCGGCGGAGCCCTGTGTGGCCGGGTCCAAGACGCTGTGCTTGAACGGGAATCGCTTCAAGGTCGAAGTGGCGTTCGTCGGAGACCCGGGCGGCGACGGCCAGACCCATCCACTCACCACCGACACCGGGGCCTTCTGGTTCTTCCAGGCCTCGAACCTGGAGTTGATGGTCAAGGTCCTCGACGGCCGCACTATCAACGGCCACTTCTGGGTCTTCTTCGGAGCGCTGTCGGACGTCGAGTACACGATCAGCGTCACCGACACCGAGACCGGGGCCGTCCAGACCTACCATAACCCCCTGCACACGAACGCGAGCGCCGCGGACCTGGCGGCCTTCTAGAGTCCGGCCCCCGCGCCTGGGAGAAGGCGGGTGGGGGCTCGAGGCCGCCCTCGCCCCGGAATCGGCCCCCGGTTTGCAACCTGTCCTCGGGGGATGTGCCGGGTGCCCGACGGGGAGGGCCGGGGCGCCGTAAGCAAGGACAAGTAGAATGAGGCCGTTGGCAGTTTCGAAGCCTCCCGAGAGCCTCGCTGGCGAGGCTTCCGCCTCCGGCCGACCGCCCGCGGTCCTGGAGCCGGAGACGCTCTCGCCGTTCCTCCACGATCGCGGCGACGCGCTCTACAACCCGGTGACAGGCGAGTCGCTGCCCAAGGGGGGAGAGGGATTTCGCGCTCTCGACCGGATCGGCCGGGGCCTGCCGCCCGAGGCCGCTCCGGCGGTGCTCGACCACCTGCGCACCGCCCGCTTCCTGATCGAAGACTTGGAAGCGGAATCGCGGCGCACCCACCTGCTCTACGTGTCGCTCGAGACTTGCACGTCCTGCAACCATCGGTGCCCGTTCTGCCCCGTCTCGGTTTCGCCGCGCGACCGGGAGGTCATGAGCCAGGATCTCTTCGAGTCGATCCTGGACCAGGTCGTGGAAGTCGGCGGGAATCGGACGGTCGTTTTCCTCTCGAACTACAACGAGCCGACGATCGATCCCCTCTTCGAAGAGCGCGTGCGGGCGCTCTTCGCGCGGGGACTCCCGACGAGTCTCCTGACCAACGCCTCGCACCTCTCGCCCGAGCGGGCGGCGCGCCTCGAGCCTCACGGCCGCTTCCGATACGTCGGCATCAACCTGCCCACACTCGATCCGGCGCGTTACGAGAAGCTCCACGGCACGCGAGACCTCGATCGGGTGCTCGCAAACGTCGACGCGCTCGCGGCGAACCGCCTTTCCGAGGAGTCGGCGATCGTCGTCCTCGGAGACGAAGACGACGCCCACCGGAAGGACGTCGAAGAGATCCGGGCGCGCTTCGAGCCGAAAGGATGGGAAGTGCGCCCGTTTCGGATCCGGAGCCGCCCGGCGAGCGGGACCTTCGTGCCCGAGCCCCCGGCGAAGAAGCGGCTTCGCGGGTGCGAGCAGATGGGCTCGCGCCCCTTCGAGCACCTGCACGTGACCGCGACCGCGAAGGCGGTGCTCTGCTGCCAGGACTACTACGAGAAGCTCGCGGTCGGCGACCTGAAGACCGAGACCGTCGCCGAGATCCTGGGCGGCGAGACCATGGCCCGGCTGCGGCGCTGGACGTACGGCGTCGAAGAGGCGCCCGCCGACTTCCTCTGCCGACGCTGCGAGTTTGCGCTGGGAGAATGAGGAAGAAAGAATCGGGAGATCGGAGATCGGTCCATCGGGAGATCGGCCGTCGGAGATCGGCCGATGACCCGATGACCCGATGACCCGATGATCCGATGATCCGATGACTTCTCTCGCCGTCCGCGCGGACCGCGTCTCCAAGATTTACCGCCTCTACGACCGCCCCTCCGATCGACTGAGGGAGCTGCTGCTTCGTCGCCCGCGGCACCGCGATTTCCCGGCCCTCTCCGAAGTGAGCTTCGATCTGCCCGCCGGCGCGGCGCTCGGCATCATCGGCGAGAACGGCGCCGGCAAGTCCACGCTGCTGCGGATCGTGGCCGGGACGGCGCACCCGACCTCCGGCAGGGTCGAGCGGAACGGAGTCGTCGCGTCGATCCTGGAGCTCGGGATGGGCTTCCATCCGGAGTTCACCGGCCGGGAGAACGCGCGCATGAACGCCGCGCTTCTCGGCCTCTCGGCGGGAGAGCTTCGGAGCCGCCTTCCGGAGATCCGGGATTTCGCGGAGCTCGGGGAATTCTTCGACCGGCCCGTGCGCACGTACTCTTCGGGCATGGCGCTGCGCCTCGCTTTCGCGGTCGCCACCCACGTGGACGCGGACGTCCTGATCGTGGACGAGGCGCTGGCGGTGGGGGACGGCTACTTCCAGAAGAAGTCGATCGACCGGATCACGGAGTTCCACCGGCGAGGGGGCACGCTGCTCTTCTGCTCGCACGCGCTCTACTACGTGGCCCTCCTCTGCGATCGCGCGCTGTGGCTCCGGGAGGGGAGGGTCGCGGGGGCGGGGTCGGCGCTCTCGGTCGTGCGCGCCTACGAGGCGTTTCTGCAGGAGAAGGAGCGGCGTCTTTCGGGAGAAGAGCCCTCGGCGCTTGCGGCGCGAACCGACGGCGCCCGTCCCGCCCGGTTCACCGACGTCCTCGTGCACGACGGTTCCGGATATCCGCGGGCGGAGTTCGCCTCGGGCGAGACGGTGGCGCTCGACCTCGCGTTCGAGTCGGACGACCCGTCGCTCGCTTTCCAACTCCGAGTCGGCGCCGATCGCGAGGACGGCGTGCAGGCGTTCGCGGTGGACACGCGCGGCGAGCCGTGGGCGCCTCTGACGGGGCGCCGCCGCTATCGCGTGCGCCTCGCGCTGCCCGATCTGCCGATCACGCAGGGGGAGTTCCGCCTGTACGCTTTCCTCGGCGACGAGTCGGCCCTGCACCTGCACGACCTGCGCATCCTGCGGCCGGGCTTCTCCGTCGTCTCCCCGGACTACACCGTCGGGCTCGTGCGGCCTCGGCCCGTGTGGTCGTTTCCCGGCGAGGACGAGGCGCCTCTCGAGTCGGCCCGGGGCCCCGCCGCCGCGACGTCGTGAGGGCGGGCCGGCGCTTCGGCGGCGCGGGATGACGACGTCCCTCTCGATCGCCTACCTCCTCGAGTCGACCGGCCTCTGGGGGGGAGTGCGCGTCGTGCTGCTCCAGGCGGAGGCCCTCGCGCGGCGCGGCCACCGCGTCGCCGTCGTGTCGCCGGAGCCCGAGCCCGAATGGTTCCGCCTCCGGCGCGCCCGCTTCGAGCGCTCCTCGTTCCGCCAGTCGCGGGAGCTCGAGGGAGCCCGGATCCGCGTCGCGACGTTCTGGACCACGGTCGCGCCGGCGCTCGACGGGGCGGCAGGACCCGTGTTCCATCTCTGCCAGGGCTACGAAGGGGACTTCACGTTCTACGCGGACCGGCGCGAGGCGATCGAGCGCGCCTACGCGGCGCCGACGCGCAAGCTCTCGATCTCGGAGACCCTGGCGGCCCGGCTCGCGGCCCACGCGATCGGGCCGGTCGACGTCGTCGGGCAGGCCTTCGACGCCTCCGAATTCCGCCCCGGTCCGGAGAGGCGCGCCGCCGATCCGCCTGTGGTCCTGCTCATCGGTGCTTTCGAGGCGGACGTGAAGGGAATCGGCGTCGCCCTCGAAGGGCTCGCGATCGCGCGCCGCCGTGGCGCCCGCTTCCGCCTGCGCCGCGTCTCGACGTTCGCGCCGACCGAGGCCGAAAGGGCCTTCGGGCTCGTGGACGAATACCACCACTGGCTTCCCCCGGACCGCATGCCCTTCGCCTACCGATCGAGCGACCTCCTGATCGGCCCCTCGCGCCCGGAGGAGGGGTTCGGGCTCCCGGTGCTCGAGGCCCTGTCGTGCGCGACCCCGTGCCTCCTCTCCGACACGCCCGGCCACCGCGAGATCGCCGGATCGGCCGCCACGTACTTCGCCGACGGCGACCCGGCGAGCCTCGCGACGCAGCTTTCCGCGGCGCTCGGCTCCGAGGCGCGCCGGCGCGCCCGGGCCGAGGGGCCGCGCGTCGCGGCCCGATTCGACCCGGACGGCGTCGCCGAGAGGCTCGAGCGCGCCTTTTCCGCCGCGGTCGCGGCGGACTCCCGGCCGGGCGCCGGACGTCCGCTCCCCGGCGAACGTCCTCCGGCGTGAGCCCGGGAGTCTCCGCGGTGGTCGTGAGCCACCGGAGCGCCGCCGAGAGCGCGGGCTGCGTGGCCTCCCTGCGAAGCGCCTTCGAGCGGGAGGCGATCGAGGGGGAGATCGTCCTGGTGGATTGCGGCTCGGGCCCGGAGGAGGTCGCGAGGCTCGCCGCTCTCGGCGCCGACGTCTTCCTGCCGCTTCCGGAGAATCGCGGCTATTCCGGGGGCGTGAACGCCGGCCTCGCGCGCGCGCGCGGCGAACGCCTCGTTCTCGCGAACGCGGACATCGTCTTCCGTCCGGGGGCGCTCACGGCGCTCCTCTCCGAGCTCGAAGATCCGGCCGTCGGCGCCGCCGCACCCCTCGCCGTGTGGGAAACCGACGCGCGCCTCTACCTCCCGCCGGGAGATCGGCCCGGATTCCTCTCCGAGCTCGCGCGGCTGCTCGCGGGCCGCTCGCCGGCGCTCGACCGGCGGAGATTCTCCGCCTTCGCGCGGGAGTGCGTCCGCCTGTGGACCCGGGGCGGCCGGGCGAAACACCTGGTCGGCGCCGTGCTGGCGGCTCGACGGGATGTGTTCGACCGCGCCGGACGATTCGACGAGAGGTTCCCCTTCGAGTACGAGGAGACCGAGTGGGAGGAGCGCGTGCTCCGCGCCGGCCTCGAGCTGCGATTCGTGCCGGGGGCGCTCGTTCGCCACGGATGGGCGTCGAGCGCCTCCCGGAATCCGGACGTTTCGGCGATGCGGGAGGCGTCCCGCCGGTTCTACCGCGAGCGCCGCTGGGGACGCCTCGGGCGGCGCGCGCTCGAAAAGGCGGGAGCCGCGGGCCAGCGCCGGAGCGCGCTTTCCGCCGCGGGCCCGCTCGTCGCCGCGCGGCCCGGAGCCTGGCTCGGCCTTTCGCCCAACGCCTCCGGGATCCCGTTTGCGGGTCTGGAGCTTTCGACCGAGTTCCGAGTCCCGCGCGCCATCCACACGGCGGTGCCCGGGGACTGGTACCTCTGGGTCTTCCGCGGCGGCGACGGCCGGGTCCTCGAGACGGCTCGCCTGGAGGCCCCGTGACCTCCTTCACGGTCCGGCAGGCGGGGCGGGGAGACGCGGAAGGAATCCGACGCCTGCACGCGCGCGTCTTCGGATCCGAGATGACCGAGTCGGAGTGGGAGTGGAAGTTCGATCGGAATCCCGACGGCCGGTTCGGGATGGTGGCCGTGGCCGGGGGGGAGATCGTCGGCAACTACGCCGGCTGGGGCGCGCGATTCCTGGTGGGCGGACGCCCGGCGCCCGCCTACGGCGTCGGCGACGTGGCGACGGAGCCCTCGGCCAGGGGCCTCGGCGGGCGCCACGGCGTCTATCGCTCGATGGCGGACGCGTTCTACGGCGCGCTCGCCGGGGTCGTCCCGTTCTGCTTCGGGTTCCCGAACGACCGGGCGCTCACGATCAGCAATCGCCTGGCGGGCACGCGCACGCTCTTTCCGATCCGCCTCGCGATCGTGGATCTCTCGGCGTTTTCCCCGCCGCCGCCCGGCGCCGGCTCGGGGGACTTCGTGGGCGAGGGATTCGATCCGCTCTGGGAGGAGGCGTCGCGGCACCTGACGCACGCCGCCGTGCGGGATCGGGTGCGGGCGAACTGGAGATTCCACGCCCGGCCGAACCGCTACTACCGGATGGTCTGGTGGGCGGAGCGGGCGAACGTGGAGGGGCTGGGCGGCGCTCTCGGTCGTGGGCGAGAACGCGCTCGTCGCCGACTTCCTCGGGAGCGACCGCGGACGGGCGCGACCTTCCGGCGCTCTTCGCCGTCGCGGCCGCGGAAGCCGGGCAGCTCTGGGCGCGCGGCGGCTCGTGTTCTGGGAGCCCCCGGGCGGTCCGGGCGCGCCGCGTCCTCGACGCGGCTCCCGGGCGAGCGGGCCGGCGCCGGGTATTCCATCGATCGCGCGCGTGCTCGACGAGGAGCGCTTCTCCGGAACGGTTCCGAGCAGGCTGCATCTGGTGCCTTCCCTCTACGACGTCGTTTGAAGCCGAGCGCGCGCCGGCGACCGGATAGACTCGCCGCTGCGATCCCCGAAGAGCTCGAGCGAGGCGATGAACGAAGAGTCCCTGAATTCCCTATCGAGTCGAGCGAGCTCGACGGTCGGCGGCTGCTCGTGCTGGCCGCGCACCCGGACGACGAAGTGCGGCGGTCCCGGGCGGCACGCTCGCGCTGCGCGCCCCGTACGCCGAGGCGATCCGGATCTGGGTCGCGACCGACGGCACCCGGCAGGAGGGAGTCGCGCCGGGAGGCGAGGCCGAGTACGCGCGCCGGCGCCGGGAAGAATCGGCCGCCGCGGCGTCGCGTGCTGGGACTGCCCCCTCCCGAATTCGGCGGTCTCGCGGACCGCGAGCTCGCGGGCAGGCGCGGCGAACTCGAGCGGGCGATCGGGCGTCTCTTCTCGGAGTTCCGGCCCGACCTCGTCTTCTGCCCGTCGCCGGTCGAGATCCACCCCGACCACCGCGCCTTGGCCGAGGCCCTCTACGCCCGCGTGGCGTCGTCGCGCCCCGAGGACGAGGACCACGATCTCTACCGATACGTGCGCATCGCTTTCTACGAGATCTCCCATCCGCTCCTGCCCAACGCGCTCGTGGACATCGCGTCCGTGTCCGAGCGCAAGGCGCGCGCGCTCGCCGCGTTCGCCAGTCAGCAGGCCGTGCGCGACTACGCGGGCGCCCTCGGGGGATTGAACGCCTACCGGCGCCTGACGCTCGGCGGGCGCGGGGCCGCGGAGGCCTTCCGCCTCGCGACTTTCGCCGAGGTCTCGACCCGCTCGCTCGACGAGTTCCGCGGCACGATCGGGCCGTCCCTCGTCGAGCCGGGCGAGCGGGGCGTCGTCCCGGCCGCGTTCGTCGTGCGGACGCGGAACCGCCCGGCGCTCCTCCGCGAGGCGGTCCGGAGCCTGGCCGAGCAGCAGCAGCGCCCGGCGCGCGTGGTCGTCGTGAACGACGGAGGCGCTCCGGTCGGGGGACTGCTCGCCTCCTTCGACGGGGTCTTCGAGATCCGGCTGGAGGAGCTGCCGCAGACGACCGGCCGCTCGGCCGCCGCCAATCGCGGCCTCGCGCTCGCCGGCGAGAGCCTCGTCGGGTTCCTCGACGACGACGACCGCTGCTACCCCGACCACCTGGAGCGCCTGGCGCGGGCGCACCGGGCCGGCCCGGAGGCGGTCGTCTACTCCGACGCGGTCACGATCCACTACCGCCGCCAGGGGGAGGAGTGGGAGGAGGCGCGGCGCGAGCTGCAGTACTCGCTCGACTTCGACCCCGACTACCTCCTGCTCGCCAACTACATTCCGATCCACACGGTGCTCGCGCCGGCGCCGCTCCTGCGAAAAGCGGGGGGATTCGACGAGAGCCTCGAGTACTCGGAGGACTGGGACCTCCTGATCCGCCTCGCGGGGGAGAGCCCTTTCCGCCATGTCCGCGCGGTGACATGCGAGTACCGCGTGTTCGGAGAGGGGGAGCCCGGCCACGTCGCCTCGGGCGGCGAGGCGTTCCAACGGGCGCGGCAGCGGATCTACGAACGCTACCGGTCGCGGCGTACCGAAGAGGGGATGGCGCGCGTGATCGACCGGCTCCGCGCGCAGGTCTCGGTCTGGTATCACCGCGAGGGGGAGAACCGGGAGCGGCTCGCGCAGGCCGGCCGTCTGGCCTTGCGCTGCGCGGCCCTCGAGGCGGAGCGGTCGAAGCTCGCCGCCCGGGTGTCGGAGCTCGCGCAGGCGCACCGGGAGTCGGGCGCGAAGATCGAGGAGCTCTACCGCGAGATCGCGCGGTTGAACGGCCTGCTCTCGCAGATCTATCGCTCGCGCAGCTGGAAGCTGCACCTCTGGCTCGAGCGGCTCCGCGGGCGGCGATGACCGGATGACTCCGGTCGTCGTGCTCGCGCCCGAGCCGATCCGTCCGCGGATGGCCGGAATGGGAATCCGGGCCCTCGAGCTCGCGCGATCGCTCGCGTCGGTCCGCGAGACGGTCCTCCTCGTTCCGAACTCGGTCGAGGAGGCGCGCGCCGTCGCGGGGGATCTCCCGGTGCGATCGGTCGCAAACGGGCTCGGTGCCGCCGCCGAAGGCGCCGGCGCCGCCGTCGTCTCGGGGCACGCGGCGAACGCCTGGTTCCCGGCGGTTCCCTCCGTCCCCGTCGCCGTGGACCTCTACGATCCTTTTCCCATCGAGAACCTCCACTACGCGCGCGGAGCTCGGCGAGTCCGCCGCCGGGCACGATCGGGAGACGCTCGCGCTGGCGCTCGCGCGCGGGGACTTCTTCCTGTGCGCGTCGGCCGATCAGCGCCTCTTCTACGCCGGGGCGCTCTACGCGGCGGGCCGGATCGGCGCGCGCAACTATCCCGGCGATCCCGGGCTCTCCCGCCTCCTCGCCGTCGTGCCCTTCGGAGTTCCGGACGCGCCCGCGGCGGGCGATCGGGCGCGCGGGCGCGCGGCGGCCGGCGTGCCGTCGAGGGGCCCGCTCATCCTCTTCGGCGGCATCTACGACTGGTACGAGCCCGACCTGCTCCTGGAGGCGTGGCCCCGCGTCCGGGCGTCCTTCCGGGAAGCCCGGCTCCTCTTCTTCGAGAACCCGAATCCGCAGACGACTCCCCAGCGGGCGATGGAGCGGGCGCGGGAGCGCGCGCGGCTTCTGGACCCGGCGGGGGACTCGATCTTCTTTTCCCGCTGGCTGCCGTACGCCGAGCGGGCGGACCTCTACGCGGCGGCCGACGTGGCGGTCTCGATCGCCGCGGAGGGCCTGGAGACGGACCTGTCCTACCGCACGAGGCTCCTCGACGCGGCCTGGGGAGGAGTCCCGTCCGTGACGGTCGGGGGCGGCGCCGTCGCGCGCGAGCTCGAGCAGTCCGGGGCGGCGCGGCGCGCTTCGTTCCGGCCGGAGGAGCTCGCGCCGGCGATCGCGGAAGTGATCGCTTCGCGCGATCGATTCGCCGCCGCCGCCCGGCGGTTCGCGTCGGAACGGACCTGGGGGCGCGTTGCCCGGCCGCTCGCCGACTGGTGCCGGGAGCCGTCGATCGATCCGGGCCGGCGGCCCTTTCGGGGCGAGACCGCGCGCCCGCTCTGGAGGCGACTCTGGGAGGGCGCGCCGTGAAGTCGCCGGACCTCTCGGTGGTCGTCGTGCACCACCGCGGTCTCGACCATCTCCTCGAGGCGCTCGACGGGATCGCCGAAGCGTCGCGGGGGCTCTCCGTGGAGACGCTCCTCGTGGACAACACGGGGGGCGAAGACCTCTCGGAGCCGTTTCGCCGGTTTCCGGAGATGCGGCGCGTGTCCGCGAACGGAAACGCGGGCTTCGCCGCGGGCTGCCGGCTGGGCGCCGAGGCCGCGCGCGCCCCCCTCCTCGCTTTCGTCAACGACGACGCCGTCGTCGAGCCGGCGGCCCTGGGGCACCTGGCCGCGGCGCTCGACGCGGCCCCGTCCGACGTCGTGGCGGCGGCGGGGCGGCTGACCGACGCCGCGGGGAAGCGAAACGATTTCTCCGACGGGTTCCTCACGTTCGACGGGCACGCCTTCGCCGACGAGGTGGGCCGGCCGCTCGGGCAGGTGCGCGGGGCCTCGCCCGGCGACGAGCGCCTCTTCGCCTCCGGCGGCCTGATGGCGGTGCGCCGCGAGGCGTTTCTCTCCTCGGGAGGGTTCGACGACGACTACTTCGCCTACCTCGAAGACGTGGATTTCGGCTGGCGTCAGTGGATCTTCGGATCCCGGATCGTGGCGGAGCCGCGCGCCGCCGCGCGGCACCGGGGCGGCGCCACGGGCACGTCGCTCGGGGTCTTCGCCCGCGGCTTCCTCTACGAGAGGAACGCGTTCGCGACGGCTTTCAAGAACTTCGACCGGGAGCACTTCCAGGCGCTCATGCCCGCCGTGCTCGCGGCGTTCATCGGGCGCGTGGCGGAGATGCTCGCGACCCGCAACCCGGGCGCCGCGGAGCTCGAGCGCGACCCGTACCGGAGCGCTCCGAGAAAGAGCCGCGCGATCGCGTCCCTCTTCGGCATCGCGTCCGGCGAGCCGGGGGTTCGCGTCTCGGACCCCCTGACCGTCGCGCACTTGAAGGCCCTGCTCTGGATTCGGAGGAACCGGGACGGCCTCGCGCGGCGGCGCGCCGAAGTGCAGCGCCGGCGGCGGCGGCCGGACCGCGAGATCTTCGCGAAGTTTCCGCTGCGGATCGTGCCCACCTACCCGGGGGACGCCGCGTTCGACTCGGCGTTCTTCGCGGAGTTTCTCGCGGGGGCGCCGCCGCTTCTCCGTTCGACCCTCGAGGACATCTTCGAGGCCGGCGCGCGGCCGTGACGCCCTCCTTCTCGGTCGTCATCCCGACCTTCGAGCGTCCCGGCACGCTGGCGCGAGTCCTCGACGCGCTCGCGCGGCAGCAGGGTCCTCCCGACTTCGAGGTCGTCGTCGTGGACGACGGCTCCCGCGATCGCACGCCGCGCCTGCTCGAGGCGTACCGGCCCCCCTATCCGTTTCGGTTCCTCTCGCAGCCGAACGCCGGGCCCGCCGCGGCGCGCAATCGGGGCGTCGAGATGGCGAAAGGCGAGCGCATCCTCTTCCTCGGGGACGACACGGTGCCCGAGCCGGGACTCGCCGCCGCCCACGCGCGCGCGCACGCGGCTCCGCGGCCGCATCCGATCGCCGTGCTCGGGTACACGACCTGGCCGCGCGAGCGGCGCGTCAGCCCGTTTCTCCATCACATCAACGAGTACGGCCTCCAGTTCGGATACGGCCTGATCGGAGATTCCGAATCCGTGCCTTTCAACTTCTTCTACACCTCGAACATCTCGCTCCCGCGGGCGACCCTCCTCGAGGTCGGGCTCTTCGACACCACGTTCCCGCACGCCGCGTGGGAAGACATCGAGATCGCCTACCGAATGACGAAGCGCGGGCTCCGGATCGTGTACCGCCCCGAGGCGGTCGCGCGACACCACCACGAGATTTCCTTCGCTTCTTTTCGCCGCCGGCAGGGGAGCTCGGGCGAGTCGGCCGCCGTCTTCTACGAGAAACATCCGGAGCTCGCGGATTTCTTGGGTGTGCAGGAGGCGCTCGCCTTCGACGAGGGGACGGCGATCGCCGCGCGGCTGCGCGCGTTCTGGGCGGGGCTCGCCGAGCGCTGGGACCTGCCGGGCAGCCGCCGCGCCGTAGACCGGGTGCTGCGGGAGGACTATCTGCGCGGATTGCGCCGCGGGCTCGAGCGAACCGCTTCGCCGATTCCATCGCAGGGGACGAATTGACTCCGGGGGAGGTCACGCCGGTTGCGGACGCCAACGGGGTCGATCCGACGCAAGGGTCTCGAGGGAAACGGGTTGGCCGCTGCGCTCCGACGGGAAGAATTGGCTCCTGTCTTGCTATTTCCATCCAAGGAAGAGGTCCCATCATGAAGAAGCCGTTGATCGCTGTTTCGTTGGCGGTCGGTCTGACGCTCGTCGCCGGGGCCGCCGGCGCCCAGGCGCGCGGAGGCAGGCGGACACGGCGGCGGACACGGGGGCGGCCATTCCGGCGGCGGCGGTCGTGGCGGTGGTCATTCCGGAGGGTCCTGGCACGGCGGCGGCGGACATCGCTCCGGAGGGTCCTGGCACGGCGGCGGCGGACATCGCTCCGGAGGGTCCTGGCACGGCGGCGGACATCACTCCGGAGGATCCTGGCACGGCGGCGGACATTGGGGCGGCCACTATGGCGGGCGCTGGGGATGGGGCTGGCCGGGGTGGGGCTGGGGATGGGGCTGGTACTCCCCGTACTGGGCTCCGTACTACGGTGGCTACTACGGCGGCTACGGGGGCTACTACTCCGGCGAAGGCGGTCCCGCCTGGGCCGTCGTGGACACGGATGTCTCTCCCGACTCGGCGCGGGTCTACCTCGACGGCCGGTACATCGGGGTCGCGGACGACTTCGACGGGTTTCCCGACTACCTCTACCTGCGCCGCGGCCACTACAGGCTCGAGTTCCAGCTCGAGGGGTACGAGACCAAGGTCGTCGAGCTCGACGCGCGTCCCAACACGATGGCGAACATCGACGACAAGCTGCACAAGATTCCGGGCGCCAAGCAGTACGGTTCCTACGACACGAAGGAGCCCGAAGGCGGCGTCCAGCGCTTCTTCGGGAAGCGGTCCGAAGGCGTCGCGCCCGAGAGCGGGCCGGGAGACGACGAGCCCCGTTGGGACGTCGATGGCTACTCGGACGGTCGGCCGGCGCCGGCCCCCGAGTCGGCTCCGGCTCCCCAATCCGACGCTCCCTCGGAGTGGCGGGATCGTCCGGACTCCTACGGCTCGCGCTCGGGCGCAGCCCGGCCGGCGCCCGCGCCTTCGACGCGGCTGACCGTCCAGGCGCAGCCGCCCGACGCCGCGGTCTATCTGGACGACCGCTTCATCGGAACGGCCGAGGAAGTCGCCGGGCAGTTGCGCGGGGTGCGCGTCTCCCCCGGGCGGCACCGGGTCACCGTCTCGCGCCCCGGCTACAAGGAGCAGACGGTCGAAGTCGAGGTCGAGACCGGAAAAACCGGTTCGGTGGAAGTCGAGCTCGAGCGCTGACCGCTCCCGAATCCCGGGGGCTCGCGAGGGGCCCCCGGGAGGCGTATACTCGGGAGACTCGAAGGAACCGACGGTGGGAGTCCGGCTCGCGGCGTTGAAAGGTTCCGTTCACACCTTCCGCACTTTCCGGTAACTCCCAGGCCCACTCTTCCCGGGCAGGGCTCCCTCGCCGGTTCCTTCGACGAGACCCCTTCGCCTCGACCGAGACGCCCGTAAACAGACGGCGACGTCGCGCCAGACGCAACCGAACCCGGCCGGCACGTGTCTTTTCGCTCGCGGCGCGCGGAATCTCCGCGAGGGCAGCGGAGGACGTCCGCGCGCCGCGGGAGCCGGAGCGAGCGAGGGATCAGGCGCTCGGTCGAGCCCCTTTGGGCGAGCCGAGCGCCGGTGCGCGCAGCGCAGGGCTCAAGCCGATTCTGGACAAGTCCCGAGCGCTGCGCGCAGATCCCGAGCGAAGCTACGGCGACGGTTTAGCGCCCCGACCGGGCGCGCTCCGACTCCCTCGAGAGGTAGAGCTCCAGCAAGACGGACTCGAAGTGGAGGCGGCGGTTTCCGCGGCGGTTGTCGGGGGGCGGGTCGGCGGCCCGCAGCGCCGCGCGGTGGAGAGCTTCCCTCGGAACGGCGCGGGCGATGCGAGCCACGGCCCCGGCGACGCCGCGGTGGCGCGCGAGCTCGGGGGAGACCGAACCGCTCGCGGTTGCGTCGCGGAGGAGCTCCGACAGCAGGAGCGCGCGCCGGAGATCCGCCTTGCCGAGCGCTTCCGCGAGGACCAGGAGCGGCGCCAGAGCCCCCGCGAGCCCCGCCTCGAGGGCCTCGAGCGTCTGTTCGCGAAAGAGCCGGTATTGGGCCAGATCCTCCGGGGCTGGCTCTTCCTCGCGCTCCCGCTCGAGCAATGTCAGGTCGGGCGCGTCTTCTTCGAGGAACCCCCGGGCGCGCCAGGCCGCGATCCGCTCGGCGGCGGGCGCGGGCTCCGCCCGGGCCACCGCGCACCGGGAGCGGATCGTCGGAAGGAGCGCCTCGGGGCGCGTGCTCGTCAGGATCCAGTGGAATACGGCCCCCGGCTCCTCGAGGCTCTTCAAGAGGGCGTTGCCGGATTCGGCTCCGAGGAGCTCGGCGCGGAGCACCAGCGCCACGCGGCGTCCGCTCTCGTAGGGGCGCCCGGCGGCGAAGGCGATCGCTTCGCGGACGCGGTCCACGCGGATCTGGACGCCCTCCGGCGCGACGACGAAGAGGTCCGGATGCAGCCCCTCGAACACGCGGCGACACGATTCGCACCGGAGATCCGGGTCGCCGCCCGGACAGAGGAGTGCGGCCGCCAGCGCTGTCGCCTCCCGGGCGAGGAGCGCGTCCGAGGTTCCCGCGAGAAGGAGGGTCCCGGGAAAAGCGCCCGGTGCGCCGAGGCGCTCCCGGAGAGCGGCGGCGGTCGGCCGGCTCATGGCGAGAAGCGTTCCTCGATGGATCGCCAGGTCTGCTCGAAGACCCGGAAAGCGGCGCCGTCGCTCCGCACGAGAACGACGCGGTTGGGCTCCCGCCGCGCGATCTCGAGATAGGCGTCTCTCACGGCGCGGTGAAACGAGAGGTCCGCGGCCTCGAAGCGACCCACGCGCGCGCCGTCGCGCTCCCGCGCGCGGCCGAGCCCGGCCTCCGGTTCGAGGTCGTAGAGGAGGGTCAAGTCCGGCGCCAGGCCGTCGCGCGCGAGCGCATCCACGAGCTCGACGGTCCGCGCGTCGAGCCCGCGGCCGGCGCGCTGATACGCCTCGGTCGAGTCGCTGTATCGGTCGCAGAGAACGAACGCGCCGGAAGCGACGGCCGGCTTCAGGACCTCGAGGACGTGCTGCCGCCTGTCCGCTTCGATCAGGAGCCATTCGGTCACGCCGTCGATCTCGGTGCGCGCGGGGTCCAGCAGCAGCTCGCGAATCCTCTTGCCCGTCGCCGTCCCTCCCGGCTCGCGCGTCTCGACGACGCGTCGGCCCCGCTCGCGCAGGCGCGCGGCGGCCAGGGCGAGCTGCGTCGATTTCCCGCAGCCCTCGACCCCCTCGAAAGTCAGGAACGGCATTCCGAGCCAAGAATATCGGAGCCCGCCCGGGCCACCGGCCGGAAGCGCGCGCCCGATTCCCCGGTTAACATTGTCGTTTCCCTCGAGGAGTAAGGGCCGATGGCAATGGAGGGGGTGAGGGACTCGGCCGAGCCGCGCCCGGCGGCGGCCCGCTCGGGCCGCGCCTGGTTCTACGCGGCCGGCTTCGCGGGTCTCGTCGTCGCGATCCTCTCGATCGCCGACATGTTCTCGCCGCGGCCGAACGACGGCATCGTGCCGATGCCGTACAGCCGCAGCGGGATCGATGTGCGCGCGGTCGAGCCGGGGGCCCCCGCGGCGGCGGCGGGCGTGCGGCCGGGCGACCGGATCGTCGGCATCGGGCGGCGCCTCGTCAACACGGCTTCGGATGCTTCGGAGGAGCTCCTGAAGCACCGGATCGGCGAGACCGTGCCGTACCTGGTCACCCGCGGAGAGGGCCTCCTCACGATCCCCGTGAAGCTCTCCTCCGTTCGGCTGGGGGGCACGACCTACCTCTATGCGGCGGCCATCGGGTTCCTCTTCTTCCTGATCGGCCTCTTCGTGTTCCGCCACCGGCCGGACGACCGGGCCGCGCGCCTCTTCTTTCTCCTGTGCGTCCTCTTCCTCCTCTTCTTCGTCTGCCGGCTCCGGCCCGCCTCCTACTGGTGGATCGACGTGTTCGTGCAGAACACCGGGACGGTGAGCCTCTTCCTCCTTCCCGCCGTCTTCCTCCATTTCTTCCTCGTCTTCCCGAGACCCAAGCGGCTCTCGTTCGCGAAGACCGACGAGTGGACGGGCGAGGCGCCGCCGGCCTGGAAGGTGCGCCTTCAGGAATTCCTGTCGGCGAGCCCGGGCCTCTTCTACATGCTCTACGCGATCCCGCCGTTCGTCTTTCTCTACGACGTCTTCCGGCAGGTGCGCGGAGAGCACGTCTCCGTGCTCTCCGGGGCCCCGCTCTCCTCCTGGGTCCTGCTCGGGGACTACCTGGTGCTCGGCCTGATCGCGCTCGCGCACTCCGCTTTCACGCTCGCGGACGCCGGCGAGCGGCGGCAGGCGTTCCACGTCTTCGTCGGGACGATTCTCGGCACGGCGCCGTTCGTGCTCCTTGGGATCGTGCTCCCCTCCGCCTTCCAGATCGACGACTACGTCTTCTGGGGCATCGTGCCGATGATCCTGATCCCCCTCACGTTCGCCTACGCGATCGTGCGCTTCCAGATGCTGAACATCCGTTTCGTCGTGCGGAGGACGTTCCTCTACGCCGCGACGACGGCGATCGTGTTCGGCTTCTACACGCTCGCGATCGCGAGCGCCGCGAAGATCTTCGCGGGATCGAGCTTCTCGGCCTCGCCGGTCTTCAACTTCGGGTTCTTCCTGGTCGCGATCCCGCTCTTCGAGTTCCTCCGCCGGCGGCTCCAGACGCCGCTCGACCGCCTCTTCTTCCGCGACAAGCTGAACTATCAGACGGCGCTCCTCTCGATGAGCGAGACGATCACCGGAGAGCTCGACCTCGGAAAGATCGCCGACTACCTGACCGCCAACATCGCCGCCACGATGCGCCTCGAGAAAGCCTCGCTCTGGCTGCGGGATCGGGAGGGGTGGCTCGAGAGGCGTGGGCGGCGGGACGACCGGCTCTCGTCGGAGGCGGCGCTCCGCCGCGTGCTGCGGCAGGAGGGGAAGCCCGCCCGCCTCGAAGACCTCTCCTTCCACTTCGCCGACTCGGAGAGCCACGAGTTCCGGGCGCGGCTCCTCGAGGAGGGCTTCGTACTCCTCGTGCCGCTCGTCTATCGCGAGCGTCTGATGGGGATCCTCGCCTTGAAGGAGAAGCTCTCGGGCGAGCGCTTCGACCGGGAGGACGAAGCGCTCCTGACGACGCTCGCCAATCAGTCGGCCCTGGCGATCGAGACGGCCCTGCTCCACGACGAGATGACGCGGCAGGCGGAGTGGCGGCGCGACCTCGAGATCGCCCGGGACATCCAGGCGAGCCTGCTGCCCCGCTCGGTCCCCATCGTGCCCGGTTTCTCTTTCCTCGGCGGCAGTCTTCCGGCCAAGGTCGTCGGCGGGGACTTTTACGACTTCATTCCGTTCGAGGACCGGCATCTCGGGGTCGTGATCGGAGACGTGTCCGGAAAGTCCGTCCCGGCGTCCCTGTTGATGGTCGCCTCGAAGGAGATCGTGTACTCCCGCGCGCTCACGACGCGCGACCCGGGCCTCCTCTTCCAGGAGTCCAATCGCCGCATCTACGCGATCAAGCGGCGGATGTTCGTCTCGCTCGGCTACTTCGTGCTCGACCCGGACGCGATGAGCCTGCGGTACGCGATCGGCGGGCAGCCGCTGCCGATCCTGATCCGGTCGGGCGACGGCGGGCCGCGGTTCCTGGATCCCCCGGAGCACCGGCTGCCGCTCGGGGCGTTCCGCGAGGTGCCGTACGACACCATGGAGCTCTTCCTGCGGCGGGGCGATCTGATCTTCTTCTACACGGACGGCTTCACGGAGGCGATGGACGAAGAGATGAACCCTTTCGGGGAGGAGCGGTTGATGAAGTCGGTCGGGCAGCGCCGCGGGGAGCCGCTCGAGGAGGTCGCGCGCGGGCTGCTCTCCGACATCCGGGAGCACGTCCGGGGGGCCGACCAGTACGACGACATGACCTTCCTCCTGCTGAGGGTGGAATAACGGGGACGAGGGGCGGGTAGTCGAGTGGGGAGGACGTCCGCCGCGCCGGGGGCGGGGGCACTTTCGAGCGGTAGATCGTTGAAACTCAGGGGGTTTCCTCTCGTATGATCCAGGCAAGAAGGATGCGCAAACGGCTGGTTCTGGGGTCCGTGACGATCCTCCTGCTCGCGGCGGCAGGGGTCGCGCTGGCCCTCTACCTCGGAGGGCGCCGGGACGTGACCACCTCCTCCGAGCAGGCCTACCGCGCCTACCACGAGGCCCTCGAGAACGAGCGCCGCTTCTACAGCAAGGAGGCGAAGGACGGGTACGCGCGGGCCCTCTCGCTCGACCCGCAGTTCGCCGAAGCGATGCTCGGGCTGGCTCGCCTGACGGAAGGGGACCAGGGGATGGCGCTCGTCAAGCGCGCCGTCCGCGAGAAGCCGCGCCTGACCGAGCGCGAGCAGCTGCACGTGGACCTTCAGTTGACCGCCCGGCTCGGCCAGTGGGACGAGCACGTCAAACTCGCGCGCACGCTCCACGAGAAGTATCCCGACGATGTCCGGGGCGCGACGATGCTCGCCCGATACGAGATCGAGAAGGGCAACGCCGAGCGCGCGATCCAGATCCTGACGGAGGTGCTGGCCGTCGAGCCGAACAACGCCGAGATCTACAACCTGATCGGCTACTTCTACGCCTATCGCGGGGACTACGAGAAGGCGATCGAGAACCTGCAGAAGTACCGCTTCATGGCGCCGGACCAGGCCAACCCGTACGACAGCCTGGGGGAGATCCAGGCGTACTCGGGGCATTACGACGAAGCGATCCAGAACTTGAACGAGGCGCTGAAGCGGAAGCCCGACTTCTACCACTCCTCCTTGACCCTCGGCGTCGCGTACATGGGCAAGGGGGAGTACGCGCGGGCGATCGAAGCGCTGCGCAAAGGGGCGGCCGAGGCGACGGAGAACGACGTCAAGCGCAATCACATCCGGGAGGCGTTGCGCGCGGCCTACGTCTCGGGGGACGTGGCCACGGCCAGGCAGCTCGTCGCCGAATACGGGGCGATCCCCGGAGAAAAGCACCCGGAGATCGCGCGGCTCGTCACGGACGCCGTCCTCGACCTGATGGAGGGCCGGCCGGCGCCGGCGGAGAAGGGTCTGCGCGAAGCGCAGCAGAAGATGAAAGACGCCTACTCGGCGGAGCTCGGCGACAAGTGGGAAGAGAAGTATGAGGACCCGTCGATCACCGTCCTCCTCGCCCGGGCCCTCGCGCGGCAGGGGAAGTCGGACGAGGCCATCGCGCTCTGCGAGAAGCTCGCGGCGCCGGTCGATGTCGAAGCCGGCTTCGACAAGCGGCACTGGGTGTTCGCGGGACGGGCGATGCTGGCCGAGCTCGTCGCCCGCAAAGGCGATATCGACCGCGCGGAGAAGCTCCTGGCCGAGAACCGCAAGTGGAACCCGAGCTGGGCGCCCGCGCGCGCTTCCGAAGAGGTCGTGGCGCAGCTGCGGCGCGAGAAGGTGCTCGAGGCGTCCAAGTAGCCTCCGCTCCGGCGCATGGACCCCTCCGGCCGCGACTTCGAAACCCAGCACAAGCTCCTCCTCCTCGAAACCCTCTACGACGCGGGCCTCTCGCTCGGGTCCCTTCCGAGCGAGGAGGCGCTCGCCGAGGACGTGCTCGGGCGCGCGGTCGGCGTCCTCGACGCCTCGCGCGGCTACCTCGCCACCTTCGGCGAAGGGGGAGCGGTCCGCGCCGAGGCGCGGGTCGGATTCCCGCGGCGCGTTTCGGAGTCGGTGGCCGCGGCGGACGAGTTCCTGCGGGACATCCTGGCTTCGGAGACCGCCGTGCGGCGCGAGAAGTTCCGCTTTCTTCGCACGACGGTGTCGGCGGCGATCGGCGTGCCGATCCGCGGCGGCGCGCGCGCCGTGGGCGTCCTCGTGCTGGCGGAGAAGGAGCTCCGCCGGGGCGAGAAGGCCGCGTTCGGCGAGGAGGACGCCCGTTTCCTCTCTTCCCTCGCTGTCCTCTGCGGGATGGCGATCGAGAACCGGCGGCATCTCGAGCGGCTCACCCGGGAGCGCGAGCGGCTCGAAGAGGAGAACCGCCGGCTGCTCGACGAGACCGGCCGCGCCGCGGCCGGGCGTCTCTTCGTCGGAGACTCGCCGGCGGTCCGCCGGGTTCTCGACCTCGTCGGGCGGGTCGCCCCCTCGCGCATCTCGGTCCTGATCACCGGGGAGAGCGGGACCGGCAAGGAGCTCGTGGCGCGAATGATCCACGCGCGGAGCGACCGCTCCGACAAGCCTTTCGTCGCGATCAACTGTGCGGCGCTGCCGGAGACCCTGCTCGAGTCGGAGCTCTTCGGGATCGAGCGCGGCGTCGCGACCGGGGTCGAGGCGCGGCCGGGCCGGTTCGAGATCGCGAGCGGCGGCACGCTCTTCCTGGACGAAGTGGGGGACATGCCGCTCCCGCTCCAGGCGAAACTGCTGCGCGTGCTCCAGGAACGGGAGATCGAGAAGGTCGGCGGGCGGCGCCGCATTCCGATCGACGTCCGCGTGCTCGCGGCCACGCACGCGACCCTGCTCGCGCGGATCGCCCGAGGCGAGTTCCGCGAAGACCTCTACTACCGGCTTCGCGTCGTCGAGATCGCGCTGCCGCCGCTGCGGGAGCGGCGCGAGGACGTCCCGAAGCTCGTTCGCCACTTCCTCGAGCGCTTCGCGGCGCGGGAGGGCCGCGAGGCGCCGACCCTCGACCGGGAGGCGTACGCGGCGCTCCTGACCCACGAGTTCTCGGGCAACGTGCGGGAGCTCGAGAACCTCCTCGAGGGAGCGGCGGCCCTCTCGCAGGGCGGGGTCATTCGGCGGGAGGACCTCCAGTGGCTTCCCCCGGCGAGCCCGGCCGGCGCAGCGTTCCCCGCGCGCGCGGCCGGCGAGGGCGAGGAGCCGGCGAGCCTGCGTGCGCTCGAGGACCGGCACATCGAACGGGTTCTCAAGATCGCCGGCGGAAACAAGACGCGGGCCGCGCGGCTCCTCGGCATCAGTCGCAGGACGCTGTACCGGCGAAGGTCAGTGGGACAATAGGATACTGTGACAGTAGTATACGATTATGTTTAAACCATTTATTTATAATATTTTATGACATAAAACAACAATAGACCTAGATCAACGTGACAATAGTATACAATATCGCAGGTCCGACGCCATGCTTCGAATCTGCGGTCAACTCGTTCTGCACAAAACGCTTACGCGGAATTTCGGCGTGCCGTCGCGCCTGGCAGAGCTCTTGCCCTTCATGGTGGTCGAGAACCCGTGAAGAGAGCGCTGACATCGGCCGCCGCAGACCTCGGGACGCCCGCCGTCCTCTGGTCTCTGATCGTGGGAGAGCTCGCCATCGGCACCCTGCTCTACGCCTCCGATAGACTCCCGCTGGTCCTGGTCCGGTCGCTGCAGCTCTTTCTCCGGTTCTGAACCCGAGGGTCCGACCGAAAATCGAATGGCCCATCGGAAGACTGCCCCTCCCACGCCCCTGGCCGCGGGCTCGCGCGACATCTCCCTGACGATCCCGGTCGCACCGGAGATGGAGATCGTGGCGACCGCGCAGGCGGCGGCCCTGGGCGAGCACCTCGGGATGTCCCGCGATAAGATCGACGAGGTCAAGCTCGCGCTGGTCGAGGCGTGCATCAACGCCTTCGAGCACGCGCACACGCGCGACGAGCGCCTGCACCTGACATTTCGCGTGGGCCGGGAGGAGGGAGGAGCCGATTGGCTGGAGATCGAGGTCCTTGATCAGGGACAGGGCTTCGACCACCTGCGCCTCGAGCCCCCGACACCGGAACAGACTTTTCAGGGCAAGCGAAAGCGCGGCTGGGGACTGCAGATCATTCGCAGCCTCATGGACGGCGTTCAGATCAGCTCGGGCGACTGGGGAACGCGGATCGTGATGAGGAAGTACAAGTGAGCGACGCCTGCAAGGTTTCCGTCGAGCGCCGAGGCGAAGTGGCGGTCCTCTGGACCGACGGCTACATCAACAACCAGGGGGGAGAAGAGATCGCGCGGGAATCGTACCGGCAGCTCGACTCGGGAGTGCGAGCTCTCGTCATGAATCTCGAGAAGACGCGCATCGTCAACTCGATCGGCATCTCGATCCTGATCGAGGTGCTCGAGCGCGTGATGGACAAGAAGGGCGTCCTCGCCTTCTGCAATCTGACGCCGACGATCGACAAGACCTTCCGGATCATGGGCCTCGCCCAGTACGCCGCGATCTATCCGACCGAGGAGGAGGCGCTCCAGGCGGTCTCCGCGAAGGTCTAGACGGCGATGAGTCCCGCGCCGGACAGCGCCCCCGCCCGCCTCCGAGAGGCGTGGAGAGAGATGGGCAGCGCGCTGCGAGCAGGCGACCGCCCGGCTCCCGCGCGCATCGCGAGCGCGGCCGCGCTCCTGACCGGGGCCGACCGCGCGGTCCTCTATCTCCGGGAGAAGGGGGGATGGGCCGCGGCCGCCACCCTGGGCGCGGATACCCCGTCCCTCGCGCTCCCCGAGCCGTGCCCGGAGGGCAACGGCTTCGCCGGCGGATCGCTCTGGGTTCGCCTGGAGGCGGAAGGGGAGCTGCACGGACTCCTCGGCCTCGAGGGCGTGGGCCGGGAAGACGGGGAGGAGCTCGCGGAGCTCCTCTCCACGTTTCTCGGACCGGCCCTGGGAGCGCATCGCTTCTCGCGGCTCGTCAAGGAGGCGGACTTCGAGGTCCGCACGCGCCTGCTCGAGCTCGAGTCGCTCTACGACCTGGGGCTCTCGCTCGCGGGCCAGCTCGACCTCCCGGCGCTCGCCGACGAGGTCCTGTTTCGCTCGATCTCGCTGACCGACGCGCGCAAGGGAACCCTCGTCCTCCTCTCCGAGAAGGGCGCCGTCCTCCTCTCGCGGCACATCGGGGGAGAGCTCGCCTCCCCGCGCCAGGCCGCGACCTGGGCCCTCCCGCAGGGCGTGGCGACGGTGAACAACCAGGCGGCGCGGCTCCCGACGGCCGGGCTGCAGCTCGAATCCTGCCAGAAGTGCCTGGCGGTTCCGATCTCCGTGTCGGGGCGGGGACTGGGCGTCCTCGCCGTGGCGGACAAGGAGTCGCGCGACGGGAGCGTTCTCGACTTCACGCCGACGGACGCGCGCCTCCTCTCGCTCTTCGCCAACCAGGCCGCGGCCGCCATCGAGACCGCGCGGCTGCACCGCGAAGCGATCGAGAAGGAGCGCATCGAGCGGGAGCTCGAGCTCGCGGCCGCCATCCAGCGCGAGATCCTCCCGCGCTCGCTCCCGAGCGTGACGGGCCTCGAGCTCGCCGCCGCCAACGTGCCGACGCGCCAGGTCGGCGGCGACTACTACGACTTCTTCCCCCTCTCCGGCGGCCGGCTCGGGTTCCTGGTCGCGGACGTCTCCGGCAAGGGGGTTCCCGCGGCCCTCCTCGTCTCGACGGTTCACTCGGCGGTTCACCTCCAGATCGACGAGGCGAAGACGATCGCCGACCTCGTCGCGCGGATCGATCGCCACCTGCGCCGCTTCGCCGCGACGCGCAAGTTCTTGACGCTCTTCTTCGGCCTGATCGAGCCGGACACCGGACGCTTTCGATACGTGTCCGCGGGGCATAACCCGGCCCTGCTCGCCCGCGCGGACGGCGGCGTCGTCCGTCTCGAATCGACGGGAGTGCCCGTCGGGATGCTCCCGGACGCGTCGTGGCGCGAGGAGACCGTCGAGCTCTCGCGCGGGGACCTCCTCTGCGTCTACACCGACGGCGTGACGGAGGCGATCAACGAGCGCGACGAGGAGTTCGGCCTCGACCGTCTCTCGCTCCTCGTCTCGCGGGGCGCCCGCCGGCCGGTCGAGGAGCTCTGCCAGGCGGTCCTCTCCGAGGTCGCGGAATTCGCGCAAGGCGTGCCCCAGTACGACGATCAGACCCTCTTGCTCGTGCGGCGGACCTGAGCGAGAGCCTCCGGTGGCGATCCGTCTCCTTCTCCTCCTCTCCGCGCTCTTCGCCGCGCCGGCGCCTCCCCCCGACCTCCTCCTCGAAGGGGGAACGGTCTATGTCTCCCCCGAATCGGGCCCCCGGAAGGCGGCGATTCTGATTCGCGCCGGGAAAGTCGCCTTCGTGGGCGACGCCGCCGGCGCGCGCGCCCTCTCCCCGTCGGCGAAGAGACTCGACCTCGCGGGGGCGTTCGTGTTCGCCGGCTGGGCCGACTCCCACGGGCACCTCGAGGGGCTCGGGGAGGCGCTCGAAGTCGCCGACCTGAAGGGAGCCCGCAACGCCGCCGAAGCCGCTCGGAGGGTCGCGGCGAAATCGAGCGCGCTGCCCGCGGGCGCCTGGGCGTTCGGGCACGGATGGGACCAGAACCTCTGGCCGGGCGGAGCGTTCCCGGACGCGCGGGATCTCGACGCCGCCGTGCCCGATCGGCCGGCCTCGGCCGCACGCGTGGACGGGCACGCGATGTGGGTCAACTCGAGAGCGCTCGAGGCCGCCCGCATCGGACGCGACACGCCCGACCCGCCGGGCGGCCGGATCCTGCGCCGGCCGGACGGCACGCCTTCGGGCGTGCTCGTGGACCGCGCCCAGGGGCTCGTCCGGGATGTCCTCCCGGAGACCTCTCCGGCGGACCACGAGAGGCGCCTGCTCGCCGGCGCGCGCGCCTGCGCCCGGGCGGGCCTGACCGAGGTCCAGGACGCCTCGCGGTACGGCCCCGAATCGATCGCCGCGCTCGAGCGGCTCGCTTCGCGGGGAGAGCTGCCGATCCGCGTGTACGCCACCGTCTCCCCCGACGAGACTCTGCTGCCTCGCGCGATGGCGAAAGGGGTTCGCATCGGAAAGGATTCGGACTTCCTGACCGTTCGCGCCATCAAGGCCGTCGCCGACGGCGCGCTCGGCTCGCGCGGAGCGGCGCTGCTCGAGGACTACGCGGACGAGCCGGGGCACCGGGGCCTCCCCGTGACGCCCCCGGCGCGGCTCGACGCGCTCGCGCTCGAGGCCCGCCGCAACGGGTGGCAACTCTGGATCCACGCGATCGGAGACCGCGCCAACCGCGACGCGCTCGACGCCTTCCGCAAGGCCGCTGCCGCCGTTCCGGCGCCCCCGGCCGGAGGCGAACGTCCGCGGATCGAGCACGCGCAGGTCGTGGCGCCCTCCGACATCCCGCGCTTCGGCGCCGAGGGGGTGATCGCCTCGATTCAGCCGACCCACGCCACCTCCGACATGCCCTGGGCGGAGCGCCGCGTGGGGCCCGAGCGGATTCGCGGCGCCTATGCCTGGAGGAGCCTGAAGAACGGGGGCGCGAAGCTCGCGGGGGGAAGCGACTTCCCGGTCGAGTCGGAGAACCCGCTCCTCGGCTTCTACGCCGCGATCACGCGCCGCGACCCGGCCGGGCAGCCGCCGGGCGGCTGGCGGCCCGAGGAGCGACTGAACCGATCCGAGGCGCTCGCCCTCTTCACGACGGACGCGGCCTGGGCGGCTTTCGAAGAGAATCGCCGGGGCGTGATCGCGGCCGGAGCGGACGGGGACTTCACGGTTTTCTCGGGCGACCCGATGGCGGTCGAGCCCGAGAAGATTCCGTCCCTCCGGGCCGTCGCCACGATCGTCGGCGGGAGAGTCGTCGCCGGCTCCCGGGGCGGTGCTCCGTGAGGGCGGGTCCCGCGCTATTCTTTCTCGCCGCGGCCGGGCTCGCCTGCGAGCGTCCGGTGAAGCCGGCCGCCAGCGTGACACCCGCCGCCGAGACCGAAGCCAACCGCCGCGCGCGCATGGTCGAGACCCAGATCGTCTCGCGCGGAGTGCGGAACCCGCGCGTGCTCGAGGCGCTGCGCGAGGTCCCCCGGGAGCTCTTCGTGGATCCCTCCGAGCGGGCGCGGGCCTTCGACGACACGCCTCTGCCGATCGCCGGAAACCAGACCATCTCCCAGCCCTACATCGTGGCGTTGATGACGGAGCTGCTCGACCTGGCTCCGGACGAGAGAGTGCTCGAGATCGGCACCGGCTCCGGCTATCAGAGCGCCGTCCTCTCGAAGCTCTGCCGCGAGGTGTACTCGATCGAGATCGTGCCGGAGCTCGCGCGCTCGGCCTCGGCGCGCCTTTCCGAGCTCGGCTACCGAAACGTCACGGTCCGGGAGGGCGACGGATACCGCGGATGGCCCGAGAACGCCCCGTTCGACGGCGTGATCGTGACGGCGGCGCCGGAGCGGATCCCGCAGCCGTTGCTCGAGCAGCTCGCCCCGGGTGGCCGCATGGTCATTCCGGTCGGCGGCTTCTTCCAGGAGCTGAAAGTCTTCCGCAAGGACGCGTCGGGGAAGGTCACCGAGGAGGCGATCCTTCCCGTGCGCTTCGTCCCGATGACCGGAGAAGTGGCGAAGACGCCCACGGTGCCCGACAACTAGCCGGCCTCGAGTCGCTCCTCTTGCGACAGACCTTCAAGGCTTTCACGTATCGCGATTTCCGTCTCATGTGGGCGGGCGCTTTCACGTCGAGCGTCGGGACCTGGATGCAGGAGGTCGCGCAGAACTGGCTGATCCTGACCCTGACCGGCTCCGCTTTCCTGCTGGGCCTCGACGCCTTTCTCGGAGACGCGCCGTACCTGCTCTTCTCCCTCTTCGGCGGCGTCTTCGCGGACCGATTCGACAGGCGCCGGATCCTCCTCGGCTCCCAGGTCGTGCAGATGACGAGCGCCCTCGTCCTCGTCGCGCTCGTGCTCACCCATGCCCTCCAGATCTGGATCATCCTGTCGCTCTCCTTCGTCGTCGGGCTCGCCCAGTCCTTCGGCGGCCCGGCCTACCAGGCGCTCGTCCCGACGCTCGTGGACCGGAAGGACCTGCCGAACGCCGTGGCCCTGAACTCGATCCAGTTCAACCTCGCGCGGGTAATCGGCCCGGTGCTCGCCGGCGTCGCCTTCTACCGGCTCGGGGCCGCGGCCTGCTTCGGGTTGAACGCCCTCTCCTTCCTTGCGCCGATCGCGGCGCTGCTGCTCCTGAAGCGCGGGGGCGGCGTCTCTCCGACGACCGAGCCGGTGCTCGAGAGCCTGAAGACGGGACTGCGCGCGGTGCGGCACGACAAGTCTCTCTCGGGCCTCGTCGGCCTCGCCTTCGTCGGGAGCTTCTGCTCCTTTCCGCTCGTGCTCTTCCTGCCCGTCTTCGCCCGGGACGTCTTTCACCGCGACGCCAAGGGCTACAGCCTGCTGCTCGCCGTCTTCGGAATCGGGGCCATCGCGGGCGCGATCGGGGTCGCCGGCTTCGGGCACGTGCGGCGGAAGGGGGTCCTGGCGCTGTCGATGCAGATGGTCTTCGGGGTCTCGATGGCCGGGTTCGCTCTGTCGCGCACGCCGTGGCTCTCCTACGTGCTCCTCGCGGCGGCCGGCGCGGCGCTGATGGTCGTCTTCGCGCTCTTCATGACGCTCGTGCAGGGCAGCGTGGACGACCGCCTGCGGGGGCGGGTCGTCTCGGTCTACTCGCTCGCCTTCCGGGGAGCGATTCCGATCGGGAACCTGCTCGCCGGCTCGCTCGCCTCCATCTTCACGGCCCCGGCCGTCCTCGTCGCCAACGGCATCGTCCTGACCTGCCTGGCCGGCACCGTGCTCGCCCGCGGCCGCGGCGGAGTCCGGGAGCTCTGACCCGGCGGCCGCGGGAGGTGCTCCCGACGACGGCGCCGCGGCCCCGTCGGGTCAGGGCGCCTTCTCGCGCAGAAGGAACCGCTGGATCTTTCCGGTCGCGGTCTTCGGCAGCTCCGGGAGGAACGTGACCCACCGCGGGCACTTGTAGGGCTCGAGCCGCGTTCGCGCGAATGCGCGAAGCTCGTCCGCGAGACCTCCCTCGTCCCGAGATCCCGCCCGCAGCGCCACGTAGGCGTGCGCCTTGGTCAGCCCGTCCGAGTCCTCGCGTCCGACGACGGCGCACTCGAGGACCGAGGGATGCCCGATCAGAGCCGCCTCGACCTCGACGGGAGAGACCCAGATGCCCCCGACTTTCAACATGTCGTCGCTCCGGCCAGCATGCCAGAAGAATCCGTCGCGGTCCCGCCGGTACTTGTCCCCGGTGCGGATCCACTCTCCCTGGAGCGTTCTCTTCGTCGCCTCGTGCTTGTTCCAGTAGAAGGCCATGGTGGAGTCGCCCGAGACGAGCAGATCGCCGATCTCCCCCTCGGGGGCGTCGGCGCCCGACTCGTCCACGATCCGGAGCTCGTAGCCGGGCACCGGCCGGCCGCTCGAGCCCGGCCGAACTTCCCCCGGTCGGTTCGACGTGAACATGTGGCAGGCCTCCGTCGAGCCGATTCCATCGTAGATCTCGAGGCCGGTGGCCTCGCGCCACCGCTCGAAGAGGCTCGCGGGGAGCGCTTCGCCCGCCGACGCGCAGAATCGCACGCTCGTGAAGTCGGCGGGTGCGCCGCGTTCGAGCGTGGAGAGCATCTGCGCGTAGGCCGTGGGAACGCCGAAGAAGAGGGTCGGACGATGCCGGCGGACCTGCTCGAAGACGGCTTCCGGCGTCGGGCGGGCGGGAAAGAGCACGCAAGAGGCGCCGGCGTCGAAGGGGAAGTACTGGGCGTTGCCGAGACCGTACGCGAAGAAGAGCTTCGCGACGGAGTACGAACGATCCGACGGCCGCGTCTCGAGGACGCGCTCGCCGTAGGTCCGCGCGCAGACCCACATGTCGTGCTGCAGGTGGACGACGCCTTTCGGCTCTCCGGTCGTTCCGCTCGAGTAGAGGAAGAAGGCGAAGCCGTCGCGGTGGGTGGCCGTGTAGGGGGCCGGCTCGGCGCCGTCGATTTCGGTCATCGCCTCAGACGGCTCCCAGGTCTGGCAACCCTCCCGGGCGATGGCCCGGGCGGTCGCGATCGATGGGTCGAGGACGAGGAGCCTCGGATCGCAGTCGGCCAGGGCCGCCCGCAACTTCTCCGGCTTCAAGAGCGTGTTCAACGGAACCGCGACGGCGCCCGCCGCGATCGCCCCCCAGAAGACGGACGAGAAGAGCGGGCCGTCGGGCAGCACCATGGCCACGCGGTCCCCGCGCCGTACGCCGGCCCGGAGCAGCGCCCCGGCGAAGCGCCGAACCCGAAGGTCGAGCTCGCCGTAGGTCGTCTCCCCGTCGTCCGTGACGATCGCGACGTCGGCCCCGCGCCCCTGCGCGACGTGCCGCCCCACGAACCATTCCGCCGCGTTGAATCTCTCCGGAAGATGATCCGCGGCCCGCATGGCGAGTCGAGACTACGTCAGGATTCCGGATTCGGGATTCAGGAAAGGTGTCGCTAGTCGCCCGCGGCGCGCGGAATCTCCGCGAGGGCAGCGGAGGACGTCCGCGCGCCGCGGGAGCCGGAGCGAGCGAGGGATCAGGCGCTCGGTCGAGCCCCTTTGGGCGAGCCGAGCGCCGGTGCGCGCAGCGCAGTTCTTAAGCCAATTCTGGGCGAGCCCCGAGCGCTGCGCGCAGATCCCGAGCGAAGCGACGGCGACGTGTTGGTGGAGCTGAGCGGGATCGAACCGCCGACCTCCTGAGTGCGATTCAGGCGCTCTCCCAAACTGAGCTACAGCCCCACGAAAGGCGGGCGCGGAGAATAGCATGCGACGCGCATCGCGACAAGCGCCGGCGGAGGCTCGGGACGTTAGGATGCGCGCGTGGAGCACGGGGAGCTCGGGTCGTTTCTCCTCGCTTTCGCCGCGGCGCTCGTCGGGGCGAAGGTCTTCGGAGAACTGGCCGAGCGCATCGGGCAGCCCGCCGTGTTGGGAGAGCTCCTGGTCGGCGTGCTCCTCGGCCCTTCGGTCCTGGGGCTCGTCCCGCTGTCGCAGGGCGTCCAGCTGCTGGCCGAGATCGGCGTCATCCTCCTCCTCTTCGAGGTGGGCCTCGAGACCGACTTGAGCGAACTGCTTCGCGTCGGAGGTCCGGCCCTGACGGTCGCACTGGCAGGAATGCTCCTGCCGTTTCTGGGAGGCTGGGGGCTCGCGCTCGCCTTCGGCCAGCCTTCGCTCACCGCGGTCTTCATCGGCGCCGCCCTGACGGCGACGTCCATCGGAATCACCGCGCGCGTCCTCTCGGAGCTCTCCGTCTTGAAGACGCGCGAGGGACAGATCATCCTGGGCGCGGCCATCGTAGACGACATCCTGGGCCTCGTGATCCTCGCGGTCGTCGGCCAGATCGCGGAGAAGGGGGGCGTTTCGATCGGACAGGCGGCGCGGTCGGCCGCGCTCTCGATCGGGTTTCTCGCGCTGGCGATCGCGCTCGGGCTTCCGCTCGGCCGCCGTTTGATCTCCTTCGTCGGGAGCGCGAACGTTCGGGGCGTGCTCGTCGCCTCGGCCGTGTCCTTCGCCCTTTTCGTCGCCTGGGTGGCCGATCGGGCCGGGTCCGCACCGATCGTCGGCGCTTTCGCGGCGGGCATGGTGCTCGCGCGCACGAACCGGCGCCACGACATCGACGCGGCCTTGAAGCCGGCGGTGGACCTCTTCGCGCCCGTCTTCTTCGTCGCCGTCGGGGCCGAAGTGGACGTGAAGCGGCTCGATCCCTTCGTCGCCGAGAACCGGCCGGCGCTCCTCCTCGCGCTCGCGTTGACGGCGGTCGGCTTCCTCGGCAAGTTCCTCGCCGGCTACTGCGCCTGGGGAAAGGTGCGCCGCGCCTTCATCGGGGCGGGCATGGTGCCGCGCGGGGAGGTGGGGCTGATCTTCGCCTCGCTCGGACGGCAGACCGGCGCCCTTCCGTCGGGGCCGTTCGTCGCGGTGGTGATCGCCGTCTTCGCGACCACGTTTCTGGCGCCGCCCCTCCTCCAGGCGCTGGCGCCGAAGCCGGCCGGCGGACGCTAGCGTCGCTCTTCGAGGTCCGCCAGCGTCGTGCCGAGCAGCGTGCGGCGCTCTTTCTCGAGGCGCGCGAAGAGGGGCTCGAGCACGAGGACGACGCGATCCTCGTGCTGGGGGTTGATCGTGTAGAGGTCGGGCGAGATCGCCTCGACGATTTCCGCGACGCGGATCTGCCGCGGCTTGCGGGAGAGCCGGTAGCCGGCCGCGGGGTCGCCCTCGACGAGGCCCCTCTCGAGAAGACGGTTCAGGATCTTCTCCGCCTCCGAAGCGTCGGCCTCCTGATCGTCGTACAGCTCGCGGAAAGCGTGCGCCTCGCCGCGGGAGAGGCGCAGCAGCATTCGGATCGCGTTTTCCGCGCGGCCGGCCCGGACCGCTCCTTCGGCGGGGACCCGGCCCGCGTGGGCCTGAATCGCGCGCGTCAGCTCGACGCCGAGCAGGATGAGAACCCAGACGAGATACACCGAGAAGAGGACCAGCAGGACCAGCGTCAGGTAGCCGGTGATCAGGTTCATCGAGTCGAGGGCGTGCACGTAGAGCCCGAAGAGACCGCGAAGGAACTCGAGGGCGATCGAGATCAGACCCCCCGCCACGGCCGCGGCGCTCCAGCGCACGTAGGCGTTCGGCAGGAATCGGTAGAGGAGGGTCAGGGCGCCCCACTGCAGCGCGAAGCGGAAGGCGTGCTCGGCCTCCGGAGACCCGAGGAGGGTCGCGGCCTGGCCCGCGCTCTGCAGCCGCCGGAGTCCGAGCGCGATCGCTCCCACGAGGAGCGCGCCGGCCGTCAGCACGAGCGAGTAGATGGCGATCCGCGGGAGCCAGGCCCCCCGGCGGGGCGCGCCCCAGACCGCGTTGAACACCCCCTCGACGATGAAGATCAGCCGGATCGAGGAGACGAGCAGGACGGCGAGCCCGACGCCCGTGATCGCCGTGGACTCCGCGATGAACTCCCGCAGGTTCTCCGAGACCCGCGCCGCGTGAAACGGGAGGACGCGATTGGCGAGGTCCACGATCTCCGTCGACGTTCTCCCGAAAGAACGCGGCGAGAAGGAGCGAGAAAGTCGCGAGGAGCGGAACGGCGAGCAGCAGCGTCGCGAACGAGAGCGAGCCCGCCAGATCGAGCCCACGATCCGCGCGGAAGCCGTCGTACGTTTCGACGACGACGTTTCGCATCGTCGCCCCCACCCGGAGGATCCCCGACGGAGCCCAGGGAAGGCGATCCCGCGTGCGCCGGACCGTCGCCGTGACCGAACGCTTCATCGCGCCTCCGTCGCTAGGGTATATGATGCGAGCTCATCGACCGGGAGGCGAATTATGGGCAAGGAGACTCCGTTCGACCGCGCGCGCGACTTCGTCGAGGAGAAAATCGACCAGACCAAGGAGGTCCTGGGCGACTCCTACTCGCCGCGCCCGCGACCAGTTCGACGACGTCAGCGAGGACGTGCGCAAGAACCTGAAGAAGTCGGCGCGGCGCGTCGAGAAGGAGTACGGGCCCGTCTGGGAGGAAGTGCGCGGCTACGTGCGCGAGAACCCGGGGGCGGCGCTCGCGATCTCGCTCGGCGTCGGCTTCCTCTTCGGGCTGATCGTCCGCGGCGGCGACGACTAGTCGGCCGGCGAGAGACGAGGGCCGGCGCCTTCGCCTCTCCGCTCGCCGCTCGAAGCTCCCCTCGTTCATGATTCGCGTGTGACGCCGCGAACGGCCGGCCATCCGGCGCTCTCGACGTTCGCGTCGAGCGCGGGTTGCGCCTGCAAGATCGGTCAGTTCGACCTGTTCGACGCTCCTCGCGAAGCTCCCTCCGGCGGCGGATCCGAATCTCCTGGTGGGCACGGCCACCGCCGACGACGCGGCGGTGTACCGGATCCCCGGCGGTCAGGCGCTCGTGCAGACGGTCGATTTCTTCACGCCCGTCGTGGACGACCCCTACCTCTTCGGACAGATCGCCGCGGCCAACGCTCTGTCGGACATCTACGCGATGGGGGCCCGCCCGATCCTCGCGCTCGCGCTCGCGGCCTTTCCGATGTCGAAGCTCCCCGCGGAGATGCTCGGCGAGATCCTGCGCGGCGGCGTGGAGAAAGTCGCCGAGGCCGGCGCCGTCGTCGGCGGCGGGCACTCGATCGACCACGACATCCCGCTCTACGGGCTTGACGGTGACGGGCCTCGTCCGCCGAATCGCGCGTGGTGCGCAACGCCGGGGCGCAACCGGGGGACGCGCTCGTGCTGACCAAGCCTCTCGGAATCGGAATCACGATTCGCGCGGGCCGCTCCGACTCGAGCGACTCCGGACGCCGCCTCCGGCGCTCCGGCGCCGCGGCGGGTAAGCGGGGAGGAGCTGGCCGAGGCCACGGCCGTCATGTCGGCGCTCAACCGCCCCGCCGCCGAGGCGATGGAGGGCTTTCGCGGTCCACGCCGCGACCGACGTGACCGGGTTCGGGCTGCTCGGCCACGCCTACGAGATGATGGAGGCGTCCGGTACGACGGCGGAATTCCGCGTCTCGCGCGGTGCCGCTGCTCTCCGCGGCGCGTCGGCTCGCCTCGCAGGGGATCGCCCCGGGCGGCTCGCGCACCAACGTGCGCAACCACACTTCGCGCGCCGAGCGGGCCGAAGGCGTCACCGACGAGGACTTCCTCCTGCTCTGCGACGCCCAGACCTCCGGGGGCCTGCTCGTCGCGCTCCCCGCGGAGCGCGCCCCGGACTACGCCGCGGCCTGCCGGCAACGCGGCGCTCCGCGCGCCGCCGTGATCGGCCGCGTGCTCGCGCGCGGGAGCCGGGCGGTTCGGGTCGTGAAGGAGTAGATTCCGCTCGAACGGCGCGGACGGTCGGCGGGCGACCCGGAGGGCGAGCGATGGCGAGCCAAGACGAAGACGAGTGGGTCGAAGTGGCGGGCGTGGGCCGGGATGAGGAGGCGCCTGCTGATCGCGGGCCTGCTCCAGTCGGAGGGGATTCCGGCCGAGGTCGAAGGGCCGTCGGTCACGCCGTTTCCCGAAGATCTGGGCGCGTTCGGTGTGAGCCGGGTCATGGTTCCCCCCGATCGCGCGCAGGAGGCGCGGGAGCTCCTCGCCCGTCGGGCGCGGGAGTTCGCCGAGGGCGGCGCCGGAGCGGAGGAGGGCGAGGATTGAGGAACCTCGCCCCGGGCTCGCGCATCGGCCGTTTTCGAGATCGTTTCGGTCCTGGGCGAAGGGGCGATGGGAGTCGTCTATCTCGCCGAGGACCCGGAGATCGAGCGGACGGTCGCGATCAAGACCCTGCGCGCCATGTCGGAAGCGAGCGGCGCGGCCCGGGCCGACCTCGAAGCCCGGTTCCTGAAGGAAGCGAAGCTCGCCGGGCGCCTGCAGCATCCGAACGTCGTGACCGTGTACGAGGTCGGCCGCGACGGGGACACTTCCTTCATCGCCATGGAGTACGTCGAGGGCGAGCCGCTGAACCGCGTCGTCTCGGCGGGCGGCGCGGGGCTCGACACGGCGGCGCGCCTCGAGCTCGTGCGCCAGGTCGCTCAGGCCCTCCAGCACGCCCACGAGCGCGGCGTCCTCCACCGCGACATCAAGCCCGGCAACATCCTCGTGACGCGGGATCGGCGCGTGAAGGTGGCCGACTTCGGCATCGGAAAGCTCCTGTCGAGCGGCGGCGGCGACCTGACGCGAACCGGCCAGATGCTGGGGAGCCCCGCCTACATGTCGCCGGAGCAGATCCGCGGCGAGAAGCTGGACGGCCGCTCGGATCTTTTCTCGCTCGGAGTCGTGTCCTACGAGCTCCTGACGGGCTCGCGCCCCTTTCCGGGGGATTCGATCACGACGCTCGTCTACCAGATCCTCCACACCGAGCCGCGAGACCCCCTCGAGCTCCGCGCGGACCTTCCCCCGGCGACGCGCGACGTCTTCTCGCGGCTCCTCGCCAAGTCGTCGGAGCGGCGACCCGCGGACGCGGCCGATTTTCTCCGCGAGATTCGAAAGATCGAGGCGGAGCTCGCCGACGTCGAGCCGACGCAGGCCCTGCCGGCGCAAAGCGCGGCCGGGCCGTCCGGGTGGGCGACCCGGACGAAGGCGGTCGAGGGGAAGCCCCCCCGACCACCGGCGCCCCCGCCCGTGCCGCCGCCGCGGCCGAGCCGCCGACGGCCGGCTCCGCCGTCACGACGACGGGATCCAAGAGCGCCGGGCCCCTCTACCTCTTCGGAGCGGCGGCGCTTCTGGCGGCGGTGGCGCTCCTCGTCTGGATCTGGCGGGCCTCCGAGAAGAGGCGCGAGCTCGCCGCGGAAGCCGTCCCTTCGCCTCCTCCCGCCGTGAGCCCCCTGGCGTCCACGGGAGCCTCGGGAGAGGTCGGGGTCGCGCCGACCGCCGTGCCCCTTCCGACCGAGCCGCCGCCGCCGGAGCTGCCGCCGACTCCCGGGCCCTCGACGGCCGCCGACGCGACCGTCGGAGCGACCCGACTCGTCGCGACGCGTCCACCGCGCCCGTCCCCCGCCGCCGCCGCGGAGCCCTTCGAGCCCACGGCCGCGCCGCGCGAGGCGCCGACTCCCGTGCTCGCCGCGTCGGCCGCCGAGCACGGATCCGGAGCCGGGGCCGCGGCCGGCCCCGCCGACAACGTCTACCGATCGCGCCGCTTCGCCAGGCTCTCTTCGAGCCCCGAACAGGCCCGCGTCTATCTCGACGGCCACTACGCCGGGATCGTGGACGACTGGGACGATCACGGCGGCGGCCGGACGCTCCCGTTCGCGACCGAGGGGCGACATCGCTTGCGCCTCGAGCTGCCGGGATACCGGAACCTGAACCTGGACGTCCTGGTCAGTCCCGACGCCGACGACGACACGGTCGAGATCGACGACGAGCTCAAGCGGCAGTCGAAGGTGGACTACCCGAAGCTGAAGAGCCCCTTCGACCGGACCGAGGGGCCGGTCGTCTTCGCCGTCAGTCCGCCGGACGCGACCGTCTCCGAAGCGGGGCGGACTCTGGGGCCGGTCTCCTCGTTCGGGCCCTCGTCGCCGCTCAAGCTCTCGGGACCGACCGTCCACGATCTCGTGATCTCGGCGGCCGGCTACGAATCGCGCGCGATCCGAATCCTCGTCTCTTCCAACGCCGATCGGGAGAAGGCGACGGTCAAGCTCGACCTGAAAGCCTTGAAGTAACGAGCGGCGCCGGCGCGTGGCGCGAAGGTGCTTCCGGCGTTCCCCGGAAGTGGCGCGCGGGGCGGGGCAGCTGGCGATAGACTCTGGCGCCCGAGGGACTCCTTGCAGCCCGGCTCCGAACTCGCCAAGCGACCCGCGGCGCTCTGGACGGACGCGATCTTTCGCGGCCGCCGGCGGGTGTCCGCGCCCGGTCAGGCGCTCTTGATCGGCGTCCTCCCCGGCGAGGGGATCGGACCGGAGGTGGTCCGGGCGGCGCTCTCCGTCCTCGCGGCCGTCGAGTCCGGCGGCGGTCCGAAGTTCGAGCTGCGAACCGGCGGCCCGATCGGCCGGGAGGCGGAGCTCCTGTCCGGCCGGGCGTTGACCGACGAGGTCTCGGGCTTCTGCGAGGACGTGTTCGGCCGCGACGGCGCGATCCTCGCGGGGCCGGGCGGGGGCCGCTTCGTCTACGACCTGCGCCGCCGCTTCGACCTCTTCTGCAAGGTCTCGCCGCTCTGTCCGCTCGATCCCCTTCTCCCGGCTTGCCGGGTCAAGCCCCTCCCGGGCGCGGGCGCGGACATCCTGATCGTGCGGGAGAACGTGGGCGGCGTCTACCAGGGGGAGTGGGGGGAGCGGATCGACTCCGCCGAGGGGAAAGTCTGCGAGCACACGTTTCGCTACTCCGAGCGCCAGGTGCGCCGGATCCTCGACGTGGCGGCTGCCCTGGCCTCGGCCCGGCGGGGAAAGCTGTCCGTGGCCGTCAAGGACGGAGGAATCCCGGGGATCAGCGCCCTCTGGCGCGAGGTCGGCCGGGAGGTGGCGGGGAGAGCCGGCGTCGAGGTCGCGTTCGTGGACGTGGACCTGGCCGCCTACCGGCTCCTCCAGGAGCCCCAGACCTTCGACGTCCTGGCCGCCTCGAATCTCTTCGGCGACGTGCTCGCGGACCTGGGAGCGGTGCTCCTGGGCTCGCGCGGCCTCTCCTTCTCCGGGAACTTCTCGGAGGCCGGCGCCGCGGTGTATCAGACGAATCACGGCTCGGCCATGGATCTGGCCGGACACGGCCGCGCCAACCCGATCGGGCAGATCGCCGCGCTCGCCATGATGATGCGCGAGAGCTTCGGCCTCGCTCGCGAAGCGGAATGGATCGAGGAGGGCGTGCGCGAGGTCCTGCGCCACGGCTACCGGACTTTCGACATCGCGGAGGAAGGCGCCGCGGTCGTCGGGGTCCAAGAAATGGGGGAGCGCATCGCTTCGGCGGTCGAGCGGCTGGGCCGCTCCTCGCCGCGATGAACCCGCTCCTGCTGCTCGTCGATCT
This sequence comes from uncultured Acidobacteriota bacterium, assembly GCA_963707935.1. Lineage (GTDB taxonomy): Bacteria > Acidobacteriota > Thermoanaerobaculia > UBA5066 > Gp7-AA6 > DATBFU01. The sequence goes on along the minus strand of CAVPRN010000005.1, from coordinate 1,957,059 downwards.
CCAGAACGACTACCTCGCCGCTCCGGGGCTCGAGCCGGCCGCGGGCGAAATCGTGCGCGGGGCGGCGCATCTGCTCGAGGGCGCGCGGGCGCGGGGCGTGCCGGTCGTCCACGCCGTGACGTCGGTCGATCCCCGGACGGACGACCGGATGCCGCACTGGAAGGCGCGCGGACGCTGGATCTGCGTGCGCGGCACGCCGGGGGAGGCGCCCCCGCGGGAGCTCGCCCCGCGCGACGGAGAACCGGTCGTGTCGAAGACGTTCTTCTCGGCCTTCGGCTCTCCCCGGCTCGCCGCCGCTCTCGAAGGCGCCCGCGCCGACACGCTCGTCGTGGCGGGCCTCTACCTGCACGGGTGCGTTCGGGCCACCGTGCTCGATGCCTACGAGCGGGGCTACGAGGTCTGGATCGCCGAGGACGCGATCGGGAGCGACGATCCGCTCCACGCCGCCGTGACGCGCCGGTACCTCGAAGGGCGCGCGGCGCGTTTCGCCCCCGTCGAGACGCTGCTCCGCCGCATCGCGGGGGAAGATCCGTCGGAGGCGGCGCCGCTCCTGCCGGCCGCGGTCGTGGGCGGCCGGGCCGTCGCCGCGGCGCCGGGGCCGTGGCCCGTCCACCGCTCGCCCCGCGACGGCCGCGCGCTGTTCGCGGTTCCCGCCGCGGCCGGCGGCGGTCGTCGCGGACGCGGCGCGCGCGTCGGCGGCCGCCCGGCTCGACTGGGAGCGGCTCCCGGCGTCGGATCGGCGCCGTCGCGCTCGACCGCCTGGCGGATCGGCTCGAAGCGATGTCCGGCACGCTGGCCCGCGATCTCGCCGTCGACGTCGGCAAGCCGGTCGCGGAGGCCGAGGCCGAAGTGCGGAGGGCGGCCGAGCTGCTGCGCGCGGCTCCGGCGCCGGCGAAGGATCCCTGGCGGCGGAGCGGCTCCGAGACCTTCTGGCGCCGGGCTCCGGTCGGGGTCGTCGCGATCGTGACGCCCTGGAACAACCCGATCGGAATCCCGCTCGGCAAGATCGGCCCGGCGCTCTCGCTCGGCAACGCGGTCGTCTGGAAGCCGGCGCCCGCCGCGTCGAGAGTGACGCTTGCGATCCTCGAAGCGGCCCGCGAAGCCGGGGTTCCGGAAGGCCTCATCAACGTCGTCTGCGGCGACAACGGCACCGCGCAGGCGCTGATGGAGGACGAGCGCGTGGACGCGGTCTCGCTTTCCGGCTCCTCGGCGGCGGGCTGGGCGGCGCAGGAGATCTGCGCCCGCCGGAGGATCCCGCTCCAGGCCGAGCTCGGCGGCAACAACGCCGCGATCGTCTGGGAGGGCGCCGACCTCGACCGGGCGGCGCCGGCCGTGGCGCGGGGCGCGTTCGCCTTCGCCGGCCAGCGCTGCACGGCCAACCGCCGGGCCGTCGTGCAGGATCGACTCTTCGACGGTTTCGTCGAAGCGCTCGCCGCCGCCACGGCGGCGCTGCGATGGGGAGATCCCCTCGATCCCTCGACCGATGTGGGACCGCTCCTCTCCGCGGCGGCGCGCGACCGCGTGTCGGCCGCCGTCGCGCGCGCGCGCGGCGAGGCGGAGCGGGTCCTCGTGCCGCACGCCTCCGCGCCGGCGCCCGACGGCGCGGGGGCGTATCTCCCCCCGACGATCGTCGTCGGGGCCCGCCCCGGGAGCGAGATCGTGCAGACCGAGACCTTCGGGCCCGTCCTCGTCCTGCAGCGCGCGCGGGACTTCGACGAGGCCCTCGCGCTCGCCGGCGGGGTGCGCCAGGGGCTCGTCTCGGCGCTCTTCGGAGGGGAGGCGCACGCCGAGCGATTTCTCGGCCGGATCCGCGCCGGCGTGTTGAAGCGCGACCGCGCGACCGCCGGGACCGACGCTCTCGGCCCCGTTCGGCGGCTGGAAGTCGTCCGGCGTCGGGCCCCCCGAGCGCGGCCCCGGGGACGTCGAGTTCTACACGCGGATCCAGGCCCTCTACGGCGCCCCGCCGCGGGCGCGCGAGCATGCCTGACCCGGCGCGCCGGACGGAGGCCGAAGCGCCTCCCGACTTCGAGCCGTTCGAGAAGTCGGAGATCGAAGGCTCGATCGGCGAGCGCTTCGAGAAGATGGTGCGGCGCCATCCGGAGCGGGAGGCGATCCGCACGCCCGACGGGGGCGTCTGGACCTATTCGCGTCTGAACGCCGCGGCGAACCGGGTCGCCCGCGCCCTGGCGACCGCGGCGGTCGGCCGACCCGTCGTGCTGCTCCTGCCCGCCGGCGCGCCGCTCTGCGCCGCGATGATCGGAACCCTGAAGGCGGGGAAGTTCTACGTGGCCCTCGATGCGGCGCTGCCCGCGGATCGCCTGCGGGCCGTCTCCCTGGCGCTCTCTCCCGAGCTCGTCGTCACCGACGACCTGCGCCTCCCGCTCGCGCTCGAGCTCGCCGCCTCCCGTGCGCGGATCCTCCGGACCGAGGATTTCGTCGACGGGGGAGCCGCTCCCGACCCGGGCGGGCGCGCATCGCTCGACGATCCCGCCTACGTCCTCTTCACGTCCGGCTCGACGGGCGAGCCGAAGGGGGTCGTCCAGAGTCATCGCAACGTGCTGCACAACGTCCTGAAGCTGACCAACGGACTGCGGCTCTCGGCCGCGGACCGATTGACACAGCTCTCCTCGGTGAGCTTCGGCGCGTCGACCTCGGACATCTTCGGTGCGCTCTTGAACGGGGCGGCCCTCCATCCGCTGCCCCTGCAGGGCGACGGCCTGCGTCTCCTGCCGCGGCGCGTCGCGGCCGATGGCATCACCGTCTACCACTCGATTCCCGGCGTCTTCCGGTCCTTCGTCGCTGCGTGCGACGGGACCGAGGATTTCTCGCGACTCCGCGTCATCAAGCTGGGAGGCGAGCCGGTGCTCGCCTCCGACTTCGAGCTGTACCGCCGGCACCTTCCGAAGACCTGCCGTTTCCACGTCGGGCTCGGCTCGACGGAGATGGCCGTGATCCGGCAGTGGTCCGGCGACCACGACACGCCCTGGCCTCCCGGTACTCCTCTGGGTTACCCGGTCGACGAGACCGAAGTCGTGCTGCTCGACGACGAAGGCCGCGAGACGCCGGAATCGGGAGAGATCGCGATCATCGCGCGGACGCTCCCGGTCGGCTACTGGAACGATCCGGTTCGGACCGCGGAGGCCTTCCCGCCCGTCGCCGGCCGACCGGGCCTGCGCCGGTTTCGCACGGGAGACTTCGGCCGGCTGCTCCCGGACGGATGCCTGCTCTACCTCGGGAGGAAGGACTCGCGCGTGAAGATCCGGGGACAACGGGTCGAAATCGCCGACGTCGAGGGCGCGCTCCTCTCCCTCCCGGAGATCCGCGAGGCCGCGGTCGTGGCGCGCGAAGAGCCGGGTGGCACGAAGCTCGTGGCGTACGTCGTCGCCGGCGGGCCGGGCCGGCCGCGCGTCGGCGCGCTCCGCCGGGCGCTCGCGGCGCGTCTGCCCGATCCCATGGTCCCCGCGTCGTTCGTCCGGCTCGAGGCCCTCCCGCGAACGCCGAACGGGAAGGTGGATCGGCAGGCCCTGCCGGATCTCGCGGCCGTGAGACCCGAGCTCGAGACGGAGTACGTGGAGCCGAAAGACGGCCGGGAGCGGATCGCGGCCGAGGTCTTCGCGGAGGTGCTCGGGCTCGACCGGGTCGGCGCGGACGACGACTTCTTCGAGCTCGGAGGGAGCTCCCTTCTCGCCGTCGACCTGCTCGCGCGGCTCTCGGCACGACTCGGCGCCGACCTCGGCGCGGCCGACCTGATCGAGGGTTCGACCCCGGCGACGCTCGCGGCCAAGGCCTCCGCGGGAGCCGCCGCGCCGGGTACCCTCGTGACGCTCCAGCGCGGCGGGAATCGGAGGCCGGTGTTTCTCGTGTCGGGGGGAACGGGTGAAGGCGAGAACCTGTTCCTCGGGGCGAGTCTGGCCCGCCGCGTAGGATCGGCCTATCCCTTCTTCGGGTTTCGATCCGTCCCAGCACCCTTGCCGCCGGTCCCGGTCCTCGCCATCCGGCACGTCCGAGAGCTTCGGAGAGTCCAACCCCACGGCCCCTACCTCCTCGTCGGGGAGTGCGTCGGAGGGATCCTGGCTCTGGCGATGGCCCGCAGGCTCCGCGAGGAGGGAGAGACGGTCGCTCTCGTCGCCCTGCTCGACACGCCGTTTCCCACCCTCGGGCGCCGCCTGCACGCCTTTCTCCTGAGGCGCGCGCCGTGGGTGGACAACGTTTCCCAGAAGCTCCGGTACCTGACCGGCCGGATCCGACACCATCGGGAGGCCTTTCGAGCGCTCTCCCGCGGCCGCCTGACTTACTTCTCGGCGAAGGTGGGGGTCGCCGCGAAGGGGATCGTCTCCTCGGCCGCGGAGCACCGCAACCCCGCGAACCGCCGGAGGGCGTCGTATGCGGGGCATCTGCTCTCCTCGCGGCCCGCGCTGTTTGCGGGCCGCATCGGGCTCGTCGAAAGCGACGCGAGCCGCCGCCATGGATACGGCAGGACGTGGGCGCGGAAGGCGCCGCAGATCGAGGTCGCCCCGTGCCCGGGAGACCACTACACCTACATCGTGGATCACGGCGATCGCGTCGCCGACGTGCTCCGCCGGTGGCTCGAAGAGGCCGGCGGCGGAGCTTCCGGACTCCGCTCCTAGCCGAAGCCGGCCATCATCTTCCAGCGAGCGAGCCGCTCGGCGGTCTCGACACAGCGCCTCGCCGCGAGCCGGCAGAGGAGCGCCGAGAGGTCCGCGCACCCTTCCGGATCGGAGCGCTCGAGCTTCTCGAAACGGGCGCGCGAGAGGGCGAGGAGCACGGCCTCCTCGTGGGCCCGCGCGTCGGCGGAGCGGCCGGTCGCCTCCGGGTCGAGGACCGCCATCTCGCCGAAGATCTCGCCGGCCGAGAGGATGGCGAAGGCCTCTTCGCCCCCGGCGAGCTGGCGCGAGATCCGGACGCGCCCGGAAGCCACGGCATAGATCGCGTCTCCGGCATCGCCCTCCCGGAAGATGACGGCCTCGGCCGGGAAGCGCCGCTCCTCCGCGAACGCGCCGAACAGGAATCGGTCGGAGGAGGAGAGCCCCCCCGACGAAAGCGAGCGGCTTTTCTCTTCGGCCGAGAGCGGAGCGGCGTCGCCGTCGGAGCGGGTCGGCGGGGCGGCCGGGCGCTCGCCCGGGAAGAAGTCGCGGAACCGATCGTTCAGCCGGGCGAGCCGCCGGGCGAGGCCGGCGCGCAGGTGGCGCAGCCAGGCCGCGCGCCCTCCGTCCTCCGCGAAGAAGTCCGCCGTCAGGCCGAGCAGCGTCGCGGCCTTCGGCGCGCGCGCGTCCGCGGCCCGCGGCAATCCGACCAGAGCCTCCTCGCCGACGAAGTCTCCCTCCCGCGCCTCCGCCAGGGCCTGCGGGCCGACGGGAGTCGAGCGGGCGAGCTCGATCGAGCCGGAGAGGACGAGGGAGATCTCGGCCGACGGATCTCCCTCCCGGTAGAGGAACCCGTTCGCCGCGAGGCGTCGGATCTCGCCGCCCGACGCCGCCGCCAGGATGGCCCGGTCCCCGAGCTTCGACACGGCCGGCAGGTCCGACAGGCGCCGGGCCCGGTCGAGCGCACCCTCGGAGGAGGCGCCGCGGGAGACGAGGGCGCGGACCAGGCCCGCCGTCCGGTCGGGCCAAGTCATGGCCGGGGAGAGCCGCCGCGCCGCCTCTTCGAGCCGGGCCGCGGCGGCGGAGGCGGCTTCGGGCCAGCCCGCCACGCCCGCCGGAGCGAGCGCCCTCGCCGCCTTCAGGAACCGCGCGTCCGTCGCGTCGGGAAGGCCGTCGGGGCGAAGCAGCGCGGCTTCGAGCAGATCCGCCACCGCGTCGGGGAAGCGGCGCTCGAGGAAGGCGAGCCGGCCCCGCGCGGAGGCCGTCCGCGGATCGAAGGGATTCGCCTCCCGGGCCGAGTCGAGCAGGCGGCGCGCGGACTCGAAGTCGTGGGACTCGAGGGAGAGAAGCGCGAGCAGCACCGCGTCCTCGCTCCGTTCGGCGAGTTGCCGAGCCTCCTCCGCGTGCCCGGCCGAGAGCAGGACGCGCGCGAGGGAAGACGCGGCCTGCGCGGGGTCTCGGGTCAACGTCAAGGAGCCGGCTCCGGCGTTCTCATCGTTCGGCCTGTGCGAGGGCGGTTCGGATTCTACGGGATCGGGAGGAGCGCCGGGCGACGACCGCTTGCCGCCGCGCCGACCGATTGTGCTAATTTCCCCCTCCGCATGCCGTCCGCACCGAGCGAGGCCGTCGCGCTCAAACGTACTCCGCTCTTCGAGGTCCACCGCGAGCTCAAAGCCCGGCTGATCGACTTCGGCGGCTGGGAGATGCCGGTTCAGTACGCCGGGATCCTGGAGGAGCACCGCGCGGTGCGCGAGCGAGTCGGGCTCTTCGACGTGTCCCACATGGGCGAGCTCGAGGTGACCGGCCCCGGCGCGCTCGCTTCTCTCCAGCGTCTGACCTCGAACGACGTCTCGCGGCTCTCCGACGGGCGGATCCACTACTCCGCTTTCCTGACCGAGCAGGGCACGTTCGTGGACGATCTGCTCGTCTACCGCCGCCGCGAAGACGACTACCTGGTCGTCGTCAACGCGGGCAACACCGCCAAGGATTTCGCCTGGGCGAAGGCGGGGGCCGGGAGCGGGGCGCGCGTCGAAGACCGCTCCGCCGAGTACGCGTTGATCGCGGTCCAGGGTCCGAAGGCGGCGGAGCTCCTCGGGCCGCGGTGCGAACCGGACCCGACGGACCTCAAGTACTACGCTTTCCGGGAAGCCCGCGTGCTCGGCCGCACGGCGCTCGTCTCGCGCACCGGCTACACCGGTGAGGACGGCTTCGAGATCTATCTCACGCCCGACGCGGCGGCGGAGGTCTTCCGCGGGCTCCTCGAGGCCGGCCGCCCGTTGGGCGCCGCCCCGTGCGGGCTCGGGGCGCGGGATACGCTCCGGCTCGAGGCCAAGATGGCCCTCTACGGCAACGACATCGACGATTCGGTCACGCCCTGGGAGGCGGATCTCGGCTGGATCGTCCGCATGGACAAAGGGGACTTCCTCGGGCGCGCGCCGCGCTCGAGGAGCAGAAGGCGGCGGGCGTTCCGAGGCTCCTCGTCGGATTCGAAATGGTCGACCGCGGGATCGCCCGGCACGGTTTCCCGGCCTCGACGGCGTCGGGCTCGGGGATCGTGACGTCCGGCACGCATTCGCCGACACTCGAGCGGGCGATCGGCCTGGCGCTCCTGCCCGCCGGCGCCGCCGCGATCGGGACCGAGTTCGAGGTCGACATCCGGGGCCGCGCCGCGAAAGCGCGGGTCGTCGAGACTCCGTTCTACCGGAGGAAGAAGGAGGCACGCGCGTGAATCCGGACGATCGCCACTACACGCAGAGCCACGAGTGGGTGAAGATCGATGGGGAGGTCGGGACGATCGGAATCACGGATCACGCCCAGAAGGAGCTCGGCGAGATCGTCTATCTGGAGATGCCCGAGGTCGGGCACGTCTTCAACGCCGACGAGGAGTTCGGCACGGTCGAGTCGGTCAAGGCGGTGTCGGAGCTCTACACGCCGATCTCGGGAGAGGTCGTCGAAGTCAACAAGGGGGCGATCGCGGAGCCCGGTATCGTGAACGACGACCCGTTCGGCGACGGCTGGCTCCTGCGCATCAAGCTCTCGACCGACGAAGAAGTGAGCCACCTGATGAGCGCCGAGCAGTACGCGGAGTACGTTCGAACCGAAGAGAAATGAAGTTCCTCCCCGCCTCCGACGCCGACCGGACCGCGATGCTCCAGGCGATCGGGGCGGCGCGGGTCGAGGACCTCTTCGTCTCCCTGCCGCGCGAGGTGCTCGGCGCTCCGGACCTGCCGCCGCCGATGTCCGAGATCGAGATCCGCCGGCAATTCGGAGAACTCTCCCGCCGCAACGCCAGCGCGCGGGACACGGCGTTCTTCCTCGGCGCCGGTCTCTACCATCACTACGTCTCGGCGATCGCGGATCAGATGCTGTACCGCGCGGAGTGGCTGACCTCCTACACCCCCTATCAGCCGGAAGTCTCGCAGGGGACGCTCCAGTCGATCTTCGAGTTCCAGACGCACGTCTGTCTTCTGACGGGGCTCGACGTCGCCAACGCCTCCCTGTACGAAGGCGCCTCGGCGCTCGTCGAGGCGCTCCTCATGGCCGACCGCCTCTCCCGCGGGAAGCGGCGCGCGGTCCTGTCGGCCGGGATCCACCCGGAGTATCGCGAGACCGTGCGGACGTATTTCGCCAACCTCGACAAGGAGATCGTCGAAGTTCCCCTCGCGGCCGACGGCACGACCGACCGGGCGGCCCTCGAGGCGGCGGCCGACGACGCGACGTTCGCCGTGGCCCTCCAGTCCCCCAACTTCTACGGCCTCGTCGAGGACTGGGGGGTCGCCTCGGCCGCCGCTTCGCGGCGGGGCGCGCAGTCGGTGGCCGTGGTGGCGGAGGCGGCCTCGCTCGCCCTGCTCGCGCCGCCGGGGGAGGCGGGCATCGACATCGCGTGCGGGGAGGCGCAGTCGCTCGGCGTTCCGATGGGCAACGGCGGTCCGCTCCTGGGCTTCCTCGCATGCCGCACGGCGCATCAGCGCCAGATCCCGGGCCGCCTCGTCGGAGAGACGCGCGATTCCGCCGGGCGCCGCGCCTTCTGCCTGACCCTTTCGACGCGCGAGCAGCACATCCGACGCGAGAAGGCGACCTCCAACATCTGCACGAACCAGGGGCTCATGGCGCTCGCGGCGAACATCCACATGTCGCTGCTGGGCCGAAAGGGACTTCGGGAGGTCGCCACCCAGAGCCACGCCAAGGCGGAATACCTGAAGGCCCGGATCGCCGCGATTCCGGGCTTCCGCATCCCTTTCGCCGGGCCGACTTTCAACGAGTTCGTGGTCGAAGCGCCGGGGGATGCCGCGCCCCTTCTCTCTCGCCTCGCGGCCCGCGGAATTCTCGCGGGCGTTCCCCTCTCCCGCTACGAGGCGGGCGCCCCGCGGCGGTTCCTCACGGCGGCGACCGAGATGAACACCCGCGGAGAGATGGACCGCTTCGCGGCGGAGCTCGGAGGGGCGGCGTGAGCCTCGAAGTCGAGGAGAAGGGAAAGCCGGCCGAGGCCGGGGACCGTCTCCACCCGGAGCCGCGGCACGAGCCCCTCGTCTTCGAGCGCTCGGGAGCGGGGAAGGTCGGATACTCGCTCCCCCCGCTCGACGTTCCCGAGAGGCTCGCGATCCCGAAGGAGCGCACGCGCCCGGACATCCCGGGAGAGACCGAGATCACGGAGGTCGAAGTCGCCCGCCACTTCACGCGCCTGTCGCAACTGAACTTCTCGATCGACCAGGGGCTCTATCCGCTCGGCTCGTGCACGATGAAGCACAACCCGCGCACCAACGAGGAGGTCGCGCGCCTGCCCGGCTTCGCAGCCTCCCATCCGCTGGCGCCGGAGGAGGTCTGTCAGGGCACGCTCGAGCTCGCCTGGCGGCTCGAGCAGGTCTTGAAGGAGCTGACCGGGCTCGCCCGCGTGACCCTCCAGCCTTCGGCCGGCGCCCAGGGGGAGCTCGCCGGCATCCTGATGGTGCGCGCGGCGCTCGCCCGGACGGGCGATCCGCGGAAGATCGTGCTCATCCCCGACTCCGCGCACGGCACGAACCCGGCGTCGGCGCACTTCGCCGGATACAAGGTCCGGGAGCTGAAGTCGAACGCGCGCGGCACGATCGACCTCGACGTCCTCCAGGAGGCCATGACCGACGAGGTCGCCGCCCTGATGCTGACGGTCCCGAACACCCTCGGCATCTTCGAGGACCGGATCCGCGACATCGCCGGCATCGTGCACGCGAAGGGGGGATTCCTCTACTGCGACGGAGCGAACTTCAACTCCTTCGTCGGGGTCGCGAAGCCGGGGCGGATGGGCATCGACGTGATGCATATGAACCTGCACAAGACCTTCTCGACGCCGCACGGCGGGGGAGGCCCGGGCTCCGGTCCCGTCGCGGTGGCCGAGCGGCTCGTGCCCCATCTCCCTCGGCCCACCGTCGAGCGCCGCGCGGACGGCACCTTCGGGCTCGACTTCGACCGGCCCGATTCGATCGGGCGGCTGCGCACGTTCCTCGGCAACTACGGGATGTTCGTGCGGGCCCTCGCCTACATCGCGTCGTACGGGAACCGGATCGGCGAAGTGGCGCGCGCGGCGGTCGTCAACGCCAACTACGTGCGCGCCGGGCTCCGGGACGCCTACCACCTGAAGTACGACGCGCCGACGCTGCACGAGGTCGTCTTCTCCGACAAGAAGCAAGGGGAGCGCGGCGTCCACGCGATCGACATCGCCAAGCGGCTCATGGACTACGGATTCCATCCGCCGACGGTCTACTTCCCGCTGATCGTGCCGGGGGCGCTGATGATCGAGCCGACCGAGACGGAGGGGAAGCCCGGCCTCGACGCGTTCATCGCGGCCATGCGCGCGATCGCCCGCGAGTCCGAGGAGGATCCGGAGATCGTCTTGAAGGCTCCTCACACCACACCCGTCTCGCGCGTGGACGAGGTGGCCGCCGCGCGGAACCTCGTTCTGCGCTGGCGCCCCTGACGGCGCGGCGCTCCGCCCTTGCGAAAGCTCGGGCACCCGGGCCCGGGGGCCGGCCGGGGCTGCTATATCCTTCCGGCGACGCCATGAGCGAGTTCCAGCGCCGCTGCCCGTTCTGCGGGGGGGACATGCTCCGCTCGCGCAGTCACAACTACGGGTACACGCACTACTTCTGGCAGAAGCCGTGGAAGCGGTCGTTCTTCGGCTTCGGCGCCGAGCGGGTCTATCCGTGGGCCTGCATGGGCTGCGGCGTCGTGCTCCTGTACCTCGACCGGCTCCCCGCGATCGCGCAGGAGTACCGCACCGCGCGCGAGTTCCAGAAGGAGACCCCGCGCTCGATCGAGCCGGCTCCTTTGAAGTCGTGATCTCCATCGGGTACCTCGACGGCCGGCGCCTCTCCCGCGCGGTCATCGCGGGAGCCCGTTTCGTCTCCGACCGGGCCGAGCCGTTGAACAAGATCAACGTCTTCCCGGTCCCGGACGGCGACACGGGGACCAACCTCGCCTCCACGCTCCAGAAGATGGCGGCCGGCATCGCGCGGATCCGGCAGCGACACGTTCGGGAGCTGTCCCGCAAGCTGGCGGACGAGGCGGTCGGCGGAGCCCGCGGGAACTCGGGCGCGATCCTGGCGCAGTTCTTCTGCGGCTTCGCGGAAGGGCTGCCCGACCGTCCCCGCATCTCGGCGAAGGAGTTCGGGCAGGCCGTCGTGCGGGCGTCCGACTCGGCGTACCAGGCGATCGCGCGCCCGGTCGAGGGGACGATCCTGACCGTGATCCGCGACTGGGCGCGCCACGTTCTGGCGCGCTCCGCGGAGATCCCGGACTTCGAGAAGCTCCTGCCCGAGTCGCTGGAGAAGGCGAAGGCTTCGCTCGAGAACACGCCGCGGCAGATGCAGGCCCTGAGAAAGGCCGGCGTCGTGGACGCGGGGGCGCAGGGCTTCGTCTACCTGTTGGAGGGAATCGTCAAGTATTTGCGTGAGGCTGCGCGCGGCGCGATCCCGGAGGCCCCGCCGGCGGAGATGAAGGCCGCGCTCTTCGACAAGACGCCCGAGGAGATCCTCTTTCGCTTTTGTACCGAGGCTCTGCTCGAGGGGGACGGGATCGACCGGGACGCCGTGCGGCGGGAGATCGCGCTGCTGGGCGACTCGATCGTCATCGCGGGCAGCGCCTCGCGCGTGCGCCTACACGTCCACACCAACGAGCCGGAGAAGGTCTTTCAGCTGGCAGGCGGTTTCGCGGAGGTCGCGCAGACCAAGGTCGAGGACATGCGGGCCCAGCACGAAACGCGTTTCGATCAGAACCGGGCGCAGCGAGTGGGCATCGTCACGGACTCGACTTGCGATCTGCCGCAGACGCTCTTCGAGGAACTTTCGATCGGAATGGTGCCGGTTCGAGTCTACTTCGGCTCCGAGAACTATCTCGACAAGGTCACGATCACGCCGGCCGAGTTCTACGCGCGCTTCGCCGTGACCGACGAGCACCCCAAGACCTCCCAGCCCCCTCCCGCCGATTTCGCGCAGGTGTACCGCTATGTCTCGACCCACGCCGGAGCCATCGTCTCGATCCACCTCTCGGCGGCCTTCTCCGGGACGTATCAGGCGGCACTCGTCGGTTCGCGCGCGATCGAGAACACGCGCCTGCTCCACGTGGACAGCCGCAATGTGTCGGTGGGCCTGGGGCTCATCGTGCGCGCGGCCGCGGAGGCCGCGGCGGCGGGAAAAGACGCGGAGGAGGTGGCGCGGGTCGCGCGGGACGCCGCGGACCGGACCCGTTCGTTCGTGGCGGTGCCCACGCTCGAGCACCTCGTGCGGGGAGGGAGGGTCTCGCCGCTCAAGGGGCTTTTCGCGAGGCTTCTGGGATTGCTCCCCGTGCTCACGATCTCGCCCGAGGGGAAGGTGTACGCCGGCGCCAAGGGTCGGGGCTTCGAGGGCGCCCGCAGGAAGATGATGCGCCTGCTCTTCGCGTCGGCGGACGCCGGGAAGGGCGGCGTGCACCGCTTCGGCGTCGCCCACTGCGACGCGGCGGAGCTGGCCGACAGCCTGGCCCGGCAGATCCGCGAGCGCTATCCCGAGTCCGACGTGATGATCGTCGAGTGCGGCCCGGCGCTCGGCGCGCACGGCGGTCCCGGGGCGGTGGCCGTCGCGGTCCTGGCGTAGCCGGCCGCCCGCCGGAAGGACGGCCGCCCGGTCCCGCATGCCGGACTCGATCTTCGCCGTCGGCCACTCCAATCACCCCCTCGAGGAGTTCCTCGCGATCCTCGAAGCGCACGGCGTCGCCCGCGTCCTCGACGTGCGGCGCTACCCGGCCTCCCGCAAGTGGCCGCACTTCGACGCGGCGGCGCTCGCTCGGAGCCTCCCCGGAAGCGGCATCGAGTACGTCGGGCTCCCCGAGCTCGGAGGCCGCCGCAAGAGCCGACCGGACTCCCCGCACACCGCGTGGAGGGTCGAGGCCTTTCGCGGCTACGCCGACTTCATGGACACGCCGGCCTTCGCGGCGGGCCTCGATCGGCTGACGGCGCTCGCACGCGAGAGGCCGTCCGCCCTCCTCTGCGCCGAGGCCCTGCCGTGGCGCTGCCACCGGTCCCTCATCGGCGACGCGCTCATGGCGCGCGGATGGCGGGTCGTGGACCTGCTCTCGGAGAGAGAGGCCCGGAAGCACGCGCTCCCTCGCTTCGCGCGGATCGAAGGGACGCGGGTGATCTACGACGGGGGAGAGCTGCCGTTTCCGAAGACCGAGGACTAAGGACGGAGGACTGAGGACTCGCGTCACCATCGCCGAGATGCGCCTGGCGACAGCCGCGGTAGTCCTCTGTCCTCTGTCCTCAGTCTCGAGTCCTCAGTGTCCTACACCTCGAGGACCCCCTCCCCGATCCGAATCACCTTCCCGCCGACGACGACCTGCGTCACCGCCGTGCCCTTGACCCGGACTTCGGCGTACAGCGTCGAAGGCCGGTGGAGCACGTGCCCCTGCTCGACGACGAGCGAGGTCACCGGCGTGACCGTCACCGCCGCATTGGTGACGAGGTAGGCGGCGAGCGCCCCGGCGGCCGCGCCGGCGCCGGGAATTTCGACGGAGCCCGCGACGTCGAAGGCCCGGGCGTGGGCCGCCGAGCGCGCCGCGATCGTCTCCTTGGTGAACGCGTAGACGACGGAGGCGCCGCGCCCCTCCAGGAGCTCGCGCAGCCGCTCGTAACGGGGCCGCGCGCGGTGCAGGTCCGCCAGCGTGGCGACGGGCACGACGAGAACGGGAAGACCCGTCGAGACGACCTGGACCGGCTGATTCGCGGCCTGGATCTCCTCCTCTGCGAGCCCGAGGGCCGGCGCGAGCTCCCGGACGGCGTCGGCGTCGAGAGACGCGCTGGCGACCGGCGGCGACTGGGTCAGGCGGAGCATGGCGATGCGCCCCTTTTCGACCGCGATCTCGACCCGCACGAGGGCGCCGCCGTCCCCCTCGTGCGCCACCCGCAGCACCGAGGCCCCCTTCTCGACCTCGCCCTCCGAGGCATGGACGAAGTGGGCGCCGAGGGCGGGATGGCCGGCGAACGGGACCTCGCGGTCGCGCGAGAAGATGCGCAGCCGAAACGCCGCGCCCGGGAGGGCCGACGGAAAGAGGAACGCGGTCGCCGCGTGGTCCATCTCGCGCGCGAGGGCCTGCATCGGCCCGGCGTCCAGACCTTCCGCCTCGGGGAAGACCGCGAGGGGATTGCCCGCGAGCGGCCGGTCCGCGAAGACGTCCACGAGGACGAATCGACGCCGGACGGTCACGAGAGGCGCCGCGCCGCGAGCAGCAGGATGTCCCGCGGGCCTGCGGTCGAGCCGGTCCTCTTGCCTTCGGCGACGATGCGCGCGAAGGCCGACGGGATCGGGAGCTCCTTCGCCTCGCGGGCGAGCCAGACGATCAGATCGCCGGGCGGAATGGCCTTGGCGGAAAACCGGATCTGTGACAGCCCGCGCGAGGCGAGGACGAGCAGGTCGCGGGGCGCGGTTGCAAACTCGGCCGCGAAGACCTGGCCCTCCGAAGAGACGGGGGCCGGCTGGGGCCGGCCGTCGCGGAGGAGGAGGGGGAGCTCCGTGCCCGCGGAGGAGACCTCGAGGCGGTCCCCCGACCAGACCGCCGCCGCCACCTGGCTCGACGGCTCGGCGTCGAGGACCCGGCGCGCGATTTCGGCGGCCGGGCTCGACGCGAGGAGCGGACGCCCCGCGCCGATCGCGCGCAGGAGCGGGCCGAAGGACTCCTCCGGCTCGCGGGGGTCCTCGATCAGGAGGAAGGCCAGCCGGTCCGGGCCCGCCTCGACGGCGTAGGAGAGCAGGTTCCACTCGTCCGAGCGCCACCGGAGCGGCGCCGATTCGAATCCCGGCGCCTCCGGCCAGGCCCCGGGCGCGAGCGACGACGCCGCGCGGCGGATGACCGCCTCCGCTCCTTCGCGCCTCGCCCGCGCGACCGCGGCTTCGTGCTGGCGCACCCCTTCGACGGCGAGCGCCGCGTGCGTGCCGACTTCGGTCAGGAACTCTTCGTCCTCCTTCGTGAACGAGCCGTGGCGCTTGTTCAGGATCTCGACGACCCCCACGATCTCGCCGGCGGGCGTGCGCATCGGGGCGGCGAGGATCGTCTGCGTCTTGAACCCGGAGGAGGCGTCCACCTTCGAATGGAATCGCGGATCGCGGTAGGCGTCCGCCGTGTTGACCAGCGCCCCCGTCTCGGCGACGTGCCCGGCCACGCCCCGGCCGATCTTGAGCCGGATCGGCTCGACGCTGCCGCCTTCGAGGATCTGGGAGACGAGCTCGTCGGTGCCCGGCTCGCGCAGGAAGATCGTGCCCCGCTCCGCGTTGGTCTCGGACGTCGCCGTCTTGAGGATGATCCGGAGGGTCTCGGTCGAGTCGAGGGTGGCCGCGAGCGACTTGTTCGCTTCGAGGATCACCATGAGCTTGACCATCTTGGCGCGGGTGACCGAGACCTCCGCCAGCACGCGGTCGAGGACCTGCCCCTCGAAGCGTGCGATCGCGTCGGCGAGGGCCTCGGCGTCCGCGAAGCGCGCCTCCGGCTCCTTGGCGATCGCGCGGTCGAGGATCGAGAGGAGCTCGGGGGGCAGGTCGGGTCGGAGCGTCTCCGCCTTCGGGGCCGTTTCGGCGAGCACGCGCCGCACGAGGCGCGCCGTGTCGTTGTCGTCGAACGGCACGCGGCCGGTGAACATCTCGTAGAGGAGGACCCCCATGGCGTAGACGTCCGTCGGGACCGACGGGTCGTCGCCCCGCAGGAGCTCCGGCGCCAGGAACTGCGGCGTGCCCGGCACCGTCTCCTCCCGGTCGCCCCGGTAGAGCGCCTGCTCGACGGCGATCCCGAAGTCCATCAGGTGCGGCACGCCGTCCTGCGTGACGATGACGTTCTCCGGTTTCAGGTCGCGGTGGAGGACGCCGATGCGGTGCGCCGCGGCGAGCCCTCCGCAGATCCCCTTGGCGAGCGAGAGGCCCCGGCCGAGCGGGAGCACGCGCTCCTCGTCCTCGATCTCCTTGAGGGTCCGGCCGGCCAGGAACTCCATCGAGACGAAGTCTTCCCCGTCGATCTCGACGAGGTCGTAGACGCGGCAGACGTTGGGGTGCGTGACGCGCCGGGACAGGATGATCTCGCGGCGAAGGGTCTCGCGGCGCTCCGGGGACATCCGGTCGGGCCGGATGCGCTTCAACGCGATGTCGATGTCGAGGCGCAGGTCCCGCGCCCGGTAGACGACGCCCATCCCCCCGAACCCGAGCACCCGGTCGATCCGGTAGCGGTCGCCGAGGAGCGTTCCCGCCTTGAGCGGTCGATCGCCCGCCTTGGACAGCCCGTTCTGGGTCGGTCGGTCGCTCTCTCTCGACAAGGTCGGTTTCCGGGTCAGAGTCTAAACTTGCGCGCCATGCGTCTCTCCCCGCGATAAGCTAGACGCACTCTAGACGCTGGTCGTTGAACTTGGAAGGTTTGGCGCAGGAGGTACCGTGACCAGACACCGCAGCGTTCGACACCTTGGGCCCTTCCTCGCGGCATTGGGTTTCCTCGCGGCGGTCCCCGCCTCCCCTTCCGGCTTTCAGATCATGTCGCAGGGCGCCAAGGCGACGGGAATGGGCCTCGCCTTCACGGCCCTCGCCGACGACCCGACGGCCATCTTCTACAACCCGGCGGGTCTCGGCTGGCAGGAGCACTTCTCCGGGGAAGGCAACTTCATGTTCATCTCGAAGATCAAAGGGGACTTCGACGGGGCGAACCCGTTCCCGGGCGAGGGGTCCCACGGGGACCAGCACAAGACGACCTTCTTCGTGCCGACGTTCTTCGGCGTGGTGCCCCTGACGAAGGAGGTGAACCTCGGGATCGGCGTCTTCTCCCAGTACGGCCTCGGGTTCCGCTGGGACAACCCGAGCGACAATCCCTGGCCCGGGCGGTTCATCTCGGAGAACGCGGTCATCAAGTCGGTGGACTTGAACCCGGTCCTCTCCTGGCGGGTCACTCCGGCGATCGCGATCGCCGCCGGCGCGGACTTCCGCCTCTCCTTCGTCCAGCTCGAGCGGAACAACGCGACGTACGATCCCCTGAACAACGTCGTGGCGGACACGGCCCGGATCAAGCTCGACAGCTCGCTCTGGGACAACACGGGCTGGGGTTGGAACGTCGGCCTCATGGTCCGGCCCTCGCCGGCGTTCTCGATCGGCGCCTCCTATCGGAGCGCGATCACCGTCGACTACAGCGGCGATGCGAACTTCACCCAGATCCTGACCGGCAACGCCATCCTCGACGCGCTCGTCCATTCGCGGCTGCCGCAGGGACCCCAGGCGGTCGCGACCTCGATCAAGTTCCCCGCCACGGTCAACATCGGCATGGCTTTCGTCATCGCCCAGAACACGACGCTCTCGCTCGAGGCCGACTGGACGGAGTGGTCGGATTTCGGCGAGCTCCTGATCGACTTCGAGAACCCGGCGATCCCGGATCTGGACCGCCACACGAACTGGAAGGACTCCTGGGCCTATCGCTTCGGCGTCGAGCAGAAGATCGGCCCCTGCTGGTCGATCCGTTCCGGCTACTACCGGGACAACACGCCGCAGCCCACGGCCGACGTCGGCCCGATCCTCGCGGACAACGACCGGGACGGCTTCACGATCGGCTTCGGCTACAACACGCCCAAGTGGGGCGTCAACGTCTCCGACCTGTACCTGAAGGTCAAGGACCGGACGGTCGACGTCGCCAACACCGACAACTTCTACGGGAGGTACCGCGAGACGGTCAACATCGCCATCGCGAGCTTCCGGCTGTCGTTCTGAGGAGGAAAGAGACATGAGAAAGCGCGTCCTCTCGATCGCCGCGGCCGCCGCCGCGCTCCTCCTCGGAACCGGGGCGCTTTCGGCGCAACCCACTTTCCACAAGCTCGTCGTCGTCGGAGACAGCCTGGCGGCCGGGCACGAGGCCAACTGCACCGTCGAGCGCTATCAGCGCCGCAGCGCCGCGGCCCTCCTCGCCGAAGCGCTCGGCATCGCCGACTTCCAGCAGCCGCTCCTGGCCGAGGCCCAGGCGACCAATCCGCCGACGAGCTATCCGTGCCTGGGCGCGGTCGTCTCCGGGAGCACCATCAGCGTCGGGATCATTTCGCAGGAGGGGGCGCAGCTGAATCCTGCGCTGCCCCGTCCCTACGACAACCTCGGCTTCAACGGCGGGCCGCGGGTCAAGGACTTCGTGGATTTGAGGGTCTCGGTGCCCGGCCGCTCGGACGTGGACAACTACGCCGCGCGCGTGCTGCGCAACGTCGCCGGGAGCCCCTTCGAGGGTACGAACGCCGTCGAGCAGGCGGCCTCGCTCCAACCGGATCTCCTGCTCTACTGGGTGGGGAACAACGACCTGCTCGGCGCGGCCACCTTCGGCGCCTCGATCCCGGGGGTGCTGCCGACGCCGCCGGATGCTTTCCAGGCAAAGTACACCGAGGGGCTGGACCACGATCCTCGCCGACGGGCGCACGATCGTCACATTCACGATCCCGGAGGTGACGTCGATTCCCCTCTTCACGACGCTGCCGCCGGTCGTGATCGACCCGGCGACGCAGCAGCCGGTCATCGTCAACGGCCACCCGGTGCCGCTCCTCGGCTCCCGGGCGCTCCCGCCCGAGTGCCCCGTGGCGCCCTGCCCGCTCCCGGCGGGCACCCTCCTGAACACGATCCGGGCGACGCTCCTCATGCAGCAGGGGATCGGGATCCCGGCGTTCCTGGGGGGTCGGGCGGTCCAGGGCTCCGGTGATCTCACGACGGCGCTCCCGGACGGAGATCTCGCGACCGGCCAGCGCGGGGGTGCTCCTCTTTCCCGACGAGGTGGCGCTCATCCACGACACGACCACCGAGATCAACAATCGGATCGGCGCGATCTCGAGCGACGAGGGGACCGTGCTCGTGGACCTGAACTCGCTCCTCGCGGACGTGTCGGCGAACGGGTATTCGCTCGGCGGGATCACGCTGAACTCGTCGTTCCTCGCGGGAGGCCTCTTCTCCGCCGACGGCGTGCACCCGACGGCCGTCGGGTACGCGATCATCGCGGACTACATCATCCAGCGCATCAACGAGGTGAAGGGGAGCGCGATCCCGCGGCCGAACCTCGGCGCAGGCGCTCTTCACGCCGAACGTCCCGCCCTTCGGCGCGTCGGTGGCCCTGCCCGGCTACCAGCCGGAGGGGTGGCTGCTGGACCTCCCGATCCTGGGGGCGGACCCCATGACGCCGGAGGTGATCCCCGACCGGCGGCCCTCGACGCGGACGGTCACCCGGTAGGCGCGGCTTCTCCCCGGATCGGCGTCGAGGGCCCTCCGCCCTCCGGTCGGGGTCTGCCCCGGGGGTGGACGCCGCGGCCTCTCTCTGTTAGATTTCGCGGTCTTTTTCGACCTCGGGGAGAAATCATGATGATCGCGGCAACCCAGATTCGCGTCGGCACGCTCGTGATCCACAACGGGGAGCTCTACCGCGTGCACGAGATGATCCACAAGACCCCCGGAAATCTCCGCGGCTTCGTCCAGGTCAAGATGCGCAGCGTGCGGAGCGGCTCCATGACCGACTACCGCTACGGCTCGACCGACCGGGTCGAGAAGGCCTCGCTCGACGAGCGGGAGATGGAGTACCTCTACTCCGATGCCGCCGGGCACCACTTCATGGACCAGCAGAACTACGACCAGATCACGCTTTCCGACGAAGTGATCGGCGAGCTGATGAAGTACCTGCTGCCCAATACCGTCATCCACGTCGACTTCTACGAGGGGAATCCGGTGGGAATCGAGCTTCCGAACACGGTCGCCCTCAAGGTCGTCGAGACACAACCGGGGATGAAGGGCGCAACCGCCTCGGCGTCCTACAAGCCGGCGACGCTCGAGACGGGGCTCCAGGTCATGGTGCCGCAGTTCGTCGAAGCGGGCACCGTGATCAAGATCGACACGCGCGACAACTCCTATCTCGAACGCGCCTGAAGGCGCCAAGTACGCCCGTTTTCCGCGGGATTCACGTCGGGCGCATTTGTCGTTCGGGAAATGCTGATACGGCATAAAATTAGGCACTTTTGTGCCCCTTTTTCCTTGACCTCCCTCTAACCCGGCTCCAATAATCCGGAACGTGCGGAAGCTCGGGATCGGCCGCGTGACCCTCGTGGCCCTCGCGGTCAGTCTCGCCTGGACGGTGCCGGGCGAGGCCCGCTCCAAGAAGAAAACGGACGACAAACCGACGGCCAAGACCTCCGCGCCGGCCGCTCGCGCGAGTGTCGCCAACCCGCAGTCCGCCTCGCCGCGGACGCTGCGCGGAGGCCCCGTCGGGCCGAAGCCCGCCAGGAAGCGCCGCGCCAAGAGGATCATCCGACAGGACGCCCAGAACCAGGTGGTCCTCGAATGGATGCAAGTCGCCAGGCCCCGGGAGGTCTTCGGGCCGTTCTTGCCCCCCTCGGAGGTGCTCTTCGACTTTCCCCCCGCGCCCTGTCCGCCGGAAGACGTCGTCCGCGAGGCGTACCTCCACGACGAGAATCCCGACGCGCCCGAGGCGCAGGCGGCGGAGGAGTCCCTCGCGGCCGCCGAGGAGACGGAGCCGTCCCGCACCGATCGGCTCGTGGCGGTCGCCCGGCGCCTGACCTCGCTCCTGCGCCCGAAGTCCGCCTCGGCCCGCGTGACCGCCGAGGACGTGGATCTGCAGGAGCTCCTCTCCGCCAACCTCCGCATCCCGGTCGAGGGCGTGGACGCCGAGAAGCTGCGCGACTCGTTCCTCGACCGGCGCGGCCGGTACCGGAATCACCTGGCCATCGACATCGGCGCGCCGCGCGGCACGCCGGTGATCGCGACCGCCGACGGCGAGATCGTGCGGATGCAGCGCGAGAGGCGCGGCGGAATCGCGATCTATCAGAAGAACGCGACCGGCAAGTACCTCTTCTTCTACTGCCACCTCCAGCGCTACGCGCGGGGGCTCGCGGTCGGCTCGAAGGTCCAGGCCGGCGAGACGTCATCGGATACGTCGGCGCGACGGGCCACGTGATCGGCGGGTCCGCACCTGCACTTCTCGATCACCCGGGTCCCCGAGGACGACGACTTCCGCGAGGGGCTGGCGGTCAATCCCTACCTGCTGTTCCTGGCGGGGCCGTAGGAGCGCTCGACTAGACCCCGCGCACGTCTCCCAGGGCCATCAGCCGCTCCAGCCACTGATTCGTCAGCTTCTCGGACACGGTGTTCTGCCGCAGCCGCGCCGCGAGGTTGCCCCAGTCCATCTCGTCCAGGAGCTGGTCCTGGTTGAGGCAGGAGAAGACGATCTCCTTGACCTCGCCGGTCGCCGGGTCCAGGTGCCGCTGCAGGCACTGCGCGCAGACCTCTTTCATCATGCACTGCATCGGGGAGTTGATCGAGCCGATGCCGACGTGCTTCGGGTCGAGATGCGGCGCGAGCACCGTCGTGGCGCGCCCGGGCGACCGCCGACATCATGCGGTCCGAGCCGATCGCGATCAGCCGGCCCGACCTCCGAGAGGCGGATCGGCGTCTCGCCCGAGGCCCCCCGTCGCGTAGGCGACCATGGCTTCGACGATGTTGCCGACGAAGGAGCGATCCGAGGCGCGGCGCGCGGGGATCGGCTCGCCGCGGTCGACCGACAGGACGAGGACGTCGGAGGCGGCTTCGATCTCCTCGCGCTTGTAGAAGTCCTCGGCCTTCTTGTAGCCGGCGAAGTAGATGACGCGGTTGCCCCGCGCCCGCGCCTTCTTGCCGATCGAGAAGAGCACCGCGTTGCCGAGACCGCCTCCGCAGAGCAGCACCGTCTCGTTCTCGGGCAGCTCCGTGGCGGAGCCGGTCGGGCCCATGACGACGACGGGCTCGCCGGGCTTCGAGCACCGCGCAGAGCCGCGACGAGGCGCCGATCTCCAGCGCGATCATCGAGAGGAGGCCCCGCTCCGGGTCCACCCAGGCGCCCGTCAGGGCGAGCGGCTCGATCAGAAGCGGCGAGCCGGCGACCGACGGGCGCGTGGGCCTCGAGGTTCTGCAGGCGGAAGAACTGCCCGGGCTGGAAATTCTCCGCGGCCGCGGGGGCGTGCACGACGACCTCGACGATCGTCGGGCGTGAGCCGGTTGACCTCGGCGACCCGCGCGACGAGCCGTTCCTCGATCCGCGGCCCGGAAGCGCCTCCCAGTCCGCCTCGGGGCGAACCGGGCGCGCGCGTCGCCGCGGGCAGGAGCGCCGAGGCGATCGCCGCGGTAGCCCTTGCCGGGCGGAGGCCATGGCCTTGACGACGTTGCCGTTGAAGGCCGGGTGGTTGTCGCCGAAGAAGGTGACGAGCTTGCCGTCGCGCTCGTATCCGGTGAAGAAGGCGTCCTCGGCGTCCGCCGGGGCGGGGGCGAGCGCGATCGAGCCGTCCGGCGAGACGGTCGCGCGGTGGGGCCGGAAGAACCGGCGCTTCTCGTCCATCGGAAAGGTGCCGGGGAACTCCTTCTCGTAGGTGATGTTGGGAGTCGTGCCGGCCGCGACGAGGCAGGAGCGCGCGGGCAGCTCGACGACCTCGCCGTCCGCGCGGCGGAATCGGACGGCCGCGAGCAGCCCGTCGGTGTCGGGGACGGCCTCGACCGGGTCGAGCGTCTCGACGAAGGAGATGCCCTCCTCGAGGGCCTTGATGACCTCCTCGTGGTTCAGGCGGTACGCCGGGGACTCCTCCATGCGACCGCCGGTAGACGATCGAGACGCCGCCCCACTCCCGGCAGAGGCGGGCGAAGTCCGGCGCCTCGCCCTGCTCGCGCGGCTCGCTCCCGCTCGAGGCGGACCGCCGTGCCGTGCGCGAGCAGCCGGTCGAGGAGCTCCCGCTCCTCCGCGTCGAAGGTGGCCCGCACGGCCTTCTCGCCCCGTTCTCGGCCACGAGCGTCTCGTAGCGCGCGAGCGTCTTCTCGCACTGGATCGGGTAGTAGGCGAGGAGCTCCGTCGCCGTGTCGATCGCGGTCAGGCCGCCCGCCGATGACGACCGCGGGCAGCTCGGCGTAGAGGTTCGCGAGCGCCTCCCGCTTGAAGGCGCCCGTCAGCTGCAGCGCCATCAGGAAGTCGGAGGCCTTCCGGACCCCGCGGATGATGTTGTTCTTCATCGGGATGATCGTGGGCCGGCCGGCCCCGGCGGCGACCGCGACGTGGTCGAAGCCGAGGTCGAAGGCCTGGTCGCCGGTCAGCGTCCCGCCGAAGCGGACGCCGCCGTGGATCGCGAACCGGCGCCGCCGCGCCAGCGTCAGGTGGATCAGCGTGAGGAAGTTCTTGTCCCAACGGACCGTGATGCCGTACTCGGAGACGCCGCCGAAGCCGGCCAGCGGGCGGCGGTCGAGCGGGCGCGAGACCTCGGCCCAGTCGCGGATCGGCGCGATGCCGCCGCCGTCCTCTCCTATCCAGGCGAGCGGGAGCGGCTCGATCTTGAGACCGTCGATGCCGACGACGCCGAATCCCTCGTTGACGAGGTAGTGCGCCAGCGTGTAGCCGGCGGGCCCGAGGCCCACGACGAGGACGTTCTTCCCGTTGTAGGGGAGGGCGAACGGGCGCGAGGGGTGGAGGGGGTTCCAGCGCGTGAGGAGCCCGTAGATCTCGACGCCCCAGGGCAGCGCGAGCACGTCGGTCAGGACGCCCGTCTCGATCTGCGGGATGTCGACCGGCTCCTGCTTCTGGAAGATGCACGCCTTCATGCAGTCGTTGCAGATGCGGTGGCCGGTCCCGGGGCACATCGGGTTGTCGACGCAGACGAGGGCGAGCGCGCCGATCGCGTCCCCCTCGCGCCGGAGCTCGTGCATCTCCGAGATCTTTTCGTCGAGCGGGCAGCCCGGGCAGCGCGACCCCGAGCGGGTTCTTCTGGACCGCCGCCGCCTTCGCGTCGAAGAGCCCCTTCGAGCAGGAGTCCTTCTCGCGCTCGTGGCAGAGCAGGCAGTAGTGCGTCTGGCCGAGCACTTCGCGCCGCGTCATCCGCGGGTCCGTGAGCGTGAAGCCCTCCCGTCGCCGCCGCCGGGACGCGGGCCCCGTGCGGAGCTCCGGCAGATCCGCCTGCGGCCGCTCGGTCTCGACCAGGTGCGCGTAGTCCAGGGTCTCGGGGAGGTGGAAGGAGACCCAACCGGCGGTCTCCCGGGCCCACGGTCCGCTCCCCAGCCGGACGCGGCACCAGAGCGCGTCGATCTCGAGGAGGGCGGTCGAGGAACGTGAGGATCGCCTCGTCGCGAGTCGTCGGCGGGGCGGGGGAGGGAAGGCGCTCGAGAAGTCCGGGCCCGGGCGGCGAGCGCGGCCGCGGCCTCGCGGGAGGCCGGCTCGACCTCGGGGGCCTTCTTCTGGCGGAGGACGGCGAGGTAGGCGCTCTCGAGGTCGAGCAGTGCCAACGCGGCGCGGGAGGTCGCGAGCTCCGGGTCCTCGGCCCACGTCAGCTCCGGAAAGAGGTCGCGCTCGAGGGCGAGTGCCGTCCGGCGAAGCGATTCGAGGCCGGCGGCGTCCTCGGGCGGCTTCGCTTTCGCGGCGCGGCGCTGGAGGAAGTCGCGCCGGAACCGGAAGAGCGCCGCCTCGGGGCCCGCGTCGGCCGCCTGCGCCCGCTGCTCGCGCTCGATGCCGAAGAGCCGGGCCACGAAGCGGGAGAGGGGGCGGGCGGCCTCGACCAGCAGGCGCGAGATCGGGAGAGCGGGTCGAAGGAGGCGGGGTCCTCGCCGGTAGGCCGTCAGGCGCGCCGGCGAGACCCGGATCCTCCCGGGCGAGCTCCTCGCGAAAGACCCGGTCGAGGTCCGCGAGGCGCTCCTCGCGGTGGAGGTCCTGGTATTGGAAGCCTTCGACGCCGAGAGGCATGTCCCTCTCGGCGATGCGAGGCGGAGGGGCAGCGGTCTCCAAACGGGGCGCATTTTACCGCGGTCGGGGCGCCAGGCCCGGCCGGATCGGGCGGGGAACGGGGTCGCCGCACCGGCGGCTTCCGGGAGGCGAGCGCGGCTCGGGCCGATCCACCCGCGCCCGCGGGCTCGACGGGCGGCTTGACGCTCCCAATTCCCGATAATAGTATTCGTTACTGTTATGGAGACCGGTCTCCGCCGGCGTCGGACGCGCCAGCGCCAGCTCGTGCTCGAGGCGGTCGCTTCGACCGACGCCCACCCGACCGCGGAGTGGGTCTACGAGCGGGTCCGGCGCCGCCTGCCGCGGATCTCCCTCGGCACCGTATACCGGAACCTGCAACTGCTCGTCGCCGAGGGGCGTCTGCGCTCGTGGGAGCGGGGGCGGACGACGCGCTACGACGCGGATCTCGGGCCGCACGACCACTTCTCCTGCCGCCGTTGCGGGCTGCTGCTCGACCTCGAGCGCGCGCCGCGCGCCTTCGCGGAGGAGCGGCGCCTGCGGGCCCGCGGCCACGAGATCGAAGACCGGGTGCTGGAATTCGTCGGAATCTGCCGGGACTGCCGGCACCGGCGAAGAACGGGCGGGAAGAAACGATGGCCCAACTAAAAGGATCGAACCTCGATGTCGACCTTTCGGCGGAATCGGTCGAGCATTCGGAGCGTTCCTCGCTGGGATTGGTGGCTCGCGCCTCGCACGCGCCCGCAGCGGACTCGCTCCTGACACCTGGCGGTACGACGCAGGTCTTTGGCTAAACGGTTCGAGTACGGAGGGAGATGAGGCTATGTCTGAGAGCAAGTGTCCGGTCATGCACACACGAGTTGGCGGTACATCGAACCGAGACTGGTGGCCAAATCAGCTGAACCTCAAGGTCCTGCACCAACACTCGCCGGAGTCCGATCCGATGGGCGAGGGCTTCGACTACGCCAAGGAGTTCCAGAGCCTCGACCTGAAGGCCGTGAAGAAGGATCTCCTGGCGCTGATGACCGACTCCCAGGACTGGTGGCCGGCGGACTTCGGCCACTATGGGCCGTTGTTCATTCGCATGGCCTGGCACAGCGCCGGCACGTACCGCATTGGCGACGGCCGCGGCGGCGCCGGCGCCGGCCAACAGCGCTTTGCGCCCCTGAACAGTTGGCCGGACAACGCCAGCCTCGACAAAGCGCGCCGGCTGCTCTGGCCGATCAAGCAAAAGTATGGCCGGAAGATTTCATGGGCCGACCTCATGATCCTCGCGGGCAACGTGGCGCTGGAATCGATGGGTTTCAAGACCTTCGGTTTCGGCGGGGGGCGTGCGGACGTCTGGGAAGCGGAAGAGGTCAACTGGGGCTCCGAGGAAAAGTGGCTGGCGGACAGCCGCTACTCGGGCGACCGGGATCTCGCGAAGCCGTACGCCGCCGTTCAGATGGGGCTGATCTACGTCAACCCGCAAGGCCCGAACGGCAATCCGGATCCGATCGCGGCGGCCAGGGATATCCGCGAGACCTTCGCTCGAATGGCCATGAACGACGAAGAGACGGTTGCGCTCATCGCCGGCGGTCACACCTTCGGCAAGACCCATGGCGCCGCCCCGGACTCCCATTGCGGGCCCGAGCCCGAAGCGGCCGGCATCGAGGAACAGGGCCTCGGCTGGAAGAGCAGCTTCGGCACGGGCATGGGCGACGACACGATCACCAGCGGCCTGGAGGTCACCTGGACCACCACGCCCACCAAGTGGAGCAACAACTACTTCCAGAACCTTTTCGGCTACGAATGGGAACTGACGAAGAGCCCGGGCGGCGCGCATCAGTGGAAACCGAAGGGTGGCGCCGGCGCCGGCACGGTTCCGGATGCCCACGACCCGGCCAAACGTCACGCGCCGGCCATGTTGACCACGGACCTCTCTCTGCGGCTCGACCCGGCTTACGAAAAAATCTCGAGGCGCTTCTTCGAGCATCCGGATCAATTCGCGGACGCATTCGCGCGCGCGTGGTTCAAGCTGACGCACCGCGACATGGGCCCGCGCGCCCGCTACCTCGGCCCGGAGGTTCCTGCCGAGGAACTCCTCTGGCAGGACCCGATCCCCGCGGTCAATCACAAGTTGATCGATGAACAGGACATCGCGTCCCTCAAGCGCAAGATCCTGGCGTCGGGGCTGTCCGTCTCGGAGCTCGTTTCGACCGCCTGGGCGTCCGCATCCACCTTCCGCGGCTCCGACAAGCGCGGCGGTGCCAACGGCGCGCGGATTCGCCTCGCTCCGCAGAAGGAGTGGGCCGTCAACCAGCCGGCCCGGCTGGCAAAGGCGCTGAAGACGCTGGCGGGCATCCAGAGCGAGTTCAACGGCGCGGCGTCCGGCGGCAAGAAAGTCTCGCTCGCCGACCTGATCGTCCTGGCCGGCTGCGCGGGCGTCGAGAAAGCGGCGAAGAATGCCGGTCAGGATGTGACGGTTCCCTTCACACCGGGCCGCATGGACGCGTCGCAGGAGCAAACGGACGTGGAATCCTTTGCGGTGCTCGAGCCGATCGCGGATGGGTTCCGCAACTACCAGAAGTCCAGGAACGGCGTCTCGGCGGAGGCGCTCCTGGTGGACAAGGCGCAATTGCTGACGTTGACGGCGCCCGAGATGACGGTCCTCGTCGGCGGCATGCGCGTCTTGAATGCCAACGCCGGACAGTCCAAGCACGGTGTCTTCACGAAGCGGCCGGAGGCGCTCACCAACGACTTCTTCGTGAATCTGCTCGACATGGGCACGACCTGGAAGCCGGTCTCGGAAGCGGGAGATGTGTTCGAGGGGCGCGACCGCAAGACGGGTGAGCTCAAGTGGACCGGCACCCGTGTCGATCTGATCTTCGGTTCCGACTCGGAGCTCCGGGCCCTGTCGGAAGCCTACGGAAGCTCGGACGCGCAGGAGCAGGTTCGTCCGTGACTTCGTGGCGGCGTGGACCAAGGTGATGAATCTGGATCGCTTCGATGTCGCTTAGTCCTGGCGAGATCTAGCCGAGACGAGGCGGTCCCGCCAGGCCGATGGCGCCGGGCGGGACCGCAGCTCCCGCGATGTTCGATCCCTCGTCGCACGACTTCTACGATCCCTCGGCGGTGGAGCGAGAGCTCCGGCGTGTGGCGGACATCTGCCACACGTGCCGGCGCTGCGAGAACCTGTGTCCCTCCTTCGACGTGCTCTTCCGGGCGCTCGAACGCCCGGAGGTGGACGGGGAGGCCGACCGCCTCCTCCCGGCGGACCTGAGGCGGTTTTCCGACCTCTGCTACGAGTGCAAGCTCTGCATCCCGCATTGCCCCTACTATCCGCCTCACCGCTGGGAAGTGGACGTTCCCCGCGTCGTGCTGCGGGACCGCGCCGCCCGGGTCAAGCACGCGGGAAAGCCGGGCCTGCGCGAGCGCATCCTCTCGTCGGCCGACGCGGTCGGGAGCCTGTCGTCCGCGGCCGCGCCGCTCGTGAACTCCCTGAACGAGAGCCGGGCGGCGCGCGTTCTTCTCGAGAAGACGCTCGGCGTGCACCGCGACCGGCTGCTGCCGACGTTTTCCGGCGAGACCTTCGACGCATGGTGGGAGCGGAGGGGAGGAGCCGTCGCCCCGTCCGAGCGGGCGCCCGCGCGCGACCGCGTCGCGTTCTTCCCGACCTGCTCGCTCAACTACAACGCGCCGGAGGTGGCGCGCGCCGCGGTGGCCGTGCTCGAACGGAGCGGCTGCGACGTGGCGGTCCCGGTCTCGCGCTGCTGCGGGATGCCGTACCTCGAGAGCGGCGACGTGGATTCGGCCCGCGAGTGCCGGCGCGGGAACCTGGACGCCTTCCTTCCCTTCGTCGAGGCGGGGTACACGATCGTGACCCCCGGCCCGACCTGCAGTCTGACGCTGAAGAAGGAGTATCCGCTCCTCGACTCCGATGAGGGAGGGCGCTCCGTCGCGGGCGCGACCCTGGACCTCTGCGAATACCTGATGCGGCGGCACGCACAGGGCCGGCTGGCGCTCGACTTCGTCCGCCGGCCGGGCAAGATCGTCTATCAGGTCCCGTGCCACCTGAGGGTGCAGGACATCGGGTTCCCGTCGCGAGACCTGCTGGCGCTCATCCCGGGCGCCGAGGTCGTGGCGATCGAGGCCTGCACCGGCCACGACGGCACGTGGAGCATGAAGAAGGAGTTCTTCCCGCTCTCGATGCAGATCGGCACCCCGCTCTTCGAGAGAGTGCGGGCCGAGAAGGCCGACGCCGTGGCGACCGACTGCCCGCTCGCCGGAATTCAGATCAAGCAGGGCACCGGCCGGACCGCAAAGCATCCGATCCAGATCCTGGCGGAGGCGTACGGAATTGAATCATTGAGGGATTGAGTATTGGCGTCATTGCGTCTCATCGAGTCCCAATGAAGCCAATGAACCAATGAATCAATTCTCTCTTAAATGAGGAAGGAACAAACAGCCCATCAACTCAGGTTCCGCAGCGCGCGGCCACCTGACTATTGATCTCGGAGCTCGTCGGCGGCAGCCGCCGATCGGCGGAGGGCCGCGCGAACTCCGCCGACTCTTCCAGCCCCAGGCAGTGAAGCTCCTCGTGGAGCAGGATGTTCGCGGCGAGTCCCATACGATCCCACAGGGCGCGCCGAAACGCGGGGCCGCAGACGAAGACCGCGCCGGCGCCCGGTTTTGTGAAGGCCAGTGCCACGGTTTGGGCGCAGGGCTGCCCGCCCGTTCCGTCGTAGAAGGACAGGCGGCCGAGCAGGCTGGCTCCGGTCTCCCCGCGGAGATCGAGATTCCGCTGCAGGGTGCGCCCCTGAGAGTCGGTGAAGTCGGAGAAGATCAGGCGACACCGGGGGCGTTCCAGTTTGCTCAAGGCGATCGCTCGCGCCCGTTCCACGTCGACCCGAATCGTTCGGCCGATGAAGCCAGGACCGGGCTGTGAGCTCACTTCCGCCGGCAACGCCTCGAGCAGCGCGGCGGCGGCGACCGAGAGCACGAGGCGTCGGGGAATCCCCCGCAGGAGGACGACGCGCAATCTCATGGCCCTCTCCTCCCCGTCAGCTTCCGCAGCGCGCGGCGACCCGGTCGGTGATCTCCGAGCTCGTCGGCGGCCGGCTTCGCCCCGAGGCGCTGCGGTTCGAGGCTTTCTCGACGCGCGGGGACTCCTGCAGCCCGAGACGGTGGAGCTCCTCGTGGAGCAGGAGATTTGCGGCGAGGGCCGGATGTCCGCGGAGCGTGTTTCGGAATCCCGGAGCGCAGATGGAGATCACCTGACCACCCGGTGTCGTGAAGGCCACGACACCCTGGAAACTGCACGGCCGCTCCCCGGTACCGTCCCGGAACGCCAGACGGCGCAGCAGCTCCGAGCCGGTCTCGCCGCGGTTGTCGAGCTTTCGCTGAAGGGTTCGACCCTCGGAATCCTCGAAGTCGGAGAAGATCAGGCGGCAGCTCGGCTTTTCCAGCTTTCTCAGGGCAAGGTCTTTTGCCGACTCCACGTCCGCACGGATCGACCGGCTCGCCTCGCCGTCGCTCGGTTCGAGGATCGTCTCCGCCGGAACCGTACCGAACACGATTGCCGTGGCGGGCAAGAGCCCGGTCGCCCGGGACGAGGTGGTGCAAATCCCGGGGCACGGCGTCGGGCGAGGACGGGTGGGCCTCGGCGTCGGGAAGGACTGCACCGGAGGCGGCGTGACTTCGACGTCATTCCCCGGGAGAGGCTCCGTCGGGCCGGTGCCGCAACCCAGAGTGAGCGACAACAGGGCTGCGATCAGAAGGGAGAGAAGACGGGCTCTCATGGCGATGCTCCTTTCGCGAGCCCTTCGGTGGCTCGAGAACGAGCATGGAGATCGGCTTCCTAAGGGTTTCCGCGGAAGTTCCTAGGCTTCTCCTAAGCGTGCGAGAACGCGCCGGCGAGCGCCGAGACCGATAAGATGAAGAGAGAAGATTCGGCTACGTCGGCGGCCTCGCTGACTCTCAGAGCCGGATCGGAGAGAGCACTTGCGGATCCGCTTCGAAGACTGCGTGTTCGACTCGGACACGCGGGAGGTGTCCCGGGCGGGCCGCGCCGTTTCCCTGTCCCCGAAGGCTTTTCATCTCCTGGAGGTTCTGATCCAGGAGCGGCCCAAAGCGATCGAGAGGCGTCGAATCCACAAGGAGCTCTGGCCCGGCATCTACGTCTCCGAGGCGAACCTCCCGAACCTCGTCGCCGAGCTGCGCGCCGCGCTGGGAGACCGGGCGCGGCGTCCTCGCATCATTCGAACCGTCCGCTCCTTCGGCTACGCATTCGCGGCGCCGACGACAGAGGGATCCGCCGCCGTCTCCTCCGATGAAGGCCCGATCTATCGCCTGATCTGGGGAAACCGGGAGATCGCTCTCGCGCCCGGGGAGAACTGGATCGGGCGGTCGGCCAACGCCGCCCTCTGGATCGACGACTCCGCCGTATCGCGCCGACACGCGCGGATCCTGATCGGCCCGTCGGGCGCCGTCCTCGAGGACCTGGGCAGCAAGAACGGCACCCTGCTCCGCGGGAAGCGTGTGGCGGGCACGAGGCGGCTCGCCGACGAGGACGCGATCGAAATCGGCCCGGCGCACCTCGTGTTTCGCGTCTTCCATCGGACCGGAAGCACCGCCTCCAAGAGCCGGTAGCGTCGAATTCGCTCCAGCGCAACCGGCCGGGTGTAGGGTGGGGTCACCGGGACTCAACCCAGTGTCACTGACGGCCGGCACGCGACTCGGCCCCTACGAAGTGCTCTCGCGGCTCGGGGCGGGGGGCATGGGGGAGGTGTACCGGGCCCGGGACACGCGGCTCGGGCGCAGCGTGGCGATCAAGGTGCTGCCCGAGAGCCTCTCGGCGGAGACCGAGCGGCTGCGGCGTTTCGAGAAGGAGTCGCGCGCGGCCTCGTCGCTCAATCACCCGAACATCGTCACGATCTACGACGTCGGGACGACGGATTCCCGGGCGTACATCGCCATGGAGCTCGTGGACGGGAAGACCCTTCGCGAGCTGCTGAACACGGGGCCGGTTCCCGCTTCGCAGGCTGCTCTCGCTGGCGGCTCAGATTGCCGACGGTCTGGCGACGGCGCACGAGGCGGGGATCGTGCACCGGGACCTGAAGCCCGAGAACGTCATGGTGACGAAAGACGGCTTCGCGAAGATCCTGGATTTCGGGCTGGCGAAGCTGACGCATGCGGGAGAGGACCTGGTGGCGGAGAGCGCGGCTGCCGACGTTGACGCGGGGGACGGAGCCCGGTGTGGTGATGGGGACGGCCGGGTACATGTCGCCGGAGCAGGCGAGCGGCCGGGCTCTGGACTTCCGGTCGGACCAGTTCTCCTTCGGCTCGATTCTGTACGAGATGGCGACGGGCAAGGCGGCGTTTGCACGGAACACCGCGGCGGAGACCCTCACGGCGATCATCCGGGAGGAGCCGAAGCCTCTGTCCGCGGTTGCCCCGGCAGCTCCCGTTCCTCTGCGCTGGATCGTGGAGCGTTGTCTGGCCAAGGAGCCGCAGGAGCGCTATGCCTCGACGCGCGATCTCGCGAGAGACCTGGCGCGCCTGCGGGACGGCCTCGCCGGAGATGTCGCTGCCCGCGGGGGCCGCAGTGGCCGCCGCGCCGAGGCCGATTCTCCGGTGCTGGCCAGTCGCTGGCGCTCGCGGCGTCTGGCCGGCGTCGCGGATCGGCTCTGCTCCTGCGGGAAATCCGTGGCCGATCTCCGATCCCGTCTTTCACCGCGTGACGCTTCCGCCGCGGGGCGCGTCGACGGGGCGCGATTCGCCCCCGACGGGCGCAGACGATCCTCTACGGCGCGGCGTGGGAGGGTGGGCCGATCCAGATCTTCTCGACCCGACTGGAGCAGTCCCGAATGGAGCCCGCTGCCTCTGCCCAACGCCGATATGGTCTCCATGTCCTCGATCCGGAGAGCTGCTGATCCTCCTGACACGCGGTTGCACTCAGACCGATAGCCGCCACGCTGGCCCGCGTGGGTCTGGCGGGAGGCGTGCCGCGAGAAGTCCTCGAAAATGTTCGAGGGCCGACTGGTCGAGGGATGGAAGACTTCGCTCTCGTCAGGGACGTTTCGGGAAAACCGCGTCTCGAGTATCCGCTGGGGAAGGTTCTCTACGAGGCGGACTACCTGGCGGACGACGGCAGGATTCTCGCTCCTCGGATCTCGCCGAAGGGCGACCGCGTGGCGTTTTTCGAGTCGGCGACGGCGATGGCGACTTCGTGCCGTCGTCGACCGCGACGGCAAGAAGAAAAAGCTCTCATCGGGTTGGTCCGAGAGTAGGAAGTCTGGCCTGGTCTCCCTCGGGAGACGAATTGTGGTTCACCGCCAAGCCAGGGAGGGTTCTTCTCACCTATCCGCGCCGTGACGCTCTCGGGCCGTGCAGCGCGTCGTGATGCGCTTTCCAGCCTGGGTTCAGCTTCATGACATCCTGCCTGACGGACGCGTCCTCCTGAACCGCTCGACGTTCCGCAGCTACATGTTTGCGCGGCCGCTCGGTGAATCCGCGGAGCGTCGAGCTGTCGTGGCACGATGGCTCCAAGCCCCAGAGGCCTCTCGGCGGACGGCAGGACGGTGCTTTTCATGGAGCGAGGGCGAAGTGGCCGGCCCCCGCGGCATTGGCGCCGTGTATTTGCGTCGAACCGATGGCTCCCCGGCCGTGCGGCTGGGCGACGGCTTTCCGATCGGGCCTTTCGCCCGACGCGCGTTGGGCCGTCCTTCTCGACGAGCAGAACAAGTCGCAGCTCACCCTGCTGCCCACGGGAGCCGGGGAGCCCAGAGTCGCTCAAGGGCGGCGAGGGATTCGAATACAGTGATCGTGCTGCACCGTCGGATGGTTTCCCGACGGAAAGCGGATCCTCGTGGTCGGCGAGAGCGTGCCGCGCCCGGAGACCTATCGTTGGGGAACCTACGTCCAGTCCCTCGAGGGTGGAAAGCCCGCGCCGTTCGGCCCGGACGAGTCGCGGCTGCAACCTCTTGTTCTCCGGACGGAACAGCAAGTCGTCTGTGAGGACGGCAAGGATGACCACCAGTGGTTTCTGTGGACCTGTCGAGGGGGAGCAGCGCCGCGCCGATTCCGGGATTGTCGCCGGCCGGATCGCGACGATGCTGTTTTCGCTTGGAGCGACCGACGGGAAGTCGCTCTTCGTTCAGGAAGCGAAGGGTCCGGGCAAGGGACCGCGCCAGTCCCTAAAGATTGACCGAGCTCGAGCTCTGCGACCGGGACGTCGGCGGCCCTGGATGGAGCTCGCGACCGTCCGATCACACCGGGTTCGTTGAACTCGAGACTGTGCTTCATGACGCCGAACGGTGGAAGTCCTACGCGTATAGCTACTACCGGCGCATTCAGGCTGATCTGTATGTCGTCGACGGGTTGAAGTGACTCGACCGGTCCGGGATCAGACCGCGACGGCTGAAGCGTCCAACGTGCCAGGTTGCCGCTCTTCGCTGGCCCTCGCTCCGTTTCTGGCGGCCTCGACGCTTCTTCGCCGACGGGACGCTGCTCGGCACGATCGCCGGGCGGGTCGTGGACCAGGACGGGAATGCGCTTCCGGGAGCCACCGTCGAGGTCGTGAGCGCCGACAAGGGCTTTCAGCGCTCGTTGGCGAGCGGCGCGACCGGCGCCTTCACTCTCCCGCTGCTCCAGCCGGGGCCCTATGCCGTTCGGGTCAGTCTCTCGGGTTTCCAGACCTTCGAGACGAGCGACACCATCGTCACGCCGGACAAGACCACGTGGGTCAACGTCACGTTGCAGCTCGCCGGTGCGACCGAGGCGGTCACGGTGACCGGCGAGCCTCCGCTCATCGACAAGACGAACACGACGGCCACGACCAGGGTCGACTCGACGTTGACGCAGAAGTTGGCCGTCGGACCGCAGGCTACCAGGCGCTGATCAGTTTCGCGCCGGGCGTGACGCCTGGAAGTTGGAACCCGAACGCACACGGCGCGCTGAACAGCGACAACCTTTATCTCTTCGACGGTGTCGACACGACCGACCCGACAACGGGCACGTTCGGTCAGAACTTGAACTACGAGGCGATCCAGGAAGTGAACGTCTCGACGACCGGGATCTCGGCCGAGTATGGGCGCTCGCAGGGCGCCTACGTCAACGTCATCACGAAGTCGGGCACCAACCAGTTCCATGGCTCTTTCAAGGCCATCCTGACCAACGACAACTGGAACTCGCAGAACAAGGGGGTCAACCCGATCAGCGGAGAGCCCTGGGCGCGGATCAAGTCGGATGTGCTCGTGGACGATAACGCCGCGACACTCGGCGGGCCGATCTGGCGGGACCACATCTGGTTCTTCGGGGCCTACGAGTGGTTCAAGAACACATCGGCGGCCGCCCAGACGGCGACGTCCGAACCTCTATCCGTCGCATACACGGGCCAGAGCTACACGCGAGGTCAGTCGACTGTGCGCCTTTGGGTCGGGAAGCTCTCAGGACAGATCACGCCGTCGCAACTCCTTGTCGCGCAGTTCAACAGCGACCCGATCACGGGATTCATCGTCGACTATTGGGCCTTTGTGGCTCCGTCTGCCGATCTCGGCGCCTTGACCAGTCAAGACCAGGAGCGATGTGCAGCGGATTCGGCTGCTTAGAAAGCCTTCACTGGTCCGGCGTCTTCGCGTCCCCGCGCCTGTCCGCGGCCTGGGACGTACGGGAGACGGGAAGACCCTCGTCTCGGCGAGCTTTGGCACCTACTACCAGTTCATCGTCCAGAACCTCGCCGACTCGGTCTACGCCGGCGTGCCGCATGGAGACCAACCGGAACATCTACCTCTGGGATGGATCGCAGTGGGTCTTCGACCGCACGGTCATCGGCGGCGGCAACCACCAGCCGGTCAACAAGAACCTGAAGCCCTCCTACGCGAACCAGTACAACATCGCGGTCCAGCGGCAGATCGGCAACACGATGGCGGTCGGCATTCGTGGCATCTACAACAAGTGGTACGACCTGATCGACGACGTCAAGACGCTACGTCGGCGACCAGGTGATCCTCACGCCGCGCAACTTCCCGGACAGCTGTGGCCCATCGCTCCTACAAGGCGATCGAGCTGACCTTCGAGAAGCGCTTCGCCGGCAACTGGCAGGCCCTGGCCAACTATACGCTCGGCCGGACGTACGGCAACCAGTTCGCCGACTACTCGTCGCAGCTCTTCGATTTCCCAGGTTCGACCTGTGAGGTGCCGAACGCGAACGGAGTGGGAACCTTCCCGATGGACTGTGCTGTGGCCGCCGGTACGAACCAGCGTGGCCTCGCGCCCTACGACCAGACCAGCATCGCCAACGTTTTCGTGGCGTACACCTGGAATCTGCCGATGGGGAACATCACGGCGGCGCCGTCGGGCACGCTTGCATCGGGCGTCCCGTATCAGGAGCAGCGCCCGTTCCAGGCTCCGGACGGTTCGATTGCCGGCGACTACTTCTACACGAAGCGCGGCTCTTCGCGCTCGCTGACGTCCTACACGTTGAACTTCGCCCTCGAGGCGACTTTCAAGCCGTTCGGCCAGGGGTCGCTCTGGCTGGTTGGCGGCCCGATCGAGATCGGCGTAAAAGGAGAGGTCTTCAATCTCACCAACCAGCAGCAGGTCCTCTCCCCGGGCATTCTGACGCCTGGCCCGAACTACGGGCTTCCCAACTCGCGTGATCAGCTGCAGTCGCCGCGTTCCTTCCAGTTCACCGCGCTCGTTCGCTTCTGAGGGACGGGTATCTGACGAGCCCAGCCCTTTCCCCAGCCGTGAGAGCAGAGGGCTCGCTCTCGATGATGTTCCGAAGGGGCGATCGGCCCTAGGGCCGGTGAGTCTCGTTCCACCTTCTGACGAATTC
Organism: uncultured Acidobacteriota bacterium; assembly: GCA_963707935.1. Lineage (GTDB taxonomy): Bacteria > Acidobacteriota > Thermoanaerobaculia > UBA5066 > Gp7-AA6 > DATBFU01. The sequence continues at coordinate 1,920,405 of CAVPRN010000005.1, read as the reverse complement.
CGCCGAACTCTCGACGAGGATCCGGACCCTCCGCGGCAGTCTGAAGTGACGAGCATTCCCCGTCACGAGAGATTCCGCCTTCCCGGCAACCCCGACCTCGAGGAAAGGCAGATCTCGCTCGTCCGGTAGCCGGATACCAAGAGGCGGCGCCGCCACGCGCCAACTCTCGGCTTCGATGTCGGCAAGGAGATCCGCAACATCGCCCTCATCGAAGCCGAACTTCTGTCGGCCGAGAACGTCTCGGTATTCGGCAAGTATGCGGTCGTCGACGAGAAGGGTCAGTTCCCCGGCGAGGAACAGGTCGAGCACGCGGCCCGGATTCCCATCGGGATTCAGGAGGCCTGCGACGAGGACGTTCGTATCGAGGACGATCCTCAAGCCGACCGCCGGCGGCGCCGGCGAGCCTCGCGAATCTCGCGGTTGATTTCGGCCAAGGAGAGCCGGTCCGCTCCCGTCTCCGCCGCCTTCCGGCGCATTCGCGACACGGCGAGAATCGCCCTGGCCCTTCGGATCGCCTCGACAGTCTCCTCGAGTCGCGTCTCGTCGACCCCGACGAGGACTCCCATCGGCTTGCCATTCGCCGTCAGGACGACGTCACGCTTGGCCAGCGCCGACCAAACGCGCCCGGGCGTATTCCGAAGTTCCCGAATGCTGACGTACTTCATCACCGGAATGTAGCACATTTGGTGCCGTTTATGCTACTGAGAATAGAGTAACCAGATGGTTACATATAGACCGCGCCGTCCTCGCGGTCTGGACCTCCGGCGACTCCCACGGCGAGGAGCGGCCGCGGAGCGCGGCGGAGCTCGCCTCACCGGGGGGCGCAGGACGGCCTCGGGAGGCCGCTCCCGGGAAATGCCGCGCGGGGCCTGTCGGCCGCAGCGCGCCGTCCGCGCTCGGGGATAATCGGCGCCGTGCCCCCGAACGAATCCACGGGGTTCCGGCGCGTGCTCCTCCACGGTCGTCCTGTGGCGGACGTGCTCTCACTGCTTCCGGACACGGTCGAGCCGAGGCCATTCCTCCCCGAGTCCTCTTGGCTCGCGGAGGACGAGGCCGGGATCCTCCTGTTCGACGAGTCCTTGACCGGCTCGCTCGCCGAGCCGCCGCCGCCGGAGCTCGGCTCCGGGGCGGATCGGGTCGGCGTGCTCGTCCTCGGCGAGGAGCCGGAGCCGGCCGATCCGTTCTGGAAGGCGAGGCTCTACTTCTCGCTTCCGAAAGAAGCCGGGCCGGAGCACGTCGCGCGCGCCGTCGAGTCGCTCTTCCGGATGCTCGAGGACCGCGCGGCGTCCGCCCGGACGCGTCGCGCGCTCTCGGACCGCACGCACGAGGCGCGCGCTCTCGTGGACGTCGGGATCGCGCTCGCGGCGGAGCGGGATCCCGAGCGCCTGCTCGAGCTCATTCTGACGCGCGCGCGCGGCCTGACGCAGGCGGACGCCGGCAGCCTCTATCTCATCGAGCCTTCGCCGCAGGGCGACGTGCTGCGCTTCGTGCTCGCGCAGAACGACTCCGTTCGATTCGAATTCCGACAGACGACGCTTCCGCTCGACGACGCCTCCGTGGCCGGCTACGTGGCGCGCAGCGGCGAAACGGTCAATCTCCCGGACGTGGCGGCACCTCCTCCCGGGGCGCCCTACCGCTTCGACGCCGACTTCGACCGCCGCCACGGCTATCGGACCCGGTCGCTTCTGACCGTCCCGATGCGCACGCCGCAGGGACGAACCATCGGCGTGCTCCAGCTCCTGAACCGCAAGGTCCGCGTCGCGCCCTCGGCCGGAGTGACCGCGGTGATCCGCGTCGAGGTCGTGCCGTTCACCGAGAAGAGCCTGGATCTGGCCCGTTCGCTCGCCGCGCAGGCGGCGGTCACGGTCGAGAACCGGCGGCTGACCGAGCGTGTGCGCCGCCTCTTCGAGGACTTCGTCGGGGCGAGCATCACGGCCATCGAGCAGCGCGACCCGACGACCGCCGGGCACTCCGAGCGCGTCGCGACGTTGACCGTCGCGTTGGCCGAGCTCGCCGACCGGGCCGACGCGGGCCCATACGCATCGTTCCGAATCGGCCGGGAGGAGCTGCGGGAGCTCCGCTACGCCGCGGTGCTCCACGACTTCGGAAAGGTCGCCGTGCGCGAGGAGGTCCTGGTCAAGGCGCGCAAGCTCCCCCCGCGGGTGCGGGAGCTCGTGCGCGCCCGCGTCGATCAAGCCCTCCTCTCGGCGGCGGCGGAGGTCTGGGAGCGGACGGCACGCGGGGAGCTCGACCGCCGCCGGGCGGCCGAGACGCTCGCGGAGCGCTTCGCCGGTCTCGAGCGCCTCTGGCAGGTCGTGGCCCGGGCCGACGAGCCCACGGTGCTGCCGGAGGAGGCGGGCGCCGAGGTGGCGCGACTGGCCGAGGCCGTCTATCGGGACGCGTCGGGTCGGATGCGTCCCGTCGTCGAGTCCGAGGAGATCACTCTGCTCTCGATTCCTCAGGGAAGCCTCTCGGCGCGGGAGCGCCTCGAGATCGAGTCGCACGTGTCTCAGACTTTCCGCTTCCTCTCGAAAATTCCGTGGACCGAGGATCTCGCGCACGTGCCCGATTGGGCCTACGCGCATCACGAGAAGCTCGACGGCTCCGGCTACCCGCGGGGCCTCGGCGCCGCGAGCATCGCTCCTCCCGTTCGCATGATGACGATCTCCGACATCTACGACGCCCTCGCCGCGCGAGACCGCCCTTACAAGCGGGCGGTGGCGAGCGATCACGCGCTCGACATTCTGCGACAGCAGGCGCGGGCGGGACTCCTCGACGCGGCGCTCCTGGATCTCTTCGTGGACGGACGCATCTTCGAACGGATCGGGCCGGCGTGAAACTCGGGCGTTCGGGTTAAGATTCGCCGAACTCGATTGGTCTCGCAAGAGCTGATGTCGGTGGCTCAGTTCGCCCTGCTGATCCAGGCGGCGGGAACGCTGCTGCTCGTGTTCCTCTTCCTGTTGCTGTACCGCAAGATCCGGCGGCGCCCCTTTCTCGATTGGATCGCCTCCTGGACGTTTCTCTTCATCGGTCTCGCGCTGCAGTTCGCGTTACACCGGAGGCCCGACGCCACGGCCCGGCTCGCGTTGCCGATGAACGCCTCGCTGCTCGCCCATGTCTTCTTCCTGCTCCGGGGCGCGCGGCGGTTCCGCAACCCGGCCGCCCGTTCGGGCGTCCTCGAGCTCGTCTGGCTGCTTCCGGCGGCGGCCTTCGCATGGTGGGCGGCGTCGATGGAGCCGGCCCTCGCGGCCGGCGGGCCGATGGCGCTGCTGCGGTCGGCGGCCTACGTGCTCTGCGCGATCCTCTTCGCCGTCACACCCGGCTCGGCCGCCGGGCGGATCTTCCTCTCGATCTCTTTTCTGCTCTGGGGAGCCGAGCGGGCCGTCTGGGGTCTCGGGCTCATGCGGTTCCCGTCGCTCGCGGAGATGCCCGCGTGGCTCCAGTATCTCGGTTTCGCGGGGATGTTCCTCGAGATGATGATCGCGGTCGGCATCATCGTCCTGCTCTTCGAGGCGACGCAGTCGCGGCTCGCGACCGAGATGGAGGCGCTCGTCCGCTCGGAGCGGGAGTTGAAGGAAATGGGGGTGCGCGACCCGCTGACCGGGCTCTACAACCGCCATCACTTCAACGACGTGATCCGCCGCGAGCTCGCCAACGTCCGCCGCTACGGCACGGAGCTTTCGGTCCTGCTCGCGGACGTGGACCGATTCAAGGAGATCAACGACGTGAAGGGGCACGGCGTCGGGGACGACGTGCTGCGTTTCGTCGCGAACTACCTGACGACGTGCATCCGGGAGTCGGACTTCGTGTTTCGCTGGGGGGGCGACGAGTTCCTGCTCCTCCTGCCCCGCACCGACGAGGGCTCGGCGGCGCAGAAGGCGGACGAGCTCGCGCGCAAGCTCCCGAAGATCCCGGGGACCGAGGGGCTCCACCCCTCGCTCTCGGTCGGCTGGGCCACCCACCGGATGGACGCCGAATTTCCGGCGACCCTGGCGCTCGCGGATCAGCGGATGTACGAGATGAAACTCAAGGGGAAGAGAGAGCGAGCCGCGAAAGAGCGGGATCTGGGGCTTCTCTCATGAGGCGGTAGACGCCTCGGGCCGGCAGCCCCATCACGTTCGTGTAGGACCCGGCGACCGCCTCGATGAATCGCGCTCCGAGCCCCTGAACGGCGTACGCGCCCGCCTTGTCCATCGGCTCCCCGGTCGAGACGTACCAGGCGATCTCCTCGGGGCCCATCGGCGCGATCCGAACGCGGCTCTCCTCGACGAACTCGCGCCCGGCGTCGCCGCCGCGCCGCAGGCGAACGGCCGTCACGACCCGATGCTCTCGTCCCGCGAGGCGCGCGAGCATTCCGGCGGCGTCCTTCGGGCCGGAGGGCTTCCCGAGGACTTCTCCGTCGAGGAGCACCAGCGTGTCCGCGGCGAGCACCCAGCGCCCCGGGCGCCGGCCCGCCACCTCCGCGGCCTTCTCCGCGGCGAGGCGGGAGGCGGCCTCCTCTCCGGTTTCGCCGGGACGGAGGGCCTCGTCGACGCCGGCAGCGTCCGTTTCGAACGGAATACCGAGCGCCGTCAGGATCTCCTTTCGGCGCGGCGACGACGAGGCGAGCACGAGCAAGGTTGCCTCCATCTCGACTGAAATCAGAGCGAGCCGCGCTCCTCTTCGTCCCGCCCGCTCGAGCGGAAGGAACAGAGGTAGACGATACCGGCCGTTTCAGTCAGCGGGCCGCCGTCGGCGGGGAAAGGTCTCTCGGAACGAAGGGGTCTGCTTCCTTCTTGTCCGCACGACAATCATGCGCCCGCGTCAGGAACTTGTTGAGCCGCTTCTTTCGCATTGCGACGCCGCGAAACGACTTCGATAATACGCTGCCGTGCCGCTCGCCCTTTCGGAGTCCGCCGCTCGAGAAGCCGCCGGTGAGAGACCGCTCCGGGGCGTCGCCGGCATTGCGGTCGACGCCTTGGTCGTCGTCGTTCTGGCGGCGCTCGTCGGCGGCGTCGTGGTTCTGGCGCGGCGCTGGGAGGCCCCCATCCGAGCGGCGACTCCGATCGACCTCGACCCGAGGGCCCTGCCCGTCTATACGCTCCTCTCCCTCTCGCGCGGCTTCGCCGCGTACCTGCTCTCGCTCGCCTTCACCCTCGTGTACGGAACGATCGCCGCTCACTCGAGGCGCGCCGAGAAGGTGATGATTCCGCTGCTCGACATCGGACAGGGCATCCCGGTGCTGGGGTTCCTGCCCGGCCTCGTTCTCGGGATGGTCGCGCTCTTCCCGCGCTCGAACGTCGGGCTCGAGCTCGCCTGCATCCTGATGATCTTCACCGGGCAGGTCTGGAACATGGTCTTCTCCTTCTACGGGTCGCTGCGCGCCGTTCCGACCGAGCTCAAGGAAGTCGCCCGCATCCACCGATTCGGCTGGTTCAAGACCTTTCGGACCGTCGAGGTCTCGGCCGCGGCGATCGGGCTCGTCTGGAACTCGATGATGTCCATGGCCGGAGGCTGGTTCTTTCTGACGGTCAACGAAGCCTTCACCCTCGGCAATCGGGATTTTCGGCTTCCGGGAATCGGCTCCTACATGGCGGTCGCGATCGAAAAGGGCGATTCGCGGGCGATGCTCTGGGCGATTCTCGCGATGGCGCTCATGATCATTGCCGTCGATCAGGTTCTCTGGAAGCCGCTCGTCGCTTGGTCCGAGAAGTTTCGGCTGGAGGAGCTCACGGCGGCGGAGAAACCGCGATCGTGGGTCCTCGACCTCGTGAGACGCTCGCCGCTGCTGCGGCGACTTCGACGCGCGCGGCGGCGGATGGAGGACACGAGGGCCGCTCGTTCGGTGCTTCCGCGGCAGTCGAACCGGAAATTGACGCCCTTTCGCGGCGCCTCGAGCTCCCGCGTCCTGGTTCGGGGGGTGCTCGGCGCGGCGGGGGCGGGCGCGGTGGCCGTCGCGGGATGGGGAGCCTTCGAGCTGGTGCGGCTCCTGGTCGCCGTTCCGCGACCCGAATGGGCCATGCTCGCCATGGCGCTCGGCGCCACCTTTCTTCGCACGGGCGGAGCCCTCGCCCTGGCCGTAATCTGGACCGTGCCGGCCGGAGTCCTCATCGGCCGCTCCGCGCGATGGTCGCGGCGCCTCCAGCCGGTCGTGCAGCTGGTGGCCTCCTTCCCGGCGCCGATGATCTTTCCTCTCGTGACGGGAGCGCTCCTCGCCCTCGGGGTTCCATTCTCCGTGGTGGCTTCGGCGCTCATGCTCCTCGGCGCGCAGTGGTACGTGCTCTTCAACGTTCTCGCGGGAGCGAGCGCGGTTCCGCACGACCTCGAGGAGGCGGCCGACACGTATCGCCTGGCCGGCGCGGACCGGTGGCGGAAGCTCTACCTCCCGTCCGTCTTTCCGTATCTCGTGACGGGCCTGATCACCGCCGCCGGGGGCGCCTGGAACGCCTCGATCGTCGCCGAGACGCTGACCTACAAGGGTAAGACGCTGCAGACCTTCGGGCTCGGTTCCACCATCACCCATGCGACGGCAGCCGCGAACTTCCCGCTTCTCGCCGCCGGAGTGCTCACCATGTCGCTCGCGCTGATCGCCTTGAACCGCGTCGTTTGGCGCCCGCTCTACCGCCTCGCCGAAACGAAGTACGCTTTGAACCGTTGAGCGCATGAGTTCCGCCGCGAAGCTGCCCGTTTCCGAGCCGCCGATTGCGGAGGCGATCGACGTCGGCAAGTCGTACTGGGACGAGGCCGGGCGGGAACACGTCGTTCTGCGCGACGTCAACTTTTCCGTGCGCCGGGGGGAGACGGTGGCGATGCTGGGCCCTTCCGGCTCCGGCAAGTCGACGCTTCTGCGGATCCTCATCGGCCTCATCCCGCCGACGTCCGGATCGGTGAAGGTGCATGGAGCGCCTCTCACGGGAATCCATTCGGGAGCCGCGGTCGTCTTCCAGAACTTCGCGCTCTTCCCATGGCTGACGGTCGAGGAGAACGTCCGCGTCGGTCTGAACGGCAGGCCTCTCGCCGAGGAGGAGACGCACGCTCTCGCGAGGGAAGCGATCGAGCGCGTCGGCCTGGGGGGCGTCGAGCGGGCGTTCCCGAAGGAGCTTTCCGGAGGAATGAAGCAGCGGGTCGGGATTGCCCGAGCGCTCGTCGGCGGGCCCGAGCTGCTCTGCATGGACGAGCCCTTTTCCGCGCTCGACGTCCTGACGGCGGAGCTCCTTCGGGCCGAGGTCTATCGGCTCTGGTCGGACCGCGCGAGCACGCTCTCCGCCATCCTGATGATCACCCACCTGATCGACGAGGCGGTGTACCTGGGCGATCGCATCGTCATCCTCGGCGCCAATCCGGGCACGATCCGCCAGGAGATCGTCAACACGCTTCCGCACCCTCGCGAATACCGGCATCCCGAGTTCCTCCGCATGGTGGAGCAGATCCACGACATCGTGACCGGCATCCATCTGCCCGAGGAGAAGCCCGTCGCGGCCGGGGGCCGTGCGGCCGTCGGTCCGCTCCGGCCGATCCCCGACGTGCGTCCGAGCGAGATTCTGGGCCTCCTGGAGATCCTGAGCGACCACGGCGGCGAAATGGACCTGTTCGAGCTCGACGCGATCACCGAGTACGATTTCGGCCGCACGATCGCGGTCGTCAAAGCGGCCGAGATGCTCGGCATGTCGGAGACGCCGGGAGACCTCGTTCGAATGACGGCGGCCGGCCGGGAAATCGTTCAGGCCTCCCAACCGGAAAAGCGAATGCTCTTCCGAAGGCTCGTCTTGAGCCTCGGCATCTTCGCCGAGCTCGTCCGCTACCTCGCGGCGGATCCCGAGGTCGCCCGATCGGGGGATGAAGTCCGTTCTTTTCTCGGCGAGCGGCTGCCCGGCCACAGCATCCCGGATCTGTTTCGCACGGTCGTCGCCTGGGGCCGGTACGGACAGCTCTTCCACTACGACGCGCAGGCAGACGAGCTGTCCCTGCACACGGGGGCCGACCCGGAGGACTGATCGCATTGGCCGGCGAGTCGTGACCGGTCTCTGATCGCCCCGAGAGCTTCGCCCGTTCGCGCTCGGGGCCGGCCGCTGGATCCACGCGCGCCGAATCAAGCAGTTCTTCACGCCCTGAGTCAGCAGCATGTACGAGAGGGGAGTCAGCGCGAGGAGGGGCCAGTGCAGGTGCGGGAGCGGGGTGAATCCGAGTGACGGTCACCTGTTCGGCGCGCCCTCCCGCAGGAAAGCGGCCGCGACAAAGTGACCCATGAAGTGATCGACGCCCTGAACGCGTTCCTTCGCTGAACGCAGTCTGCTGGGTCCGGATGGCCTTCGCGGAGGACTGCGCGAGAACTTCGAGCGGCCGCCGAGGAGCGCCGCCTATTCCGCGACGGCCGTGCAGCGGTCGACCGTCCGGACTGCCGACGGTCGCCTACGGGTAGTAGCCCGAGAGCGTCCGCGCCACGAGATTCGTCGGCTCGACCTTCACCTCGACTTTGCGCCACTTGTCCTTCCCTTCGGCGTTGGTCGAGTAGTAGGTCAGCAGGTACTGGCTGCGGAGCTCGTCGTTGATCTGGCGGTAGACGGACTCGAGGTTCTTGACGGAGTCGATCATGAAGGTCTGGCCGCCCGTGATCTGCGCGAGCTTGTTCAGCTTGTACTTGACGTCGAGCTCCGCGTTCGGGATCTTCAAGCCGATCGCGTAGATCGCGATCCCCGACTTCTTCACGTAGTCGAGGAGTGTGTCGTAGTCGAACTTGGAGGAGGTGTCCTTGCCGTCCGAGAGGATGACGATTGCCTTCTTTCCCTTCACGCCCGTGAACTGGTAGAGGCCGTAAACGACCGCGTCGTAGAGGGCAGTCGAGCCCTCCGCCCGCAGGCCCGCGAGCGACCGGTAGAGCTTGTCCTTGCGGTTCGTGAGCTTGGACAGGATGTAGGGCTCGTTGTCGAACGAGATCGTGAAGCCGCGGTCCCGCGGGCCGATCGAGTAGTCGAGGAACCCCATGGCTGCCTTCTGCGCCTCCGGGAGCGCCTCGAGCATCGAGGCGGACGTGTCCACGAGCACGCCGATCGTGATCGGCACGTTCTTGACGTACTCGAACGACTCGATCTTCTGGACGACGCCGTCCTCGAAGACCTTGAAGTTCGACGCCTGGAGGCCCGAGACGGGGCGCCCCCCCTTCTCCGTGACGGCCGTGTAGAGCTCGACCGCGTCCACCGAGATTTCCGAGATGTAGGAGGGCGCGTTGACGTAGCGCACATCCTCGGCGACGGTGCCGTCCTCGAGGGTCCCGACCACGCGCACGTAGCCGAGCGACTGCGTGGCTTTCAAGTTGATCGTCTGCTCCCACGGGGGCTGGTAGAGTGTCGCGATCCGGGTCTCGTTCGAGTAGAACTCGACCTTCTGGAGCGCGCGCCCCTCCGGCACCGCGACCGCGGCGGCGACCGGTGTGGGCCCGGAGGCCTTCGCCCCCTTCTCCGGCGACAGGATTCGGACGCGGAAGACCTCGCGCCCCTCGTTGACGATGTACTCGTCTTCGCCGACCGCGCGGCCGCTCGGGCCGTAGGCGACGACGCGGATGGTGTGCTTGCGCGGCAGGGGGCCCAGATTCAGGTCGGCTTCGAACGGCGCCCGCGTCCGCGTCATGACCTTGCTGCCGTTCAAGAAGAAGTCGACGGCCGTCACGCCTTCGGCGGCTTTCGTTTCGAAGCGCTGGAGCCCCGTCGCGATCTCCTTGGCGATCGGGATGAGCGAGATCGCCGATGGCAGCAGCCCGGTCTCCTGCGTCTTGGCGAGCGTCGTGCGCCCCTGCGCGCGCGCGGCCGCCTCGACCGGCGGCGGGGCGTCGGGCTGCTCGGGGACCTTGAGGGCCTCCGTCATCCGCGCCTCGGCGTTCTGGTTGCTGTCGGAGACTTTCAGGATCAACTTGTACTCGCCGGGGTAGAGATACCGCCGCATCGTCAGCGGGATCTTCTCGCCGGCGACCTCCTCCGTCGGGATGTCGAAGCGGTACTTGAAGTTGTCGATCAAGCGGTCGTCCTTGGCGACTTCGCCGATGACGTCCACGTTGTAGAAGACTTCCTCCCCGAGCTGCCGCGACTTGAGCTCGGCGCGCGGCACCAGGACCGAGAGGTCCACCCCGATCTTGTTGGCGCGCTGGTCCGGGAACCGGATGAGCTTGGCGACCCCGAGCGTGACGGCGTTGGCGGCCATGTCGGTCGTCATCGAGAGGATCTGGTCTACGCCCTCGGTCTCGACCGTCGGCGGCTGGAAGAGGATCGAGGCGCCGGCCATCGACATCGCCCCGCTCCCGAGCACGGCGCTCGTGTACTGCATCGCCTGGTTCACGGTGCGCCACTCCGGGCACTGCGTCACGTCCACCCGGCGCGCGCCGGGGCCGATACTCGACATGCCGTTGCCGACGAGGACCGAGACGCCGTCCACCGGCAGCCAGAGCGAGTACTCCGGCCCGATCCCCATCTTCTTGTAGAAGAGGAGATAGACCTTGCTCTTTAGGGCCTCGATGCGCTCGTAGTACCAGATCTGGATCGGCACGTAGACGTCCACACAGTCGATGTTGATCAGCGCGTCGGGAGGCCCGTTGACGAGGAAGATCTTGGCCCGGTCGCTGTGCATGTTGCGGAACTGCTCCAGCGCGAGCTGGTAGCGCTGGATGTACATCGCCTTGTAGTCGGTCCGCAGTCCGCGCGGGTCCGTCGAGCGCCGGCGCCAGAAGGTCTCGATGAAGCGGTCCTTCTGGAGGGGGTCGATGATCTGGAGGAAGACCTCCCGCTCGTCGTCCGTGATGATCAGGTCCACGAGCTCCAGGAAGTCGCGGTACTTGGCGGGCTCCGCCTCCGTCAGCTCCCGGATCTCCTTCTTCGAGAGTTTGCGGCGGGTGGGGGCGGGTCCCGCCGCGGCCGCGGCCGACGCCGCCGGCGTCCCCGCGGAGCCGGGGCCTTCGACGGAGAGCTTCGACGCCTTCGGGTCCATCGCGTTGGCCGAGCGGTTCTTGATCGCGTCGATGCCTTCGAGCGAGACCGGCTCGGGAACCATCAACTGCGCCCGTTCCATCTCGGCCCCGGTCCTGGAGCCCTGCCGGGCCCGGATCTCGTTCCAGATCCTGTAGACGTCGCAGGCTTCCATGCAGCCGCAGGACTTCGCTTCCCTCGTGCAGGCGGCCGAGAGGGATTCGAAGCTCGTATAGCAGGCCCGCGGGTTGAAGACGTCGCTGTCGGGAGTGCCGTACGTCCAGAGGTGGCGCGCGTCCCCCTGAGAACGCCGGTAGAAGAAATAGCGCCGCCCGCCGCCGCTGGCCGTCGAGCCCCCGTAGGTCCAGATCTCGAGGTCGCGGAAGATCGCCCCGACCCCCATGTCGTTGCAGGCGTCGAGACGGTTGATCGATTCCGGCTCTCCGCGCCGAATCACCATCGCCGCGGCGTCGTTGGGCCAGTGGTCGTACTGGGAATCGGCCAGGCGGCGCAGCTCCTCGTAGCGATAGCGATAGCCGGGGCCGAGCGGCGGCCGCTGATCGGGCCGCTCCCGGCGCTTCCAGAACTCGGTCTGGAACGCTTCCCACTCGTGCGGCTGGGTCAGCTCGAGAAACGCCTTCTTCTCCTCGGGCAGGATGATCGGGGCGACGAACTCGAGCCACTGCCGCTGCTCTTCGGGGAGGGCCGCGATCTTCTCCTTCTCGGTCGTCGGCTTGGGCGGCTTCGCGTCCTGCACCTTCGCCCGCGCGGCGGGGAGCTCGGGCTTGTCGCCGGGAGGCGCCGGGCCAGCCTGCGACGCGGCGACGACGCCGCCCGCCGTCGCGTCGGGATCCGCGGTGCCGCCGGGGCCCGTGACCGCGAGGGGCTTCGCCCCGGCGTCGGCGGCGCCCGCGGATCTCGTGCGGATCGCATCCAGGCCTTCGAGGGAGATCGGCTCGGGCTCGAGCAGGGACGCTTCCTCGACGGCCGCGCCGCTTCGCGACCCCTGGCGGGCGGTGATCTCGGTCCAGGCCTGGACGACGTCGCAGACTTCCCCGCACACGGTTCCCGAGAAACCCGTCTGGGCGCCCTGCTTGGAAGCCAGGGCGCAGTTGTCTTCCGCCCCGGGCGGCTGAGGCGCGCACTCCTTGACCAGTTCCTCGAAGCTCTTTCGGCAGGAGCCGGGCTGGAAGATGTCGGCGTCGGCGGTGCCGATCGTCCAGAGCTTGCGCGCGTCGCCGGGGGTGCGGCGGTAGAAGAAGTAGCGCTGCCCCGCCCTTCCGGTCGAAGCCGGGTCGTTGTAGGTCCAGATCTCGAGATCGCGGAAGGTGCGGCGACAGGGCTGGAGCTCGTCGATCGAGGCGGGCTCTCCCCGGCGAATCACCATCCGCGCCGCGTCGTTGGGCCAGTGGTCGTACTTGTTCTCGGCGAGGGCACGCAGGTCCTCGTACCGCCCGCGGTAGCCGGGACCGAGCGGGAACTTCTGGCTGTCCCGCTCGCGGCGCTTCCAGAACTCCTCCCGGAAAGCCTCGCGCTCCCAGCTCTGCGAGAGAGCCGCATAGGCCTTCTTCTCCGGCGCGAGGATGATCGGCGCGACGAAGTTCAGCCACTTCTGGTCGTCCTCGGTCAGGGCCGCAGGCGCCGCGGGCTTTCCGGCGGCCGGCGCCTGCGAGGTCTGGGCCGCGGCGCGGCCGGGATCGGGCGCCGCCAGGAGGAGCGACGCGGCGAGAAAGGGGAGGACTAGCCTCGCGCGCATGCCGGTTCTGATCCTAACTCCTTCGATTCCCGCGTCTATTCCTTCATCCAAGATTTACGCCCGAGGCGTTCGGAGCGATAATCGGAAATAGCACGGAGCCAGCGTCGGAAGGCTCGGGAACCGAATGATCTATCTGGATAACAACGCGTCCACGAGAGTGGACCCGGAGGTCGCTCACGCGGTCGAGCAGGCGCTCGGACTGTACGGGAACCCCTCGTCCATCCACGCCGAGGGGCGCCGCGCCCGCCGGGCGGTCGAAGAAGCCAGGGCCGAGGTCGCGCGGCTCGTCGGTGCCCACGAGAGCGAAATCTTCTTCACTTCGGGAGGGACCGAAGCCAACGCGATGGCGATCCTCGGCGCGCCTTCGCGGGCGCCGGGCCGGATCGTCCGGAGCGGGGCCGAGCACCCCTCCGTGCGCGAGGCGTTCCGGCGCCTGACCGAGATCGGTTTCGAGGAGCGGGTGGTGGCCCCGGAGCCGTCGGGGGCCCTGGACGTGGGACGAGTGGGGGAGGCCGTCGGCGACGGCGCCCGGCTCGTCTCCGTGATGCTCGCCAGCAACGAATACGGAGGCCTCTTCCCCGTCGATCGGATCGCGCCGGCCGCCAGGCGCGCCGGAGCGCTCGTCCACACCGACGCCGTCCAGGCCGCCGGGCGGATCCCCGTGGACGTCCGCGCCCTCGGCGTGGACCTGGCTTCGCTTTCCGCGCACAAGATGCACGGGCCGAAGGGGGTCGGAGCCCTCTTCGTTCGCCGAGGCGTCGCGCTCTCTCCCCACACGCCGGGAGGCGGTCAGGAGCGGCGCCTGCGGGCCGGGACCGAGAACACACCGGGCATCGTCGGCTTCGGCGTTGCGGCGAGGCTCGCCCGCGAGAGGCTCTCCGCCGAAGCCGCCTCGATCGAGCGGCTTCGGGACCGTCTGGAGCGCGCGATCCTCGGTGCGACCCCGCGCGCCCGGGCGATCGGCGCCGCGGCCCCGCGTCTGCCCAACACGTCCGCGATCCTCTTCGAGGAGGTCTCGGGGGACGCGCTCGCGATCCGCCTCGACCTCGCGGGCGTCGCCGTCTCGGTCGGGAGCGCTTGCTCCTCCGGCACGCCCGCTCCCTCCGACGCCCTGCTGTCGCTCGGGCTCTCCCGCGCGGAGGCGAAACGCGTCGTGCGGCTCTCGATCTCCCGCCGGACCACGGCCGAGGAGATCGACCGGGCCGCCGCCCTCATTTCTTCGGCCGTCGAGGCCGTGCGCAACGCCGCGCCGGCGCCGGTCGAAATGGCCGCCGTCTGACTTCGAGGAGGGCACACCCGAACCCATGATCATCGTCTGCGACACCTGTCTGGCGCGGTACCGGTACGACGAGTCCCGATTTGCCGGCAAGCGCGTCAAGAAGGTGCGCTGCACGAAGTGCCTCTCGGTCTTCGAGGTGGAGAACCCGGCGATGGTGTCGCCCCCGGCCGGCTCGGTGCGCGAAGGAGTGGACGAGACCTACATCCGTCTGGCCGACGAGACGGGAGGCAGCGGAAAGGCCTCCCCCGAGTCGGCCGCGCGGCGCGCCCCGCCGACCTCGTCGGGCCGGGCCGCCGGCGTCGCGCTCGCGCTCCCGTCGGACGCGAAGCTCTCGATCGCGGTCATCGCGGGCCCGGCCGCCGGGACGATCTACGCGATCGAGAAGCCCCGGATCGTGATCGGCCGGCAGGAGGCCGATTTCGTGCTGGAGGATCCCGAGGTGTCGCGGCACCACAGCGCCATCGAGGTCGCGGGCGACCTGGTCACGCTCGTCGACCTCGACTCGACCAACGGGACCTTCATCGGGGACCAGCAGATCAAGGACGCGCCGCTCTCGAACCAGCAGGAGTTTTCGATCGGCGGCTCGACCCTCATGCTGATCGTGACGCGACCGTAGCGGGAGAAAGGATTCAGGATCCAGGATTCAGGATCTGGGATTCGGGAGGTTCGTCCCGGAATCCCGACTCCCGACTCCGGACTCAACGATCCCGATATACCCTAGGCCCATGCGCATCGCGGTCGCCATGTCGGGAGGTGTCGACTCCTCGGTCGCCGCTCTCCTCCTGAAGGAGGAGGGGCACGAGGTCGTGGGCCTCTCGATGCAGCTCTGGGACCACTCGGGCGAGGCGGGCCGCTCGGGGCGCTGCTGCACGCTCGAGGACCTCTCCGACGCGCGGCGCGTCGCCTGGGCCCTCGACATCCCGCATTACGTCGTGAACCTGGAGGAGGAGTTCCGCGAGGAGGTCGTGCGCCCCTTCGTCGCGTCGTATCTCTCCGGGCGCACGCCGATCCCGTGCGCCGCCTGCAATTCGAAAGTGAAGTTCGCCACACTCCTCGGGTCGGCGCGGCAGATCGGGTGCGAGGCGGTCGCGACGGGCCACTACGTGCGCGCCGACCGCGACCCCGCGACGGGCCGGTCTCGGCTGCGCCAGGGCCTCGACCCGGCGAAGGACCAGTCGTACTTCCTGTGGGACCTGACCGCGGACCAGCTCGAGGCCGCGCGGTTTCCGGTCGGCCGTCTCACGAAGGCGGAGGTCCGCGCCCACGCCCGGCGGGCGAATCTCCCGACCGCCGACAAGGAGGAGAGCCAGGAGATCTGCTTCGTCCCGCGCGGCACGCGGGCCGGAGACTTCGTCGCGCGCCACGCGGGCGCGCTCGGCCTGCCGCTGCCGGCGCTCGAGGGCTCGCGTCGAGACCGTCCGCGGTGAGCGGCTCGGCGCGCACGCCGGGCACTTCCGCTTCACGGTCGGCCAGCGGCGGGGGATCGGTGTCGCGGCCTCCGAGCGGCTCTACGTGCTGCGGGTGGACGCCGCGGACAATCGCATCGTCGTCGGGAGCGGCGAGGAGCTCGCCTCGCGCGAAGCGCGACTCGAAGCCGTCCGCTTCCCGTCCGGCCCGCGGACGGCGCCCTTCCGCGCGGGCGCCCGCGTGCGGCATCGCGCGCCCGAGGCTCCCTGCATCGTCACGCCGGAGGAGGGGGGCCGCGCGCGGGTCCTCTTCGACGCACCGGTGCGCGCCGTTGCCCCCGGGCAGTCCTGCGTCTTCTACGAAGGGGAGACCGTGATCGGCGGGGGCGTCCTCGTCGAGACGGCGCCCGACGCGGCCGCCGCACCCCGGCCGGAGCCGGCCGTCGAGCCGGCCCGTCAGTTCGCTTGATCCCCGCCTTCCGCGGCCGGGACCGGCGCGGGGAAGTCGGATCGGATCTCGCCGAAGTTGCGCTCGTACACCTGGATGTTCTGCGTGAGCGCCTGCGCGATCTGCTTCGCGTGATACGGAGTCGTCAGAATGCGGCAGGTCACCTTCACCTCGGGACGGCCCGGCACCACGCGCCCGAAATCGATCACGAACTCGGTCGGGTTGTGGAGGATGTTGGCGAAGTTGACGTAGTGCCCCTGCGCGGTCGCCTCGTCGATCGTGATCTTCAGCGGAACGGGAGTCGGGTCGCTCATGGGCGCCTCCGGGAGGGGATTGTATGAGACCGGGAGTCTTCCGCGTCGGGATGAGGCTCGGGGTCTGGTCCCTTCTTCTCCTCGCCGCCTCGGTCCTCGCGGCGCAGGACGGCAGGTCGCAGGAAGCGCGCCAGTTTCCGGGCGACCGAAATGACAGCCAGAACCCGTACGTCGTCCTCGGAGACGAGGCCTATTCGCGGCGGCAGGACGGGCGATTCGGCCCCGTGGCGAATCCGCGGAAGATCTCGGACGCAATCGTCCAGTATCAGACGGCGGCGGAGGCTCCCGACAACCTCGAGGCCCGCTGGAAGCTGCTGCGCGCCCTCTACTTCAAGGGGGTCTACACGGGCCTGGATCCCGGCTCGCGCAAAGCGGTCTTCGAGCAGGCGCGCCGCGTGGCCGACAACGCGCTCGTGATCCTGGCTCGACGAGCCGGCCGGCGCGACCCGGCCGAGCTCGTGAAGTTGTCTCCGCCCCTGCGCGCGGAAGCGCTCTCCAAGGAGCCCGACGCCGCGGCGGTCTTCTTCTGGGGGGCCGCCTGCCGCGGCCAGTGGGCCCTGTCGATCGGCAAGCTCGAGGCGGCCCGCGAGGGCGCCGCCGAGCGAATTCGTGACGATGCCGCGACGGTGATCGAGCTCGATCCGAAGCTCGAAGACGGCGGCGGATACCGCGTGCTCGGCCGGCTCCACGACCAGGCGCCGGACATCCCGTTCCTGACCGGCTGGGTCTCCAAGGACGAGGCGGTCCGCTATCTGCGTCTGGCCGTCGCGGCCTACCCGCGCAATTTCTCCAACCGCCACTTCCTCGCCGAGGCGCTCTTCCACGTCGGCGGCGACGCGAAGGCCGAGGCGATCCGAATCGAAGAAGCGGTCGTGGCCGACGCGCCGTCCCCCCAGCACCTGGTCGAGGACGTCACGACTCAGGAGCAGGCGCGGACGAACCTCACGGAGTGGCGCAAGAAAGAAGAGTAGGGGTCCGGGGTCAGGTCGCAGAACTCCCGACACCGCGGCGCAGCCGCCGAACTCCCGGCCGCGCCGGGAGCTTCGCGAGAAGCTCCTCCACCGAGCGGCCGGTGACCGGGTGCCGCCAGTCAGGCGCGATCTCGGCCAGCGGGACGAGCACGAACCGCCTCCGGTGGAGGCGCGGGTGGGGCAGCGTCGGATCGCGCTCGCGCCGGACCGCGCCGCCGACGTCGAGCAGGTCGATGTCGATCACGCGCGGGCCGTTCCTCCGCCCCCGGACGCGCCCGAGCCCCTCCTCGATTCGGAGAGCCAGCGCGAGGAGGGCCTGCGGCGTCCCCCGCCAGCGCACGCGCGCGACGAGATTGTAGAAGTCGGGCTGGTCGGCGAACCCGACGGGCTCGGTCGAGTAGAGAGACGAGACGCGCTCGACCCGCGACGCGGCGGCGAGGGCCGCGAGGGCGGCGTGGAGGTTCCCGCGGCGATTCCCGAGGTTCGAGCCGAGGCCGAGGTAGGCGACGCGGCCGGCGCGCGCCTCAGAACTCCTCTTCCTCCTCCGCGGGGGGCGTCCTCTCGCCGAGCTCCTCGGTCTCCTCGAGGTCCTCGTCGTCGCCGGCTTCCTCTTCGGCGGCGGGGCCTTCCTCACCGAACTCGCCTCCGGTCTCTTCGGAAACAGGCTCCATGAGGACCGAGGAACGCCTCGGCGGGCGCGGCGCGGGAGGAGGGGAGTCGTCGTTCTTCGCGTTCTTCTGATTCGCTCCGCACTTCGGGCAGATCGGTTCCGGCTTGTTGAGGCTGTAGAACTTCGTGCGGCAGTTGTAGCACTCGTATTTCTTGCCGAGATCGGACATCGCTCCCCCGAAAGGCCGCCCACCCTAGCACGCGGGTTTTCGGTGGTCAATGCTGAATGCGCCGCCCCCGATTCCGGCGCAAGGCTCTCGCGAGCAACGGGTTCCTCGCGATCGGATGCTAAGATCGAAATCGGTTGCGAAACACGGTCCCCGCTCGCTCGCTCCTCCTCGCCGCGGCCCTCGCCCCTCTCCTCTTCTCGACGCCGGCCGACGCGCAGACTCCGTTCATCGGCCCGCGCGCGACCGGAATGGGCGGCGCCATGACCGCCGTCGCGGACGACGGGACCGCGCTCTGGACGAACCCGGCCGGCCTCGCGCGCGACCCGCGGACGGATCTCGATCTCTTCGGCGGCGCCGTCGCGACGGACCGGGGCAACTTCCGGGCGCTCGCCGCCGGTCTCTCGGGGCTCGACCCGGGTTCGATCGCCGGGAACCCCGGTGCGATTCTCGACGCGATCGGCGCGATCGCCCGCATGGCCGAGGGAACCGGCGTCGTCGGCTCGGGCGCCGTGGGCCTCGTCTTCGGCTGGTCGGGCCTCGCCCTCGGGATCGGCGACGTCGCCTATGCGGGCGTCTACCCGAACGTGGACCTGACGCACATCCTGCCGGGAAACGACCCGGCGACCGGCTTCCGCTTCAACGAGACCGCGGTGCGATCCGCCGCGCTCGAGGCGCGCGAGGCACGCCTCGGGCTCTCGAAGGGGTTCTTCCAGAAAGCGCTGCTCCTGGGCGTCGCCCTCCGGTACGTGAACGGCCGGACCTCCTACGCGAGCCAGAGCGTCTTCGACATCGACCTCGGAAATCCGCTGACGGTGCTGCGCCAGGCGCTCGGCGAGAACACCGAGACCACGCAGCGTTTCACCTTCGACGCCGGCGCGATGTTCAACGTCCTCGGGAAGCTGCGCATCGCGGTCGTCTCGACGTCGATCACGGAGCCCTCCTTCTCGGTCAAGCAGGATCCCTCGAATCCGTCGCTCCAGGGCGCGCCGTCGGAGCTGACGCTCCCGAGGACGGTGCGCGCCGGAGCCGCCTTCGTGCCGATCGACGCGCTGACGATCGCCGTGGACGGCGATCTGGTCGCCTCCGACACGCTCGTGCCCGGCGGCAAGAGCCGGCAAGTTTCGGCCGGCCTCGAAGTGCGTCTTCCGCTCTTCGCGATCCGCGCCGGCGCCTTCCGCGACTTCGAGGCTCCCGATCCCCACTGGGCCTTCTCCGCGGGCTTCGGCGTCGGGCTGCCGTGGCTCTCGGTCAACGGCGCGATCGTCCTCTCGACCTACGAGGGCCTGTCGCTGTCGTCGGCCAATCAGAGGGATCTCGGCGCGTCCGTGGACGCGACATTTCGTTTCTAATCGAAATGTCCTCGCCGTTTCGGCTGCTCGAACGGGACCCCGGGTCCTCGGCCCGGCGCGGGGCGCTTTCGACCCGGCACGCCGAGATCGAGACCCCCTGCTTCCTGCCGGTCGGCACCCGGGGCGCGGTCAAAGGGGTCGCGTTCGACCGCCTGGAGGAGTGGGACTGCCGCGCCGTCCTCGCCAACACCTACCACCTGATGGCGCGGCCGGGGCTCGAGACGATCCGACAGGCGGGGGGGCTCCACGCTTTCATCGGCTGGAAGCGCGCCATCCTGACGGACTCCGGGGGCTTCCAGGTGATGAGCCTCGCGACGCGGCGGAAGATCACCGAGGAGGGCGTCGAGTTCCGCTCGCCGGAGGACGGGACCCGGCACTTCCTGACGCCCGAGCTCGCGATGGAGCTCCAGTCGGTCTTCGGCGTGGACATCGCCATGGCGCTCGACGTCTGTCCCCCCTTTCCCGCGGAGCCCGTCGAGGTGCGGGAGGCGGCGCGCCTCTCGCAGAGGTGGGCCGAGCGGTCCCGGCGGGCCTGGCGGGGACCGGGGCTCCTCTTCGGCATCCTCCAGGGCGGCACCCACGAGGACCTGCGCCGGAGCGCGGCGCCGCCGCTCCTCGACCTCGACTTCGACGGCTACGCGATCGGCGGCGTCGCGGTCGGAGAGCCGAAGGAGGCCATCCGCGCGATCACGCGGTTCTCCGCGGCGCTCCTGCCCGACGAGAAGGCGCGCTACCTCATGGGCGTGGGCACGCCGGCCGACCTCCTCGAGTCCGTGCGCGCGGGGGTGGACCTCTTCGACTGCGTCCTCCCGACCCGGCACGGCCGCATGGGGCACGCGTACACGCGGCGCGGCGAGGTCGCGATCAAGCACGAGCGCTTCAAGGCGGATCTCGCGCCGCTCGACCCCGAGTGCGGCTGTCCGGTCTGCCGCCGCCACTCGCGGGCCTATCTCCGAAATCTCTTCGTCTTGAAGGATTTCTCGGCGCCCATGCTTCTCTCGATCCACAACGTCTTCTTCTACCTCGACTGGATGCGCCGGATCCGCGAGGCGATCTCGGACGGGACGCTCGCGCGCCTCGAAGCGCCGCCGGAGGAGAAGATCGGAGACGAGGAATGACTCGCGCCAGTCGCGACGGCTCCGGAGTTAAGATGAAGCGAGGAGATCCAGCATGAAACTGAAGGTGAACGAACGCATCCACGACGTGGACGCGCCCGACGACATGCCCCTCCTTTGGGTCCTCCGGGATCTGCTCGGCATGACCGGAACCAAGTACGGCTGCGGCATGGCCCAGTGCGGCGCGTGCACCGTCCATTTGGACGGTTCGGCCGTGCGCTCGTGCGTCCTTCCGGTGTCCGCCGTGAAGAATCGCGCGGTGACGACCATCGAAGGGCTGTCGGCGGCCCCGCAATTGCACCCGGTGCAGCGCGCCTGGATCGAGGCGGACGTCGTGCAGTGCGGCTACTGCCAGCCGGGCCAGATCATGGCGGCGGCGGCCCTGCTGCGCGCCGTGCCGAAGCCGACGGACGCCGACATCGACGGCGCGCTCTCGGCGAATCTCTGCCGCTGCGGCACCTACCAGAGGATCCGCGAGGCGGTTCATCTCGCCGCGAAACTGGCGCCTTCGTCGGGAGGCAAGGCGTGAGCGCGCGGCCGGGCCTCTCGCGGCGCGGATTCCTCAGGACCTCGTCGGGTCTGATGATCGGCTTCCTCGTCGCGCCGAAAGGGCGCCTTCTCGCGCAGGCGGCCGTCGCCGCCGGCAAGCCGCTTCCGCCTCCGAACGCCTTCCTCCGAATCGGGGAGGACGACACGGTGACCGTGCTCCTCGCGCACTCGGAGATGGGGCAGGGGGTCTGGACGACGCTTCCGATGATGATCGCCGAGGAGCTCGAGTGCGCTTGGTCGAAGATCCGGGTGGAAACCGCGCCGGCGGCGCCCGTCTACGCCCACACCGGCTTCGGCGCGCAGATGACGGGCGGCTCGAGCTCGACCTACTCCGAGCTCGACCGCTACCGGCAGGTCGGGGCCATGGCGCGAGAGATGCTCGTCAAGGCTGCCGCCGCGCGGTGGAAGGTGGATCCGGCGAGCTGCCGCGCCGAAAACGGGGCCGTCGTCTCGGGCAGCCGGCGCGCGTCGTTTGGCTCCCTCGCCGTGGACGCGGAGAAACAGGCGCCGCCGGCGTCGGTGAAGCTCAAGGACCGGAAGGACTGGAAGATCCTGGGCAAGCCGACCAAGCGCCTCGACTCGCCCCAGAAGGTGACCGGGCAGGCGCAGTTCGGCATCGACGTCCGGGTGCCCGGTATGAAGACCGCGCTCGTGGCGCGGCCGCCCGTTTTCGGCGGGCGCGTCCGGAGCTTCGGCGCCGAGAAGGCGAAGGCCGTCCCCGGCGTGCGCGCCGTCGTCGAGGTGCCCTCGGGCGTCGCCGTCGTGGCGGACCACTTCTGGGCCGCCACGCTCGGGCGCGAGGCGCTCGAGATCGACTGGGATCTCGGTCCGGGAGCGGGCCTCGACAGCGAGCAGATGAAGAAGGACTATCGCGCCCTCGCCCGCACGGCGGGAGCGAAGGCCGCCGTGGCCGGGGACGTGGACGGCGCCCTCGCGTCGGCGAAGACGCGGGTCGCGGCGGACTACGAGTTCCCGTTCCTGGCGCACGCCACCATGGAGCCCATGAACTGCGCGGTCTCGATCGGGCCCGACTCCTGCGAGATCTGGACGGGCACGCAGTTTCAGACCGGAGATCAGGCGGCCGCCGCGAAGATCACGGGCTTGAAGCCCGAGCAGGTGCAGCTCCATACGACTTTCCTCGGCGGAGGCTTCGGGCGGCGCGGCAACCCCCGAAACGACTTCGTGGCCGAAGCCGTCCACGTCGCCAAGGCCGCCGGCGTGCCGGTCAAGGTGGTCTGGACGCGCGAGGACGACATGCGCGGCGGCTACTACCGGCCGATGTGGGTGCACCGCGTCGAGGTCGGCCTCGGCGAGGACGGCAAGCCCGCCGCGTGGCGCCAGCAGATCGTGGGCCAGTCCATTCTGGAGGGGTCGCCCTTCGAAGCGATGATCAAGGATGGCCTCGACGTGACTTCGGTCGAAGGAGCCGCGGACTCGCCGTACATCCGGGGCACGCCGCATCACTTCGTGGGACTGCACTCGCCCAAGTCGCCCGTGCCCGTGCTGTGGTGGCGCTCGGTCGGAAACACCCATACCGCGTTCGTCATGGAGACCATGGTCGACGCCCTGGCGGAGTCGGCCGGGCGATCCCCGGCCGACTACCGCCGCGAGTTGCTCGCGAAGGAACCCCGCCACCTCGGCGTGCTCGATCTCGCGATCGAGAAGGCGGGAGCGGCTCCGCCGGCGGGGCAGTTCCGGGGCGTCGCGGCGCATGAGTCGTTCGGAAGCTACGTCGCCCAGGTGGCCGACGTGTCCGTTCAGAAAGGCCGGATCCGCGTGCACCGCGTGGTCTGCGCGATCGACTGCGGCATCTGCATCAATCCCGCCGGCGTGCGCGCGCAGATGGAATCGGGCATCGTCTTCGGTCTGTCGGCCGCGCTCTACGGCGAGCTGACGTTGAAGGACGGCCGGGTGCAGGAGGGAAACTTCAACGACTATCCGATTCTGCGCCTGAACGAGATGCCGAAGGTCGAGGTCCACATCGTCGAGAGCGGCGAGAAATCGGGCGGGGTCGGGGAGCCGGGAACGCCCCCGATCGCGCCGGCCGTGGCGAACGCCGTTTACGCCGCGACCGGCCGGCGGCTGCGGCAGCTTCCCTTGAGGCTCGCGTGATCGGCGCGGTCTGGCTCCTCGCCACGGCTTCGATCGCGGCGGCGTCGCGCTCCGCGCCCCCCGTCCCCGAGGCCGAGGGACTGGCCTCCTTCGAGACGGTGCGCGCGGTCCTCCAGCACCCGCGCTGCCAGAACTGCCACATCCCCGGGGACGCGCCGCTCCAGTTCGACGACGGGCGGCCGCACGCAATGAACGTCCTCCGAGGGGAGCGCGGCGTGGGCGCGCCGGGGCTCAAGTGCGCGACCTGTCACGCGGCGTCGAACCCGCCCGCGAGCTACGGCGCCCACATGCCGCCGGGGGCCCCGGCGTGGCACCTGCCGCCGAGCGACCGCAAGATGGTCTTCATCGGGCTTTCGAGCGGTGACCTCTGCCGCCGCCTCAAGGACAAGCGCGCCAACGGCGGGCGCGACCTCGCGGCCCTGCTCGAGCACGTCTCGAAGGACGCGCTGGTGCTCTGGGGTTGGGATCCCGGAACGGGCCGCGCGCCCGTCTCGGTGCCGCACGCGGAGTTCGTCGCGAAGTTCCAGCAGTGGGTCTCGGCCGGCGCGCCCTGCCCGGCGCCGTAGAGAAGGGCAACCGTACCCGATTGGCCTCCCGGAATCGGAAAGCGAGCCGCCCGGCTCGCCTGTTATAGCCTCCCCGCCCATGAAGAGGACCTTCGGGACGGCGTTTCTCCTGGCCGCGGCCGCGGCTCTCGTGGCGTCGCCGGCGACGAAGCCCGCGGCGAAGGACTACAAGGCCATGGCGGCCCGCCTCCAGAAGCACGCGATCGTCGTGGACACGCACGAGGACGTGCCCGAGCGCCTGGACAAGGAGTGGGTGGACATCGGCGCGCGCAACGCGACCGGCCACGTGGACATCCCGCGGCTGCGCGAGGGCGGGGTGACCGCGGCGTTCTTCGCCGACTACGTTTCGAGCGACTACGCGAAGCAGGGGGGCTCGGCGCGCAAGGCGATGGAGCTCGCCGACCTGATCCACGATCTCGTCGAAGCGCATCCGGCAGACCTCGTGTTCGCCGACTCGGTCGGCGGGATCCGGGCGGCCAAGCGCCAGGGGAAGATCGCCGTCCTGATCGGCATCGAGGGGGGGCACGCGATCGAGGACTCGCTCGGCGCGCTCGGCGGCTTCTACCGGCTGGGTGTGCGCTACATGACTCTGACGCACACGAACACGAACAACTGGGCCGACTCCTCCGGCTCCTTCTGGAGCGTGGACTTCGATCCGAAGAAATACGCGGTCCACGACGGCCTGACGCCGTTCGGGCGCGAGGTCGTGCTCGAGATGAACCGCCTCGGCATGCTCGTGGACATCTCGCACGTGTCGGACAAGACGCTGGCGGACGTGCTCGAAGTCTCGCGGGCTCCCGTCTTCGCCTCGCACTCCTCGTGCCGCGCGCTCTCGGAGATCCCGCGCAACCTGACCGACGACCAGATCCGCGCGATCGCGAAGAAGGGCGGGGTCGTCATGGTCAACATTTCCTCGATGTTTCTCGATCAGCGCTCCGTGGACGACTTCGTGGCGAAGCGCGCCGCGCTGGCGCCGCAGATCGCAGAGCTGCGAGAGAAGTACAAGGACGACGCGAAGAAGAGAGAGGAAGAGATCGACAAGCTCCTCGAAACCGTCAAGCCCGTCCGGGCATCCTGGAAGATCGCCGCCGACCACATCGACCGAATCATCCGCATCGGCGGCCGGGAAGCCGCCGGGCTCGGAACCGACTTCGACGGCATCACGGACCCGCCCGAGGGGCTCGAGGACGTTTCGAAGCTGCCCCTCCTGACCGAGGAGCTCCTGCGGCGCGGGCACTCGCGCGAGGTCGTCCGGGGCGTGCTCGGGGAGAACTTCCTGAAGTTCTGGGAGCGGGCGGAGAAGGCGAAGAAGGCGGTTCCGGCCCGGTCGGGCTCCTTCCCGTTCACGAAGCCGGGATCGGGGACGCCGTAGGCGAGGGGCGAGGGGCGAGGGGCGAGGGCGAGGCTCCTATATGATGCCGGCCATGCTGGACCTGCTTCAGACTTCTCCCACACCCGCGGGCGGAGGCCTGCTCGCCTTCGCGCCGATGATCTTCATCTTCGTCATCTTCTATTTCCTCCTGATCGCGCCCATGCGCAAGAAGCAGAAGAAGACGCAGGAGATGCTGTCGCGCCTGAAGAAGGGGGACGAGGTCATCACGAGCGGCGGCGTCTTCGGGCGGATCGCCGCGCTCGACGACGAGCGGGGCTTCGTCGTCCTCCAGATCGCGGACAACACGAAGGTCAAGGTGCTGCGGAGCGCCATCGCGGGGCTGGCCGGCGAAGGGGAGCCGCCCGCGACCACGGCGATCCCGTAGCGGTCCCGAAGGCCCCCCGGGGCGGATCGGGCCGCAAAGTCTCTGCCGGGAAGCTGATAGCCGACAGCTGACAGCCGGCGGCTAATCCATTAGACTGCGGCGTTTTCTGTTGGGGTTCGAGGAGGAATCTTGTCCAAGAAGGTTCGCTGGAGGCTGCTCCTCATTCTTCTCGTCGTCTTCGGGGCGGCCGCCGGCTACGTGATCATCGGATATCGCAACGCGAGGAAGGACTGGATCGGGCCGGGCAATCCCCCCCTCTCCCAGGCCCTCAAGAAAGGGATCAAGCTCGGGCTCGATCTGCGCGGCGGAATCCACCTGGTCCTCCAGGTCAACACGCCTGACGCGCTGAAGGCCGAGCGGGACGACGCGATCGAGCAGCTGCGCACGCAGTCCCGCGAGCGGTCTTTCACGCTCGGGGCGTTCGAGGCCACCGGACCGAGCAGCTTCGCGGTCAACGTCACCCCCCAGACCGACACCGCGAAGCTCGAAGAGGCCGTTCGGCGCTATCTGCCCGACTGGACGGCGAGCTCCGTCGGCTCGAAATGGGCCTTCCAGATCAAGGACCCGGCCCGGCGCCTCGCCGAGGAGAACGCGGTCGCGCAGGCGATCGAGACGATACGCAACCGCGTTGACGAGTTCGGCGTCGCCGAGCCGCTGATCGCACGGGAGGGCTCCGACCGGATCCTCGTGCAGCTTCCGGGCGTCGACGACCCGAAGCGGGTGAAGGATCTGATCAAGAACACGGCCTTCCTGGAGCTGAAGCTCGTCGACTCGGGCCCGTCGGACCGCGCCGCGCTGCTGGCCGCGCACAACGGGCAGGTGCCTCCCGAGCTCGAGCTCGTCGAGGCCAAGGCGGATCCGGGCCAGCGGCAGGAGCTCTTCTACCTCGTGCGCAAGTCCGCCGTGATCACCGGGCGGGACTTGAAGAACGCCCGGCCGAGCCGGACCGGCCAGTTCGGCCAGATGGGCGTGACCTTCTTCCTGACGGCTTCGGGCGCGCAGAAGTTCTCGGCGGCGACGGGGGCGAACGTCGGCAAGCTCCTCGCGATCATCCTGGACAGCCGCGTCCAGTCGGCTCCGCGGATCAACGAGCGGATCAACGACGAGGGGGTCATCCAGGGCTCCTTCACCGCGGAAGAGGCCAACGACCTCGCGCTCGTGCTGCGGGCCGGAGCGCTCCCCGCGGGGCTGACCTACCTCGAGGAGCGGACGGTGGGTCCGTCGCTCGGCGCCGACTCGATCAAGAAGGGAATCACCGCCTCGATCGTCGGAGGCCTGCTCGTCTTCGCCGCGGTCATCCTCTACTACCGCCGCGCGGGCTGGAACGCCGTGCTCGCTCTGCTGCTGAACGCGCTGCTTCTCGCCGGCGCGATGTCGATGTTCGGCGCCACGCTGACGCTCCCCGGGATCGCGGGGTTCATCCTGACGATCGGCATGGCGGTCGACTCGAACGTCCTGATCTTCGAGCGCATCCGGGAGGAGCTGCGGGCGGGCCGGGCGCCGAAGACCGCCATCGAGAACGGCTTCTCGAAGGCTTTCGCGACGATCATCGACACGCACATCACGATCATCATCTCCGCGATCTTCCTGTTCCAGTTCGGGACCGGCCCGGTCAAGGGCTTCGCCGTGACGCTCGTGATCGGCCTCCTGATCTCCGTCTTCACCGCCGTCTATGTTTCCCACACGGTGTTCGAGCTCGAATACGGCCGACGCGAGCACATCGACGCCGTTTCCATCTAGAGAGCTGCGCGCATGGAACTCTTTCGACAGACCAACATCGATTTCCTCCGCTGGAAGTGGTGGGCGATCGGCGCCTCCTGGCTGCTGATCGCGATCGGCGCCTTCGCGATCTTCGTGCAGAAGGGGCTGAAGTTCGGGATCGACTTCGCCGGCGGAACCCAGATCACGCTGCGCTTCGGCGAGCGGCCCGACATCGAGAAGCTCCGCAAGCTCTTAGACGGCACGAACCTCGGCGACACCGGGATCCAGCGCTACGAGGAACTGGAAAAGAACGAGGTCCTGATCCGCGTCCAGCAGCAGAGGCAGGAGGGGCGCGACGTCACGCAGGAAGTGCTGAACGCCGTGCGCCAGGGCCTGGCCGGTCCCGCGGACCCGTCCCGCGTCGATCTGAACGTCCAGGGGCGCGACACCCTGTCCGGGAGGCTCCTCGCGGCCGATCCCGACAGGATGGCCGGAAAGCCGGGGGAAAACCCGGCCGACCACTACGCTCGGGTCGCGGAGCGGATCATCGCCGCCCGCTCGAAGGTCGGGATCTTCCGCTCGCCGGCGGACGTCGATTCCGTGGCCGAGGTCTCGCCGGAGGTCAAGACGTGGGTCAAGGCCAACACAGCCGCCGGCCCCTTCGTGCTGCTCTCGGCCGAGAACGTCGGGCCGCAGGTCGGGAAGGACCTCCAGAAGAAGGCCCTCTGGGCCGTGGCGATGTCGACTCTCGGGATGCTCGTCTACATCGCCTTCCGCTTCCGGTCGCTCCCCTTCGGGGTGGGGGCGGTCGTCGCGACCGTCCACGACGTCCTGATCACGGTCGGCCTGCTCGCGCTCTTCGGGCGCGAGTTCAACCTGGTCGTCGTCGCGGCGCTCCTGACGCTCGTCGGCTATTCGGTCAACGATACCGTCGTCGTGTACGACCGAATCCGGGAGAACCAGCGCACCCCCAAGAAGGAGCCGCTCGAGACGATCATCAACCGATCGATCAACCAGACCCTGTCGCGAACGGTGCTGACTTCCGGCGCCACGATGCTCGTGGTCATCGCGCTCTTCGTGCTCGGCGGCGAGGTCCTGAACACGTTCGCGCTGACGCTGATCATCGGGATCGTGATCGGGACGTACTCCTCGATCTACGTCGCGTCGCCGATCGTCGTGATCTGGAAGGAATTTCTGGAGAAGCGCCGCGCCCGGACCGTTCCGATGCGCGCCGTGCCCGCTCCGGCGCCCGAGCCGGTGGTACCGCCCCGCAACGGCGCTCCCAAAGCTGCGGCGGCGCCGGCGGACGCGCCGGTGCGGACCAAGAAGAAGAAGAAGGGGAACCGGTAAGGGGGGCGGCCGCCGCCTCCCCGTCGCTCCGGCGGACGCGGGCCCGACGGGAATCGGCCCGATCCGGGTTGGCGTAATCTGTTCGCGTGGCGAACGCGGCGATTCGCTTCGAAGAGATCCTCGAGAGGGTCCAGGCCTATAACCCTCAGAGCGACGAAGATCTGCTCCGCCGGGCGTACGTCTTCTCGGCGCGCGAGCACCGCGGGCAAGTCCGGCGCTCGGGCGAGCCCTATCTCATCCACCCCTTGAACGTCGCGGCGATCCTCGCCGACATGAAGGCCGACGACGTCTCGATGGTCGTCGGGCTCCTCCACGACGTGCTCGAAGACACCTTGACGACCAAGGAAGTGATCGCCCAGCACTTCGGGGCCGAAGTCGCGGACCTCGTCGAGGGCTTGACCAAGATCGGCCGGTTCTCCTACGTCTCCCGCGAGGAGGAACAGGCCGAGACCTTCCGCAAGATGATCCTCGCGATGGTGTCGGACCTGCGCGTGGTCCTCGTCAAGCTGGCCGACCGCCTCCACAACATGCGCACGCTCGGCTTCCTCCCACCCGAGAAGCGGCAAGAGATCTCGCGGGAGACGATGGACATCTACGCCCCCATCGCGAACCGGCTCGGCATGGGCCTGCTCAAGGGGGAGCTCGAGGACCTCGCCTTCCGGCATCTCGAGCCGGAGGAATTCGAGCGCGTGGCGCGGGAGGTCGAGCGGGGCCTGAAGGGCTCGGAGGGGATGATCGAGCAGGTGCAGGCCCGCCTGGGGGCGAGGCTGGCCGAGGCGGGGATCCCCGGCGAGGTGACGGGCCGCCGCAAGCGCCTCTTCTCGATCGCGACGAAGATGCGCCGGCGGGGCGTGGACGTCGCGCAGCTCCACGACTTGATCGCATTCCGGATCGTGGCGCCCGAGACGCGCGACTGCTACGCGAGCCTCGGCCTCGTGCATCAGCTCTGGCGGCCCGTGCCCGGCCGCATCAAGGACTACATCGCGATGCCGAAGCCGAACTTCTACCAGTCGCTCCACACGACCGTCATCAGCGAGTCGGGCACGACGTTCGAGGTCCAGATCCGCACGCGCGAGATGGACCTGATCGCCGAGCGCGGGATCGCGGCCCACTGGAAATACAAGGAGGGGCGCCTCGACCCGCACGCCGACGACAGCCGGTTCCAGTGGCTCCAGCAGCTCGTGGACTGGCAGAAGGAGGTCTCCGATCCGCGCCAGTTCTTGAGCTCCCTCAAGGTGGACCTCTATCCCGACGAGGTCTACACGTTCACGCCCAAGGGGAAGGTCTTCGCGTTTCCGCGGGGCGCCACACCGGTCGACTTCGCCTACCGCGTCCACACCGACGTCGGGCATCGCTGCGTGGGCGCGCGGGTCAACGGGAAGCTCGTGCCGCTGCGCACGCCGCTCGCGAGCGGGGACATCGTCGAAATCCTGACGGCGCCGAACCAGACGCCGTCGCGGGACTGGCTCTCCTTCATCGCGACGAGCCGCGCGCGGCACAAGATCCGGCACTTCATCCAGACGCAGGAGAAGCTGCAGGCCGTCGAGCTCGGCCGCCGGCTGCTCGAACGGGAGTTGAAGAAGTTCAAGCGCACGTTGAAGAAGCTCGGGTCTTCGGGCGCCCTCGCCGAGGGCCTGGCGCACTGGGGCTTCTCCCGCCCCGAGGACCTCTACGCCGCCGTCGGATACGGAAAGATTCCGCCCCGGAGCGCGCTCGAGCGCTTCGTGCCGGCCGAGGAGCTGGCCCGCGAGTCGGAGGCCGTTCGCCGGGAGAGCACGGTCTCGCGCGTCGTGCGCAAGATCCTCCCGTTCGGCGCCCCGGACATCGTCGTGGTCGGGCACAACGACCTGATGGCTTCGCTCGCCAAGTGCTGCAGCCCCGTGCCCGGCGAGCCGATCGTCGGCTACATCACGCGGGGGCGCGGCGTTTCGGTGCACTCCCAGACCTGCCCCAACGTCCGCAACCTCCTCTACGACCCCGAACGCCAGATCGACGTCGCGTGGGCGGGCGAGAAGCGGGCGACCTACGCGATCGAGCTCGAGGTCTTAGTCGAGGACCGCCCGGGTCTGCTGGCCGACCTGACGCAGGCGATCGCCGGGGAGGGGTCCAACATCCGCCGCATCGACGCTCGCACCGACGAGCTGCAGAAGGGGCACGTCTCGGTCTCGCTCGAGGCCTCCGACATGAAGCACCTCCAGAAGATCCTGACCCGCCTGCGCGGGGTCGCCGGCGTGCGGGAGGTGGTCCGGAAGTACAACGTGCCGAAGGCGGGGGAGAGGGGATAGGGGGCAGACCGAGGACTGAAGGACTGCGGCGGCTCGAGCCCGAGAAGTCCTCCGTCCCGAGTCCCGAGTCCCCAGTCCTCAGTCGAAGCGCGTCTACGACGCTTTCGCGACCTTCCTCGGCGCCGGCTTCGTCACCCGGCCGCTCCGGATGCACCGCGTGCAGGCGCGCGTCCGCCGGGTGACGCCGCCGACGACCGCGCGAACGGTCTTCAGATTCAGGTGCCACTTCCGGCTCGTGACGTTGTGCGCGTGGCTGATGCGGCGGCCGGTGACCGGGGTCTTCTCGCAGAACTGGCAGTGCTGGGCCATCGTGTCTTCCTCGAAGCGCCGCGGGCGTTTGACCGCGGACAAAGGCGGGCATCCTACACGGCCCCGCGGGCGCCGGCAAGCGAAAACGGCGCCGCGCTCCTGTCGAGCAATCGAGCAGATTCGGGGGCGGCGCCTGTTCCAATGGACAGGTGCCGCGGAAGGACGCAAGTCGTTGCCCGGCGGAAGCTTTTGAATGTCCGGGCTCTTGACTGCGGTAATTCCTTCTGTTAACTTGGCAGTCAGCCGAAATAACCAAAGGTAAAAGCCCTAAACCGTCTTAGATTTTTCGGTGGGGTAACGTGCTGTTCAGGAAAACGAAGAACCTGGTTGGCCTGGACATCGGTTCCTCGGCGGTCAAGCTCGTTGAGCTGAAGGACGCCAAGGGAGGCGGATTCAAGCTCGTCAAGACTGGCCTCGAGACCCTTTCGCCCGAGGCGATCGTCGACGGGGCGATCATGGACGCCTCCCTCGTCGTCGACACGGTCAACCGCATCATCGCGGCGCTGAACGTCCGCAACAGCGACTTCGGCACCTCGCTCTCCGGCCACTCGGTGATCATCAAGAAGATCTCGCTTCCGTCCATGTCGGCCGAGGAGCTGGCGGAGTCGATCCGCTGGGAGGCCGAGCAGTACGTCCCCTTCGACATCAACGACGTCAACCTCGACTACGTCGTCCTCGAGGGCGGCGGCG
Organism: uncultured Acidobacteriota bacterium; assembly: GCA_963707935.1. Taxonomy (GTDB): domain Bacteria; phylum Acidobacteriota; class Thermoanaerobaculia; order UBA5066; family Gp7-AA6; genus DATBFU01. Next base: position 1,888,681 of record CAVPRN010000005.1, on the reverse strand, counting down.
GCGACACGATGGACGTGCTCCTCGTGGCGGTCAAGAAGGACAAGATCTCCGACTACACGAGCGTCATCACCCAGGCCGGCAAGACACCGGTCCTCGTGGACGTGGACGCTTTCGCGCTCCAGAACGCGTTCGAGGCCAACTACCCGATCGAGCCGGGACGGATCGTCGCGCTCGTCAACATCGGCGCCTCGGTCACGAACGTCAACGTCCTCTCGGGCGCCAACACGATCTTCTGGCGCGACATCTCCTTCGGAGGGAATCAGTACACCGACGCGATCCAGAAGCAGCTCTCCCTCTCCTTCGAGCAGGCGGAAGCCCTGAAGAAAGGGGAGGCGGCGGGCGACCACACCGTGTCCGACGTCCTGCCGATCCTCCGCTCGGTGTCCGAGGACCTCGCCCAGGAGCTCCAGAAGACCTTCGACTTCTTCATCGCGACGACCTCCACCGAGAAGATCGACCAGCTCTTCCTCGCCGGCGGGTCCTCCCGCGTCGTCAATCTGGACACGCAGTTGAAGGAGCGGTTCGGGATCCCCGTCGAGATCCTGAATCCCTTCCGCCAGATCGACACGGGGGGCGCGTCGGTCTCCGCGGAGTGGCTGACGGACAACGCCCCGAGCCTCGCCGTCGCGGTGGGTCTCGCGATCCGCCACATCGGAGACGAAGCGGCGTGATTCGCGTCAACCTCCTCTCCGAAGCGCGGGCGGCGGCGGCGCGCCGCAAGGCTCCGGCCATGCCGTCCGGAGCCAAGCTCAACAACCTCCTGTTCTTCGGCGGGATCCTCGCGGGCATCCTCTACATCGCGATCATGGGCCTCGTCCTCTCCGGGCGCCGGCGCCACCTCGATCAGGAGATCGGCAAGGCGCGCCTCGAGGCGGAGCGCCTGCGGTCGATCATCGAAGAGGTCAAGCAGTACGAGGAGAAGAAGTCGAGCCTCGAGGCGAAGATCAAGCTGATCAACGACCTGAAGACCAACCAGAAAGGGCCCGTCCGCCTGATGGACGAGATCTCGAAGGCCCTGCCCGACCTGGTCTGGCTCACGAGCCTCGACGTGGCCGGCAACCAGATCACGATGCGCGGCCGCACCCTCTCTCCCAACGCGGTCTCGACCTACCTCGAGAACCTGAAGAAGAGTCCCTTCTTCGCCGAGCCGGTCTTCCGCAATCTCCAGCAGGAGGGGGGCCAGTCGGGCCTCTACGGCTGGGAAATGACGCTGAACTTCATCCCGTCGACCGCGCTGACGAGCACGGCGGCGCCGGGACCGCCGGGCGGAGCCCCCGCGCCGGCGAAGGCTCCGGGGACCTAGCGCCATGGCTCTGGAGCTGAAGCTCGAGGAGCGGAAGTGGTCCTTCGCGATCATCGTGGGCCTCGTGATCGGCGCTCTCCTGGCCGGCGCCGTCCACTATGCGGTCTTCCGCGGCTGGAACGCCGACATCGCCAACAAGCGCGCGGAGCTCGCCAGCCTGCAGCAGGAGATCGAGAAGGGCCGCGCCGCGGAGCGCAAGCTCGCGCAGTTCCGCGAAGAGGTCAAGCGCCTCGAGCTCGAGCTCTCGAAGCTCCTCCAGATCCTCCCGTCGAAGCGGAACACGGAAGAGCTCATCAAGCGGATCGAGGCGCTTACGCGCCAGGGGGACTTCACGCTGAAGAAGTTCACGCCGGGCGAGTTCGTCCCGAAGGAGTTCTATTCGGAGTGGCCGATCGATATCTCGCTCGACGGCACGTACCACAACCTCGCGCTCTTCTTCGACCGGATGAGCCGCTTCTCGCGGATCATCAACGTCGAGGACTTGAAGGTCAATCTGCTCGACAACGTCCCGGGCAAGTCGATCGCCGCCAACTTCGTCGCGAAGACGTTCATCTACACGGGCGACGAGACGGGCGCGGGCGCCGGGGCGGGCAAGCCGGGCGGACCCGGCCGGCCGGCGGGCGCGCCCCCCGCGGCCGCCCGCGCTCAAGGCCTCAAGGCCCGCGCCGAGGGGCGGGGAGCCGCGGAATGAGGCGGCTCACGATGGTCCTCCTTCTCGCGGCGCTCGCGGTCGGCGCGGTCGCGCAGGCTCCGCCGGCCGCGACACACGCGCCCGCTCCGGGGGCTTCCGCGCCGCCCGCGCGGGCGCAGACGGGAGAGTCGCTCCTCGAGCAGGAAGAGTCGGCCCTCTCGGGCCGCTCGTACACGTACGACCCGGCCGGGCGTCGCGATCCTTTCCGGTCGCTGCTCGTCCGGCCCGAGCAGCGCGCGGCCGGCTCGCGGCCCCCCGGAATCGCGGGCGTCTCCGTGGACGACATCGTGCTCCAGGGGATCTGGAAGACGCAGGCCGGCTACGTGGCGCAGATCCGCGGGACCGACAACAAGAGCTATCTGCTCCGCCCGGGAGACCTTCTCTGGGACGGCGAAGTGACGCGGATCGGGCCGAACGAGGTCACGTTCCGGCAGAACCTGAACGATCCGCAGAGCGTGAAGCCCTTTCGGGACGTGACCAAGCAGCTGAATGCGACGATCAAGCAGTGATCCCGGAAAGGGATTGGCGATCGGGCCAACGGGAGGAATGATGCGCAGAGCATGGAGAGGAATCGCGATCGCGCTCGCGGCGGGAGCACTCGCCGCGGCCTTCGGGTGCGCCTCGGCGCCGCACCACGACGCGAGCGTCGCGAATGCCCCCACCCGAACGACCTCCTCCGACTCGCCGGCGAAGGCTCCGGCGGCGGCCGGCGCGCTCGAACAGGCCGCCTTCACGGAAGACGCGGACGGCGCCCGCCTGGTGCTCTCCGCCGACACGCCGATCCTCTACACCGCCTACGAGCCCCGGCCCGACCTGCTCGTGCTCGACCTCCCGGGGTTCGTCCCCGCCGGTCAGTTCGTGCCGCCGACGGCGGCCGGAGACATCGTCCAGTCGGTTCGATTCGAGCCGCTCCAGGAAATGGGCAAGAACCTGATCCGCGTGACGATCGCGCACCGCGAGGGGACTCGCTACGACGTCCGCTCGATGGGCCAGGGACTTGCCGTGGCCTTCGAGGCGCCGGCCGTCGCCTCGGCCGCTCCCGCGACTTCCTCCGCCCCGGCCGAGCCGGTTGCGGCGGCGCCGGCCGCCGCCCAACCCGTCGCCGTGGCGAGCCTGGCTCCTCCTCCGGCCGAGCCGAAGCGCGCATCGCGCGTCGAGATCGGCCACGCGCTCGAAGAGGTCACGACGCGCTCCTCCGGCGAAGGCGTCGAGGTGTCGCTCCTGGGCGACGGGGCGCTCGCGGCGAAGGATTTCGTCCTCTCCAACCCGCCCCGCATCGTCATCGACCTTCCGGGCGTCAAGAACGAGGTTCGCCGCCGCGTCGTCCCGGTCCAGGCGGCGACCGTCTCGCGCGTCCGGATCTCGCAGTTCCAGACGCAGCCCGAGCCGGTCACCCGGGTCGTCGTGGATCTGACCGGGCCGATCGCCTATCGCCTGCACGCCGACGGGGAGCGGCTGGCCGTCCTCGTCGGAGACGCCGCGCCGGAGCTCGAGGCTTCGGCCGCCCCGGCTCCCGCCGCCGTGCCCGCGCCCGCGCCCGCCGAGAAGCTCGTGTCCTCGGATCGGGAAGTCGAGACGGCCGCGGCTTCGACGCCGCCGACCGCCGAGCGCGCGGAGCCGGCCGAGGCTCCCGCGCCCGCACCGAGCGTGACCCGCGTCGCCGAATCTTCGACGACCGCCTCGACCGACTCCGTGTCGCGACCCGTCGAGACGGCTTCCGCGGCGGCGCCTGCGGTGTCCGCGGTGAAAGAGCCGGTGCCGGCACCCGCGGCGGCCGAGCCCGCGGCGAGCGTGCCTGTGGCGACGGCTTCCGCCGCGGCCTCCGCGCCGGCCGCTTCGCCCGTACCGGCGGCGAGCGTTCCGCCTCCGGCTCCAGCCGCCGTCGTGGCTCCGGCACCCGCTCCGGTCCCGGCCGCCAAGGCGCCGGCCCCGGCTCCGAGCCGGGCGAAGAAGTCCGCCGGGCGCGACGACGCGCTCTTCGAGGCCGCGGCCGCCATGCTCGACCAGCAGGAGAGCCCGCGGCCTGAGGTCGGCAGCTTCCAGCCCCGCACGATCGCCGAGTCGCAGTCCCAGTTCACGGGCGAGCCGATCTCGCTCGACCTGAAGGACGCCGACATCAAGGACGTCTTCCGGACGATCTCCGAGCTGACCGGCTTGAACATCGTCGTGGACCCCGAGGTGCGCGGCACCGTCACCGTCAAGCTCGACAACGTGCCGTGGGACCAGGCGCTCGACCTCATCCTGAAGCAGAACGGACTCGGGTACGTCCTCGAGAACAACATCATGCGGATCGCGACGACCGCCAAGCTCCAGGCGGAGCAGGCGGACCGCGCGCGGCTGGCGGAGGCCCGGCAGGCCGCCGAGCCGACCCGCACGGTGATCAAGAAGCTCTCCTACACGAAGGCCGGGGACATCGTGCCGGTCCTGAAGAGCGTCATGTCCAAGCGCGGCGACATCGTCGTGGACGTGCGGACCAACACGCTCATCATCCGCGAGATCCCGACCTTCATGCCGGCCGTGCTGCAGCTGATCGACAACCTCGACACGGCGACGCCGCAGGTCATGATCGAGGCGCGGATCGTCGAGACGACGAAGAGCCTCGGCCGCAGCCTCGGCATCAACTGGGGCGTCAACGGCGTGGCCGACGAGGCGCACGGGAACACGACCGGGCTCGTCTTCCCGAACAACGGCAACTTCGGCATCAACGTTCCGCTCGCCACCGGCACGCCGATCGGGGCGCTGCGGCTGGCCAACATCATCAACTCCTTCAACCTGGACATCGCGATCTCGGCCGCCGAGAACCAGGGCCTGCTCAAGATCATCTCCTCGCCCAAGGTCGCGGCGTTGACGAACACGCCGGCCCTGATCCAGTCGGGCGTCCAGATCCCGGTCCAGACCAACGTCAACAACACGACGACGGTCATCTACGTGGACGCCACCCTCCAGCTCTCCGTCACGCCGCAGATCACGAACGAAGGGACGATCCTGCTGACGCTGAACGTCCAGAAGCGCGAGCCGGCGGTCGCGTTGAACCTCGCGCTCGGCCAGAACGTGCCTCTGACGATCCGCCAGTACCGGGGCGAGGTCCTCGTGCGGGACGGCGGGACCGCGGTGATCGGCGGCATCTTCCAGATCAACGACCAGGATCAGAACAACATGATCCCGGGACTCTGGAAGATCCCGATCCTCGGAAACCTCTTCAAGAACAAGACGCGCACCGAGAAGCACGACGAGTTGCTGATCTTCGTCACGCCACGGATTCTGCGGTCATAGGGGAAGCGACATGAAGAAACCGATCGGACTTGCACTCGTCCTCGCCGCGGCGCTGGCTGCGGCCTGCACGAACAAGCAGGGAGAGACCGAACAGCCGGTCACGATCACGGTGGATCTGCAGGATCAGGCCGGATTGACGAACATCAATCCGGCGCGGACCATCACCATCCCGACGATGGTGCTGCAGAGCCGGCTGAAGAACCCCGACGCCAGCAACCCGGCGGGGTTCGCGGATGTGCAGGTGAACGAGTACATCGTCCACTACCACCGCAACGACGGCGGCACCCGAGTTCCGCCCGACCAGCACTTCGCCGCCGGGCATCATCTCGAGACGCCCGGGTCCCTGACGTTGAGCGACTTCCCGGTCCTGTCCCAGACGGCGCTCCAGGAGACCCCATTCGACCAGCTCCTCCCGTTCAACGGCGGGATCGACCAGGAGACCGGGTCGAGCGAGATCCGGCTCCTCTACGACGTGACGTTCTACGGGCAGACCGTCTCGGGCCAGAGGGTGCGGAGCGAAACGGCCACCGGGATCCGGATTTTCTTCTACGAGTAGACGGAGGCTTTTCATGCGCCGGTTTGCCATCGGAACCACGGCTCTCGCGCTGCTGCTGGCCCAGCTCGTCGGCTGCGCCGCGGACGCCCCGACGGCCCCACGACCCGGGGGCGGAGGGGGCGGCGCTGCTCTGCTGGTCTCGCTCAACGCGACCGACTCGAACCCGCCGGCCGGCGGCTGTACGCTGATCCAGGCGACGGCCACCTTGAACGGCGCCAACGTCTCCGACGGGACGGGGATCGCCTTCGCGACCGACCTGGGGGCGTTCGGCCAGACCGGCGGCAACACGGCGAACGTCGTGACAAACGGGGGCGCCGCGAGGACGACGCTCTGCTCGTTCGGGTCCGGTCTCGCGCATGTGCGCGCCACGGCGAACGTCTCGGGGAAGACCAACTCCGCCACCCTCACGATCGCGTTCCAGGCCGGCACCTCGCCCGCCTTCGTCACCTCCTGCGCGCCGAGCTTCGGGACCCCCTCCGGCGGGACGTCGGTGGCCCTCTCCGGCGGCGGCTTCACCGGAACGCCCTCGACCACGCGGGTCTTCTTCAGCGCCGCGGGCATCACCCGCGAGGGTCTCGTGACGAGCGTCTCGTCGAACCAGATCGTCGTCGTGACCCCGGCGTTCCCCGAAGCGACTTCGGTTTCGGTGCCCGTCTTGATTCAGATCGCCATCGGAGGCGGGTCGAGCGCTCCGACGGCGCTGACCGCGCCGAGCTGCTTCGTCTTCAGCACGGCGACGATCGGTCCTCCCACGATCTCGGCGGTTCTGCCCTCCTCGGGCAAGAACGAAGGGAACACGCGGGTCGCCATCATCGGATCGGGTTTCGTCGCCCCGCTGCAGGTCTTCTTCGGCGACGTCGAGGCGACCGTGCTGTCCATCGCGTACAACCAGATCGTGGCGCTCTCGCCGCCCGCGACCGGGATCGGACGGCCGAACCAGAACCAGCTCGTGGACGTGCGCGTTCGCGTGGTCAACACGGGACAGGACGGAACCCTGGCGGACGCGTTCCAGTACGGCCCGGCGATCCGACTCATCTCGTTCCAGGGCGCCAACGTGCAGCCGGCGAGCGGCCCTTTCACGCCGCTCACGATCCAGGGAGAGGGCTTCGATGCGCCGGTCCAGGTCTCGCTCGCCGGGATCGTGGCCACCGTGATGTCCGTCTCGGCCACCGAGGTCGTCGTGCTCCCCGGTCTGACGCTCAACTGCGCCGGCGCCTCGGGCGCGATCAGCGTGACCAACATCAACACAGGAGATTCGGCGCAAGGCCTGACGTTCGAGTACCTGGCGACGGGCCCGTCGATCTCCGGGATCAATCCCTCCTCGGGGGAGGTGCCGTCGGGCGGGCTCGACGTCCTGATCTCCGGCGCCAACTTGAGCAACGTCCGCGTCACGTTCGGCAGCTTGAACCTGCCGATCGTGAGCGCGGCGGGGGGCACCTCGATCGTGGTCCACATCCCCGCGACGACCGCGGCCGCGCCGCTCTGCGGGGCGAATCCCCCCGGCACCCCGCTTCCGGTCGGGACTCCGGTCCCGCTGACCGTCACCAGCATCAACAACGCGTCGTGCTCGGCCACGTCGGCGGGATTCCAGTACCTGCTGGCCTGCGTGCCGTGAGCCGTTCGAGACGGGAAAGAAACGCCGCCCCCTTCGGGGGGCGGTTCTCTTTTGCAGAAGGTGGCTGATCCGGCCGCGGAATCCCGCATCCGGGACCTGAAGAAGCGGATCGAGATCGATCCCGGGTCCCGGCTCTTCCTGGCGCTCGCCGAGGAATACCGCAAGAGCGGAAGGCTGGCCGAGGCGCTCTCGACGCTTGCAGCGCGGGCTCCTCGCGCATCCCACCTACCTGTCCGCGCAGGTCGCGCTCGGGCGCGCGCACCTCGAGTCGGGTCAGGTGACCGAAGCGATCGCGACGTTTTCCAAGGTGCTCGCGGCCGACCCCGGCAACCTCGTCTCGGCCAAGGCCCTGGCGGACATCCACTTGACGCGCGGGGAGAACCTCGAGGCGATCAAGAAGTACAAGCTCTATCGCGCGATCTCGGGCGACAGGGCCGTCCAGGAGGTGATCGCGCGGCTCGAGCGGGATCTCGCCCCCCCGCCGCCCCCCCCGGCCGCGGCGACGCCCCCGACCCCCGTCCCGCCGCCTCCGACCTTCCTCGACGAGCCGAAAGGGCCGATCCGCCGCACGGAGGCGCCCGCCGAGCCGGTCGAGCGCGTCGCCGAAGAGCCCTTCGATCTCTCGGCGCTCTCTTTCGAGCCCCCCGAGGCGCCGGCTCCCTTCTCCGACCCCCGCGCCGCGACGGCCACGCCGACCGTTCCGCTCCCGCCGGCGCCGCCGGCGGCCGAGGCGGAACCGCCGAGCCTGACGACGCGGGCGTTCCGCGTCTCGGAGATCCTCGGGAAGCCCACCGCGGCGGGCGAGGCGGAAGCGCCGAGCGGTCCGGCCGCGAACGCCGAGCCGCAGGGCCGCACCCTGGCCGACCTCTATTTCGCGCAGGGCCACTACGCCGAGGCCCTTCGGATCTACGACGAGCTCGTGGCCGCCAACCCGTTCGACGAGGAGCTGCGCCGGCTGCGGCGCGACGCGGAAGCGCGCCTCCTGCCCGCCTTCGCCGGCGGAGCCGCGCCGGCCGACACCGCCTTCGAGCGACGCCTGAAGAAGATTCGCGTCCTGCGGCAGTGGCTTTCCGTGCTCCAAGCCGGATAAGCTTCGGCCGACTCGAAGCTCCGACCGCCGCTCATGAACGTTTTTCAGGACACACTGCGCCGAATCGCCGAACGCGTGGAGGGGACGCGCGCCGTCTCGCTCGTCGGCCTGGACGGGATCCCGATCGACACCTACGGGCCGGGGGAGGGGGTCTCGGTCGAGTCGGTGGCGGCCGAGCTCGGTTCGTTCGTGAAGTCTTCGAGCCCGCTCGATTCGGGTGACGTGCAGCAGCTCTGCGTCGTGACCGACGCGGGCAAGGCGATCCTTTCGCGCGTCACCGAGGAGTATTATCTGTTGCTCCTCTTGACGCGAGAGGGAAACTTCGGGCGCGGGCGATTCGAGCTCCGAAAGGCCGCGCTGGCGCTCGAGAAGGAGCTTCTGTAACGCGATGCTCTCGTACAAGGAGATCCGGGAACTGATCGACCTGGCCTGCGAGCGCGGCCTGGGCGCGCTCGAGATCGAGCAGTCCGGCTTCCGCGTTCGAATCGAGGCCGCCTCCCGCGTGGCGGCGCCGGCCGCGCCGGCCCTCCCCGCGGCGGCCCTTCCGGCGGCGGCCGAGCCGCACGCCGCGCCGGCGGGGGCGCGCCCGCCGGAGCCCGGGCCGGACGTCCACGTCATCACCTCACCCATCGTCGGCACGTTCTATCGCGCCCCCTCCTCCGAGGCGGATCCCTTCGCCGAGGTGGGGCAGCGCGTCGCCCGCGGAAAGATCCTCTGCATCATCGAGTCGATGAAACTGATGAACGAGATCGAGTCGGATGTGGAAGGGGAGATTGTCGAGGTCTACCCGCGCAACGGCCAGCCGGTCGAGTACGGGGAGAAGCTCTTCGCCATCAAGCTGGCGGCCTGATGCGCTCGGTCGGGCGGTGGGCGATGGGCGCTGGGCGCTAGGCGGAGCGGCCGGGCCCGTGCCCCGTCGCCCTGCGCCGAGCGCCTAGCCCCGAACGCCTATGTTCAAGAAAATCCTCGTCGCCAACCGGGGCGAGATCGCGCTTCGGATCATTTCGGCCTGCCGGGAGCTCGGCATCCGAACGGTCGCCGTCTACAGCGAGGCGGACCGCGACGCGCTCCACGTCCGCTTCGCGGACGAGGACGTCTGCATCGGGCCGTCGCCGTCCTCCGCCTCCTACCTGAACATCTCGGCGATCGTGTCCGCGGCGGAAATCACCGAAGCCGACGCCATCCATCCGGGATACGGGTTCCTCTCCGAGAACGCCTATTTCGCGGAGATCCTCCAGGACTGCCAGATCACGTTCATCGGGCCTTCCCCCGACACGATCCGCAAGATGGGGGACAAGTCGATCGCCCGCCAGACCGTGGCCGCGGCCGGCGTGCCGACCGTGCCCGGGTCGCCGGGGCCGGTCGGGGACCTCGAGGAGGGCCTCTCCTTGGCGAAGAAGGTCGGCTACCCGGTCATCCTGAAGGCCTCGGCCGGCGGCGGCGGCCGCGGAATGCGGATCGCGCGCGAGGAGAAGGAACTGACGGACGCCTGGGAGACCGCCCGGACGGAAGCGGAGAAGGCCTTCGGAAACGGGGAGCTCTACCTCGAGAAGTATCTCGAGGAGCCCCGGCACATCGAGTTCCAGATCTTCGGAGACCGGCACGGGAACGTGAGCCACATGGGGGAGCGGGAGTGCTCCATCCAGCGGCGGCACCAGAAGCTGATCGAAGAGGCGCCGTCGGCGGCGCTCGACGACGAGCTGCGCCGCAAGATGAGCGAAGCGGCGTTGCGCGCGGCGCGGTCCGTCGGGTACGTCAACGCGGGGACCGTCGAGTTCCTGCTCGACCGGAGCGGCCGCTTCTATTTCATGGAGATGAACACCCGCCTGCAGGTGGAGCATCCCGTCACCGAGGAGGTGACCGGCCTCGACATGGTCAAGGAACAGATCGCGGTCGCGGCGGGGGAGCGCCTCTCGTTCGCCGGCCGCGAGCTCTCCCCCCGGTGTCACGCGATCGAGTTTCGGATCAACGCCGAGGACCCCGTCCGCTTTACGCCGTCTCCCGGGAGGATCGCCGCCTTCCACCCTCCCGGCGGCCCCGGGGTGCGCGTGGATACGGCGGCGTATCAGGGCTATCTGATCCCGCCCCACTACGATTCGCTGATCGCGAAACTGATCGTCTCCGGCCGCGATCGGTCGGAGGCGATCTCGCGAGGCCGGCGGGCGCTCGACTTCTTCATCATCGAAGGGGTCCAGACGACCATCCCGATGCACCGGCGGATCCTCGAGGAGGCCGATTTCTTGAACGGCCGCCTCTCGACGCGCTTCATGGAGCGGTTCGCGCAGGCCTCTTGAGGAGCCTTCGGTTATCCGCTATCAGTTGTCCGTCTCCGAGCGGAGGACCGAGAACGGGAAAGGGACAACCGATCATCGTGCCCACGATCCTGCCCCCCCTCTACGCGATCACCGACCGTTCCGCCGCGGGGATCGCCAGCGTCCCGGAGATCGCCCGGCGGCTCTTCGCCGTCGGAGTGCGGTGTCTCCAGGTGCGGGAGAAGGCCCTCCCGGATCGCGAGCTCCTCGACGCGGTCGAGGCGGTGCGCGACCTCGCGCGTCCCGCGCGGCGCCTCGGTGCTCGTCAACGACCGGGTGGACGTCGCCCGGGTGGCGGGGGTCGGAGTGCATCTCGGGGAAGAGGACCTGCCCGCCGGCGAGGCGCGGCGGCTCCTGCCCGCGGCGCTCCTCGGCGTCTCGACGCACGATCTCGAGGGCGCCCGGCGCGCCTTCGCCGACCCGGCGGCCGACTACGTCGCGTTCGGGCCCGTCTTCGCGAGCGGGACGAAGCCGGGCCGCCCGCCGCGGGGGCTCGAGGAGCTCTCCCGCGTCGCCGCGCTGCGCCGCAAGCCGCTCGTCGCGATCGGCGGGATCACCGCCGAGAACCTCGACTCGGTGTTCGACGCCGGCGCGGACTCGGTGGCGATGGTCGCGGGGCTCCTCCGGTCGGGCGCGATCGAGGAGAACGCCCGGCGCGCGCTCGACGCGGTCCGCCGGCGGCGTCCCCCGGGCCGCGTCTATCTCGTGGGCTTCATGGGGTGCGGCAAGACGGCCATCGGGCGCCGCCTGGCGGGCAGGCTGCGGGTCCCCTTCGTGGACGTGGACGCCGAGATCGAGCGCGCGTCCGGCCTCACGGTTCGGGCGCTCTTCGAGGAGTCGGGAGAGCCCGCGTTCCGACAGCGGGAAGCGGTATTCCTCGCGGGGACCGAATCGCTCGAGAGCGCGGTCGTCGCGACGGGCGGCGGCGCCTACATCCCCGAGGCCAATCGGCGCGCGATGCGGCGGCTCGGCCGGGTCGTCTTCCTCGACGTGCCGTTCCCGGTTCTCTCCGAGCGTCTGGCGGGAAAGACCGACCGGCCCCTCTTCCAGTCCGTCGAGCAGGCGGCGCGTCTCTTCGCGCAGCGAGACCCCTTCTATAGAATGGGGAGCCTCCGCGTGAGTCTGCAAGGGACCGAGACGCTCGACGAGGCGGCCGACCGGGTGCTCCGCGCGCTCGAGAGCCCGATCCTCGCTCCGGTCGCGAACTAGAGCCCGAAAGCGACGCGTGCGCTACCTGATCCTGTCCGATCTCCACTCCAATGCGGAGGCGCTCGCCGCCGTGCTCGCCCGCGTACGGGGCCGCTCCTACGACGCGGTCGTCGTTCTCGGAGATTTCGTCGGGTACGGCGCCGATCCGAACGAGGTCATCGACCGGGTCCGCCGGCTCAAGCGGCGCAAGCTCCTCGTCCGCGGCAACCACGACCGGGTGGCGGCGGGCCTCGACCCGGGCGGCTCCTTCAACCCGGTCGCGCTCTCCGCCGCGCGCTGGACCGCCCAGACCCTGACGCCCGAGAACCGGCAGTTCCTCGGAGGCCTGGCGGTCGGTCCGATCGAAGTGGACGCCCGTTTCGTGATCTGCCACGGGTCGCCGCTCGACGAGGACGCCTACATCTTCTCGGACAGCGACGCCGCCTGGAACTTCCGATCGATCGGCCTCGATCTCTGCTTCTTCGGCCACAGCCACGTCCCCTCGGTCTTCACGCTCGAGCCCGACGGGATCCGCGTGGACGTCGTCCGCGGGCCGCGCCTTCGCTGGAAGCTCGAGCCGGGCCGCCGTTACCTCGTCAACCCCGGGTCGGTCGGGCAGCCGCGCGACCGCAACATCGCCGCGGCCTTCGCCGTCTACGACGCCGGCAAGGGGGAGATCCTCTTCGAGCGCGTGCCCTACGACGTCGCGTCCGCGCGCGCGAAGATTCTCCGGGCGGGGCTCCCGGGCGCGCTCGGAGATCGGCTGCTGATCGGAGCCTAAGAAGAATCGGGAGATCGGGAGATCGGGGGATCGGGGGATCGGGTGATCGGGAGATCGATGACCCGATGGTCCGATGACCCGATGACCCGATTCCCCTATAATCCCGCCACTTTCACGACCGTCGGAGCTGCGAAGGAGGGCGCATGCGTTCGAAGATCGGGCTGCGGGCGATCCTGTCCGCGGCCGTGGCCGCCCTGACGGCCTGCGCCGGATCGACACCGCCGCCGGCCGCGCCTTCGACCCCGCCCCCGCCCGCTCGGACCTTCGCCTCGGTGTCCGACGCGCGGGCCCACCTCCTGCAGCTCGAGGACCGGCGCTCCTACGACGCGTCGGTCCTGTCGTCCGCCTCGCGGCATCCGGACCCCTCCGTTCGCGCGCACGCGGCGCTCGCCGCCGGCCGGATCGGCGACGAGCGGGCACAGGAGCTCGTCGAGGGAATGCTCGGCGACGCGGCTCCGGAGGTCCGGGCCTCCGCGGCATTCGCCTGTCAGCTGCTCGAGGCCGGCTCCTCGACGCCGGCGCTCATACGCCTCCTTTCGGATCCCGACGCCGCGGTGGCCGCGAGCGCCGCCCGGGCGATCGGCGCGCTCGGGCGCGGCGACGGACAGGACGCCCTGATCGCGGCGATCCCGAAGGCGGCGGCCCCCGAGCCGCGGGCCGCGATGCTCGAATCTCTCTGGCGGTTCGCCGACGGGCCTTCGATCGCGGCGGCCTCGCCGTACGCCGGCGATCCCGACCCCCGGGTCCGCGCGGCGGCCCTCTACGCCCTGTCGCGAAAGCCGGCCGAGAAGTCCCTGCCGGCCCTGACCGCGGCGCTCCAGGACGCGGATGCCGACGCCGCGGCCGGGGCCGCGCGGGCCCTCGGCATCCTCGGGAAGAAAGAGTCGGTCGAGCCCCTCGGCGCCGCCCTCGACAGCGCGAAGGCGCACCTCGTCACGGCGAGCGCCAACGCGCTCGAGGCCGTGCTCGAGAAGAACCCGGGAACGCCGATCGCGCCCGACCGGAAGGCGCGCGTCATCGCGCTCGCCGGCGACGCCAACGGCAATCTCGCGATTCCGGCGCTCGTGCTGCTGCGGCAGTTCGCGGGCACGGACCGGGAGTCGCTCTCCCGGGTCTGGTCGATCGCCACGACGGGAACCGGTCGGCGGCGACACGTGGCCCTCCAGTCCGCGATCGCGGCCCTGCGCGAAAAGGCGAAAGGGGCGCTCGATGCCGCGATGGAATCGCCGGAGGCGCCGCTGCGCGCCGCGGCGGCCGAGAGCCTCTTCTACCTCTCGGACGCGTCGGCCGCGCCGTACCGCGCGCGGCTGGCCGTCGATCCGGATCCCCTGGTCCGAATCGCCGCCCTCTCGAGCCTCCGCACGCCCGAATCCCTCCGGGCCAACCCGGATCTCGTGGAAGCGGCGCTCGCCGATCCCGACCCCGGAGTGCGCGCGGCGGCCGTCGAGGCGCTCTCGCTTTCGACCGATGAGAACGTCCTGTCCCGCGTTCGGGAGGCGGTCCAGAAGTCCGCGGGCGACGCGGCCCCCGACGTGCCGATCGCGGCGATCGCCGCGGCGGAGAAGCTGCGGAGCCTCCCCGGCGCGCGCGAGGTCCTCGAAGCCGCCTACCGCCACCCGAAGACCCTCGTGCAGCGGCTCGCCCGGCGCGCCCTCGTCCGGGACTTTCGGGCCGATCCGTCGGCCTTCCCGGCGCCGGAGTACAAGATCGCCCGCGCTCCCGCCGACTATGCCGCGATCCTGGCCGAGGCCGCGCGGCCCTGGAAGGCCGAGGTCGAGACCGCCCGGGGGACCTTCGCGATCCAGCTCCGCGGGGACGCCGCGCCCATGACGTCGTTCAACTTCCTCGAGCTCGCGCGCAAGGGTTTCTTCGACGGGGTCGCCATCCACCGCGTGGTGCCCGACTTCGTCGTCCAGGACGGCGACCCGACGGGCACGGGCAACGGCGGGCCGGGCTACGAGATCCGCGACGAGAACAACGCCCTCCTGTACGCGACCGGGACCGTCGGGATGGCGCTCGCCGGGCCCGACACGGGGGGCAGCCAGTGGTTCGTCACGCTCGCGCCGGAGCCGCACCTGGACGCCGTCTACACCGTGTTCGGCCGCGTCGTGTCGGGTCAGGACGTCGTCGAGCGGATCGAGCAATGGGACCGGATCACCCGCGTCACGGTCTCCGAGGCGCCGTAGGCGCCGCCGCGGAGGGTCCCTGTACGCGCTCGCCCGCGGGCTGCAGCTGACGGGCCTCGTCGTGACCGGGGTCGGCCTCTGGCAGGGGCTTCTCGGCGGCAACGTCCGGCGGGAACTGCTGCTTCTCGGGATCGGGGCCGGGATCTTCTTCCTCGGGCGTTTCCTCCAGGCGGGACATCGATGAGACCGGTCGTCGTCGCGACGCGCGCGCTGCCCGAGCCCTCCCTCTCGACGCTCGACCCCGATTTCGAGCTCCGCGTGCTCGGCTACGCGCCGACGGAGCTCGAGCTCGCCGCGGAGGTCGGAGACGCCGACGCCCTGGTCGCGTTCGTCTCCGATCCGGTCACCGAAAAAGTGATCCGCGCGGCCTTGCGGCTCAAGATCATCGCCAACTACGGGGTGGGGATCGACAACGTGGACCGCTCCGCCGCCGCGGCCCGCGGGATCGCCGTCACGCACACGCCGGGCGCGCTCACCGAATCGACCGCGGACCTGACGATCGCGCTCCTCCTGGCGCTGACCCGCCGCGTCATCGAGGGGGACCGGATGGTCCGCTCGGGCGGGTTCGCCGGATGGGCCCCGGAGCTTCTGCTCGGCACCGACTTGAAGGGCAAGGTCTTCGGAATCCTGGGCCCCGGCCGGATCGGGCGGGCCGTGGCGCGCCGCGCCCGCGCCTTCGGGCTGACGGTGATCGCCGCCGGGCGTTCGCCGCGCGACGACCGGGACCCGGACGATCCGCCGCGCGTCTCGTTCGAGGATCTGCTCCGCCGCTCGGACTTCCTCTCGATCCACGCCCCGCTGACGGCCGACACGCGCCGGCTCTTCGATCGTGAGATCCTCGGAAAGATGAAACCCGGCGCCTACTTGATCAACACGGCACGCGGCCCGATCGTGGACGAGAGCGCGCTGGCGGAGGCGGTGGCGTCGGGGCACCTGGCCGGGGCGGGGCTCGACGTGTACGAGAACGAGCCGGGAATCACGCCGGCGCTCCTCGACGACGACCGTTTCGTGCTGATGCCCCACGCGGGGAGCGCGACGCTCGAGACCCGGCGCGAGATGGCGCGGATGGTCGTCGAAGACGTGCGGCGGGTCCTCTCGGGCGAAAAGCCCCTGCGGGCGGTGGCGCCGGAAGCGCCCGCGCGCGACCGGTCGAGGGAGGGGGCATGAAGAAGCCGGAGGCGGGGTTCACGCGGCTCGATGCCGCGGCCGATGGCCTGCTGCGCCGCATGGCGCGCGGCGACGCGGCGCTCGTGTGGCTTCAGGCCCGCTGGGGCCGAATCGTGGGCGAGCCCCTCTCGCGCAAGGTCGAGCCGACGCGGCTCGCCGGACGGCGCCTGACCCTCGTCTTGCGCGACGCTTCCTGGAGGCAGGCGGTCGTCGCGACGCTGCCGGAGCTCGAAGAGAGGCTCGCGCGCGAGATGCCGGAAGTCCGGCCGAAGATCACGCTCGCCTGACACTCCCGGCGCCGGCGAGCCGGAGGAAGCGCGCCCACGCGCCGGCGACGAGGACCAGGAGAGACGCGCTGACGGGCGCGGAAGGGGGGATCGCCGCCGCGGCGCGGGCCCCTCGGATCGCTTCGCGGATTCCGGCGCCCGTCGACTCGAGACGCTCGAGGCCCGCCCAGTGCGGGAAGAGGAGCCCGAGCGTGCCCGCGCCGTCGACAGCGACGAGGAGCAGCACGAGCGCCGCGGCTCCGAAGCGCGTCCGCCGCGCGGGAATCGCGGCGCCGAGGAGCGCCGCCGCGGCGCACGCCTCGATCGGGCGCAGGAGGTCGAAGTACCAGCCTTCGCCGCCGCCGAGCGGGCCCGTGCCGAGCGCGCGCGCCACCGCCGTCGCCTCGACGAGATGCCAGAGCATCGCTGCGAGGAAGAAGACGGCGAGCGAGAGGAGGGCGATCCATCGCACGCCCCGCGAAAGCCGCGCCCGCCGCGCCCGGGCCGAGACGAAGCCGGCGAGGAGAGCGGCGACGGCGAGCCAGCCCGCGGCGCGGTAGACGGCGGGCGGCGGGACCACCCACCCCCAGCCGCCCGCCCAGAAGTGGCTTCGGGCCCACTGCCCGAAGGCGCCCGGCAGGTCGAGCTTTCCGGCGGCCCCAATCTCCTCGGACAGGCCGACCCACGGAGCGCGGACGGAGTAGATGATCCCCGTCCAGCTCCCGCTCGCCGTACGGTTCCAGAGGAGCAGGGGAGCGACGAGGAGCGCCGGCAGAGCGACGGCGAGGAGGAAGGCGCCCGGCCGGCGGCCGTCCCGCCGTCGTCGGGCGAGGAGGACCGCCACGAGCGCCGCCGGCAGCGCCGGCAGGAGTGTCAGCTTCGTCCAGATCCCGGCGGCCACGAGGAGGCCCAGGAGGAGGAAGCGCCGGGGCGAGCCGGGGCGCCGCGAGGCGAGCACGAGGGCGACGCCGATCGACGCGAGGAGCGGCCAGGCGAGCGCGTCGTTGGTGACGCGGTCGGTGAAGAAGAGCGTGTTCGGGAGGAGACAGAAGACGGGCAGGGCGTAGAAGACCCCGCGGCCGGGGAGGAGGAGCCGCGCGAGCCGCGCCGTCAGCGGGACCGTGAGCGAGGCGAAGAGGACGCAGAGGATCCGCAGTCCGATGAGAAGCCCGGCGATCCCCGCGCCGCGGAGGAGGCGCGCGAAGGGCGCCGCGACGTAGTAGAAGAGCGGAGGCTGCTGGCGCTCGTAGTTCGCGTGCCGGTAGGGGCGCTCCCCCCGGATGCGCCCGGCGCCGATCGCCGCCGCGCGCGCCCGACGGGCGGCCCTCTCGTCCGGCCCCAGGGCGCGCCATTCCCGGAAATCGACGGCGCCGTGCCCGATCGCGCTCGGCAGGAGCGGCAGGGCCTCGTAGTAGTCGGCCGGAAAGCTCGGCTCGGCGAACCCGGGAGGCCTCCCGTGGTCGGCCACGAACTCGACGTAGGCGACGTGGAAGGGCTCGTCGAAGCCGTCCCAGGCCGGCGTCCAGAGGACCTGGAGGACACCGCGGGCGACGAAGGCGATCCACGCCGCCGCGACGGCCGCGCGCCGCCGCGACGCGACCCCCGCCGGGCTCCCGAACACCGACACGGCCATGCCCTCCGCCAATCGCACTCAGCGCCAGATGTCGTAGTTGATCCGCGTCTGATTGCCGCCCGGCGCGGCCAGCCGCCGTACGGTCGACGTCGTCGTCGCGAGGTCGTACGCGGCGTTTCCGAGGAAGAGGAGCGTCAACGCCGCGCAGGCCGCGCGCCGGCGGGAGGGGAGCGCTCCCCTTCGCGCGGCGCCGGCCCCCGCGAGGACCCAGAGGAAGGGGAGGGCGGGGAGGTGGTAGCGGCTGTCGGCGAACGAGACGAGGTGCATCCCCCAGACGGCGAGGACGCCGGCGAGGCAGCCGGCGAGCGCCGGAGTCGGGCCCGAGAAGGCGCCGCGCAGGGCGAAGGGGACGAGAACGACGAAGCCCGCGCCCATCCACGCATAGGCCGCCCAGAGGAGCCCGGGCGCGACCTCGGGCAGCCAGCCGTTCGAGTAGAGGTACATGACGTCCCGGTGCTCGGGGCTCCACCAGTAGCTCGTCTTCGGGACCCAGAGCGCGACCGTGCGGAAGGGATGCGCGAGCGCGTACCGGACCGCGAGGGAGCGCAGGCGCGCGTTCTCGGCGTACGGGTCGGTGAAGTCGAGCGTCGCGATCGCGGGGAGCGCGTCGGGCCTCCCCCGAAACTCCGGATTGTTCCCGACCCAGAGGTTGTAGCCGGTCCGCACGTCCCCGAAGATGACGCGGCCGCTCCGGACCGACGCCGTGACGACCCAGGGAAGCACGGCGGCCAGGAAGCCGCCGAGGGCCGCGGCCTGCAGCCGGCGGCGGCGCTCGGGCTCGATCCGGAGGAGCGCGATCGTCGCGAGCGGCGCCGCGACGGTCAGGACGAGGACGGGCCGCGCCAGGAACGCGAGTCCCGAGGCGGCCCCCGCCCCGAGGGCGAGCGCCCACCGCGGGCGCTCCTCGAGCGCGAGCAGGCACGTGGCGACGAGCGCGAGCAGGAAGACCGACGGATTCTCCGAGAGGAGGAGCGCGCTGTACACGATCCGGGCCGGATAGAGCGCCGCGAGGAGGCCGGCCGCGAGGCCGGCGCGGCGCCCGAGCCGGCGCGAGACCGCGTACGCGAGGAGCGCGATGACGGCCGTCTCCGCGAACGCCTGCGCCACGTAAACGGCCGTCGCGTGGACGCCGGCCGCGCGGTACACGAAGGAGATCAGGTACGGGTAGAGGGGCGCGCGGATCGGGTCGCCGTAGGAGAGGCCCTGGGCGAGGCGCGCCCCCTGCTCGTGGTAGGTGAGCGCGTCGGCGAGGATCGCCCCGTGCCGCAGGAGCGCCACGGCCGCGAGGCGGGGCAGGAGCGCGGCGGCGGCGATCGCGAGGAGGGCCCTGGCGCCGAGCGGGTGCTCGCGGCCGGGGCGCGCCGCGCCGCCCGCGCGCCCGGTCACCGCCCCGCTTTCCGGAGGCTCTCCCTTCCCGCGCGCGTCAGGCGTACAGCCCGCGCACCATCGTGTCGTGGGCGACGCGCGGATGCCGAGCATGTAGGCGGCGATCCGGTAGCGTCACGCCGTAGCTTCTCCGCCATGGTCGCGACGTCCTTGAACGACTGGACCATGATGTCCTCCAGCCGCTCGTTGACCTCCTGCTCGCGCCAGAAGAAGCCGGCGCGGTCCTGCACCCACTCGAAGTAGGAGACCGTCACGCCTCCGGCGTTGGCCAGGATGTCCGGCACGACGAGGACGTTCTTCTGGCGCAGCACGTCGTCGGCGCGCTGCGTCGTCGGGCCGTTGGCGCCCTCGACGATGATCTTCGCGCGTGATCTTCGAGGCGTTCTTGCTCGCGGATCTGGTTCTCGTTGGCCGCGGGGATCAGGATGTCGCAATCGAGCTCGAGCAGATCCGTGTTGGAGATCTTCTTGGACCCCGCCGAAGCCCTCGAAAGAGCGCGCCTTCTCGTAGTGCGCGATCAGCTTCGGCATGTCGATCCCGGCGGGGTTCACGATCCCGCCCGCGATGTCGGAGACGCCGATGATCTTCGCTCCCGCCTCGTGGCACATGCGCGCCGCGATCGACCCGACGTTGCCGAAACCCTGCACGACGATGCGGCTCCCGGCGAGGGTCAGCCCGCGCAGCGGCGCCGCCTCGCGGCAGATCAGCATCAGGCCGCGTCCGGTCGCCTCGACGCGCCCGCGCGAGCCGCCGAGCGAGAGGGGCTTGCCCGGTGACGACCGAAGTCACGGTGTGGCGGGCGTGCATCGAGTAGGTGTCCATGATCCAGGCCATCGTCTGAGGATTCGTCCCCATGTCGGGCGCCGGCACGTCCTTCTCCGGCCCGAACTGATCCATGAGCTCCGCCGTGTAGCGCCGCGTGATCCGCTCGAGCTCCCCGCGCGAGAGGGCGCCGGGATCGCAGATGACGCCTCCCTTGGCGCCGCCGAACGGGATGTTCACGACCGCGCACTTCCAGGTCATCCAGGCCGCGAGCGCCCGCACCTCGTCGAGCGTGACGTTCTTGTCGTAGCGGATGCCGCCCTTGCCGGGCCCGCGGGCGATGTTGTGGAGGACGCGGTAGCCGATGAAGACCTCGATGCGGCCGTCGTCCATGACGATCGGGATCGAGACCTTCGTCTCGCGCACGGGCTCGCGGAGGACCTTGTAGAGGCCCGGGTCGAGGCCGAGCTTCTGCGCGGCCAGGTCGAACCGGGACATCATCTCTTCGAACGGGTTGGCGGAGTCGGTGCCCTGGGGGTGCGATCCGATCGTCGGGAACTGCGGTTCGGCGACTTTCATCTCCACGCGCGATCCCTCCTGCCGATCGGCCGGCGGTTAGAATGGCGGGGGATTGTAACTCAGGCGTCCGAAGCGATCCGACCGCGGCTTGAAGGAGCAGCAACCGGAGAGAGCGAGAACTCGGAGAGCGACGAGGCCGTCGTCGCCCGAGTCCTGGCCGGCGAGGACGACCTCTTCGGCCTGCTCGTGCGGCGGTACCAGACGCGCGTCCACGCCCACGTGGCCAAGATGATCGGGCACCGCGACGACGCCCTCGACCTGACCCAGGAGATCTTCCTGAAGGTCTACCAGGCCCTGGACCGCTTCAACCCCGAGTACAAGTTCTCGACCTGGCTCTTCCGGATCGCCGGCAACGCCGCGATCGACCACCTCCGGAAGAGGCGCCTCGCGGACCGTCCCGCTGGAAATTCCGGATCCGGAGGGCCAGGGCCGGGTGTCCTCTCCAGAGTACAGTAGCTCCGATCTCGACCCCTACGGCCTGCTTCGGAACCTCGAGCGGGGCAACGCCATCTCCCGGGCGATCGCCGACTTGCCCCTGGAATTCCGCGAATTGATCGCCCTGAGGCACTTTGCCGGGCTATCCTACGAGGAGATCGCCGAAGTCAAGCAAATGCCCCTGGGGACCGTCAAGAACAAACTCTTTCGCGCCAGAGCCGTATTGAAGGAAAGGTTGGCGGAGAGCTTTCTTGAGCGATTGCCCGCAACCCCCTGGATCCCATCGACATCGAGGCGCTGGCCTCGGGCGAGGTGCCCCTCCTCCGACGGATACGCCGGCGAGCACGTCCTCGCGAGTGCCCTTCCTGCCGCGAATCGGTCGCGCCGCTCCGAGATCCTGGATGTCGGCCCTGCGCCCGAGCCTCCGGCGCCGCCCGGTCGAGCTCGCCGACCGGGTCCTTCGGGTGCGGCCCGTTCTCGCGGGCCGAGCGGCGCAGCCTCTCGGTCTGGGGCGCGCCCCTCCTGCTCCTCGCGGCGCTCTCCGCTCGGCGGCACGGCGCTCGTGGCCGGCGTCGGCGCGCGCCGGCGAACGGTCGGCCTCGCCGCGGCGTTCGCGGCCGTCGGCGGCGGGTCTCGTTCGCGCGACGATGCGCTGGCTCGCGGACCTCGCGCGCAGTCGCTCCCGGCCGGGCTCGAGGCTCTCGTCGGAGTCGCTCCGCGCCGACCTCGCTCGGCTGGGCGGCCCTGCTCCTCCTGGCGCCCCTCGCGCTTCGGCGCTGCGCCGCGTGCTCGTCGCGCGCGTTCGCCCGGAGATGATCGCCGCTCGCGCTCCTCTTTCTCGCCGCGCCCCCGGCTCCGACCGCACCCCCGGCCGCCCCCTCCGCTTCCCTCACGACTCTCGGCCGGAACCTCGTCGATCTCGACCCGGTCGCGGGCCGCGTGCTCGCGGCTTTCGCCGACGTGCGCATCGACGCGCGCGTCTCGGGCGACGTGGTCGTCTGGGGCGGCGACGTCTCGTTCGGCCCCGGCGGCTCGGTCGGCGGAAACCTGTCGGTCTTCGGCGGGAGCCTCGCCTCGGAAGGAGCGCCTCCGGTCGAGGGCGTCGTCTCGACGCCGGGTTCGCTCCTGCGTCTCTATCTCGCGGAGATGCGCCGCGCGCCGTGGGAAGTGCCCGGCTCGGCGACGGTCTGGGGACTGCGCCTGCTCGCGCTGGCGGCGTGGCTCGCGCGTGGCGCTGCGCGCTCCTCTACCTGCTCGGCTCCGAGCTTCCGCGCGCGGCCGCGCGCGCCGAAGACGAGATGACGGCGTCGCTCGCCGCCGGCATCCTCTCCGTGCTGACGCTCTTCCTCGCGGCGGCGGCGGTGCTGGCGCTCCTCCCGTCTTCCGCTCTCCGTGCCGATCGCGCTCGTCGTCGCCGTCGTCGCCGTCGCGGCGAAGGTCTTCGGCATGGCGTCGCTCTTCCTCCTCGCTCGGCCAGAAGGTCTCGGGCTCGGTCGCGGCGCGGCGGCGTCCGTCGGCGCTCGCCGTCGGCTTCGCGCTCCTGGCCGGCGTCTCGCTCGTGCCGCTCGTCGGGCCGATCGTCTGGAGCGCCGCGTCGGTCCTCGCCGTCGGCGTCGCGTTCCTGACGCGATTCGGCTCGCCGAGATATCGCGTCGCCGACTGACGGTTCGGGGCCGCGCCCCGAAGGTCCGCCGGCATTTGATTCCCCCGCCGCCGGCGCAATAGAGTCCGGGAGAGATGGAGATCCGCACCGTCGGCGTCGTCGGCGGCGGCCAGATGGGCAACGGAATCGCCCACGTGGCCGCGGCCGCGGGATGCGGCGTCGTCCTGGCGGACCTGGAGGAGCGGCTCCTCGCGAAGGCCCGCGACACGATCGAGAAGAACCTCGACCGCGAGGTGTCCAAGGGCCAGCGCACGGCCGAGGAGAAGCGCGCCGCCCTCGACCGGCTCTCGACGACGACCGACCTGTCGAAGCTCGCCGCGGCCGACCTCGTGATCGAGGCGGTCGTCGAGAACGAGACGGTCAAGCAGCGACCTCTTCGCCCGGCTCGACGGCCTCTGTCCGGCCGGCGACCCTCCTCGCCTCGAACACGTCCTCGATCTCGATCACGCGCCTGGCGGCCGCGACCCGGCGCCCCGACCGGTTCATCGGCATGCACTTCATGAACCCGGTGCCGGTGATGGAGCTGGTCGAGGTGATCCGCGGGATCGCGACCTCGGACGAGACCGCGGCGGCGGTCGAGGCGCTCGCCCGGCGGATGGGCAAGACCCCGATCTTCTGCAACGACTATCCGGGCTTCGTCTCGAACCGGGTCCTGATGCCGATGATCAACGAGGCCATCGAGACGCTCCGCGAAGGGGTCGCGACGCCGCGAGGCGATCGACGGGATCATGAAGCTCGGCATGAACCACCCGATGGGCCCGCTCGAGCTCGCCGACTTCATCGGCCTCGACACCTGCCTCGTCGATCCTGCGGGTGCTCCAGCAGGGCTTCGGCGACCCGCGCTACCGGCCGAGCCCGCTGCTCGTGAAGATGGTCGACGCCGGCTGGCTCGGCAAGAAATCCGGCCGAGGCTTCTACGAGTACGAGGCCCCGCCTCGTGCCTGACCATCGGACCCCAGCAACCGCGCCCCGTCTCTCTTCGCCGAGACGCGACCGTCAATCAGAGGCACATCCCGATTCGCTCGCGGCGCGCGGAGTCTCCCGAAGTAACCGAGGGAGGAGCCGCGCGCCGCGGGAGCGAACGCGCCGCGAGGGATCAGGCGCTCGGTCGAGGCCCTTTGGCCGAGCCGAGCGCCGGTGCGCCCGCAGGGCGCAGATCCCGAGCAAGCGGCGAGCGACGGTGATGTTCTGTCAGGTCTGCGGCCTGAAGAACCGCGACGACGAGGAGTTCTGCTCCCGCTGCCACTCGAAGCTCCTCGTCCTCTCGGGCGTCGGCGTCGTCGAGGAGGGCGAGCGAGCCGCAGGAGGAGATCCCGTTCGACGAGCACCTGCTCGAGCGCATCTCGACGCTCGAGGACGTCGTCAAGCGCACGGGCGAGGCGGTCAAGACGCTCTTCGAGTCGCTCGGCAACCTCGAGAAGAACCTCTTCGTCGCGCACACCGGGATCCTCGCCCTGCAGGAGACCCTCGAGCGGCGCGGCGCGGTCCGCTCCGAGGAGGTCTTCGACCTCTGGGAAACGAAGATGGACGAGCGGATGCAGGCCGTCGAGAAGAAGGACCGCTTTCTCGAATGGCGCGACCGCATCGTCGCGCGCTTCTCGCGGCGAGCGCGAGGCGCTTGCGGCAGCGCCTGCGGGAGGCGGAGTTCGCCATCCTGGCGCTCGACGCCGACCGCGGGGATGCGCCTGCTCGAGGAGCTGTATCGCGCCGACCGCGAGCAACGTCGAGCTCGGGCTTCTACCTCGGCGAGACGTTCTTCTCGGCCGGGGAGATCGAGAAGGCCTCGGGCTACTTCAAGAAGGTCCTGGCGATCGAGCCGAACCACTTCGAGTCCCTCGTCTACTCCGGCATCTCCGCCTCCGAGGCGGGCGACGCGGCGGCGGCGGAGGCCGCTCTGAAGCGCGCGATCGAAAAGAGGCCGGACGCCTTCCTGCCGCACTTCGCCCTGGGCGCGCTCCACGCCCACGCCGTCGCGCTGGGCGGAGGCGGAGCGGGAGCTCACCCGGGCGCTCGAGATCGGCCCGCGTCCCCTCGGCCCACGTCCTGCTCGGCACGGTCCTGCGCGAGAAGGGGGAGGTCGGGCGGGCGATCGAGCAGTTCGAGGAGGCGCTGGCGCTCGAGCCCGGGCTCGAGGACGCCATGTTCCAGCTCGGCCTCTGCTACCTCGAGAAGAACTGGCCCAAGCGCGCGCTCGAGTGCTTTCAGCACGCGCTCGAAAAGAACCCGAAGCGGCTCGAGTTCCAGGAGGCGGTGCGCCTGCTCGAGCAGCGGCGGCGCTACGAGCTGCCGCGCGTGGACGGCCCCGGCGGCGAGGCCTACCGCGAGGCGGAGGAGCAGGTCTCGCGCGGGTCTGCTGCGCCGCGCGCACGCGCTCGTACCTGAAGGCCCTCGAGGCCGAGCCCGGCAACTCGACGATCCGGATCTCCTATGCCCTCGTGTGCGCCTCGCTCGGCCTCTGGAAGGAGGCCGTCGCCGCCTGCCGCGAGGTGCTCGAGGGGGAGCCCGAGGACGTCGTCGCGGCCGCCGCCTGCTCGACGCTCGCCGAGGCGCTGCGGGCCGAGGGGCAAGCCGGACGAGGCGGCGCGGTTCGTGCGCGAGTTCCTCGAGCGGCACACGTCGAAGACCGCGCAGACGGTCGGCTACTACGAGCTCGCGACGAGCCTCGCCGAGTCGGGACGAGGACCTCGACTCCGCGCTCGACTACGCCGGGCGCGCGCTCTCCGCGGCGCCGGACGAGCTGAAGCCCTATCCGCTCGCGGCCCTCGGCTGGGTCCACTACAAGCGCCAGGAGTTCGACCGCGCGATCGACTGCCTGCGCCGCTCGAGCGAGCGCGCGGCGGCGCCGACGACGCTCCACCACCTCGGCATGGCGTACCTCGCGGCGGGCAAGCCCGAGGAGGCCAAGGCCGCCTTCACGCGCGCCAAGACGGTCGCGCCCGGCGGGGCCCTCGAGGACCGAATGATGCAGCAGGTCCGGTCGAACCTGCGCCTGGTCGAGAAGGTGGGGGCGCGGAAGAAGCCGGAAGCCGCGGCGACGCGGAAGGGCTGAAGCTTCAGGAGCCATCCGGCGGACGTCCGGCGATAGCCGACCGCCGACCGCTTCCATTAGTATCGTCGCGCGGTACATGCGCTGGTCCAAGTACTTCCTCCAGACGGTCCGCGAGGTCCCGGGCGACGCGGAAGCGGTCTCGCACATCCTGCTGGCGCGGGCCGGCATGATGCGCCGCGTGGCGGCCGGGGTGTACACGCTGACGCCGCTCGGCCTGCGCGCCAACCGCAAGATCGAGGCGATCGTCCGCGAGGAGATGGACCGGGCGGGCTTCCACGAGATCGAAGCCCCGATCCTCCAGCCGCGCGAGCTCTGGGAGGAGTCGGGCCGCTGGGAGCGCTGGGCCCGCGAGGAGATCCTCTTCCACCTGAAGGACCGCAAGGGCGGCGAGTACTGCCTGGCGCCGACCGCGGAGGAGGCCTTCGCCACGCTCGTGCGCGTCGGGGCTGACCTCCTACCGGCAGCTCCCGTTCACGCTCTACCAGATCCGGACGAAGTTCCGCGACGAGATCCGCCCGCGCTTCGGCCTGATGCGCGGGCGCGAGTTCCTGATGTACGACGGGTACTCCTTCGACGCGGACGCCGCGGGCCTGGACGAGTCGTACCGCGCCCAGGACGCCGCCTACCGCCGCGTCTTCCAGCGCTGCGGGCTCGACTTCACGGTCGTCGAGGCGGACTCGGGCAGCATGGGCGGCAGCCAGTCGCAGGAGTTCATGGTGCTCGCGGACACGGGCGAGGACGCCGTCGTGCGGTGCGCCGCCTGCGGGTACGGCGCCAACCTCGAGCGGGCGCAGACGGGGAGGCGCCGGGCGCCGTGGGAGGACGAGACCGTCACATCGATGACGGAAGTCGAGACGCCGGGCAAGGGGGGCATCGACGACGTCGTCGCCTTCCTCGGCATCACCGCCTCCCGCATGATCAAGTGCCTCATCTACGAGACGGAGCAGGGCTTCGTCGCCGCGGCGCTCCGCGGGGACCTGGACGTCAACGAGATCGCGCTGAAGCACGCGCTCGGGGTCGAGCACCTGGCCCTGGCGAGCGAGGAGAAGGTCGAGCGGGCCTCAGGCTCGCCCGTTGGCTACGTCGGGCCCCAGAAGCTCGACCCGGTGAAAGTGCGCCTCGTGGCCGACGAGTCGGTGCGCGGCGCCGTCAACGCCGTGACCGGCGCGGGACGGCGGGACTGGCACGTGAGAGGGTTCTCGATCGAGCGGGACGCCCGCGTCTCCCTCTGGGCGGACTTCGCGCAGGCCCGGCCGGGAGACCCGTGCCGGCGCTGCGGAAAGCCCCTCTCGATCGCGCGCGGGATCGAGGTCGGCCACATCTTCAAGCTCGGCACGAAGTACGGCGAGGCGGTCCACTGCGAGTTCACGGACGAGAAGGGGGAGACGCGCCCGGTCGTGATGGGGAGCTACGGGATCGGCATCGGGCGCACGATGGCCGCCGCCGTCGAGCAGCACCACGACGCGGACGGCATCGTCTGGCCCCTCGCGCTCGCGCCCTTCGAGATCGAGCTCGTGTCTCTCAATCCTTCGGAGCCTTCCGTCCTCCAGGCGGCCGACGCGCTCTACGCGAAGCTCCTCGCGGCGGATTGCGACGTCTTCTACGACGACCGGGACGAGCGGCCCGGCGTGAAATTCAAGGACGCGGATCTCCTCGGCTTCCCGATCCGCGTCAACGTCGGCGGGCGGACGCTGAAGGAAGGGAAGGTCGAGATCGTGACGCGCCGCGACAAGAAGGTGCGCGCGGTCGAGCCTTCGGAGGCGCTCGAGACGGTCCGCGAGGTCCGGCGGGGGCTCGCCGGCGGCGGATGAGGAAGATCACCCCCGAAGAGGCGCTCGAGTATCACGCGCGCGGGCGCAAGGGAAAGATCGAAGTCGTCGCGACCAAGCCCTGCCGCACGCAGGAAGACCTCTCCCTCGCGTACAGCCCCGGCGTCGCGGAGCCGTGCCTCGCGATCGCGAAGGACCCGGAGAAGGCCTACGACTACACGGCCAAGGGGAACCTCGTCGCCGTGATCTCGAACGGAACGGCGGTCCTGGGTCTGGGCGACATCGGGCCGCTCGCCGCCAAGCCGGTCATGGAGGGGAAGGGGGTCCTCTTCAAGCGCTTCGCCGACATCGACGTCTTCGACATCGAGGTGGACGCGAAAGACCGGCAGGCCTTCGTGGACACCGTGGCGTCGATCGCGCCGACCTTCGGGGGCATCAATCTCGAGGACATCAAATCCCCCGAGTGCTTCTGGATCGAGGAGGAGCTGAAGCGTCGCCTCTCCATCCCGGTCTTCCACGACGACCAGCACGGCACGGCCATCATCTCCGCCGCGGCGCTCTTGAACGCGCTCGAGGTCGTCGGGAAGAAGATCGGCGACGTCAAGGTGGTCTTCGTCGGCGCGGGCGCTTCGGCGATCGCCTGCGCGAAGCTCTACCTCGCGTACGGCGTGCGCCGGGAGAACCTCCGGATGGTGGACAAGGCCGGCGTCATCTACGCCGGCCGCCGGGAGGACCTCAACCCTTACAAGCAGCCGTTCGCCGTCGAGACCTCCGAGCGCACGCTCGCCGATGCGCTTTCCGGAGCGGACGTCCTCGTCGGGCTCTCGACGAAGGGGACCGTCACCGGCGACATGCTCCGCAAGATGGCGCGCGATCCGATCGTCTTCGCCCTCGCGAACCCGGAGCCCGAGATCACGCCGGAGGAGGCGCGGGCGGCGCGCCCGGACGTCGTCATGGCGACGGGGCGCAGCGACTATCCGAACCAGGTCAACAACGTGCTCGGCTTCCCCTTCCTCTTCCGCGGCGCGCTCGACGTCGAGGCCTCCGAGATCAACGAGCCGATGAAGAGGGCGGCCTCGCAGGCGCTCGCGGCGCTCGCGAAGATGGACGTGCCCGACTCGGTCTCGCGGGCGTACGGAGGGCAGACTTTCCGCTTCGGCCGCAACTATCTGATTCCAAAGCCTTTCGACTACCGCGTGCTGCTCTGGGTCGCGCCGGCAGTGGCCGAGGCGGCGATGCGGTCGGGGGTCGCGCGCCGGCCGATCACCGACATGAACGCCTACCTGCGGCGGCTCGAAGCGATGCTCTCGCGCACGCGGGAACTGATGAGCGTCGTCCTCGAGAAGGCGAAGCGCGACCCGAAGCGGATCGTCTTCCCCGAGGGGGAGCACCCGAAGATCCTGCGCGCCGCGAAGATCCTGGCGGAGGAGGGGATCTGCCGCCCGATTCTGCTCGCCCGCGAGCAGAAGGTGGCCGACCTCGCGCGGGAGCTGCAGCTCCCGATGGACCAGATCGAGCTCGTCCACACGGAGACCTCGCCGAAGCTCCCGCAGTACGCGGCGCGCCTGGTCGAGCTGCGGCGCCGTTCCGGCGTGACGGCGGACTCGGCGGCGCGCCTCGTGCGCGTGCGCAACTACTTACGGCCCGCTGATGCTCGACGCCGGCGACGCCGACGGCGTGATCTCGGGCCTGACGCAGTCCTACCCCGACACGATCCGCCCGGCCCTCCAGATCGTCGGCACGGCGCCTGGGGTCCGAAGGGTGTCGGGTCTCTACATCCTCGTCCTGAAGGACCGGACCTTCTTCTTCGCCGACACGACGGTCAACATCGATCCGACCGCCGAGGAGCTCGCCGAGATCGCGCTCCTGACGGCCGACGCCGTCCGCCGCTTCGACATGGACCCGTCGCTCGCGATGATCTCTTTCTCGAACTTCGGGTCGAACGTGCACGAGAAGGCGCGCAAGGTCCGGCGCGCGGTCGAGCTGATCAAGGCCGCGCGGCCGGACCTGCCGGTCGAAGGGGAGATGCAGGCGGACCTCGCCGTCGTGCCCGAGATGCTCGCGGCGGAGTATCCCTGGGTCGCCGCCCATCGGCCGAACGTCCTGATCTTTCCGGACCTCCAATCGGCCAACGCCGCCTACAAGCTCGTCTGGCGCCTGGCCGGCGCCGAGGCGATCGGACCGATCCTCCTCGGCATGAACGCGCCCGTGCACGTCCTCCAGCGCGGCCAGGACGTCTCCGACATCGTCAACATGGCGGCGATCGCGGTGGTGGACGCGCAGGAGAAGGGGCGGATCTGGGGTCAGTCCTGATTGTCTGATTCCGTCGTCGGATTGGAGGTTGCCTTCGAGCCTCGACGGGGCAGGCGAACGAAGAATCGTCTCGGTCGGGTGGGAGTGCGATTTGTAAAGGCTACGGCGAAGAAGGTCGGCCTAGAAAATCAGAGAATCAGGACTGACCCCCCGCCCTCGCCAGGCTGGCGGTCACCCGGATCGCACCCGCGCTCGCCTGAGCGCCGCCCGGCCTAGCCCGGGAAGCAGCGGCGCCGCCAGTGTCACGGCGAGGCGCCGCAAGGGTCGAGGAGCCTGACGCCGGGCCCGATCGAGCAGCGAGGGGCGGAGTGTCGTCGGGGCTTCCCGGCGCGGTTCCGGTGCTGCGACCGCGATCTCGATCGCCGGCTGGCCGTCGGATGGCAGGTCCACCGCCTCCCATGCCGCTTGAAATCCCCGGTGGAAGATGGCCTTCGATTCCTCGCGGTAGGGCTTGAGCTCGGGAGGCACGGGGTGCTTCGATGGTCCCGGGCCGCGGCCGATCATGGGGTGCAGGTTGATCTCCCACGTTTGCACGCGGCCCGCTTTGATCGCGTAGTCGATCCGACCGTACTGGATGCCGGCGATGGCGAAGATCCGGGAGAGCTCCGGCTCGTGCGGGTTCGCGAGAACGTACGCGCGCTCCTCGTCGAGCATCTTTTGCGAGTACTCGCACCCCGCGTGCTTGAGCATCCAGCCGCGCCCGTACTCCATGCTCCGGGGGAGGACGCGGTCTCCGACGACGTAGGCGCTGTACTTTCGGTAGTAGCCGTCCGAATCCGCGGTGTCGCAGAACTCGACCACGAGGAGGTCCCGGACCTCCCTTCGTCCAAGGATGACGGCTCGCGCAACGGCCGCCTCGACTTCGCGGGGCGACTGCAGAAGAGGGGACAGAGCCCCGTCGTGCGCTCGCTCCGAGCGCAGGAAGACCGGGTAGCGAAGGCTCGCGAAGTCCCCGGTCGCCCGCGCGGCCCGGAATTCGTTCAAGCCTCGCCGCGCCAGCTCCTCGAGCAGTGGCAGGCGCTTCAGGGTCCGAGAGGGGTCGTTGAGGAACCGGAGGCCCGGCTCCCGGCTCAGCCGGCCGTGCAGTTCTCGGAGGAAGAGGCCCATGCCGTCCGTCAGCCGGCAGAGCGCCGCGAGCACGTAGACACCCCGCTCGAGCGATCCCGCCGCGGCCAGGTCCTCGTAGTGCACGACCCGGAATCGATCCGCGACGGCCCGGCCCCACCCGGAGAGGTACTCGTGCGGAGTCCAATCGTCGTTGGCGGGCGCGACGAAGTGGATCATTCGGTCTCGGCGATCGTTGCGGCCGGGGCGGTCTCCTCCCGGGCGGTCGCCGCCGCTCCCCGAGAGGCGCGGCTCGAGCGCGTGAGCAGGGTCGCCCCGGTCATCTGTCCTGTGACGTTCAAGACCGTCTTGAAGATGTCGGGGACGGCGTCCACGGTGTCCACCAGGACCACGGCTTCGATCGGAATCCCCGCCGCCATGAAGGCCGGGATGCTCCGCATCGCGCCGCGGCCGGGGAGCCCCACCGTCGAGAAGGAGAGGATCGCGATGACGAGCAGAAAGGACGCGATCTTCCCCGCGTCGAGGGGGACGCCGCAGACGTGGGAGAGGAAGACGAGTTTCGTCAGGTTGCCGACGATCTGGCTCGGCTTGAAGAGGGAGACCGCGAGCGGCAGGACGAGGCCGGTGGCCGTGTCGGGCAGCTTCAGATGCTCGCGGGCCCCCTGCACGAGGGCCGGCAGCGCCGCGATCGAGGACCGCGTCGCGGCGGCGACGAGCTGGGCCGGCGCGACGGCGCGGGCGAAGGTGGCGAGGCTCGTCCGGCCGAGAAGCGCGGCAGCCGGGTAGAAGAGGAGGGCCGCGAGGAGGAGCATCGCGGACGCCACGACGGCCCACGCCCCCACGACCCCGAACGCGTTGCCGCCGGCTCCGAGCGCAAACAGAAACGCCAGAGCAAAGACTCCGATCGGCAGGAGCGCGAGGATCCAGCGCACACAGACGAGCAGGGCTGCGGCCACGGCCTGGAGGATCCGGGAGAGAGGCTCGCGCTCGGCGGGGGGGAGCCGCGTGATCGCGAGGCCGAGGAAGACCGCGAAGAGGAGGAGCGGCAGGATCTCTCCCCTTGCCGCCGATTCGAATAGGTTTCGGGGGACGAGCGCCGAGATCCAGGCGCCGAACGAGCCGTAGCCCGAGCCCGCAGCCTCGCGCACGGAGTCGGGGATCGGGGTCCTGCCCTGGAGCGACGCGATCGTCGCCGGGTCCGACGGGGAGAGGCGGACGACCGCGGGCGCCACAGCGAGCGTCACGGCGGCCGCCACGGCGAGCATCGCCGCGAAGAGGAGGACGGCGCGGCCGGTCAGGGCGCCGGCGCCTTCGCCGCGCGTACCGACGATCGCCGCGAGCGTGTAGGCGATCATCAGCGGCACGACCAACATCTGGAGTGCGGAGATCCAGAGGTCGCCGATCACCTTCGCCGCGGCGGCGAGGGGCTCGAAGCCGGCGCCTCCGGCCCCGTGTCCGAGGAGCCCGAGTGCGAGGCCGGCCGCGAGGGCCGCGAGCGACCAGACCGTCAGGGAAAGTCCGCGGCGGCGGTGAGGCGAGGAAACCCCGTCGGCCGCGGTCTCCGGGGACATGGCTTCAGTGTCGCACAGGCGCCGCCGCAACGCGTCGGCCTATCTCAGGTACCCCCAGTTGTGCAGGCGGTCGCTGTCATCCGCCCAGCGCTCCCCGATGTCGTCGCGGTAGTACATGTTGGGGATCAGGATGTTCTTGATGCGCGAGTAGGCCTGCTCCCGCGCCTGCTTCATGGTCTGCCCGAGACCGACGACCGTCAGGATGACGCCGGACGTGCCGGCGACGAGCCACTGCCCTTCGACGATCTTGGCGTCCTCGATGTGGACCTCCTCCGGCGCCCCCTTCTTGAACACGATGACCGCATTTCGGGAGAAGGACTCGAAGGTCTCCTTGTCGTCGAAGGGGAAGGGGGGCATCACGATCCGGACGCCGACCTGGAATCCGCTCTTGACCTTCAACTTCGGGTCGCGCCCGTGCGCGAGATCGTCCAGGAAGAGGCCGATCGGCGTGATCATGCCCTCCTGCTGGATGAAGATCGACGGATACCCGAACCGCGACGTGAACTCGAGCGGGTAGATGCCGTTGTTGTTCGCGATGCAGTTCACGTCGATGTATCCGACGTAGCCTTCCTCGGCGAGGCGCGGCTCCATCTTCTGGAGCGTCTGCTCGAAGATCTTGTTCGGCTCGCTCCAGAACATCGAGGTCCCCATCTCGCCCGTCGGCGGACCGCTGTTGCCCGGGAAGAGCTTCTTGTGCTCGAAGTTCGTGTTGACCGGGTTGACGAAGGCCTTCCCGTTGAAGAACCCGCCGACGGCGACCTCGACGCCGACGACGCGCTTCTGGAGCTGGAAGACCTTGATCTCGTCGGAGAACGCCTTCTTGTAGGCCTCGAGCATCCGGACGACGTCCCGCCCGTCCTCCTCGTCGCCGACGAAGAGCCGCCGCTTCACGTTGCCCGCGGCGCCCGACGGCTTGATGACGTAGCGGG
This sequence comes from uncultured Acidobacteriota bacterium, assembly GCA_963707935.1. Lineage (GTDB taxonomy): Bacteria > Acidobacteriota > Thermoanaerobaculia > UBA5066 > Gp7-AA6 > DATBFU01. Next base: position 1,855,099 of record CAVPRN010000005.1, on the reverse strand, counting down.
TCGGGTTCTCCTGGACGTAGGCGATCGCCTCGTCGAAGTTGTCGAACTCCCGGTAGGGGATGATCGTGACACCGGCCTTCTTCAACTCCTCCTGGCCGAAGGAGCGGTCGTCTTCCAGCCGGTCGGTGTAGGGGGTGCCGCCGACGACGGCCTTCCCGCGTGCGCGCAGCGCGACCGCTTTTTCGCCCTGGCCGAGCGTGTCGTCGAAGACGATCACGTCGGCCCAGTCCACGTCCTTCTCCCAGTCCTCGGTCTTCGGGACGAATCCGTCCGCGATGTCCTTCTCCTCCTCGTCGCCGATGAAATAGCGGACTTCGTGCCCTTCCTTCAGGACCTGCCAGGCGATGTCGCCGACGAGACCCGAGAGGGAGACGAAGAGAAACTTACGCTTCTTTTCCATGCGTCGTTTTCTCCGGGATCGGCGGGCATTCTACCGGCTGGAGGCGAAGCCGGCGCTCGATCCGGCGTCCCGGAGCGGGCGGACTTCCGGGCGAGCCACAGGCCCGCGAGCGGCAGGATCACGTCCTCGCTCGGCCACCGGTACCGGCCGTTGACCGCGATCGCCGCGGAGAGGAGCGGGACGTACAGGGCCGCGGCGGCGAAGCCGACGGCGAGCGTGCGATCGGGGATCGAGCCCGCCCGCGCGCGGCGCAGGATCAGGAGAAAGCCGCCGAAGGCCGCCAGGGCGAGCGCGATCCCGGCCGCCCGGAGCGTCAGCAGGACGGCCCGCCGGCGGGCCTTGAGCGGATGGGGGCCGGGCAGCACGTCGGCCGGCGGCTCGGGCGGCGAGATGCCTTCGCCGAAGATCGCCATGCCGGCGACGAAGCCGTCGTCGGTCAGGATGTGGCGGAGCTTCACGAAGTAGAGCGCGGCGGCGCGCCCCGGGTTCGACCGGATCCACCGCACGGCCTCCTCCTTCGCCGCGTCGTCCACGGCGAGCGGCCCGCGCGCGCCCACGCCCGGGCGCAGCCGCTCGAGGTCCCCCGTCCAGTCGTACCAGTCGCCCGTCGCGCGCGCGTTGTTCCCGATGAAGAGGCCCACACCGCCGACCGTGTTCAGGAACGTGAATCGCCCGATCGCGCGGGCGTTGCGGATCGCCCAGGGCAGGAGGACCGCGTGCTCGACGGCGACGAGGAGGAGGAGCTCTGCGGCGATGCGGCGGGGGCGCCCCTTCCCGGCCGCCGCCCCCGCGAGCCACACGAGCGGCAGGAAGTACGCGACGCTTCGGGTCAGGGTCAGGAGCCCGATCGCCGCTCCCGCGGCCGCTGCGAGTCGCCACGACGGCGCGGATATCCAGCGGCGCGCCGCGACGAGCAGGAAGAGCAGGAGCAGCGGCGTAAAGAGGTTCTCCGAGGCGATGAGGTCGGACATCAGGAGCGAGCGGGGGAAGAACGAGAAGAGGGCCGCCGTCCAGAGCCCCGCGGCTTCGCCTCGGAGCGTTCGCGCGAGGAGCGCGCCGAGTGCGGCGGCGAGGACCGCGAGGAGGGCATTGGCGACCTTCGCGGCGGCGAGGGCCTTCCCGGGCGGCGCCGCCCGCACCGCGAGCGAGAGCGCGATCGGGTAAGCCGGCGGGTGGCTCGCGGCGGGCACGCCGGGCCGCGTCTCGTCCCGGCCGAATCGGGCGAGGCTCTCGGCGCGGCGGAAGTACTCGAGGAAGTCGGAGACCGGCTGCGTCGGGATCCAAATGTCGATCGCGAGTCGCAGCGCGAATCCCGCCGCGAGGATGGCCGCGAGCCGAACGCGGTAGCGGCGGCCGGGCGGTTTCGCCGGCGATGCGCTCATCGCGCGTCGTCGGCTTCCCGCAGCCGAAGCGCTCCCGCCGGGACGTTCTCGCGCGCCGTCGTTCGCCCGGAGGGCCACTTCACCGTGACGCGGTCGGCCCTCTCGCGGTCGCCGAGGCCGAAGTAGAGCGTCTTCGATCCGGAGGACAGGAAGGAGTAGCCGGCCGCGACGACCTGCGCGCGCCGGATCCCGCCCGCCTCGACGGTGACGACCGCGCCGAGCGCCTCGCGGGTCGAGCGAAACTGCCCGGGCGTGCCCGGATCCCCGACGAGCGAGACGACGAGCGTCTTCGCGCGCGACGGATTGCGGTTGACCCAGAGGGCGGGCGGCTGGAGGAATCCGGTCGCGAAGAGGTCCGGGGCGCCGTCGCCGTTTGCGTCGGTCACGACGAGGCCGCGCTGGTTGGCCTCCGACTCGAGGCCGGTCACCGCCGCGAGCTCCTCGAAGTGTCGCCCGTCGCGGTTGCGGTAGAAGCGCTTCGGGCGGCCTTCCCCAGAGCGAGTCGTCGCCGAACTCGGCGATCGGAATCCCCTTCTCGAACTTCTTGAACTCGGAGGACATCGAGGTTCCAGAAGTCGATCTCGCGCTCGCGCTCGTTCTCCCCGGTCACCATCCCGTTGACGACGAAGAGGTCGGGCCGGCCGTCGAGATCCGCGTCCACGAAGACGCAGCCCCAGGACCACGAAGTGTCCCAGACGTCGGCCTCCTCGGAGGTCCGCTCGAAGCGGCCGTCGCCGCGGTTGCGGAAGAGCGAGGAGCCGCGCGAGAGGAGCTTCAGGCGCCGCCAGATGAGCGGGCGGAACCAGCCGTAGGGAAGCTCCGGCATCGGGAAGCGCGGGTCGGTCAGAAACCAGTTCAGGGGGAAGGAATAGTTCGAGACGTAGAAGTCGAGGCGCCCGTCGCCGTCGTAGTCGTCGACCGCGACCCCCATGCCGAAGCCGGGGTCGAGCACGCCGGCCGTCTTCGCGCGGTTCGAGAACGTGCCGTCGCCGTCGTTGTGCAGATAGGTGTTGTTTCCGAAGTCGTTGGCGACGTAGAGGTCGGGCCAGCCGTCGCCGTCGAAGTCGGCCGACTCGACCGCGAGGCCCCAGCCCGTGTCGTCGGTGCGAGTCGCCTTCGAGACGTCGGTGAACGTGCCGTCGCCGTTGTTGTGGAAGAGATGGTTGGGCGGGGCGTTGTCCGCCTGGATGTTCGGGCCGCGGTCCGGACGGGCCGTAGACGAGGACGTAGAGGTCGGGCCAGCCGTCGCGGTCGTAGTCGAGGGCCGCCGCGGACGTGGAGTAGTCGGTCAGCGCGACGCCCGCCTTCCGGCCGACCTCCTCGAAGTGCCGTCCCCGCGGTTGCGGTAGAGGAGATTCGGCCGGTCGAGGTAGGTCACGTAGAGGTCGGTCCTCCCGTCGTTGTCGTAGTCGAAGGCGAGGGCGCCGACGCCTTCGCCCTCGGCTGTCCGGCGACGCCGGCTCTCTCCGTGGCGTCCTCGTAGGTCCCGTCGCCGCGGTTGCGGTAGAGGCGATTGCCGTCGCCCCCCGCGACGAAGAGGTCTTCGCGTCCGTCGCCGTCGTAGTCGAGCACGGCGACGCCGGGCGGCATGTGCTCGCCCGGGATCGGGACGTTCTTCGCGGCGTTCGGGAGGAAGGCGCGGTGGACCTGCGTCAGGCCCGCGCGCGCGGCGGACCTCCTCGAAGAGCGGGTCGGAGGCGGCGGCGATCGTCCAGCTCTCGAGCGAGGCCGAAGCGAGGCGCCAGGCGCCCTTCCGGCCCGGGTCGGGCGCCAGAGCGGCCCGGATCTTGCCCACCCTCCTGGCGCAAGCGCCCGTCGCCCCCGCGACCCGTCAGGAGCAGGCCGAACACCACCTCTCGCCTTTCGCCCCGGCGGCGGAAGTCGAAGAGCACGTTCTCCGTCCGGCCGAGGGAGGCGAAGGCGGCGCGGATCTCGGAGAGGCGCGCGACGAGATCCACGCTCCGGTGGTCTGCTCCCTCTCGCCCGCGGGGAGAGGGTTGGGGTGAGGGGGAGACCCTCCGCCACACGCTCACTTCCAGCCCCGCCCTCGTCTCGACCCTCTCCATCCCCTCGCCGGGCAGCGGACCGCTCCAGGCGAAGTCCGGCGCGTAGAAGCCCTTCCCGGCGCGCCCCGCCTTCCACTCCTCGAGGTATTGGGCCGCGAAGATCGACGTGCCGTCGGAGTAGTCCTCGATCGTCGGGAGGGGCTCCCGCCGCGAGGCGCAGGCGAGGGAAGAGGCGACGATCGCGGCCGCGAGGATTCGCTCGAGGAGCCGGGGCCGCATCGCGAAAACTATAATGCGCGCGCGTGCCCCGACTGGCCGAGAGGCTCCGGCAGCGCATCGCGCGCGAGGGGCCGATTTCCTTCTCCGAATTCATGGAGGCCGCCCTCTACGATCCGGAAGGCGGCTACTACGCGCGCGGCGCGCCGATCGGAGAGCCCGGCGACTTCGTGACGTCGCCTGCCGTCTCGCCCGCGTTCGCCGCCGCGCTCGCCCGCCGATTCCGAGAGGAGTCCGAAGCATTTCGACGGCGCGGTCGATTTCGTCGAGGTCGGGCGCGGGAGACGGTCGGTTCCTGGGCGACCTCGCCGCCGCCCTCGAGCGACAGGATCCCGCTTTCGCTTCGCGGGTCCGCCTCGTCGCGATCGAGCGCTCGGAGAACGCGCGCGCAGTGATCGCGGGCCGCCTTTTCCCGCGGCCGCCGCGGGTGTTCGCCTCGGCCGAGGAGCTGCCGGAGGGCTCGGTCCGCGGCTGGATCTTCGCAAACGAGCTCTTCGACGCGCTGCCGGTCGTCCGGCTCGAGGGGGGGGAGGACGGGAGCCCGCGGGAACTGCGCGTCGGCGTCGAAGGCGAGCGCTTCGTCTGGGTCCGCGGGCCCGCGGAGGAAGCGCACGTCCGGCATCTCGCGTCCTTCGGGATCGCTCTCGAGCCCGGCCAGATCGCCGAAGTCGCGCCGGCGGCCGCGCCGCTCTATCGGAGGCTCGCCCGGGCGCTCGCGCGCGGGAGCCTCGTGACGTTCGACTACGGGCACCGCGCCCCGGCGCTCTACCATCCGCTCGCGCGCGCCGCGGGGACCCTCGCCGTCCATTCCGCGGGCCGCCGCGGCGGCGATCCGCTCGCGCGCCCCGGCGAGGTGGATCTGACTGCGCACGTCAACTGGGACGCGCTCGCGCGGGCCGGGGAAGAAGAAGGCCTCGCGACTCGCGGCGTCTTTCGCCAGGGACGCTATCTCGCGGAGGCGGGCCTGCTCGACTTCGTCGCGGACGACAGCAGAGAAGTGGCGCGCGTATCGCCTGATCGATCCGGAGGGAATGGGGGAGGAATTGTCGGTTCTCGTTCAATCGCGGTGAATAGTCAGAATCGGTCCATCGGTCGATCGGAGATCGGGAGATCGGGAGATCTGGAGATCTGGTGATCGGGAGATCGGAGGATCGGGAGATCGGAGGATCGGCTCAGCGCCAATGACCCGATGACCCGATGACCCGATCACCCGATGATCCGATGATCCGATTACCCGATGATCCGATGATCCGATGATCCGATGAGCCGATCACCCGATCTCCCGATGACCCGATCCCCTTTGACTCTCTCCCCCTAACCGATAGAATGGCCGCGCCTTGTCAGCCTACGCTCCCATTCTGGTGTTCGCCCTGCTGGCGGCGGCCCTGCCGCTCGCGACCATCTTCATCGCGCGGGTGATCCAGAGCCGGCGCCCCAACCCGGCCAAGCTCGAGCCGTACGAGTCGGGCATCGCGCCGACGACGACCGCCTTCGACACGCGGTTTTCCGTCCGTTACTTCCTGATCGCCGTGCTCTTCGTCGTCTTCGACGTCGAGACGATCTTCCTCTTCCCCTGGGCCGTGCTACTTCCACCGGCTCGGCTGGTTCGGCCTGATCGAGATGGTGGTCTTTCTCGTCATCCTCGTCGTGGGCTACGTCTACGTCTGGCGCCGCGGCGCCCTGGACTGGGCCTAGCCCCGCGGCCGAAAGGAATCGATGGGGCTCGTCGAGAACCGATTCGAAGAGAACATCCTGACGACGACGGTCGATTCGGTCATCAACTGGGCCCGCCGTTCCTCCATCTGGCCGATGCAGTTCGGCCTGGCCTGCTGCGCGATCGAGATGATGGCCGTCATGGATTCCCGGCACGACCTGGCCCGTTTCGGCGCGGAAGTCTTCCGGGGCACGCCGCGCCAGTCGGACCTCATGATCGTCGCCGGCACCGTCGTCGAGAAGATGGCGCCGATCATCAAGCGGCTCTACGACCAGATGCCCGAGCCCAAATGGGTCATCGCCATGGGCTCCTGCGCGACCTGCGGCGGCCCCTACCGGACGTATGCGGTGACGCAGGGAGTCGATCGCGATCGTGCCGGTGGACGTCTACGTGCCCGGCTGTCCGCCGCGCCCGGAAGCGCTGATCTACGGCATCATGGCGCTCCAGAAGAAGATCGACCGGATGAAGGTCGTGCGGAAGGCGTCGTAGCCTCGGATGGCCGACGAGAAGACGCCGCCGCCGCCGGCCCCCTCCCACGGCGGAGAGGCGAAGGCCGCCGAGGCGCCGAAGGCAAAGCTCGAAGCGAAGGACGCCTCGGCCCATCCGTGGGTCGAGTCCATTCGCGCCGCGCTCCCGGACACCGTCCTCTCGGCCAAGGAGTTCGCGGGACAGGTCACGGTCACCGTCGCCACCCCGTCGATCGCGCGGGTGGCCCGGCACCTGAAGGACGCCGAGGACTTCAAGTACTGCGTGGACGTGACGGCGGTGGACTGGAAGGAGCGTCAGCCCCGTTTCGACGTCGTCTACCACTTCTACTCCTTCTCGAAGAACGCGCGGATTCGCGTCAAGTGCGGCGCCGCGGACGGCGAGGAGGTCCCTTCGATCGCGAGCGTCTACCTCGCCGCCAACTGGCCCGAGCGGGAGACGTGGGACATGTACGGCATCCGCTTCTCCGGGCACCCCGATCCGCGGCGGATCCTGACCTGGGAGGGCTTCCACGGACATCCCCTGCGCAAGGACTTTCCCGTCGAAGGGATCGACACCGGCGCCGCGATCTACCCGGAGGAGTGGCCGGAAGGCGGCGGGCCCTCTCAGGATGATCCGAATCGGAAGGTGGTCTCGTGAGGAATCGGGTCATTGATTCATTGAGTCATTGGTTCATTGCGGCGACTACCGAGTCAATGAATCAATGAATCAATGAATCAATTGTGGCTCGAAGCGTGAGACGAGAATGACCGACGACCCGCGGCTGACCGATGCGGAGAGGGACGAGGCCGCCTACTTCGCGCGGCGCTCGACGGAGGCCGGGATCCCGCGCCCGGCGGCGGGGGTGCCGGAGACGCGGGCGGCCCACACGCTCTTCGACGTCCAGGAGATGGAGTTGAACTTCGGGCCGCAGCACCCCTCGACGCACGGAGTGCTCCGCCTGATCTTGAAGGTGGACGGGGAGAAGATCCTCGAAGCGAAGCCCGACATCGGATACCTCCACCGCGGCACCGAGAAGCTCTTCGAGACCGAGACCTATCCGATGGGGATCCCGCACACCGATCGGATGGACTACGTCGCGGCCGCGACGAACAACCACGCCTTCTGCCTCACAGTCGAGAAGCTCCTGGCGGTCGAGATTCCGCGGCGCGCGCAGCTCGTCCGCGTGATGCTCGACGAGCTCCAGCGCCTCTCCTCGCACCTCGTGTGGCTCGGCACGTCGGGAATCGACCTCGGCGCCGTGACCCCCTTCTGGTACGCGTTCCGCGAGCGGGAGCAGATCCTCGACTTCTTCGAGGAGTACTGCGGGGCCCGGCTGACCCTGAACTGCATGCGGATCGGGGGGCTCCCGTTCGACCTGCCCGCCGGCTGGACCGACCGCGTGGCCGAGTTCGTGGACGACCTGCCTTCGCGCATCGACGACTACGAGCAGCTCCTGACCGACAACCGGATCTGGAAGAAGCGCACGGTCGGCATCGGCGTCATCTCCGCCGAGGAGTGCGTCGAGTGGGGGCTGACCGGACCGGTGCTGCGCGGCTCCGGGCTCGAGTGGGACCTGCGCCGCGCGCAGCCCTACGAGTGCTACGAGGAGCTCGACTTCGCGATCCCGACCCGCGCGAACGGCGACACGTACGACCGCTACATCGTCCGGGTCCAGGAGATGCGGCAGAGCGCGCGGATCCTGAAGCAGTGCCTGGAGCGGCTCGCGCCCGGGGAGATCCGCGGCAAGGTCCCGCGCGTGATCAAGCCCGTCGCCGAGGAGGTCTACGCCTCGATCGAGTCCCCGAAGGGGGAGCTCGGCTTCTACTGCGTCTCCAACGGCACGAACCGGCCGTACCGGATGCACTGCCGCCCGCCGTCCTTCATCAACCTCCAGGCTCTGCCGCGGCTGGCCAAGGGCCACCTCATCTCGGACCTCGTCGCGCTGATCGGCACGATCGACATCGTGCTCGGTGAGGTGGACCGGTGAAGATCCTGACCCCGACCTTCCTGACATATCTGAAGGTCGTCCTCCTCGTCGCCACCGTGCCGGCGATCGTCGGGTTCGTGATCGTGCTCGCGGAGCGGCGCCTGATGGGCTTCATGCAGGCGCGCCTCGGGCCCAACCGCGTCGGGCCGAAGGGGACGCTCCAGGGACTCGCGGACCTCGTCAAGCTCGTCACGCAAGGAAGACATCACCCCCGGCGGCGCCGAGAAGGTCGTGCACTTCCTCTCGCCGGTGCTCGCGGTGATCCCGGCGCTGACCGCGCTCGCGCTCGATACCCTTCGGCCCGGCGATCCAGCTGACGCGGAAGGTCTCGACGCCGCTCTACGTGACGGACGTCAACGTCGGGCTCCTCTTCCTCCTCGCGCTGACCTCGATCGGCGTGTACGGCATCATCCTCGGCGGCTGGTCCTCGAACAACAAGTACTCGCTCCTCGGGGGGCTGCGCTCGGCGGCGCAGCTCGTCTCCTACGAGGTGCCGATGGGACTGGCGCTCGTGTCGGTGCTCCTGATGACGCGGTCGCTCTCGCTCGTCGAGATCGTCGAGCGCCAGCAGCGCATCCATCTCTGGTTCATCTTCCCCGGGCTCGTCGCCTTCTTCATCTACTTCGTGGCGGGGGTCGCGGAGACCAACCGGAACCCGTTCGACCTGCCGGAGGCGGAGTCGGAGCTCGTGTCCGGGTTCAACACCGAGTACTCGGGGGTGAAGTTCGCCTTCTTCTTCCTCGGCGAGTACACGGCGATGATCATCATCTCCTGCGTCGCGGTGACGGTCTTCTTCGGAGGGTGGCTGCGCCCCTTCCCGAGCGTGAAGGCCCTCGCTTTCCTCGACGCTCGTCCCGCCCATCCTCTGGTTCCTCGCGAAGACCGGCTTCTTCCTCTTCGCCTACATCTGGTTCCGGTCGACCTTCCCGCGCTACCGGTTCGACCAGTTGATGGCGCTCGGCTGGAAGTGGATGATCCCGCTCTCGCTCGCGAACATCGTCGTCGTCGCGGTGGCGATCCTCGCGACTCCGGGGAGGACGAACGGGCTCTTCACCCTCTCCTGGATCTACGGGGTCGCTCTTCGTCGGCGATGGCCCTGCTCGCGAAGCTGCGGCGCGCGCTCGCGAAGCGCGAGCGGCTGGCGTCCGATCCCGCAGGGCGCGCGGGGAGTCGGCCTGAGCCATGGCGCTCAAGAAGTGGCTCGACCGCCTGACCCTGCTCGACCTCTTCGACGGCCTCTCCGTCACGGGCCGCCACCTCTTCGGCAAGAAGGTCACGATCCAGTACCCCGAGCAGAAGAAGATCCCCTCGGACCGCTTCCGCGGGATGTTCCGCCTGGACGAGGAGCGCTGCATCAAGTGCACGCTCTGCGCGATCGAGTGCCCGATCAACATCATCTACATCGACTGGCACAACGAGAAGAACGAGGCGGGCAAGTCCGTCAAGGTGCTCGACCGCTTCGACGTGGACCTGAAGCGGTGCATGTTCTGCCAGCTCTGCGAGGAGGCCTGCCCGACGACCCCCAAGTCGATCTGGCTGACGACGAAGACCTACGAGATGGCCGCCTACGAGCGAAACGAGGCGCTCTACCTCGACATCCGCAAGCTGACCGACTGGCAGGCCGCGGAGAACGTGAAGCCCTTCACCGTCGTGGAGCAGGGCTAGGGCGGCGACGACGCGGCGTGCTCCTGACCGGAACGGCGGGGCTGGGTCTTCGTCGTTCTCGCCGCCCTCGCGCTCGGGATGGCGGCGGCGGTCGTGGTGGCGAGGAACCCGGTCCACTCGGCGCTCTTCCTGCTCGCCTCCTTCCTGCTCGTGGCCTGCATCTTCTTCCTCGATGCAGGCGGAATTCCCCGGCGCCGTCCAGATGCTCGTCTACGCCGGCGGGATCATGGTCCTGTTCCTCTTCGTGATCATGCTCGTCCACCAGCGGACGGTGAAGGGCGACGAAGGCCTTCCAGCACCAGTGGGACATCGCGCTGCTCCTCGCCGTCCCGTTCTCCTGGTGCCGTTCCTCTACATCCTGTGGACCGAGAAGTTCGCGGACATGCCGGAGAAGCCGGACGCCTTGCGCGTCGGTCGGCGGAAGGGTCGCTCGGCAACACCGAGGCCGTGGCCTGCGATCCTCTACCGCGACTACCTGCTCCCGTTCGAGGTGGCCTCGATCTTCCTCCTCGTCGCCATGATCGGCGCCGTCGTCCTCGGGAAGCGCTCGACGGAGAAGATGGATTGATGAGGAGGAGGGGCTCAGGGGTCAGGGGGCTAGGGGTCGAGGGACCGGAGCCGGGCCCCGCTTTCGCCCCTGACCCCTCACCCCCGACCCCTGACCCCTTTCTTCCCATGACCATCACCATCAATCACTTCCTGATCGTCAGCTTCCTGCTCTTCGCGATCGGGTTCTTCGGCGTCCTCGTGCGCCGGAACTTCCTGACGCTCCTGATGTCGATCGAGCTGATGCTGAACGCGGTCAACCTGAACCTGGTCGCGTTCTCGCGCCGCCTCTCGGACCTGACCGGCCAGGTCTTCTCGGTCTTCGTCATCACGATCGCCGCCGGGGAGGCCGCGATCGGCCTCGCGCTGACGATCTCCCTCTTCCGGCAGCGCAAGACGCTGAACGTGGAAGAGGCGGACATGCTGAAGGGCTAGGCCGTGAAAGACCTGCTCTGGGCGATCCCGCTCTTCCCGCTCGCCGGGTTCCTCGTCAACGGCTTCCTCTACCTGCGTCTCGCACCGGACGAAAGGGGAGGCCGGCCACGGCCACGACCGCAGCGGGCGCAGCCGGAGCCTCCGCGGGCGCCGCGCACGCGGCCGACCCGCACGGCGGCCACGGGAGACGATCCCCTACAAGACCGTCCACACGATCGTCGGAACCGGCATCGGTCGCGCTCTCGTGCCTCTTCGCGTTCGGCGCGATCTTCGACGTGGGGCTCAAGGCCCTCGCCTCCGGGACGCGTCCACACCGTGACGCTCTACCGCTGGATCCCGCTCGGCGTGAACGAGGCCGTCGGGCAGGTGCCGGGCAGGGCCGGCGAGTGGTTCGTGGACGCCGCCTTCCGGCTCGACTCGCTGTCGGCCCTGATGATCGCCTTCGTGACGTTCGTCGGCTTCCTGATCCACGTCTATTCCGTCGGCTACATGGGGCACGACGACGGGTACGGGCGCTACTTCGCCTACCTGAACCTCTTCATGTTCGCGATGCTCGTGCTCGTGCTCGCCGAACAACTTCCTGCTCCTCTTCGTCGGGTGGGAGGGCGTGGGCCTCTGCTCGTACCTCCTGATCGGCTACGACTACCAGAAGAACTCCGCGGCCGACGCCGGCAAGAAGGCCTTCGTCGTCAACCGGATCGGCGACTTCGGCTTCATCCTCGGCATCTTCGGCGTCTTCGCGCTCTTCGGCACGCTCGACTTCGGCAAGGTCTTCACCGCGGCGGCGGCGGACCCGGCCCGGTTCGCGCCGTATCTGACGCTCGTCTGCCTCTGCCTCTTCGTCGGCGCCTGCGGCAAGTCGGCGCAGTTCCCGCTCCACGTCTGGCTGCCCGACGCGATGGCCGGCCCCACGCCCGTCTCGGCCCTGATCCACGCCGCCACGATGGTGACGGCCGGCGTCTACATGGTGGCGCGCTGCAACGTCCTCTTCCGCCTGGCGCCCCGGCGCCATGGTGGTCGTCGCCGTCATCGGCGGCTTCACGGCGCGTCTTCGCCGCGACGATCGGCCTCGTCCAGAACGACATCAAGAAGGTGCTCGCGTACTCGACGGTCTCGCAGCTCGGCTACATGTTCCTCGCCTGCGGCGTCGGCGCCTTCGTGGCCGGCATCTTCCACGTCATGACGCACGCCTTCTTCAAGGCCTGCCTCTTCCTCGGCTCGGGCTCGGTCATCCACGCCCTCTCGGGGGAGCAGGACATCCGGCGGATGGGCGGGCTTGAAGGACAAGATCCCGACGACCTACAAGACGTTCCTCGTCGCGACGCTCGCGATCTCGGGCGTCCCGCTCTTCGCCGGTTTCTTCTCGAAGGACGCGATCCTCGGCGCGGTCTTCGAGGCGCAGCTCGAGGGCTTCCCCTGGCTTCCGAGAGTGCTCTGGGCCGCGGCCCTCGCGACGGCGGGCCTGACCGCGTTCTACATGTTCCGCCTCGTTTCGCTGACGTTCTATCGGCGCGTACCGGGGGACGCCGGAGCAGGCGTCGCACATCCACGAGTCGCCGCGCACGATGACGGTGCCGCTCGTCGATCCTGGCGGTGCTCTCGGTCGTCGGCGGCTGGGTCGGGTTCGAGCTCGTCGAGTGGGGCAACCAGATCAAGCCCTTCCTCTCGCCGATCGTGCTGCCGCTCGCGACGCGACGTCGCCCGAAGTCCACCACGCGCTCGCGCGCGAGCTCGCCCTGATGGGCGGCGTCGGTGGCCGTGGCCGCGGCCGGGATCTTCCTCGCGCTCTCCTGGTACGTCCGGGGACAGGGGAGGACGCCGGAGCGGCTCGCGCAGCGGTTCCCCGGCGTCTATCGGACGCTCTCGAACAAGTACTACGTGGACGAGGTCTACGAGGCCGTGTTCGTCGAGGGGCTCGTCAAGGACGGCGGCCGCTTCCTCTGGGAAGTGGACGCGACCGTCGTGGACCTGATCCCGCAACGGCAGCGCGGCGGTCGTCACGGGGGCTTCTCCTGGGTCTCCGCGCTCTTCGACCAGTACGTCGTGGACGGCCTCGTCAACGGCGTCGCGAACACGCTGCAGGCCGCTTTCCGTCTCTTCCGGCGCGCCGAGACCGGGCGCGTCCAGAACTACGCCCTGTTCATGGGCGCGGGTCTGTTCGCCATCGTGACGGTGTATCTCTTCTTCCGATGAGAAAGTTGCGGGTCGAGGAGCCGTCGCGCATGCTGAGCCACATCCCGATCCTCTCCCTCGTCGCCTACATCCCGCTGCTCGGGGCGCTCGCGATCGTCTTCCTGATCCCGCGGGAGAAGGCGGCGACGATCAGAGTCGGTCGCGACGGCGGTCGCCGCTGCTCGACTTCCTCGTCTCGCTGCCGCTCTGGTTCGCCTTCGACCGCGGGCGAGGAGGGCTACCAGTTCGTCGAGCGCGCCTCCTGGATCCCGTCGCTCGGGGTCGAGTACCACTTCGGGATCGACGGGATCTCGCTCGTCCTGATCCTGCTGACGACGCTCATGGGCGTCATCGCGGTCGTCTGCTCCTACTCGGCGATCACGGAGCGGCAGAAGGAGTACTACGTCCTCCTCCTCCTGCTCCAGACCTTCATGATCGGGACGTTCTGCTGCCTCGACTTCTTCCTCTTCTACGTCTTCTGGGAAGTCATGCTCGTGCCGATGTACTTCCTGATCGGCGTCTGGGGAGGCGAGCGGCGGCTCTACGCGGCGATCAAGTTCTTCCTCTACACGCTGGCCGGCTCGGTGCTGATGCTGCTCGGCATCATCGCGCTCTACTTCCTGAACACGACCGGGTTCCTCGGCTACAAGGGCGCCGGGCAACGCGCCGACCTTCTCGATCGAGAAGCTGACGGCGGTGGCCGCGGGCCTGCCGGCGGAGCTCCAGATCTGGCTCTTCTTCGCGTTCTTCCTCGGGCTTCGCGATCAAGGTGCCGATGTTCCCGTTCCACACCTGGCTGCCCGACGCCCATACCGAGGCGCCGACGGCCGGGTCCGTCATCCTGGCGGCGGTCCTGCTGAAGATGGGGACGTACGGCTTCGTGCGCTTCTCGCTGCCGATGTTCCCGGAGGCCGTCCAGACGCCCTGGGTGTCGAAGCTCATGGTCGTCCTCGCGATCGTCGGGATCGTCTACGGGGCGATGGTGACGCTCGTCCAGAAGGACATGAAGCGGCTGATCGCCTACTCCTCCGTCTCCCACCTGGGCTTCGTGATGCTCGGCATCTTCGCCCTGAACATGGCGGGGATTCAGGGCGCGGTGCTCCAGATGATCAACCACGGCATCTCGACGGGCGCGCTCTTCCTCCTCGTCGGCATCGTGTACGAGCGCCGCCACACGCGGATGATCGCGGAGTACGGCGGCCTCGCGCGCCAGATGCCCGCTCTACGCGACGTACTTCCTCGTGATGGCCCTCTCCTCGATGGGCCTGCCGATCTTGAACGGCTTCATCGGGGAGTTCTCGATCCTCCAGGGCGCCTTCGCGAAGTCCTTCTGGTGGGCCTTCTTCGCGGGCACCGGGATCATCCTCGGCGCGGCGTATCTGCTCTGGCTCTACCAGCGGGTCTTCTTCGGCGACGCTCTCGAACCCGGCCAACCAGAAGCTCCCCGACCTGACCCTGCGCGAGCAGCTGACGCTCGTGCCGCTCGTCGTCCTGGCCTTCTGGATCGGCCTCTATCCGCGGCCGATCTTCGACGTCCTGCGGGTGCCCTCGGAGAAGCATCGTCGCGGCCGTCGGCGGGAAGACCGACGGACCGCGCTCGCCGAGAAGCCGGCGCCGGGCGATCGCCGCGGCCGAGCGGCGCGCCGGCGGAGGCCGCTCCGTGACGTTCCGCGCCGTCCGACTGGTTCCTCCTCTCGCCGGAGCTCTTCCTGACGGCGGCGGGGCTCCTCGTGCTCGCGCTCTCGACGGCGTTCGGCAAGGCGAAGGAGGAGTTCCTCGCGTTCCTCTCGATCCTCTGCGTCGTCGTGACGGCGGCGCGTCACGGCCTTCGTGGCCGCGCGCGCCGCCGCGGCAGGCGGGGCCGATCCTGGGCGGCATGTTCGTCGTGGACAACTTCGCCCTCTTCTTCCAGTTCACGATCCTGCTTTCGCTCGCTCCTCGACGATCCTCGCCTCGATGCGCTTCGTCGGCGCGGCGCCCTATCCGGGCGGCGAGTACTACGCGCTCCTTCTCTTCACCGGCGTCGGGCATGCTCTTCATGGTCTCCGGGGACAACCTGATCTCGATCTACGTCGCGCTCGAGACGATGGCGCTCGCCTCCTACGTCCTCGCCGGCTACTTCAAGGGCGAGGTCGAAGTCGACGGAGGCGGCGCTCAAGTACTTCGTGCTCGGCGCCTTCTCCTCGGGCGTCCTGCTCTACGGGCTCTCGCTGATCTACGGGCTGGCGGGCGAGCTGGGGCTGCCCGGCGCTCGCGAAGCTGCTCGCCGGGACCGAGCGTTCGAACCTGCTCGTGCTCGGCATCCTGCTCCTCCTCGCGGGGCTCCTCTTCAAGATCGCGGCGGTTCCGTTCCACGTCTGGACGCCCGGACGTCTACGAGGGCGCGCCGACGCCGGTGACCGCGTTCTTCTCGGTGGGGCCGAAGCTCGCCGCCTACGCCGTCCTGGCGCGCGTCTTCTACGTCGCGTTCCCGAAGTTCCACGCCGACTGGGGGCTGATCGTGGCGCTCGTCTCCGCGGCGACGATGATCTGGGGCAACATCGCGGCGCTCCTGCAGACCAACGTGAAGCGGATGCTCGCGTACTCCTCGATCGCGCACGCGGGCTACGCGCTGCTCGGCGTGCTCGGGTTCCAGACGCCCTACGGCGTCTGGGGGATCCTCGTCTACCTGCTCGCCTACACGTTCATGAACTTCGGCGCCTTCGCGCTCGTCATCTTCCTCGAGTCGAAGGGCTACGCGGCGGAGTCCGTCTCCGACTTCAACGGGCTCGCCCGGCGCAACATGACGGCGGCCGTCGTCATGCTCGTCTTCCTGCTGTCGCTCGCCGGAATCCCGCCGACGGCCGGATTCATCGGCAAGTACTACCTCTTCACGGCGGCGCTCAAGGCGGGGTACCCGTGGCTCGTCGTGCATCGCGCTGCTGACCTCGGCCGATCTCCCTCTTCTACTACTTCCGGATCGCGGCCGCGATGTTCTTCTCCGAGGCGGCGGGCGCCGAAGTTCCGCAGCTCCGACGCCCTGACGGCGGCCGTGGTCATCTGCGCCGCCGGCACGCTCCTCGTCGGCATCGCGCCCGAGCCCGTTCCTCCACGTGCTGCGCGCCTGCGTGCCGGGAGAGTACTGACGCGATTCGAGGTCCGGGCGTGAGCTCGGGCACGTGGACCGACGGACCGACGTGGCTTCCCGCACTCGCTCCTCGGCGGAGGGGACGTCCGCCGGGCTGATGTTCCTGACGGCTCCGGTCGGCGGGCTATTTCCTCGGACGAGTGGCTCGGGCAGTGGCTCGGCCTCGGGACCGCGCCCGTCGTGGGCCGGGGCGGTGCTCGGGCTCGTGGCGGCGCTTTCGTCCACCTCTTCCGGCTGGTCGGCGCGGGTGTCCCGGTGAGCGCCGGCGGACGCCGGCATCGAGGGCCGTCGTGCGGCCGCGTGCGCCGGCGCGCCTATCGCGCTCGGCGGGGCTCGCGTCGCAGCGGCCTTTCTCGTTTCGCTGGCGGTCCGGCGTCTCCTTGACAATCGCGGCGGCCGTCGTTATTTTCAGCTTTCTCGTACTCGAGAAACTGACGGAGCGTCTCGGACCCGCGGGAGGCGCAAACCGGATCGGCGGACACTCCTCCCGCTGCTGCTCGTGACGGGCGGAAGCTTCGTGCTCCTGGGGCTCGTGCTCTTGCGCTGGAAGGGCTTCGATCCGGTGGCGGGCGCCGTCGGGCTCTCGGTGGTGGTCCTGGCGGTCGTCCCCGAGATCTGGAGGAAGGAGTAGGAGCGGAGAGTGGGCGAACATCATTCGATCCTCTACGGGCCGGTCAACGCGCTGCTGATCCGCCTCCTGGGCGAGCCGCCGGTCGAGAAGATGCTCGCCGGAGCTGGCGGCCTTCTTCTTCCCGGACGGAAAGGAGGCCTGGATCCCCGACCCGGCGATCATGGCGCTGCTCCTCGTCCTGCTCTTCGCGATCTTCTTCCCCTGGGCCGCCCGCCGCTACAGCCGCGAGAAGCCCGGGAAGGTCCAGAGCTTCCTCGAGATGCTCGGTCTCGGCCCTGCGCGGCCTCGTGGACGATCGATCGATCGAGCCACGGCACGCCGGCGCACGTGCGGTACCTCCCGATGATCGGGACGCTCGCGATCTTCATCGGCGCCGCGAACCTCTTCGGCCTCTTCTTCTTCCTGCAGCCGCCGACCGGCGTCGCTCTCGACCACGGTCGCGCTCGCGGTCATCTCCTTCCTCTACTTCAACACGCAGGGGATCCGGGAGCACGGGCTGTCGGCTACCTGCAAGCACTTCATGGGCCCGCTGATCTGGATCGCGCCGCTCTTCTTCGTCATCGAGATCATCGGCACCTTCGCCCGGATCCTCTCCCTGTCTCTGCGTCTCTTCATGAACATCTACGGCGAGCACACGACGACCAACGTGTTCGCGAGCCTCGTGCCGATCGTGGTGCCCTGGCCGATGATGGCGCTCGGCATCTTCACGGCATTCCTGCAGGCCTACGTCTTCGCGCTGCTCTCGTCGGTCTACGTCAGCCTCGCGACGGCCCACGAGGAGCACTGATGCGCTGTGATAGGTTCTCGCATCCCGCGCCGGACGGCGTGAGAAAGAAGGAGATTTTCGGATGCGGAAGAAAGCGATGCTGCTTGTTTGCCCTGGCCCTCGTGCTGGCTCTCCCGGCGTTCGCCCAGGAGGCCGGCGACCGGCGCGGCGCCGGCCGGCGGGGTCAAGTGGGGCGTGATCGGCGCGGCGTTCCTGCTCGGAATCGGCGCCGCGGCGGGCGCGACGGCGCAGGGCCGGGCGACGTCGGCGGCTTCGGAGGGGATCTCGCGCAACCCCGGGGCGGCCAAGGACATCCGAGGAATGACGCTTCTCGGGCTCGTCCTGATCGAGTCCCTCGTTCTGTACGCCCTGCTGATCTGCTTCCTGATCTACAACAAGTAGGCGCCCGGGAACGGGTGCCTTCGGACTGAGGGTGGCTCTCCGGCGGGCGGCTCTGTCCTCCGCCGGGGACGCCGTGCCCCCTTTTGAGAAACCCGAACGGCCCCCTCGTCGTATTATTAGGGGAAGCCGATTCCGACACCCCGACGGCCCAATCCGTAGAAAGAGCAGGGCTTTAGGCGACTTCGCGATGGGGCGGGCGTCCCGGAGGCGACCGGGCAAGGGAATTGCGATCGAAGGAAGGTATGGAGAAGGTGAGCAGTCCTCAAAAGGTGGAGAGCCGCAACGCGCCGGTTACGTCCTGGGATTTCGACTCCCAGGTGATGCCGTACCTCGACTCCCTCTACAACACGGCGTACCGGATGACCCGGAGCGCCGAAGACGCCGAGGACCTGGTCCAGGAGACCTACTTCAAGGCCTACAAGTACTACGACAAGTTCGAGGAAGGCACGAACTTGAAGGCCTGGCTCTTCAAGATCCTGAAGAACACGTTCATCAACAACTACCGGAAGAAGAAGCTCGAGCCCCGCAGCGTCGATTTCGCCGAGATCGAGGACTCCTTCGAGCGCATCGTGCGCCGGGACAACACCGTCGAGGCGGCCGACCCCGAGGCGGAGTACTTCCACGGAGTGCTCGACGACGACGTCAAGAGGGCCCTCGAGTCGCTCCCGTACGACTACCGGATGGTGGTGGTCCTGGCCGACCTCGAGGATTTCTCCTACAAGGAGATCGCCGAGATCCTGGACTGCCCGGTGGGGACGGTCATGTCGCGGCTCTATCGGGGCCGGAAGCTGCTCGAAAAGGCCCTGCTGCGGTACGCCCGTCAGCACGGCTACATCCGCGGGGGCGAGCCCAACAAGATGCGGACCCGGCCCAAGCCGCCGGCCGCCTAGCCTCCCCGACCGGAAGACCCCGACCGCGGGCCTCGGCCGAGGCTCCGGAATAAGCCCATTTCCAGTTCCGTTTTGGCTCGACGGCCAAGATGAACTGCGCTCGGACCCGCTTCCTGATTTACGCCTACCTGGACCGGGAACTCTCCCCGATGGAAGGCGGAGTCGGTCGCCCGCCACGTGGCGGAATGCAGCTCCTGCGCCGCCCGGGCGGCGTCGGCCCGGGGCCTGGCGCGCCTGCTCCATTCCGGGGTGGACCGGCGAACCGCGCCGGCCCGGCTGCGGGCGCGGCTCAAGGGCGTTCCCGTCGAGCCGGCCGTCCGGCACCGTTACCCCGTCGTTCGCCACTGCCGCCGCGCTGCTCCTGATGCTCCTTCCGCTCGTCTCGGACACCTCGCCCCGCGTGCGGCGCGCTGACCGAGGCGGGGATGATCCCGCCCGCGAGGCTCGCGCACGGCGTCTCTCGTGTCCCGCCGCATGACCGGCACCTTCGTGTGCCTCGAGTGCGAGGCGCGCTCCGAAGTCGGGCTTCTGCCCCCTCGCGCACGCCGACCACGCCACCGGATTCTGCGCGGACAACGGCGAGCTCTGGCGACTGATGTCGCTTCGAACGCCACGCCGACTCGGTCGAGGCTTCGCTCGGGCGAACCGCCACGGTCGAGGGCGTCGCCTTCCCGCAGTCCGGGTTCATGCGCGTGTCCCGGGTCGGCTACTAGCAGGATTCAGGATCTAGGATTCAGGATTCAGGGTCCGGGGATCCCGCTCCGTCCGGAATCCGGAATCCTTCTCCTGATAGCTTTTCGCGGATGACTCGCACCGTCGAGGCTTCCGCCCCCGCGCGCATCGACCTCGCCGGCGGGACCCTCGACCTCTGGCCCCTGCACGTCCTGCACCCGGGCTCGGTCACCGTCAACGTCGCGATCGACCGGCGCGCCGCCTGCCGCGTCCGCGCCGCGGGACGGGGAGTTCTCGTCCGGTCCCCCGAGCGCGGGCTCGAGAGGCGGGCGAGCCGCCCGGCGGAGCTGCTCGCCGATCCGGCGACGGCCCTCGTGGGCTCGCTCCTCGAAGCCGCTCGGCGCCGCCCCTCCCCTCGAGATCGAGCTCGACCTCGGAGGTCCCCTGGGGCTCCGGGCTCGGCGGCTCCTCCGCGCTGACGGTCGCGCTCGCCGCCGCGCTCGACCGGCTCGGCTGGCCGCGCCCCGCGGGCGCCGCGGCCGTCGATTTCGTGCGGGACGTCGAGACGCGGGTCCTCGGCAAGCCGGCCGGCGTGCAGGACTACTACCCGCCGCTCGAAGGCGGGCTCCACCGGCTCTGGTTCGAAGCGGGCGGCATGCGCTGCGAGCGCGCGGAGGTCGATCCGGAAGAGTGGGAGCGCCACCTGACGCTCTTCGACACCGGCGCGGCGCATTCTTCCGGCATGAACAACTGGGAGATCTTTCGTGCGAGGCTCGAAGGGGACGCCAAAGTGTCCGCCCGCCTCGAAGGCGTCCGTTCGGCCGCGTCCCGGATGGCCGAGGCGACGGCCGCCGGCGATTTCGCGGCGATGGGTCGGGCTCTCGGCGAGGAGTGGGCAGGCGCGGCGGCTCCTCGCGCCCGTCGTCTCCACTCCGGCGATCGAGGCCGCGATCGAGACCGCCGTCCGGGCGGGCGCGTGGGCCGGCAAGGCCTGCGGCGCGGGGGGCGGGGGCTGCGTCGTCCTGCTCTCTCCGACGGACCGGACCGAAGCGGTGCGCCGGGCCCTCGCGAGTGACGCCGGCGCGGACGGGCGCGTCCTCCGCGTGTCGGTCGAGAACAGGGGGGTCGAGATCGGAGAGTGAAGGCCGGCGCCCCGGATCGTCCGGAGCGCCGGTCGCCAAAACCACGGAGCTACTTCGCGGGCGCTCCGCCGCCCAGGGCCGGGATGTTATCCAGGACCGAGAGGCGCCACGCGGTCGTCAGGTAGTCGTCGATGTGCGCGAAGCGTCCGGCGACCTTCGGGTTGATCTTCTGGCTCAGGATGCCGAAGTACTTCATCCGCAGGTCGGCCCCCTCCTTCTGGAGGTCGCTGGCCGCCGTGACCATCTTCACGATGTCCGCGTCGGTCAACGTCGTGAAGTTGTCCACGTACTTCTGGAGCAGGTCCATGCGCTTGGCCATATGCGCATCCTTCTCCTTCTCGAAGTCGGCGTAGACGGCCCAGAAGGTCTGGAGGTCGCCGGCCGACAGGTTGCTCATCCCGGCGGCGAAGAGCTGGCGCCGCGTGTTGCCGAGCGTCTGTTGCAGCTTCTGGAAATCGACCTTCTCCTTCGTGACGGCGGTATCGCCGGGCGCCCCGGAAGGCGCTGCCGACTGCTGTCCGAGGGCCACGCCGGAAAGAGCGAGGAGGGAAGCCACCAGGAACTTCTTCATCGAGACTCTCCTTTCGTGGGCGGGCCGCGGGCCCGCCCGGGGGGCGGATCTTATCCGAATCCCTCGCGGTCTCCCGGGATCCGGCGAGCGCGGTCTACGCGCGGGACTTCATCCATGCGATGCAGCGGGCGAGCTCCTCCGCGGGCCTCGGCCGGGCTCTCGAAGCGATGGCCCGTCCCGTGGCCGGGGAGGACCCGCTGGAACGGAAATCCGAGGAGCGTCTCCATCGAGCGGATCTGCTCCGGCCAGGAGTACCAGCACGCGTCGCGGAAGGCGACGAGCGCCCGACGGCGCCGCGACCACGCGAGATGGTCTCCGGTGAACAGGAACTTCTCGCGGTAGAGCAGGACCGTGTGGCCCCGTGTGTGACCGGGCGTCGGGATCGCGAGGAGGTCTCTCGCGAGCGGGATCGGATCGAGGCCGGCCAGGGGCCGCTCGACGCCGCGGGTCCCGGCGGCGATGTCGCGCTCGTGGAGGACGCGCTGGCACCCGAACCGCTTCCGGAAGGCCTCGTGGTCGGCGACGTCGTCGCGATGCGTCAGGAAGAGGGTGGCGACGCCGCCCCGCTTCTCGAGCTCGGCCAGGAGCCGCGGGACCGCGCGGGGCGAGTCCACGAGCACGTTGCCGTCCGGCCGCTCGACGAAGTAGCTCCACGCGCCGAACGAGTCGGCCGACGTGAAGCCGCAGAAGGAGACCTCTCCCTCGACGCGCTCGGGAAACGCGGAAAGCCCCGGCCCGACGTCGGGCCGCGAGGCGGCGCCGATCGATCCGGTCGGGCAGGCGACGAGCGCCATGAGCGCGCGGGTGTGGTCGGTTTCCGTCGCCGGCTGCGCGTGCACGTAGGAGTGCCCGTCCCCGTCGGTGAAGACCGACGGCGCGATCCGGCGGCACGTGTCGCAGTCGATGCAGGTCGAGTCGACGTAGAAGTCGCCGGGGTCATTGTCCGGCAGGCGGCGGGGGAGGGAGGCCATTGGGGAAGGATTCGGGAGTCGGGATTCAGGAGTCAGGAGGGGCGATCGTTCCCTGAATCCTGAATCCCGAATCCTGATTCCTGCTCGTCACATCCTCCCCGGCTCGGGGATTCCCAGCAGCTCGAGCAATCGTGCCATCTCCCGCCGAAAAATACGCGCGACGGCGAGGCGGCGATTCCGGATGGCGGGATCCGCCTCGCCGGCGATCGGATGGCGGTGGTAGAACTGATTGAACGCCTGGGCGAGGCCGAAGGCGTGGCGCGCGAGCGTCGAGAGCTCGAGCGCCGCGACGGCCCTCTCGGCCACCTCGGCCGTCGGCCGCGGCGTCGAGCAGCAGTGCCCAGAGGTCCTCCTCCCACTCCGCGCCGGCGAGCGCCTCGACGGAAGGCTCTGTGGGCAGGCCCCGCTCGGCGAGCTTTCGGAAGATGTTGTCGGCGCGGACGAGCGAGTACTGCAGGTACGGCCCCGTGTCCCCCTCGAAATTGACCGCCTCGTCGAAATCGAAGGCGATCACCTTGTTCCGGCCGAACTTCAGCAGGAAATAGCGGAGCGCGCCGATCGCGATCGCGCGCGCGTCCTGCTCGGCCGCGGCGCCCCCCTCCTCCCGGCGGCTCGACGACCTCGCGCCGCGAGCGTTCGAACAGGATCTCGACCAGGTCGTCGGCCTTGACGCCGAGCCCCTTGCGCCCCGACATCTCGACGAAGGGCTTCTTCTCGTCCTCGGCGGAGAGGCGGTACTCCTCCCCGAACCGGGAGGCGAGCTCCCGGGCGGCCCGGGGCGAGAGCGCCACGATCTCGTAGGAGAAGTGCTCGGAGCGATCCGCCTCGGCGTCGAACCCGAGGACGCGCAGGCCCTCGCGCACGACCTTCTGCGGATAGGCCTGGCGGACGTCGATGACGTTGTAGACGCGCGTCGCGCGGCCGAAGGAGGGGGCGCCGGCCGGCCCGGCGGCGTGGGCGGTTCGCCAGATCGGGTGCGCCCGCACGGCGGCCGGGATCTCGTCGGCCGAGACGGCCCCGGAGCTCCAGCTGGGGCGTGAAGCGCTCGTAGTCGAAGTCCACGCCGAGCAGGCCGAACTTCCAGAGCTGGTACGCGATGTCCTTGCCCGTGTAGGTCACGGTGCCGTTCGAGCGCACGAGGATCTTGTCCGGCTCCTCCATCCCCGCGAACTCTTCCGATTCGGCGAGGCGCAGGACCCAGCAGCCGGCATGCTTGGCCCTCGTTCTCGAGAACGACCGCGCCCGAGCCTTTCAGCAGCTCGAAGGCCCGGGTCCAGAAGCGCTTGCGCAGAATGTCGCTCTCGCGCGGGAGGAGGTCGTAGGCGATGCCGAGGCGCCCCATCGTCGCGAGGTGCGCGTGGGCGACGGCCTCGGAGACGGCCGCGGCGATGCGGGCGGTCTCGTTTCCCCCATCCTCGATCGCGTGCAGCGTTTCCGTCCGCCAGGCCTTCGTCTCCGGGCGCGCCGCGTACGTGCGGCCGACTTCGGCGTAGAGATCCCAGCAGAGATAGGCGAAGCCCTTCGTGCTCGAGGCGCCCGAGGGGAGGCGGGACTCCTCGATCGAACGGCGGGCGGCCTCGAGCGTCGTGACATTCTCGAGGCGCATCAGGCCGGCGACGACGTCGGCGACCTGGACGCCCGTGTCGTCGAGGTAGTTCTGGACCTCGACCTCGTGGCCGAGGAAGCGCAGGGCGCGGACGAGCACGTCGCCCAGCACGGCGTTGCGCAGGTGCCCGATGTGCGCCGCCTTGTTCGGGTTGATGTTCGTGTGCTCGACGACGACTTTCCCGGGCCGCGCCGCCGCCGGCGCCGGGGTGACCGCGGCCAGGGCCGCCGCGAAAGGCGCGCGCGCGAGGCGGAAGTTCACGTAGCCGCCCCCCTCGACCCGGGCCGACGCGACGCCGGGCGGGAGGACCAGGGCGCCGGCGATCTCGGCCGCGATCGCGCGGGGCGCCTTCCGCGCCGAGCGCGCCAGGTCGAAGGCGACGGGGGAGGCGAGGTCCCCGAGCTCGACGCGGGGCGGGCGCTCGAGCAGCACGCGAGCGAGCTCGATGCCGTAGAGCGCGCGCACCGCCTCGCGAATCGAGTCGCCGAGGGCGGCGCGGAGGTCCTCGAGCGCGGGCGCGTGCATGAGAGCGCCGGAGTATAGGCCGGGCGTCCCGGGGCCGCCAGCGGGCGGCGGCGCGGGCCGAGCCGCGAGCCGTTAGAATGCGGACGTGGACCTCTCGGTCGTCCGCTCCGTCTCGATCGCCGCCAGCTCCTCGGACGCTTTCGACGCGTTCACCCGCGTCTCGGATCTTCTCTCCTGGTGGTGCGAAGGGGCGCTCGTCGGCCTGCGGCCGGGCGGGAACTGGGCGATCGGCTTCACCGACCGGCGCGGGCGCACGGAAGCGACGGTCCTCGGGAAGATCGCCGAGTTCGAGCGCGGTCGCCTCCTCGTCGTCCGGGACATCTCGTACGAGCCGAGCGCCGGCGAGCCGCTCGAAGGCCTGTCGATGGTCTTTCGTTTCGACCCGGGGGAGTCCGGCTGCGTCGTGACGGTCGAACAGATCGTGCCGGACGCGGGGCCCGCCTACGAGCGCTACCGCGGAGCGATCGGCTCGACGCTGGGACGCGAGCCTGGCCGACCTGAAACGCTACCTCGAGGGGCCGCGGCGCCGGAGGATCGTCATCGAGCAGGGGCTGCCCGAGAATTGAGCGAACGGGGAGGAGCCGAAGTGACGCCCGCGCCCGCGTGCTCCCGCTGCGGCGACGCGGGCTGGATCGTCGAGTCGGCCGACGGACGCCGGATCGCCCGCTCGTGCAACTGCCGGGTCGCGACGATTCGCCGCCAGAAGCTCGAGGCCGCGGCGATCCCGGAGCGATACCGCGACGACACGATCGAGAACTTCAACGACCTCGGGCGCCCCGCCCTCCAGCGGGCCAAGCAGGTCGCCCGGGAGTTCGCGGACCTCTATCCGGCGGTCGAGCACGGCCTGCTCTTCGTGGGGCCCTCGGGCCGCGGGAAGACGCACCTCGCCTGCGCGCTCCTGGCGGAGCTCATCCTCTCGAAGGGCGCCTCGGGCCTCTACGCCGACTTCTCCGACCTGCTTCTGAAGATCCAGACGAGCTTCCGGCCCGACGCCGACTTCTCAAAAGAAACGCTCCTGACCCCGTACGCCGAGGCCGAGCTCCTCGTCCTGGACGAGCTCGGCGCCTCCAAGCCCCACCCGTGGGTGCTCGACGTGCTCTACAACCTGCTCAACACGCGCTACAACCGCCGCCGAATCACGATCGCGACGTCGAACTACGAGGACGAGCCCGACACCGCCTCCGGCGAGCGCGACCGGCTGGAGGATCGGTTGAACTATCGCCTCCGCAGCCGCCTCTACGAGATGTGCCAGATGGTTCCGCTGCGGGGAGAGGACTACCGCAAGCAGGTCCTCGGCGCCCAGACCCGATCGCGCTTTTGATCCGGTCGAGGCGTTTCTTCCGGGCCGGGCGAGTGGCCGTCCTCCTGCTCGCTTTCGCCGCCGGCTGCGCGACTTCGAAGAAGAAGCCGGCCGCGGAGGCGGGTCCGACCGGTCCGCCGCCGGTCGCGGGCCAGCCGGCTGCCCCGGTTCCGTCCGAGCAGGCGCCGAGCGGCCTCCTCTATCGCGTCGGACTGAAGAGCGACCTCTCGGAGTTCGCTTTCGGCTCGCCCGGGTCGCCGTGGCTCGTCGTCTCGGCGGGACGCACCGAGCGCCTGCGCGGGCCGCTGTCCCTTTCGGCCGAGGGGAGCTCCGCCCGGCGGTTCGCCGCCCAGGCCGGCGCCTTCTCGCAGGAGGAGACGGCGCGCGCGGTCGCCGCGAAGCTCTCGACCGAGCAGGGGCTTCCCGCCGCCGTCGCGTTCTCCGCCGAACGCGGCGTCTACCGCGTGCTGCTCGGCGACTTCGCCTCGCGCGCCGAGGCGGCATCGCTCGTCGAGAAGCTCAAGGCCGGGGGCCAGGATGCGCTCGTGGCCGAAGGCCCTGCGCCGGCCGCGCCGGCCGCGCCAGCCTTCGTCCGGGTCGTCGACGAGAGCGGCGTCCAGCGGCGCTTCCCGTCCCCACTCGACATCTGGCCGGGCGCGGGGAATCTCCCGCTGACCGTGGACGCCGCGACATACCGAGGCAGCCTCCGCGTCCTCGTCAATTCCCGCGGGACGTTGAACGTCGTCAACCGCGTGGACATCGAGGAGTACCTGTACGGCGTCGTGCCGGCGGAGATGGGGCCCAAGCGGTTCGACGAGCCGGAGGCCTTGAAAGCGCAGGCCGTGGCGGCGCGGACCTACGCCTACGCCCACCGGGGGCAGTTCGAGGCCGAGGGGTACGACCTCTGCGCCACGCCCAAGTGCCAGGTCTACGCGGGTCTCTCGGCCGAGGACCCGGTCTCGAACGCGGCCGTGGACGCGACGCGCGGCCTCGTGCTCGCCTCCGGCGGCCGCTTCGCCGACGCGCTCTTCGTCTCGACGTGCGGGGGCTCGACCGAGAACGTCGAGAACGTCTTCGGCGAGGATCCGGTGCCCTACCTGGTGTCGGTCGATTGCGGCGAGCTCGCGACGACGCGCGTCGAGGGGGCGCGCCTGCCGAAAGGGGAGCGCCGGCGGCCGCGGTCGGCGCTCGAGTGGCGGGGATTCGTCGTGCGGCACTACGCCCCGCGGTCCGCCGCCGTGCGAGGCGCGGCGCTCGCGACCGCACAGGAGTGGGCCGGCCTCGAGAAGAGGGGCGCGGCGCCGGCGAGCCTCGAGCCCTCCGCGGTCTATCCGTCGATCGTCTCCGCTTTCCTGCTCGAGCCGGCCGTCGCCCTGCATCTGCCCGCGGAGACCGTCGCCTACGCCGCCGAGGCCCCGGCCGTCTCCGGGGCGCTCGGCGGAGCGGCCCGGGAGGCGTACGACTTCCTGATCCGCTTTCGCTTCGGGGCGGGCGAGGCGCTGCCGCCGGCGGACCGGAAGCTCGACGAGGAGGAGTACGCGGGTCTCCTCTTCTCCGGGGCCCTGCGTCTCTCCGGCGTCTCCGAGGGCTCCGGCCGCTTCCTCTCGCGCGAGGGCTCGAACCTCTGGATCAAGACCGCGGAGGGCCGGGTCGGCCTGCCGGTCGATCCGGAGCTTCCGCTGGCCCGCCGGGCGGGCGACTCGTACCTCGTCTCGGGCGCGCTCGAGCTGCGCGCCGGGGACCGGGTCCGCTGGTGGAAGCGCGGGCCGCGCGTCCTGGCCCTCTGGGTGGACCTCGACTCCGCGGGACCGACTTACGAGCGCGAGTCGGCGTGGACGGAGTGGGTCCGGCGGGTCCCGGCCGGGGAGCTCGCGCGCCGCATGGGCGGCCGCGTGGCCGGGACCGAGGTCCGGGAAGTGGCCGTGACCAGGCGCAGCGCCGCGGGGCGGGCGATCGAGATCCGCGTGCGCACGGACGCCGCGGAGGCGACTTTCCGGCGCTTCGATCTGCGCCAGGCGCTGGGCCTGCCGGAGATGCTCTTCACCGTGACGCGGGCGCGGGGGCCGCAGGGGGAGACCGAGTTCGTGTTCCTCGGGCGCGGCTGGGGGCACGGGGTCGGCCTCTGCCAGAACGGCGCCTTCGGCATGGCGCTCGCCGGGAGCACCTACGACCAGATCCTCCGGCACTACTACACGGGGATCGAGATCGTGCCCGCCTCCTCGGTCGCGCCCGGCCCCCCTTCGACCCGCTGACGCCCGGCGGGGCGGACGACGCGCTAAAATCTTCCGGATGGGCGCGACGACCGTTTCCGCCGAGAGAGAGGCAATCCTCCAGACCCTCCGGGGATTCTGCGACGCGGAGATCCGCCCGCACGTCCTCGAGTGGGACGAGAAACAACAATTTCCGCGGCAGGCCTTTCGGAGGCTGGGCGAGCTCGGATTCCTCGGCAGCGATCTTTCCCGAGGAGTACGGCGGCGCGGGGCTTTCGACGCTCGACTACGCGGCGATCGTCGAGGAGATCGCCTCCGTGGACGGCTCCGTGGCGCTCGCGCTCGCCGCCCACACGTCGCTCGGGTCGAGCCACATCTTTCTCTTCGGCAACGACGCGCAGAAGCGGCGCTACCTGCCCCGCCTCACGTCGGGCGAGTGGCTCGCCGCGTGGGGCCTGACGGAAGCGGAGGCGGGGTCCGACTCGGGCGGGCACGAAGACGACGGCCGTGCGGGACGGCGCCGACTGGGTCCTGAACGGTTCGAAGAATTTCATCACCAACGCCTCGGTCGGCGGACGTCGCGGTGCTCATGGCCGTGACCGATCGCGCGAAGGGGCGCCACGGCATCTCCGCCTTCCTCGTGGAGCTCGACAACCCGGGCATCCGCGTCGGCAAGAAGGAAAACAAGCTCGGCATGCGCGCCTCCGACACGTGCACGCTCGTCCTGGAAGACTGCCGCGTGCCGGCCGATGCGCTCGTCGGCCGCGAAGGAGACGGCTTCGTCAACTCCATGAAAGTGCTGGACGGCGGCCGGATCTCGATCGCGGCGCTCGCGGTCGGCATCGCCCGCGGGGCGCTTCGAGGCCGCGCTGCGCTACTCGAAAGAGCGGCGGCAGTTCGGACGGCCGATCAGCGAGTTCGAGGCGATCCAGTTCTACCTGGCCGAGATGGCGACCGACATCGACGCCGCGCGACTCCTGACCGAGCGGGCCGCCGCCGCCAAGGACGCGGGCGAGGCCGTTCCGATCCTCTCCGCGCAGGCCAAGCTCTTCGCCTCCGAGATCGCGGTCAAGGCGGCCGACCGGGCCGTGCAGATCCACGGCGGCTACGGCTTCATCAAGGACTTCCCGGTCGAGAAGTTCTATCGGGACGTCAAGCTCTGCACGATCGGCGAGGGGACCAGCGAGATCCAGAAGCTCGTGATCGCGAAGAGCCTCCTCGCGGACAACGCATGAGGACGGCCCCGGCCGCGGAGGCGGCCGGGATCGCCGAGGGCGTGCTCGCCGGCCGGGTGCGCGAGATCGGGCGGGCCCTGTCCGCCGTCGAGCGGGAAGGGGGCGCGGCGGAGCTCCTGCGCGCGCTCTTCCCGCGGACCGGGCGCGCGCGCATCGTCGGCGTGACCGGCCCTCCGGGCGCCGGCAAGTCAACCCTCGTCCAGCGCCTCGTGCAGGCATATCGGCGGCGCGGCGAGCGCGTGGCCGTCGTCGCGGTGGACCCCTCGTCTCCCTTCACCGGCGGCGCGATTCTGGGCGACCGGATCCGTATGTCGGAGATCTTCACGGACCCCGGGGTCTTCATCCGCTCCATGGCGACGCGGGGAGCATTGGGCGGCCTCGCGCGCGCGACCGGCGACGCGGTGGACGTGCTCGACGCCGCCGGATACGGCGTCGTCCTCGTCGAGACGGTGGGCGTGGGCCAGGACGAGGTGGACATCGTGAAGGCCGCGGACACGACGGCCGTGGTCCTCGTGCCGGGCCTCGGAGACGACATCCAGGCGATCAAGGCGGGGATCCTGGAAATCGCCGACGTCTTCGTGGTCAACAAGGCGGACCGCGAAGGGGCCGACCGCACCGCGGCGGAGATCGGGGCCATGCTCGATTTCACGCCGGACCGAGCCTGGCGCCCGCCCGATCGTCCGGACGGTCGCGCCGCGCGGCGAAGGAGTCGAGGAGGCCGTCGAGGCGATCGCTTCGCACGCCGAGTTTCTTCGGACGGCGGGCGAAGGGGAGCGCCGCCGCCAGCGGCGCGCGCGCGAGCGGGTCCGGCAGCTGCTCGAAGAGCGTTTCCGGCGCGACGTCGAGGCCGCCGCGCGGCAGCCGCGTGGCCTCGAGGAAGCCGTGGGCGAGATCGTGGCGCGGCGCGAAGACCCCTACTCCGCCGCGGCGCGCCTCTACGGAAGGCTGGTGCGCGCGTGACCGCGTATCGCGTGGACCACGTCGGGATCGCGGTGCGGTCCATCGCCGAGGCCCTCGACGTCTACCGGGTGCTCGGCCTCGAGGTCTCGCACCGCGAGGAGGTGCCCACACAGGGCGTGGTCGCCGCGTTCCTCCAGGTGGGGGAGAGCCGCCTGGAGCTCCTCGAACCGACCTCGGTCGACTCTCCGGTCGGCAAGTTTCTGGCGCGCCGCGGCCCCGGCCTCCACCACGTCTGTCTCGCGGTGCCCGACATCGACAAGGCGCTCGCGGACCTGAAAGCGCGCGGATTCCGCCTCCTGAATCCCGTCCCGGTCCCCGGCGCCGGAGGAAAGCGGATCGCGTTCCTTCACCCGGAGTCCGGGCACGGCGTGCTGCTCGAGCTTTCGGAGGACCCCGCCGCGCCCGCATAATCCCGGGAAGGGTCGAGTCGCGATGGAGAAGAACACGTTCGTGCTGGTGCACCTGACCAACCCCCGGGAGAAATTCTGGGGGCTGCTCAAGGACGAGGGCCCTTCCGGGATCACCGTGCGCGGCATTTCGCTCGACGTCTTCGAGGAGTGGATGCGGCAGGTCGTGCGCCGGGAAGAGG
This sequence comes from uncultured Acidobacteriota bacterium, assembly GCA_963707935.1. Lineage (GTDB taxonomy): Bacteria > Acidobacteriota > Thermoanaerobaculia > UBA5066 > Gp7-AA6 > DATBFU01. The sequence continues at coordinate 1,824,451 of CAVPRN010000005.1, read as the reverse complement.
TCTCGACCCTTCCTGCGACGGTCTTCTTCCCGATGCACCGCGTCGAGAGGGTTTTCGCCGACGAGACCGCGGGAGAGGTCGTCTCCTTCGCCGACCGATTCCGGAAGAGGGTCGGCGAGGACGCCCGATACCACCTGACTCCCGTCCGGAACCCGGCCGACGAAGCGTAGACGGACGCCCGATCGCTTCGTACGCGGGAATCCGTTAGAGGCGGTCGGAGGGGGGACGCGCGCTTCCCCGGCTAGCAGCGCAGGTGGTCGGCCTGCCAGTCGCGGACCTTGCGCTTGATGACCTCGCGCTCCTGGATGTTGTTGGTGAGGACCTCCCGCACGAGCTCCGGCAGCTCCGCGTCGCTCGCGAAGCGCAGCCCGATCAACTGAGAGGGCGTCAGCTCCAGGATGCGCGGGCGCAGATCGCCCGGCAGGACTTCCTTCAGGCGCAGCCGCATCTCGAGGCGGATCACTCGGTCCTGGACCGTCAGCGGAAACAAACGGAGGAAGAAGAAGATCACGAGGAGCGCGAGCGCCATGACGACGCCCCAGGCCGTCTCGAAAGAGAACCCTTTGACGGCGCGCACGACGGCCCAGAGGAGATTGACGACGAGGACGCCGAAGAGGACGAAGTGATAGAGGGGAACGAAGCGGCGGTGGTTGGCGTAGTTCTGGGCGGGTTTCTCCGCCATGGGATCTCCTTCGAAGCGGCCGTTCGAGCCGGCGGCCCGCGGCGCCCGGCGATCGGCTACAAGATCACGTTCTTGACGAAGTAGTCCCCCACCGCGAGGGTTCCGCTGGCGAGCTGGCGCGCCTGCTCGGGCGTCATCTCGAAAGCCCCGCCCGGCTCGTTGGTCGAAGTCGTCAGGACGATCTCGATCGGGGATTCCTTGCCGCGGTCGGAGAGGTCGCGCAGCGCGCGCGCGGCCGCCGAAAGCACGTTGAAGACCGACTCCTCGTTGTTGGCGGTGGCGAGGAGGCGCGTCTTGCCCCGGTAGTTCGTCAGCCGCCACTGCGCGACCGCGGCGCCCTCGAATACGCGGGAGAAAGCGGCCTGCATGAGCGGGTCGACCGGCTGCCAGGAGCTCGGCGTCACCCCCCGCGTTCGAAGGCGCGGCGGGGGCCGCGACGCCGCCGCGCAACTTGCTCTGCCGCGCGACGTCCTGGAGCCGCGGCGCCGGGGTCGGCGGTCCGCCCGGCGCGTTCAGCATCTTCTGCTCGGGGGTGTCGATCGCGATGACGTTGCCGCTGTACTTCTTGTTGTATTCCTCGGTCCCGGCCACGTCCACCTTGGCGAGATCGATCTGCGTGACCGTCCCGTTCTCCAGAGTGATGATGGCCTTCGATCCCCTCACCTCGTACTTGATCCGAGCGAAGAGCATCGAGCCGTCCTTGAGCTTGATGACGTAGGCCGACGCCGCCGCGGCCGTCATCAGCATCAGGAAAGCGAGTCCGAGAAGGCGCCTCATCCGTGCGCAGACCTCCGGGCCGACGTGGTTTGACAGGCGATCGAGCCCCTCAGATGATAGCACCCCGATGCTCATCGTCATGGATGCGGCAGCGACCTCCGAAGAGGTCCGCCGCGTCGTCGAAACCGTCCGCGGCCTGGGTCTGGACGCCCATCCCATGCCGGGAGCCCAGCGGACGGCCATCGGGATCACGGGCAACCGGGGCGCCGTCGACCCCGCCGCCTTCGAGAACCTGCCGGGTGTGCTCGAGGTCATTCCCGTCTCGGCCCCTTACAAGCTCGTCTCCCGCGAGGCCAAGCGCGAGAACACGGTCGTCTCGATCGGCGGCGTCCCCGTCGGCGACACGCGGCTCGCGGTCGTCGCCGGTCCCTGCGCGATCGAGTCCGAGGCGCAGGCGCTCTCGATCGCGCACGCGGTGAAGAAGGCGGGGCGCGACGCTCTACCGCGGGCGGCGCGTTCAAGCCGCGCACGTCTCCCTACTCGTTTCAGGGGCTCGGGGTCGAGGGCCTGAAGATCCTCTCGACCGTGCGGCGCGAGACCGGCCTGCCGATCGTGACCGAGGTGCTGGACACCGAAAGCGTCGATGTGGTCGCGGAACACGCCGACTGCCTTCAGGTCGGCGCACGGAACATGCAGAACTTCACGCTCTTGAAGCGCCTCGGGCGACTTCGGAAGCCCGTACTCTTGAAGCGCGGCATGTCGGCCACGATCGAGGAGCTCCTGCTCTCGGCGGAGTACCTCCTCTCGGAAGGCAACTACGAAGTCGTCCTGTGCGAGCGCGGCGTGCGCACCTTCGTCAACCACACGCGCAACACGCTCGACCTCTCCGCCATCCCGTACGTGCAGCGGATCTCTCACCTGCCGATCCTCGTCGATCCCTCCCACGGCACGGGCAAGCGCCAGAAAGTGCTCCCTCTGTCGCGCGCCGCCGTCGCGGTCGGCGCCGACGGGCTGCTCATCGAGGTGCACGATCACCCGGAGGCGGCCCTCTCCGACGGACCGCAGGCGCTTCTGCCGGAGATGTTCACGGACTTGATGGAGCAAGTGCGGCGGCTCGCCCCCGTCCTGGGGCGCCAGGCGTGAAGAGGCCTGCTCGTCCTGGAAGACGGAGCCGCCTACCGCGGCGAGGCGATCGGGCGGCCGGGCACGTCCTTCGGCGAGATCGTCTTCAACACGGCGATGAGCGGCTACCAGGAGGTCCTGACGGATCCCTCCTACTCCGGGCAGATCGTCGTGATGACGGCTTCGCACGTCGGCAACTACGGAATCTGCGCCGACGAGTCGGAGTCGGACCGCGTCCACGTGGCCGGCTTCCTGGCACGCGACTTCCCGCCCCGCTGGAGCGGATCCGGGGGAGAGGAGGGGCTCGCCGACTATCCTCTCTCGGTCGGGCGTGATCGGGCTCCACGGGATCGACACGCGCTCCCTCGTCCGGCGGATCCGCACGAAGGGCGCCATGCGCGCGGGCCTCTCGACGGAGATCGACGAGCCGGAGCGGCTGCTCGCGCCGCGTGCTCGCGTCTCCTCCCATGATCGGGAGCGACCTCGCGCTCGCCGTATCGCCGCCGGCAGACGTCTGTCTTCGAGATCCCGCGCCCGCGCTACCGGGTGGCCGCGATGGACTTCGGCATGAAGCGCAACATCGTGCGCCTCCTGAACGCCGCCGGCTGCGGCGTGACGGTCTTCCCGGCCGAGACCTCCGGCGGAGCGGCTGCTCGCCTCCAATCCCGGACGGGATCTTTCTCTCGAACGGCCCGGGCGACCCGGCCGCGCTGGCGGGCCCGGTCGCGACGATCGAGAAGCTCCTCGGAGCGGCGCCCCATCTTCGGGATCTGCCTCGGGCACCAGCTTCTCGGTCTCGCCCTCGGCGCCTCGACCTTCAAGCTCAAGTTCGGCCACCGCGGAACCAACCATCCGGTGGCCGACCTCGCGACGGGCGCGGTGGCGATCACGTCGCAGAACCACGGTTTCGCCGTGGACCCGGAATCCCTCCCGCGCGAAGTCGAGCCGACGCACCGCAACTTGAACGACGGCACGCTCGAAGGATTCCGGCACCGGGAGCTGCCCATCCTGGCCGCGCAATTCCATCCCGAGGCGGCGCCCGGCCCGCACGACGCGAACGTCGCTCTTCGAAGGGTTTCTCGAAGCGATGCGCGGCGGCTCCGCCCGGGAGCTGCCGGCGGCCGGCTGATGCCGCTCGAGCTCGAAGTCGCGCTCGCCTACCTGCGTTCCCGTCCGTCGCGCCTGATCTCGGCCGTCTCGCTCCTCGCGGTCTGCGGCATCGCGCTCGGGGTCGCCGCGCTCGTCGTGGCCATGGGCCTGCTCTCCGGGTACCGCGACGAGATCCGCGAGAAGCTCGTCGGGGCCAACGCGGAAGTCGTCGTGTACCCGTTCGCCGCGGCCGGCACGGAGGAGATCGACCTCCTGCGCGCGAGGCTCGAGAAGACGGCCGGCGTGCGCGCGACGGCGCCCGTCGTCTATCAGACGGGCCTCGCCGCTTCGGCGGTGGCGCCCGACGGCGTGGACGTCGTGCTGAAGGGGATCGACCGCGCCCGGGAGGCGCTCGTGTCTCCGCGAATCGCCGCCTCCGTCGCCCCGCTCCTGCCCGACGCCGCGAAGGAGGGCCCTCCCAGCGTCGCCGTCGGCGCGGAGCTCGCCCGGCGGCTCGACGTCTCCACGGGCGACCCGATCGCCCTGTCGGTCCCCGACGCTTCGCCCGGCGCCTCGGGGTTCCTCCCGCGGACCGCGCGCTTCCGCGTAGCGGGCGTCTTTCGAACGAACTTCGCCGAGTACGACTCGACGTGGATCTTCCTCGACCGGGAGGCGTTGCGCGGTCTCTCGCGCATGCCCGGTGCCGCCAACGTCGTCGAAGTCGCTCTCGCCGGAGGTTCGCCGCGCGAGGAGACGCTGGCGGCGATCCGCGCGGCGGCCGGGAGCCGGTTCTCGGTGGCCGACACGCTCTCGATGAACGGGGAGCCTCTTCTCCGCCCTGAGAATCCAGCAGACGACACTCTTCCTCGTCATCGGATTGATCGTCGCGGTGGCGACGTTCAATCTCATCGCCACCCTCGTCATGACCGTTCGGGAGAAGAGCCGCGACATCGGCGTCCTCTCCGCGGTCGGCGCCGCCCCGCGGTTCTTCGAGCGCCTCTTCCTCTGGCTGGGCGGCCTGCTCGGCGCCTCCGGAGCGGCGGTCGGGATCGCCTTCGGCGCGCTCGTCTGCTGGGCCGCCACGACCTTCCGGCTCCTTTCCTTTCCCCCCGGCGTCGCCGAGATCTACTTCGTGTCGTTCATCCCGTTTCACGTGCGAGCGCTCGACCTGTCGCTGATCGCGACGTTCGTGGCGCTCGTGATCGTCGGCGCCTCGTGGGTGCCCGCCCGTCGCGCCGCGCGGCTCGACATCGCCGAGGCGCTCCGGTACGAGTGAGGCCGCGATGCCCGAGAAAGGCTCCGTGCGCGCCGGCATCGTGGACATGGAGAGCAACACGACGCTCGTGCAGGGTTTCCCGGCCCACCAGGCGGCGCCCGCCCGGCGCGGTCCCTGGCCGGCGGTGGTCGTCTTTCACGACCACTTCGGACTCACTCCGTCGCTCCGGGGCTTCGCCAACCGTCTCGCGCGCGAGGGCTTCGCGGTCCTGGCTCCGAATTTCTACGCTCTGCCGTCCTCCTTCGCCTCCGTCGCGCCGGACTTCATGCGGAGCCAGACCGTCGCCTCCTTCGGGCTCGACCAGGAGGAGGCGGCGCTCGAGCGCGCGCGCACGCTCTCCGACGAGCGGGCGGAGACGATCTCCCGGCAGGCCGTCCGGTACCTCTTCGGCCGTCCGGCGGTGCGGCCGGGAAGCCTCGGCGCCGTCGGGTTCGGGATGGGTGCGCGCCTGGCGCTCGCCGCCGCGTGCGCGCTTCCCCGCGAGATCCGCGCCTGCGTCCTCGTCGGGCCGGAGGGAGTGGGGGAGGAGGACCCGCTCCCGCCCGGCCAGCGAGATCCCCTCGAGCGCGCCGGGTCGCTCGCGGCGCCGGTGCTTCTCTTCTACGGCCAGATCGACACCGAAGCGCGGGAGCCGGAGCGACAGCGGGTCCGGGCGCGCCTGGCGACCCTCGGGAAGTCCGTTACGCTCGAAGTCCTGCCGGGGGCCGGGCCGGGCTTCTTCTTCTCGGACCGGGAGGGATACCGTGCGCGGGCCTCCCGCGACGTCTGGGAGAAGACGCTCGCCTTCCTGCGCGGCGCCCTGCCTCCGCTCTGAGGCGGCGACCTAAGGCGATCCTGAGGAGCTCCGGCGCGGCCGTATAATCGCGGACGCTTCCCAGGAGGACCCATGTCCAGAATCCCGACGAAACTGTGGCTCGCCGGCGCTGTGTGTCTGGCGGCCGTTCCCCTCCTCGGCCAGAACTGCGAGGACTGGCAGTGGTCCAATCCCCTTCCGGTCGGCAACCGGCTGGGAGGCGTGGTCTACGGGGCCGGTCGGTACGTCGCCGTCGGGACCGCGGGGTCCGTCCTGACGAGCCCGGACGGCGAGAAATGGACGCCCGCCCTGGCGCGCACGGCCCAGGATCTGAGCGACGTCGCGTGGACAGGCTCGCAGTTCGTCGCGGTCGGGAACGCGGGCTCGGCTCTGACGAGCTGGGAAGGCGAGACTTGGACGCAGCAGCCCACCGGAGTCACCGCGAAGCTGCGCCGCGTCATCTGGACTGGCTCGACCCTGTTCGCGGTGGGGGACGAGGGCACGATCCTCTCCTCGGCCGACGGCTTCACCTGGTCGAGCGCGGCCTCCGGGACGAGCGAGAACCTCCACGACGTGACGTTCGGGTCCGGACGGTATGTCGCCGTCGGCGAGGGAGGGCGCCTGCTCTCGAGCGCCGACGGCGCCCGGTGGGTGGCCTCGGAGGGATGGGTCGGGAACTTCGCCTCGGTCGCCTGGAACGGCAGCGAATTTCTCACCTGGGGGACGATCTTCCCGAACTACGCACTCATCCTGTCCAGCCCCGACGGGATCCACTGGTCGGGGGATTCGCCGCCGATTCAGCATGAGATGGCCGCCCTGATCTGGACGGGCTCCGACTGGCTCGGCGTCGGGGACAACGGGGCGATCTACCGCAGCCGGGACGGCGTCGCGTGGAGCGCCGTGGCGACGCCGACGTCGAGCGACCTGTCGGCTCTCGCTTCCGACGGCGTCCGGCTCGTCGCCGTGGGCGCGCGGGGGACGATCCTCGGGAGCGAGGACGGCCTGTCCTGGACCGACCGATTCCCGGCCGTTCGCGCGCCCCTGATCGATGCGGCCTCGAACGGAGAGCGTGACGTCGCCGTCGGCGTCTACGGCGCGATCCTCGTCGACAGCGGCGACGGGAACTGGACCCTGGCGGACTCCGGGGTGCACACGTCGCTCCGCGGCATCGCCTGGAACGGATCGCGCTTCGTCGCGGTCGGAGAGCGCCAGCGCATCGTGACGAGCCCGGACGGGGTCTCGTGGACGGCCCAGACCCCGGAGAGGGTCGGCTGGCTGCTCGACGTGCTCTGGGACGGGAAACGGTTTCTCACGGTCGGGACCGACGGGATGGTCCTGACGAGCCCGGACGGCGTCGCCTGGACGCGCCAGCCGATCGTCATCCCCAACGAGCTCCGCTCCCTGGCCTGGAACGGATCGCATTACGTCACGGTGGGGGGCGCCGGAGCCCGCATCATCTTCGTCAGCTCGGACGGCGCCTCCTGGAGCAACACTCTGGCGCTGCCGGGCGGCGGCTTGAACGCCGTGACGTGGACCGGCAGCCAGTTCGTCGCGGTCGGCGACAAGGGCTCGGTCTTCACGAGCCCGGACGGCTCCTCCTGGGTCGAAGGGTCGGCCGGCGTCTCCGAGGGGCTCCTCGGCGTCGCCTGGACCGGCTCGCGCCTGATCGCGGTGGGCAAATCCGGTACCCGCGTCGAAAGCGCCGACGGCACGGCCTGGCTCGCCTTCGACTCGGGAACCACCAACGATCTCCTCGGCGCCGTCTGGGCGGGCGATCGCCTCCTGGTTCTCGGGCGCGCCGGCACGATCCTGACGGCGACGTGCGGCGCGGGCGCGATGCGGCTGCCAGCCGCGGCCGAGACGGGGCGCAAGACTCGCGTCGTCCACCGAGACTAGCGTCGGCGCGGCCGTCGCGCGGTCGCTCCTCTCGGATCGGGCTGGCCCTTTTCCGGCAACCTGCTAATCTCCGCCGGAATGCCCCGGCGGACCGACATCCGGTCGATCCTCGTCATCGGCTCCGGACCCATCGTCATCGGCCAGGCCTGCGAGTTCGACTACTCGGGCACGCAGGCCGTCCGCGCGTTGAAGCGCGAGGGATATCGCGTCGTCCTCGTCAACTCCAACCCGGCCACGATCATGACGGACCCGGAGCTCGCGGACGCGACCTACGTCGAGCCGCTCACGCCCGAGTTCCTCGAGCGCATCCTCGAGAGGGAGCGGCCCGACGCGATCCTGCCCACGGTCGGCGGCCAGACGGCTTTGAACCTCGCCCTCGCGCTCTCCGACCGCGGGGTCCTCGAGAAGTGGAGCGTCCAGCTGATCGGCGCGAGCGAACGCGCCGTGCGCCTCGCCGAGGACCGCGAGCTCTTCAAGCAGGCCATGCTCGAGATCGGCGCGGAGGTGCCCCGCTCCGGCACGGCGCGCTCGATGGCCGAGGCCGAGGCGGTGCTCCGGGAGATCGGGCTGCCGGTCGTGGTGCGCCCCTCCTTCACGCTCGGGGGCACGGGCGGGTCCTCGCCGCGCACCCCCGAGGAGTTCCGGCGCGCGGTCGAGAACGGCCTGCGCGAGTCCCCCGCGCGGGAGGTCCTGATCGAGGAGTCGGTCGAGGGGTGGAAGGAGTTCGAGCTCGAGGTGATGCGCGATCACGCCGACAACGTGATCATCGTCTGCTCGATCGAGAACTTCGACGCCATGGGGGTCCACACCGGACGACTCGATCACGGTCGCGCCCGCAGATGACGCTGTCGGACCGCCAGTACCAGCAGATGCGCGACGAGGCGAAGGCCGTCATCCGTAAAGTCGGTGTGGACACGGGCGGCTCCAACATCCAGTTCGCCGTCGAGCCGCGCGACGGGCCGGCGCGTCGTCATCGAGATGAACCCCCGCGTGTCGCGCTCCTCGGCCCTCGCCTCGAAGGCGACGGGATTTCCGATCGCGAAGATCGCGGCGCTGCTCGCCGTCGGCTATCGCCTGGACGAGATCCCCAACGACATCACGAAGAAGACGCCGGCCTGCTTCGAGCCGGCCCTCGACTACGTCGTCGTCAAGATCCCGCGCTGGACCTTCGAGAAGTTCCCGAGCGCGGACCCGCGCCTGACCATCCAGATGAAATCGGTCGGCGAGGCGATGGCCATCGGCCGCACGTTCGCCGAGGCGCTCGGCAAGGCGATCCGCTCGCTCGAGATCGGGCGGGACGGCCTGGACGACGGAGGGCCCGTCCCGGACGCGCGAGGAGATCTGCCGCGGAGCTCTCGGTGCCGACCTGGGAGCGGATCTTCCACCTCCGGCGGGCGTTCCTCGCGGGAATGACCGTCGAGGAGATCGCCTCCCGCACGCGGATCGACCCGTGGTTCCTCGACGCCGTCGGCCGGATGGTGGACGAGGAGCGGCGGCTCTCCGGGCGGCGGCCCGTGGACCTCTCCCGCGAGGAGCTGCGGCGCGTCCAAGCGACTCGGCCTCTCGGACCGGGCGATCGCGCGGGCGATGGGCGCGAGCGAGGCCGATGTGCGCGCGCGCCGCCGGGCGCTCGGCCTCGCCCCGGTCTTCAAGACGATCGACACGTGCGCCGCGGAGTTCGAGGCGGAGACGCCGTACTTCTACTCGACCTACGAGGACGAGAACGAGTCGCTCCGCACCGATCGGCGCAAGGTCGTCGTCCTCGGGGGCGGGCCGAATCGCATCGGGCAGGGCATCGAGTTCGACTACTGCTGCGTGCACGCCTGCTACGCCCTCGCGGAGCGGGGCTTCGAGACCGTGATGATCAACTGCAACCCGGAGACGGTCTCGACCGACTACGACACGTCGGACCGCCTCTACTTCGAGCCGCTGACCTTCGAGGACGTCTCCGCGGTGCTCGACAACGAGCGGCCCGACGGGGTCCTCGTCCAGTTCGGCGGCCAGACGCCGTTGAAGCTCGCGCGGGCGCTCGAGGAGGCGGGCTACCCGATCTGGGGGACGTCGCCCGAATCGATCGACCTGGCCGAGGACCGCGGCCGCTTCGGCGAGCTCCTCGCCGAGCCTCGGCCTGCGCGCTCCCGAGCACGCCGAGGCCCGGACGCCGCGGGAGGCCCTCGACGCCGCCCGGCGCATCGGCTATCCGCTCATGGTCCGGCCCTCCTACGTGCTCGGGGGGCGCGCGATGGCGGTCGTCTTCGACGACGAGCACCTCGAGCGCTACATGGCGCGGGCCGTCGAGAGCTCGCCCGAGCATCCGGTGCTGATCGACCGCTTCCTCGACGACGCCTTCGAGTACGACGTGGACGCACTCTCCGACGGCGAGGAGACGTGGATCGGCGGCATCCAGCAGCACATCGAGGAGGCCGGGATCCACTCGGGCGACTCCTTCTCGGTGCTGCCGGCCTGGAAGGTGACGCCGGAGCTGCTCGCCGAGATCGCGCGAGGCGACGCGGCGGACTCGCGCGCGCCCTGCGGGTCCGCGGCCTCGTCAACATCCAGTTCGCGACGCAGGAGGGACTGCTCTACGTGCTCGAGGTCAACCCCCGCGCCTCGCGCACGGTACCCTTCGTCTCGAAGGCGATCGGCGTTCCGATGGCGCGGGCCGCGGCGCTCCTCGCGGCCGGGCGAGTCTCTCGCGTCGCTTCGCCTTCCGCCCGAGCGCGATCCCGTGGACTTCTTCATCAAGGCGCCCGTCTTCCCCTTCAAGAAGTTCCCGGGGGAGGACACGCTGCTCGGCCCCGAGATGAAGTCGACCGGCGAGGTCATGGGGATCTCGCCGCGCTTCGGCGGCGCGTTCGCGAAGGCGTGCGAGGCGCGTGGGGACGCGCCTGCCCGCGAGCGGGCGCGCCTTCCTGACGGTCAACCCCTACGACAAAGCCGCGGCGATCCCGATCGCGCGGGAGCTCGCGGACCTCGGCTTCGCGCTTTGCGCGACGGAGGGGACCCGGGCGGCGCTCGAGTCGGCGGGCCTCGCGGCCGAGCACGTCTACAAGGTCAACGAGGGGCACCCCAACGCCGTCGATCGCATGGAGGCGGGCGACATCCAGCTCGTCATCAACACGCCACTCGGCCGGCGAGTCCCACTTCGACGAGGCGGCCATCCGCGCGGCGGCGCTGCGCCTGTCGATCCCCTGCCTGACGACGCTCTCGGCCTCCGCGGCGGCGGTCGAGGCGCATCCGCGCGCTGCCAGGAGGGCGCGGCGAGCGTGGCGTCGCTGCAGGAGTACCACCGGGGGTGAAGGAATCGGGAGATCGGGAGATCGGGAGATCGCCCGATGATCCGATGATCGGATGATCGATGACCCGATTCCCCGATGATCCGATGACCCGATTCCCCGATGACCCGCTTCCTCGCCGTCCCGGCACGGCGGCGCGGGTCCGCTCTTCCTCGCGGCCCTCGCGGGCTACGCGCTCGCGCTCGCGGTGGCCTTTCCGCCGGGAGCGCCCGATCGCCTTCCGGTCCTCGCCCTCTCGATCCTCCTCGCGCTCGCGGCCGCGCAGCGCTGGTCGCGCGGCGCGCGGCTCTTCGCCTTTCTCTTTCCGCTCGCCGGACTCGCGGCGCGCCTCTCGCGCGGGAGCGACCCGGCGGCCTGGCCGACGCTCCTCTTCGCTCGGATTCGCCGTCGGCTGGACGCTTCCGGTTCATCTACGACTTCGACACGCGTCCCGACCCCTCCGGCCCGGACCCCGCGCTTCGGGCGCTCCTGCTCCTCTGGGCGCTCGTCGACGCTCCTCGCGGTCGTCGAGGCGCGCACCCTCTGGGCGCTCGCGCGCGGCCTGTCGCTCCGCACGGTCAACGGCGAGGGGCTGCCGGAGTCGACGGCGATCCGGGAGAGCCTTCTCTCCTTCGGCGCGCTCGCGTCGGGAGGCGGCTTCTTCCTCCTGATGCGGCGTTCGGGGGAAGCGATCCGCCGCCGGGCGCTCGAGGCCGCGCTCGCCGGGACGGCGGCCTCGGCGGCCGTCGCCGATCCTGCAGAAAGCTGTCGCTCCTTCCGGCGGAGGCGCACCCCTACTGGCGGATGACGGGTAGCCTCTCGGGCGGCGCGGTGGACCCGAACTCGCTCGGGACTCGTTCTGCGCGCATGGCGCTCGCGGCCGGGGCGGGCGTGTGGCTTTCGCGCGGAAGGAGAGCCCCGCGGCCGCGGATCGCGCTCCTCCTCTACGGCGGCGGGCCTCCTTCTCTCCGGACTCCCGCAGCGGCCTGCTCCTCGTCGCGGCGAGCCTCTTGCTCCTCTTCCTCCTGCGCCGCGGGGCGCGCGCACGGCGCGGGCGGCCGCGCTCGCCGTCGGCCGGCGGCGGTCCTCCTCGCCGCGGCCGTACTCCTCTTCTCGGCGTCCCCCGGAAGCCTCGGAGGTCGCCTCGTCTCGACCTTCGATCCCGCGCTACGCGATCGCGGCGCGCGCCTCCGCCCGCCCGATCCTCTGGCGCGCCGCGTGGCGGCTCTTCCGCGGAGCATCCCGTCGAAGGGGCGGGAATGGGCACGTTCGCCTGGAGGCTGCCGGATCTGCTCGCCGCGGAGGGAATCCGCTGGGAGACGCGCGACAACCCGGGGAGCGCCTACTTTCAGGCCCTGGCGGAGACCGGACTCTGGGGCTCCTGCTTCTCCTCGCGTTCGCTTTCGCTCTCGCGCGCGACGCGGTTGCCCGGATCGTCGGGGGCGAGGGCCCGCCGGCCGCGCCGGCGTGCGCCCTCTCCGCGCTCGCGTTTCTCGCCGCGCTCGCCGTCGGCTCGCACTGGCTCGCCGCGGACGCGGGCCTCTTCTTCTTCCTCGCCGCCTCGATCGCCGCGCGCCCGCCGGCGCCGGGGCGCCGCCGTCTCGCCGCGCGTGGCGCTCGCCTCGGCCGTCGCCATCTACGCCGTCGCCGCTCTCGTCTCCGCCGCTTCCACCGCCCGCGCGGAGGAGACGTTCCGCTACGGCCCGCGCCTGGGCCTCTATCCGCCCGAGACGGGACCGGGCGGCGCGTTCCAGTGGACGCGGCAGAACTTCGCCTTCTGGCTACGTCCGAAGGAGCGGCTGCGGTTCGCGCTCGCCAACTTTTCTCCCGTGGGGCAGCCCGTCGAAATCGTGGCGGAGTTCGAAGGGCGTCCCGTCTACCGGCGGGCGCTCCCGCCGGGGGGCGTCGTCGTCCTGCGGCTCACGGGGGCCGCCTCGCGCCCTTCGGCGCTGCGCTTCGCGCTCTCGCGATCCTTCGTGCCGCGGCGTCTCGGGATCGCCGGCGGAGACGCGCGCCAGCTCGGCCTGCAAGGCTGTCTTCCTCGAGATGCCGTAGCTTCCCGGACGCGCCGTGGAGCTCCAATACCACCCCTCGAGCGGCCGGCGCGCGGTCACGATCGTGTCGCTCGGCCCGCGGGGGGAGCGGGCGCTCGTGGCGCTCGCGGCCGCCGCCCTGGCGCTCGCGCTCTCTCTCTGGTGGACGGCGCCGCAGGTGCTCGCGCGGGCCGCGCGGAGCGCGGGCGTCTGCCGCGATCGGAAGGGAGCTCGAGACCTCCCGGTCCGAGAGCGCGCGGGCGCGCGAGGAGGCGGCGCGCCTCGTCGGAGCGGGCGCTCGCCTGGGGAGACGACCTCTCCAAGATCGCCTTTCTCTACGGTGTCGAGCGTCCGACTGGCCGCGTGTGCTCGATCCGTCCCGGCTGATCGCCGGCGGGACCGGGGGCGCCGCTCGAGACCCTGCCCGCGTACCTGCGCGGCCTCGAGCGGGCGCGCGCGCTCCTCGAGGCGCGGGAAGCGTCGGATCCGGGGCTCGCCCGGGCGACGCCGTCGCGGGCGCCGATCTCCGGGGCGCCGTACGAGCCCGCGGTCCTCTTCGGCCCGCGCGTATCGCCCTGGACGGGCCAGCCCGAGTTCTTCAGCGGGCTCGATCTCGCCGCGGCCGAAGGCTCGGAGGTCGTCGCGCCGGCGGAGGGCCGGGTGGTCTTCGTGGGACGGGCCCGGCGCGAGCGCGCGCCGCGGCTCTGGCAATTCGGAACGCTCGTCGTCCTCGCGCACGGCTCGCGGCTGGCGACCGTCTTCGGGCATCTCGCCCGGGCCGACGTGCGGCGCGGAGAGTCCGTCCGCCGCGGCGAGCGCATCGGGGCGGTCGGGAAGAGCGGCTGGGCGGTTTCCCCGCGTCTCCACTACGAGCTCTGGAGGCGAGAAGAGGGGAGTTTCCGGCCGACCGACCCGCTCCTGGCGATCCTGGACCGCCGCCTCGACCCCCGGCACCGATCGCTCGCGCAGATGGTCGGCAACCTCGGCCCCCGAGCCGGCGGGCGGGTTGCCGGGGCTCGATTGAGGACGGCGCGCTGCGAATCGAAGCCCGAATCCCGAATCCCGAATCCTGAATCCTGACTTCCTCAGCTCGGAAACCGCTCCAGTCGCGCCCGGTGCGCGGCGAGACGCATCGTGACGTCCTCGATCCGATCGCCGCCGGTCAGCTCGAGAAGGGCGTCGGCCAGGACGAAGGCGAGCATCGCTTCGGCGATGACGCCGCAGGCGGGGACGGCGCAGACGTCGCTTCTCTCGTAGGCGGAGCGGGCCGGCTCGCCGGTCTCGAGGTCCACCGAGTCGAGGCCCTCGGGCCAGGGTCGAGATCGGCTTCATGAACGACGACGGCGATGAAGTCCTCGCCGTTGGTCACGCCCGCTTCGAGCCCGCCGGCCCGGTTCGTGCGCCGGCGCGAGCCTCCCGTCCGGTCCCCGCTCGATCTCGTCGTGGGCGCGAGGAGCCGGGCCCGCGCGAGGCTTCGATCGCGCTCCCGAACTCGACCGCCTTGACGGCGGGCACGGACAGGAGCGCCTGCCCGATGCGGCCGTCGAGCTTTCGGTCCCACGAGGCGTAGGAGCCCGAGGCCCGGCGGCACGCCGCGCGCGCCGACGAGAATCGAGCCGCCGAGCGTCTCCCCCTCGCTGCCGGGCCGCGTCCACCGCGGCGACCATCCGCTTCTCGATCTCGGCGATCGATCGCCCGCAGCGGCGAGTCCTCGCGGACGCGCTCGAGGGAGGCGAAGGAGCGCGGCGAGGCGCCGTCGACGGCGTCGCCGACGCGAGAGGACGCCGCTCCGGACCTCGATGCCGCACTCCGCGAGAAGAATCTTGCAGACCGCGCCGGCCGCGACGCGCGCGGCGGACTCGCGCGCCGAGGCGCGCTCGAGGACGTCGCGCAGGTCCCGCGCGCCGTACTTCATGCCGCCGGCCAGGTCGGCGTGCCCGGGGCGCGGCCGCGTCAGCCGCTTCTCGGCCGCCGCCGACGGGTCCACCCGCGAGCGGCCCCATGACCCTCTCCCAGTTGGCGAAGTCGCGGTTGGCGATGCCGATCGCGATCGGAGAGCCGAGCGTCACGCCGCCGCGCACGCCCGCCTTCGAAGGACGCCTCGTCGCTTCTCGATCTTCATCCGGCCGCCGCGGCCGTAGCCGTGCTGGCGGCGCGCGAGCTCCGAGCGCACGAAGAGCGGGTCGATCCGCAGGCCCGCGGGAATCCCTTCGAGGATCGCGGTCAGGCGCGGTCCGTGCGACTCGCCGGCCGTCGTGAGGCGCAGCGGCATGGGAGGACGCTATCAGCTATCGGGAGAGCGCTCCGCGGACCGGAGACCCGGGACGGCGGATCTCTACTCGGGAAGCAACGCCTCCAGCGCCGACGGCGCCGCGAGGCTCGCGTAGGCGTCCTCGGCCTGGAGCTCCGGCGCGGCGCCGGAGCCGCGCTCGTGACCGCCGCCGGCGAAGAAGAAGAAGAGCAGGAGCGCCGCGGCCGCGAGCAGGTAGCGTCGCCGGCGATCGCGGCGCGCCTGCCGCCTCCGGGCGCCGAGGACGCGGCCCAGGAATTCCTCGCGGACGGGCGGCGGCTCCTCCGCGCCGGTCCCGCCGAGCGCCTCTCCACGCGGCCGAGAGCCGCGCCTCCGACACGGCAGGACTCGCAGACGAAGAGATGGCGCTCGAGCTCCTCTCCGGTCCGCTCCGGGCACCCGGTCCGATCGATTCGACGTTTCATGGCCGTCCCTCCCGAAATCGCGCGCGCGAGCCTCTTGCGGGCGCGGTGCATCCGCACGCGCACGCTCGTGACCGTCATGTGGAGGCGATCGGCGATCGCCTGGTCCGGAATTCCCTCCATCTCCCGCGCGAGCAGGATCTCGCGGTCGAGCGGCGACAGCGCGGCGAGCGCGCGGCGCAGCAGGTCCGAGGTCCTCCATGCGTTTCTCCTCCGCCCCGGGCCGGCGGCGCGATCGTGCAGGGGCGATTCCGGCCGGCGGCGCCGGAGCAGGTCGATCGCCGCGTGGACGCGCGATCGTGCGCACCCACGCCGTGAAGCTCGACTCGTGCCGGTAGCGCGGGAGCGCGCGGAACGCCCGCAGGAACGCCTCCTGGGCCGCGTCCTCCGCCAGCGCCGCATCCCGCGTGACGCGGCGGGCGGCGGCGATGGCCGACGGGCCCGCCAGGCGCACCAGCTGCCGCGAAGGCCTCCTCGTCGCCGCGGCAAGCCCGGTCGACGAGCGTCCGACTCCTCCGAGTTTCGCCGCCTGCCGACCGATCCGGAGCGGCCCCCGGCGGCTCCGCCATCCTCAAGGCGCCTCGGATTCCAGGAACTCTCGGAACGACTTGGCGATCCGGTCGCCCCGGTGCCGCATCTTCTCGCGGAGCTTCTCGAGGCGCGCGCGCTGGTCGGCCGTCAGGATCGGCTCGATCTCGGCGCGGATCCGGGCGAAGAGGACGCCGCCGTCGCCGTGCACGCGGCCGAGGTCGCGCGCGCGGTCCCGGATCGCCGCCTCGTCGATCGGCTGGGCGTGCGATCGCGTCGTGGAGCGCGCGGCGCGCCTGCGCCGCCGCCTTGCAGCTGCGCCTTCGATCTCGTCGGCGTGGGACTTCAGGATCGCCTTGACGCGCGACTTCTGGTCGTCGGTCAGGTCGAGGGTGCCCGCGATCCGCGCGAAGACGTGTGGGCCGACTTCCCGGTCCGGTGCCCGGGAGGACGCCCGCGGCGAGCCGCCCGGCCAGCAGGCCCGCCACGGCGAGGGCCGCCGCGCCCGCGACGATCAGGACCGACCTTCGGATGTTCTGAATGCTCATGATTGCGCATCTCCTGGATTCCGTCTCCACCGAGGAAAACGAGCGAGAGGGTGAAAAGATTACCCTTCGCCCCGTCGTTCCGGCGAGGTCGTAGACTGCCGCCGTGGACCGCAAGTACGTCCTGCGCCGACCCGCCGGCCTCGCCAACCTACCGGGTGGACTACGACCGGGAGCTGAACGAGGAGCAGCGCGAAGTGGTCCTGGCGGGGGGCGGCCCGATCCTGGTCATCGCCGGGGCCGGATCGGGCAAGACCCGCACCCTCGTCTACCGGGTGGCGCGCCGGATCGAATCGGGGATCGACCCGTCGCGGCTCCTCCTGCTGACCTTCACGAACAAGGCGGCCCGCGAGATGCTCCGCCGGGTCGAGACCCTCCTGACCGTGGACACGCGGCGGCTGATGGGCGGGACCTTCCACTCGGTCGGCAACCGGCTCCTGCGCCGTTTCGGCGACCCGGATCGGCATCGGGTCGAACTTCACGATCCTCGACGAGGAGGACAGCCGCGAGATGCTCGAAGCCGCGATCTCGGACCAGAAGATCCCGGTGACCGAGAAGCGGTTTCCGCGCGGCGACGTGCTCGCGGACCTCCACTCCTTCACGATCAACACGAGCCGCCCCTTCCCGGAGGTGCTGGCCGAGCGCGACGCCGCACTTCCTGGCCCTCGAGGAGGAGATCGTGCGCGGTCTTCCGTCGGTACCGCGGAGCGAAAGCGCGCCGCCAACGCGTGCGACTACGACGACCTGCTCCTCGCCTGGAAGCGCCTGCTCGACGAGAGCCCGGAGACGGCGGCGGCTCTGGCGGCCGCCTACGACGAGGTGCTCGTGGACGAGTACCAGGACACCAACCGCCTGCAGGGGGAGATCGTGGACGGCATGGCGCGGGTCCGGCGCAACGTGACGGTCGTCGGCGACGACGCCCAGGCGATCTACTCCTTCCGCGGCGCCTCCTTCGAGAACATCCTGGGCTTCCCGGAGCGCTACCCGGACGCGAAGACGTTCCGCCTGACGCGTGAACTACCGCTCGACGCCGGAGATCCTCGCCCTCGCCAACGCTTCGATCGCGCACAACGAGCGGCAGTTCGAAAAGGAGCTGCACGGCCGTGCGCGGCCCGGGCCCGATGCCGGCGGTCGTGCCGCTGCCCGACATCCCCGAGCAGGCGCGCTTCGCCGCGCAGCGCCTGCTCGAATGGCACGACGAGGGGGAGAGGCTCGTCGGACCTCGCCGTCCTCTACCGCGCGCACTACCAGGCGCTCGAGCTGCAGATCGAGCTGACGCGCCGCGGGATCCCCTACGAGATCCGCTCGGGCGTGCGCTTCTTCGAGCAGCGGCACGTCAAGGACGTCCTCGCCTTCCTGCGGATCGTCGTCAACCCGAAGGACGAGCTCTCCTGGAAGCGGGCGCTCAAGGTCTTCCCGCGCGTCGGGGAGCGCTCGGCCGCCGCGGTCTGGGAGGCGATCGCGTCGCGCCCGGATCCGCTCGAGTCGTTCCGCGAGCGCGGTGCGCGCGGCATCGAGCTCCCGCGAGGCGCCGCGGCGCCGATCGAGGCCGTTCCGGGCGCTCCTCGACGCGGCTCGACTCGCCGGCGCTGCGCTCGTCTCCCGGCCGACGCGATCCGCGCCGTCGTCGAGGACGTCTACCGCGACTTCGCGCGCGCGAAATTCCCGAACGGCGAAGCGCGCCTGGACGACCTCGAGCAGTTCGCCCAGTTCGCGCAGGCGTACGACTCGCTCCGGTCGTTCCTGGAGGAAGTCACGCTCTTCCACGAGCTCTCGGGCGAGGACGTCGTGGCGGGGGAGAGCGACGACGACCGCGTCGTGCTCTCGACGGTGCACCAGGCGAAGGGCCTCGAGTGGAGCCGCGTGATCGTCATCGGCCTCTCGGAGGGGCGCTTCCCGAGCTACCGCGTCGGCGGCGACGGACGAGGGCCTCGAAGAGGAGCGGCGCCTCTTCTACGTCGCCGTGACCCGGGCGAAGAACGAGGTCGCGCTCGTCTATCCGATGCTCGCGCGCGACCGGTACGGCGTCGACGTGATCCTGGAGCCCTCGCGCTTCGTCTCCGAGCTGCCGGAGGACGTCTACGAGCGCTGGACCGTCGAGCGGGAGGCCGACGCGGCCGAACCGTCCGCCGGCGAGGATGGGGGCGAAACCGTCCACTGACGCCGACACGCCGCGGAAATCCACTTTGGTGCCGCGCGGCGGGCGCCGTCTTGTGCGAAAATTTCTCGATGTCGGAGGCCACTTTCTCCCGCCCGGAGCGAGGTCGGCGGTGAACGACGACCTCTTCTCCGCCATCTGCCGCGAAGCCCTCGAGTCGCGCCAGCGCGACGTCATGGCGTTCGTGGACAACGGCATGAGCGGCATGTCCGCGCGCCTGGAGAAGACGATTCTCCGCCTGCCTTCCGGCCACTACCTGCTCGGCCTCGGCCCCTACAACGCGGGGCTCGTGAAGCTCGACTTCGAGGAGCTGCTCCTCGGGCGGGAGGTGCCGGAGTTCATCGGCGTCGGAATGCCGGTCTCGGGCTTTCGGGTCTCCTCTCCCGACGCGTTCCTGAACACCGAAGTCTCGCGCATCCACGCGAAAGTCGTGCGGCGCAGCCAGCCCTCGGACGTCTCGTATCGCCTGATCGACCTGCGCTCGACCTGCGGCACCTACCTGAACGGGGACGCCATTCCGGTCCCCGACGAGCTCGCCGGGATCTCGGAGGCGGACGTCGCGGCGCCGCTGACGTCGGGAGACTTCTTCTCGCTCGGCCCGTCGGCCGTCAATCTCTTCCTGTTCTTCCAGAAGTGATCCCGGCGCGGGTCGACCCGAGCCGGGCCGGCCGCGCAGCCATCCTCGTCGCCGCCGGCGTCTCCTTCGTCGTCTTCGTCGATCTCGTGCGGGCGCTGCGCCCGCGCGTGCTCCTCGACGCCGATCCCGGATGGGCCCTGCCGCGGCTCGCCATCGGCCTCGCCGTCGCGGCCGCCGCCGCCGCGGCCGGGGCGATCGCCGCGGCCGGCTTCGGCGCGCTCGCCCGGACGCGGCTGTTCGAAGCGCCCCTCGCTCCGCTCGCGATCTCCGCGCGCGCCGCGGCGCTCCTCGCCGTCGCCGCGGTCCTCGTGGGGATCGTCGTCCGGTTCGAGGGAGCGCGCCGTCTCGCGATCCCGTTCCTCGAGGACGAGGTCAACCTCGTGACCCCGGCGCTCGAGCTGACTCGGGACCGTCGCGAGACTTCGCGGACGCGATCCGGCCGATCCCGTACGGGCGGCCCGACCCGCACGAGATGATCGGGGTCGCGTACCTGCGCCTCCTGCGCCGGTGCCTCGACGCCTTCGGGGCGACCGTCTTCGCCATCCGTGCGCCGTCGCTCCTCGGAGGCGCGCTCTCGCTCGTCACGGCGACGCTCCTCGCCCGCGCCATCCTCCCGCGGGGAGGCGCGGCCCTCGCGGCGCTCGCTCTGGCGGGCCTGCGCTGGCACTTGATCCTCTCCTTCTCCGGATGGCACTCGATCCTGATCGCGCCGCTCATGGACTCGGCCGCGCTCCTCCTCCTCTGTGCGCGCCGCGGGGGAGCCGCGTGGGCGCCCGCGCTCGCCGGGGCCGTGGCGGGGATCGGCGCGCACCTGTACCTTGCCGCTTGGGCGGCCGGGGCCGGTCTCGCGATCTTCGGCGCGTGGCCGGGGAGCCGGCTCGAGCCGCTCCGGGCCCGGCTCGGACGGGCGGCGCTCTTCGTCGCCGGTTTCGCCCTCGCGGCCGCGCCCCTCTTTCTCTTCGCGGAAGGGAGGCGGATCCCCTACTTCGGGCGGACGTCCCGCCACAGCGTCGTGCGCGAGATGCGGATCGCCGGGTCGCCGCTGCCGCTCCTCTCGGCCGCGGCGGACGCCCTTTCGGCGCCGTGGCTGCTGCCCGACCCGGAGGGCCGGCACGACCTCGAGGGCGCCTCGCGCCTCGGATGGATCGTGGGGATCCCGGTCGCGGTCGCGCTCGGCCGCGCGCTCGTGGCGCCGCGGGGAGATCTCTCGGCCCTGCTCCTCGCGCACGCGCTCGCGGCGCTCGCGGCGGCGGTCGCCGGCGGCCAGGCGGGGCATCCGAACGGATTCCGATTCGGTTACCTGACGACGACGACGGCGGTCGCGGCGGCCGCGGGCGGACTCGCGCTCGCCGGCCTCGCTGCCGAGAGAGCGCGCCGCGCCGCGGCGCTCGCGGCCGTCGGCGTGCTGCTCGTCGCGGGGGCCCGCGGCGCCGTCCAGGCGACGGCGCTGTGGCCCTCCCGCCGCGCGACCTTCGACAGCTTCCACGGCGAAGACACCCTCCTCGGAACCGCGGCCGCCCGCTGGGAGGCCCTGGGCGCCATCGCAGTGGCCCCGGGCCTCGGGCGCTCGGATCTCACGATCGACACCGTCCGCCGCTACCGGCTCGGGGCGGGAGGGGAGCCGTCGGCGCGTCCGGACCGAGCGCCGGGGCCGGCGAGGCGCTTCCGGATCGAAGCGCCCTCGGCCGCGCCCTCGGCCGGCGAGCGCGCCGTCGAGCGCGTGCGCGACGGCTGGGGGCGTTCGTGGGGCGTCGTCCTCGGCCGCCGGGAACCCGCGCCTTGAAGTCGCTCGCGGGACGCCGGCGCGCGGCCGCCGCGGTCGCGCTCGCCGCCTCCTTCGTCGCGGCCGTGGCGCTCGCGCGGCTCGTCGGCCCCGCACTGCTCCTCGACCGGGAGCCCTCCTGGGCCTTGCCGCGCCTCCTCCTCGGGCTCTCGACGGTCGCCGCGGCGGTGATCGCCGGCGCGCTCGCCGGGGAGCTCTTCTTCCTCGGGAGCGGGACGCCGATGGCGCGGGGGCGCCTCGAGCCGCTGCCTCTCTCGGAGCGGGCGCTCGTCGCGCTCGCCGCCGCGGCCCTTCTGCTCGGCACGGCGGCGCGCTTCGTCTCGCTTCCGGGCGTGCCCGAGCCGCTGTGGATCGACGACGTCTCCCTGATCGATACGGCCCTCGCGCTTCGGAGGCCGCCCGTCCGACTTCGCCGACGCCGTGCGCCCCGCTCCGGCCGGCGTCGCGCGGCCGTACGGGACCGTCGGGGTGCTCTATCTCGAGTTCTACCGGCTGTCGCTTCGGCTCTGCGGCACGACCGTCTTCGGGGTCCGGCTCCCGTCGGCGCTCGCGGGCTCGCTCTCGATCGCGACGGCGGGCCTCCTCGGCCGGGCGCTCCTGCCGCGGGGCGGCGGCGCGCTCGCGGCGATCGTCCTCGCGGGGCTGCGCTGGTCGCTCATTCTCTCGCGGTGGGGGTGGGTCCAGATCGCGCTCGCGCCGATCCTGGACGTCGCCGCCCTTCTCGTTCTCCGCGCGCGGCGGCGCGGCCGCGCGGCTCCGGCGCTCGCGGGCGGGGCCGTCGCCGGGCTCGGCGCGCACGTCTATCTCGCGGCCTGGATCGCGGCGGCGGGCCTCGCGGCCTTTGCGGCGTGGCCGGCCCCGAGAGGCGCGCCGGCGGAGCGGCTCCGCCGGGCCGGCCTCGTGCTCCTCGGCTTCGCGCTCGCCGCGGCGCCCCTCTTCCTCTTCCGGGAAGGACGGCGCGCCCCCTACTTCGCGCGCGCGGGCGACCACAACGTCGCGCGCGAGGTCGTCCGGCAGCGCTCGCTTTTCCCGCCCCTCGCCGCGGCGGCGGATTCGCTGACGGGCCTCTGGGCCCTCGCGGATCCCTCCGCCCGCAACGACCTGCCGGGCCGGCGCCGACTGGGCTGGATCGTCGGGGTGCCGGCGTTCCTCGCCTTCGCGCGCGCTCTCGCGAGGCCCCGCGAGGACCTCTCGGCGCTCCTCGTCTCGCAGGCCGGGGCCGCCATGGCCGCGGCGGTCGCGGGCGGGCAGGCCGACGTCCCCAACGGCGCCCGGTTCGCCTACTGGACGACGCTCGTCGCCGTGGCCGCGGCCGCCGGGACGCTCGCGCTCGTCGGCACGGCGCCGGCGCGTCTCAGGCGCGCGGCGGCGATCGCGGCGGTCGGTCTCCTGTCGGTCTCGGGCGCCCGCGGCGCGAAAGACGCGCTCGTCCTGTGGCCGGCGCGGCGCGAGACCTTCGACGCGTTCCACGGCCAGGACACGCTGATCGGCCGGGCCGCCGCTCGCTGGCGCGCCGAAGGAGAGGTCGCGCTCGAGCCCGGACTCGGCCACTCCGACGTCCTCGTCTCCGCGGTCGCGAAATACCGTCTCGGTCCGCCCGCGCCCCGGCCGGACACGACCTCGCCGAGGCGCCGGTTCCGCGTCGCGGCGGCCCGGACCTCGCCCGAGCCGGGCGAGCGGATCGTCGAGGCCGTGGCGGACGCCTGGGGGAGATCCTGGGCGGTCGTCCTCAGCCGCGCGGGCGCGTCGTGAGGCGCGCGGCCGCCGGCGAGCCGGCGGCGATCCTCGCCGGATCGGCCGCGGGGTTCGTCGCCGCGGCGACACTTCTCGACGCAGTCCGGCCCGAGCTGCTGCTCGATCGCGATCCGTCCTGGGCCGCCGTCCGCCTCCTCCTGACGCTCCTCGTGGCGGCGATCGCCGCCGCCGCGGCCGGCGCCGTCGCGGCGATCGTATTCGCGGCCGGAGGGTCCGGCGCGATGCGCCGGGAGCTCCCGCCGCTCGCACTTCCGCGCGGGGCGTTGCTCGCGATCGGCTCTCTGGCTTTCGTACTCGGCGCCGCGGCGCGGCTCGCCTGGATCGAGCAGATCCCGTTCCCCCTCTTCCACGATGAGCTCCTGATGGTCCCCGCGGCGGTCGAGCTCGAGGGCCGCCCGGCCGACTTCCGCGACGCCGTGCGGATGATGCGGGACGACGCGGAGCGTCCGGCGGGGACCGTGGGGGTCCTCTACCTCGAGGCCTTCCGCGCGTCGCTCCGGGCCTTCGGAACGACGGTCCTGGGGGTCCGGTTCCTCTCGGCGCTCGCGGGAATCCTGTCGCTTCTGACCGCGATGCTCCTCGGGCGGACGCTCCTGCCCTCCGGAGGCGCCGCGCTGACCGGTCTCCTCCTCGCGGGCCTTCGGTGGCACCTGATCCTCTCGCGCTTCGGCTGGGTCCTGATCGCGGTCGTGCCGTTGCTCGACGTCGCCGCCCTGGCGGCGCTCCGCGCGCGCCGGCGGGCGGGAGCCGCCTCCGCCGCGGCCGCCGGCGTCCTCGCGGGGCTCGGAGCCCACCTCTATCTCTCGGCGTGGATCGCGGCCGCCGCGCTCGGGATGCTGCTCCTCTGGCCCGGGGGAGCGGCTCGCCCGCGCGCGCGCCTCGCCGCGATCCTCGCGCTCGCCTTCGCCGCCACGGTCGCGCCCCTCTTCCTGCTGCGCGAGGGGCGGACGGCCCCCTACTTCGTCCGGGCCGGGAATCACAACGTGCTCGTCGAGATCCGGCGGAATCGCTCCGCGATGCCCGTCGTCCGCGCGGCCCGCGCGGCGCTTCTCTCCCCCTGGCTCCCGGACCCGAGCTCGACCAACGACCTCGAGGGCCGGGCGCGGCTGCCGCTCCTCGTGGCGCTGGCGCTCGGCCTCGCGGGCCTGCGGGCTCTGGCGCGGCCGCGCGACGACCTCTCGGCGTTGCTGTTCGCGCAAGCGGCGGCGGCGCTCGCCGCGAGCCTCGCCTGGGGCGAGCGCATGTCTCCCAACGGCTCGAGGTTCGTGTATCTCTCTTCCGTCCTCTCGGTCGCGGCGGCGGCCGGCCTCCTCGCGGCCACCGGATTCGCCGCTCCCCGCTGGCGCCGCGCCGTCGCGTCGGCGATCGTCGGAGGCCTCTTCGTGAGCGGCGCGGCCGCGGTCCGGGACCTCTTCCGGTGGGACCTCCAGCGCGGCATGTACACGGACTTCGTCGGCCAGCACACGACCGTCGGGCGCGCCGCGGCGAGATGGGACCTCTACGGGGCCGTGCGCCTCGAGAAGAGCGCGCTCTACGGCCTCGCCGCCCCGGACGCGATCCGCCGCTACCGGGTCCTCGAGCGGCGCGAGGCGAGCCGTCCCGCGCCGGCCGGAGCGCGGGATCGGAGCTTCCGCATCGCGTCCCCGGGGACGCTTCCGGCGGGAGACGAGCGCGTCGTCGAGCAGGTGCGGGACGGGTGGGGGAAGACCTGGGCCGTCGTGCTCGGGAAGCGCCTTCCCGATGTCAGCGGACCGTGAGGCCCGGCGCGACGGCGCGGGCCAGGATCTCCTCTTCGACGTCGAAGGCGGACGGACGGATCTCCTGCATTCCGTTCGCGTCCCAGATGCCCATCGTCCGGAGCGGCGGGCGGTAGATGTGGAGCGACACGGCGCGCGCGCTCGACGGCGCGAGCCGGTGGAGGACCGTCGGCCCGATCTCCGAGAGGTCCCCCTCCGGCCGGACGCGGTCGTCCGCGAGGGTCGGGCGATTCCCGGGTGTGGTGAAGCGCTCTTCGGTGAGCGCGCCGGAGAGGACGGCCATGCCGCCCATCACGCCGCGGTGATCGTGGATCGGCGTGACCTGTCCCGACTCCCATGCGATCAGCATGACCTCCCAGTCCTCCCAGAGGAGGATCGGGTGGCGCATGTACTGCCGCGCGGAGAAGCGCACGCGGTCGAGACAGCGCTCCGTCTCGCGGGCGAGGCGCCCGGCGAGGCTCCCCGGCGTCGGCCGCTCCGACCCCCGATGGGCGTCGAGGAGGACCTCCCGCACCGTCTCCGCGAGCGTCATGCGCGCGATTCTACGCCGACCCGCGCGTCCGTGCTACATTGCGCCGCCGATGCGAATCGCGGTCGTGCCGGGAGACGGCATCGGTGTGGACGTCACGCGCGAAGCCGTCCGCGTCCTCGAAGAAGTGGCGCGCCGCCGCGCGATCCCGCTCGCGGTCACGTCGTTTCCCTGGAGCGCGGATCACTACCTCTCGACCGGCGAGACGGTTCCGGATGGGGCCTTCGACCGCCTCTCCCGCGACTTCGACGCCCTCTTCATGGGCGCCTTCGGCGATCCGCGCGTGCCGGACATGAGGCACGCCGCCGAGATCCTCCTGGGCGCCCGGTTCCGCCTCGACCTCTACATCAACTTCCGCCCGGTGCGCTGCCTGGCCGACCGCCTCTGCCCGCTCTCCGGCTACTCCGCGGCGGACGTGGATTTCGTCGTCTTCCGCGAGAACACCGAAGGGGCCTACGTCGGCGCGGGTGGGAACTTGAAGAAGGGGACCCCCGACGAAGTCGCCGTCCAGGAAGACGTCTCGACCCGCAAGGGCGTCGAGCGGATCCTGCGGGCCGCCTTCGCGCACGCCCGCTCGCGGCCCCGGAAGCGGCTCGTCATGTCCGACAAGTCGAACGCGATGCGGTTCGTGGGCGACCTCTGGCAGCGCGCGTTCGCGGAAGTGTCGCGCGACTTCCCGGACGTCGAGGCGAGCCACCTCTACATCGATGCGCTCTGCATGCAGATGGTCCGCGATCCCCGTCAGTTCGACGTCGTCGTCACGAACAACATGTTCGGCGACATCGTGACGGACCTCGGCGCGGCGCTCCAGGGCGGCCTCGGAATGGCGGCGTCCGCCAACATCCACCCGGGCCGGCTCTCGATGTTCGAGCCGGTCCACGGCTCGGCGCCCAAGCACGCGGGGACCGGGAAGGCCAATCCCTTCGGAGCGATATTGACCATGGCCCTGCTCCTCGAGCACCTCGGGAAGCGCGAGGAGGCGGCGGGCGTCGAGCGCGCGGTCACGACCTGCCTCGAAGAGCGGCGCTGCACGGCCGACGTCGGCGGCTCGCTCACGACCGCGCAGGCGGGCGATGCGGTCCTCGAGCGGCTCGCTCTCTGACCCGTCCCGGCGGGGGTTTCCCCTCCTCGATTTGGTAAGATTGCTCGACAAGGAGAGGGAAAAAACATGGTGCGCTACACGACTCGGCTCTTCGCGATTGCCGTGGCCGCCTTCCTGCTCGTCGGCGTTTCGACCGCCCGTGCCGAGAAGAAGTTTCTGGGCTCGGACGACGCCAAGGAGAAAGACGAGCCCCAGAAGTTCCTCCCCGATTACGACAAGCTGGTGGAAGGGAAGGACGCCGACTGGGTTTTCTACCCCAGCGGACAGGGGCTCAAGTCGTTCAAGACGGTGTCCGTCAAGGAGTTCGACGAGACCGCCGGCGGGCGCGACGCGCGCGACGCCGCCCGGGACGGGAAGGACTTCGCCGAGCAGTGGCTCGAGCGGGAGGGCTTCAAGATCGAGAAGAGCGGCGGGGAAGCCGTCGTCGAAGGGAACATCTGCAGCGCCTGGGAGCCCCGCGGCGCCGGCCGGTACTGGGGCGGCTGGGCCGCCAACCCCGGCGTCTGCCTGGAGCTGCTCGTCAAGGACTCCAAGGGGGCGGTCGTGGCCGAGCTGCGCCACAAGGCGAAGGGCTCGACGATCCGCGACGCCGTCGAAAATGGCCTGGAGGACATGGTCAAGTCCCTCGCCAAGGGCCGCTAGGGCCCGCTTGGAAATCGCATCGACAGCGAGCTCAACTGACTGAAAACAAATCGGATATGAGACAGGGACCCTCGCCGGGGTGGGGTCCTGTCTTGTCTCTCCACACCGGCGTGGTACCGTTTCCCGCCGGAAGGACCGACCGGAAGGGCCCGGGGCGGGACGCCCCGCTCGACCCCCTTGCCCGCGCGGCCACCCGAGACCACGAGTAGGAGCGACCGCAATTCCAGACCCCACCCCGGCTGTCGTCCTCCCGGAAACGGGACTGACCGAGCTCTTCGGAATCGCCGACGAAAACCTGCGCGCCATCGAGGAGGCCTTCGGCGTTCGCCTGGCCGCGCGGGGCAACGAGATTTCCGTCGTCGGCGAGGGGGAGGCCGAGTCGGCCGTCCGCCACCTGCTCTCCGGGCTCTCGGAGCTCCTGGCCTCGGGCTATCCGCTCCGGCGGAGCGACGTCGCGACGGCCATCCGGATCGTCAAGGAAGACCCGAAGGCCTCGCTCGCGGAGTTCTTCCTGGACACTCCCTTCGGCCCGACGCTCAAGGCCACGGTCTCGGCCCGCAACACGAAGCAGCGCCTCTACGTCCAGATGATCGACCGGCACGACCTGGTCTTCTCGATCGGGCCGGCCGGGACGGGCAAGACCTACCTCGCCGTCGCGATGGCCGCGGCCGCCCTCCTCGAGAAGAAGGTCAAGCGGATCGTGCTCGCCCGGCCGGCGGTCGAGGCCGGGGAGCGGCTCGGGTTCCTCCCGGGCGACCTGGTCGAGAAGGTGAACCCGTACCTGCGCCCCCTCTACGACGCGCTCTACGACATCCTCGGCTACGAGAAGACCGCGAAGATGCTCGAGCGGGGCATCATCGAAGTGGCGCCGATCGCGTTCATGCGCGGGCGCACTCTGAACGACGCCTTCATCATCCTCGACGAGGCGCAGAACACGACCTCCGAGCAGATGCGGATGTTCCTGACCCGCATCGGATTCGGCTCGAAGGCGGTCGTGACGGGCGACATCACGCAGGTGGACCTGCCGCAGGGCAAGACGTCCGGGCTGCGGGAGGCGCAGCAGCTGCTCGCGCGAGTCGAGG
Source organism: uncultured Acidobacteriota bacterium (assembly GCA_963707935.1). Lineage (GTDB taxonomy): Bacteria > Acidobacteriota > Thermoanaerobaculia > UBA5066 > Gp7-AA6 > DATBFU01. Next base: position 1,796,338 of record CAVPRN010000005.1, on the reverse strand, counting down.
GGATCCACTTCGTGCTCTTCGACGAACACGACGTCGTCCGCCATCCGCTCGTGCAGTCGATCATCTCCGCCTACGAGGGTCTCGACCGGGAGCGCGAGGCGGCGGCGCCCCGCTCCTCCAACGGCCGCTGAGGCCCGCGATGCCCACGGAAGCGACGTTTCGCGCGTTCGACCGCTTCGTTCCGGCGCCGGTCCGCGCCGGCCGGCGAGGAGACGCGCCGCCGCGGCCGGATGCGGCCGCTGCTCTGGGGCGCGGCCTACGTGATCGCGACGACGTTCGCCTTCTCTCCGACGCTCTCCTTCCGCACGTCGCCGCAGCAGCGCGGGCGCGATCGCGACCCGCGACATCGTCGCGCCCCGCGACCTGATCGTTCCCGACTCGGCGGCGACCGAACGCCGTCGGGCCGAAGCCGCGGCGGAGGTCCTCGCCGTCTACGACTGGGACGCCGACGCGCCGGCCCGGCTCGAGCGAGACCTGCGCCGCTGCTTCGAGAAGGCGCGGGCCGCCTCGAAGAAGACGGGCGTCGTGACGCCCGCCGTGCGCGAGGCCTTCGATCTGCCGATCGGCGACGAGGCGCTCTCGGCGCTCGCCCGGCTCGCCTTCTCGACGCGAGCTCGAGGACCGAGCTCGTCGCGGCGGGGCAGAAGCTCTACCGCGGCGGGATCGTGGACAACCGCGAGCGGCTCCTCGAGAGCCGGCGCGACGGGCATCCTCCTCCACGACCCGGCGACCGGCCGCGAGGCGCGGCGGCGGGAGCTCGGCGAAGTCGTCGAGTACGGCGCGCCGGCGAAGGCGGCCCTGGCCGACGAGCTCGCCGACACGGCCGCTCCTCCGCGCGCGAGCGCTCGGAGGTCGCGGCGTTCCTCGCGGCCACCGCTCGCCCGAACATGACCTACAACGCCGCGACGACGGCCGAGCGGCGCGCCGAAGCCGCGCGCTCGGTCGAGACGGTCCTGACGAAGATCCCGCGCGGGAAGGTCATCGTCCGGAAGGGGGACGAGATCACGCCGCGCGCGGCCCAGTGGATCGACGCGGCGCGCGCGTCGGTCTCCGATCCGTCTTCGTGGATCACGCGTGGCCGGGGACGCTGCTGCTGCAGATCCTGCGCGGCCGCGGTCTTCTGGCTCGACGCGCGTCGGCAGCGGCGCCGCCGGCGGGAGCGGGCGCCCGAGGTCGTCTATGCCTCGGTGATCACGACCGGGATCCTCTTCGCCGCTGCTGACGCGGGGCGTCTTCGGGCTCGCGCAGACGCTCTCGACCTCGCTTCGAGGGCTCGGCCTGGGCGCCCCACGGCTACTACGCGATCCCTTTCGCGGCCGGCCCGATCGTGGCGAGCCTCGTGGCCGGCATGGGCCCGGCCCTGCTCTTCGCGGCGGTCCACTCGGTCGGCGGCGGCCTGCTCATGGGCCAGAGCTTCTCCTTCGTGCTGTTCGCGCTGGTCGGGCTCGCTCGCCGGCATCTTCGGCGTCGGGAAGCTGCGCTCGCGCAGGGCGCTGCTCGCGATGGGCGGGATCGTCGCGGCGGCCAACCTCGTCTCCATCTCGGCGATCACGTTCCTGAACGCGGAGCCGCGCGGCTGGGGCTTCGTCGGGAGACGTCGTGGGAGGGCTCGCCGGCGGATGGTTCGTGGCGATGCTCGTCGCGGTGATCCTGCCGATCTTCGAGCACGCTCTTCCACGTGACGACCGACATCCGCCTGCTCGAGCTGTCGAACCAGAACCTGCCTCTCCTCCGGACGCTCGCGCTCGAGGCCCCCGGGACGTACCAGCACTCCCTGATGCTCGGCACCCTCGCCGAGGCCGCGGCCGAGGCGATCGGCGCGGACGCGATGCTCGCCCGGGTCGCCGGCTACTACCACGACATCGGGAAGATCCGGATGCCCGAATACTTCATCGAGAACCAGCCCAAGGGCGAGAACCGCCACGACCGCCTCGAGCCCTCGATGAGCGCCCTCATCATCGCCTCCCACGTGCGGGAGGGGCAGGAGATGGGGAAAAAGGCGCGTTTGCCGGAGCCGATCCTCGCGGCGATCCGCGAGCACCACGGCACGAAGAGGATCCACTACTTCTACCAGAAGGCCCTGACCCGCTCGGACCCCGCGCAGGGACCGGTCCGCGACACCGACTACCGGCACTCCGGGCCGCGGCCCACCACCCGCGTCAACGGGATCCTGATGATCTGCGACGCCGTCGAGGCGGCGTCGCGCACGCTGATCGAGCCGACGCCGGCGAAGATCCGCTCGATGATCCAGACGATCGTGGACGACTGCCTGCGCGACGGGCAGTTCGACGACTGCGACCTGACGATGCGCGACCTCGCGGTGATCGTGGACACGCTCGAGCGCACCGTCTCCACCGTCTACCACCACCGGATCGACTACCCCGGGTTCGACTTCAACCGCGAGCGGCGGCAGACCGGGGAGACTCCGGCCGCCGCCGAGACCGAGAGGCTCGGGCCGCGCCCGATCTCGGGCGGGAGCGCCGGATGAGCGCTCCGGCGGGCCCGGAGGTCGGCGTGAACGCGGCCGTCGCGGGTGCGCCGGCCCCGGCGCGGGTGCGCCGGCTCCTCGCCGAAGCCGCCCGCGCGATGCGCACGTCTCCCCGGGAGGTCTCGGTCCTCTTCTGCGGAGACCGTCGCATGCGCACCTTGAATCGGCGCTACCGCCGGAAGCACCGGCGCGACCGACGTGCTCGCCTTTCCCGCCGGCCGGGGGGAGCTCCTGGGCGACATCGTGATCTCCGTGCCCTACGCGGCCCGGCAGGCGCGCCGCCGCCGCGAGAGCGTCCCGCGGGAGCTCGACCGGCTCCTGCTCCACGGCTATCTGCATCTGCTCGGCTACGACCACGAGACCGACGACGGCCAGATGGACGCGCTCGAAGCGCGCCTGCGACGGCGGCTCAAGCTCGAGGAGCGCGGATGATCCTCCTCGCCGTCTCGCTCCTCTGCTATCTCGCGTTCCTCCTCTTCGAGTCCTTCGCGATCTCGCTCGATCGCCTCTCGCCGATCAAGGTCCGCGGCCTTCTCGAGGAGCACCCGGAGCGGGCGCGCCTGCTGGCCGGGCCCGGGAAAGTCGAGATCGTCCGGACGACGACCAAGGTGCTCGTCCAGATCCTGCTCCTGACCGGGCTCCTCTCCGTCGTCTCGGTCATGGCCTTCTTCGGCGTCGCGCCTCCCTGGGCCTGGGGGGGCGGCGTGTTCCTCCTCGGGCTGGTTCCTGACCGAGATCGTGCTCCTGCGCCGCTCGGCGGCCTCCGATCCGGAGAAGATCGTCACGCGTCTCCTGCCGATCGTCACCTCGGCGTCGTGGCTGCTCCTGCCGCTCGCGATCCCTCTGCGGAAGATCTTCGAGGAGCGCGAGAAGGCCGGAACGCCGGCCGCTCCCGCCACCGACGAGGAGGTCCAGGCCTACATCGAGGTCGGGCGTCAGGAGGGGATCCTCGAGAAAGGGGAGGAGAAGCTCCTCCTCTCGATCGTGGACTTCGGCGACACCCGGGTGCGCGAGGTGATGACGCCGCGCACGGACATCGTGTGGATCGACGCGGCCGCCTCGTTCGTCGAGCTCGTGGACCTCCTCATGCAGACGAAGTACTCGCGCATCCCGGTCGCGCGTGGCTCGATCGACCGGATCGTCGGCATCGTGCACGTCAAGGACACGCTCGAAGCGATCCGCGCCGGCGCATCCCCTCCGATCTCGAGCCTGGCCCGCGAGGTCTATTTCGTCCCCGAGACGAAGAAGGTGTCGGAGCTCCTGCGCGAGTTCCAGCGCCGGCACCTCTGGATGGCGATCGTCGTGGACGAGTACGGCGGCGTCTCGGGGCTCGCGACGGTCGAGGACCTCCTCGAAGAGATCGTCGGCGAGATCTCCGACGAGCACGAGGACGAGCGCGAGGCCGTGGCGAAAATCGGAGAGCACGGCTACTCGATCTCCGGCAAGGAGAGCATCGCGACGGTCGCGGAGCTCTTCGGGCGCGGGCCGGAGGAAGAAGAGTTCACGACGGTCGGCGGGTACCTCGTGGCGCGCCTCGGCCACATCCCGAAGCCGGGGGAGACCTACCGGGAGCACGACCTGCTCTTCACCGTCGAAGAAGCGGACCGGCGCCGCGTCCATCGGGTCCGCGTCGAGGCCCTGGATCCCGATGCGCTCTCGGCCGTCGGCGCCGAGCCGGCCGGCGCCTCCTCCGAGCGCAAGACCGAGCGCTGACCGCGGATCGCCGCCGGATGCGTGTCGGCGAGGTCGCGGTCGTGGGCCGGCCCAACGCGGGCAAGTCCACGCTCGTCAACCGCCTCGTCGGTGAAAAGATCGCGATCGTCTCGGACAAGCCGCAGACGACGCGGAAGCGGATCCTCGCCGTCGCGCGGGGAGAGGGCTTCGAGATCGCGCTCGTGGACACGCCGGGCATTCACCGGCCGGAGCACCGCCTGAACGCCGCGATGGTGCGCGACGCGACGGACGCCCTCCAGACGGCGGACCTGGTGCTCTGGATCGTGGACGTCTCGGAGAAGCGCGGCGGCGGGGAGGATTTCATCCGAAAGCTCCTCGAGCGCGCGGGCCGGCCGGTCGTCCTCGCGCTCAACAAGATCGACCGAGTCGGCAAGCCCAGTCTCCTGCCGATCCTCCAGGATTTCGCATCGCGGTTTCCGTTCCGGGAGATCGTGCCGATCTCGGCCAGGACGGGGGACGGGCTCGCCCTATTGGCCGAGCGGCTTGCGGCGCATCTGCCCGAGGGCAAGCCCGCCTACCCGGAAGACTTCCTGACTTCGACCCCGGAGACGGAATGGATCGGCGAGGTCATCCGCGAGAAGCTCCTCGAGCGGACGCGCCAGGAGCTCCCTTTCGCCTCGGCGGTCCTGGTCGAGTCGGTGCGCGAGGACGCGGACCGGAATCTGACCGTCGTGACGGCCTCGGTCGTCGTCGAGAAGGAAGGGCAGAAGGGGATCGTCGTCGGCGGCGGCGGGACGATGATCCGCGACATCGGGACCGCGGCCCGGCAGGAGCTCGAGGCCGAGACCGGGCGGAAGTTCTACCTCGAGCTGACGGTCAAAGTTCGCGAGCGCTGGCGCGACGACGAGAGGTTCCTGTCGCGGCTGGTGGCGGGGCGGGAGTAGAGGGATTCGGGATTCAGGATTCCGGGATTCAGCATTCGGGATTCAGGATCGGGAACCGTAGGACTTGGGAAGCCTCCGAACCCCGGGGCCTGAATCCTAGATCCTAGATCCCGAACCCTTCCTCAGAGTCCCCGTACCGCGCGGCGGAGCTGCTCGGAGAGCCCGGCCAGGGAATCCGCCAGACCTTCGCGCAGGCGATCCACTTCCGCCAGGAGCCGCTCGTCGGCGGCGCCGCGCTGGCCGTGGGCCTCGAGCAGGGGCGAAAGCTGCGTGCGGATGTCCTCGGCCTCGCGACGCCCCTGATGGGTCTTCTCTTCGAGCGCCGCCTGGAGGGTCTCGATCGTGCGGCCGAACCCGGCGAGCTGCTGCTGCAGCCTCTCGATGCGCTCGGTCAGCTCGGTCAGCGCCATGCCGGCGTCGTCCTCGAGGGCGCGCTGGTGCTTTTCCTGAGCTTCGACACGCTTCTCCTGGGCCTCGACGCGCTTTTCCTGCGACTCGACCCGCTTCTCGTGCCCGTCGATCCTCTTCTCCTGCGCTTCGAGCCGCTCGAAGCCCGCGGTCAGCCGCTGCTCGTGGACGCCCAGGCGCTCGGCGACCTCCCCGATGCGGGCGATCTCCCGGCTGTCGGCCGACGCCCGCTCGTCGAGCGCGGCGAGCCTCGACTCGAAGGCCTGGCGCGCCTCGGACAGGGCCCGCGCGGAATCGGAGGACCGATCGGAGGACTGCTTCTCCTGCGCTTCGAGTCGCGAGGCGAGGACGTTGCAGGCCGCGTCCACCCGCGCGACGTCGGCCCGGCCCTCCGCGACTCGTTCGGCGACCTCGGCGAGCCGCGCCTCGATGCGCGCTTCGAGCTCCTGGAGGAGGGAAGCCGGGACCGACTCGGGCGCGGAAGCGGCCACGGCGGACGCCGGGGCGGACTTCGGCGCCGCGGCGCTCGTCGCGGGAGGCGGCGCATCGACTTCGTCCACGACTTCGAGCGGCTCGGGAGGCTCCTCGGGCTCTCGCGACTTCGGCCCGGTCTCGCGCGATATTCCGAACGGCCCCTCGACGACGGATCCGGCCTCCGGCGCCGTCGTCGCGGTCGCCTCTCCCGTCTCGAAAGGCGGCTCTTCCGACGGCGAGGGCACGGGCGTGATCGGGCGCGGGCGCTTCGGCTCGGGGCCCGGCGCGCGCTGGAAGAGGGACTGGCGCCAGGACTGGAGGTCGTCCTTGGCCGGCTCCTTGCTCGGCGCGAGGCCGGCTTCCTCGGGCCGGCGGCCCTGGAGCCTCCGCAGCAGATCCACGAACGTGAGCTTCGAGATCAGCTTGAAGGTCTCGGTGACGCCGCGACCGGCCGAGGCGACCGCTTCGACGAACGGGAAGGAGGAGAGGCCGAGCGCCTCCTGCATCGCCTCGATCGAGAGGATGTCGTTCAAGTCGCGCTTGTTGTACTGGATCACGACCGGCATTCCCTCGAACGCCACGGCGTTGGACTTCAGGTTGTCCTTCAGGTTCTGCCAGCTCTCGAGGTTCTTCGGGAGCATCGTCCACTGCGAGTCGGCCACGAACACGACGCCGTCGGCCCCCTTCAACACGACCCGCCGCGTCTCGTTGAAAGCCGTCTGCCCGGGGACGGTCGCGAGCTGGAACCGGATCTTGTAACCCTTGATGTCGCCCAGCTCCACGGGCAGGAGGTCGAAGTAGATCGTCCGGTCCGTGTGTGTCGAAAGGTTCAACAGCTTGCCGACCGTCGAAGGCTCCAGGCGGTCGTGCAGGACCTGCAAATTGGTGGTCTTCCCACCGAGGCCGGGACCGTAGTAGACGATCTTGGCCGTGAGCTCCCGAGTGGCGGCGTTGTAGATGACCATGGAACGGTCAGCACATTTTACTCCCGTTTTTCCGCTCCTTGACGCCGGTCGAGCCGGCCCATAAACTCGCGCGACCTTGAGCGAAGGGCTCGTCAAGAAGACCCGCATTCTCGATGCCGAGCGCATCGGCCGCATGATCGATCGGATGGCGCACGAGATCGTCGAGCGCCAGCGCGACCTGCCCGGCCTCGCCTTCGTCGGCATCCGGACGCGCGGCGTCCCCCTCGCCAACCGCCTCTCCAAGCGGCTCGGGGCCCTCGGAGCGCAGAGCTTTCCCGTCGGGGTCCTCGACATCACCCTGTACCGGGACGACCTCTCGACCGTGGCCCCGCAGCCGGTGCTGAAGAAGACCGAGATCGACTTCGATCTGAACGACCGCACGATCGTCCTCTGCGACGACGTCCTCTACACGGGACGGACCATCCGCGCCGCCCTGGACGGCGTCATCGATCTCGGGCGGCCGCGCGCGATCCGCCTCGCCGTCCTGATCGACCGGGGCCACCGCGAGTTCCCGATCGAGGCGAACTACGTCGGCAAGAGCGTCCCGACCGCGCAGCGCGAGGTCATCAAGGTCATGTTCCAGGAGTCCGACGGCGCCGACGAGGTCTGGATCCTGGAGCGCCCCCTCGAGGAAGCCGGTTGACGAAGGCGGGTCTGCGATCCAAGGACCTGCTCGGCATCGAGCCCCTTTCCCCCGAAGAAATCCTCCTCCTCCTCGACACCGCCGAGTCGATGCGCGAGATCGGGCGCCGCGCAGATCAAGAAAGTGCCGGCCCTGCGCGGCCGCATGGTCGTCAACCTCTTCTTCGAGGCCTCGACCCGCACCCGCTTCTCCTTCGAGACGGCGGAGAAGTGGCTCTCGGCCGACTCGTTGAACTTCGCGGCCAAGGGGAGCTCGGTCGAGAAGGGGGAGTCGCTCCTCGACACGGCGCGAAACCTCCAGGCGATGTCGCCCGACCTGATCGTCATCCGGCACGGCTCGCCCGGCGTGCCCCACTTCCTGGCGCGGAACCTCGAGGCCGGCGTCGTCAACGCGGGAGACGGCGCGCACGAGCACCCGACGCAGGCGCTCCTCGACGCGCTGACGATCCGACAGAGACTCGGGCGGCTCGAGGGACTGCGCGTCGTGATCGCCGGCGACATCGCGCACTCGCGCGTCGTGCGCTCGAACGTCTGGCTCCTGACGAAGATGGGGGCCCGCGTCGTCGTCTGCGCGCCGCCGACCCTGATGCCGCCGCACGTCGAGGCGATGGGCGTCGAAGCCACGACCGACTTCGACGCGGCGCTGCCGGGCGCCGACGTCGTCATGATGCTCCGCATCCAGTTCGAGCGGCAGGGGAGCCCGCTCTACCCCTCCTCGCGCGAGTACTTCCGCCGGTACGGCCTGACGCGCGAGCGCCTCGCCCGGGCCGAGGCCCACGCGATCGTGATGCACCCGGGCCCGATGAACCGCGGCGTCGAGATCGCCTCCGACGTCGCCGACTCGCCGCGCTCGGCCATCCTCGAGCAGGTCGCCAACGGGGTGGCGGTGCGGATGGCGGTCCTCTATCTGCTCCTCGGGGGCCATCGCTGGGAGGGGGAGAGTTGAGCCGGACGCTCTGGATTCGCGGCGGCCGCGTCGTGGACCCGGCCTCCGGCCGCGACGAGACCGCGGACGTGGTCGTCGCCGACGGCGTCGTCTCGGAAGTCGGACCGAACCGGCGCCCCTCGGACGCCGAGACCCTGGAGGCCTCGGGCCTCTGCGTCTTTCCCGGGTTCATCGACCTGCACGCCCACCTGCGGGAGCCGGGCCGCGAGTACGCCGAGACGATCCGGTCGGGCCTGGCCGCCGCGGCGGCGGGAGGCTTCACCGCGGTCTGCGCGATGCCGAACACCCGCCCGGTCAACGACAACCGCGCGCTGACGGAGTTTCTCGTCGCGCGCGGCCGGGAAGCGGGGCTCGCGCGGCTCTACCCGATCGGCGCGATCACCGTCGGGCAGATGGGGAAAGACCTCGCCGAGTTCGGCGAGATGCAGGAGGGCGGCGCCGTCGCGGTGTCCGACGACGGGACGTGGCTCGCCGACGGCTCGGTCCTGCGCCGCGCCTTCGAGCACGCCTCCCTCTTCGGCCTCCCGGTGGTCCAGCACGCCGAGGACCCGACCCTCTCCGAGCGGCGCGCCGATGCACGAAGGCGCGGTCTCGACGCGCCTCGGCCTCCGGGGTCAGCCGGGGATCGCCGAGGCCTCGGCCGTCGCGCGCGACGTGCTCGTGGCGGAGCTCGCGCGCGGGCGTCTCCACGTGGCGCACCTCTCGACGGCGCGGGGGCTCGAGATCGTCCGGCGGGCGAAGGCGAAGGGGCTCGCGGTCACCTGCGAGGTGACGCCGCACCACCTGGTGCTGACCGACGAGGAGATCGCGCGCTCCGGCTTCTCGACGCGCTACAAGATGAACCCGCCTCTGCGCGAGGCGTCGGACGTCGAAGCCCTCGTCGTCCGGGCTCGAGGACGGCGCGATCGACGCCATCGCGACCGACCACGCCCCGCACCACGAGGACGAGAAGGCCGTGGACTTCGACTCCGCGCCCTTCGGTGTCGTCGGGCTCGAGACGGCGGCGGCCGTCGTGCATGACCGCCTCGTGCGCTCGGGGCGGCTCTCGATGACCCGGTTCGCGGCGCTCTTCTCCTCCGGGCCGGCGCGCGCCTTCGGCCTCCCGGGCGGGACCCTCGCCCCGGGGTCTCCCGCGGACCTGACCCTCTTCGACCCGGCGGCGCGCTGGACCGTCGAGCCGGCCGCCTTTCGTTCCCTCTCCCGAAACTCGCCGTTCTCGGGATGGGAGCTCACCGGCCGGCCGGCGGTGACGATCGTCGCCGGCCGGATCGTCGGGAGGGGTTAGGCCTTAGAGTCTCCACCGTGTCGCATCTCCTCGAGACCGCGGTCGCGGCGGCCCGCGCGGGAGGAGAAAGCCTCCTCGCGCGCTGGCGCGCGCTGCCCCAGGGCTCGGTCTCGGAGAAGCGGCAGAACGACTTCGTCACCCTCGCGGACCACGAGAGCGAGGAGCGGATCATCGCGGTCATCCGCGACCGATTTCCCGAGGATGCCTTCCTCGCGGAAGAGGGGGGCGGGCGCGGCCTCGGCGTCGAGGGCCGGAGGACGTGGATCATCGACCCGCTGGACGGCACGTCCAACTTCATCGCCGGCTTTCCGTTCTGGTGCGTCTCGATCGGCGCGGCCGAGAAGGGGGAGCTCGTCGCGGGCGTCGTGTGGGACCCGCTGCGCGGCGAGCTCTACTCGGGGGAGCGCGGCGCCGGAGCGTTCCGCGACGGGACGCGGCTCGCGGTGACGGAGAGGACTGGGCTCGAGGGCGCCTTCCTCGCGACCGGCTTTCCGTTCCGATCGCGAGACAAGATCGACGTCTATCTCGCGCTCTTCCGCGAGGTCTTCCTCTCCGCGCGCGCGATTCGCCGCGCCGGCTCCGCCGCCCTCGATCTTGCGAACGTGGCGGCGGGGGTCTTCGACGGTTTCTTCGAGTTCCGCCTGTCGCCGTGGGACATCGCGGCGGGGGCGCTCCTGATCGAAGAAGCGGGCGGGGAGTTGACCGACTTCGCGGGAGGCCGGCGCTACGTCGAGCGCGGCAACATCGTGGCCGGCGCCCGCGGCGTGGCCGAGGGCATCCGCCGAATCGCCGCGGGCATTCTGCGAGAAGAAGAGATCTGAGAGGCCTCCGGTCCGTCCCGTGTAACCTCTAACCCTAACCCCTAACCCCTAACCCCTAACCCCTAACCCCTGCTCCCCCCATGCTCCCCAGATACTCGCGGTCGAAGGCGGCGAGCAGGCTCTCCTGCTTCGAGTAGAGCCCCGGCACGTAGGCGCGCGAGGAGACTCCCTGCTGGGAGAGCTCGCAGATGTGCCAGTCCTGCCGGTTCGTCTCGTCCCAGAGCGCCACGCCATCGGCGGGATCGAGCCCCGGCTGCGACGGGGTCTCCGGGGCGAAGTGCCACTCGCAGACGATCCGGCTGCGGTCCACGGCGACCGGCGTCAAGCGCGTCGACATGACGAAGTCGGGCTGGACCGTCAGGAAGAAGCCGGGGAAGATCGAGTAGTAGTAGACGCGGCGCCGTTCCTCGGCCGAGAGGTCGCCGAGCGCCACCCCGCACATCTGACCGCTCGCCGTGAGGCTGCCGTCCGCTCCGGTCAGGAGCATGAAGCCGCCGAGCACCGGCCCGTCCCGCAGGTCGTTGGCGCCGCTCTTGTAGTCGGAGAGACGGGCGAGCTTCGGGTGGACGGGCGGGCAGTGGAGGCACTCCGAGAAGTTCTGGAAGACGAGCTTCCAGTTGGCGCGCACGTCGTACTCGATGCGCCGCAGAGTGGTCAGTCGGGAGAGACCCCACGAGGCGAAGCGCGTCGCGAGCGGGCGGAGCGTCTCTTCGAGCGGCGCGGGGCGGCGGGCCAGGTTCACGAAGAGGAACCCTTCCCACTCGGCGGCGGCTGCGGAAAAGAGGGGGTAGTCCGCGCGATCGAACCAGGAGACCTCGCTCATGTTCGGGGCCGCGAGGAGCGCGCCGTCCAGGCCGTAGCTCCACGAGTGGTAGGGGCACACGAACGCCTTCGCGACGCGGCCCGTTTCGCTCTCGCAGAGCCGCGTTCCCCGATGACGGCAGACGTTGAAGAAGGCGTGGACCGCGCCGTCGCCGCCCCGCGCGACGATGAGGCTCTCGCCCGCGACGTCGGCCACGAGGTAATCGCCGGGCGCGGCGATCCGGTCCGACCGGCCGACGGCGACCCATCGGGACGAGAAGATCTTCTCCCGCTCGGCGGCGAAGATCTCCGGGGAGACGTAGTACTCCCGCGGAAGGGTCGTGGCCTTCTCGGCCAGAACGTGTCCTCGAAAATCCATGGGCCGGAGAGTATAGGGCAAGTCAAAGCGCGTCACGCCTCCGGAATCACCACGCCCGCGTAGCCGACGACGCTCGACGGATCGCCGGTCTCGTCGCCGCTGTCGCGCCGCGCGACGACCGAAGCGGAGCGGGCGCCGAGGCGGCGCGCGGCGAAGAGAAGCGCGGTGGACGGCAGGACACCGCACATCGAGATGCGGCCGGAGTGGACCGTCGTGAAGAGGCCCTCGGGGTCGAGCGCCTCGACGCGGGCGAGCGCGCGGTCATCCTTTTCGCGGCCCACGCGGCGGGACTCGTAGTGGTTCATGTCGGAGGAGGCGAGGAGGATCGGGCGCTCCGCCTCCTCCGCGGAGGCCGCCGCCACCGCCTCCCCGATCTCGCGGCAGAGGTCGAGGTCGTGCGCGCCGAGCGAGACCGGGACGAAGCGCACGTCGGGCCGACGCATCTGAAGGAAGGGGAGCTGCACCTCGAGGGAATGCTCCCGCGCGTGCGCGGCCGAGTCCTCCTCGAGAGAGGGGGCAAGCTCGAGGAGGCGGCGCGCGAGCCGGCGATCCACGGGGACGTCTCCGAGAGGGGTGCGCCACGCGTCGGAGGGATCGAGCGACGCCGGCGCGCCGCGGCCCGTGTGGTTGGGGCAGAGGATGATCGCGACCGGCGGGATCTCGAGGCGGGCGTAGACGGCGCCGGCGACCGGCCCCGAGTAGACGTAGCCGGCGTGCGGCACGATTGCCCCGATGGCGCGTTCGGGGCGGGAACCCTCGGGGAGGAACGACCGGACTTCGGCCTCGAGGCGCGCGCGCTCCCCCTCGTAGAACGACCCGGCGAACGCGGGCTGGCGAATCGCCACGCTCGAACCTCGTCTCCTCGCCCGATCCCGACTCCTGAATCCCGACTCCTGAATCCCGAATCCGGCTTCCTAGTTCACGATGACCGTGGCTTCCGCCGTCAGGTTCCCCACCTGCGCGCGGATGGTGGCGACGCCCGTCTTCTTGCCGGAGGCGACTCCGGCGGCGTCCACGGGCGCGACCGAAGGATCCGACGAGGCGTAGCGCGCCGAGGCGCCCTCGATCGGCCGGCCGTCCGCGCCGTAGGCGGTGACCTGATAGTGCTGCGAGTCGCCCACGCGCACGAGCGCCGTCGAGGGCAGGAGCACCAGCTTCGCCACGGGACGCGGGTCCACCGCGATCTCCGAGGCGGTCTGCAGGTCGCCCACGCGCGCCACGATCGTGGCCTTCCCGGCGCCGACGGACGTCACGACGCCGTCCGGGGAGACGGTGGCGACCTTCTCGTCGGACGAGCTCCAGGAGACCGGCACGCCGATCGGCCGGTCCTGCGAGTTCGTCACGACGGCCATGAGCGGAAGCGTCGAGCCGGCCTCGCCGACGAGCTTCGAGGAGACCGGCGCGATCTCGACCGCCTTGACGTCCACGATCTCGACGGAGACGTTCGTCGAGAGCCCTTCGAGCGTCGCCGTCACGAGCGCCTTCCCCTCCTTCTTCGACATCAGGCGGCCGCTCGCGTCCACGTCCACGACGTCGCGGCGGGAGGAGTTCCAGGAGGGCGCCGGCGCGCCTTCGACCGGCTGCCCCTTCTTGTCCAGGACCCGAGCCACGAGCCGCTGCGGCCGCTCGAGGCCGTAGATCTTCACTTTGTTGGGAGAGACCTGGATCGAGGCGGGCTTCTGCCCGCACGCGGCGGCGAGCGCGCAGGCGGCGCCGAGGACGGACGCGGCGAGACGGGTTCGCATGGAGAGGGCTCCTTGTTTGTGTCGGAAATGATAGCAGGAGGGCGGACTCAGTCGGTCCCGCTGGCTGCCATCCGGCGCAGGATTCTCCTCGCCCGCAGCTCGACTCTCCGCGGGTGCCGGACCGGGTCGTAGATGCGCGGGGACGGAATGATGGCAGCCAGTGTCGCCGCTTCGTGGTCGTCGAGCTCCGCGGCGCTCTTCCCGAAGTAGCGGCGCGCGGCGGCCTCGGCGCCGTACGTGCGGCGGCCGAACTCGATCACGTTCAAGTACAACTCGAGGATCCGCTTCTTCGTGAGGCTCTTCTCGAGGCGCCGCGCGATCGCCCACTCGCGGAGCTTGCGCCAGGGCGTGCGCGAAGGGGAGAGGTAGAGGTTCTTGGCGAGCTGCTGCGTGATCGTCGAAGCGCCGCGGCCGAGCTCGCGCTCCTTCCAGTTGCGCTCCGCGGCCTCCCGCACGGCGTCCCAGTCGATCCCCTCGTGCGACCAGAATCGGGAGTCTTCGGCGATGACGGCGGCCCGCCGCAGAGCGGGCGAGATCCGGGAGAGCGGCACGGGCGTCCACTCGAGCCGCGCGCTCTCGCCGCGGCTTGCGAGCTCCGCCTTCCGCCGCTCCATGAAGGCGGTCGTCGCCGGCCACGCGCGGGCGAGCGGCCGAACGTCGGGGAGGGTGAAGTAGAAGGCAGCGGCGGCGGCGAGCGCGAACCCGCCAAGTAGCAGTAAGCGCCGAAGCATTCGGAGTCCTCGGTCCCTGGTCCTCAGTCCTCGGTCGGAGCAGTCTCCCGGACGACTGGAGACCGAGGACGGAGGACCGAGGACTCCCGCAGCGAGATACCGGAGAAGCCTAGGCTCTCGCCGCCGTGATCGCCCGCCGGAGCTTCCGCACGCCTTCGTCCGCCTCTTCCCGCGTCAGGATCAGGTGCGGCCGGAAGCGGATCGCCGAGGCGCCCGAAGCGAGCCCCATCATTCCGTTCTCGAGGCAGGCGGCGAGCGTCCTGTCCCGCATCGCCTTGTCCGGCAGGTCGAACGCGACGAAGAGGCCACGACCCGCGGACGTTCGTCATGACCCCCGGGAACTCCTGGGCGAGCTCCCGCAGGCGCGCCTGGAGGTGCTCGCCGACGACGCGCGCGTTCTCGATCAGGTTGTCCTCGGCGATGATCTCGAGATACCGAGCGCAGCGCACCATGTCCACGAGGTTGCCGCCCCAGGTCGAGTTGATGCGCGAGGAGATCTTGAACACGTTGTCGGGGACTTCGTCGATCCGGTGGTTCGAAACGAAGCCGCAGACCTGCGTCTTCTTGCCGAAGACGAAGAGGTCGGGCTCGACCCCCATCTGCTGCCAGGCCCACATCGAGCCGGTCAGGCCGACGCCGGTCTGCACCTCGTCGAAGATGAGCAGGAAGTCGAGCTCGTCGGCGAGCTTCCGCAGCCGCCGGAAGAGCTCCGGGCGGAAGTGGTTGTCGCCACCTTCGCCCTGGATCGGCTCGATCATCGAGCGCGGCGATGTCGTCCGGGTCGGCGGCGCAGGCGGCGCGGATCTCCCGCTCGACCGTCTCCTCGGCGGCCGCGACGTCGCGCAGCACGGCGTCAGTGACGGGGAACGAGAGCTTCGGGCAGGTCAGGCGCGGCCAGTCGAAGGTCGGGTAGTACTGCGTCTTGCGCGGGTCCGCCGTGTTCGTCATCGAGATCGAGTAGCCCGTGCGGCCGTGGAAGGCGTTCCGGAAGTGGAGGACCTTCTTCCCCTTCTCGCCCTTTCCGGCGGCGAGGTTCTTGCGCACCTTCCAGTCGAAAGCGGTCTTCAGCGAGTTCTCGATGCCGAGCGAGCCCCCCTCGACGAAGAACATGTGGTCGGCGTGCGAAGCCGGAATCGCGAGCGTCGCAAAGGTCTCGACGAAGCGCGCGAAGTGCTCGGTGTAGATGTCGCTCGTGGACGGCTTGGTCAACGCCGCCTGCAGGAGCGCCTCGCGGAACTCCGGCTTCGCCATCTTCGGGTGGTTGTAGCCGATCGGGATGGTCGCGAAGCAGGAGAAGAAGTCGAGGATCGGCCGCTCGCTGCGCGCGTCGTAGAGATACGATCCGCGGCTCCGCTCCATGTCCATGACGACGTGGTAGCCGTCCACCAGGATGTGGCGGGACAGGACGTCCAGGACATTCTTCGGGGAAAGCTCGGTGATCGTCGTGGTCATCGCAAACCTCGAGGCCGGCGGGCCGGAAAAAGGACGCGGAAAGTTATCAGATTTCCGGGGCCGCCGCCAGAGCGCCCGGCGGACCGCGGAAGTGGCCTGCTAAGAGAGGGAAACAGCGGGCACGCGGCGATCCTCGGGTTCCGCCGCCGCCGAGCGGTCCTTGCCCCGCTGCTTCGCGCGATAGAGCGCCGCGTCGGCCGAGCGCAGGAGCTCGTTCTTCTGCTGCTCGACGGAGGCCGCCGGAGTCGCGTGCGAGCGGATCGAGGACACGCCGAGGGACGCCGTGATCTGGCCGTGGAGGTTCAGCGCCGGCTCGTTGAAGCCGTAGGGGCGCGAGAGGAACGTCGCGCCGCGGATCGCTTCGCGGATGGACTCCGCCGCCTGCACGCCTTCGCGCAGAGTATGCCCCGGGAGGATCAGCACGAACTCGTCGCCGCCGTACCGCGTGAGCGTCGCGCGCTCGTCCGTCACCGTGCGCTTCAGGAGGTATCCGACCTCGCGGAGGACCTGGCTGCCCGCCAGGTGCCCGTGGTGGTCGTTGACGAGCTTCAGGTTGTCGAGGTCGAGGAAGATCACGCAGAGGTCGCCGCCGTCGCGGCTGATCCGCGAGAGCTCCTGGGTGAGCCGCAGGTGCAGGTAGCGCTCGTTGTAGAGGCCGGTCAGCCCGTCGCGCTTGGCGACTTCGTACGCGCGCCGCGCGTCGAGCAGGTTCTGAATCGAGATCGAAGCATAGTCGGCGAAGATCTCGAGGAGCCGGCGGTCCTTGTCGCGAAAGCCCCCGGGACCGTTGCGGTTGACGAGCTCGAGCACGCCGCAGACGGAGGCCTCGATCCGGATCGGCACGCAGAGGATCGACCGAGTCTCGAAGTCCTCGGTCAGGTCCGGCGTCGGGTAGAAGAACGGATCCCCGACGACGTCGTCGGTCATGTAGGCGACACCGGTCGCGTAGACGTGGCCGACGATGCCCGTCCGAGCCGGCATCCGCCTCGAGAGCCGCCGCTCCGCGTTCGCGCCGAAGGCTCCGATGAAGACGAGCTCGTTCTCCATGCGGTCGTCGGAGTTCTTGGTCAGCGGATCGTCGAGGAGGATCGAGCCCGCCTCCGAGGGGACGAATTCGTTGGCCTTCTGCAGGATTTCGCGGAGGAATCGGTCGATCTCGATCTCGCCCGAATAGGTGTAGTACGCCTTGTGGCGTTCGAGAAAGTTCTCGAGCCTCCTGTTGTCGAGGGTGAGGACCTGCAGCACGGGAGCGCCTTGAATGTTCAAATTTTACCATCTGATACCCTCCGGGTCGTGGCCCGGGAGGCCGTTTCCTCGAGGCGGCCGGGCGCCCGAACCGGGCGCCGCCGCCGTCCCACGGCGGCCGGGCGCGCCTTTCTCCCCGCCCGGAAGCGCTGGGGACAGCACTTTCTGGTCTCGCCGGAGACGGCCAGCCGCATCGTGGCGGCGGCGCGCCTCCAGCCGGCGGACACGGTCCTCGAGATCGGCCCCGGCGACGGGGCGCTCACCCGTCCCCTCGCCGCGGCCGCCGCCCGGGTGCTGGCGATCGAGATCGACCCGCTTCGGGCCGAGGCGCTCCGCAGCGAGCTCGGCCCGGACGGCCGAGTGCGGGTCGAGGAGGGCGACGCGCTCGGCAAATCGTTTCGGGAGTGGCTCGACGGAGCGGGCTTCGAGGGGCGAGCGGTGCTCGTCGCGAATCTTCCCTACAACGCCGCCACACCGATCCTGACGCGGGCGATCGAGGAGCCCGGCGCGGTCGCGCGAGCCGTCGTGACGGTGCAGCGCGAGGTCGCGCGCCGGGTCGCCGCGCGGCCGGGCGACGAGGAATACGGCTTCCTCTCGGTGCGGGCCGCGGCGTTCGCGACGGCGCGCGTTCTCTTCGACCTTCCGCCCTCGGCCTTCCGGCCTCGCCCGAAAGTCGTTTCGAGCGTGCTCGAGCTCACGCCCCGCGAGGTCCCGCTCGATCCGGTTCTGAGGCGGCGCGCGCTCGAGATCGCCTCGCTCGGATTCCGGAGCCGGCGCAAGACGCTCGTAAACGCCCTCGCCGTCTCCGCGCCCCGTGAGACCTGGGCGCTGGCGCTCTCCGAGATGGGCCGGAATGACAAGGTCCGCGCCGAGGAACTGTCGCTCTCCGACTTCCTCGAGCTCGCGCGGCGGATCCCGTCCGCCGCCGGCCGGAGCGCGCCGTGAGCGCCCTCGAGATCGTCCCGCTCGGCGGGCTGGGCGAGTTCGGCAAGAACGTCCTGTGGCTGCGCTGCCGGGACTCGAGCATTCTCGTGGACGTCGGCGTCTCCTTTCCCGACGAGACCTTCCCCGGCATCGACCGCATCGCGCCCGACTTCGCCCCCCTGCGCGGAGAACGGATCGAAGCGATCCTCCTGACCCACGGGCACGAGGATCACATCGGGGCATTGCCGCTGCTCCGCGAATGGTGCGACGCGCCGGTGTACGGCCTTCCGTTCACGCTCGCGCTCGCGAAACGGCGCCTCTCCGAAGCGGAGGCGCCGATGGGGCGCCTCGAGGAGATCCGGGGAGGGGAGCGGCGGCGCATCGGAGAGTTCGCCTTCACGTTCTACCGCGTCTCGCATTCCGTGCCCGACTCGGCGGCCATCCTGATCGAAGCCGGCGACGTGAAGGTCCTCCACTCGGGCGACTTCAAGCTCGACACGGACCCGCCCGACGGCGAGTGGACCGACCGGGACGGAATCGCGGCGGCGGTCGAGACGGGCGTCGATCTGGCGCTCCTCGACTCGACCAACGCCGAGCGTCCGGGGCGCGCCGCGTCGGAGCGGCTCGCGGGACGCGGCCTCGCGACGGCGTTCGCCGGGGCCCCCGGGCGGATCGTGCTGACCACCTTCTCGTCCCACGTGGCGCGAATCTCCCAGGCGTGCGACGCGGCCCTGACCCTCGGCCGCCGGCTGGCGTTCCTCGGCCGGAGCGTGCGCACCGTCGCCGAGATCGCCGAGCGCTTCGGAAGGCTCCGCCTGCCGTCGGGCTGTCGGGTCTCGGCGCCCGAGCTCTCTTCGGAGCCTCCGAGCCGCCTCCTCTGCTTCGTGGGCGGGAGCCAGGGCGAGCCGTTCTCGGCTCTTTCCCGCCTCGCGCTCGACGAGCACCAGGACCTGTCGCTCTCGCCGGGGGATCTCGTCCTCTTCTCGGCCCGGACGATCCCGGGACACGAGCGGTCCGTCAACCGCGTCGCCGATCACCTGGCGCGGCGGGGCGCGCGCGTGCTGCGCGAGACCGAGCCGCCGCTCCACGTCTCGGGGCACGCGCACCGGGAAGACCTCGCGGACTGGCTCGACCTCGCCCGGCCGCGCCACGTGATGCCCATCCACGGCGAGCGGCGGATGCTCGCCGCGGCCGCGGAGGTGGCGTTCTCGCGCGGCATCCCCGCGCGAGCGGGTCCACCTGCTCGACAACGGTGACCGGCTCACACTCCGGGGCCAGGAGGCGGGAGTCGAGCGGGGCGTCGTCGAGGCGGGGCGGATCTACCTCGACTCCCGCCCCGAGGCCGTGGGCCCCGAGGTCGTGAAGGACCGGCGCCAGATGGCCGAGGAGGGGTTCGTGGTCGTGCTCCTTCCGGCCGATTGCCGGGGCGAGGTGTCCGTCGTGGCGCGGGGGGTGGCGGCCCCGGAGGCGGAAGTCGCGGGCGAGGTCGGCCGGGCCGCCCGCGCCGTGCTCGCCCGGGCGAGCGAGGAAGAGCGGGCCGACCCCGACTGGCTCCGCGCGGAGGTGGCGCTCGCCGCCAAGCGCGCCTGCCGGCGCGTCTTCGGCGCGCGTCCGGTCATCGTGCCGGTCGTCGTTTGACGGGGATCCGGCGGTAGGATTCGCCCCAAGGGGAATCCGCGTTTCGCATTCTTTCAGATGGATTCTAGAAGGAGGAACCCATGAACAGGCGCGTCCTCGGTCTCTGTGTGTCCGCTCTCCTGATCTCCTCGGCGCTCCTCGCGCAGGCTCCGGCGGCGGCTCCCGCCCCTCCGTCGCTCTACAAGCGCCTGGGCGGCTACGACGCCATCGCCGCGGTGGTGGACGACTTCATCGGTCGCCTCGCGGCGGACAAGCAGCTTTCCCGCTTTCTGGTCGGCCTCTCGGACAACTCGAAGGGCCGCCTGCGCCAGAGGATCGTCGAGCAGGCCTGCTTCGTCACGGGCGGGCCGTGCGTCTACACCGGCCGGGACATGAAGACCGCGCACAAGGGGATCGGCATCACGGCGAGCGACTGGGATCTCTCCGTCAAGCATCTCTCCGACACGCTCGACAAGTTCAAGGTCCCGGCGAAGGAGAAGGACGAGTTCCTGACGATCATCGCGAGCACGAGGGCGGACATCGTCGAGAAACCGTGAAGGCGGAGAGGCTCTCGCCTCGGATGCGCCGCCCGGTGCCGGCTCGCTCGCCGGCTGGCGTCGCCGGGGCGATGGCGCTCCTCCTCTGCTCGGCAACCACGGCCGCGGGGGGCGATCTCGGACGCCTCGCCTGGCGGGCCGGGTCACGGACCTGGCCAATGTCCTGTCCGCGGAGGATCGGCGGGAGATCGCCGATACCCTCGCGCGCTACGAAGCCGAGACCCGGCACCAGATCGCCGTCCTGACGGTCCCGACCCTGTCCGGCGAGAGCATCGAGTCCTTTTCGCTGCGGGTGGCGAGGGACTGGGGGATCGGGCAGAGGGGAATCGACGACGGAATCCTGATCACAGTCGCTCCGAAGGAGCGGCGGACTCGAATCGAGCTCGGGTGCGGGATGGAGCGCTTCATTCCGAACTCGCTCGCCCAGTCGATCGTCGACGAGGAAATGGTGCCGGCGTTTCGCCGGCGGGAGTACGCGGCCGGCTTGAACCGGGGGCTCGAGGCGTTGATGATCGAGGCCCGGCGGTTCGTGGTGACGCGAGCCGACGTGGAGAGGGCACGGAAACGATGACGACTTTGCGCAAGGCGCAAGAGAGGGGAGGGTCGCGCTCGCCATGGGCATCCCGGCCGCGGGACCGATGGCCGCTTCGGAGAAGGAAGAGGTCATGGCTTCCATGCATCCGTTCGTGGACGGCTTCAACGAGGGGGACACGAAGGCGGCGGCCGCCGCCTGCGCCGATCCGACATCCATCCTCGACGAGTTCCCGCCGTACGAGTGGCACGGCGCGGGGGCCTGCTCCCGATGGATGAGCGAATTCGGAGAGGACGCGAAGAAGAACGAGATCACCGACGGCGCCGTCACCCTCGGCAAGCCTTCGCACGTCGACGTCGCAGGGGACCGCGCCGACGAGGTGCGATTCCTCGTCCGGTATCTCCTCGGATACGCGGAGTACCAGAAGCGGGTCCGACACCGGCTCGTACCGTTCGTGTGGTCGTCGCGCGTCGAGTTTTCGGAAGGAGGGCGTCGATGCTCGTTCGGGCACTCGTGGCTGGTCTCCTGGGCGGCGGCCTGACCGCTCTGATCGCGTGGTCCCCATTGATTCCGGACCCTCTGGCTTTTCACACGGTCACGCTGGCGGTGATTGGATCGATTTATCTGGGCTTCGCTCTCGCCGACGGAAGACTCCCGGTCATGATTCTGGAAGGGGCGGCGGGGACAGCATTCATCGTTCTCGCCCTCCTCGGCCTCTGGCAGGCTCCGGCGTTCATCGCAGTTGGTCTGATCCTCCACGGTTTCTGGGACCTGGCGCATCGACCGCGCGCGATCCCGACGAAGCTTCCGAGCTGGTACCCACCCTTCTGCGCGGCCTGGGATTTCCTGTTTGCGGGAATCTTCATCGTGCTGGCGCGCGGGTTGGCCGCGCGCGGGCACTGACGGGTCGCCCGGGCGTCGAGGGCCGGGAGGAGCTCCCGAGGATTCCCTCACCGAGACGTGGGCACGGGTCGAAGCGCACCTCGGCGCGTTCCTGGCCGGGCTCGAGGAGAAAGACCTGACTCGGGAAATCGAGTTCGACGACCCGCGCGGCGGCGGGAAATCCTCGATGGCTGTGGGCGAGATGCTCCGGCTCGCGGCGATGTACGGAGTCCACCACCGCGGCCAGGCCGCCTTGCTCCGGAGGGTGCTCGGCCACGCCGCAGGCAACTTCGACATGATCCTCTACGATGCGGAGAGGCGAAGCGCCCCCCTCGGGTAGGGCCGCGCTGGCCCGAGGGCTCGCTCGTCGCGATGGAGGCGATCGCCCTGGCGCCCGAAGGTTGAGCCGCCCGGCAGCGATCAACCGGCGCGCGGTCCCCGCGCGGAGCGCTCGTTCCACTGCCGCGCGTGGGAGATTGCCAGGCGCATCACGGCATAGACGACGACGCAGAGGAGAAAATCGAGCACCAGGCCTCCGTCGAA
Source organism: uncultured Acidobacteriota bacterium (assembly GCA_963707935.1). Classification (GTDB taxonomy): domain Bacteria; phylum Acidobacteriota; class Thermoanaerobaculia; order UBA5066; family Gp7-AA6; genus DATBFU01. The sequence continues at coordinate 1,774,283 of CAVPRN010000005.1, read as the reverse complement.
ACGAAACGGCTGATGGCGCAGGACCGCCGGCAGCGCCGGGTAAAGGACCCAGAAATAGAGCGCGTTTCCCGCGAGGATCGCGATCAGATATTCGATCCAGCGACGCGCCGTCATCAGGCTGACTCGACCTCCCGCGCTCGCGGGCGCCGGCTTCGTCCGGAGTCTATCCCGGCGGGAAGAGCGGATCGGCCGGCCGGGTTTTCACGGTCGCGTCGGGCGCGCCGCGCGGCGCGGGGCAGGGAAGGAGGCTTCCATGGAGAAGGGACTCGAGAAGGCGACGTTCGGAGCGGGATGCTTCTGGGGGGTCGAGGTGGCCTTCCGGCAGATCCCGGGGGTGGTGGACGCGGCGGTCGGATACGAAGGCGGCACCTTTCCCAACCCGACCTACCGGGACGTGTGCACCGACGAGACCGGCCACGCGGAGGTCGTCGAGGTGACCTACGACCCGGCGCGCGTCTCCTACGATCGGCTGCTCGACGTGTTCTGGGAGAACCACGACCCCACACAGCGCAACCGACAGGGCCCCGACGTCGGCACGCAGTACCGCTCGGCGATCTTCTTCCACACGCCGGAGCAGCGGAAGGCGGCCGAGGCCTCCAAGGAGCGGCAGGAGAAGAGCGGGAAGTACCGACGCCCGATCGCCACGGAGATCACGCCCGCCTCGACCTTCTGGCGGGCGGAGGACTACCACCAGCGCTATCTGGAAAAGCGGGGCCTCGCGAGCTGCAAGGTCTGAGGGGGCGGGAGTCGGGATTCAGGATTCGGGAGTCCGGAGCGCAATCGCCTCGCCCGGCGCCGACGCGCTTCGACTCTCGGCTCGACCCGTCCAGATCGAAATCGATCCGGCCGTGGAGCGGGCCGTTCTCGTGCCCGATGAGGCGCATCTCCACGCGGATCGGCCCGTCAGGGGTCGTCCGAGAAGAGGGTCGCCTGTCGTTCCGGACGGCGGTAACCCGAGACGCCCTCGGCCACGCTCTCCTCGTTCAGTCCCAGCCGGCGGCATTCCGCCTCGAAGAGCTCCGCGATCGCCTTCCATCTCGGGCCGATCCCGTGCATCCGCGCGCCGAAGGCGCTCTCGTTGCGCTTTCCCCCGCGGATGTCCTCGATGGCGTGAAAGACCTTCCGCACGCGCTGCGGAAACGCGGCCGCGAGGCGCTCTTCGAAGACCGGCAGGACCTCGCGCGAGAGGCGCACCGGGGTGTGGAAGGCGAATCGGGCACCGGCCCGGCGGCCGCGGCGCAGAAGCTCCGGGATGTCCCCGTCGTTCAAGCCCGGGATCGTCGGCGCGAGCGAGATCCCGGTTCGGAGACCCGCTTCCGAGAGGATCCGCAGCGTCTCGAACCGCTGCGAGGGAGGAGACGTGCCGGGCTCGAGCTTGCGGGACACGGCGTCGTCCGCGAAGGCGATCGACATCGTGACCGAGACCGCGGTCTTCCGGCTCATGTCCGCGAGGAGCTCGACGTCGCGACGCACGAGCGCCGCTTTCGTGATGAGCGCGACCGGGTTCTGGTATTCGGCGCAGACCTCGAGACAGCGGCGCGTCAGGCCGTAGACCGCCTCGAGGGGCTGATAGCAGTCCGTGTTTCCCGAGAAGACGATGACCTCGCCCTGCCAGGTGCGGCGCGACAGCTCGCGGCGCAGGAGCTCCGGCGCGTTCGTCTTGACGACGATCTTCCGCTCGAAGTCGGTCCCGGCGCCGAAGCCCCAGTACTGATGACTCGGGCGGGCATAGCAGTTGTGGCTGACCACGCCGTTGGCGATGAAGTCCCCCGTTTCCGTCGTGATGTCGAAGAGACGAAGGGCGACGCCGAGCGGCTCGACGGAGACGACGCGGAGCTTCGAATCGTTCTTGATCGCCTGCCCCGAGATGTCACGCTTTCGCGTGATCGCGGGATCGACTGCGTGGAAAAATCGAGTGTGCTCCCGCAGGCCGCGCCGGATTCGGACCACTTCGATCGGCCGCGCCCCGTCCCGCACGCGCCTCTCGACGACGTACGAGAATCCGAACCGGTCGAGCGCGCGCGTCACCCGTTCGATGATCGCCTTGTCGGTATTGCAGATCCGGAGGATCCCGCGGCGATAGCTCCCTTCGGCGTCGAAGATCCCCGCGAGAAACCCGAGGTCCCAATCGGGGCAGGGCTCGAGCGGCCATCGCACGATCTCCCGGATTCGCTCGACGCCGAGTCCGGAGTGCGTCCGGATCGCGGCGAGCGGGCGCCGCGCTCCGATCGCCGCCTGGAATGAGAATTCGCGGGTGGCGACCTCGAAATCGTCGAGATACCGGCGCGCCCGGGCCAGGGCCTCGACATCCGCCATCGCGAGGCGGAACTGGTGTTGCGTATCGACGGCGCGGCGCCGGCCGCCGTAGTCGTAAGAGGCGAGGAGGCCGTCTCCCCGGATGATCCCGCAGACGTAGCCGATCCGGTAGCCCGAGGACTCCTTCGGAGGCTGCGCGAAGCGGCCCGTTCCGACGAGGTGGTTGTTGGCCGTCAAGTGGGCGCGCCGCAGGCGCCCCTGTTCGGAGCCGACGACGTGCTTCCAACCGCGATTCGTCAGGTAGCGATGGTCGGCGCTCGAGACGAGATGGGTCCCGTCCTCGAGCTCCACGCGATAGGCCGGAGCGATCTGGCTCCAATGCGCGAGCACGTTCGTTCGGACGTATCGGCGATAACGATCCGCGAGGCGAGTCCCGTAGACCACGTCGCCGACCCGCACGTCCGCGAGCGCCTTCGTGCGACCATCGCCCATGAGGATGGGCGTGTCGCCGCTCTGGCAGTAGGCGCACGCATGGAAACATCCCCGGTACGGATTCACGCTGAAGCGAAACGAGAGGTCCGGGCTGTCGTTCTCCGCGATGATCGAGCGCGCGCGCTCTTCGAAGACCTCGAGCTTCGCCTCGGGCGGCTCGGCGAGCCACTCGGCGTGCGTGGACTCCCAGGGGTTCGGGGGATTGGAGACCCGGGTCGGCGGCACGGCCCGACTATAGCGTAAATCGGGCGTAAGTCAGCTGCCGATCCGGCTCCGGACCGCCCTCCTCCAGCGTCCGAACGCGACGACCGCCCAGACCGCCTCGAGCACTCCGAAGGGCCACGCCCCCTGCAGGAACCCGTACGCCGAGCCGAGGAGGCAGGCGGCGGCGAAAGCGAGGGTGAACCGGGGATCCCGCTCCTCGAGCGCGTAGAAGAGGAGCATCGCGCCGACGGCGAGGAGACCGAAGAGGGAGAGAGCGCTCATGGACGTTTTGCCGGGCTCTCCCGGGGGACCCCTAGCGGAGTCCGGTCGCCTCCCGGACCTCGCGCATCGTCTCCGAGGCGGCGCGGCGCGCCCGCTCGGCGCCGGAAGCGAGCACGCGCTCGACGGCTTCCGGGTCCGAAGCGAGCTTCGCGCGCTTCTCACGGGCCTGCCGGAAGTGCGCGTCGATCTTCTCGACGAGCATCTTCTTGGCGTCGCCATAGCCGATCCCGCCGGAGCGGTACCGCGCGGCGAGCGACTCCTTCTCGGCCGGTGTCGCGAAGAGGGAGTAGAGGGCGAAGACGTTGTCCTTCTCCGGGTTCTTGGGCGCCTCGACGGGAGTCGAGTCGGTCACGATGCGCATGACGGTCGAAGAGAGGGCCTTGCCCTCCGCGAAGATGTCGACCGTGTTGCCGTAGGACTTGCTCATCTTCTTTCCGTCGGTGCCCGGAACGAGCGGCGCCTGATCGAGGCGCGCTTCGGGGAGCGGAAAGACCTCGCGGTAGGCCTGGTTGAAGTACCCCGCCATGTCGCGGGTCATCTCGATGTGCTGGACCTGGTCGTGATCCGACCGGCACGAGGTTCGACTTGTAGATCAGGATGTCGGCGGCCATGAGGATCGGGTAGGTGAAGAGGCCGACGGACGGCGCGATCCCCCGCGCGAGCTTGTCCTTGTAGGAGTGCGCCCGCTCGAGCAGGCCCATCCCCGTCACCGTCGCGAGCACCCAGGCGAGCTCGGTGACTTCCGGGACGTCCGACTGCCGGAAGAAGACGGTCCTCTCGGGATCGAGGCCGAGGGCGAGGTAGTCGAGCGCGACCGCGCGAGAGTTCTCGCGCAGGAGCGCGGCGTCCTGCAGCGTCGTCAGCGCGTGGAGGTCGGCGATGAAGAAGAAGCACTCCCCTTCGTCCTGGAGCGCGATGTGCTGGCGGATCGCGCCGAAGTAGTTCCCGAGGTGCAGCTTTCCCGACGGCTGGACGCCGGAGAGGATACGGGGTCGTTTCATGCGCGCGCCATTCTATCGGCGCGGCCGCCTTGGAGATCCGCCTCGCGCGAAGTAGAGTCCCGCGGACGGAGGAAGCCCCGATGCGACGAATCGCGGTGCTCGCCGGAATCGGCCTCTTCTCGCGCCTCGCCGCCGCGGGGCCGTCGCCCGCGCCGACTCCGACTCCCGACCACCACGATCGCCCGCCCGAGACCGTCTTCCGGGTGCAGCCGCTCGGGGGCGACGTCTATGCGCTCTACGGGCGCGGCGGCAACGTCGGGTTCTTCGTCGGGCCCGACGCGGTCACCGTGATCGACTCCCAGTTCAAGGAACTGGCTCCCGGGATCGTCGCGGAGATCCAGAAGGTCACCAACAAGCCGATCAAGTTCCTCGTCAACACCCATTTCCACGGCGATCACGTCGGCGGAAACGAGGTCTTCCGCAACTTCGCGATGATCATCGCGCAGGACAACGTGCGCACGCGCATGCTCGCCTCGCCCGAAACGATCAAACGGGAGTACCCCGCGCGGCTCGAGAAGGCGAAGCAGGCAGGCAACGAAGCCACGGCGAAGTTCCTCCAGGAGCAGATCGAGTGGGCCGGCAAGGTCAAGGTCGAGGAGATCGCCGCGCCGGTCCTGACCTACGACTCGGAGCTGCGGATCCATCCGGGTGGCGGCGAGACGATCGAGATCTGGCACCTGCCGCCGGCGCACACCGACGGAGACAGCGTCGTCTACTTCGACAGGGCGAAAGTGCTCCACATGGGGGACGACTTCTTCAACAAGGTCATCCCATTCATCGACGTCGCGGGAGGAGGCTCGGCGCGCGGCTACCTCGCCGCCCTCGACAGAGTCCTCGCGCGCGTGCCGCCGGACGTCCGGGTCATTCCGGGGCACGGCGAGGTGAGCGACGTCGCGGGGCTCCGCGCCTTCCGCGCGTACATTGCGGACCTTCTCGAGGCGGCTGGCAAGGCGAAGGCCGCGGGCCGATCGAAGGAAGATTTCCTCCGGGACGTCGATCTGCCGGCCTACAAGGACTACTCGGGATACAAGGACCGCTTCCAGGACAACGCGGCCGCCGCCTACGACGAGAGCCGATAGGGCGTCCCCGCGCGAAACGCTCCTCGGGGCGACGGCGCTCGCCGCCTTCGCGGCCCTGCTCTGGTTCTGGCTCGGGATGCATCGGGGGTTGCTGCTCTCCTCCGACATCAAGTCGAGCCGACTCCCGTGGGCGCCGCTCTTCTCGGAGCGGCGGATCGAGGCTCCCGCGCTCTCCGACCCGGTCTGGCAGTTCGTGCCGTGGCTCCGCCTGGCGCGGCGCGAGCTCGCGGCGGGCCGGCTGCCCCTCTGGAACCCGCACCAGGACGGAGGAGCTCCGCTGCTCGGGAACGCGCAGTCGGCTCTTCTCTCTCCGCTGACCTGGCCCGTCCTGCTGCTCGACGCCCTTCCCGGGTGGAATCTCTCGCTGCTCGCGCGCCTCCTGCTCGCCGCGGCCGGCGCCTTCCTGTGGCTCCGGGAGCTCGGCCGGTCGCGGATCGCCGCGGCGCTCGGCGCGGCGCTCTTTTCTCTCTCCGGCGCGTTTGTCGCCTGGCTCGAGCACCCGCAGGCTCTGTCGGCGGCGCCGGCGCCGCTGGTACTCCTCTTCGCGCGGCGCGCCGCGCGGGACCGGTCCGCCCGCGCGATCGCCGGCCTGGCGGGCTCGACGTTCCTCGTCCTCGCCGGGGGGCATCCGGAAACCGCGCTCATGGTCGGTCTCCTCGCGGCGGCGGTGGTGGCGGCCTCGCGCCCGGGTGCGCGCGGCGCCCTCCGCGCTCTCGCGGGCGCGGCGCTCGGGGCGGGCCTCGCCGCGCCGATGCTCCTGCCCTTTGCCGAGTACTTCCGGAACTCCGCCGCGCGGATGGGGGAGGGGAGGCGTCCTTTCGTGCTCGCGGCGCGGGACCTGCTCCGATTCGTCGAGCCGCGCCTTCCGGGCTCCAACGTGATCGAGGCGGCGGCCACGGTCTCGATCGCCGCGCTGCTGCTCCTGCCGGCGGGTCTCTGGGCGGGCCGGCGTTCCGGCGAGGTCCGCTTCTGGGCGGTCGCGTCGGGGCTCCTGCTCCTCGTCGTCTATGGCAACCCGATGTCGCGCGCCCTGGCGCTCTCGACGCCGATCTACTGGACGCGATTCCTGATCCTGCTGCCCCTTCCGCTCGCCGCCATCGCGACCGCTGGGCTCGACGCGCTGCGCGCCGGCGCCGCGGCTCGGTTCGGGGTCGTCGCTTCACGCCTCCTGGCCGGCGCCGCGTTCGCGGCGTGCGCGGGCGAGCTCCTCGGCGCCGCCCGCGGCGTCCACGCCGTGACGCCGGCGGCGTGGCTCACCCCGGCGACGCCGCTCCTCGAGCGGCTCGCCGCCGACCGCGACGTCTTCCGGATCCTTCCCCTCCACACGATGCTCACTCCCGACAGCGCGACGGACTACGCGCTCGACGACGTGCGCGGCTACGACGCCCTCGGGCCGGCGGCGTGGCGGCGCGCGAGAGCGGCGATCGGCCGGTTCGGCGACGTGCCCACGCAGCGCGACGCGATCGAGCCGTGGGACCTCGCGGCGGGCGGCGCCGCGCTCGACCGGTGGAACGTCAAGTACCTGCTCCTCCCGCCGCAGTTCGCCTTCGGGGCGGCGGAGATGAACGCGCGCAAGGGGCTCGATCTCGAGGAGGTCTACGCCGGCGCCGACGGCCGGATCCTGCGGAACCGGCGCGTCCAGCCGCGCGTCCGGACGGAGGGCGGGGGCAGAGCCCGGGTGGTCGCTCGGGCGCCGGGCTCCCTGCGGGTCGAGGTCGAGGCGGGGGAGGGCGCCGCGCTCGTCGTGGCCGATCCCTTCTTCCCGGGTTGGCGGGCGCGCGTGGACGGCGCCGCGGCGCGGATCGCGGCCGCCCCGGGCGACCCCATGCGCGTTCCGCTCGGCGCCGGCCGCCACGTCGTGGACCTCGACTACCGGCCGAGCTCGTTCTTCGCGGGGGTCGGTCTCGCCCTGGTCTCGCTCGGGGCGGTGCTCGCGCTGCGGCGGGGCGGGCGAACGAAGGCCGTTAGTATATAATACAGACCTGACCCCGGTATGGGGGTCAGGCCCCGGGTCCGGAGGTCAGGTCGGCGACGAGGTCGCGGATGCGCCGGCGCAGCTCGTCGCGGGTCGCGACGAAACGCTCGTAGCGGGTGGAGGGATCGCCGGGCCCGAACGAGGGGTCCTCGATCGACCAGTGCACGATCCGGCTCGCGCCGGGCCACGTCGGGCAATCCATGGCGGCCGAGTCGCACACGGTCACGACGGCGTCGAAATCCTGGTCCCGGAACTCGTCGGCGGACTTCGAGCAGGCGCCGTCCATGTCGAACCCGAGCGCCCCCATGGCGCGGATCGCCAGCGGATGGACCCAGCCCGTGGGACGCGAGCCCGCCGAGACCGGGTCGAGCGCCTCCGGCCAGTCGAGCCGCGCCAGCGCCTCGGCCATCTGGCTGCGCGCGGCGTTGCCCGTGCAAAGGAAGAGGACGCGCCGGAGCACGGCGCGATGGTACCGCGTCCGCCTTACGTTTCCGCCGAATCCGTCCGATAATGAACATCGCTTGAAGCTCGATTCTTTTCTGCGCAGCCGGTGGGCGAGCGAGGCGCTCGGCATCTTGCTCCTTCTGGCCGGAATCTTGACGGCCCTGTCGCTCGCCTCTCACGACGGCCACGATCCGAACCTCTTTTCGCTGACGACCGGGGACCCCGTCGCCCCGCAGAACTGGATCGGCGGCTTCGGCGCCTTCCTCTCCGCGGCGCTCTACGCCCTGCTCGGGGCGGCCGCCTGGCTGCGTTCCGATCGCGCTCGTCTACTGGGGATGGCGCCGCTTCTGGCAGCGCCCGCTCGAGAACCCCGGCTCGAAGGCGGCCGGCGGCGCGCTCCTCTTCCTCTCGGTGCCGACCCTGCTCGACCTCATGTTCGGCCGCCGTGGCTTCTTCGGCAGCGAGATGGCCGGGGGCGTTCTCGGGCGCGCGCTCGGCGAGGCGGCGAAAGCGCGCCTGGGCACGACCGGCGCCCTGCTTCTGGCCGGCGCGGTCGCGCTCCTCGCCGTGCCGCTCGCCACACAGGTCTCGCTCGCCGAAGTGTCCCTGGGGATTCGGGTCCGATTCGTCTCCCTCTTCGGGCGCTTGACGGCGCGGTGGGTCCGGCGGCGCGACCAGCGCACCAAGGAGCGTCTGCGCCGCACGGTCGTCGCCAAGCATCTCGAGAAGTCTCGCCGCGAGGGGGTCACGCTCGAGGAGATCCCCTTCGCCCGGGAGGAGGAGCCGCCCCCCTTCCTCGCCGAGAAGCCGGGGGAGGGGAAGTTCTCCCTGAAGAAGGTCACGGCGTCTGCGCCGGCTCCGAAGAAGGAGCCGGCTCCGCCCGCGAAGAAGAAGCCGGACCCGCAGCAGAGCCTGCCGCTCTCCGTCGCCGGCTACACGTATCCGCCGGTCTCGCTCCTCGAAAAGCGCGAGCGGGCGAGCGTCGTGGACCGCAAGCTCCTGGCCGAGACCGGGCGGATGATCGCCGACAAGTGCGCGGAGTTCGGCGTCGAGGGCGAAATCGCCGAATACCATCCGGGCCCGGTCGTCACGACCTACGAGTTCCGACCCGCCGCCGGGATCAAGGTCAACCAGGTGATCGGTCTCTCGGAAGACCTCGCGCTCGCGCTCTCGGCCGAGTCGATCCGCATCGAGCGTCTGCCCGGGCGCGCGAGCGTGGGGATCGAAGTGCCGAATCCCGGCGGCGGCGAGATCATCTCGATGCGCGACGTCATCGAGTCGGAGAAATTCCAGAGCTCGCGCTCCCTGCTCACACTCGCACTCGGCAAGGACATCCACGGGGAGCCGGTCGTGGACGACCTGCGCGCGATGCCGCACCTCCTGATCGCCGGCACGACGGGCTCCGGCAAGAGCGTCGGGTTGAACGCGCTCATCACTTCCATCCTCTACAAGGCGCGCCCGGACGAGGTGAAGCTGATCCTGATCGATCCCGAAGATGATCGAGCTCGAGATCTACGAGCACCTGCCGCACCTGGCCACCCCGATCATCACCGAACCGAGGAAGGCGGCCAACGCGCTGAAGTGGGCGGTCGCGACGATGGAGGAGCGCTTCACGACGCTCTCGGAATTCGGCCAGGTGCGCAACGCCGAGCAGTACAACGCCGCGCTGCGGGACCCGGCGGAGGTCGCGCGCGTGCGGGCGCAGCATCCGGAGGACCCCGACTTCAAGCTCGAGCCGATGCACGCTGATCGTCATCGTCATCGACGAGCTCGCCGACCTGATGATGACCACGCCCAAGGAGGTCGAGGAGGCGATCGTGCGCCTGGCGCAGAAGGCCCGCGCCGTCGGCATCCACCTCGTCGTCGCCACGCAGCGTCCCTCGGTGGACGTCCTGACCGGTCTCATCAAGGCGAACCTCCCGTCGCGCATCGCGTTCAAGGTCTCCTCGAAGATCGATTCCCGCGTCATCCTCGACGGCAACGGCGCCGAGCGGCTGCTCGGCCGCGGCGACATGCTGTTCCTGCCGCCCGGCACGTCCCGCTTGAGGCGCGTGCACGGCGCGTTCGTCTCGGTCCAGGAGACGGCGGCCCTGATGCGCTTCCTGCGCAAGCAGGTCGAAGCCGCACTACGACGAGGCGATCGTCAAAGACCGCGAGGAGGTCGCCGCGCGCGACGACGCGGGCGACGAGAGCGATCCCCTCTACGACGAGGCGGCGCGCCTGGTCGTGCGCGAGAAGATGGCCTCGATCTCGTTTCTCCAGCGCCGCATGGGGGTCGGGTTCTCGCGCGCCGGGAAGCTGATCGACATGATGTCGCGCGACGGGCTGCTCGGCCCGCCCCGCGGATCGAAGCCGCGCGAGGTGCTCGTTTCGGAGGACTACTTCGAGGAAGTGGACCGGCAGCCGCGATGAGCCGGGCCGGCGTCCTCCTCCTCGCGGCGATCCTCGCGGCGCCCGTCGCCGCGTATCTCGCCTATTACCTCGCGAAGGGGCTCGGCTTCCTCGACCCGCCGGTCTCGCGCGAGCAGGAGTTGAGGCGCGCGATCCTCGCGGCCCTCTACGCCCTCCTCGTCCTCCTTCCGGTCTTCCTCTTCGGCTGGGAGCGGCGCTGGCCGCGGGTGTGGATCGCCTTCGGCGTCGTCAGCGGCGCGGCGCTCGTCTTCTTCGCGGTGTCGGGTGTGAGCGCCGCGAGGCAGTTGTGGCAGGTTGAGACACGAGGATTCGGGATCCCGGATTCCGGATTCCGGAACGGACGTCGAAATCCCGCGGAGTCCCGACCCCTGAATCCGGAATCCCGAATCCCGAATCCGGAACCCCGAATCCGCTCTTGAAGACCCTCTTCTTCGGCACTCCCGACTTCGCCGTTCCTTCGCTCGACGCGCTCGTCGAGGCGCGCCACGACGTCGAGCTCGTCGTGACGCAACCCGACCGCCCCGTCGGGAGGCACGGCGCGCCCGTCGCGTCGCCGATCGCCCGGCGCGCGGAGGCCCTCGGGCTCCCCGCCGCGAAGCCCGAGCGCGTCCGGGGCGACGCCTCGCTCCTCGACCGCCTGCGCGGAATCGGACCGGACGTCGGCGTGGTCGTCGCCTACGGGCGGATTCTCCCGGCGGAAATCCTGGCCGTGCCGCGCCTCGGATTCGTCAACGTGCACGCGTCGCTGCTGCCGAGGCACCGGGGCGCCTCGCCCGTCCAGGCCGCGCTTCTCGCGGGAGATGCCGAGACGGGCGTCGTCACGATGCGCGTCGTCCAAGAGCTCGACGCGGGCCCCCTGTACCTCGCGCGACACCTGCCGATCCGGCCCTCGGACGACGCGGGCCTCCTCTCCCACCGCCTTTCGCGCGAGGGCGCGGCGCTCTTAGTCGAGACGCTTCGCGGGCTCGAGCGCGGGAGCCTCGAGCCGGTTCCGCAGAGCGGCGAGCCGACGTACTGCCGGCCGCTCCGGCGCGAGGACGGCGAGGCCGACTGGCACGCCCCCGCGGAGGAGATCGCGCGGCGCTTGCGGGCCCTCTCTCCGTGGCCGGGACTCTTCACTTTCCTCGGGACGGAGCGGATCAAGGTGCTGGCGGCCGAGCCGCGCCCGGGCGGCCCGGCCCTCGAGCCGGGCGTCCTCGCGCGCGACGGAGCGGAGGCCGTGGTCGGCGCGGGCCAGGGGACGGCGCTGCATCTGCGCCGCGTCCAGCGGGAAGGGAGAACGCCGGTCTCGGGCGCCGAGTTCGCGCGGGGCCTTCCGAACCTCCCGGCGCGCCTCGGCCGGCCGACGAACCGAAGCTGATGCCTCCGCGCAGCGACGCCCGGGGCCGCGCCGTGGACGTCCTCCGGCAGGTCCTCGAGCGGGGCGGCCGGGCGACGGCGCTCCTCGCCGAGAAGGGGAGGGGGCTTTCGCCGGCCGACCAGGATCTCTTCCGGGAGCTCGTGCTCGGGGTGCTCCGCTGGCGGTCGGCGCTCGACGCCGAGATCGCGGCGACCTGCCGCGTGCCGCTCGAGAAGCTCGCGCCGAGGCTTCGGGAGATCCTGGAGGTCGCGCTCTACCAGATCCGGCACCTCGACGGGATCCCGGACTACGCCGCGGTCTCCGAGGCCGTCTCGCAGGCCCGCGCCTCGGGCGGCGAGGGCGCGGCGCGGCTGGCGAACGGCGTGCTGCGGGGGATCCTGCTGCTGCCGCCCCCCTCGACACCGTCTCCCCCGCGGGGAGAGGGCCGGGGTGAGGGGGAATCTCTCGCCCGCCACTTCTCCCACCCGCTCTTTCTCGTCGAGCGCTGGCTGTCGCGCTTCGGTCCGGAGAGGACCCGGCAGATCCTGGAGGCCGACAATCGCCCCTCCCCCGTGGACTTGATGGTGAACCCCGGGCGGGGCTCGGTCGAAGCGCTCGCGCGCGAGCTTCTCGCCGAGGGAATCGAGGCGCGCCCCTCGCCGATTTCGCCCCTCGGCCTCGCGGTGACCCGCGGCAGCGCGCTCCGCTCGCGCCTCTTCGTCGAGGGCCGCTTCACCGTGCAGGACCTGGGCTCGCAGGCCCTGCCGCTGCTCCTTCCGCCGGGGGAGACGCTCGTCGACCTCGCCGCGGCGCCGGGCGGCAAGTCTCTCGCCGCGCTGTGGCTCGGCCGGGCGTCCCGGTCGGTCGCCGTCGATCGGTCGCTCCCGCGGCTCCGGCTTCTCGAGGAGAATCGGCGGCGCCTCGGCGCTTCGCGGATCCTGCCGGTCGGCGCCGACGCGGCGGCGCCTCCGCTCGCCGCCGGCCGCTTCGACCGCGTGCTCTACGACGCGCCCTGCAGCGGCACGGGGACGCTCCGCAAGAGCCCCGAAATCCGCTATCGCGTCACGCCGGCTTCGATCGAGCGCCTCGCCGCGGCGCAGGAGGCCGGCCTCGCCGCGGCGGCGGGCCTCCTCGCCCCGGGCGGCTTCCTCCTTTATGCGACCTGCTCTCTCGAGGAGGAGGAGAACGAGCGCGTCGTCGCGCGCGTCCTCGCGCGGGACCCGGGCCTCGAGCGCGCGGCGATCGAAGCGCCGGAAGCGCTCCGCCCATTCACGTCCGATTCGCTCTTCCGCCTCTTTCCGGGTCCGCGCACCGACGGGTTCACCGCACAGCTGCTCACCCGCGTGTGACCTCGACGTCGCCCGGAGGGTCGCTCTGGGGCTCGGCCGGCGGCGCGGCCGCGGGCGGCGTCTCCCGAACCGCGTCGTAGACGCTGCTGATCGTGATCGGGCGGCGCCCTTCGATTCGCGTCGTCACCGTCAGCTGCGTGCCGTCGGCGGAGACGGCGTAGGTCTGGACGAGCTTCGGTCCCTTCTCGGGCTCGGAGGTGACCTCGATGTGGCCGCTCTTCCAGAGCGCCCGAACCGCCGTGGTCCCGCCCTGCGAGCGCTCCTCTTCCGTCTTCCGGCCGTCGGTGTAGAGGGTCCGCTCGCGCCCGGACGCGTCGGTGATGCGGAGCTCCGGGTCCGCGTGCCGGATGACGAGGCGCTCCCGAGCCTCGAGCCACGAGGATCCGTCCCCGCCGCTTCCGCCGCCGCGGTGCCGGTGGCCGCCCCACCCTCCCCGTCCTCCGCCGCGGTGGCCGCCCGCGCCGCCGCTTCCCGACGTGCCGTCGCCCGAATCCGACCCCGAGCCCTCGGCCGGCGCGGCGTCGCGGAGCTTCTGCTGCGGGTCGTCGCTCGCGGAGGTGTTCAACTTCCACGTCCCCGAGAGATCCGGCAGGCCGCCGCCCGCGGCCAAGTTGCGCGTCAGAAGGACGGCGAAAGCGATGGCGAAGACTCTCGAGGCGGCGGCTCTTCTCACGTTGTGGCCTCCGCCCGGGAGAACGCGCGCTTCCCGCGGGGCGTTACAGGCGGCTCGGGGAGCCGCGGCGCCCTCCGGGAGCGGCGTTCTCGACCCGCTTTTAGGGTAGGAAGCGGCCCTTGCGTGCGGCGCGGGAATCCCTCGGCCGATCCCGAATGGCCCGATTCGTCGGCCTTCACACGCTTCTAACACTGTGGAATCAAACAGATAGTATAGTCAAGTAAACTTGACATCAACTTCCGGCGGCCGCGGGCCAGCTACTAGCACTCATCTTGATTGAGTGCTAGTATTCGACTCCGCTTCGGCCGCGGTGTTCGGGCGTCCGAGGCCACGAAGAAGAGAAACCGAAAGTCATCACAGGAGGGAGCGCATGAAGATTCGTCCGCTTTACGACCGCATCCTCGTCAAGAGGCTCGAGACCCAGGAGATGAAGAAGGGGGGAATCATCATCCCCGACACCGCCAAGGAAAAGCCGATGGAGGCCGAGGTCGTCGCCGTCGGCAAGGGCAAGATCAACGAGGAGGGGAAGCAGCTTCCTCTCGACGTCAAGAAGGGCGACCGCATCCTGATCGGCAAGTACGCCGGCACCGAGATCAAGATCGACGAAGTCGAGCACCTCATCCTCCGCGAGGACGAAGTGCTCGCGGTCGTCGAGAAGTAAGAGGAGTAGAGAGCAATGGCTGCAAAAACGATCATTTACGGTGAGGAAGCGCGGCAGCGAGTCCTCCACGGCGTCAACAAGCTCGCCGACGCGGTCAAGGTGACGCTCGGGCCCAAGGGCCGCAACGTCGTCATCGAGAAGAAGTTCGGTTCGCCCACGATCACCAAGGACGGCGTGACCGTCGCCAAGGAGATCGAGCTCCAGGATTCGCTGGAGAACATGGGCGCCCAGATGGTGCGCGAGGTCGCTTCGAAGACCTCCGACGTCGCCGGCGACGGCACGACGACCGCCACGGTGCTCGCGCAGGCGATCTACCGCGAGGGGATCAAGAACGTGACCGCCGGCTCGAATCCGATGGAGCTGAAGCGCGGCATCGACGCGGCGGTCAAGTCCGCCGTCGAGGCCCTGAACAAGCTCTCGAAGCCCGTCGAGGGCAAGGACATCGCCCACGTCGGAACGATCTCGGCCAACAACGACTCGGAGATCGGCAAGATCATCGCCGAGGCGATGGACAAGGTGGGCAAGGACGGCGTGATCACGGTCGAGGAGGCCAAGGGCCTCGAGACGACGCTCGAGGTCGTCGAGGGGATGCAGTTCGACCGCGGCTACCTCTCGCCCTACTTCATCACCGACGCCGAGCGGATGGAGTGCATTATCGAGAACGCCAAGGTTCTCCTCTTCGAGAAGAAGATCTCGAACATGAAGGACCTGCTCCCGATCCTCGAGCAGATCGCCAAGCAGGGCAAGCCCCTGCTGATCGTCGCCGAGGAGGTCGAGGGCGAGGCACTCGCGACACTCGTCGTCAACAAGCTGCGCGGCACGCTCCAGGTCTGCGCCGTCAAGGCGCCCGGCTTCGGCGACCGCCGCAAGGCCATGCTGGAAGACATCGGGATCCTGACGGGCGGGAAGCTCATCTCCGAGGACCTCGGCATCAAGCTCGAGAACGTCAAGTGGGAAGACCTGGGCGACGCCAAGAAGGTCACGGTGGACAAGGACAACACGACCGTCCTCGTCGATGACCGTTCCAAGAAGAAGCAGGAGGCCATCCAGGGCCGCGTCAAGCAGATCCGCACGCAGATCGACGAGACCACCTCGGACTACGACCGCGAGAAGCTGCAGGAGCGGCTGGCCAAGCTCGTGGGCGGCGTCGCGGTGATCAAGGTCGGAGCGTCGACCGAGACCGAGATGAAGGAAAAGAAGGCCCGCGTCGAGGACGCGATGCACGCGACCAAGGCGGCCGTCGAAGAGGGGATCGTTCCGGGCGGCGGCGTCGCGCTGCTGCGCTCGGTCGATGCCGTCGAGAAGACCGCGAAGGAGCTGCAGGGCGACGAGAGGATCGGGGCGCGGATCGTGATCCGTGCGCTCGAGGAGCCGACCCGCCAGATCGTAGCCAACGCCGGCGCCGAGGGCTCGGTCGTCATCAACGAGCTCAAGGCCAAGGGCGGCAACTTCGGCTTCAATGCCAACAACGAGAAGGTGGAGGACATGGTGAAGGCCGGGATCATCGACCCGACCAAGGTCACCAAGAACGCCCTCCAGAACGCGGCGTCCATCGCCGGTCTCATGCTCACGACCGAGGCGCTCGTCTCCGAGATCAAGGAGAAGGAGAAGTCCCCGGCGATGCCCGGTGGCGGCGGGGGCATGGGCGGCATGTACTAAAAGATCGCTTCGCCGGGCGGCCCCGCGCCGCCCGGCTTCTCTTTTTCCGGGCCGGCGAAAGCCGGCCCGACTTTTTTCGGCGGGCGAAGCTCGCACCGCGGATCGGATCCGCGGGCGGCGTCAGGCGGGCGCCGAGCCGACGCGAGCGACGGATGCCTGCGCCGTCTCGATCCGGTTGCGCCCCGCGCGCTTGGCCCGATAGAGGGCCTCGTCGGCCGCGGCCACGAGGCCGTCCGGGGAGGAATCCTCCTCCGGAATCGTCGTCGCGACTCCGAGGCTGATCGTCACGACGCCGGTCGGGGCGCGCGGGTGCTCGGTGCGCATCGCCTCGACCCGGGCGCGCAGCGCCTCGGCGACCGCGGCCGCACCGCGCCACGGCGTCGAGGGGAGCACGGCGGCGAACTCCTCGCCTCCCCAGCGCGCGACGAGATCGCCCGGCCGGGTCAGCGCCTCCCGGATCGCGGAGGCGACGCGCTGGAGGCAGTCGTCGCCGGCCTGGTGGCCGCAGGCGTCGTTGAAGTCCTTGAAGTGGTCGATGTCGATCATGATGAGCGAGAGGGGGAGCCGGTCGCGCAGCGCGCGACGCCACTCGCCGTCGAGCGCATCCTCGAAACGGCGCCGGTTGGGGATGCCCGTCAGGGGATCCAGGACCGAGAGCCGCTGCAGTTGCTCGTTGACGCGCTCGAGCTGGAGCGTGCGCTCGGCGACCTGGGCTTCGAGCGCCTTCTCCCGCGCGCGCGCCCGGGCCGCGCGCACGCGCCCGGCGCCGAAGAGCAGGAGCGCGAGCGCGATCCCGCAGAGCGTGTAGAACCAGCGTGTCTGGTAGAAGTGCGGCGTCAATTGGAAGGCGAGCTCGGCGCCGGTCTCGTTCCACACGCCGTCGTTGTTGCATGCGAGCACGCGGAAGCGATAGCGCCCCGGCGGGATGTTCGTGTAGTAGGCGACCCGGCGCGCCGCCGCGTCGATCCACTCCGGATCGAACCCCTCGAGCCGGTAGCGGAAGCTCACGCGGTCCGGATCGATGAAGGAGAGTCCGGCGTAGTGGAACTCGAGGTCGCCGCGCCCGGGCGGCGCCTGAAGCCCCTCCTTGCCCTCGGCGAGCGCCCGGTGATCCGCGAGGGCCTCCTCGATGACCACCGGCGGCGGCTCCGCGTTCGTCCGGATCCGGTCGGGATCGATGACGACCGCCCCGTCGATCGTCGCGAACCAGAGCCGCCCGTCTCGCGACTTCCAGGCCGCCGGCTGCGTGAATCCGCTGCACTCCGCCGAGCGCATGCCGTCGGCGCGCCCGAAGGCGGTCGAGGACACCGTCGGGCGCCGGCCTTCGGCGGCGTCCTCGAGGTCGAGGCGGCGGGCGCGGTAGATCCCGCGGCTGCAGCTCATCCAGAGGTCGCCCCGGCCGTCCTCGAGGATCGCGTACTGCACGTCGTCGAAGAGCCCCTGGCGGCGCGTCACGCGCGAGAACTTCCCGTCCTTGTAGCGGTTCAGTCCGCCTCCGTCCGTGCCGATCCAGAGGCAGCCGTCGGCGTCTTCGTAGAGCGCGAGCACCGTGTCGTCGGAGAGCCCGTCGCGCGTCGAGAACGAGCGGAACCGTCCCTTTTCGAAACGGTAGAGCCCGCCCCCCTCGGTCCCGAGCCACAGGATTCCGCCCGCGCCTTCGAGGATCGCGAGCACGGTCGTGTCTTTCAGGCCTTCGGGCGCGCCGTAGACCGTGAACCGGTCGCCGCGCACCGCGACGAGTCCGCCGGCATCGGTGCCGATCCACAGGGTCCCGGCGCGGTCGCGGTACATCGAGCGGACGATCTCGCTCGGAAGTCCGTCCTGGCGGTGGTAGACGCGGAACGCGCCTCCGGAGAAGCGTGACAGGCCGTCTCCCCAGGTCCCGATCCAGAGGCGGTTGGCGGCGTCCTCCGCGAGGGATCGCACGAAATCGCCGGAGAGCCCGTCCTTCGACGTGAACGCCGTGAAGCGCCCGCCACGGAGGCGATTGACGCCCGCCCCGCGCGTCCCGAACCAGATCGAGCCCTCGTGGTCCTCGTAGATCGTGCGGATCCGGTCGGAGGAGAGGCCTTCCTTCCTCGTGTAGGCGGTGAACTTGCCGTCCTTCAGGCGATTCAGGCCGCCGGTCACGGTGCCGAGCCAGAGGCTTCCCTCCCGATCCTCGAAGATCGAAAGGACCGTGTCGTCGGAGAGCCCTTCCGAGGGGGAGAAGCTCGTGAGGACGCCGTCGGAGAATCGCGCGAGGCCGCCGCCGCGGGTCCCGATCCAGAGGTTGCCGTCGCGGTCTTCGTCGAGCGATTCGACGGTGTCGCTCGGCAGGCCGTCGCCGCGCTTCCAGTTCTTGAAGCGCCCCTCCCGATAGCGGGCGAGGCCCCCTTCGTCGGTCCCGACCCAGAGCTCGCCGCCCCGGTCGACGAGCAGAGCCTGGACGATGTCGCCCGGCAGACCGTCCCGCTTCGTGTAGGCGGTCAGTTTCCCGTCCCGCAGGAGGCCCAACCCGCCGCCGTCCGTGCCGATCCAGAGGCTGCCGTCGCGCCCTTCCGCCAGGGCCCAGATCGTGTCGCTCGAGAGGGATCCCTTCGTCGGAACGAACGTCAGCACGCCGTCCTTCCACCGGTTCAGGCCGCCGCCGCCCGTGCCGATCCAGATCGCGCCGTCCCGGTCCTCGCAGAGCGAGAGCACGCGGTTGCTCGAGAGGCCGTTGCGCGTCGTGTACGCCCGGAAGCGCCCTCCCTCCAGGTAGTGGAGGCCGCCCCACGTCCCGACCCAGAGACGCCCCCTCCGGTCCTCGTGGAGCGCCTGGACGTTGCTGTTGCCGAGGCCTCGGCTGTTGCCCTTGTCGAAGACCGTGAAACGCATCCCGTCGAACCGGACGAGGCCGCGCTCGGTACCAAGCCAGATGTACCCGTCGCGGGTCTGCAGGATCGCCTGGATCGAGTTCTGCGGAAGCCCGCTCTCGGTCTTCCAGACCTGATGGGCGTACTGCGTGATCGTCTTGTGCGGGTCGAGCCCTGCGGCGGGGAGCGCCCCGAGGAGGAGCGACAGGCCGAGGAGGGGCGCAAACCGGCCCGGGGACGGCCGCCGGGACTTCATACGTGATTCTAGCAGTCTGCCCGCCTTCCCGAGGCGCCCGCGAGGGTGATAATCGGGGCGATGAGCGTGATCTGGCGCTTCGTCAAGGCGACGGTCGTGGGCGGGTTTCTTTTCCTCGTCCCGCTCATCCTGCTGCTCGCCGTCGCGGCGAAGGGCATCGAGCTGGCGAAAAAGGTCGTGGTGCCGATCGTTGCCCACCTGCCGGACGTCCAGGTCGGCGGTGTGGCGCTCGCGACGATCGCCGCGGCGGCGTTCCTGCTCGTCCTCGCGCTCGCGGTCGGCCTCTTCGCGCAGACGAGTCTGGGAAGGCGCGCGAAAGACTGGATGGAGTCGACGATCCTCGGAAAGATCCCCGCGTACTCGATCCTGCGGGGCATGCTGGAGCCATCCGACGCAAGTGCGGGCGCATTGCCCGCGCTCGCCTGGGTGGAGGAATCCTGGGTATACGCGCTCATCATGGAGGTCCACCCGGACGGCCATCGCACCGTCTTCATCCCGGGCGCTCCCAACCCGCTCTCCGGATCGCTCTACTTCCTGCCGGAGAACCGCGTCCGGCCGCTCGACGTCCCGATCGACGTCTTCATGAAACAGATACGCCGGATCGGCGTGGGCTCGAAGGACGTCGTGGCGGGAAGCCTCGGTTCTCCGCCATCCTAGTGAACCGTAACAGTTAAAACGGTAGTACACTCGTGCCCATGAGCGGCACGATTACCTTGTCGAAAGGCGAGCGGTTGGAGCTGACGCAGCGAGCGACGAGTCAAGCCGGTCGAGCGGACGATGCGCGTCGGGCGCGGCTGATTCTGAGGCTCGAGGCCGGGGATACCTGGGCAGAGATCCGCGACAAGCTCGCCTGCAACGACGCCTTCATCGACCGCTGGAGTAAGCGTTTCGTGGCCGAGCGGCTGGCGGGCCTGTTCTCGCGCCACGCCGGGCAAGGCGCAAAGATCCTGACGCCGCAGTTGGAGGCCCGGATCCTCGAGTGGACCGTCAAGCGCAAGCCCGCGGACGGCTCGACGCACTGGAGCACCCGCAAGCTTGGGGAGCGGCTTTCGGTGTCCCACATGATGATCGCTCGCGTGTGGCGCAAGCACAGCCTCAAGCCGCACCGGCTGGATCGGTACATGGCTTCCGATGATCCCGACTTCGAGTCGAAGGCCGCCGATATCCTTGCGCTCTACCTGCACCCGCCGCAGCACGCCGCGGTGTTCTGTGTCGATGAGAAAACCGCCATCCAGGCACTCGATCGGCTCGATCCCGTGTTGCCGCTCTCGCCAGGGCGTGCCGAACGGCATGGCTTCGAGTACTACCGGCACGGCACGCTCTCGCTGTACGCGGCCTTCAACACTCGCACCGGGCAAGTCCTCGGCAAGCGCCGCCGGGATCGATCTCGTGCATACTGCCGGCATGCGCGGGACATGGGGCCTCGTCGTCATTCTGCTCGCCGCCGGCGGCTGCTCGCAGATCACCGAAGCGGACGCGAACCTGGAGCTCGCTCGGACGAAGGGGAAGTTCCACGTGCGCCTGACCGACGACGGCGAGTCGGTCGAGGGAACCTGCAAGTTCGTCCGCATGATCACGCCCGCCAACGACCCGGGCAAACCTCCGACGCAGGCGGAGCTGCCCGACTGGTTCCGGATTCGCGCGGTCTACTTCGGCGCCGATACGGTCATCGTCCGCGGGAACGCGGGCGACGCCTACATCTGCGGTCCGGGCCCGCTCAATGCGGACGGCACGCGCCAGGGCGAATTTCCTCCGCCGCAGCCGCTGCCGACCCCGACCCCGACCTCGAAGAAGTAGCGTCCGGCATCGGCCCGAGCCGTCCCGCGCCGCTTCGGCGGCGCCCCTATACTGACGCCGCCGCCGTCATGAAGCCGCTCCTCGACGCGCTCTTCCCGCGCCCGCCGCACGCGACGCGCGACGGCGGCGCGATCCGAATGCGCCACCTGCTCGCGGGGCTGGCCTCGGAGTTTCGGGTCCGCGCGTTCGTCCTGAAGGCCGCCGGCGCCGCGTCGGGAGACTATCCGCCCGGCGTGGACGTGACCGAGATCCCGCACCCCTCCGGGACGGCGCACCGCGCCGCGGCGGCCGCGGCGAGCCTGCTCGCCGGCGGCGCCTCCTCCGAACGGCTCTACCGCTCCCGGCGCCTCGAGGAGCGGCTGGCGCGCGCCGTCGAAGCCGAGCGGCCGGCCTGGGTCGTCGCGCACGCCTACCACCTCGGGCCGGCGGCCCTCCGCTCCGGGGCCCCCGCCTGGGTCGACTTCCAGAACCTGGACTCCGAGATCTGGGCGAGGATGGGGGAGACCGCCGCCTCCGCGGCCGTGCGCGCCTTTGCGCGGCTCCAGGCGCCGCGAGTCGCGGCGCTCGAGCGGCGCCTCGCGGAGCGCGCCGCCGGGATCTCCTGCGTCTCCGCGCGCGACGCCGAAGCGCTGCGCGCGCTCGCCCCGAGCGCCGAGCCGCTCGTCGCGCCCAACGGCGTAGACCTCTCGCGATATCGCTTCCGCCCGGAGCCGCCCCCGGGCGAGCTCCTCTTCTTCGTGGGCGACCTCTCGTGGCCCCCCAACGCGGAAGGGGTCCGCTGGTTTCGGGAGCGCGTCTGGCCCGACTTGAAGCGGCGGCGCCCCGCGGCGCGGGTCGAGGTCCTCGGCCGCGGCGCGCCGCGGGACCTCATCGCGCTCGGAACCGAGGACTTCGAATTCCTCGGCGATCGGGAGGACACGCGGCCGCACTGGGAGCGCGCCGCGCTCGGGTTCGTGCCGCTGCTCGCGGGAGGGGGCACGCGCTTGAAGATCCTCGAGGCCGCCGCCTGCGGGGTGCCGGTCGTGTCGACCCCGGTCGGCGCGGAGGGACTGGAACTCGAGCCCGGCGCCGAGATCTCGGTCGCCGACGGCCCGGAGGCCTTCGCGGAGGCGGCCGCGGGCCTGCTCGCGGACCCGGAGGCCCGCCGGCGCCGGGCGGTCGCCGCGCGGCGGCGCAGTCGAGAGGCTCTACGACTGGGGGCCGATCGCCGCCGCCTTCGCGAGCGAGCTCGCCCGCCGGAGCGCCCGGCCGTGACCGGCGCTCGCGGCGCTCCTGCTCCTCCTCGCGCTCTGGCTCGCGCTCTGGTCGTACCTCCTCTACCCGGCCTGGATCCGGCGCCTCGCGGCGCGCCGCGCGCCGCCGCGTGCCGGCGGGGCGACGCCGCCCGTCTCCGTCGAGGTGCTCGTGTCGGCCGCCGACGAGGAGGGGCGGATCGCCGAGCGCGTCCGGGACCTCCTCGGGCAGGAGTACCCCGGACCGTACGGCGTCGCGATCGGGTGCGACGGCTGCTCCGACCGCACGGCCGAGCGCGCGCGCGAGGCCGCGGAGGGCGACCGCGCGTGCGCGTCGTCGAGTTTCCGGCGCGGCGCGGCAAGGCCTCCGTCCTGAACGATCTCGTCTCGTCCTCGACGGCCGAGGTCGTCGTCTTCACCGACGCCGAACACGCGATTCGAGGCGGGCGCCGTCGCCGCGCCTCGCGAGCGCCCTCGGCCGCTTCGGGCGTCGGCGCCGCCTGCGGGCGCCTCGATCCTCGAGGCGCCCGGCGGAGGCGCGACCGCCGAGACCGTCTTCTGGGATCGCGAGACGCGGGTGAAGGAAGCCGAGGGGCGGCTCGGCGTGTGCCTCGGCGCCAACGGCGCGATCTACGCGGCGCGGCGCGCGCGAGGTCGAGCCTCTGCCGGCCGCGACGCGCCCTCGACGACTTCCTGATTCCGGCGCGCATCGCGTGCCGCGGGAAGGGACGTCGTCTTTCGCCGGCGACGCCGTGGCGCGCGAGGCCCTGCTCGGCGACGTCGCGCGGGAGCTCTCGCGCCGCTTCCGGATCGGCGTCGGGCGGCGGACAGATCCTGCGGCGGGACCCCGGTTGGCTCGTGGAGGGCCTGGCGCCCGCTGCCGGCTCTCGTCTTCTTCTCGCGCAAGGCCGCGCGGTGGCTGGCGCCGGTCGCGGCGCTCGCTCGCGGTCGCTCGCGGCGCGCTCGGCGAGCCCGACCCTGCGCCCGGCGGCCGGTCTCGCGGCGGCTGGCGCTCGCCGCGCTCCTCGCCGCGGGCGCGCGCCTCGGCTGGCGGCCGCCGGGGGCTGGCGGGCAGGCTCTATTATTTCGCCGTGATCAACCTCGCGCTCGCGCGCGGGCGTCGCTCGCCGGGCTCGTCGGCTACCGGCGGCCGGCGTGGAGGCCCGCGCCGAGGCGCGACCTTGAGCCCGCGGGCGCAGACGCTCGTTCCGGCCGGCGGCGATCGCCGGCGACGTCCTGGCCGCCGCCGCCGCGCTCTGTACCTCGCCTTCCGCGCTGCGGACCCGCGTCTCGATCCCGGGCACCGAGACGCTGCTGCCTCCCGAGAAGGTGCGATTCACGCTCGGCAACCTCGCTGCTCGATCGTCGGCGCGCAGGGCCTCTCCATGTCGCTCTTCGGCCTCTACGGCGGCGCGGGAGCGCTTCCGCGATCCGCTCGCGCGGCTCGCTCGTCCCCGCCCTCTTCTTCCAGCTCCTCCTCCTCGCCTCGATCTACTTCCTGGCGCTTCGCCCAGCCCTACGCCTTCCCGCGGTCGGTGCTCGTGCTCTACATCCTGCTCGACGCCGCTGCTCCTCGCGCTCTGGCGGGCGGCGCTCGACCGCCTCTTCCCGCAGCCCCGGCGGCGCGCGGCGATCGTCGGCGGCGGGCCGGCGGCGGCCCTGATCGCCGATGCGATCCGCCGGCACCCCTGGACCGGCGTCGAGGTCGTCGGCGTGATCGGCGGGCGGCGGGCCGCAGGCGGGGCCTGCGCCGCCTCGGCCCGGTCGAGAAGCTCGGCGAGATCGCCGCGCGCGAGCGGATCGACGACCTGATCCTGACGCCGGAGGGGCCCGACCTGGCGCGACCGGCTGGCGCACACGATTCCCGCGCGACTTCCGGCACGGAGCTGCTCGTGTGGCCCTCGCCGTTCGAGACGATGATCGGGCGGCTGCGCTTCCGGATCGTGGGGGACCTGCCGCTGCTCGAAGCGAAGGTGCGCCCGCTCGAAGGGCTCGCGGCCGTCGGACAAGCGGGCCTTCGACGTCCTGCGTCTCAGCCGCCGCTCCTCGTGCTCCTCTCGCCGGTCCTCGGCCTGGCGGCGCTCTTCGTGGCGATGACCTCGCGCGGCGGCGTCTTCTACCGGCAGAGGCGCGTCGGACAAGGGCGGACGGGTCTTCGACCTCTGGAAGCTCCGCACGATGCGCCCGGGAGCCGAGATCGAGACGGGCGCCGTGCTCGCGATCCCCGACGATCCGCGCGTCACGGCGGTCGGCCGCCTGCTCCGCGCGGCGCGCGTGGACGAGATCCCGCAGCTCTGGAACGTGCTGCGCGGCGACATGAGCCTCGTCGGGCCGCGCCCCGAGCGGCCCGAGTTCACCGCGCGCTTCGCCGAGACGGTGGCGGGCTACGAGCTGCGCCACGCGGTGCGGCCCGGCCTGACCGGCCTCGCGCAGATCTCGGGCGACTACGCCTCGGAACCGGAGATCAAGCTGCGCTACGATCTGGCCTACTTGAACAACTGGTCCTTCGGGCTCGACCTCGCGATCCTGCTGCGCACGCTGCCCGTGATCCTGACCCGGCAGGGGATCTGACGTGGAAGGGGAGCGCCTTCCCGCGGAAGCGGCCGGGCCGGCGGCCGCGGATCGCCGTCGTCATGCCGGCCTACAACGCCGAGAAGACGCTCGAGCGCACGTACGCCGACATCCCCGAGGGACGCCGTGGACGACGTCATCCTCGTGGACGACGCCTCGCGCGACCGCACGGTCGAGGTGGCGCGGCGGCTGGGCCTCCACGTCGTCGAGCACCCGAAGAACCGCGGCTACGGCGCGAACCAGAAGACCTGCTACCGCGACGGCCCTCGAGCGCGGCGCCGACATCGTCGTGATGGTGCACCCCGACCACCAGTACGACCCGAGGGTCATTCCCGATCTGATCGGAGCCGCTGCTCGCGGGGGACTGCGACGCCGTCTTCGGAAGCCGGATGCTCGGCGGGCCGCCCGATCCAGGGGGGCATGCCGAAGTGGAAGTACCTCGGCAACATCTTCCTGACGGCGATCGAGAACGCGACGTTCCTGATCTACCTGACCGAGTACCACAGCGGGTTCCGGGCCTACTCGCGCCGCTACCTCGAGTCGGTCGACCTCGAGGCCAACTCCGACGGCTTCGTCTTCGACACCGAGATCATCGCGCAGGGGATGGCGCGGGGCCTGCGCATCCGCGAGATCCCGATCGAGACGCGCTACTTCGACGAGGCGTCCCAGATCGCCTTCGGCCCGTCGGTGCGCTACGGCCTCGCGATCCTGAAGACGATGCTCCTCTACAAGCTGCACGTCTGGGGAATCTGGTCCGCACGGATCTTTCGCTGATCCGACCCCCGATCCCCGATTCCCCGATACCCGATGACCCGCTGGCCCGAGTCCCGCCTCACTCCGGCATCGGCGGCGGCGCCGGGAGCAGCCCGGCTCGCAGGTCGTTCTCGAGCCGCGCGACCTCCTCGAGGAGCCGCGTCCGGACCGGGTCGGGAATCGCGGCGGCGAGGCGCGGGGCTGATCCAGACGGCGCGCAGGAGCGCCGCCTGCGCCTCGGGGCGCTCGCCCGCGGCGGCGTGGGCGCGCCCGATGTTCAAGTCGATCTCCGCGCGCTCGCCGGTCGCGAGGGCCTTCCGGTAGAAGTCGAGCGCCTCGAGCGGGCGCGCCGGCGACGAGCTGCGCCGACCCCGCGAGAAGCCGCAGGGGCGCGGGTCGCCCGGCAGCGCCGGCGCGGCGGCGACGCCCGAGGCCGCGGCGCGGTCGAGCGCCGGCGCGCGCCTCTCGACGGACTCGCTCGTCGCCGAGCGGCGCGGCGCAGCTCCGTCGGTGCCGCGGCGCAGCTCCCGCTCCGCCGCGGTAGCGGGCGAGCTCCGGCCACAGGAGCGGCGAGCGAGCGCGGCCGCGGCCGCGAGTCCGGCGCGAGGATCTTCACGCCTCCTCCGGATCCGGGCTCCGCCGACACGCCGCCAGCCCGCGTCCCGCGGCGAGCAGGAGCGGGATCGCCGAGACGGGGCGCTGCAGGGGAAACCAGGTCAGCGCAGGCGACGGCTCCCGCGAGGAGCATCGCCGAAGAGCAGGGCGGCCTCGGCGCTCCGCGGCCGTCCGTCCCGCCGCGCCGCGCGCCAGAGGGCCGGAGGAGGCAGCGCCGCGGCGGCCGCCGAGGGCGGCGAGCCCCGCCACGCCCGCCTTCCGCGAGCGCCTGCAGGGGCTCGCGAGTGCGCCTCGCCGTACGAGCTCGTCACGAGCGGGTTGACGAGGCGGCGCCGCGCACGCATCTCCGCCTTCAGTCGGTGGGGCACGAACTCGGCTCGCGAACGTGCCCGGCCCGTAGCCGACGAGCGGCCGCTCCCGCGCCATCTCGACGGCCGCGCGACCAGGGGCCCAGCCGGTAGGTGAGCAGAGCCGGTCCCAGTCGCCCGCGCGGAGCGCGGCGAGCGGATTCGCGCGCCCGGCCGCGCGCCGGCCCGTAGGCGAAGAGCGCCGAGCCAGGAGCGCCGCCGCGACGGCGGCGATCGGAAGGAGCGCGCGCCGGCCGTAGCCCGCCCAGAAGAGCGCGGCGCGCTCCGGCGGCGAGCGCCGGCGAGGACGTCAGGTTCTGGTTGACGACGAGGTCGGCCAGGGAAAGGAGCGCCACAGCCGACGCCGGCGAAGCGAAGCGCCGGGGATCGCGCGTCGGACGGCGACGCCGAGCGCCGCGACGGCGGCGAGCGCCAGCGCCGTGGCGAGGTAGCCGACGTTGCCGACGAAGGCGCCCGTCGACGTCGCGCGAGCCCGCCGCCTCGAGCGCGAAGGGCTGCCAGATCTCGGCGTCCCTGCAGGAGCGAGACGGCGGCGTTGACGGCGGCGAGAGCCAGGAAGGCCGCGAGCAGGAGCCGCCCCCGGCGCGCGGCCACGCGCGAAGCCCCGAGCGGCAGAGCGAGCGCGAGGAGCGCCATGCTCCGCAGCGCGTCGAGCGAGAGCGCGCGGCGCGGCGAGAACGAGCGCGGAGACGACGGCGCCCGCGAGCGCCGGCCCGGCGAGGAGAAGGCCGGCGCGCGGAGAGCCGGTCCGCGCCCCGCCAGAGGAGCGGCGAAGCGGCTCCCCGCGGCGGGCCGAGGAAAGCCGCCGCGGCGGCCGCGGCGATCGAGGACGAGCGCCAGCAGCCGCTTGGGGGCGTCGAAGGAGGCCTCCGCCGCCGGGATCGACGCGAAGGCCGTGGCGGCGAACGCCAGGGCGAGGAGGACGGCCGCCGCGGCGCCTCGCCGGGTCCGCCGGCTCGGGCTCCGGAGGCTTCTTCTTTTTCGAGCCGCGGGACATCGGGCCGATTAGAGCAGATCCCGGAATCTCGACGGGCGCGCGTCCGTTGCAGTCGGGGGAGAGCGCGACCCTCCGCCGGCGCCCGGAGCCGTTATGCTCGCCACCGCTCCATGAAGACCTGGACCGCGCCCGCGTTCCCGCCGCGTGTCGCTCCACCTCTGGATCTACCGGCGGCGCGTCGTCGATCCTCGCGACGCTCGCGGGCCTTCTGGGCCGGCGCTGCTCGTCGTCGACGTACTTCACGCAGGTCGTCGTCTCGCGCTTCGACGGCCGCCGCTGGAGCCTGCCCGTCGCGCATCTACTCGGACATGGCCGTCTGGAGGGCGGGGGACGGCGGCAGCCCCGACCGGCTGGCCCGCAAGCTCGAGCGGCTCCTCTACCAGGAGACTGCCGAGCGCCCGCAGCGGCCCGGCTGGTTCCGGCGCTCCGGAAACGCCGTCGAGGTCTTCACGCGCGACTTCCGCTATCCGGGGCGCTCGCTTCCGGGGCGTTCCCGTGCCGCGATCGAGTTCGGCGGCGGCGACGGTCCGTTCGATCGCGTCCTTCGCCGGGCGAGCGCCTGGCCGCCTTCGTCGTCGAGCCGGAGCTGCTGGGCTCGGTCTTCGGCGAGGAGTTCGAGGACCGCACCCTCGTGCGCCTCTCCGAGGTCCCGCAGTCGCTGAAAGACGCCGATCCTCGTCACGGAGGACCGCGACTTCTACCGCCACGCCGGCGTCTCGATCCGGCGCAGCTTCGGCGCCGTCGTCTCCAACCTGAAGGGCGGGCGCCACGCAGGGGGGCTCGACGCTCACGCAGCAGCTCGTCAAGAACCTGTACCTCTCGCCGGAGCGGACGCTGCAAGCGCAAGGCGATCGAGGCCATCATGGCCGTGATCCTCGACGCGCGCTACTCCAAGGACGAGATCTTCGAGGCCTACCTGAACGAGATCTACCTCGGCCAGCACGGCTCGATCGCGGTCACGGGCGTGGGCGAGGCGGCGCGCTTCTACTTCGGCAAGCAGGTCGCGCGACCTCGATCTGGCCGAGTCGGCGACGCTCGCCGGCATGATCAAGGCGCCGAACGTCTACTCCCCGGCGCGCAACCCGGAGCGCGCGCGGCAGCGGCGGGACCTCGTCCTGCGCGCTCATGCGCGAGGAGAGGAGGATCGATGAGGCCGACGCTCGCGGCGGCCCTCGCCGAGCCGGTCTCGACCCGCTCGCGCCGGCCGGAGCGGACGATCGCCCCGCACTTCGTCGACTTCGTGAAGGCGGAGCTCGCCGAGCGCTACGGCGCAGAAGCTGAAGACCGAGGGGCTGCAGATCTACACGACGCTCGACGTGGACCTCCAGCAGGCGGGCCAGCGCGCCGTCACCGAGGGGCTGGCGACGCTCGAGAAGAACTACCGGCGGCTGGCGGCCGCGTCGAAGGACGGGCCGCTCCAGGGCGCCCTGATCGGGCTCGAGCCGCGAGACCGGAGCCGTCGCGCGCCTTCGTCGGCGGGCGCGACTACCGCCTCTCGCAGTTCAACCGGGTCACGCAGGCGCACCGGCAGCCGGGATCGCTCTTCAAGCCCTTCGTCTTCCTCGCGGCCTTCGCGCGGCGCGACCTGCCGGCGCCGATCACGCCGGCCACGATCCTCGTCGACTCGCCGATCACCGTCGACCTGGGACGAGCGCGCCGAGGACCAGATCTGGACGCCGCGCAACTACGACGGCGAGTTCCGCGGGCCCCATGTCGGCGCGCCGGGCGCGTCGAGCTCTCGATCAACATCCCGACGGTGCGGGCGGCGCTGGCGGCGGGGCTGCCCGACGGTGCGTCGGGGCGGCGCGGGCGGCGGGCATCGGCTCGCGGCTGCGCGGCCTATCCCTCGGTCGCCCTCGGGGCCTTCGAGATCTCGCCGCTCGAGATCGCGGCGGCCTACGCCGTGCTCGCCAACTGCGGCGTGCGCGTGCGGCCCGTCGGCGATCGTGGGCGTCATGACGGGCGACGGGACGCGTCCTCGACCGGAAGGAGACGCCCATGGAGCCGGCCCTGCCGGCCGACGCCGTCTTCCTCGTGGACTCGCTCCTGCGCGGGGCCGTCGACCGCGGGACGGCGCGGGGCGCGCGCCGGCGGAATCCGCGGCGTCCTCGCCGGCAAGACCGGCACGACCAACGACGGGCGCGACGCCTGGTTCGTCGGCTTCTCGCCGCGCTTCCTCGCGGCGATCTGGGTCGGATACGACGACAACCGCGCGGTCCACGCTGTCCGGCACGCAGGCGGCGGTGCCGATCTTCGCCGACTTCTCGCGCGCTCCTGCCGCCCAGCTACTTCGCGGCGAACTTCCCCGTGCCCTCCGACATCGTCACGGCGGACATCGATCCGGAGAGCGGACAGCTCGCGACCGCCGCGTGCCCGGCAGCGGCATGACCGAGGTCTTCATCTCCGGCACGGCGCCGACCGAGGCGCTGCCGGCTCCACCGCGGCTTCCTCCAGACGCTCGTTCCGGTAGAGGCGCTCGCCTTCGACGCCTTCTGGTAAGTTCGCTCCGTTTCATGCCACGGCGTTCCCGCACGTCCCCCTCTCCGCGCCATCCGGATCCGCGGCGCGCGCACCCACAACCTGAAGGACGTCTCGGTCTCGATCCCGATCGGGCGGCTGACGGTCGTCACGGGCGTCTCGGGCTCGGGCAAGTCCTCGCTCGCCTTCGACACGCTCTATGCCGAGGGCCAGCGCCGCTACGCGGAGTCGCTCTCGACCTACGCGCGGCAGTTCCTGGAGAGGCTCGACCGGCCCGACGTGGACTCGATCGAGCCGGTGCCGCCGGCGATCGCGCTCGAGCAGAAGAACGGCGTGCGCAACGCCCGCTCGACGGTCGGGACGCAGACGGAGATCCACGACTCGCTGCGGCTGCTCTTCGCGCACGGCGGGCACGACGTTCTGTCCCGACTGCGGCGTCGCCGCCGTTGCCGGGGGGATCGACCGCGCCGTCGAGGAGCTCGTGCGCGCGCCGGAGCGGGCGCACGGCTGACGCTCGTCGCGCCGGTGCCCTGGGCGCGCTGCGCCGGGGAACGGCCGCGCGCCGCGCAGCGCCGCGCCGAGGAGGAGCGCGCTGCGTCTCGCGGAGTTGAAGCGCGCCGGCTTCTTCCGGGCGCTCGTGCCCGGCGGGGGAGACCGTCGAGATCGGCGGAGACGGTCGAGGGCCTCCTGGACGCGGAGGGGCGTCTGCCCGCTCGTCGTCGGGCGGTTCGTGGTGCGGGAGGAGTCGCGCCCCGAGATCGCCGCCGCGGTCGAGATCGGCGTTCGCGCTCGCGGGCTCGCGTCGTGGCCGTCTGCGAGGACGGCGCGCGCGGACGTTCCAGCGCGGGCTCCACTGCCCCGGCTGCGGCGCGCGAGTTCCGGGACCCGACGCCCGCCGCTCTTCGCCTTCAACTCGCCGCTCGGGGCGTGCTCCGCCTGCCAGGGCTTCGGGCGCGTGATCGGCGTGGACCTCGAGAAGGTCATCCCGGACCCGGAGCTGACGCTCGAGGACCGGCCCGTCGCCCCCTGGAACACGCCGGCCTACGAGTCGGCCTACGACGATCTCTTCCGCGCCTGCCGCCGCTACTCGGTGCGCACGGACATCCCGGTGCGGCGGCTCTCGGCGCACGAGCGCGGCGGTCCTCGTCGAGGGGCGGGGCGACTTCTACGGCGATCCGCGGCTTCTTCGACTGGCTCGAGACGAAGCGCTACAAGATCCACGTCCGCGTGCTGCTCGCGCGCTACCGCGCCTACACGCTCTGCCCCGAGTGCCGCGGGGCGCGCCTCGCGCCGCGCGGCCCTCTCGGTGCGCTTGCGCGGGCCGGACGATCGCCGAGCTCTCGGAGATGCCGCTCTCGGAGCTCGAGCGCTGGTTCGAGGAGATCGACGCTCTCGCCGGCCGAGGAGGAGCGCCTCTCCTCCGTCGTCGCGGAGCTCCGCTCGCGGGTCCGGTACATGAACGACGTCGGCCTCGACTACCTGACGCTCTCGCGGCGCGGCCCGGACGCTCTCGGGCGGCGAGGCGCAGCGCATCGGCCTCGCCTCGGCGCTGGGCGGGGCGCTGACGGGCACGCTCTACGTCCTGGACGAGCCGACGATCGGCCTGCACGCCGCCGACACGCGGCGGCTGCTCGGCATCCTGCGGCGTCTGGCCGACCGGGGCAACACCGTCGTCGTCGTCGAGCACGACCCGGAGGCGATCGAGGCGGCCGACCACGTGATCGACCTCGGCCCCGGCGCGGGCAGCCGCGGCGGCCAGCTCCTCTTCGAAGGGACGCCGCGCGCCCTCGTCGCGCGTGAGGGGCTCGGCGACCGGGCGAGCTTCTGCGGCGCCGCGGGCTGACGGGGGCGCGGCCGCGCCGAGGCGCCGGCCGGCCAGCCCGCCGGGCGCCTCGTGGCCTTCCGCCGCGCCGAGGGCGCCATCATCGTCCGCGGCGCGCGCGAGCACAACCTGAAGAACCTGACCGTGCGGTTCCCGCTCGGGCGCCTCGTCGCGGTCTCGGGCGTCTCGGGCTCCGGCAAGTCCACGCTCGTGCGCGACATCCTCGCACAACTCCTACGCGCGCCGCGTCAAGGGAGCCGTGCAGCTCGACGTCGGCGCGCACGACGGCGATCGACGGGCTGCGAACTCGTCGGCGACGTGCTGCCTCGTGGACCAGAGCCCGCTCGGCCGCTCCGCGCGCTCGAACCCCGTGACCTACATGAAGGCGTGGGACGAGATCCGCCAGGTCTTCGCGCGGCGCGCGCGGCGCGCCGCGGGCTCACGGCGCGCGACTTCTCCTTCAACTCGCCGGGGGGCCGCTGCGAGGCCTGCAAGGGGACGGGCTGGCAGACGATCGACATGCAGTTCCTGGCCGACGTCACCGTCCGCTGCGACGTCTGCGACGGCCGGCGCTTCCAGAACCGCGTGCTCGCGGCGCGCTACCGCGGGCAAGAACATCGGCGACGCTGCTCGAGATGACCGTCGAGGACGCGATCGGCCTTCTTCGCGGAGGAGGAGAAGATCCGGCGCCGCCTGCAGCCGCTCGTCGACGACGGGCCTCGGCTACCTGCCGCTCGGCCAGCCGACGGCGACGCTCTCGGGCGGCGAGGCGCAGCGCCTGAAGCTCGCCTCGTTCCTCGAGCTCCGGCCCGCGGCGCGCGCGGCACCCTCTTCCTCTTCGACGAGCCCACGACCGGCCTGCACGCGCGCGGACGTCGAGCGGCTGCTCGCGACCTTCCGGCGCCTGATCTCGCGCGGCCACTCGGTCGTCGCGATCGAGCACCACCTGGAGTTCCTGGCCGCGTGCGACTGGATCGTGGACCTCGGGCCGGGGGGCGGAGCAGGAGGGCGGGCGCGATCGTGGCCGAAGGCCCGCCCGAGGAGATCGCGCGCGCAACCCGGCGAGCCTGACGGGCCGTTTCCTCGCCGAGATGGCTCCGCCGCCTCCGCGCCGGCGCGCCGCAAGGGGCATCGAGCGACGTACGCCCGCCTGACGCGCGTAAGCCGGACTTCTTCGCACTTCGATTCCTCGAGGAACTGGCGGAGGCCGTCGCGCCCGCCCCACCCCTCGAAACGCGCGATCTCCCGGCCGTCGGGCGCGGCCACGATGAGCGTCGGGAAGGCCTGCGACGGCGTAGCGGTGCTGCAGCTCCGCCGACGAGCGGCGGGTTCCTTCCGTCCTCGCGCTCGCGGTCGACGACGCGCGCCGGGACGTAGCCGTCGTTCGCGAGGCCCGCGATCTCGCGGTCGCCCCAGCCTTCGTCGTCGAGACGATGGCAGGGCACGCACCAGGCCGCGGTGAAGTCGTAGAGGACGGGCTTTCCCGTGCGGCCGCCGCCGCCGACGCCTTCTCGATCGGCGTCCAGCGCACGAGCGGCGGGAGCTCCGAAGCGCGGTCGTCGGCCTTGCCGTCGTCGCGGTCGCGCGACGGCCGTCACGACGCGAAAGAGGAGCGCCGCGAGCAGCACGAAGAAGATCGCCGCCGAGAGGCGCGACTGCGACCCGCGCGGCGAGAGCCCCTCGCTCGCGGCGCCGGGCGCGTCAATCCTGTCCATAGGAAAACTCCCGTCGAGAAAAGACGACGGCGGCGGCCACGAGGAACGCCGTCACCGCGAGAGCCCATCGGCCGGTCGGCTTCGCCGAGCCACTCCCGGCCCCGCAGCACGGCGCTCCAGTCCACGTCCGGCAGGACGTTCGCCCGGATCGACTTCGCCCGCCTTCGAGAGCCAGGGCTGCTCGCAGCGCGGATCCCGAGGCCCGGCAGCAGGCCGAGCAGGATCATCAGGACGAAATAGGCGAGGACGTCTGCGTATCCCCGCAGGAAGGTCGAGAAGAAGAGGAGGATCGCCGCGAAGAGGAGCGCGTTGGCGAACGCCGTCGCGGCGCCGCGCGCGAGGGCGGCCGCGGAGAGGGCCGGCGGGACCGCGCCGAAGAGCCTCGGCAGCGCGTTGGACAGGAGCAACGTCAGGCCCGCGGTCACGAGCGAGGAAGACCGCGTACGCCGCGAGGATCCCGAGGTAGCGGCCGAAGAGGTACGACGTCCGCCGGATCGGGCGCGCGAGGATCATCTGCAGCGCGCCGCCGGAGACGTCCGTCGAGACCGGACCCGGCCGCGATCAGCAGGATGCGCGAGGAACCCGGCGCCGAGCGCCTGCTCCGGCTCCGAGAGAGCCGCCTGGACGGCGGTCAGCAGCGCGAGCACGGAGAGCGCGATCGTCATCGCCGGCGAGCCGAACCGCTGCCGGAGGAAGCGCCGCACCATCTCCATCACGGCCGTGCCTCCCCGCCGAAAGAGCTCCTCGAGGTCGGCCGAGGAGCGCGCCTCGAGGACCGGCACGTCGGCGAGCGCCAGCGTCTTGACGGCGCGGGCGAGATCCTCGTCGCGAAGAGACCGGCAGCCGCACGGTGCCGTCGGCGCCCGGCTTCGGCGACGAAGCCGGCGGCGGCGAGCGCGGCGACGGCCTCGGCGGCGCGGCCGGCCGCGACGCGGATCGGCGGCGCGGCGCGGGGCGGGGCTCTCGCCGCGGAGCGTCTGCTCCTGCGTCACGCGGCCGCCCGAGAGGAAGACGACGCGGTCGCAGACCCTCTCCACTTCCGCCAGCTGGTGCGAGTTGAGCACGATCGTCGCGCCCCGCGCCTTCGCTTCCAGGATCCGGTCGCGCACGACGGCGACGCCGAGCGGGTCGGTGCCCGGAGGCGGGCTCGTCGAGAAAGAGCAGCTCCGGATCCTTCAGCATGGCCTGGGCGACCCCGATGCGCTGGAGCATCCCGCGCGAGTAGCCGGAGAGCGCCGCAGGCAGCACCCCGCCGTCGAGGCCCACCCGTGCCGCCGCCGCCGCGACCTCGCGCCCGGTCTCCCGCGGGTCGCCTCCGGCGAGCCTCCAGTGCTGGGCCAGGAACGCGCCGCCCGTCAGGTCGCGGTCGAAGCCGAGCCGCTCCGGCATGTAGCCGGTTCGCGCGCGCACGGCGAGATCGTCCGGTGCGCAGGCCGTCGATCCGGATGGACCCGGAGTCGGGGCGCAGGAAGCCGAGCAGGCAGGAGAGCAGCGTCGTCTTGCCCGCGCCGTTCGGGCCGATCAGCCCCAGGGTCTCGCCGCCGGCGGACCTCCAGCGAAACGCCGTCCAGGGCGCGCGTGCGGCGGCCCAGTGGCCGTAGGTCTTCGAGACGCTTCGAGAC
The DNA here is from genome assembly GCA_963707935.1 of uncultured Acidobacteriota bacterium. Lineage (GTDB taxonomy): Bacteria > Acidobacteriota > Thermoanaerobaculia > UBA5066 > Gp7-AA6 > DATBFU01. The sequence continues at coordinate 1,739,394 of CAVPRN010000005.1, read as the reverse complement.
GGTGATCATTTCGCGAACTTAAGCTATCAGCTCTCCGCTTTCGGCGTCCGCGGGAGGCGCGGCCCGCCGCGCGCCGGGACGCGAGCGGATAACGGAACGCCCTTTTTCGGGAATACATGCTAGATTCGGGCGCTTTTTTAACGACGATTCGATGATCGAAGTTCAAAACCTCACCAAGACCTATCCGACCCAGACGGCCGTTTCGGACGTCACCTTTTCGGTGAAGGAGGGGGAGATCGTCGGGTTCCTCGGCCCCAACGGCGCCGGGAAGACGACGACCATGCGGGTGCTGACCGGCTTCCTGCCGCCGACGTCCGGCACGGCCCGGATCGCGGGCCACGACGTCGTGATCGCACTCCCGGCAGGCCCGGGCCGTCGCTCGGCTACCTGCCCGAGTCGGCGGCCCTCTATCCGGAGATGCGCGTCCGCGAGTACCTCGCCTACCGGGCGCGGCTGGAGGGCGTCTCGGGGAGCGAGGTGAAGAGCCGCGTGGATCGAGGCGATCGAGCGGTGCCTGCTCGAGGAAGTGGCCGGCCGCAAGATCGACAACCTCTCGAAGGGCTACCGGCAGCGGACGGCGCTGGCCGGGCGCCCTGGTCCACCAGCCGCCGGTCCTGATCCTGGACGAGCCGACCGTCGGGCTCGATCCGACGCAGATCATCAAGATCCGCGAGATGATCCGCGCCCTCGGCCGGGAGCGCGCGGTACTCCTTTCGACGCACATCCTGCCGGAGGTGGACGCCGTCTGCGACCGCGTCCTGATCATCGACCGGGGCCGCATCGTCGCGGAGGGCACGCCGCACGAGCTGCGCGCCGCGCCTCGCCGGCAAGCCGGTCGTGCGCGCCGCGTTCCGGGGCGCGGTGCCGGCCCGCGAGGCGCTCGAGGCGAATCCCGGGCGTCGTCTCGGTCGAGGTCGAAGGCGACGCGACGGAGACACGGGTCGCGCGTCGAGTGCGAGCCCGCCGGCGACCCGCGGGAGGCGATCTTCCAGATGGCCGTGGAGCGCGGTTTCGTCCTGCGAGAGCTCGCGTTCGACGTGGCTCTCGCTCGAGGACGTCTTCGTGCGCCTGACCCGGCACGAGCGAGGCCGCCGCGGCGCCGAGCGGCGCCCGAGTCGCGGCCGCGCCCTCCGAGCCGCCAGCCGCCGAAGGGAGCGTCTCATGAAGCGCTTCCTCGCCATCGTCGGGCGCGAGTGGCGCGCCTACTTCCTGTCGCCGCTCGCCTACGTGATCCTCGCGGCCTTCCTGCTGATGAACGGCCTGATCTTCTGGGCGATCGTGGCCTTCATGAACACACCCGGCGCCCCGAAGGGGCAGGCCCTGCCGTATCTCTTCACGAACACCTACTTCTGGATCTTCAACCTCTTCGTCGTGCCGATCATCGCGATGCGCCTCTTCCCGGAGGAGCGCAAGAGCGGCACGATCGAGACCCTGCTGACCTCGCCGGTCTCCGAGGCGATGGTCGTGCTCGGCAAGTTCATCGGCGCGCTCGGCTTCTTCCTGACGCTCTGGGCGCCGACGCTCGTCTACGTCCTGATCATCCTGCGATCGCAGCACGTCGATCGACCTCGGGCCCGGTCGCTTCCGTCCTACCTCGCGGTCCTCCTGCTCGGCGGCTACTTCCTGTCGGTCGGGACCTTCGCCTCGACGCTGACCAAGAACCAGATCGTCGCCGCGATCCTCGCCTTCGGAATGCTGATCCCGATCTTCTCGGCGGGGCTCGCTCGAGTCGCTCGGCGCCGACCCGACGAAGCGGGAGCGTCTTCGGCTACCTGAACCTCTGGGACCACATGGACGAGTTCTCCCGCGGGATCGTGGACACCCGCCACGTCGTCTACTACCTGTCGGCGACGGCGTTCTTCCTCTTTCTCGCGACCGTGTCGCTCACCGCGCGAAAGGAGACGCCGTGAGCGGCGCCGCGGGCGGCGCGGCGCGGGAGCGCCGCGGCGGCGATCGGCTCGGCCTCGCTCCTCTTCCTCGGCGTCAACTGGCTCGGCTACCGGCACTGGGCGCGGGGCGACTGGACGAAGACGCGCATCTACTCGCTGTCCGAGACGACGAAGCAAGGTCGTCGCGGGCCTGAAGGCCCCGGTCCGGATCACGGTGGTGATGACCTCGCGACTCCCGCCTCTTCCAGCCGGTCACGCGAGCTGCTGAACCGCTACCGCGGCGCTGTCGCCGAAGATCGAGGTCGAGATCGTCGATCCGGAGCGCAACCCGGCCGCGGGCCGAGGCGCTCGTCCGGGAGTTCGGCATCCGGCAGAACACCGTGATCTTCCGCTCCGGGGACAAGAAGAAGTACGTCGAGGAGGACAAGCTCGCCGACTTCGACTTCGCCGGCGCGCGGCATGGGCGGCGCCCCCGAGATCAAGGCGTTCAAGGGGGAGCAGGCCTTCACGTCCGCGATCCTGGAAGTCACCGAGAACAAGCAGGTCAAGGTCTACTTCACGGCCGGCCACGGCGAAGCGACCGCTCGACTCCTTCGAGCGGGGGCGCGGCTTCTCGGAAGCGAAGCAGCTCCTCGAGCGGGACAACGTGACGGTCGCCTCGTGGGACTCGCTCGGCAAGGGCGAGGTCCCGGCCGACGCTTCGGCGCGTCGTCGTCGCGGGGCCGCGGACGGCGTTCCTCGAGCCGGAGACGGCCGCCCTGCAGAAGTACCTCGCGGGCGGCGGCCGCGTCCTCTTCCTGCTCGACCCGGTCCTGCCCGGGCCGGGCGGGCCGCCGACCGACCTCGGCCTCGGCGCGCTTCTCGAGGCCTACGGCGTCAAGCTCGGCGACGACATCGTGATCGACCCGGCCAACGCGGTGCCGCTGGTCGGGCCCGAGACGCGTGATCGCGAACCACTTACGGCACCCACCCGATCGTGCGGTCCCTCTCGGAGCAGGGCCTTCCGGTGCTCTTCCCGGTCGCGCGTTCCGCTCGGGAAGGCCGAGGCGAAGGCGCGGGCAGCCGGCGACCTCGGCGACGATGCTCGTCGAGACGACCTCGGACGGATGGGGCGAGACCGGGCTCGGCCAAGCCTCGACGCGGTCCAGAAGGACGCGGAGGACGTCGCCGGGCCCGGTGACGATCGCCATGGCCGTCGCGCCGGCGGACGAGAAGAAGGCCGACGAGAAGAAGGCGGACGAGAAGGCCGCAGCGCAGAAGCCGACCCGGATCGTCGTCATCGGCAACTCGCGCTTCGCGGCCAACGGATCGCTCGGCAACGCCGGCAACGCGAACCTGTTCCTGAACGCGATCCACTGGCTGACGGGCGAGGAGAAGCTCGTCGGGATCGCCGCCGAAGACGCCGGAGCAGGCATCCCTCGCGCTGACGCGGTCGCAGGTCAACCGGATCGGGCTCTTCGCCGTCGCCGGGATGCCGCTGCTCGCGATCATCCTCGGCGTCTGGGTCTGGTACCGGCGCCGGGACTGAAGCGCACGACGGCCGGCGCCTGACCGATGTCCCCGCGCAAGCTCCTCCTCCTGACCGCGGTCGTCTTCGCGCTCTTCGCGCTTCATCTTCTTCTTCGAGCGGAAGATGCCGACGACCTCGGAGCGGCAGTCGAAGGGGGAGCTCCACTGGGACCTGCCGGAGGACCGCGTCGTCTCCGTCCGCCTCGAGAAGGCAGGGCTCGGTCGTCGAGCTCGCGCGCGACGGCGAGTCCTGGCGGCTGACGCAGCCCGGCGCCCTATCCGGCCGACTCCTTCGCCGCCTCGGACCTCGCGCGGCAGCTCGCGCAGCTGAAGCCGCGTCGGCGGGCGACGCCTCCGAGGCGCGGCCCGAGGACTACGGCCTCGCGAAGCCCGTCGGCGAAGGCCACGATCACCTGGAAGGACGCGAGCGATCCGCAGAAGAAGTCGAGCCGCACGATCGAGTTCGGCATCGACATCCCGGGCACGGACACCGCCGCCGCGCGCGTGGCGGGGCAGACCCGCGTCCTCTTCGTGCCGTCGTCGGTCGCGGCGGCGGTCAAGAAGGGCGCCGACGGACTATCCAGAGCAAGGACGTCTTCGGCGGCTCGACGTCGGACGTCGCGCGGCATCGACATCGAGCGCGGGCGCGGGCATCTGACGCTCGCGCAGCGGGACGGCATCTGGTGGATGGAGCAGCCGCTGAAGGACCTCGCCGACGGCGAGGCGGCCTCGCGCCTGGCGGGCGACCTGACGGCGCTGCGCGTCATCGAGTTCCTCCCCGTCGAGAAGGACAGCCTCGCGACGTGGGGCCTCTCTCCGCCGCTCTACCGGGTCATGCTCTCCGACGCGAAGGGGAAGACGACGACCGTCGAGTTCGGCGCGACGCGCTCGGACGGCAACTCGATCTACGCGCAGCCGCGAGGGGCAGGTCTTCACGGTCGGCAGCTCGATCGTCGAGGAGCTCTCCAAGGAGGCCGTGGCGTTCCGCGAGCCGCGGCTCGTGAGGTTCGACCGCGCGAAGGCATCGGCCCTGGAGGGGACCTTCGGCGCCGAGCACGTTCGTCCTCGCGCGCGGCAAGGACGGGGGATGGAGCGCCGGTACGAAGCCGGTGCTCGCTGGCAGCGTCGAGGACGCTCATGAGCGCGATCCTGGACGTCAAGAGCAGGGCCTTCCTGGACGAGACGGAGGCGCGAGTCGCTGTCGGCGAGGACGCCGTGCGGGACCGTGAAGATCACCGTCTCGGACGGGGAGCCCTGGGAGATCCGGCTCTACGAGGGCTCGGGCGAGCCCGCGGCCGCCGTGTCGCGGCCGGCCGGGCGCGTTCCGGCTCGCCTCCGACCTCTGCCGCCGAGCCTGCTCGCCGCCTTCCAGAAGGCGACCGCCGCGCCGGCGCCGACGGTGGCTCCGACTCCGGTCCCGACCCGGAAACCCTAGCGCCGAAGCTCTGGTGAGGTGCCCCTCCCGGCCCGTCATTCCCCCGCGAGCGCCTCGAGCTTTCGGACGGTGTTCCAGTTGCGGGCCGTGCCGCGCGTGCCGAGCTTCTTCTCGATCGCGACGTTCGTGAGCTTCGAGCGGCCCATCCCGTCCGGGTAGACGATGTAGGCGTGCCGGCCGTCAGAAGTGACGACCTAACGTCCCGCGTCGACTCGCGCAGGTCCCGGGGCCCCGACTTTAGGCGTTCGACTTAGACCTTGGTCCGGGGCGGCGCGTCAGCGCCGGCCCGTCCGGTGCGGCGGCTTCTTGTCGGCGCCGGCTTCGAGCTCGGCGATGCGTTTCTTGCGCGCCTTCTCCTTGTCGTCGGCGGTCTTCTCCTTCTTCTCCTTCGCCTTCGAGAAGACCGTCGAGAGCGAGAGGATGGCCCCTTTTCCCTTGGGGGGCTTGGTCTCGCGGGCCGTGGCGCCCCAGACCTTCGTCTTCTTGAAGACCGCCTCGGAGAAATCGGCGTTGGCGAGGTCGGCGCCCGTCAGGGTCGCGCCGGTGAAGTCCGCGCCCATCGCGCGGGCGAACCGCAGGTCCGCCTCCTGCAGGACGGCGTCCTTGAAGTTCGCGCCGATCAGCAGGGTGCCCGAGAGATCGGCGTCGAAGCCGCGCGCCCCGGAGAAGTCGGCGCGCTTGAAGTTGCCCTGCCGGAAGTTGCCGAGCGAGAGGTCCGCGCGCGGAGAAGTTGACGCCCTCCGCCTGCGCCTCCGAGAGGTCGGCGTCCGGCGAACCGCGCGCCCGACGAAGGAGTGCGGCTTCAGATTCGCGCGGCGCAGGATCGCCTTGGAGAGGTCGGCCGCCTGGAAGTTCGCCTTCTCGAACTTCGCGCCCCGCAGGTCCACCTCGGTCAGCTTCGCGTCGCTGAAGACTGACGTCCTGGCCGACGGCGTCGAGGAAGACCGCCCGGCGCAGCTCCGCCTTGCGCACCTTCGCGCGGTCGAACGGTCGCCCCCGTGAAATTCGCCTCCACCGCGGAGACGAGCTCGAGGTCCGCGTCGGTGAAATCCGCCTTCTCGCAGTCGGCGGCGTTCAAGGCCGCCTGGCGCAGGATCGCCCCGCAGAACTTCGCGCGGCGCAGGTCGGCTCCGGAGAAGTCGGCCCCCTTCAGGCTCGCGGAGGTGAAGTCCGCGTTCGGGAAAGGAGCCGCGCGCCGCGGAGACCCCTTCGAAGAGCGCCCGCGTCAGGTTGGCGCCGTCGAAGTGGGCTCCCGCGGTCTTGCACCCCGCGAAAGTTCACCTCGGAGAGGTTCGCGCCCGCGAGGTTGGCGTTGGTCAGGTCCGCGCCCTCGAGCTTCGCGAAGGAGAGGTCGGCGCCGGCGAGGTCCGTGCCGCCGAGCGGGCAGCCCAGAAGGGAAGCCGAGCGCAGGCGCGCGCCGGCCAGGAAGACGCCGGAGAAGTCGAGGAAGTCGAGCTTGCAGTGCTCGAAGGCGGCGCCGGCGGCCGAGGCCCCTTTCCAGCGCGTGCCCTCGAGCGTGGCCCGCGAGAGAGTCGGTGCCGGCGAGGGTCGCTCCCGAGAAGTCGGCTCGCGAGAGATCGGCGCGCTTCAGGTCCTTGCCCGACAGATCCGCCTGGCGCAGATCCGCGTCGGTCAGATCCGGCGTGACGTTCGGGTTGCGACTCCTCCAGGCGTTCCAGTCGGCGGTCCGCAGGAGCTTCGCGTGCTCGGGATTGGGCATTGGGAGGGCATTGTAGCCGGATGTGGTCGCCCGCCCGGTTACAATGTCAGAAAGTGAGCACTTCGGTACCCGTCTCGGCGGCGCCCCGGGGCGGTCGACCGCATTCGCCGGGCTCTGCTCGGCGGCCACCCGATCATCTACGTCCAGACCTGGGAGGAAGTCGCGCGTCGAGCGGCTCGCGCAGCACCTGGCGAAGACGTTCTACGGGCAGCCGACTCCCCTGGGCGTCTGGTCGGTGGTGGACGGGCTCGTCGTGGACGGAACGCCCGTGCCGGACACGCGCGATCCGCTCCGGGTGCTCGAGGCGATCCTCGCGGCGGACGGGAAGGGCTTCTACGTCCTGAAGGACTTCCTCTCGAGCGGCGACGGCCGGGCCGAGATCGTGCGGCGGCTGCGCGACGTCTACCGGGCTTTGAAGGACCGCGGGCGCCACGTCCTGCTCGTCTCGCCGCGCCTCCAGCTCCCCGAGGAGGCGAAGAAGGAGATCTACGTCGTCGAGTACGAGCTGCCCGACGACGCCGAGATCGTCCGCCTGATCGACGCGAACGCCCGCAAGCGATTCGGCGCCGCAGATCGACGAGTCCGACGATCAAGCGGCTCGCGCTGGCGCTGCGCGGCCTGACGGCGGACGAGATCGGCCACGTCCTCTCCAAGGTCTTCGTCGCAGCGCAAGGCCTTCACCGAGGAAGCGTTCTCGGAGATCCTGGCCGAGAAGGAGCAGATGTCGAAGAAGGAGGGGGTGCTCGAGTTCGTGCCGCCCCGCTTCTCGATCGACGACATCGGCGGCTACGACACGCTCAAGGAGTGGCTGAAGAAGCGCCGTTCTCTCTTCTCCAAGGAGGCGCTCGACGCCGGGATTCCGATCCCGAAGGGCCTGCTCCTGATGGGCATCTCGGGGTGCGGCAAGAGCCTCTGCGTCAAGACGATCTCGACGCTCTGGAACCTTCCGCTCTTCCGCCTCGACATGAACGCGGTCTTCGGCACGGACAACCCGGAGTCCACGTTCCTGAAGGCGCTGCGGTCGGTCGAGGCGGTCTCGCCGGCCGTGCTCTGGATCGACGAGATCGAGATGGGCGTGGGCGGCTACCGCGAGGGGCAGGACCCCTCGATGTCGCGGATCTTCTCGGGGTTCCTCACCTGGATGCAGGAGAAGAGCGGCGCTCGTCTTCGTCGCGGCGACGGCCAACCGGATCCACCTGCTCCCGGCCGAGATCCTCCGCAAGGGCCGGTTCGACCAGGTCTTCTTCGTCGATCTGCCGAACGAAGAGGAGCGCAAGCAGATCTTCGCGATCCACCTGAAGCGCAACCGGTGCGACGTCGGCGAAGTTCGACCTCGTGTTTCCTGGCGAAGGCGACCAAGGGCGTGGAACGGCGCCGAGATCGAGCAGGCCGTCGTCTCGGCCGTCGTGGACGCCTACGCCGAGGGGCGGCGCGCTGACCGAGGAAGACCTGCACCGGATGATCTCGGCGACCGTGCCCCTGTCCGTGACGATGGACGAGCAGATCAAGGCCATCCGGAGCTGGGCGCACGACCGCGCGTTGAACGCGTCGAAATAACGTCGCCGACGCTTGCTCGGGATCTCGCGGCCGCCGGCAAGTCGTGACCGCGAGGTCCTGACCGGCCGCGGACGACCCCAGATCGAGTTCTCGCTTCCCGGGACTCGAGATTCCGCCGGGTCGATGTCTCCGGGCCGGAAGGGCGCGAGGAACCGGATCCGTCGCTGCCATTCGCGCAGGCGCGCCGACGAGCTGTCGAAGCGCGCCGGGACGGAGTCGATCTCGAGCAGAGCCTGGAGCTCCGGCGGCGCGTAGCGCAGCCGCAGCGCGATCTCCGAGGCGAGCCGTTCGGGCGAGAGGTCGTCCGCGGGCAGCGGCGGGAGCTCCAGGGCCGGCGCGACGCCCTCGAAGAGCCGGGCGATCGACGCGCGCGCCCGGGCGGCTCTCGCCGGATCGGCGAAGGGGAGCGAGGCGACTTCCTCGACCCGGGCCTGGCGGTACGGATCGGTCTCGACCTCCTCGAGGATCCGGTAGCGAAAGCGCCCCTGGAGCAGGATGTTGTAGCGGCCGTCCTCGAGCCGCTCGGACTCGACGATCTCGCCCGCGCCGCCGATCGGGAAGACCTCGGGATCGCGTCCCGCCCTCCTCCCAACCGGGCTTCATCAGCGCCATGCCGATCGTCCGATCGCTATCGAGCGCGTCGGCGACCATCGCGCGGTAGCGCGCTTCGAAGATGTGCAGGGGCAGCAGCGTGCCGGGCATCAGGACGACGCCGGGGAGCGCGAAGATCGGCATCCGGCGCGTCACGGCTTCCGCCGCTGCTGGCGGCGCCGCGCCGCCCGCCGCGCGCGACATTTCCAGGACGAACGCCGCCGTCTGGCGGATCTCCTCGTCGGTCAGCTTCCCCTCGAAGCGCGGCATCGGATCGTGGCCCGTAGCGGATCTGCCGCTCGAGCGCGGCGGTGCTGCCGTCGGAGCGCCAGACCCCGTCGATCAGGTTCGCGTACGGGTAGCGGCTGGCCGTGACGGTCTTGCCGTCGCCGCTTGCCGTGGCACGAGAGCGCACTTGCGCTCGTAGATCATCTGCCCGGCGGCGAGATCGCGGTTGGAGCCGTCCACGACCGGGAGGCGACTTCGGCACGGCAGGCGGCCGGGGCGAGGAGCGCGAGGAGAGAGGAGCGCTCGGGGCCGGAGCACGGCGGCGGAGTCTAGCAAGGCGCGGCGAGCCGCCCGGAGGCCCTAAGGAGCCGTTAGGGTCGCCGGAGGCGCGGCGGGCGGCCCGGCGCGAATCGTCGCCCGAAACCTGATAGGTTCTGCCCCCCGTGGCCGACCGTTCCGACAGGGTTCCCGAGAACGCTCCGGGAAGCTTCTACGTGGACACGCAGTGCATCGACTGCGACGTCTGCCGCGTGACCGCCCCGGCAAACTTTCAGAGACACGACGAGAAGCCGTACTCCTACGTCTTTCGCCAGCCGGCGACGCCCGAGGAGGAGCAGGCGCAGTGCGAGGAGGCGATGGACAGCTGCCCGGTCGAGGCGATCGGGAGCGACGGGGAGTAGCGATCGCGTCCGCGAGCGATTCCGCGGACGGCGGGCTGCGCCTGCCGTGCGTCCGGAAATACTCGATCGTCCGCTTCAACCCCTCTTCGAGCGGCACCTTCGGCTCCCAGCCGAGGAGCTGCCGCGCCTTGGTGATGTCGGGCTGCCGGACCCGCGGGATCGTCCACCGGCAGCGGCTGGAAGACGATCTCGCTCGTCGTTCCGGTCAGCCGCTGGATCGTGCGCGCGAAGTCGAGCACGGAGAGCTCGGCCGGGTTGCCGATGTTGACCGGGGAGTTCTCCGCGGAGAGCAGCAGGCGGTAGATCCCGTCGATCAGGTCCGAGACGTAGCAGAACGAGCGCGTCTGGCGCGCCGTCGCCGAAGACGGTCAGCGGCTCTCCCGCGAGCGCCTGGCCGATCAAGGCCGGCACGACGCGCCCGTCCCGCGGACGCATCCGCTCGCCGTAGGTGTTGAAGATCCGCACGATGCGCGTGTCGACGCCGTGGGCGCGGTGGTAGGCCATGGTCATCGCCTCGGCGAAGCGCTTGGCCTCGTCGTAGACGCCGCGCGGGCCGATCGGATTGACGTTGCCCCAGTAGGTCTCCGGCTGCGGGTGGATCGAGGGGATCGCCGTAGACCTCGGAGGTCGAGGCGAGCAGGAAGCGGGCTCTCTTCGCCATCGCGAGGCCGAGGGCGTTGTGCGTCCCGAGCGAGCCGACCTTGAGCGTCTGGATCGGCATGCTCCAGGTAGTCGATCGGCGAGGCCGGGGAGGCGAAGTGGAGAACGGCGTCGAGCGGCCCGTCCACGAAGATGTAGTGCGGTGACGTCGTGGCGCACGAAGCGGAAGCGCTTCTCGTCGGCGAGGTGCTCGAGGTTGCGCGGGTTCCCCGTCATCAGGTTGTCGAGGCCGATGACCTCGTGCCCCTCGGCGAGCAGGCGGTCGCAGAGGTGGCTCCCGAGGAATCCCGCGGCGCCCGTGACGCAGACTCTCATGGCTGTTCAGCCTTCATCGCAACAGGGTTCAGGATTCCGGATTCAGGATTCGGGCGGATACCCAGCTCGCCTCCTGAATCCTGAATCCCGTCTCTCAACCACGGCCCACCGCCGTGTACCTCCACCCCGCCGCGCGCATTTCCTTCGGCTCGTACACGTTGCGCAGGTCGATCATCGTCTTCGACTTCAGGCGCCGCCCGAGCTCCTCGAGGTTCAAGGCCCGAAACTCGTTCCACTCCGTCGCCAGGACGAGGAAGTCGGCGCCTTCGCGCAGTCGTACGCGTCGCGGGCGAAGGTGACGCCGGAGAGCACGGCGCGGGCGTTCTCGACGGCCGCGGGATCGCAGGCGCGTACGGAGACGCCGGCTCTCTGGAGATCCTCGATGACGGCGATCGCCGGCGACTCGCGGATGTCGTCCGTTTCGGGCTTGAAGGAGAGGCCGAGCACCGCCGCGGTCTTTCCCGCGAGCGGGCCCGCGCCCTGCGCGATCCGCTCGATCATGCGCGCCTTGGTGCGGGCGTTGGCGCGGATCGTGGCCTCGATGATCTCGAAGTGTGTCGCCGTGCTGGCGGGCCAGGTCGGCCGCCGCCGCCGTGTCCTTCGGAAAGCAGGAGCCGCCGAAGCCGGGGCCGGGGTGCAGGAACTTGGAGCCGATGCGCCGGTCGAGCCCCATCCCGCGGGCGACGTCGTGGACGTCGGCGCCCATCTTCTCGCAGAGGCGGGCGATCTCGTTGATGAAGGAGATCTTGACGGCCAGGAAACCGTTCGAGGCGTACTTGATCAGCTCGGCCGACGCGACGTCCGTGATGACGAAGGGCGATCTCGATCAGCGAGAGCGGGTTGTAGATCTCCTTCATGACCTCGATCGCCCGGGGATCGGAGGCGCCGATGACGATGCGGTCGGGCCGCAGGAAGTCGGAGATCGCCGAGCCCTCGCGCAGGAACTCGGGGTTCGAGACGACCGAGAACTCGTGGCCTCCGTTGGCGCCGCGCAGGATCTCCTCGATCATCCGGCCCGTGCCGGTCGGGACCGTGGACTTGGTGATGACGACTTTGTATCCGTTCTGGTGCGCGGCGATCGCCTCGGCCACCTGGCGCACGAAGGTCAGGTCCGGAGAGCCGTCGGCCTTGGGGGGCGTGCCGACGGCGATGAAGAGCGCGAGCGAGCTCCGGATCCCTTCCTTCAGGTCCGTCGTGAACCGGAGGCGCCCGGCCCGCTCGTTCTTGGCAACGAGCTGCTCGAGGCCCGGCTCGTAGATCGGCATCCTCCCGCTCCGGAGCGCCGCGATCTTCGCCTCGTCCTTGTCCACGCAGACGACGTTCATCCCGAAGTCGGCCAGGCAGGCGCCCGTGACGAGGCCCACGTAGCCCGTGCCGACCATGCAGACGTTCATGCGCTCCGGCCCTCCTTCACGCGGCCTGGCTCCGGTGCCAGGCGACCGAGCGGCGCAGGCCCTCGGGGAGCGCGACCCGGGCCCGGAACGCGAGCAGTCGCTCGGCCTTCTCCGTCGAAGCGTAGGTCTCCGGAACGTCTCCCGGCTGGTCCGGCAGCCGCTCGAGCGTCGCTCTCCTGCCGGTGGCCGCTTCGATCTCCTCGACGAGTCGGGCGAGGGTCACGGGATGCGCCCCCCCGAGATTCACGATCTCGAAACCGGGGGGGGACGCGATCGAAGCGACGAGGCCGTCGATGATGTCCTCCACGTACGTGTAGTCGCGGCGCGAGCTGCCATCCCCGTAGAACGGGATCGGCTCGCCCCGCTCGATCGACCGGATGAACCGCGCGATCGCCATCTCCGGGCGCTGCCGGGGACCGTACACGGTGAAGAGCCGCAGGCACACGGCCTCCAGGCCGTGCAGGTGGTGGGCGTTGAAGACGTGGAGCTCCCCCGCGCGCTTGGTGGTCGCGTAGGGGGAGACGGTCCAGGCGATCGGGTCGTCCTCGGCGAAGGGGAGCCTCGCGTTCACCCCGTACACCGAGGAGGACGAGGCGAAGACGAAGCGGGGGCTTCCGTGCGCGACGGCCGCCGCGAGCAGGTGCAGGGTCCCGACGCAGTTGACCTCTTCGTAGAGGACGGGCTCCCGGATCGACGGGCGCACTCCCGCCCGGGCGGCCAGGTGGACGACCGCGTCGAACCGCTCGTCGCGAAACAGGGAGAAGACGAGCGCTCGGTCCCGGATGTCTCCTTCGACGAGACGGAACTCGGGGTCGGAGAGGTGCGGGGCAACGTTGCGGCGCTTCCAGGCCGGGTCGTAGAAGTCGTTGAAGTCGTCGAGCACCGTGACCCGATCGCCCCGCGCGAGGAGGCGGTCCGTCAAGTGGGAGCCGATGAACCCGGCCCCTCCGGTGACGAGGAGCTTCATCGAGGGGGCGGCGTCGGCGTCCGTTGCGCCGTGGCCATCGGCGCGGGGGACGCCGTCAGCCGGGCCACCTCGTCCCGGTACTCCTTCTGGATCCCCGCCTTCTGACGGTTCTTCACGAGCCACCGGAGGAAGGCCGATTCGTCCACGCCGACGACGAGCCGGTTGGCCGCGTCGAAGAGCGCGGGATCGTTGATGAGCTTCCCGGCCGTCCCTTCCCCTTCGTCGAGCTTGCGCCCGATCGAGTTCAAACGCTCCGAGAAGTCGAGCAGGTTCTTCGAGAACGCGCGGCCGAACGTCTCGTCGCGGAGCAGGATCGGCAGGGCGCCGTCCCCCTTCTCGAGCTTCTCGGTCACCCGGGCGAGCGAGGCGGAGGCGACGGCGAGGCTGTCGAGCAGCGCGTACACCTTCTTCTTCCCCTCGGGATCGGCGAGGAGCGCCGGGATCGCCCCGTTTCCCGTCCGGACGCCGTCGTCGATCCGCGCGAGCAGCGACTGGACGGAGCGGATCGCGGCGGCGAGCGAGGCGCTCGTCTCCGCGCCGTATTTCTCGTCGATCAGGAGCCGGCCCGCGAGCCCCTTGCCCGACTCGACCTTCTTCAGGATCGCGTTCAGGGAGTGAGATCGCCGCGTTGAAGCTGTTGCCGAGCCGCTCGCTCTCGGGGCTCTTCGAGGTGATCGCGCCGAGGAACCCCTCTCCCTTCTCGGTCCGCCCGAGGATGTTCTTGAGCGAGCGGGCGATGGCCGAGAGGTCCACCATCAGGTCGCCGCTCCCTTCGAGCAGCCGCTCGAAGCCGGCCCCGGGCGCCGCCTTGATCTCCCCGCCGATCGGAATCTGCGGCTGATCGGCCGTCCCGCCCGCGACGTCGATGTACTTGTCCCCGAGGAGCCCGATCGTCTTGATCGAGGCGACGGTCCCCTTGCGCAGGCGCGGCGCGACGCGGCGGTCCACTTCGTAGACGACGAGCACCGTCTGGTCTCCGGGCTGCGGCGAGAGGCTGACTTCGAGCACGTTTCCGACCGTCACGCCGTTTAAGCGGACGGAGTTGCCCGTGACGAGCCCGGCCGCCGACTCGAAGTGCGTCTGGTAGGGCCACTTCTTCTTGAAGAGATTCGCGCGCCGGCCGACCATGAAAACGCCGATCATCGTGAAGAAGAGGGCGACGAGGACGACGAGCCCCACCCGGAAGCGGCGGCCGACGTAGTGCTCGGTGACCACGCTAGCGCCCGCCGTCCGGGGCGGGCACCGGGCCCGTCCCGCAGGGGAACCCCATCGACCGGAAGTAGTCCTGGAGAACCGGGTGGCCCGTCCGCGTGGCCTCGTCGAAAGTCCCCACGAACTGGAACTTCCCCTGATAGAGAAAGGCGAGCCGATCCGACACGGTCCGGGCCGTGACGATGTCGTGCGTGACGACGACCGACGTCGTGTCGAGGCGCAGGTTCAGATCCACGATGAGCTGCGCGATTTTCTCCGACGTCAGAGGGTCGAGTCCCGTCGTCGGCTCATCGTACAGGATGATCTCCGGCTCGAGCGCGATCGAGCGGGCGAGCGCCACGCGCTTGCGCATGCCGCCGGACAGCTCCGACGGCATCTTCTTCTGGATCCCGGCGAGCCCCACCATCGAGAGCTTCTCGGCCACGGCCTCGGCGATCTCGGCGGGCGACTTGGCGGTGTGCTCCTTGAGCGGGAACGCGATGTTCTGCTCGACGCTCATCGAGTCGAAGAGGGCGCCGCCCTGGAAGAGCATGGCGAGCCGGCGCCGGACGGGAGCCAGATCCTCCTCGTCGAGCGGCACGATCGATTCGCCGAAGACCCGTACGTCGCCGCTGTCCGGCTTGGTCAGGCCGTTGATGTGGCGCAGGGCCACGCTCTTGCCGGTGCCCGAAGGCCCGAGGATGCAGAGCACTTCGCCTCGGAAGATCGTCAGGTCCACGCCCGCCAGCACGTCGCGACGGCCGTACTTCTTCCAGACGCCCTCGAATTCCACGACGCTCTCGGCGCGGGCGGCATTCGGGTCGATTCGCGCGGTGCTCAAGGTCTTCTCACAGCGCCATGAAGAGCTTCGTCAGGAAGAAGTCGGAGACGAGGATGGAGATCGACGCGAGGACGACCGTGCGCGTCGTCGCCGTGCCGACCGAGGCGGCGCCCCCCTCCACGTTTAAGCCGTTGTAGCAGCCGATCGCCGCGACCTCGAGCCCGAAGAAGAAGGTCTTCCCGAGCCCGCTCATGAGGTCCCCGATCGTCAGCTGCTGCCAGATGCTCGTCAGGTAGTCCTGCGCCGTCATCTGCAGCTCGAGGATCGCGATCAGGAGGCCGCCGAGAATGCCGAGCACGTCGGCGAGCGTGGTCAAGACCGGCATCATGAGCACCGTGGCGAGGACGCGGGGCACGACGAGCCGCCGCACGGGCGAGATCGCCATGGCGCGCAGGGCGTCCACCTGCTCGGTCACCGTCATCGAGCCGAGCTCGGCCGTGATGCCCGAGCCGACGCGGCCGCTCACCATGAGCGCGGTCAACACCGGGCCGAGCTCCCGGACGAGCGAGAGCGCCACGACGCGCCCGGTGAAGATCTTCCCGCCGAAGGCGGCGAGGGAGTACGCGGTCTGGAGCGCGAGCACCCCTCCGGTCACGAGCGCCGTCAGGCCCGTCACCGAGACCGACTTGACGCCGATCTCGTCCATCTGCCGGAGCAGCTCCGTGCCGGTAGAAGGGGCGGGAGAACATCCCGACGATCGCGTCGCCGACGACCTGGAAGAGGCCGCCGACGTACTCGACCGCCCCCTGGCCCTTGCGCCCGAAGCGGTCCACGAAGCGCAGCCACCGGATGTTCCGGTAGAAGAAGGCCGTGGCGGACGGCGGCGCGGTCGCCGGGGGTCGAGCGCTGCTCATGAGAATGCGCGATTGTATTCTCCCGCCGGGTTCCTGTAAATCTCGGAGCGGCCGCGACTTGGCTCTTTGCTACACTGCGCGCTCTTCGGATGAGGAGCCTGCGAGCGGCGGCCGTCTGGACCGCGATCGGACTGTTGACGGTCGGCTTCGGGGTGCCCGCGATCGTCGCCGCCTGGTTGCCGCCGCGGGGCGACTGGTTCCTGCGCTTCGCCCGGGGCTGGGCGCGGTCGGTCCTCGCGGTCGCGGGGATCCGGGTGACGGTGCTCTGCCCGGAGCGCCTGCCGCGAAGCGGGAGCTTCGTCGTCGCGGCGAACCACGAGAGCTTCGCCGACATCCTCGTGCTCCTGGCGTGCCTCCCGCTCCGCGTCCGGTTCCTGGCGAAGCGGAGCATCTTCCGCGTGCCGGTGCTCGGCTGGTCGATCGCCGCCGCGGGGTTCATCCCCGTGGACCGCGGCGACCGTTCCGGCAGCGCGGCGACGGTCGAGGCGGCGCTCGCGAAGCTGCGCCGCGGGCGGTCGCTCGTGATCTTTCCCGAGGAGACCCGGACGCGCACGGGGGACCTCCTCCCGTTTCGGAAGGGAGCGGCGCTCCTCGCCTTGAAGGCGGGACTGCCGCTCCTGCCGATCGGGCTCGCCGGTTCGCGCCGCATCCTGCCACGGGGCGCCTTCGTCATGACGCCGGGGCGCGTCGTCGTTTGCCCGGGGGAGCCGATCGGGACGGCGGGGGGAGCGCCGTCCGAGCGCGCCGCTCTGACCGAGCGGCTGCGGGAGCGAGTGGATGAGCTGCGCCGGGAAGCGGCAGCGAAAATCGGGTGATCGGGGGATCGGGAGATCGGCGATGCCCGGATGACCCGATGACCCGATGACCTCCCGATGACCCGATCTCCCGAGGGCCCGATTCCCCAATCTGCTATTTTTCCCCCGTGTCCGCCGCGACCGACCCGACCGAGCAGGAGATCCTGGACGTCCTGAAGACCGTCCGCTTCCCGGGCCTCTCGCGGGACATCGTCTCCTTCGGCTTCGTCAAGGACCTCGCGATCGGCGGCGGCAACGTCTCGATGCGCCTGGAGATCACGACCGAGTCCCCGCGCGCGGCCGAGGAGATCCGCCGGGAAGCGACCGAAAAGCTCCGGTCGCTGCCCGGGGTATCGGCCGTCACGATCCGCCTCGAGGTCAAGTCCCCCGGCCCTCCGCCGCCCCGCGGCGCGGCCGCCGCGCCGCCGCCGGCCGCGAACATCCTGCCGGAAGTGCGTTTCACCGTGGCGGTCGCCTCGGGCAAGGGGGGTGTCGGCAAGTCCACCGTCGCCGCCAATCTTGCCCTGGCGCTCGAGCGGATCGGCCGGCGCGTCGGCCTGATGGACTCGGACATCTACGGCCCGTCGCAGCAGATGATGATGGGAATCGCCGAGAAGCCCTACGTCAACGAATCGAACCGCATCGTGCCGCCCGAGCGATACGGCGTGCGCGTGATGTCGCTCGGCTTTCTGATGGACCCGGACCAGCCCGTGATCTGGCGCGGCCCGATGGTCATGAAAGCGGTCGAGCAGTTCCTCCAGGACGTCGAATGGGGGAAGCTCGATTTCCTCGTCATCGACCTGCCGCCGGGGACGGGAGACGCGCAGCTGACGCTGACGCAGAAGATCCATCTCTCCGGCGCCATCATCGTGACGACGCCCCAGGACGTCTCGCTGATCGACGCCCGCAAGGGGCTCGCCATGTTCCAGAAGGTGAACGTGCCGCTCCTCGGAATCGTCGAGAACATGTCGTACTACCTCTGTCCGAAGTGCGGCCATCGGGAGGAGATCTTCAAGCACGGCGGGGGGCGGCGGACGGCCGAGCAGCTGCGGGTGCCGTTCCTGGGCGAGATCCCGCTCGATCCTCAGGTCGTGGTCGGGGGAGACGCCGGCCGCCCGATCGTCGCGGCGGAGCCTCGGTCGGCCGTGACCGAGGCGTACCTCGCGATCGCCGACGAGGTCGTCCGGCAGCTCGAACGCTCGGGGCCTCGCGCCTAGCGCCGAGCCTCGCTCCATGCCCGCCACGATCGAGCTCGCCCAGGGAGACATCACGGCGATGAACGTGGACGCGATCGTCAACGCGGCCAACGAGCAGCTGCAGTTGGGGGCGGGGGTCGCGGGGGCGATTCGCCGGCGGGGTGGGCCGTCGATCCAGGAGGAGTGCGATCGGATCGGCGGGTGCGCGACCGGATCGGCCGTCGTCACCGGCGGCGGGCAGCTGCCGGCCCGGTGGGTGATCCACGCGGTGGGCCCGATCTGGCGGGGAGGCGGCGAAGGAGAGGAGATGCTCCTCGCTTCGGCGGTCCGCGCCGCATTGAAGCGCGCCGAGGAGGTGGGCGCCCGTTCCGTCGCGCTCCCGGCCATCTCGGCGGGCGTCTATGGCTTCCCGCTCTCGCGGGCCGCGGAACTCTCGATCGGCGCGGCGCGCTCCTTCGCCGCCGAAGCGCAGAGCGTGTCGCGCATCGTCTTCTGCCTCTACGAGGACTCGGCGCTCGCCGCCTTCGAGCGGGCCTTCTCGGCGGGGTGAGGAGGCTTCGTCCGGCAGCTATATCAATCTCGGTATAGTTGGCTCGACTCGGGCGCTCCCGCACCGCGTTCGCTATGATGCGGCCCCGGATGCGGCTGATCCTTCGAGGGCGCCCGGCCGGCCTCGCCGCCGCGGCGCTCGCGTTCCTGCCCGCGGCGCCGCTGGCCGCCCCCGAGCTCGCCCGGCTCCAGACCGCGCGGAACGTCGGTCTCGCTTCCCTGGAAGAGGGAAAGCTCGACGAGGCCGCCCGGCAGTTCGAGGAGGTCCGGCGGCTCGCGCCGGCCGAGCCGCTCGGCTGGGCGGACGGCGCGGTCGCGGCGATGCGCGGCAAGGACCTCGCGACCGCGGGCAAGCTCGCGGCCGAGGCGCGCCGCCTCGCGCCGCTGGATCCGCGGATCGCGGCGCTCTCCGGGGTCCTCGTCGAGCAGTCCGCCACACCCGACGCCGCGATCGACTTCTACGAGCGGGCGGCGGCCGGCGATCCGAAAGACCTCGCGTCGCGGTGGAGCGCGGCGCGCCTGCTCGCCGAGAGGCCGGGCGCACGGCCCCGCGCGATCCGCGCCGTCCAGGACGCCCTCGAGCAGGCGCCGACCAACCTCTTCCTCCTGCTTCGTCTCTCGGAGCTCTTTCGCGCCGAAGGGGATCGCGCGGGCGCCGAGGCGGCTCTCGACCGCGCGGTGGCCGAGGCCGGCGGGGCGACGCCCGACGACGGCAAAGTCGATCGGTACGCGGCCGAGGCGAAAGCGGCGTTCGGCGCGGGGGATCTGGCGTCGGCGGCCCTGAAATCGCGTGTGGTGGAGAACCTCCTGCGCTTGACCGCGCGCTATCAGCAGGCGCGGCAGATCGTGGAGCCGGGCGTTCTCGGCATCCCGATCGAAGATTGGACGCCGCCGCTCGCCGAGCGGATGCGTGCGCGGCCGGCGGCCATTCCGGTCCGGTTCGTCCCGAAGCGTCCGGAGGGCCTCGCGGCGCTTTCGGGCCTGACCGACGTCCGGGCGGCCGGCAAGGACGCGCGGGATCTCGCCTTCGCCGGGGCGGCCGGGCTCTTTCTCGCTCGCGGGAAGGAGGGCTTCCGGGCCGGAGCGCCCGCGCCCGGCTCGGCGCGCGCTGCGGCGCTCGAGGTCGCCGACGTCGAGAATTCGGGCGAGCTCGATCTGATCGCGCCGGGAGGGCTCTACCTCGCCGCGCCGGAAGGATGGCGCCGAACGCCGCTGCCGGCGGGCGAGCGCGTCCTGCCGCTCGACTACGACTCGGACGGCGACCTCGATCTGTACGTCGTGTCGCCGTCCGGCGACCGGCTCCTTCGGAACAACCTCGACGGCACCTTCGCCGACGTGACGGCTGCGGCGCTCCCGGCGGGCACCGCTTCCCGCGCCGCGGCCGCCGCCGACTTCGACCGCGACGGCGACCCCGATCTCGTGCTCGCGAGACCGGCGGGGGGCCTCGTGCTCCTCGACAACCGGCGGGGCGGCCGGCTGGCCGAGCGCCCGGCGAACCTGCCGGCCTCCGGCTCGGTCGCCGGCCTCGCGGCGGGGGATCTCGACGGCGACGGGCGGCCCGACCTCGTGTGGACGTCGGAGGGCTCCGCGGCGGTCGCCCTCAATCGGGGCGACGGAACGTTCGGTCCGCCCCGGACGCTGCCCGCGGGCGGCGTTCCGCTCCTCTTCGACTTCGACAACGACGGCGCCCTCGACCTCCTGCTCGCGGACCCGAAGGGCTCGACGCTCTGGCGAAACGGGGGAGCGGGCGACTTCGCTCGGGTCGAGCCGGCGCTGCCGGGCGCGCTCGCGGCCGAGGCGTTCGACGCCGACGGCGACGGCGATCTCGACCTCGTCCTCGTCACCGCGGAGGGGCGCGCCGAGCTCCTCGAGAACCAGGGGGGCAACGCGAACGGCTGGATGGACGTGGCGCTCGAAGGGCTCCCGACCGGCTCGGCCAAGGTGAATCGCTTCGGCTACGGCTCCGAGGTCGAAGCGCGCGCCGGAGAGCTCTACGTCCTGCGCACCGCATGGAAGCCCGTCACGCACCTCGGCCTCGGCGCGCGGCGCCGCGCCGACGTCCTGCGCATCGTCTGGACCAACGGCATCCCGCAGAGCGTGGTCCAACCGGCGGCCCGCACGCTCCTGACGGAGGTCCAGCAGCTGAAGGGCTCCTGCCCCTTCCTCTACGCGTTCGACGGAGCGCGCTGGCGCTTCGTGACCGACGCCCTCGGCAAGAGCCCGGTCGGTCTCCTCTACGACGGGGTGCAGCAGGCGGAAGCGGACCCGCGCGAGTGGCTGGTCGTGCGCGGCAGCGAGCTCGCCCCCGCCGGCGGAAAGCTCCGGCTCGACTTCACCGAGGAGCTCTGGGAGACGGTGTACTTCGATTTGGCCGAGCTTCGGGCCGTGGACCATCCGGCGGGGGTCGAGATCGTGTCGAACGAGAGGATGGTGCCCCCTCCGTTCCCGGAGAAGCGGCTCTACACGCTCGCGCGCCCCGAAACGCCGCGGGCGACCGACGAGCGCGGCCGCGACCGGACCGCGGAGATCGCGCGGGAAGACGGCGTCTTCCTCGGGGGCTTCGAGCCCACCCGCTACCAGGGGATCGTCGCGCCGCACGACCTCGTCCTCGAGCTGCCGCGCGCGCGCGGCGCGCGGCGGGTGATGCTGTACCTGACCGGCTGGATCTTCTACACGGACACGTCGCTGAACGTGTCGCTCGCCCAGGGGGAGAAGCCGGAGCGCCCGGCGCCTCCCGTGCTCGAGGTGCCGGACGGCCGCGGCGGGTGGAAGACGGCGATCCCGGCGATGGGCCATCCGGCGGGCAAGACGAAGACGATGCCGCTCGACCTGTCGGACGTCCTCGACCGCAACGACCCGCGGGTGCGGATCCGGACGAACCTCGCGATCTACTGGGATCGGATCGCCTACACCGCCGACGAGGAGGACGCGCCGACCGTCGTGACCCCGGCGCCGCTCGCCGCGGCGCGCCTCTTCTTCCGCGGTTTCTCGCGGCGCGTGCGCGAGACTCCCGACGGGCCGCACGTCTTCCTCCACGACGACACGGAGGCCGGTCCCCTCTGGGCCGACATGGCCGGGCTCTACACGCGCTTCGGGGACGTCCGGGATCTGCTGACTTCGGCCGACGACCGATTCGTGGTCATGAAGGCGGGAGATTGCGTGCGGCTCGAGTTCGACGCGAGCGGGCTGCCGAAGCTCCCTCCCGGATGGGCCCGCGACTGGGTCGTCGTCCTCGACGGGTGGGAGAAAGACGCGGACAAGAACACCGTGGCCGGGTCGACCGTCGAGCCCCTGCCTCACCACGGCCTCGACGATGCGCGCTACGGGGAGCCCGGGCAGGCCTACCCGGACGACGCCGCGAGCCGGCGCTTCCGGGAGACGTACCTGACCCGCCCGGGGGGACCGGAGGAGTTCAACGAAGCGATCCTCCGGGCGGCGCCGCCCGCCGCCATCCGGCCTTGAGGGCGCGCATCCTGGCGCTCGCCGCGGCGGCCGCCGCGGGCCTCGCTGCGAGCTCCGCGGCGCCGGACGGAGTCTTTCGGGACGCGACGAAGCCGTCCGGGATCCGCTTCCGGATCGGCTCCGACCTGCGGCGGCTCAAGTTGATCCCGACGATGATCGGCGGCTGCGCGTTCGGCGACTACGACGGCGACGGGCGTCCCGACCTCTACGTGACGAGCTCGATTCCGGCGTGGGGCAAGCCGAACACGAAGGCCTGCGGGCGCCTCTACCGCAACGTCGGCGACGGCCGCTTCGAAGACGTGACGGAGCGCACCGGAATCCGCGCCTGCGGGCTCGGAATGGGGGCCTTCTGGGCCGACCTCGACGGCGACGGCCGCCTCGATCTGTACCTGACCAACGTCGGCCCGAACGCCGTCTGGTGGAACCGCGGGGACGGCACCTTCGAGGAGGGGAAGGACACCGGTCTCGAGGATCCGCTCTTCTCCGTCGGCGCGGCTTTCCTCGACGCCGACGGAGACGGGCGAGTCGACGTCGTCGTCGCCAACTACCTCGAAACGACTCCGCTGTGGGAGGCCGCCCAGCCGCAGCTGGAGCTGCGCGTTCCGGAGGACTATGTCGGCCAGCCGTCGCACCTCTTCCGCAACGAGGGGGGGCGCCGCTTCCGCGACGTCACGCGCGAGTCGGGCCTCGACGTCGATCCGCGCGAGACCAAGACGCTCGGCGTCGCTGTCGTGGACTACGACGGCGACGGCCTGCCCGATCTCTTCTTCGTCAACGACCGCGTTTCCAACCGGCTCTTCCGCAATCGGGGCGGCGGGCGCTTCGAGGAGACGACCGCCGAAGCCGGCGCGGGGGTCCTGGGAGACCACCCGCGCGCCGGGATGGGAATCGCCGTCGGGGACCCGTTCGGGTCCGGGCGCCCGAGCCTCTTCGTCACGAACTTCGGCGGCGAGCCCGACAGCCTCTATCGCAACGTCGAAGGGACGCTCTTCGAGGACGCGGGGAGCGCCTCCGGAGCCGGGGACCCGGGCCAGCGATTCGTCCGGTGGGGAACCCAGTTCGCAGACTTCGACAACGACGGGTGGCCCGACCTCTACGCGGTCGCCGGCCATCTGGCGCCGCGCCTCGTGCGGGTGATCGGGCCACTACCGCAGCGGAAAGGCCGCCTACGTCGAGGCCGGCGACCCCGCCTGGGCGCAGCCGACGACCCTCCTCCACAACGAGCAGGGGCGATTCGTGCCCTGGGTCGCCTCGGGAGACCTCGGACGGATTCGGATGGTCGGGCGCGGGCAGCGCGGTCGCCGACGTGGACGGCGATGGGGGCCTCGACCTCTTCGTCGTGGATCTCGACGGGCCGTCGAGGCTCTTCAAGAATCGGGTGGGCCGCCGCGCGAGCTGGGTCGAGGTCGAGCCAGCGCCGGGTCCGGACCGCCGCTCGGTGCTCGGGACCCGGGTCCGCGTGGAGGCCGGAGGGCGGTCGCAGACCCAGTGGTACCAGGTGTCCTCTTCCTACGCCTCGGGCTCTCTCGTGCCGCTGCATTTCGGGCTCGGCGGCGCGGAGAAGATCGACGCGATCGAGCTCGTCTGGCCCGGCGGGGCGCGGCAGGTCCTGCGGGATCTCGATGCGCGGCGGATCTATCGCGTGGCGCCGGGGGAGCCGCCGCAGGTCCGGCCGCGCCGCGCGGCGTTATGATCGCTCCCGCTCCATGATTCCCCTGTCCGACGACAACACGGGCCGGCGAACGGCGCCCCTGGTCAACTGGGCGATCATCGCGGTGAACGTCCTCGTGTTCGTCTTCCTGCAGGGCCTCGGCACCAACGAGCGATTCACGCTCGCCTACGCCGCCGTCCCCTACGAGATCCTGACCGGCAAGGACGTCGCCGAAAGCGTGCCGATCCGCGACGAATACGGCCGCACGCAGGGCGCGATCGACCTGCAGCCGACTCCGATCCCGGTCTTCCTGACCCTTCTGACGTCCATGTTCATGCACGGCGGGATCGCGCACATCGCCGGCAACATGCTCTACCTCCACATCTTCGGCGACAACGTCGAGGACGCGCTCGGGCACGGGCGATATCTCCTCTTCTACCTCCTCTGCGGGGTCCTCGCCGGTCTCGCGCACGTTGCCACGGCGGCCGCGCTCGGCAAGAGCGAGCTCGTGCCGAGCCTCGGCGCGTCGGGCGCGATCTCGGGCGTGCTGTCGGGGTACGTCGTGCTCTTCCCGAGACGGCGCGTCCGCGTGCTGATGTTCTATTCGGTGATGGACGTGCCGGCGATCGTCGCGATCGGGCTCTGGTTCCTCTTCCAACTCGTCAGCGGCGTCGGCATGCTCGGCGGGGCGCAAACGGGTGTCGCCTACGGCGCCCACATCGGCGGCTTCCTGGCCGGCCTCGTCCTGGTCAAGCTCTTCGCCCGGCCCCGTCCCGCGGCCTGGGCCTAACGGAATCGGGTCATCGGGTCATCGGATCCTCGATCTCGGGAGATCCGATGGCCCGATCTCCCAATCCCCCGATCTCCCGATTCCTCCAGCATTCTCGCCGCGATCTCCTTGACGAGCTTGCCGGCGACCCTCGCGGTCATGCCCGAGAGGTCCCGCACGGGATTCAATTCCACGACGTCCGCGCCGACGATCGGCGTGTTGAGCCGATAGATCAGGTCGAGGGCCTGCCGGGTCGTGAGCCCTCCCGGCTCCGGGTGGGAGACGCCGGGCGCGCAGGAGGGGTCGAGGCCGTCCAGGTCGAACGTGACGTAGACGGGCGTCTCGAATGCGGGATCGAAGTCGTCCCGGAACTCGCGCATCTCGACCATCTCGACGCCGAAGCGGGCCGCCTGCTCGCGCTGGTGCCGGTTGATCGTGCGGAGGCCCACCTGCACGAGGCGCCGCGGCCAGCCCCTCCTCCATGATCCGCGCGAAGGGACAGGCGTGCGAGAGGCGGTTGCCGGCGTAGACGTCGTACAGGTCCGGGTGCGCGTCGAAGTGCAGGATCGAGAGCCGAGGGATAGCGGCGCGCGAAGGCCCGGAGCGCGCGGGTACGTGATCGCGTGGTCGCCGCCCAGGCAGATCGGGGAGTGGCCCCGGTCGAGGAGCTCGCCGACCGCCATCTCGATCGCGTCGAGCATGGCCGCGCCGGCGCCGGGGGCGACATCTCCTGCGTCGACGAGCGTCTCGCGCGTCAACTCGATGCCGTTCTCCCCCCAGGAGTTCGACGACTCGCACCAGAGCGCCTGGCGGATTAGCGGGGGAGCGCCGGCGGCGCCCCGCAGGTAGGAGGAGTTCTCGTCCCACGGGACGCCGAGCAGGGCGGGTCGCAGCGCGCTCACGGCGCGCCCGACTCTACATCGGCCGGGTCGTCAGGGCTTGAGCTCCTCGTAGATGCTGTCCGAGACGACCGTGCGGAGCTTTCCCATACCCTTGAGCCAATCCTGATACTCCGCGTTGGTCGAGGTCATCATCTCGTCTTTCGCGAGCGCCGCCAGGTTCGGATACTCGACGGCCACGACGATCCCGCCGCTGTGGTCTCCGGCGAAGCGGGCCCGCCAGATGCGGATCTGGGCCGTGCTGCCGAGCTTCTTCAGGAGAGCCTGACCCTTGGCGAGCTCCTGGACGTAGGCTTCGGCGTTGTCGGTCTTGACGCCGACCACCCGGGCCACCACGCGATCCGCGGCGAGCAGAGTCGAGGAAGCGGAAAAGACCAGAGCACACACGCCGAACCCCGCGAGAACCTTGCGTCTCACCATGTCCCCCTCCTTTTCCCGACGAACGGGATGCTGAGGACGAACTCTACATCCGGGCAGCGCTCTCCGAGGCGGTCAGCGCCCGGGGATTTCGACGATCTGACCCGGCGAGGGCACGACGCAGGTTGGGCAAGACGGCACCGCCTCCCCGGCGGCCTGGTGGTGATAGACGACGATTCGGGCCGTCTGCGGCAGGGCCCGCTCCTTCTGCGCCGCCTCGAGCAGCCAGGGGCTGATGAAGAGCGCGTCGAGCGCGCGCTGCGACGACAGCTCGCGGACGGCCCCGGTGTCGCCCGTGAAATAGAGGCGGAGCCCCGTCCACTCGACGAGATACGAGAAGTGCCCGACCTCGCCGTGATCGGTCGGAACCGGGGTGATCGTGAGGTTCCGAAAGTGGAGCGGGGACGGGCCGGAAAGGGCGAGCCACTTCGAGACTCTGGCGAGGACGTCGGGCGGCCCGATCACCTGACAGCCGACTCGGTCGACCAGGCCCGCGTCGAAATGGTCCTCGTGGCCGTGACTGATCAGGCAGAGCGCCTCTCTTCTCGGGCGTAGCTCGGCCGGGTCGTACTTCATGTAGCCGAAGGCGCCCGAGCGGTACGGAAAATCGGTCAGGAGCGTCGTCCGGCCGTCCGTGATCTCGAACGCTTCGTTTCCCAGGAACCGCGCCGAGAGACCCTCGGCCCGGACCGAGGCGGCCGCCGCGAGGAGGAGCGCCGCCGCCCGCGGGAACCGCCGCCTCACTCCGCGCCCGACGGGAACGGGACGTCGTGGTACTCGAGCGCCCACTCCTTCATGTAGCGCACCCGTCCGGGCCGGACCCGCCAGAGCATGAACTCGGGGTTGTCGATCGAGCCCAGGAAGCGCGGTATGAGCGGATCCAGCTTCCAGGCGCGCTCGCGGAGCGCCGGGTCCGTGACGATCTCGGCGATGCCGCTGATGCGCACCTGGCTGTGATGCTCGTCCAGGAAGCAGACCTCCACTTTCGGGTTCGACGCGAGCTCGACGGTCTTGTGGAACCGGCGAAGGCTCACGTAGTAAGTCGTGAAGTCCTCTTCCCAGGAGAGCGTCATGGGCCGCACCCTCGGCTGATTCCCGTCCACCGTGGCGAGGAGCGGGAACTTGCCGGCGCGGATCACGCCCCGGGCGAGCTCCGGCAGCTTCTCTCGGTCGATCGTCTCGGGCCCGGGTCTCGCCATCGTGGTTCCTCCTGCGGCCGCCGGCGATCATCCTGCCACAGCCGCCGCGGCCTCGAGGCGAGGGGAGCGGATCACACGGCCCGCGCGAGGCGCCGTCGGTCAGCCGCGGGCTCCGGCCGAAGCCGCACGGGCACCGCGCCTCGACGAGCGAGCCCATCGCGTCAGTTCCGACCCTCTTCGATCGTGAGGCGGGCGCCGCCGGGCACGTCGGTCCGCTTCTCGACCGAGCCGTCGGGCCAGCGGATCTCGAGGACGTCGATCTTCGCCGCGTCTCCGAGCCCGAAAGTCAGCGTCTTTTCGCAGGCGGAGAGGTACGACTGCCCGCCCGAGACCTGCTCGGTCAGCGTTCGTGGCCCGACGGTCGCCGTGACCCGCGCGCCGACCGCGTCGCGGTTCGATCCCCCCGACCCGACGAGGTGGACGCGGACGCTCCCGGCGGGCCGGTCCGTCCGATTGAGGTAGACGCGCGCGGGCCCGCCGTTGGCGACGAGCACCACGTCGAGGTCGCCGTCGCCGTCCAGATCCGCATAGGCGGCGCCGCGGGCGACGAGCGGCCGGGAGAGATCTTGGGCGGCGGCGGGCACGAATCGGTCGCCCCCGGCGTTCCAGTAGAGGATCGGCGATTGCTCGTACGTCACGTCCTTCTGGACTTCGTGGACCGTGGGCTCGACGTGCCCGTTGGCGAGCAGCAGGTCGAGCCGCCCGTCGAGGTCGGCGTCGAAGAAGAAGAGGCCGAACGTCAGGGAGAGGAGGGAGGAGGGGCCCACGCCGCTCCCGGGCGACTCGTCCAGGAACACGTCCCCGCGCTCGGTCCAGTAGAGCGACTTCAACTCGTTCGAGAAGTTGCCGATCGCGAGCGTGGTACCGCGCCCGTTCTTGGTGTCGCCCCACGCGACCCCCATCGCCCCGCGCGAGCGCCCCGCCTCGTCCACCGCCACGCCCGCCTCCACGGCGACGTCCTCGAACGTGCCGTCGCCGCGATTGCGGTAGAGGTTGTTCGGCGCCGTGTCGTTGGCGACGAGGAAATCGATCCGCCCGTCGCCGTCGAAGTCCCAGGGGGCGACCCCCAGCGCCTTCTGGTTGGCGCTTCCGACGCCCGCCTTCTCGGTGACGTCCTCGAATCGGCCGTTTCCGAGATTGCGGTAGAGGCGCGACGGCGTGCCCGGGTAGCGCTCCGGGGTGCAGTACGACTTCGTCTTCCCGTCGAGAGTGCAGAAGAGGTCCTTGGCCGGCGACCAGTCCACGTACCGGCAGACGAAGAGATCGAGGCGTCCGTCGCCGTCGAAGTCGAACCAGGCCGAGGAGGTCCCCCAGCCCGAGCCGGCGACACCGGCCTTCTCCGCGACCTCCTCGAATCGGCCGGCGCGGTTCCGGAAGAGATAATTGCGGCCGAGCGCCGTGACGTAGACGTCGTCTCGGCCGTCGCCGTCGAAGTCGCCGACCGACGCCCCCATGCCGTAGAAGACGCGCTCGAGCCCCGCCTCGCGCGTGACGTTTCGGAACTTCGGAAAGGCATCGGGTCCCACGCCTTCGTTCCGGTAGAGGGCGAGCGAGGACTTCCGCTCCTTCGCGCGCGGGTCTCCCGGCCAGTCGGCGCCCGACACGAAGAGGAGATCCGGCCGCCCGTCAGCGTCGTAGTCGAGGACCGCCACGCCGCCGCCCATCGTCTCGGGCATCCACTTGTCGCCCCGCGCTCCCGTCACGTGGACGAAGTCGATCCCGATCGCCGCGGCCTTTTCCTCGAACCGGACGGAGGTCCGAGGAGTCGGTGTCGGTGACGGGGCAGGAGCGGCCGGCTTTTCCGCGCGCCGGCAGGCGGGAGCGAGGACCAAGACCCCGAGGGCCCAGATCAGGCGTCGCACGGCGGGGTAGTGTAGCCGCTGTGTAACTCGACGCGACGCCCCGGTTTCGAGCGGCTCGCGTCACGATGCTGCTTTACTAGACGCCTCCAGGGTCGAGACGATGAGGGTCGCGATCCATGTGAGTCAATCTGTCGCCTCGCGGCGACAGATTGCACTCACAGGATGCCGCCCGAGGCTCGCTCAGCCCAACTGCAGCATTGGCGAGCTTGCCAGATCGGCCTGGACCAGTTTTCTCTTGATAGCCCGCCGCACCGCGGCCTTCCGGACACCGCGGCGCACAGCGGCCCTCTTGACGGCCCGGCGCACCAAGGCCCTCTTGACGGCCCGGCGCGCCACGGCCCTCTTGACGGCCCGGCGCGCCACAGCCCTCTTGACGGCCCGGCGCGCCACAGCCCTCTTGACACCGCGCCGGACCGCGACCCTCTTGACGACGGCCCGGCGCACCCTGCGGCGAGCCACAGCTTTCCGGACACCCCGGCCTACCAGGGCCCTCTTCACGACGCGGCGTGCCCTCGCGGTTCTGCGTGCCTTTCGGGCAACCGCCCTCCTCGCGACACGTCGGCCTCTCCTCGTGGCGGTGGCAGCTCTCCGGAGCCGCCTTCTCGCAACCATCCGTCTCGCTGGACTCCTTCTCATCACCTGGTCCTCCTTGTTACGGGTTTGCATCACGAATCATCGAGCTCAGGGCCCATGCCCGCGAGGTTGCTTCGACGGCGGAGCTCGTGTCATTGGCCGCCTTTGGCGCGAGACGATCCGCGTTCGGCTGCACCGGCGTCTCCGTAAGGTCCGCTGCGCTTCACAAATGAGCTCTCCAGTCATCGGTTCGTCCGATGCGCCACGAACCCGCCCGCGCCCGGAACCGAGATCCGCGCGGTCGACTTTCGACGTCGCGTCGCCGTCACTCTACATCCAAGTGCTCGGTTTCAAGCGCGGGTCCACCCCTCGAATCGGGAATTCGACGGTGCTGTGTCGGTCGCGGGTGGCCGGGCTGGCCAATGAGCGCCCGCCGAGGTCTCCCACCGCAGTCCATGATTGCCGCGGACAGGCGCGACAAGAGTCCGCGGCAGGAATTCGTGCGGACGATCGCGCCGACGTGATCGACCGAAAATCACGGCCCCGAGTAGGGCTTGGCAGGTCCGGCGGGGGGAAGGCCGGCGGGCGGCGGGGCGGCCTTCGCCGGCTTGGCGGCCGCCGAGTAGTCGAGGGCTTCGCGCTGGATGGGCGGGTGCGCGCGGGTCAGGTAACCGTAGTCGGTCTCGTACCCCTTCGGGCCGATCGCCGCGACCCAGTCGGGGCGCTCGGCCGGCGGCGGCTACGCTTCGGCGTGCACGTGGATCGGCAGCGACTCCCGGTTGGCCCACGGGTCGGAGCGGCGAAGTCCGCCGCCGACCGCGCGGCCCGTCTCGTCCTCCTTGTACTTGCGGTACTCCGCTTCGTGGAACGACGCCTTCTTCCCGTCCCCGAGCGCGCGGTAGACGCGCATCAGGTTGTAGTGCGCCGTTCAGGTCCTCGGAGTCGATCGCGAGCGTCTGGCCGTACGCCTCGACCGCCTCGGGATACTTTCCGGCGAGCCAGTAGCACCGAGCCCAGATTGTTCCAGGCGACCCGGTCCAGCGGGAACTTCTCGAGGACGGACTCGAAGGTCCTTCTCCGCGTCGGCGAGGCGCCCCTCGTCCTTGGCGACGGTCGCGCGGAAGAACGCGGTCTTTCCCCAGCCCGGCCGGAGCTTCTCGGCTTCCGCTCGAGAGAGGCCTTCGCGTCGGCCAGGCGGCCCTCGGCGATCTCGGCGCGCGCGCGGTTCAGGGCCCGTCCGGCTTGTCGGGGGCGAGCTCGGCGACCTTCGTCCAGGCCCGGGCCGCGCCCTTGAAGTCGCCCTGGAGGAAGAGGCCGATGCCGTAGTCGTTCCAGCGCAGCCAGGGCGGGTCGGGATTGCCCGCGAGTCGCTTCGTCCTCCGGGAGAGCGTTGACGTCGGCGACGCCGGACGCCGGCGAGCTCGACCGAGTCGCTTCGCCAGCGTCGTCACCGGGCAGCGACGGGCGACGACGCGCCGAGCGAGAAGGTCGTGTAGTCGCGGGAGAACTTGCGGTAGTGGACGCCGGCCGAGAGCGTCGATCGGTCCCTTCGCGTCGTCGCGGCACGCGTCAGCGCGATAGTGCACGACCCGCGCGGCCCCGGGCGCCGATGCCGTTGTTGTAGAGCGGGACGTGGATGTCCTGCGGCTGGCGGCGGTCCATGTGGTCCGCCGGCGTGGTCGATGACGAAGGTCCAGAGCACGGTCGGCCGCCGGCGTCGAGCCGGCCGTCGGCGTCGAGCACGCCGCTCCGGAAGAACGCGCCGCCTCCGCCGTCCGGCCTCGAGCGAGACCCAGGTCTCGTTCGAGTCGGCCGTGCCGTTGGTGTACGGATGGCCGACGCCGCGCGTGCGCACGACGACCTCGACGTCGAGCGTCTCGCCCGGCCGACCGCGGGACGGGCTCGTCTCCGAGGACGGATCAGCTCGTCGCCGCGCTTGATCGCGAAGAGGTCGACCGTCAGCACCTTGTTCCGCAGGAACTCCTGGATCTGCTTTCTCGCGTCGGCCTTGTCCCCGCGGACGAAGGGCAGCGCCGTGTTGGCGGCGGGGAAGAGGTGGTCGTGGAGATAGCCCTTCTGGTTGCCGAACTCGTCCGAGCGGTACGGCGGCAGGTGGCAGTCGCGGCAGGCCTTCGGCCTGCGGCGGGTCGTAGAAGGAGCGAACCGCGCGGCCCGAGACGCCCGAGTCGTACCAGGTGTCGTAGTGGTTCTGGCCCCGCATCCAGCGGTAGCTGTTGAGCGGCCGGGATGAGCGCGACCTTGTGGCAGGTCGAGCAGAACTCGGGCGTGCGCGTGAACGGCTTCAGGAACGTCTTGCGGTGGAGCGAGGGCTCCATGCGGATCAGCAGCCGGTTGACCGCGGCGAGCGTCGTGTTCGTCGAGAACGCGAACGGATACTGCTTCGACTCCTCGATGACGTAGGAGCCGTTGCCCTTGACGTCCTTGACCTCGGCGATCGAGTGGCAGGACATGCAGGTCAGTCCCTGCTGCGCCTCCCAGGAGTCGTACGAGAACTTCGCCTGCGTCGCCGCGCCCATCTGGCCGGTGAAGAGGACGACGGGGTCGTGGCAGCCCGAGCACCACTTCGTCCGCTCGCGGCCGACCCGGTCGGCCATGAGCTCGACGCTCTTTCGGTAGAACGGGTTGTTGAACGAGGAGAAGCGGTGCGCCGAGCGCTCCCACTGGTGGAAGGAGTCCGGGTGGCAGGACTGGCAGTACTCGTTGGCGGCGAGCTTCTTTCCGTCGAGCAGCCCCTGGTCGAAGGTCTCCGAGGAGGAGGGGTAGAAGACCGTGTCGCCGTTGACGTTGACGATGCGCTTGGGCGGCTTCTCGAGCTTCGCCAGGACGGCCATCGCGCCGAGGAAGACGGCGACCGCGCCGCCCCACGCGTAGAGGCGGCGGAACTGCAGCTTGTGGGTGTGCGCGCGGCGGTGGAGGATGAAGGCGACGAGCGCCAGCGGCACCGAGGCGACGTGCGCGAGCCAGACGGCGCGGTTGTTGAGCGTCGCCCCGCGGAAGGTCATGAAGACGCCGGTCGAGACGCAGACGACCGCGAGCGTGAAGATCGCGAGCCCCGCGTACTTGGCCCGCTTGTTCCACATCCGGATCATCCGCTTGGCGTGCGTCGCCGCGAAGACGAAGAACGGGATCGCGATCAGGAGCCCCAGCGTCAGGTGGAGCAGCAGCATCGCGTAGAAGAACGCGGTGTCGCGCGTGAAAGCCGCGAGGTAGATCGAGTTGGCCGCGATCAGACCCGAGCGGGACGAGCAGGAGCCGATAGAGCCGCCGCTGCCAGGGCCGGAGGACGCCGGCGGGTTTCGGGTCGGAACCGCTCGGCCGGCTCATCGCCCTCGAATGTTACCTGCGAATCCTCGACGCGGGGAGAGTCGCCCGGGCGGCGCGGGGGCGGCCGTCTAGGGCTGCGACTCGGCGGCCGCGGCCGTGGCGCCGGAGGCGCCGCGGCGCGATCGGACGACGCGCGTGTGATGGGAGTGGTCCGGGAGCCCGCCGAAGTCGCGGGGCGACCCGGCCTCGCCCGGGAGCGCGAGGGCGAAGTTCACGATTCGTCCCGAATGGGGGAGCGTGTCCGCGGTCCGGTCTTCGACGACGAGCGTCCACGTTCCGCTGCGCGGACGGCCCGTGAAGGCGTCGAGCGACTCGAGCGGGAGGTCCGTCTTTCCGTAGATCGCGTTGATCGGATGCTCGTGCTGCCCCGTCTGGTCGCGCAGGACGACCGACGTCCCGTCCGGGCCGCGCAGCGTCAAGCGCAGCTGCTGCGGATCGGGGTGATCGATCTCGACGAGAACTTCGAGAGCAGGACACGCCTCCTGGGAGCCCGGAGACGGTGAGCGGCGCCGAGGCCGACCCGCTCCCGTCGGGGATCGAGATCGGAGCGGCGCTCTGCGGGAGCGAAACGAAGAGGCTCGGGTCCAGGCTCACGGCCGCGAGCGCATCGAGGCGCGGCGTCACGACGCCGTTTCGCGGATCCGTGATCGGCGCGCCGGTGTCGCGCAGGAGACCTTCGATCGCGGAGGGCGACATCCCGGGCCGCACCTGGCGCAGGAGGGCCACGGCGCCCGCCGCCGCGGGGGACGCCGCGGACGTGCCCGCGAAGGTGGTGGCGCCCATGCCTTTTCCGGCGACGACCCAGAAGGCGCCGGGGGCGAGGATCGAGAGGTTCGTCGAAGAGTTCGAGAAGCAAACCACCTGGTCCGGCACGGCCGGCGCGTCGGTGCACTGAATGCCTCCCGAGCCGTCGAGCCAGCTCTGGCTGGCGGCGTTCTGGGAGTACACGGCCCCGACGGAGATGGCCGTCGAGACGCACGCGGGCGCGGAGAGCGTGTTCGACGTGCCGTCGTTGCCCGAGGCGACGGCGACGGCGATCCCGGCTTCGTGCGCGGCGCGGAACGCCGCGGTGTACGAAGGCACGTCCGCGTCGCAGTACCCGTGGTCGAGCGTGTCTTCGAAGCCGCCGCCGAGCGAGAGGTTCAACGCCACGATACCGTACTGCTCGCGATGGGCGACGGCCCAGTCGACGCCGGCCAGGATGTCGGAGTCGTCGGCCGTATCCTCGCAGGTGGCGTTCGATGTGTCCTTC
This sequence comes from uncultured Acidobacteriota bacterium, assembly GCA_963707935.1. GTDB lineage: Bacteria > Acidobacteriota > Thermoanaerobaculia > UBA5066 > Gp7-AA6 > DATBFU01. The sequence continues at coordinate 1,705,595 of CAVPRN010000005.1, read as the reverse complement.
GAGGCGAAGACCTTGACCGCCACGATCTTTGCGTCGGGCGCCACCCCGGAGGCGCTCGCGGCGACCGAGGCGACCGAGGTCCCGTGCCCTTCGCAGTCCATCGGGTCGTCGTCGTTGTCGGCCGTGTCGGTGCCGCCGATCACCTTGGCGTTGGGGAAGCCGCCGGCTCCCATCGCGGTGACGGTGTAATCGACCCCGGTGTCGAGGATGGCGATCGCCTGACCGAGTCCGCTCGCCCCGAGCGCATTGGCCTGGTCGCTGTGAATGAGGGCCTGCGCATTCGACGACTGCGCGTCGAAGAGCCTCTTCTTCCCGTCGAGCGTGATCCAGTCGACGTCCGGCCGGTTGGCGAGCGTCAGGAGCGCGGCCCGCGTCACCGTCGCCGACAGGAGCGAGAAGCTCCCGTAGAAGTGTCGGACCCGGAATTCCTCCGCCGGCATCTCGTCGGCCAGTCGCATCTGGGCCTCGAGCCGCACGCGGCGGCGCGCGGGCTCCGCCGCCGGGTCCGGTTGGAGGAGACGCGACGGCGTAGACGGGGTCCCGTCCCGCACGCCGAGAAGGATTCGGAAGGAGTCTCCGCCCGAAGCGAGCGCCCGCAGCACCCGGGCATCGGCGCGGGGCGCCGACACAACCGGCGCGCTCCGATCGCCCGGCGGGGACGCCGGCAGGGCCGTCGACGCCAGGCACAGCGCGGCGGAAAGCAGGATCGGGTGCGTGGTGATCTTCGTCATTCCTCGGGCGGATTCCGTTTGGAAGCCCTCCAGTATAACGGCTTGCAACGCCCGTGCCCCGGCGCGAATTCCGCCTTGCGCTATCGTTGAAAAATGCGCGCCGTATTCGCCGATTGCCACGTGGGCAAGCGCCCGGGCGACGAGGGTCCCTTCCTCGACGCGCTCGAAGAGGCCCGTCGGCGCGGCGCGCGGGCGATCACGCTTTTGGGCGACGTCTTCCACTTTTTCATCGCGCACCCGAACTTCGAGACGCCCGCGATCCGTGCGTTTCTCGAGCGGGCGGAGCGGCTCGCGGCGGACGGCGTCGCGGTGACTTACGTCGAAGGCAACCGGGATTTCTTCCTGCGCGGCTCCTACGCCGAGCGTTCTTTCGCCCGGGTCGTGGAGGAGGAGATGTTTCAGGCCGGGCCCCGCCGATTCCTCGCCACACACGGCGACCTTCTGAACGATCGGGACTATGCCTACCGCTTCTGGCGCTTTCTCTCGAAGAATCGGCTGTCGCGCGCGGCGGCGGGCCTGGTGCCGCGGGAGGCCGGGCGGCGCCTGGTCTGGAACGTCGAGGCGCGTCTGTACCGAACCAACTTCAAGCACAAGTCGAAGCTCCCGTTCGACACGATCCGGCAGTTCGCGCGCCGGCGGTTCCGGGAGGGAATCGACGTCGTCCTGCTCGGGCACTTCCACAAGTCGTGGTCCGAGGATCTCGGGCCGGGACGCGTCGAGATCCTGCCCGCTTTCGTGGAGGAGAAGCGCTGGATGGAGATCGGCGACGACGGCGAGACCCGGCTGGTGTCGCTCTAGCCTCGAAGCTCTCCAATGCAATATCTCGCGCTGCCCCGCGCCCGCGAAGTCCGGGGCCGCGTGGCCGCGCCGGCCTCCAAGAGCGCCACGAACCGGGCGCTCCTCCTCGCGGCGCTCTCGCTCGAACCGGTCGAAGTCGTGTCCCCCCTCGCGAGCGACGATACCGAAGCGCTCCTCGCGTGCCTCGGGGAGATGGGCGCGCGGATCGCGCCGACGCCTCGGGGCATCTCGCTTTCGGGCCCTCTCGGCGCCGGCGCGTCGGTCGTCCTCCTCGACGCCCGCGACTCGGGCACGGCCGCGCGCCTGCTCGCCGCCGCCGCCGCAGCCACGCCGGGCCGGTTCCGCCTGGACGGATCGGCGCGGTTGCGCGAGCGCCCGATGTCGGAGCTCCTCTCGGCGCTTCGCGAGGCGGGCGCCGCCGTGCGGTGCCTCGGGCAAGAGGGATTCCTGCCGCTCGAGATCGTCGGGGGAGGGCTCCGGAGCGCTTCGCTTTCGGTCGACGCGTCGCGCTCGAGCCAGTTCCTCTCGGCGCTCCTCCTCGCCGCCGTCGCCGTCGAAGGAGGGCTGACGGTCCGCCCCGCGGGCGCGATCGTGTCGGCGCCCTACGTCGAGACGACGCTCGAGGTGCTCGAGGCCTTCGGGCACCAGGTGCGGCGGAACGCGGGCTCGATCGCCGTCGCGCGCGGCGGGAAGACGGTACCGGCCTACGCCGTCCCCGGGGACTATTCTTCCGCCCTGCCGCTGCTCGCCGCGGCGGGCGCCGCCCGCGGGCGCGTGACGGTCTCCGGTCTCGAGTGGCCCTCCTCGGCGGCCGACGCGCGCGCCGTGCCGGTCCTCGAGCGTATGGGCGTCGCGATCGAGCCGAGCCGCGAGGGAGTCACGGCGTCCTTCGCGGGCGAAACCCTTTCGCCCGTGTCCGTCGACGCGAAGGACTTTCCCGACGCCGTGCCGGTCCTCGCGGCCCTGGCGGCGCTCGCCTCGGGAGAGAGCCGGTTTCGCGGCGTCGCGCACCTGCGATGGAAAGAGAGTTCGCGCGGCTCTTCGGCCGAAGACCTGATCCGCGCGGCCGGCGGTCGGGCGCGCGCCACCATGGACGAGCTCGCCGTGTCCGGCGGCCTCGCTCCCGGCGGCCTCGCCCTCCTCCCGACGTTCGACGACCACCGCGTCGCCATGGCTGGGGCGCTCCTCGCGATCGCTCGCGGAGAATGCCTCGTCGAGAATCCCGGCTGCGTGTCCAAGTCCTACCCGGCCTTCTTCCGCGACCTCGCGATCCTGCTTCGCTGACGCGCGTGAGTCGGCCGGGTCGCGACAATCTAGGGGCGAGGACCCGATGCCCACGGTCCACTTTGCGCCAGCGCCCGGGCGACCGAGGTCGAGCCTCGACGCGGAACGCTTCCCTCTCCCTCCGTCTCGAGAGCGCTGGCTCGAGCTCCTCCCGCTCGACCACGCGACGCTCCCGCTGCCGGCGGCGTTCTCGCGGGAAGGGGACGACCTCGTCGTCTTCCGCCGCCGGCCTCCGGGCCGGCCGATCCGCGATGGGCGTGTTCCCAGGGATCTCGTCCCGCAGCTCCTCCTGCAGGCGGCCGCGGCGCTCGCGTTCTTCCGGGCCTTCGGCTTCGGCCTGAACGAAGAGGACTTCGCACTCGCTTCGTGGGACCGCGTGGACGGCTGCGCGAGGCTCTCGCTCACGCGCTCTCCGGCGGCGCTCTCGAGCGGCGGCGATCCCGCGCCTTCCGAGGCGCTCGCGGCGTTCCTGGATCGCCTCGCTCGCCGAGGCGGCCGTTTCGTGGATCTTGAGGCGCGCGCTCTCTCGCGGCTGCTCGGAGAGCCGGAGGCGAGGAGCCGGCGCGCGGAGTCGCTGCTGGCCGGCGTCTTCCGCAGCTTCCCGGCGCTCTCTGGGCGCGCCGCGGCGCCGGTCCGGCGGCGCACCGCGGGATGGAGCGGCGGGTTTCTCCGAACGATCGAGGCACGGGCCGTCGTCGCCTCGGGGCGCGCGGCGCTCGAGGGGAGGAGCGCGCGTCTCTTCTGGCCACGGGGCTCGTCGCTCCGGGGAGGTTCGGCGCTCGGGCTCGATCCGCCACCTTCGAGCTCGGCCGAGGCCTCGCGTCGGCTGCGCGAGCTCGCGCGGGCGGATGCCGCGCGCGGGCGCGGCGCCTGGATCGCGGCGGGAGTCGAGTCCTGGGACGCGCTCTCCCGCCGCGCGTTCGAGACGGCGGCCGCCTTTCTCCCCGACGAGATCGAAGCGCGCCGTCTGCCCGCATGCGAGACCGCGCCGCTCCTGCCCGACGAATGGCGGCGAGAAATCTTCGTCGCCTGCGGGAGCATCGCCGCCTCGCTTCGATTCTACGAATGGCTCGCCGAGGAGGCGCGTCCGAATCCCCACCGCGGCGGCGAGCTCGCTCTCGAGGCCCTGGCGAGCGAAGAGTGGGGAGCCTTCGCCGCCGATCCGACGGGTCAGGCGCCGCATCCCGGGCGAAGGGGAGAGGCGTTGTTCCTTCGCCCGCGCGGCCCGGCTTCGGACGCCGGCGCCGTCCGTCGAGCGGCGGAGCGCCAGTCGGATCCGGCCCGGCGCGTCGAGATGTTCCTCGAGGCCGGGCTCGACGAGGAAGCGCTTGCGGCCGCCGGCGCCTGGAGGCGGGAGAGCCCGCGCCGGCCCGCCGAGGCGTGGTTCGAGCTCTCGGCGCGTCTCTCGGTCGTCGACCTCCAGAAGCCCGCCTGGCTCGAGTTGGTCGAGGCGGAGCGCCAGGCCGCCGGGGGAGAGCCGCGCGGCGCGCGCGCTCTCTTCGGGAAGGTCGCCGAATCTCCCGCCGCTTCGCCCGAGCAGCGCCGCGGCGCCCGCCTGCGGAGCGCGGAGATCGCGGTCCGCGTCGAGGGCGCGGCGGAGGCGGCTCGCCTCGCGGCCGCCTGGCGGCGCGACTTCCCGCGGGCGCCGGTCGAAGAAACGCTGCGGGCCCTGAGGCTCGAAGCCGTCGGGGCCGCCCGGGAGGGCGCGCACCCCCGCGCGCACGCACTTCTCGAGGAGGGCGATCGCCTGGCGGAGGGCGCGCCGGAGGAGGAGCGGATCGAGAACGCCCTCGCCCGCGCGACGGCCCTGTCTCTGGAAGGCCGGTTCGCCGAGGAGGCGGAGCTCTACGAGCGCTGGCGGCGGCCGGCCCTGGAGCGATCCGACGCGCTCGCCGCGAGATTCGTCTCGGCCGAGGCGCTCGGACTCTGCGACCGGCGCCGATACGCCGAAGCCGCGGCGCGCCTCGAGGAGGCGCTCCGCGCGCTGCGAGACGATCCGGCGGAGAGGTCCCGCCTCTCGATCGATCTCGCGGCCACGCTCTATCACGCGGGCCGGCGAGACCGATGCGACGCGCTCCTCGAGGAGGCGGCGCGCCTCGCGGCGACGGCCGGCCGGGCCGATCTCCTGCGGCTCGCGCGCTCGAACGCGGTCGAGCTCGCGATCGCCGACGGTCGCTGGGAGGCGGCCGCGTCGGCCGTCCGGGAGCTGCTCCGCCACGCGAAGCAGTCCGGCGACGCGCTCTGGCAGCTGGTCGCGCTCCACCATCGCTCGAGGGTCGCGCTCCGGAGGGGGGAGCTCGATCGGGCCGCCGAGGACAACCGGGCCGCGCGGGAGCTGGCGGAACGCCTCTCCGACCGTCTGGAAGTCGGCGAGCTCTCGCTCGAGGAGGGGGACATCCGCCTCTACGCCGGAGACGTCGATGGCGCGCGACAGGCGTGGGAGCGCGCGGCCGCGGACCCGCCGGATCGATGCGACACGGAGCGCCTGGCGGCCTCGCGCCTCCGGGAGCTCGCCTGGAGAGACTCGGGCGGCCCGACCGACGCGGCTCGCGCGGAGGTTTCCGCGGCGCTCGCGCGCGGGGACTACGCCGCCGCGGAGACGGTCGCGCGGTGGCAGGCTCTCTTCGGCGAGCGGTCGCTCGCCGAAGAGCTGCGCACCGCGGCCGCGCGCGTACTCCGGGAGCGCGGAGGCGGCGCTCTGGCGGACCGGCTCCTCGGCGTGCGCGGCGCGGTCCTCCCGGTCTCGTCGATTCCGATCTCGGCGCTCCGGGAGCTGCGAGAGACCATGGCCTTCGCTCTGTCGGGTCAGGACGGCGCCGAGCGCCTCGCCGCGCTCGGGCTCTCCGGTCTCGCTCTCGAGGACGCCGAGGGGAAGACGGTCCTGCGCCTCGGCCGGCTTTCCGGCGAGGAATCGGTCCGTGTGCTCGAAGCGGGGGCCGCGAGCTATCGGCTCCTGCTTCCGCGCGACGCGCCCGAGCCGCTCGCGGCGGCCGCGGCGCTCCTCGCCGAGACTCTGCTCTTCCGGGCGCCCGCGTCGCTCGATCCCGCGGGCTTCGTCGACGGCTGGCGCCGGTTGGGCATCGTGACGGGGGATCCGTCCATGGAGGAGCCGTGGCGGCGCCTCGCCCGATTCGCGGCGCAGAGCGTCACGGTGCTCGTCCGCGGCGATTCGGGCAGCGGGAAGGAGGCGGTGGCGCGCGCGGTGCATGCCCTCTCGCCGCGCGCTTCCGGTCCCTTCGTCGCCGTCAACGTGCCGGCGATCCCCGCGGCCCTTCTCGAAAGCGAGCTCTTCGGCCACGTCCGCGGCGCCTTCACGGGAGCGGAGCGCGACCGGGCGGGCCTCCTCGAGGAGGCCTCGCTCGGCACGCTCTTCCTCGACGAGATCGGCGACCTGGCTCCGCAACCTGCAGGCGAAGCTTCTCCGAACGCTCCAGGACCGGGAGCTCCGCCGCCTGGGAGAGAATCGGACCCGCCGGATCGACGTGCGGGTGGTTTCGGCGACGTCGCGGGATCTGACGCGGGAGGTCGAGGCGGCGCGGTTTCGCGAGGATCTCTACTACCGCCTCCACGTCGCCGTGATCGAGCTGCCGCCCCTCCACCGCCGCGGCCGAGACGTGCTCCTCCTGGCGCGGCACTTCCTCGAGGCGTTCGGCCGCGACTTCGGGCGGGGCACGCTGCGCCTCTCGCCCGAGGCGGTCGCGGCGCTCCTCGCGCACTCGTGGCCGGGCAACGTCCGGGAGCTCCAGAACGCCATGGCGGAGGCGGCGGCCCTCGCGGACCGCAACGGCTCGATCGGCCTCGGCCATCTGCCGGAAGCGCTCCGCCGCGCGTCGGCGCGATCCTCCTCGTCGGGCACGTACCGCTCCCGCCTCGATGCGCACCGAAAGCACATGATCTCGGAGGCGCTCGAGCAGGCGGGCGGCAACCGGGCCCTCGCCGCGCGGCGGCTCGGCCTCTCGCGCCAGGCGCTCCGATATCTCGTGGGGTCGCTCGGGATCGCGACGGGGGCCGACGCCGCGGGAAGGAGGGGCCCGGAAGCCATCGAATCGGAGCCGGCGCGGATACACTCTCGGCCCCTGTGAGACCGATCGGGGCGCCCCGGGAGAAGCTGCCGGCGCTCCTCCTCCTCGCGGCCTGCCTGATCCCGTTCGCCAACGGGCTCTCGGGAGGCTTCACCTACGACGACAAGGCGATCGTCCGCGACGACGCCCGGATCCGGTCGCCTTCGACTCTCGGCCAGCTCTTCGAGACCTCGTACTTCGGCGGCGCGCCGCAAACCGGCACGGCCTACCGACCCGGACTTCTCCTGTCGTTCGCCGTGCAGTGGTGGATCCACGGGCGTGAGGCCGTCCCGTTCCACGCGGTCAACGTGCTTCTGCACGCGGCGGCGACATTCCTGCTCTGGAGGCTCGCGATCCGCCTGCGGTTCGGCGGTGCGGCCGCGCTGGCGGCGGCGCTCCTCTTCGCCGTGCACCCGATCCACGTCGAGGCGGTGACGAGCCTCGTCGGGCGAGGAGAGACCCAGGCGGCGGTTTTCGTCCTCCTCTACCTGCACCTGGCGCTGCGCCTGGGCGTGGACGCGACCGCCGAGGGCCTCCGTCGCGCGCGCGTCTCCGCGGCTCTCCTCCTCTACCTCGCCGCGCTCCTGACCAAGGAGAGCGCCGCGGTGGCGCCCGCCCTCGCCTTTCTCGTTCTCGCTCGCTGCGCGAAGGGGTCGCCGTTCGCCCGCGCCCGCGACGCGCTTTCCCGCGGATCGGCGCTCTACGCGGGCTCCGCCGCGGTTCTCGGCGGATACCTCTTCCTGCGCCGCTCCGTGCTGGGCGGCTGGCTCAAGTCGGGCGGGGGGATCTTCGAGGTCGAGAATCCGCTCGCGCCGCTCGGCGCGGCGGCGCGCCTCGGCAACGCGGCGCTCCTGCTGCTGCGGTATCTGGGGCGGCTCCTCCTGCCGCTCCGTCTCTCCGCGGACGAGTCCGCCTGGCAGATCCGTCCCGTGCCGGCGGGATCGCTCGCGGCGATCGGGGCGATCCTCCTCCTCGCGCTCGCCGCCGCGGCGGCGCTCGCGCGTCCGCGTTCGGCCGCGGCCTTCGGTCTCCTCTTCTTCCTCCTCGCGATCCTCCCCGCTTCCAACCTCCTCTTCCCGATCGGGACGGTCTTCGCCGAGCGCGTCGCGTATCTGCCCTCGGCGGGGATCTGCATTGCCGGCGCGGCCCTGGCCGGCCGCGCGGAGCGACTGTCGGCGGTCTCGCCGGTCCGCCTTGCGGCGCTCTCCGCGCTGACGCTCCTCTACGCCTCCCGCACGGCGATCCGTTCGACGGTCTGGTGGAGCGACGAGACGCTCTTTGCCAACAGCGCCCGGGTCGCGCCGGAGAGCGCGAAGAATCATTACAACCTCGGCTACATCCGGGCGGAGCGGCTCCATTTTCGCGAGGGACGCGCCGCCTACGGCCGCGCGACCGAAATCTACCCGAAGTACTGGGATGCCTGGGCGGGAAAGGGCCGGTGCGAGCGGGACCTCGGCCTGCTCCCCGAGGCGCGGCGCTCCTACGAGCGCGCGCTCGAGGCGTTCCCCGCCTACGAGACCGGGTTCTTCGGCCTCGGCCTCGTCTTCGAGGCGATGGGGGAGGATCGCGAGGCCCTCGAGACGTACCGGCGGGGGCTCGCGCGGAACGCGGACTCGTTGCCGCTCCTCGTGCGGGCGGCGACAGTCGCCTCGAGGCTCGGATCGGATTCCGCCGAGAAGGACTGGGACCGGGTGCTCGCGGCGCATCCGCGCTCGCTGCCGGCGCGCTTCGGCTACGCGCGCTGGCTCCGCCTGGCCGGCCGGATCGAGGAATCCCGCCGTCAGCTCCGCCGGATCCTCGCGGCCGCCCCCCTCGACGCGCCCGCCCTCCGCCTGCTCGCCGAAGAGGACGCCGACGCCGGGCTCCCCTTCGGGTCCGCGCTCGCCCGGGAGAAAGTCTTTCGGATCACGAGGCGGAGCGGCGACCTCGCCCGGCTCCTCGACGCATCGCGCGCCAGCCCGGCCTACGCGCGGCGCTTCGAGATCCTGCGTCCGCAGCTCGAGCGCGCCGCCCCCTGGGCGTTCCCGGGATAGCGGCTAGCCGCCGCGCGTGGCGCGGATCTCGCGCCGGCGCTCGGCGGCGGCCTTCCGGCGAGCGGCGCGTTCGGAGATGTGCGGGTGGCGCCGGTGGAAGAGCGCGAGGACCCCGCGAGCCGCGAAATAGGTTGCGACCCCGATCGCGACCGAGACGAGCGTCGTGCCGAGGAGGAAGGCTTCGAGGCGCGGCAGGAAGCCGTGGCTCCCGAAGATCGCCCGGAGCGTTTCGATCGGGTGGAGGATCCTCGAGAGGTCCTTCTCGACGAGGGCGTCCCAGTTCAAGCGGGGCATCTGTCGGGCCCGCTCCCCGAGGAGCGCGCGGCCGAGCTGATAGCTCGCCGCGAAGACCGGCGGGATGGTCCACGGGTTGCCGGCGAACTGTCCGAGGAATGCGTCGAAGCGATTCAGCCGGAAGAGGAACGCGAGGGCGATCGCGAGGAGTATGTGGAATCCCAAGAACGGCGAGAACCCGACGCCGACGCCGAGCGCGATCGCCGCCGCCACCCGTTCGGGCGGCTCTTCGCGCCCGAGCCAGTCGGCGAGGAGGACCCGCCACCGCCTCTTCCACTGCAGGGGATGTCGTCTCCGGCGCAGCGCCCGCGGAGTCGGGAATCTCATGGCGCGACGCGCAAGTGGTCGTGGCCGAGGCTTGCGATCTCGCGGTCTCCGTCGGCGGAACGAAGAAGGGCTCCTTGTCCCGGCTCGATCCGGCCGATGCGCGTCAGCGGCACGCCGCCCGGTCCCTGCGGGGGAATGCTCGCGGCGAGCTCGCTCGGCACGGCGAAGAGGAGCTCGTAGTCGTCTCCTCCCGAAATGGCGAGCTCGATCGGGTCGAGCCCCTCGCGCTTTCCGAAAGCGGCGAGCGCGGCGCTGATCGGAAGCCGCTCCGCCTCGAGCACGACCTTCACGCCCGAGGCCGCGGCGAGCCGCCCGGCGTCGATCCCGAGACCGTCGGAGACATCGATCGCCGCGCGGGCCCAGCCTTCGCGGGCGAGGAGGAGCCCGAGCTCGACCCGCGGCTCGGGATCCCGGTACGCCGCGACGAGCTCGGCGCGCGCCGAGTCGGGCAATTCGTCCGGCCGATCCGAAGCCCGGCCGCCTTCGGCCGACAGGCGCAGGCCGGCGGCCGCGCGGCCGGGCGATCCGGAGATGTAGAGGAGGTCGCCGGCACGGGCGCCCGAACGGGAGAGCGGCTCCCGTTCGAGACGCCCCCAGAGCGCGATCGACACGAACACGACGGGAGCGCGCGAGAGATCTCCGCCCGCGAGCGAAACGCCGAGCGGCGTGGCCCGCGAGAGCGCTCCCCGCGCCACCGCGAGCGGAAAGTCCTCCCCTCGCGCCGGGGGAAAAGCGACGGTGAGCAGGAAGACCTCCGGATGTGCGCCCATCGCCGCGAGGTCCGAGAGATTCACCGCCATCGCGCGGCGCCCGATCGCCTCCGGCGGAAGGTCCGGGAAGAAGTCCACGCCTTCGACGAGCGTGTCGGTCGTCACGGCCCAGGGCCCGGGCGATCCGGGGAGGACGGCCGCGTCGTCCCCGGGGCCGACGAGCACGCGGGTCGAACGGGGAAGTTCCGCGAGCAGCCGCCGCACGAACCGGTCCTCCCGGGACATCGAGGAGAATCTATCGCGAGAAGACGGGGCAGGGCGCGGAAGGGGGAGACGTCAGGGACGGGGGGCGCGATTCGCGCGAACCCGCCCGGGCTTGGCGGCCCGCACCGGAATCTCCTGCAGGGGGGCGGGCAGCGGCTCGGGCGGAGGCGGACCGGCCGGCTGCCCGGTCGCCGCTGCCGGCGAGAGCGCGATCTCGAGGGCCTCCTCGACCCGATCGACGTAGCGGAACTCCATGTCATGGAGGATGCGCGAGGAGATCTGGACGACGTCGCGCTTGTTCTGCCGCGGGAGCACGATCGTCCGGATCTTGGCCTGGCGGGCGGCGAGGACCTTCTCCTTGACCCCGCCGATGGGGAGCACCTCGCCGCGCAGCGTGATCTCGCCGGTCATGGCGACGTCGCGCCGGACGACCCGCTGCGTGAACGCGGAGATCATGGCCGCGGCCATCGTGATGCCGGCGGAGGGGCCGTCCTTGGGGATCGAGCCTTCCGGCACGTGGACGTGCACGTCGTGGGTCTCGAAGAAGTCCTCGGGGATGCCGAGGTCCTTCGCGTTGGCGCGCGCGTAGGACATGGCGGCCTGAGCCGATTCCTTCATCACGTCGCCCAGCTGCCCGGTCAGCCGCAGGCCCCCCTTGCCCCGCACGGCGAGGGCCTCGACGAAGAGAAGGTCTCCGCCGACCGGCGTCCACGCGAGGCCCGTCGCGACGCCGACCTGGTCGCGCTTCAGGAGCTCCTCGGCCAGATGCTTGGCGGGCCCGAGCATCTTCTCGACCGAGGCGCCGGTGATGCGGTAGCGGCGCGTCTTCCCCTTCGCCACGGCCACGGCGACCTTGCGGCAGATCGCGCCGATCTCGCGCTCGAGGTTTCGCAGGCCCGCCTCCCGGGTGTACGACTCGATGATCTTCTCGACGCCCCCCTCGGTGAACTCGATGTTCGCCTCGGTCAGGCCGTTCTCGTCGAGCTGCTTCGGGATCAGGTGGCGGCGCGCGATCGCCTTCTTCTCCTCGAGCGTGTAGCCCGAGAGCCGGATCACCTCCATCCGGTCGAGGAAGGCCGGCTGGATCGGATCGAGGATGTTGGCCGTCGCGATGAACAGGACCTTCGACAGGTCGTAGGCGACGCCGAGGTAGTGGTCGCGGAAGGAGTAGTTCTGCTCCGGATCGAGCACCTCGAGGAGCGCCGAGGACGGATCCCCGCGATAGTCCGCTCCGATCTTGTCGATCTCGTCCAGCATGAAGACGGGATTCGAGGTGCCCGCCTGGTGGATCCCCTGGACGATGCGCCCGGGCATCGCGCCGACGTAGGTGCGTCGGTGCCCGCGGATCTCCGCCTCGTCGCGCACGCCGCCGAGCGAGAGCCGCACGAATTTGCGGTCGAGCGCCCGGGCGATCGAGCGGCCGAGCGACGTCTTGCCGACTCCGGGCGGCCCGACGAAGCAGAGGATCGGGCCCTTCAACGTCTTCTTCAGCGCGTGCACCGCGAGATACTCGAGGATGCGCTCCTTGACCTTCTCGATGTCGTAGTGATCCTCGTCGAGGATGCGGCGAGCGCGCTCGATGTCCTCGGAGTCGTTCGAGACGACGCCCCAGGGGAGCCCGGTCATCCAGTCGAGGTACGTTCGGATGATCGCCGTCTCGGCGGAATCGGGGTGGCTCCGCTCGAGGCGCTTGATCTGCTTCTCGACTTCGGCGGCCGCCTCGACCGGGATCTTCTTCTCGGTCACGAGCTTCCGGTACTGGGCGAGCTCCTCGGAGATCTCCTCGCCTTCGCCGAGCTCCTGCTGGATCGCGCGCAGCTGCTGGCGCAGGTAGTACTCGCGCTGCGACTTGTCCATCTCCCCGCGCGCCTGCGAGGAGATCTCCTGCTGCATCGTGAGGACGGTGATCTCCTTCGCGAGGCTCTCGTTGACGAGGCGCAGCCGCTCGATCGCGTCGGTGGACTCGAGGATGTGCTGCGCGTCCTCGAGCTTCAGCTCGAGGTTGGAGGCCGACAGGTCCGCCAGGCGCGCCGGATCGTCCAGGTTCGCGGCGATCACCATGACCTCCGGCGAGATGTTCTTGCCGAGGGAGACCGACTTCTCCAGGTTCTGCTTGACGCTCCGCAGCAGCGCCTCGTGCTCCGGCGGGAGCTCCTTGTTCGGCGTCGCCTCTTCGAGCTTGGTGATCTTCGCCTTGAAGAAAGGCTCCTCCGCGAGAAAGGAGTCGATGCGCGCCCGCGAGAGGCCCTGCACGAGCAGGCGGATCCGGCCGTCCGGCAGCTTCAGCATCCGCATGATCGCCGCCACGGTGCCGACCGAGTAGAGCTCCTCGGCCCGCGGGCGACTCGTTCTGCGCGTCCTTCTGCGCGACGAGCATGATGATGCGCTGCTCCGCGAGCGCGGCGTCCACGGCGTTGATCGACTTCTCCCGGGAGACGGAGAGCGGCAGAATGATGTAAGGGAAGACGACGACGTCCTTGAGCGGCAGGACCGGGCAGGATGTCCGGAATCGGGAGCTCGATGTCCCGCTCGGTCGCGATCTCTTTCTCTTCGACTTCCGTCACGGTCTACTCTTCCTCGCCCTTCACCGTGATCTCGTGCTCCTTTTCCCGCATGTCCGGCACGCGCGGGAGGGTGACCTCGAGGACGCCCTCCCGGAAATGCGCTTTCGCCTCTCGCGTGTTGACCGGGCGAGGCAGCGGGACCGACTTGACGAAGTTGCCGAAGTAGCGCTCCATGCAGAAGAAACGCATTCCCTCGCGCGCGCGGATCCGCCCCTTCTTCTGCCCTCGGATCGTCACCACGCGCCCGCGGATCGTGACCCGCACGTCTTCCGGCTCGACCCCGGGCAGCTCGAGCAGCACGCGGATCGTCTGGCCGTCGTCCAGGACGTCGAGGCTCGGGTCCCAGGAGGTCGAGGGGCCGGCGCCGCGGTTGTGGGACTCGACGAAGACCTGGAAGAGACGGTTCAACTCGCTCTGGAGCCGCGAGAGCTCGACTAGCGGTCCGTAGAGGCGGATCGGATTCCTAGCCATGAGACTTCGCTCCGCGCGGTGCGAGGGGACTGATGCCGGTGAATTCATTCACGAGTTGGCGGAGGTTTCGCTCGCAACGCGACCAAGGTTTGCGAGCTAACGAGCAAACCGACTCGCGTTGCGGGAGCCGGAGCGCAGCGAGGGGATCAGGCAAGCGGTCGAGGCCCTTTGGCCGAGCCGCGAGCCGGTGCGCCGAAGGCGCAGATCCCCGAGCAAGCGAAGGCGACGGACTCACGATGTCGCCTTCGTTTCGGCGCGGTCGATCAGGTTCTTCAACTCGAGCAAGAACTCGTCCACGTCCTCGAACTTCCGGTAGACGGACGCGAAGCGCACGTAGGCGACCTTGTCGAGCTCCCGCAGGCGCTCCATGACGAGCGCCGCCGACGCGGCTCGTCGCGATCTCCCGCTCCTCCGAGTCGTGGAGCAGGGTTTCGATCTCGTCCACGATCGCGTCGAGCCGCGCCGCCGGGACCGGCCGCTTCTCGCAGGCCTTGACGAGCCCGGCCCGCAGCTTCTTGCGGTCGAAGGGCTCCCGGCGGCCGTCCTTCTTGACCACCATGTAGGGGATCTCTTCGATCGTCTCGTAGGAGGTGAAGCGGCGCCCGCAGGAGACGCACTCCCGCCGCCGGCGAATGACTTCGCCTTCCCGGCTCTCGCGCGAGTCCACGACCCGGTCGTCCGTGGCGCCGCAGAAGGGACACTTCATGCCGGTCCGTCGGCGTCGCGGGCGGGGCGCTCGGCTCGGAGGCACGCGCACTATCTTCCCCTGTCTCCCATCGCGCGTCTACCTGCCGTCTTCCCGGGCGTCGGAAAGCGCGGCGCGGACGGTCTTCGACGCGAGCGCCGCGAGACCGATCGCCGTGATCGGCACGAAAGAGACCGCCCAGGCCATGAGGGCGACGCCGGAGGCCGGAGCGAGCGGCACGCCGTAGAAGCGCGTCAGGGCGTACTGCACCGCGGCCTGATAGGAGCCGATCCCGCCCGGTGTCGGCACCGCGAGCCCGAGGACCGCGGCGGCGGTGACGACGAAAGACGACGAGAAGGGCAGCGCGATGTGGAACGCCCTCATCACCGCGTAGATCTGCACGTTGATCACGAGCCACATCAGCGAGCGAGGCGGCCGACGACCGTCGCGAGGAGCCGCGGGCTCGGAGAGCGACGCGAATCCCGCGGGGAAGGCCGCGGCCGCGGCGCGGGCGCGGGGCTGCCAGGCTACGCGGGCAGCCGGTCGGCCAGCCGGTCGAAGGACCGGCCCGCCGCCTCGCGGCGAAAGAGGAGCAGGACGCCGCTCCGACGAGCAGGGCGAAGAACGGCCGCCGCGGCGAGCGCGCCCGTCGCGCAGCGTGGCGAAAGCGCCGCCGCCCGCCGTCGCGCCGGGCAGGCCGAGGAGGAGAGCGAGCAGGAGGAAGAAGAAGACGACCGATCCGCCGTCGAGAGCCCGCTCGAAGAGGATCGAAGCGAGAAGAGCCGAAAAGGGGAGCCGCCGCATTCGTGCGAGAAGGGCCGGCCGGATGACCTCACCCACGCGGGCCGGAAGGTTGTTGGCCGCGAAGCCGACGGCGGTCGCCAGGAAGGCGGGCAGGAAGGGAACCCGGCCGACGGGCCGGAGCAGCCAGGTCCAGCGAAACGCCCTCAGCACGAAGGTCGCGATCGCGATCCCGAGGCTCGCCGCCAGCCACTCGGGGGACGCCGATCGGATCGCCTGTCGGAGCATGCCGGGATCGACCCTCCGAAGGAAGAGGTAGAGGAGCCCCCCGGCCAGAAGGAGCGACAGGAGGGCCTGGACCCTCCGGGAGCGAAGGCCCTTCCCGATCCGCGCCCCTTTCCGGCAGGCTCGCCCGGTCGGCCTCCCCGGGGGACACCCCCGGAGCTGGCGTGCCCGTCGGTAGCGCCGCCCCCGGAAGACGAGTGGGTCATTATCAAATTGGCATTTTGCCTAAAAAAATGAGGTGAAGATACCCGGCGGCTTGACTTTCCTCCGAATATTTGCGGATTCTTCTCTTAAATCCTCGGGAGGGATGTTATGTCGAAGAAGGCGCCCTGGGTCTTGGCGCTTCTGGCGGGAGTGGGCTGGTCTCTGATGAGCACGATGCTCGCACAGTCCGTGCGTGAGGGACGTACGACGGTCGCCGTCGATCGGAACTACTCGCCATCCGGGCCCCTGCTCCGGGTCGACGGGCCGATCCAAGGGCAGACGGTCGCCGGAGTCGTCACCGTGAGCGGCTGGGCGCTCTCGTTCAACTCGATCGACAAGATCGAGCTCTTCCTCGACGACGACCTCGTGCCGGTCAACCGCGCCGTGTTGAACATGCCGAGGCCGGACATCGATGGCAATTTCCCCAGGTTTGCCCGCAGCCCCAATGGGTCTCCCGGCTGGATCACGTCCTTCCTGGCCCGCAACTACGTGGACGGCCCGCACGAAATCCGGATCGGCGTCACCGAGTCGGGGTCGCCGGACCCCGTCTTCTTCGGTCCGATCACGGTCATCATCGACAACTCGATCAACCAGCCTCCCTTCGGAAACCTCGATCTGCCCGATCCCGGCTCGACCGCGAACGGGTCGGTCGGAGTGCTCGGCTGGGCGCTCGACGACATCGACATCGACCACATCGACTTCCAGATCGACGGTCGGATCTTCGCGACGTCCATCGGCCGCGGGGGTGCGGGGCAGCGCGTTCTACGGCGGCACCCGTCCCGACATCTTCGCCGCCTTCCCGGACTTCCCCGGGCCCGCATCCCAACTCGCTCCATTCCGGGTTCTCGGCGAATCTGGACACGACACAGCTCCTCGACGGGTTGCACGTCATCACCGTGCGCGCCACGGACAATCAGGGCAGCTCGCGGGATATCGGCTCGGTCTCGGTGCAGGTCCTGAACAACGGCAGCCTGCTCGGTCCGTTCGGGGCCCTCGAATTCCCGATGGACGAGGCGACGCTGATCTGCGGACCGGCGATCCCGGTCGTCACCCCCGGCGGGCCATGCCCGTCCCCCTGCTTTCCGGGGGGCGGCGGCACCGGCGTGCCGGGCAGCTCCTTCCCGAATATCGTCCGGGGGTGGTCCCTCGATGTCCGAGCGCGCACCGACCGCGGGCGGGTCTCCTACGTCGAGCTGATGCTCGACGGAGCGATTCTCGCCAACACGCGGACCGATTGCGTCGTCACCGGCAACACCTTCGCCAACTGCTATGGCCTCTCGCGCCCCGACATCGCCCAGAGCCACCAGGGGTACGACAACTCGGCCAACTCGGGCTTCCAGTTCCTGTTCGGCATCCAGCGAGATCCATCCATCGGCGTCTTCGACATTCTTACTCCGACCCCCACCGGCGTCGCGTTCGCGGGCGCCACCCTACCGGGCAGGCACACGCTCTCCTTGAGAGTCGGCGACGAGGAGGAGACGTTCAGCGAGTTCGGCGGGATCTCCGTGGACCTGACCTGTGACTCGTCGTCCAATCCGGACCGCGCCTCGTTCGGCAACGTGAACTCTCCCGCGCCGGGGCAATCGATCAACGGGGATGCGTTCCCGGTGCTCGGCTGGGTGTTCGACCTGGACGGAGCGATCTCGCAGCCTCGACCTCGCAATCGACGGCCACGTGATCGCGAACCTGAACGCCCCCGCGGGCACTTATGGGCTGCGCCGCGACGACGTCCCCGCAGACGACAGCCGGGTGACGTCCCCCTTCGTCGGATTCGCCTACGTTCTCGACACCACCCGCCTCGGCGACACCGAGCACGACCTGACGATCTACGCCAATTCGGGCTCGCACCGCACCCTCATCGGCCGCCGCCAGTTCGTCGTCTTCAACAACTCGGCGTTCAAGAACTAACCCGTTCCCGTTCCGCCGCCTCCTGGAAGAAGGCCCCGCTTCGGCGGGGCCTTGGTTTTTCCCGTCGCCTTCGCTTCGCTCGTGATCTGGCGGCGCACTCCCTGCGCACCTGCGGCGCAGTCCGCGCCGCCGCCAGCCCTGCTCGCCCAAAGGGGCTCGACCGGCTGCCTGATCCCCTCGCAGCGCTCCAGCTCCCGCAACGTGCGCTCCAGCCTCGTTTCGCTCGTTGACTTCGCACGCCGCGAGCATTGAGTCGCGTTGCGAGCCCGATTCGGGTCCCGTCATCCGAGACGTCGCGAGGAGCTCCTGTTCGCGGTGTAAGTCTTTTCGCTCGCGGCGCGCGGAATCCTCCGCGAGGGCAGCGGAGGCACGTCCGCGCGCCGCGGGAGCCACACGCCGCAATGCCGCGGAGACTCTCTTACGGCGCCGGTCGAGACCCTCGTGACGGCGCAGCCACGGACTGCCCGGTGCCGCGTCAGAAACCGGTCGAGCCCCTTTGGCCGAGCCGGCCGCCGGTGCGCCCGGAGGGCGCAGATCCCGAGCAAGCCGGAGCGACGTGCTACGCGCCGGTCTTCGACGCCCGGGCGGGGTTCGCCTTCTTCGGCAGGCGCCGCGACGCGCGCGGCCTCGTCGAAGAGGCGAGAGCGCCTGCTGGATCTGGTTGTCCCCGGCCGCCCGGGCCCTCCAGCCGGACTTCCAGGCCGTACTTGACGTTGATCATGTCGACGCGCACGGCGAGGTCCACGATCGACTTGTTCGGGTCCTCGTTCCACTGCCGCTTGAGCTCCTGCGGCGGTCGAGAACTTCGACGCCTCGCAGAACTCGAAGAAGGCCTGGCGGATGGCCGGCGTCACGGCGAAGTCCGGAGTTGACCTCCGGGTGCTTGGAGTTCCAGTCCACGGCGAAGCTGAAGGTCAGGCCCCGGGCCAGCAGCTGGGCCAGCAGCTTCGAGTCGCGGCTGTCGTTCTTCGCCACGACGTCGGGGGTGATGCCTCCCGCCGCGTACACCACGCGGCCCGCGTCGGTGTAGAAGACCTCGCCGGCCTTGCGCGGCGCCTCCTCGGCGGGCGGCGTCGTCCCCGTCCTCCGGGTTCACGTAGGCGAGCAGGTCGCGTGTAGTCCCGCTGGATCCAGCGCCCCGAAGGCGTGTAGTACCGCGCCGTCGTCAGCGCGAGGCCGGCGCCGTAGGGGAGCGTGTAGACGCTCTGGACCAGCCCCTTGCCCCAGGTCCGCTGGCCGACGATCAGCCCGCGGTCGTGGTCCTGGATCGCGCCGGCCACGATCTCGGAGGCGGAGGCCGAGCCGCGGTTGACGAGGACGACGAGCGGCCGGTCGAAGTGCGTCCCGTCTCCGGGGGCGTAGTACTCCTGCGCCGAGGACGTGGTCCGGCCGCGCGTGTAGACGACCTTCGCGCCCTTCGGCAGGAACACGTCGGCCACGTCCACGGCCTGGTCCAGAACGCCTCCCGGATTGCCCCGCAGGTCGAGCAGGAGCCGTTTCATCCCCTCCTTCTCGAGCCTCTCGATGGCCGCCGTCAGCTCGCGGCGAGGAGGTGTGGGTGAAGTCGCGCAGGAAGATGTAGCCGGTGTCCGGCCCGATCAGGAAGGCGTACGGGACGGAGAGCGTCGGAATCTCGGCCCGCGTGATCGTCATGCGGATCGGCTCGTCCAGGCCCGGCCGGCGGATCGTGATCGTCACCGGCGTCCCCTTGGGCCCGCGCAGCTTCCGGACGACGTCGTCGGTCGAGACATCCTCCTTCAGCTCCTCGTCCTCGACGTGGGTGATGATGTCGCCGGCCCGGATGCCGAGCTTGAAGGCGGGGGTGCCCTCCATGGGAGCGATCACGGTGATGCGCCCCATCCGCTTCTGGATCTGGATCCCGAGGCCGAAGAACGAGCCCTGCTGCTTCTCCCGCATGGCCGCGTAGTCGTCGGGCTCGAGGAAGGTCGTGTGCGGGTCGAGACGCGAGAGCATTCCGTGGATCGAGGCGTAGACGATCTTCTCGGGCGGGACCGACTCGGGCGCCCACTCCGACATCGTCGTCAGGATGTCCGCGTATTCGTCGAGATTGACCGGCTCCCGCTCCGGCACCGCGAGCAGGCGGGAGCCCAGGGCGCCGCCCGGCGAGTGTGGCGGCGGCGAGCAACGTCAGCGAAACCAGCAGGCGGGAACGTGGACGGCTCAAGAGTCCTCCCTCGGTTCGAGGCGATTCGGCCCCCATTTTGGCACGCCGACGTCCGGGAGGTACGGGATTTCCAGCCCTTCGGTTTCGCGGCAGCCGGCGGGGGGTAGAATCCTCATCCCGAGGTCTAACATGTTTGGCTCCATCGGAATGCCCGAACTGATCCTGATTTTCGTCGTGGCCCTCCTCGTCTTCGGTCCCCGCAAGCTCCCCGAGATCGGCAAGTCCCTGGGACGCGGGCTCGCCGAGTTCAAGAAGGCCTCCGACGACCTGAAGAAGACGATCGAGCGCGAGATCGAGGAGGCGAAGACCGAAGTCTCTTCGGTCGGGCACGAAGTGTCCGCCGCCGCCAACACGATCGCCCGGACTCCGTCGGCCGAGCCCTCGTCGGGAGCGGCCGGCCCCTCCGGGCCCGAGGCCGGTCCCGTCCCACCCGCTTGAGCCGGTTCCTTCCGGACCGCGGAAGGGATCCGGAGGGTGATCCCGAAGAGCTCCCCCGGATGGGCTTCTTCGAGCACCTGGAGGAGCTGCGGCGACGCCTGATCGTCTCGCTCCTCGCCCTCTTCGGCGGGTTCCTCGCCTGCTGGGCCTTCGCGCCGCAGCTCTTCGATTTCCTGGCGGTACCGGTGCGCAAGGCCCTGCCCCCGGGACAGAACCTGGCCTACACGACGCTGGCCGAGCCGTTCGTCCTCTACTTCCGGGTGGCGATGCTCGCGGGCGTGATCCTCGCGTCGCCCGTCCTCCTGTGGCAGATCTGGCTCTTCGTGGCGCCCGCTCTCTACCGGCGCGAGCGCCGGTGGGTCTGGCCGTTCCTCGCGGCGAGCGTCTTCTTCTTCGTCGCCGGCTGCGCGTTCGGCTACTACGAGGCCTTTCCGCTGGTCGTCGGGTTTCTCGTCGGCGTCGGCAAGCCCTTCCAGGCGGTGATCACGATCAACGAGTACCTGTCGACGGCCACCAAGATCATCCTCGGCCTCGGCCTCTGCTTCGAGATGCCGATCCTCGTCTTCTTCCTCGCGCGCATGGGCGTGGTCACCGAGCGATGGCTGCTCGCGAAGCTCAAGTACGCGATCCTCGTCATCTTCGTCATCGCGGCGATCATCACGCCGACTCCGGACGTCACGACGCAGTGCGTCTTCGCGGTGCCGATGATTCTTCTGTACCTGCTGGGCGTCGGCGTGGCGTGGCTGTTTCGGAAGAAGTAGGTGGAGGTCGAAAGCGCTCGTGCGACTGACTCTGACTCCGCCGTTTCTCGAGCTCTTTCCGGACGCCGTCGTCGGCGTCGCGGTCGCGCGCGGAATCGACAACTCCGGAGACGACGCGGCCCTCGGGGACCGGCTCCGTCGGGCGGCGGAAGAACTCGGGACGCGGCTCGGGAACGTGCCCGTGACCGAGAATCCGCGCATCGCCGTGTGGCGGGAGGCCTACCGCAAGTTCGGCGCGAAGCCGAAGGATCATCCCTCCTCGATCGAGAGCCTCGCGCGGCGCGCCCGGAAAGGGGAGGCGCTGCGCCACATCAACAAGGTCGTGGACATCTACAACGCGGTCTCGCTCGAGACGCTCCTGCCCGCCGGAGCCGAGGACCTGGACGCGATCGAAGGGGACATCGAGCTCGCGCCGGCCGGCGAAAACGAGCCGCCCATCCGGCTCCTCGGGGAGGCCGAACCCCGCGCGCCGAAGCCGGGCGAGGTGATCTACCGGGACCGCGTCGGGGCGATCTGCCGCCGCTGGAACTGGAAGGAAGCCGACCGGACGAAACTGACCGAAGGAACACGCAACGCCCTCGTGGTCGTCGAGGGACTCCCGCCCATCGAAGAGCGGGACGTCGCCGCTGCGATCGAGGAGATCGGGCGACGAATCCGGGAACACTGCGGAGGAACGGTCTCGACGGCCGTGCTCGACCGGGGCCGGTCCTCTCTCGACCTCGCCTAGCAGGCTGCTGAAAAATGGATGCGGGCGTCGTGTCCGGCACTTTGCATCCGGCGCCCGTCCGATGGACGTCTGATTCGCGGTCTCATCGGGCTTCAGCGGGCGCCGGCAAAGTGCCGTCCACCCTTCGGGTTACGGCGGCGCGGGGTCATCTGCTTCGTCATCGCTCCTCGACGATGCGACGGCATCGCCGTCGTCGCGCTTCCTTGCATCTGACCCCACGGCGCTCGTAACGCCATCCCACACCCTTTTTCAGCAACCTGCTAGCGGCGGGCGGCGCGGGCTCTCTTCCGAGAGCGCGGTCTGGCGGACGGCCGCGCGGGCCGCCTCGCCCGGCGGGACGCGGACACCGCTTTCGGCCTCGCGTGGCGTGGCTCGTAGACGCCGAGCCCGCCGCCTCCGGGCAGCGTCAGGCGCGTCAGCATTCCCCACCCCATGCTCTGGACCTCGCCGCAGGCGACGCCGCGCGCCTTCATCTCGGCGACGAAGCCTCCGATGTCCTCGCACATCAGGTAGAACTCGTGCACGTCGTTTTCGTCGGAGGGATGCACGGCCACTTCGGACGGCGGCAGACCGAAGATGAGCCAGCCGCCCCCGACGTCCACGCCCGGAAACTGCAGGACGTCGCGGAGAAAGGCGCGGTCGGCCTCCGGGTTCTTGCTGTAGAGAATCGAATGCGCTCCGATGATCATGGCGGCCTCCCGTTCAGAGCCAGCGCAGCAAACGCGAGTGTATGAAGCCCCAGGCCACCATGCAGCCGAGCAGGGCGACGACGACCGCGAAACCGAGTTTCCACTCGCTCGGCGAAACGAGATGCTCGGAGTTCATGCCGTAGACGCTCGCGACGAAGTTCGGAACCATGATCACGACCGTCACCGCCGTCAGCCGCTTCATGATGTTCCCGAGGCGCGAGAACGAATAGAAGATCTGCACGTCGAGCGCGGCGCCGAGCAGGTCGCGGTAGGTGTCCATCTCCGCGAGCACGTGGAGGGCATGGTCCTGGACGTCGCCGAAGTAGGGGCGCAGGCCATCGGGGATCGCGCCCTCGCGGCGGAGGACCTCGGCCAGGACGTGGCTCGTCGGGGCGAGGAGGCGCGGAACCCGGAGGAGCTCCTTGCGGAGCCGAAAGAGGTCGGCCGCCGCCCGCTCTTCCCCCTGGAGGATCTGCTCCTCGATCCGCTCGATTCGCTCGCGCACGCGATCCTGAACCGCGAAGTACCCGTCCACGAGAGTCTCGAAGAGGGCGTAGGCCAGGCAGGCGATGCCGTAGGCTTCGCGGCCCTCGTGCTGCTCCCAGCGCTTGCGGGCCTCGGCGAGCAGCGCCAGCACGGCCGCGGGCCGGCGGTGGATCGTCACCAGATAGTTCCGTCCCCAGTAGAGGTTGAGCTCGCGGGGCAGGAACTCGGTGCCCGTGTGCTCGGCGGCGTAGACGACGACGAAGTAGTAGCCGCCGTGCGCATCGCAGCGCGGCCTTTCGTGCGGGCGCGTGACCTCGTCGAGGGTCAGCTCGTGGAAGCCGAACCGGCGACGCAGGAACTCGACGTCCTCGGCGTCGGGGTCGCTGATGTCGAGCCAGAGCCGTTTTTCGGGGTCGGCGAGCAGCTCGCCCAGGCGCTCGACTCCGACCTCGACGGGCCGACGCTCCCCGGGAGCGTCCACGACGAGCCGCATCGTTCCCATAGGCTCCCTCCTGCCCGAGATTTCATCAGCGGAGTCCTTCGAGTCTAGATCGGCTGCTCGACCTCTCCCTAATCCCTGGTCCTGCGTCTTCGGTTCCGCTCGAGGATCAGGTCCACGAACTCCCGGACGGCTCCCCGGCCGCCGGGAGTCGAAAGAACGAGCCGGGCGGCCCCCTTCGCCGGCGGCGTCGCGTCCGCGGGGCAGGCCGACAGCCCGGCTCGCTTCATCATGCCGATGTCCGGCTCGTCGTCTCCCATCGCGGCCGTCTCCGATGGTTTCAAGCCCCATCGTCGGCACAGCGCCTCGTAGCGGGGGAGTTTGTCCTTCTCCCCCTGGTAGCAGTGGCGCACCCCGAGATCGCGGGCGCGGACCGCCGTCGCCAAAGAAGTCCGACCCGAGATCCACACGACGCGCACCCCTTCGGCGAGTGCCTTGCGAATCCCGTGGCCGTCCTTCGTGTCGAAGACCTTGAGCTCGCGGCCGCGGTCGTCGATGTAGAGGCGGCCGTCGGTCAGGCAGCCGTCGACGTCGAGGAAGAGGGCCTTGATCATCGGGGGATCGAGTCATTGAGTCATCGAGATCGGAGAGATCGAGTCCGCTTCGGCCTGATGTCCTCGATGATCCGATCCTCCCGACCTTCCTCATGCGATTCCGGCGCTCAGGAGATCGTGCAGGTGGATCGCTCCGGTCAGCTTCCCCGCGCCGTCCACGACGAAGAGGGACGTGATCTTGGCCGATTCGATCCGGTCGAGCGCCGTCGAAGCGAACTCCTCGGCGTCCACCGTCCTGGGGTTCGCGTGGAGGCAGTCGCCGGCGGTGCGCGAGAGGAGCCCCGGATCCTTCTCGAGGAGCCGGCGCAGGTCGCCGTCCGAGATGACGCCGAGGAGCCTTCCTCCGGAATCCACGACCGCCGTGATGCCCATCATCTTGCGCGACATCTCGTGGATCGCTTCGCTCATCGGGGTCTGCCGGCCGACGGCCGGGATGCGCTCGCCGGTGCGCATCAGGTCCTTGACCTTGAGGAAGCGCTTGCCGAGCTGGCCGCCCGGGTGGAGCGCCGCGAAATCCTCCTCGCGGAAGCCGCGCTTCTCCGAGACGGCGATGGCGAGGGCGTCCCCCAGCGCGAGCATCGCGGTCGTCGAGGCCGTCGGTGCCAGATTGAACGGGCACGCCTCTCGCGAGATCTCGATTGGAATCGTGACGTCGGCGGCGCGGGCCACGGAAGAGCCGGGTCCGCCGGTCAGCGCGATCGTCCGGAGGGCGCGCGCGTGGGCGAACTCGATCAGCCGGACGAGCTCCGGCGTCTCGCCCGAGAGCGACAGCGCCAGGACGACGTCGCCGGCGACGAGCATCCCGAGGTCCCCGTGTGCGGCCTCGCCGGCGTGGAGGAAATAGGCCGGGGTGCCGGTCGAGGCGAAGGTGGCGGCGATCTTCTGCCCGACCAGCCCCGATTTCCCGATCCCCGTCACGCCGATCCGCCCCCGACACTCGAGGATCAGCTCCGCCGCCCTTTCGAAATCCGGCCCGATGCGGCGGATCTGCTCGCGCACGGAGTTGGCCTCGATCTCGAGGACCCGGCGAGCGGATTCGAGGATCACGGGCCGCTATCTTAGCCCGGCGGCCCCGGCGCAGAACTTGCCGGGCCGGTCCGCGTATCTACGAGGAATAGCGGGCCGACGTGTGCCCGGTCCATCGAAAGGAGCAGGGCCTTGAGACGGAAGCTTTCGATTCTCGCCGCCCTCGTTGTCGTCCTCCCGATTCTCCTCGGCCCGGCGTCTGCGGGGGGGCAGACCCCGGCGAAGGCCGGCGCCCGGGACGCGAAGCCGGCCGAAGCCGCCTCCTCCGTCCCGAAAGTCGAGTTCGAGAAGTACACGCTTCCGAACGGCCTCCAGGTCATCCTCCACGTGGACCGGAAGCTCCCGATCGTGCACGTCAACCAGTGGTACCACGTCGGCTCCAAGAACGAGCGGCTCGGCCGCACCGGCTTCGCGCACCTCTTCGAGCACATGATGTTCCAGGGCTCGAAGAGCGCGAGCGAGGACTACTTCGTCTACGCCGAGAAGGCCGGGGCGAATCTGGCCGAGGGCGGCGTCAACGGCACGACGAACCAGGACCGAACCAACTACTTCGCGACGGTTCCCGTCGGGAAACCTGGAGAACCTCCTGTGGCTCGAGTCGGATCGGTTGGCGACCCTCCCCGACGCCCTGACCAAGGAGAAGCTCGACAACCAGCGCGACGTCGTCAAGAACGAGCGTCGCCAGGGGCTCGAGAACACCCCCTACGGCCGCTGGTTCAAGCTGATGTTCGAGAACCTGTTCCTCAACGGGCACCCGTACTCCTGGACGACGATCGGCAGCCACGAGGATCTGACGGCCGCGTCGCTCGACGACGTGAAGGAGTTCTTCCGGACCTACTACTCCCCGTCGAATCTGTCGCTCGTGATCGCCGGGGACTTCGATCCGGCGGAAGCCCGGAGGCTCGTCGAGAAGTACTTCGCCAACATCGCGCCCGGACCGCCGCTCGACCGGCCGACGCGATCGCTCGCGAGCCTGTCGAGCGAGAAGATCGTCGAGGCGATCGACCGGGTCCCGCAGGAGCGGGTCTACATGGTCTGGCCGGGTCCGCCGTACTTCGCCGCGGGCGACGCGGAGCTCGATCTGACGTCGTCGATCCTGACCGACGGCCTCTCCGCGAGGCTCAACAAGGTCCTCGTCTACGACAAGCAGCTCTGCACGGCGGTCAACTCGTTCAACAACTCGCAGGAGATCGCCGGCATGTTCGTCGTCATCGCGACGGCGCGACCCGGCGCGCCGCTCCCGCAGGTGGAGTCGATCGCGACCGAGGAGATCGCCCGGCTGGCGAAGAACGGGCCGACGCCCGACGAGCTCGCCCGCGCCAAGACCAAGCAGGAGTACGCATTCGTCTCCGGCCTCGAGCGGATCGGCGGCTTCGGCGGGAAGGCGGACCTGTTGAACCGCTACAACACCTTCCTGGGGGATCCCGGCAAGTTCGAGGAAGACGTCGCGCGCTATCGGAAGGTCACGGCGGAGGACATCCGGGCGGCCGCCTCGAGATATCTCGACACGAGGAACCGGCTCCTCATCCGGTTCCGGCCCGAGACGGCGGGCCGTCCGACGGAGGTCGCGCTCGACCGATCGAAGCAGCCTTCCCTCGGGACCGACCGGCCGTTCCGGGCGCCGGAGGTCGCGTCCGCCCGGCTCGAAAACGGCGTCGAGATCGACGTCGTCGAGCGACACGAGCTGCCGAAGGTCTCGGTGACGCTCGTGACGAGGGCCGGTTCGATCGCCGAGCCCGCCGGCAAGGCCGGCCTCGCGCAGATGACGGCGACGAACATGCGCCTCGGGACGACGACCCGCAAGGCGCTCGAGATCGAGGACGCGCTGGGGAACCTCGGCACCGAGGTCACGGGAGCCGCCGCCCGCGAATCGAGCCAGCTCGATCTGGAGGTCCTGAAGCGCAATCTCGATCCGTCTCTCGCGATCCTCGGGGACGTCGTCCGGAACCCCTCGTTTCCCGACTCCGAGCTCGACCGGGAGAAGAAGCGTCAGCTCGATCAGCTCTCACAGCAGTCCAAGAACGCCAATGCGATCTCGGGACGGTTGCGGTCGATGCTCGCCTTCGGGCCGGACCACCCGTATGGCCACCCCGTCCAGGGGCTTCCGGGGTCGGTCGAGAAGCTCACGCGGGCCGACCTCGTCGAGTTCCATCGCGCCCGCTGGAAGCCCGGGAGCTCCGCCCTCATCTTCGTCGGCGACGTGACCCTCGCGGAGGCGACCGAGCTCGCCCGCAAGCACCTCGGCTCCTGGACGGGCGGTGCGGCCGCCCCGGTTTCGATTCCGCCCGCGACCCCGGCCGCGTCGGGCAGGGTCTATCTCGTGGACCGGCAGGACGCGGCGCAGACGGTCGTCTCGCAGATCCTCCCGGCCCCCGCGCGCTCGACGTCCGACTACTACGCGCTCCAGCTCGCAGACTCGGTCTGGGGGGGCGGAGGCTTCGGGACCCGCCTGAATCTGAACCTGCGGGAGAACAAGGGATACTCCTACGGCGTCTTCTCGACGCTGGCGCAGTATCGCGACGGAGGCTTCTGGTACGCCTCCGGCGGCGTTCAGACCAACAAGACCAAGGAGTCGGTCGTCGAGTTCGTCGGCGAGCTCAAGGGGTTCGCCGGCGAGAAGCCGATCACGCCGGAGGAATTCGAAACGGCGAAGGTCAAGCGCGTGCGGGGCTACTCGCAGCAGTTCGAGGGGCTCTCGCGGGTGGGCGGAGAGATCGCCAACCTCTGGGCGCTCGGGCTTCCGATGGAGGAGCTGCAGCGCGAGAGCGACGAGACGATGAAAGTTTCGCTCGAGGCCGCCCGCGCCGCGGCGGCGAAGTACGCCGTGCCTCAGAAGGAGATGCTCCTGCTCGTCGGAGATCGGGCCAAGATCGAGCCCGGCATCCGAGAGCTCAATCTCGGCGAGGTCGTGGTCCTCGACGCCGAGGGGAAGCCGGCCGGCAAGTAGCCGCCAGGTGGACGTGCGCGCGGATGCACGGCGCGGAGCTTCCGTCGCGAGCGAGTTCAGCTACCGCGACGTGAGCACTTCTTCGATGAAGTCGAGCGCCCGCGGGTCGCCCGACTGGCCCAGCCAGAACACGGCCCGCTCGCGCACTTCGGGGTTGCGATTGGTGCGGGCGACCCGGATCAACTCCGGGACTCCCTCGCCATCCGGCATCTGCGTCAGAGCGAACACCGCCTGCTTCTTGACCTCCGTCTCGGGATCTTCCCGGATCGCCTCCTCGATCGCGGCCGAGACGGCGCGGCCCGCCTTCTGGGCGAGCCAGAAGAGGGCCTGACCGCGGACCTCGGGCGACGCGTCCCGCCGGGCGAGGCCGAGGAGAGCCGCGGTCGCCGCTTCGTCCTTGCAGAGCGAGAGGACGAATGTCCCGTGCTTGCGGAACGCTTCGGCGGCGTCGGAGGGGAGGACCGCCTCGAGCCGGCGGCAGCCGGAGCGCCCGCGCCCCGCCGCGAGCCAGAACGCCGTCTTCTTGCGAAGCGCGAGCGGCCGACTCTTCGCCATCAGGCGGTCGAGCGCGGCCTCGCGCCTCGGCGCCCGCCGTGAGAGCGATCGAAGCGATCGCCGGCCCGGCGACGCGGTCCGCCGCGTCGTCGTCCTCCTCGGAACGGGACGCCCGGGAGCCGGTCTCGCGCGGCGGCCAGCGCCTCGAGCCACGCGACGCTCTCCGCGGCGGGGACGCCTTCGAGGAAGACGACCGCCGCGGCCCCGGCTTCGATCCGGCAGTCGAGCGAAAAATGACGGAGCTTCTCGACCCGGCCGCCGGCGAGACGGGCGAGGATCACGAAGTCCCTCGGTCCCTCGAGGCTCCGGCCGGCGTCCTCCCGGTCCGTCTCGAAGGAGGAGTCGCGCTCGAGCGAGCACCGCCCGCAGTCGCCCCGCGGCGTCTCCGCGCCCCGACCCGTCGAAGCAGCACATCCACCGCTCCGGATCCTCGAGGGGCGACGTCCACGCCGCCCAGACGGGAGCGGCGCCCGAGCCGAGTCGGCGGATCGCGCCGCCGAGGTCGCCCGGCGCGACGCTCCGGGCCGTCACGTCGGTGCCGGTGAGCGCCGCGGGCTGCGCGAGCCCGGCGCGGGACGCGAGCGCGAAGAGCGCGGCCGTGACGACGATGCCCGATCTCATGGCTCCTTCTCCTCATCCTTTCCCGCGCGTCAGCGGTTCAGGATCTCCATCAGGTAGTCGGTCGCCTCCTTGTCCTTCATCAGGGAGAGTTTCTGCACCGCCTCCTGCCGGAGCGTCGCGGTCCTTCTCGCTCTTCGCGATCTCGACGAGCGCGCGCGCGTTGCCCTGGACGAAGAAGGCCTGAATCACGGCGGCCTTGACCTCGGCGTCCTTCTCGGAGCGATAGAGGGCCGCGAGGGCCTCGCCGGTGCGCGCCTTTCCGGTCAGACCCGCTTTCTGGATCGCATCCATCCGGAGCTCCCGATCCTTCTCCGTGCGGGCGAGCTCCAGGAGTCGGTCGGCCTCTCCGGCGAGGAAGAGCGCCTGGATGATCGCCTCCTTGACCTCGCGGGAAGACTCCGACGCGTAGAGCTGCCAGAGGGGGGCGCCTGCCTTTCCGGTCAACCCCGCCTTCTGGATCGCCTCCAACCGGAGCTCCGGGTTCTTTTCCGTCCGGACGAGCTCGAGCAGGTGGTCGGCGTCTCCGGCGATGAAGAGTGCCTGAATGACCGCTTCCTTCACGTCGGCGGAGGTCTCGGTCTGGTAGAGCTGCCAGAGCTCCGCGCGCGCGCCCATGACGCCGAGCTGGTGCACCGCCGCGGCGCGCAGCTGCGGGCGTCCTTCTCCGATTTCGCCGCCTCGAGTACGCGCTCGCGGTTTCCCGAGAGCATGTAGGAGTGGAGGATCTGCTCCTTGACGCTCGGCGCTCGTCGTGCGAGGTGTAGATCTCGGAGAGCAGGGCCTGGCTCTGCTCGCCTCCGAAGAGACCGAGGTACTGGATCGCCTTCTCCTGCAGCGCCGGGTTCGACTTGCCCGACGCGATGTCGGCCACGATCTGCCGCGCGCGCGGCGATCCGCTCTGGGCGAGGACGAAGAGCGCGCGATCCTTCAGCTTCGGCGACTGCGACCCGGAGAGGAACTTCTCGAGCATCGGGATCGCCCGGTCGGCGTCGCTGTTCAGGAGGCTGTTGATCGCGATCAGCTTCAGCTCCTCGTCCTCGACCGACTCGGGCGGCACGTCGCGGCCTCCCTTGAGCTCGAGCTCCAGGGCCGCGGCGTCGTTGCGCCCAGCGGCTCTTCGGGAACCGGCGCGACGAGCTCCGCGAGCGTCGCCAGCGCTTCGGTCCGGCGGCCGAGCTTGCTCTGCGCGTAGGCCTTCCAGTAGAGAGCGCCGTCGGCGCGCTCGCCCGGTTGCCGTGCCGCCTCGCCGAAGACCGCGACGGCGCGGTCCCACTGCCCTTCGTCCAGGGCGTCGGTACCCTGCTCGTAGAGGTCCTGCTGTCGGGAGTCTTCCTCCGCGGTCTCCGTCTCGGCGGTCGATGCATCCGTGACCACCGCGAGGACGGGCCCGGGCACGGACGAGGAAGATCAGGAGGACGCCGATTCCGAGTCCGATTCGAGTCATGGCGTTCCTTTCCGTTTTCCGCTTTCTGTTCTCAGGAGCGGGCGGCCGCGGGCGGTACTGCCGCCTTCTCCCGCCGTCCGAGCTCCGAGCGAACGATGCGAACCTTGAACAGGATCCCCTCCGACGCAATGCGGCTTTTCAGAGCCTCTCGGGCCTCGGGCGTCGAGCTGTGTGCGATCTCGAGGAGCACCCGCTCGAGCTCCTCGAGCGTGCCGGCCACTCCCCGTTCTCCGGCGTTCGAGGCCGTCTGACGGTAGAGCCGGTTGGCGGAGACGAGCTCCTCGGCGAAGCGCCGCTCCCGTTCCGCGTCCTCCGGCTTCGAGGGATCTCCGTGCAGGAACTCGAGGAGCGCGATCTGGGATCGGTCCAGGTGATCCGCGACCGCGTAGAGCAGGATGCGCTCGCGAGCCTCGGACGTCAGCGCCGGCGCCGCCTCGGGCCGGTGCGGCCAGAGTCGCCCCGCGAGGAAGGCGGCCGCGAGGATCGCCGCGAGCGATGCGGCGAGCGCCCAGGGACGCCAGGCGAAGAGGGGGGCGCGCGCGCCGGCCTCGGGCAGTCGCGAGCGCAGGCGCCGCCAGAGCTCCGAGCCGTAGGCGTCGCCTCGCTCCGGCACCGGCAGTCGATCGAGGAGCGCCAGGTCCGCCGCGAGCCGCTCGAGCCTGGCGGAGCAGACCCCGCAGACCGACAGGTGGTCGGCCGCCGAGGAGTCCGCCGACTCGCCGTAGCGATGGAGGACGAGCTCGTCTTCGGTCAGATGTCTCATGGAACGCTCTCCTTGAGCGGCGCGAGGGCCAGCCGCAGCTTGCGGACCGCGCGGCAGACCGTCTGCTTGGCGGCGTTCGTGTTCACGCCGAGAACGCGCGCGATCTCCTCGGTCGGTTCTCCTTCGAAGTGGCGCAGGACGACGGCCGTCCGCTCCTGGGGAGAGAGCCCCTCGAGCGCCCGCTCGATGTGACGCCCGATCTCGGATGAGAGGAGGGCGGCCTGCGGCGAAGGGTCCCGGGATCCGGGGCCGGGCAGATCGGGGTCCTCGACGTCGGCGGGCAGCTCCGGGCGCGTCCGGCGCCGGCGCAGGACGTCGATCGCGCAGTTGGCGGCGATGCGGAATATCCAGGTCGAGAAGCTCGCCCGCGCGTCGAATCGGTCGAAAGCCCGGTAGGCCTTCAGGAAGGCCTCCTGCACGACGTCCTCCGCGTCCGCCTCGTTGCCGGTGATGCGATAGGCCACGCGGAAAACCAGCCGGCCGTGCTGCTCGACGAGCCGCTGGAAGGCCGCGCGGCGCTCCTCGGCCGAATCCGTGGCGCCTCCCCCCATCGCCCGCTTGAGACGGGCGAACGGCGAAAAGGTTAGCTCCCCGGGGAGGCGGACCGCGCCGACCGTTTCCATGCAAGCCGTTGGACGGCCGCGCGATCCGCCGGTTAGCCCGACGAGGGCCTTAGACTACGCCGCCATGGCCCTCGTCGAACAGGTCGCGCAGTACGGGGTCCTCTTCGTCTTCGTCAACGTGCTGCTCGAGCAGATCGGCCTGCCGATCCCGGCCCTCCCGACTCTCGTCGTGGCCGGCGCCCTGGCGGCTCGTGGGACCCTCCCGGGCTCTCTGGTCCTGACCGTCGCCGTGGCCGCGTGCCTGCTCGCCGACTATCTCTGGTTCGAGCTCGGGCGCCACCAGGGGTACCGGGTGCTGCGCACCCTGTGCCGCGTCTCCCTCTCCCCCGACTCCTGCGTCCAGCAGACCGAGTCCTTCTTCAGCCGCTACGGGCTCGCCTCGCTCCTCTTCGCCAAGTTCGTGCCCGGCTTCTCGACGGTGGCGCCGCCTCTGGCCGGGGCTTCGCGGGCGTCCGTCGCCTCTTTCCTCGCCTGGGACGCCGGGGGCGCCCTCATCTGGGCGGCCGGCGGAATGCTCGTCGGCGCGATCTTCCACCGCGCGGTGGACAGGGTTCTGGACGCCCTGGCGTCCTTCGGGAGCGGCGCCCTCGTGGTCCTGGGCGCGGGCCTCGCGCTCTTCGTCGCCTGGAAGTACGGGCAGCGCCGCCGCTTCTATCGGATGCTCCGGATGGCCCGGATCTCCCCCGAGGATCTCGCCCGGGCGATCGACCGGGGGGAGTCCCCGGTCGTCGTGGACGTGCGCTCCACCGCGGCGAGGCGGGCGGACCCGCGCCGGATTCCGGGGGCGCGTTCCCTCGATTTCACCGGCCTCGAATCGGGCCTGGCGGACCTTCCGAAGGAACGCGAGGTGATCCTCTATTGCACCTGACCCAACGAGGCGACGGCGGCCCGTGTGGCCCGCGCGCTGATCGACAGGGGTTTCAAGCTGGTGCGTCCGCTCGCGGGAGGGCTCGACGGCTGGGCGAAGGCCGGATATCCGGTCGAGGACGACGAGCTCGTCGCGGTGCGCGGCGCGTTTCGGGGGCCGTAGGGGGACGAGGATTCGGGAATCGGGTCGGGAGTCGGGACGAGGCGGATTTCGATCCCCAATCCTGAATCCCGAATCCTGAATCCTGATCTCATCCCCTCGCGAGCGCCGCGATCGCGAGGAGCGACCGGAGCAGTCCGGGCACGTCCTCGACGTCGAGCTGCGTCGAGCGGTCGGAGAGCGCGCGGTCGGGATCGTCGTGCACTTCGAGGAAGAAGCCGTCCACGGCGCCGGTCGCGGCGGCGGCGCGGGCGAGCGGCGGCGCGTACTGTTTGAGGCCCCCGGTCTCCCTGCCTCCGCCCGGAAGCTGGAGCGAGTGCGTCACGTCGTAGACCACCGGGTACCCGAGCCGCCGCATGATCGGGAAGGCGCGCATGTCCACGACGAGGTCGTGATAGCCGAAGGAGGTCCCGCGCTCGCAGAGGAGGATCTTCTCGTTTCCCGCGGCACGGATCTTCTCGACGGCGTTTCCCATGTCGTCGGGGGCGAGGAACTGTCCCTTCTTGATCTGGACGGGCTTCCCGGTCCGGGCCGCGGCCACGAGCAGGTCGGTCTGGCGCGACAGGAAGGCCGGGATCTGCAGGACGTCGAGCACCCGGGCCGCCCTTTCCGCCTGAGCCGGCTCGTGGATGTCGGAGAGGAGCGGGAGCCCCGTCTCGGCCTTGACCGCCGCGAGGATGTCGAGGCCCTGCTCGAGCCCCGGCCCGCGGAAAGAGTCGCGGGAGGACCGGTTGGCCTTGTCGAAGGAGGACTTGAAGACGACCTTCGCGCCGGTCTCTTTCGCGATCGCGGCGAGGCGCCGCCCCATGGCGAGCGCGTGCTCGCGCGACTCGATGACGCAGGGTCCCGCGAAGAAGAGCGGGGGAGCGTCTCCCCCGATCGTGTATCCGGGCGCGATCGGGACGGCGCGGACGCCGCTCAGGAAAACTCCGGGCTCGAGTCCACGGCGGCCGCGGCCCGGCGGCCTTCGGTCTCGGCGGCGCGCGCGCCCCGGTGCGCCTTGGCCGCCCGGATGAAGTCCTTGAAGAGCGGGTGGCAGGCGAATGGCTTCGACTTCAGCTCCGGGTGGAACTGGCAGCCGAGGAACCAGGGGTGACCCTCGCGGAGCTCGATGATCTCGACGAACTTCCGGTCGGGCGACATTCCCGAGAAGGACATCCCGGCGTCCCGCAGGGCCGGCAGGTATTCCTGGTTGACCTCGTAGCGGTGGCGGTGCCGCTCCGAGATCGCGTTCGACGCGTACGCGCGCGCGGCGAGCGAGCCCGGCGGCGAGCTCGCACGGGTACTTGCCGAGCCGCATCGTTCCGCCCAGGGCCTCGACGCCGATCAGGTCGCGCAGCTTGAAGATCACCTTGTGCTTCGGCTCCTCGTCGAACTCCGTGGAGTTGGCCGCCTCGAGCCCCGCCACGTGCCGCGCGAACTCGATGACGGCCGTCTGGAGTCCGAGGCAGATCCCGAAGTAGGGCACCTTCTTCTCGCGGGCGTACTGGATCGCCTTCATCATTCCTTCGACGCCCGCGCTTGCCGAAGCCCCCGGGCACGAGGATCGCGTCGGCGCTGGCCAGGATGTCCGGATACGGACTCGTTCTCGAGCGTCTCCGAGTCCACGTACCGCAGGTTCACTTTCACCGCGTTGGCGATACCGCCGTGGGCGAGCGCCTCGTTCAGCGACTTGTAGGAGTCCCCGTAGTCCACGTACTTGCCGACGACGGCGATGTCCACCTCGCCGGAAGGGTTCTTGATGCGGTTGACGAGGCTCTCCCACTTGGAGAGATCGCGGTCGTAGTGGGGCAGGTTCAAGCAGATCGAGGAGGATCTCGTCCAGGCCCTCGGCCGCGAACCGCAGCGGGACCTCGTAGATCGAGGCCACGTCCTTGGCCGTGATGACCGCTTCGACCGGCACGTTGCAGAAGAGCGCGATCTTCTTCTTCACGTCGTCGGGGAGCGGCCGTTCCGTGCGGCAGAGGAGCACGTCCGGCTGGATCCCGATCGAGAGGAGCTCCTTGACCGAGTGCTGGGTCGGCTTGGTCTTCAGCTCGTCCGAGGCCCGGATGTAGGGGACGAGCGTCAGGTGCACGTTGACCGCGTTGCCGCGCCCCGCCTCCTGGCGGAACTGTCGGATCGCCTCGAGGAACGGGAGCGACTCGATGTCGCCGACCGTTCCGCCGATCTCGATCAGGATGACGTCGGCCTCGGGCTCGACCCGGCGGATCGACTCCTTGATCTCGTCGGTGACGTGCGGAATGACCTGCACGGTCTTCCCGAGGTAGTCGCCCCGCCGCTCCCGCTCGATCACGGAGAGATAGATCCGGCCGGCCGTCGTGTTGTTGATGCGCGAGGCCGTCATCGAGGTGAAGCGCTCGTAGTGGCCGAGGTCGAGGTCGGTCTCCGCGCCGTCGTCGGTGACGTACACCTCGCCGTGCTGGAACGGGGACATCGTGCCCGGATCGACGTTGATGTACGGGTCGAACTTCGCGAGCGCCACCCTGTAGCCGCGCGCTTCGAGCAGCGCCCCGATCGAGGAGGCCGCGATTCCCTTCCCGAGGGAGGAGACGACTCCTCCCGTCACGAAGACGTACTTGACGCTCATGAAGCGACCTCCCGTTTGAGCAAACTTTCCGCCCGAGAGAGATCCTCGGGCGTGTCGATTCCGATCGAATCCGTCGCGGCCTCCCCGACCCAGATCGCGTACCCGGCCTCGAGCCAGCGGAGCTGCTCGAGCGACTCCGCGCGCTCGAGGGGCGACGGCGGCAGCTTCGCGACCTCGGCGAGCGTCTCCGCGCGGTAGGCGTAGAGGCCGAGGTGCTTTCGGTAGGCCGGCTCGGCCGGAGCGGAAGTAGGGGATCGGCGAGCGGGAGAAGTAGAGGGCCCGGCCGTCCGGGCCGACGGCGACCTTGACGACGTTCGGGTCCGCGGCTTCCGGCGCCGGGCAGCGCGATCGCGAGCGTCGCGATCCGGCGCTCGGGCGAGGCGAGCAGCGTCTCGATCGCCCGGTCGATGTTCTCGCCCGACATCATCGGCTCGTCCCCCTGGATGTTGACGTAGACGTCGGCGGGCGACTGCTTCGCCGCCTCCGCCAGGCGGTCGGTCCCGCTCGCCGCCGCCGGGGAGGTCATTGCAGCGCCTCGCCTCCCGCGCCGCGGACCGCTTCCGCGATTCGCTCGTCGTCCGTCGCGACGAGGATCCGGTCGAGCCGCCGCGCGGAGCGCGCCGCGTCGAGGACGTGCAGCACCATCGGCTTGCCGGCCAGGAGAGCGAGGGGCTTTCCGGGGAAGCGGACCGAGGCGTAGCGGGCGGGGATGATCCCGACAATCGTGCATGTCGGGGATCAGAAGTGTATCCTGCGCTCGGACTTGGGTCAAGAAAGAGCAACGACCGCTCGGATCCGCCGTTTTCGCAGGTCTTCGCGATCGCCGCGGCCCTCGCCGTCGCGGCCTTCGCGGGCGCGCTCGCGCTGCGGCGCGCGGACCTCGACCGCCGATTTCTGCTCACCGGATCGGCCCGATGGATCTGGTACTCGCGGGAAATCCCGGAGCCGGTGCCGCTCCGCTTCCGGGCGTGGAAGGAGTTTTCGCTCGCCGGGCGACGCTTCCGTCCTCCGCGCCGCTCCTCCTCTTCGGCGATCGCGAATGGGCGCTCGCGGTCAACGGCGCGCCGGTCGCCGCGCGGGGAGCAGAAGCCGGGAGATCCCCTCGCCGCGCTCGACGTCGCGCGGTTCCTCCGGCCGGGTGAGAACCGGATCTCGATCGAAGCGGGCAGCCCGACCGGGGCCGGCGGGATCCTCGTGCGGCTCGATCTGCCCGGCGGACGGACGCTGGTCGTCGGACGAGAGCTGGCGGGTCGAAGGGATCGACGCCCCCGGGCGAAGGGGAGCAAGCGGCGATCGGCCTGGGGCCGGCCGCCGATGTATCCGTGGAGGTATCCCGAACCGCCTCCCAGGGACCAGGGACCAGGGACAGGGAGCGAGGGACCAAGGACAATTTGCCGTCGAGTCTCGGGAGAGAATCAGTCGCTGGGTGCGTCCGAGTCCTACCCGACTTCGACCGGAATCCTCGCCGCGCGATGGACGAGGAGATCGAGCGCCTCGCGCGCGGCGGCGCAGTAGGGGTTGTCGCCCTCGTAGCCGGCGAGCGAAATGACCTTCTTGTAGGCCTGGATCGCGGCCTCGACTTCGTGGAGGCCCGCGGTCGTAGATCTGGGCGAGCAGGAGCCGCGTCGGCAGGTGTCGTGGGGAGAGGTCGAGAGCCTTGCGGGCGAAGACCATGGCGACGTCGTAGCGTTCCTCCGAGGCGGCCAGGCACGCCGCGCCGGAAGTAGAGCTGCGCCTCTTCCTCGATGTCGTCGTGGGTCGGGAGCCGGAGGGAGAGCTTCTGCAGCGTCTGGGTCAGGCCGTTCCAGGGTGTCGGGCGTTCGGACATCGGTTACGCGAGGCCAGTATAGACCGGCCCCGCACGGGAGACAAGAAAAATTATGGCAGAAACGCCTTTCAGCCTACTTTTCTTAGGCCCTTACGAAATTATGTCTCACTGCCATATTGCCGAATCTTTTTAGGGTGTGTTCCGCGCCCCCTCTCTTCGCGACTCCCCTCGCCGCGGTGCCTTGAACTCTCTCTTCCGGCGCGGGTCGGGCTGGTTGGGAACTCACCTCGCCGAGATGCCTTGAAATCTCTCTTCTGGCGCGGGTCGGGAAGGCCGTGACGGCGGGCTTCTGGAACTAGACCCGCGCCGCTGAGACGTCCTAGACCCGCGCCGCTTCTAAGACACGCGGTCGATGACCGACTCGGTCGCGAGGAGCAGCCCGTCCTTCGCCTCGGAGTCGGGGAAGGCGCCGAGCGCGACGCGCGCGGCCCCCGCGTAGTCGCGCGCGAGCGCGCGCGTCTCGGCGATGCCGTCGTATCGCTCGGCGATCGCGAGGACCTGGTCGCTCGAAACGCTCTTGAAGTCGCGCTCGCGCGAGCACCGTCGCCACCCGCTCGCGCTCGGCGGCGGAAGCGCGCGGCAGGGCGAGAATCAGGGGCATCGTCAACTTGCCCTCGCGCAGATCGTTCAAGACGGGCTTGCCCGACCGCCTCGACGTTCCCGGTGTAGTCGAGCAGGTCGTCGATCAGCTGGAAGGCGACCCCCAGGCAGCGCCCGTACTCGGCGAGCCGCTCCGCGGCGATCAGGTCCCCCTCGGGGGCGAAGTGGGCGGGGATCCGGCACGCCGCCGAGAAGAGGTCGGCCGTCTTTCGCCGCGTGATCTCCAGCGTCTCTTCGCGGCGTGACGTGAATCGAGCCGAGTCTTCTCGATCGCGATGATCTCCCCCTCGATCATCGCGAGCGTCGTGTCGGAGAGGACCTTCAGGATCGTCAGGTCCCCTTCGTCGAGCGCGATGCCCATCGACTTCGTGTAGAGGTAGTCGCCGAAGAGGACCGTCAGGTTGTTGCCCCAGCGGGCGTTGGCGGAGGTGCGCCCGCGGCGGAGGCTCGCCTCGTCGATCACGTCGTCGTGCACCAGCGTCGCCGTGTGGATGAACTCGACGACGGTCGCGTAGCGGACGTCCTTCTCGCCCTTCTCGTACCCGAGGAGCCGGGAAGAGAGGAGGAGCAGCGCCGGGCGGATGCGCTTGCCGCCGCCCGCGGCGAGGTAGCTCCCGATGCGGTCGATCGTCGGGACCGGGGACCGGAAGTGGAGGAGCAGCTCCTCCTCGACGAGCGCGAGCTTGTCGGCGATCAGGTCGTAGGCGCGCGCGAGGCGCCGGTTGGAGAGCGGGCTCATCGGTAGTTGGTGAACTGGATGGGGAGCCCGAAGTCCCCGGCGCGCAGGGCGGCGATGGCCGACTGCAGGTCGTCCTTGCTCCGGCCGACCACCCGCACCTGGTCGGCCTGGATCGAGGCCTGCACCTTCAGTTTCCGGTCCTTGATCGTCCGGACGATCTCCTTCGCCTTCTCGGACGAGATCCCCTGCTGCACCTTCACGACCTGACGGACGGTGCCCCCCGCCGCGTCCTCGACCTTGCCGTAAGTCGAGGGACCGTGACGGCGATTCCGCGCTTGACGAGGCGGGTCTCCAGGATGTCCACGACCGACTTGAGCTTGTGGGCGTCGTCGGAGATGAGCGTGAGCGCCAGCTCCTTCTCGTTCCATTCGATCTTCGAGGCGCTGCCCCGGAAGTCGAAGCGCGTCGCGATCTCCTTGGAAGCCTGCTGCACGGCGTTGGAGACCTCCTGGAGGTCCACGCGCGACACGACGTCGAAGGAGAATTCCTGGGCCATCGCGTGCGGATTGTAGTTGCGAGCTGACCGCCGGACCCTACTCGACGATCCTCGTCCCCTTCGGCCCCGTCACCCGAAAGTCGGCCGCGGGGCGCGTCTTCTCGACCCGCCACTTCTCGAATCGGAATTCGGTCCGGTTGCCGTCCTCGTCCGCGTAGGAGATCCCGCGGATCTCGCCGCCGGAAGACGACGAGGAGCTCGAGACGCGCGAGCTCGGGGCGGGGGCGGATCGGCTCGAGCTCGAGCCGCGAGGCCCCCTCCTCGGCCCCCCGGACCGAGACGGAGTACTCCCGGGCGAGCTCCGCCGGGTCGGTCAAGAAGACGATCGGCAGGCGCGCGCGCTCCTCGGCCGACAGCTTCCGGACGTCGAGCTGGCGGTCGTCCGGGGAGTAGAAACGCCCCTCCCCGTCGTCGTAGGTGAAGACTTTCTTCTCGGGCGCGGAGTAGTCGAAGCGCAGGCGCTGCGGCGCCTGGATCCAGACTGTGCCCGACTCCTGTTTCGCGCGCGAGAACCCCGCGGCGTGTACGTCTGCACGAACTCCGCGGCGTGCGCCGCGCCGTCGGAATAGAGCTTCGCCGTGCGCTCGAGCGCGGCGCGAGCCGCTTGTGGCATGTCCGCCGGCGACGGGCGCGAACGCCAGGAAGGCCAGCAAGGAAGAATTGAGTCATTGAGTCATTGAATCATCGGGAGATTGGGGCGATCAATGAGTCAATGACTCAATGACTCAATGACTCGATGCCTCAATGCCGGAAGTGTCTCCTCGGCGCGAGCAGGAAGGTCATCTGGTGTTGATCGGCCGCGGCCACGATCTCCGGATCCCGGATCGAGCCGCCCGGCGCCACGACCGCCGTCACGCCGGCCTCGGCCAGGATGTCGAGGCCGTCGCGGAACGGAAAGAACGCGTCGGAGGCCGCGCCGCAGTTGACGATCGGAAGGACCGGTTTGGTCGCCGCGAGACGGCAGGCGTCCACCCGGCTCATCTGACCCGCCCCGATGCCGATGGTCTGACGCGCGTTGGCGAGCACGATCGCGTTCGACTTGACGCGCCGCACGACCTTCCAGGCGAGCTCGCACGCGGCCCGCTCGACCGCGGTGGGCTTGCGCTGCGACAGGATCCGCCAGGCCGAGCTCGGGTCCGGCTCCGAGTCGGCGTCCTGCGACGAGCAGGCCGCCTTCGATCCGCTTGTAGTCGAGGCCGCCGCGGGGCGCCGCGGGACACGGGAACACGCAGGAGGCGGATGTTCGGCTTCTTCGAGAAGAAGGCGATCGCCTCCTCCGTGAAGTCGTCGGCGGCGACGACCTCGGCGAAATGCTGGAGAACGAGGGAGGCGAGCGCCCCGTCCACCCGTCCCCGGATCGCGATGATGCCGCCGAACGCCGCCAGCGGGTCGCACGCGAAGGCGCGGCCGAAGGCCTCGGTGATCGTCTCGCCGATCGCGGCGCCGCACGGGTTGTTGTGCTTGACGATGACGGCGGCCGGGCCGTCGAAGTCCCGCGCCAGGGTCACGGCGGAATCGAGGTCGAGGAGATTGTTGAACGAGAGCTCCTTGCCCTGGAGCATCTCGAACCGGACGACGGCGTCGGCGGGAGCCTGCGGCTCGCGGTAGAGCGCGGCCCGCTGGTGCGGGTTCTCTCCGTAGCGCAGAGCGCCGACGCGCTCGAAGGCGAGCACGAGGCTCTCGGGGAAGACGTCCTCCGCGGAGCTCTCGCCGGCGATGTATCGCGCGATCGCGGCGTCGTAGGCGGCCGTCCGCGCGAAGGCGCGCGCCGCGAGCTTCTCCCGCGTCGCGAGCGAAGTCCCGCCGTGGACGCGGATCTCCTCGAGCACCGCCGCGTAGTCCGCCGGGTCGACGACGACGGTCACCCGGGCGTGATTCTTCGCCGCGGCCCGCACGAGCGCCGGTCCGCCGATGTCGATCATCTCGATCGCGCTCGCCGCGCCTGCGCCGGATTCGACGGTCTTCTCGAAGGGGTAGAGATTGACGACGACCAGGTCGAAGGGAACGATCCGGGCCGAGGAGAGATCGCGCGCGTGCTCGGCGACGGGCCTCGTCGGCGAGCACGCCGCCGAAGATGGCGGGATGGAGCGTCTTGACGCGCCCTCCGAGGATCTCGGGGAACCCGGTCGTCTCCTCGACGAGACCGACCTCGACCCCGCCCGCCTTCAAGTGCGCCGCCGTGCCTCCGGTCGAGACGAGGGCGACGCCGCGGCCGGCGAGCTCCCGGGCGAGCTCGAGCGACTCCGGTCTTGTCGTGAACGGAGAGGAGCGCGCGGCGCACGGGCGTCACCGTCGTCGGAAAGGGGATCGGCTCGGCCATTCGAAGATCTTAGAACAGCTTCAGGATCATCATCGAGACGACGACGCCGTGGTTGCCGTGCCCGACGACCGGGATGCCGACCTCTCCGCGGAACAGGGAGTTCGCGAACGGTCCGTTCAGCGATGCGAGCAGACCGGCGCCCGAGAAGTAGGTGTTGTGGAAGCCGGACCCCTTGTCCCGGAGCAGCGCCTGATCGTAGAAACCCTCGAAACGGATGATGTTCTCGAAGTTCAAGCCGTAGGAGAGGTTCATGAGCAACGCGTTCTCGCTGCGGAGGCTCCCGTTCTTGTAGCCGCGGACCGGATGGCCCGAAAAAGTGCCGAACTCGTACTTGGAGAAGCGGTCGAGGTCCGCGCCGCCGAGGTAGGAGATGCCGACGTGGAGCTTGCGGAATCCGGAGAAGTACTGGTCCTTCTCGATCGAGATCAGATACTTCCAGTAGTCCTTCTTGTCGGGAGAGTAGTCCGGGTTGCCCGGCACCCCCCAGAAGGGCCACTTCGCGCGGCTCGAGTAGCTGCCGGCGAGCGTCGCGCTGAAGCCCTTGTAGTTGGCGACGAGACGCGCTTCGGCGCCGTTGGTGAACGTGTCCGCGGGGGTCACGAAGTCTGAGGCGGTCTCGCTGTCCCGCTGATAGTTGTCCCACTTCGAGAAGAGCCGCGAGCGAGGCTTTGAGGTACGGCCCGAGGGGTCGCCCCAGCGTTGACGCTGGAAGAAGGCCGGCAGGTGCTTGATCTTTTCGCCCGGCACCTCCTCGCCGTCGCGGTAGGAGACGTCTCCGAACGGGAACGCCACCGCGAAGAGGTCCACGCCCAGGTCGAACCGGCTCCCGAGGAGCGCCGGGTCCGTGTAGTTGGCCGTGAGCAGGGTGCCCGCGAAGAAGATCGAGACCTGCTTGCCCTTCTGCCACAGAGGTCGAAGTTGAAGTGCTGGAGGCCCAGCAGCGGGATCGGATAGTCGAGCGACCCGTCGTAGAAGCCGCCGAGGAGGCCGAAGGTGCTCTTGCGCGAGACCTGCTCCTCGACCAGGCGCTGTTCCGGGTTCGCCGGGTCGGGGACGAGATAGCGCAGACCGAGCGTCCGTGTCGCGGATCATCTGCTGGGGCGAGGCGTAGGCGGCCGCGAGCCGCTCCGAGAAGCTGGGCGGATTGACGTCGACCGGCTTCATCGTGACGTCGCGCTCGATCGACGTCGTACGGCCCGCCGTCGAGAAGACCTGCTGCCCCGTGATCTGGAGGGGCAGAACGACGTCGGGCCGGCCGGGGACGGGGCGGTAGTAGCTCGCTCTGGACGTTGGAGAGCGTCTCGCCCTTCAAGTTCTCCTGGACCGAATCGCGGCGCAGCAGTCCGAACGTCTCGGCGTCGATCCAGACCGTGCCGCGGTAGATCGGCTTGTCGCCGGCGGAGGCCTTCGGCGCGAAGGCGATTTCGTAGGCGCGCCGGCCCGAGATCGTCGTCTCGCCCTTCAGGGCGTACGCGTAGTCCTCGGTCAGCCGGATGTCGAGCGGGAGCGTCGTGACCTTCTCGGGCTGGAGGATCGGAAGCTTCGGCAGCGTCACGCCCCTTCCACTTCACGCCGTTCAGATAGAACTGCTGCCAGACCCAGTCGGGCGACTTGCCGCGCTCGAAGAAGAGGTCGCCGTCGATCGTCAGGTCGAAGGTCTCGTTGACCTCGGCGATCCGGAACCGCAGCGACGTGTTCATCCCCGCGACGAAGGATCTTGACCTTCTCGCGCTGGGCGGCGTCCCAGACCCGCTCCCTCGCGACGATCTCCTCGGCCGTCAGCTCCCGCTCGGCGCCGACCTGGACCCGCTCGCGGGTCTCGCCGCCCGCGCGCGGCGACGGGCCGCAGCACGACGGCGAGCGGGCCCGACGAGAGGTCGAGCGCCAGGGTCGAGGCCCTGGCGAGGTCGAAGTCGCTTCGCGCCGGTCTGGAGGTTCTCGACGCGAGGCCCTCGCGAGGGCCCTCCGGTGAGCGCGATCGAGACGCGCCCCGCGGGGTCCTCGGGCAGGAGCAGGATCGGCGTGAAGGCCTTCGCGTCGAAGAATCGGAGCACGTCGAGCGGAGGTGCCGTCGGCGCGGAGGCGCCGACGTCGGGGTCGGGTCGGCGCGAGACGTCCTCGGTCCAGTAGGCCTGCAGGCGCTCGAGGGTCTGTCCGTCGCTCTCGGAGAGCGGCCGGTCCGCCTCGGCGAGCAGGCCGACGAGGCTCTCGCCGTCGAGGAGGCGCAGGACCTCGCCCGCGGCGGAGCCGCTTCGGGGAAGCGGCGCGAGGAGCCACCGACCGACGATGTGGCCGAGGTCGGGCCCCGGGCGGCCGGGCCTCCGGACGAGCGCGTCGGCGTAGGGCGAGAGGTCCTCGTCGTCGGAGACGCGTGACCCGGGCACCCGGCGCGACGGCCGCCGTCAGATCGAAGCCGATGCGGGTTCCCGCCCGGCGAGCGCGACCGGAGGAGAGCTTCTTGATCGCGTAGGGGAGCCGGA
This sequence comes from uncultured Acidobacteriota bacterium, assembly GCA_963707935.1. GTDB lineage: Bacteria > Acidobacteriota > Thermoanaerobaculia > UBA5066 > Gp7-AA6 > DATBFU01. Next base: position 1,661,837 of record CAVPRN010000005.1, on the reverse strand, counting down.
CTCGGAAGTCTTCCCCGAGGGGGTCCGGCAGGGAATCGAAGACGAAAACGACCGCCGGGAGCGCCGGAAGCTTGAGAGCGCGGGCGGCGGCGGCCTCGAGCGCCGCGTCCGAGAGGTCCGGGACGGCGAGGAGGGCCAGGCAGGCACCCGGGCGCGGGCGTTTCGGCGGCGCCGGCCCGGGACGATTCCGAGCGACCTTCCCGCCGGGGCAGCCGCCGTCGGGCCGCTCCGCGGCGATCCGGACGGGCTCGGCGCCGCGCGCGGCCGTCGCGAAAAGAAGAGCGCCCGCCGTCGAGGCGGGCGCTCTTCGACAGTCGCATCGCGAGCGGCAAAACCGGGTCGATCCTCGAGTTCGTTCCCCGGCCGGTCGGAATCGGGTCCGCTACTTGCGGACCTTTTCCTTCTCCGCGGGCGGCCGCGTCCGACGGGGTCGTGCGGTCGGCCGGCTCCGGCGGGAGGAGGCCCAGGTGCGCGCGCAGCTTCAACTCGATCTCGTTCGGCGAGCTCGGGGTTCTCCTTCAGGAACTGCTTGGCGTTCTCCCGACCCTGGCCGATCCGCAGGTCGCCGTAGGAGAGCCAGGCCCCGGACTTCTCGACGAGCTTGGCCTCGATCCCCATGTCGAGGAGCTCGCCCTCGCGCGAGATCCCCTCGCCGTAGTTGATGTCGAACTCCGCCTGGCGGAAGGGGGAGGCGACCTTGTTCTTGACGACCTTGACCTTCGTGCGCGAGCCGACCACGGTCTCGCCGTCCTTCAGCGACGCGATCCGCCGGATGTCGATCCGGATCGAGGAGTAGAACTTCAGGGCGCGGCCCGCCGGTCGTCGTCTCGGGGTTGCCGAACATGACGCCGATCTTTTCGCGGATCTGGTTGATGAAGATGAGGCTCGTCTTCGACTTGGAGACGATGGCCGTCAGCTTGCGCAGCGCCTGGGACATCAGGCGCGCCTGCAGGCCCATCTGCGCCTCGCCCATCTCCCCCTCGATCTCGGCCTTCGGCACGAGGGCGGCGACCGAGTCGATGACGATCACGTCGATCGCGCCGGAGCGGATCAGCATCTCGGCGATCTCGAGGGCCTGCTCGCCGTTGTCGGGCTGCGAGACGAGCAGGTTGTCCGTCTCGACGCCGAGCTTCCTCGCGTACTCGGCGTCGAGCGCGTGCTCGGCGTCGATGAAGGCCGCGAGGCCCCCCGTCTTCTGGGCCTGGGCGATGATCTGGAGGGAGAGGGTCGTCTTGCCCGACGACTCGGGGCCGAAGATCTCGACGACGCGGCCGCGCGGGATCCCTCCGACGCCCAGGGCCGCGTCCACGGCGAGGGAGCCGGTCGGGATCACCGCGATCGGCACGTCGGGCTGGTCTCCCAGCCGCATGATCGAGCCCTTGCCGAACTGCCGCTCGATCTGCGTCAGCGCCGTCTCGACGGCGCGCCACTTCTCGCTGGATTTCTCGCTGGACATGTCCTCGCCTTTCTTGCCGGAGCTTTCGCTCCGGGCAGCACTTCCGCGCGATGCGGACGATTATAGTCTTCGGAGGTGTCGCCGAAAGGAGCGATGAGGACGACGGCATCATCCCGCCGCGGAGAGCGCGTGTCAAACGAAGACCTCCGGCGCGCGTTTCGCGAGTCGCCGGTCGCGACGCTCCTCGCGACCGGCCTCGGGGCCGGGCTCTCGCCGTTCGCGCCCGGCACCGCCGGCTCGGCGCTCGGCCTCGGGCTCGCGGTCGCCGTCGCGGCCGCGCTCACTCCATCGCACGGCGGAAGCTTCGCGCCGGCGGTCGGACTCTTGATGTCCGGGCTCGCAGTCGCGGTCGGCGGGCGTCCCGATCTCGACCCGGGTCGGCCGGCCTCGTCGCGCGAAGGATCCCGGGCTGCATCGTGATCGACGAGGTGGCGGGGCAACTGCTCGCCTCGAGCGCCCGTGCCGCTCTTCCTCTATCGCCTCGGCGCGCCGCCGGCGCCGGCGTCTGGATCCTCTCCTTCCTCCTCTTCCGCCTCTTCGACGTCTGGAAGCCCGGCCCGGTCCGGCGGCTGCAGGACCTGCCCGGAGGGCGCGGGGATCGTGGCCGACGACGTCGCTCGCGGGCCTCCTCGCCGCTGGCGCGACGGCCGTGGCGGCCTGGGCCGTCTCCGGAGGCCGGACGTGGAGCTAGCGCCCGCGCTCGCGGCGGAGGACGGGGAGATCCTGGCCGGACGAGCCTCTCGCGCGCCACACGACCTGGCGCATCGGAGGGCCCGCGCGCCTGCTACGCCGCGTCCGGACCGAGGAGGGGCTCGCGCGCCTGCTCGCCGCACGCGAGCCGGAACGCGGCCTCCCGTTCGCGCTGCTCGGGATGGGCTCGAACATCCTCGTCGCCGACGAGGGGTTCCCCGGGATCGTCGTCGCGCCTGGAGGGGGACTTCCTCGAGGTCGCGATCGAAGGGGAGCGGCTCGCGGCCGGCGGGGGAGCGGCGCCTCGGGGGCGTCTGCGCGGCCGCCGCGAGGGCCGGGCTCTCCGGCATCGAGGCGATCTCCGGTATCCCGTCCTCGATCGGGGGCGCGGTGCGCATCAACGCCGGCGCCTACGGCGGCGAGATCTTCGACGTCCTCGAGAGCGTGCGGCTCGTCTCCCGCGCGCGGGCGAGCGCCGCGAGGCCGCCGGCCTCCGAGATCGCGCACGGGTATCGCTGGACGGCGCTCTGCGACACGGGCGAGATCGTGGCGCGCGCCACCCTGCGTCTCCGGCCGGCGCCGCGGGAGGAGATCGAGGCGAGGACGCGCGCCGTGACCGAGAAGCGGCGCGGGGCGCTGCCCTCCGAGCCCAACGCCGGGAGCGTCTTCAAGAATCCGCCGGGCGACTACGCCGGACGCCTGATCGAAGCCTGCGGCCTGAAGGGGCTCGCGGCCGGCGGCGCCGTCGATCTCCGAGCGGCACGCCAACGTCATCGTCAACCGCGGGGGGCGCCCGGGCGGCGGACGTCCTCCACCTCATGCGCCGGATGCGCGACGCCGTGCGGGAGAGGTTCGGCATTACGCTGTCGCCCGAGGTCGAGATGCTGGGACTGAAGTGGGAGTGAGTTCCCTCACCCTGGCCCTCTCCCCGCGGGGGAGAGGGGATCGGAGCCGATGAGAATCCTCCTCATGGCGGGCGGCGGCGGCACGCGGCTCTGGCCGCTCTCGACCGAAGAGCTGTCCGAAGCAGTTCCTGAAGCTCCTCTCGGACAAGAGCCTCCTGCGCGAGACCTACGAGCGGGTGCGTCCCGCGACCGAGGAGATCTTCGTCGCGACTGCCGCGACAGCACGTCGCGCGCGTGCGCCAGGAGCTGCCCGAGATCCCGCCGGAGCGCATCCTTCCGGAGCCCTCGCGGCGCAACTCGGGGCCGGCCGATCCTCGCGGCGGCGCTCGATTTCGCCGAGGACGGCGACCCGGTGACGGCGTGCGTGCCCTCGGACCAGACGGTCGCCGACGCCGAGGCGTTCCGGCGGGCCCTCGCCGCGGCCGCCGTGGCGGCGGACCGCGGCCTCGGTCGTCATCTTCGCGGTCCCGCCGGCGCGCCCGGAGACCGACTTCGGCTACCTGGAGCTGACCGAGCCCGGCGCGGCCGAAGGGGTGGAGGTCCTGCGCTTCATCGAGAAGCCGGCGCCGTCCGAGGCGGAGGAGTACGTCCGCGCCGGGTACTTCTGGAACGCGGGCATCTTCGTCTTCCGGCCTTCGCGCCTGCTCGCCGAAGCGCGCCGCGTCGCGGCCGAGCTCGTCGCCGCGGTCGAAGCCTATCGGGAGCGGCAGCGCGCCGGCGATGCGGCGGGAGCCGCCGCGGCCTGGGAGGCGCTGCCCGACATCTCGATCGATTTCGCGGTCATGGAGAAGGCGACGCGGGGTGCGGGCCGTGCCGCTGCGCGCCGGCTGGAGCGACGTCGGCACCTGGCGGGCGGTCCGCGAGATGCGCGAGCCCTCCGACGAGAGCGGCAACCTGATCCTCTCGGACGTGCCGGTGCTCGCGATCGGGCGTGCGCGACTCGGCCATCGTCGTGGCCGCCGAAGGGGTCCTCGTCCTGCCGTTCGAGCGAGGAACGGGAGCTCAGAGCCGCGGTCGAGCGCCTCCGGCGGGGGGAAAAGGGCCGTCCGAGCCTCGAGGATTCGGCCTCCCGGCGGCGCGACCGGCGCTGAATCCGGCGATAATTCCGGGAACCAGGAGAAGAGGGGAGTCATGACGGGGAAGCCTTCCTCGGCGCTGGATCGCCTGCGCGAGAATATCCAGCTCGCCTACCGCGGCTCCCGCCGCGCCGTGGATCTGATGCTGACCGCGCTCTTTTCGCGCGGGCACGTGCTGATCGAGGACGTGCCCGGTGTCGGCAAGACGACCCTCGCGCGCGCCCTCGGGCGGAGCCTCGCCCTCGAGTTCCGCCGCATCCAGTTCACGAGCGACACCCTGCCCGCCGACGTCCTCGGAATCTCCGTCTTTCAGTCGTCGACGGAGCGGTTCGAATTCCACGCCGGGCCGATCTTCGCCAACATCGTCCTGGCCGACGAGATCAACCGCGCCACCCCGAAGACCCAGTCGGCGCTGCTCGAAGCGATGAACGAGGGCGCCGTGACGATCGACTCGAAGCGCCGCGCGCTGCCGCAGCCGTTCATGGTCGTCGCGACGCAGAACCCGATCGAGTACCTCGGGACCTACCCGCTGCCCGAGTCGCAGATGGACCGGTTCTTCCTCCGGCTCTCGCTCGGCTACCCCGAGGCCGAGGAAGAGAAGAAGCTGCTGCGCCGCGGCGGCACGGAGAGGGCGCTCGCCGCGATCCCGCCGGTGCTCTCGCCCGAGGACGTCCTCGCGCTGCAGGACGGAAGTCGAGGCGGTGTCGGTGTCCGACGACCTCCTCGACTACCTGCACGCCCTCGTCGAGGCGACGCGGCGGACGGGCGAGCTGCGGCTGCCCGTCTCGACGCGCGGCGCGCAGGCCCTCTTCCGCGCCACGCAGGCCTACGCGCTCCTGCAGGGACGCGACTTCGCCACGCCCGACGACGCGCAGGCCGTGGCCGAGCCGGTCCTCGCCCACCGCATCCTCTCGATCGCCTCCGACGGCTTCGGAGCCGGCGGCCGCGAGCGGGAGATCGTGAAGAAGATCCTGGCGACGGTGGCGGTGCCGGTGTGAGGAGGAATCGGGAGATCGGGAGATCGGGGGATCGGGAGATCGGAAACCCGATGACCCGATGACCCGATGATCCGGACTAGTTCCCATGACCCGCCTCATTCCCGACTGGGAAATCCGCATCACGAACTTCGGCCTCGGCTACATCCTGATGTGCCTGGTCGTCGCGATCGCCGCGACGAACACGGGCAACAACGGGCTCTACCTGGTGCTCGCCGGCCTGCTGGCCGCGATGGTCGGTCTCGGGAGTCCTCTCGCGACGAAACGTGCGCGGCGTGTCCTGCGAGATCGAGCCGGTCGGCGAGGTCGTGGCGACCCGCCCGGCGCTCCTGCGCGTCCGCCTCGAGAACCGGCTCCGCGCGGGCACGGCCCAGGCCCTCTTCTTCCTGCACGAGGGGCTGCCGGGCCCGCTCTGGATCGATCCGCTGAAGCCGGGCGAGAAGCGCGAGATCGTGGTCGAAGGCGCGTTCCCGCGCCGGGGCGTCGTGCGCCGGCCCGACGCGGGCCTGCTCTCCCGCTTCCCGATCGGCCTCTTCCGCAAGTACCGGCGCGCCGGGCTCGCCCGCGAGATCGTCGTCTATCCGATGCCCGAGCCTTCCCCGGTCGCCGGAGGCCCCGTCCGGAAGAGGCGCGCGGGGGCCGGCCGCACGCCTCGCGGCGCGGCGGCGGGTACGACCTGCGGACGCTGCGGGAGTTCTCGCCCGGCGACGACCCGCGCGACATGCACTGGAAGCAGTCGGCGCGCATGCGCCGCTGGATCGTGCGCGAGCGCGAGGCCGAGCGCGACCGCGCGATCGTGCTGACCGTGGACAACGCCGTCGAGGATCCGTCGGATCCCGCAGCGCTCGAGCGGTTCGAGCGCACGATCTCGCGCTGCGCCGGGCAGGCCCTGGTTCTCCTGTCGCGGGGCGGCGAGGTCGGTTTTCAGGCGCGTGGCGTCCGCGTCGTGCCGCACGCCGGCCGCGCCCAGCGCGCCCGTGTGCTCGAGGCGCTGGCTCGGCTGTCGGCGGTCGCCGCGGAAGGAGCGCCCGCCTTCCCGCTGCTCCGGCGCGGGGATCATCGGGTGATGGTGTCGTGACGGACCGCGCCTCGAGGCCGGAGCCGCTCCCGGCGGGGCTCGCGCCGCGCCTACGTCGAGGCGCTGGCGCCGGTCGCCGCCCTGGCGCCGATCCCGCCTGCTTTACGGGCGGGGCATCGCTTTCCGTGATCGCGCTCTACGAGCTGGCGCTCTCGATTCTCTGGTGGCGCGCGCGGCGCGGCCGGCCGGTCCGGCTGCCGGACCTGGCGCTCAACCTCGCGGGCCTCGGGTACTTCCTCGTGGCTCGGCTTCGAGGTCGCCGTCCTGCGGCACGGCCTGCTCCGCTCGGTGACGCTACCTCCTCCTCTTCACGGCGCTCGCGAAACTCGCGTCGCTGAAGACTCCCGGGGAGGCGCGCACGGCGCTCCTCGTGCTCTTCCTCCTGACGCTCGCGGCGGCGTCCTCTTCGACCCACGTCTCCTCGCTCTTCTACTTCGCCGCGATGGCCCTGCTCGGCTTCCGGGCGCTGGCGCGCCTGGCGATCCTCGCGGACTTCGGCGAGGCGCCGCCCGAGCGCGTGCTCCGCGCGGTTCCGACGCCGGCGCTCTCGGCGGCGGGGCTCGCTCGCCGCGGCGCTCGTGGGCGTCCCTCTCTTCTACGGCCTCCCGAGGCTGAAGGGCCCGTACGCCATCGCCCCGTTTCGCCTGGACGACAGCCTTTCGACGACGCTCGCCTCCGACCGCGTGGACCTCGAGTCGTTCGGGGCCGCCAAACGGAGCGACCGCGTCGTCCTGCGCCTCTCGGCCGCGCCCGAGGACCGCCCGCGGGTCGTCCGGCTGCGCGAGGCGGTCTTCACCGACTATCGCGACGGCGTCTGGACCCGGCGATCCGCCTCGCCGCGCGGCGAGCCCTACCCCGAGGAGACGCCGAGCGAGCCGGGGGCGAGAGCCGGTGCGGATCGAGCTCGCGCTCTTCGCAAAGGGATTCCTCTTCCTGCCGTACGGGGCGGAGGCCGTGCGGCTCGAGCGCGGCCGGTCGGTCTACGTGCTGTCCGACGGGCTCCTCCAGGCGACCCCCGGCCCGCGCGACGTCCGATACGAGATCGGCCTCGCCCGGCCCTCCCCGGCGCGCGGCGCGGGGAGAGCGCGATCGATCCGCGCTCGGTCCCGCGGGAGATCGCCGAGTACGCGGCGAAGCTCGTCGGCGCGGAGACGGACCCGGGCGAGATCTATCGGCGGATCGAGGAGCGCCTGCGCAAGAGCTTCGTCTACACGCTCGACCCGCCGGCCCCGCGGGGCGACCCGCTCGTCGACTTCCTCCTGCGCTCGCGCGCCGGCCACTGCGAGTACTTCGCTTCCGCGGCGGCGATGATGCTCGCCTCCCGGGGCATCCGCGCGCGCCTCGTCACCGGATCCTACGGCGGCGAGACTCGGGCTCTTCTCCGACGCGATCGTCGTGCGCGGCGGGAATCTCCACGCCTGGGTCGAGGCGGATCTCGACGGGAGCGGCTTTGCGGTCCTCGATCCGACGCCCCCCTCCGGGGTGCCCGCGGCCGCCAGCCGCGGATCGCTCTGGAGCCGCCTCGCGTCGCTCGGGCGCGAGGTCGAGTTCTTCTACGACCGCCGCATCCTCGGCTTCGAGTCACTCGACCAGCAGCGCTTCCTGGAGGCGGCCCGCGAGAAGCTCTCCGGCGTCGCCGGCGCGGCTTCGGAGTGGAAGGGGACGCTCTCCCTGACGGCCGCGAAACGCGGTTTCGCCGCCGCCGCGGCGGTCCTCGCGCTCGCGGTCCTGATCCGGGAGTGGCGCCGGCGCCGCCGGCCGCTGCCCGCGGCGACCCGGGCCTACCTGACGCTCCGACGCCTCCTCGCGCACCGCGTCGGGTTCGTTTCGCCGGCGACGGCGCCGGCCGAAGTGGCGCGCCGCTTCGCCGAAGCCCTCCCCGCCGGCGACGAAGACGCCCGGGCCGTCGTCGCCCTCTACTCGGTGAGCACCTTCGGCGAGCGCGAGCTCGGAGCCGGCGAGGAGCGGGAGCTCGACGAGAGATTGCGGCGGCTGAAGAAGCTCGCGTGAGTCCGGGGGGGAGGCTATCTCACCAACTGACATAGCTCCTCGGGCTCCCGCCGATGCCCCGATCTCCCGATGATCCGATGACCCGATTCTTCAGTACGCGTTTCGGTGCCGGAACCCGTGCTTCAACGTCAGCCAGAGGATCTTCAGGTCGAGCGACAGGGACCAGTTCTCGATGTAGTAGAGGTCGTACTCGATTCGCTTCGACAGGCTGGTGTTGCCGCGCCACCCGTGCACCTGGGCCCAGCCGGTCATCCCGGCGCGGACCCGGTGGCGCACCATGTATTGCGGGTATCGTCTCCTTGAACTCCCGCACGAACTCGGGGCGCTCGGGCCGCGGCCCGACGAGCGACATCTCTCCGCGCAGCACGTTGACGAGCTGCGGTAGCTCGTCGAGGCTCGTGCGGCGCAGGAGCCGTCCGGTCCGCGTGCGGCGCGGGTCCTCCGCGCCCGCCCAGACCGGACCCGTTCCGTCCTCGGCGCCGACGCGCATGGAGCGAAACTTCCGGATCTCGAACGGGCGGCCGTCCAGGCCCATGCGCATCTGGCGGTAGAAGACGGGCCCGCCGTCCTCGAGCCGAATCGCGAGGGCGATGATTCCGAAGAGGGGAGAGAAGAAGGCGAGGGCGCCGAGCGAGATCGCGACGTCGAGGCTGCGCTTGGCGAGGCTCATCCAGCCGGTCAGCGGCGTCTGCGTCAGGTGGACGACGGGCAACCCGTCGAGATCCTCGACGGCGGCGCGAAACGTGATGTGCTGCAGGAGGTCCGGCACGACGCGCACGTCGGCGACCGTCTTCCCGACCTCCTTCAGGACCGACGAGCATCGTCCGGTGCGCCTCGAGCGGGAGCGCGAGGAAGACCGTGTCGATCCCGCGCTCCTCGACGATGCGCGAAGCCTCGGCCGTCGTGCCGATGACGGGCACCCCCTCGATCGACTGCCCGAGCTTGCGGGGATCGTCGTCCACCAGCCCCGCGGCGCGCAGGCCCGCCTCCGGGTGCTCGACCAGTTTCTCGACGACGGCGCGCCCGAGCCGTCCGGCGCCGACGACGAGGACGTGCCGCACCCCGACGCCGTGCCGCCACGCCTCCTCGAGATAGCGGCGGATCGCCGTCCGCCCCGCGAAGACGAAGAAGACGTCGAGTCCGAAGAAGAGGACGAGGACGAGCCGCGAGTAGGTGAAGCCGCGGGAGAACGTGGCGACCCCGGTCAGGAGCAGGGTGGCGAGGGCGGTCGCCACGAGGATGGCGAGTCCCTCCTCGACCCGCGTGTGGTGCCGGCGGACCTGGTAGAGGCCGTAGAAGTAGTAGACGACCGGCCAGAGGAGGGCCATGAGCGGGGAGGAGTCGGTAGTACGTGACGGCGTCGGGCACGCCCTTGGTGACGGGCACGATCTCGACGCGGAAGCGCAGGTCGTAGGCCGCGACGAGCGCGAGGGCGGTCGCCGCCACGTCGGAGAAGAGAAGCGCGAGCGCGATACGCCGGGTGGTCTTTCGGATCATCCTCGAGGTCTCTCGCCCGACGTCAATTCTTCCACGGCCCGCCGGAATTGCGCGGCGAATCGTGCGGGCGAGAAGCGCTCGGCCGACCGGCGCATTTCCGCCTCCGAGAACGTCGACGTCTGCGCCCGGCGGACCGCCGCGGCGAGGCCAGCCGCGCTCTCGTCGTCGTACAGCGCTCCCTCCCTCCCGTCCCGCACGATGTCGAGGACTCCCCCGCGTCCGAGCGCCACCACCGGCGCGCCGCAGGAGACGGCCTCGGCGGCCGCGATCCCGAAATCCTCCTCGCCCGGCTGGAGGAAGCCGGCGCAGCCCCGGTAGAGCTCCCGCAGCTTTTCCCGCGAGACCTCCGCGAGAAATTGTACGGAGGGCCCGGCCGCGGCGCGGAGGCGCTTGCCCTCGGGGCCGCGCCCGACGAGGACGAGCGGGCGATCGAGGATCCGCGCCGCTTCGATCGCGAGCTCGAACCGCTTGTATGGGACGAGCGCCCCGACCGCGAGCAGGAAGTCGCGCCGGGGCGGACCCGGTGCCGGAGAGAAGAATTCGACGTCCACCGGGGGCGGGCAGACCGCCGCCTCGCGACCGTAGTGGCGGCGGATCCGCTGCGCCACCGCCGAAGAGTTGGCGAGGTACCGGGTCGGCCGGTCCGCGGTTGCCCGGTCCCAATCGCGCAGCCGCGCGATGAGGCGCCGCTTCACCGCGTAGAAGCGGGTCCGCTCTTTCGGGAAGTAGGCGTCGAACTGCTCGTACGCGTAGCGGACCGGCGTGTGGCAGTAGCAGAGGTGCGGCACGCCGGGCGGCGCGATCGCGCCCTTGGCGACGCAGTGGGAAGAGGAGACGACGAGGTCGAAGCCCGAGAGATCGAACGCCTCGACGGCGCTCGGGAAGAGCGGCAGAAGGCTGCGATAGTCGGGCTCGGGCGAACGGGAGGCGATCGAGCCCGGACGTTCGAATCGGGCGCCGCTCGATCTCCTCCGAGACCGAACCGGGCGCGTGGAAGAGCGTGAAGATCGTCGGTTCCGGCACGAGCGGCAGGATCGCCTCGAGCACCCGCTCTCCGCCGCGCATCCCCGTCAGCCAGTCGTGGACGACGGCGGTCTTCATCCGCGGGAGGAGCTCGCGAGCACCGCCCGATACACCTCCAGCGTCTTCTCCGCGGCCTTGTCCCAGGAGAAGTCGAGCGCGCGCTTCTTGCCGAGCTCGCGGAAATCGGTGCGGACCTTCTCGTCGGTCGCCAGGGCGACGATGCCGCGCGCGATGGCCTCCACGTCCATCGGGTCCACGAGGTACGCGTAGCCGCCCGCGATCTCCTGGAGCGCCGACGTCGAGGACGTCAGGACCGGCGTCCCGCAGGCCATCGCCTCGACGACCGGGAGCCCGAACCCTTCGTACAGCGTCGGGTAGAGGAGCACGTCCGCGCCGGCCACGAGCCCGGGCAGGTCCTCCTCGGCGACGAGGCCGGGCCGCAGCACCCGGTGCGCGAGATCGAGGGCGGAGATGAGCGCCTCGAGGCGCGCCGGGCTGCCCGGCGGCGGGCCGGCGAGCGCGAGGAAGTGCGGCAGATCGGCCCGGCGCCGCGCCTCGGCGTAGGCGCGCACCACGGCCTGCAGGTTCTTGTGCGGCTTCTCGCCGCCGAGAAAGAGGAGGTAGGGGACGGAGAGCCCGTACCGGGCGATCACGCGCGCGCGCTCCTCCGCCGGGACGTCGGGGCGGAAACGCGGGGAGACGCCGTTGTAGATCACTTCGATGCGCGAAGCCGGCACACCGAAGTAGTCCACGAGGTCCCGCTTGCTGTTGTAGGAGACGGTGACGATCCGGTCGGCGCGCGCGAGCGCGCGCCGGATCATGAAGCGCGCGTAGAAGTGGGCCGCTCGGCTCGGCAGGAACTGCGGGTAGAGGAGGTGGATGATGTCGTGGATCGTCACGACCGCGCGGCCCCGCGGCAGCGGGCGGCAGGACGTAGTGGGTCGCGTGGAAGAGGTCGAGCCGGTCGCGCCAGAGCCGCCAGGGCAGGCGGGTCATCTCGGCGAGCGAGTAGCCGGCCGATTCCTCGGCGACCGCCTCGAACCGCGGCGGGAGGCCGGCGATGAGCTCCCGATCCGCCGACTCAAGTACACGCGGAAGCGGTAGGCCTCGCTCTCCGGCCGGCGGGCCATGGCCTCGAGGAGCTGGCGGATATACGTGCCGATCCCGAAGTCTCGGATCTTGCGCGCGTCGAAGCCGATCAGCGCCTCGGACGTCATGCGGCGGCCGCCTCGGCGAGGACTTCTGCCGTCTGCTCCACCGTCGTCTTCCAGGAGAAGAGCGCCGCCCGGCGAGGTCCCGCCTCCCGCAGGCGCCGGCGCTCCGCGGGGTCCTCGAGCGCGCGCTCGATCGCGAGCGCGAGCGCGCCGACGTCCGCGGCGGGGGCGTAGAGCGCGGCGTCGCCGCCGACCTCGGTCAGGGCCGCGGTGTCGGAGCAGACGACGGGCAGGGCGCAGGCCATCGCCTCGACGACGGGCAGGCCGAATCCCTCGGCGAGCGACGGGTAGACGAAGACCTCCGCCGAGCGGTAGAGCGTCGAGGGCCGTCGTCGCGGGGGGCGTACCCGACGCGGTGGATCCGGTCCCGGAAAGGGGACGTCTCGATCTGCCGCGCGAGCGGCGCGCCCTTCCAGCCCGCGCCGCCGGCGAGCACGAGATCGGGCCGGCCCGGGTCCCGCGACCAGAGCCGCTCGCAGGCGGCGACGAGCGTCGACGACGTTCTTGCGCGGCTCGAGCGTGCCGAGGTAGAGCAGGAAGGGCCGGCCCCCGGCGAACCGCGCGCGCGCCCGCTCGCGCGCCGCCTCGTCCGCCGACGGCGTGAACTCGGGATCGACGCCGTTCCAGACGACGCGCACGCGGCCGCGCGCATCCGGGTAGAGACGCGCGAGGTCATCCGCGGTCGCGCGCGAGACGCAGAGGAGGCGCGCGGCGCGCTCGAGCGTTCGCTCCCAGAGGGGCAGGAACGCCGCGAGCGTCCGCTCCGCGTGCCACTCCGGGTTCGTCCACGCGGTCAGGTCGTGGACGACCGAGACGACCGGGATCTCGCCGCGCGCCGGCGCGATCGTCAGGGCCGCGAGGAGGACGTCGGCCCGCCACGCGGCCAGGCGCCGGGGGAGAGCGGTCTGGACCCAGAGCGTGCCGAGGGAATCGCGCGTCCGCCTGGACGACGGCGGCGCCGAGGCCGTCGGCGCTCTCCGGAAGCGGCCGCGGGCAGGAAGAGCCCGACCCGGGCGTCCTCGCGAGCCGCGAGCCCGCGGGCGACGCCCCGCGTGTAGGTCCCGATCCCCGTCGGCTGGCCCAGGAGCGCGCGAGCGTCGATGGCGATGCGCACGGGAAGAAGCTATCAGGCTGTCCGCTCGACGCGAAGTGCGAAGGGCAAGCGGCGACGGGCGAAAGGCGTCCGCGCCGGCGCCGGTGCCCCGCTCCGACGGCTGACAGCCGATGGCTTCTTTGGTAGCATCGCCCGTTCCATGAAGCACCCGAACCACATCGAACTGCAGGCCGTGCGTCGATGAGCCGGTCGAGTTCGCCTTCGAGCTGCCCTTCTCGCCGCGGGGCGCTCGACCGGGAGCCCCTGCTCGAGATCTCGCCGGTCCGCCTCGCGGGGACGATCTCCCGAATCGAGGGGGGATTCGCGCTCGAGGCCGCGCTGCGCCTTCGAGGGGAAGCTCGAGTGCAGCCGGTGCCTGGCGGCCTACCCGTTCCGCGGTGGACGAGCCTTTCTCGCTCGTCCTCGTCCGGCGCGACGCCGGATCGTCCGACGTGCGGGAGCTCTCGAGCGACGACCTCGACGTCGCGTTCTACGAGGGCGAGGATCTCGACGTCGCTCCGATCGCCGAAGAGCGGGTCCAGATGTCGATTCCGATGAAGCCGCTCTGCCGCGAGGACTGCCGGGGCTCTGCCCCCGCTGCGGCGCGGACCGCAATCTCGTCAAGTGCGGCTGCGCGACCGACGAGGCCGACCCGCGCTGGGCCGCCCTGGCGAGTCTCCCGAGCTCCCCGAAACCGGAGAAAGTGTAGGAAGCAACGATGCCCAATCCGAAACGACGCCACAGCAAGGCCCGCCGCGACAAGCGGCGCGCGCACGACGCGCTGACCGCGCCGGCCCTGTCCGAGTGCCCGAACTGCCACGAGGCGAAGCTGCCGCACCGCGTCTGCCCGCACTGCGGCTACTACAAGGGCAAGCAGACGATCAACACGTAAGGCGACGTCGCGTTCGCTTGCTCGGGAGCCTGGCGGGCTCCCTCGCTGCGCTCCGGCTCCCGCAACGCGAGTCGTTTCGCTCGGTGACTTCGCGAAACTTTGTCGCGTTGCGAGCGACTGGTCCGCCGCCTCGAGCAAGTCGCGTTTCCGGGGTAGGGGATGGGGGTCAGCGCCGGCGAACCCCGCGGTTGGCTTCGGCATCACCGAGTTCGAGTCTCGCCGGAGTGAGCCTCTCCGCTCGCGGCGCGCGGAATCTCCGCGAGGGCAGCGGAGGACGTCCGCGCGCCGCGGGAGCCGTCGCGCCCGCGAGGGGCCAGGTCTGCGGTCCGAGCCCGCGTCCGGGCGAGCCGCAGACCGGTGCGCGAGCGCAGGCCCCGAGCAAGCGAGGCGACGGATCGCGACGGATATAATTCCGCCGTCGTGACCTCCCCCACAGACGGAAGGATGCGCATCGCGGTGGACGCGATGGGCGGCGACCACGCTCCCGGCGTCAACGTGGACGGCGCCGTCGCGGCGGTGCGGGAGTTCGGCATCTCGACGCTCCTCGTCGGCCGCGCCGCCGAGCTCTCGCGGCTGCTCGACGGACTCGGGCTATCCGCGGGGACGAGATCGAGATCGTGGACGCGCCGGAGGTCGTCGCGATGGAGGAGCCGGCCACGGCGGCGCTCCGCAAGAAGCGCAACTCCTCGATCCGGGTCGCGGCCAACTGCGTCCGCGACGGTCGGGCGGCCGGGCTCGTCTCGGCGGGCCACACGGGCGCGGCGATGGTCTCCGCCAAGATGGTGATCGGCACGATCGCCGGCGTGGACCGGCCGGCGCTCGCCACCATCCTGCCGAACCTCTCCGGCCACTGCCTCCTCCTCGACGTGGGGGCCAACCCGGACGCGCGCGGCGCAGCACTTCAAGGAATTCGCGGTCATGGGCTCGATCTACGCGGAGCTCGTCTTCGGCAAGCGCGAGCCGTCGATCGGCCTGATGTCGATCGGCGAGGAGGACACCAAGGGGAGCGCCAGCACGAAGGAGGCCTTCAAGACGCTGAAGGAGACCGGATTGAACTTCGTCGGCAACGTCGAAGGGCGCGACGTCTTCAACGGATCGGTGGACGTCATCGTGACCGACGGCTTCACCGGGAACGTCATCCTGAAGGTGTCCGAGGCCCTGGCCGAGATGGTCGAGAAGATGCTCCGCGAGGAGATCAAGAAGACCCTCAAGGCCTCCGTCGGATTCCTCCTCTCGCGCTCGGCCTTTCGGAGCTTCAAGTCGCGCATCGACTATTCCGAGTACGGGGGAGCGCCCCTCCTCGGCGTCAAGGGCTGCGTCATCATCTGCCACGGACGGTCGAGCGCGAAGGCGGTCAAGAACGCGATCCGCCTCGCCGCGGAGTTCTCCCGCCAGGGGCTCGCCGAGAAGATTCAGTCTTCGATCGCGGTCCTCCATTCCCACGAGGCGCGTTCGGAGAGCCCCGGGACGGTCGTCCGCTCGACCGGCCGGGAGGCTCGCTCCTGAGCGGCGCCCGGCCGCTCCGGACCGAGAACATGATCCGCGCGC
This sequence comes from uncultured Acidobacteriota bacterium, assembly GCA_963707935.1. Taxonomy (GTDB): domain Bacteria; phylum Acidobacteriota; class Thermoanaerobaculia; order UBA5066; family Gp7-AA6; genus DATBFU01. The sequence goes on along the minus strand of CAVPRN010000005.1, from coordinate 1,646,360 downwards.
GCCTCGCGGGCATCGGATCCGCGGTTCCGAAGAAGATCCTGTCGAACGCGGACCTCGAGAAGATCGTCGAGACGTCCGACGATTGGATCACGAGCCGCACGGGGATCCGGGAGCGGCGGATCGTGTCGCCGGGGGAGAAGTTCTCCGACCTCTGCACGAAGGCGGCCGAGCTCGCGCTGAAGCGCGCGCACGTCGCGGCCACCGATCTCGACATGATCCTCGTCGGCACGATCTCCGGAGACATGCCTTTTCCGGCGACCGCCTGTTTCGTTCAGAACAACATCGGGGCGTCGCGCGCGGCGGCCTCGGACATCTCCGCTGCGTGCGTCGGGCTTCCTCTACGGGCTGCACCTGGCCGACGGCCTCATCCAGTCGCAGAAGGCGGAGAACGTCCTCGTGATCGGCGGCGAGATCCTCTCCCGCTACGTGGACTGGACCGACCGCTCGACCTGCGTGCTCTTCGGGGACGGGGCGGGCGCAGTCCTCCTCCAGGCCTCGAAGGGGGACCACGGCATCCTCGGGTCGCGGATGAAGTCGAACGGCGCGCTCGCGGACTTCATCTGCATGCCGGGCGGCGGCTCGAACCACCCGGCCAACGATCCGAAGACGCTCGAGCAGCGGCTCCCCTTCATCAAGATGAAGGGGAACGAAACGTTCAAGGTCGCCGTCAAGCTGATGGCGGACATCAGCCTGGAAGTCCTCGCCGAGCAGGGTTTCAGCAAGGACGACGTGGCGCTCTTCGTTCCGCACCAGGCCAACGAGCGCATCATCGACGCGGTCGGCGGGCGGTTGAAGTTCCCGGCCGAGCGCGTCTACAAGAACGTGTCCCGCTTCGGCAACACGTCGGCGGCCTCGATCCCGATCGCGCTCGACGAGTGCCAGCAGAAGGGCCTGATCAAGACGGGCGATCTCGTGCTCCTGACCGCCTTCGGCGCGGGGCTGGTGTGGGGCTCGGTGCTCGTGCGGTGGTGAGGCTTCGGCCGCCCGCGACTGAGGACCGAGGACTTGGGACCGAGAACTCACGGGGCTTTGGCGGGAGAAAGTATCTCCTGGCGGAGGAGACGAGAGTCCTCAGTCATCGGTCCTCCGTCCTCGGTCGGAAATCATCGCGATGATGCTCGCCCTCCTCTTCCCCGGCCAGGGTTCCCAGTTCGTCGGCATGGGGAAGTCGCTCTTCGAATCTTCGCCGGCCGCCCGCGCGGTCTTCGAGGAGGCCGACGCGGCGCTCGGCTTCTCGCTCTCGCGCCTCTGCTTCGAGGGGCCGGAGGAGGAGCTGCAGCTCACCGCCAACACGCAGCCGGCGATCCTGACGCACTCGATCGCGGCGTTGCGAGACCTCGAAGCCCGGTTCCCGGAGCGCCTCGAGGGCGCGGCCTTCGCCGCCGGGCACTCGCTCGGCGAGTACTCGGCCGACGTCGCCGCCGGGGCCGCTCGCGTTCGCCGACGCGGTCCGCTCGTGCGCCGGCGCGGCGAGTTCATGCAGGAGGCGGTGCCGGCCGGCGTCGGCGCCATGGCGGCCGATCCTCGGGCTCGCGCCCGAAGCGGTCGCCGCGGCCTGCCGCGAGGCGGCGCAGGGCGAGGTCGTCGCGCCCGGCCAACTTCAACTCGCCCGAGCAGACCGTCATCGCCGGCCACGCGGCGGCGGTCGCGCGCGCGGGCGCGCTCTGCGCGGCGCGCGGCGCGAAGCGGGTCGTTCCGCTGCCGGTCTCCGCCCCGTTTCACTGCGCGCTCATGGCGCCGGCGCGGGAACGGCTGGCGCCGCTGCTCGAGGCGACGGCGTTCTCCGACGCGCGCGTTCCCGGTCGTGACGAACGTGGACGCCTCGGCCGTCTCGTCGGGCGCGGGGCTCCGCGACGCGCTCGTCCGGCAGATCGACTCGCCCGTGCGCTGGGTCGAATCGGTCGCGCCGTGGCGGCCGCCTCGGCGCGGACCGCGGTCTCGAGATCGGGCCGGGCAACGTGCTCGCGGGCCTGGTGCGCCGGATCGAGAAGGCCCTCAAGGTCGAGACGCATGGGTAAGGCGCGGCTGCGCCCGGCGCGGTCGCGCCGTCTCGGCGCCCCTGCTGGCGCTCGCCGTCGGCTGCGCCGCCTCGGCGCCGTCGCCGGGCGTCTCGCCGATCGATGCGGCCGTCGCGGCGGCCTCGGCGCGCTGCGGCTGCCGCATGGGGATCGCGGCGAAGCACCTGGAGAGCGGCCGCGCCTACGAGCATCTGGCGCGGCGAGTCCTTCGAGGGCGCGTCGGTCACCAAGATCGCGGTCCTGACCGAGGCGATGGCGGCCGCGCGAGAGGGGCGCGTGGACCTCTCCGGCGCGTGGACGCTTTCCGAGTCCGAGAAGGCCGACGGCTCGGGCCTGCTCCTGATGCTCGACGTCGGGCTCATGCCGACCTGGAGCGACCTGTTGACGCTCATGATCGGGCCGTCGGACAACACCGCGACCAACGCCTGGATCCGCGCGGCTCGGCCAGGACGCGATCAACGCGCGGATGGCGTCGCTCGGGTTCCCCCACATCCGCCTGCTCGCCACGCTCCCCGCCTACGCGACCGGCGCGACGAAGCCCTCTCCCTGGAAGGGACTGCAATTCGGCATCGCTCGCGCCGCGCGAAGTCGCGCTCTGGTACGAGAGGGTCGCGAAGGGAGAGCTCCTCGACGCCGACTCCTCGCGCCCGAATCTTCGCGCTACCTCGACAAGGACCCGAGCGCCTGCGGGCGGCGCGGCGATTCTCCTTCGGAGGACCTCTGGGCCGGAAAGACCGGCACGATGAGCGGCGTCCGCAACGACTCGGGCATCCTGCGCACGAAGAAGGGGAGATTCGTGCTCGTGCTCCTGACCGACGGGAGCACCGCGACCGCGGCCAACCCCGCCGATCACCCGTCGGTCCTCGCGATCGCCGACGTGGCGAGCGCCATCGTCGACGAGTGGAGCAAGGACCTGCCGGATCTCGCGGAGAAGCCGAAGTGATCTCGCGCCGAAACCGGGCGCGGATCATCCCGAGCGGAGCGAGGGATCTTCGACTTTTCCAGCGCGGACGCTGGTCGGGCGAAAACCGGCCGCGCGGTCATCCCGAGCGAAGCGAGGGATCCGGGCTCTTCGGGCGGAGTAGACTCCGCCCGAATGACCCGTTTCGACGGCCGGATCGCCCTGGTCACCGGCGCTTCGCGCGGCATCGGCGAAGCGATCGCGCGGCGGCTGGCGGCGGAAGGGGCGCACGTGATCGCCGCCGCGCGCAGCGCCGAGGCCCTCGACGCGCGTCGTGGCCGACGATCGCCGCGTCCGGCGGGAAGGCGTCCGCCCTGCCGATGGACCTCTCCGACGCCGCGTCGATCGAGGAGGGCGCGAAACAGGCGCTCGCGGCTCACGGCGGCGTGGACGTCCTCGTCAACAACGCCGGCGTGACCGAGGACAACCTGATCCTCCGGATGTCGCCGGGAGTCGTGGGAACGCGTGCTCGCGACGAACCTGACCGGGGCCTTCCTGCTGACGCAGGCGCTCGTCCGGGCGATGGTCAAGAAGCGCTACGGGCGCATCGTGAACGTCACGTCGGTCGTGGGCCTCATGGGCAACCCGGGCCAGGCCAACTACGCGGCGTCGAAGGCCGGCCTCGTCGGCCTGACGAAGTCGGTCGCGCGCGAGCTCGCCTCGCGCAACATCACGTGCAACGCGGTGGCTCCCGGATTCATCGAGACGGACATGACGGAGAAGATGACGCCGGCGGCGCGGGAGGCGCTCTCGGGGCAGATCCCGGCCGGGCGCCTCGGCACCGCGGCGGACGTCGCGGAAGCGGTCGCCTACCTCGCCTCGGAGCAGGCGTCCTACGTCACGGGGCACGTCCTGAACGTGTCCGGCGGCCTCCTGATGTGAAGAGAGCGGCCCTTGCCAGCCGGGGGCATCTGGGGAAGAATACGGCGGCTTTCGACAGCGAGGGAGGATGAATGAGTGTCGAAGAGAAAGTGAAGAGCATCATCGTCGAACAGCTCGGCGTGGATGCCAACGAGGTGACCCCGGAGGCGTCGTTCGTGGACGACCTCGGAGCGGACTCGCTCGACACCGTCGAGCTCGTCATGGCCTTCGAAGAGGCCTTCAACATCGAGATTCCCGACGAGTCCGCAGAAAAGATCCAGAAGGTCAAGGACGCCATCGAGTACATCGAGAAGCACTCCTCGAAAAACTGACTTTCCATGCCTCGCCTTTCCTCCCCCCGCCGCGTGGCCGTGACGGGGGTGGGCCTGATTTCTCCGCTCGGAGTCGGCAACGCGGAGAACTGGTCTGCCCTCCTCGCGGGGAAGAGCGGCATCGGCCCGATCACGCGGTTCGACGCGTCGGCCTTCGCTTCCCGCATCGCGGGAGAGGTGAAAGGGTTCGATCCCGGGCGCTTCATCGAGAAGAAAGAAATCAAGAAGATGGACACCTTCATCCACTACGCGATGGGGGCGGCCCACTTCGCCATGGAGGACTCGGGGCTGCCCGTGACCGATCGAGAATCGGACCCGGGTCGCCGTCGTCGTCGGCTCGGGGATCGGAGGGCTTCCACTCATCGAAGAGACGATGCGCAAGTACGTCGAGGGGAACAACAACCCCCGCGTCATCTCCCCCTTCTTCATCACCGGCCTCATCGTGAACGAGGCGGCCGGCAACATCTCGATCAAGTACGGGATCCAGGGGCCGAACCTCTCGACCGTCACGGCCTGCACGACGGGGGCGCACGCCGTCGGGGAGGCGTACCGCATGATCCAGTACGGCGACGCCGACGCCGCGATCGCCGGGGGGAACGGAGTCCGTGCTCGGGCCGCTCGCCGTCGGAGGATTCGCCGTCATGAAAGCGCTTGAGCTCGCGCAACGACGACCCGCAGCACGCCTCGCGCCCCTGGGACCGGGACCGCGACGGGTTCGTCATCGCTGAGGGGGCGGGGATTCTCGTGTTGGAGGAGCTCGAAGCCGCAAAGAAGCGCGGCGCCCGGATCTACGCCGAGCTCGTCGGCTACGGCATGTCCGGCGACGCGTACCACATTGCCGCTCCTTCGGCCGACGGGGACGGCCCGTCGCGCGTCATGCGCAACACGCTCGCCGACGCCGCGGTCGCGCCCGAGGCCGTCGACTACATCAACGCGCACGGCACCTCGACGCCGCTCGGCGACAAGGCGGAGACGATCGCGATCAAGAAGGTCTTCGGCGACCACGCCCGCAAGCTGGCGGTCTCCTCGACGAAGTCGATGACGGGACACCTGCTCGGCGCGGCGGGAGGGCTCGAGTCGGCGATCTGCGTCCTGGCGATCCACCACGGCGTCATCCCTCCGACGATCAACTACGAGAACCCGGACCCGGAGTGCGACCTCGACTACGTGCCGAATCGGGCGCGCGAGGCGAAGATCCGCTACGCTCTCAACAACTCCTTCGGCTTCGGAGGCACCAACGGGAGCCTTCTGTTCGCCCGGATGAACTGATCGATGAATTCGCTCGTCGCGATCGCGTACGTCCCGGACACCGAGACCCGGATCAAGATCGCCGCCGATGGAAAGTCGATCGACGAGACGGACGTCAAATGGATCGTGTCCCCCTACGACGAGTACGCCCTCGAGGAGGCGATTCGCACGAAGGAAGCGAAAGGGGCCGGCACCGTGACCGTCGTATCCGTCGGCCCCGAGCGCGCGAAGACGGGCTTGCGCGAGTGCCTGGCGCGCGGCGCGGACGAGGCGATCTGGATCGACGCGGGGGAAGCGCGCGCGCTCGACGCCCTCGGGACGGCCAAGGCGATCGCCGCCGCCGCGAAGGAGGGGACCTACGACTTCCTCTGGTTCGGCCAGAAGGGCGTGGGGCTCGACGAGTCGCTCGTCGGCCCGATGGTCGCCGAGCTCGCGGGCGTGCCGCACGTCGCCAACGTCGTGAAGCTCGAGTTGGGCGACGGGAAGATCACCGCGCACCGGGAGATCGAGGGCGCGCACGAGATCGTCGAGTGCACCCTGCCGGCGGCGCTGACCGCGCAGAAGGGCTTGAACGAGCCGCGGTACGCGTCGTTGAAGGGCATCATGGGCGCCAAGAAGAAGACGATCGCCGAGAAGAAGCTCGCGGCGATGGGCATCCCGGAGGCCGACCCCGGCAACGCGAAGACCCGCTGGCGCAAGCTCGAGCTCCCTCCGGCCCGGAAGGCCTGCCACATGATCCCGGCCGACGATCCCGCCGCCGCCGCGAAGGAGCTGGTGCGCTTGTTGAGGGAGGAAGCAAAGGTCATCTAGACGCCCGACGTAGGGGCGGCCCTTGCGGCCGCCCGCGGGCGGGGACGAGCCCCGCCCCTACGAGGCCGATGACTGAAGTCCCTATGAAATTCCTCGTTTTCATCGAACAGCGCGACGGAAAGATCCGCAAGGCTTCCCTGGAGGCGCTCTCGCTCGCGCGCCGGCTCTCCGGCGGGCCGGTCGCCGCGGTCCTGCCGGGCAAGGGGGTCACCGCGCTGGCGAAAGGGCTCGGGGCGCACGGCGCCGGCGCCGTCTACGTGGCCGATCGGGAGGAGCTCGCCCTCTACGGCAACAAGGGATACGTCGGAGCCCTCGACGCGGCTGCGAAGAAGGAGAGCCCCGACGCGGTCCTGATCGCCGCGACGGCGATGGGCAAGGACGTCGCCCCGCGGTTCGCGGCGAGGCGCGACGTTTCGGTCCTGGCCGACGTGATGGACCTGCGCCTCGAAGGCGATCGCCTCGTCGCGTGGCGACCGGTCTATTCGGGGAAGGCGCGCGCGGAGGTGGACTGCGGCGCCGCGAAACTGCAGGTGGCCACGACGCGCCCCAACGTCTTCGCGGCGGAAGCGCAGGCCGGGGCAGCGGAGCCGCGCGTCGAAGTCCTCGACCTCGGAGAGACTCGGCCGCGGGCGCGCGTCGTCCGGATCGAAGCCTCGGAATCGAAGGAGCTCGACGTCGCGGAGGCGGACGTCATCGTGTCGGGGGGCCGCGGGATCAAGGGGCCGGAGAACTGGCCCGTCATCCGGGACCTGCAGCAGGCCCTCGGCGCGGCCCTCGGCGCCTCGCGCGCGGTCGTGGACGCGGGCTGGATCGACCACCAGCACCAGGTGGGGCAGACCGGCAAGGTCGTCTCGCCGACGCTCTACGTCGCGTGTGGAATCTCCGGCGCGATCCAGCACCTGGCCGGCATGGGAACCTCGAAGGTGATCGTCGCGATCAACAAAGATTCGGAGGCGCCGATCTTCAAGGTCGCCACCTACGGGATCGTCGGCGATCTCTTCGCGATCGTGCCCGAAGTGGCGAAGGCGGTGAGGGCGGCGAAAGCGGAGTAGGAGGAAGGAGTCGGGATTCAGGATTCGGGATTCCGGATTCCGGGATCTCGTCAGAGTTCCATCCTGAATCCCAAATCCTGAATCCCAGATCCTGAATCCTAGATCCTGAATCCTGAATCCTCGTCTCGCTTCGGCTAGAGTTGCGCCCAATGACCCTGCCGACGCAGCGCCTCGTCTTCGGTATGCCGGGCTCGGTCGTCTTCGGCCTCGTGGTCCTCCTAGCGGTCGTTGTGTTCGTGTACTCCGCGAGCCGGCGCATCCGCGTGCTGCTCGCGGGAGCGCCCGAGCCGCGTTTCGACCGGATCGGCCTCCGAATCCGCAGGACGCTCGAGTACGGCTTCGCGCAGAAGCGAATGTTCCGCGACCTCTACGCCGGCGTCTTCCACATCTTCCTCTTCAGCGGCTTCGTCGTCCTGACCGTCCGGACCGTCGCGCTCGTCGTCGAGGGGCTCCTGCCCGGCTTCCACCTCCTCTCCGGGCGCCCGGCTGACCTCTACACCCTGGCCAAGGACGTCTTCGAGGTTCTCGTCCTCGTCGGCGTGGCCATGGCCGTCTACCGCCGGCTCTTCGCGCGGCCGAAGCGGCTCGACCTGACGATGGACGCGTGGCTCGTGCTCTTCCTCATCGCGCTCCTGATTTCCGCCGACCTCCTCGCCGACGGCGCGAAGCTCGCTCTGCATCCCGAGCTCCGCAGCCGCTGGTCGCCGGCCGTCGACGCGATCGCCGGCTGGCTCGCGGGAGCGTCGCCCCGCGCGCTCCAGGCGCTCTACGAATGGAGCTGGTGGGTCCACGTCCTGGACATCCTCTTCTTCGCCAACTACCTGCCGTACTCGAAGCACTTCCACATCTTCGACCGCGATCCCGAACATCTTCTTCATGAACCTCGGACCGGCGGGGAAGCTCGCGACCCCCGACCTCGAGAAGGCCGAGCACTTCGGCGCCTCGAGGGTCGAGGAGCTGACCTGGAAGTCGATGCTCGACGGCTACACCTGCACCGAGTGCGGCCGCTGCCGCGTCGTCTGCCCGACGGCGCTGACGGGAAAGCCGCTCGATCCGCGCCTCTTCATCGCCGCGGTGCGCGACGCCGTGTACGAGGCGACGCCGGCGATCCTCGAGGCTTCCTCGGGGCGCGGCAACGGGTCGGGCGGAGGCGGCCGCCGGGACCTCGTCGGCGGCTGGATCTCCGAGGACACGATCTGGGCCTGCACGACCTGCGGCTTCTGCACGTCGGCCTGCCCCGTCTTCATCGTCCCGGCCGTGGACAAGATCGTCGAGATGCGGCGCTACCTCGTGCTCGACAAGGCGGAGTTCCCCAAGGAGATGCAGACGGCGTTCCGCGGCATGGAGACCAACGGCAACCCGTGGGGGATCGCGGCCGCCTCGCGCGCCGACTGGGCGAAGGACCTGCCGGTCGTCACGATGGCGGAGGCGGCGGGGAAGGAGATCGAGGTCCTCTTCTGGGTCGGCTGCGCCGGCTCCTACGAGGACCGGGCGAAGAAGGTCTCCCGCGCGCTCGTCGAGCTCCTCGATCGCGGCCGGCGTCTCCTTCGCGATCCTCGGCACCGAGGAAACGTGCAACGGCGACTCGGCGCGCCGGATGGGAAACGAGTACCTCTTCCAGATGCTCGCCCAGCAGAACGTCGAGACGTTGAACGGCTATGGCGTCAAGAAGATCGTCACGAACTGCCCGCACTGCTTCAACGTGATCCGGAACGAGTACCCGGACTTCGGCGGGCGCTACGAAGTGATGCACGGGACGGAGCTCGTCGCGAAACTCGTCGCGGAGGGGCGCCTCCAGCTCTCCGGCCGGATCGAGGAGTCGATCTCCTTCCACGATCCCTGCTACCTCGGCCGCTACAACGGCGTATACGACGCGCCGCGGCAGATCCTGCGAGTCGATCCCGGGGCTGCGGCTCCAGGAACTTCCGCGCTCGCGAGAGCGCGGGCTCTGCTGCGGAGCCGGGGGCGGGCGGATGTGGATGGAGGAGAAGCTCGGCAGCCGGATCAACCAGGCGCGCATGAAAGAGATCGCGGAGGCGGGGACGGGGGCCGTCGGGGTGTCCTGCCCCTTCTGCATGGTCATGATCGGCAACGCCAGGGAGGAGATCGGGGCCTCGGTCCAGCCCTTCGACGTGCTCGAGCTGGCCCGCCGCGCGATGGCCTAGCTGTCTAGCTCTCTACGGTGAGCGGCCCCGTAGGGGCGGCCCTTGCGGCCGCCCACGGGCGACCGAACACTAGCGAGATCCTCTCTTCGGGATCGCGGACAGGAGCGGGGCCAGCAACCGCTCGGCCTCGGGCACGGGCAACCTCTTCGCCGCCGCGAGCACGTCCCTGGGCACCCAGTCGGGAAACGGCTGCCGCCGCGCCCGGTGAGCGCCGCTCGGCGTGTGCTCCTCCGTGACCTGGGCGAGGTCGCCCCTTCGGAACCGGCCGGCGAGCGCCACGAGGGCCGGCCAGAGCCGGCGATGCACGTAGGTCACCTTTCCGTCCACGAGCCTGCAGACGAGGACGTCGGGGCTTTCGCCGATTGTGGCCGAGGCTCGGAAGATCTCGCGCCCCTTCGGGTGGCCCCACCAGCTTCCCCGGATGGGTCCGCCTGCGATCGCCTCGGCGAGGCTCGGGACCGGGCCCCGCGCGGCCTGGAGGACGACCCCGTGGCGCTCGACGAACGCGAGCGCGTCCTCCGGTTTCACGCCGCCGGCCTTCTCACCGCTTCCGCCTCCGCGGCACCGGCCCGCGGAACGCGTCGCGGAGGATCTCGATCGAGCGCGCCTCTCCGGCGGGCTCCCGGATCGAGACGACGTCGAAGCGGCAGACGGGCCGTCGCCCGCGTGCCCGCGCGAGATACGTCTGGGCGGCACGGAAGATCCGGCGGCGCTTCTCTCCCGTGACCGCGTCCTCGGGAGCGCCGAACCGATCGCCGGTTCGCCCCTTGACCTCGACGAAGCAGAGGACGGCGCCCTCGCGGGCCACGATGTCGATCTCGCCGGACCGCGTGACGAAGTTGCGCGCGAGGATCTCGTAGCCGGCATCGCGAAGGGCCTTCTCCGCCGCGCGCTCCCAATCGTAGCCCGCGCCCCGAAGGCCTTCCGGCCGCGCCGGCAGACCGCGCAACCGAGCCGCGATGCGCCGCGCCCACGAGAGCGGCAACATGCGTCGATCTTAGCCGCTCGGCGCGCGCACGCCGCCGGCGGAGGGGGCGTGCGTGCTAGAATCTGCGCAACTCGTCACAGGAGAGCGGCTTGAGCGAATCCGAGCTCCGTTACACGTTTACGTGCCCGAGCTGCAACGGAAACTACTCGATCCTCCTCGATCGCATTCCGCCGATCCAGGCGCGCTTCCGCTGCCCGCACTGCGAGAAGCCGATGGACTTCCCGTCGAGAGAAGAGGCGAGGGTCTACGCCCGGCTGCAGGCCGAGAGCACATCGCCCGCGCCGTCCGATCCTCCGGCCGCGGTCGATCCGCCCCCCGCCGCGGCGCCGGCGGCGGCGCCCCGGGCTCCCGTCTGGAAGCCCCCGGCTCCCGGATCACTCCCGCCCGACTCCGGGGACGCGACGGCCGCGGCGCAGCGATTCCGGGTCGAGAAGTCCGGTTTCGAGTCGGACGTCTTCGACCGCCGCGCCATCCGCAACCTGATCCGGTCGGGCGAGCTCGCGGAGGAGGATCTCGTGGCGGTCGAGGACGCGGCGCCCGCGCGCGCGGGAGACGTCCCGTTCCTGAAGTCGCTCTTCAAGCTGCGTGCGACCTCGACCGTGACGCCCCCGCCGCGCTGCCGCGCGCACACGGAGAAACTGGCGTTCTACAAGTGTCAGGACACCTCGCGGCCGCTCTGCGAGGAGTGCGCGGCCGAGAGGAAATTCGGCAACACGGTCGCCCGCGTCTGCTCCCACTGCGGCGGCCACGCCGTCGAGCTCGTCGCCCCGGCCGCCGAGGCTTGACCGGGCGGCGAACCGTCCGATATTCTTCGAAGTTCCTGCGGGAATAGCTCAGTGGTAGAGCGCCACCTTGCCAAGGTGGATGTCGCGGGTTCGACCCCCGTTTCCCGCTCCAGCGCCTCCCCGCACGAGTGTGCGGGCGTGACACCTCGTCGGTCTGCCGTCGCGTCATAGAGTCTTTCCACGAACTTTCTATGACTCTCCCCGCCGGGACGCGCCTCGGGCCCTACGAGATCCTGGCACCGCTCGGCTCGGGCGGGATGGGAGAGGTGTACCGGGCGCGCGACTCGAGGCTCAAGCGCGTGGTCGCGATCAAAGTCTTGCCGGCGGAGCTCGCCTCCAATGCGGAACGCCTGAAGCGTTTCGAAAAGGAGGCGCAGTCAGCCTCGGCGCTGAACCACCCGAACATCGTCACGATTCACGACATTGGGACCACGGGTGCGGTTTCCTGGATCGCGATGGAGAACATTGAAGGGTCAACCCTTCGAAGGCTCCTCGACCCGGGTCCGTTACCGATCAAGAAGCTTCTTCACTTTGCAACGCAAATTGCCCAGGGCCTGGCCAAGGCGCATGAAGCGGGGATCGTGCATCGAGACTTGAAGCCCGAGAACGTCATGGTGACTGAGGACGGATTCGTCAAGATCCTCGACTTCGGCTTGGCGAAACTGACGGGACCGGTTTCCGGTAGCGATCCGCGGTCGCAAGTGCCGACGGTGACCGGGACGAGCCCGGGGATCATTCTCGGGACGGTCGGCTACATGTCTCCGGAGCAGGCGTCGGGAACAGCCACGGACTTCCGGTCGGATCAGTTCTCGTTCGGTTCCATTCTCTACGAGATGGGGACGGGGAGGCGGGCCTTCCAGAGGAAGACGGCTGTCGACACTCTGGCGGCGATTCTGAACGAGGAGCCGGAGCCCATCGCTGTGATCAATCCCCAGACGCCCGCGCCCTTGAGTTGGATCGTGGAGCGGTGCCTGGCGAAGGATCCGGAAGATCGGTACGAATCGACCAAGGACCTCACGAGGGAGCTGGTGAGAGTCCAGGACCATCTCGCCGAGGCGCGGGGCTCCGTGCCGCATACCGCGGCGGCCGACGCGACGCCCCTTGTGTCGGGGGCCAAGGAAATTCCGCCCGAGCCGGCCCGGCCCGCGAGGCTCTCGCGGAGAGCCCGACTCACCATCGTGGCGGCGGTCTTGGCCCTGGCGGCCGTGGCCGGTTGGCTCTGGCACCGCGCGTCTCGTGAGCGCTGGGCCTTACAGACCGCTACGCCCGAGATCGCGCGACTCGTGGACTCAGAGGAGTTCGCGAAGGCGGCGACGCTGGCGCGACAGGCTCGCGCCGTGCTCCCGAAGGATCCGACGCTCGAAAAGCTCTGGCGAGAGGCAACCTGGGAAGTGACCATCGAGAGCGAGCCAACGGGAGCCGAAGTCTCGATCCGCCCTTACCGCGCCGGAGAAAACGCCTGGGAAAGCCTTGGCAGGACGCCCCTCCGGAAGGTCCGCGTACCGATTGACGACTACGTCACGCGGATCAGCAAGCCCGGGTTCGCCACGGCCTACGCCCTCGAAATTGACGATTGGGTTATCCGGCTCAACCCGGAGAAAAGCGTTCCGCGCGAGATGGTCGGTGTGCCGGGAGGGGAAATCAACCTGGGGATCGCTGGTCTCGATCCTCTTCCCCCGGTGCCGCTCGAGGACTACTTCATCGACCAGCACGAGGTCACCAACGAGGAGTACAAGAGGTTCGTCGATGCCGGCGGATATCGCCAACGCGAGTTCTGGAAGCAGCCCTTCCTCGATGACTCCCGAACGATCCCGTGGGACGAGGCGGTCGCACGCCTGCGCGACGCGACGGGCCGGCCCGGTCCCGCGACCTGGGAGGTTGGCAGCTACCCGAAGGGGCTCGAGAAGCACCCGGTTTCCGGAGTCAGCTGGTACGAAGCGGCGGCGTACGCGGAGTTCGCTGGCAAGAGCCTCCCGACCATCTACCACTGGAGTCGGGCCGCGCGAACGCATGCCGCCTCGCTGATCGTCCCGGGGAGCAACTTCTCGGGCGCGGGCACCGTCCCGGTCGGCCATTCCGGTGCGCTGAGCGGCTTCGGCACGACCGACATGGCCGGCAACGTCAAGGAGTGGTGCTGGAACGAAAGTGGGGAGCGTAAACGATACATCCTCGGCGGAAGCTTTGGCGAGCCGACCTACATGTTCGTCGATGAGGACGCGCAGTCCCCTTTGAACCGCAAGCCGAACTACGGCTTTCGGTGCGTCAAGCTCTCCGCGCCGCCCCCGCCGGCGTCGGCCGCTCGAATCGTGCCGCCGTTCCGCGACTTCTCGAAGGAGAAGCCGGTTTCCGACGAGGTCTTCGGAGCCTTCAAGGGCCTCTACGCCTACGACAAGACCGCGCTGAACGCGAGAATCGAAGGAACCGTGACCAGCGAGGACTGGACGCAGGAGAAGATCAGTTTCGACGCGGCCTACGGCGGCGAGCGCGTCGTCGCCTATCTCTATCTGCCGAAGAACGTGGCGCCGCCGTTCCAGGCGATCGTCGACTTTCCAGGCGCCTGGGCTCTCTCCCAGGACAAGTTCGTTGGCCTGGATTCGGATTTCTGGGACTTCGTGCCCAAGAGCGGTCGGGCTCTTCTGATTCCGATCTATAAGAGCACTTACGAAAGGCGGGACGCGCTCAAATCCGACTATCCCGAGCCGACCGCCTTCTGGCGGGACCACATGATCGCGTGGTCGAAGGACCTCGCCCGGTCCATCGATTATCTGGAGACTCGAAGAGATATCGACCGCGCGAAGATCGCCTACTACGGGTTTAGCTGGGGCAGCTATATCGCGCCGATCCTCCTGGCGGTCGAGGATCGATTCCAGGCGGCGGTCCTGGTCGCGGGGGGTCTCATGTTCCAGAAGGCTCTCCCGGAGGCCGATCCGATCAACTTCGTGACCCGCGTCAGGGCTCCCGTGCTGATGCTGAACGGACGCTACGACCATTACTTTCCGATGGCGTCATCGCTGATCCCGTTCTTCACCCTTCTCGGGACGCCCGAAAAGGACAAGCGCCAGATCTTTTTCGAGTCCGACCACGCCCCGCCACGCCGGGATTTCATTCGCGAGACCCTGGCCTGGCTCGACAAGTATCTGGGGCCGGCCAGGAAATAGCGGGGGTCCACTTCGAGGAGGTTGGCGTGGATGCCGATCCGTGGATATCCGTCTCCGGCGTCTTCGCGGCGGGCCGCATGCTCACTGCAAAGGCGGCCCGCTCCCAGCTGATCGGCGGGAGATTCTGGGGCGTAAGCTAAGATTTGTTGGAAGAGGCCATCGTCGACACCCGTTTTGGCACCTTCGTCAACCGCGATCTTGCGGAGTACGGCGTGCCGGTGAACGCCGACATTCCCGACCTCGATGCCGTCGAGCTCGACGGGTTTGGCGGCAGGCGAATGTGCTTGGCGCCATTCGGGCGCTCGCCGGTGCGGGATAGAGTGGTTCCGACGGCCACCCGATGACGCTGCCAGCCGGGACCCGTCTCGGCCCCTACGAGATCCTCGCCGCAATCGGCGCGGGCGGCATGGGAGAGGTCTACAGGGCGCGCGACACCCGGCTCGAGCGGACGGTAGCGGTGAAGGTGCTGCGGTCTCAGACGGCGACTTCGCCTCGGGTGCGGCAGCGATTCGAGCGGGAGGCGAAGACGATCTCGCAGCTCTCGCACCCCCACATCTGCGCGCTCTACGACGTCGGGCGCGAGGGCGAGACCGAGTACCTGGTGATGGAGCTGCTCGAGGGCGAGACGCTGGCGGATCGCCTGAAGAAGGGACCGCTGCCGCTCGAGCAAACGCTGCGCTACGGCGTCGAGATCGCCGAGGCGCTGGACAAGGCCCACCGGCAGGGAATCGTGCATCGGGATCTCAAGCCGGGCAACGTGATGCTGACGAAGTCCGGGGTGAAGCTGCTCGACTTCGGTCTGGCGAAGGCGCTGGAGCCGGACGAGCCGGCAGGCGACCTCGCCGCGATGCCGACGCAGCAGGGACTCACCCAGGAAGGGACGATCCTGGGCACGCTCCAATACATGGCGCCCGAGCAGCTGGAAGGAAGAGAAACCGATCGGCGGAGCGACATCTTCTCGCTGGGCGCAATTCTCTACGAGGCGGCGACCGGGCGGGCGGCGTTCGAGGGAACGAGCCATGCTTCCGTGATTTCCGCGATCCTCCGCGACGAGCCCAGGCCGATCTCGCAGGTCGAGCCGATGGCGCCGCGGGAGCTGGAACGCGTCGTCCGGACATGTATGGCCAAGGACCCGGAGGACCGCTGGCAGAGCGCGCACGACGTGGCGACCGCGCTGAAGGGAGTCGCCGAAGGCGGCTCTCAGGCGGGCGTGCCGGCGCCCGTGATCGCCCGGCGCAAGAGCCGCGAGCGTCTCGCGTGGACCGGCTTTGCGATCGCCGCGCTGATCGCGGCGGCTCTGGGGCTGGTCTCCCTGCGACGAGCTCCTCGCCCCTTGCCGGCGGTTCGGGCCCTGCTCCCGTTGCCGGAACCGACGATGACTCTGGGCGAGCTTGCGGTCTCGCCGGATGGAACACGACTCGCCTTCACCGCCGAAAAACCAGGCGGCCAGCCGGGCCTCTGGATCCGACGTCTCGAGGGCTCCTCTTCCCAGCCGGTGCCCGGGGGCGAAAACGCCTCCTTCCCCTTCTGGTCGCCGGACGGCCGCTTCGTCGGCTTTTTCGCGGACGGGAAATTGAAGAGGGTGAACCCGACCGGAGGGCCGGTCTTGACGATCTGCGACGCGGAGCGCGGCGTCGGCGGCACCTGGAACCGCGACGGCACGATCGTCTTTGCTCCGACGACGACTTCCGGACTCTATCGAGTGCCCGCGGCCGGGGGACGGCCCGTTCCGGTCACGAAGGTCGACTCTTCTCGCCACGAGACGGCGCACCGCTATCCCCAGTTTCTGCCCGACGGCCGCCACTTCCTCTACACGGCCGCCAATCTGAGCGCAACCGCCGACGATCCCGCCAACTCGATTCGGGTCGGCTCGATCGACGGGAAGACCGACAAGGCGCTGGTGCCGGTGGCCTCGGGAGCGAGTTATGCCTCCGGCCAACTGCTCTACGTTCGGGACGGGACGCTCCTCGCGCAGGAGCTCGACCTGTCGCGGCTCGAGACGAAAGGGGAACCGGCGCCGGTGGCTCAGAGGCTCGTCGTCTACGGTTATCAGTTCCTCTGGCCTTTCTCCGTCTCCGAGAACGGCGTGCTCGTCGCGGCGCCCATGCTCGACATGCCGTCGCGGCTGCTGTGGCTCGACCGCACCGGGAAGCAGGTCGGGTCGGTGGGGGAGGCGGGCTTCATCGGCAACCTGACCTTGTCTCCCGACGGGCGCCGGGTCGCCGTGGACGTCGCCGACCCGAACCGCGACACGGCGGAGATCTGGATCTACGACACCGCGAACGGCGTCGGAACGAAGTTCGCCTTCAGTCAGGCGCACGACATCAATCCGGTCTGGTCTCCGGACGGAACACGCATCGTCTTCGAGTCCGACCGAAAGGCGAAGGGCGCTCACTCGGATCTCTGGCTCAAGCCGCTCGACGGTGGAAAGGAGGAGGTCCTGGCGGCGTCCTCCGACAATCGACATCCCGAGGACTGGTCTCCCGACGGCCGATTTCTCTCTTTCGGCGTCGTCGGGGCGCTCGACAGGCGGCTGCAGATCTGGATCGTCGACCTGGCTCGCGAGCGCCGAGTGATTCCATTCGCGACGGAGGCAGAGGCCTGGAATCTGGCGAACAGCCGGTTTTCGCCGGACGGCCGCTGGGTCGCTTATAGCTCCGACGAGACAGGAAGGTCCGAGGTCTACGTCCGTGCTTTCCCCGGTCCCGGCGGGAAGTGGCAGGTCTCGAGCTCCGGCGGGGGCCATCCCGTCTGGCGAGGCGACGGAAAGGAGCTCTTTTACCTCAGCCTCGACAACAAGATGATGGCCGTTCCCGTCGCCTCGGAGGGGACATTCCGGGCGGGCGCACCCGTCGACCTCTTCTCGGTGAACCTCAAGCTGCTGAACCAGAACCGGGCCTACGGCGTCTCCTCCGACGGACGCCGCTTTCTCGTCAACAGCCAATCGAGCGATCAGGCCTCGCCGCCTCTGGAGCTGCGTCGTGCACTGGACCGCGCTGCTCGGAAAGAGCTGACTGCCGGTCGCGGCGCTCGCGCTTCCGCTCGGGACGTGCTACGCACCGATCCAGAAGCTTGCCGCCAGCGCGAAGTGATTCTGGAGCGCCCCTCGAAGGGATCTATGTCCCAAATCGGTAGACCCCATAGGACCCATTCAGTGACCTGACGGAGCAGCCTCGCCTGCCATGCCTCTCCTCGGCGCCAAGCGCGGGCGCGAGCCCGGCGAGCAGACCGAGGGCGATTGCGGGCAGCCATGTGAGAGAGGCCCGAGCCTGCTTGGGGTTCATCGTCCTTCTCCTTTCATAAAGAGGACCGTGCTTCCGCCAAGATGTGGCATCGAAAAGGGCGAGTCCTCAGAGCGGACTACGCGTCTTCTGGGATTTCGCTAGGTCCGATGCGGGTAGGTTTCCGCTCGGTCCAGCGCTGCGGGTATTCGTTCCAGGCCCAGGTGAGGCCGCTCCCGGCCTCCGCGGCGCGAGGACGATTCGTGGCGGAGATCTCGTTCAGCGATCGTCGTTGTCTCGACGGCCGTGGATCCGCGTCGCGACGAGGTAGATCGTGTTGCCCTCGAGCAGGCTGAGCGCGTAGAAGCCCTTACCGTCGTCGACGATGACGAACCGCACCAATTCGACTCCCTGCTCGGGCAACCCCTGGCCGGTGCAATCCGGCGCGATCGTGTAGGTCAAAGAGAACGATCATCGAGCGAGATCTCCCCGTCGAAGAGTTCCCCCCGGCACTCAATCCGTGAAGGCATCGATGTCCGCGCCGCCGCAGAGCGGCGTCGTGCTTTCGTAAGTCCGGACCGCGCCGGTCACGGAGTCCGTCACCGTCAGCGTGTAGTCGAGACTCGTCAGGCCCGTGTAGAAGAACCAGAACTTGCCTCCGATCGCGCGGGCGTCGAGCATCTTGACGACGACCTCGGGGAATTGCGGGTCTCCGGTGAAGTCGGGCAGGCTGAAGAACCCGAATCGATCCCCCGAGGACATGGCTACGCCACTCGAGCTTCTGCCGGAACCGGGATGGCGCGCCTCGAGAGTGACCGAGAACCTGCCGCCCAAGAGCGGGAGCACGGTCTGGATGGCAGCCACTGCTGCCGGGGCCCGCACCGACATCGAAGCCGCGGTTTCCCGGAACGGGAGATCCACGCCGCCGCAGAGCGGCGCGTCCGAGATTGCTCGCATAGATTTGCTGCTGCCCGGTGACCGTGTCGGTCACGGTGAGAACGTAAGGGAGCGTCGTGAGGCTGGAGTAGAAGACGGGTGCGCCTGCCGTTCCGAACGCCCCGTCGGCGAGCATCTTGACGACGACCTCCGGCAACTCCGCGTCGCCGGTGGCGAACGGAAGGCTGAAGTACCCGGAGCGATCCGAGAGAGAGCGGGCGGTGCCCGGCGTGATCGCGGGCTCGCCCCGGCGGCCGGCGAGGAGATCGACCGCGTATCGGCCTCCGACCAGGCAGAGGCGCGTGGCCGTTGGCGAGCATGGCTCCGATCTTAAAAGGCCGATGCTCTACCGACTGAGCTAACGGCCCCTCCGTTGGCGCGGAACGGGATAGTGACTCTTCTCGACACCAGCGTGAGGCGCGCGAGCCGCAAAAGTGCCGCGTTCGTGCCGAGTTCGGCGGACGTCGGCCTCACGGCGTCACCGAAGGTGTGGCTGTGGCCGAAGAGGTGTCGAAGTATCCGTTCACATCAACGATCAGATGGACCGTCCCGGATCCCTGACCACAAAGAACATCAAACTCGCCGAGCACACGTTCAAGAGCATGACCGAGTTATCCGCCCGCGTCTGATGGACCGCGTAGTTGATCGTGGACGAGGATGGAATCGCCGCGCCAGTCGGAAACACGGACAAGTGCCCGCCGCTGGTCGGCTGCACGACGGTCACGTTCACCGAGATTGCGCGCGCGCTCGCTGGAACGGAGCAGCCGAGAGCCGGGAATGCCCGGATCGCGCCAGCCTGGAGAGCCGGCCCTCCGGGCGATCCCGGGACTCCCCTGGTGTCAACCAATCGACGTGGTGTCAAAGTGAAGAACGACGGTGCTTCGGCCGGAGGGGCTGTCGGTGCCGGTCTTTCCAGGTCGAGTTGAAAGACGCCGGTCGCGTTCGTGCCGACGTACAGCCACCGGCCGTCGGGGCTGATGACGAGCGGGCCGAGAGGGACAGTCGGCAGGCCTTCGGAGAAGGGATTCCAGGTTCGAGCGCCGTCGTCCGACCGGGCCACTCCAACAGCCGGCGCCGTAAAGCCGTACAGCCGGCCGGGTCGGACCGGGTCGGCGACGAGCTGTGTGGAAATCACATCCCTCCGAGGGCTCCAAGGTCACGCCACCGTCGAGGCCGCGGAAGACGAAGCCTCCGTGGGAGAGATAAAGGCGTCGTGGTCAAACGGGTCCGCCACGATCGTCTGGACGCCGCCGCCGGTTCTGCCAAAATCGGCGAAACTCTTCGTGAAGGTGTTCTTCGTGAACGTGCGCCGTAGTCGTGGCTGACGAAAATGGAGCCCCCGGTCCGAATGGGGTAGCTGAACAAACTCTTATCTCCTCGTACGATCCGGCGTAGATCGTGCCGGGGCGCCGTTCGTCGAAGAGAACGGAGTAGACGGACTGTGCGATCGATGCGCCTGCCCAGGTTCGGGCCGGTCGCTTTGGAAGAGGCCCGCACCCGTCTCTACTCCATTCACCGCTGGGCCTTCTTCGAATGGACCCCGGCCACGTACTCGCCCAGACTCGTCGAGAGTCGGTGGGGTCGATGGCGAGGGCGGTGAGTGGCGCGACGGATCCCGGAATCAGGACGAAGTCCAGGTCGCTCCGTCGTCGTCGCTTCGGAAGACCCTGTCCCCGCCGGCGTAGATCGTTTGTGGATTCTCGGGGTCGATCAACAACGCCTTGACTCCGTTCGGCCCCTGGGGGCCGCCTCGCCGGCGTCCACGAAACGCCGTTGTCCGCGGATCGGAAGAGGCCGGGGCCCGACGACGGGGACGCGCCGATCCCGCCGGCCCAGATCGTCGGAAGGACGCCGGGCGTCGACCGCGAGCGCGCCGATGGGAATCGCCTTCAATCCAGCGCGGAAGGGCGTCCAGGTATCGCCTCGATCCTCGGTTCGGAAGACCTCCGCGTCCGTCCCGGCGAGCACGAGTGCTTCCGTTGCGTCGGAGGCGAAAGCGGTCAGCGGACCCCTGAAGCCCCCGCCCGCCTGCGTCCACGTCGCGCCGCCGTCGCCGCTGAGAAACACCTTGTCCCCATAGGAGGAGGCGATCAGGCGCGGATTCGCCGGAGTCTCACCCGGGATCTCAAAGATTCTGTGAGCGAAGAAATCGTGGGTCGCTGAGCAGGTCCATGTCGCCGCCGAATCCGCGCTGCGGCACAAGCTAACGGATCCGCCTGCGAATCCGCTGGCGTAGACGACACCATCCACTGCGCCGGCCGCGATGGTGTCGGCATACTCCAGAGGCGGTTGAGCCGAGGTCCAGCTGACTCCGCCGTCCGCGCTCTTGTACAGGTGGCGATTGCTCAAGAGGTAGATCGCGCTCGACTGGAGTGCGAAGGTCTGCGGTGGGCCCGGTACCGGCAGAGTCTGCCAGCTCACACCGGCATCTGTCGACTTTACGAAGCTGTCCCGAGTCGCGGCATAGATGGTCGAGAGGTCGTCGGGGTCGATGGCGACAGTATGGGGCGGTGGTCCGGCGAGAGGAGCCCAACTCTCTCCACGATCGCGCGATACATAGACGTTCTCGCCCACCGCCAGGACGACGTTGGCGCCGGAACGCGCCGCGATCCTAGCGATCCTCTGACCCTCCAGCCCCGATAGCCGCCAAGTGGCGCCGCGGTCATGCGAGAGAAAGACGCCGTTGATCGTAGCCGCATAGGCGATGGAATCAGCGATCGCGAGGTCGGTGATCCAGCCGGCGTCCGTGGGCCCGTGAGAGACCCAGATGTTCTCCTGCGCCGGCGCGAGGGTCGCCAGAGCCATTAGAACGAATGCCGAAATCTGCAACGCGGATCGAGTGGTTCTCACAATCGCCTCCTCGCAAGACCTCTCCATCCGTGTACGCGCCGCGCCGCGGGGGGTCAAACAGGTTTTCGACAGGTGATCAACAACGGAGAAGCAACCACCGGCGACTTTGCGCCGGTTGGAGCGTCACCGCAGCGAACGGGCAACGCGATCTGCGGTCCCCGCACTCGGCGTTAGCGGGAGAGGGTGAGTCGGATCGTAGGAGGGGGGCGTTATTGCACACTCTCCCGCCGCCGACCACGATCGACGTCGCGGAGGCCCCGCCGTTGAGGGTCGTGAAGGACGTGTCACCGAAGCTCACGAGGTGGACGTTGAGGGAGCGGTCCTGAAGTCTTCCGCGTAGCTCGACGATCCCCAGACAGTCGGTCGTCATGCGCCCCGTGACTGTTCCCCCGTCTTGGGAAAGCGTCACGCGGACGCTTTCCTGGGGACTACACGTTCTGCCCCGGAAGTCGAAGCAGATCGAGAACTCGATGATTCCTGCCCATTCTCCAGAGAGTTGGAGCGCCGGTTGCGTTGGGGAGTCGCCGCAGCGAAGGCTCGAGGTGATGATTGCGAGAAGCAGCAAGCAACGAAAACTGGATCTCATGGCCGCCTCCTTCGTTCCCGTGTACGCCCCGATTCCGCCGATGCGCAAAGCGGATTCCCGCGAGCGATCCGTTAGGAAACAAAAGGAGCCGGGAGTGCCGGACCCTACTTCTCGGGGCCGTTCGGGTCGTCCGGCGCGCGCTAGCACATGAGCAAAAAGTCCACGGTCGCGTCCGGAGGAATCGTCACCGTCTTCGTCCGCGGGCCGCACCAGCTCGGTGCCGACGCACTGATCTGGTACTCTCCGGCCGGGAGGCCGACGAACTGGTAGGTGCGCCTACCACCGCTCCCGGTGGTCCTGGTGGTCCACTGCCGGCCTCCGCTCGTCGCCGTGATCGTTGTAACCCCAAGGGGGGACCGGATGACGGTTCCGCCGATGCGGTAGGAAGGCGGCGGAGGCGACACGAGCTCGTTCGAACCCTCGCAGCCGAACGCGGCGAGGAGGAGCAGGCAAAGCATGAGTCGTCGCATGGTGGTTCTCCTTTCCGTTCCTCTGTGTACGCTCGGCCGAAACGAGCCGCAAACTCCTTTTTCGCAAGGGATTTGCAAGGAAACCGAAGGCAGCGCCACGCACGCTCGGCTAAGATCGCGTCGGCGCCAGGCCGTCTTCTTCGAATCGCACCCGTTGCTGACTGGTGACCGATGAGGCTCAGGTTCGGCGACTTCGTCTTCGATTCGGACGCACGCGAGGTGGTCCGTGAGGGCCAACCCCTCGCGATCTCGCCGAAGGCATTCGCGCTCCTGGATCTGCTCATCGAGTGCCGGCCCAAGGCGGCCTCGAAAGCCGACATTCGCGCGCGGCTGTGGCCCGACACCCACGTTGCCGAGGCGAACCTGTCGAACCTTGTCGCCGAGCTACGCGCGGCTCTCCGCGACAGTGCCCGTAAGCGTGTCATCCGAACCGTTTCCCGCTTCGGCTACGCCTTCGCCGCGGAGGCGCGGCCGGCCCGCAGCAAGCCGGCCGAAGCGGAGGCCTCGGGCGTCGCCTACCGTCTCGTTTGGGGGCGCCGGGAAATCGCGCTCGATACCGGCGACAACCTGATCGGCCGGGATCAGGACGCGGTCGTCTGGATCGACCACGAGTTGGTGTCGCGGCGGCATGCGCGGATCGCGATCGGGGCCGACGGAGCGACCGTGACGGACCTGGGCAGCAAGAACGGGACCTTCGTCAGAGGTAAGCGGATTCGGGACTCGATCCCGCTCCGCGATCGCGACATCCTCAAGATCGGGCCGGCCTTGCTGGTGCTTCGCGTCGCCAGGCGCGCGGGCTCGACTCTGTCCGCAAGGAAGGACTCCCCGAGTCGCTGACTTCTGGAGAGCACCCCGGGCCCGGCGGTAGGATGTGCCGGAAACCGTCATGCCGCTTCCCGCGGGTACGAGGCTAGGCCCGTACGAGGTCCTGGCGCCACTGGGCGCGGGCGGAATGGGAGAGGTCTACCGCGCCTGGGATGCGAGTCTGGCGCGTGAGCTGGCGATCAAGGTGCTCCCGCCGGATGTGTCGGCCGACGCGCGCCGCCTGGAAAGATTCGAGAAGGAGGCCCGTGCCGCCTCGGCTCTGAATCACCCCAACATCGTCACGATCTACGAAGTCGGGCGGGCGGAGGGGACGGCGTTCATCGCCATGGAGCTCGTCGACGGCAAGACGCTGCGCGCTCTGCTCGACGGGGGAGCCCTACCCCTGAAGAAGACCCTCTCGCTCGCCGCGCAGATCGCGGACGGGCTGGCGAAGGCCCACGCCGCGGGGATCGTGCACCGGGATCTGAAGCCCGAAAACCTGCTGGTCACCCGGGACGGGTTCGTCAAGATCGTCGACTTCGGCCTGGCGAAGCTCGCGCCCTTCGGCATGGACGGTCCCCGCGGCGCCAGATCCCTGACGGTGAGCCTGGGAACCGAGGCGGGGACGATCCTGGGAACGGTCGGGTACATGTCGCCGGAGCAGGCGAGCGGGGAGCCCCTGGACTTCCGCTCGGACCAATTCTCATTCGGGTCGAGTCTCTACGAGATGATCACGGGCAGGCGCGCCTTCGAGCGTCCGACTCCCGCGCAGACGCTGTCGGCGATCATCGAGACCGAGCCCGAAGCGCTGAACACCCTCGCGCCGAAGACTCCGATGAACCTCTCCTGGGTCGTGGAGCGTTGCCTGGCAAAGGATCCGGAGGATCGCTACGGGTCGACGAAGGATCTGGCGCGGGATCTCGCGGCCCTGCGCGACCATTCCTCGTGGAGCTCGGCAACTGGAGTCGCGCCGCCCGCCGGCCGGCGTCTGCGGTTCTCGCAAACGGCGCTTGCCGCCACGGCGCTCGCCGTGGTCGGCCTGGCTGCGCTGACCTACTTCGCCGGCCGGAAGGTGCAGGCCACGCTGGACCGCGAGGCGCCGCCGCCGAAGCGCACGACACTGACGTTCCGTCGCGGCTACCTGACCGGCGCCCGCTTTGCACCCGACGGACACACGATCGTGTACTCCGCCTGCTGGGACGGCAAGCGCAGCGAGATCTTCACGACCCGCGTGGGCTCGATCGAGTCGCGGCCGCTGGGCATCAAGAACGCGGGAATCCTGGCCGTCTCCTCGACGGGCGAGATGGCCATCTCGATCGATTGCGCTGGCATCGGAATTCCCTGCATGGGAATGCTCGCCCGGGTGCCGCTCGCGGGCGGCGCCCCCCGCGAGATCCTCGGAAGCGTCTTCTCGGCCGACTGGTCGCCGGACGGAAAGGATCTGGCCGTCGGAGTCGGCAGCGCCATCCAGTACCCGATCGGAAAGGTGCTCTACCAGGGAAGCGAGATCAGAGGTTTCGTCAGCTCCCTTCGCGTGTCGCCCGACGGCAACCTCGTTGCGTTCCTCGACCATCCGTCGCGGGATAGCGACAGAGCAATCCTTTCGGTCGTGGATCGGACCGGCAAGAAGAAAATATTGACCAACGAGTGGGCCAAGGCGGGACCGATCCTCTGGAGCCCGGCGGGAGACGAGGTCTTCTTCACCCGTTGGGGAGGCGACGAAAGGCGCGGAGCGCGCCTTTCGGGGGGGACGCGGAGCGCCGCGTGGATCCCGGGGCTCGACGATGTCTCGCGCGACGGGCGGTTTCTCGATACGGGCATGCTGTCCGAGAACTACCGAGGGGTCATCCGTGCGCGCGTTCCGGACGAACCCGAGGAGCGCAACCTCTCCTGGCTCGGGCGCTCAGTCGCCGTCGACCTCTCCGCCGACGGGAAGCAGCTCCTCCTCTACGAGGAGGGGAGCAATCCGGAACGAAAGGAGGAGGTCTTCACGACCTACCTGCGCCCCACCAACGGCTCGGACGCGAAGAGGTTGGGGGACGGCAGGGCGCTGGCGCTTTCGCCCGACGGGCAGTGGGCGCTCGTTGTGCGGGCGGCTCCCGAGACTCATCTCGTTCTGCTCCCGGTCGGGGAGGGCGAGCCAAAGCGGCTTCCGGGGGGCGGTCTCCTGTATCGAAAGGCGGTCTTTTTCCCCGACGGGCGCCGGATCTTGTACAGCGCCGCCGACAACACCTACATCCAGGACGTCGAAGGAGGCCCCCCGAGGCAGATCGGCAAGGAAGACATGTTCGGGACGATCGTTTCGCCGGACGGACGCACGGTGACTCTCATCACCCACGAGGACGTCTACTTTTATGCGGCAGACGGCGAGGAAAACCCCCGGCCGATTCGCGGCGCACTCGGGGGCGACGCCCCCATTCGTTGGAGCTCCGACGGCAAGACGATCTACCTGTGGGCCTATAACGAAGAGCCGCTGGCCCTCTACCGTCTCGATCTCGCGACGGGGCGGCGCGAGCGTTGGAAGCAGCTTGCGCCACCGGACATGACGGGGTTCCTCCGATACGGGTCCCGGATCGCGGGTCCGGGACTGACCATAACGCCGGACGGTCGGTACTACGCCTACACCTACTTCACGGACCAGAGCCGGCTCGTCCTCACGGATGCCGGCCCGGACTGGTGGAAGTAGGGAGAAGGCGGGGCGCTCGAGTCGGAGCGTCCCGCCCATCGGACCCTCGAGTGCGCCGGTTGATCCGGAGCCTCAGTCGTCCACGGGGTTGCGCAGGAATCCGTGGAGGGTTTCGTCCTCGCCGAAGTAGTAGCCCACGATCTGACCGCGGACGTTGATGCCCGTGGCCACGGTCTCGAGCGCACCCGGGAACTCGAGGTTCTCGAACCCGCGATGCGTGAGCAGGAACGCATTCACGAGGCAGTCGGTACATTCGGGATCCTCGCTCCAGCCGCCCACGATGCGGCCGAGGATGTCGATCCCGAACGCTTCGGCGCCTGTGGCGCCCGGAGGAAGGATCGACGTGAAGACTCCCCTCTTCAGGAGAAACCCGCGGTTGACGCCGCTCGCGTCGAAATAGCCGCCGACGATCTGCTTCAGGGCGTTGATGTCGAAGGCTGCGGTGCCTAAGCCTGCGGCGCCCGGGACATCGATGTCCCGGAAGCCCTGCGAATCGAGAATAAACCCGTGGAAGACCCCGTCGCTTCCCTCGTAGAAGCCGACGATCCGCCCGAGATCGTCGATGCCCCGCGCAGAGGTTTGGGGGGAGCCCGGCGCCTCGATCGTCGTGATGCGGCCGTTCCGGAGCAGAAACCCGCGACGGACGTCGGCTTCGTCGTTGTAGGCTCCCACCACGTCGCCCCGATTGTTGATGCCGAAGGCCGCGGTCGTCCCCTCCGCCGCGCCGGGGACGTCGATCAACGTGAGGCGGCCGCGCCGGAGCAGAAAGCCGTGCGCTCCGCCGGCGTCTTCGCAGGTGCCGACGATCTCGCCGCGCTCGTTGATGGCGTTTGCCAGGGTGGAGACCGCGTCCGGGCAGTCGATGGTCGTCCAGGTCTGCGCGAGGGCTACGGCCGGGCCCAGGGTCAGGAGTGCGAGCAGGAGCCAGATCGGCCGGTGACGATGCGCCGGCCTTCGACCCTTGGGAAGCTTCGATGCGATTCTGTTCATGGGAACCTCCTTGCTTCCCGTATAGACCCCGGTCCTGGAGAGGGGCAAACTGCTTTTTCGCAATGGAATCGACACAAAACCGCCAGTGTCGCCGTGTGCTGTAGCGCTTCGGTGGGCCGCCATCGAAGTGTCATTTGACTGGACGGGGGCAGGGGAGTAAATGGAACCCAGGACAGGCCGATGTCACGCGTCACCCGGCGGGTGGCCATCGTCGCGGCGCTCCTCTTCGCCGCTCGGGCGGGCCTCGGCCAGACGACAGGCTCGATCGAGGGTCGCGCGACCGACTCCGGCGGGGGCATGCTTCCCGGTGCCTCCGTATCGGCCGCGAGCCCGAGGCTGCAGGGGACGCGGACGGCGGTCTCAGATTCGAGCGGCTTCTTCCGATTTCCGGCCGTGCCTCCGGGCGAGTACACGGTGCGAGTGGCCCTGCCGGGCTTTCGCGAAGCGGAGAAAACGGCCCTGGTCCGGCTCGACGGAACGGCCCGCGTGGACTACGTTCTCGAGCCGGTCCAGACCGAGGAAGTCCTCGTCTCGGGGCGAGCGCCCTCGATCGACCAGAGCTCGACGACGACCGGAACCAACTACACGAGTCCTGTGATCACGCGCCTGCCGGTTTCGCGAAACTATGCCGACATCGTGCGCTCGAATCCCGGCGTCTCGACCGACCGTGGAGACACGCAGGGAAGGTCGCTCGGGCTGACGATCTACGGCGCGACCTCGGCCGAGAACCAGTGGATCATCGACGGCGTCAACACGACCAACGTCTTCAAGGGCGTCCAGGGAAAAGCAATCAACAACGAGTTCGTGCAAGAGGTCGAAGTCAAGACCGGCGGCTACGAGCCGGAGTACGGCCGCGCTCTCGGCGGTGTCGTCAACGTGATCACGAAATCAGGCGGCAACGAGTACCACGGAGACGCATTCGCTTACTACGACTCGACTTCGACTCGGGCCGAGGAGAGGTTCGGAGCGGACGACCTGATCGTCGCCGAAACACGGGTCGTCGAGGGCTTTCGGATCGATTACGGCGTGGACGTCGGCGGTTTCCTCGTCAAGGACCGGCTCTGGGTTTTCGGGGCGTTCAATCGCGTCGAGACTCGTGAGCAGCTCTCGAGAGTTCGAATCCTGGGGATCCGTCTCGAGCGAGGACCGATTCCCGCTCGATCGGATCGAGGACCTCTACTCCGGCAAGTTGACGTGGAACATCGACTCGTCGACGGCAGTCGTCGGCACGGTCTTCGCCGACCCCTCGACGAGCGCCGGCGCGGAAGGCGCTGCGCCGGTGAACCCCGAGCCTTCGACCTGGTACTCCGCCCGCAAGCAGGGCGGCAGCGACTTCGGCTTGCGGCTCACGCGGCTCTTTGGATCGCGGGCGCTCGCGACTCTTCAGGCCTCGTACCATCAAGACAGGTACGCGCTCACGGCGCCCGACGGCATCCGATACGAAGACTGGACCTGCGAAGGGGGAACGTTGGAAGCGCCCTGCGTGTCGTTCGAGCCAAACGACGTCTCCGGTGGTTACGGTTTCATCGCGGCCATGTATGACCGCAGCGAGTCCAACCGGCGCGAGTTGCGGGGAGACCTCACGCTCTACGAGGGGAATCACGAGGTCAAGGCCGGAGGGGACTACCTCGAGGGCCGGACGAAGGGGATCTCGTCTCCGACGGGAGGACAGATGGTCTCGATGCGGAACGACACCGGAACGCTCTACTACGAGCACGCGTTCCCCGTGGCCGGGCCGGCGGATCTGCGACCGGCGGGGCAGTGGACACGCAGAGGCGTCACAAAGGATTTCGGGGCTTATCTCCAGGACTCCTGGAAGGCCGCACCGGGCCTCACGATCAACGCCGGCCTGCGATGGGATGGCGAGAACACCGTGAACTACGCGGGGGAAACAGTTCTTCGCCTCCGGACCGCCTGGCAGCCCCGAATCGGCGTGACATGGGATCCCTGGAACGATGGAGCGACGAAGGTGTACGCCTTTGCGGGACGCTTCTCCCAGGCGCTGCCGACGGTGCAGGCCGCGGCGCTCTTCGCGAACTACACGTATGCCATGACCTACAACTTCGATCCCGTGAGTGTCGTCCACGATCCAACCGTTCCCGGACACGAGAGCTACATGACGGACGGAACGGGCGGACCCATGGGAGTACCCGTGGATTCCCACGTCGTGTCGCCATACCAGGACGAGCTGACGATTGGAATCGAGAGGTCGGTGGGATCGAGCCTCACGCTGGGATTGAAGGGCACCTATCGTCGCCTCGGCCGCACGATCGAGACCCGCTGCGACTTCGATTACACCAGAGAGGAGACCGGCTACAACCAGTGCGCGCTCATCACCCCTGGCTCCAGCGGAAAGTTCGCGCGCGGAGACGTTCCCACCTGCAACGGCCTCGACGATCCATGGGCCGCTTGCGGCCCGACGGGTCCCGCTTCGCCGCCCGCCAGTCGGGTCTACCGGGGAATCGAGCTCCTCGCGAGGAAGACGGTCGCCGACCGACTCTGGCTGCAGGCGAGCTACGTGTATTCCTCGCTGCGAGGCAACTACGACGGCGCTTTCAACGAGGTCTACTGGGGCGACATTCCGTACGCGAACTCGGACTTCGACTACCCGGCTTACTGGCAGAACGCCTATGGCAAGCTGTATCTCGACCGCCCGCATCGTTTTCGGTTCGACGGATATTGGGTCAGCCCCTGGCGGCTCGGAGTGGGGCTGCAGGCCTTCGTCGAATCGGGGGCCCCTCTCAACAAGCTGGGGTATTACCACTACGACTACGACTGGTCGATCTTCATCGTTCCCCGCGGATCGGCGGGACGTCTGCCGACGCTCTGGGATGCGAATCTGACCCTCTCCTATCCGGTGACGGTCGGCCCGGTCACGGTGACGCTCCAGGCGTATCTGTTCAACGCCTTCAACAACCAGATCCCGACCGCGGCCGAGGAACCCTGGTCGGTCGTTCGTCAGGAGGGCTATCCGGACACGATCTTCGATCCGAACCAGGAGCAGACGAACCCTTACCACGGCACGGCTCTCGAACGCTCCGAGCCGCGCTCCTTCCGCGCCGCGCTGCGCGTCTCGTTCTAGGACGACATCGCGGGGGCAAGATCCCGTCGCCGTAGGTTGAGCCGGAGACGGTGACGGACCGTACACCGCCTCGAGCTCCGCCGACGGATGTGCCCCTGATGCTTCCTGGTGCTCGCCGGTGACGCGCGGATGGATCGAGCTTGGAGGGGGATCGGGTCCCGATCCCCCGGCCCGACGTCAATCCGTGAGGACGAACGTCACCTTCATGTTCACGCGATACTCGGTGACTTTCCCACCCTCGACTTTCACCTTCTGTTCCTGGATCCAGGCCTCCTTGATGTTTTGCAGGGTCTTGTCCGCACGGGCGAAGCGTCGCGTAACATCCCGAAGCGGAGCATCTTCTTGCCAAAGGTGGATGTCGCGGGTTCGACCCCCGTTTCCCGCTCCAAGCGAGCTTACGCCGGTCGGCGCTGCCCGCCTCCTCCAGCCCTCCCGGACGTCAGAGCCTGACCATGGGAAGCGGATTCCAGGGATACCGAAGAAGGCGCCCGAGAAAGAGGCGGACGAGGCGCTCGTGAAAGCGAGCGTCCGGCCATTGCGCGAAGACTTCCCTCAAGAATTCTCGCCGCAGGCCGAACGAGGCGACACCGTGCGAGACGTCGACCAGGTCCGCCCTCCGGAACGGCTCGACGAGGGCGCAACCGCCGCGAAAAGGCGTGAGCTTGTGATGCTGGAGGATCATCTCCGAGATGTCGGGCGCCCACCCGGATCTGCCGGTCTCCGCCAAATAGGCGTTTGCGAGACGGTTCGAGGGGGGCAGATAGTCGAACGTCGCATCCGTCCAGATGCCGAGGTCGTGAAATGCGGCCGCCAAGGCGATCTTCGCGATTGGCTCCTCGTCGCCCGCCGTCGTGCTCGTCGACGTCAGAGCCAAGCAGAAGTTGGCGACGCGATACGCATGGTTTCGATATCCCTCGAAGTCGGCGCCGAGCGCTCCGGCGTGAGCGCTCAACACCTCGTCGAGCAGGACGACTCGCGTCTCGAGCATCCGGGTCCGCCGGACCCTGCGGACCGGCGACCTGCCTAGGCCGGGGAGGCGAAAGTCGGCTTCACAGTCGGCTTCGCCGTCGGTCGGGCGAGCCGGGCGTCGATCCAGGCCTGGATGTCCGCCATGACGACTTCCTTGTCGACGTCGTTCAGGAGATCGTGGAAGTGTCCCTCGTAGAGCTTCAGCGTTTTGTCCTTCGAGCCGGCCATGTCGTAGAAGCGCTGGCTTCCCGCCGGCCTCGTTGCCTTGTCGGCGGTGCCGTGGAGGATCAGGACGGGCACGGTGAATTTCGGGAAGTTCTCCGTCAGGCGGTCCGCGGCCCTCAGCATCTCTGCGGAGGTCTCCGCGGGCTGGGATTCCTTTTCGATGAGCGGGTCGTTGTTCATTCTCGAAACCGCCTCGGGATCGCGGGAGAAGATTTCGTTCTTCAGCGTGTAGACGTGGAGGTGCGGCGTCAGGTGACTGATCCCTTTCAGGAGAAGCGCCGCCGCATCCGGCAGCCCCACGTCATAGGCGAAGCTCTCAGAGACAAGGCCGGCGATCTCATTCTGATGCTCGAAGACGTACGAAGCCGCAATGACGCCTCCGGCGCTGTGCCCGAGGACGAAAACCGGCAGGCCGGGGTTTTCGGACCGCGCCTGCCGGACGAGTCCGTCCACGTCGCCCAGGTAGTCCGAGAACTTCTCCACATAGAAACGTTCCCCTTCGGACTTGCCGCGTCCCCTGAGATCGAGGGCATAGCACGCGAGCCCCCTGGCCGCGAATTGCTCGGCGGGCCAGGTCATGTAGGCGCTGTGCGCGTTGAATCCGTGGATGAGGATCATGACGGCGCGCGGTTTGCCGGCCGGCTGCCACGAGCGGGTGGCGATCCTGAGTCCTCCGACGCTTTCGAACGACGACTCCTTCATGATTCTTCTCCTTCCTTGACGGCCGCCCTGTTCGCCTACTCGAGGACGAACGAAATCTTGGCGTTGATTCGGTAGCGAACCACCCGGTTGCCTTCCACCTTGGCTTCGAAATGCTCAATGTAGATCGACCGAATGTTCTTCAACGTCTTCGCCGCGCGTTTGACGGCCTGGGCAGCGGCGTCGTCCCAGCTTTTCTCGGATTCGGCTAGAACCTCGATGACTTTCAGTAGTTCAGCCATCTGACCTCCTTTGGTCGCTCAACAAGAAAGACGTTCGGGCAAGAAAGCGATCGCGTCTTCAGCTCGCTGGAGGAGTCGGGCCCGGCCCGTCGCTCCGCGGCCGGGCCGAAGGCCGCGCCGCCTTACCTTCCTCTATGAACGCGAGAAGCTCGGGATTGACCACGTCGGCGTGCGTCGTACACATGCCGTGCGGGAACCCCTTGTGGACCTTGAGCGTGCCCTTCTTGAGCAGCTTCGAGGAGAGCAGCGCGGAATCCGCGATCGGGACGATCTGGTCGTCGTCGCCGTGCAGGACGAGGGTCGGCACGTCGATATTCTTCAGGTCCTCGGTGAAGTCCGTCTCCGAAAAGGCCTTGATGCCCTCGTAATGTGCATTCGCGCCGCCCATCATGCCCTGCCGCCACCAGTTGTCGATCACGCTCTGCAGCAGCTTCGCGCCGGGCCGGTTGTAGCTGTAGAAGGGACCGCTCGCGAACTCCCGGTAGAACTGGGCCCGGTTGGCGGCGAGCTGCTGGCGGAGGCCGTCGAAGACCTCGATGGGCAAGCCGCCCGGATTGGACGCCGTCTTCAGCATGAGCGGCGGCACAGCGCCGATGAGTACTAATTTGGCGACACGGCCCTTGCCGTGGAGCGCGGCATAGTGCGTTGCCTCGCCGCCGCCCGTCGAATGGCCGATGTGGATGGCATCGCGCAGATCCAGGTGCGCGACGACCGCGGCCGCGTCCGCCGCGTAGTGGTCCATGTCATGGCCGTCGCTCACCTGGGTCGACCGGCCATGGCCGCGCCGGTCATGAGCAACGACCCGATATCCCTTCCCGAGGAAGTAGAGCATCTGGGTGTCCCAGTCATCGGCGCTCAACGGCCAGCCATGATGGAAGACGATGGGCTGGGCGTTCTTGGGGCCCCAGTCCTTGTAGAAAATCGTCACCCCGTCCTTCGTGGTGATCGTGCTCATCGGAGCCTCCTCTATGGTTTGGTTGCCATCGACTCCCAACGCCTCAGCATCTCCGAGATCAATTCCGCTCGCCGCCGATCGTCGGGTCCGTCCAGGATGCTCAAATCCTCCGGATCGGTCCGCCAGTAGACGCCCGAGGTTCGAGCGTTCAGCTCCGGCTGCGAGTCGGACCGCGTCGTCCAGTACCCGGACGCACGGTCCGCGGACTCCACCCGAATCTCTCCCGTCCCGTGCAACTGCGGAGCGTCGGGGTCCATGGGGCGCTCGCCGTTCCAGTAGTAGAAGACCCCCGCGGGCCCCTCCTTCTCTTTCACAGCCACGCTCCAATATCTCGACGAGAGAGCTCCGTTCTCTTGCCATCCGCGGCCGGTGACCTCGAGAGCGCCGTTGCGGTCGCGGGCGATTCGCAAGAGGCTCACGGCGGAGGGCTCCCGTGCCGTTCGTTCCGTCAGCGAATACTGCCACCAGCAACCCTCGATGCGCGCTACGCGGCCGCTACTCTCGATCGCCGTCCGAAGCTTTTGGTTGATCGCCCTCATCTCCGCAGCGGTCGCCGCGTCGCCGTACCGGATGCTCGTCAGCCCGAGGAGGTCGGTCGGCAGTTTGGCGCCGTTCGCGTGCAGGATGAAGGTGCGTCGCATTCCGAGGGCTCCGCCGAAAAGGCCGGCCTCGAACACGACGTTGTCCCGCGGGGAAGCCTGACCAGCTTCGGGAGCTGGCGACGGCGACACGTTCGTGCTCGTCCAGTCGTCCCGAGCGAACACGAAAGCCGCGAAGTCGACCTCGTGGGCGAGCTCGAGAAGGCGCTCCAGAGTGGTCGTCCCGGGATTGAAAGAGGTCGTCCAAGGCTCGACGCGCGCGACGTCTTCGAGGCCGCGTGTGAGCGCCTGAAGCAGCTTCGCCTGCTTTCCCGACGAGCCCAGGAAGATTCGGGGCTTGGCCACACTGTCCCCCGACCACAAAACGTTGCAAATACTATACCGACCGGTGTCGTCGGGGAGTGGGCTTGGCTCGGAAGGCGTCACCCGACGTAGGGCGGCAGCGGCGATGTTCTTCTCCGGGCGCCTTGCCTCTCCGTCCGCGAGGAGCTTCACGAGAACTTAGCGCCATTCCAGCTGCCGGGGACTTTCTCGAGAGAGAGTCATACAGACTCCCGTGAGTCTCGCTTGCCGTGACTCCTGGCCGGCGCGTCGATGCTTGGGCTAAGCGCCGGTCTGGCGGCATGTACAACTGCGTGAAGAGTGAGAGCTTCTCGTCTGCGAAGTGTGTACTCGTCTGCACA
Organism: uncultured Acidobacteriota bacterium; assembly: GCA_963707935.1. Lineage (GTDB taxonomy): Bacteria > Acidobacteriota > Thermoanaerobaculia > UBA5066 > Gp7-AA6 > DATBFU01. The sequence goes on along the minus strand of CAVPRN010000005.1, from coordinate 1,611,985 downwards.
GCAGGAGCGAACATCCTCTCTAGGACCTGAAGGCGGCTTCGAAATCGAAGAGCTGTCAGCTCACAAGGCGAGTGGAGGGCTGCGACGAGAGCATTCGAGATCTCCGGTGAGCGTGGTATACGGGAGACGAGTACAAAAACGAGTTCAAACGGAGCTCAAAGGACGCTCGTGGACGCTTGGGTACGCTTGAGGACGAACGCTAAGCCCTTAATCCCCAAGCGACCCCTAACGTCCCTTACGAGAGCACCTTCTTGCCAAGGTGGATGTCGCGGGTTCGATCCCCGTTTCCCGCTCCAATTCAATCCCCGCCGCTTGGGGTTTCGGTCTTCGCTCCGAAACTTCAAATAGCTAGAACACTCCGGCCGGCTCGCTTCGATCGATTGAAGTCTTAGAGCAGGCAACCGGCAGCGGGCCGATCGCCTGCGGCATCAACCGTGAAAAGTCTTGCCCGAGCCGTCCCCCGAGCCCAAGGGTAGGAGATAAGCTACTCGCCGCGAGCAAGAAGGACATCCGTGGCCGAGACTCGTGTTTCTGACGGTCCCCCCGATCTGGTTTCGTCCGGGAGCCGGCGCGAGGAAAGAGCGCCGGTGAAGGGCGGCGAGACGGCTGCCGAGGAGCGGCTCCGGCTGGTTATCGACACGATTCCCGCGCTGGTTCACACTGCTCTGCCCGACGGCAACCTGGATTTCTTCAACCGCCCCTGGCTCGACTATGTGGGCATTCCGATGGAAGAGCTGCACGGTTGGGGCTGGACCAAATCAATCCATCCCGATGACGTCGATGGTCTCGTCGCCGTCTGGCGCGGCTCCATCGCGACCGGGAAGCCCCTCGAGCGCGAGGCGCGAGTGCGGCGCGCGGACGGGGAGTACCGCTGGATGCTGCACAGAAAAGTGCCGCTGCGCGACGCGTCCGGCCGCATCGTCCGGTGGTTCGGGCAGAGTGTCGATGTCGAGGACTTGAAGCGCGCCGAGGAGAGGCTCCGCGCGAGCGAGCGAGACCTCCGCCTCGCGATCGACACCGTCCCCGCGGTGATCTGGACCGCCACCGCCGAGGGCGCCGTCGATTTCTGCAACCACCGGTTGCTCGACTACGCGGGCCTGTCCCAGGAGGACTCGCACCGATGGACAGAGACGGGGGCCGTCCATCCCGACGACCTTCAGAGGACGATCGACGTCTGGACGTCGGGGCTGCTGACGGGAACGCCCTGGGAGATCGACGTTCGGTTGCGCCGGGAGGACGGGCAGTATCGGTGGTACCGCGGCGGCATGGCACCCCTGCGGGACGAGGGCGGAACGGTCGTCCGGTGGTACGGCTCCGCCTTCGATATCGAGGATCGGAGACGGGCAGAGGACTCAGTCCGGGAGCGGGAGCAGGAGCTCCGGCAGCTCATTGACGCGGTGCCGGCGCACATCGTCGTCCTCGCGCCGGACGGCTGTCCGCACTCGGCCAACCGAGCCGTCCTGGAGTACGCCGGCCTGACGCCGGAAGACCTCCGGGGATCCCTCGAGGAGATCCTCGGCCGGCTCGTGCATCCCGGGGACATCGAAATCGCACGGTCCCGTCATGGCGAGGCGATCACCCGGGGCCTGCCGTTCGAGGACGAGATCCGGCTCCTGCGCAGGAGCGGCGAACCCCGCTGGTTCCAGGCGAGGTGCGTCCCGTCGAAGGACGAGGCCGGCCGCCTCGTCCGGTGGTACGTCATCGCGACGGACATCGAGGAGCGCAAGGCGCGGGAGGAGAAGGTCGTCGAGGAGAACATCGCTCTGCGCCAGGAGGTCGACACCGTCTCGATGTTCGAGGAGATCGTCGGCACATCGCCGGCGCTCGAGCGGGTGCTCGCCCGGATCGCGAGGGTCGCGCCGACGGATTCCACCGTCCTGGTCTCGGGGGAGACGGGCACGGGAAAGGAGCTCGTCGCGCGAGCCATCCACAAGAGGTCGGAGCGCTCCTCGCGGCCCTTCATCGCCGTCAACTGTGCGGCGGTCCCTCCGTCGCTCATCGCGTCGGAGCTGTTCGGCCACGAGCGCGGGGCGTTCACCGGTGCGCTCCAGCGGCGGCTCGGAAAGTTCGAGCTCGCCGAGGGCGGCACGATCTTCCTGGACGAGGTCGGCGAGCTGCCCGCGGAGACTCAGGTCCTGCTCCTGCGCGTCCTGCAGGAGCGGGAGTTCGAGCGCGTGGGCGGCAGCCGGCCGATCCGCGCGAACGTGCGGGTGATCGCCGCCACCAACCGCAACCTGCCCGCCGCCGCGGAAGCGGGGACCTTCCGGAGCGATCTCTTCTATCGCTTGAGCGTCTTCCCGATCGAGCTTCCGCCGCTGCGAGACCGGAAGGAAGACATCCCGCTCCTCGTCGAGTACTTCATCGAACGGTTCGGCAGCAAGATGGCCAGGCGAATCCGGTCGATCCGGAAGGAGACGCTGGACCTTTTTGGCAAGTACGCGTGGCCCGGCAACATCCGGGAGCTGCAGAACGTGATCGAGCGGTCCCTCATCGTGTGCGACGGCGATGAGTTCTTGGTGGACGAGAGCTGGCTCACTCGGCGCGCCCCGTCGGACGGGAAGGAAACCGCGCCTGCGAGCCCCGCGGCGGGCCGGCGAGCCGAGATCGAGGCGGCGCTCGCCGCGACGGCCGGCCGGATCTCGGGGCCCGAGGGGGCGGCGGCGCGTCTCGGCCTTCCCTCGTCGACGCTGGAGTCGCGCATCCGCTCGCTCAGGATCGACAAGTACCGGTTCAAGCGCGCCTGAGGCGACGGTCGTCGCCGGGCCGCTCGCGAATTCGCGATGTTTTCGCGGAAGTCGCGACGCCCATTTCCGAAAAAGCCCCGAACCCCAGGCTTTCTTTGTGGCATGGCGCTTGCGATCTCTCCCGTCGGAGTAACGAGGAGGAGGAATCCACGCCGGCGCCCCAGGCTGCGCCGTCTCATTCGTAAAGGAGGTTGAAAATGCCATCCGAAAGCGTCCAAACGGCATTCCATCGGGCATGGTGGGCCCTCGTCATCCGTGGCCTCCTGGCCATCGCGCTCGGCGTCCTCATCCTGGTGCGGCCGCTCGAATCCGTCGCCGCGTTCGCCTTGGTCATCGCGATCTGGGCGATCTTCGGCGGGATCACGGAGATCGTCCACTCGATCGACCTTCGGAACGTCTTCAGCTCCTGGTGGGTGCTTCTGTTGAGCGGGCTCGTGAGCGTCGGGTTCGGCGTCGCCGCGCTGTACTACTACCCCGGTCTCTCCCTGGCGTTCGCCGTGGCGTGGACGAGCTTCTGGCTCATGTTCTCCGGGATCTTCGGCATCGCCGTGGCCGTTTCCGAAAAGCGGCTTGGCCTCTCCTGGGGATGGACTCTCGTGTGGGGCCTCGTCGCCATCGCCGTGTCGGTGTTTGCGTTCATGTCTCCGCCGGCGACGCTCGCGGCGATCATGGGCCTGATCGCGGGGTTCGCACTGGTCAGCGGCACGGTCCTGCTCATCGGCGCGTTCCGCATCCGTTCGGCCGTCGGCGAGTTCCGTCAAACCGTGGAACAGATGAAAACGGCATGATCGCCGGGCGTTTCCGGCGAATTGATTGCAAAAGGAGGAATGAGTCATGGACAGAATGCTCGTAGCGGTGTTCGACGATGAGACCAAGGCATACGCAGGGAAGAAGGCGCTGGTGGAGCTCGATCGCGAGGGCAGCATCGGTCTGTACGGCTACGCGATCGTCAAGAAGAACGCGGACGGAACATCCAGCGTCAAGCAGAGCGACGAGCCGTGGCCGCTCGGTGGCCTGGCGGGCACGGCCCTGGGTGCGCTCGTCGGAGCCCTGGGCGGTCCTGTGGGTGCCGCGGTCGGCGCGACTGTCGGGTTCGGGACCGGATTCGGCGTGGACATCTACAACGCCGGCGTCGGCGAGGATTACGTCTACGACGTCGAGAAGGCGCTCGCCCCCGGCAAGGTCGCCGTGGTCGCGGAGATCGAAGAAGACTGGACGACGCCCGTGGACAATCGGATGGAGGCCATCAGTGGCGTGGTCTTCCGCCGGGCCATCTCGGACGTCCAGGAGCGTCTGCATCAGGAGGACGTCGCCGCGATGAAGGCCGACATCGCCCAGATGAAGGCCGAGCACGCGATGGCGCAGGCGCAGCGCAAAGCGAAGCTCTCGGACAAGATCCGGCTGCTCGACACGAAGCTCCAGACGAAGCTCGAGAAGCAGAAGGAGCGCCGCAACGCCCTCGACAAAGAGGCGCAGGCGAAGGCCGACTACATGAAAGGCCGGGCGACGACTGCCGCCTCCCGCGCTTCCGTGTAACTGGAGAGCTGATCGTGGCGAAGGCAAGGCCGGCGGGCGTCCTCGGGATCATCGCCCTGGCGGGCACGGTCCTGGGGGCGTCCGCCCTCGCTGCCCGAGGTTCCGGGTCCGAGCCGGAGGGGACGGATCCGGAGCTCGTCATGGGTCAGGCCGTCCTCGAAGAGCTCGTGAAGCGGGCCGAGGTGGTCGAGTCGTCGCCTCTCTACGACACACTTCTGCCAGTGCTCGAGCCGATCCTGCGGACGGCTCAGCCGCAGTATCCACACCCATTCAAGGTCTATCTCGTCCACGAGCCGGCGCCCAACGCGTTCGCGACGCCAGGCGGGAACGTCTACGTCACGGATTCGCTCCTCTACTTCGTGAAGAACCGGGAACAGCTCGCCGGGACCCTCTGTCACGAGGTGGCCCACACGATCCACCATGATTCGATGGAGCTGCTCGGGAAACGAGAGAGGCTCGCGCGGGTCGAGCTCGGAGCGGCGATCCTGTTGGGCCCCACCCGCGCGCATCTCCTGGCCCTCGCCCTGCTCGGCCAGCTTCAGTCGCTCGGCTACTCCCGCGACGTCGAAGCGCGCGCCGACCTGACGGGCTCCGACGTGTGCGCCGCGGCCGGATCCAACCCGTGGGGGCCGGTGTGGCTGTTTCAGGAATTCCAGGACTCGAGGGAGACGGAGGTCCCACAGATCCTCTCGGACCACCCGAACGACCAGAACCGGATCAACGCGCTGGAGCGGCACTTCCGCGACAACCGCTCGGTCTTCGGAAAGTTCGACACGAAACCCGCCTCCGCGACGCCGCTCACCGTCCCCAAGAAGGCCCCCGAGGTGTTTCTCCGCTAGGCATCGGTGACGGATCGAACTGAAAGGGACAGGATGGGCCGCGATCGCGCCGATGTCGACTTCGATGCGCCCTGATGATCGCCACGCGAACGATCGCCGGGCAATCCTGGTCCTCCACGGCAAGGCCGCCATGCGTGACGACGTCCGCGCGGCGGTCCAAGCCATTCGCGCCGAGGGGGTCCGCTGCGACGTCCGCGTGACGTACGAGGCAGGCGACGCTTCGCGGTTCGCGCGGAGCGCGGCGGAGGACGGCTTCGGCGTGGTCGTCGCGGGGGGCGGCGACGGGACCGTCAACGAGGTCGCGGCGGGGCTGCTCGAGGCGGCGGATTCGGACGCCTGCCCGAGCCTCGCCGTGATGCCGCTCGGCACTGCCAACGACCTTGCGCACGGCTGCGGGATTCCCCTTGACCCGCTCGCCGCGCTGCGCCTCGCGGTCTCCGGCCCGGACGCGAGAGTGGACGTGGGCCGAGCGAACGACCGCTGCTTCGTCAACCTCGCAACAGGAGGCTTCGGGTCGCACGTCACCGTGGCGACGCCGCCCGAGTTGAAGAAGCTCCTGGGCGGCGCCGCCTACCTGCTCACAGGGCTCACCCACTTCAGCGCGATCCGCCCGGAGCGTGGCCGGCTCACAGGCCCCGGCTTCGCCTGGGAGGGAGCGTTTCTCCTCCTGGCGGTCGGAAACGGTCGGCTGGCGGGCGGAGGACACAGGCTCTGCCCGGAGGCGCTTCTGGACGACGGCCTGTTCGACATATGCATCCTGCCGACACCCGCCGAGGGAGAGTTGGCGTCGACTCTGCGCGAGCTCCTGCGAGAGGGGCTCGGCGCGCTGCGCCGCAACGTCGTCACCGCGCGTCTCTCGAGCCTCGACATCGAGACGGCGGAACCCCTTCAGATCAACCTCGATGGCGAGCCGCTCTCGGGAACGCGGTTCGCATTCGAAATCCTGCCGCGGCGGCTCTCCCTTCGGCTGCCGCCCGGCTGTCCGCTGCTGGCATGAGGCGCGCTTTCTCGGCCGGTGAGAGCGCGCACGCCCTTTCGCTGGCATTCCGATCGCGCCTGCCCGGCGCATGACGAATCGGATTCACGAATGCTCAGGGTTCATCGCTCCGAGGATCCCGATCGCGTCATCGTCTCGGTCAGCGGCCGGCTCGGCGCCGACAACGTCTACCTGCTTCTGGAGGTCCTCGACTCCGAGCCATGCGACACGCCGCTCGTCCTCGCTCTCGGGGAGCTCCGTCTCGTGGATCCATTCGGCGTCGGGTTCCTCGCTCGCTGCGAGGCGGAGGGCATCCGACTCCACGACTGCCCTCCGTTCATCAGGCTCTGGATCGAAGCCCTCCAAAAACAGGAGTCCGAGTCAGAGCGATGTTCGATGCACCAGGCCTAGACCTCGCGCGCCACGAGTCGCCCGGGAAAGAGGGTCGAGGCGAAGCGTAGACAGCCTACCGAGACGATCGAAACGATTGTGGTGGGCGAGAGGAGTCGAGCTCTTAAGTCGCGTCGCAACGCGACAGTGGTATAGGGGAGTTCACGGAGGAGTTCAAAGGGAGTTCAAAGGATGCCCCGCAGACGCTTCGGGACGCTTGCGGACGGAAGCAACCCCTTATCCCCGAGCATCCCCTAACGTCCCCAACGAGAGCACACTCTTGCCAAGGTGGATGTCGCGGGTTCGACCCCCGTTTCCCGCTCCAGACCGACTCCGACTGCACCCATCGGCGTTCCTTCCTGCCGTCTCGGCACTCCTTCGTGCTCGCCTGTCGAAAACGCCGACCCGTGGACGTCATGATTGGGAGGTGGTCCCGTCGGTTCGGGACCGCCGTGCTTCAGGAGGTCACGATGAAGTACATCCTGCTGATCTTTGAGACTCCGGGGAACCTGCAATCGCGGAAGAACCCCGGGCCCGACCCGTACATCGCGGCGTGGCGGGCGTACCACAAGGCCCTCGTCGCGGCCGGTGCCTACGTCGACGGCGCGCCGCTCAAGGACGTCGCCACGGCCACGACGGTCCGACTGAGGGAAGGCCGGCGTCACGTTCAGGACGGCCCGTTTGCCGAGGCCAAGGAGCAGCTCGGCGGCTTCGTCATCCTGGACGTCGGATCCCTCGACGCCGCGCTCGAGTGGGCGGCGCGCTGCCCCGCGGCGGCCTCCGGCTCCGTCGAAGTCCGGCCGGTGGACGTCGACTTCCACGCCACGTTCATGGAAACCTGATTTCGTGGAGGGCGCGCGCGGGACGGTCGAGGCCGTGGCGCGGGCGTCGTACGGGCGCCTGCTCGCATATCTCTCCTCCGAGACGCGCGACGTGGCGGGGGCCGAGGATGCGCTGGGCGATGCGTTGGTTGCCGCGCTGACCTCCTGGCCTCGGGACGGCGTGCCGCGGCAGCCGGAGTCGTGGCTGCTCACGGCGGCGCGGCATAGGCTGATCGACCAGGCGCGGCGCCGGCGGGTGCGCGACGAGCACGAGGGCACGCTCCGGCATCTCGCGGACGAGTCCACGGCGACCGCGGTCGCGGGCGGCGCGTTTCCCGACCGGCGCGCCGAGCTGCTCTTCGTCTGCGCGCACCCGGCGATCGATCCCGCCCTGCACACGCCGCTGATGCTCCAGACCGTGCTGGGCGTCGACGCCGTGCGCATCGCGCAGGCGTTCCTGGTCCCGCCGGCGACCATGGGGCAGCGGCTCGTCCGGGCCAAGCGGAAGATCCGCGAGGCGGGCATCCCCTTCGAGGTTCCGCAGGAGCGTGAGCTGCCGCAGCGTCTCGACGCCGTGCTCGAGGCCATCTACGCCGCGTACGACCTCGGCCGTGACGAGGCCGCCGGCATGGAGCCTGGCGCGCAGGGCCTGGCCGGCGAGGCGGTCTGGCTCGCGCGCGTGACCCGTGAGCGCCTGCCCGGGGAGCCGGAGATCCGGGGGCTCCTGGCCCTCATGCTCTTCGACGGCGCGCGGCGCGCCGCGCGACGGACATCCGACGGCCGGTATGTCCCGCTGTCGGAGCAGGACCCCTCGGCGTGGTCGGCGCCCGCCATCCGCGAGGCCGAAGCCGAGCTCGGCGCGGCGGCGCGAATGGGGCGGATCGGAAGGTTCCAGCTCGAAGCCGCCATCCAGTCGGTCCACGTCGATCGCGTTCAGACCGGGCGCACCGACTGGGCCGCGATCGTCGGCTTCTACGAACACCTCGTCCGCCTGGCTCCCACGCTCGGGGCCCGGGTGGCGCAGGCCGCCGCCGTGGCCGAGGCGCGCGGCGCCGCGGCCGGGTTGGCGCTGCTGGACACGATCGACCGCGCCGCCGTGGCCACGTATCAGCCCTACTGGGCCGTGCGCGCGCACCTCATGCGTCAGGCGGGCGAGGCCGCCGGCGCGGCGGAGACGTACGACCGCGCGATCGGCCTGACGGAAGATCCGGCGACCCGGCGATTCCTGCTCGAACGGCGCGGCGGAGCATCCTGAGCGGGGGGGCACGGCGCCCCCGAACCCCCCACGTATCACCGGATCTCTGTCGAAACACCTCCGTCTCGAACGCCATGAGGGTGAGGGCCGGAAAACCAAGAGGCCGGCCCGGGAGGCGAACGATGTGTCCTGTTTGTGTGACGACGCTGGCCCTGATCGCCGCAGGCACCACTTCGACGGGGGCCGCCGCGGCGGTGATCGCAAGTCGTCTCCGCGGCAAGAACGGCAAGAAGAAGGAGAGAGGCATGGGCAAGAAGGAGAGATCCATGGAGAACCGGAAAGAGGATTTCGCGATGAGCACACCCCCGATCGTGTCGCCGCAGGAGTGGGAGGCGGCGCGCCAGCAGCTTCTCGTGAAGGAGAAGGCCCTGACCCGCGCCCGGGATGCGATGGCCGCGGAGCGCCGGCGTATGCCGTGGATGGCGGTGCAAAGGGAATACGAGTTCGACGGTCCAGCGGGCAGGGCGAGCCTGCTCGACCTCTTCGAAGGCCGACGGCAGCTGATCGTGTACCGGGCCTTCTTCGAGCCCGGCGTGTTGGGCTGGCCGGAGCATGCCTGCCGCGGCTGCTCCATGCTGGCCGACCAGGTCGCCCACCTCGCGCACCTCAACGCCCGCGACACCACCCTCGCGTTCGCCTCGCGCGCGCCTCAGAGAGACATCGAGCGTCTGAAGGCGCGGATGGGCTGGACAATGCCGTGGTACACGATCCGGGACTGCTTCGACGCCGACTTAGGGGTGGACGAGTGGCACGGCACGAACGCGTTCATCCGCGACGGCGAAGAAGTGTTCCGCACGTACTTCGTCAACAACCGAGGCGACGAGGCCATGGGGAGCACCTGGAGCTACCTCGACATCACGGCGCTCGGACGCCAGGAGGAGTGGGAGGACTCGCCGGAGGGCTACCCCCAGACCAGGCCGTACGAGTGGTGGAGATGGCACGACGAATACGGAAACACCCGGCCGGCCGGGTGGATGGACCAGGTCAGCCGGGGCCTGGAGCAGATCCGCCGCAGCGGCTCGGAGGGTGGCGCCGAATGAGCCACCTGGAGCCGATTTGCGCGAGCGGGCCTCGTCGACGCGTGACCGTGGCGCTTCATTGCGGCCTCGCGGTGAATCCGCGATCGGTCGAGAGCCAGTTTCAGGGAGGAATTGGTTTCGGTCTGATACAGCTGATGGCGAAAGGAGCCAACGAAACTTCGACGGGTTCAGGCCACCCGACATCGGAGAAATGCCGGCGGCGATCGACGTCCACATCGTGCCGAGCGCGGACCCGCCGACTGAAGCCGGCGAGCCTCCCCGTGATCTCGCCGGCGGTGGTCAAGGCGCTATTCGCGTTTGCCGGGAAACGGTATAGGACGCTTCCGCTCACGGCTCTGTAATGAGCGGGAACGCGATCGGCAGCAGAGAGCGTGTACGGGGAGCGGGAGTTCAAGAACGAGTTCAAGCGAGGCTCGAAGGATGCTCGCGGATGCTTCGGGACGCTTCATGCCGGTTGCTACTCGTTTGTCCGCAAGCGTCCCGAGATGTCCTCGCGGGTTCGACCCCCGTTTCCCGCTCCCAGCGATAGAACGCTGGAGAGAGCCGCCGAGACAGGCTCTGAACGCGCCGCGATTCGGGCAGAGTGCGCCGTCTCCGCTCTGCCCGAGACCGCACTGTGCCGTCGAGCACCCTGACTTCGGCCCCCGGGCCGACGCCCCACCGGGCCTGCCCAAATGAGGTCCGCCCGGCCTGATGCGGAGGCTGTGAGACCCGCCGGATCCGGGAGGGCAAAGCGAATGAGCCCGCGCCTGGCGCGGGCTCACTTCAATCCGAGCCGAGAGGCGGTCGCCTACTGCTTGGTGAAGACGGCCTTGTTGTTCACGGCCTTGCCCTTCGCGTTGGTGCCGGTCTGGACGACGGTCAGGGTCTTTCCGTCGGCCGACACGGTCACCTTGGCCAGCATGGCCGCCTTGCCCCCCATCTTCCAGGTGTTCTCATAGTTGTTGTCGTCAATCTTCTTCGGCGATGCCGTGTCGGCGTCCGCATTTCCGGTCCACGGGACGTCGCTGCCGTCGAAGTGAGACGTGTAGGTGCTGTGAGAAGTCGTTCCGTCGGCGTTGATGGTGTCGGCAATGAGCTGGGTTCCGTCCTTCGTCTCGACAAACTTCAGCATCTCACCCTTCGGATGGGGGCCCGGGCTGAACTTGGAGTTGCCGGCGTCGAGCTTCCAGACACCGATCCAGTTGTCGCCCGCCATTGCGACGGACGTCAAGAGAACGAGAGCGCCGCACGCCGCCAGGGAAACCTTGAGCACGTTCTTCCGCATACCTCTCCTCCTTCGAAGAATGGAAACTAGTCGCGCTTCGACTACGTCGCCAGATCGCTATCATATGCTTTCCCGCTCTCGGCGAGCAGCGGGGTCGAGCGCCAGGGTTTCCGCGTTGGTGGAGCGACTGGACATTCCCCGCGAACAGAGGCTCGAGGACGCTTCGGGGCTCCGGACGGGGCACAGGTGGTTCATCCGCTCGCGTCTCAGAACGTCCCCGAAACGCGACCTCACCTTGCCGGGGTGGATGTCGCGGGTTCGACCCGCGTTTCCCGCTCCAAGATCCTTCTCCGATCGTCCGGAGCCTGCGAAGCTTCCGACGAAGCGGCTCGCGCAATATGATCCTCGGCTCCGGAGGTGCAGGAATGAGGAAGCCCTTTGCGTGCGCGAATCGGCTGACGGCGGCGGCGCTCGCCGTCGCCGGGCTGGCGGGCCTGGGCGCGGCCGAGGCTCCCGCCGTCGACGATCCCTTCCAGTGGCTCGAAGACGTGCAGGGGGAGAGGGCGCTCGCCTGGGCCCGGGAGCACAACGCGAAGACGACCGCGGTCCTGGAGGCCCGGCCGGAGTACAAGCCCGTCTACACGCGGACGCTCCAGATCCTGGACTCGAAGGAGAAGATCCCGACGCCCGAGCTCCTCGGCGAGAGGGTCTACAACTTCTGGAGGGACGACGCGCACGAGCGGGGCATCTGGCGCCGCACGACGCTCGCGTCCTATCGGAGGGCCGCTCCGCAGTGGGAGACCGTTCTCGACGTCGATGCGCTCGCCAAAGCCGACGGAAAGCCCTGGGTCTTCCACGGAGCGACCTGCCTCGCGCCCGAATACGAGCGGTGCCTGGTGAACCTCTCCCCGGGAGGCTCGGATGCGTCGGTCCGGCGCGAGTTCGACACGAAGACGAGGGAGTTCGTCTCCGGCGGTTTCAGCCTGCCGGAGGCCAAGTCGTTCGTCGCGTGGCGCGACGCCGACACCCTGTGGCTCGGCACGGACTTCGGCCCCGGCTCGCTGACGTCGTCCGGATACCCTCGGATCGTGAAGCTGTGGAAGCGCGGGACCCCGTCGTCCGCCGCCCGGACCGTCTTCGAGTGCGGGGCGGAAGAGGTCGGCTGCAGCGGGACGACCCAGATCCTGAGCGACGGCCGGTACGACCTGATCACCCGGACTCCCGCATTCTTCCGCGAGGAGTCGTTTCTCCTTCTCGGCGACCGGCTGGTGAAGGCTGGATCTGCCGGAGGACGCGAATCCCCGTCTCTTCTTCCGCGATCGCCTCCTCTTCTCGCTCCGAAGCGATTGGAACGTGGGCGGCAAGACCTACCGCGAAGGCTCGCTGCTCGCCGGAAGAGTCGACGACCTCCTGCGCGGCGCGCGCCGGTTCGACGTGCTCTTCGAGCCGAGCGCGCGCGTCTCGCTCGCCGGAGTGGACCGGACGCGCGGCCGCGTGCTGCTTCAGACGCTCGACAACGTGCGCAGCCGCCTCGCCGCCCTCTCCCTGGACGAAGGCGGCGGCTGGACGCGCTCCGAGATCCCGACTCCGGGCGTGGGCACGGCGGAGCTGACGGCCTCGAACGACTCCTCGGAGTCCTTCTTCTTCACGTACGAGGACTTCTCGACGCCCCGGTCGCTCTGGCTCTCCGAGAACGGCGCGGCGCCTGCTCAGGTCAAGACGATGCCGGCGTTCTTCGACGCGAAGGGGATCACCACCGAGCAGTTCGAGGCCACCTCGAAGGACGGCACGAAGATCCCGTACTTCGTCGTGCGGCCGAAGGGAGCGAAGTCGGACGGGACCGCCCCGACCCTCCTCTACGCGTACGGCGGATTCGAAGTCTCGGAGGTCCCGAGCTACAGCGGGGTCCTCGGTTCCGCGTGGCTTGCGCGCGGAGGCGTGTACGTCCTCGCGAACATCCGCGGCGGCGGAGAGTTCGGTCCTGCCTGGCACAGAGGCGCGGTGAAGGAGCAGCACATCCACAACTTCGAGGACTTCGCCGCCGTCGCGCAAGACCTCGCGGCGCGCAAGATCACTTCGGCCCGGCGCCTCGGGATCATGGGAGGGTCTCAGGGCGGCCTGCTCGTGGGCGGAACGATGGCGCTCTATCCCGACCTCTTCCATGCCGTCGTCGCACAGGTGCCGCTCGCCGACATGCGGCGCTTCAGCCACCTCCTCGCCGGCGCGAGCTGGATGGCGGAGTACGGCGATCCCGACAAGCCCGAAGACTGGGCCTACATCCAGACCTGGTCGCCGTACCATCTCCTGAAGCGGGACGCGAAGTACCCGACGCCTTTCTTCTGGACGAACACCCGCGACGACCGCGTCCACCCGGCGCACGCCCGCAAGATGGTCGCGAAGCTCGAGGAGCAGGGGCACCCGGTCTATTACTTCGAAAACACCGAGGGGGGCCACGGGAGCGGCGCGGTCAACAAGCAGACGGCGCAGGTCACGGCGCTGCAGTACGCGTACCTGTGGATGATGCTCCGCTGAGAGCGTTCCTTCGGGCGGGCCGCGAGGCGGGCGCATTCGATCGAGAAGGCTTTACATCGGCACCCGCACATTGAGGTATAGGCTCGGGCCGGCGGAGAAGAGTTCTCGTGCTCGCATCCCTGGTCTCCCTGGTCCTTCCCACGGTTCGCGAACCCTGCGCTTTCCTGCCAAAACGCGGCGATGTCACCTGTAGAGATGGGAGGTATTCCTTGAAACGGATTTGGATGCCAGCCACGCTTCTCATGGGAGGAACCCTGGCCATGACTCAACCCGCAACGTCGCTCAGGCCCGAGGCCGCGATCGGCGGGACGACCGCCGCGCAAGCCAAGACAGCGGGAGGCGCCGACGCCATCCGCCCCTTCAAGGCCCACGTTTCCGACGAGGCGCTCGCCGACCTGAAACGCCGCGTCGCGGCGACCAAGTGGCCCGAGCGGGAGACCGTCACCGATGCGACGCAGGGCGTGCAGCTCAAGACGATGCAGGAACTCGCGCGCTACTGGGAGAAGGATCACGACTGGCGCAAGGTCGAAGCGAGGCTCAACTCCTATCCGCAATTCGTGACGACGATCGATGGCCTCGACATTCACTTCATTCATGTCCGTTCGAAAGAAAAGAATGCGTTGCCGGTCATCATCACGCATGGGTGGCCCGGCTCGATCATTGAGCAGCTCAAGATCATCGATCCGCTGACCAACCCGACGGCGCATGGCGGGAGTACATCGGATGCTTTCGACGTCGTGATTCCGTCGATGCCCGGCTACGGGTTCTCGGCCAAGCCGTCGGCCCCCGGCTGGGGTCCCGAGCGCATCGCCAAGGCCTGGGTCGTGCTGATGAAGCGCCTCGGCTACACGAAGTTCGTGGCCCAGGGCGGCGACTGGGGCGCCCTGATCACCGACTTGATGGGCGCGGACGCGGCGCCGGAACTGATCGGCATCCATACCAACATGCCGGGCGCGGTTCCGGCGGACATTGACAAGGCGGCTTTCGCCGGTGCCCCGGCGCCGGCAGGCCTCTCGGCCGAGGAAAAGCAGGCCTACGACCGGCTCGTCTTCTTCTACACGACCGGCCTGGCCTACGCCCAGGAAATGGGCAAGCGCCCGCAGACGCTGTACGGGATCGCGGATTCTCCGGTCGGCCTCGCCGCCTGGATGATCGATCACGACGCGAAGAGCTACGACCTCATTGCCCGCGTCTTCGACGGTCAGACCGAGGGCCTGACGCGCGACGACATCCTCGACAACGTCACCCTCTACTGGCTGACCGATACGGGGGTGTCTTCGGCGCGCCTGTACTGGGAAAACAAGCGGGCCTTCTTCGCGCCCAAGGGCGTCAAGATCCCGGTCGCCGTCAGCGCCTACCCCGACGAGCTCTATCAATGCCCGCGGAGCTGGGCGGAGAAGGCCTATCCCAAGCTGATCCACTACAACCGGCTCCCCAAGGGCTGCCACTTCGCCGCCTGGGAACAGCCGGGCTTCTTCGTGGCCGAGCTGCGCGCGGCGTTCAAATCCCTGCGCTAGTCGGAGCGTGCGGGCGGCGCGCACAAGGCGTGCTCGCCGCTCGCCGGAACCGGCCCGCCCAGGACTTCGGGAAGACGTGCATGAGATCACGCCGATGGCTGGTCGCAGTGGCACTCGTGGCCGGGTTCGGGACTTCGAGCGTCCGTCTCGAGGAGGAGGTCGGCATGACGCAGCCTGCGACGCCCGCGGAAGCTCGATTACCGATCGAAGGCGAGTTTCCATCGCTCGCCGGCGCGACGGCGTGGCTCAACTCGCCGCCGCTGACCCCCGCGGGCCTGCGCGGCAAGGTCGTCCTCGTCGACATCTGGACCTACACCTGCATCAACTGGCTGCGCACGCTCCCCTACCTCCGCGCCTGGGCGGCGAAATACAGGGACCAGGGGCTGGTGGTCATCGGGGTGCACTCGCCCGAGTTCGAGCTCGAGAAGGACCTCGAGAACGTCCGGCGCGCCGTGAAGGACATGGGGATCGTCTATCCGGTCGCGGTCGACAGCGACCACGCGGTGTGGCGCGCCTTCCACAACGAATACTGGCCGGCCCTCTACCTCGTCGACGCGAAAGGGCACATTCGATATCACCAGTTCGGCGAGGGTGAGTACGAGCGAACGGAGAAGGTCATCCAGCAACTGCTGATCGAATCCGGCGCGACCGACGTTCGCCGCGAGCTCGTGAAGGTCGAAGCCCACGGTCCGGAGGTGGCGGCCGACTGGAGCAATCTCAGGTCCGGCGAGAACTACGTCGGCTACGAGCGCACCGAGAACCTTGCCTCTCCCGGTGGCGCGGCTCGGGACGAGGCCCGCGTCTACTCCAACCCGTCCCGACTGAGGCTCAACCAGTGGGCGCTCTCCGGCAACTGGACGCTGGGACCCCAGGCCGCCGTGCTCAACGAGCCCAACGGGCGGATCACCTGCGTCTTTCACGCCCGCGATCTTCATCTCGTCATGGGGCCAGTGGCGCGGGGAAAGTCGGCGGGGTTTCGGGTCCTCATCGACGGACATCCGCCGGGCCCGGCGCATGGGGCCGACGTGGACGCGCAGGGAAACGGCACTGTGTCGGATCAGCGCCTGTATCAGCTCATCCGGCAACCGAAGGCCGTCGAGGATCGCGAGTTCCAGATCGAGTTTTTCGAGTCGGGCGTGCAAGTGCTCGCCTTTACGTTCGGCTGAGACAGAGAGGAGACGACATGAAAAAGCCTCGAATCGTGGCGACAGCGGTGCTAGTAGTCGGAAGCGTTCTGGCGCTACACGTGGCGCGCGCACAGGAGCCGGGACTCATCCGCACCGATCTCCAGCAACACGATCTCAGCGTTCCCGGGCGCGAGGTCATCCAGGTGCGCATCGATTTCGCCCCCGGCGTGGTCGCTCCCAGGCACAGCCATCCCGGCGACGAGATCGTCTATGCCATCGAAGGTTGGATCGAGTATCAGCTGGACGGCAAGGCGCCCGTGACGATCAAGGCGGGCGAGGTCCTGTTCATCCCGGCCGGGACGATCCACGCGATCAAGAACGTCGGCCGCGGCAAGGCGGCGGAGTTGGCCACGTATATCGTCGAAAAAGGGAAGCCGCTCCTGGTGATGGCAAGGTGAGCCGTCCCGCGGAACGCATTCCGCCGCAGGACATTCTCGCGAGGTGGGCTCGATGAGAGTCGTGCTGCCCCAATTTCTCCCATTGAACGACGCGGCCCTGCTGTGCCTGCGTCTCGTGGTGGCCGTGGTCTTCTTCGAGAGCGGGCGGCAGCATGCTGGGGATCCGATCCACCGGGCGGCGAGCATCGGCTTGAGCCCCCGAATCACCCGGATGCTGGGGTTGGCCGAGATGGCCGCGGCGCTCGGCGTCGCGCTCGGCGTTTTCACGCAGGTGGCGGCGCTCGGCCTCATCGGAATCATGTCGGGCGCCATCCAGAAGAAGGTGTTCGTCTGGCACACCGGTTTTTGGGGCGACAAGACTTACGGGTGGCACTACGATCTGCTGCTCCTGATGGCCAATCTGGTGATCCTGACGACCGGCGGCGGTCGTCTCGTCCTCGTCTGATCTGTTCGGCCCGGGCGACACGGTCTCGAAATTGCATGCGGTCCTGACACAACGAAGGAGGCAGCCATGAGCACTACCGCAATCCCCAGCAACGAAGCGACCACCGACGCGCGCGTCGGGAAGTTAGACATGAAGCTCGAAGTCGTCGTCATCCCCGTCTCGGACGTGGAGCGCGCCACGAAGTTCTATGCGAGTCTCGGGTGGAGGCAGGACGCCACGCCGCCCGGATCGGGCGTCGTCCAGTTCACTCCGCCGGGCTCGGGATGCTCGGTCCAATGGGGCACGGGTCGGACGACGGCGGCGCCGGGGTCCGCGCAGGGGCTCTGGCTCATCGTCTCGGACATCCAGGCCGCCCTGGGCAAGTTGGCCGCCGCCGGCGTCGCGGCGGACGAGGTCTTCCACATCGGAGCAAGCGGCAAGGCCAACGGTGTGGATCCTGGGCGCGGCACCTATCGCTCGTTCGCCTCGTTCCGAGATCCGGACGGCAACCAATGGCTGTTCCAGGAAATCACGACGCGCCTTCCCGGGCGCATCGACGCCGCCGCGACGTCGTTCGGCTCCGCCGGCGATCTCGCGAGCGCGATGCGGCGTGCCGAGAAAGCCCACGGCGAGCACGAGAAGCGCACCGGACAGCGAGACGCGAACTGGTCCGACTGGTACGCCGCCTACATGGTGGCGGAGCAGTCCGGAGGGACATTGCCGTCGTGAGCGATTCCGACGCGGAAGGGATCGGAGCCCGGCTCGTCGCCAATCCGTAAAGGAGTCCCGCAAGCCGCAGGATGGAGCTCGGAGGTCGCGGGTTCCAGTGCCCCTAACGCCTGAGGGAGATCGACGGCGGACCGGCGATAGTCTTTCTCTCGAGGCACGGTCCGTTCGAGAGGTGGCGTTAGAAAGGCGGGACAGGCTGCATGCGAGTGGGCATCCTGGGTTCCGGACTCATGGGCGGCAAGCTCGGAACGATCTTCGCGCGTGCCGGGCACGAGGTCGTCTTCAGCTACGCGCGCGACGAGAAGAAACTGAAGAAGCTCGCGCGGGGCGCCGGCGGGAACGCTCGGGCGGGCACGCCGCGGGAGGCCGCGCGGGACGCGGACGCGCTCCTCCTCGCCGTGCACTGGTCGCGAATCGACGACGTGCGGAAACAGGCGGGCGACTTGTCCGGCAAGGTGATCGTGAGCTGCTCGCTCCCGATGAATGCCGACGACACCGAACTCGTCGTCGCCCACGGCTCCTCCGGCGCGGAGACGCTCGCGAAGAAGATTCCCGGGGCGGACGTCGTCGCCGCTTTCCAAACCGTGCCGAGCGAAGTGCTGTTCGGGGTGTACGAGGCGCGCCGCCGGGCTCGCCGGCCGAGTCTCGTGTATTGCGGCGACGAGCGGAGGGCCAAAGCTCGAGCCGCCGAGTTGATCCGAGACGTGGGCTTCGATCCGGTCGATGCCGGTCCTCTCCGCGTCGCCCGATACGCCGAGCCCTTCGCGCTGCTCGTCGCGCGCCTCGCCTACGAAGGAAGGGGAGGTCCGGAGCTGGCCTATCGGTTCGAACGGTTCCAGGAATCGGGATGACGGCGAGGAACGGAGAGATGGAACTCAAGAGAATCGGCTCACAGCCTTCCGGGAAAGGGCCGGACGCGTATTTCACCGGCGCCGTTCGCGTCGACCCCCTGTTCCAGGCGCCCCATCCGGCGCGCGTGCTCGGCGTCCGAGTCACGTTCGAGCCGGGCGCCCGCACGGCGTGGCACACGCATCCGCTCGGGCAGACCCTGATCGTCACGGAAGGATGCGGATGGGTGCAGAGCGAGGGCGGCCCGAAAGAGGAGATTCGGCCGGGCGATGTGGTCTGGTGCCGGCCGGGCGAGAAGCACTGGCACGGCGCCACGCCGTCGACGGCCATGACGCACATCGCCATTCTGGAACACGTCGACGGCAAGACCGTCGACTGGATGGAGAAAGTCGGCGACGAGGAATACCGGGCCTGATCCGCTGGTCCGATCAAGAAGCGCGCCTGGCCGCGAGGTCATTCATGGGTTGAGCTCGCGGTGTATGCTCCCGCGAGATCGCGTTTCCTTCTCTCCCGAACCGACCCGGAAAGTGCGATGCGAGTGCGTCCACGACATCTTTGAAGGAGAAACCATGAACCGGAAGATCGGGCTCGGAGCCGTCCTGCTCCTGGGAATCGCCGTCGTCGCCTCCGCGCAGGTCCAGACGAAGGAGACGCAGGCGGCGCTGTCGCCTTCGAAGGCGCTGTCGCTGCTCCAGGAGGGGAACGCGCGCTTCGTCGCCGGCCGCGGCGGGAAGACGGACCTCAAGGCGCAGGTCGCCGCGACGGCGTCGGGCCAGTATCCGTTCGCCGTGATTGTGAGCTGCATGGATTCCCGAGTGCCGGTCGAGCCGATCTTCGACCGGGGGATCGGCGACGTCTTCAGTCTGCGCGTCGCCGGCAACGTCGTGGACGATGACTTCCTGGGCAGCCTCGAGTACGCCGCGAAAGTCATCGGGGTGAAGCTCATCCTCGTGCTCGGACACTCGGACTGCGGCGCCGTCAAGGGCGCCATCGACGACGTCCGGCTCGGCAACCTGACCGCGCTGCTCACGAAGATCCGGCCCGCCGTCGATGCCGCCGGCCCGCCGCGCGGAACATCGAAGGACAAGGCCTACGTCGCGCGCGTCGCGGAGCAGAATGTGCGCCTCGGCATGAAGCGAATTCGCGAGAAGAGCCCGGCTCTGAAGGAGATGATCGACTCCGGCCAGCTCGGCCTCGCCGGCGGCATGTACGACCTCTCGACGGGGAAGGCGGTCATCTCCACCGACTAGAGGGCACGATTCGCCGGCGCGCGATGGGGCGCGTCAGATCCCCGCCTTCGCCCCGGCGACGGTCGGTCGGGCGATAGAATTCGCCCCAGGAAGTCATGACCCTTTCGCCGGGCACCCGGCTCGGCCCCTACGAGATCCTGTCGCCTTTGGGCGCCGGCGGGATGGGGGAGGTCTACCGGGCGAGGGACTCTCGGCTCGGGCGCGAGGTCGCGGTCAAGGTGCTGCCGGAGGCGCTCGCCCTGGATCCCAACCGGCTGTCGCGCTTCGAGCAGGAGGCGCGCGCGGCTTCGGCGTTGAACCATCCCAACATCGTGACGATCCACGAAATCGGTCGCGAGGGGGAGATCGCGTTCATCGCGATGGAGCTCGTGGAGGGCACGACGTTGCGGGAGCTCACCGTGCCGGGGCCGATGGCGGTGCGCCGGGTGTTGAACGTGGCGGCGCAGGTCGCGGAGGGACTCTCCAGGGCGCACGCGGCGGGGATCGTGCACCGAGACCTGAAGCCCGAGAACGTGATGGTGTCGAAGGACGGGTTCGTGAAGATCCTGGACTTCGGACTCGCCAAGCTCGTGGAGCCGGAGTCCGGCGAAGTCTCGGTGATGCCGACGCTGGCGCAGCCGGAGACGCATCCCGGGACGGTGATGGGGACCGTCGGCTACATGTCGCCGGAGCAGGCCTCGGGGGAGCCCATCGATTTCCGGTCGGACCAGTTCTCACTCGGGTCGATCGCCTACGAGATGACGACGGGCCAGAAGGCGTTCCAGAAGAAGACGGCCGCGGAGACGATGTCGGCGATCATCCGCGAGGAGCCGGAGCCGCTTGCGAAGCTTCGGCCGGATCTGCCGCTGCCGGTGCGGTGGATCCTGGAGCGTTGTCTTTCGAAGGACCGGGAGGAGCGGTACGCGTCGACTCGGGATCTGGCGCGGGATCTCGCGAGCATGCGCGACCACCTCTCAGAGGTTACGAGCGGCGCCGAGGCGATTCTGCCCGCGCCCGAGAAATCACGGCGGCGCGCGATGCCCCTGGCAGTTGCCGCTGGCCTCGCCGCCGCGGCGCTCGTCGCGGGCGGGCTCCTCGCGCGCGGCCTCGGCCAGAAGGCTCCGGTGCCCCCGTCGTTCACGCGCCTCACTTTTCGCGGCCTCAACCTCGCCAATGCGCGCTTTGCCCCGGACGGCCAGACGATCGTCTATGGCGTCAACACTCCACGAGGGAAACCCCCGATCCTCTACATGACTCGGGCCCAGAGCCCCGAGTCCAAGCCGTTCGAGTTCTCCGGTGACATCCTGTCGATCTCCCGATCGGGAGAGCTCGCGATCCTTCAGCGAGGGGATGCCGACGGTTTGCATGGTGTTCTCGCCACGGTTTCCATGACGGGAGGAGCCCCGCGGCAGGTCTTGGACGGAGTCGGTTATGCCGACGCCGATTGGTCTCCGGAAGGAAAAGACCTCGTCGTCATTCGCGACACCAACGGCGCGACGCGTCTCGAATTTCCTGCCGGCAAAGAGCTCGCCTCCGGAGATCTTGATTGCCCTCGCTTCTCGCGTGACGGCGGCACGATCTCCTTTTGGGACGGGTCCGGCGGCTCCACGTCGGTGAGCGTGATCGACCGGCTCGGCAAGTCGAGAAAGAGTCTGTCGGCCGGCTGGACGGACCATTCCGGCGTGCCGTGCTGGTCCGCGAACGGCCGCGAGATCTGGTTCACGGCGGGCCGGGCGGGAGAGAAGCCGGCCCTGTGGGCCGTGGACATGTCCGGGCAGCTCCGCCTGGTGATCCGCGTGCCGGGGATCCTCGAGCTCGACGACATTTCGAGCGACGGCCGCGTGCTGCTGGCGCATCACACGGCGAAGCAGAGCGTTCGGGGTCTCGGGCCCGGGCAATCGAATGAGGGCGATCTCTCCTGGCTGGACCGACCCATGCCCGCCGACCTCTCCGCGGACGGCGCCACACTCCTCTTGAACGAGCGGGGCGAGGGGACCGGCGGCAGGCCAACGATCTATCTCCGGGGCACGGACGGCAGTCCGGCGCTCCGAGTGGGCGAGGGCCGTGGCATCGCGCTCTCGCCGGACAAGCGGTGGGTGCTCGCGGCGCAGGCCGCCGGTCCGGGGAAGCCGGAGCGGCTCGCGCTCCTTCCCACGGGACCCGGCGAGCCCAGGGATCTCCCGACGGAGGGGCTCGAACCGGGTTGGGGCGCTTTCACACCGGACGGGAAGCGGATCGTCTTTTCCGCCGACAGGCCGAATGGAAAGAGCGGGCTCTATGTGCAGGAGATTTCGGCAGGCAAGCCGAGGGCCATCGGCCCGGCGGGTTTGGAGACCCAGATGCTCGTGAGCCCGGTTTCGCCCGACGGGAGATCCGTCGTCGGGTTCCTGGGGGGCCGGCCTTCCCTGTATCCGATCGACGGCGTCGGCGAGGTGCGCGCCGTGCCGGGGTTCGCCCCGGGCGACCGATTCATCCAGTGGACCGCGGATTCGCGGGGCGCCTACGTCTACGCGGACCGGGATCGGCCGCTCAAGGTTTTTCTCCTGGACCTCGAGACGGGCCAGAAGCGTCTCTGGAAGGAGATTCCGGTCGACGATACGGCGGGGAGAGTCCGCGTGCGCGTGACGCCGGATGGCCGCTTCTACGTCTACGGCGTGACCGACACCGTCGGCGAGCTCTATCTCGTCGAGGGGCTGCGCTGACGGGTCTCCCGAGACTCGCGGGCGCGTTCGGCACAAGTCCTTGCTGCGGAATGCCGGTGATATCGTCGCGAAAACACTCGAGGCGGCGATGAGTCTCGGCCCAGCCTCGCGATCGACGTCGCTCGGGGAGACTGGTCGACTCCCGGAACACCGGGGTGAGCGAACGCTCCTCGACGAGGACCGGTGCCGCCGGAAAGGGATTCGGAGGCGACCATAAGGAATCTCATTCCCATCCTCTGGAGCGCGATCGCGTACCTCGGCGGGCCGGAAGGTGCCGCGCCCCTGCCGGCGGAGGGAGACCCCGCCCAGTCGAAATCGGCCGCGTCCTCGCCGGGCATGCGGCTGACGTACGAGGAAAAGTCGCGGGACGCCTCGACGGGTTTGGAAATGGTCACCTACATACTCAAGGCAGGCGGCTTCCCTGCGGACAAGCGCTTCACCCTGGTCGGCCAGAGGATGGATGGCAAAAGCGTAGAAATTGCCAAGGGGATTCGAATCGACGAGTCCGGTCGTGTTCTTGGCCCGGACGGGGAAGAAGTCAAACTGTCGCTGGGCAGGATGTTCGCTGGAGAGTTCGCGGTCTTCGCCCTCACTTCCGAAGACGGAAGCGCGAAGGCCTCCGTTGAGATAACACCTTTCCCGATTCAGGCGGAAGGGGCCGGCGGCTGCCGATTGTCCGTCCAGCCCATGTCGCTCAATGGTCAAATATTCGAAATCCGCGGCGTGGGCTTCAAACCAGACGCGAAGCTCAAGACGACCTCGACCTCCTCGGGAGAGCGGGGGGACACGGAATACAACAGCAAAAACGACGGAACACTAAAGGTCATTCTCTTCCCGGCGACGCGAGGCCGGAGCGGCGGCGACGCGAGTTTCACGGCCTCGGACTCCACATGCTCGGCCACGGTGAACTACAAGTGGGGAGATCAGATGCGGGGAGCGGCCGCTTCTCCCGCTCGAGGTCGGAAGAGCGCCGCGGTGGCAGAACGAGAGCGCTGGGACACTCTGTACCGCGAAGGCTCCGCTCTCTACAGAGAGGGGAAGTTTGCGGAGGCCCTGCCGGTGCTTCAGCAGGCCTTGCGGCTGGCGGAGTCGAGTTTTGGCGCCGAAGATCCAACTGTGGCCGCGAGCCTCCATGCCGTGGCCTCGATCTACCATTCTCAAGGCAAGTACGCGGAGGCCGAGCCTCTCTACAAGCGCGCACTCGAGATCTCGGAGAAGTACGCGGGACCGAAGGACTCCCAGGTGAGCCAGATGCTCTCCTCCCTGGCCGCGCTTTACCAGGCTCAAGGCAAGCTTGCGGAAGCCGAGCCTCTCTACAAGCGCTCTCTGGCGATCGCCGAGAAGGCGGATGGCCCCGACAAGGAAAACCTGGCCGCCATCCTGACGAGCTACGCCCGCCTCTTGAGAGAGACGCGCCGGCCGGAAGAGGCGGACCAGATGGAGGCGCGAGCCCGGAAGATCCGGAGCGAGCCGGCGACGCCGGCGGGTTCCGCGGGCGCGCGACCGCCCGAGACTCCGGCCTCCGATCGTTTCGAGGAAGCCCGCGATGCCTACCACCGGGGCGACTACGCCGCCGCGCTGAAGGTGTTTCGCGAGCTGGCGGCGCAGGGGAACGTTGATGCGCAGGCCGCGCTCGGCCAGATGTACATGGCGGGAGCGGGAGTGCCGCAGGACCCGAAGCAAGGGTTCGACTGGTACCGCAAGGCCGCCGACCAGGGCTTCGCCCCTGCAGAGCTGAACGTCGGCGTGAGCTACGAGAAGGGTCTCGGTGTGAAGAAGGATCTGGCCGAGGCGGCGCGCTGGTATCGCAAGGCCGCCGAGCGGGGCCTCCCCGCGGCGCAGAAATTTCTGGGAGACATGTACGCCAAGGGCATGGGAGTGCCCAAGGACCGGAAGGAAGCGGAAGAATGGTATCGCAAGGCCGCCGCAGCGGGAGAGCCGGAGGCGGCGGCTCTGGTCGACACTTCGGGCGCTCTGCAGCAGGAGCTCGCCCGGCAGTCGACGGCGAAAACCATTCTGAAGATCGCCTTGCAGGCCGTGGATCTGGACGAGCGGATCGGCCTGGTCAAGTTCCTGATGACCCACCCGATGACCCTGACCCTCGGCACGGAGAAGGTCACACAGGAGAACGCGAAGGACGTCCTGGCCCGCCTCGAGCGTGAGCGGCGCAGCCTGGACGACTCGATGGAGCGCATGGGGACGACGGGCGCGGGGGGCGACTACACGCTCGGAGAGCCGGCGACGAACAAGTGCAAGATTCTCGGAGATCGGCGGCTCGAATATCCGGTCAAGGTCAATGTCGCCCGGACGAAGCAGTCCGTCGAGCTCCGCGGGGAGGGGATCGCGGGATGCGGCTACGTCCTCGGGAATCTCCTCGTCGTCAAGGACGTGACGTGTTCGGGGACGTCCCCGAGTCGACTGCTCGGAGTCGTCACCGATACGGGCATCGAAGACCTCACCCTCATCTACGACGGGACAGGCGACACGTCGTGCAAGCTGGGCTCGCTGACCCGGCAGACCGGACCGGGATAAGGCCGCGTGCTCGCGGTCGTCGGGGATAGAGTCCTACCGAACCTCGATTACCTCGAACGCGCCTCCGAAGTGGATTCGCAATGGATGATCTACCTCAAGGGCGACCGGATCTTCGATCCCCTCCGCTCGGAACCGCGCTTTGCGGCGCTGATGAAGAAGCTCGGATTCGACGGCGGAAAACCCTAGACCGCCGCGAGCGGACGCCGGCGACCGCCCGCGCCTGCCTCCGGAGGGCTAGAATCGGCGGCGGACGCGAAGCCGGACCTCTCGCACGCCGGCTCCGAGAAAGACAGAACTGATCGGCCGCACCCTCGGCCACTATCGGATCACCGCTGCCATCGGCGCCGGCGGGATGGGCGAGGTCTACCGCGCCTCCGACACGAGACTCGGGCGGGATGTCGCGATCAAGGTGCTTCCGGAGGCCGTGGCGAAGGACACGGAACGCCTCGCCCGCTTCGAGCGGGAGGCGCTCACGAGAAGGTCGGCATGCCGAAGCACGTCGAGATGACCGAGCGGATGCTGGCAGGCATTTCGTGAAGATGGCGATTGCGGCGGGAACCCGGCTGGGTCCCTACGAGATGCTTTCTCGCCTCGGCGCGGGTGGGATGGGAGAGGTGTACCGGGCGCGTGACAGGAAGCTCGATCGGGACGTCGCGATCAAGGTCCTCCCGCAGTCCGTCGCTGCCGATCCGGACACGCTCGCGCGGTTCGAGCGCGAGGCGAAGGCGGTCGCGGCGCTGTCGCATCCGAACATCCTCTCGATCTTCGACTTCGGGAACCAGGACGGCGTCGCCTACGCCGTCATGGAGCTTCTGGAAGGCGAGACGCTGCGCGGGAAGCTCGACGCGGGTCCGATTCCGCAGAAGCAGGCCGTGGACTACGCGCTCCAGGTCGCGAAGGGCCTCTCCGCCGCCCATGAGAAGGGGATCGTCCACCGGGATCTGAAGCCCGAGAACCTCTTCGTCACCAGAGACGGCCACCTCAAGATCCTCGACTTCGGTCTGGCGAAGCGAGTCGAGGCCGTCGCTCCGGGCAAGGAGACGAGCGCGCCGACCGGCTCGGGCCACACGGAGCCCGGGACGGTGATGGGGACGGTGGGCTACATGTCGCCCGAGCAGGTCAAGGGACTTCCAGGTCGACCACCGCTCGGACATCTTCTCGTTCGGGGCGATCCTCTACGAGCTGCTCTCGGGCAAGAAGGCGTTCAAGCGAGAGACGAACGCCGAGACGATGGCGGCGATCCTGCGAGACGAACCGCCGGAGCTGTCGGAGTCGGGGCGAAACATCTCTCCGGCTCTCGACCGCATCGTCAAGCACTGCCTGGAGAAGGACCGGGAGCATCGGTTCCAGTCGGCCAGAGACATCGCGTTCAACCTCTCGGAGCAGTTCTCGCCGGCGGCGACGGGCAGCGCGCGGGAAGATCGCCCCGCCGATCGGCTCGACGGGATTCTGGGTCGCGGTGCTGCCCTTCAAGTACGGCGGCGCCGACGCCGACCTCGTGGCCCTGGCCGACGGGCTCTCCGAGGAGATCGTGAGCCGGCCTTTCGCGGTTTCGGTATCTCTCGGTCGTCGCGAGCGCCTCGGCGGCTCGCCTGAAGGGCGCGGAGGGAGACGAGCGGGCCCTGGCCGCGAAACTCGGCGCGCGTTACGTGCTGGAGGGAAGCATCCGCGAAGGAGGTTCCGCCATTCGCGTGAGCGCACAGCTCGTCGACGCCCAGACGGGAGCGCAGCTCTGGTCCGAGACGTATCGACGGGACCTCCAGACATCGAGCACTTTTGCGGTGCAGGACGACGTCGCCGCCCGCATCGTCGCAACGGTCGCCGATAGCTACGGGGTGCTCGTGCATTCGATGCGGTCCGCAACCCGGCAGAAGGACGACGTCGATCTCACGCCGGTGGAGTGGCAGTTCCAGTATTTCGCCTACCGCGAGCAGATCACACCCTCGGCCCACGCGGCGCTCAAGAGCCGGCTGGAGCGCGCGGCTGGAGCGAAACGACCGGCAGTCGGACCTGTGGGCCTGCCTCGCGCAGGTCTACGTCGACGAATACGCGTTCGGCTTCGAGAGCGACGCGACCTCTCTGGATCGGGCCCTGGCCGCGGCCCGCCGCGCGGTCGAGCTGGATCGGGCGAACCAGTTCGCGCTCGTCGCGCTGGCGCAGACGCACTTCTTCCGCCAGGACCTCGCGGCCTTCGGCCCCGCGGCCGAGCGCGCGATGGCCCTGAATCCGCTCAACACCGACGCGGTCGGGATCCTGGGGCTGCAGATCGTGCACACCGGCGAGTTCGAGCGAGGCGCCGCGATCGTGCGCCGCGCGATGGAGCTCAACGCCAACCACGCGGGCTGGATGCACTTCGCTCCGCTCTGGGAGCACTTCCACAAGGGCGAGTACGAGCAGGCCCTCGAGCGCGCGAACCGGGTGGATGTCCCCGGACTCTTCTGGCCCTACCTGGTGATGGCGTCGGCCTGCGGTCACCTCGGCCGGCGCGCCGAAGCCGAGTCCGCGGTCCGGGATCTGCTGGCGCTCGACCCCGACTTTGCGGCGCACGCGCGCTCGAACGTCGGGACCTGGCACTTCGCGAGCGGCCTCATGGAGCCCATTCTGGAAGGGCTGCGCAAGGCGGGACTCTCCATTCCCGCGGGCGACGGATCGTCCGACTCGCCGAGGCAGGTCGGGACGGTCCCGGCAAAGGCCGATCGTGCGGCGTCGGGCACGGCATCGGGACGGGCCCGCGCCGACGAGGGCTTCTGGGTCGCGGTGCTGCCGTTCAAGTACGGCGGCGCCGACACGTCCCTCAAGACCCTGGCCGAGGGACTGACCGAGGAGATCGTGACGGGCTTGTCCCGCTTCTCCTACTTGAAGGTGATCTCTCGCGGCTCGGCCTCCGACGCACAGTCCGCGGGCAAGGAGCTCGGCGCGCGGTACATCATGGAAGGCAGCTTGCGGCAGGCGGGGGCCAAGCTGCGCCTCGCGGTGCAACTGGTGGACGCAGTCTCCGGCGCTCATCTCTGGGCCGAGAACTACGAGCGCAGCTTCAGCCCGGAGGCGGTTTTCGAGCTTCAGGACGAGTTGGTTCCGCGGATCGTCTCGACCGTCGCCGACATGCACGGTGTCTTGCCGCGCAGCATGAGCGAAGTCGTGCGGCTGAAGTCTGCGGATCAAATGAGCCCATACGAAGCGCTGCTGCGCAGCTTCGGGTACAACGAGCGGTTCACCCCGGAAGACCTCGCCGAAGTGCGGACCTGCCTGGAACGGGCCGTTCAACAATCCCCCGGAAACGCCGAGTGTTGGGCCATGTTGTCGTTGATGTACGCAAACGAGTACGGGCACTGGGACAATGCTGCGCCGGATTCTCTCGACCGGTCATTGCGAGCCGCACGGACGGCGGTCGAAGCGGCGCCGTTGCATTCCCTGCCCTACTACGCGCTGGCCCAGGCTCTCTTCTTCAAGCGCGAGATTCCGGCCTTCCGAGTTGCCGCGGAACGGGCCGTTTCGCTCAACCCAATGGATGGAGCCACTGCCGCGTTCATGGGTTTGCTCATTGCCTACGCCGGGGATTGGGAGCGCGGCTGTGCTCTATCGGATAAAGGTTCGCAACTGAATCCCAACCATCCGGGATGGTACCGCTACACCGCATGGCACGATGCCTACCGCAAGAAGGACTATCGCAAAGCGCTGGACGTGGCTCTCCACCTCAACGCCCCACAGAACTACTACACGCATGCGGTGTTGGCCATCTGCTACGCGCAACTTGGCCAGATGGAGGAGGCGCGCAACGCACTCCGGGAAATGCTCGCACTGAAACCGAACTACGCCGAGGTCGCCCGCGAGTTGCACGGGAGATGGATCGATCCGGATCTGGTGGAGCAGCTGATGGATGGGCTCCGCAAGGCGGGCCTGGAGATCGCCCCGGCGGGGGGAGCCCCAGGGCCCGCGGGTGCGCTCGCTCGTTCTTCCGCGACCGACTCGGGCGCCGCCCGCGCCGACGAGGGTTTCTGGGTCGCGGTCCTGCCGTTCAAGTACGGTGGCGCCGACGCGTCGCTCACGACCCTGGCCGAAGGGCTGACCGAGGAGATCGTGACCGGGCTGTCGCGCTTCTCCTACCTGAGGGTGATCGCGCGCAGCTCGACTCGCGCTTGCGAACGAGGCGGTCGACGTGCGATCCGCCGGCCAGGAGCTCGGCGCGCGCTACGTGATGGAGGGCAGCCTGCGGCAGGCGGGAGCCAAGCTGCGTCTCGCGGTACAGCTCGTCGATGCGATTTCCGGTGCCCATCTCTGGGCCGAGAACTACGAGCGCCCTTTCGCCCCGGAAGCGGTCTTCGAGCTTCAGGACGATCTGGTTCCCCGGATCGTCTCGACGGTCGCGGATCAGTACGGCGCGCTGGTGCACAGCATGAGCGAGTCGCTGCGCGGCAGAAGCGCTGGTGAATACTCCGCGCATGAGGCCGTGCTGCGCGCCTTCGGCTACTGGGAGCGCGTCACCCGCGAGGAACACGGGGAAGTCCGCGAGATCCTCGAAGCGGCGGTTGCTCGGGCCCCCGGCCACAGCGACTGCCTTGCCGCACTGTCGTTGATTTACTGGCACGAGTACGCGTTCGGCTACAACCTCAAGCCCGATCCACTGGGCCGCGCCCGTGCTGCCGCGCAACGAGCGGTCGCGTCGGCGCCGACCAGCCACTTCGCCCACTGCGCCCTGGCGACCGCCTTGTTCTTCCAGAAAGATTTCCCGGCCTTCCGCCCGGCAGCGGAGCGCGCCCTCGCCCTGAATCGCATGGATTCCTCCACCGCGGCAATTCTCGGAACAATGATCGCTTATGCCGGTGACTGGGAATACGGCCTGGGCGTCGTGGAACGAGCGATGCAGCTCAACCCACATCATCCGGGCTGGTATCACTATGTCGCCCTGACCGATGCCTACCGCCGGCGTGACTATCGCGGCGCGCTGGCAAGCGCCCTGAAGGTCAACATGCCCGGCTACCATTGGCCGCACGCGTTGCTGGCTGCTGTCTATGGGCAGCTCGGCGAACTGCAGCGCGCGCGCGCGGCGCTGCGCGAGCTGCACGCGCTGCTGCCGAACTTCGGCGCGATGGCGCGAGAGGAAGTCGGCAAGTGGCATGACGCGGAACTCACGGAGCATCTGCTGGACGGGCTGCGCAAGGCGGGGCTGGAGATTCCCCCGGAGAAGGGAACCTCCGCCGCGGCGCCCGACCTCGCTCGGCCTTCCACGACGGACTCGGGCGCCGCGCGCGCCGACGAGGGCTTCTGGGTCGCCGTGCTGCCGTTCAAGTACAGCGGCGGCAATGCTGAGCTCACGGCGCTGGCCGAGGGAATCACCGAGGACATCGTGACCGGACTGTCGCGTTTCTCCTACCTGAGGGTGATCGCGCGCAGTTCGACTTCGCGCTATGCGAACGAGGCGGTCGACGTGCGCTCCGCCGGCAAGGAGCTGGGCGCTCGCTACGTGATGGAGGGCAACCTGCGCCAGGCAGGGACCAAGCTGCGCCTTGCGGTGCAGCTCGTGGACGCTGTCTCCGGTGCTCACCTCTGGGCCGAGAGCTATGAGCGCACCTTCAGCCCGGAGGCGGTCTTCGAGCTGCAGGACGACCTGGTTCCGCGGATTGTTTCGACGGTTGCCGACATGAACGGGGTTCTGCCCCGGAGCATGAGCGAGGCTGTGCGCAGCCGCACTCCCGAGCAGTTGAGCCCCTACGAGGCGGTGCTGCGCAGCTTCGGCTACTTCGAGCGGGTCACCGCCGAGGAGCTCGCCGCGGCGCGGTCCGGCCTGGAATTGGCGGTGCGGAAGGCGCCGGCCTATGCCGATGCCTGGGCGATGCTGGCGTTGCTGTGCGTCCAGGAGTACGCGCAAGGATTCAACCTTCAGGCCGATTCCCTGGCGAGCGGGTCAGCCGCCGCGCGGCGGGCCGTGGAGGCGGCGCCATCCAATCATCTGGCCCATTTCAGCCTGGCCCAGGCGCTCTTCTTTCAAAGGGAATTCCAGGGTTTCCGGAATGCGGCGGAGCGGGCCGTCGCACTTGAACCCCATGGACGGCAACTCCATCGCTTTTCTCGGTGAGTTGCTGACCTATGCGGGCGACTCGGAGCGCGGCCTCGCGCTGGCAGGGCGAGCCAAGCAGCTCAATCCCAACCATCCCGGATGGTACTGGTATGCCGACTTCTACGACGCGTACCGCCAGGGCGACGACCGCGGCGCACTCGGTTTCGCGCTCAAGGTCAATCTGCCGGGCCACTGGGGTACGCACGTGGCGATGGCCGCCGCCTACGGGCAGCTCGGGGAACGTGATGCGGCCGCTAAAGCCCTGCGGGATCTGCTCAAGTGCGGCCGGACGTCGCCGCCACGGTACGCAAGCGATATCGAGAAGTGGTGGGAGCCCGAGTACGTGGAGCGCATGATCGACGGCTGGCGCAAGGCGGGGCTGGAGATCGCCGCGGCGAGAAGACGATCGGCCGCGCGGGAAGCCGCCGTCGCGATCGCGGTCCTTCCCTTTGCCGACATGAGCGCCGCGAAGGACCAGGAATACCTCTGCGAGGGGATGGCCGAGGAGATCATGAACGCGCTCGTGCGCGTCGGCGGCATCCGCGTCGCGTCGCGGACCTCGACGTTTCAGGCCCGGCGCCAGGGGGCGGACCTGCCGGCGATCGGCAAGCTGCTCTCCGTCGGGCAGGTCCTCGAGGGCAGCGTGCGGACGGCGGGCGACCGGCTGCGCGTCACCGCCCAATTGACCGACGTCGCGAGCGGCTTTCAGCTCTGGTCGGAGCGCTTCGACCGGAAGGCCGAGGACGTCTTCGCGGTCCAGGACGAGATCGCCGCGGGCGTCGTCGACGCCGTCAGGGCCCGTCTCGCGCCGGGGGAGCACGCGATTCCCGCCCGGCCGCAGCCCGCGAACCTCGAGGCCTACCGCAGCTACCTGAAGGGCCGGCACCTTCGGGGGAAGGAGGACCACGCCGGGGCCCTTCGCGCCTTCGAGGAGGCCGTCCGCCTCGATCCGTCTCATGCGCCTTCGTGGACCGGCCTCGCGGAGGTCACCGTCCTCGCGTCCGTCTTCGGCCTGATCCCCGCACGCGACGCCTGCGCCACCGCGAGAAAGGCGTTGGCCACCGCGACACGACTGCAGGGAGAATCGGCCGAGGGCCTCCATGTCGAGGCCTTCGCGGCCTGGATCGAAAGACGATGGGCGGCGATGGAAGCCGCCTGGCGCCGCGCGATCGAGCTCCAGCCCAACCACGTCCTGGCCCTGGCCTCGTTCGGCATCGTCCTCTGCACACGCCAGAGGCTCGACGAAGCGTTGCCGTTCCTGGAGCGCGCACGCCAGGCCGATCCCCTCGCGTCCTTTCCCTACGCCCTCACCGGAGCGGGCCTCCTGAACTGCGGCAGGCCGCAGGAAGCCCTGCGTTACCTCGAGGACGCGCTCTCCTTCGAGAAGGAGGACGCCACGGCCCTGGACAATGCGGGCATGGCCCAGGTCGCCCTGGGCCGCTTCGAGGAAGGCATCGCAACGCTCGAGCACGTGGTCGCGGTATCGCACCGCGGGGCCCACTTCCTCGGGACGCTCGGGTGGGCGCTCGCGACCGCCGGCCGGAAAGGCGAGGCCCGGACGATCCTCGAGGAGCTGCGAGCACGGCCGCCGGCGGCGCCCGCCGTCGTCTCCGAGGCCTGGCTGCTCGGCGCGCTCGGGGAGGTCGATGCGGCCTTCGAGGTCGTCGCGCGAGCCGAAGAAGAGCGTCAGGCCTACCTCTACTTCACCGGGCTTGCCCGGCTTCGATCCGCTCCGCGCCGACCCGCGATTCGCGGCGCTGCTCGAGAGGCTGGGGCTGTCGCCCTCGAGCGGCGGTTAGTCGGCGGTTGCGGGGTCGATGTCCACGGCGATAGTCCGCCAGCGCCCCTGGCGGAACCGCGCGACGGAAAGGGTCGCGCGCGTCAGGTGGCCGAGCGACGATCGCGAGCCAGATGTCGGCGGAATGGAGCGGCCGCGTCGCCTGGATCGCCGCGCAGAGGCCGAGCGGGACGACGATCTGGGAAATGATCGAGATGTAGAGCGGGCTCTTCGTGTCGCCGGTGCCCTGGAGGCCGCCCGTGTAGGTCAGCGCGACGGTGATGAAGAAGCCCGACACGGACAGGAACCGCAGAAGCTGCTGGCCGATCGACGGTCACCAGCGGCTCGGTCATCCCGAACACGCCGAGGAGCAGGTTCGGAACCGTCAGGAAGAGGAGCCCGACGAAGGCCGCAACGCCGAGGCCGATTCGCGCGGTGACCGCGACGCCGTGCTTCGCCCGCTCGGGGTTCCCGGCGCCGAGGTTCTGGCCGGCGATCGTGGCGGCGGCGCCCATGAGCCCGATGGAGGTCCACGTGATCAGAGAGAAGAGCTCCGAGTAGCAGACGGCGATACGCCGCCTGGGCGGCCGCGCTGTGCGGGAGCGAGCCGATGAACCGGAGCAGCAGCACTCCGGCGATGTTCATCGCGATCCCCTGGACCCCCGTGGGGAGCCCGAAGCGGAAGAGCGACCGGATGATCGTGAAGTCGGGCTTCATGTCCATCCCCCGGTGGAGATGGATGACCGATCCGGGAGCGAAGAGCCGCCAGATCCCGTAGGCTGCCGCGATCGTGCTGCTCGCGACGGTTCCGAGCGCGGCTCCGAGAGTCCCGAGCCGCGGGATCAGGAGGACGTTGAACACGACGGTCAGCGCCGTCATCGAGACGCCCAGGCGGAGCGGCGTGCGGGGATCGCCCGCGGAGCGGAAAGCGCCGGAGAGGAGGAAGAAGAGCATCATGCCGAGGATCCCGAGGAACATCGTGCGCAGGAAAGGGAGCGCCTCGCGCTGAACCTCCGGCGCCGCGTTGACGATGCGCGAGAAGGGACGGCGCCGCGAGCCAGCCGACGACCGCCATGAGCGCCGCCATGGCCACCGCGGTCAGGAGGGCCTGATAGACGACGCGGTTGACCTTCTCCGGCTCGTTGGCGCCGGCGAATCGCGCCACGAGCACGGCCATCCCCGTGAAGAGCGAGCTGATGAAGACGATGACCACGATGATGATCTGCCAGGAGACGCCGATGGCCGCGTTGGCGGTGTAGCCCACGAAGTGGCCCACCATCGCGTGATCCACGATCCCCTGGAGTCCCGCGATGACGTTCTGCAGCATCGTCGGCCAGGCGATCCTCCAGACCGCGGGGACGATGGGACCCTCGACGATCGAGCGGTCGAATCGCTGCACGCGGATCGGCGCCGCGGCCTTCGCCGTGATGGATTCGCGGGTCGAGCTCAAGGCGCGCCTTCTCCGATCGGCTGCCGGGAGGCGCGAGCGGCTTCGGGCCGGCTCCCGGACGGCCCCCGGCGCAGGATCACGGCCGCCAGGATCGCCAGCGCCACCGTCACCACCGCGTTGACGACGGAAGTCACGCGCAGCGCCAGCGTGAAGGCCTCGCGGGACGAGGCGAGGAGGGCCGGGCCGAGGGGATCGGGGAGGTGGCGCGCCACTTCGGCGGCGCCGCCGAGGGTGCCCCGCGCGGCTTCGATCGCTTCGGGCGTCAGGCCGGCCCGGGTCGCGTCTCCCATCGCGCCCCGATACACCATCGTGCCCACGCTGCCGAGGATCGCGATGCCGAGCGCCCCGCCGAGCTCGGCGGTCGTCTCCGAGATGCCGGCGGCCGCTCCGGCGCGCTCGGGGGGCGCCGAGCCGATCACGATGTCGTTGGCGAGCGTGATCACCGGCGCGAGCCCCAGCGAAAAGACGATCGACCCCGCGACGATGGCCGGAAGCCCGGAGACGGCATCCGCCTGCGCGAGCAGGACGAAGCCGACCGCGGCGACGGCGAGCCCCGCGGCGATCACCGAGGCGGGGGAGAAGCGCCGCACGATCGCCGGTGCGAAGGTCGAGCCGACCACGAACCCGAGGGACCACGGGAGCGTCCAGAGGCCGGCCCGAAGCGGGGTGAAGCCGAGCACGAGCTGCAGGTACTGCGCGATGTAGATGTAGATGCCGAACGCCGTGAAACACGAGAACATGTAGGTCAGGAGGGACGCGCGGAACGCGGGCGCCCGAAAGAGACGGAGGTCGATCAGGGGGTCCGCGAGCGAAGTCTGACGGCGGAGGAAGAGCGCTCCCGCCGCGACCCCGGCGAGGATGAATCCGAGAGAGAGCGCGTTCGGCCCGCGCTCGGCGATCTTCTTCAGCCCGTAGATGACCGCCAGCACGGAGAGGAGCGAGAGCGCCGCGCTGCCGAGATCCAGGCGGCCGGCCTTCGGGTCCCGGTACTCCGGAAGGAGCTTCGGCCCGACCGCCAGAAGAGCCGCCATGACGGGGACCGCCAGGAGGAAGACCGAGTTCCAGGAGAAGTGCTGGAGGACGAGTCCCCCGAGGAGCGGGCCGATCGCCGCCCCGACCGAGTAGCTCATGATCCAGACGGAGATCGCGACCGTACGCTGCCCGGGGTCCAGGAACATGTTGCGGATGAGCGACAGCGTCGACGGGGCGAACGTCGCGCCGGAGATCCCGAGCAGCGCACGCGACGCAATCAGGAGGCCCGCGGTCCTCGAGAAGAAGGCGAGCACCGACGCGAGGCCGAAGGCGGCCGCCCCGATCATCAGGAGCTTCCGCCGGCCGATCCGGTCGCCGAGCGTTCCCATCGTGATGAGAGAGCCGGCGATCAGGAAACCGTAGATGTCGATGATCCAGAGGAGCTCGGAGGCGCTCGGATGGAGCTCGCCGCTCAGGGCGGGCACTGCGAGATTCAAGACCGTCAGGTCCATCGAATAGAGGACGCAGGGCAGCGCGATCGCGGCGAGGCCCCACCACTCCCGGCGCCCGGCGCGTCCGGTCTTCCGCCCGTACCCGTCTCCGTTCCCGCGCATGCTCGTGATCGCCCCGCCTCGCGCGATGGCGTGGTCTTGCGAACGACCGGCGCCGCCCGGTCATTCCGAAGAAGGGTCGGACGCCGAGGTCCCGCGGGCCTAATGAAGGCGGGGGCGCATCGAAGCGCTGGCCGGGGCTCGAGATGCGCCTCGAGGCGCCGGGGGGGGCCGCGCGCCGGGGGGGACTCACCGCGGCCGGCCCGCGGCGCCTCGGGCCTCCCGACGGGAAGCCCGGACGCCCCGGGAAGAGTTCCTCGGCCCGATCGGGCTAGTGGTAGAGGGCCACCTTCCGAAGCTGAGGCCGGGCGCCGTTGTCCGCTCCCACGCCGAGCAGCCTCGAGAGGAAGACGCGCTCCTCGTTCTGGCAGGTCGGGCAGGACTTCCAGCGTCCCGCATCGTAAATGGTGTCGTCGTTTGGACAGAGCAGGGCGCGTCCGAGCGGAATTCCGACCGGGGGGACCAGCAGGGTCCGACTCATTTCAGCTCCTCCTTCGGCGTAGGCCACAGATTATCGCTTTCGCCGCATCGCTCAATTCCACACGAGTGGTTCCCCGGGAGCACGTTGGTGGCGGTTCGACCGACCGAACCCGGGAACCCCGAGTATCTCTCATCCGACGTGTGAAGGCATTTCCTGTCTCCGGGAGGCGGCGCCCTGCTAGTGTCGCGGCGGGGGTTTTCGATGAGCGAGTATCGGGAGAGGCTTCTCGGGCTCCTGGGGAAGGACGATCCCTACGAAGTCCTTGCGGCCACACCGGCGCGCCTGCGGGAGCTCCTGACGAAGATCGGTTTCGAAGGGCTCGCCCGCCCGTTCGGGCCGGGGAAGTGGACGGGCCGACACGTCTTCGCGCACCTGGCCGACGTCGAGCAGGGAGTCGGATACCGGATCCGACAGGTCGTCACGGACGCCGACGGGCGCCGGGTGCAGGCCTTCGATCAGGATCTCTGGGCGCGCCCCTACGGGAAGCTCGACGCGCCCGCCGCCGTCCGCTCGTTCGACGGCCTGCGCGCCTGGAACCTCGAGTACTACCGCGCGCTCGGCCCGGAGGATCTCGCGAAGGTGGGTCTCCATCCCGAGCGCGGCCAAGAGAGCGTCGAGACGATGATCCGCATGCTCGCCGGCCACGACCGCAACCATCTCGCGCAGCTCGAGAAGGTCGCCGCGCCCGGAGGGGCGTAGGAGGGCCGTGTACACCCCTCCCCGATTTCGGGAGACCGACGAGGCCTACGTCATCGACTTCATCGAGAAGAACAGCTTCGCGGTGCTCGTGAGCTCGGACGCCGAGGGGAGGCCGGTCGCGACACACATCCCGATCGACGTCCATCGCGACGAAGCCGGCGGCGCGTACCTCCTCGGTCACATGGCGCGCGCCAACCCGCAGTGGCGAACGCTCTCGCCCGAGCGGGAGGTCCTGGCGATCTTCCTCGGGCCCCACGCGTACGTTTCGCCGCGCTGGTACGACCATCCGAACGTGCCGACCTGGAACTACGTGGCGGTGCACGTGTACGGGCGCCCGACCCTGCTGACGCGGCCCGAGGAGCTCCTCTCGCTGGTGCGCGGCCAGGTCGAGAAGCACGAGGCGGACCCCGAGCGCCGCTATCGCGTCGACGCGCTGCCGCCGGAGCTCCTCGAAAGCGAGCTCCGCGGCATCGTCGGATTCCGCATCGCGATCACGCGGATCGAGGCGAACTCGAAGCTCTCCCAGAATCGGGACGATCGCAACTATCGCAACGTGATCGAGAAGCTCGAAGAGCGCGGCGACCCCGGCGCCCTCGGCGTCGCGGAGCAGATGCGGCGAAGGCGCGCCCCTCGAGACTGAGGCCGGGGCGCCCTCGCGCGAGAGCGCCCCGCCTCCCCGCTCGAAGCCCGGCTCGTGCCGGGTGCTACTGGCCGGGGACCGGGTCGGGCGCGAAGTTCGCGTGGACCATCATCCACTTGCCGCCCTGCTTCACGTAGACCCGGGTGGACTTGGCGCGATTCGGCGAGACCTTGCCGTCCTTGTCCCGGGTCAACCCCATGTAATTGTAGGTCACGATGGCGACGTCGCCCGAGTAGGTCTGGACTTTCGGATTCGTCATCTCGCCGGCGATCGTCTTCGCGCTGGCGCTGCCGTTCCCATCGGCGAGCCGGACGTTCATCGCCTTGCCATCGAGCCGCGTCGCGGCGGCGCCGTTGAACTCCGTGTAGTCGTCCGCGACGTCCTTCAACTGCGCGGCGCCGTTCGACGGATCGGCGATCTCCGCCGCCCACTGCGCCCGAACGATCGCGATGACTTCGTCCGCCGCCGAGGGCTTCGCCGCCTGCGCGAGCGCGACTCCCGCGCCGAGGATCGCTAGGGCCACCACCAGGAGCACGAGGTTCTTTCTCATCTTCTCCTCCCTTCGCGGGCGGACCCGCGAGTCACAAAAAATCCGCCGTTGCGGCGGACCGGTTCGATTCGAAACGAGGGCGCGGCGAATCCGCGATCGCGAGACCGAGGGCGCACGATCCGCGACCGCTTCGAAGTTCGCGGGCGACCCCTCCATCCCGGAGGAGACCGTGCATACGCGTTCGCCTGTCAGAGTCGATCCTGACTCGACGATATCCCGCCGTTCGGGCGGCGGTCAATCCGTCGCCGCCGCGCCGCGCGCTTGCCGCAGGCGGCGGACTTCCCGACGGTGAGGCCGGGGAATGGGCCCGGCGGGGCCGCCGGGCCCGCTTCTTCTACTTCGAGGCGACCTTCGGGCCCGTGCAGGCGAAGGCCTCGCCGGCGCGCGCGCCGTCCGAGGCGACCAGGACGTAGTTGGCGCCCTTCTCGCGAGCCGCGTCGGAGAGGGCCCGGGTCACATCGGCCGGGGGTATCGACTCCGCGACCGAAACTTCCGCGACTCTTTGACAGCCGTTGACCAGGGACGCGCTCGTCGTGACGCCGACGTCCGAATATTGCGCACAGGCGCCACAGCCGACGAGAAGCGCCGCCACCGCGAGCCGGATCGGGAACCCCTTCATCTTGTCCTCCTCGTGAACGCATCTCCGCGTTCGAACGTTACCTACGGCCGCGACGCGATCGGGGTTCTCCCTTCGCACCGCGATTTGAGCCGCCCGCCCCGCGAAATCGCACGCCGCCTTCGTTGACGGCTCGCCGTCGCCGGGTATAGTGGAGCGCCTTCGGGGAGCGTCGCTTGGACGAGAGCCAAAAGCGTCGGCCGGTTGCCGGAGTGCTGCTCGCGGCGGGAGCCTCGAGCCGCATGGGCTCGAACAAGCTTTTCCTGTCGCTCGAGGGCGAGTCGCTTCTGCGACGAGCGCTCCGATCGGCGCTCGAGGCGAAGCTCCACCCCGTGATCGTCGTCGTCTCTCCCGGGGCGGATCGCGTCCGCGCGGAGCTCTCGGATCGCGCCTGCTCCCTCGTCGAGAACCCGGACCCGTCCCGAGGCATGCACACGTCGCTCGCGGCCGGAATCGCCGCGCTTCCCACGGAGTCCGCCGCCGCCGTCGTGCTGCTCGCGGACATGCCGCTCGTCACGGGGCGAATGATCGGAGCGCTCGTCGAAAGATATCGGGGCGGCGGCGCGAAGCTCGTAATCTCCGAGTACGGCGGCGTCCAGGCGCCGCCGACGCTCTACGACCGCGCGCTCTTCGAGGAGCTCCTCGGCGCGGATCGCGGATGCGGCAAGTCGGTGATCGCGCGCCACGCCGGCGAGGCCGAAAGGATGCGCTGGCCCGCCGCCGCGCTCGCGGATCTCGATCGGCCGGAAGACTACGAGCGCTTCCGGACGGAGCTCGAGGCCCGGAAGACGGAATGCGCCCCGACCTGCTGATCCTCGCGGCGGACCTGATCCGCCGCGAGGAGCCGTTCGCGCTCGCGACGGTCGTGCGCCGACAGCCCGCCAGCTCCTCGCAGGCGGGCGACATGGCGCTCGTCAGC
Source organism: uncultured Acidobacteriota bacterium (assembly GCA_963707935.1). Taxonomy (GTDB): domain Bacteria; phylum Acidobacteriota; class Thermoanaerobaculia; order UBA5066; family Gp7-AA6; genus DATBFU01. Next base: position 1,572,308 of record CAVPRN010000005.1, on the reverse strand, counting down.
GCGGCCGGCCAGTTCCACGGATGGCTCGGGGGCAGCTGCACGCAGCCGACCGTCGTTCGGGAGGCGCTCCGCGCGCTCGGCGACGGGAAACCGCGATTGATCTCCCTCTCCCCGGAGCCCGAGGCGGACCGGCGGCCGGGGGTTCTCGTCTATCCGATGACCTGTCACAGCGGAGGCAGTGTGGACATCTACATCGAGCCGGTCTCGCCGCCCGCGCGGTTCGTCGTCTTCGGTCTCTCTCCGGTGTCGCGGGCGCTCGCGCGCCTGGCCCGGGCGATGGGCTACGCCGTGGACGTGGCGGATCCGGAAGCCGACCGCGAGCGATTCCCCGAAGCCGACCGCTTCTGGACCGACCTCCGGACGCCCGCGCCGCCGCTCGGCTCGCGGCCCTTCGCGGTCGTCGCGACCATGGGGGAGCGGGACGAGGAGGCGGTCGAGGCGGCGCTCTCGACGGAGCCGGCGTACCTCGGCGTCGTCGCGAGCGGCAAGCGCTTCGCCCAGATCCGAGACACGCTCGCCTCGCGCGGCGTGCCGGCCGCGGCGCTCGCGCGGATCAAGAACCCCGCCGGCCTCGACATCGGCGCGCAGACACCGGAGGAGATCGCCCTCTCGATCGTCGCCGAGATCGTGCAGGCGCGCCGGAGGGAGGCGCAGGAGCCCGCCTCGCCGAAGCCGGGCGCCGCGGGCCTGCCCGTCGCGGCTCCGCGGGAGGAGATCGACCCGGTCTGCGGCATGACGGTCGAGGTCTCCTCGGCGAGATATCGCGCCGAAGTCGGAGGCCGGACCTACTACTTCTGCGCCGCCGGTTGCCGCGAGCGTTTCCTCGCCGCGCCGGAGAAGTTCGGCGCGGCGGCCGGAGCCGGAGCGCGCGGTTGAAGGACGAGATCCGCGCCCTCCAGGAGTCCATGGAGCGCGAGGGCTACATCGCCGAGCCTTCGATCGCGACGGCCCTCTTCCTCGCGACGGAGATGCGCAAGCCTCTCCTGATCGAGGGCGACGCGGGGGTCGGGAAGACCGAGGTGGCGAAAGTGCTCGCGCGCCTGCGCCGGACCGAGCTCATTCGCCTGCAGTGCTACGAGGGCCTCGACGTCTCGACGGCACTCTACGAGTGGGACTACCCGAAACAGATGCTGCGCGTCCGGATGGCGGAGTCGGAGGGCCGCTCGCCCGCCGAGATCGAAGAGGTCATCTACTCGCGCGCCTACCTGCTCGAACGGCCGCTGCTCCGCGCGATCACGCGGAGCGGCCGGTCTCCCGTCCTGCTCGTGGACGAGATCGATCGGGCGGACGACGGTTTCGAGGCGTTCCTCCTGGAAGTGCTCTCCGATTTCCAGGTCACGATCCCGGAGCTCGGGACGATCGAGGCCGAACACGTGCCCTACGTCGTCCTGACTTCCAACCGCACGCGCGAGATCGGCGACGCCCTGCGGCGGCGCTGCCTCTATCTCTACATCGAGCATCCGAGCCTCGAGAAGGAGATCCGGATCATCCGGGCGCGGGTCCCGGAGGCGTCGGAGCGGCTCTCGGAGCAGATCGGCCGGTTCCTCCAGGCGCTGCGAGGCCGCCAGCTCCTGAAAGCGCCCGGCGTCGCCGAGACGATCGACTGGGCCCGAGCTCTCGTGCGGCTGCACCGCGACCGCCTCGACCCGGAGATCGTCCGGCAGACGCTCGGCTGCCTGCTCAAGGACCGGCACGACCTCGCGGACGTCGGCCCGGACGCGATCGCGTCGCTCGTCGAGGAGGCGGCGGCCGCTTCGTGATCGGGCAGGACCTCGTCGCGCACCTCGCCCGATTCACGCGGGGACTCCGCGAGGCCGGCGTCCGCGCGAGCCTCTCCGACGAGGCCGACGCCGCGCGCGCGCTGACCCTGGTGGACCTGTCCGACCGGGCGGAGGTCCGTCGGGCGCTTTCGATCGCGCTCAAGATCCGGCCGCGCGACCGGGGGGCCTTCGAGGAGCTCTTCGACCGCTCGTGGGGGAGTGAGGAGCCGGCGGCGGCACCCCCTCCCGACGAGCGGCGCTCCTCCGACCGCGCCGCCCTCGCGATGCGCCGCATCGCGAAGGCCCGCCGGACGGCGCCGCGCGAAGAAGCCTGGGAGAGAGAAGCCGAAACGGGAGACACGCCCGGCTACAGCCCGGAGGCTCTTCTGCGAGGCAAGCCCTTCGAAGAGTGCACCGAAGCGGACCTCGCGGCCATGGAACGTCTGCTCCCGAGGCTCGCGTGGCGGCTCGCGACCCGCCGCAGCCGGCGACTCACCCCGACGCGGGGGCGGGGCCGCGTCGATCCGCGCCGCAGCTTCCGCGGAGCGGTCGCGACGGACGGGGAGTTTCTCCGCCTCGCCCGGCGGGCCCGGGCGATCGAGCGGCCGCGCCTGGTCGTCCTCTGCGACACGAGCGGTTCGATGGACCCGCACGCCCGGTTCCTCCTCTCCTTCCTCCTGGCGCTGAAGAAGGTCGCCCCGTCGACCGAGCTCTTCGCCTTCAACACGGAGCTCGTGCGGCTGACTCCCTGGGTCGCGCGCGGGAAGCTCGGCCCGACTCTCGAGCGCCTCTCGGCCGCGGTGCCCGACTGGTCGGGCGGAACGAAGATCGGAGAGAGCCTGGCCCGGTTCGTCGAGCTCTACCGGGACGAGCTCGTGGACCACCGGACGGTCGTCGTGATCGTCAGCGACGGCCTCGACCGCGGGGACACGGAGCAACTGTCCGACGCGATGCGCGCGATTCGCTCGCGCGCCCGGCGGGTCATCTGGTTGAATCCGCTGCTCGGAGACCCGCGGTTCGAGCCGACGCAGAAGGGGATGGAGGCGGCCCTGCCCTACGTGGACGTCCTGGCCTCCGCGCACAACCTGGAGTCGCTCGCGCGGGCCATTCCGATGCTCGCGGCTTAGGCTTCGTGCGGTCGGACTCGAGGCGCGTTGACGGCGCGGAGACACAAGGTATAGCTTGCACGCTCGCGCGGGTCTTGCGCCGCCGGCGTCAGGATTCCGATCGAGGTCGAGAGGAGGGCTCATGATTCCCGGGCCGTTCGACTACCACTCTCCAAAGACGCTCTCGGAGGCGGTGGGGCTGCTCGCGCAGCACCAGGGGGACGCCAAGATGCTCTCGGGAGGCCAGAGTCTCCTGCCGCTCCTGAAGCTGCGCCTCGGGTCGGCCGGCCACCTGGTGGACATCGGCCGGATTCCGGGCCTCGAGTACATCCGCGAAGACGGCGGAGTGTCTGAAGATCGGCGGCCGCACGCGCGAATCGGCGCTCGAGGCCTCCGACCTCGTCCGCAAGAAGTACCCGATCCTCGCCGACACGGCCGCGGTGATCGCCGACCCGCTCGTGCGCAACCTCGCGACGGTCGGCGGCAACCTCGCCCACGGCGATCCGGCCAACGACCACCCGGCCACGATGCTGGCCGTCGGCGCACAGGTCGTCGCGACGGGCCCGAAGGGGGAGCGCACCATCCCGATCGAGAAGTTCTTCACCGGGCTCTTCGAGACGGCCCTCGCGCCCGACGAGATCCTGACCGAGATCCGCATCCCCGCGCCGCCGCCGAAGTCGGGCGGCGCCTACGTCAAGCTCGAGCGCAAGGTCGGCGACTTCGCCACGGCCGCCGCGGCCGCGCAGGTCACGCTCGGGCCGGGAGGCGTAGTCGCGAAGGCCGGCATCGGCCTGACCAACGCCGGGCCCACGCCCGTCAAGGCCGAGGCCGCCGAGAAGTTCCTGCAGGGCAAGAAGCCGGACGACGCCGCGATCGCCGAAGCCGCGCGGCTCGCGGCGCAGGCGGCGCAGCCCGAGGCGGACCGCCGCGGCTCGGTCGAGTACAAGCGCGAGATGGCGAGAGTCCTGACCGCGAGGGCCCTGAAGAAGGCCGTCGCGCGGGCGCAAGGAGCTTGATCATGGCGATGCACAAGATCAAAGTCACCGTCAACGGAGAGGCGAAGGAGGCGGAAGTCGAGTCGCGCCTCCTCCTCGTGCATCTGCTGCGCGAGGTCCTGCGCCTGACCGGCACGCACATCGGCTGCGACACGACGCACTGCGGCGCCTGCACGGTGCTGCTCGACGGCCAGCCGGTCAAGTCCTGCACGGTGCTCGCGGTCCAGGCCGACGGGCGCGAGGTCATGACCGTCGAGGGCCTCGAGAAGGACGGCAAGCTCCACCCGATCCAGGAAGGATTCTTCCAGGAGCACGGGCTCCAGTGCGGCTACTGCACCCCCGGCATGATGATGACCGGGTACGCGCTCCTGAAGTCGAACGCCGACCCGAGCGAGAGGGACATCCGGCGGGCGATCTCCGGGAAACCTCTGCCGGTGCACCGGCTACGTCAACATCGTCAAGTCCGTGCAGCACGCGGCCGCCGCGGCGCGGGCGAAGTAGGAGGACGCCATGGCCAGCACTCTCCAGACGACCCCCGAAGTCGGCGGCATGGGGCACTCGATCAAGCGCAAGGAAGACCCGCGCTTCATCCGCGGCAAGGGCAACTACGTGGACGACATCCAGCTGCCCGGCATGCTCCACATGGACATCGTGCGCAGCCCCTACGCGCACGCGAAGATCGTGAAGATCGACTCCTCGAAGGCGCTCCAGATCCCGGGCGTGCTCGCCGTCATCACCGGCGAGACCCTCAAGCAATACAACCTGCACTGGATGCCGACGCTGATGTCGGACACGCAGATGGTTCTTCCGACCGAGAAGGTCATGTACCAGGCGCAGGAGGTCGCGGCCGTCATCGCGACCGACCGCTACAAGGCGGCCGACGGGGTCGCGGCGGTCGAGGTCGAGTACGAGCCGCTGCCGGTCGTCGTGGATCCGTTCAAGGCGCTGGAGCCCGGCGCGCCGGTCCTGCGCACGGACAAGCCGGGGAAGACGGACAACCGGATCTTCCACTGGGAGGTGGGCGACAAGGCCGGAACGGACAAGGCGATCAGAGGCGCGGACGTCGTCGTCAAGCAGAAGATCTACATCCCGCGCATCCACGTCGCCTCGATCGAGACCTGCGGATGCGTGGCCGACTTCGACCGCGTCCGCGGGAAGCTCACCGTCTACATGACGACGCAGGCGCCGCACGCGATCCGCACCGTCGTGGCGCTCGTGGCCGGGCACGTCGGCCTCTCGGAGGAGAAGATCCGGATCGTCTCGCCCGACATCGGCGGCGGCTTCGGCGGCAAGGTGCCCGTCTACCCGGGTTACGTCATCGCCATCGCCGCTTCGGTCGTGATCGGGAAGCCGGTCAAGTGGGTCGAGGACCGGATGGAGAACCTGCAGGCCGACTCCTTCGCCCGCGACTACCACATGGAGGCCGAGCTCGCCGCGAAGAAGGACGGCACGATGACGGCGCTCCGCATCAAGACGATCGCCGACCACGGCTACGCCGACGCCGCGGCGAACCCGTCGAAGTTCCCGGCCGGCCTCTTCTCGATCTGCACCGGGTCGTACGACTTCGGCAAGGCCTATGCCGAGGTGGACGGCGTCTACACGAACAAGCCGCCGGGCGGCATCGCGTACCGCTGCTCCTTCCGCGTGACCGAGGCGGTCCACGCGATCGAGCGGATGACGGACGTCCTCGCGCAGGAGCTGAAGATGGACCCGGCCGTGCTCCGGATGAAGAACTTCATCCCGCCGCAGAAGTTTCCGTACAAGTCGGCGCTCGGCTGGGAGTACGACAGCGGCAACTACCCGGCGGCCCTGAAGAAGGCGATGGACCTGATCGGCTACGACGCGCTCCGCAAGGAGCAGGCCGAGAAGCGGAAGTCGGGCGAGTTCATGGGCATCGGGATCTCGAGCTTCACCGAGATCGTCGGCGCCGGCCCCTCGAAGCACTTCGACATCCTGGGCATCAAGATGTTCGACTCCTGCGAGCTGCGCGTGCACCCGACCGGCAAGGCCACGGCGCGCTTCGGCACGAAGTCCCAGGGGCAGGGGCACGAGACGACCTACGCGCAGATCATCGCCGAGGAGCTCGGCATCCCCGCGGCCCACGTCGAGGTCGAGGAGGGGGACACGGACACGGCGCCCGTACGGCCTCGGGACGTACGCCTCCCGCTCGACTCCCGTGGCCGGCGCGGCCGGCGCCATGGCCGCCCGCAAGGTCCGCGACAAGGCGAAGAAGATCGCCGCGCATCTCCTCGAGGTCTCCGAAGCGGACCTCGTCTGGGAGAACGGGAAGTTCTTCGTGAAGGGGGCGCCCGCAGAAGTCGAAGACGATCCAGGAGATCGCCTTCGCGGCGTACACGAACCATCCGCAGGGGATGGAGGCGGGGCTCGAGGCGGTGGACTACTACGATCCGCCGAACCTGACGTTCCCCTTCGGCAGCTACATCTGCGTCGTGGACATCGACCGGGGCACGGGCGAGGTCAAGATCCGGCGCTTCGTCGCCGTGGACGACTGCGGCAACATCATCAACCCGATGATCGTGGACGGCCAGATCCACGGCGGGCTCACGATGGGCATGGCGCCCGCGCTCTTCGAAGAGATCAGCTACGACGAGAACGGCAACGTCCAGGGGGGCAGCTTCATGGACTACCTGCTCCCGACCGCGATGGAGACCCCGAAGTGGGAGACGGACAAGACCGTCACGCCGTCGCCCGCACCACCCGTTCGGCGCGAAGGGGGTCGGCGAGTCGGCGACGGTCGGAGCGCCGCCGGCGATCGTCAACGCGGTCGTGGACGCCCTCTCGCACCTGGGCGTCAAGCACATCGACATCCCGATCACCCCCGAGAAGGTCTGGAAGATCCTGAAAGAGAAGGGAGCGCTCGAAAAGTAGCGCTTCTCGCCGCGAGCTCTCCGAGCGAGAAGCCGATCGAAGCGCGGCGAATGATGGGGCGGGGGCAGTCCGACGGCCGCGGGGGCGCCCGAGCGACCGCCGCGCGCTGGACGGTGGTCGCGGCGCTGCTCTCGTCGCTCGCCGCCGGCATCGCGAGTCTCGGGCCGATCCGCCGGGCGCGCCCGGAGAGGGTCTTCTCGAACACGCCGGATCCGGTCCCGCCTTTCTTCTCCGACTCCTATCTCGGATTTCTCGCGGCCGTTCGGGGCCTTCTCCCCGCGGGCGAGAGCGTCGCGGTCGTGACGCCGGATCCGAGCCCCGAGTCGCTCGGCTATTTCGTTGCGCTCTCGCAGCTCCCGCGCCAGAGGCTCGTGACGGGGGAGAGCCTTTCGGGTGAGGCCCCTCCCCGTTTCGTGGCGGCCTTCGGGCGGCCCTTTTCGGATCCGCGCTACGCGCTCCTCCAGGAAGTGCACGGCGGCGCGCTCTACCAGAGACGGTGAGCGGCGCCCTCTTCCTTCTGGCGCTTTTCGCCGTGGCTTTCCTCGGCGCGGCGATGCTGCCCGGCCGCCTGGCGTGGTCCGAGCGGCTCCCGATCGGGGCCGCCCTCGCCGGAGTCCTGCTGACGATCGAGATGGTCCTCGCTTCGTGGGGCGGTGTCCGATGGGTGCCCGGCCTCCTGCTGGCACCCCTTGCCCTCGGCCTCTTGCGCCGCGAAAGGCGCTCCGGCGAACGGGCGGCGCCCGGCGGCGGGCTCTCGCGCGCTCTGCCCGGGCTCGCCGCGGCGCTCGCAGGGCTCCTCCTCCTCGGCTACGCGGCCTGGTCGGCCCGGATGACCTCGGCGGACCTGCTCCTCTTCTGGGGCACCAAGGGCGAGCACTTCGCCCTCGCGCGCGGGCTCGACATGGACTTCTTCCGGATCCCTCCCCGCGGGCGGATGCATCCGGACTATCCGCCGCTCCTGCCCTGCCTCTACGCCTGGGGGACGATGTGGGCGGGGCGCCTCCCGTGGCGCACGGCGCTCCTGCTCGCGCCGATCTTCCTCGGTCTCGGCGCGGCGCTCTTCGGGAGCTTCGCGAAGCGGCGGCTCCCGGCGCGCGAGGCGGCGGAGCTCGCGGCGGTCTACACCGGCCTCCTGGGCCTCGGGCTCTTCGCGTCCCGAAGCGCGGGAAACGCGGAGCCGGCGCTCCTTTTCTACGAGACGCTCGCGCTCTGCGCGCTCGTCTTCGCTCCGGAGTCGCGCGCGGCGCCGTGGCTCGCCGGGCTCGGTCTGGCCGGCGCGGCGCTGACCAAAGTGGAGGGCGCGTTGTTCGCCGTTCTGGCGATCCTGGCGGTCCTGTGGCTCGTCCGCCCGATGCGACGCTGGAGGGCCGCCCTGGCCCTGGCCGTCCCGCCGGCCGCGGCGGTCGCGCTCTGGGCCCTCTTCGCCGCGAGGGCCGGCGCGCTCCAGTTCTACACGCCCGCCGCCGCGGCGCGGTTCGACCCGCGTTACGCGCCGGAAGTCGCGCGCGGTCTCCTCCGCGCGGCGAGCTACGGCACGCTCTACCTCCCGTGGCTCGCGCTCGCGGCGCTCGGGATCGCGAAGCGGCCTGCGCCCTCGGCCCGGCTTCCCCTCGCGATCGGCGCGGCGTATCTCGTCACGATGTTCGCGATCTATTTGAAGGACGGCGTGGATCCGACGAGCTGGATCGCCGCCTCGGCCCCGCGGACACTCCTCGCCCCGATGCTGTGTCTGCTCTTCGCGGTCGCGGCGCCGACGGACGAAGCGGTCCCGCTCAGCGATTCGAGACCTTCTCCTTGAGCTCCGGGTCGAGGAGACCGGATTCGAGCAGATTCTCCCCGCCCCCCTCCGGGAACTCGACGCCCGTGAAGCCGCGCCCCCAGTGGACGCGGCCGCCGTAGGAGCCGACGTCGCGCCCGATCCCCGAGCCGTATCCACGATATCCGTGCCGGCGGGGCGACTTCTTCGCCTTCCGCCGTTCTCCTCCGGCGACGGTCTTCTTTGGCATGAGCTCCTCCCTCTTGGACAGGACAGCGGATATCAGATCCGATCGGCGCCCGGCGAGGCTGATGCGTTCGCATCGGACGCCTGGATCTATAACGCTAGAATGCCCTCGAAGGTTTCCTGCTTGGAGAAGCGACTCCCCCCCAACCAGGTCCTCACGGCCAAGTGGCCCGTGCTCACGTACGGAGCCGTGCCCTCGATCCCGCTCGCCGACTGGTCCTTTCGATGCTACGGCCGGGTCGAGCGCGAGGTCTCCTGGAACTGGGAGGAGTTTTCGAAGCTCCCGCAGGTGGAGGTGGTCTCGGACATCCACTGCGTGACCCATTGGAGCCGCTTCGACAATCGCTGGAGGGGACTCTCGGTGCGCGAGGTCTTCTCCCGCTGCGGGATCGCCCCGGGCGCCGTGGCGGTCATGGTCCACTCGTACGGCGGCTACACGACGAATCTCCCTCTGGAAGATCTCATGGGAGACGACGTCCTCCTCGCGGTCCAGCACGACGGCAAGCCCCTCGAGCCCGAGCACGGCGGGCCTTGCCGCCTGGTCGTGCCCAAGCTCTATTTCTGGAAGAGCGCGAAGTGGGCGCGCGCCTTCGAGTTGCTCGACGTGAACGCGCCGGGCTTCTGGGAGGAGAACGGCTACCACATGCGCGCCGATCCGTGGCGCGAGGAGCGCTACTCCGACCAGGAGACCGACGCCATGCAGCGGATGCGAGCCGAGGCGGCGCGGCGTCTCCGGGGCCGATCGACCTAGCCCGGGGTTCGCGCGCCCGGCTTCGCGGCGGGCTCGAGGTATCCGGCCCGCGCGGCGTCGAGATGGGGCGGCGGGGGCTGCAGGTCGAGTCGGTCGAGAAGGCGAAGCCGCAGGGTACCCCGGCGGGGGCTTCTCGGCCGGGCGGCGTCTCCGTCTCCCGCGGCCGCTCCTATTGACAATCGATAGGTCGTGTGGGTAGTCTCCTATAGACGATCTGTAGGGAGGGGAGATGGCGCCGCCCGAGCCGACCGACCTGCTGCAGGGGACTCTCGATCTGCTCGTCTTGAAGGCGCTGGCCGGCGGCCCGATGCACGGGCTCGGCGTCTCGCGCCGGATCGGCTTAATCACCGCCGGGGCCTTCGACGTCAAGCCCGGCTCCCTCTTTCCCGCGCTCCACCGGCTGGAGCAGGAGGGCGCCGTCTCCTCCTCCTGGGGCCGTTCCGAGAACAATCGCCGGGCGAAGTTCTACGATCTGACGCGCGCCGGGCGGCGCCGGCTCTCCGCGGAGGCCCGTCAGTGGAGCCGGATCGCGTCGGCGATGGATCTCGCGCTCGGCACGGCGGGCGCTTCATGAGCGCCGCGTCACGGCTCCGCGGTCTCTTCGCCGGACTCGTTCGACGCGGCCGTGTCGAGCGGGAGCTCGACGACGAGCTCGAGGCGCACCTCGCCATGCTCGCAGACGCCAGGCGCGCCGAAGGCCTGCCGGGAGACGAGGCGGCGCGCGCGGCGCGGCTCGAGATGGGAGGCGTCGATCAGGTCAAAGAAGCGGTGCGGGACGTCCGCTGGACGACGCGGCTCGAGACGGCCGCGCAGGACCTCCGCTACGCGGTCCGCTCGCTTTCGAGGAACCCCGGCTTCGCCGCCGTCGCCATCGTCACGCTGGCCCTCGGAATCGGCGCCAACAGCGCGATCTTCTCGGTCCTCGACGCGACCCTGATCCGGCCCCTGCCGTACGCCGATCCGGACCGACTGGTGCTCCTCTGGGGCGAGATGCGCGAGGCGGGACAGGGAAGGGTGCCCGTTTCGGGGCCCGCGCTGACCGAGATCCGACGGCGCTCCCGGCGGCTCTCGGCGGTCGAGGGCATCTGGGTCGGGTCCGGCTCGCTGACGGGCGACGGGGAGCCCGAGCAGATCCGCGTGGGATCGGTCACCGCGGGCTTCCTGTCTCTGCTGGGCGTCGCGCCGCAGGCGGGCCGACTCTTCGCGGCGGGAGACGAGGGCCCTTCGGCGCCGAGATCGGTCGTGCTCTCCGACGGGCTCTTCCGGAGGCGCTTCGGCGGCGACCGCGCGCGCGTGGGCCGGGTCCTGCGTCTCGACGGCGAGTCGCAGACGGTCGCGGGGGTCATGCCCCGGGGCTTCGAAGTCATCTTTCCGAGCGACGCGAGCGTTCCGCCCGGAGTCGACCTCTGGACGCCGTTTCGCGACGACCTCGCCCGGCAGCCGCGCGATCTCGGATACATCCGGATGATCGCCCGCCTCGCCCCCGGTGTCCGGCTCGGGGAGGCGCAGGCCGAGCTCGACCAAGTCGCCGCGCAGCTGCGCTCCGAGTTTCGCGAATACGCCACACAGGGGCTGCACCTCCAGGCGGTCCCGCTCCGGCGCGACGTCGTGCGCGACGTCCGGCCGGCCCTCCTGGCGCTCTTCGCCGGCGTCGGTCTCGTGGTCCTGATCGCGTGCGCGAACGTGGCCAACCTGCTGCTCGCGCGCGCGAAGCGGCGCGAGCGCGAGATCGGCCTGCGGGCGGCCCTCGGCGCTTCGCGCGGGCGGATCGTGCGACAGCTCCTGACCGAGAGCCTGCTCCTCTCGCTCTCGGGCGGGCTCCTGGGTCTCGCCGTCGGCGGCGGCGCCCTGAAGGTCCTCGTGGCGCTGCGGCCGGCCGCGCTGGCGCGGTTCGCGCCGCCGCGGCTCTCGCCGTCGGTCCTCGGCTTCTCCTTCGGCCTGGCCGTCCTGACCGGCCTCCTCTGCGGGCTCGCGCCGATCCTCGCCGCCGGACGGCGGGGCCTCTCCGGAGCGGTGCGCCGGGAGGGACGCGGCGCCCCCTCCGGCCGGACGCGCCCGCAGCAGGCGCTCGTGCTCGCGGAGGTGGCGCTCGGGTTCGTTCTGCTGATCGGCGCCGGTCTCCTCGTGCGAACTTTCCTCGGCCTCGTCGGCGCGAACCCCGGCTTTCGTCCGGAGGGCGTCCTCACCTTCCAGATCGCCCCGCCGCCCGCGCGCTATCGGAACGACGCCGCCTTGCAGCGCGTTTTCCAAAGCCTTCGCGAGAAGCTCGAGGCGCTGCCCGGGGTCGAGGCCGTGGGCGCCGTGTCGCATCTGCCCCTGGACGACTATCCGAACTGGTACGAGTACTACTGGCGGGAGGGCGCTCCGTCCTCGGAACAGACGTCGATGATGGCCGACCACCGCGCGATCCTGCCCGGCTACTTCGCGAGCCTCGCGGTACCGGTCTCCCGGGGCCGGGACTTCGCCCTCTCCGACGATTCGGCTCACCCCAACGTGATCCTGGTGGACGAATCGCTCGCACGCCGGACGTGGGGCGAAGGCGACCCGATCGGCCGGAAGCTGAACGTCTCGTTCATCCACGGCGGCTCGTTCGACCCGGTGCTCGCGGAAGTCGTGGGCGTCGTTCCCCACATCCACTACCACGACCTGACGCGGGAGGTGCGCGGCCAGGTCTACGTCCCCTACCTGCAGAGCGCCCGGGAGCAGCTGGCGCTGACGGTCCGAACGAAGGGGGATCCCTCCGCTCTGGCCGGGCCCGCTCGAGCGGCGGTCGCGGAGCTCGATCCGGAGCTCGCGGTGGCGCGCCTGCGCCCCCTTTCCGAGTACGTGCGGGAGTCCCGGCGAGCCGCCCGGTTCACGATGGCGGTCGGCTCGGCCCTCGGGGCGCTCGCGCTCCTCCTCGCCGCGATCGGGATCTACGGGGTCCTCTCGTATGCCGTCGCGCAGCGGACGAGCGAGATCGGCCTTCGGATGGCGCTCGGCTCGCGGCGCGGCGCGATCCTCTGGCTCGTCATCGGACAGGCGCTGCGCCTCGTCGGCGGCGGCCTGGCCGCGGGTCTCCTGGCGTCCCTGGCGCTCGGCGGCCTCCTCGCGAGGCTCCTCTACGGAGTGGGGCCCCGCGACGCCGTGACGATCGCCGGGGCGGGGTTGCTCCTCGCCGCGGCAGGCGCGCTCGCGGCCTACCTCCCCGCCCGGTGCGCCGCGCGGGTCGATCCGATGGTGGCTCTCCGGTGCGAATGACGCCGCCGCTGCTCCCGGCATAGCGAGCCAGCCTCCCGGCCCGGCAAAGGCTCTGCCAGGGGCCTCGCCAGTTCAGATAGAGTCAGACCCAGAACCCACAGGAGGTGCGCCCGACGGGAGGGTCAGCGGCTACGGCAATCCGTTCGCCTGGTTCGGAGTCCGTCTTTTCGATTTTCAGGAGGGAGAGATGGCACAGACGTTTTCCAAGGTGGCCGGCATCGTTCAGCTCATCCTCGGTCTGGTGGGTCAGTTCGCTCCCGGTCTCTCGGCGGCGCTCGGCACGGGCACGGGGGGCAACATCTTCAACATCGTCTCGGGGGGCATCCTTTCCTACCTCGGCATGAAGGGGACGGAGTCGGGCCAGCGCACGGGAGCCCAGGTGCTCGGCGGTCTGAACGCGCTCGTCGGCGTGCTCGGGGCTCTGGGCGTGAACAGCCTCGGCGGGATGCAGATGAACCAGGGAATGGGCGGCAACATCATCAACCTCTTGATCGGGGCCTGGGGCCTCTGGTCCGGCTTCGCCGGAAAGAAGACGGCCGCGGCCTAGGGGTTTCGGCTCATGGATTCTCGAGGGGGCATGCGCGGCCCACGCGCCTGCCCCCTTTGCCCGCACCCGAGTCGGTTTCGAACGGGCCCGCCCTTTCCCGCCCTGCGATGAAGGCCTTCCGCGTCTCGCCGCGCCAGCTCTGGTTCAACGATCCGATGCTGGTCGCTCTCCTGGCGGTCCTGCTGATGCTCATCTTCGTGATGCCGCTCGTCCCGCTCGACAGAGCGGGCCGAATCGCGATCGACCTCTTCTTCTCGCTGCTCCTCGTGTCGGGCATCGCGACCCTCTCCCGGCAGTCGCGCAAGCCGGTGGATCGGCTCGGGGGTGGCGGCGGCGGCCCTGGTCGTGCGGTTCGCCGACCGGCTGATCGCCAACGTGAGCCTGGCGGAGTGGGACGCCGCTCTGACGCTGCTGGCGGAGGCGGCCCTGGCCGCCGTCCTCCTCGCGCAGATCTTTCGCGAGAGCGGGCCCGTCACGATCTACCGGATCGGCGGAGCGGTGGTCGTGTACCTGCTCCTCGGACAGGTCTGGGTCAACCTCTACTGGCTGCTCGAGAACCTGCGCCCCGCGTCGTTCCACTTCGTCGTGGCCCCGTCGAGCCCCTCCGACCTCCTCGGCAGTCTCGTCTATTTCAGCTACTCGACGCTAACGACGGCGACCTACGGCGACGTCACGGCCCTGACTCCCGTGGCCCGCTCGGCCGCCAACCTGGAGGGGCTCACGGGGCAGCTTTACCCGGCGATCCTGATCGCCCGGCTCGTGGGAATGGAGATCGACTCGCGGCGCGAAAGGGCCGGAGCCGGACGCCCGCAGGCTTGAGACTCGACTAGACTTCCGCACGGTTTCTTTCGAAAGGAGGGACGCATGCTCGGGTTGCTCGCGAAGCACTGGTGGGTTTTCCTCGTTCGGGGGCTGCTTGCGATTCTCTTCGGCGCGATGGCCTTCGCCTGGCCCGGGTTGACCCTCGTCACCCTGGTCCTGCTCTTCGGCGCGTGGGCTCTCGTCTCGGGCGTCTTCGCGACCGTGGGAGCGTTCGGGGCGAGGAAGTCCCACAAGGAGTGGTGGATCCTGCTCCTGACCGGGTTGCTCGGGATCGCCGTCGGTCTTCTGACCTTCTACCGGCCGGGGGTCACGGCGATTTCGCTCCTCTGGTACATCGCTTTCTGGTCGATCTTCACCGGCATCGTCGAGATCGTCGAAGCCGTCCGGCTTCGCAAGGAGATCCGCGGAGAAGGCTGGCTGATGCTGGCCGGCGCCGCTTCCGTGATCTTCGGCGTGCTGCTCCTCGCCTACCCGGGCGCCGGCGCGCTCGCCCTGGTCACGTTGATCGCCGCCTACGCGATCGTCTTCGGGGTCATTCTGGTGATCGCCTCGTTCCGTTTGAAGAAGCTGGCGCCCGCGGCCGCCCGGGCCTAGGCGTCGCCGGCGGAGGATCGGCCGCCCCGGCGGGAGGCTCCCTCGGGTCTCCCGCCCGGGCGATCGCTCAGGGGTAGGAAAACGTCTGGCCGGTGTCCGGCCCCAGCCACTTGCGGTGGTTGATGTCGTACCGCACGCCCACCGCCGTGTAGGGGAGGCGGACGACGTCGAGGATCGTCAGGATGATCTTTCCCCACCAGCACCGCTCGGGAACGCCGACCGCGCGCGCGATCTCCGCGACGTTCAAGCCCACTTCGAGTCCGACCTGCCGCTCCCGGAGCTCCTCGGGGGCGTAGGGATAGCCCTTGACGCCGTAGGTCATCGAGAGGAGCAGAAACCGCGCCGGTCCGAATCGGCGGTGGAGACGGCGGGAGAGCCCGGCCAGCTTGAAATCGGCGGTGTAAATCTCCTTCGAGTAGTCCTTCCCCGTGCCGTTGGGCTCGTACTGTTCCGGCGTATCGGGCGCCGGGACGAGGCCCGCTCGAAAGCCGATCAGGTCGTTCAGCTCGTATCGCGCGAGGACGAACGCCGCGGCGGCGCCGGCCGTGTCCAGGACCAGGTCCTCGTAGGAGGAGCCGTACTTGTTCATGCCGTCGCCGATCTCGGTCGCGAGCCCGGCGAAGAGGGAGGTCGCCGAGGCGAGCCGGTACGAATGCTCCTCGGGGAGATCGAGCGCCTCGAACACGGGAGTCATCAGGCGCGCGACGCTGTAGTAGGAGACGAAGTGCGAGGCCTTGTCGCCCCCTCCGACGTACGTGTGCCGTCCGAAGTAGCCCTCGTCGGCCCAGTGCCAGTCGTAACGCTCACCGTCGGTGTAGGCGTTCAAGAACGAGCCGCCGACGGCAAGCAGGGAAGCCGTGCCGATCCAGACGAACCGGGGACGGGGGGGCGGCTCGAGAGACGGCGGGGGAAGATCTTCTCCGGCGCGAACGAGGCTCGGCGCGGCGCGGAAGCGCCCGTCGAGGTCGAGGGCCGCCGAGAGGGGTGGATCGCCGGCGAGATTCCCGTCGCAACAGGGGCCGATCGAAAACTCCGACGGCGGCGGATCCGCCGCGGTCGCGGCGAGCCGATGCGCGGACGGGAAGACGCGAAAACCGGCGGCCCGAGCCACGGGAGTAGCCGGCAACGCGGCCGCGAGGGCCATCGCCGCCGCCCGGCGCGCGAGGCTTCGCATGCGGGACTGCGACACGTCCGCGGGAACGACCGGCCTGCAGCTCAACCGGACTTGCGCTTGGGCGGATAGTCCGCGAAGAGCTTGTCGAGCACGCGGCGCACCTTGTCCTCACGTCCGGTCGCGGTCGCGGGAATCGTGCCCCGCGCTTCCCCGCGCCAGACGAGCTGATTGCGCGCGCGCTCGATCAAATCGACGACGACCGTGCCCTCGGGCGCTCCCGCGGTGGCCGCGGCGACATCCCCTCCGGACCACCACCGGTAGCCCGTCTGCTGGTAGTCCTGCGGGCCCCGAATCAGGCGCGTCACGACGTCGAGGTCGGCCTCTTCGCCCGCCGGCCGGAGGCCTTTCGCCTCGATCCGCGCCTGGACCTCCTTCTGGAGCCATTGCACGGTCCCAGTCTCCATTCGGGACTGGACGATGCGGTACGTCCGGTACTTCGAGAAGTCCGCGGCCGGGTCGGAATTCACGGAGGTCTTCGTCGTGGCGCAGGCAGCGGCCAGCAGCGCGGCCGAGAACCCGAACGCGGTCGGCAGGCTTCTTTTCATCTTGACCTCAGAACTTGGCGACCAGAGAAACCGAGGAAATCCGGTCGGTCTTCTCGTAGAACGTGCTCGGCGGTACCTTCAGGGCCGGCACGTTGTCGTAGAGGTAGGTGAACGACGCCTTCAACGCGAAGACGGAGGTCAAATCGGCCGTGACGGCCGTGGTGCTGCGCAAGAACCAGTTGTTTGTGTCGCTCAGATCGTCGGTCCAGTAGAACTCCTCGGAGAGGTCGGCGCTCTTGGAGAACTTCCACTTGAAGATCAAGCCCGCTCGCACCGTCGCGTAGTCGTCGCTCGGCTGGATGACGAAATCCTCGTGCGCGTAGCCCATGCCCGCTTCGACGCGCAGGAGAAGAGCCTTTTCGTTGACGATCTTGTACCCGGCCCCGACGTTCGCCCCGTAGCGGCTGTCGATGCCGGCGAACGTATTGCGGTAGTAGAGCCCCTCGGCGAAGACGTCGAAGCGCGGCGTGAGATCCCGCGCCCCCCGCAGGCCGCCCGCGAAGGACTCCGCGGTCAGGATTCCGTCGGTCGAGCCGCGCAGGTACGCCGCGGTCAGAACGATCGACCAGGGGAGGGGCTTGTAGTCGAGCTCGAGGCTCCCGCCGAGGCTCGAGGTGTCGGTATTGCCGCTCGTGCCGGCATAGGCGAACTGGGCGTTGCCGGACCAGAGGGGAGGGGGGCCGGGCGGAGGCGTGGGGCAGGGGCAGGGCGCCTGGGCCCGCGCCGCGCCACGCAGGAGAAGGCCTCCCAGGACGGTTGCCATCAGGGCACGAAGGGTCGAGCGAGCCATCCATCCTCCTTGCGGGGAGCCGAAGAGTCGGACTCTAGCAAAGGACGCGCCTTCCCCGGCGGCTGTTACGATCCGGGCTCCTCTGCCGAACGCCGGGGCGGGCGCCTGTTAGAGTCCGCCGCACAAGTTTCTCTTCGAAGGAGGTCGCGTGAACCGCAGAGAGTTCTTCCAGGGGACCGCCGCGGCCGGAGTCGCCTCCCATGTGGCGCCGGGGACCTCGGATCGAAACGCCGTCGACGGCGTTAAGGTTCTGTCCCGGCCCGGGCCCAAGCCGGTCGCGCGGGGACTGCGCGCGGTGGCGTCGAGCTCGCACCCGATCGTGACGGAGACGATGCTCGCGGTGATGCGCGCCGGCGGAAACGCGGTGGATGCGGCGATTGCGGGCTGCATGGTCCAGCCCGTCGTCCAGCCGGAGATGACCAACCACACGGGCACGGTGACCTTCCTCTACTGGGAGGCGAAGACCGGCAAGGCCTATCAGCTCGAGAGCGCGGGCACGCTCGTCCCCGGGCTCGCTCCTTTCCGCCCTCTTCCCGCCGTCGGGGGGCTTTCGACCGCCCCGACGCCCCCCTGCGCCTGCGTGCCCGGCTTCATGCCGGGGATGAAGGCGATTCACCAGCGGTTCGCCACCCGGAAGTGGGCGGACCTCTGCGAGCCCGCGGTCCGCTGGGCGACCGACGGGGCGCCCGTCCACACGTTCCAGTACGGGGTCCTCGAAGAGGAGCGCCCTTCCAACACGTACTTCCCGTCGGGGCGCGACTTCTTCCTGCCCGGCGGCTTCACGCCGGCCGTCGGCGAGACGTTCCGCAGCGCCGCGCTCGCGGAGACGATGCGACGGGTGCAGAAGGAGGGGCCGGACGACTTCATCACGGGGGAGTGGGCGCGCCGCTTCGTGGCGGAGGGGAACCGGCTCGGCTGGCCGGTCAAGCTCGAGCACCTCGCGGCTTCCCTCGGGCGGTGGATCGAGCCACTCCGCTGGAAGCATCGGGGCCACGAGGTGCTGCAGCTCGCGCCGCCCGAGCGCGTCGGCGTCTTCAGCGCGATGGTGCTCGGAATTCTCGAGGCGCTCGACACGCGCGCCGCGGGCCCGGTCTCGCGCTCGGCCGACGGCCTCTACGCCATGGCGAGCGCCCTGCGGTGGGCCGAGTTCGAGCTCGGCTACCTCCACGATCCCGAGGTCTTCGACTGCCCGGTGGACGTCTGGCTCTCGCCCGATCACCACCGCGCGATCGCCCGGATCATCGGCGGCAGCCGGCCGCGCACCGACCTGACCGAGCACCTGCGCGTGACGGCCGGCAACCCGGCCCTGGCGGCGGTGGGACTGCCGACCGCGGCCGCGCGGAAGAACCTGCCGGTCACCGGAAGCTGCGAGCTCTCGATCGTCGATCCGGACGGCAACTGGGTCCAGATGATGAACACGCTCCAGTCGGGAGGGATCCCGGGCGTCGTGATCGACGGCGTGCCGATGGTCGGCAGTCACGCTTCGGCCGACATGTCCGCCTCGATCGCCGGCTGGTTCGCCGGCGGCGCGCGTCTGCGGCTCCCGATCGGCAACACGATCGTGCTGCGGGACGGGAAGCCCTGGCTGTCGCTCGGGACGCCCGGCAACGTCCACGTGACGATCCCGCAGGTCCTCTCGTACATCCTGGACCACGGGATGTCGCCGGAAGAGGCCGTGGACGCTCCGCGGATGCTGCCGATCCGGAACGACTACGTCGTCGAGGTCGAGAGCCGCCTTCCGGAGCCCGTCGTCGCGGGAGTGGCGAAGCTCGGGGTCCAGGTCGCGCCGCTCTCGCCGTACGACTGGCACATGGGCTCCTTCCAGCTCTCCTGGCGGGACGAGAAGGGGTTGAACAGCCTCTCCGACCCGCGGCGAGCCGGGCGCGCCGACGGGTTCTGACGAGGCGGCCGCGGTGCCGACGAGCCGGCGCGAGTTCCTGAAGAAGACCGCGGGCGCGGCGGTCGGCGCCGGGGCGCTCGCCGCCTCTCGCGCCGCGCGGACGGCGGCTTCCGTCTCGCCGCAAGCCTTCGACGTCGCGGTCATCGGCGCGGGCGTCTTCGGCGCATGGACGGCCTGGCATCTGCGCCGGGCGGGGCGGAGCGTCGTTCTGCTCGACGCCTACGGCGCCGGCAACAGCCGCGCGAGCTCCGGCGGAGAGACGCGCGTGATCCGCATGGGCTACGGGAAGGACGAGCTCTACACGCGCTGGTCGGCGCGCTCGCTCGATCTCTGGAAGGAGCTCGAGTCCGCCTCGAGCCAGCGGCTCTTCCACCCGACGGGGGTCCTCTGGATGGCGAGGGGGGAAGACGCGCTGACGACTTCGACCCTCGACACGCTCGCGCGGCTCGGGCTGTCTCACGAGAAGCTGTCGCGTCGCGAGCTCGAGTCGCGGTGGCCGCAGATCGCGCTCGGGCCTGTGACGTGGGCGATCCACGAGCCCGGGAGCGGCGTCCTGATGGCGCGCCGCGCGGTCCAGGAGATCGCGCGCGACGCCGTCTCCCGCGGAGCGGTTTCGAGGACCGGGGCGGCGGCTCCGCCCACGGGAACCGGGAGGCTCCTCTCCCTGCCGCTCGCCGACGGGACATCGATCTCGGCGGAGATCTTCGTCTTCGCCTGCGGGCCCTGGCTGCCGAAGATCTTCCCCGACCTGCTCGGCGACCGGATCTTTCCCACCCGCCAGGAGGTCTTCTACTTCGGCCCGCCGGCAGGAGACGCGCGCTTCGCGCCCCCGGCCATGCCGGTGTGGGTGGATTTCGCCGAAGAGATCTATGGTCTGCCCGACATCGAGAGCAGGGGATTCAAGATCGCGCCGGACCGCCACGGGCCGCCGTTCGATCCGGACACCGGCGAGCGGCGGGTGACGGCGGAGGGGCTCGCGTCGGTCCGGGAGTATCTCGCCCGGCGCTTCCCGGCTCTTGCCGGCGCGCCGATCGTCGCGAGCGAGGTCTGCCAGTACGAGAACACGTCGAACGGCGACTTCCTGATCGACCGCCATCCCGAGCGGGAGAACGTCTGGCTGATCGGAGGGGGCTCGGGCCACGGCTTCAAGCACGGCCCGGCGGTCGGGGAGTACACCGCCGCGAGGATTGCCGACGGGAAACCCGTGGACCGAAAGTTCTCGATCGAGACGAAGGAGCGGGTTCAGAAGCGAACGGTCTTCTGACCCGACGGATCAGTCCGAGGCGGCCGAGACGAGAGCCTCCCGGCCGAAGCCGAGCAGGTCTCCGATCCGCGCGACGGCGACGTCCGCCGGCGGATATTTCGCGAGGATCTCCGGATCGAGCGCGTAGTGCCCCTGGCGCGGGAAGACCGTCGTCACGCGCGCGCCCCACGCCCGCTTGATGGCCGCGAGGATCCGCAGCTTGTCGTCCACGAGGACGTAGTGGTCGGCGGGATAGCGCGCCTCGACGTCCTCGAGCTCGTGCTCCTTGTGGACGTAGATCAGCACGCGGCCTTCCACGGCTTCGAAGAGTCCCGACCGATCGATCTTGCGGGGCTGGAAGACGACGTCGCCGTCGGAGAGGATCGCCGTCGTCCCCCACTCCCTCGCCCGGTCGAGCACGTCGAGCGAGTCGGGGTAGAGGCGATTGGCGAACGGGTAGTTGATCAGGAACCGCGAGACCGTCAGCAAGTTGGGATCGCGAGGGTACTCGCCCCGGTATCTCTGGAGCGCCCCCAGATAGTCGGCGTAGCCGAGCTCCGTCCGGAGCTTCTCGAAGAGGGCCCAGTATCGGGCGGCGCGCTCGTGCCCGACTTCCTGCTCGAGGTACCGGCGCAGGTCCGCCGTGACCCGATCGTTGTCGAGGAGCGTGTTGTCGACGTCGAAGAGGAAGACGACGCGGTCCGGCGCGCTCACGACGCTTTCGGCGCCCCGGCGGAAGGAAGCAGGCCAGCCGCCGCCCGGTCCACGAGCCAGAGGAGCCTTCCCGATTCGGGCCGGATGAGCTGCGCCGGGAGCTGCTCCGGCTCGCAGGGCCCGGTCAGGACGGACTTCAGGGCGGGCGCCTTGTCCTCGCCGCTGACGAGGAAGATCACCGCGGCGGCGCGGTTGAAGACGTGCGCCGTCAGGGTGATCCGGTGCGCGTCGAGCTTCCCGACCCAGTTCGCGACCGCCAGACGGCGCGTCTCGCGCAGGGCATTCGTGCCGGGGAAGAGCGAAGCCGTATGGCCGTCGGGCCCGAGACCCAGCAGAACGAGATCGAAGCGCGGAAAGCTCCCGGGAGCGAGATCGAAGTGGCCCCGGATCTCCTCCTCGTACTTCCGCGCGGCGCGTTCGGCGTCCGGTTCCTCGGCCGCGATCCGATGAACGTGCCCCGGCGGCAGCGGGACCCTGGAGAGCAGCTCCTCGCCCGCCATGCGGTAGTTGCTCGCCGGGTCGTCCGGCGGGACGTGCCGCTCGTCGCCGAAAAAGACGTGGAGGCGCTCCCACGGGACGCGGCTCTGCCAGGCCTCGCTCGCGAGGAGGGCATAGAGCCGGCGGGGCGTCGAGCCGCCCGAGAGAACGACCGAGGCCGCCCCGCGCGCGGAGACCGCGTCCCCGAGGATGCGCGCGAGCTCTTCCGCGGCGGCCTCCGCGAGCGCGCCGGGATCCGCGACGATCTGGATCTCGGGAACCGGGGGCGCCATCGGCGGATGCGTCAGTCCCGCCACAGGCCGATGCCACCGAGGAGTCCCGCGACGTTCGCGACGATCCGGACGTTGTCCGACAGCTCGATTCGGATCTTTTCGGCGTTCCCGCCGCCGACGTAAAGCGTGTCGTAGTTGAAGAGCGTCTCGAGGTCGCGGATCGCGCGCGCGAGGCGCCGGTTCCACTTCTTGCGGCCCGCCTTCTTCAGGGCCTTGTTTCCGAGCGCTTCCTCGAAGGTCTTCCCCTTCCAGGCCGGATGGTGCGCGAGCTGGAGGTTCGGGACGAGCCGGCCTTCTACGAAGAGGGCCGATCCGAAGCCCGTGCCGAGCGTCACCACGAGCTCGACACCTCGTCCCCGAACGACCCCCAGCCCCTGCACGTCGGCGTCGTTGGCGGCGCGCACCGGTTTCCCGAGGGCCTTTTCGAGCGTTTTCGCGAGATCCACGCCGATCCACTTCGGGTGGAGGTTCCAGGCGGTCTCCGTGATGCCGCGGCGCACGACTCCCGGAAAGCCGACGGACACGCGGTCGAAGGAGCCCGACCCCTTCGCGAGCGCGACGATCGAGCCGACGACCGCCCGCGGCGTGGCCGGCCGCGGCGTGTCCACGCGGGCGCGCTCGGTTCAACGGCTTGCCGTCGCGGTCGAGCACCATGGCCTTGATCCCGGTGCCGCCGATGTCGATACAGAGTGTGCGCGGCCGACGCGCGTTTCGCCGTTCATTTCGTCCCCTTCGGCGGCGCCGCCGCGGCGGGTCGGACCATCCCTCGAGGTCCGCGGCGAGCCGGTCCGCCTCCGCCGGCCCCCACGTGCCGGGGTCGTACGGGTGGACGGGCGTCACGTCGCCCAGGATCGGGTTCACGACTGCCCACGCCGCCTCGACGACGTCCTCGCGGACGAAGAGGATCGCGTCGCCGCGCATCGCGTCGGTCAGCAGGCGCTCGTAGGCGTCCACCTCGTCGCTCTGATCCTGCTGCACGGCCACGAGCTCCGTCCCGATCGTGGCCATCTCGGCCCCCGGCTTCTTCACGCGCGCCTTGAGCGAGATGCCGATGTCCGGACCGAGCCGGAACCGGAACATGTTGCTCTCGCGAGGCGAGAGCTTCGACAGCGGCGAGCGTTTCAGATCGACGAGAACCTCCGTGGCGGTGACCGGCAGGTTCTTGCCCGCCCGGATCAGGAAGGGCACGCCGGCCCAGCGCCACGAGTCGACCTCGAGTCGGACGGCGGCGTAGGTCTCGACCGTCGAGCCGGCGGCGACTCCGGGCTCGCTCGTGTAGCCGCGAAACTGTCCGCGCACGACGTCCGACGCTTCGAGTGGCGGAATCGACCGGAAGATCTTCACCTGCTCGTCGCGGACGGATTCGGGGTACATGGTCGTCGGCGGCTCCATGGCGAGGAGCGCCACGACCTGGAGGAGGTGGTTCTGGACGACGTCGCGGATCGCGCCCGTTTCGTCGTAGAACTTCCCGCGGCCCTGCACGCCGAACGCCTCGGCCATCGTGATCTGGACGCAGTCCACGTAGTGCCGGTTCCAGATCGGCTCGAGGAAGGCGTTGGCGAATCGGAAGAAGAGGAGGTTCTCGACCGCTTCCTTCCCGAGGTAGTGGTCGATGCGGAAGACGGAGGGCTCCGGGAACACCTCGTGGAGCGTCGCGTTCAACTGCCGCGCCGAAGCGAGGTCGTGGCCGAACGGCTTCTCGATGATGACGCGAGCTCCCTTCGCGCAGCCCGACTGGCCGAGCGCGCGGACGACGGTGCCGAAGAGGGACGGCGGGATGGCGAGGTAGTGAGCCGGCCGCTCGGCGGGGCCGAGCTCCTTTCGCAGGGCCGCGAAAGTCGCCGGGGCCTGATAGTCCCCGTCGATGTACCGGAGGAGCGAAACGAGCTTCGCGAAGGCGGCCTCGTCCACGCCCCCGCCGAACTTGGCGAGGCTGTCTCGTGCGCGCTCCCGGAGCTGCTCGATCCCCCAGCCGGCTTTCGCGACGCCGATCACGGGGACCGTCAGGGTCCCGCGGCGGACCATGTTCTGGAGGGCCGGAAAGATCTTCTTGTGCGCGAGATCGCCGGTGGCGCCGAAGAAGACGAGGGCGTCGGAGGGCGCGGGCGCGCCTCGGCTCGCGCTCAAGCGGGGGACCTCAATCCTTCTTCTCGACGTGGCCGCCGAACTCGAAGCGCATCGCCGAGAGGAGCTTGCAGGCGAAGTCGTCTTCGCCGCGGGAGGTGAAGCGCTCGAAGAGCGCGGCCGAGAGGACCGGCGCCGGAGCGCCTTCGTCGATCGCCGCCTGGAGCGTCCACCGGCCCTCGCCCGAGTCCGAGACGCGGCCGGAGAATTTCGCGAGGTCCGAGGACTTCCGGAGCGCGATCGCTGTCAGGTCGAGGAGCCAGGAGGAGATGACGCTCCCGCGGCGCCAGACCTCGGCCACGTCGGCGAGCGCGAAATCGTACTGGTAGTGCTCGGGCTGCCGCAGGGGGGTCGTCTCGGCGTCCACCGCGCGGCCGACCTTCCCGACGCTCGCGTGTTTCAAGATGTTCAGACCCTCGGCGTACGCCGCCATCAGACCGTATTCGATTCCGTTGTGGACCATCTTGACGAAGTGCCCGCCGCCCGAGGGCCCGCAGTGGAGATAGCCCTCCTCCGCGGTGCCGCCGCCGACGTTCTCTCGCCCGGGTGTTCTCGGGATGTCGCCGCGGCCCGGAGCGAGGCTTCGGAAGATCGGGTCGAGGCGGGAGACGATCTCCTTCTCGCCGCCGATCATCATGCAGTAGCCCCGCTCGAGCCCCCAGACTCCGCCGCTCACGCCCACGTCCACGTAGTGGATGCCGCGGGCGGCGAGCTCCTTCGCGCGCCGCAGGTCGTCGATGTAATACGAGTTGCCGCCGTCGATGACGACGTCGTCCTTCTCGAGCTTCGGCGCGAGGTCGCGAAGCGTCGCGTCCACCGCGCCGGCCGGGACCATGAGCCAGACCGCGCGAGGGCGGACGAGCTTCGCGACGAAGTCGTCGAGCGACGCGGCGCCGGCCGCCCCCTCTTTCGCGAGGCCCTGCACCGCGCCGGCGCTCCGGTCGAACGCCACGCTGGCATGGCCCCCCTTGCATCAGGCGCCGCACCATGTTCGCGCCCATCCGCCCGAGGCCAATCATGCCGAGCTGCATCGGTTCCTCCCCGCGCCGGGCAAGTCTATCGCCGGTCGCGCTCGCCCTCGGCGTCTCGCTCGTCGCGATCGGAACGCTCGCGCTCGTTCTCGCGGTCATTCAGTATCTGTTCACGATCCGATACCTCGACGGCGAGGCGTTCCGCGAGATCGGAGGCTTCGAGCGGATTCCGCGCTTTCGGCCCGGCCTGATCGTGGCTCTCGTCGTCACGGCCGTCGGCGCGGCCACGCTCTGGGCGCTCCTGACGCGGCTACCGTAGGAGTCTCGGCGGGTCGACTCGGTACGCCGCCTCGCGTTCGGCGGCCGCGTCCCGCTCCGGATCGTGGAATGGTCGAACCAGCCGACCACCGTATGATCCATTGCACAGACGGCTCGGGGCGGTGCCGCGGCGGCGCGAGGGAGTGTGCGCGCGTGAGTGGAATATTCGTTCGACTCGATGCATGGCTGACGGCCCTGGCGCTCGCGGCGGCGATGCTGGCGGCGTGGCGTATCGGCTGGAGGAGGGGTCGGAGGCTGCGCGCCCGGGGTGAGGAGGCTTCGCTCGACAAACTGGACGACGCCACTCTCGCCCTTCTGGGACTGCTTCTCGCGTTCACGTTCTCGATGGCGCTCGGAAAGCACGATCGGCGTCGGGAGATGGTCGTGGCCGACGCCAACTCGATCGGCGACTTCTATACGTGCGCGAGCCTGCTTGAGGAGCCGGTGAGGAGTCGGCTCAAAGAGGCGATTCGCGAGTACACGGAGCATCGGCTCGACTTGACCCAGCGACGGCCGGACGACCCGACTCTGGAGCAGGAACTGAGACAGATCGAGGCGATGCATGCCCGCATGACCGATCTGGTTGCGCAGGCCGTCCACCAGGGCACTCCCGTCGCCGTTCCCTTGGCCGATAACCTGAATGCGGTTACGAGCAATCACGGCACGCGTCTCGCGGCGTTCAAGGACCGCCTGCCGACGAGCATCGTCGGGTTGCTCCTGCTTGCCAGCCTGATGGCGACGTTGCTCGTGGGACGGCAGCAGGGGGCTTCTCCGCGTCCGCACGTCGTGGGCGCTTTGACCTTCGTGGCCCTCGTGACGATGGTCGTCTACGTCATCCTCGACTTGAATCAGCCCGCACGGGGTCTGATTCGGGTGAGCCAGGAACCGATGGAACGGGTTCATGCGTCGATGGCGCGCTGACGACGCCGCGGCCAGGATCGGTTAGAAGCTCACGGCGAGGGCTGCGACGACCGTCGGGGTCTCCCAGCCGGGGTTGAAGACGTAGGTCGTCAGGTTCCAGCTCTTGTAGGCGACGCCGACGAAGAACCCGCGCTGCACGTCGAGGCCGGTCTCGTAGACGCGCGTGCGCTGCGAGGCGAGTCCGACGCTCAACCAGTCGAACGGGGAGTAGCCGAGCTGCGCCCAGTTGTAGAAGAAGTCGCCGTCGGCGTCCCGCATGTCGATGACGTACTCGCCCTCGCTGTAGAGCTCGAACTTGCCGTAGGAAAGCGTCAGCTTGTAGCCGGGCGCGAAGCCTCGCGTGTTTCCGAACACCCCGCCCGCCATGAGAGTCAGATCCATCCGGAGCGCCTCGCCGGCGCCCAGGTTGCAGCCGATCCAGACGGAGCCCGTCCGCAGGCCTTCGTAGTTGTAGCGGCCCTCCAGGTGCAGGGCTCCGCGGTCGGCGGTCACCGTCGGCTGGCCGTAGTCCGCGTCCTGCGGCGGGAAGTAGCCGTAGACGCTTGCTCCGAATTCCCACTCCGGCGGCGCCGCAGCATTCTCGGTCTCGCCGGCCTCCTGCGCCGATACGGCGGCGCCCAGGAGGGCGAGAAAGCAGGCCAGCGCGAGGCGCGAAATCGTTCTCATCCGCCGAGCGCGATCGTGACGCCGACGAGGACGACTCCGATCGCCACCATGACGAACCCGCTCCTCCAGGGACGGAAGCCGGCGTACTTCCCGAGCGAGTAGCCGGCCAGGAAGAGCGACGCGATCGCGATCGCGTTGGACACGCGAAGCGCCCGCATGGCGTCCTGCATGAAAACGAAGGGAAGGACGACCGGGAAGGTCGAAAGGAAGACCAGCAGGAAGACGGCGAAAGCGCGGCGGAAGTCTTCCCTCTCGAACCTGACGCGCGGAGGCGGCTCGGGACCGGCGACGAGGCGCTGCCGGATCGTCTCGAGCTCCTCCGGTCGCATGACCGAAAGAACGGCCGCGGGCATCGCCTCGGCGAACTGCCCCTGGAGTTCCTTCGCGTTCGCGGCGCTCCGCACGCTTCGCAGGAGAAGAAGACCTCGCCCCCGGCTGCCGAGCGTGTTGAGAACGTACATGATCGCGTCGACGATGCCCCACGCGAGGTTGCAGCCGATCGCGCCGATGAGCATCGTGCGCACCTCCTGGTGCCCGCTCTCCGCGACGGAGAGTGAGCCGGTGAAGGTGAGGACCATGATCAGGCCGAAGAGGATCTCCGAGAAGCGCTCGGCGGGATCGAGAACCCGGCGGTGTCCGGCCCTCCCCGCCGGATTCTCAGGGCTCTCCGAAGTCACGGCGCAGTCCTTCTCTAGCCCGGAAGCAGCTAGGCCGTCATGGCGAAGATGGCATACACCGCGGGCTAGGGTCCTGCCTTCGCCGGCGCTTCCGGGGACTCCTGCGGCTCTTCGACCGGGCGCCACGTCTTGTCGGGGTTGTAGCGCTCCATCGCCTGGAACTGCCTCGAGCGTCTTCGGTCCGAGGTCCTTCTCGTAGACGACGCCGTCGTGGCTCACGATGAAGGTCTTCACGCCGGTCACCCGGTAGTCGGCCGGCGCCGCGACGAGGGCGAAGCCGCCGATCATCGACGCCCTTCACGACGAAGTCCATCTTCCCGAGCGGCGCCGCCGGGCCCTGGCCCTTCAGGACCTTGAAGTAGTAGCCGTGGTACGGCTCGGACTTCTTCGAGTAGCCCTCGGCGATCGCGTGGGCGATCTCCTCGCCCAGCGGGCCCTCCCGGGGTCCCGTCGGGGTTGCGCCACGCGAGGCCGTCCTGCTTCCCGGGGGTGCTGATGATCTTCTGCGCGTACTGGTTCAGGCTCGAGCCGTCGTGCTTCTCGAGCGCGTACTCGTGCTGCGCCTCGACGTAGTCGCGGCAGACCTCGATGGCGTCGAGCTCGTTGCTCCCGATGCGGCGGTAGAGGATCTCCTTCCGCCCGGCCTTCGAGTCGAAGAGCCACTTGCCGCCCTTGCTGGACGATCGGGATCGGCATCGGCCAGTCCTCGTCCCCGACCGAGAGGATCGCGAGGTTCGGGTTCTTCGCGTCGGGGACGACGTCGCTCTTCTCGCGGGCCTTGGCCGCGAACGCCTCGAGCTGGTTCTTGTCCTGAACCGGGTCGCTCGGTGACGACGAGGTCCTCGCCGTCCGGGCCGAGGATCTGCCTTCAGGGCCGGCACGTCGTAGGCTCGCGGCCGCCGCGATCAGCGCGTCGGCCGCCTCCTTCGGCGTGTCGAACGTCCGCTGCGGAGCCGCGGCCGGGGCCGCGGATTTCGTTTGCCGCCTGCGCCGAAGCGCCGAGAGCGGGCGCGAGCAGGAGGGCGCAGACAATTCCGGAACCAAGCCAGTGCTTCATGACGCTCATCTCCGACCTCCTCCGCTCCCGCCGCCGCCGCCGCCGCGCCGCCGCCGCCTCCTCGGGAGCCCATGCTCGAGGAGCCGCGCGAGCTGCTCGACCGGGCGCTGCTGCCGCTGTAGCCGCCGGAGCCGCCGCCGAAGGCCGCCGGAGCCTCTCGAGCCGCCGCCGCCGCCGCTCGCGGCTGCCGACCCGGCTCGCGCCGCCGCCGCCGGCTCGCGCCGCCGCGCGCTCGCCGGCACCGCTCGCCCGGCTCCCGCTCCGCCCCGCCGCGGCTCGCGCTGCTGGCGCTGGGCCCCGCGCCGCCGCCGCCGCGGCCCGCCGCCGGCTCCGCCGCTGCGCTGGGCGCTCGCCGGCGTCGCCGCGCGGCCGACCCGCCGTACTTGTTCGCCGTCGCCTTGTTCGAGTACGGGGCGCCGCCGCGATGCTGGGAGTTGTGCTGCCAGTTGTCCGCCCTGGCCGCGGTT
Organism: uncultured Acidobacteriota bacterium; assembly: GCA_963707935.1. Classification (GTDB taxonomy): domain Bacteria; phylum Acidobacteriota; class Thermoanaerobaculia; order UBA5066; family Gp7-AA6; genus DATBFU01. The sequence goes on along the minus strand of CAVPRN010000005.1, from coordinate 1,543,265 downwards.
CCTCCGCCCTGGCCGCGGTTGACGTTCGTGTTCCTGTTGAAGTTGTTGTTGATGTTGATGTTGATCGTGTTGTTCCGCCGCCCCAGCCGCAGCCGCAGCAGGAGCCGCCCCAGATGGCCGCGCCCATCGCCATGCCGACGCCGAAGGTGACGAGCGCGGCGCCCGGGTAGTAGGGCGGGTAGTAGACCGGCGGGTACGGGTAGATCGGCGGCGGGTAGACGACCGTCGGGTTGTAGGACGGCACGTAGACGACCTCGGGGTTCGTGGGCTCGCACGACGATGACCGTCTTCTTCTCGACGACCTTCGTCTCGACCTTCTGCTGCTCGTTGGACTTCAGGGCGCCCTTCTCCTGCGGCCTTCTTCCGCATCCGCTGGACGGCGTCCATGACGTCGCTCTGCTGGTCGAGGAAGGCGTCCCCGAGCTGCGTCGTCCACTGGATGTCGTCCGCGAGCCGCTTGACCACCTCGGGAACCGCCGCCATCGACTGGATGCTCGGGTCCCAGGGCTGCTTGGCGACCGCGTCGGCCAGCGCCTTGTCCTTCAGGTTCGGGTTCTTCGCGAGCCACTGCTGGAGCTGGATGAGCTCGAGCGGGTAGGTGGACGCGACGAGCGTCTGGGCCAGGAGCGGATCGGGGTAGAGCGCGATCGGAGCCACCAGCGAATCGAGCTGGTCCGGGGAGAGCTTTCGGCCGCCGGCTCGGCCGCGAGTGGCCTGGGGCGCTTCCTGCGCGAGAAGCGCGCCCTCGCCGTGGGCGAGGAGCGCGGCGCAGAGGAGCGCCAGAAGCTTGCGGAAGGACGGAATCGAGCGTCGGAGTCGGGACGAAATAGGCTCCATGGCTTCTCCTTCAGCACGGCATCCGAGATCTGCTCGCAACGTTTTTCCGGATGCTCCTCCGTCAACGCTTCTCAAGCTCGCATCCTAACCCGTCACGGGTCCCCCGCGAGATTCGTCCGACGGCACAGGTGGGTCGGCCAACGGGCTCGGAAATTGTAACTGAGCGGACATCCGTAAGGCGGCCTGGACAGGTGGCGGCCGCGCGAATTACTTCGCGTCCTCCGTGACGATCCAGGTCTTGTCCGGATCGTAGCGCTCGATCGCCGGAGCGAGCTTCGCCGTGTCCTCTCCGAAGTCCTTCTGGTACACGATGCCGTCGTGGTTCACGATGAAGGTCTGAACGCCCGTGACGCCGTAGTTCGCCGGCCAGGCCAGCGCCGCGAATCCGCCGATCATCATCCCGTTGATGACGTAGTTGCGGGCGCCCCTCGGCGCCGACGGGCCCTGGGCGGTCAGGATGCGGAAGTAGTAGCCGTTGTAAGGCTCCCCCTTGGTCGTGTAGCCCTCGGCGAGGGCTTTCGCGACCGCGTCCCCGATCGGGCCCGGCCGGGCGATGGTCCTCGGTCCACCAGGAGAGGCCGTCGTGCTTGCCGGGGGTGCTGATCGCCTTCTGCGCGTACTGGTGGATTCCGCTTCCGTCGTGCTCTTCCGAGGCGTACTCCTTCTGCGCCTCGACGTAACCGCGCAGGAACGAGATCGCCGCGAGCTCGTTGCCTCCGATTCGGCGGGCGAGGATCTCGTCGCGCCCCTCCTGCGTGTCGAAGCGCCATTTCCCGCCCGCCTGGACGATCGGCACGGGCATCGGGTAGTCGTCGCTCCCGACGACGAGGGTGGCCTTCTTCGGGTTACCGGGCTCGATGGAGACCTGTGTCTTCTGGCGCGCTTTCTCGGTGAACTTCGCGAAGTCGTTCTTGTCCTCCACGGGGTCGCCGGAGGAGACGATGTCCTTGCCGTCCGGGCCGAAGATCTCGAGGAGAGCCTTCACGTCGTCGGCCGCGGCCGCCTTGATCAGGGCGTCGGCGGCCTGCCGCGGCGTGTCGAAGGTCCGCTGCTTCGCGGGCGCCGGGCCCGCCGCGCCGCCGGCGAGTGCGGAAAGCCAGCAGGCGATCGCCAGGGCTGCCGTGAGGCTCGTTCGGGAGAGGGAACCTTGCTTCTTCTGGTCTCTCATTGTTCGCTCCTCGCTCCTCGGGCTAGCGCCGCCGACCGCCGCCGCCCCGCATGCCGCCCATGCTCATCGAGCCGCGCGAGCTCGACATCCGCGCCGAGCTTCCGCCGTAAGACGACCCTCCGAAGGCGCTGCTCGATCCCCGGCTGGACGGTACGTTGCGGCTGCCGACCTGACTCGAGCCGCTCGCGCCGCCCCGATCGAAACTGCTCGTGCCGCCGCGGTCGAAACTGCTCGCCCCTCCGCGGTCGAAGCTCTGGCCCTGACGGGTCTGCGCCTGCGACTGCCGGGCACTGCATCGAGTCGCCCCGGGCTCCGCCGCCGTACTTGCTCGCTGTGGCCCGGTCCTTGTAGGGGGCGCCGCCGCGCTGCTGAGCGTTGTGCTGCCAGTTGCTGTTCCCGCTCCGGTTGACGTTGTTCTCCCGGTTGTAGTGGTTGACGAAGTTGTTGTTGTTGTTGATGTTGATCGTGTTGCCTCCGCCGTGCCATCCGCAGCCCCAGCCCCACCCTCCGCTGATTCCGATCCCGATCGCGATCCCGACTCCGAATCCGAGCCACGCGCCGCCGTAGTACGGCGGGTAGTAGAGCGGGGGGTAGGGGTAGTACATCGGCCCCCAGACGACGCTCGGACTGTAGGTGGGGACGTAGACGACTTCCGTGCTCGCGGGCTGGATTTCGATGACGGTCTTGTCTTCCACCGTCTTCGTCTCGACGGTTTGCTGCTCCGATGAGTCGAGCTTGCCGCCCTCCTTGGCCTTGGCGCGCAGGCGCTGAACGGCGTCCATGACATCGCTCTCCTGCGCCAGGAAGGCATCGCCGAGCGCCGTCGTCCACTTGATGTTCTCGCTCAGGCGCTTCAACGCGTCGGGGAGAAGCACGAGAGCCTGGACGCTCGGGTCCCAGGCTTGCTTCTGGGCGGCTTCGGACAGCTCGTCCCCCTTGAGCGCGCTGTTCTTGTCGAGCCACTGCTGGGCGTCGACGACGTCGAGCGGGTAGGTCGAGGCCACCAGACACTGGGCGAGCAGGGGATCCGGGTAGAGGGCGATCGGCGCGACGATGGAGTCGAGCTCATCGTTCGAGAGGTTGGCCGACTCCGGCGGCGCGGCCTCGGACGTCGCCGGCGGCGGCTCCTGCGCACGAAGCGTCGCCCCTTCCGCCGCGGCCAGCGGCGCGCTCAGGAGGGCGACCAGAGTCGCGCCCCGGACGCCCCGCAACCGGGTTCGGAGAGTTTGAAGAGAAAGCATCTTGTCCTCCTCGGTTGCGCGCTCGCGGTCCCGTCCTCGAGCTCGCGGGTCCGACGATACCTCTAACCGGGAACCTGGTAGATCGTCACGGCGAACACGGCGTAGACGGCCAGGAGCTGGACTCCCGAGTACCAGGCGGAGCTGGCCGCCCGAGACGACCATCGAGACGGTCAGGGTCGTGAGCAGGACCATGAGGACCTGAGCCGCCGCCGAAGTTCAGGTCCATGGGCGCGGGCGCCACGAAGTAGCTCAGGATCAGGAGGACCGGAGCCACGAAGAGCGCGATCTGCGTCGAGCTGCCCATGGCGATTCCGACGCTCAAGTCCAGCCGATTCTTGCGCGCCGCCGAGAAGGCGGCCGTCATCTCGGCGGCGGCGCCGACCAGCGACACGACGATAAACCCGACGAAGGCCCTGGACATCCCGAAGGAGACGGCGGCCTTCTGCACGGATCCCGACGAAGATCTCGCTGACGAACGCGATGCCGAGTGTCGCGAACGCGAGGGAGCCGAGCGCCATCGGGAAGCGGCCACGGCGTCTCTCGTGCTCTCCGCCTTCGGCGCTCCGCGAAGAAGTCGCGATGGGTCTTGAGCGAGAAAAGAGGCTCAGCGCATAGGTGACGAGGAGGATGCAGGCGAGGCTCAGGCTGAGCGGCAGCGTGAAGGACGGGACGTTCAACCGGTCCACGCGAGCGACCGCACGACGGAATGAGCAGGGCGATCGTCGCCAGCAGCAGCATTCCCGCCTGAACGCGCGCGTTTTTCGGGTTGAACTCCTGGACCCGGTGACGCAGCCCTCCGAGCACGAAGGCGCCGCCCAGCATGAAGAGGCTGTTGGTCACGACGGCGCCGGTCATCGACGCCTTCACCAGATCGATCATCCCGGCCCGCAGCGCCGTGATGGCGATGACGAGCTCGGTCAGATTGCCGAGCGTGGCATTGAGCAGCCCGCCGACGGCGTCCCCGGTCTTCGCCGCGACGCTCTCGGTCGCGCGGCTGAGCAGGCCGGCGAGCGGGACGATGGCGGCGATCGAGAGCAGGAAGAGCGCCGTGTGGGCCTCGGGACGGAGTCGCTCGGCGATCAGAACGCCGGGCACAAAGACGAGGAGCCAGTACAGGGGGTTGTGCCGCAGTTCCTTGAGGCTCGCGTTCATCGCGTCCGCTCGCCGGCCGGCGGCGCCGGCATCAACCGGCGCTCCGGTTCTCGTGGCTCAGGGGAACCCCTGCAGAGTCCCGCCCGGCGGCTCTGTCCTCCCCTCTGTTCAACGGCCTACAAGTAACGGAGGGAGCAGGCCTTGCCAATTGGACCAAAGTCCCATCGGGCGAATCGGGGAAACCGGCAAGCGATCGCCTTCGAGCGAGGTCGCGCCCGGCTTGCGGTCGAGGAAGCTCGACGGCGCCTCGCTGGAGGGCTGCGGTCTGGCATAGCATCGAGCGTGATGAACCCTCGAGTCGGGTTGCAGGGCTCCTCGCCCTGCCCGGAAGCCCTCCCGCCCCTTTCCCCCCGCTAGCTCCGTGAGCCGGGTCTCGGTCATCTGGTTGTTCGTCGCCTCGGCGTACCTGACGCTGTGCGGCATCCACCTGGTGATCGGCCTCCGGCGGCCGAGCCGCGCGAACCTGCTCTTCGCTCTGACGGCCCTTTCGGGATCGGCGGTCGCCTACTTCGAGCTGTTGCTCATGCGGGCCGAAACGCCCGAAGTCTACGGCTCGACCTTGAGATGGATCCACGTTCCCGTCTTCTTTCTCGTCGCCTCGATCGTGCTCTTCGTCCGCGAGTTCCTCGGAGCCGGCCGGTGGTGGCTCGCGTGGACGGCGATCGCCACCCGGGGCGCGGCCTCTCTCCTGGTCAACTTCGCCCGGAGCCCGAATCTGAACTACGTCGAGATCCACGGCGTTCACCGGGTTCCCTTTCTGGGGGAGGCCGTCTCGGTCGCCGAAGGCGTTGTCAGCCCCTGGACGAGGCTCGGGGAGTTGAGCTCCCTCCTCGTTCTTCTCTTCCTGGCGGACGCGACGGTGTCGGTCTGGCGCCGGGGCGATCGTCGGCGCGCGGTCACCGTCGGCGGCAGCGCCCTTTTGTTCATCCTGGTCGCCGCCGGGGTCTCCAGCCTCGTGCACGCCGGCGTCCTCCGGTGGCCGTACCTGGTCAGCATCCCGTATTTCGGAATCGTCGCGGCGATTTCCTTCGAGCTGACCTCCGACATCCTGCGCGCCTCCGAGTTGTCGCGCCGGCTCGACGCGAGCGAGGAGGCCCTTCGGGAGAGCGAGAGCCGGATCCGGCTGGCGGCGGACGCGGCGAACCTGGGCTATTGGTCCTGGGACGTCGCCTCCGGCGAGGTCTGGATGAACGACCGGGGGCGGAAAGTGCGCGGCTTCACCCCCGGAGAACGGATCGATTTCGAGCAGTTCCTCGGCTCGGTCCACCCCGGCGATCGGGATCCGTTCCGCCGCTCCATCGAGGAGTCCCTGGAAAAAGGGGGCGAGTTCGAAAGGGAATACCGTGTCGTGCGGGACGGGGAGGTCCGCTGGATCGTCTCTCGCGGCGCCGCGCGGCGCGATCGGTCGGGAAATTCCCTTCACGTGCTCGCGGTGTCGATCGACGCGACCCGGCGCAAGGCCGCGGAGATGGAGGCGAAGCGGCGGGAGAGCGAGCTCGCGCACCTCTCGCGCGTCGCGATGCTCGGAGAGCTGTCCGGTTCTCTCGCGCACGAGCTGAACCAGCCCCTGACGGCCATCCTCAGCAACGCGCAGGCCGGGCAGAGGTTTCTCTCGCAGGATGGAGGGAATCTCGAAGAGCTCCGGGCGATCCTCGCGGACATCGTCGAGGAAGACAAGCGCGCCGGGGAAGTGATTCGCCGGCTGCGGCTGCTGCTGAAGAAGGGAGAGATCAACCTTCAGTCCCTGGACGTCACCGAAGTCGTGGCAGACGTTCTGAAGCTGATGCGAAGCGACCTCGTGAATCGAGACGTGTCCGTCAAGCCCGAGATTCCCGCGGACCTTCCTTCGGTCCGGGGAGACCGAGTCCAGCTCCAGCAGGTCCTGGTGAACCTGATCATCAACGCGTGCGACGCCATGTCGGGGACCGAGACGGCCGAGCGTCGGCTCCTGCTCGCCGCCGAGCCCGCCCCGCCGGACGGCGTGCGGGTGTCCGTGTCGGACCGAGGGCCGGGAATCCCGCCCGCGGAGCTCGAACGCGTCTTCGAGCCGTTCGTCACCTCGAAGGCGCACGGGTTGGGCCTCGGCCTGGTTGTCTGCCGGACGATCGTCGCGGCCCATGGTGGGCGCCTCTGGGCGAGCAACAATTCGGAGGGCGGAGCCACGTTTCATTTCGTCCTCCCCGCCGCCGACGTGGAGCCTTCGTGAGCCAGTCCCGGGAGCGGGTCTTCGTCGTCGATGACGATCCGGGGGTCCTGAGGAGCCTCGCCCGCCTGTTTCGCTCGGCGGGACTCGAGACTCTGACGTTCGGATCGCCGGAGGAGTTCCTGCGTCACGCCGACGCGGGGACGAGCGGCTGCGTGATCCTCGACCTGGAGATGCCCGGCCTCGACGGCCTGGCGCTTCAGCGGGAGCTCTCGGCCCGGGGAAGCGAGCTGCCCGTAGTCTTCCTGACGGGACACGGCGACATCCCCAAGACGGTCCAGGCGTTGAAGAGCGGCGCCGCGGACTTCCTGACGAAGCCGGTGGACGACGTAGTCCTGCTCGGCGCGGTGCGGCGGGCCCTCGAGTCGGAGCGCGCCGGGCGGAAAGAGCGGCTCGAGCTCGCCGACATCCGGAAGCGGCTCGCCGCGCTGACCGCTCGCGAGCGAGAGGTCCTCGAAGGCGTCGTCACCGGCCGGCTCAACAAGCAGATCGGCGGGGATCTCGGAATCACCGAGAAGACGGTCAAGGTCCACCGCGGCCGCGTCATGGAGAAAATGGGAGCGGCTTCGCTCGCCGAGCTGGTGCACATCGCGGAGCGGGCAGGCATCCGGCGTCCCTAGGGCCACGGAACAGAAATTGAGGTGTCGATGGGGCCCCGTAGGGGAGGCCCTCGCGGCCGCCCGCGGGCGGGGACGGCCCCAACCCGACGAGGTCGGAACGAACGAAACCACCATTCCGGCTCGCTCGCCTCGCCGAGCCCGCCCGGCGTGCGGCTTCGTGTTGGACCAAGGTCCAATCGCCGGATCGCGGACCGCTGCTAGCGTCGCGAGCGTGCCCCGCGCGGCGCCTCTGATCGCGGTCGTCGACGACGAAGAGTCCGTTCGCCGCGCGCTCGAACGCCTGATCCGCTCCGCCCGGCTCGATGCGGAGACCTTTCCGACCGGAGACGAGTTCCTCGAGACGCTTCCGGACCACAGTCCCGACTGTCTCGTCCTGGACATCCACATGCCGAAAGTCGACGGCTTCCAGGTTCAGGCCTGGCTCGCGAAGGCGCAGCTGCGGATTCCGGTGATCGTCATCACCGGCCACGACACGCCCGAGGCGCAGGCGCGGGCGATGAAGGCGGGCGCCGTCGCCTATCTCCGCAAGCCGGTCGACGCCGAGGCGCTGCTCGACGCGATCACCGCGGCGCTCGCGGGAGGGAAGGGAAGCATGAACTGAGTCCGGGGTGAACAGCCGGTCGCGCGGGCCGGGCGCCGCGGGCCACCGGGATCAACGAGTCGATAAAGGAAAGGAGCCGATATGAAGAAGGAGAGATCGAACGGAGCGGGGCGGCTGACCTGCCTTCTCGCCGCCGCGGCATTCGTACTGTCGGCGGCTCCCTCGGCGCAGGCCCAGGCGAGCTCCGGCGTTCTGTCGGGCCACGTCCGGGATGCCAGCAACACGGCGATCTCCGCCACGGTCGTGACGGCCAGAAACGTGGCGACCGGCTTCCGGCAGTCCGCGATTTCGGACGCGACGGGCGCGTACAGCCTCGAATCGCTGCCCGCGGGGCGATATGACGTGACGGCGGAGCGATCCGGCTACGCGACGGCCCTGACGAGCGGCGTGGCGCTCCGGGAAGGCGAGACAGAGAGCCCTCGACTTCACCCTGGAGGTCACGGCCGAGGGGCCGGACAAGCCGAAGCCGCGCCTGGACATCTACGGCTTCGCCATGGTCGATACCGGCTACGACTTCAAGCAGGTCGACCCCGACTGGTTCGACGTGCTGCGGCCCACCAAGCTGCCCTCCCGCGAGAACGAGTTCGGCAAGGACGGAAACTTCTACGCCGGCGTGCGGCAGAGCCGCCTCGGCTTCAAGGGGTACCTCCCGACGAGCCTGGGCGAGATCAAGACGATCTTCGAGTTCGAGCTGTTCGGGACCGGCGTCGACGCCGGCCAGACCACGTTCCGGCTGCGCCACGCCTGGGGCGAGCTCGGCCACTTCGGAGCGGGACAGAGCTGGAGCCCCTTCATGGACCCGGACGTCTTCCCGAACTCGATCGAATACTGGGGGCCCAGCGGAATGGTCTTCTTCCGCAACGTGCAACTGCGCTGGATGCCGTTTATGGGCCAGAACGAGCTCTTCATCGCCCTCGAGCGGCCGGGTGCCTCCGCCGACCAGGGAACGTTCGCCGACCGCATCGAGCTGCAGAACGTCAAGGGGCACTTCCCGGCTCCGGATCTCTCGGTCCACTACAAGAGGAGCGGCGACTGGGGCCACGTCCAGCTCGCCGGGATCCTCCGTTACATGAGCTGGGTGGACACGGAACCGGACGAGGTGGACCTGTCCGGCCACGCCACGGGGTGGGGCGTGAACCTGAGCACCAACGTCAAGCTCGGGAAGACCGGAACGATCCGGGCGTCGGTCGTCTACGGCGAAGGCGTCGAAAACTACATGAACGACGCGCCGGTCGACGTCGGCGTGAAGACGAACTTTACGAACCCGCGGCGGCCGTTCCTGGGTGAGACGCTCCCGATTCTCGGAATCGTCGCGTTCTACGACTTCTACTGGAGCGACTGTTTCAGCACCGCGCTCGGCTATTCGCGGGTGGACATCGACAACAGCAACGGGCAGGAGGCGAGCGCCTTCAAGAGCGGGCAGTACGCGCTGGCGAACCTCCTCTACTACCCGGTCAAGAACGTCATGACCGGCCTGGAATTCCAGTGGGGTCGCAGGGAAAACAACTCCGACGGCTTCAGCGTGGACGACTATCGGATCCAGTTTTCCGCCCGATACAACTTTTCGTTTCAGCTAGGAGGAAACAAGTGAGCACGAAGCCCTACAAGTCGATCGCCGCCGCCGCTCGCCCTGCTCGCCGCGCTCGCCGTTGCGGCGCCGTCGGCGCCGGCCCAGACCCCGGCGCAGATCGATTCCGCGGTCCGGGCGGCCTACGAAAAGTACAAGGATCTGCAGGAAGGCAAGAACGCCGACTACATTCCGGCGCTCGCCAAGGTGGACTCGAAGATCTACGGCATCGCCGCTCGTCACGACCGACGGGAAGGTGTACACGGCGGGCGACGTCAAGTCCGAGGTCTCGATCCAGTCGATCTCCAAGGTCTTCACGATGGCGAAGGTCATCGAAGAGCAGGGCCCGGAATCGATCGTGAAGCGGATCGGCGTGGACGCGACCGGCATGCGGTTCAACTCGATCGTCGCGGTCGAGTTCGCTCAGAAGGTGCTCGGAGGACCCGAGATCAACCCCCTCGTCAATCCGGGAGCGATCACCGCCACGAGCATGGTTCAAGGGAGCGAACCGCGACGCGATCTGGAACAGCATCCTCTCGTACTACTCCGACTTCGCGGGTCGTCCGCTCTCCGTCAACCAGGAGGTCTTCAAGTCCGAGTCGGACACCAATCAGCGCAACCAGGCGATCGGCTATCTCATGTATGCGTACGAGTTCATCAAGTCCGAGCCGCTGCGGGCGACCGACATCTACACGGAGCAGTGCTCGGTCAACGTCAACGCGAAGGACCTCGCCACGATGGCAGCCACGCTCGCCAACGGGGGGAAGAATCCCGCGACGGGCAAGCTGGTCATGAAGACCGAGAACGTGCCGGGCGTTCTCGCCGTCATGGCGACCGCGGGTCTGTACGACAACTCGGGCAAGTGGCTCTATTACACGGGGCTGCCGGCCAAGAGCGGCGTCGGCGGCGGGCTCATCGCGGTCTCTCCGGGCAAGTTCGGCATCGCGGTTGTCTCTCCTCCCCTGGACGATGCGGGCAACAGCGTCCGCGCGCAGAAGGCGATTACGGACGTCTCGAACGCGCTCGGCGGGAACCCGTATGCGTCCAGGCCGCGCTGACACCGGCCGAAAATACGTCGGAAGGGCCGCGGTGGTCGCCGCGGCCCTCGCCGTCCTGATTCTCTCGGCCGCGACGGCGCGGGCGCAGGAGCCCGCGCCGTCGCCGACGCCCAATCCGCAGACCGTCGCGGCCAGGCTGGCGGCGCACGTCGTCTCCTGTTCGTCGAAGCCGGGAGAGCGAACGATTGTCCGGCGGACACGTCGAAGGGCGTCGCGCTCGCGCGATCGACCGGCGAGGCGCCGTGCCTTCTCGGAAAGACGTGGGGATATGACCGACGCCGGCGTCTGGGTCGTCCGACGGCTGCGGCGCCGGACTTCTTCCTCGGAGCCGAGCAGAAGCCCGCGCCGGTGAAGCCGGAAGAGAAGCCGCCAGCCGCGCCGCCGTCGGAGGGCGAGAAGAAGAAGCTCATCGATTACATCCCGAACGCCGGCTTCCGGCTCTATCGAGGGCGACAAGGGCGAGATCTACCTGCGCATCTTCAGCTACGTCCGGTATCTGAACCAGAAGGGCGCTCGATCCGACCTACACCGACTAGTTCGGTAACACCCACATCGATGCAGATCCGGCGAGGACGTCCAGCTGAACAAGGTCTTCATTCCGTTTTCCGGGCTGGTTCCTGACGCCAAAGTTCCGCTACTACCTCTACGTCTGGTCCGCAGAACCCGGCCCAGGGCGAGCGGCGCTCAGGTCGTCGGCGCCGGGAACCTGCAGCTACACGTTCAATCGCCATTCCTGACGCTCGGCGGCGGGATCACGTCGCTTCCGGGCGTGCGGAGCACCGAGGGGCAGTTCCCGTACTGGCTCGGCGTGGACGACCGGCTGACCGCCGACGAGTTCTTCCGGCCCTCGTACACGGAGGGCTTCTGGCCAAGGGCGAGATCCTCTGGAACTTGAAGTACATGGTGATGGTCGCGACGAACCTGAGCATCGCTCGGCGTGAGCGCGTCGCAGCTCGACCAGCGAGCTCAATACCCAGTCCTTTTCGCTCAACTGGCTGCCGACCACGGGCGAGTTCGGTCTCTACGGGACCTTCGGCGACTACGACTTCCACGATCTCGTGGCCACGCGGCTCGGGCGCGCACTTCACCCACAGCCGCGAGGACAAGCAGACGCAGCCCGGGACCAACTCGATCGAGAACAGCCAGATCCGACTGACCGACGGAAGCATCATCTTCACGCCGGACCTCTTCGGCCCGGGCATCACGGTCGATCGCGTCGACCTACCAGATGACTGAGCGTCGATGCCGGGATCAAATTCAAGGGCTTCTCGCTCGAGGCGGAGTACTACTGGCGCCGGTTGAGCAACTTCACCGGATCGAACACCGAGAGGATCGTCCCCATCGAGGACCACGGTTTCCAGGTGCAGTCCTCCGCGATGGTCATTCGAAAGAAGCTCCAAGTCTACCTGAGTGGCTCGAAGATACTGGGCCGCTACGGCGACGGCTCGGAGATCCGCGCGGGCGTGAACTGGTACTTCCTCAAGGAAAGGGGGTTGCGCTGGAACGCCGAATGGCTTCGTCTGAATCATTGCCCGGTCGGGTACACGGCGGTTCCCTATCCGGTGGGAGGAAACGGGCGACGTCTTCCACACGAACGTGGAGATGAATTTCTGATCGGAGGAGGCGATTCGCATGACGACAGAACGGCTGCGCTCGGCCGCAGTCGCTTGGCGCGTCGATCGCCCTCTCGCTCGCGGTCGTGCTTCTGGCTCCGGCGGCCCTGTCGGGGCAGGGCGGCACGCCGCCGGAAACCTACGAGTTTGACGACTCGCACTTCCACCTGACCAACTACGTCCAGAAGGGGATCGACGTCGCGCGGTTCCTCGAGATCATGGGGACGCGCGTCGGTCGCTCGACGCTGTTCGGCATCCCGCTGCAGCAGACGTGGTCCTACGGCAACTCGGGCGACTTCGCGCCGACGTACTACCTGCAGTCCGACGCGCCGCTCTACTACTACTCGTTCACGGACGCCTACATCGCGAGCGAGTACCTGCGGCTCTCTCCGGCGGACCGCGCGCGGTTCGACCCGATGATCACCGGGCTTCAATCCAGCCGACATGTACGCGGTGGACCACATCCGCCGCGTCCTGCGGGTGTTTCCGGGCGTCTTCTCGGGCATCGGCGAGTTCTCGATCCACAAGGAGTTCGTCTCCTCGAAGGTCGCCGGGCGAGACCGCGAGCCTCACGAACCCGGCCCTCGACCGGGTACTGGACTTCGCCGCCGAGGCGGGTCTCGTCGTCATCCTCCACAACGACGTCGACATGCCCTTCGCGAAACCGGACACCGAGCCGGTCTATCTGACGCAGATGCGCGACCTGCTGAAGCGTCATCCGAAGACCTCGATCATCTGGGCGCACATCGGTCTCGGCCGCGTGGTCCAGCCGGCGCAGAGGTCCGTTGCCACGGAGGCCGCCGAGCGAAGCCCCTATACGATGCAGCTCGTCGAGAGGGCGCTGACCGACCCGGCTCTGTCGCACGTCTGCTTCGACATCTCCTGGGATGAGGTTGCCAAGTACCTGGTGGCCACGCCCGAGGTCACCGCGCGGGCGGCGGCTCTGATCAACCGCTTTCCCGACCGCTTCCTGTTCGGCACGGACACGGTCGCGCCGGCCGATCCCAAGGCCTACTACGGCGTCTACGAGATGTACGCGCCGCTCTGGCGGCAGCTCACGCCGGAGGCGAGCCTGAAAGTGCGCAAGGGGAACTACGAGCGTCTCTTCGACGAGGCGAGGCGGCGCGTGCGGGCGTGGGAACGCGCCCATGCGATGGACTCGAATTGAGCGAGCATCGGAGATTCTCAATTTTCCATAGGAGGTGATCCATGAACAACGTGGCCAGGACCCGCATCGAGCACGACCTGCTGGGAGATCTCCCGGTTCCGGCCGACGCCTACTACGGCGTCCAGACCGCGCGGGCTCTCGAGAACTTCCACATCTCGGGCGTCGAGCTGCGGCTCTATCCCAACCTCATCAAGGCCTTCGCCATGGTGAAGCTCGCCGCCGCGCGGGCCAACTTCGACTGCGAGCAGTTCTCCGAAGGAGATCCTGACGGGGATCGAGGGCGCCTGCAAGGAGCTCATCGACGGAAAGCTGCACGACGAGTTCCGGCTCGACGTGCTCCAGGGCGGCGCCGGCACCTCGACCAACATGAACGCCAACGAGGTGATCGCGAACCGCGCGCTGGAGCTGATGGGGCACAAGAAGGGGGAATACAAGTACTGCGACTCGCACGATCACGTCAACCGCTCTCAGTCCACCAACGACGCGTATCCCTCGGCGCTCCACGTCGGGATGGCGCTCGGCAACGTCGAGCTCGTCAAGGAGATGAAGAAGCTCATCGCGGCCTTCCGCAAGAAGGGAAAGGAATTCGCGTCAGATCCTGAAGATGGGGCGCACGCAGCTCCAGGACGCGGTTCCCATGACGCTCGGCCAGGAGTTCGAGGCGTTCGCCGCGACGCTCGCGGGCGAGGTGCTGGCGCTCGAGCGGATCCAGAACGTCCTCTGCGAGGTCAACATGGGGGCGACGGCGATCGGCACCGGCCTGAACGCGCCCGCCGGCTACGCCGAGAAGTGCACCGCAGCACCTCGCGAAGATCACGGGTCTCCCGATCCATCTGGCCGAGAACCTGATCGAGGCGACGCAGGACACGCAGTCCTACGTCCTCTACTCCTCCTGCATGAAGAGCCTGGCAATCAAGCTCTCGAAGGTCTGCAACGACCTGCGGCTCCTCTCCTCCGGGCCCCGCTGCGGGCTTCGCGAGATCAACCTCCCGGCCAAGCAGCCGGGCTCGTCGATCATGCCAGGCAAGGTCAACCCGGTCATCCCGGAAGTCGTGAGCCAGGTCTGCTTCCGCGTCATCGGCAGCGACATGACGGTCACCATGTCGGCGGAGGCCGGCCAGCTCCAGCTGAACGCCTTCGAGCCTGTCATCGCCGCCTGCATCTTCGAGGCGCAGACGATGTTCGAGAACGCCGCGCGCACGCTGCGGGTGCACTGCGTGGACGGCATCACGGCCAACACGGACGTCCTCAAGCACTACGTCGAATATCAGCATCGGCACGGTCACGGCGCTCAACCCCGTGATCGGCTACGACAGCTCGACGGAGCTCGCCGCGGAGGCGATGAAGTCGGGGCGGGGAATTCTCGAGCTGATCCGCGAAAAGAAGGTGCTCACGGAAGATCAGATCAAGAAGGTTTTCGACCCGGTCGCGATGACGGGTCAGGCGCCCCGGGCATGAACCGCCCGGCGCTCCTTCGCGCAGCACTCCTGGCGGTGGCCGTCGGTCTGCTCGCTCTGCCCGCGCGCGGCGAGGAGCCGGCGGCCGAGGGTTGGCGGCCCTTCACGGCGACGTGGACCGTGTCGGGGCAGAGGGATACCCTTCCGACCGAGGGGGAGCGAGACGCTTCGATCGTCAACCTGACGGGCCCCTTCGTGATTACCGGAGGCGCGGGGCTCGGTCGAGGACTTCTCGGCGAGGTGATCGGGTTCGACGACGGCGGAAGGCTGCTGGCGGGCCGGGTGGTCCTTACGGACGAACACGGCGACCGGATCTTCTGCTCTCTCCGGGCCGAGCCGATCGGGACCGGCCGTCTCGCCACCGCGACGATCACGGGCGGCACGGGTCGATTCGCGGGGCTGGAGGGGTCGTTCACCCTCGCCTGGCAGTACGTCGTGGACGCGGAGAGCGGGCAGGTGAGCGGGCGCGCCGTGAACGTCGAGGGGCGCACGCGGCTGGCCTCGGGCCGCCGCGGCGGCGGGCCATGACGCCTCGTGCGAAGACCCTCGTCGCGCGCCTCGGCGTTTTCGGCCTGGGCGCGGCGATCTGGTTCTGGCCGGTTCCCGACGGCTTGACCCCGCCGGCCTGGCGGCTCTTCGCGATCTTCGCCGCGACGATCGCCTCGGTGATCGTCGGCGCGTTTCCCATTCTCACGGCCTCGGTGCTCGCCATCGGCATCGCCGTCCTCTCCCGTGTCCTGACTCCCGCGAAGGCGTACTCCGGTTTCGCCAACGGGACGATCCTCCTGATCGTCGTCGCCTTCCTCGTGGCGCGAGCCATCGTGAAATGCGGGCTGGGAGCGCGGCTGGGGCACCTCGTCGTGAGGCTCTTCGGCCGTTCGACACTCGGACTCGGTTACAGCATCTTTCTGTTCGACGCGGTGATCGCGCCGGCGTTCCCGAGCGACACGGCCCGCTCCGGCGTGCTCTACCCGCTCGCCCTTTCCCTCGCCGAGGGCGGCGGCTCGAAGCCCGACGAGGCGACCCGCAAGCGAATGGGCGCCTACCTCATGTTCTGCGCCCTGGCGACCCTGAGCCTCTCCTCGGCGCTCTGGCTCACGGCGATGGCCGGCAATCCTCTGGGCGCGGAAATCGGCAAGTCGATGGGGTTCCACATATCCTTCGGCTCTTGGCTCGTCGCGTCCGCGGCGCCGACGCTCGTCTTACTCGCCCTCCTGCCGCTCCTCATCTACAAGGTCTTTCCGCCGGAGGTGAAATCCACGCCCGAGGCCCCGGCCGCCGCGAAGAAGGCCCTCGCCGCGATGGGCCGCTTGACCCTCCACGAAAAGATCGTGGCCGCGACGTTCGTGGTCATGGTCACGCTCTGGGGCCTTGCGGGAACGCTGAAGCTCGATCTGACGGCGGTGGCCTTCCTCGGACTCGGGGTGCTGCTCTCGACGGGAGTCCTGACGCTCAAGGACATCGGGCAGCAGGGCGACGTGCTCGCGACCTTCATCTGGTTCGCCATCCTCTACACGTTGAGCGGCCAGTTGAACGCACTCGGCTTCATGGGCTATCTCGGGCAGCGGCTCGGGGGAGCCCTCGGCGGGCTGCCCTGGCTCGCGGCTTACGCGATTCTGATCCTCGTGTACGTCGTCCTCCACTATCTCTTCGTCAGTCAGACGGCGCACGTCCTCGCGCTGTTCGGCGTCTTCCTCGGCGTCGGCGCGCAGCTCGGCGTGCCGGTCCCCGTGCTGGGATTCGCGCTCCTCTTCTCGACGAGCTATCTCTCGACGATCACGCCCCAGGCCTCGAGCGCCAACGTGCTCGTCGTCGGCAGCGGCTATCTGACGCAGGGCGAGCTCTACCGGCTCGGCACGATCACGACGATCTTCAACATACTCGTCCTGCTTCTCGTGGGAACGCCGTGGCTACTCTTCGTGGCGCGGTGAGGGAGGAAGCGACGTGACTTACGTGACCGAGGCCCTTCGCAGGCACCCCGAGCTCGCGATCTTCCTGACACTCGCCTTTGGCTTCATTCTCGGGCACATCCGGATCGGAACCTTTCGCCTCGGGAATGTCGTCGGGACGCTTCTCGCGGGCGTCCTGATCGGCCAGCTCAACATCCATGTCGATCCGGTCGTCAAGACCGTGTTCTTCGACCTCTTTCTCTTCGCGACCGGATACAAGGTCGGTCCGCAGTTCATCCGAGGCCTGGGAAAGAGCGCGCTGCCGCAGCTCGCGATCACCGTCGTCCTCTGCGTGACGAGCCTCGCCACGACGGTCGCGGCCGCGAAGGTCTTCCATTACGACTGCGGGACCGCGGCGGGCCTCATGGCCGGCGCGTTCACCGAATCGACCGTCATCGGCACCGCCGGGGACACGATCAACCGGCTCGACCTGCCGGAAGCCGAGAAGACCCGGCTCCAGAACAACATCCCGGTCGCCTACGCCGTGTCCTATCTCGTCGGCACGGGCTTCGTCGTCTGGTTCCTGTCGAGCCTCGCGCCCCGGCTGCTCAAAGTCAACCTCAAGTCCGAAGCCAAGAAGCTCGAGGCGGAGATCGCGGGGCCAAGCGCGCCATCGGCCTTTCGGGAATGGGACCTGCGCGCCTACCGCATCGACGACGCGAGATGGGCCGACCGGGCCGTGGGCGACCTCGAGAAGTCCTTCGCTCCCGAGCGGGTCTTCGTCGAGCGGATCAACCGCGGCGGGGAGATGCTCGAGGCGGAACCGGAGACCGTCCTGCGTCGCGGCGACGCCGTGGCGGTCGCCGCTCGCCGCCGCGTGCTCACCGGCGGGACCCCGATCGGCGTCGAGATCGAAGACCGGACACTGCTGTTCCCGGCCGCCGTCCTGGATGCCGTCGTGACCCGGAAGGACGTCGCCGAGCGAACGCTCGCCGAGATCGCGGAGAAGCACGGCCGCGGCGTCGTCCTTTCGAAGCTCGTCCGCGGCGGAGAAGAGATTCCGTTCGTCCCCTCGACGGTCATCAACCGGGGCGACCTGATGACGATCTCCGGGGCCCCGCGGGACGTCGAGCGCGCCGGGAAGGCGCTCGGATACATCGAGCCGCCTTCGAGCGAGACCGATGTCGTCTTCGTGGGTGTGGGCATCTTCGTGGGAGGTCTCGTCGGGCTGCTGTCGGTCACGGTGGCCGGCATTCCCCTCTCCCTGACCGCGAGCGGCGGCGCGCTGATCATGGGCCTCGTCTTCGGCTGGCTCCGCTCCGTGCGGCCGACGTTCGGCCGGATCCCCGAGGCGGCCCTCTGGATCTTCGACACGATCGGACTCGCGGCGTTCATCGGAACGGTGGGACTCGCGGCGGGGCCGACCTTCGTCGAGAGTATTCGCCGGACCGGGCCGAGCCTGCTGCTGGTCGGCCTGGTAGTCGCGGTCACGCCTCACATGGCGGCGCTTCTTTTCGGCCACAAGGTTCTGAAGATGAATCCGGTCATCCTCTTCGGCGCCAGCGCCGGCGCCGGCACGGTCACCGCCGCGCTGCGGGCGATCCAGGACGAGGCGCAAAGCAAACTCCCCGTGCTCGGTTACACGGTGCCCTATGCCCTCGGCAACATTCTTCTGACGGCGTGGGGCCCGGTCATCGTGTTTCTGACGAAATAGGAGGCTGCCATGTCCCGACAACCTGCATTCCTCTTGACCCTGACGCTCGCCGTTCATCCTCGTCGCCGCGTCCGGCGACGGCGCAGACGAGCGCGCCCGCGAAGGCCCGCTCCCGAACGTCGTCGTGCTCGCCACGGGCGGCACGATCGCCGGCGCCGCCGCGAGCGACGTCCAGGCCGGCTATACCTCGGGACAGGTCGGCGTCGAGCAGCTCCTCGCGGCCGTGCCGCAGGCCAAGAAGCTCGCCAACCTCAAGGGTGAGCAGATCTCGAACATCGGCTCGCAGGACATGAACGACGAGGTCTGGCTGAAGCTCGCGCGCCGGCTCAACGAGCTCGCCGCGATGTCGGACGTGGACGGAATCGTCATCACCCACGGCACGGACACGATCGAGGAGTCCGCCTATTTCCTGAACCTCGTCGTCAAATCGAGAAAGCCGGTCGTTCTGACCGCGGCGATGCGGCCGTCCACCGCTCTCTCCGCCGACGGCCCGCTCAACTTCTACAACGCGGTGGCCGTGGCGGCCAACAAGGAGGCGGCCGGCCGGGGCGTTCTCGTCGTCGTCAACGACTGGATCCACGGAGCGTCGTCGCTGACGAAGACGAACACCACGGCGGTTCAGACGTTCCTCTCGCCCCTGCGCGGCCTGATCGGCACCGTGGCGTACGGGCAGGCGGAGTGGTACCGCGGGCCCGTCGGCAAGAACACGGCCGACTCGGACTTCTCGGTGGACAACGTCGCCGCGATGCCGCGCGTGGACATCATCATGGCCCACGAGAACATGGACGGGGCGCTCATCGACGCGGCGGCCGCGGCCGGGGCCAAGGGCATCGTGATCGCGGGTGTCGGCAACGGCAACATGACCGAGGCCGCCTTGAAGGCGCTCGCCGCCCAGGCGAAGAAGGGTGTCGTCTGCGTGCGGTCGTCTCGCGTGGCGACGGGCAACGTCGGCCGCAACGTCGAAGTGGACGACGACAAGCTCGGCCTCGTGGCCTCCCTCGACCTGAACCCTCAGAAGTCGCGGGTGCTGCTGCGGCTGGCATTGACTCGGACGAAGGACGTGAAGCAGATTCAGAGGTATTTCGAGGAATACTGAGCGCACGGCGGCCGGCCGGGGCGCGGGAGGCGAGAAGGAGTCGAGATGAGTCAGGCGCCGGGGGTTCTCGGTTCTTCGATCGGGCGCAAGGTGGTCATGGCGGTGACGGGCGCGATCCTCTTCTTGCTTCGTCCTCGGCCACATGGTCGGCAACCTGCAGGTCTATCTCGGGCCGGAGGCGCTCAACCACTACGGCGTGCTGCTGCGCCAGCTGCTCCACGGCGCGTTGCTCTGGATCGTCCGCGCCGTGATGCTCGCGGCCGTGTCGCTGCACATCTGGTCGGCGACGTCCCTGACGCTCGAGAGCCGGCGCGCGCGGCCCGAGGGCTATCGCGAGCAGAAGTGGAAGGAGTCCACCTACGCATCCCGCACGATGCGGTGGGGAGGCGTGATCCTGCTGCTCTTCGTGATCTACCACATCCTCCACTTCACGACCGGCACCGTTCACCCGAAGTTCGTCGAGGGGGACATCTACCGCAACTTCGTCGTGGGCTTCCAGAGCGTGCCGGTCTCGCTCTTCTACATCGTCGCGATGGTGGCGCTGGGTCTGCACCTGCGGCATGGGGTCTGGAGCATGTTCCAGACGCTCGGCGTCTCGCATCCGCGCTACATGCGCATCGCCCACGCCGGCGCCTGGATCTTCGCGGTCCTCGTCGTCGTCGGCAACATCTCGTTCCCGATCGCGGTGCTGACCGGGATCGTCAAGTAGTCCGAGGAGGTCGCATGGAGCTCCGCGCCAACATCCCGTCCGGGCCCCTCGAGAAGAAGTGGTACAGGCACCGCTTCGAGATGAAGCTCGTCAACCCGGCCAACAAGCGCAAGTACAGCGTGATCGTCGTGGGCTCGGGCCTGGCCGGTGCGGGCGGCGCCGCCTCCATGGCCGAGCTCGGCTACAAGGTGAAATGCTTCTGCTACCAGGACTCGCCGCGGCGCCCGCACTCGATCGCGGCGCAGGGCGGCATCAACGCGGCCAAGAACTACCACAACGACGGAGACAGCGTCTTTCGCCTCTTCTACGACACCGTCAAGGGGGGCGACTTCCGCGCCCGGGAGGCCAACGTCTACCGGCTGGCGGAGGTCTCGGCGAACATCATCGACCAGTGCGTCGCGCAGGGAGTGCCGTTCGCGCGGGAGTACGGGGGCCTTCTCGACAATCGCTCCTTCGGCGGGGCACAGGTGTCGCGCACGTTCTACGCCCGCGGACAGACCGGCCAGCAGCTGCTGCTCGGCGCCTATCAGGCGCTCGAGCGGCAGATCGGCCTGGGCACGGTCGAGATGTACCCCCGCCACGAGATGCAGGAGCTCATCGTCGTGGACGGCCGGGCCCGCGGCATCGTCGTGCGAGACATGGTCAGCGGCGAGGTCGAGACGCACCTCGCGGACGCCGTGTGCCTGGCGACGGGCGGCTACGGCAACGTCTTCTATCTCGCGACGTACGCCAAGGGGTGCAACGGCACGGCGATCTGGCGCGCCTACAAGAAGGGCGCGGCGTTCGGCAACCCCTGCTTCACCCAGATCCACCCCACCTGCATCCCGGTGACCGGCGAGTATCAGTCGAAGCTGACGCTCATGAGCGAGTCGCTTCGCAACGACGGCCGGATCTGGGTGCCGAAGGCGAAGGGGGACAAGCGCGCGCCGGGAGAGATCCCCGAGGCCGAGCGCGACTACTACCTCGAACGGATGTACCCGAGCTTCGGCAACCTCGCTCCGCGCGACATCGCGTCGCGGGCCGCCAAGCGCGTCTGCGACGAGGGCCGGGGAGTCGGCCCGACGGGGCTCGGGGTCTACCTCGACTTCCAGGACGCCATCGAACGGCTCGGGAGGGACAAGATCGAAGAGAAGTACGGGAACCTCTTCGAGATGTACGAGCGGATCACCGACGAGAACCCGTACAAGGTGCCGATGCGGATCTATCCCGCGACGCACTTCACGATGGGCGGCCTCTGGGTGGACTACGACCTGATGAGCACGATTCCCGGCCTCTTCGTCCTCGGCGAGGCCAACTTTTCCGATCACGGCGCCAACCGCCTCGGCGCCTCGGCCCTGATGCAGGGCCTGGCCGACGGCTACTTCATCATTCCCTCCACCATCGGAAATTACCTCGCACGGGAGAAGTTCTCGCCGGTGCCCGGGCGACCATGCCGAGGTCCGGTCGGCCGAGCAGGCCGTGGCCGGCGCGCACGAAGCGGCTGCTCTCGATCCAGGGCCAGCGCACCCCGACCTCGTTCCACCGCGAGCTCGGCAAGATCATGTGGGAGCACTGCGGAATGGCGCGGGACAAGAAGGGCCTCGAGCAGGGCCTTGCGATGATCCCGGAGCTTCGCGAGGAGTTCTGGAAGAACCTGCGCGTTCCCGGCAGCGGCGAGGAGCTCAACCAGTCGCTCGAGCACGCCGGCCGTGTCGCGGACTTCCTCGAGCTCGGCGAGCTCATGTGTCTCGACGCGCTCGAGCGGGACGAGTCCTGCGGCTCCCACTTCCGCACGGAGCACCAGACGCCGGAGGGCGAGGCGAGCGCAACGACAAGGACTTCTGCCACGTCGCCGTCTGGGAGTTCCAGGGCGAGGGCCGGAAACCCGTCCGGCACGTGGAGCCCCTGGTCTACGAGAACGTGGAGCTGGCCGTGCGGAGCTACAAATGAAAGTCACACTCAACGTCTGGCGGCAGAAGGACGCGAAGTCGAAGGGCCGTTTCGTCACCTACGAGGCCGCCGACGTCAACGAGGAGATGTCCTTCTTCGAGATGCTCGACGTCGTGAACGAGGGGCTGATCGGCAAAGGCGAAGACCCGATCGCCTTCGACCACGACTGCCGCGAAGGCATCTGCGGCACCTGCGGCGTGGTGATCAACGGCCGCGCCCACGGCCCGCGCGACCGCACGACCGCCTGCCAGCTCCACATGCGCAGCTTCCGGGACGGCGACGTGCTCACGATCGAGCCGTGGCGCGCCGCTCGCCTTCCCCGTCGTCAAGGACCTCATCGTCGACCGGAGCGCCTTCGACCGCATCATCGCCGCCGGCGGCTTCATCTCCGCGCCCGTGGGCGGCGCTCCCGACGGCAACGCGATCCTGATTCCCAAGGAGAACGCGGAGCTCGCCATGGACGCGGCCTCCTGCATCGGCTGCGGCGCTTGCGTGGCGGCCTGCCCGAACGCCTCGGCGATGCTCTTCGTGGGCGCCAAGGTCTCGCAGCTGGCGCTCCTGCCCCAGGGCCAGCCCGAGCGGCACGACCGCGTCCGCAACATGGTCGCGCAGATGGACGCCGAACGGTTCGGCACGTGCACCAACCACGGCGAGTGCGAGAGCGGTCTGTCCGAAGGGCATCCGCATGGAGTTCATCGCGCGCATGAACGCGGACTTCCTCCGCGCGGCTCTGACGGCGGGCCGGCGCGAAGGTGCGGGCGGAGAGGGCGACGAAGGCTAGGTCGAGAGCGGAGGCCGGCCCGAGCGGGAGGGGGCGCCGCGACGGCGATGAAGCAATTCTTCAGACGCGCACTCTCGGCCCTCGCCCCGGCGATGATCTTTCCATTTGCGCTTGCATCTGCGCTCGCTCAAGGAGCGACCGTCGGCGCACCGGGCGGCGGCGAGAAGCCCGGTCCTCGCTTGCAGATCTACGGGTTCGCCATGCTCGACCTGATTTACGACTTCGACCAGGTCGACCCGAACTGGTTCGACATGGTGCGGCCGTCGAAGCTGCCCGCCTTTCCGAATCAGTTCGGAGAGAACGGCAACTTCTGGGCGAGCGTTCGGCCGAGCCGCCTCGGGGTCCGCTCCTGGCTCCCGACGGGTCTGGGAGAGGTCAGGGCGGAATTCGAGTTCGACCTGCTCGGGGTCGGCCCCGACGCCGGTCAGACGACGTTCCACATCCGACAAGCCTGGGGAGAGCTCGGCCCCATTCTCGCGGGCCAGACCTGGAGCGTCTTCATGGACCCGGACATCTTCCCAAACTACCTCGAGTTCTGGGGACCGAACGGAATGGTGTTCTACCGAAACGTCCAGCTGCGCTGGACGCCGATCCGGGGAGAAGACCGGCTCGCGTTCGCCCTCGAGCGTCCCGGGGCGACCGGCGACAGCGGCGAGTTCGCGGATCGCGTCGAGCTGAAGGACATCCACGACCACTTTCCCTACCCGGATTTCACGGCGCAATATCGGCACGAGGGGGAGTGGGGGCACGTCCAGCTCTCCGGCATTGTCCGCTACATCGGCTGGACCGACGCACACGAGGACGCGTTCGATCTGTCGGGGCACAAGATCGGCTGGGGCGTCAACTTCGCTTCGGTCTGGAAGCCGGGGAAGCGGAGCACGTTCCGGCTCGAAGCGAGCTATGGAGAGGGGATCGCGACCTACATGCGGGATGCGCCGACGGACGTGGCCGCGGCCCACAACGAAGCAGATCCGAGGCGGCCGGTCGTCGGCAAGGCCCTGCCGATCTTCGGAATGGTCGCGTTCTATGAGTTCCAGTGGAGCGATACCTTCCGCAGCGCCTTCGGCTATTCGCGGCTGGATGTCGACAACAGCGACGGGCAGCTCCCGAACGCCTTCAAGTCGGGCCAGTATGCGACTGCCGACCTGCTCTTCTATCCGGTGAAGGACGTCCTGACCGGCCTCGAGCTCCAGTGGGGCCACCGGCGGAACTTCGCCGACGGCCTCGACGTCGACGACGTTCGGATCCAGTTCTCGGCGAAATACAGCTTTTCGTTCCAGCTGGGCGGCGGGAAGTGACGGCGCCGGATCGCCGGCCGAGCGCAGCGTCCGCCCAACGAGGATAGCCTTCGGTACGCTGCGCCGCGGGAGGCGGTCGAGCGCCGGGAAACGGGGAGGAAGCCTTGAAGAAAAATGAAGTGGGACAGGGGAAGAAATCGGGGAGGGCGGGGGGCCAGCCGATGAGGCGCAAGGACCTCGCCGCGGGCGCGCGAAGGCTTGCGCGGCGCTACCGGGTGAAGGACGGCGAGGGCTTCCGTCTCGACGACGTCGATCCGGGCGACACGGCCTGGCTCAAGGCCGAGGACAAGCCGGCCGCCAAGGAGGCCCTGCAGCAGGGCGTCGAGATGCTCGCGGAGCTCCAGGACAGGCTCTACGCCCAGGACCGCTGGGGCGTCCTCCTGATCTTCCAGGCGATGGACGCGGCGGGCAAGGACGGCGCGATCAAGCACGTCATGTCGGGCGTCAACCCGCAGGGGTGCCAGGTCTTCTCGTTCAAGGCGCCGTCGTCCGAGGACCTCGACCACGACTTCCTCTGGCGCTGCTCCAAGAACCTGCCCGAGCGCGGCCGGATCGGCATCTTCAACCGGTCCTACTACGAGGAGGTCCTGGTCGTGCGCGTGCACGAGGATCTCCTCGGCAAGCAGAAGCTCCCGGGCGAGCTCATCACGAAGGACATCTGGGAGGAGCGCTTCCGCGACATCCGCGCCTACGAGCGGTATCTCGAGAACAACGGCGTCCTCGTGCGCAAGTTCTTCCTCCACGTCTCCCGCAAGGAGCAGAAGCGACGCTTCCTCGAGCGCATCGAGAATCCCGCGAAGAACTGGAAGTTCTCCGCGACCGACGCGCAGGAGCGCGCGTACTGGAAGGACTACATGCGGGCCTACGAGGACATGATCCGGAACACGTCGACGAAGCGCTCGCCCTGGTACGTCGTCCCGGCCGACAACAAGTGGTTCACCCGGATCGTCGTCGCCGCCGCCGTCATCGACACGCTGGCCTCGATCGGACTCAAGTATCCGAAGGTCGGGAAGGAGAAGCTCGCGGAGCTCGCACGAGTCCGCAAGGCGCTCCTGGCGGAGAAGTAGGATGGCTCGGCGACCCTGACCCTGCTCGCGGCCGGGCTGCACCGGCTCGGCTTCGGGGTCGCCGTCGCGAAGTACCTGGACTCAGGCGCCGCCGGCTCGCGCGGCGCGTCCGGCGGAAGTCTCTACCGCCGACGAGCCTCAGGAAAAAGGCTGCGCGACACGATCTCGCTCACCCGGAGTGAACGCGGCCTCCTTGCCCCCTGCCAGTGCGCGCTTCGCATCCAGCAGGCCGTAGAGCTGGATGAGCTTGGCCACGAGCCCGGTCCAGCCGGTCTGATGGCTGGCGCCGAGTCCGGCGCCGTTGTCGCCGTGGAAGTACTCGTAGAAGAGGATGTGGTCGCGCCAGTGGGGATCGGCTCTGGAACTTCTCGCTGCCGCCGTAGACCGGGCGCCGGCCATGCTCGTCGCGGGTGAAGATCCGGGTGAGCCGGTCGGCGATCTCCTTGCTCACCTCGAAGAGGTTCATCATCTTCCCTGATCCCGTCGGGCATTCGATCTTGAAGTTGTCGCCGTAGTACAGGTAGAAGTTCAGCAGCGCCCGGACGAGGAGCGCGTTCACCGGCATCCAGACCGGGCCCCGCCAGTTGGAGTTGCCGCCGAACATGCCGGTGTTCGACTCGGCCGGCAGGTAGTCCACCCGGTGCTCCTGGCCGTTCACGTGAAGGACGTACGGGTTCCGCTCGTGGAACTTCGAGATCGAGCGGATGCCGTGGGGGCCCAGGAACTCGTTCTCGTCGAGCATCTTCGTCAGGATCCGGCGGAGCCGCTCCGGGTTGACCAGGGCCAGGATCCCCCGCTCGGCCACGCCGAAATGACCCGGGCCGGTCGGGTGCATCGTCGCCGACAGCTCGGGAATCCGGCGCAGCCGTTCCTGGACGTAAGCCATCGCCCTCGGGACGCGCTCCCGCTGCCACTTCTCGATCACCGTGGTGGCGCACAGCGGGAGGAGTCCCACCATCGAGCGCACCTTGAGCCGCGTGGCGCTGCCGTCCGGGAGCCGCAGCAGGTCGTAATAGAAGCCGTCCTCCTCGTCCCACATGCCGTCCGACCCGGGCCGGTTCATCGCCGCGGCGATGTAGTAGAAGTGCTCGACGAACTTGAAGACCATGTCCTCGTAGGTCGAGTCGTGGGCGGCGAGCTCGACCGCGAGCTCCAGCATGTTCTGGCTGAAGAGGGCCATCCAGGCCGTGCCGTCCGCCTGCTCGAGGTGGCCGCCGGTGGGCAGCGGGGCGCTGCGGTCGAAGACGCCGATGTTGTCGAGGCCGAGGAAGCCTCCCTCGAAGACGTTCTTGCCGAACCGGTCCTTGCGGTTGACCCACCAGGTGAAGTTCAGCAGGAGCTTGTTGAAGGTCGACCTGAGGAAATCCAGGTCCACTTCGCCGCGCAGGGCCTGCTCGGTGCGGTGCAGGAAGAGCGTCGCCCAGGCGTGGACCGGGGGGTTCACGTCGCTGAAGTTCCACTCGTAGGCGGGCATCTGGCCGTTGGGGTGCAGGTAGGCGCCGCGGAGCATCAGCTCCATCTGCTCCTTGGCGAAGTCGGGGTCCACGATCGAGAGCGGCAGCGTGTGGAAGGCCAGGTCCCAGGCCGCGTACCAGGGGTACTCCCACTTGTCGGGCATCGAGACGATGTCCTCGTTCAGCATGTGGAACCACTCCGAGTTCCGGGCGTTTCGGTATCCGGTATGGAGGGGGTTGGAGTGGTGCTCGTCCAGCCAGTTGTCGCCGTCGAAGAAGAAGAACTGCTTGCTCCAGAGCATGCCGGCGATGGCCTGGCGCATCACGTTGGCCGCGTCCTCGCTCACGGATGGCGGCGTGACCGACTTGTAGAACTCGTCGGCCTCGCGAAGCCTGTCGGCGAAGACGTCGTCGAACGGCTTTCCGAAGGGTTTGCCCTTCGGGCCCGCGGAAGCCTTGGAGAGCCGCAGGCGAATCACCTTGGCTCTGACCGGCGCCGACACTGACCTTGTAGTGCGCCGCGACCTTGGTGCCCTGCTTGCCGGGGTTCACCGCGCCCTGCGTTGCCCCGCACCACGCAGTCGTTGATGCCGTCCTTGACGTAGGGGCTCTCGTTCTTCTGCCCGGGGAAGAGCAGGGCGTGGTTCGTTTCGTTCTCCGTGAAGAGCAGCGGCACGTCGCCTTCGCAGGAAAGAACGAACTCACCGAGCAGGGGATGCGTCGCCGCGACCGCGCTCGTGCCCGCGGGCGCCTCGATCTGCTCGAGGCTCGGTTTCACGGCAGCTCGGTTCGATTCGGCGATCCATGCCGACCAGTCGTTCCGGAACCACAGCGTCGGCAGGAGATGCAGCTCGGCCGCGTCCGGTCCCCGGTTGGCCGCCGTGATCCTCACGAGGATGTCTTCCGCGCCGCCCTTGGCGTACTCGACGAAGACGTCGAAGTACCGGTTGTCGTCGAAGACGCCGGTGTCGAGCAGCTCGTATTCGAAGTCGTTTCGAGTGCGCCGGCGGTTCGTCTCCACCAGGTCGGCGTAGGGATAGGCCGCC
Source organism: uncultured Acidobacteriota bacterium (assembly GCA_963707935.1). Classification (GTDB taxonomy): domain Bacteria; phylum Acidobacteriota; class Thermoanaerobaculia; order UBA5066; family Gp7-AA6; genus DATBFU01. Next base: position 1,515,597 of record CAVPRN010000005.1, on the reverse strand, counting down.
TGCGGGTACTTGTAGAGGTACTTCATGTACGAGTGGGTCGGCGTCGAGTCGAGGTAGAAGTAGTACTCCTTCACGTCCTCGCCGTGGTTCCCCTCGCTGTTGGTCAATCCGAAGAGCCGCTCCTTGAGGATCGGGTCCTTCCCGTTCCACAGGGCCAGCGCGAAGCAGAGGCGCTGCTTGTCGTCGGAGATGCCGGCCAGCCCGTCTTCGCCCCAGCGGTAGGCGCGCGAGCGGGCCTGATCGTGGGTGAAGAAGTTCCAGGCGTCGCCGTTCTCGCTGTAGTCCTCGCGGACCGTTCCCCACTGGCGCTCGCTCAGGTAGGGCCCCCATTTCTTCCAGGCGACCTTCTGCTCGCGGGCCTCTTCGAGTCGGAGGTGTTCGGCTGTTTTCATGGGCGCACTCCTCCCGAGCCGCCTCAGAGAGACTATTCCGGGAAAGGGGACGGTAATGATGCGTTCGGATTAGGACATTGGTCCCGGGCCCGGTGCGCAACTGTCACGGAGCAAGGGGTCAAATGCCGACGGAGACGGCAAGACTCGGAGGTGCGGGTGAGGGAGTTCATGCGGCGCCGGCCAATCCTCGTCCTCGGCGTCGCCGTCGCGGTCGCCCTCGCCAGCCTCGTGGCGCTGATCCTCGTCGTTGGCCGCGGGCTGCCGCCGAGGACCGTCGTCATGACGACCGGCCCGGAGGGCAGCGCCTATCGCGGAGTTCGGCGAGAAGTATCGCGCCGCGCTCGCCCGCGACGGGATCCGCCTGGAGCTCGAGCCGTCGCACGGCAACGTCGAGAATCTGGCGCGCCTGAACGATGCCTCGTCCGGCGTCTCCGTCGGCTTCGTCGCGGGCGGCCTGACGACCGAAAAGGCCTCGCCGGGGATCGAGTCGCTCGGCACGATCGCGTACGACCCGATCTGGATCTTCTGTCACGGCCTCTCGGATCAGGCGCAGTTCGGAGACCTGCGGGGCAAGCGCGTCTCGATCGACCCGCGGGGCGGGCGTCATGCCCGATCTGCTGCGCGCAACCGGGCTCGAGAAGGAGGTCACGGTCGTCCCGCTCGCGCCCGCCGCCGGGGGCGAGGCGCTCCTGCAGCGGCGAGATCGACTGTGCGTGCATGCTGACCGTCGCCGACGACCCCGTCGTGAAGAAGCTCCTCGCCGACGAGAGCGTGAAGCCTCATGACTTTCCGCCGCGCGGACGCGTTCGTCGCCCTCTTCCCGTACCTGCGCAAGGTCACGATTCCTCGGGGCGTCGGGAGCCTCGCGAAGGACCTGCCCGCCCGAGGACGTGACGCTCGTCGCGCCGATGGCCAGTCTCCTGGTGCGCCGCGACCTGCACCCCGCCGTGCAGTACCTGCTGCTCCAGGCCGCCGAGGACATCCACTCGGGCCCCGGCATCCTCCGCCGGCCCGGCCAGTTTCCGGCCGCCGAGCCGGAGGACGTCCCGCTGTCGAGGGAAGCGCGCAACTACTACAAATCGGGCGGAAGCTTCTTCCAGCGGCACCTTCCGTTCTGGCTCGCCGTCATCGTCTCTCGCCTCCTGCTCGTCCTCGTGCCGCTCGCTGGGCCTCCTCTACCCGCTCCTGCGCGTCCTTCCCCTGGTGATCCACTTCGCTTTCGAGCGGCGCGTCAACGCCCTGTACACCGAGCTGCGCAGGATCGATGCACGGATCGGCGCCGGGGACCCGGCAGCGGAGATCTCGCGGGATCTCGCGCGTCTGGACGAGGAGATCGGGCGGACCCGCGTCTCGGCCTCCCGCGCCCGCGAGCTCTACGCGCTCAGGCACCACGCCAGCCTCGTCGGCGACCGGCTGCGCGCCGCCGGACACCCGGCGGGTCCGGGCGGCCGGCAGACATCCTAGGGGCGTCGCAAACGGAAGTCTCGAGGGCTCCGGCCGCGAGGGCGGTCGCCTCGAAGACAGCCGACTTCTCCGGCGAATTGCCCCGGTCTCAGGGGTGAGGCTGGGGCTCGGGGGCCTTCGGCACGTCGCCGGGCGCGCTGACGACCGCCGGCGGCGGCGCCCAGGCGTCCGTGACTCCGGGAACTCCGATGTAGATCCAGTTGGTGGGCTGGCTCGGCATGGCGCCGGCCGAGGCCGGAGCCGCGGCAGCGAGCCGGCAGGAATGACGTCGGCCGTGCCGCCCCCCTCCATCGGCAAGGTTGCCGATCGCCGTCGCGCCGAGCTGCTGCATGTGGATCTTGAACGCGTCCATGCCCGTGACGCGGGTGATCTTTTGCACGTCCGCCTGCCGCAAGCTCATGAGCGTCCCCTCGCGCCAGGTGTGGAACTCGTAGGTCCTTCCCTTCAGGGTCGGGTTATCCCGGGCGATCATCTGGCCGGATGGGCACGAGGTCGATCCGGTAGAGAACCTCTCCGCTGACGTCCTTCGTTCGCGGCGCCATCTTCTTGACCTTCGATTTCGGAAGGCGCACGGTCGCCCGGTCCGGCCAGACCTTGAATACGTAGACGTCCCCCTCCAGAACCGGCTTGGTGAGGGCGAAGCCGGTTCCGGAGGGAACGAGATCGATCTGACAGATCTCGAGCGGCTCTTCGGCCTGCGTCCCGACCGGGTGCCGTGCCTGCGGAGTCTGCGACGGGGGTTGCTGGGCCTGCGCCGCGAGTGGCGAAGGCGAGTGCGACGGCCAGAGAAATGAGAACTCTCGCGGATCGCATGTTCCGACTCCTCTCCGTTTCGAAGAGACCGGCAGAGTATCGCTCCCCGCGGCGTCGTCGCCTATTGGACCAAAGTCCCGCCCGGCAGATCACGCGGGTCTTCCCGGAGCGGGTCCGGCGGGTGCCGGCGCGGCGCCCTGATATCTGGCAACCGCCATCTCGAGGTTGAAGAACATCCGGTCGCGACCCAGGGTCTGGCCGAGAGGGGAGCGCTGGACCATCGCCAGGACTTCGGGGTTCAGGCCCACCAGCCACAGCTCGACGCCCAGTCTCGCGATTCCGCTTCTCCGCCTTCGGTCAGCATCTTGAGAGCAGTGTACTCGAGATCGAAGACGGCGCCAGGTCGATCGCCACGACCTTCGGCCTGGTCTCGATGATGAGCGACTGGAACCTCTGCCCGATGCGCTCGGCGTTGGCGAAGAACACGCGCCCCTCGACCCGCAGCAAGAGCAGACCCGGGAAGGTCTCGTCCTCGGGATGCTCCTTCGAGCGCGGCCGGAAGACGTTGGTTCCGGGCTTGCGACCCAGGAGATGAACCGGCGGATCCGCCACCTGGTACGCCAGGGCCACGAGCGACAGGATGATGGCGACGAGGATTCCCTTGAGCGTCCCGAAGAGCATGACGCCCGCGAAGGCGGCCAGCGCCCAGACGAACTCGGTTCGGCGAACGCGCAGGATCGAGCGAAACTCCACCGGCTTGATCAACCCGACCGAGTACACGACGACGACGGCGGCCAGGGTGGCCTGGGGCATGAGACCGATCAAGGGAGCCAGGAAGAACATCGTTGCGAGCGTGCCGCCGGCGGTGACGATCTCCGCGAGCTGCGTGCGGGCGCCGGCGTGGCGATTGACCGCCGTCTGGGACGTTCCGCCGCCGGAGGGCATCGCGCCGAGGAAGGCGCTGATCGCCGTTCCCGAGCCCGGTGGCGAACAGCTCCCGATTCGCCCGCGGCGGAGGCTCGTCGCTTCGGGAGAATGCGCGTCCCGCCGCGACGGTCTCGGTGAACGACATCAGGGCGATGCCGACCGCCGCCGACGACGAGCGCTCCGGCGAGAGAGAGATCGGGCGGCGTCAGGGGCGGCAAGCCCGTGGGGATCTGACCGACGATCTCGACCCCCCGGTCCTTCAGACCGAGGAGGCCGGCGCCGGCGATCGCCGCCGCGATCGCGACGAGCGGCGCCGGGACGCGCGGCAGAACCCGTTCGAGGCCCACCAGGATGACGATCGTCGCCGCCGAGACGGCGAGCGTCGGCAGCGACGTCTGCGGGAGATGCTCGACCGTCGAGACGAGCTTGCGAAGGAAGGAGCCGGAAACGTGAAAGCCCAGAAGCTTCGGGATCTGGTCGAGGACGATGACCACGCCGATTCCCGCTTTGAAGCCGACGAGCACCGGCTCGGAAATGAAGTTCGCGACGAAACCGAGCCGGAAGAGCCAGGCCACGACCAGGATCGCCCCGACGAGCAGGGTCAAGGTGGCCGAAGCGCGCAGAGCTGCGCGGCCGAATCGCCCGCCGGGACGGCCTCGCCGAGCGCCGCCGCCGTGAGGATCGCGATCGTGGTGGTCGAGCTGACGGAGAGGACCCGGGACGTGCCGAGCGCGGCATAGACGAGCATCGGAAAGAAGGCCGTGTAGAGGCCGACCTGGATCGGAAGGCCTGCAATGGTGGCGTAGGCCATGGCCTTGGGGATGACGACGGCCGCGGCCGTCAGGCCGGCGATGACGTCGAGCCGCAACCAGGCTTTCGGGTAGCCGCGGAGCCAGCCGAACGGCATGGCCGAAGCGCGTGGCGGGCTCGCGGACGCGCCCACTGCCACTGGCGCGAAGTCCTACCCGGAGCCCTGCGGCCGCGCCGGCGGATATCCGGCGAACATCTTCGCGAGGATCTCGCGGAGCCTCTGTTCGCGCTCCTCGTTCTCCTTGTTGGCGCGGATCTCGCCGCTCGCGGTACCTCGCCAGACGACCTCTTTCTTCCCGACGTCCACCAGATCGAGGAGCATCGTCCCCGCCGGAACGTCGTAGACCTCCGTCATGTACGGCACCCCCCAGTACGGTCCCCAGCCGTAACCCCAGGACGGGCTGTAGGAGACGACCCGGGTGTCCACGGAGAGGCGCCAATGGACCGCGACCCAGAGGTCCGGCTTCTCGTCCGACCGCTTCAGCCTGCGCTTCTCGAGCTCGTCCTCGAGGACACTCTGCACGCGCCGGTTCCAGACGGGGTCTTTGATCGAGCCGTCGTCCTTCCAGGTCCAGGTCCGATATTTGGAGAAATCCGCCTGCTTGTCCCAGCCGACGTCCATCTTGACCGAGGCGCAGGCGAGGAGCGTGGCGATGGCGAGCGCTCCCGCAGCGGCAGACAACTTCCTCATGGACTCGCCTCCTCTTGTCCCGCCTCGAGACCTCCCATCCACTCCGTGAGAAGGTTGTAGGCGACCACGAGGAGTACGGGGCCGATGAAGAGGCCGAGGAAACCGAAGGCGAGGATGCCGCCGATGACGCCGAGAAAAACGAGGGCGATCGGCGCATCGACCCCTTTCCCGATCAACAGCGGCCGGACGACGTTGTCGGAGCCGCCGACGACGACGAGGCCCCAGACCGCGAGGAAAATCGCCTTCCCGGTCGAGCCGTTCGCGTTCAGCCAGATCGCGGCGGGCAACCAGAGGAGGGTGGGGCCGCCGGGAACGACGGACAGGAAGAAGGTTCCCATCCCGAGGATCACCGCATGGGGGACGCCGGCGATCCAGAAGCCGATCGCGGCCAGGACGGCCTGGACCGCGCAAGTCCCCAGCATTCCCCGGAAGACTCCCCGAATCGTGGATCGGACGACCGAGATCTGCCGGTGGCCCGTCTCCCCGCCGAGACGGAGGGCGATGCGGTCGACCATCCCGGCGAAGGCCCCGCCGCCCAGGTAGAGCAGCCCTGCGATGATCAGGGCCAGTGTGAACTCCAGGATTCCCGGCGCCGACCCCGCCGGCCGCGGCCAGGAGGAACTCCTGCATCGGGCGGCATCAGGGGCTTCAACTCCTGGCGAAGCCGCTCTGGGTCGGAGCCGACCGACTGCCACCAGGCGGTCCCGAGCGTCCGACCAGTGGCAATCCGGTCAGCCATTGCGGCGGCGGCTGTGGAAGCCCGCTCTCGAGCACCTGATCGACGCGGGCGTTCAACCGGGCATCCGGGAGCCGAGGCGAATCGCGAATACCGCGATCGGGACGAGCAGAATGGCGACGAGGGAGAAGGCCGCGATAAACGCGGCGAGTTTTCGGCGACCTCCGACCATGCGGAGAAAGCGCTCGTAGAGTCCCCGGGTGGAGAGCGCGAGGATGCCGCCCCAGAGAAATGCGGTCAGAAAGGGGCGGACGACGAGGTAGCAGCCGAGGACGAGGAGGAGGACCGCAACGGCGGCCGCGTAGCGCTCGTAGTCTCCGGTACGGTCGGTGCCCGGGTTCCGCATGTTTGACCCACCTTTCGAACCGGGAAGGCGCTCGGCCCTTCCCGCGCCCCCACCCTCTACTGCGCCGTCGCCGGTGTCGCCCCCGCCTGAGTCGCGTTCGGCGACTCCCAGGTCGTGTTCTGGATGTTCCAGCCGCCGCCCAGCGCCTTGTAGATGTCCACGTAGTCGGTCAGCAGATCGAGACGCGCCCGCGCGAGGGCGATCTCGGCGGGATAGAGCTGCTGCATGGAGTAGAGGACCTCGAAGTAGCTCGAGAGGCCGCTGTTGTAGCGCAGGTTCGTCAGCCGGACCATCTCCCGGTAGTCGTTCACGGTCCGGGCGAGCTCCGCGACGGTGCTCGGCGATCTTCTCGCGCGCGTAGAGGACGGTCGTCGTCTCGGCGAAGGCGCTCGTGACCGTCTGCTCGTAGAAGACCCGCGCCTGCTCCCACCGCGCGTAGGCCGCGTCGTACTCGCTGCGAAGCCGTCCGCCCTGAAAGAGCGGCGCCGCCAAGCCCGGCGGCGATCGACCAGGCCTTTCCGGCGGGATAGAAGAAGTTGTCGAGCTCGGGGCCGACGGCGCCGAAGAGCCCCGTCAGGCTGAATTGCGGGAAGAAGTTGGCGATGGCGACCCCGACGAACGCGTTGGCGGCGACGAGATCCTGTTCGGCCTGACGGATGTCCGGCCGCCGCTGGAGAAGCTCGGAGGGCAGGCCGGCCGGAACCTCCGGAGGAACGGTCTGGGCGGCGAGCTCCTGGCCGCGGGGAATCGGGGCGGGGTTTCGGCCCAGAAGGAGATTGAGCTGGTTCTCCGTCGCTTCGATCCGGCGCTCGATTTCGGGAACCTGCGCCGCCACCTGGTTGAGAGCCGCCGAGGCATACGAAGTCTCGAGCGCCGAGGCCGCGCCCTCCGCGAGCTTGCGGCTCGAAGAGATCGACGGTTCTCCTGAAAGGCGTCCACCGTGTCCTTCGCGATCCGCAGCTCCTCGTCGAGGGCGCGGAGCTGAAAGTACGTCCGCGCCACCTCCGAGACGAGGGAGAGAAGAACGCCGCGCCGGGCGTCTTCGGTCGCGAGGTATTGCGCCTTCGCGGCCTCGTTCAGACCGGCGGATCCGGCCCCAGAGGTCGAGCTCCCAGCCGAAGTTGACGTTGACGGAGTTGAGGTTCGTGGTGGCCGTGCTGTAGGGAGGCAGATAGATCGACTGCCGCCCGCGCGACCATTGCGCCCCGACGCCGATCTGGGGCCAGAACTCCGATCGCGCGATGCCGGCCCGGGCGCGGGCCTCTTCGACCCGCCAGGCGGCGAGCTGGACGTCGTAGCCGTTCCGGAGGGCCTCGTCGATGAGCTTCTGAAGCGTCTCGTCCTCGAAGAGCTCCCACCAGGGCCGGTCGGCCAGCGAGGGCGCCGGGGCGGGCGGGCCCTGGACCTCCCGATACTGGTCGGGGGCCGGCACCTGCGGCTGCTCGTAGTTCGGGCCGACGGCGCAGCCGGTCAGGAGGGCGAGCCCGAGGAGGATCGCGGCGAGCTTCCTCACGTCAGTGTCCTCCGCCCGCGGGGCTCGGGTGCGGCAGCGGCGCCGCCGGCGAGGGGCCGCGCCTCCTCTTCCTTGCCTTCGGCTTGCCCTTGCCGGCGATCTTCTCGACCAGCACGAAGAGGGCGGGAATGATGAAGATCGCGATCCCGGTCGCGGCGAGCATGCCGACGATGACCACGGTCCCCAGGATCTTCCGCGACTCCGCGCCGGAACCGGACGCCGTCCAGAGCGGGACGCAGCCGAGGATGAACGCGAACGAGGTCATCAGGATCGGCCGCAGCCGGAGCTTCGCGCCTTCGAGCGCGGCGTCCACGAGGCCCATGCCCTTTTCCTTCTGCTGGAGCACGGCGAACTCGACGATCAGGATGGCGTTCTTCGCGGCGAGGCCGATCAGCATGACGAGGCCGATCTGGCCGTACACGTCGAGGTTGAACTTTCGCAGCAGCAGCCCGAGGAATGCGCCGAACACCGCGACCGGCACGGAGAGCAGAACGCCGAAGGGCAGCGACCAGCTCTCGTAGAGCGCGGCGAGGATCAGAAAGACGAAGATGATCGAGAGGACGAAGACCCGCGCGCCGGCGCCCGCCGCCTTGACCTCCTGGTACGACATGTCGGCCCAGTCGTAGCCCATCTCGCGCGGCATGGTCTCCCGGAAGACCTCCTCGAGCGCCGCCGTGGCCTGTCCGGAGCTGTAACCGGGTGCGGGGATTCCGGTCACCTGCGCCGCCCGGAAGAGGTTGAATCGGTTGGTGAACTCCGGTCCGGAGATGCTCCTGGTCGTCACGACCGCGGAGAGAGGCGTCATCTGGCCGTCGTTGTTCCTCACGTAGAACTGGTTGATGTCCTCGGTCTTGACGCGGCCGCTCGGCTCGGCCTGGAGGAAGACCTTCCACTGGCGGCCGAAGCGGTTGAACTGGTTGACGTAGATGCCGCCGAGGAACGCCTGGAGCGACTGGTACACGTCGCGGACCTCGACGCCCTGCTTCAAGACCTTGTCGCGGTTGATGTCGGCGTAGATCTGGGGCACCGCGGCGCGCCAGACGCTGTTGACGTTGGCGAGCTCGGGGCGCTTCCTCGCGGCCTCCAGGAACTTCTGGAGGTTCTGCTCCAGGAACTGGACGGTTCCGCCGCTGCGGTCCTGGAGCCAGAACGAGAAACCGCCGCCGGTGCCGAGGCCCTGGATGGCGGGCGGCTCGAAAGCGACGACGCTCGCCTCCAGGATCTTCGAGCGGAACTCCCCGTTCAGGCGGCGGACGATCGAGCTCGCCAGCATCTCGTCGCCCTTTCGCTCATCCCAGGGGTCGAGCCCGATGAAGTAGAAGGCGGTGTAAGGTGCCGAGGCTCCGGCGAGGAGGCTGTATCCGGCGACCGTCGTGACGTACTTGACGCCCTTCGTCTCCGAGAGGAGCTTCTCGACTTTCTGGCACACCGCGTCGGTCCGCTGGAGCGAGGAGGCGTCGGGCAGCTGCACGTTCAAGAAGAAGTAGCCCTGGTCCTCGTTCGGGAGAAAGCCCGAGGGAAGCCTCTTGCCGAGCAGGCCCGACAGAACGATGAACCCGCCGAGGATCAGGAGGCTGACGACCATTCGGCGGATGAGGAGGCCGGAGAGGTTGACGTAGCCGTTGGTCATCTTGTTGAAGACCCGGTTGAACCACGCGAAGAACTTCCCGAGCGGCCCCTTCGACTGCTTCTTGGGCTTCAGGATCAGGGAGCAGAGCGCCGGCGAGAGCGAGAGGGCGTTGAACGCGGAGATCAGGACCGAGACGGCGATCGTGATGGCGAACTGCATGTTCATCCGGCCCTGGATGCCGCCCATGAAGGCGACCGGGATGAACACGGCGGAGAGGACGAGAGCGATTCCGATGACCGGCTGCGTGACCTCCTCCATCGCCTTCAGCGTCGCGTCCCTCGGCGAGAGGCCGTGCTCGATGTGGTGCTCGACCGCCTCGACGACGACGATCGCGTCGTCCACGACGAGGCCGATCGCGAGCACGAGGCCGAACAGCGAGAGCGTGTTGATCGAGAACCCGAGCGACGGGAAGAGCATGAACGTGCCGACGAGCGAGACCGGCACGGCGAGCAGGGGAATCAGCGTCGCGCGCCACCCCTGGAGGAACAGGAAGACGACGATGATGACGAGGACGATCGCCTCGAAGAGCGTGTGCTCGATCTCCTTGATGCCCTCGGTGATCGGCAGCGTGGTGTCGAGAGAGATCACGTAGTCGAGGTCGTCGGGGAAGCGCTCCTTCAGCTCCTTCATCGTCTTCTTGACGCCGTCGGCCACCGCGATGGCGTTGGAGCCCGGGACCTGGAAGATCGCCGATCGGGCAGGAGGGCTTGCCGTTCAACCGCGCGCGCTGCTGGTAGTTCAGGGCGCCGAGCTCGATCCGCGACACGTCTTTCAAGCGCACGACCGAGCCGTCGGGGTTCAAGCGCACGACGACGTTGCCGAACTCCTCTGTCGAGACGAGGCGCCCCTGGGAGCGCACCGTGTAGGTGAACTCCTGCCCCTTGGGCGCCGGCTCGGTGCCGATGCCTCCGGAGGGATTGACCGTGCTTTGCTGATTGACCGCGTTCAAGAGGTCGGGGACCGTGAGCCCGAGGCTCGCCAGGCGGTCCGGCTTGACCCAGATCCGCATGGCGTAGTCGGCGGTGCCGTAGTTCTGGATCTGGCCGACGCCGGGCACGCGGTAGATCGCGTCGTTGACGTTGATCGTGGCGTAGTTGCCGAGGAACAGGGCGTCGTAGGTCCCCTTGGGCGAGTACAGAGAAACGATGAGCAAGGGGTTGGATGTGGCCTTCTTGACCGTCAGGCCGAACTGGTTGACGTCGGACGGGAAGTTCGGCTGGGCCTGCGAGACGCGGTTCTGCGTGTTGACCTGGTCGATGTTGATGTCGGTCTCGACGTCGAACGTGACGTTCTCCGTCATCGTCCCGTCGTTGGCGTTGGTGGACTGCATGTAGATCATGTTGTCCACGCCGTTCATCTGCTGCTCGAGCGGCGTCGCGACCGACTGCTCGATCGTGAGCGCGTCGGCGCCCGTGTAGGTCGTCGTGATCTTGATCTGGGGTGGGACGATGTCCGGGTACTGGGCGGTCGGGAGCTTCGTCATCGCGACGGCTCCCGCCATGGTCATCAGGATCGCGATGACGATCGCGACGATCGGCCGGCGGACGAAAAAGGCGCCCACGGGCTACGTCCCCGTTTTCTCGGCCGGCGCCGACGCGGCGTCGGGCTCGGCCGAGGCCTCCTTCGGGACCACGGTCATCCCCGAGCGGACGCGCTGGAGTCCTTCGACGACGATCCGGTCGCCGGGCTTCAGGCCTTCGTCGATCACCCAGAGGTTGCCCTCGATGCGTTCCGGTCTTGACGACCTGATCGTCACCTTGTTGTCCGCCCCGACGACCGCGACCTGGTAGCTACCCTGGAGTTCCGAGACGGCCCGCTGCGGCACGAGGATCGCGCCCTTCTTCAGGTCCACGGCCACCCGCACTTTGCCGTACTGGCCGGGCCGCAGGACGTTTCCGGGGTTCGGGAAGGCGCCCGCGAGCTGGATCGTGCCCGTCTTGGCGTCCACCTCGCGGCCGACGAGGAACGGCTTGCCGCGGTGCGGAAATGTCGAGCCGTTCGAGAGGATGAGCTCGAGTTTCCCCTCTTCGCTTTTCCCCGCCCGGAGGGTCTTCTCGACCGGCCCGTACTTGGCGACCCACGCGAGATACTCCTGCTCGCTCGGGTTGAAGTAGACCTTGATCGGATCGACCTGCGACACCGTCGTCATGACCGTCTGGCGGTTTACGAGGTCGCCCACCTGGGACTTCGCCACGCCCGCAATCCCAGTCGATCGGCGAGTCGACCTTCGTCCATCCGAGGTTCAGCTTCGCCCTCTCCAGAGCCGCCTGAGCCGCCGCCAGGTTCGCCTGCGCGGTGGCCTCTCGGGTGACCGCGTCGTCGAGCTCCTGCTGCGAGATCGCCTTTTGCGCGGCCAGGGGCTTGTAGCGCGCCACGGTCGTCTTCGCGTTGGCGAGGGTCGCTTCGTACTGCGCGACGCTTCCCTTCGCCTGATCGTAGGCCGCCTGGAACTCCCGCGGGTCGATCTCGAAGAGCGGTCTCGCCGGCAGCGAACGAGCAAGCCCTCGCCGTAGGCCTTTCGCAGAACGTAACCCTCGATCTGCGGGCCGGATCTCGGCGTTCACGAAACCGTCGAGCGAGCCGATCCACTCCTGAAAGATCGGCACGTCCTTCTGGACCACGGGGGCGACGACGACCTCGGGAGGAGGCGGAGGCGGGGCCTCCTTCTTCTTGCCGCAAGCGCCGATGCCGGCGGCGCCGGTCAGGATGGCGGCGAGTGCGATCGGCGCGAGGCTCGCTCGCGACGGCCGCCGGTCTTTGGATGAATCCATCTCGGTCTCCTCCGATTGCGCGCGGCCCACAATATCGAAATACCGGGCAGGCGGGAAGCGTCCGCGGAGCGCGAGAGAATCACGAGACTCGCGCTCGGGGTCGTCCCCCTGGCCACGTCGCCGACAACGTTGCGTTCGGGTGACACCCGGCGCCATTGGACTTTGGTCCCATGTACGGACCGGGTGCGGCGCGTGTTAGTGGACGGGAGGCTCGTCGGCGGATCCGGGAGACTCGCGCAGCCAGACCGGATCCGCGATGCGCATGCCGAATCGGACGGAGATCAGGCGGAGGGCCACGATCGTCGCGAATCCGAGAGCCGGCGGGAGGAACGAAGGAAGAGCGATCGCGATCCCGCCGAGATACACGCCGCTGCCGGCGAACGCCGAGAGCGCGTTCAGGCTCCCGGGGCGGAAGAGCTCCGGAACTTCACCGGCCGCCACGTCGCGAAAGACGCCCCCGCAGGTGCCCGTGATGACGCCGATGAGCGAGGCGACGAAGAGGGGCATGTGGGCCCGCAGCGCCGAGTCGACGCCGGTCAGCGTGAAAAGCGCGAGCCCCAGCGCGTCGACGACGATTCCCGAACGATGCCAGCGCTGAACGCGCTGATGGATCCCCCGGCTGTAGACGAACCCCGTCGCGAGAATCGCGATGACCACCAGATACTCCCAGCGGAGCACCCAGAAGAAGGGCCGCTGGTCGACGAGCAGGTCCCGCAGCGTGCCGCCGCCGAAAGCCGTGACGACCGCGAGGCTGTACGTCCCGACGATGTCCATGCGCTTGCGGGCGGCGGTGATCATGCCGGAGACCGCGAAGAGGAGGACGGCCGCCGCCTCGACCGCTCCGCCGACGGCCGCGACTCGCATGGGTGGAGTCTACCGGTCCGCCGCGGCTCCTCGGCGGACGCCGCGGCTCAGAACGTCACGACGACGTAGATCCGAGGCCCGTCGTAGCGATAGACGAAGCCGACCGTCTTGGTGTCCTGGGTCTTCGTGATGTCGATCTTGGTCCACTCGTAGCCGCCGCCGACTCCCACGTGCGGGATGAAATACCAGTCCGCGTGGGCGAGCGCCTCGAACATGTTGCCCGAGTAGGGATCGACGGTGATCGAGAAGGCTTGCACCTGCGCGCCCACGCTCAAGTTCCGGGCGATCCGGCCCTCGGCTTCGAGCCCGATGAGCGGCACCGGTGCGTTGAGCTCCGCCTCCCTCGTCGTCGTGGCGCCGACGATCGGGCCACCGGGTCCGACCACGCCTTCGGCGGCGGAGATCTGATGCCGCAGCGAGGTGTAGCAGACCCCCAGCGAGAGGCCGAGCTGAAAGCCGGGGTTCTTCACGATGCCGTAACGATAGGCGGCGTAGATGAAACGGGAGAAGGATTCGGTCGAGACCTCCGCTCCCGCGGTGTAGGTCACGCCGCCGAACGTGATGTCTCGAGAGAGCGAGGCCGAGTTGGTGGTGTCGAACTGGACGTATCCGAAGTCGAGAAAACTGCGGCCCGCGAAGTTCCAGGCCCCTTCCCCGCGGAACGCCGTCTTGCTGTCGGGGTCGCCGAGGAGCCGGGAGACGTCGATCTCTCCGGCGGGCAGGTCGGGCGTGCTGAAGGTCACCTTGGAGTCGAGGTTTGCGAAGATGCCGCCGAATCGGAAACGGATGTCGTTCGGGGCATCGCCCGGGAATTGCGCGCGAGCGGAGGCAGCGACCAGAAAGGCCGCCACGATCGCGCCACCGATCAACTTTTTCATTTCGATCTCCTCGAGCCCGCGAGTCTACCGCAGCCGAAGCTCCGGATAATATCCGGTGATCTCGATGAGGTCCTTTGGGCATCTTTGGCGCACCGACCGCGGGTTGACGGCTCTGCTTCTCATCCTGTTCGTGACCCTTCTCGTCGCGCCGCCTCTGATCAGCTCTCGCGTTCTCTCGCCCGTCTTCTTCGACGTCCTGTTTTCCCTGATCCTCGTCGCCGGGGCCGCGACGGTCTCGGGGCGGAAGTGGCCCGCGCTCCTGTCGGCTGGTCTCGCCCTGGTGACACTCGGCATGCGCTGGGTGCGCGTCGGGACCCACAGCCCGAGCCTCTCCGTCCTCGACGCGGGACTGACCGCCTTCACGTTCCTGATGCTCGCCGCACTCGTCCTGTTTCAGGTCCTGCGGAAGGGGCCGATCACCGTGTACCGCGTCCTGGGCTCCGTGGCGGCCTACCTTCTGCTCGGCCTGGCCTGGGCCGGAGCGTACGAATTGGTCTTCCGCCTCTCACCGGGGGCGTTCCGTCCCCCTGAAGAGGCGCAAGATCCCATGTCGCTCCTCTACTACAGCTTCTACAGCTTCTACAGCTTCGTCACTCTGACGACCGTCGGCTACGGCGACATCACGCCGGTCCTCCCGGCGGCGCGCAGCCTCGCGATGGCCGAAGGGCTCGTCGGGCAGCTCTTTCCGGCCGTCCTGATCGCGCGCCTGGTCTCGATGGAGATCGCCTCGCGCGGCGGCGCGGATCGGCTCGAAGGCGGCGGCCGTGGATGATCCCGTCCTCCTTCACCGGCTCCAGTTCGCGTTCACGATCGTCTACCACTATCTCTTCCCGAACCTGACGATGGGCCTGGCGCTCCTCATCTTCGTGATGAAGGGGCTCGGCCTCCGCCGAGGCGGCGAGCGCTGGAACGACGCGGCGCGGTTCTGGATCCGCATCTTCGGCATCAACTTCGCGGTCGGGGTCGTGACCGGGATTCCGATGGAGTTCCAGTTCGGCACCAATTGGGCGCGCTTCTCGCGTTACGCGGGGAACGTCGTCGGGCACACGCTCGCCATGGAGGGTCTCTTCGCCTTCTTCCTGGAGTCGAGCTTCCTGTCGCTCCTGGTCTGGGGAGAGAAGCGGTTGTCCCGCGTCGGGCATTTCCTGGCGGCGGGGGCCCTCTTCGCGGGGAGCTGGCTCTCCGGCTACTTCATCACGGCGACCAACGCCTTCATGCAGCATCCGGCCGGGCACGCGATGGGGGCCGACGGGGTTCTGCACCTGGCCGACTTCCGGGCCTTCCTCTTCAACCCCTGGGCGATCGCCCAGTACGCGCACAACATGGCTTCGACCGTGGTGACCGCGTCCTTCGTCGTCGTGGCGCTCGGGGCTTTCTACCTGCTGGAAGGCAAGCACGTCGAGCCGGCGCGGCTCTTCCTGCGGCTCGCGCTCCCGGCGGGTCTGATCTCGGCCGTGCTCGTCGCTTTTCCGACGGGCGACCATCAGGCGAAGCTCGTGGCCCGTTTCCAGCCGATCGCTCTGGCGGCGATGGAGGGGCGCTTCGAGAGCGGGCCGCGTGCCGCGTTGAACCTGATCGGCCAGCCGAACGTGAAGGAGCGTCGCCTCGACAACCCGATCGCCGTCCCGGGGTTGCTCTCGGTGCTCGCCTTCGGACGTCCTTCCCGGGAAGTCCGCGGGCTCGACGCTTTTCCTCCGAAGGAGTGGCCCGACAACATCGAGCTTCTCTACTACGCCTTTCACATCATGGCCGGCCTCGGGACGATCCTGATCGGGCTCATGCTGCTGGCCAACTTTCTCGCGTGGAGGGGCCGACTGGAGGGCAACCGCCGTGTTCTCTGGGTCCTGATGCTCTCGTTCCCTTTCCCCTACATCGCGGTCATCGCCGGATGGATGACGGCGGAGCTCGGCCGCCAGCCGTGGGTGGTCCACGGCCTGCTCCGGACGGCCGACGCGTCGAGCCCCACGGTCCACGCCGGCACGGCGCTCTTCACGCTCCTCGGCTTCTGCGGGCTCTATTCGGTGCTGTCGGTTCTCTTCCTCTACCTCGTCTTCCGGGAGATCGAGCATGGTCCGGCGGCCCGGCCCGTCTCTCCGGCGGCGGCCGGGGATCCGGAGGTCGGGCATGCCTGAGATTTGGTACGCGATCGCCGTGCTGATGCTGACCGCCTACGTGGTCCTGGACGGATTCGACTTCGGCGCGGGAGCGCTCCACCTCTACGTCGCGCGGAACGACCGGGAGCGGCGCCAGGTGCTCGCGGCGATCGGGCCCTTCTGGGACGGTAACGAGGTGTGGCTGCTCGCCGCCGGCGGCGCGCTCTTCGTCGGGTTCCCGAGAGTCCTCTCCGCCGGGATCTCCGGCTTCTACTTCGCGATCTTCCTCGTCCTCTGGTGCCTGATCCTGCGCGGGATCTCGATCGAGTTTCGCAGCCACGTCGGCAATCCCGTCTGGCGGCGATCCTGGGATTTCTTCTTCTGGGCGCCGAGCGCTCTGCTCCCCGTGTTCTTCGGCGCGGCTCTCGGCAATTTGCTGCGCGGCGTTCCGCTCGACTCGGAGGGCTGGTTCTCGCTCGCGCTCTTCACGGACTTCCGCGCGAGGCAGCCCGTGGGGATCCTGGACTGGTACACGATGCTCGTCGGGATCTTCGCCGCCGCCGCCCTGATCGCTCACGGAGGAGCATTTCTCGCCTGGAAGACCGAAGGCGCCGTCCGGGAGCGCAGCCGGAAAGCGGCTTTCGGATCGTTCGCCGCCGTCGCGGTGCTGTGGCCGGTCGTGACGCTCGCGACGGTGCGCGTCAACGCGGATTTCCCGCGAGCCCTGGCGTCGCGCCCGCTCGCCTGGCTGCTCGCCGCGGCCGCCCTCGCCGGCCTCGCGTCGGCGCTCGTGAACCTGCGGCGCGGGGACGACCGCCGGGCGTTCCTCGGCTCCTGCGCCTTCCTCGCGGGCCTCTCCGGCGCGACGGCCGCGTGCGTCTTCCCGGTCATGCTCCGCGCCCTCGGCGATCCGGCGCTCTCGATGACTGCCTGGAACGCGGCGGGCGACGCCTCGGGCCTTCGGACCGCGCTCGGCTGGTTCGCGCTCGGCTTTCCGCTCGCGATCCTCTACTTCGTCTTCCTCTTCCGCTTCCACCGCGGCAAGGCCGTCGCGGCGCCGGAAGGGGAGGGGTATTGAGGGAGCTGTCAGCTCTCAGCTGTCAGCTTTCAGCTCAAGACCTCCAATACGTGGCACTGCTCGGGCTGACAGCTAATGGCTGAGAGCTGATGGCTACCCCTGCTCCGCCCAGAGCTTCAGCTCTTCGCGGAGGAGATGGCCGATGCCGCCCGCGGTCAAGGGGGGGCTCACCCAGTTGCCCTGCATCTCGTCGCAGCCGTGCTCCTGCAGGCGCAGGAACTGATCCTTGTTCTCGACGCCTTCGGCCACGACGGAGAGCTTCATGCCGTGCGCCATCTCGGCGATCGCGCGCACGATCCCGGCGTCGGCCGCGCTCGAGGGCAGATCGGTCACGAAGGAGCGGTCGATCTTCAGGGCCGTGATCGGATAGCGCTTCAAGTAGTTGAGCGAGGAGTAGCCCGTTCCGAAGTCGTCGATCGCGATTCCGACCCCCATCCCGCGGAGCAGCCGGAGGTTTCCCACGACGATCTCGGCGCTCTCCATGGCGATCGATTCCGTGATCTCGACCTCGAGCTGGTGGGGTTCGAGGCCGGCCGCTTCGATCGCCTGTCCGACCATGTTCACCAGGCTCTCCTCCCGGAACTGGCGGGCCGACACGTTGACCGCGACCCTCAAGTCCGGAAGACCGGCGAGGTGCCACTGCTTGAGCTGACGGGTGGCTTCCTTCAGGACCCACTCGCCGAGGGGGACGATCAGGCCGGTCTCCTCCGCCACGGCCACGAAGGCGCCCGGCATGATGAGGCCGCGGTCCGGATGCTCCCAGCGCACGAGCGCCTCGACCCCGACCACGCGCCCGGTCACGAGGCTGACGATCGGCTGGTAGTGGAGGACGAACTCCTCGCGCTCCAGGGCCTGGCGCACGCCGCTCTGGAGGGCGAGCCTCTCGACCGCCTTCTGCGTGAGCTCGGGCGTACAGAGTTGAAAGTTGTTCCGTCCGAGCTCCTTGGCGCGGTACATCGCGGCGTCGGCGTTGCGCAGGAGGGTCTCCGAGTCTTCCCCGTCTTCGGGAAAGTTCGCGATGCCGAGGCTGGCCGTGACCTTCAGGCTCTGCCCCTCCATTTGGAAGGGGCGCCCGATCACCGCGAGGAGCTTGTGCGCCACGGCGCTCATCTCGAGCGATCCGCGCGCGTCGGGCATCAGGATCACGAACTCGTCCCCGCCCACCCGCGCGATCGTGTCCACCTGCCGCAGCCGCCTCTTCAGGCGCAGGGCCAGGAGCTGCAGCAGGTTGTCCCCCGCCGTGTGCCCCCGCGTGTCGTTGATGAACTTGAAGCGGTCGACGTCCAGATACACGATCGCGAGCCGGCGATGGTGGCGGCGCGCCTGCGCGAGCTCCTGCTCCAGCCGCTCCAGGAAGCGGATGCGATTCGGGAGCTTCGTCAGCGGATCGTTGTAGGCCTGCTCCACGATCCGGGCCTCGTTTCGCTTGCGGTCGGTCACGTCGAGCAGGGTCCCGATCACCGCCGGCCGGCCGTCGAGCTCGGTCGCGGCTCCATGGACCTCGACCTCGATCGGTTCGCCTGTCTTTCGGATGGCGCGGAAGCCGTACCGGATCGTCTGGAGCTCCCCTTCGATCCGCTTGCGAATGCTCTCCATGACGATCGGGCGGTCCTCCTCCGCCACGAGCGAGAGGACGGAATCGAGGTCGAGCATCTCCTGCGGCGTGTACCCGAAGATCGCGGCGAGCTTCGGGTTGGCGTAGCGGTAACGATCGTCCTGGATCACGTACATGCCCACGAGAGACTGCTCGACGAGCGTGCGGAACTGGGGCTCGAGCGCGCTCGCGAGGGTCTCCTGCCGGCGCCGCTCGCCGACGTCCTGGAGGACGCCGATCACGCCCGCGATCGCGCCCGCGGCGTCCACGCGCGGGCTGAAAGTCGCCGCGACCCAGACGGGGCGGCTGCCCCGGACGTTCGGATGCGGGAAATCGGCGGTCGTGACCGTCTCTCCGGCGAGGGCGCGGTCGAGCAGGTCCGCCACGCCCAGGTCCCGCAGCTCGGGAAACAGCTTGAGCGCCCCCTTCCCGAGCACTTCGCCGGCCGACCATCCGGTCAGTCTCTCCATCGCCCGGTTCCAGACGACGAGCTGGAGGGATCGGTCGTACACGACGATTCCCTGTCCGGCGCCGTCGATCGCGCCCTCCGAGAGCGCGCTCGACTCCCGCAGCCGCCCGGCCTCCCGCTCGAGGTCTTCCCGGGCGCGGTCGAGCTCGTCGCCGCGCAGTCGCAGCTGGAGCTGCCGCTCGACGGCCCGGCCGAGGGCCGCGAAGTTCTGGCGCTCCGGCTCGCCGATCTCGCGGGGTTCCCGATCCATGACGGCGAAGGCCCCGAGGGCCTTCCCGTCCGTCTCGAGCAGCGGGATCCCGGCGAAGAAGCGGATGCCCCCCTTCAGGATCGGGTCGTCGCGGAATCGCCGGTCGCGCGCGACGTCCGGAAGGAAGAGCGCCTGCCCGGTCGAGATCGCCTCGTTGCAGAGCGCGATCGCGCGGGGCGTCTCGGCCACGGTGACGCCGCCCCGCGACTTGAACCAGTGGTGCTCCTGCCGGACGACGCAGAGCGCCGCCATGGGCGATCCGCTCACCCGCAGGGCCAGGCGTGTCGCGTCCTCGAACAGGCTCTCGACGAATTCTTCGAACGCCTCCTCCTCGGAAGCGGGCTTCCGCCGCACCGGGTTGGGGCCGTCGGCCAATGAATTCATCGGTTCTCGGAGAGGAGCTCGGGTGCCTGAAAATTGTAGCGCCGATCGCCCGGCGATACCGGCCTCCGCCGGAAATGGCACGAAGGTGGTGCCCCGGCCGGACGCGTCGCCGGCGCGTCAGAGGAGGGGCGCGAGCCGCCGGGCGGAAGAGTCCCCGAGCGCGTGGAGAGCGGAGCGGCGTCCCCACCGCGCGCGGGTGATTTCCTCGGAGACGGTCAGGTCCTCCTCGAACGCGCGGGCGAAGGTCGCACCGACTTCCGGGTCGAGGAGGACGAGATTGCACTCGGCGTTGAAATGGAAGGAGCGGAAGTCGAGGTTCGTCGAGCCGACGATCGAGAGCGTGTCGTCGGCGACGAGCGTCTTGGCGTGCAGGATCGCCGTCCGGTACTCGAAGACCCGCACACCGGAGTCGAGCAGCCGGCCGTAGTAGCCGTGTCCCGCGTGTCGGACGAGCGGCACGTCGGTCGGTCCCGGCAGGAGCAGGCGCACGTCCACGCCTTTGGCGGCGGCGCGGCCCAGGTGGCAGACGGCCTCGGCGCGCGGCGCGAAATAGGCGTTGGTGATCCAGACGCGCCGCCGCGCGGCGGCGACCACCGCGGCGAGGACCGCGGCAGTCTCGCCGTGTCCCCGGCCGGGGCGGGAGTCGAGCGTCAGGATCCGGACGGGCGTCTCGGGCCGATCCTCGAGAGGGCCGAGCTCGATCGTTCCGCCCGCGCGCCGCCAGGCCTCCGAAAAAACGACCGCCATCTCCCAGGCGGTCGGTCCTTCCACCCGGATCTGGCAGTCGCGCCACGGGCCGCGGCGCGAGCCGCCGCGCGCCGAGCCGTACTCGTCGGCGATGTTCATCCCTCCGGTGAAGGCGACCCGCCGATCGGCGACGAGGATCTTGCGGTGGTCTCGGAACGGCTGGAGCCAGAGCTGCGGGAAGATCGGGTTGAAGAGCCGCGCATCGACGCCCCCGCGCCGCATCTCGGCCCAGAAGCGCGAGCGGGTCGCGAAGGACCCGAAGAAGTCGGCCAGCACTTTGACCGAGACGCCGCGGGCGGCGGCGGCACGAAGCCTCTGAGAGAAGCCCTGTCCCGTCGCGTCGTCCTTCAGGATGTAGGACTCGACGAGGACTTCCGATCGCGCCGCGCCGATCGCCTCGCACATGGAGGCGAAGGCCTCCTCGCCTCGCGTGAAGAGGCGCACCCGGTTGCCTCCCAGGATCGGGCCCTCGTCGATCCGGTGGAGGAGGTCGGCGAAGCCGGGGTCCTCGAGGCCCTTCGGGCAGGCCGCGGCAATTCGCCAGACGCTCTCGGAGCGAAGCTCGCGGGGCAGGCGCCGCCCCTCTCGGGGGTGGAGCGCGGGGGCGAGTCTTCGCCGGAGCCATCTCCGGGGCCGCCGCCCCGAGCGCGCAGGATCCGTCGGGCTTTCTTCGCGCGGCGCCAAGCGGCGCCCACGATACCCCGCCCCTCAGGCGGAGGCGCTTCGAAGCCTCAGAACCAGGGATCCACGCGCAGGTGGTCGCGCACGTCCTGAACCCCGGGACCGTGAGCCACGGCGCCGACGACCGAGTCCCGCTCCTGCCAGGAGTGGACCCGGCCCGTCAGGGTCACGAGCCCGTCTTCGACCTCCACCTGGATGCGGTCCGCCTCCCTCGAGGCGCGCCGCTCGAGCGTCTCCTCGATCCGCCGGCGGAGCGCGTCGGAATCCGCGCGGACCGGCCGCACGCGGATCTTGTTCAGGAGCCCGCGCACCCCCTTCAGCCGGCGGACGGCGCGGTCGGCCTCTTCGCGCTGCGACAGGTAGTCGACCTCTCCTTCGAGCGTGACGAAGCCCTCCGATACCGTGGATTGGAGCTTCCGGTCGTCCACGAAGACATCCCACTCGAGGGCGCGCCGCACGGCCTCGGCGACCTCCGTGTCCGTCGGCGTCTCGCGGCCGCCGTACCGGACGTCGATCTCGTCCGCCACGTCGAGGACGCCCCGCACACGGTGCGCCGCGCGCGTTGCGGCGAGCTTCTGGCTGTAGTTCGGCACGGCCCCCGTCAGCGTGACGAGCCCGCCGTGGACTTGCACGCCCAATTCGCCCGCGTGCACCCTCGTGTCCCACTCCATTTCGCGCAGGACATCCTGCAGGATCTCCGCATCCGTCCGGACGATCGCCGGACCCGGCTTGACGGTTGCTTCCAACATGGTGACCTCCTTGTCGCCGACGCACTCGATCCTGACTCCGACCGCGGCGCCGGCCAATGATGCGGAGGCATCAAGCGGGGCGGCGCCGGCCGGCGCTTCAGTAGGCGATGCGGCGCGTCTCGACGGCCGGGCTTCGCCGTTCGACCCGCACGCGCGCATCGAGGACGACGGCGCCTTGCGGGAGCACGGCCACGGGGTTGAAATCCAGCTCCCGGATCTCGGGCGTCGTCTCGACGAGCGAGGAGACGCGCATCAACAGGTCCCGCAAGGCCGCCTCGTCGGCCGGCGGCGCTCCCCGAAAGCCCCGCAGGCGCCGGGTGCCTCGGACCTCCTCGAGCATCGCCTCCGCGTCGGCGTCGGTCAGCGGAGGGAGGCGGAAGGTGACGTCGGCGAGCAGCTCGACCAGTGTCCCGCCGCTTCCGTAGAGCAGGAGGGGGCCGAAGGTCGGATCGAGCGTCGCGCCGACGATCACCTCGACCCCGCCGGCGACCTGCCTCTGCACGAGCGCATCGGTCATCGAGCCTCCCAGTTTCGCCCGCAGTTCCACGAAGGCGCGGCGAACCGCCTCCTCGTCCGACAAGTCGAGGCGCACGCCTCCCACTTCGGTCTTGTGCACGATCGAGGGGCCGACGGCTTTGAGCACGACCGGGAAGCCGATCGAGCGGGCGGCCTGCGCCGCCGCTTCCTCCTCGCGGACGATGCGGGCGGGCGCGGAGGGAATGTCGAAGGCGGAGAGGAGCTCATCGGTCTCTGGCGGCGAGAGCCAGCCCCCTCCCCGTTCGAGCACCGACGCGACGACCCGCCGCGCGCGGTCGCGGTCCGCATCGGCGAAGGTCGGGACGCGGCCGACCGGCTTCGACCGCCAGGCCGCGTAGGAAGCGGCGCGGGCGAGCGCCGCGATCGCGCGCTCCGGGAACGGGTAGCTCGGGATCCGGCCGAGGGCCCGGGGAGCGCTCTCGTCTCCAAGGAACGTCGCCGCGATCGGCTTCGAACCGTGCCGCCGCGCCGCCCGGCCGATCGCCGCCGCGACCTCGCCCGATTCGGTGACGATCGGCGGAATGAAGATGACGAGCGCGGCGTCCACGGCCGGGTCGTCGAGGAGGATGTCCAGGGCGCGCCGGTACTGTTCGGCGGAGGCCGAGGCGAGCATGTCGATCGGGTTCCCGAGGCCCGCTTCGGGCGGCAGCATCTCGGCCAGGCGCTTTCGAGTCTCGGGAGCGAGGGGGGCGAGTTCCAGAACGCCGCTCGACTCGCAGGCGTCGGCGGCGAGGATCCCGGGGCCTCCGGCGTTGGTCAGGATCGCGACCCGCTTTCCCGGCGGCAGCGGCTGGTTGGCGAGCAGGACCGCAGCGTCGAAGAACTCTTCGAGCGTGCGCGTGCGGATCACTCCGGCCTGCCGGAAGAGCGCGTCCACCACCGCGTCGCTCTCGGCCAGCGCGCCCGTGTGCGAGGAGGCCGCTCGCGCTCCCGCCCGCGAGCTGCCGGATTTGACCGCCACGATCGGCTTGCGCCGCCCGACACGGCGAGCGATCCGGGCGAAGACGCCGGGCGAGCCGAAGCTCTCGAGATATAGCAGGATCACGTCGGTGCGCGGATCCTCGGACCAGTACTGCACGAGGTCGTTTCCCGAGACGTCCGCCTTGTTGCCGACGGACACGAACGTCGAGACGCCGAGACGCAGGCGGCGCGCGGTTTCGAGGAGCGCGATCCCGAGGGCGCCGCTCTGAGACGCGAGCGCCACGTTTCCGGCGGGCGGAAAGACGGGCGAGAACGTCGCGTTCAGCCGGAAGCGAGGGTCCGTGTTCGCGAGCCCCATGCAGTTCGGGCCGACCAGCCGGGCCCCGGCGGCACGCACCCTCTCGAGGAGAGCGTCCTCGAGCCGCGCTCCTTCCGGGCCGGTCTCGCGGAAGCCCGCGCTGATGACCACCAGACCCGAAGCGCCCCGGGCGAGGCAATCTTCGACGGCCCCGGCGACGGCGGGCGCAGGCACGGCGATCACCGCGAGATCGATCTTCTCCGGAATCTCCCGCGCGCTCGGGTAGGCGCGGCGGCCGGCGATCCTGCGGGCGCCGGGATTGACGGGGTGGATGGTGCCGCGGAAGCCGTCGTGCAGCAGATTGTGGAGGATCTCCGAGCCGATTTTCCCGCGGCGGCGCGAGGCCCCGACCACCACCACGGACCGGGGCTCGAAGAGCTTGCGCATCGACGCCGCGGCGGCGCGCTCGGATCGAACCGCGGCCCGCTCCTGGAAGGCCGGAGTGGCTGCGAGGCCGATGGCCACCCGGACCACCCCCTGCTCCACATGTTGTCCGACCGCGAAACCGCAGTCCCGGAACACGTCCAGCATCCGGCGGTTCTCGGGGTGAACGTCGGCGACGAATTCGGTGAGCCCTCGCTCCCGGGCGATCTCGGCCAGGCGCTCGAGCAGGCGCGTGCCGAGCCCCTCCCCCTGGAGCGCTTCCTCGACCGCGAACGCGACTTCCGCCTGCGAAGGTCTCTTCGGATCCACGTAGTAGCCGGCCACGGCGGCGATCCGATCGCCGGCTTCGGCCACGAGGACGACCTGGCTCACTCCGTCGGCCGCGCACATCCCGGTCGTTCGCGCCGCGAGCGATGCGCCCGGAGCGCCGAGGAACCGGAAGTAGAGGCTCCGCGGCGAGAGACCCGCGTGCAGCCGCCCGATCGCGGGCGCGTCGCTCTTTCGGATCGGCCGCAGCCGGACCGTGGCGCCGGTGCGCAGCACGACGTCTCGGGCCGCCGGCGGAGGAGGCGGAACGGTGGGCTTCCCGGAGGAGGTTGGCATGGAGCGGATCGAGGCTCGCCGAGGCGCGCCGCGGGCCCGTGATGCGATTGAATCATACCCGGCGCGGAACGGGCTTCTAGGATCGTTTTCGGGGAGGTCGATTGGCGATGAGAATTCTCGCGGCGACGGACGGCTC
This sequence comes from uncultured Acidobacteriota bacterium, assembly GCA_963707935.1. GTDB lineage: Bacteria > Acidobacteriota > Thermoanaerobaculia > UBA5066 > Gp7-AA6 > DATBFU01. The sequence goes on along the minus strand of CAVPRN010000005.1, from coordinate 1,490,838 downwards.
GCGCCAGGCCGAAGTGGCCGTGCGGTGCGCCGCCTGGCTGGCTTCTGTCTCCCGCGCGCGGCTCGACCTTCTCGTCGTCGGCGATGCGCCGGCGTCTCTCCTTGAAGCGCCGCGGCTCTCGCCCCTCGCCCGGCGTACCATGGCCGAGGAGTATCGACGTTGGGCCGACCAGGCCCTCGACGGCGGCGCGAAGGAGGCGGCGCGCTTCGGCGTGACGGCCCGGCGCCGTTACGTCGAGGCCCACCGGGTCGAGCCCGTCGCGCGCGCGATCGAGCGCGCCGCCGCCTCGCTCGGAGCCGACCTGATCGTCGTCGGCACCCACGGGCGGGGGGCGGCGGGCCGGGCGCTGCTTGGCAGCGTGGCCCGGCGATTGATTCACACGGCGAGGCGACCCGTGCTCGTCGTCCCGGCCTTCACGCGCCCCGCCGGAGGCCCGCTTCGCATCCTGGCGGCCACGGACGGCTCGAGGGCTTCCGCCGCCGCGATCCGCGTGGCCGCGCGTCTGGCCCGCCGCTCTCGCGGAGAGCTCGAGGTCGCGACCGTCGGCACGCTGCGGCGCGACCTGGCGCTCGGCTTCTCGTCGGCGATCCTCGCTCTCATGCCCTACGACGCACTCGCGGCGGGCGAGCGACGGTCTCTTCGCAAGGCCCTCGCCGTCGCGGAGCGCGCCGCCCGCGCCGGGGGGATGCGGGCGAGCCTGCAGCTCGTCGAGCCGAGGAGGACCGAGCCTGTCGCCGTCTCGCTCGCCGCGCGGGCCGCCCGCCGTCGGGCGGACCTGCTCGCCGTCGGACGGCAGGGAAGGGGTGCCATGGAAGAGTGGGCGCTGGGCAGCGTGACGCGGCGTCTGCTCGCGGTCAGCCGGCGTCCGGTGCTCGTCGTCTCCACGTTGCGGCGGAGAAAGTAGGCGGCCGGGAGGAGAAATGGCGCAACGCGCATCGACCTCCGCGAGGCATCGTTTGGAAGAGGAGGCCGCCGTGCGGTTTCGAGACCGTCGTCACGCCGGGCGCCTGCTCGCGCAGAAGCTCGCCCACCACGCGGGACGCAAAGGCCGGATCGTCCTGGCGCTCCCTCGGGGAGGCGTCCCGGTGGCCTTCGAAGTGGCCCGCGCGCTCGGTGCGCCGCTCGACGTCCTCGTCGTGCGAAAGCTCGGCGTCCCGGGCCGGGAAGAGCTCGCAATGGGCGCCATCACGGCGGGCGGCGCGCGCGTTCTGGATCGGAACCTGATCGCGCGGATGGGCGTTTCGCCGCAGGAGATCGACGAGGTCGAAGCGCGCGAGCGGTGCGAGCTCGAGCGGCGGGAGCGCGCCTATCGGGGCGACCGCCCCGCCCCGGAGGTCTTCGGGCGGACCGTGCTGCTCGTGGACGACGGAGCCGCCACGGGAGCCTCCCTGAAAGCGGCCATCCTGGCGCTGCGCGGGCGACGGCCCGAGGCGATCGTCGTGGCGGTGCCGGTGGCGCCGGCTTCGACCGCCAGAGAGCTCTCGCGGCTCGCCGACGAGACCATGTGCGTGAGCCGGCCCGAGTCCTTCGGCGCCGTCGGCGAGTTCTACGAGGACTTCACTCCGACGTGCGACGCCGAAGTGCGCGAGCTGCTCGCGCGCGCCCGGTCCGAATCCCAGAGCATCGAGACAGCCCCGGCGACCTGAGATGCACTCGTCTCGGAAGGAGGTCCGTATGCGAAATCGCCAGATCCCGCGAGCGGAATGGGCGCCGTTCTTCGAGGGCTTCGGGCGCCGGCATGTCCGTTGGCTCTCGACCGTGCGCATCGTCGATCCCCGGATCGGCGCGCAGGTCGAGGCGAGAGACCTGCCGCTCGAGGGTATCGTCGTCGATCCGGCGGCGCGCGGTCCCATCTCGATCCTGCTCGGCCGCGGGCCGGACTCGAACCTCGAGCATCCCGTCGAGGATCCGCAGCAAGTCTGGGTCGAGATGACGGAATCCGGCGCCGAGGCGGCCCTCGAGATCGTGTCGGGCGGCGGCCGCAAGACGATCCTGGAGTTCCGCGTGGCCGCTCTGCCGGAGACGGTGGACGGACTCGACAGCGGCGCCTCCGGCCCGTGACCCTCGACGGGAGCCCCGCGACGCCGGCGCCCGTCGTCACGGTCACGCTGAACCCGGCGATCGACGTCTCGACCGGAGTCGGCCACGTCGTCTCGGAGCGGAAGCTGCGCTGCCGGGCGGCTCGCTATGAGCCGGGCGGAGGCGGCATCAACGTCGCCCGTGCGATCCGACGGCTGGGCGGTCGGGCCACCGCGCTCTTTCCCTCCGGGGGACCGGCGGGCCGGCTCCTGGAGGACCTGCTCGACGCGGAGGGGATCGAGAGGATCGCCGTCCCCATTCGCGGTTTCACGCGCGAGAACTGGAACGTGCTCGAGGAGGAGACCGGACGGCAGTTCCGCTTCGTGCTGCCGGGGCCGGCGCTCGACCCGGGCGAGTCGAGGGAGTGCTTCGAACGCCTCGCGAGCCTGGATCCGTTCCCCGCCTATCTCGTCGGAAGCGGCAGCCTTCCGCCCGCGGTACCCGAGGACTTCTACGCGCGCCTCGCTCGGCTCGCGCGAGAGCGCGGCGCGCGCTTCGTCCTCGATGCCTCGGGACCGTCCCTCGCGCGCGCACTCGAAGAGAGGGTCTTCCTCTGGAAGCCGAGCCTCCGGGAATTCCAGGAGTGGTCCGGCGAGAAGGGAGCCGACGAAGCGGCGTGGCGGGAGCGGGCGCGGCAGGCCGTCGAGTCGGGATGCTGCGAGATCCTCGTGCTCTCGCTCGGCGCGGGCGGCGCCCTCTGGACGTCGCGCCAGGGCCAGGAGCGGCTGGCCGCTCCCCTCGTTTCGGTGGCGTCGAGCGTCGGCGCGGGCGACAGCCTGGTCGCCGGAATCGTCCTCTCGCTCGCCTCGGGCCGCCCGGTGCCCGACGCGGTCCGATTCGGCGTGGCCGCCGCCGCCGCGGCCGTCATGAACCCGGGGACAGAGCTCTGCCGCCGGGAAGACGCCCTGCGCCTGGCGGAAGCCGTCACGCCCGTCGCCGTGTGACCCGGGCGCCTCCGGCGCGCTCTCTCGTTCTCCGGCGCCCTGCTAGAGTCCGCACGCATGAAACCGATCGAGGAAGTCGCCCGCTCGCTCGACCTCGCGCCGGAAACGCTCGAGCTCTACGGGCCCTACAAGGCCAAGCTCCGAAACGGAGCGCTCGACGGGAAGCCGGCGCGCGGCTCGCTCGTCCTCGTCTCGGCGATCACGCCCACACCGGCCGGCGAAGGCAAGACCACGACCTCGATCGGCCTCGCGCAGGGGCTCACGAAGATCGGTGTGCGCGCGGCCGTGGCGCTGCGCGAGCCGTCGCTCGGGCCGTACCTCGGCATGAAGGGCGGCGGCACCGGCGGCGGCGCCTCCCAGGTCGTTCCCTCCGACGACATCAACCTCCACTTCACCGGCGACATCCACGCCGTCTCCTGCGCCCACAACCTGCTGGCCGCGCTGGTCGACAACCACCTGCATCACGGCAACGCGCTCGGGATCGACTCGCGCCGCGTGCCGTGGCGGCGTGTGATGGACATGAACGACCGCGCGCTGCGCGACATCGTCATCGGCCTCGGCGGGCACCGCGAAGGCGTCCCGCGCGAGACGGGCTTCGACATCACCGCGGCGAGCGAGGTGATGGCCATCCTCTGCCTCGCCACCGGCGTCCGGGACCTGAAGGAACGCCTGGCGCGAATCGTCGTCGGGCTATCGCTCGAACGGAACGCCGGTGACCGCCTCCGACCTCCAGGCCGTCGGCGCCATGGCGGCGCTCCTGCGCGACGCGATCAAGCCGAACCTCGTGCAGACGACCGAGGGCGTGCCCGCCTTCGTCCACGGCGGACCGTTCGCCAACATCGCGCACGGCACCAACTCGATCGCCGCCACCCGAGCCGCTCTCGCGACGGCCGACGTCGTCGTGACCGAGGCGGGCTTCGCCTTCGAGCTCGGCGCCGAGAAGTTCTTCGACATCAACTGCCGATACGGCGGCTTCGCGCCGAGCGGGACGGTTCTCGTCGCGACCGTTGCGCGCCCTCAAGATGCACGGCGGCAAGCCGCTCGCGCGAATCCAGGAGCCCGACGTGCCGGCGCTCGAGAAGGGGCTCGAGAACCTCGAGAAGCACGTCGAGAACATCCGCAAGTTCGAGCAGCCCTGCGTCGTGGCCATCAACCATTTCCCGACCGACACGTCGGCGGAGGTCGAGGCGGTGCGGCGCCTGTGCGCGTCCCACGGCATCGAGGCGGTCGTGGCCAAGCCCTTCTCGGAAGGGGGGCGCCGGCTGCGTCGCTCTGGCGGAGCTCGTGCGCGCGATGGCGTCGCGCCGGCCCGGGACCTTCCGGCCCCTCTACGACTGGTCGGCGCCGATCGAGGAGAAGATCCGCACGGTCGCCAGGGAAATGTACGGCGCCGAGGAAGTCGACTACGCGCCCCGCGCGAAGCGGGACGTGGCGCAACTCGAGAAGCTCGGCTACGGAGGCCTTCCCGTCTGCATCGCGAAGACGCAGCAGTCCCTTTCGGACAATCCGTCGCTGCTCGGCCGCCCGAAGGACTTTCTCGTGACGGTGCGGGAGATCCAGCTCGCGGCGGGCGCCGGCTTCGTGATCCCGATCACCGGGGAGATCCTCCGGATGCCGGGGCTTCCGAAGGACCCGCTCGCCTCGCGATTCGACCTCGGCGACGACGGCGAGATCGCCTTCCGCTCGTAGAGAGGCGGCGGGAGGCCTCGAAACGCTAGCGGGGCGGCTCCGTGGCGGTCCGCACGCGGATGAGGTTCGCGACCGCGGTGACGCCCGCCACGTGCCGCGCGACGCGCGCGGCGTCCTCCCTCTCGCGGGAGGAATCGACTTCCCCCTCGAGTGTGACCTTTCCGTGGAAGACGCGCAGTCGGATCCGCCGGTCCGGCACGAACTCGTCGAACTCGAGCGCGCGCCCGACCGCCGCGGCGAGCTCCCGATCGGAGCGGCGCGAGCTCCCGGGCAGGCGCACCTGCACGTTGTCGTCGAGCTCCGGCGTTCCCGCTCCCCGGAGCGCGGCGGCGCGCGCCGCGAGCTGCTTGGCGTAGCTGTCCACCGTGCCGCGCAGCGTCACATGGCCCGCGTGAACTCCGACCCGAAGACCCTTCAGGCCTCCGAGCTCGAGCTCGCGAAGGATCTTCTGCCGAGTCTCCCGATCGCCCTTTCGTTCGCCCATGAGTCCCCTCATCGAATTCGGAAAGGGCCTTGAGGCTCGCATTATCTCTCCATTTTCGGTCCGATCGCGATGCCTCGATGGGAGCTCGCCGCTTCGATCGTGCGGGAGCAACGATCCCGACACGCGACATCGGGCCGCGGCGCTCGCGAGGAGCATCGTTTTGATGCGAACGCACCATGTTCGGGCAGACCCGGCGCGTTGAGATGGGGTCGAGAGGAGAAAGGAGGTCGAGATGGCTGCCAAGGAGAGGCCGCTCGCCCGGCAACGCGAACGCCTGGTGCGGGACTTGATGACCGAGAAGGTCTTCACGCTCGGGCCGGGGGACAACCTGGTCGCTCTCGAGGATCTGATGGACGCTCGGCGGGTGCGCCACGTGCCGATCGTGGATCGCGAGGGAGACCTCGTCGGGCTCGTTTCCCATCGGGACCTTGCGAGATCCGTTCTCGGCCGGATGGACGAGTTGCCGATGAGCGTCGAACGGGACCTGCTGCGCGGGCGCAAGGTCCGGGAGATCATGACGATCGAGCCGGAAACCGTCGAGCCGGAAGCGCGGCTCGCCGAAGCCGCCGCGCTCCTCCTCGAGAACAAGATCGGGTGCCTGCCGGTGGTCGAGGGAATGCACCTGGTCGGGATCCTCACGGAAGCGGATTTCGTCCGCGACTACCTGGAGAGGGGTTAGGGATGGCGCGCACACGGTTCGCGGCGTGTCGCGGTCGCGGCGCTCTTCGCGGCCTCGGTCGGCATCGCGAGACCGGTCGAGGAGATCGATCACTTCGTGCGTGTCGACGAGCGGGTCTGCACGGGGGGCCAGCCGACGGAGGCGCAGCTCACGAGCCTGCGCGAGGAGGGGATTCGGACCGTGATCGACTTGCGTCCGCCCTCGGAGCAGGATCTCGAGGCCGAGTCCGCGGCGGTCCGGAAGCTCGGGCTCCGATTCGTGAGCATCCCGGTCTCGGGCGCGGATCCGAAAGTCGAGCAGGCGGACGCCTTCCTCGCGGCCACGGCCGATCCGGGGGTCTTCCCCCTCTTCGTCCACTGCGCCTCCGGGAATCGCGTCGGAGCCTTCTGGATGATCCGGCGCGTTCTCGTGGACGGCTGGACCGAGGAGAAGGCGGAGGAGGAAGCCCGGCGCATCGGGCTCAAGAGCCCGAACCTGCTCGCCTTCGCGCAGGAGTACATCCGGTCCCACCGCGCGGAGAAGTGATGTTCCGCCGCGTCCTCGTTCCGACGGACTTCACCCCCCGAAGCCGCCGCGCGGCGGGAGTCGCCGTGCGTCTGGCCGCCTCCGCGAAGGGGGAAACGACGCTGTTGCACGTCATCGAGCGGATCGACGCCGGCGCGCCGGGCGCTTTCGCCGCCTTTTACCGCAAGCTCGAGAAGAGCGCGCGGCAGAAGCTGGAAGGGTCGGTGGACGAGCTCCGGAGGAAGGGAGCGCGGGCCCGCGCGGAACTGGTCTACGGGCGCCGCGTGGACGAGATCCTGCGCTACGCGGAGGGCAATCGGATCGACCTGATCGTGATGAGCTCGCACAAGCTGCCGCGTCTTCGCGGCGAGGCCTGGGGAACGATCAGCTACAAGGTGGGGCTGCTCGCGCGATGCCCGGTGCTACTCGTCAAGTAGGCGAACCGTCCGTCCGGACTCCGGCCTCCATCTCGAACCTCGTGCCTCCCTGCGGGGGGTTCGGTCGGAAGCGGGCGCCGCAGCCACGACGGCTCGAGCCCGGCCTCCTTCAAGCTCCGCATCACGCGCTCGGAGGTTCCCCAGTCGCTCCAGCCGACGGCGGGCAGCTCGGAAACCGCCAGAGACGAGGGGCAATGGGTGAGGATCGACCGCGAGAAGTCGGCTGCGGGCGCCTCCGCATAAGCGCTCTCGATGGCGCCCGCGTCGTCGCGTCCGAATCTCACGGCGGAGCCCAGTCCCGAATGCAGTTGCGGAAGCGCGACCCGACACGCGTCGGTGAGCGCGGACACGCTGGCGATCATGATGAAGGTATTCCAGAGGCAACCCCGCTGAAAGCAGCTCCGGGCCTCTTCGGGGGACGGTTTTTCTCGAAAGCTCCAGACTCTTCGGATTGTCCCGGACGGAATGGATGCGATGGTCTCGGCGGGCTCGATCCAGCCATACTCGGTCTCCGCGCGCGTCGGTCGGGCGGCGAGGAGCACGATCGAATCCGCATGGGAACTCGCCCACTCGGCGACTGCGGCGACATGATTCATGAAAGCCGATTCCCGCGCGATGAAGTGGTCGGCGGGAAGCACGGCGACGATCGCTTCGGGGTGACGCGCCCGGATCCAGTGGGCGGGGTAGAGGATGCCGGCGGCCGTTCCCCGATCGGCCGGCTGGACCAGAACGCGCGGCGCCGGGGAGCCCGCGAATTCCTCGTCGACATACCTGCGATGCGAGCGAGACGCGATCACGACCAGATGATCGCGCGGCACGGCGAGGGCTGCCCGATCGAGCGTTTGGCGGAGCAAGGAGCGCGTCCCGATGAGCGTCGCGAACTGCTTCGGACGCTCGTCGCCGTGCACGTGCCGCACGAGCGGACGCAGACGCTTCCCCTCTCCACCCGCCAGAACGATCGCCCAAAGGCGGCGGTGAATGTCCGAGACTGACGCGTTCTGCTCGGGCGTTCCCGCGCCGTGGTCAACGGGCCGCCTCGCAGGCAGCCGGGCCCCTCGCACAAACGCCCGCGCGGCTCGCGCCTCCTGTGTCTCCATCGGAAGTGGCCCCGTTCCTTTCCGACCGGACGATGATGGCGGAATACCGCCGCTCGGGAGGTGATTCAAGAAGAATCATTCGGGGTGCGGTCTCGTCGGAGACCGACGAATGAGAGTCAGGCGGATCGACGGGACGGCTCGAGAGTCCGGGCCGCGCGGAGGTAATGGTCGCCACACTCGGCTTCCCGTCCCCGCACCACCCGGCGCCCGCGAAGCTCGCCCTGGGGCTCGGTGACCACCGTCCACTGGCGGTCCCCGTCGGCGCCGTCTACGTAGAGGACAACCCAGTCGTTCGTGCGGCCGAGTTGGTGCGCGCGCGCGGTGTTCGAGAAGAGGGCCGTGTAGTCCCGGCCGCCGCGCCGGGTGTGGAGCACCGGCAGCCAGGCCTCGCCTCGCGGATTGAACCGCCGGGGAGCGATACGTCGGAGGCTGCCCGCGGCCGCGCCGGCGCGGTATTCGGAGTCGACGTCAAGCAGCTCGGAGACGGGAGGCTGGCCGCGGTATCCGGAGACCGGCCGACGCGTGCGCCCGAGGCGGGCCGCGAGCGAATCACGAATTCCCGCCAGCCGCTTCCTGCCGATGCCTCCGAAGACCTCCAGGCGTCCGTCGGACGCCGCAGCCTCGAGATCTTCGAGTGTCGAGAGCCCCAGATCGTGGTGAAGCCGGTCGGCGAGTCCGGGCCCGATCCCCGGAACGGTCGAGAGCAGACGGATGGGATCGCTCTGACCCCGGAGGCGGTCGAGCATCGGGAGTCGACCCCCTTCCAGCACGTGGCGGATCGAGCGGGCGAGGACCGGCCCGATCCCGGGAAGGCGGTCCAACCCTTCGGTTCCTTCTTGCGCCACGATTTCCGAGACGGGACGGGGCAGATTCCGCAGCGTCTCCGCACCTCTCCGGAAGGCCTGGACTCGGAAACGGTCGGCTCCCTGCTCCTCGAGGAGGGTCGAGACCTCTTCCAGCCGGGCAGCGATGCGGGCGTTCAGCGGTTCGGCCATGGGACCCCTCGCCCGGGGACGGGCGAATGCGCGTCGCAGCTACCGGGAAATGCCGGCCTCCGCGCTCCGCCGCCGCTCACGCCGGCTTGCGGAGAGGCCGCTTTCCGCAGATGCTTCGAAAGGCGGTCACCACGTCCCCGTGGGACAAGTCGGGCGGTGCCCCGGTCGGCCTGGGTTCTTCCGCCCGGAGCATGAGGTCGTCGAGCGACACAATTCCCTGAAGGGCCCCATCCGCATCGAGGACCGGCAAACGCCGAACGTGCCTGCTCGCCATCGTCGCGAGCGCGCTGCGGACGTCGTCGCTCGTCGAGCACGTCACGACGCCGGGGCTGAAGATCTCCCGGACTGTCGTCTCGGACGCGGCTTTCTTCCGTTTCCCGATCGCCACGCAGATATCTCGGTCGGTCACCATTCCCACCACGGTCTTTCCGCGCAAGACCGGAAGCGCTCCGCAGTCGTTCTCCCCCATCATCCGCGCAGCGGAGGAAAGGCTCGTCTCCGGCGTGCAGGAGACGACCGGGCGGCACATGACGTCGCTGACTCTCATCGGATCTCCTTTCCCGTCCGCCACCGGTTCCGTTCGATAGACGCTCCGCGAACCCCGGGGATTCCCGGAGCGTTGTCTGACGGCGTGCGCGAGCCGTCGGAATCCACGTTCGACGGGGCGATGCCGAGTCGGTTGTGAATCCCTTTGACGCCCGACAGGAGCCGGACGACCCGCTCGGCATATTCCTTCTGCTGGAGGACCGGAACGGTTCCCTCGAGCGTGACCCATCCGCGGGACACGGTCGAGCGGATCGTTGCTCGGGGCACGAACTCGTCCCACTCGAAGGCGCGGCGGACGGCTCGGGCGATCTCGATGTCGCTCCGCTCGATGCCTCCCGGCGGCTCGACCGCGTTCACGCCCCCGTCGGCCGCGACCCCGGTCTCGGTCTGGCCCACCCACCGGGACTCCCGATGGACGTCCGGCTCGATCTGCCGATCGCTCTTGGCCGTGCTCGGAATCATGGTTGCCTCCTAGACGTATCGCGCAAGCTCCGTCACGTCCTCCGGCTTCTTCGGCCGGGGGGGATAACGGTGCTCGCAAATGGCTTGCAGGGTGCGGACGGCGTCCTCGTATGAGACGGCCCGGTCGTTGCCCGATTCCTCGGCGTGGAGAATGACGTCGTTCATCGAGAGCATGCCCCGCAGCCTTTGCTTCGCGTCCAGAACCGGAAGCCGGCGCACGCGCTTGGCCTTCATGGTCTGAAACGCCTCCTCTATGCTGTCCTCCTCGGAGCAGGAGAACACGCTGCGACTCATCTTCTCGCCGACGCTCATCCGTGGCGCGCCCTGCTCGCACTCTCCCAACGCCATGCAGATGTCCCGGTCCGTGATGACCCCCACAACCTTGCCGTTCCGAAGCACGGGAAGGACTCCCGAATCGATCTCCCGCATCGTCCGCGCGGCTTCGCACAGGCTCGTCTCGGGCGCACACGGGGTCACCTCGTGAGTCATGATCGCGTTGACTTTCATGGCCGGCCTCCCAGAACATGGCCACAATGACACGCGCCGGAGCTGCGCGTCGTGATCCGAACGCATTAGGGTCACCGCCCGCGCGAGTCGCCGACGGCCGCACTCGATCAGGAGAAACCGTGTGAGCGACGCACCGGAGATCCAGTCCGCCAGGATCGCGTATTTCTCGATGGAAGTCGGCGTCGACGAGCGCCTGCCGATCTACAGCGGCGGGCTCGGCGTGCTCGCCGGCGACACGCTACGCTCTTTCGCCGACCTGAAGTTCCCGGCGGTGGGAGTCTGTCTGCTCTACGTGAAGGGTTACTTCCGCCAGAAGCTCGACGCGCTGGGCAACCAGAGCGAGGAGCCCGTCGTTTGGAAGCCGGAGGACGTGGTCCGTCCGCTCGAGCCGATCGTCCATGTCCGGATCGAAGGGCGCCCGGTCGCCCTTCGCGCCTGGCAATACGACATCGCCGGAATCGCGGGGCACGTCGTTCCGCTCATTCTGCTCGACGCGAACGTCCCCGAAAACTCCCCGTCCGATCGGGAGTTGACCGCCGTGCTCTACGGGGGCGACGAGCGGTATCGCCTCTCCCAGGAGATCGTCCTCGGGATCGGCGGGGTCCGCATGCTCCGAGCCCTCGGCTACGGCCAGATCGAGCGCTACCACATGAACGAGGGGCATGCGAGCCTGCTCGCACTCGAGCTTCTGGCGGAGGAGCCCGACTCGTCCGCCGTCGCGCCGGGCATCCAGGACGTTCGGAAGAAATGCGTCTTCACGACGCACACGCCGGTTCCGGCGGGCCACGATCAGTTCGACTACGGGCTCGTGACGGAGGTTCTCGGGGAGGTGATCCCCCACGAGGAGCTCCGCAAACTGGGAGGGAGGGACCGCCTCAACATGACGCTGCTCGCCCTGAATCTCTCCCACTACGTCAACGGCGTGGCCAAGCGGCACGGCGAAGTCTCTCAGAGGATGTTCCCCGGCTATTCGATCGACTCGATCACCAACGGGGTTCACTCCTTTCGGTGGACCTGCGAACCCTTCCGGCGTCTCTACGACCGCCACATTCCAGGCTGGGCGCGCGACCCTTTCTCCCTGCGCTATGCGATTCAGATCCCTCAGGACGAACTCTGGCGGGCGCACGCCGAGGCCAAGGCGCAACTGATCGAGGAAGTGCGCCGGCGGACCTCCCGCGTCCTCGACGCCGATGCGTTCACGATCGGATTCGCCCGGCGGGCCACCGTCTGGAAGCGGGCCGACCTCGTCCTGTCCGACCCGGAGCGGCTGCGAGGGATCGCCCGGACTGCCGGCCGCGTTCAAATCGTCCTGGCCGGCAAGGCCCATCCCCGGGACGCGGGAGGAAAGGAGCTCATCCGCCGCCTCTTCCGCTCCATCGGGCGGCTCGGAGACGGCCTGGCCGTCGTCTACCTCGAGGACTACGACATCGATCTGGCGCGGCTGATCCTCTCGGGCGTCGACCTCGTGCTCAACACGCCGCTGCGCCCCCTGGAAGCGTCGGGAACGTCGGGAATGAAGGCGGCCCACAACGGTGTCCCGAGCCTGAGCATTCTGGATGGCTGGTGGGTGGAAGGGCATCTGGAAGGAGTCACCGGATGGTCCATCGGCGCCGAGAAAGGCAGCGAGGTTGCCGAATCCGAAGAGGAGAACGCTCGAGACGCGGCCGAGCTGCACGACAAGCTCGAGCGAGTGATCCTCCCTCTCTACTACGGCGACCGTCCGGCCTGGATCGACGTCATGCGGCGCACCATCGCCTTCAACGCCTCCTTCTTCAACACGCACCGCATGGTCGAGCAGTACGCGGCAAACGCCTATCTCTGACCCCGTCCACGCCAATCCTCGGGACGGTGACCCTCCGGCCGACTGCCGGCCGAGCCCCGGGAATGTCGTCTCCCAGGGCCTCGGGAAGACCTATGAACGAAGGTCGTTCCTTCGCCGCGGAGGATCGCCGGCGCGTCGCCGGAGTCTCCGTCCACTCCAGGAGAGACGAGATCTTTGCGTTGACGCGATAGCGCGGGATCTTGCTCGTCTCGACCTTCGCTTCGAAGTTCTCGATGGAAATCGAGCGGATGTTGGTCAGCGTCTTCGCCGCGCGCTCGACCGCGATGATACGAGAGGAGCGGCGCAGGAGATGATTCGCTTGCATCAACAGGCAGGCGCGCCATGGCGCTAGACTCGTGTGACCGGCTGCGAAGGAACGAGGCCGGACCGTCCCGCTCGCCGACGAGACTTCAAGGAGAGCAGCTCGTGGCCTTCCGGAACGAACTCATCTCGATCGCCGATAGGCGGGGCCTCGTGTTCGGGAACTTCCGCGTCGAGATTCGAGGGGGCGGCTCCGAGCCGTTCCGGCGGCCGATGGCCTGTGTCAAAGGATGAGAGCCGGGCGCGCGCGCTTCGGGCGCAAGGCGGCCCGCCGTTGAGAAGCCCGGACGACAGGGAAATGCCGTCCGCTCGAACAGGAAGTCTCGGAAGAGATCTGGCGCAGGGGCGGGCGCCGGAGCGTCCGCTCGCGGGCGGCCGTCTCCTGCGGCGCGGGACACTCCGGGCGTCTCTCCGCAATGCCCTTCTGGCAGCCTCGTTGGGCGTCGGCGCCCCCGCCGGTGCCCTCCTCCTGCGCCACATCCTGCGCGGCGGTTCCTTCGTGGCGGAGTTCCGGGCGAACGCTTTTTTCTACCTCTACATGCTCCTGGGCGCCTGTCTGGTCTTCGGGATCTTCGGCGGACTCACCGGCTTGCGGGCCGACCGTCTTCGCCGCAGCCGGGACCGATACGAGATCCTCGCCGACCACGACGAGCTCACGCGCCTATTGAACGCTCGCGCCTTCGAGAGGCACTTTCGGCGTCAGCTCGAAGAGGTCGAGCGCGACGGTGAGCCGCTCTCGCTTCTGCTCATCGACGTCGACCGCCTCAAGCTCGTGAACGATCGCTGGGGTCATTCGGTGGGAAGCGCTGCGCTGGTTGCGGTCGCCCGGAGCCTCGAGCGGAACAAGCGCGTCGGGGACCTGGCCTGTCGCTGGGGCGGTGACGAGTTTGCGGTCGTGATGCCGCGCGCGGACACGGAAGCCGCCAGCCGGGTGGCCCGAGGTCTTCTCGAATCGCTCGCGTCCGGCTCCGAGGAGGGGACGAATTCCCCCCGCGTCACCGTCACGATCGGCATCGCGAGCGCGCCGCCTTTCTCCGGCCCGGACGAGCTCTTCGAGCAGGCCGACCGCGCCCTCTACGATGGGAAACGGGAAGGAGGGGCGAGGTACTGTGTCGCCGTTCCATGAGCGGGTCCGAGTCGTTCGCGCCGGCGAGAGGACCGAGAGGAGATCGAAAGCAGTCTTCATGCAACCCGTCGAGGAGATGACGCAGAATCCAGGCTCCTGCCGGCGCGCCGCTGAAGAACGGCATCCCGAGTCCGAGGACTTCCGCCTCTTCTTCCGGCCGGTACGGAACAAATTCGCCACCCTCCTGATGCGGTTGAATCATGTGCTGCCGCGGCGGCAGGGCAATGCTCGCGATGAGGGATGCTCGAGTCCCGAACGGAGGTAGCAAGTGACGAAACGAGCCCGGATCCTCCTCGCGACCGATTTCTCCGGCGCCTCCGAGTCGGCGTTCGCCGAAGCCCTCGAGCTCGCGCGGACCGCTCGGTCGCCGCTGATCATCGCCCACGCCCTCGAGCCGGCGGTTCCCTTCGTGCCCGAGGGTTACGTGCTGCCCCAGACCTACGACGAGCTCGACGCGGTCATGCGGGCCGACGCGGAGAAGAGGATGCGAGGGCTGATCGAACGCGCCCGCCGGAAAGGGGTGCGAGCGAAGGGCATCCTTCTGCGCGGCGCGCCACACGAGGCGATCGCGCGCGCCGCGCGGGCGCATCGCGCCGGCCGGGTCGTCGTCGGGACACACGGGCGACGCGGCTTCTCGCGCCTCTTTCTGGGGAGCGTGGCGGCGCGTCTCGTGGCCGTCGCCCCGTGTCCCGTCCTGGTCGTTCCATCCGGGCACCCGTCGAGGAGGTCGTCATGATCCGTTTGCGCGACGTCATGAAGGAGCAGGTCGAGAGCATCTCGCCACGCGAGTCCGCCGAGGCGGCCTGGAGTCGAATGCGCACCCGCCGCATCCGCCACCTGGTCGTCATGAACGCCGGTGAGGTGATCGGCATCCTCTCGGACCGGGACGTGGCCGGGGCCGGTTCGCTCCGGCAGGTCGAAACCGTCGGAGACGTGATGTCCTCGCCGGTCGTTTCGGGCCACCCCGAGATGACCCTGCGGGAGGCGGCGAACCGGCTGCGCGGCCACTCGATCGGGTGCCTGCCGATCCTCGAGGACGAGAAACTCGTCGGGATCGTGACGACGACGGACCTGCTCGAGCTGATCGGGCGGGGCATCGAGAGACCGGTCTCGAGAGGGAAGCGGCGGATCCTGTCCTCGCGCGGGCCCCGCCGCAAGCCGTTCGTTGAGCGAACCACGCGCGGAGCCTGATCGCGTCGCCCGGGAAGGAACCATGGAGAACGCCTTCCCGCTCCCTGTGAGGCTCGCCGCCCGCGTCAGTCCCCGGTGGGTCCGGAGGATGCTCGTCCTTGCGGCTTTCGCGCTGCTCTTCGTGGCGCTCAAGTGGACAGTCCTCCGCCCCTCGGCGATCCCGGTGTCGGTGGCCCGCGCGGAGCTGGGACGCGTCGAAGAAACCGTGACCAACAGCAAGGCGGGCACGATCCGGTCGCGACGGCGGGCGACGCTCTCCTCCGAGGTCGGAGGACGGGTGGCCGAGCTGCCGGCGCGCAAGGGTGTCCGAGTGCGCCGGGGGGAGCTCCTGATGCGCGTGGCCTCGGCGGATTTCCGGGCGCAAGTGGACCTGCAGCAAGGCGCCCTGGAAGCGGCGCGGGCCGCGCACGCCGAAGCGTGCCGCGCGGCCGAGCTCGCCGAGCGGGAGCTCGCCCGCAATCGGGAGCTCTCTCGCGAGCGTCTGGTCTCCGTCGAGATCCTGGACCAGCTCCAGACCCGCCGCGACGGCGCCGCCGCGGCTTGCCAGGCGGCGAGCGCCCGGGTCCGCCAATCCGAGGCGGGGCTCGAGGCCGCCCGAGTGAACCTGGAGAAGACGGCGCTGCGCGCCCCTTTCGACGGGATCGTCGCCGACGTCACGACCGAAGTGGGGGAATGGATCACGCCGTCGCCGCCCGGCCTCCCGATCCCGCCGGTCATCGTTCTGCTCGACGACCGGGCGACCTACGTCAGCGCTCCGATGGACGAGGTGGACGTCGGTCGGGTCCGCGTGGGGCTGCCGGTCCGCGTCACGATGGACGCCTACCCGGGCCGCGTCTTCCCCGGCCGAGTGACCCGCGTTGCGCCGTACGTCCAGGACGTCGAGGATCAGAATCGGACCTTCGAGATCGAAGTGGAGTTCGACGACGCCGACTTCGCGCGGCGCCTCCCGCCGGGCTCGTCCGCCGACGTCGAAATCATCGAGAACGCCCGAGGGGGCGTCCTGCGCATCCCCACCGATTCGTTGATGGAAGGGGGGCGGGTGCTCGTGGCGCAGGGTGGCCGCCTGACCTCCCGGACGGTGCGGACCGGCTTGAAGAACTGGCAGTTCGTCGAGGTCCACGAAGGATTGGAAGCCGGCGACCTCGTCGTGGTCTCTCTCGACCGCGCGGGCGTCGTCGACGGGGCGAGGGTCTCGATCGAGTCCGAGACGGGAAGGTGATCGAGCTTCTGGGAATCGGCCGCGACTACGAGGTCGGGGGGCGGCCGGTCCATGCGCTCTCGCAGATCGATCTCGGGATTCCGGACGGGGACTACCTCTCCATCATGGGTCCCTCCGGTTCCGGGAAGTCGACGTTGCTTCACATCCTCGGCTGTCTAGACCATCCCACCGCGGGCTCCTACCGGCTCGACGGCCGCGAGGTGGCGAGCCTGCCCGAAGAGGAGCTGACCCGGATTCGGAGGCACCGGATCGGGTTCGTGTTCCAGACCTACCACCTCGTGCCCCGGCTGACGGCCGCGGGCAACGTGGAGCTCCCGATGGTGTTCGCGGGAATCGAGCGATCCGAGCGGGCGCAGCGCGTCCGAGCGGCGCTCGAGGCCGTCGGGCTCTCCGAGCGCGCCGATCACGGCGCCGAGCAGCTCTCGGGAGGGGAGCGGCAGCGGGTGGCGATCGCGCGCGCGATCGTTCTCGGCCCCTCGCTTCTCCTCGCCGACGAGCCGACGGGGAACCTGGACACCGCGACCGGGCTCGAGATCATCGGGCTGCTCGAGGACTGGAATACCCGGGGCCTGACGCTCGTGGTCGTGACACACGATCCGGCGATCGGCCGGCGGGCCCGCCACCGCCTGCGCCTGGTCGACGGGCGAATCGCCGCGGAAGAGACTTCGGTGTCCTCCGGCGTCGCCGCGGCGGGAGCGGGACGGTGACGGCGCGCGACGCCCTCGCCTTCGCGGCCGGGGCGCTCCGTGGCCACCGTCTGCGCTCCTCCCTGTCGCTCCTCGGCGTCTCGATCGCCGTGGCTTCCGTGGTCCTCTTGACGAGCCTCGGCGAAGGGGCGCGCCGCTACGTCACCCGCGAGTTCGCCGCCTTGGGCTCAAACCTCCTGATCGTCGCCCGGGGAAAGACCGAGACCACCGGGATCGCGGGGCTCCTCTTCGGAGCGCCGCACGACCTGACCCTCTCCGACGCGGAGGCCCTCGCCCGCGAGCTCGGCTCCGTGCGGCGCGCGGCTCCGTTCTCCTACGGGGTCGCGACCGCCCGGTGGGGCGACCGCCGCCGGGATGTGGACGTTGTCGGGACGACCTCGGACCTCGCGCCGATCCGGCGGCTCTCGATCGCGAGGGGAAGCTATCTGCCCCGGGAAGACGCCGCCCGGCTCTGCGTGATCGGTCCGAAGGCGGCGCGTGAGCTCTTCGGAAGGGAGAACCCGCTCGGAAAAGTGCTTCGCCTCGGGGAGGACCGCTTCCGCGTCATCGGCGTGCTCGCGCCGCGGGGCGCCTCGCTCGGGATCGACCTGGACGACTCGGTCCACGTGCCCGTCGCCCGGGCCCTGAAGATGTTCAACCAGACGAGCCTCCTCCGGATCCTGGTCGAGGTCCGTTCCCACGACGAAATCCCGGCCGCGAGCCGGGCCGCGGCCGCGCTCCTCCGGGAGCGCCACGACGGGGAGGAGGACTTCACGCTCCTCACGCAGGACTCTGTCCTCTCGACCTTCGGCCACATCCTCTCGCTTCTGACCGCGGCGCTCGCGGGGATCGCCGCGATCTCGCTCTCCGTGGCCGGCGTGGGGATCCTGAACGTCCTCCTCGTGTCGGTCTCGGAGCGGACCCGGGAGATCGGCCTCCTCAAGGCGGTCGGCGTCTCGGCGCGCCAGATCGTCGGAGTTTTTCTGATCGAAGCGGCGCTCCTCTCGACGGCCGGCGGCGCGGTGGGGCTCCTCGGGTCCTGGCTCGTGACGCGGGCCGCGGCCGCGCTTCTCCCCGCGTTTCCGATCGAGCCGCCCCTCTGGGCGGTCGCCTCCGCGCTCTCGGTCTCTCTCCTCGTCGGGTTGGTCTTCGGGGCGATCCCCGCGCGCCGGGCGGCGAGGCTCGACCCCGTCGAGGCCCTGGCGGGGCGGTAGGCGCTCATGGATTCGCGGGACCTGCTACGGCTCGCCTGGGGCGCAGTCCGGGCGCACCGTCTGCGGTCCCGCCTGACCGTGCTCGGAATCGTGATCGGGATCGCCTCGGTGATCCTCCTGACTTCGCTCGGGGAAGGGACCCGGCGCGCGATCCTCTCCGACTTCTCGCAGTTCGGGACGAACATCCTCGCGGTCAACAAGGGGAAACGCACCACGAGCGGCCTGCCGGGCCTCGGCGCGACGGTGCGCAAGCTCACGATCGGAGACGCCGAGGCCCTGCGGCGCGTTCGCGGCGTCGCGCTCGTGCTCTGCGGCGCCTACGGCTCGGCGCGCGTCCAGTTCGGCGAGCGAGGCCGGGACGTGATCGTCTCGGGCGTCACGGCGGAGATGCCCGAGATGTTCCGGATGCCGGTGCGGCAGGGGAGGTTCCTGCCGGGGGGCGATCCCCGTCGGGGAGCCCCGGTCGCCGTGCTGGGCCCGCGGGTCAAGCGCGAGCTCTTCGGTGAGACGAGCGCGCTCGGGAAGCACGTCCGAATCGGCGGGCGACGCTTCGTCGTGATCGGCGTCCTGGAGCCGAAAGGGCAATTCCTCGGCTTCGACCTGGACGACCGCGCCTACATCCCGGTGGCGGCCGCCCAGGATCTCTTTCATCTGGACGAGCTGTCGGAGATTCACGTCTCGTTTTCCCCGAGGGTTCCTCTCGCGGAGATCGAGGCCGGCGTTCGCCGCGTCCTCATCGAGCGCCACGACGGCGAGGAAGACTTCACGATCACGAGCCAGAAGGAGATGCTCGACGTGCTCGACCGGGTCCTCGGGGCCGTCACCGTCGCGGTCGGAGGAATCGGGGCGATCTCGCTTCTCGTCGGCGCGATCGGCATCCTGACCATGATGTGGATCTCGGTCGGGGAGCGGACTTCCGAGATCGGGCTCGCGCGGGCGATCGGCGCCGGCTCCGAGCAGATCCTCAAGATCTTCCTGGTCGAGGCGGCCCTCCTCTCGCTCGCGGGCGGCGCTCTCGGCGTGGCCTTCGGTGTCGGCGCGGGAAGAGCCGTCGTCCTCCTGCGCCCCTCCTTCCCGTTTCACACGCGGCCGGGCGCGATCGCACTGGCGCTCGCGGTCAGCGTCGCCGTCGGGCTCGCCGCCGGAGTCCTGCCGGCCCGCCGCGCCGCAGCGCTCGACCCGCTCGAAGCGCTGAGGGCGGAATGACCGGTCGGTCCCGAGCGATCGGGAGCGTCCGTCGGGCGAGCGCGTCCGGCGCGACCGCGCCGGCAGCCGTTAGAATGGCCGCCGCCTGATC
Source organism: uncultured Acidobacteriota bacterium (assembly GCA_963707935.1). GTDB lineage: Bacteria > Acidobacteriota > Thermoanaerobaculia > UBA5066 > Gp7-AA6 > DATBFU01. The sequence continues at coordinate 1,471,539 of CAVPRN010000005.1, read as the reverse complement.
CGACGAAGCCGGCGGTTCGCGCGTCCCTCTTCCCGCGGCGGCTGCAGCCCGCTCCGCCTTCCTGCCGAAGACGTTTACCGTCCTGCGCGGCTACACGGCCGGACAGCTCGCCGCCGACGCTGCAGGCGGGCGTCGTCGTCGGAATCGTCGCGGTGCCGCTCGCCCTCGCCTTCGCCATCGCCTCCGGCGTCCCGCCCGAGAAGGGGCTGATCACCGCGGTCGTCGCCGGCTTCCTGATCTCGCTGCTCGGAGGCAGCCGCGTGCAGATCGGCGGGCCGACCGGAGCCTTCGTCGTCATCGTCGCCGGCATCGTGGCCGCAGTACGGGATCGACGGTCTTCTCGTCTGCACGCTCATCGCGGGCGTCCTTCTGGTCGCGCATGGGCCTCGCCCGCTTCGGCGGTGCGATCAAGTTCATCCCGTATCCCGTCGTCCTGGGATTCACCGCCGGAATCGCCGTTCTGATCTTCTCCTCGCAGTTCAAGGACCTGATGGGCCTGCTCGATGGGCGTCGGTGCCCGCCCCCTTCCTCGCGAAGTGGCAGGCCCTCGGCCGCGCCCTCGGCACGGTCTCCCCGGCCGCCGTCGGCGATCTCGGCCGGCTCCCTCGCGATCCTCGCCTTCTGGCCGCGCGTTTCCCGAAAGGTCCCGGCTCCGATCGTGGCGATCCTCGCCTCGAGCGCGGCGGCGGCGCTGCTCGAGCTTCCCGTCGAGACGATCGGATCCCGCTTCGGCGCGTTTCCCTCCGGGTTCCCCGCGCCGCGAATTCCCTCGGTGACGGGGGAGGCTCTGCGGGAGCTCTTCCTGCCCGCGGTCACCGTGGCCCTGCTCGCCGCCATCGAGTCGCTCCTCTCGGCGGTCGTGGCCGACGGGATGATCGGGAGCCGGCACAAGTCGAACGTCGAGCTGGTCGGGCAGGGCATCGCCAACATCGCGTCCGCCCTCTTCGGCGGGATCCCGGCGACCGGAGCGATCGCGCGCACGGCGACCAACGTGAAGAACGGCGGCCGCACGCCGGTCGCCGGCATGGTCCACGCCCTGACGGTGTTCGCGGTCCTCCTGCTCCTCGGGAAGTGGGTCAGCCTCGTCCCGCTCGCAACCCTCGCGGCGATCCTGACGGTCGTGGCCTATCACATGAGCGAATGGCACGCTTTCGTGACACTCCTGCGGGCTCCCAAGAGCGACGTGGCGGTCCTGCTCGTGACCTTCCTCCTCACGGTGCTGGTCGATCTGACCGTCGCGGTTCAGGTCGGAATCGTGCTCGCGGCCTTCCTTTTCATGCGCCGCATGGCCGACGTGACCAACGTCGAGGCGGTCACCCGCGAGTTCCGCGAGACCCCGGACGGCACGATGCTGGGAGATCCCGACGGCGTCGCGCGGCGGACGATTCCGGCGGGTGTGGAGATCTACGAGATCAACGGGCCCTTCTTCTTCGCCGCGGCGGAGAAGCTCAAGGAGGTTCTCTCCTTCGTGGCGCGGCGCCCGCAGGTCTTCATCCTGCGCATGCGCAACGTCCCCGCGATCGACGCGACCGGGATTCGGGTGCTCGACGACCTCCGCCGCGACGCGGTCCGCCATGGCATCGCGTTCCTGATCGCGGGACTCCAGGCGCAGCCGGCGGCGGCGCTGGAGCGGGCGGGGAGGCTCGACGACTACGGCCGCGAGAACCTCACATCGGATCTCGACGGGGCGCTCGAGCGCGCGCGGCAGATCGTCGCCGCTCGGGCCGCGACCGGCGATCGAGAGCGCCCGTGAGCTGGATGGACGCGCTCGCCGTTCGGCTGGCGGTCTCCCTCGGCATCGGCCTGCTCATCGGGGCGGAGCGGGAACGGCGCAAGGGGAAGGGACCCGGCCGGGCGCCGGCGGGGATCCGGACCTTCGGGCTCGTGGCGCTGGCGGGGGGGGTCAGCCTCGCTTTCGGCGGAGAGGCGGTTCTCGTCGTCTCGATGCTCGCCGTCGGCGCGCTCGCCGCAATCGCGTACTTTCGCAGCCGCGCGGCCGACCCGGGGCTGACGACCGAGGTCGCCCTGCTGACGACGTTTCTCCTGGGCGCCCTGGCCGTGCGGCAGCCGGCGCTGGCCGCGGGGCTCGGCGCCACCGTCGCGATCCTGCTCGCCGCGCGCACCCGCCTGCACCGATTCGTGCGACGGGTCCTGACGGAGCAGGAGCTCCACGACGCGCTCCTCTTCGCAGCCGCGGCTCTAGTCGTGCTCCCCCTGACGCCCGACCGGCCGGTCGGGCCCTTCGGAGTCCTGAATCCCCGCACTCTCTGGAAGCTCACGGTTCTGGTCATGGCGATCTCCGCCGGCGGCTACGTCGCCCTTCGGCTCCTCGGCGTGCGTCTCGGGTTGCCGCTCGCCGGTCTCGCCTCCGGGTTCGTTTCGAGCGCCGCAACGATCGGCGCGATGGGCCAGCGCGCCGCGAAGGAGCCGAATCTCTGCCTTCCGGCCGTCGCCGGGGCCGTCCTCTCGTCCGTCGCGACGGTCGTGCAGATGGTCGTCGTTCTCGGCGCGACGAGTCCTCCGACCCTTCGGGCGATGCGCCTGCCGCTACTCTTCGCGGGCCTGGCGGCCGGGGGCTACGGCCTCCTCTTCGCCTTCCGCCTGGCCCGGCGGCGTTCCGACGGAGCGGCGCCGCTCGGACGCGCCTTCGATCTGAAGACCTCGTTTCTCTTTGCGGCGACGGTGTCGGGCATCCTGCTTCTCTCGGCGGCCGTAAACCAGTGGCTGGGCAAGCGGGGCCTGCTCGTCGCGGTCGGCCTGGCGGGCTTCGCGGACGCGCACGCGGCCGCCATCTCCGCGGCGTCCCTCACGGCCGCGAGCAAGATTTCGGCGTCGGAGGCCGTGTGGCCGATTCTGACGGCGCTGTCCACCAACACAGTGACCAAGGCGGTTGCGGCGGCAGCGGCAGGCGGACGCCGCTTCGCGCTCGAGACGATTCCCGGGCTCCTCCTCGTGATCCTCGCAGCCTGGGCCGGAGCGCTCGTGGCGTCGAAGTAGCGACGGGTCCTCGGTTTTCCCCGCTGGTCCGAGCGCGATCGAGACCTCGGGAACTGGTGAGAATGCCGGTCGAGACGCCGGGCGGATTCCGGCTCCGTCGAGAGAGACGAATGATCGACTCGAAGAGCCTCGAGGGGTTATCCGAAGAGGAAGCCGCCGCTCGCCTGCGGCAGGAGGGCTACAACGAGCTTCCCGCGGCGCGCCGGGGGAGCCTCCTCGCGATCGCCTGGGACATCGTGCGCGAGCCGATGATCCTGCTGCTCCTCGCCGCGTCGACGGTCTACCTTCTGCTCGGCGACTTGCGCGAGGCGTTGGTGCTTCTCTTCTCGGTCCTCGTGGTGATCGGAATCTCCCTCTATCAGAACCGCAAGACCGAGCGGGCGCTCGCAGCTCTGCGGGAGCTCGCGAGCCCCCGTGCGCTCGTGCGTCGCGGCGGCCGGCGCCGGCGGATCGCGGGGCGGGAGGTCGTCCGTGGGGACATCCTGCTGCTCTCGGAAGGAGACCGAGTTCCTGCGGACGCGACGCTTCTGGAGGCCTCAGGTCTCTCGGCCGACGAATCGCTTCTGACGGGAGAGTCCGTGCCGGTGCGGAAGTTAGGGGTGTGGCCCGGCGCGCCGTCGCGGGGCAGGCCGGGGGGAGACGACCAGCCGTTCGTCTATTCGGGAACTCTCCTGGTCTCCGGAGGCGCCGTCGCCCGCGCGGACGCAACCGGAGCGCGCACCGAGATCGGCCGGATCGGGCAGTCCCTCCAGACGATCGTTCCCGAGAAGACGCGTCTCCAGAGGGAGACCGGCCGCCTCGTGCGCCGGGTCGCCGTCGGTGCGGTTGCCCTCTGCCTGACCCTGGTCGTTGTGCACGGGCTGATGCGGGGGAACTGGCTCGACGGTTTTCTGGCAGGTCTCGCGTTGGCCATGGCGATCCTGCCCGAAGAATTTCCCGTCGTCCTGACCATCTTCCTGGCGCTCGGCGCCTGGCGGATCTCTCGCAAGAACGTCCTGACCCGTCGCCTCGCCGCGATCGAAAGCCTGGGCGCGGCGACCGTGCTCTGTGTCGACAAGACGGGCACGCTCACCCAGAACCGCATGTCGGTGCGCAAGCTCTCGGCGGGACCCGGCCTCGACGAGATTCCGCTGGAGGACGGGCCTCTTCGCGAGGAGCTCCGGGAGCTCGTCGAGTCCGGCGTCCTCGCGAGCCGAAGGGACGCGTTCGATCCGATGGAGCGCGCCATTCGTGACCTTGGCACTCGAGCTCTCGGGCCCTTCGGCGGGATCCACGACGACTGGGAGCCCGTGCGGGAATACCCGATCTCGCCGCGGTTGCTGGCCACGACGCATGTCTGGCGTCCTCCGGCGGAGACAATCGGCGTCGTCGCGGCCAAGGGGGCCCCGGAGGCGATCGCCACACTTTGCCGCCTATCGCCGTCGGAATCCTCCGCGGCTGCTCGACCGCGTGGGTCGGTTGGCCGGGGACGGTCTGCGGGTGCTGGGAGTCGCCCGCGCGACGCACGAGCCCTCGGCGCTGCCGGCCGACCCGCGCGGCTTCGATTTTCGCTTCGTGGGTCTGATCGCCCTGGCCGACCCGGTGCGCCCGACGGTGCCCGCGGCGATCCGGGAATGTCACGCCGCCGGGATCCGGATCGTGATGATCACGGGGGATTATCCGACCACCGCCGCGAGCATCGCCCGGCAGATCGGGCTCGACGATTCCCGCGAGATCCGCGTCCTGACGGGCCCGGAGCTGGAACGCATGGACGAGGAGACCCTGCGCCGCCGGGTCGCGTCCGTAGACGTCTTCGCCCGGGTCGTCCCGCAGCAGAAGCTGCGCCTCGTCAACGCCTTGAAAGCGAACGGCGAGATCGTCGCGATGACGGGAGACGGCGTCAACGACGCTCCCGCCCTGAAAGCCGCGGACATGGGGATCGCCATGGGAGAGCGGGGGACCGACGTCGCCCGCGAGGCCGCCGACCTCGTGCTCCTCGACGACGATTTCTCCTCGATCGTCGAGTCGGTCCGCATGGGTCGACGGATCTTCGACAATCTTCGCAAGGCCGTCGCCTACATTCTCGCCATCCATGTTCCGATCGCGGGAATGACTTTGCTGCCGGTGCTCTTCGGATGGCCGCTCGTCCTGCTTCCCGTGCACATCGTCTTCCTCGAGCTGATCATCGACCCCGCCTGCTCCCTGGTCTTCGAGGCCGAGGGGGAGGAAGTCGACCTCATGCGTCGGCCGCCTCGGCGGCCGGACGAGCCCCTCTTCTCGCGGCGCGCGGTGGGAATCGCCCTTCTTCAGGGAGCCGGGGTTCTCGCCGTCGTCTTCGGGGTTTTCGCGTTTGCCGTCACGCGCGGTCAGGGGGCGGAGGACGCGCGGGCGCTCGCTTTCACGACCTTGATCATCGCGAACCTCGCCCTGATTCTGGCGAATCGCTCCTGGACGCGCACGATCGTCGATTCTTTCCGATCGCGAAACACCGCTCTCGCCTGGGTCCTGGGAGGGGCGGTGTTCTTTCTCGCCCTGGTCCTCCGGGTCCCCGTCCTTCGAGACCTCTTCGGCTTTTCCAGACTGCACGGCGACGACCTCGTGATCTGTCTCGCGGCGGGAGTCTTCAGCATCCTGTGGTTCGAGGCCTTCAAGGTGATCCACGCAAGGGCGCGGGCCGCGCCCTCTGGTGCGCTCTCCCCTCGATGAGGCCGCGCGCCGGACTGCCACGCTCCTGATGAAAATGGATCATGGCCGCACCCGATGCGCAGCGTAAGACTGCTACCGGGGGGGCTGGCCATGGATACATCCCTTCGGTTCGGCGAGTCCGTCAGCAAGGCCGTTTCGATACCGGCAGGCTCGGTCTACCTCGACGGAGAGCTTTTCCTGCCGCCGGGCGCGCAGGGTCTGGTTCTCTTCGCGCATGGGAGCGGAAGCAGCCGTCTGAGCCCGCGCAACCGGCGAGTGGCCGCAGCGTTGCAGAGATCGGGGCTCGGAACGCTTCTCTTCGACCTGCTGACTCCGGGGGAAGAGGCCGCGGACCGGCAGCGCGCTCATCTTCGATTCGACATCGAGTTTCTCGCTGAGCGTCTGATCGCGGCGACGATCTGGGCGTCGGAACAGGCGGCCGTTCGGGGACTGCCGATCGGGTATTTCGGCGCGAGCACGGGGGCGGCCGCCGCGCTCGTCGCGGCGGCGGGTTTCGGCGACGCGATCCGGGCGGTCGTCTCACGGGGCGGGCGGCCGGATCTGGCCGGTTCGGCCCTGTCGCACGTTGCCGCGGCGACGCTCTTGATCGTGGGGGGGCGCGACGAGGAGGTGTTGCAGCTGAACCGCGCGGCGCTCGAGGCGCTCCGCTGCGAGAAGCAGCTGATCCTCGTGCCGGGAGCGACCCATCTCTTCGAGGAGTCGGGCGCGCTGGAGGAAGTTTCGCGTCTCGCGACGGCCTGGTTCGAGCGACACTTCACGCGGCCGGAGAAGGCGTCCACCGGGCAGCCTTGGGAGACGCCGGGCCGTGACGAGGTCCGGCTCCCGTTTCACGACCGCCGGGACGCCGGCCGGGCGCTCGCCGACAGTCTTCGGGCCTATGGCGGGCGGGAGGACGTTCTGGTCCTCGGGCTGCCGCGCGGGGGAGTCCCGGTCGCCGACGAGGTCGCCCGGTCTCTGGGTGCTCCGCTCGACGTCTTCCTGGTGCGCAAGCTCGGCGTGCCGGGTCAGGAAGAGCTGGCCCTGGGCGCCATCGCTTCCGGCGGCGTTCGGGTCGTCAACGCGGATCTCGTGCGGCAGTTCGCGATTCCCCGTGAACGGATCGACGCGATCACGCGCGAAGAGGAGCGAGAACTGCGCCGGCGCGAGCATTCCTACCGGGGGGACCGGGCGCCTCTCGATCTGCGAGGACGGACGGTGATCCTCGTCGACGACGGCCTGGCCACCGGATCCTCCATGCGCGCCGCGGTCGAGGCGGTCCGGAGGCTCGGCCCTCGTGCCGTCGTGGTGGCCGTTCCCGTGGCCCCCGCGAGGACCTGCCGGGAGCTCCGGCCGCTCGTGGACGACGTGATCTGCGCGGCGACACCGGAGCCCTTTCTCGCGGTCGGCCGCTTCTACGAGAACTTCGAACAGACAAGGGACGAAGAGGTCCGGGAGCTGCTCGAAAGCGCTGCCGCCCGCGAGACGGAGGCGCGTCCACACGGAGGTCGCGCATGACTCTCACCGAAAGCGCGGCGGCCCGGAAGGTCCGCGAGGTCGCGCGCCCTCTCTCCGGCGCTCTGGAAGACTACGATCCGCTTCTGGAACGGATTGGAGACTGCCGACTGGTCCTGATCGGCGAAGCCTCTCACGGAACCCACGAGTTCTATCGGGAGCGGGCGGTCATCACCAAGCGCCTCATCGCCGAAAAGGGCTTTTCGGCCGTCGCGGTCGAGGCGGACTGGCCGGATGCCTATCGCGTCAACCGCTACGTGCGTGCCGAGGGCCGGGATCCCGACAGCGTGGACGCCCTCTCCGGCTTCGAACGGTTTCCAGCCTGGATGTGGCGCAACGCCGACGTCCTCGACTTCATCGGGTGGTTGCGGGCGCACAACGATCGCGCGGCGGCCGGGGATCGCAAGGTCGGCTTCTACGGGCTCGATCTCTACAGCCTCCACGCCTCGATGGGGGCGGTCCTCTCCTACCTCGACAAGGTGGACCCGGAGGGCGCGCGGCGTGCGCGCCGCCGCTACTCCTGCTTCGATCACGTGGGAGGCGATCCGCAGACCTACGGATACGCCGCCGAGCTGGGGATTGCCCGGTCGTGCGAGGACGAGGCGGTCGGACAGCTCCTGGAGCTTCGGCGCTCGGCGGCGGAGTACGCGCGCCGCGACGGGCGGCTGGCGCCCGACGACTTCTTCTTCGCGGAGCAGAATGCCCGCCTCGTCAAGAACGCCGAGGAGTACTACCGCTCCATGTTCCGCACGCGGGCGCTCTCATGGAATCTCCGCGACCGGCACATGGCGGAGACGCTCGAGGCGCTGCTCGGCTTCCTGTCCGCCGGGGGCTCGCCGGCCAAGATCGTCCTCTGGGAACACAACTCGCACCTGGGCGACGCGCGCGCGACCGAGATGGGGCACGGCGGCGAGTGGAACGTCGGCCAGCTCGTCCGCGAGCAGCACGGATCCCAGGCGGTGCTCGTCGGGTTCACGACGCACGAGGGGACGGTCACCGCGGCCTCCGACTGGCATGGACCGGCCGAACGCAAGCGCGTACGTCCCTCGCTTCCGGGGAGCTACGAGGCTCTCTTTCACGCGGCGGGGATCCAACGTTTCTTTCTCCCCCTCGGCGCGCAGAATCCGATTCCGGAGCTGCGAGAGCCCCTTCTCGAAAGAGCGATCGGCGTGATCTACGCTCCGGAGACGGAGCGCGCGAGTCACTACTTCTATGCCTGCCTTCCCGACCAGTTCGACGCCCTTCTCCACATCGACCGGACGCGGGCCGTCGAGCCGCTGGAGAGAAGTGCCGAATGGGAGCGCGGAGAGGTGCCGGAGACGTTCCCTTCCGGGGTCTGACTGCCGGGGAATCTTCTCCGTCGGGAAGAGTCAAGCTCCGGAAGTGAGCGCATCGAGCTCCCGAGCGTGTCGGCGGGCGAGCAGAAGCTGCGCGAGGACGGAGCCGGCCAGGCCGAGGAACATGTCCCACTGGGTGTCCCAGACGTCTCCCTGGGTGGCGAGGAAAGTCGTCGCCTCCGCGCCGATCGCCCGGGCGGCGCTCCACTCCAGAAGCTCGTAGAACGCGCTCCCGCCCAGGCAGCTGATGGCCACGAGAAAGAAGAGCCAGCCTCCCTCGGGGAGCGGCGTCCGACGTCGCAGGATCTCTCGACCGAGGATGGCGGAGGAAAAACCGCCGGCGAAGTGCACGACCCGGTCGTAGTGGTTTCGGGCGAAGCCCAGAGTGTCTCGCAGCCAGATCCCGGCGGGCACCTGCGAGAAGGTGTAGTGGGCGCCCACGACGAGCAGGAGAGCGTGCAGGAAGATCAGGCGATACGCGAGCGGCGTCAAGCGAAAGCGACGGAAGGTCGCGATCAGGATCGGGACCCCGAGCAGGACGGGCGCAATCTCCAGAAGCCAGGTCCGACGGTCCTTCGGAGAGATGCCGGCGACGACGACCGCCGCGGCGAGCAGCAGGACCAGGACGAGTGGCTCTCGGCGGGACGCCGGCGGCCGCCCGAATCTCCCGTCGCGTGGGTTCATCGCAGGGGAAACGGTTCTCCCGGATCGCCGACTCGAGCGAGCCGTTCGGCGCAATTCAGCGAGAACCACCTTCGCTCTTGCGCGCCATCCGCCGGCCGAGTCCGGCGATCGGGGGTCCGGCGAGCTCCGCCAGAAGGACGAGGAGGAAGAGCCGGCCCCGCGTGAGATCGTAGTCGGCGAGGAACTCTGCCCAGGATCGTCCGAGGACGAACCTTCCGACGGAGAATTCGAACACGACGGTCAGGCAGAACCAGAGGAGTCCGATCGTCAGGAGCTCCCGCCACGCGTAGTTGCGCGGGCTCGTTCCGATCCAGAGGATGGCCGCCACCAGGATCGCGCCGGCGAGGGTCGTCGTCGCGAGGATGTGAGCCGGTTCGGCTCCGAGATTCGGCTCGAGAACTCTCTCGCGAAACAGGGCGTTGATGAAGGCGAAGCCCAGAAGCATGAGCCAGACACCGAGAGCGGCGAGCAGGGTCCGCCTGTCGAGAGTCATCCGGAGTCGGGTCTCCTTCAACTCCTCTCGAACCGGCCCGTCTTCTCGGTCAGCACGATCCGGTACGTGACGAGCTTCCGGCCGTCGGCGTCACCGTCGGGAGGCCGATCCCCCTTCCGCTCCACCGACGGGCCCGTCCGGCTCGTCACGAGCGAGGCGAGCCGATCGATCAGCAGATCCATCGCCTCGACGGCCGGACGGCCCCGCAGCTCCTCGAACATCCCCCAGGCGATCACGCTCTCCCAGTGGGCGAGGTCCCGGATCCGGTCCACTTCGAAGCACACCCGCGGATTCTTGCGCATCATCCGGATCTTCAGACCCTCGGTCGCCTGTCCGTAGATGATCCCGGCCTGGTAGGCGAATGTAACCGGCACGACGTAGGTCCGACCGTCCGCGTGGCAGCCGATGCGGCCGGTCACCTCGGCTCGAAGGAGCCGATCGATCTCGTCGGAAGAGAGCATTCCGAGCATGACGATGCCCTCGCCGGGCCGCGGGCCGCCCGCGGCCCCCAAGTTTGATGCGATTACATCACCTCCGGGAGACTCGCGCAGGCTAGCCTTGGCTCGATGCGGATTCTTGCGGCGACCGACGGTTCCCGGGGAGGGACGGCTGCCGTCCGATTCGCGGCCCGGCTGGCGGCGGGCCATTCCGACTCCGAGTTGATCGTGCTGACGGTCGAACGGAAGGTCGGAGATTCTTCGGAGAACGGCCTTCGGGGTCGCGCTGAGAAGATTCTCCGGAACGCCTCGAAACGCGCCCACCGGGAACGGGTTCGGGCGCGGTTCCACTTCGTCGCGACGCGCCCGGGAGCTCCGATTCCGGAGACGATCTCCCGGGAGGCCGATCGGCTCAAGGTGGATCTGGTGGTCGTCGGCAGCGAGGGGCGGGACACCCTGAACGAATGGGTCCTCGGCGGGACGGCTCTCCGCCTCGTCTACGTCTCGCGCCGGCCGGTCACCGTCGTTCGGCCCCCGCGACGGCGAAAGACCGCGTAGGTCCGTCGCCCCGCGAGTCCCGATTGTCCGACTCCCGTCGGCTCTGCTAGGCTGTAGACGGGGAAACCGGTGCCTTTCGCCTCCGAAGCCCTCGATCGCATCGCTCGCAGCGGCGACGCCGTTTTTGCGATCGACGCGGCTGATCGGATCATTCTCTGGAACCGCCGCTGCGAGGAGCTGCTCCAACGGCCCGCCCGCAGCGTCCTCGGCAAGCACTGCTACGAGGTTCTGGGAGGCCGCGACGCCCACGGCAATGTCTACTGCTACCGCAATTGTCCGGTCGCGCATCAGGCCCGCGAAGCCCCGAAGGACCCGGTTCACCGCTTTCCCCTCGCGATCGAGGTCGGAAAGAAGGGAGTCCAGTGGTTCGACGTCTCGCTCTTCTCGATTCCGAGCTACCACCCGGCGCTCTCGACCGTCGTTCACGTCCTGCGCAAGGAAGACGAGAAGCCTTCGACTCTCGAGAGGCATCTGGCCGAAGAGGCCGGGGTCCGCGAGCCCCTCTGGCCGATGACGACGAAGGAGGGGGAGCCGGTCTCGCTGACCTCGCGCGAGAAGGAGATCCTCCGCCACCTGTCCGAGGGGCTGTCCACGCCGGCGATCGCCAAGAAGCTCTTCATCGCTCCCGTGACGGTCCGCAACCACATCCAGAACATCCTGCACAAGCTCGACGTGCACACCAAGCTCGCGGCGGTCGTCTTCGCCTACCAGCACCAACTGATCTGAAGCGCCGGCGCCGCCGGTCTCAGAGGATCCGAACCTCGCGGCCAGTCACCTCGCGGCAGAGCCGCTCGAGCGCCCGGTTGTCGAAGGCGTTCCAGCCGTCGCAGGCGCAGTGCTCGCGGGTCTCGACGTCGCAGCAGAGCCGCGCGCCGGCCACTTCCTGCCGCCCGGCGTGATAGAGGCTGACAAGCTGCTCGAGCTCGGCTCGCGAAGCCTCGGGGCGCTTTCGCGCGATCCAGTCGAAGCGCTGCCGAAACTGCTCGTCCGAGAGGCCCCGGAAGCCGCCGCAGAAGACGCCGAGCCGCCCGGCCGCCTCGCAAAGACAGTGCTCGCGGTCGGTCAACCCTTCGAGCGCCGTGCGAAGCATGTCGATCGCCTCCGGGCGGGACAGGGACTCGAACACGACCGGTTTTGCTGGCTCCATCATGGGGCAAGTCTGGCAGGTCGCCGGGGCGCCGTGCCTGATGCACTCGAATCATCCGGAGGGGAAGGCTCCGGCGGCGGCGAAGCGACGGATTTCGCGGTTGCGCGGCCGCGTCGTGCGCGTTCGCGCGACTAGAGGTCGGCGCGGGAGAGCCGGCGCGCCGCGAGCGCCGCCGGCAGCGCGGCCCAGAGGAGGACGGAGACGAGGAGAAGCGCCCCGGCTCCGGCCGGCCCCCGGGTGAAGCGCAGGAATGCGAGGGAGGCGGCTCCGAAGGCGGTCGTGCCCTGGATGCCGAGCAATGCTCCCGTTCGGATCGCCCCGATCGGGTTGACGAGAGCCGCCAGGATCAGCGCCCGCGAGCCGGCTCCCGACGGCAGGAGCGTCGCGGCTCCCAGGGCCGCCACGTCGAAGAGCACTTCGACCGTGAACCAGACCACGACGGCGAGCGCCAGAGAACGGGTCCGCCGTCCGGGCCCGCCCGAGGCGAGGAGCGCGGCGATCCCGAGAAAGATGGCGGTGACGAGCAGCGACGCGGCGAAGAGGAGGGCATAGGCGCCGAAACCGAACGGACCCGACCGGGCGAAGAGCAGCAGCCCCGCGGCACCGAGCCCGCAGGCCTGCGCCGCGACGAGCGCGCCGAAAAGCCCGAGGAGCGACCCGAGCAGGATCGTGCCGCGCGGCACCGGCTGCGAGTAGAGAAGCTCCGCCTCTCCCCGCTCCGGTGCGAGCGACAGGACGCCGATCACGAGCGCGGTCAGAGGCACGAGGAGGAGCACGAGCTGCAGGAGCGACGCGGACGTGCGTGCGAAGTCCTGCATCCCCGTCCCTCCCGAGAGGACGTAGCCGGAACCGGCGACGAGAAGAGCGAGGAAACCGAAAAGCAGCGCGAACACCTGGGTCCAGCGGGAGCGCGCCGCCAGGCGCAGCTCCTGCCGCGCGCAGAGCAGCAGAGGCGACGAAATCGTCGCGGCCCGGCTCACGGTTTTCCGAGCCTCGCCCGGAGGATCTCGCCCACGAGGATCGAGGCCGGGTAGAGGATCTCCTCCTCGGTCTGTGCGTGGAGGATCATCTTGCGCGCGAACTGCGCGTACCCCGGCTGTCCCTCCTCCTGCGCCGCCTGCATGAGCCCGCGGAGGGCCTCGACGATCAACCCGTGTTCCTCCAGCATCCGCGGCAGCTCCGCCTTGAGCGTCTCGGCCAGGTGCTGGAAGCGCCGCATGTCGGGCGTCACTTCGCCGCGGGCGAGGCGCGGCAGGAGGGACAGGGGCGGGACGGCGAACTCCTCCTCGAGGAGGACGTGGGGCCGCAGTACCTTCTGCACGCGGCGCGCCGCCTCGCCCGTGCGCCCGCCCGCGGCGGCGGCCCGGTCGAGCTGCTCGCGCAGTTCGTCGTGCTCGATCTTCAGGGACTCGGGAACGTCCTTGTTCATCGCGTCACCTCCTGGCCCGGCGCCTTCGGCGGGCCTCCGGAAACCGGGCCGGTGCCTGAGAGAGTATCTTCGAATCGGAGAGATGTTCCTCCCCGCGCCGCGGAGTCGGCGTCCCGCGAGACGACGTCGGCATGCGCGAGCAGGCCCGAGCCCATCGGCGTCTGGAGGACGGCCGACCGCGTATAGACGGCCGACTCCGCCGGAACCCATCGTCCGGTCGCGTGGTCCGTCACGTAGATCGCCGAGCCGGCCGGCCGCCCGTCGCGGGCGAGCAGGCCGGCGAGGCAACCGAGGTCGTCGAAGAAGCGAGGGTCCGCTCCGCGGGACAGGATCTGGGCGGCCAGGCGCCGATCCGAGACCGGCATCCGGCAAAAGGCGCAGAGCTCGTTTCGCGTGTCGAGCTCGGCCGGAGGCGGCGCGCCCCGCCCGCACGCGAGGAGGACGAGGAAGATCGCGGCGGAGACCCGCGCGCGCGCCCTCATGACTTCTCCTCGACGAGTTCCCGATAGAGAACGTCGAGCCGCCCCTCCTCCGCCGTCAGGCCCCGGATCTCGGCCCCCGCCTCGCGGACGAGGTCGAGCGCGCGAGGGCGGTCGGCCGCGGGTCCGGGGCAGATGAGCTCGTCGCCCGACCACACGGCGCGGGGCGAGAGCGCCCGCAGGCGCTCGAGCAGACCCGGCGGGCGGCGATCGAGGCGCAGCCGCAGGACGCCCCGCGCGGAAAGCCGGTCGGAAAGCTCCGTCCGCGTCAACGCCGCGGCGAGCCTCCCTTCGACCAGAAGCGCGAAACGGTCCGCGAGTCGCTCGACGTCTCCCAGCTGATGCGACGTGAAGAGCAGCGTGTGTCCCTCGCGGCGCCGCCGCTCGACCAGGCCGTAGAAGGCGCAGAGGCCGTCCGGATCGAGCGCCGCCGTCGGCTCGTCGAGAAGGAGGATCGGCGCCTCGGCGAGGAGCACGACCGCGAGCCCGAGGCGTTGGACCATGCCCCCCGAGTACGTCGCGATCGGCTCGCGGGAGGCCCCGTTCAAGGATGCGAAACGGAGCACTTCCGGAATTCGCTCGGGGCGGGCGCCTCGCAGCCGCCGGTAGAACTCGAGGGTCTCGGAGGCGGTCAGCGACTCCGGGAACCGGACGCGCTGCGGAAGATAGGAGATCGCTCGCCGCGCCTCGGGCTCGAGCGCCGGCCGGGGAGGATCGCCGATTCGGACGGTCCCGCCCGACGGGCGCAGCAGCCCCGCCGCCGCCTTCAGCGTCGTCGTCTTGCCCGAGCCGTTCGGTCCGAGGAGCGCCACCGCTTCGCCCGCTTCGACCCCGAGGGTCAGGCCCCGCACGGCGAGTCTGCCGCCGAAGGACTTGGAGAATTCCTCGAAGCGGATCACCGGATCCCCCGGACGAGTGCGGCGGCGCCCGCGAGGAAAGCCGCGACGGAGCCGGCGAGGCCCGCCGCGTGCGCGGTCCCGGCCCGCGAGGGCGCTCGCGGAACCGCCGGAAGCCGCGGCGGCCGGGCGAGCGGCGAGCGGTCTTCGACCGGCACGGGCTCGAGCACGGGGAAGGCGCGCTCGGCCGCCGCCAGGGCCTCGGCCGCGAAGCCCTGCGTAAAGAGATCCGCGGCCGTCAGATTCCCTCGAAAGTGGTCGAAGACCGAGGAAAGCCGATAGGGCCGGTCCGCGCGTCCGTCGCCATCCATATCGGGCTCGCCCGCCTCCGACCAGTAGTTGCCGTCGAAGACCGTGTCGGTCCGGCGGCCGATCAGGGTCAGCGGCGTCAGGTTCGCGAAGAAGGAGTTGCCCTCGAACCGGTTCTCCCCGCACGAGTCGTAGAGGACGATCGCCGTGTCGGACTCGGCCACGACGTTGCCGCGGAAAACGTTGCGGTAGGAGCCCTCGAGGAAGATCCCGCGGGCGTTGTCGGCGATCAGATTCGACTCCGCCGTGACCTCGTCGCAGGCCTTCAGCAGGAGGCCGACCGAGGCGAAGCCGCGGTTGTGCAGGAAGCGGTTGCGCCGGAACACGATCCGCTTCGAGTACATGAGCGCGGTGCCCGCGGCGCCGTTCTCGAAGGTGTTGTCCTCGAAGACGTTGTCGTCCGAGAACATGTAGTGGAGGCCGTAGCGCAGGTCCCGCGCCGTGTTTCGGACGATTTCGCCGTGCGAGGAGGATTGGATGTAGAAGCCGTCGCGCACGCCGACCGCCGTGTTGCCGGCGAGGCGGAAGCCCTGCGTGTTCCAGACGTGGAACCCGGACCCCTTCTCGCCCGGATCCTTGCCCTCGACCCCGCGCACAAGGCACTCCTCGACCGTCGAGCCGTCCGCCTCGCGGAGGTAGATCCCGAAGAGGGAGCCGCGGATGCGGCAGGAGCGGATCGCGGCCCGCTTGCCCGCGACGAAGATGCCCGAGGAGTCGCGGCCGAGATCCCCGCCGCCCCGGCCGTCGATGTCGAAGCCTTCGAAGGCAACGGCGTCGGCCGAGATCGTGACGACCGTGCCCGTCCCCGAGCCGAGAAGAAGAGGCCGGCCGCGCCCGACGAGCGTGAGCGGCCGGTCGATCCGGAGATCGCCGGCATACACGCCGGGCCCGACCTCGAGGCGCGCGCCCGCCGGCACGGCGTCCACGCGTGCCTGGAGCGGCGAAACGGCGCCGGCGGCGGTCGTGCGCGAAAGCTCGAAGAGCAGAAGGAGCAGAGCGAGGTTCATCCCGCCGAACGCGCTTCCGCGGCCTCCTCGGAGCGCCCCTGCCGCCAGGCCGCCCAAAGCGCCAACCCGAGGACCGCGGCGACGAGGGCCAGGGCATACGCGCCGAACGCCGGGTAGGAGTAGACCTCGAAGTTCGCGAGCTTCTTCGACCCGAAGAGGGGAGGCATGAACGGCGGCACCTTCACGGACGCCTTCGGGTCGAGGTTGTGCCCGAAGACGTAGAGCTTGTAGCCGAACGACCAGAGAGAGAAAAGCCCGAAGTAGATGTAGAGCACGAAGAGATCGACCAGGGTTCCCATCCTCCCGAGCACCGTCGTGCGCAGACAGAGAAGCGCCAGCGCGCCGACGACGAAGGGGATCCACTTGAATTCCGTGAATTCCGCCGTCGAGAGCTCCCTCATGCCGATGTAGTGGTTGAGCACGTTGATCTCGCGGATGTCCTGCCCCGCGTTGCCGCCGTCGAGCTTGTAGCTGTAGATCTCCATGCGCAGCCCCTCCGGGTACTGCGGGGCGAACATCGTCAGCTTCCAGAGGGGGAGAGCGTCGCTGCCACGAGGAGCAGCACGGCCGCGAGCAGGAGGGCGCGCGGCGCCACGTCCAGCGGCGTCTGGAGAAACCGGCTGCTGCGCTCGAAGTAGGCCTTCATGGAATCCTCCGGGGATCGGAACCGGAGGGCGGAGCGATCGCGCCTCGCCCTCCGATGCCCGTGGTTACGACTTGCCCTTCACGATCAGGTACCCCTGCATCTCCTGATGCAGCGCCGAGCAGAAATTCGTGCAGTAGTAGGGGAAGACCCCGGCCTTGTCCGCCTTGAAGGTGACGGTCTTGGTTTCGCCGGGATCCACGACGATGTTGATGTTGTAGTCGAGCAGACCGAAGCCGTGGAGCTCGTCGGTCGTCTGCTCGATATTCGTCATCGCGACTTTGACCGTGTCTCCCTGGTTGACCTCGATCGCCGTCGGAGAGATCGTCGAGCGGACGAGCACGACCCTGGCCGTGACTTCGTTGCCCTGACGGGTGACGCCCGCGTCCTTGACATCCCAGATCGCGAGCGGGTGCTTGTTCTCCTCCTTCGGATAGACCTCGATCGGCTTCAAGCGGGAGGCCGAGACGATCTGCGCGTAGTGCGGCTCCGGCTCCGTGAAGGCGTCCATCAGGATCTTCATCTTCTCTTCCGTGATGTCCACGAGCTGCGAGCTTTCGGGCTGCGAGGGCCCGACCGAGAGGTGCCGGCCGTGGGAGAGCTTGTTCAGGCCGACCAGGTACTTGCCCTTGGGCGAGCAGGTGTCGCCTTCCGCCGCGGCGAGGTGCCCGATCGAATAGGACATCGGGACTTTGTCCACGACTTCCCAGGTGCCGAGCTTCCACTTGGCGATGGCGGAATCGACGAAGAGCGAGGTGTAGGCGAAGCCGTCGGGGCCGAACTGGGTGTGCAGGGGCCCGAGTCCGACCGGAACTTCGGCGTCCTTGATCGACTCGTATTTGATGACCGGGATGCCATCCTCGTCCCCGGTGAAGTCCTTGTTGCGGATCGCGGTCTGGAGCTTTTCGAAGTTGAAGACGGTCGTGACGCCCTGGAGCTTGCCCGAGCCGACGATGTACTTGCCGTCGGGGGAGACGTCGACGCCGTGCGGCGACTTGCCGCAGGGCATCAGGTACACGACACCGGGAACTTTCCCGGGATCGATGACCTTGACGCCGCCGATCATGTCGCCCTTCCCTTCGGCCGCCGCTTTCTCCGCGGCGCGCCAGTCCACGGCCGCGATGTAGTCGCGGTCGCGCTGGGCCGAAGTGACCTCGAGCTTCCCGGTGGCGCGCTCGGTGTTGTAGGCGGTCCAGAACATCCAGCCGTCGGAGACCTTCTTGCCGGCGTCGCCCAGGTCCCAGTCGAACGGAGGCGTCAGAATCTCCCAGCCGAGCGACATCTGGCCGCTCTTCGGGTCGATCTTCACGCCCACGAGGACGCCCTTGTAGTCGGTCGCGTACTTCTCGATCGGCACGGAGGTCCCTTTCGGGATCGGGATCGAGAAGCGGGACGCCATCATGGAGTACTCCGTGTTCGGCGTGACGAAGGCCGAGCCGTGGTTGCCCGAGACGTTGGGCAGGGGGCCGAGGATCTGCTTCGTCTTGAAATCGCGCAGATCCACGCGTGCGACGCGGCCGTTCATGTCGTTGACGAAGAGCCAGCGGCCGTCGTAGTCGCCGCCCGTCTCCGAGAGCGACGGATGATGCACGTCCCCCCACGTCAGGCTTCCGAGCATGGCTTTCGACTCGTCGTCGAAGCCGTAGCCGGTGGCGGGGTAGGGGGTATAGACGGGGATCGTCGAGAGGTGTCGCATCGACGGGATCCCGTAGACGTAGACCTGTCCCGAGTGCCCGCCCGAGGCGAACATGTAGAACTCGTCGAGGTCTCCCGGCGCGACGTAGGTCTTCTGTGCCGCGACGGCCAGGTCCGAGGCGCCGGCCGCGGCCTTCTTCGCCGCTTTCGGGGCCGAGGGGGCGCACCGCCCCGAGAGCGCCGCGGCGACCACGACGGCCGCGGCGGCCGCCCAGGTCCATCCGATTCTCGTTCTGCGTTTCATCGAGGTTCCTCCTTCTTCAAGGCGTTGCGTGATCGGTTCCGGACTTTCCGGTCGCGGCGGCCGCGGCCTTCTGGCGCTGGTGCTCGGCGAAGGCCTCGCGCAGCTTCTCGACCGCGGTCGCCTTCTGTTCGGGGGTGAGCACGATCTGGCGCGAAAGGACGACCGACATCGTTCCGGTCGGCTCGCGCAGGAAGTCGTCCACCGTGCGGCCGAAGCGCGTCTGGGTGTCCTCGACGGCGGTCGAGAGGTCGGGGCCGATCTGCGCCGGGCTCCTGACGCCGAGCGACGAGATCGAGTGGCAGACGAAGCAGCCCGTCTGGACGAACCAGGCGCCGGGCCCCGTCTTCATCCGCTGCTCCTCGGCGATCTCCGCCGGCGTCTGCGGGTCCGTGCGCGGGAGGCCCGGCCGGTAGTCGGCCGGCACCGGGGCCTTGCGCCAGGAGAGCGCGAGCATCGCCAGGGCCTGCGCCTGCCCGGTCGAGAGGTGGAAGTTGGGCATGACCGTGTCCGGCACGAGCGCCCGCGGATCCTTGAAGTGGGCGACGTGCCAGGCGAAGGCGGTCTTCTGCCCCGAGAGCCGGCCGTACTCGTACTGTTCCGGCGCCTTGTCGCCGACCCAGGTGAGATCCGGCCCGATCGTCCCGCCGCGGCCGTTGATCACGTGGCAGGCCCGGCAGCCCTTCTCGGAGACGAGCTTCTTCGCCAGGTTGATCGCCACGGCGCCCGGAGTCTCGCGGTCGTACCGGTGGCAGGTGTTGCAGTTCATCTGCAGGAGGGCCTTCTTGTCGTCGGCGAGGGAATAGGCCTCGCCGAGCTCCTGGCCGAGCAGCGGCTCCTCCCAGTGCTCGGTCGGCGCGTGCGCCTCGGCCGTGTCGATCGCCCAGCCCTGCCCGCCGTGGCAGGACGTGCAGCCGAATTTCTCGACCGGGTGGTTCGCGAGCGGAGCGGCCGGATGCGTGCGGAAGGGCTCTTCGGCGTTC
This sequence comes from uncultured Acidobacteriota bacterium, assembly GCA_963707935.1. GTDB lineage: Bacteria > Acidobacteriota > Thermoanaerobaculia > UBA5066 > Gp7-AA6 > DATBFU01. Next base: position 1,452,028 of record CAVPRN010000005.1, on the reverse strand, counting down.
TCGAAGCCCTTCCAGAGGACCGCCTGGTGGCAGGTGATGCAGCGGTCCGCCCGGCGCAGCTCCGGCGCCCAGATCTGCTGGACGCCGCGCGGGATCGTCTTCGCCCTCTCCGCACCGAGCTTCTCGGCGACGAGGCCGCGGAAGGCGTACTGGTAGTAGCGCCAGTCGTGCCGCCGGTCGCTCCAGGCGAAGAGCGCGGTCGAGACGACGAGCAGCACGCCGACGACCGCCAGGATCGGCCGGTCCGTCTTGGGAAGCGGCGAATCGGTGCGCTTTTCCATGTCAGATCCTCGCGGGCAGCTCGGGCCAGGGCTGCCACGGCCAGTAGAAGTGCCAGTAAGGCCCGCGCAGGAACGTGCCGACGACGGTCAGCACGAGAACGGCCGCGACGAAGAGGAGGAAGACCAGATTCTGGCGGCGGCGGCTCTCGGCAAACCAAAGGCCGGCCGCGGCGGCAGGGCTCCTGTCGAGCCATGGCCAGGCCGTGAGCAGAAGGAGCAGGATCGCCGGCAGCAGCACGCCCCCCAGGAAGGCGCCGTTGATCGTCAAGGATCCGATTCGGATGGTCGTGTCGGTGACGATCTCCTGGAGCCAGAGGAAGTACCAGGGCGCCTTGGCCGGGTTCGGCGTGATGATCGGGTTGGCCGGCTCTTCGAGGGGCGAGCGAACGAAAACCGAGAGGATGCCGACGACCGCGATCGTGCCGAGGACGACGATCGCCGCGCGGCGTGTCAGGTCCGAGACGGAGTTGACCATCGCGTCGGCCGTCTCGAGCGCGGAGGCGCGGACCTGCGGCGCCGTGCCCCGGGCGATCCCGAGGAGCGTGTAGGTTTTCGTCTTCGAAGGCGCCGCACTCTTCTTTTCCGCCCGGGCGGCCTCCCGGTCGGCGCTCGCGAGCCCGCCGTCCTTGCGGACGCGCCACATGTGGTACGCGAAGAGGGCTCCCACGATCATCGGCAGGAAGAAGACGTGGAGCACGTAGAAACGGATCAGAGTGGGCTGTTCGATCGTCCGCCCGCCGATCAGCAGCTCCCGGATCGTCGGACCGACCCACGGAACCGAGGAGGCGATGTTGGTCCCGACGGTCACGGCCCAGTAGGCGAGCTGGTCCCACGGAAGCAGGTAGCCCGTGAACGAGAGGAACAGGGTCGCGAGGAGCATCGCGACTCCCAGCACCCAGTTCCACTGCCGCTTCTGGTTTCTCCCGGCGCCGTTCTTGTAGGCGCCGGTCAGGAAGACACGGACGAGATGGAGGAACACCGCCGCGACCATCAGGTGCGCGGAGATGCGGTGGACCGCGCGAATCCAGGAGCCGAACGTGACGACGAACTCGATGTCCTTGACCGACGCGTAGGCGCGTTCGACGGATGGGATGTAGAGGAAGAGGAGCGGCAGACCCGAGACGATGAGGAGCAGGAGCAGCGCGGCCGAGACCGTTCCGAGCCAGAAAGAGTAGTTCCACTCGAGCGAAGCCCGATAGCACTTCGCGGGGAACCAGTGCAGGAGGAAATTCGAGACGACGGCGTCGCCGGCCTCCCGGTCGGACGCGGGCCGGAAGGTCCAGAGCCGCTTCGGGCGCACTCCGGGGGCGGACCGGACCGGGGTGGCGGTTCTCGTCTTCTGTTCGGCGCTCATGAGGACTCCTTCAGGCAACCGTCAGTCGGAAATCGCTGCCGACCGGCCGCGCAAGATCGACGACGAGCTGTCCGTCGTCGGGCGAGACCGAGAGGTGGTACCAGGCGAGCGGCCGCGGGGCCGGGCCGGAGACGTTCGAGCCGTCGCCCGAGTATCGGGAACCGTGGCAGGGGCAGAGGAAACGGTGCGTGAGGCGCAGCCGCTGTCCCGCGATGTCCTTCGTCTCGACCTGCGGGAGCGCTTCGGCGCGCACCGTGCAGCCGAGGTGGGTGCACGCGGCCGAGATGGCGTGGAACGTATTCCCGTCGCGGAACACGAAGAGCCTCTGGTCCGGCAGGAACTTCAGGCCGTCCGGGAAGTCCTGCGGCATCCCGAGTCGAACCGTCGTGGGCGCGTCGTAGGAGACGTTGGGCACGAGCGAGCGCATCGAGGCGACCGTCTGCGCGCCGAGCGCCGCGATCCCGCTCCCGATGCCGAGCTTCCAGAGAAACTCGCGGCGCCCCTTCTCGTCCTTCATGCGGCAACCCCTCCTTCTCCGGCGGGAGCGAAGAACCGCTCCGTGATCGAGAACCGCTCCATCGTCATCGCGTCGGTCGGGCAGCGGATGGCGCACAGCCCGCACCGGATGCAGCGCTCGTCGTCCTTGACCATTGCGGAGAGCGGCAGCCCGTCCGCCTCGGCCCTCTCGGCGAGCGCCCGGCGCTCCGCTTCGGGCAGGTCGAGCGCTTCGAATGGGACGAGCGCGAGGCAGAACTCGGGACAGACGTCCACGCAGCGGTTGCAGAGCACGCAGGCTTCGGGGTCGTAGATCGTCTGCACGTGGCAGACGAGGCAGCGCGCGGCCTGGAGACGGGCCTCGACCTCGTCGTAGCCCGTTTCGACCTCGGCGATGCCGGTGCGCCGCGAGAGCTCGAGGGTCGGCGGCACCACCCGGTCCAGGATCTCGAACCCGGCGATCTGGCGGTAAGCCGCCGTCGGCAGGGTCTCGATCTCGATCGTCGCGCGCGTGGCCGCGGCCTCTCGGGAGAGGTGCTCGTGGATCGACCGCGCGGCCCGCTTCCCGTTGGCAACGGCCTCGATCAGATTGCGCGGGCCGAAGGCGACGTCGCCGCCGGCGAAGACTCCGGCCGCCGAGGTCGCGAGCGTCTCGGCGTCCACCCGGATCGTTCCGCCGGGAGTCAGTGCGACGCCATCCTCGGGCTTGAGGAACGAGAGGTCGGGCTGCTGGCCGATCGCGAGGATGCAGGCGTCGCACTCGAGACGCGTGATGTCTGCGTCCTCGTAGGTCGGCGCGAAGCGGCCTTTCTCGTCGAAAACCGACAGAACTCGCCGGAGCTCGATCCCTTCGAGCTTGCCGTCGCCCAGGAAGCGCTTCGGCCCGCGGCGCGTCTGGAAGACGACCCCTTCTTTTTTCGCTTCCTCGAACTCCTCGTGGCCTTGCGTCGTCTTGAGGACCGGCATCTCATCGAAGCTCTCGAGTGAAACGATCGTCACCCGGGTCGCGCCCCCGCGCAGGGCCGCGCGGGCAGAGTCGAGAGCCTCCTTCATCCGGTGGTCTTCCGCCTCGTCGAGGCGCTCGAGCTCCACCTCCAGATCCTTGCGACCGGACCGCAGCGCCGTCCGCGCCGCGTCGAACGCGACGAACCCGCCGCCGATGACGACGACCCGCTGCCCGAGATCCATCCGGTATCCCCGGTTGATGTTCAGCAGGTAATCGACCGCCTTGACGACTCCGTCGAGCTCGACGCCCGGCACCTGAAGATCGCGCCCCCGGGTGACGCCGATCGAGAGGAAGATCGCCTCGAAGCCCTGCGCCCGGAGCTCCGAGAGCCCCAAGCGGGGGGAGAGACCGGACCGGAGCCGGAGCTCGACGCCGAGCGCGACGATCTTGTCGATCTCGGCGCGGATCAGCGTGCGGGGGAGCCGGTACTCGGGGATCCCGAAGCGCATCATTCCCCCCGGCTCTTCGGCGGCCTCGAAGACCGTCACGGAGTAGCCGAGCAGCGCCAGATCGTGCGCGGCAGAGAGACCGGCGGGCCCCGCCCCGATGACCGCGACCTTCCTTCGCGCGGGGCCCGCCGGGGGCCGGGTCGAGCCGATCGGGTGGACGGGGAGGTGGCCCGGGTATCGGTTCCCTTCGGCGATCAGGCTCTCGCGCAGCCGGTTCTGCGCGTCGGGGTGGACCGATTCGACGCCGTACCTCTCGGTCACGAAGCGCTTGAGCGCGCGGATCGCGATCGGCGCGTCGATCGCCCCGCGGCGGCACGCGTCCTCGCATGGAGCGGCGCAGACCCGCCCGCAGACCGAGGCGAACGGGTTGGGCGCCCGGGCCACCAGGTACGCTTCCTCGTCGCGCCCCTCGGCGATGAGCTGCACGTAGCGACCCGCGTCGGTCCGGACGGGGCAGCCCGCCTGGCACGCCACCTGCGCCTTCCAGTGCGAGAGATCGGGGAGGCGGACGGCGATCGGCATCTCAGTCGAGCCTCGCGAGGTCGCTCGTGGCGGCGCGCCCGGCGGCGCGGCGCGTTTCGTCGGCCGGGTAGCGGTAGTGGCCGCCCGGTGTGCGGACGGCGGGGAGCAGCCCCAGCCGGGCCCAGCGCGTCACGGTCGAGAGGGAGACGCCGAAGAGCTGCGCCACCTGCCCGCGGGAGAGGAAAACGGGGCCGCTCACGGTCGTCGAGGCTTCTCCTTTCTTGCGGCGGTTCATGGCTCGCACGCCGACGATCCCGCCCCTCGAGGGCCCTCCGGTATGACGCGGGTCATGCCTCTGATCGGATTTCGCTCTTTTCGCCGATTGGTCGATTCGCGCCACATGAGCCGCACTCTGACGCCGCGAGCGCAATGGCCGCCTGAGCCGAACTCATCAGAAAGGGGGCCCGGGTGATCTGCATCATGGCGAGCGGGGAAGAATGCCGATACCGTCCGAGTCGATGCTTCGACCGGTCGAGCTCGAGATCGAGCTCTTCTGCCGCGGAATCCGGATCGACGCGAGCTGCGCGGTCGGCGAGGATGGCCGGCGGATTTCGCGTACGCGCGCGGGGCTCGGATCGGGCCTCGAGCTCGTGATCCCCGCCCGCGGCAAGGAGATCTGGGCCAACGCTCCGGTCGTGGAGGAATTCGCCGCGCGCTCGCCCCTGCGCCTCGTGAAGGAGCGGGGTCTATACCGCGTCGTGGACGAGCGGGACGGAGAGGAGTATCCGGTCCGGGTTCCGGAGGAGCCCGCCTGGTATTCCCGGCTCACCTCTTCGGGAATCGAGATGAGCCGGGTCGGCGTGCTGCAGGGGAACTATCTCGGCGTCTACGTCTCGAACCGCTGCCTCTACTGGGCCTCGACCCCCTCGCGCGCCTGCAAGTTCTGCACGACCGGAAAGAACGTCGGCGTCTCGGAGCAGGCGCGCAAGTCCGTCGAGGACGTCGTCGAGGTCGCGCGGGCCGCGCGCGAGGAGTCGGGGGCGATCTTCACCCACTTGAACACGGGCTACCACTTCGAGGAGGTGGACAAGCTCGAGGCGATCCACGGCCTGCGCCAGTGCGAGCCGTTCGTGAAGGCGCTCCGGGAGCGGGTCGGAGGGTTCCTCGGAGTGCAGTGCATGCCGGTGCCCCGGCGGAAGTTCTCCGAGTACGACGCCCTGATCGAGGCGGGCGCCGACCACTTCTCCTTCTGCTACGAATTCGAAGACCCGGAAGTCTTCGCGCGCCTCTGCCCCGGAAAGGCACAGACGCTCGGGCAGGCCGGCTTCTTCGAGGCGATGGAGTACACGGCGGGAAAGCTCGGCCGGGGCCGCGTCTCCGGCGAGATCATTGCGGGTCTGGAGCCGATTGAATCGACGAAGCGGGGGATCGATCGGATCGTCGGGGCCGGCGCCTTTCCCACCGTCTGCATCTTCCGGCCGACGCTCGGGAGCGAGCTCGAGCACGAGCCGCCTCCCGATCCCGGAGCGATGCGGGAAGTCTTCGCTTACCTCTGGGAGGCGTGCCGCGACGCGAATCTTCCGGTCGGGATCCTTCCGATCGAGGTCTCGCTCGTCGTGCAGCCCGAGGAAGCCGCCGGGCTTGGAAATGCGGGACCCGCCGACTTCCTCTATCGGTCGAAGCTCGCTCTGCTTCGAGGCCTCGCGCGCCCCTACACCGCCTGGAAGAAGCGGCCGCGCCCGCCGGCCGCTTGAGCGGCGTCCCGGCGCCCCCGGTCAGGGCTCGGGGGCGATCGACCGCAGCAGCTCCGCGTTCCGGATCAGGAATCCCTTCTTGTCCGTCTCGACGATCCCCTCCTTCTGCCAGCGGCTCATCACGCGGATCGCCGTCTCGATCGTCGTCCCGGCCAGATCGGCGATCTCCTGCCGGGAGAGGGGGAGCGGAACGAAGACGCCCTCGGCGCGCCGCTCCCCCATGCGGGAGGCGAGCGTCTCGAAGAGGCGGGCCGCCCGGTACTCGACCGAGCCTGTCATGTCGGCCATGCGCCGGTTGAGAGACATCAGGCGAAGCGTCAGGCCCGCGAGCAGGCGCCGCGTGATCTCGGGGCGCTTCTCGATCGCCTGGAAGAAGGCGCGCTCCGGAATCGTGATCAGGCCGGAGGGCTCGATCGCGACGGCCGTGGCCGGGAAGGGGCGCCGCTCGAAGGCCGCGACGGCTCCCACCGGTTCACCCGGCCCCAGGATCTCCAGGATCAGGTCGCGTTCCGGTCCGGCCTTGACGATCTTGACGCGGCCGAGGAAGAGGAAATAGATCCGGTCGGCCGGGTCTCCCTCCTGAAAGATCGTTTCCCCTTTCGCGAAGGCGGCGAGTTCGCACAGAGGAGAAATCGCGGCGCGGTCCCCCGCGGAGAGGGGGGCCAGGGTCGGGACGGCGTCGAACGGAATGGGGGGGCGTTCCGGCACGGGGGTCAGGGGGAGAAGAACCGGGCGCCGCCCGAGGCGAGGCGATGACGGTCGATCGGCTCGGGACGGGCGCGCGGATGGGTCCGGCACCACGTGCAGTCGCAGCCGGAGAGCGCGCAGCCGGGCGGCTCGCGGCGCGACCGCGTGTGGCGTCGCGCCAGCGGGAACGCGAGCGCCTTGCACACCGACGGGGCGTAGTGGCGCCGGAGCCACTGTCGCGCGTCGGGCGACCGCGCGATCGAGCGCATCAGCCCCACATAGCCCCGATCGGCCATTTTCGCGAACGCGTAGCGGTTCACGATCGAGACCCAGAGCTGAGCCCCGAACCGCTTGCGCCAGAGCCGGTCGTAGTCGCCGGGCCGTCCCTCGACGAGCACGCGCGCCGCGAGATGGCCCGAGAGCATCGCCAGGCGCATCCCGAATCCCCACAGCGCGTCCTGGAAGCCGGCGGCCTCGCCGGCGAAGAGCAGGCCGCCGTGGCAGGCGGTCGACGGATAGAGCACGTTCCCGGTTCCGCCGAAGCGCACCGGGTTGGACATCTGGAGTCCCGCTTTCTCCCGGAAGAATTCGAGCGTTCGCTCCAGGTATTCCTTTTCGCGGTGGAAGTCGTCGAAGAGGCAGGCCGCGACCGTCCCGCGGCCGCGCGAGACGAGCAAGTAAGCGTATCCCTTCGGAGCGAGGCGGTCGGAGAGCGTCGCGAAGACGCCGTCCGCCCGCTCGGTCCGGAAGACGTAGCCGACGGCGATCGCATCCGGGCCGCGCGGCCCTCCGGCGACGATCCCTCCCTCGGGTAGCCTCGTGACCGGATCGCGGAATCGGATCTCGACGCCCGCCGCAAGGGCCTGCGTTCTCAACTGCTGGTCGAGCGTGCCCGGCTCGCGGCCTCGGCGCACGAGGTAGAAGAGGGGATCCGGCGAGCGGTAGGTGTACTCGCGCCCCTCGGGATCGAAGAACGCGCCTTCCCGGCAGGGCTGTGCTGCGAAGGCGAGATCCACGCCGAGGCCGGCGAGTTCTTCCAGGACATCGCCCGGCGTCGTCCAGTTCTCGATGCCCTGCAGGTCGCCGTGAAACCGCGCCCCGACGTCCGCGCGCTGCTCGTGCACGACGGCCCGTCGGCCGGCGCGCGCCGCCGTCAGCGCCGCCGTCAGCCCGGCCGGGCCCGCTCCGACGATCTCGATTGCGTCCCGGGGATCGCCCACCAGGGTAGAGATCGTAAGAGGTTTCCCGCTCCCCGTAAATCGGAAACCGACCGCGCCGCGAGGTGCCGCCCTCGGAAAGCTCCTAACGGACCGGAAGTGTCGAGACGAAGGGCGGGGGGGACGGGGACGCGAACACCGGCGAGGGCCTCCGCTCCCCGCCGCTTCGCATCGTCTTCAGAAGATTGAAGACGAAGAGAAGCAGGGCGAGGACGACCGGGACGCCCATGTACGAGCCGATCGCGTAGAAAACCGGCTGAAACGCGGCGGGGTACTGAAGCAGTCTCATCGCCGTGCCGGCGAGCAGGAGGCCGTAGGTCGCGCGGGCAAGCCGCGGCGACCAGAGGGTCTTTCCCGAGAACACCGGCAGGATCCGGAAGCTCATCCCGACGATCAGGAGCGTCAGGAACCCGACGGAGAAGACGTGCCGGGCCGCGTCGGACCACCAGAGGTTTTGGGCCGGGAGCCTCGTGGCGCGCGAGAGCGCGACGGCGGCGAGCTCGAGGAGGGCCCAGAGGCCGAGGCAGGCAAACGCCGCGCGGATCGCCGCCGAAGGGGAGCCCGCCGCCTTCAGAGCGGGGAGCTCCGATCGGCGCCAGAGGAACCCGTGGCCGGCGAGGAACGCCAGGGCCGAGATCGCCGCGAGCGCCAGACCCGCGTCGCGCAGAGCGAGCGCGGCGGGCAGGTCGAGGCCGGGGAGGTAGGAGAGGAGGGCAAGAACGACCCCGCCGGCCTGCGCGGCGAAGGCGGCCTCGGGGGAGCCGCGCCGGGCCGGTCCCACTCCGAGGAAGAGAGAGACCACGCGGTTTCCGAAGCCGTAGATCCAGGCGAGCAGAAAGCCGTAGAGCGACGCGAAATAGAACGGCTCGGTCAGCCCGACCGGCAGCGCCGTCTCCAGATGCCCGGCGAGCCAGATTCCCTGGGCGGCGTTGACGGCCATCGCCGCGAGCAGGCAGATCGTTCCCAGACGGATGAATCGAAGCATCGGGTCGCGCGGACCGTACTTGCCCATGCGGGCGCGCGCGAGCGCCGAGAAGACGAATCGCGAGAAGAGCAGGGCTGCGGCGCCTTCGAGTCCGGCCGACGCCAGGCTCGCGAGCCGGCCGGCCGGCGAGACGTTCCAGGGCTGTCCGAGATTTCGCAGGAGGACTCCCGAGAACATCAGCCAGAAGGCGGGCAGGGCCATGGGCGAGCGCTCGGCTCCGATCCCCAGGATTCGCGGCAGCGCGTGAAAGGCGATTCCCATCAGGAAGAGCGTGGCGAACCCGAGAACCTGCGTGTGGCCGTGGATCTGGCGATGGGAGATCGGCACGTCCGCGCCGGCCGCGATCCGAAGCAGGTTCACCATCCCGGTCGTGGCTCCCAGAGTCAACGTGAGCAGCAGCGAGCCCAGCAGGAAGTGCGGCGCAAACGGAAGCGAGGCGCGCGAGGCCGGAGGGGAGGCCAGCCCCGCGGGCGGGCCGCTCTTCGCCGCGGCCTCTCGAACCTCCCGCAGGAGCTCGTCTAAGGGAAGACGGTGAATGGTCGCGAACCAGGCGAGAGGCTCGTCCGGCCCTTCCTCTCCGCCGCAGTCGCCGACACCGTGGCGCTCGAGAACCGGAATCGTGGAGGGGAAACGGCGCCGCAGATCGCGGATCGAGATGCTCGGCGCAACGAGCGCTTCGCCGCGCTTTTCGCCGCCCGCCGATTCGAGTTCGTGGAGCACCTTTGCGAGCGGCACTCGGCGCGCCGCGCAGGCCTCCTCCAGCGAGTGGTCGCCGCCGCAGCAGGAGTCGAGGCCGTGGAAGGCGAGGACCGCTCCCGCGTGGGCGTGCCGGGAGACGAGCTCCCGGACCAGGAGCTTCGGGTCGATTCTTCTTTCCATGGACGCCATTGGAACGCGCGCCGGGGCGGGGTTCCATGACGGGCGTCATGGAGGATCGAGGAAAGAGGGCTAGCTCTCTCCGGGGAGGGACCGCTGCGGCGGTTGGCGCTGGCGCTCGAGCTCGATGCGATGGTAGTCCGACAGAGCGCGCCGGACGATCTTCTGGAGGCTGCGGCGCCGGCGCACGGACCGAATCCGTTCCCACTCCGCGAGGCCGGCATCGCGGCACCGCACGGTCTCCCGCCACAGCAGGTCGACCGCCCGCCGCCACCTCCGGTGGAGGAGCGCCGCCGTCAGTTCTAGGGTATCGGCCATTCTCCGCCGCCCCGAATTCTCTCCCGGCCGTCTTCGGCGCGGGTCTGATGAATTGGCATCATTTTTTGGAGCTCGCCGCCTTCCGGTGTGTTCGCATCAGGCCTCGCCCGAGGACTGCCTCTTACGCTCCGTCCCATGCGAGCCTCGCCGATCCCCGCGCCGCGCCTGGCCGCCCTGCTCCTCGTCGTCTTCGCCGGATCGGCGCTGCCGATGGACCGGTCGGGCTCGTCTCCGGCCCGCCGCTTCTTCGACGTCCCCCGGCAGTCGGCAGAGTTCATCGGGTACACGCACTCGATCACGCTCGATCCGGCGCAGCAGAGCCTGCGGGATCGCGTGCTCGAGCGGACTCCGGCCGCCTGCTGCGCGAAGTTCTCGGCGAAAACCTGCTGCTGCCCCTGCAATCTCGCCAAGACGGTCTGGGGGCTTTCCAACTTCCTGATCGCGCGCGAGGGAGCGGACGCGGCCGTCCTGGAAAAGACGGTGCGGAGCTGGCTCGCTTTCGTGAACCCCGCGGGCTTCTCGGGCAAGGCGTGCGACCAACCGGGCGGCTGCGGCCGCCAGTTCTCTCGGGATGGATGCGGCGGGATGAATGAGAACGACTTGCTCGCGGCGCGCTAGGCGGAATCGCCGATCGACGTCGGCGAGCATTTCTTCTCGCGAGAGGAGGAGGCCATGATCGAGCGCTCTTTCCTGGACGAGCTCGAGGATCGCGGCGTGTCGCGGCGCGAGTTCGTCGGCTTCTGCAGCGTGATGGCCTCGGCCCTCGCGTTGCCGCGCAGCTTCGGCGTCAAGATCGCGAGGGCGATCGCGACGACCGAGAAACCGGTCCTCGTCTGGCTGGAGTTCCAGGACTGCGCGGGAAACACCGAGTCGTTCCTGCGGGCGACGCGTCCGACCGCGGCCGAGGTGATCCTCGACACGCTGTCGGTCGACTACCACGAGACGATCATGGCGGCCGCCGGGCACCAGGCCGAGGAGGCCCTCGCGAAAACGGTCCGGGAGCGCTCGGGCAAGTACCTCGCCGTCGTCGAGGGATCGATCCCCACGGGCGAGAACGGCGCCTACTGCACGGTCGGCGGACGATCGGCGCTCGAGATCGCACGCGAGGTCTGCGGCAACGCGATGGCGACGATCGCGATCGGGACCTGCGCGGCCTTCGGCGGCATCCCCGCCGCGTCCCCCAATCCCACCGGCGCTCTCGGCGTCGCGGACGCCGTGCCCGGCGTCAAGAACCTCATCAACCTCTCGGCCTGCCCGGCCAACGTCGAGAACCTGACGGCTCTGATCGTCTACTTCCTGACATTCGGGAGCTGGCCGCCGCTCGACCACTACCGCCGGCCGCTCTTCGCCTACGGCAAGTCGATCCACGACAACTGCGAGCGCCGCGCGCACTACGACGCGGGACAGTACGTGGAGGCCTGGGGCGACGAAGGGCACCGGACCGGCTACTGCCTCTACAAGATGGGGTGCAAGGGTCCGGTCACCTTCCAGAACTGTCCCAACGTCCGGTGGAACGGCGGAACCAACTGGCCGATCGGCTGCGGCCACCCGTGCATCGGGTGCGCGGAGCCGGACTTCTGGGACAAGATGACCCCCTTCTACCGGCACCTCTCGGGGATTCCCGGCTTCAACGTCGCCACTCCCGTCGACCGGGTGGGCCTCTGGGCCACCGTCGGCGTGGGCGCTGCCTTCGCGGCGCACGGCCTGATTTCCATGGCGAAGCGCCTCGCCTCGAAGGAGGGGGACGACGCGAAGAGCGATGAGCCGGAGAAAGGAGAACGGCCATGACGCACGTCGTCGTCGATCCCGTGACCCGGATCGAAGGTCACCTGCGCATCGAGGCGGAGGTCGACGGGGGGAAGGTCCAGGACGCATGGTCCTCCTCGACGATGTTCCGCGGCATCGAGCTGATCCTGAAGGGAAGAGATCCGCGCGACGCCTGGGCCTTCACGCAGCGCATCTGCGGCGTCTGCACGACGGTCCACGCGATCGCGTCCATCCGCGCGGTCGAGAACGCGATCGGCGCCTCGCCCCCTCCGAACGCGCGCCTGCTGCGCAACCTGATCATCGCCTCGCAGTGCGTGCAGGATCACGTCATCCACTTCTACCATCTGCACGCCCTCGACTGGGTGGACATCGTCTCCGCCCTGTCGGCCGACCCCGGTAAGACCTCGGCGCTGGCGCAGTCGATCTCCGACTGGCCGCTCTCCTCGGAGAAGTACTTCGCGGGCGTGCGCGACCGGGTCAAGGGATTCGTCGACGCGGGGACAGCTCGGCCCCTTCGCCAACGCCTACTGGGGCCACCCGGCCTACAAGCTGCCGCCCGAGGCGAACCTGCTCGCGGTGGCGCACTACCTCGAGGCGCTCGAGTGGCAGCGCGAGTTCATCAAGATCCACGCGGTGCTCGGGGGCAAGAACCCGCACCTGCAGAGCTTCCTCGTGGGCGGCATGGCGACCCCGATCGATCCCGACCGTCAGGCGTCTTTGAACGCCGGATCGATCGCCGAGATGCAGGGGCAGATCGCGAAGGCGCGCGACTTCGTCGAGAAGGTCTACGTTCCGGATCTGCTCGCGATCGCCTCCTTCTACAAGGATTGGGCGGGCTATGGCCAGGGAGTCGGCAACTATCTCGTCTATGGAGAGTACCCCGAGGAGGATCGGGTCAACCCGAAGCTCTTCCTTCCGTCGGGCGTGCTGCGCGGCCGCGATCTCTCGAAGGTCGAGCCCTTCGACCCGACGAAGATCACCGAGCAGGTGACGCACTCCTGGTACGAGTACGCCGGCGGCGACGCGCAGGCCCTACACCCCTTCGACGGGGAGACGAAGCCGAAGTACACGGGACCCAAGCCCCCGTACGAGCGGCTGGACACGGCGGGCAAGTACAGCTGGTTGAAGTCCCCGCGCTACGACGGCCTGCCGATGGAAGTCGGGCCGCTCTCGCGGATGCTCGTCGCCTACGCCTCCGGGCACGAGCGGGTGAAAGAGCTCGTCGGAGCCGTTCTCGGGAAGCTCGGCGTCGGAGCCGAGGCGCTCTTCTCGACGCTCGGCCGCGTGGCGGCTCGGGGAATCGAGACGCAGGTCCTGGCGGAGAAGATGGGGGACTGGCTCACGGAGCTCGCCCAGAACATGGGCCGCCGCGAGCTGCGGATCCACGACAACTCCAAATGGGAGCCGAGCACCTGGCCCCGGGACGCGACCGGGGCCGGCTTCCACGAGGCGCCGCGCGGGGCGCTCGGCCACTGGGTCCACATCAAGGACGGCACGATCGCCAACTACCAGTGCGTCGTGCCGAGCACCTGGAACGCGGGGCCGCGCGACGCGAAGGGCAACCGGGGCCCGTACGAGCAGGCGCTGCTCGGCACGCCGGTGGCCGACCCGGAGAAGCCGGTCGAGATCCTGCGGACCGTGCACTCCTTCGACCCCTGCATGGCCTGCGGGGTCCACGTGGTGGACGCGAAGCGGCGCGAGCTCGCGCGCGTCCAGGCCGTATGAGCGCCGCGGCATCCGCCGTGACGCCGGCCCGCGGCTGGCGCACGCGCGTCTACGTCTGGGAGGTGCCGGTGCGCCTCACACACTGGCTGATCGCCCTCTCGATCGCCGTCCTGTCGGTGACGGGCATCTACATCGGGCGCCCGTTCCTCATCGTCCCGGGGGAGGCGCGATTCCACTTCGTCATGGGGACGATGAAGGTGGTCCATTTCTACGCCGCCATCGTGTTCGGGCTCTCCGTCTGCGCGCGGGTGGCCTGGATGTTCGCCGGCAACCAGTACGCGCGCTGGGAGAGCTTCATCCCCGTCACGCCCCGCCACCGACGCGGCCTCGGCCGAACGCTCGGCTTCTACCTCTTCGCGCTTCGAAAGCCGCCCGGATTCATCGCGCACAACCCGCTCGCCGGCATGGCGTACACGGCCGTCTTCTTCCTCTACTTCGTGATGATCGGCACGGGGCTCGCCCTCTACGCCGTCAGCGCCAGCGTCCATTCCCCCTTCCGCCTCTTCTCCTTTCTGCTGCCCCTCTTCGGGGGGGCGCAGAGCGCCCGCTGGATTCACCACGTCGTGATGTGGCTGCTGCTCGGCTTCACCGTGCACCACGTCTACAGCGGCGTGCTCATGTCGCAGATCGAGCAGAACGCGACGGTCGAGTCGATCTTCTCCGGCTACAAGTTCATCCCCTCGGACCTGCTCCGGGAGTCGAACGCCGATCACGCCACGCGAAAGCATCACCATGCGTAGGACTCCGCTTCTCGTCCTCGGGCTCGGCAATCCGATCTGCGGAGACGACGGGACCGGGGTCGCCGCGGTGGAGCTGCTCGGCGCGCTCTACGAGACGCCCGAAGGGGCGCGGGTGCTCGACGGCGGGACTCTCGGCCTGGCGCTTCTGCCGGAAGTGGAGGTGGCCGACCGGGTGATCCTGGTGGACGCCATCCGGGACGAAGCCCCGGTCGGTTCCTTCGTGCGCCTGGAGGGGCACGAGGTCGCGCCCGCCGTGGCCGCCCGCCTCTCGCCGCACCAGGTCGGTGTGGCGGATCTGCTCGACGCCGCCCACTGGCTGGAGCGCTACCCGAAGAGCGTCGTGCTCCTCGGCCTCGTGCCCGGATCGATCGAGCTCGGCCTGGAGCGCTCGCCGAGTGTGGAAGCAAACCTGACGGGATTGGTCGAGCGGGTGGTCGCCGAAGCCGCCCGACTCGGCTTCGAGTTCACGCACCGTGAGAAACCGCGACGTCCGGACGGCATTCGCGTTGCTGATGGCGCTCGGGCTCTCGGGCTGTAGGGGCGAGGGGGATCTGCCCCCTCCCTACCGCAGCCTGCGCGTGCCCGTGGAGAGGCTCGCCTCGGCGAGCGCGCGCGAGAGGGGGCACCGCCTCTTCCTGGAGCACTGCGCCCTCTGCCATGGAGTCCGGGCGGACGGCCGGGGCGTGCGGCGAGAGGGGCTCTCGACTCCACCGCGCGACTTCACCGACCCGACCGCGCGGGAGAAGAGCTCGCCGCAGCGCATGTTCTTCGTGATCCGGGAAGGACTGAGCGGCACGTCGATGGCTTCCTGGAAAGCGCTCGACGAAGAGCAGTCCTGGGATCTCGTCGCCTATCTCCGGTCGGTGGCTCCGGAAGGCAAATGACCCGGACCGGGCGGCGCATCGAGGTGCGGGGAACGGTGCAGGGAGTCGGCTTCCGTCCCTGGATCTACCGGCTCGCGCGCGAGAGCGGCCTTGCCGGGCGCGTGTCCAACCACAGCCGCGGCGTCACCATCGAGGCCTTCGGCGACGCGTCGGCGATCGAAGCCTTCCTCGCCTCGCTCGCCGCGGATTCTCCTCCGGCGGCCCGGATCCGGGAGCTCGACTGGACGCCGATACCGGCGGAGCCCGCCTCCGAATTCGTGATCGTCGAGAGCCGGGAGACGGGAGAGCGGCGGGTCTCGATTCCCGCCGGACCTTCCGACGTGCGCCGACTGCCTGTCCGAGGTCTTCGACCCGCGAGACCGGCGCTACCGCTATCCCTTCACCAACTGCACCAACTGCGGCCCGCGCTTCACGATCGCGCGCGACGTGCCGTACGACCGGGCCGCGACGACGATGGCCCCGTTCCGGATGTGCGCCGCTTGCCGGCGCGAGTACGAGGACCCGGGCGACCGGCGCTTTCACGCGCAGCCCAACGCCTGCCCGGCCTGCGGGCCGGTTCTCTCCGCGGTCGGACCGGACGGCCAGAACCTCGGCTGGGAAGACCCCATCCGGCAGGCGGCGCGCGCCCTGGAAGCCGGACTCCTCGTCGCCGTCAAGGGGCTCGGCGGCTTCCACCTGGCCTGCGATGCCGCCTCGGATCTCGCGGTCCGGCGCCTTCGCGACCGCAAGAGGCGGGAGGAGAAGCCCTTCGCCGTCATGGTGAAGGACCTCGAGGCCGCTCGTCGAGTCGCTCGCCTCTCCCCGGAGGAGGAGCGCCTGCTGACCTCGATCGAGCGCCCCATCGTCCTCGCGCTTCGGCGCGACGGGCGGCGGGATCGCCGAGCCGGTCGCCCCGCGCAACCCGTGGATCGGCCTGCTGCTGCCGTACACCCCGCTCCACCACCTGCTGCTTTCGGAGACGGACCGCCCGTTGGTCATGACCTCCGGCAACCTCGCCGGCGATCCGATCGCGCACGACAACGCGCGGGCGCTCGAGAAGCTCGGTGCCATCGCCGACATCTTCCTGACGCACGACCGGGAGATCGAGTCGCCCTGCGACGATTCGGTCGCTCGCGTGATCGCCGGAAGACCGACGGTGCTTCGCCGATCGCGCGGTTACGTGCCGCGCGCCCTCCCCGCGCCGAGTCCCTTCGAGAGACCGGTTCTCGCCTGCGGCGGGCACCTGAAGAACACCTTCTGCCTCGCGGCGGGCGACGCTCTCTATCCGGGCCCGCACATCGGGGACCTCGAGAGTCTGGAGACGGTCGAGGCGTTCGAGGAGGCCGTCTCGAGGCTGGAGCGCTTCGTCGGGATCCGCCCCGAGATCGTGGCGCACGACCTCCATCCGCGGTACGCCTCGACGCTGTACGCGCGCCGCCGGACGGGGGTCGCCGCTGTCGGCGTGCAGCACCACCACGCCCACGTCGCGAGCGCGATGGCCGAGCACGGCCTGGAGAGCCCGGTGCTCGGTGTGGCCTACGACGGCACCGGCTACGGGACCGACGGCACGTCCTGGGGAGGCGAGATCCTGCTCGCGCGCCCGGAGTGGCTTCGAGCGGCTCGCGACGTGGCGCCCGATCGTGCTGCCGGGGGGAGAGACGGCGATCCGGGAGGTCTGGCGCATCGCGCTTTCGCTGCTCGACGACGCATACGAAGGCGCTCCGCCTCTGGAGGCCTTTCCCCTCTTCCGCGCGATCGCCCCGGACCGCGTCGCGGCGGTCCGAAGGCTCGTTCCGAGCGGCGTCGGGGCGCCTCTCGCCCGCGGGGTCGGCCGCTACTTCGACGCTTTCGGGGCGCTCTTTCTGAACCGGCCCGAGTCGCGATACGAGGGGCAGGTCGCGCTCGAGTGGAACGCGGCGGCGGACGAGACGGAGGCGGGCCGCTTCCCCTTCGAAGTCGAGACCGGCGACATCGCGACGCTCGACCTGCGCCCCGCTCTGCGCGCCGCCGTCGAAGCGTTCGTGTCCGGAGCCTCGCCCGCGGCGATCTCCGGCCGCTTTCACAACACCGTCGCCGACGCGACCGCGCGGCTCGTCCGCCTCTGCGCCGAGCGGCAGGGAGCGCTCCCGGTGGTCCTGACGGGCGGATGCTTTCAGAACGCCCTGCTCGCCGAGCGGGTCTCCTCCGAGCTGTCTCCCGATTTCCGGGTTCTCCTCCACGGCGAAGTGCCTCCCGGCGACGGGGGCCTCGCGATCGGTCAGGCGCTCGTTGCGGCGGCACTCGCGCGCAGGCGAGGAGGTCTCTGATGTGCCTCGGCGTGCCGGGCCGCGTCGTGTCGGTCGAGGGACTGTATCGCGACGGTCGACTTCTTCGGCGTGTCCCGCCGCGTGCGCCTGGACGTGGTGGACCAGCCCGTCGAGGCGGGCGACTACATCCTGAACCACGTCGGCTTCGCGATCCGGCGGATCCCGCCGGAGGAGATCGGCGAGACGCTGGCGCTCTACGAGACCCTGCTCGCCGAAGCGTCGAAGGACGACTTGATGGCCGCGGACGTCCGGGGAGAGATCGAAGGCGACGGCGCGGGAGGGAGCCGTCGTGAGCCCGATTCTCTCGCGGGATTCTCTGGGGAAGCTGCGCTTCCGGGATCCGGGGCTGGCGCGCGGGCTCGCCGAGCACGATCGCCCGGGTGACCGGAGAAATCGGCCGATCGCCGGTCTCGGTGATGCACGTCTGCGGCAGCCACGAGCAGGCGATCGCCAAGTTCGGGCTGCGCGCGTCGTTTCCGAAGGACCTGAACGTGATCATGGGCCCCGGGCTGCCCGGTCTGCATCACCGACATGCCGGAAGTCGACGAAGGCGTCGTCCTCGCCCGCCAGGGAGTGACGATCGCGACCTACGGCGACATGGTGAAGGTGCGCGGCACCGTGCAGTCGCTCGCCGACGCGCAGGCCGAGGGGGCCGACGTGCGCGTCGTCTACAGCGCCGCCCAGGCCGTGGAGATCGCCCGCGGCGACGGAGAAGCCCGTCGTCTTCTTCGCGACCGGCTTCGAGACGACGGCCGTCGCGACCGCCGCCGTCGTGCGCGGCCCCGTCCCGGAGAATTTCTCGGTCCTCTCGGCGCACAAGTACATCCCGCCGGTCATGGAGATCGTGGCGGAGATGCCCGAGACGCGCGTCGAGGGGTTCCTCGCCGCCGGCCACGCCGCCACGATCACGGGCTGGGGGATCTTCGAGCCGTTCGTCGCGCGCCACGGGATCCCGGTCGTCGTCGCCGGATTCGAGCCGCTCGACATCCTGGCGGGACTCGCGAGGCTGCTCGAGCTCGTGCGCGACCGCACGCCGCGCGTCGTCAACATGTTCCCGCGCTGCGTCACACGCGAGGGGAACCGTCGGGCGCAGGAGGAGCTCTGGAGCGTCTTCCGGCCGGTCGGAGGACGCTGGCGCGGCATCGCTCACGTGCCCAACGGCAACCTGCGCCTGCGCGAGGAATGGGCGCACCTCGACGCGCGCCGGCGCTTCCCGATCGACCTGGCGGGGCTGTGGGACTACGGGCCGCCCACGCTCGTCGCGAGCTGCATCTGCGGCGACATCATGTCGGGCATCGCGTCTCCCTCCGACTGCACGCTCTTCGGGAAGGAATGCGTCCCGGACAACCCGGTCGGCGCCTGCATGGTGTCCTCCGAGGGAACCTGCAAGATCTGGCACCAGTACGGCGGGCATCCGGATCTGGAGGCGCTCGCGTGAGCATGCCTCGCGAAGGAACCGCTGGTCGAACGCGTCTCCCTGAAGCAGGGCGCCGGCGGTCGGGCGATGCGCCGACTGATCGAGGAGGTCTTCCTCCGGGGCTTCGCCGCGCCGGCGCCTCCGGACGGGATCGGCCTCGCCGCGATGGACGACGGCGCCGCGATGCGTCTCGGCGACCGATGGCTGGTCCTGACGACCGACTCCCACGTCGTGCACCCGATCTTCTTCCCGGGCGGAGACATCGGGCGGCTCGCGGTCTCGGGCACGGTCAACGACCTCGCGATGATGGGCGCGACCGAGGTCCTGGGCCTGACCTGCGCCGTGATCCTCGAGGACGGATTTCCCGCAGGCCCGACCTCGAGCGGATTCTCCGGAGTCGATGCGCCTCGCCTGCCGCGAGGCCGGCGCTCCGGTCGTCACGGGCGACACGAAGGTCATGGGGCGCGGCGAGATCGACGGGATCGTCCTGAACACGGCCGGTGTCGCCCTGACCGACCGCGTCGTCCCCGACGCGGGACTTGCGACCGGGCGACCGCATTCTGGTCACCGGCACGATCGGGGACCACGGCTTCGCGATCCTCTCGGCGCGGCACGGGCTCGAGCTCGAGGGGGACCTCGCCTCCGACGTCGCTCCGATCAACGGCCTGGTCCGCGCGGCGCTCGGCGCCCGGGACGGAGGCGTCGTCGCCATGAAGGACCCGACGCGCGGCGGCCTCTCCTCGGCGCTCCACGAGATGGCGGGCAAGAGCGGCGTCGGAATCCTGCTGGAAGAGTCCGCCATCCCCGTGACCGAGGCGGTGCGGGCGGCGGCGGAGCTGACCGGCATCGATCCGATCCACGTCGCCAACGAAGGGAAGGCCGTGCTCGGCGTGCGGCCGGAGGCCGCCGAGAGCGTGCTCGAGGCGCTGCGCTCCCACCCGCAGGGGCGCGAGGCCGCGATCGTGGGGACCTGTCTCGCCGAGAGGCCGGGCAACGTCATTCTGGACACCGGCTTCGGCCGGCGTCTGCTCGCCGAGCCCGAGGGCGAGCCGCTTCCGCGCATATGCTGAACGCACGCGCCCCCCTGCGGGTCGCCCTTCTGACGTCGCGGCGGGCGCCGGGCCTCGCGGAGCTGCTCGACGGGCACGGCGGCTCCTTCGAGCTCGTCGGCGTGCTCTCGACCGAAGAGGGATTCTTCGATCCGCGGCTGGACGCGGCGGGTGTGCCGGTCGTTCCCAATCTCATCCGCCGCTTCTACGCCTGGCAGCATGCGGGGCTCGCCGACCTCGCGGTCCGCCGCGCCTTCGACCGCCGCACGGTGCGCCTGCTCGCGCCGTTGCGGCCGGACCTCCTGCTGATGTCAAGTTATCTTTACATCGCCACCGAGCCGCTCCTCGAGGCCTACGCGCGGACGCCTCGTCAACGTCCACGGGAGCGACCTCTCGCGGCGCGGGCCGGACGGGCGGCCGCTCTATCCGGGTCTTCGCGCGGTGCGCGACGCGATTCGCGCCGGGGAGCCAGAGACCCGCGCGACTTCGCACCGGGTCACCGACGAGCTCGACGCGGGACCGATCCTCCGGCGCTCGCGGCCCTATCCGGTTGCGCCGCTCGCCGTGGAGCTCTCGGCGGCGGGAGCGGAGCACGCTCTGAACGCCTACGCCTACGCGCACCAGGAGTGGATGCTCGCGACGGCCTGGGGCCCGCTGCTCACCGACGCGATCGCCCAAATCGCCGGCGCGCCGGCCCTCGAACGGGTTTCGGAGGCCGCTTCGTGAGCCACATCCGCCTCGAACGCGAGGGCGGAGTCGCGACGATCACGATCGACCGGCGCGAGCGGTACAACGCTCTCGACGTCGAGACGGCGCGCGACTTCCGGAAGGCGGGGCTCCAATGCGCGCGCGATCCCGAGGTGCGCTGCGGTCGTGCTCGCCGGAGCCGGGGGCGTTTTCTGCAGCGGCGCCGACTTGAAGTACATCCGCGCCGGGGGCGAGGGAACCGAGCTCTCCTACCTGCAGGCCCACCGCGACGCGCCGGGAGGCTACGGCGAGGTCTTCCGGCAGATCCTCGAGTACATCCATTCGACGATCTCCGAGATCAAGCGGGCGCCCAAGCCCTTTCTCGCCGCCGTGGACGGGATGGCCGCGGCCGGAGGCTTCGGGATCGCCATGGCCTGCGATCTGGTCTACGCGTCGCCGCGGGCGAGCTTCGAATGGGCCTACGGCAAGACGGGGCTGACCGGAGCCGAGAGCTCGACCTTCTTCCTGCCGCGCCTGCTCGGACTGCGCCGGGCGCTCGAGCTCGTGCTTCGAAATCCCCGTCTCGACGCCTCGAAGGCGCTCGAGATCGGCCTGATCAACGAGGTCTTTCCGCAAGAGACCTTTCGCGAGGACGTGCTCGGCGTCGCCCGGCAGCTGGCGGAGGGTCCCACGGAGGCCTACGGGGTCGCCAAGCGGCTCGTCCATCAGGCGGCCGGTGTCGACCGCCTCGACTGGCATCTCGACCGGGAGCTCGAGGAGCTCGCCCGAATCGCCGACCGATCCGACTTCGCCGAAGGGCTCGCGGGCTTCTTCGAGCGCCGGCCCGCGCGCTTCGGGGAGAGGTGAGGCGGATGCACGAGTACTCGATCGTCGGCGCGCTCCTCGAGAGGATCGAGGAACTGGCGCGCGAGCGCCAGGCGAGGGCGGTTCACGGCGTCCTCGTTTCGATCGGCGAGCTCTCGGGAGTGGAGCCCGACCTGCTCGCGACGGCCTACGAGACTTTTCGGGAGCGGACGATTTGCGCCGGAGCGAAGCTGACGATCCTGCCGGTCGCGGCGCGCTGGGACTGCGCCGAGTGCCGCCAGTCGATCCCCCGGGGGGCCATCCTCGAGTGCCCGCGCTGCGGCGGGAGGGCGCGGCTTTCCGCGGGAGACGAGATCGTTCTGGAGCGAGTCGAAATGGAGGTGGCGTGATGTGTGGCACCTGTGGCTGCGGAGACCCGGAGCTGGTTCCGATCGACGTGCACGACCGGATCCTGGCGGGCAACGATCGCACGGCGGCGCATAACCGGGAGCACTTCGAGAAGTGGAGCGTCGTCGCCGTCAACCTGATGGGCTCGCCGGGCGCGGGTAAGACCGCGATCCTGGAGGCGACCGCGCGCCGCCTGCCCCGAGGCGCGCGCCTGGGGGCTCTGGCGGGGGATCTCGAGACCACCCGGGACGCCGAGCGGCTCGAGGCGGCGGGAATTCCGTCGGTGCCGATCACGACCGGCTCCGCCTGTCACCTGGACGCGGAGCTCGTCCACCGCGCTCTGCACGACTTTCCGTGGCAGGACCTCGACTACCTCTTCATCGAGAATGTCGGCAACCTGGTCTGCCCCGCAATCTACGATCTCGGCCAGGCGGCCAACGTCGTCGCCCTCTCCGTCACGGAAGGAGAGGACAAGCCATTGAAGTATCCGGTCATGTTTCGCAAGGCGGACCTCGTGCTTCTGACCAAGATCGACCTGCTGCCGCATCTGCCCGACGTGCGCGTCGAGGCGATCCGCGACGCGCTCGCGCGCGTGAATCCGAAGCCCGCCCTGCTGCCGGTCTCCGCGCGGACCGGAGAGGGGTTGGCCCGATGGTGCGCCTGGCTCGAGGCGCGGCGCCCCTCCCGGGAGGCCGCGGCGATGGAACGAGTCCCGGTGGCGTCATGAGCGGTGGCCTCTTCGGGGCGCTGGCCGTCGCGGCCGTCACGGTCGGAAGTCTCCACACGCTCGCTCCCGACCACTGGGTCCCCTTCGCGGCGCTGGCTCGAGCGCGCGGATGGTCTGCGGGCCGCACCGCGCGCATCACGCTCGCCTGCGGCGTCGGGCACGTCACGGTCTCCGCCCTGCTCGGCCTGGCGGGGCTCTGGCTGGGGCTGGAGATGGTGAAGACGCTCGGCGCGCGGATGGAGGCGGCGGCCGGCGTCCTTCTGGTCGGATTCGGCCTCGCGTACGGAATCTGGGGCCTTCGCCGGGCGGCCGGCCGGAAGCTGCATGGCCACGCCCACACGCGTTACGACCACGTCCACGACTCGTCCTCGCACCACCGCCTGGACCCTCTTCCTGCTCTTCTCGGCGGACCCGTGCGTGGCGGTGATCCCGATCCTCTTTGCCGCGGCGCCGCTCGGCGCGGCTCCCACGGCGGCGATCGTGCTTCTCTATGAGCTCGCCACGATCGGCACGATGGTCCTGCTCGTGCTCCCCGCGCGCGCCGGCGCGAAGACCCTCTCCGCCGCCTGGCTCGACCGGTACGGCGACGCGGCGGCCGGGAGCGTGATCGCCGCGGTCGGCCTCGTGGTCGCCGGACTCGGCTGGTAGGGACCGCGTCGGAGCCGTTCGAACTGATTCGCTTGCATCATGGCGGAGGCCGGCCGCCTCCCTACAGTAGCGGGTGAAGGAGGCGGTCATGCGAATCGTTCTTCTCTTCGCGGCGGCCTTCGTCCTGTCGTTGATTCCGCTCCTCTGGATCGGGCTGCGCTCCTACCGCAGGTACCGGGGCAAGGGAGTTCTGACGTGCCCCGAGACGGGAAGGCCCGTCGCCGTCGAGCTCGACGCCATGCGCCGGCCGCGACCGACATCGTCGGGGACGCCGGAGCCGCGCCTCCAGTCCTGCTCTCGCTGGCCCGAGCGCTCCGACTGCGGGCAGGAGTGTCTGGCGCAAGTCGAAGCTCCCGAGGACTGTCTCGTCCGCAAGCCGCCTCGCCCGATGGTACGAGGGAGCCCACTGCGAGCTCTGCGGCCGCGACATCGGCGAGATCCGATGGACCGAGCACAGGCCCGCTCTGATGGGGCCGGACCGCCGGACCCTGGAGTGGGAGGAGATCGCCGCCGAGTCGCTCCCCGCTCTTCTCGAGACGCACCACCGGATCTGCTGGAGCTGCCACGTCGCCCTGTCGTTCCGGGCCCGTTTCCCCGACCTCGTGCTGGACGATCCGCTGCGCCCGGCGGCGCGCCCCTCGGAACCCGCGGCATGAGCGGGCAGGTGCCGGTCTGGTCGAGGCGCGACGCGATCGACCGCCTTCGAGACGCACTGCGCCGGCTCACCGACGACGAGCACTCGATGTGCCAGATCGCCGCCGAGCAGGGGATCTTCTGCCGCGGCTTCCGCCGCTGGCCCGACTCCGAGTTCGATCGGCGCTGGAAGAACGCGCTTGGCCGCAGCACCCACCTGTCCCGGCCGCAGATGGAGGAGCTCGCCAACCTCTGGCAGCTCGCCGAGCAGGTCCGGTGCCGGGTGGGACTCGCCTGCGACGCGCAGACCGTCCGGCACGGCGCCTGCCGCGGCTGGGACGAGTTCTCCAACGAGGACCTGGCGCGCTACTGCGAGCGAGCTGCTCGGCGCGAACGTCGTCGTCGGCGTGACCCAGGAAAAGGGAAGCGGCCGGGCGAACCCGGCCGCTTCGAGGCCGCCGTGCGGCGGCCGACTCCCCGAGAGGGGAGTTACGAGGCCACCTTCACCTCGATGGCCTTGGTCCGGGGCTTCTCCGTCTTGGGCAGGCGGATCCGGAGCACGCCGTCCTTGAAGTCCGCCGCCACCTTCGTCGCTTCCACTTCCTCGGGGACCGTGAAGGTCCGGAGGAACGTGCCGTAGGAGCGCTCGATGCGGTGGAACTTCTTGCCCTTCTCCTCCTTCTCCTGCTTCCTCTCTCCCTGAATCGTCAGGACGCCATTCTCGACGGTGACCTTGACGTTCTCCTTCAGGACCTCCGGAAGCTCGGCCTTCACCAGGTACTCGGTTTCCGTCTCCTGGATGTCGACTACCGGCGACCACTCCGCCAGCTTCAAAGCTTCCTTCTCGTAAGGACGCGGGTACGCGAAGAGGCGGTTCAGGCGATCGGACATCTCCTCCATTTCACGGAAATAGGGCTGCTCCCCGAACGGACGAAAGAACGGATACGCGGGATACGTCGGTTCGCGACGGATCAGGTTGAAATTCATGACGTCCTCCTTGCTTTCACGACGTGAGTTTCCCCCGCGCCGCGGATTTCTCCATGAGGCGCTTGCATCAGATTCGGCTTCCAGGGGTCGTCGGAGCCGCGGCGCACCGCCGGTTCTGCTATCCTTGTTTCCCGCCCCATGCGACTTCTCGGGATCCATCCTCCGGCTCGGCCGTTGCCCGAGAACCTCCGGTCTCTCGACACTCTGGCACGCGACTTGCGCTGGACCTGGCGCCCCTCTCTTCGCGCGCTCTTCCAGTCTCTCGACCCCGACGGCTGGGAGAGAACCGGGGGCAACCCGGTGGCGCTTCTGGCCGACTGCCCGGAGGAGCGCCTGCGGCGGCTCGCCGAAGACCGATCGTTCCTGACTCTCCTCTCGGCCGTCCAGTCGGAGATCGGCCTCGAGGACGACGCCCAGCCGGCGCACCCCTCGATCCGCGCTCTCTCGGATTCGGGCGACCGCGTCGCCTACTTCTCCGCGGAGTTCGGCTTGACCGAGGTGCTGCCGATCTACGCCGGCGGTCTCGGCGTGCTGGCCGGCGATCACCTGAAGTCCGCGAGCGATCTGGGGCTTCCGCTCGTGGGGGTGGGTCTCTTCTACGCGCGCGGCTACTTCCGGCAGTCGATCGACCGCCAGGCGGGGCAGAGCGAGTCGGAGGCGCCCCTCGACCCGGACCGCCTTCCGATGTCTCTCGCCCGCGCTCCGGGCGGCGGGCCGCCGGCCGTCAGCGTGACCGTGGGGGAGCGCGAGGTCCGCGTCCTCGTGCGTCTCGTCACGGTCGGGCGCGTCCCGCTGCTGCTCCTCGACACGAACGTCGAAGAGAACCATCCCGAGGATCGCGAGATCACCTGGCGCCTGTACGGCGGAGACCAGGAGATGCGCATCCGCCAGGAGATCGTGCTCGGCATCGGCGGCCTGCGGGCCCTCGAAGCGATGCGATGGAGGCCGACGATCCGGCACCTGAACGAGGGGCACGCGGCGTTCGTGGGCCTCGAGCGGATCCGGCAGATCGTGGCCGAGGAGGGGATGTCGTTCGCCGACGCGCGCGATTTCGCGGCGGCGGGCAACGTCTTCACGACCCACACACCCGTGCCCGCGGGGATCGACCGGTTCTCGCCGGAGCTCCTCGAGAAATACCTCGGCGTCTACGTCCCGGGCGCCGGGCTCGAGTTCCAGGACTTCCTGAAGCTCGGGCAGGAGGCGCCCGGAAAGCCGGACGAGCCCTTCTCGATGGCGGTGCTGGCCCTGCGCCTCTCCGGTCACGCGAACGCCGTCTCGCGGCTGCACGCGCGCGTGTCGCGCCGGCTCTGGCTGGGGCTCCTGCCGGAGCTCGCCGACGAAGACGTCCGGATCCGCGCGATCACCAACGGTGTCCACCGCGCGACCTGGACCGATCCGCAAGTCGCGAGCCTCTCGCTCCTCGAGAATCCGCGCTCCGTCGACCCGCTCGACTTCTGGCGGCTCCACGAGGGACTGCGGGCGCGCCTCGTGGAAGTCTGCCGGCGCCGGGTCGCCGAGTCGCGGAGCGCGGAGGGCGCCTCCTCCGAGGAGATCGAGGCGGCCTGGCGCGTCCTCGATCCGGGCGCTCTCACGATCGGGTTCGCGCGCCGTTTCGCGACCTACAAGCGCGCGACGCTCCTCTTTCGCGACCCGGACCGCCTCCAACGGATCCTCCAGTCCGGCCCCGCGCAGATCCTCTTCGCCGGCAAGGCGCACCCGCGCGACGAAGCCGGCAAGGAGCTCCTGCGCGCCGTCTCCCACTATGCGGAGCTCCCCGACTTCCGCGGCCGGATCGTCCTCCTTCCCGACTACGACATGGGCCTCGCGCGCGCGCTCGTCTCGGGCTGCGACGTCTGGCTGAACAACCCGATCCGCCCGCACGAAGCCTCCGGGACCTCCGGGATGAAGGCGGCGATGAACGGCGTGCTGAACCTGTCGGTCCTGGACGGCTGGTGGGACGAGGCCCCGCACGCGGAGACGGGATTCGTCATCGGGACGTCGAGCGACTACGACACGGACGATCAGGTCGCCGTCGTCGCTCTATCAGGTGCTCGAGGAACAGGTGCTGCCGCTCTTCCAGGCCCGCGACGAGCGGGGCATCCCCGCCGGCTGGGTCGAGAAGATGATCCAGAGCGCCTCCCGCATCGGGCGGCTCTTCTCCTCCGAGCGCATGGTCACCGAGTATCTCGAGCTCTGCTACCTGCCCGCCGCCGAGAGGAAGGTGGAGCTGCTGGAGGACCGGCGGGAGCGGCTGCGCGCCGTGGGCGCGGCCTCGTTCCGCGACCCCCGCGAATGATCGGCGCGTGACGCCGCGGGCCGCCGGGCTGCTCCTCCACGTGACGTCGCTGCCGGGGCGGTTCGGAGGGGGCGACCTGGGGCCCGAGTCGGACCGGTTTCTCGAGTGGGCGGCGCGCGCGGGCGCTTCCCTCTGGCAGTTTCTCCCGGTCGTGCCCGACGGGACCGGGCGGTTCTCCGTACGGGGGCCTCTCGGCCTTCGCCGGGAATCCGCTGCTCGTCTCCCCGGAGCGGCTCGTCGAGGAGGGCTTTCTCCCGCCCGAAGCGCTCGAGCCCGAGCCCTCCTCCGGCGCGGGGTCCGATCCGGCGGCCGCGCGGCGTGCGAGGGAGGCGCACCTGCGCCGAAGCGTGGAGGCGGTTCCGGGAGGGCGCGACGTCCCGGCGACCGCGAAGAGCTCGACCTCTTTCTCTCCGAATCGGCGGAGTGGCTGCCGGACTGGGCGCTCTTCGCGGCCCTCTCGGAGAAGTTTCGGGACGCCGGCTGGATCCACTGGCCCCGGGAGCTCGCGGCGCGCGAGCCCGCCGCGCTCGAGCGGGCGCGCCGGGAGCTCGCGCCGGAGATCGACTACCACGGCTTCGTCCAGTTTCTCTTCGCGCGGCAGTGGGAAGCGATGCGGGAGCGGGCCCGGCGCGCGGGCATCGGTCTCGTCGGAGACGTTCCGATCTACGTCTCGCACCACAGCGCGGACGTCTGGGCGCGGCGGGAGCTCTTCGCGCTCGACGCCGAGGGCCGGCCCGAAGCGGTGGCGGGGGTTCCCCCCGACTACTTCAGCGCGACCGGCCAGCTCTGGGGCTACCCGCTCTATCGGTGGGACCGGATGCGCGAGGAGGGCTACGCCTGGTGGATCGCCCGCTTCCGCGCGGCGCGGAAGCTCTGCGACCTCGTGCGGGTCGATCACTTCCGCGCCTTCGCGAGCTACTGGGAAGTCCCGGCCTCCGCGCCGACGGCGGCCTCCGGGCGCTGGGTGGAAGGACCCGGAGACGCGCTCTTCGGAGTCCTGGCGGAAGCCCTCGGGGGCCTGCCCCTGATCGCCGAGGATCTGGGCACCATCACTCCGGACGTGCGGGAGCTGCTCCGCCGGACGGGGATCCCCGGGATGCGGGTCCTCCAGTTCGCTTTCTCCGAGCTCGACAGCCCGCACGCGCCCCACCGGCACGTCGAGAACGCGATCGCCTACACGGGCACGCACGACAACGACACGGCGCGCGGCTGGTTCTCGGCGCTCGCCGACGAGGACCGGCGGCGGGCCCTCGACTATCTCGGAGGCGACGGGAGGGAGATCGAGTGGGACCTGATCCGAGCGGCGCTCGAGTCCGTGGCCGCCAGAGCGATCGTTCCCGTGCAGGACGTCTTCGGGCTCGGGAGCGAAGGGCGGATGAACACGCCCGGGAAGGCCGAGGGCAACTGGCTCTGGCGCGCGAGGCGCGAGGACTTCACCGACGAGCGAGCGGCGCGATTCCGGAGATTGGTGGAACTGACCGGACGGGACTTCGGCGTCACCCCCAACCCCCAACCCCCAACCCCCAACCCCTAACCCCCGCCCATCGGGTGCTAGATTGCCCCGGTGCGCCTCTTCGTCGGCACGAGCGGCTTCTCGTACAAGGAGTGGAAGGGAAGTTTCTATCCCGAGGACCTTCCGGCTTCCGCGATGCTGCGCTACTACGCGGAGCGCCTCTCGGCCGTCGAGATCAACAACACCTTCTACCGCATGCCGCGCCCCGAGATGCTGGCGCAATGGTCCGAGCAGGTCCCCCCGGGCTTCGTCTTCGTCCTCAAGGCGTCGCAGCGGATCACGCATCAGAAACGCCTGAAAGAGGCGGGGGACTCGGTCGACTACTTCTTTCGCATGGCGTCGTCGCTCGGCGACCGTTTGGGCCCCGTCCTCTTCCAGCTCCCCCCGAATCTGAAGAAGGACCTGCCACGGCTCGCGGCGTTCCTCGAGACGCTCCCCGCCGGGGCGCGGGCGGCTTTCGAGTTCCGACACGCCTCCTGGTTCGAAGACGACGTCTTCCAGTCGCTCGCGGCCCGCGGCGCCGCGCTCTGCCTCGCCGAGGACGAGGAGCTCGAGACGCCGCTTCGAGCCACCGCCTCCTGGGGTTATGCGCGGCTGCGCCGGCAGGACTACGTGCGGGAGGACCTCGTGAAGCGGGCCGAGAAGTATCGTCTGGAGCCCTGGAGCGACCTCTTCGTCTTTTTCAAGCACGAGGAGGGGGGGCGCGGGCCGGCGCTCGCCCGCGAGTTCGCCGAGGTTTTCGCCGGTGCGAACCCCTGATCTTTGTTAGACTTAGGGTCATGGCGACAGAAAGTACGGCCAGAGCGCTGGCAACGGCGAATATCTCCTTCGGTCTGGTCTCGATCCCGGTCAAGCTTTTCTCGGCGGGCAACTCCTCGGCCGCCGTCTCGTTCAACATGCTGCACGGCAAGTGCGGCTCGCGCGTCAAGCAGCAGTACATCTGCCCGAAGGAGGACAACGTCGTCGTCCCGCGCGAGGAGATCCGGAAGGGATACGAGTTCGCCAAGGACCAGTACGTCCTCTTCACCGACGAAGAGCTGAAGGCCCTCGAAGAGCAGGCCACCCAGACGGTGGACGTGACCGAGTTCGTCCCCCTCTCGGCGATCGACCCGGTCTATTTCGACAAGGCCTACTACCTCGGCCCGGACAAGGGAGGCTCGAAGGCCTACTGGCTCTTCGCGGAAGTGCTGAAGGAGACCGGGCGGGTCGCGCTCGCCAAGTACGCGGCGCGCGGAAAGCAGTATCTCGTCATGGTCCGCGCCGTGGACGAGGGTCTCGTGATGCAGCAGCTCCTCTACGCCGACGAGGTCCGTCCGATTGCGGAAGTGGGCCTCGACAAGGAGACGCCGAAGGAAGCGGAGCTGAAGCTCGCCAAGATGCTCGTGGACCAGGCGTCCTCCGACGAGTTCCGCCCTCAGGCATACGAGGACGACGTCAAGAAGCGGATCCAGGTTCAGTTGAAGAAGAAGATCGAGACCGGGCAGGAGATCTCCGCGCCGCCGAAGCCCAAGAGCGGAGAAGTGATCGACCTGATGGAGGCGCTTCGCCGCAGCCTGGCCAAGGGAACGGGTGCCTCGAAGCCGGCCCGCAAAGCCGCGGCCGCCGGCGCGGGCGCGGAGCGAAGGCCGGCCAAGCGGGCCGGCAGCGGTGCCGAGAAGAGAAGCGCCTCCCGCAGGTAGCCCGCGGGGGACACTCCCGTGACGGGCTACGGCACACGCGACGTCGCGAACGTCCTCGGCCTCTCTCCCTCCCAGGTGCGCTCGTTCGTTCGCGCGGGTCTGCTCGCCCCCGGGCGGGGCCCGCGCGGGCAGTACCGCTTTTCCTTCCCGGACCTCGTCCTCCTTCGCGCCGCCTGCGGCCTTGCCGAAGCCCGCATTCCGCAGCGCCGGATTCGAAGGGCCCTGCGGCGCCTCGCGCGCGAGCGCCCGCGCGGCCGCGGCCTCTCCGACCTCGCGATCGCGGCCGAAGGGGGCCGGATCGTCGTGCGGGACGACGTCTCCTGCTGGGACCCGCAGTCCGGCCAGACTTTCCTCGATTTCGAGCCCTCCGCGCCGGCGGCGCCGGTCGCGACGCTTCCGCGCGCGGAGCCGCGGACGGAACGCCTCGAGGCGCCCTCGCTGGCCGACGCCTGGCATCGAGCCGCGGAGGAGCTCGAGTCCGAATCGCCCGAGGAGGCGCGGACGGCGTACGAGAAGGCGATCGAGCTCGACGGCACGCATGCCGACGCGCACGTGAATCTCGGCCGGTTGATGCACGAGGCCGGCGACATCGAGGGCGCGCTCGCGCACTATCGCGCGGCCCTCGCCTCCCGCTCCGACGACGCGACCGCGGCGTTCAACCTCGGCGTCGCGCTCGAAGACCTCGGGAATCTGCGCGAGGCGCTCGCGGCCTACGATCGGGCGAGCGGGATCGATCCGGAAGACGCCGACGCGCACTTCAACGCCGCCAACCTGGCCGAGCGGCTGGGGGATACGGCGGCGGCGCTCGAGCACTGGAAGAACTACCGCCGGCTGACGCGGCCGGAGCGCTCGGGTTGACCGGGTCCCGGCCGCGGTTTACTCTGGAAATCCCGAAGCCCCGCGAGAGGAGAGCCGAGAGCCCACACGGAGAACAATAGGAGGAGGGGAGCATGAGCCTGCGTCGCGTCCTTCTCGCCCTGGTCCTCGCCGTCACTTTGCCGCTTCGCGCGGCGGCCCAGGATCTGCGCGACCTGTTGACGAACTTCCTCGCCCAGGGGATCACGCTCGCGCCCAACGCGATCTTTTCGCACGAGGCGCACTTCGTCGCCGTGCTCGGCCAGTTCGAGGCCTTCAACCAGTTCAACCAGCAGCTCGCGAGCCAGCTCGCCTCGTTCCCCCTGCCTTCTTCCTCGGGCGGCTTCACCTACACCTACGACCCGAATCTCGGCACCTTCACGCGGGGCTCCGAGAGCTTCGGCCCGGTCTTCGCCGAGCGCATCGACACGGTCGGCCGAGGAAAGTTCAACCTCGGAATCAACTACAGCCACTTCACCTTCGACCGGATCAACGATATCGACCTGGACAACCGCTCCCTGAAGCTCGTCTTCCAGCATGAGGACACCGACCAGAGCGGGAACGACATCCACTTCTTTTTCGAGGGGGATGCGATCCAGGCGCAGCTGAATCTGAAGGTCACGAGCGACATCGGCGCCCTGGTCGCGACCTACGGGGTGACGAACCGCTTCGACGTCGGAATTGCCGTCCCCGTCGTGAAGGTCGTCCTGGAGCCCGAGAGTGACTTGGCGATCAACCGCCTCGCGACGGGCAACGACCCGGTCTTCCGCAACGTCCACCAGTTCCGGCAGGGCTCTTTGGCCGACCCGAGCTGCGCGAGCGTCACGGCCGATCAGGAGCTGGGCTGCCGCCAGTCGGGAAGCGCGACGGGAATCGGGGACGTGCTGCTGCGGATGAAGTGGCGCCTGACGGAAGGTTCCAACGGAGTCGCGCTCGCGACGGACGCGCGGTTTCCGACCGGGCGCGAGGAGGATCTGCTCGGCACGGGGGTCTTCCAGATTCGGGCGTTCCTGATCGCCTCGGCGCATTTCGGCGCCTTCTCACCGCACGTCAACGCCGGATACACCTGGGCGATCCACCGCCATCGCAACCAGCCGGAGGGCTCCTCGGGTATCCCCGACGAGGTCAACTACACGGGGGGCTTCGACCTCGCCATCGGCTCTCGCGTGACGTTCGCGGCGGACGTGATCGGGCGCACGTACCGCAGCACCCAGATCATCGAGGTCGTGGACACGCCTTTCGTCGCGAACACGGCCAACAACGTTTTCAACCCGAACGTTCCGCCGGTTCTGACCACCACGATCCTGCCCCAGCTCACGGCCACGCCGGGAGACTTGAACACGCTGCTCGGCTCGGCCGGGTTCAAGATCAATCCGGTGGGAAACCTCCTCGTGACCCTGAACGCCCTCTTTTCCCTCACGAAGAAGGGGCTCCAGGACCAGTTCACCCCGGTCGTCGCAATCGACTACGCGTTCTGACCCGCGGAACGGGGCGAGCGAGAGGCGGGGAAAGCGCCGGCTCTAGCGGCGCTCGGTGATCACCCAGCGGTCGCCCGACTTCTGGAGCTGAAGAATGACGTCTCGCTGGGTCTTCTGCTCGGTTCCGGCGCGCGGCGTCGCCACGATGATCTCGTTGCCGGTGACGGTCGCCCGGGTTCCCGATGCGTCGACGTCGATCGTGCGGATCTCGATGTTGACGTACTGCGAGCTCAGGTTCTTGATCGCGATCTCGAAAGCGGTGACCCCGGAGGGGTAGACGCGCTCGTAGAGCTTCGCGTCGAAGCGGCTCCACGCCTGCTCGTAGAGACGAATCGTGTCCCGGATCCGCCGCTCCTCGGCGGGGTTGCCTCGAACCGGAGCGGCGGTCGGCTCCGGGGCCCGCTCCAACGGGGCGATGCGCGTGGCTTCGAGCGCCGGCGCGGCCGTCGGCGGAATCGGCACGGCGGTGGGCGGGACCGCCGTCGGATAGACGACCGGGGTCGGACGCGGGATCGGGGACGGGAGCTCGGCGACCCGAACCGGGGTCGGTTCCGCAAGGCGCGCAGCCTCGGCGCGCGCGGCGGCTTCCGCCTGCGCGAAGAAACGCGACGCCGCGTCGAACGCCTTCTTCGCCTCGGCGGCGTCGCCCTGCCGCGCGAGGACATCTCCCTGCCTCTCGAGCGCGAGCGCGCGGCGATAGGTCGAGGGGGAGAGGTCGCGCGCTCGCGCGTCCTCCGACGTCCGCCGCGCGGCGGCCGCTGCACGCCGCGCTCCGTCCAGGGCCTCCCGGGCGCGCTCGTCGACCGGCGGCGCGGGCCGCTCGGTCGGCCCGGCGGTGGGCACCGCGGTCGGCGCGGGCGAGGGGACCGGCGGCGCGGTCGGCTCGACGGAAACCGCTTCGGCGGTGGGTGCGGCCCGGGGAAGGGCGGCGACTTCTTCGGCGGGGATCGCGCGGCGAGTCCAGGGGCGCCAGAGGAGGAGCGCGGCCGCCGCCACGACGACCGCCGCCGCCCAGACGGCGGGACGGCCGCGCGGCGCGGGGGCCGGCCCGGGCGAGGGCTTCGCGGCCGAGGGCCCGGGCGCGGCCGGCTTGCCCGTCGAGGGCGGGGCAGCAGAAGGCTTCTCGATCCTCTCGGGGGGGCGGGCGGGCGGCGGAGCGGGAGCCTTCGCCGCCGGCTCGTTCGGCTTCGGGATGCGCTTCCCCTCGGCGGCGACGGAGACCCGTTCCGCCGCGAGCGCCGGATTGATCTGGGTTTGATCGGACTCTCCGGGAGAGGCGACCGGCGCCGCCGCGGTCGGGCGCGCGCTCTCGGTCTCGCGGCCGGCGCCGGGCGGCGCCGTGGCCGGCGGCACGCGCGCGTCCGGAGGGAGCACGATCCGGAAGGGCGGAAGCGATGGGGAAGGCGTCGTCTGCGGCCCGAACTGCCGGTCGAGGCGATTCTGGGCGCTCGGGGTGACGTTGTCTTGCAGCGCCGGCTGGGTCGAGCGGATCGAGGCGAAGGCCGCCATTGCCGCGTGGATGTCGTCCGGGCGCGCGTGGGTCTCCCGGAGGCTCACGATCTCGCGATCGAAGTCCTCCGCCGCCGGAAAGCGATCCTCGCGCTTCTTCTCGAGCGCCTTGAGGATGACCGCGCGCACCTCCGGCGGGATCTTTGCCTCGGGGTCCGACTCGGAGAACGGCAGGGGAGGCGTGAAGAGATGGGCCCGCAGCAGCTCCGCCGGCGACTCCCCTTTGAACGGGCGGATCCCGGTCAGGAGCTCGTAGAGCACGACGCCCAATCCGTAGATGTCGCTTCGGCCGTCGATCTTCTCCCCCGGAGAGAGCGTGCCGTACTGCTCGGGCGAGGCGTATTTCAGCTTCCCCAGGAAGACGCCCGTCGCCGTCATGTCCATCGAGCGGTTGGCCGCCTTGGCGATCCCGAGGTCGATCAGCTTGACCAGGGGGCGGCTCTCCTCGTCGTGGGTGAGCATCAGGTTGTCCGGCGCGATGTCCCGATGGATGACCCCCTTGCGGTGGAGGTAGCCCAGGGCGAGCAGGGCCTGGTGCGCGATCTCGATCGAGAGCGCCACTCCCGGCGAGCCGCGCTGGCGCAGCAGGTCCGCGAGGTTCGCGCCGTCGATGTACTCCATGACGAGGTAGGCGGTGCCGTCCTCGTCCACGGCGTAGTCGTGCAGGGTGCAGATGTTCGGGTGCTTCAGCCGGATCGCGGTCTTCGCCTCTTCGAGGAACCGGCGCTTCAGGTCCGCGTCCGCGACGACGTGCGGCTGCATGACCTTGATGACGCGGACTTCGTCGAGCAGCCGGTGGCGGACGCGGTAGATCGACCCCATTCCGCCTTCGCGGATCTTGGAGAGGATCTCGTACTTCCCCTCGAGGAGGAGCTTCGGCTGCTGCACGGGGCGGCGCCTCCGACGGTAACCGGGCGATTGTAGAACGGAACGCGAAGCGCTCCGGCGCGCGGGGCCCCGCGAAGCCGCCGGCCACGGCGGGAATCCGGTTACAATGGCTGCAAAAAATGGCGGCCACTTCATCAGGCGAGCCGGCCTCGGCCGCCGGGGACTCCGCGTGGCGCGCGCTGTCCGCGCTCTTCCTCACGGCGCGCCCCGCCCAGTGGGTCAAGAACCTCGTCCTGCCGCTCCCGTTCCTCTTCGGCGGCGCCCTCGGCTCGGCCCGGGGCTGGGCGCTCGCCGCCGCCGGCTTCGTCGTCTTCTGCGCGATCGCGAGCGCGATCTACCTCGTCAACGACGTGATGGACCGCGAGCGCGACGCGGCGCACCCCGTCAAGAGGCACCGGCCGC
This sequence comes from uncultured Acidobacteriota bacterium, assembly GCA_963707935.1. Lineage (GTDB taxonomy): Bacteria > Acidobacteriota > Thermoanaerobaculia > UBA5066 > Gp7-AA6 > DATBFU01. The sequence goes on along the minus strand of CAVPRN010000005.1, from coordinate 1,416,763 downwards.
TCGCGGCCGGGGAGCTGCGCCCGTCCACCGCGCTCCTGGCGGCGGCGGTCCTCGGGGCGGGGGGGATCGCGGCCGCATTCCTGCTCGATCCGCAGTTCGGGCGCTGGAGCGCCCTCTACGCCGCGCTCATGACGGTCTACTCGCTCTGGCTGAAGCGGATCCCCTTCCTCGAAGCGCTGATCGTGGCGGCGGGTCTGCCGCTCCGCGCGCTCGCGGGCGCGGCGCTCGCGAGCCTCGCGCCGTCGGCGTCGCTGATGGCATGCGCGTATCTGCTCGCCCTCTTCCTCGTCGTCGGCAAGCGCCAGTGGGAGCTCGCGCACGCGGGTCACCGCTCCTCGGCCGAGCATCGGCCGGCGCTCGCGGCCTACCGCGAAGAGGCGCTCGACTTCCTCTTCGTCGTGTGCGCGCTGACGACCGTGGCCGCCTACACCGCCTACAGCGTTCTGCCGGCGACCGAGCGGATGCACGGGGGGAGGAGCTTCGCGCCGACCGTCCCCTTCGTCGTCCTCGGCATCGCCCGATACGTGCGCCTCGTCTATCGGCGGGGCGGAGGAGGAAATCCGACTCAGGCGCTGCTCATCGACGACCCGCTCCTGCTGGCGGCCGTCGTCGGATGGGTCCTGACGTCGGGCATCATCATCTATGGCCGCTGAAGTCTCGCCGCGCCTGGGGGTCGCCTTCCTCGCCTACAACGAGGAGGAGCTGATCGAGAAGACGGTCCGGGACGCCGTCGCCGAGCTGTCGAAGATCCCGAGGCTCACCTGGAACGTCCTCGTCGTCGACGACGGGAGCCGCGACCGGACGGGCGAGATCGCCGACCGTCTCGCGAAAGAGGACCCGCGCGTCCTCGTCGTCCACCACGACGGGAACAAGGGGTACGCGGTCGCGACCGAGACGGCGCTCCGCAACACGCCGGGAGAGGTCGTCTGGGTCGTGGACGGGGACGGACAGCACACGATGGCGGACGCGCCCGTCTTCCTCGCGGCGATCGATGCCGGAGCCGACGTCGTCTTCGGCTGGAAGAAGGAGCGCCACGACCCCTTGCCCCGGCTCGTGCTCTCGAAGGGCCTGAACACGCTTTCCAGGTGGCTCCTCGGATCGCCCCTCCACGACATCAACGGCGGCTGCCGGGCCTTCCGGCGCGCCGTCGCCCGCCGGATCGAGATCCGCCACCGGATCAACTTCGTCGGCGACGAGATCTTCGCGCGCTGCCGGATCGCCGGCTGGAAAGTCTCCGAGGTCGTCGTGCGCCACTTCCCGCGCGAGGCGGGTCAGTCGATCCACCGGCCCTGGAAGATGCTCGGCACGATCCGCCGCGTCATCGCGCTACCTCTTCTCCCTGCGCGAGGAGATGCGGCGCAACGAGGCCTTGAAGCGCGTGGTCGCCGCGCGATGAAGGGCACGGTCATTCTCGGCGCCGGGCCGACCGGGCTCGGCGCGGCCTACCGCCTGGCCGAGCGGGGGGAGACCGACTTCGAGCTCTTCGAGCGGGCCCCGCGGGTGGGCGGCCTCGCCACGAGCTTCGAGGACGAGAAGGGCTACACCTGGGACGTCTCGGGGCACATCATCTTCTCCGGCTACCCCTACTTCAACGCGTTCCTCGACAAGATGCTCGGGCAAGGACGGCGTCCGCCGCATCGATCGCGAGAGCTGGATCAAGTTCGAAGACCGCTACGTCCGCTATCCCTTCCAGAACCACCTCTCCTCCCTCCCGGAAGAAGCGATGCTCGAGTGCCTCGTCGGCCTCGTCGAGTCGCAGACGATCGACCGGGACCGGGCCTTCGCGAACTTCGAGGAGTGGGTTCAGGCGAAGTTCGGCGCGGGCGTCGCGAAGCACTTCATGGCGCCTTACAACCTCAAGGTGTGGTCGACGCCCCTCGAACGCATGGGCTTCTACTGGATCGCCGAGCGCGTCGCGGTCGTGGACTGGAAGAAGGCGATCGAGACCGTCGTCTCGAAGAAGACGACCGACTGGGGCCCGAACGCGACGTTCGGGTACCCGGCGACCCGCGGAACGCTCGGGCTCTGGCTCGCGGTGCTGCCGCACATCGGAGACCGCGTGCGCTATCGCAAGCGCGCCGTCCGGATCGACGAGGAGAAGCGCGAGATCGAGTTCTCCGACGGCTCGACGACGACGCTACGACCGCCTCCTCTCGACCCTGCCGCTGACCTCCCTCGTGCCCCGGCTCGCGCACGCGCCGGAGGCGGTCCGCGCGCGCGACGGACAAGCTCCTCTTCAACCGCCTCTTCTCGGTCGGCATCGGCCTGAAGCGCCCCTCGCCGTCCGACAAGAACTGGATCTATTTCCCGAACCCGAAGACGCCGTTCTACCGGATGACCTATCTCTCGAACTACTCGCCGGACATCGTGCCCGGCGGGGACACATCGCGATACTGCGCGCTGCTGACGGAGACGACCTACTCGCGCTTCCGGGCGCTGCCCCGGGGCGACTTCGTGAAGCGCGGTGCTCGACGGTCTCGTGGCCGAAGGGATCCTCGAAGCGAAGGACCTCGCGCTCGTCGATTCGACGTACCTCATCCACGCGGGGCACGCGTATCCGATCCCGTCGCTCGAGCGGAACGACGGCGCTCGACGTGATCCAGCCCTATCTCGAGTCGAAAGGGATCTACTCGCGCGGCCGCTTCGGCGCCTGGAAGTACGAGATCGGCAACCAGGACCACTCGCTCATGCAGGGGGTCGAGCTCGTGGACCGGTGGCTCGACGGCGCTGAGGAGCGGGTCTTCCGTTCGTGACGCGCCGCCCGGCGCTCCCGGCGACTATATCATTTCTGATATAGCTGCCGGCGGAGGCCCTCGGCCCGGCGGGAGCGCCCGGAGCCCGGCGGGCCGCGCCCTCCTCTCCGTCCTCCTCCTCGCGGCGGCGGTGGCCGCGGCCGCGGCCGCGACGAAGTGGATCGAGATCCGGGCGAGCGCGACGGGCGACGAGACGCCCGCGGGTTCGGTCTTTCTCGGCTTCGGCGCCTGTCTCGCGCTCTCCTTCTGGGCGGGCCGCCTCCAGAAGTTCCCGCCCGGCGCCCCGCGCGCGCCCGCGGCACCGCCCGCGCCCGTCTCCGGCCGGCGCGCGATCGCGGCGATCGGCCTGGGCGTTTTCTCGGCCGCCGCGTTCGCGCTGACGGCGAAGCTCCAGAGCCGCGACGTCAACGTCCCGCTCGAAGCGCTCGCGACATGGGCCGTCTCGCTCGTCGCGGCGGGACTCGCCTTCGCGGCGGCGGCGCGAGGGGCGGCGCCCGAGGAGCGGCGGCGAATGCCCCCGGCCGCCGTGGCGGCGCTCGCCCTCCTGCTCGCTGCCGCGGGCTATTTTCGCCTCGCGGATCTCGGCCGGTCTCCCGCGGTCTTCGGGGGGGACGAGGCGAACCAGACCCGCGACGCGATCGGCCTCCTGACCCGCGCCGAGCCGTCGGATCCCTTCGGCACCGGGTGGTACGGCGCGGCACGGCTCGGGATGCTGCCGGCGGGGCTCGGCGCCATCCTCTCGAACGACCCGATCGCCGGGCCGAGGATTCCGTACGGGATCGCCGGGTCGCTTTCCGTCGCGGCCGCGGCGGCCGCGGGCTGGCTCGTCGCCGGCACCTGGGGAGCGCTCGCGGCCGCGGCGCTCCTGGCGGTCGCGCCGTACCACCTCCACTTCTCGCGCCTCGCGAGCCACATGATCCTGGACTCGCTCGCGGCCACCGTCTTCGTGGCTCTCGCCCTCGCGGCGCGGCGGAGGTCCTCGCTGCCGCTCGCGTACGGCGCCGGCGCCGCCGCGGGCCTCGCCCTCTACGGATACTCCTCCGGCCGGATTCTGCCGATCCTGCTCCTCTTCGCGGCGCCGTTTCTCATCCGCTCCGGGCGCGGACGGGGGCGCCGCGCGGCGCTCGCCGCGGCGCTCGCCGCGGGCTTCCTTCTCGCCGCGGCGCCGAACTTGACGTTCGCGTCGCGGCATTTCGACGACTGGAACAGCCGCTGGAACCAGACCGGGATCTTCCGGGCGGACTGGTGGCAGCCCGCCGTCGCGACGTTCGGCTCGCCCGCGCGCGTTCTCCTCCATCAGGTCGTCGCGGGGAGCGCCGGGCTCCTCTTCCGGCACAGCTTGAGCCCCTGGTACACGCGCTACCCGATCGCGGGCCCCGGGCTCCTGCTCGGGCTCGGCACGGCGGGGCTCGGGTGGCTCCTCGGGCGCCGGCGCTCCTTCGCCGGCGGACTGCTCGCGCTGCTCGTCGCCGGAAATCTCGCCGCCGTGGCTCTGACCGACGCGACCCCGACTCCCCAGCGTCCGTCGAGTCTCTTTCCGGCCCTCGCGATCCTCGGAGGCGCGGCGATCGCGGCGGTCGTCGGCCTGGTCGTGCGCTGCGAGCGGGGCCCGACGCGCTTCGGGGCGCTCCTCGGCGCGTCGCTCGTCGCGGCCGTCTTCCTGGCGGACCCGGAGTCCTCCCGCCCTGGAACGCGCCGGATCCCCGGTACGGCGGCGACCACGCGGCTTTCGTGATCTCGACGTGGCGGAATCTCGGGGGGCAGATGAGTCGGCCGCAGACCGTCTATCTCGAAGGCGTTCCCCACATCCACTCTTCGTTCCCGCTCTTTCCGTATCTGCTGCCTTCGACGCGGGTGGTGGACGTGGACGTGGAGACCCTGGGCGACGCGTGGCCCCCGTCGGGCGGGCACCTCGTCGGGCCCGACTGGCTGCCGGTCGCGGCGAAGTGGCGCGAGCGCTTCGGGATCGAGCGGATGGTGCGGCTGCCCGACCCGCGCGACCCGTTCCGGGACATCGGCTACTGGCTGCGGGTGCCCTGACCCCGGCGGGGTCGCGCGCGACGCGGCGGCTCAGTTCGCGCAGAGGTCCGGGACGCCGGGCGCCGTCCAGAGCCGGAAGCGCTCCTCGCCGGTCGTCGTGCGGACCGAGCACGGCTTCTTTCCGGCCGCAGCGATCTCTCTCTCGAGGGCGTCCCGCCGCTCCGGCGGCATCCGCGTCGACACGAAGACCGCGCTCCTCGCGTCCGCGACCCGCGCCCGGTCCTCGGGGGTGAGCGCGCCCTCCGGCGCGGCGACTTCGGCAAAGTCGGTCGGCCGCAGCGAATAGACCTCGAGCAGCATCGGGATCCCGCCGCTCTCGCCCGGAGCGTCGGTCAGGAAGAGGAGCCGCAGGGCGGAGCCCGGCAGCTCCTCGATGCGCCGCGCGAGCCGCACGACCAGGGGGTCGAAGAGCTCGTAGTTGGCGCTGCGCCGCCTCGAGACGACGTGGGTCTGGACGAGATTCAGGGCGAGGATCGCCGCCACGGACGTCCACGCGATCGCGCTCTCGCTCCGCGGAGCGAGGCCGACCTCGCGGGCGAGCCCGAGGAGCCGCGCGAGACCGAACGTCGCGAGGGGAACGAAGAGGGGCAGGAGCAGGAACATCCTCGTCGTCGGCGGGAAGTCCCGATCGTGGGTGGCCCCGCAGAAGAACAACATCCACCCGAGGGCGACGACGAGGAAGGCCACGAACGCGTCTCGGCGCACGAGCCAGAGGGCCGACGCGACGCCGACGGAGAAGAGCAGCCCGGTCAACGGGTCGAGATACGAGCTCGTGACGTAGTGATCTTCCCCTCCGAGGAGGATCGGGGAATACGCGGCGTAGATCAGGTTGTCGCGCATGTGCCCGAGGAGGACGCCGGTGGAGCGCGTGAGCTCGGGGTTGTCGAAGACGGTCCCCGGGCGCTTCCCCTCGAAGTACGTCGGCTGAAAGGGGAGCGGGAAGATCGTGAGGATCGCCGTGAGTGCCGCGATCGCCCAGCGCGACACGGTCGGCCGGTCGGCGGGCGGCGCAAAGAGGAGGAAGAGGAAGAAGGCGAACGGGACGACGTAGAGCGCGGCCGGATAGACGTAGAAGCAGAGGGCGGCGGCGAAGCCCGTGAGAACGAACGCGATCGCCCGGCGCGTCCGGACCGCACAGGCCGCGGCCGCGAGCAGCAAGGCCATCGCGAGATAGGCCTGGAACTTGTCGTATCCGATCTTGCCGAAGCTCATGATGTAGTGCGAGGCCCCGAGCACGATCGTCGTCGCGAGCGCCGCCCGGCCGGAGAGGAACGTCCGGAAGAACCGGAAGAAGAAGGGGAGCGCGAGCGCGGCCGGATAGATGCTGCTGAAGCGCCACCCGAAGTTGTTCACGCCGAGCAGGCGCATCGAGGCCGCCTGGGCGAGCGAGTCGGCGTACGGGTCGAGGCCCTCGAGGCCCCCCTCGAGCTGGAACAGGTGTCGCCCGATGAACGCCCGATCGTGGCTCTTCACGATCTGGGCCGCGATCTCGTAGTTCCGGTACTCGTCGCCGACGAGCGCGTACCACCAGGCGTCGATCCGCCACGTGTAGAGACAGACGAACGCGAGGACGATCAGGGGGATCGGGCCGGTCTTTCGGACGCGCGCCGCCAGGTTCCCGATCGCGAGGAGGGCGACGCCGAAGAGCGGCGCCTCGAACCGGCGGTAGGAGTAGTGGCTGGCGAAGGCCAGGATCACCGCCGCGTGGGCGGCGGCGATCGAGAGGATCGCCGCGCGGTCGCGCCGCCAGACTCGCCGGAGCGTCGCGACCGAGACCTCGCGCAGCAGCATCCCCGCGCCGAAGAGGAGGAGTGCCACGAGGAGCTCCGCCCCCGGCTGCCGCTTCGTGGCCACGAGCCGCAGGAGGAGGAGCGCCGCGCCGCCGCCGCCGACCGCCGCCGACGCGGTCCCGGCGGAGCGCGCGAGGCCCGCCGCAGTCGGGCGGCGGGGACGCCTCGCGAAAGCCCGCCGGCGCCTCCAGCCCTGCGGCGCCTCGGCCGCCCGATAGCGCCCGAGGGCGACGAGCGCGAGGAAGGCCGCGGCGATCGGCGCCGCGTAGTCCGGCAGGTTCAGGTGCGCGAGGAACGGGAAGCGATCCCCGAAAGCCGTGAGGTAGCGGGAGGAGCGCCGGAGCTCGAACCAGCGGTCATGGGCGACGAGGAGCGGACCGACGGCCGCGGCGACGAGGGTCGCCGCCAGCACCGCGGCGGAGCGCCGCAAGCTGCGCGGCGCGGGCGCGGCTACTGGAGAACCGACGTCAGCGTCCACGAGAAGATCCGGTTCGTGCCCCGGTCGGAGACGCTCAACCGGCCGAACGCGTCCACGGCGACTCCCGTCGGCTGCTTGAACTCGGCACCGGCGCGGAAAGTCGTCCGGAGAGCGCCCGAGGCGTCGTAGACCGCGACCCGGCTTCCCCAGGCGTCCGTGACGATCACGAGGTCGCCCGGCCCCATGGCGAGGTACGGCTCCGTGTAGAAGTCCTTCCAGCCGCTCACCGGGAACTCGCGCACGAAGACCCCGTCCGAGTCGAAGACCTGGACGCGGTGGTTGCCGGTGTCCGCCACGACGAGATTGCCCGAAGCGTCGGCGGCGATCCCGACCGGCTCGACGAGCTGGCCGGGGCCGGTGCCGTTGACGCCGAACTCGCCGGTCTTCTTCCCCTCGCGGTCGAACCGGACGACGCGCTTGTTGCCGGTGTCGGCGACGTAGACGGCGCCCCGGGAGACGACGAGCGCGCGCGGCCCGAAGAGGCTGTGCTCCGGATCTCCGAACGCCTTGCGGAACTGGCCGTCCCCCGAAAAGTGGACGATCCGGTGATTCCAGGTGTCGGCCACCCAGACGTCTCCTTCGGGGTCGACGGCGACGCCGCACGGCTCGTTCAACTCTCCGTCGCCGCTTCCCTTCCGCCCGAAGGCGCGCAGGAACTTTCCGCTCGAGTCGAAGATCTCGATCCGGTTGTTCTTCGTGTCGGCGACGAGGAGGTTGCCGCGCCCGTCCACGGCGAGGCCGCGCGGCTCGGCGAGCTCGCCCGGACCGGAGCCGGCTCCGCCGAGGACGCGGTCGGGCGGGAGAACCCGCGGCGTCGCCCGCGTAGTCGCGTCCGCTCGTGTCCTGGATCGGAAGCTCGAGCGGCGCGAGCGCCCCGGTCCCCGCGAGGTCCTTGCGGACGAAGAACGTCGCGTCCTGCGATCCGATCGGGCTCCAGAGCCGGTGGTCGATCCACCAGCGGAAGACGTCGGAGAGCGTCGGGCGATTCTCCGGCTTCTCCGCCGTCCCCTTCCATTTCTCGGGGAACCACCAGGCGCGGATCGGGACGCGCTTGCGCGTCGTACTTGTCCCCGAGCTGCTTCTCGAGCGCCCCTTCCGCGTCCCAGTCCGCCACGATCACGGGCGTCGAGGCGCGCTCGATCCGGGGCGTCCACGTCGTCGGGATGTCGCGCAGGTACCACGTGAGCGGCCAGGAGGCCTCGCCCGTGACCGTGATGAGCGGCTGCCCCGCCGGAACGCGCTCCCGCGCCCGATCGAGGACGCGCGAGCGACCGGATCAGGTCCTCGGTCGTCTGGACGTACGCGAGGTACTCGCCGTGCTCCGGCTCCCGCTCCTTGTCGTAGGCGCCGTATCGGAAGCAGGCGAGATAGGCGCCGCTCGCGTTCAAGGCGAGGAAGGCTGCGATCACGGCCAGGGCGACGCGGGCGGCCGGCTGCTTCCGGTCGCGCCAGAGGTTCGCGAGGCCGAGTCCCGCGAGCACGGTCAGCGGCAGCAGCGGGTGCACGGCGAGCCAGGGGACCTTCTCGCGCGCCCAGGAGTAGATGGCGAGCGAAGTGACCGCCCAGAAGACCACGAAGGCGAGGAAGGGGTCGCGCTTCCATCCCCGAAACGCGAAGGCCGCGGCGAGGACGGTCGCCGTCTCGTAGTAGAGGAGCTGCGGGAAGTAGTAGAACCAGGGCCCGGGGATCCGCGCGATCGCGTGCTGTCCCATCCAGTACTTGACGGCCTTCGGGATCGCCAGCCAGTCGCCCGGGTAGCGCCCGAAGGCGGAGTAGAAGAGCGCCCAGATCGAGAGGAAGACGATCCCCGCGGTCACGAGCGCCCCGAGATGGGCGAGCGTCCAGGACCACGTCTTCTTCCACGCCGCCGCCGGCCCTTCGGCGCGGGCGGCGAGCGCAAACGCCCAGAGGCCGAAGGCGACGAAGAGGACGCCCGTCATGTAGGCGTTCTCCTTCGTGACGCCGGCGAGCGCGAAAGCGACCGCCGCGCCGGTCAGCCAGCGGGCGCGGTCGGTCTCGAGAAAACGGCGGAAGGCGAGGATCGTCCCGAGCGTGAAGACCAGGGAGTAGAGGTCCTCCCGGATGAAACGCGAGAAGTAGGTCAAGTGGGGCGAGAGGAGAACGAGGAGAGCGAAACCGAGCGCGCCGCCCTCGCCCGATCCAGCGGCGCAGGGGAAAGGCGAAGGCGATCAACAGGAGGCCGAAGGCGGCCGGGAGAAGCCGCGCCGTCGTGTCCGAGACCCCGAAGATCTTGTAGACGACGGCGTTGGCGTAATACAGGAACGGCCCGTGGTACGCGGGGTCGTAGCGCCACTCGCCGCTCTGCGAGAGCGTGTAGGACTGGTAGGCGTGGATCGACTCGTCGTGGTGGAACGGGCGGTCTCCGAGGCGCCAGTAACGGGTCAAAGCGGCGGCGAGGAGGATCGCGAGCATCGCCGCGCGGAAGCGTCGGCTCGCGGGGAGCGCCGGGGCGGGGAGCGCCGGCGGCGCGGCGGGCGGCGGCGGCGGGGTCGGGGGCTCGCCGGTCTCGATCGCCGTGCTCACCGGGGTGTCTTCCGCGGCGCGGCCGCGCGCCGGACCGGATTCGAGCGCATCAGTCTCCTTTCCCTTCGAGCCTGGACTTCGAGATCGAGCTCGACCCGGAGTTGACGACGTAAAGAATACGATTTTTCCGATCGATCGCCAGGCCCGTCGGCGACGCGAAGCGGACTCCGTCGTCGCCGCTCTCGATCTTCCGGCGGACCGATCCCGAGGCGTCGATCGCGAGCACCGCGCCTCCGGACGGATCGCTCACGTAGAGGATCTCGCCCGCGTCCACTTCGATGTGCGGCTCGCCCGGAGCGCTCCAGCCCGGGATCGGAATCGCGCGGACGAACCGCCCTTCGCGGTCGAGCGCCTGGACCCGGCGGTTCCCGGTGTCGCAGACGTAGACGGTCCCCGAGTCCGCCACGGCGATCCCGACGGGCGAATCGAACTCGATCGGACCGGCGCCCTTCTTGCCGAAGAAAGCGCGGCTGCCCGAGGGTTCCGTCGTAGCGGACGAGCCGGTGGTTCCCCGTGTCCGCCACCCAGACAGAGCCGTCGGGCGCCGCGGCGATCCCGCGCGGGCCGTAGAGGCCGGTCGCGGCCGCCTTCCAGGCGCCCTGGATCGTGAAGCTCTCGACGCGGCCGTTCCACGTGTCCGCGACGAAGAGGTCTTCGCCGCGCGCGGCGACGCCGCACGGCTCCTTCAAGTTGTAGGTCCCGTTGCCTCGCCCTCCCCATCCGCCGAGGTAGCCTCCGCGCGAGTCGAAGAGGCGCAGGCGCGAGTTGCCGAAGTCGGCGACCCAGAGCCGCCCCTTCTCGTCGAGCGCGGCGTCGCGCGGCTCTCGCAACCCCGAGTAGGGCGCCCGACCGGGCGGCCGGCTCCTCCGAGATGATCGGCGGCTCGTCCGGCTCGACGACCTCCGCCGCCGTCCCGGGAGGCGGGGTCGGCAGCTCCTCGCGCTCGGGCGCGAGCACGTCCTCCGCGTCGCCCCCGACGACCCGATAGATCCGCGCGTCCGGATTCTCGTACACCCTCCGGAAGAGTCCGGGCGTCGCTTCGAACTTGGCGAGGCCCGCGCGCGAATAGGTCCTGCGCTCGAGCGGCCCGACGTAGACGTATCCGACGTGGTAGCGGCGCAGGAGCGGCTCGACGACGTCGGCGCTCGGGTTCGTGTAGATCGCCTCGACCGCGGCGCGCCGGCGCGCGATCTCGTCGGTCGGGTTGCCGCGCTGCTGCACGTGGTACTCCCATCCGAGGACCGTCGGCAGGCCGGTCAGCATCGAGATGCGGCCGAAGTCCTGGTAGGAGGGGCCCTGCGCCTCGAGCACGACCGGCGTGCCCGCGATCGAGCGGCGCAGCCACATGACCGCGCGGTACTCGCCGGGCGCGCTCCGGTCGAGATACCGCAGGCCGTCGAGCGTCGGGCCCCCCGGATCGCCCCGCTTCGTCGGGCGGGTGTCGGTGAGCGCCCCGCGCGCCGCCGTCACCGTCGTGAAGAGCGAGAGGAGCGCGGCCGCGGCGAAGAGGCCCTTCAGCACGGCGGGCCATCGCGCGAAGGCGCCGCGGCGCTCGGGGGCGCGGAAGACGAGGACGGCCGCCGCCACCGCGAAGAGCAGCCAGGCCTCGAGGTACAGCTTGAAGAAGGTGTTCATCCGGTCGTAGATGTAGAGCCGCTGCGTGAAGAGCACGAGGAAGAACGCGGTGCCCGCGAGCCCCGACGGCGAGCCGGTCCGCCCCGTCCTCGGCGAGCGCCAGGAAGGCGACGGCGAAGAGGAGGAGGCCCGCCGCCGCGAAGAGGTCGGCCGAGCGGACGGCGGCGAGCAGGAGCAGGACGGTCCCGCCGGCGGCGAAGATCGTCCGGCGGGCGCCGGAGAGGCGCCAGCGGTCCGCCGCGGCGCAGAGCCACCATCCGATCACGAGGAGGAAGAAGAGCCCGAAGACCGTCGCGACGTCGAGGCCCGAGGCCCCCTTCTCGAGGTTCTTCCCCCAGGCCGGGTGACCGCCTCCCGGCGGCCAGAGCGGGCGCGGCGACGGCGAGGCGCGGTCGCCGCGGCGGCGGAGAGACCGACGACGGCGCGAGCGGCGCGGGCGACCGCGCTCCCGGGGCCGGAGAGCGCGGCGGCGAAGCCGGTCAGGACGAGGAGCCCCGCGACCAGCGGCGCGTCCCAGGCGTTGGTCAGGGTCTCGGCCGCGGCGAAGAAGCCGAGCAGCGCCGCCGAGAGCAGTCGCGTGCGCGGGAACGCCGCCGGGTCGGCGTGCGCGCGCACGAACTGGAGCGCCGAAGCGAGGAAGAGGAGCAGGAGCGGCATCGAGAGCACGTGCGCGTGCAGGTCGGCGAAGAGGAGGCTCCAGAGCGGGTACTCGTTGATCGTGTCCTTGACGACGCGCGACGTGGCCCAGAAGTAGTGCCAGTCGAGCGGCAGCTTCTGCGGCCGGCGCACGGTCAGCCACTCGCGCAGCCCCGCGAGGTTCCCGGCCAGCGCCACGAGCCAGGCGCCGGCGATGCCGTCTTGCGAGTCGGCCGCCCCAGTTGCGCGCGAGCGAGAAGGCCGCCTGGAGGAGGGCGCCGCCGAGCAGTCCGAACGCGAGGTTGAAGGTGTAGCGCGTCGAGATGCCCGGTCAAGAGCGTGACGAGCGCGACCATCTCCTGTCCGAAGGTGTAGTAGCCCGAGCGGAGCGCCGGCGAACCACGGGTCCGAGGCCGGGAGCGTGCGCGTGCGCACGAGGATGTTGAGGATCGAGAAGTCCATCGGCTTCTCGCCCCAGGTGATCTCGGGGTTCCAGGCGCGCAGCCCGACGAAGAGGAGGAACCCGAAGACGAAGACGGCCTCGCTCTGGATCAGAGGCCCGCCGATTGGCCGAGAGGAATCGCGCGATCTCGCGGCGGCGCCGGACGAACGCGGCGGCGCCCGCGGCGGCGAGCGCCGCGGCCGCGAGGAAGGCGGCGCCTCTTCCGCCGCGGAGGCCCCCTTTCGACACCGCGAGGGTCAGGACGTAGGTCGCGAGCACGGTCCCGACGAGCCGCGTGAGGCCGAACCCGCGGTCCGGCAGGCGCGAGAAGAAGAAGAAACAGAGGGGGAAGGCGGCGGCGCCGAGGAGCGCCACCGCCGCGTACCAGAGGAGCGCCGCGGGGACCGACCCGATGAGCGCGTCGGAGCCGGACGGGACGGGCGCCGACGCCATCTCGGGGCGGCGGCCCGGGACCACGGGCGCGGCCACCTTGCGGCGGGAGCGAGGCCACTTCTCCCAGTCCCACATCGTCGGGGGCGGCGTGGGCATGGCGGCCGCGAGGATGCGCCGCGCGCGCACGCGAGGAGAAGTCGCGCGCCTTGCGGAAGAGCAGCACGCGCGGGTGGTCGTAGACGGTGAACTGCTCCTCGGCCCGGTCGTCGGGAAACCGCAGGGGCCCGAGCGACGGATACGAGGCGATGTCCGCCGCCCGCTCGAAGCCGAGCGCGCCGGAGAAGAGGGCGCGGTAATAGGCCGTCGTCATCGGGAAGACGATCGGGATTCGCGTGACGTTGGCGTAGACGCGGTTCGAGGTCACGGCGATCCAGTCGGCCCCTCCGAGCGTCGAGACGAGGGCGTCGATCTTCTGGGCGGAGTCGGGGTCGAAGAGCTCGAGCACCGGCCCCGCGTAGGGGGCGACGTCGTACCCCGGCAGCGGGATCGGCAGCCCGTCGTCCCACGCTTCGTTCGCGAAGCGGGCGGGCGGCGGAAACGTGGGTGAAGATCCAGCGCGACGCCTCGAGCCTCGGGTGGGGTCGGCGGTAGATCGCCGTGAAGGCGAGCGCCGCGAGGAAGCTGCCGCCGAGGACGACCGCCGGCACCGCCCGCAGGAACCGCCGGCGGATGGGCGCGACCCAGAGCCGCGCGAGGAGAAGCCCCGAGAGCGCGGCCACGGCCGGGTACGCCGGGTAGAAATAGCGGAGCGACTTGACGAGGACGAGGCCGTGGTAGAGCCCGACGAAGAGCGCGTAGGCGACGAGCGGCAGGAGCGCGCGATTCTTCCTCTGCCGGGCCGCGACGATCGCCGCCGGGACCGCGGCGAGCGCGGTCAGCCCGAAGAACGGGGCGGCGCCGTACATCACGAAGTTTCGGAGCGGGAAGAGGAGCGTGCGTCCCGCCCACTGGAGGGCCGGAGGGAACCCGGCGACGCTCGAGGAGATCGCCGCGAGCTCCTTCAAGTCCTTCAAGTAGCGGGGATCGAGACGCCATCCGTCGAACGCGTAGGGGAGGGCCACGCGGACCGCCGCCGCGGCGGCGCCGAGGAGGATGGCGCCGCGCAGGGCCGCGCGCCCGAGCGCCCGGGCGGGCCCCGGCGTCCCCTTCCCGGCGCAGCGCGGGGAGCCGCAGGAGGAGGGCGATCCCCGCCGGGGCGAAGAGCGCCAGCGCCGTGACCTTGCAGGCGACCGCGAGCCCGACGCACACGCCGGTCGCGGCGTCGCCGGCGGGGCCCGACTTTCCCTGGGCGAGGCGCACGCATCCGAGGAGCGCCGCCGTCGCGAAGGTCGCGAGGAACGTGTCCACCGCCCAGAAGTGCGAGAGCTGGATGCCGAGCGGACAGAATGCGAGGAGCGCCGCCGCCGCGAGCGCCGCGCGGCGCGAAGCGAACCGGCGGGCCAGGCGATAGACGAGCCAGACCGTCAGGAGGTCGAAGAGCCCCGAGAGGAAACGGCCGACGAGGTACGTCCCGTCGTATCCGCGCTTGCCGATCGCGGCCGCCGCAGCCGCGCGCGAGGAACACCGGGAGCGTCCCGTAGACGAAGGAGCTGTAGCCGCGGTTGTAGGGGTTCAAGCGGCGAGGTCTTCGAGTCGAAGTAGCCGGGGACCCCGCCGGGAGACCGGAGGTTGTCCTCGACCATCGAAATGAACCGCTCGTCGGGATGGAGGTGGTGGCCCTCGTCCCAGTTCAAGCCCTGGAAGCGGAAGAACGCTCCCGCCGCGAGGATCGCGAGCAGAATCGCGCGGGCGGTCGATCGGGTCAGGAGCGAGTCTCCGGCGCGCGTCAGGCCGTGACCGGGATCCCCTTGCGGGTCAGGAAGGCTGCGATCTCCTTGCGCTCGGAGCCGATCCAGTCGAGGAGCTTCGCGACCCCCTCCCGCGGCGAGACGCGCGGCTGCCAGCCGAGGTCCCGCCGGGCCTTTCGGATGTCGCAGTAGAAGACCCGCTGGTCTCCGAGGCGCGCCTTCTCCTGCGCGACCGGGATCTGTCTTGCCGAGGCGCGCCTCGAGATCCGCCGATCAGCTCCTTCAGCGAGAGACGGAAGGCGGGGCCGCCGCCGACGTTGTAGGCGCGGCCGGCGACTTCGTCCTTGCGCGCGAGCGCGGCGAGGTACGCGTCCACGAGGTCGTCCACCCAGAGCAGGTCCCGGACCTGCAGGCCGTCGCCGTAGATCGTGATCGGCAGGTCGAAGCTCGCGGCGAGCGCGAACCAGGCGACCCAGCCCTGATCCTCCTCGCCGAACTGCCGCGTGCCGTAGATGCAGGATTGCCGGAAGCAGACGGTCGGCAGCCCGAAGCTGCGGTGGTAGTCGACGACGTACTGATCGGCCGCCCCCTTGGAGCAGCCATAGGGGGACTCGAAGGAGAGCGACTCCTCCTCGGAGACTCCGTCGGTCCGCTCGGCCAGGTCCCACCGGCCGTCGCGCAGGATCTCTCCGGAGGCGAGGTGTCCGTAGACCTTGTTGGTCGAGGAGTAGAGGAGGAGCGGCGCGCGCCCCGGGGTCGCCTCCGTAACGGGCGCGCAAGGCTTCGAGGAGATGGAAGGTGCCGAGGGCGTTCGCCTCCCAGTCGGCGACCGGGTCGACGATCGAGGTCGTCACGGCGACCTGGCCGGCCAGGTGCAGCACCGCGTCGAAGGGCTCGGCGAGCGCCGCGCGCAGGTCGGCCGGGCGGCGGACGTCCCCTTTCACGAAGCGGATCCGGGGCTCGACGCGCTCGAGCCATTCCCGGTTGAAAGGTGCCGCGGCGCGGGAGAAGTTGTCGAAAACGACGACCTCGTGACCCGCCCCCGAGAGCCTCCGGGCCGCATTGCACCCGATGAAGCCCGCGCCCCCGGTGATCAGAAATCGCATGGATTCTCTAGAGTTTACGGGATTTCGGGGATTCTGTCATCGGGCCGCGGAGAGCCGGAGAACGGGCGAGAGGCCTCGCTCCTCTTCTCGCAGACGAAGGCGATGCAGGATCCCTCCTCCGGCTCGGGCTCGTCCACGAATCGCAGATAGCGCCCGACCCAGAAGGCGTTGTCGGCGAGCGAAGGAAACGGGACCCAGCGGCCCGTCAGCTTCCGCAGGGCGAGGTGCGGCAGGCTCACGTAGTGCGCGCGGTGGAAGACGCGGGCCGCCTCGGGCGAGACGTAGTAGCGCCAGCGCCGCACGGAGAGGCCCGCCGACTCGAATCGCTTCCTCCAGATCCCGGGCGAATCGAAGTGGAAGTGGACCGACTTGCGGTTGAACCACGCGACGTAGGCGGCGTGGGCGCGCGCGAGCCCCAGGCGCGCCCAGGCGCGCTCGTCGGTCAGGAGGCGGCTGAAGCTCTGGGAGATGAGTGTCACCGCGAAGAGGCCTCCCGGCCGCAGCACCCGCGCGATCTCCGCGATCGTCTTCTCGATCTCGGGGATGTGCTCGAAGACGCAGTTCGAGACGACGGACGCGAAAGCGGCGTCGGGAAACGGCATCGCCCCGGAGTCGGCGCCGACGACCATCCGGTAGACGCCGCGGCGCCGCGCCTCGGAGGCGTCGGCGAGGCCCGGATCGAGCCCGACGTCCGTCCCTTCCGGAAAGAGCACCGAAGCGAAGTGGCCGTCCCCGCAGCCGACGTCGAGCACCGGGCGGGCGAAATCGACTTCCGACAGGATGCGCGCCTCGATCGACCGCATGAGGACCCGATGAAACGGCATCTCGCGCAGGTGCGCGCGCAGGATCCGCTCCGAGGGCCCCGGCTCCGGTCGCTTCACGCGGCGGTTCCGCTCGCCGCCCGGTAGATCTCCTCGTAGCGCGAAACGGTCCGCGCCGGATCGAACGTCGAGCGGATCGCCTCGCGCGTCTTGCGGTAGGACTGCGGCGACTCGAGGACCCGCAAAATCTGTCGGGCGAGGTCCGCGGCGTCGGCGATCTCCGCGACCTCCCCCATCCCGGTCATCCGGACCGGCTGGCGCACGCCCGGCAGGTTCGACGCGACCGAGGGCACGCCGCAGAGCATCGCCTCGACCTGGCAGAGGCCGAAGGACTCGGTCGAGTTGATCGAGGGGAGCACCAGCACGTCGGCCACGGAGAAGAGCTCCGTCGTGGCTTCCGGCGGGACGAGACCGGTCGCGACGATCCCCGAGCGCGGGTCCTCGAGCAGGGGAGCGAGCCGCTCGCCCACCGTCTCGCCGGGAACCGTGTCCTTCTCGCCGGCCAGCACGAGCGCCGCCTCCGGGAAGCGGCGCCGCACGGCCGCGAACGCGTCGACGAGGTAGGGCAGCCCCTTCTCCTCGGCGAAGCGGCCGAGGAAGAGGATCACCGGCCGGCCCGCGATGCGGTAGCGGCGCCGGACCTCCTCCGGGGAGAGGCGGCCCGGAACCGGGTCCGGCACCGGCGGCAGCACCCACGTGACCCGCTCCGGCCGCTCGGCGAGCGCTTCGGTGTGGCGGGCGTAGTCCTCCGTGTAGGTGACGACGCTCGCGGCGCGGTCGAGCGCGAAATTCTGGGAGGCCCGTGCGAGCACTTCGACCGCGCGCTGCAGGAGCCCGGGGGGCGGCCGCAGGTCGCAGTGATACGTCACGACCACCGGGACCTGCCGGTGGGTGGCGAGGAGCGACAGCGGCACCGCGGGCACGAGGGGGGCGTGGAGATGCAGGACGTCGGCGCTTTCGAGCTCCCGCGCCGCGGCCGCCACGATCGCGGGGGAGAGGAGGGCCTTGCCGACGCGCGCCGCCACGGGCGCGCGCACGATCCGCACGCCGCCGTCCCGCTCCTCGAGCGGAAGGTCCGGACGGTGGCGATGGGTCAGGACGGTCACCGCATGGCCGCGCCGGGACAGCTCCCCGGCCAGGCGCTCGACGTAGAGCGAAAGGCCGGAGATGTTGGGCCGGTAGTAGTCGAGGGCCATCAGGACGTTCATGGGCCGGAGGAGACCTCGTACACGATCGTCCCGCCGCTGACGACCGGTTTCAGGAAGAGGAAATCCGAGACGTGCGCGGCGTTCGGGTGGCTCGCGCGCTCGAGGTCCCCCAGCACGACGTACCGGACGTTGAACTTTCGGACGATCTCGAGCGCGGTCTCCTCGTCGGCGGTGCCGTAGAAACCTTTCACGAGCAGCGCCCGCACCTCGACTTCCTTCTCGTTGCCGCGCCACAGGCCCTCGTGGTTCGCCCAGCCCATGACGGTCGGCAGCCCCGTGTGCGAGGAGATGCGCGCGAAGTCGCGGTACGGATCCCCCGTGGCCTCGAGCACGACGGCCCGCCCGGGCGCGTGCTGCTCGAGCCAGACGACGGCGGCGGCGTCGCCGGGGCTCCTCCGGGCGAAAGGCGGCAGCGCGTCGAGCGAGAAGCCCCCTTCGCGCTGGCGCAGCCGCGAGGCCGCCGCGTTGGCCGGATAGAGGAGGGCGGCGAGCACGGCGGCCGCCGTCAGGGCACGGAGCAGCCACGCGCGCCCGCGCGCCGCGGTCCTCCAGCTCCGCTCGGCGAAGACCACGGCCGCGATCCCGAAGAGGGGCCAGGCCTGCAGGTAGAACTTGAAGATCGTGTTCATCCGCTGGAGCTGGTCGCCGTAGGAGTCCTTGAAGTAGATGAACTCGCAGCCGCCGACCATCGCGAGCGCGAGGAGGAGCATCAGAGAAGCGAAGAGCGTGTCCGCGGCGGCCGGCGGAGACGGCGCGCGGAGCGCCGCGCCGGCGCCGCGAGCGAGCGCCAGGACGGCGAGGAAGAGGATGGGGAGGAGCGCCGGCTTATCGGGCGAGCATGGCCGCGAGGAGCGCCGACCCGCCGGCGGCGGCGAGTAGCAGATCGGCCCGGCGGCGCGCGGCTTCGTCCTCCGGTCTCGCCGGCCAGAGCGCCGGGATCGCGACGAGGAAGAAGAGGCCCCAGACGCCGAGGAACTCGAAGAGCCCCGAGCTCTGTGTCGTCCATGCGAGGCCGTTGTAGGGGAGCGAATAGGTGCGGGTGTAAGGGCGGAAGAGAAGCAGCGCCCCGACCGCCGTCGCCGCGCCGGGGAGGGCCCGGCGCGCGAGCCGCGCGACGCGCAGCGGCCGCGAACGGAGGGCCGTCGCCGCGATCAGGCCGAGCGCGATCGAAGGGAGATTCCAGGTGTTCGCGGCGACGGCGGTGCCGGCGACGAGCGCCGTCGCGAGGAAGGGGAGCGCCCGCTTCCACCTCGGGAGGGGCGGCGCCTCCGCCCCTTCGGGATCCTGTTCGAAGAGTCGGTGCGCGAAGACGAAGGCCGCGACGTAGAACGGGAAGGCGAGCAGGTGCGGATGCAGGTCCGCGTGGAAGAAGGTGAAGAACGGGAACTCGTTGATCGTGTCCCCCTTCGCGATGACGCGGGACGCGTGCCAGTAGTCGAAGCCCTTGTCGAGCGGCGCGCGGAGAGCGTCGAAGGCGCCCTGCACGTTGCCGGCGAAGACGACGGCGAAGCCGGAGCCGAGGGCCGCCGCGCGGCTCCCCTCCGAAAGGCGGGCGCCGAGGCAGGCCGCGGCGCAGAACGAGTAGCCGGCGAACGTCGCGATCGCGAGGTTGTAGGAGACGAAGGGCGTGACCGAGGCGAGCTTGGCGAGGGAGGCCGCGAGCAGGTAGCCCCAGTAGTAATAGTTGATCGTCTTGCCCGCCATCCAGGGGTCGAGCGGCGGCATCGCTCCATGCCGCGCGATCGAGTTGAAGAACGCGAGGTCCATGAACTTCTCGGCGCCCAGGATCTCGGGCGCCGCGGCGCGGATGACGAGGAAGATCGAGGTCGCGCCCCAGAACCAGACCGCGCGCCCGCGTCTCCTCGGGCCCCCAGAACCGCGATTCGGGGCGGCGCGGCCGCGTCTTCCGGTCGAGCCACCAGGAGGCGAGCCCGACCGCCCCGAGGGCGATCACGAGCGTGCGCCGCTCGAACGGGATGCCGGGCAGGAGCGTCCCCGCCCAGGCCAGATAGGCCACGAGGGCGAGCCCGAACGGACGGGACAGAAGGGCCGCGTCGCGGCGGTTTCCGAAAAAGAGGCGCAGGAGGGGGAGGGCGGCGAGGCCGAGCGCCTCGACCGTGAGCACCCATGCCAGAATGTCGCGCACGCTCGGAACAGTGTAAGGGAGAAGTCGAGCGCACGTGCCTCTCGAGGAGTATCGGAGAAAGCGCCGCTTCGGCGTGACGAAGGAGCCGAAAGGCGGGAAGGCCGCCGCGCGCCGCGCGAGCCGACTCGCCTTCGTCGTCCAGAAGCATCGCGCGACCGCGCTCCACTACGACTTCCGCCTCGAGTGGAAAGGCGTGATGCTCTCCTGGGCGTGTCCGAAGGGCCCGTCCTACGACCCGGCCGTCAAGCGCCTCGCCATGCAGGTCGAGGACCATCCGATCGAGTACAACGCGTTCGAAGGGATCATCCCGGAGGGGGAGTACGGCGGCGGCACCGTGATGATCTGGGACCGGCGGGACGTGGACGCCGGAGGAGCCGGACGTGGACGCGGCGCTCCGACGCGGAGAGCTGAAGTTCTCGCTCGAAGGGGAGAAGCTGCGGGGCGGCTGGGTGCTCGTCCGCACGCGGGATCGCCCGGGGGACTCGAAGCCCGCGTGGCTCCTGATCAAGCACCGCGACGAGTGGGCGAGCCGCGAGGACATCGCGGACCTCGCCCCGCGCTCGGTCGTCTCGAAGCGCCTGCTCGTCGAGATCGCCCGGGACGAGGGGGGCGACGTCGAGAAGGCGGCCTACGGGCGATCCGCCGGCGCTCCTGCGCGAGATGCTCGACGAACCCGGAGCGCCTCGCTCCGGCGCGCAAGTCGGGGAAGAAGTCCGTCTGGCACTCGGGCAAGCGCAAGGGCGGGATCTCGTGAAGGGGTCGATCGTGCAGATCGTGCGCTGCCGGATTCCGCTCGGGAAATGCACGTAGTGCACGATTGACCCCAGCATGAGGCCGGGCATCTCGACGAAGAAGCGCAGGAGCGCACGGTTGACCCCTTCCGCGCGGCGGGTGCCGTTCCGGGTGGCGCCGATGCTCGCGACGCTCGTCGAGAAGCCCTTCCACAAGCCGGGCTGGGTCTACGAGGAGAAGTACGACGGCTATCGGATCCTCGCCTACAAGGAGGGGAATCGCGTGACGCTCCTCTCCCGAAACGGGAAGGACCGGACGGAGTCCTTCGCCGACGTCGCGAAGGCGATCGGCTCGCTCCCGGACGAGACCCTCCTCCTGGACGGCGAGGCCGTCGCCTTCGACGCGCGTCTCGTCTCCCGCTTCCAGCTCCTCCAGCAGGGAGAGGTCCCGGTCGTCTACGCGGTGTTCGACTGCCTCTACCGCAACGGCCGCGACCTGCGCGACGAGGCCTCTGCCGGTCCGACGGGCGGCGCTCGAGGCGGCGATCGGGCAGACGCCGCGGCTCTTCGCCTCGCGGCGGCTCGGCTCGAACGGTCTGAAGGCGTTCGCGCTCGCGCGGAGCAAGGGCTTCGAGGGGATGGTGGCGAAGAACCCCGACGCCCCCTACCGCGAGGGGCGCTCGACGCAGTGGCTCAAGGTCAAGGTGCACCAGGAGGAGGAGCTCGTCATCGGCGGGTACACGGCGCCGGGCGGCACGCGGTCGTACTTCGGCGCGCTTCTCCTCGGCGCCTATCGCGGGGAGGAGCTCCGTTACGTCGGGAGTGTCGGCACCGGCTTCGATCAGAAGACCCTCGCGGCGCTCCACCGGCGTTTTCAGCCGCTCGTCCGCCGGAGCGAGCCCTTCTCTCCGCCGTCGAAGGTCAAGGGCGCGACCTGGCTCGCGCCGAAGCTCGTCGCGCAGGTGTCGTTCCAGGAGTGGACCTCCGACGCGCGGCTGCGGCAGCCGGTCTACCTGGGTCTGCGCGACGACAAGACGCCGCGGGAGTGCCTCCTTCCGGAGCGCTTCCCGTGAGCCCGCGCAAGAAGGGGAGCGCCGGGCTCCCCGACGTGCCGCTCCGGATATCGAACCCCGACAAGGTCTTCTGGCCGGAAGAGGGGTACACGAAGCTCGACCTGATGCGCTTCTACATGCAGGTCTTCGAGCGCCTCGGGCCGTACCTCGAGGACCGCCTGCTCTCGCTCGAGCGCTGCCCCGACGGGATGGCGGGGGAGTGCTTCTACCAGAAGGAGAAGCCGCCCGGCATGCCGCCCGACACGCCGACGCAGAAGATCCAGCACGAGAAGGGGACGACGAACTACGTCGTGGGCGGGACGCTCGCGACACAGCTCGCGCTCGTCAACCTCGGCTGCATCGCGATCCACGTCTGGAACTCGCGCAAGCAGAGCCCGCGCAAGCCCGACTGGGTGTGCTTCGACCTCGACCCCGACTCCGGGGAGTTTCGCGGACGCCGCGCGCGCGGCCTCCGGGTGAAGGAAGCGCTCGACGCGCTGAAGCTCGTCTCGTTTCCGAAGACCTCGGGCAAGAAGGGACTGCACGTCTTCGTGCCGATCCGACCCGGCCCCGACTCCGACGACGTCCGCGAGTTCGCCGACCGGCTGGGGCATCGCCTCGCGCAGGCCTATCCGAAGGAGCTCACGATGGAGTCGCGCATCGCCGCGCGCAAGGGGCGCGTCTACCTCGACCCCTTCCGCAACGGCTTCGCGCAGACGGTCGTCTCTCCCTACTCCGTGCGCCGCGCGCCGAAGGCGCCGGTCTCGACGCCGCTCGACTGGTCCGAGGTCAAGCCCGACGCTCAGGCCCGCCGACTTCCACATCGGGAACTTCGACAAGAGGCTCGCGAAGAAGGACCCCTGGGCCGAATTCTTCGAGAGCCGGCAGCCCCTCGAGCCTTCGCTCAAGGCGGTGCGAGGGCTGTAGACGCCGCGCGGAGGCCGCCGCGCCTCAGGCCGACGAGATCTCGGACTGCGTCGTGCCGAGCCCGTGGAAGCAGCGGAAGACGAGCGAGGCCGCGCCGATCTTGATCTTCTCGCCGTTGGCGAGCGGGCGGGGCTTCTCGATGCGTTCGCCCCCGACGTAGGTCCCGTTCCGGCTGCCGAGATCCTCGATCACCGCCTCGCTCTCGCCCGACGACGATCCGCGCGTGCCGGCGCGAGACGCTCGAGAGGTCGATCCAGACGACCGCGCTCGGGTCGCGCCCGAGGATGTTTTCCCCGCGGACGAGGGCGACCTCCCGGTCCCCCCAGGCGATGCGGCAGTGGAAGTCCGCCCCGGGCGGAGCCGGCTGCCCGGCGGCGGTCACCGGACGTCACCTCGCCGCTGAAGGCGTAGCCGAATCCGTGCACGGTCCGGATCAGCTTCGGCTCCTTCCGCGCCGAGTCCCCGAGGCCCGATCGCAGCACTTCGACCAGGCGCGCGAGGGCCTTCTCCGAAACGAACGTGTTCGGCCAGAGCTCGTCCTGCAGCTCGTCCTTCGAGAGCGCCTTCGGGCGGGCCGTGAGGAGTAGCTCGAGCAGCCGGTACGCCTTGGGCTCGACGTGCACGTGCCTACCGCCGCGCGAGAGCTCGCGCGTGTCGAAGTCGAGCGTGCAATCTCCGAAGCGAACCCGCACCGTCACCCGCCCATCCCGAACGCATCCGGAACAAACCCGGAACCGGATCCAGAGACTCTGTTGGCGGGAATTGTAACTCTGCGCTCGAAGGCGATTCGCGAGAGGAGGCAGAGCGATCGCGCAGACCCCGAGGACGACCCGTGCCGGGGCGCGTCGCCTCACCGCGTTCCTCCCGTCAGGGAAGCGAAGGGTCGGGCACCGGGGCCGCTCGGCGAACCGCTTTCCTGCTAGTCCTGTACGGGAGATTCTTCGGCCGGTTCGTCCGGCCTGTCAAGGGCGGTGGGGGCCTCAAAGGCAAAAAGGCCGCGTCCTCGAACGGCACGAACCGCTGCTGTCCGGGCGATGAGCCGCGTATTGCGCGGGGCGCCGTCAGGAACCGCCTACTGCCTGTCCTTCTTCCGTATGTAGACCGTCTTCTCGACGCTCGCGTGGATGACGCCGGACTCGTCCGCGAGGTCTACCGTGTAGACGCGATCGATCGAGGGGTTTTTCTCCGCGAGCTCGCGAATCGTCTGGATCTCCTCCTCCGAGAGCAGGAAGCGAGCATGGAGCGTCGATCGCCCCGGACGTCGAAATCGGATCGCCGCCGACTTGTCCCACACGGTGTACCCGGGTCCCAGAATCTTGATGAGCATGATCATGTAGACGGGGTCCACCGCCCCGTAGAGGCTCCCCCCGAAAATCGTGCCCACGTAGTTCCGGGTCCGCCACGAGAGGGGGAGACGCACGCGCACCTCGCGGAAATCGCTCGCGACGTAGGTCACGCGCGCGCCCGTGCCGCGGTAGGCGGGGATCAGATTGAAGACCCACCGCAGTCCGCCGGCTCTCGTAGCTCTCGGGCATTCCGGAATGCTAAGCTGCCCGCGATGACGAAGCCCGGATATCTCTCCCTCCTCGAGTCGGGGGAGCTCGAGAGAGCGCGTCGAGCGCCTCTACGGGCTACTCTCTTCCTGCACGGTCTGCCCGCGCAACTGCGGCAACGACCGGTTGGCGGGCGTTCTCGCCTCCTGCGCCTCGGGAGCCGATCCCGTCGTCTCCTCCTACACGCCGCACTTCGGGGAGGAACCGGCCCTCTCGGGGACGCGCGGCGCGGGCAACATCTTCCTCGGCAACTGCAACCTGCGCTGCGTGTACTGCCAGAACTTCCAGATCAGCCAGGACTACGCGGGGCAGAAGGGTAACGCCGTCCCCGTCGAGCGGATGGCGGACATGATGCTCGAGCTCCAGGCGCGCGGCTGCCACAACATCGGATTCGTCTCTCCGACGCACTACGCGCCTCAAGTCGCGAAGGCGATTCTCCTCGCGGCGCGAGCGGGCCTGCGCCTCCCGATCGTCTACAACACCAACGCCTACGACTCGGTCGAGGTGCTGCGCCTCCTCGACGGCATCGTGGACATCTACCTGCCGGATCTGAAGTACGCCGACTCCTCGATGGGATGGCTCTATTCGAAGGTGCCCGACTACGCCGAGCGCGCGCGCGAGGCCCTGATCGAGATGTACCGGCAGAAGGGGTCGCGGCTCGTCTTCGGCGACGACGGCCTGCTCTCGAGCGGCCTCCTCGTACGGGTGCTGGTGCTGCCCAACCGCGTGGCCGGCGTCGCCGACTCCCTCGCCTGGATCGCCGAGACGCTGTCGCCCCGCGTCGCGATCTCCCTCATGGCCCAGTACTACCCGATCCACCGGGCGGCGTCGGGAGACAAGTACGCGGCCCTGAATCGCTCGATCACGGCCGAGGAGTGGCGCGAGGCCCTCGAGGCTCTGGAGTCAAACGGCCTCGAAGAGGGCTTCCACCAGGAGCTCGATACGGCGAGCCGCTACTACCGGCCGGACTTCACCGACCGCGACACGCCGTTCCGCGACATGCGAGATTTCACCGCCGGCGAGGACGAGGCGGCCGTCTCCGATGCGCGGCGCTGATTCGAGAGGGATCGGCGCTCCGCGAGTCCTCGCCTGGCCCCTCCTCCTCGCGATCGCGGTTTCTCCCGCTCGCGGGGCCGACTCTCGCGCGTTCCACGTCGACGCGGCGCGGCTGCAGGGCACGCTCGAGAAGTTGAGCGAGTTCGGACGGAACCCCGAAGGCGGCGTCACCCGAATCGGCTTCTCCGAGACCGACATGGCCGCCCGCGAATACGTCATCGGGTTGATGAAGTCGGCCGGACTCGCCGTGCGGGTCGATCCCGCCGGAAACATCTTCGGCCGGCGCGAGGGCTCGAGGAAGCTGCCGGTCCTCCTGACCGGATCGCACATCGATTCCGTGCTCCATGGCGGCAACTTCGACGGCGACGTCGGGAGCATGGGCGCGATCGAGGTGATCCGCGCCCTGAACGACGGGAAGGTCTCGACGCGCCATCCGATCGAGGTCGTGATCTGGACGAATGAGGAGGGCAATCACTTCGGCCTCGGCACGCTCGGTTCGGGTGTCGCGGCCGGGCTGCTCGGTCCCGAGATCCTGGACCGCAAGGACGACCAGGGTCAGACGATCGCGGACTGGCTGCGCCGGTACGGGCAGGATCCGGCGCGTCTGACCGACGCGCGTATCCCGCGCGGAGCCGTGGCCGCATCGGTCGAGCTGCACATCGAGCAGGGCCCGAACCTCGACGAGATGAAGGTCCCGATCGGCGTGGTCGAGGGGATCGTCGGCGTCAAGCGCTGGAAGTGTGTCGTCACGGGATTCGCCAATCACGCGGGGACGACGCCGATGAATCGCCGGAAGGATGCCCTCGCCGCGGCGGCGAGGGACGTGCTCGCGGTGCGCGAGGTCGTGCGGGCGGAGACGGGCCGCCAGGTCGGCACGGTCGGATTCCTGAAGGCGGAGCCCGGAGCGATCAACGTCGTTCCGGGCCGCGCGGAGTTCCCGGTCGAGCTCCGCGACCTGGACGACGCCAAGATCGACCGGATGTGGGCAAGGGTCCAGGAGGAGTTTCGCGCGACGGACGGAGCGGAGGGCGTCGAGACGAGCTGCACGCCGCTCGACGACGTCCGAGCCGCCCGGGCCGATACGGCGCTGCAGGCGGCGATCCGGGATGCCGCCCGGTCCGCGGGTCTCGCCACCGTGGATCTGCCGAGCCTCGCCGGCCAGGACTCCCAGCAGATCGCCCGGATCGCTCCGATGGCGATGATCTTCGTCCCGAGCAAGGATGGGATCAGCCACTCGCCGAAGGAATTCACGTCCGCCCAGGACGTCGCCAACGGCGCGGAGGTCCTCTACCGGACACTCCTTCTCCTCGACGAGCGGCTGGACCGTTAGGGGTCAATCGTGCACTTGCGGCGAGATGTGCACGATCGGCACTAGGGCTAGGGTCAACCGTGCACTCCTGTACTTTTCCGGCCAAGAGCGCAGGTGTGCACGGTTGACCCCTCAGAAGAGGCGGCGCTGGGCGGGCGCGGTGGTCGGACGCGGCGGCCGAGAGCTGCGGATAGGTCTCGAGCAGCGTCTCGGGGACGGCTCGGGATTCGCCGGTCAGCTCCCGCTGGAGCATGAGGGCATTGGTCACGGCCTGCCCCCGGAAATGATTGTTGAGGATCGCGTAGATGTCGCCCCGGGACGCCACCCGCGAGGCGCCCTCCCGAATCCGTCCGACCCACGGCTCGAGCTCCGATTCCGAATAGAGATAGTTGTAGCGCTCCTCGTTCGAGGTGTCGGGTCCGAACCACTTCTCCGCATTGCGGCCGTGGAACCGGTAGTAGGCGAGGGACGCCGTCACCCGGTTCGTCTCCGGGAGATTGCCGTGGAGCCGCGGCTGGTCGATGTTGACGAAGGCGACGCCGCGGTCCGAGAGCGCGCGGGCGACGTCGTCCCGGTCCCAGGAAGCGTGGCGGAACTCGACGGCGAGCGGCAGGCCGGCGAAGCGGTCGAGGATCCGATCGAGCCGCCCGCGATTCTCCGCCGTGTCGTGGAAGGAGAAGGGGAACTGCACGAGGACGGCCCCGAGCCTCTCTTCGAGGGAGAGGGGCTCCATCGCGGCGCGAAAGGCCTTCTCGTCGCCCGCGCCGGGCTCCTTCTCGTGCGTGAATCCGCGGTAGAGCTTCGCGGTAAAGCGGAACCGGGGATTCCCCTCGACGCGCCGCGCCCAGTCGGCCGTCTGGCGCGCCTCCGGGATCCGATAGAAAGTCGAGTTGATCTCGTTCGCGTCGAAGAGGGACGCCATCAGAGCGAGCCGGTCGAATCCGCGGGGGGGCCGGCTCGGATAGACGATGCCGTTCCAGTCTTCGTAGGACCAGCCGGCGGTGCCGACGCGAATGCCGCCGTCCGCCATCAGCCTCCGGAGAGCGTCGGGCTCACTTCTTCTTCAGCGCGGCCGCGAAGTCGAACGCGTCGGGATTGCGCGCCAGCCAGAACTGCCCGGTGCCCGCGTTGGCCTTGTCCACTCGAAACCGCAGCATCCAGATCCCGTCTTCCCAATCGCGTCCGACCGGCGCGGTGAAGACGACCGGGAGCGACGCGGCCTTCGCCGCAAGGGAACGCGTGTCCTCGTAGACCGGGACCTTGGCGCCCTTGGGCGAGACCGCCTCGGCGGAAACGGTGACCTTTCGGGCCGAGTCCACGGGCGGCAAGTCGATCGCCGCCTCGACGCGCAGGCGCGGATCGCCGCCGTTTCGGATGGCGAATCCCTCGGGGGCGCTCTTCTTGCCCGAGGAGTCGGCGGGGAAGACCGCGAGTTCCGAGAGCGCCGGACCGGGGATCGCGTGCCCCGCGACCGCGCCCTTGTCGTCCTTGATCCGAAACGGGAACACGATGTTGGCCGCGATGTCGATCGGCTTGCCGTCCTTCATCGCCGGACGGAAGGACCACGCCTTGACCGCCGTCAGCGTCGGCCCGACGAACTGCTCGTGCGTCGTCCAGACCGCGCGCGCGTCCTGGACCGCGCCCGTCTTGTCGATGCGGGCGATCAGGACGACGTTGCCCTGGGCGATCGCCTTGGAAAGCTCCTCGGGGTAGGCGGGCTTCTGCTCGCGCGCGAGCTCCGCGCCCCGTGTCTGCGCGGCGAGAGGCGCGGCCGCCGCCACGACCCACGCCGCGGCGATCGCGCCCGCGCGGAACGGGCTCAAGCGTCCGGCCCCGCGAGGGCGCGGCGCGCGTGGTACGAGGAGCGCACGAGCGGCCCCGACTCGACTCGCCGGAACCCCATGGCCTCGCCCTCGCGCCGGATCCGGTCGAACTCTTCGGGCGTGTAGTAGCGCTCGACGGGGAGGCGCTTTTCGTAGGGCTGGAGATACTGCCCGACCGTCGCGATGTCGCATCCGGCGGCCCGCAGGTCGCGGAGTGTCTCGAGGAGCTCTTCGAACGTCTCCCCCAGCCCCGCCATGATCCCCGACTTGGTCTTCGTCGCCGACCCGGTCCGGCGCCGCCGCGCGTCGGCGCGGGCGAGCAGCTCGAGCGACTGCGCGTAGCGGGCCTCCGGGCGAACGCGCCGGTAGAGGCGCGGGACGGTCTCGACGTTGTGGTTCAGGATCTCCGGCTCTTCGGCCAGGACCGTCTCGAGCGCGGCGCCGTCGCCGCAGAAATCCGGGATCAGGACCTCGACCGTGCACCCCGGGAGGCGGCGGCGGATCGCGCGGATCGTCTCGGCGAAGTGCGCCGCGCCCCCGTCGGGCAGGTCGTCGCGGTTGACGGAGGTGACGACGGCGTGCGAAAGGTCGAGCTCGGCCGCGGCCTCCGCGACGCGCGCCGGCTCGCCCGGATCGAGCGCCCCGGGCCGGCCCTTGCCGACGGCGCAGAAGCCGCAGTGCCGGGTGCAGACGTCCCCGAGGAGCATGAACGTGGCCGTGCGCTCCCGCGCCCAGCACTCGTGGATGTTGGGGCAGCGGGCCTCTTCGCAGACCGTCACGAGCGAGAGGCGCCGCATCATCGCGCGGACCTCCTCGTACTCGCCCGTCGTGTTCGCGCGGACTTTGAGCCAGTCGGGCCGCCGGAGGCGGAGCGGCCGCTCGGGCGGCAGGGTCGGAAGGCTGCTCACGCGGCGATTATCTCCCGGCCGAAGACGTCGCCGAAGTGCGCGGGGAATTCGCGCGCGACTTCGGAGACCGACGGTCCCCGGCCGAGCACGCGCTCCATCGTCGTCACGCCTCCGTCCATGATCCCGCAGGGCACGATGCCGCGGAAGTTCTCGAGCGGCTCGTTCGTGACGTTGACCGCGAAGCCGTGGGTCGTCACCCAGCGCGCGATGTGGATCCCGAGCGCCGCGATCTTGTCGTCGCCGACCCAGAGCGAGGAGACGCGCTCCCGGAGCGGGGAGCGCGCGGCGCGAATCCCGAACCGGGCGAGCGTGCGGAGGAGCGCTTCCTCCAGGTCGGTCACGTAGCGCTTGACGTCCCGGCGGTCGGGATGAAGATTCAGGATCGGATAACCGACGAGCTGCCCCGGCCCGTGGTAGGTCACCTTGCCGCCCCGGTCGCTCTCGGCGATCGCGATGCCGCGCCGGCGGCACTCGGCCTCCGGGAAGAGGATGTCGGAGCGGGCGGCGTTGCGGCCGAGCGTGAAGACCGGCTCGTGCTCGAGCAGAAACAGCGTCTCCGGCCCCCCGGCCGCGGACTGCCTCGGCGGCTGCGCGCTGGACGTGCCCAGGCCGGCCGTAGCCGATACGGCCGAGCCAGACGACCCTCGCGGCGCGCTGAACCCGGACGGCCTCCATCGCCGAGAGTCTACCGCCCACCCTCGTTCGACCGGCGAACCTCGACGACCAGGAACGGGTTGAGCGCGGTCTCTCGAATCGGAGCGAGCGGGCGCGTGCCGAGCGTGCGCAGCCAGAGTGCCGCCGGCGACTGCAGGAGCTTTCCGTACCAGTGCCGGCCCACCTGTCGAAACCGCAGGCGGCCGGCCGCGCCGAGAACGCGCACGGAGTGGCGGCCCGGCAGCGCGGCGACGTAGCGGCGCACGTCGCCGGCCGTCGGCAGGAATCCTTCCCGGCGCGAGTGCCAGCGCGGCGCCCCGGGACGCGGGCCGTGCCAGAAGTCGATCGGAAACGCGCCGTTGGGAAAGTCCAGGTACATCACGCCGCCGGGATCGAGCACGCGGGCGTGCTCCGCCAGGAAGTCGACGCGCGCCCGATCGCGTTCCGGAAGCGGCGTCACCGTGTAGCGCTCGCCGCCGGACTCGCGCACGCCGACGTGCTCGAGCACCCCGGAGCAGAGGATCGCGTCGAAGAACGCGTCGGGGAAGGGGAGCCGCCCCCCGTCGGAGCAGGCCAGCCGATCGCGGTGCCGACGCTCGCGCCACTGCCACTTCCGCAGGGCGGAGGAGTCGATTCCCCAGGCCTCGAAGCCGCGGTCGCCGAGGATGTCCACCGACATCCCGTTGCCGCACCCGCTGTCGAGGACGCGCCGCGGCCGTCCCGCGGCCGGCTCCCGCTCGAGGAGCGGCAGATAGAAGTCGCGGATTCGCGAGATCGCCCCTTCGGCCTCGTTGGCGAGCCCCGCCTCTTCCGAGGCGGTCAAGGCCTGGCCCGGCACGAACCGGTCGTAGTAGCGGCCCTCGGAGAAGTCCGCGATCCCGTCCTCGACCGGAAAGCCCTTGCCGCAGGCGGCGCAATCGAGTCGTTCGGTCGCCCGCGCGAGGGAACCGCGGCAGGAAGGGCAGCGATACCGGATTTCGGACGGACGCGCGCTCAGGCATGGGCCCGCCCGCGGACGAGCCCGATCGCCGCGGGAGCCGCGTACAGAAGCAGGATCGGGTCCCAGTACGGGACGCGGTACCGCCAGGACACGACGGTCAGGACGTGGGCCGCCATGCTCGCGGCGAGAACGCCGAGTGAGAAGAGGGTCACGCCGCGCCTCGGGGCGATGGCCAGACCCCGCGCGGCGAGGAGGTAGAGGGCCCCGTAAAGGAGGCCGATTCCGATCACGACCGCGCGCGGCCAGAAGAGGGGATTCGGATAGGGGCGCAGCCAGTCCCACGTCTTTTTCGCGAGGAGGAGCGCCCACCCGCCCGGATCCGCGAGACAGCTCCCGATCGTCTCGCGCACGAGTGTGCGGTTCACCGCGCCCGGCGACGTGATTCCGGCCGCGCGGAGCGCGTCCATGCGGGCGCCGATCAGGCGGTCCGTCTCGTCGGACCAGGCGTTGTACTCCTCGCGGGTGCGCGCGTCGAAGAAACGGAGCATCTGCGGGGAGTTTCCGAGATAGAAGTTGAAGCCGCCGACGTCGCTGATCGGGATGAACTCGCCGAACCGAACGGCGTTCCGGACCGTCCAGGGCGCGACGGTCAGGACGAATCCGAGGAGGGCGGAAGCGGCGAGGTGGGCCCGGGCGCGCACGGGATGGCGCCGGTCCGCCAGAGGCGCTGCGAGCAGCGGGACGATCGCGAGCGCGGAGGGCCGGGTCAGAGCTGCGAGGCCGAGGAAGGCACCCGCGGCGACGCCGAGGTTGCTCGAGGGGCGGTCCACCGAGGCGAGCAGCAGGAATCCGGAGCACGCGACGAGGAGGACGAACAGGGCTTCGCTCTGGAGGTCGATCGAGACGAGGACGAGGGAGGGATCGAGCGACGCGGCGACGGCCGTCGCGGCGGCCGCCGCGCGATCCCGGAAGAGCCTCGCCGAGATGGCCGCGAGCACGAGGGCCGCGAGCGCCCCGGCGACGGCGTTGGCGACCTTCGCGGCGAGGACGCGCTCCGGGTGCCCGAGCGTCACGACGGCGAGGAAGAAGGAGTAGCCCGGCGCCCGGAAGTAGTGGGGGTCGGTCCGGTCGGGATAGCGCCCGCTCTCGGCGAGGCTCTTGGCGGCGGCCTGGTACGGCGGCGCGTCGCCGAACCGGGGGACGGCGGCGCCGGTCGCCGCGATCGCGGCGAGGCGCACGCCGAGCGCCAGGAGAAAGATCCCGAGAGACGCCCGCCGGCCGAGGCGCGGAGGGCTACCCGAGGTCGAACTCTCCCTTCTCGAGGATCGCTTTGACCGACGCCATGAACTTGTCCGCGTCGGCGCCGTCGATGAGACGGTGGTCGAACGAGAGCGCGAGATACCCCATCGTCCGGATGCCGAGGGCGTCGTTTCCGTTCTCGTCCGCGACGACGACGGGCCGCTTCTCGATCGTCCCGACGCCGAGAATCGCGACCTGGGGCTGCGGGATGATCGGCGTGCCGAAGAGCGAGCCGAAGACGCCCGGGTTCGTCACCGTGAACGTGCCGCCCTGGATCTCTTCGGGCCTGAGGCGCTTCGTGCGCGCCCGCTCGGCCAGGTCCTGGGAGGCGCGGGCGAGACCGAGGATCGACTTCTCGTCGGCGTTGCGGATGACCGGCACGATCAGCCCCCAGTCGAGGGCGACCGCCATGCCGAGGTGAATGTCCTTGTGGTAGACGATGTTGTCGCCGTCGATCGAAGCGTTGACCTGCGGGAAGTCCTTCAGCGCCTGGATCGCCGACACGGAAGATGAAGGGGAGATAGGTCAGCTTCACCGCGTTCTTCTGGAAGAAGGCTTCCTTGCTGCGCTCCCGCAGCCGTGCGACGGCGGTGTAATCCACCTCGAAGACCGTCGTGACGTGGGCCGAGGTCCTCTTGGAGAGGATCATGTTCTCGGCGGTGATCTTGCGAATCTTCGTCATCGCGACGACCTCGTCGCGGTCGGTCGCGACGAGCGCGGGACGAGCGGGCGCCGGAGCGGGCGCGGGCTCGGCCGGTTGGACCTTTCCGAGGGCCGGGGCGGCGGCGGCCGCGGCGGCGGGTCCCGCGACCTTACGATTCTCGATGTAGGAGAGGATGTCGTTCTTCGTGACCCGGCCGTGGATGCCGGTCCCCTCGATCTCCTGGATGTCCAGGGCGTTCTCAGCCGCGATCTTCCGGACGAGCGGGGAAGACCGCTGGCGGACGCGCTCCTCGAACGATTCGACGCGGCCTCCACCGGAGTCCGCGGCCGGGGCGGCGGGGCGAGCAGGCGCCGTCGGCGCCGGGGCGGCGGGCCTCGGGGCCGGGGAAGGCGCGGCCTTCGGGGCCTCGGGCGGCGGTGCCGGTTTGGGAGCGGCCGCGGTCGGGGCCGCGGCGGGCCGGGCGGGGGTCGCCGCAACGGGTGCCGCGGCTTCCGTCGCGGGGCGAGCGGCCGGGGCAGGCGCCGGAGGAGCAGCCGTCGCTTCGCCCGCCTCACCCACCAGGCCGACGACGGTGTTGATCGCGACCGTCTGGCCCTCGGGGACCTTGATCTCGACGAGCGTGCCGGCGACCGGAGACGGGATCTCGGCGTCCACCTTGTCCGTCGAGATCTCGAAGATCGGCTCGTCCCGCTTGACGGGATCGCCCACCTTCTTCAACCACTTCGTGATCGTTCCCTCGGCGATCGACTCGCCCATCTGCGGCATGATGACTTCGGTGGCCATGACCCTCCCTTTCGCAACAGCAGTTTAGGCGAAAGCGCCCCGATCGGAAAGGCTCGACGCTCCGGGAAGGGGTTGGGTTTTCGGGCAGTGCCGCTCTGGAGAAAGAGCGGCCCCCGGATGTCGGCTTACACGTACGGTTTCAGGGTGCCGCGGTGAGGAGCGCCTGAAGCGATACCGCAGAAGGCGCTCTTCTGGAGAGACTTGCGAATTTGTTCCACGAAAGGGCCTTGACCATCGACATCGTTCCGATAATGCTCAGGCCCGACGGGGACCAGACGCGCTGCGCCTCGGGGTGAATCCGGAAGACCGGTTTAGCTTCCATTCTCGGAGAGCAAAGGAGGGGACAATGACCGCTCGTGGCTCACTATGGATCTCGGGAAATTGGACTCGGATCAAGACGGTCATTTGCGGCCTGGCGCTCGCGGCGCTGGTCTGCGCGCGTCCGGCTCTGGCCGACACATGCGACGAACCCTGCCTCCCGCCCCCGTGCGAAGGGGAGGAGTGCGAATCTCATTGCCCGCCGCTCTGTGATCTCTATGATGAAGATTGTGTGCCCCCGCCTCCCTGTCAGGAGGTGACATTCTCGCCCGAGGCACCGACTCGGACGTTCGATTTCGGTACCGGACACTTCATCAAGATCACGGCGAACGTTGTTCAGCCCTTCACGCTGGCAGTTCAGTTCGTTCCCATCGACAACACGGAGCTGGGCCTCCGTCTGAACAGCGCGCTCGCTCCCGCCAACTGCATCCCGTACGACGGGGCCACCTCCAACACGGCGCTCGGTACCTGCGGCTTCTACCACGTCGTCGAGCCGCTGCCGATACAAGGCGACCCCGACTGTACGGACTGTGACTACACCGGCGACGTCCTCTACAAGGTGTTCTGGGACTTTCCCACGCTCGACCAGCTCAACAACGTCCGGCTCTATCGGGCCCCGATTCCTGTGGACAATGATCCGGTTCCGAACTGCGCGGGCGGAATCGGCTTCGACGGCGGTTTCTGTTATACGCAGGACCTCACGGACACCGTGTACCCCCTGGGGGCGACCGGTAACACCGATCCCGGAATCAGCGGCAAAGGAAAGAGCTTCTCCGACTACGAAGTGGTGGACCGGACCGGCAACGACTTGACGGCCAAAGTCAGGATCGGGCTGAAGTGGTTCTGGGATGCCGGCATCAAGTTCGACCTGAAGGCCGTGGTCAAAAGGAACGGCATCGAGGTGAGCTCCGGAGAGTTCCTGGGCTCGCCGGGAGGCGGCGTCCTCTTCCAGAACGCGAAGCTCCGCACGATCCCGCTGTCCTTCCCGACCCAGACGTTCGCGGGTGGCGACAACATCAGCATCCGGGTGTTGGTGCGCAACTCCTGCCTCGGCAGCCCCCAGCTGACCGGTGTGGCGAGGCTGTGGTACGACGACAACTCCATGAGTCAGGTCAAAATGGCGGGAGTGCCGACGCTCTACCTGGTCCGAGGCGATGACAACGAACGCGAAGAATGGGACCACGACAGAGATCGCGGCGATTTGAGCACAACCACCTCGCGGCTGAAGAGGAAGAGGGATGTGCGAGTCTGGCCGAAGGTCCCGACCTGTGACGGCCCGTACCGGTCGTTCGGGACATGGAGCGGTACGGTTCCCTACTAAAGGCCGCAAGATACGACGCGCCGGAAGGCGCGAGGAGCCGGGCCGCGGGGCCCGGCTTTTTCTTGTCCGCGCCGCGCCGGATCAGCCCGCTTCGGCGAGGATCGGGGCGAGGTCGGCCCGCTTCAAGACGTCGTCGGTCTTGGCTTCCTTCCGGATTTCTTCGAGGATCCGGCGGGCCTCGCCCACGTGCCGGGAGGCGTCGCCGGCGTTGCCGGTGGATCGCATCGCGGCAGCGAGGAGGTAATGGCTTCGCGCCTGGAGGGCGCGCAAGTCGAGCTTCTCGCTTTTCGCGAGCGCGCGCTCGAGCTCCTGCCGGGCCTCTTTGTAGCGCTTCGTCTGGATGAGCGCCTGGCCGAGGGAGACGGTGCTCTCGACCGACAGGTACTTCAGGCCGAGCGAGTCGGATTCGTCGGCGAGCTTCTTGAGGCCCTCGATCGCCGGCTGCGGCCGCCCTTCGGCAATCGCGCACTTCGCGAGGTTGACCTTCGACAACAGCTCGAGCCGCCGGTCGCCGGTCTTCGAGGCGGTCTGGAGAGCCTGCTCGTAGAGGGGCCGCGCGCCTCTGGCGTCGCCCAAGTAGAAGAGCCGATCGCCCTGAAAGTTCAGGATCTGAGCCGTCAGGGCCTTGTTCTGGAGTTTTTCGGAAAGCGCCAGGGCCTCCGCGAGCTGTGCCTTGGCCTCGTCCGATCGCCCGAGCATCGCCTGCGAGTGCCCGGTCCCGCTCAAGATCTCGCCCATCCAGAACCCGCTGTCCTTGAGCTCCTGGAAAGCCTTCAGCGCTTCCTCCTTCGCGCTGATCGCCGCTCCGTACTTCCCCTCGTACTCGAACAGGGTTCCCATGCTGTACGACTCGATGGCCGCTCCTCGCTTGTCGCTGGCGTCGCGGCGGAGCTGGAGGGCGCGCAGGTAGTGGCTCAGAGCCTGATCGAATTGGCCTTTGTTCGTCGCCGTCTCGGCGAGATTGTGCAGGGTATCGGCGATGTCGCCGGGGTTCCTGGTCTTCTCCCGGATCTGCAGCGCCCTCTCGAAGTAGGTCTGCGCGTCGTCGTATTGCGTCTTGAAGAGGTAGATGTTGCCGATGTTGTTCAGGCAGAGCCCTTCCCCGTCCTGATTGCCGATGTCGCGCTGGATCTGCAGCGACTCCTTGTAGTTCTGCAGCGCCTGGTCGTAGTTCCCGCGGTCCTCGAAAAAGCTGCCGAGGGAGATGAGGGTCTCGCCGGTCCCTCGCTTGTCGCCGATCTCGCGCTGGATCTGCAGCGCTTCCCGGTAGCTCGCCAGCGCGGAATCCGGGTTGCCCAGGCGTTCCTGGACCTGGGCGATCTGCTTGAGGGTCACCGCGATTCCGCGCTTCTGACCGACGCGGCGCTTGATCTCGAGCGATTCCTGGAGGTAGCGCTGCGCGTCGCCCGGCTTTTCCAGATCCTTGTAGGCCACGCCGATGGCATGGAGCACGTCGGCCTTCTCTTCGTCGTGCTCGAGCTGAATGGCCAGGCTCAAGGCCTGGTTCAAGTAGTCGAGCGATCCCTGCGGGTTTCCGGCCTTGATCTCCACGCGGCCCGATGCCAGAAGGGCGGCGACGTACTTCGGATCATGCTCGAGGACCTTCTTGTAGTGGGCGCGCGCCGGATCGAAGGCGCCCGAAGCCTCGTAGAGGGCGGCCAGCTCGAAGTTGATCTCGGAATCGTCCGGCGACACCTTGGCGAGGTTCTCGTAGGCCGCGATCGCCTTGTCGGTATCGTTGACGATCCGCGCGTGGCCGGCGTTGATGAGATATTTCTCCTGCGCCGGAAGTCGTTCGGAAAGCTCCACGGCATGGCGCGAGTTCTGTTCGGCCTCGGCGTCGTACCCCAGGTCGGCGTAGGTCTGACCCAGCTTCGCGTAGGCGAGGGCGAACTCCGAATCGGCCTGGATCGACTCGTTGAACTTCTTCAGCGCCTCGGAGGCCTTGCCCTGGCGCGCCAGCTGCAGCCCTTCGTTGTAGAACCGCAACGCATCGAGAGACTGCGTGGACGGCTTGAACGCGGTGGCCTTGAGCTCCGCGAGGGCGTCGGACGAAAGCGAAAGGCCCTCACGGATCGACTGCGCGAGCCGATCGATGGCGGCCTGAAGACCGCTCTGGCTGGGAGCCTGCGCCTTCAGCGGGATGGACCGCTGCCGCTTGACGTCCTCGAGCGTGGCGTCGATCCGAATTTCGTCGCCGAACTTGACGTACTGCCCCCAGACGACGGTGTCCGCGTTGCTGAACTTCGCGAGTTTTCGCAGCGCGGCCGGGTCGAAGGTCGAGTCGGCGGAGATTCGCAGATCGCGAAGGATCTGATGGAGCCGCTCCGACGGAACGGTCCGCAGCGACGCCGATCGTCCGACGTCGGTCCGCAGCATCTCGGCCAGGCTGGGCCCCAGCCAGTCGAGCGAGGCGTCGCCCGAGGCGTTGCGGAACGGCAGGATCGCCAGCGAGACCGGCTGGTTCGCGCCACCCGGCTGCTTCGCGCCACCCGGCTGCGGCGCCGGCCGCCCGATCAGGCGGCCTCGGAAGGCGATGGCCGCGCCCGCGACGAGGCCGACCGACGATCAACGACGGCGAGGGCGGGCCGCAGCCACGGCCTCCTCGCGACCTCGAAGCGCAGCGTCGTCCGGAACCCGCCGGCATCGAGGTCTTTCAGGATCTCCTCGACCGTCTGGTAGCGCGCTGCCGGGTCGACCGTCATGCAGCGCTCGAGGATCTTTCTCAGGTAGGCCGGCAGGTCCGGGTTGAGCTCGCCCGCCGGCTGCGGCGCGCGCTGCAGTCGCTGGGCCATCACCTCGTAGGGCGTCGAGCCCGTGAAGGGGAGTCGGCCCGTCGACATCTCGTAGAGGATCACGCCGAGCGAGTAGATGTCCGAGCGGTGATCGATCGGCGAGCCCTTCACCTGCTCCGGCGACATGTAGTACGGCGTTCCGACGATGGCGCCGGTCTGGGTCATGCCCGACTGCTCGAGCGACTTGGCCAGGCCGAAGTCCGTGACGTAGACGTTGTCCGCGGCGTCGAGCATGATGTTCTGGGGCTTCAGGTCGCGGTGGATGACGCCCTGGTCGTGGGCCGCCCGCAGCCCCTCGAGGATCTGCCGGAAGACGTGGATCAGGCGCGGGTTGGGCAGCCGGCCCTCGCGCTTCAAGACCGTCGAGAGGTCCTCGCCCTCGACGAACTGCATCGTCAGGTACTTGATGCCGTCCGAGGCGCCGAGGTCGTAGACGCGCAGGACGTTCTTGTGCGTGACCTTGCTCGAGAGCTGGATCTCCCGCTTGAACCGCTCGAGCGCCTCGGGGTTCTCGGCGATGTCGGACCGGATGAGCTTCAGGGCCACGTCCGCGGTCGAGCTCCTGTCGTGGACGAGGTAGACGGCGCCCATGCCGCCCATCCCGAGGAGACGGACGACGAGGTATCGCTTGCCGATCTCCATTCCGGGCGGCAGAACCAGCGAGACGCCCATGGCGGGGGATTGCTTGCTGTCGGACCACTCCTTCAGGCTCCTGGGCGCGGCGAGAGTCGGCGCACTGTCGCTGTCGGAATCGGCCACGGTTGCGGCGGCCGGATCCGAGAGGCCCCCGGAGCAGGAATGACAAACCGCCGCCCCGACCGGATTCGGGGTGTGGCACTCGGGACAGATCATGGGTGGCCGGCGCCGCTCCTCGCCGAGATTCTACCCGCCCGGCAGAATCCACCGGTCCGCTCGCGAGCGTCGAAGTTCTCTCGGCGAGTCTCGTTCGCGGCGGGCGCGGGATCGCGTGGATAAGATGGCGTCGATTGATCTCGAGACGTCCGCGCGCTCGCGTTCCTCGGGTTGCTCCTCGGCTGCGCCTGCGGCGGCCCGCCTCCGAGGCCGGGCTCGTTCTACACCGCGCCGCGACCGCCGCGCGGCGCGCCGGGCGACCGTCTCCATCTTCGGAGCCCCTGCCGGGCTCGCCGCCCGGCTCTTCGGCCTGGAAGATCCTCTACGTCTCGACGGGCCTCGACGGTCGGCCGATCGAGGTCTCGGGCGTCGTCATCGCGCCGGACCTGCCGCCTCCGTCCGCCGGCCGGCCCGTCGTGGCCTGGGCGCATCCGACGACCGGTGTTTCCGACCGCTGCGCGCCCTCGAACTGGCCCGACGTTCTTCGACACGATCCCGCACCTGCCGGCGCTCATGGCCCTCGATTACGTCGTCGTCGCGACCGACTATCCGGGATTGGGCACCCCCGGCCCGCATCCGTATCTGATCGGCGAGAGCGAGGGTCGCGCCGTGCTCGACTCGGTCCGCGCCGCGCGCGCGATCGAGAAGGCCCACGCCGGCAAGCGCTTCGTCGTCTGGGGGCACTCCCAGGGAGGGCACGCCGCGCTCTTCGCCGGGGAGCTCGCGAGGCGCTACGCTCCCGAGCTCAGCTCCTCGGGCTCGCGGCGATCGCCCCCGCGACGGAGCTCGCGCAGCTCTTGAAAGATGACGTCGACGAGCGCGCCGGCCGCGTCATCGCCTCCTACAGCCTGTGGTCCTGGTCGCGAGTCTACGGACGCCGCTCTCGGACCGGTCGTGTCGCCCGGCGCGGTCGCGGTCATCGATCGCGTCGCCCGCGACTGCGTCGAGTCCGACGGCGAGGCCTATCGCGTCGGCTGGGACTCGCGGTCGCTCTCCGCCGGCTTCGTCCCCGAGAGCGCCTTCGAGACCCAACCCTGGGCCCGGCTCCTCGAGGCGAACCGGGCGGGCCGATCTCCGGCGGGCGCGCCGCTCTACGTCGCGCAGGGCCTCGACGACACGATCGTGCGCCCGTCGGTCACAGCGGACTTCGCGCGCGCGCTCTGCCGCCGGGGCGAGGTCGTGACCTTCGAAGAGCTGCCGGGCGTGGGCCACCTCCGAGCCGGGCGGGCGAGCGCGACGGCGGCGATCCAGTGGATGCGCGACCGGTTCGAGGGGAGGCCGCCCGCGGACAACTGCGGCCCGCTCTCGGGCGCCGCCGTCTCCCGGCCGGATCCTCGCTGACTGCCGGCGTCGGGCGCCGCCGGGCGGCTCGAAACCACGGTTCGCCGGTTCCGAACCACCGTTGGCCGGCAGAGCGTCGACGCCATCGCTGCGACGCCGTAATCTCCGAACGTCGGGTCGGAGGCAGGCTTCGAGGAGGGGAGGATCCATGACGGATCTCGACAACGGACACCGCGCGTCGCGCCTGGTCGGCGGCGGCGTCCTCGTTCTGGTGGGTTTCCTGCTCGCGCTCTCGAACGCCGGGACGATCGGACCCGTCACGGTGGGCGACTTCTGGCCGATGGTCCTGATCTGGCTCGGGGCGACGCGGCTCTTGGGCCCCGGCCGGTCGGAGCACTTCGTCGCCGGGATGGTTCTCCTCGGCCTCGGCATTCT
This sequence comes from uncultured Acidobacteriota bacterium, assembly GCA_963707935.1. Classification (GTDB taxonomy): domain Bacteria; phylum Acidobacteriota; class Thermoanaerobaculia; order UBA5066; family Gp7-AA6; genus DATBFU01. The sequence goes on along the minus strand of CAVPRN010000005.1, from coordinate 1,376,223 downwards.
CTTTCAGCTCGATCGGCTGGACTGGCTGGGGTTCCCCCTTCGGACTTTCTGGCCGTTCGTGCTCGTGGGAGCGGGGGCCGTGATGGTTCTCGAGGGCCTGCGCGGCCGGCGCTCTCGCCCGACCGGCGTCGAGGGACCGGGAGGCCGGCCATGAGCCGCCGACCCGAGGGCGACGCGGGCGGCGCGACGGCGGGCCTGATCTTGATCGCGCTCGGTGTGCTCCTGCTCCTGGACCGGCAGGGGATCCTGGACGCCCGATGGATGTTCCGGGCCCTCATCGTCTTCGTCGGCCGCAACGCCCTTCCGCTCGTCATGCTGACCGGGGGCGCCGCCCTGCTGCGGGGGGGCCTGTCTCGGCGGCGGAGAGTCGCGGATTTCGCCGAACGAGCCGGAGTTCGCTCATGACGAGCAGCGGCTCTCGCCCGGCCGCCGGACGAATCGTCGCGGGTTTCATTCTGCTCGGTCTCGGTGCGATCTTCCTGCTCGACAACTTCGGGCTCGTGGAGGCGCGCGAAGTCCTTCGCTTCTGGCCCGCGATCCTCCTCGCGATGGGTCTGACGCGCCTGCTGGCGCCGGGAAGGGCGCAGGATCGAGGCGCCGGAGTCGTCCTGACCGTCGTCGGTGCGGTATTCCTGCTGAGAGCGCTGCACGTTCCGTGGTTCCGGCTGCGCCTGGTCTGGCCGGGCCTGCTCCTGGTCCTGGGAGCGGCTCTGATCTGGCAGGCGATTCGGGGCAGGCGAGGGCTTCGGCCCGGACTGTCCGGCGTCGGGGACGACGCGAGCCGGGGCGCCGCCGCCGGGCTCGAGCCGACTCGGGGTCTGTCGGCCGGGCCGGGACCGGAGGGAGCCGTGCTGAAGGAATTCGCGCTCATGGGCGGCGGCGATCGCGTCGTCACGTCGCAGGATTTTCGCGGCGGAGAGGTGACGGCGATCATGGGGGGCTTTCAGATCGATCTGCGCGGCGCCGGGCATCGCGGGCGACTCCGCGACACTCGAGATCTTCACGGTGTTCGGCGGCGTCGAGCTCAAAGTGCCGCAGTCCTGGAGGGTGATCCTCTCCGGCACGCCGATCCTCGGCGTCTTCACGGCCTCGACGAGTCCCGTCCGCGACGAATCGGCGCCCGCCAAGACGCTGATCGTGCGCGGAACGGCCATCATGGGCGGCGTCGAGGTGAAGAACTAGTCGGCGCGGCGGAGAGCCGAAGCGATCGCCTCGCATGCATCCCGTCCTCGCTCGCCCCGGACGACTCGGCCCGTATCTCGCGGCCACGCTTCCGCTCGCCGCGGTCCTGACGGCTCTGCTCGCGGGGACGGGCGCTTTCACCGCGGGCAGCGCCGCGGCGGTCGCCGTCCCGATGACGGTGGTCGCCGCCTTCCTCTTCCTGGCCGCTTTCTACCCGTGCCGCGCGATGCCTCTCGGTCGGACGCGGTGGGCGCTCGTCGCGGCGACGCACGGCACGGCGGCCGTGCTGGTGGCCGCGGTCTGGGTCGTCCTCGGAGCGGGTGTCGTCGAGCCTGCTCGGTACGCTCACCCGGTTCGCGGATCTGCCGGACCGTTACCGCGCGCAGGCGCCCACGCTCTTCGCGGCCGGCCTCCTTCTGTATCTCCTGTCGGCCGGTCTCCACTACGTGCTGATCTCGATGGAGAGCGCCCGCGAGCGGGAACGCAAGGATTCGGAGCTCGAGATCCTCGCCCGCGAGGCGGAGCTGCACGCCCTGAAGGCGCGGATCCAGCCCCACTTCCTCTACAACAGCCTGAACGCGATCGGCGGCCTGATCTCCGGCAATCCGGACGGCGCGCGGCGGATGTGCGTCGAGCTCGCGGAGTTTCTGCGCCGGAGCCTCTCGGCGGGGGAGCGCTCCTCGATCCGCGTCGGGGAGGAGCTCGAGCTCGTGAGACACTACCTGGACGTCGAGCGGATCCGCTTCGGCGAGCGATTGACGGTCGAAGAGGAGATCGAGCCCGGCGGCTCCGAATGCCTGGTGCCGCCGCTGCTCCTGCAGCCGCTCGTCGAAAACGCGGTCGTGCACGGCATCTCGACTTTGATCGAAGGAGGAACGGTGAGGCTCGAAGCGCGACGCGCCGGCAACCGCCTGCGCATCGTGATCGAGAACCCCTTCGACCCCGACGCCCCGGCGCGGCCGCGCGGCGGGCTGGGCCTCCGGCTCGTCCGGGAGCGGCTCGCGGCCCTCTACGGCGCCGACGCCATCTTCGCCGCCAAGCGGCTCGACGGGCGGCACCTCGCCATCATCTCCGTCCCCGCGCGGGTCGGCCGGTCTCTCGTGACGGAGCCGGTGCGCGTCCTCGTCGTGGACGACGAGGAGCCGGCGCGAACGCTCCTCGCGGAGATCCTCTCGCGGGCGCCGGGAGTCCGTGTCGTCGGCGAGTGCCGCAACGGATTCGAAGCCGTGCGCGCGGCGGCGGAGGAGAGACCCGACGCCGTGTTCCTGGACATCGAGATGCCCAAGCTCGACGGCCTCGAGGTGGCGGAGCTGCTCGACCCCGCGATCGCCGTCGTCTTCGTGACCGCCTACGACCAATATGCCGTCCAGGCGTTCGACGCCGAGGCGGTCGACTACGTTCTGAAGCCGTACCGGCCCGAGCGCCTGCTCGAGGCCCTCTCCCGGGCGCGCGCGCGAGGTCGGCCCGCGGGCCGACCCCTCCCGGCTCGCCGCGACGCTGCGGCCCGCCGGGAGCTTCCGAACCCGGCTCGCCGTCCGCGACGGCGCCGACGTCCACGTCCTTCCGGTCTCCCGCGCTCGACTACATCGAAGCGCGCGACGACGCGGTCGTCGTGCGCGCCGAAGGAAAGAGCTATCGGATGGCGCAGACGCTGTCGGCCCTCGCCGACTCGCTCGACCCGGTGCGGTTTCTGCGAGTGCACCGCTCGTACGTCCTGAACGTCGACCGGCTGCGGCGCGCTCGAGCTGTACTCGAAGAACAGCCACGCGGCGGTCCTCGCCGACGGCGCGAGGATCCCGGTCAGCCGGGAAGGGCACGCGAAGCTGAAGGCGATCCTGGGCGCGGACGCGAAGGTCTAGCGTCCGACCGGAACCTACGTTTGATGCTGACGAACGATGTCCTCGATTTCCTCTCGCGTGAAGGAATTGAGCTCCACGATCTTGGTCTGCGGCCGAAACGGCGGCGGCACGATGAGCCGGGCCTCGTCCTTGCTATCGACTTCCACAATGATCCACGCCTTGTGCTGCCCGTCCTTGCATCCCCAATCCGCGCGGCTCAGAAAGTGCGACCCGCTCCTGAGAAAGGTGTCGACGACCCGCGCACATGCTCCGACCGTCCCTTCGTGTGAGACCTCGATCAGGAATCTTCCCGGCATCTCGATCCTTCCCCTCTCGTGCAACAGCTAGCCTATATTGCGCCGCGAGTAAACCACGCCGTTGACCGCGCAGTGTCCTGTCATGAAGGAATGACTCCACGGGTACCGCGTGCAGGCTCATAAGCCCGCAAAGAACGCCGCGATATCGCGGGCCAGCAACTCGGGCTCCTCGGCTGGGGCGAAGTGCCCGCCGCTCGGCATTGGGGTCCACCGGCGCACGTTGTATAGGCGTTCGGCCCACTCACGGGGAGGTGTTCCCTCATCGACAAACGTATTGGCGAAGACAGCGATGCCAGTTGGCACCTTGACGAACTCCTGTGGTCCAAGCGTGACTCGGAACCGCCGGTTGTCGTTGTCGAAGTAGTCCCGCATCGAAGATGTGATCGTCTGGGTGACCCAATAGAGCGTTACCGTGGTCAACAAGAAATCGCGGGAGAAGCGCTGATCGAGATTACCGCGGGAATCGGCCCAGGAGCGCCACTTCTCCAGAATCCAGGCGGTGAGCCCAGCCGGCGAGTCGTTAAGCCCGTATCCGAGCGTCTGGGGCTTCGTAGATTGGATTGCCTTGTAACCAAATTCCTCCTGCCAAAACGCCGCATTGCGCTCGCGATAGGTTGTCTCCGCTGCGGACAGCGGCCGCGCCCCTGGTCCAGTGTAAGGGGCTATCTCCAGATTGCTCAAGTGGACGCCAATCACTGGCACGGGATCGGTCAATGCCATGAACGTCGCAACCCCGGCCCCGAAATCTCCGCCTTGAGCCCCGTAGCGCTCGTAGCCCAGGCCACGCATGAGGCGATGCCACAGACCGGCGACATGCTGATAGTTCACGCCCACCTGAGCGGGCCGATCGGAAAACCCGTAACCCGGCAGTGAAGGGATGACAACGTCAAACGCGGGACCCTCGATGCCGTGGGCGTCTGGATCGGTCAGGAACGGTACGAGCGGAAGCAGCTCAGCGAACGTGCTGGGCCAGCCATGGGTCAGGATCAGCGGAATGCCGTGCCCGCGTCTGGCCCGCTCATGGACGAAGTGGATATGGACGCCGTCGAGCTTGGCGCGGAACTGATTCGCCGTGTTCAGCAGGCGCTCTTGTGCGTACCAATCGAACTCGTCGGCCCAATACGCAAGCAACGATTTAAGGTACTCAAGGTCAGTCCCCTGCTCCCAGGCCGTGCCTGGTGCCTGATCAGGCCAGCGCGTGTTGCGGATACGCGTTCGGAGGTCAGACAGGATCTCCGCCTCGATCCGGATCGAGAACGGGGTGATGTGCAGGGGTGAGTTCATTGTAGGTCTTGCCCTCTAGGGTTCTTACCTGCCGCCGAACAGCTGGCGGCTCAGCGGCGCCGGCGACGAAGCCCACGGCGTCCGCTGCAGCCGCGGGTTAGGCGGCGTTGGAACTAGCCCTCCCAGTGCCACCCCAACCTCTTTTCAATGTGATACCGGAGCCGGCCAAAATAATAGCGACGCATCCGAATTAGGTTTTTCAGTCGCGTTCTGACGACTTGAGAGTTGGGCCGGAACTTCTTGCCAATCTCCCCGATCCTCGGGTGGTCGGGGAAGTGCTGCCTTAAGACCTCGCACCAATGATCGAACTCCCGCTGCCTCATCGGGTATATCTGATGCGGCTGAAGGAAGAACGTTGAAGGCGATTTCTCACGAACCTCCCAGCCCAGGTCGTGACAACCACAACTGGGGCACAAATAACGGCGCAGTGGATAGTCCAGTTCCTCTTCCCCCGGGAGCCCCATGCCTCGAAAGTCGTTGTCTATCTCCCAGTGCATCTCGTGGCACGCCGGACAAGCGATTCTCACCAAGCGAGCTGGTGTTGCCATTTACGGTACCGCTCTACCGGCTGCGCCGCCTAACGGGTGGCGGGTCAGCGGCGAGTGACGACGCGAAGCGGAGGAGCGAGTCCGCTGCACCCGCGGGTTAGGCGCGTAGGTCAAGGCAGCGCTCGCCTAATCAGCTCCGCTTCACGGTGTAACCCCCGCTTATCCAGTTCCTCAAGAAACACCGACCAGGGTGGAATGTTGCTCATGTATGGTGTAGGTCCCGTCGACATACCGCCTCCAGGCCCGGTCGACAATCCGCCACCAGGGCCTGTCGATAGACCACCTCGCGGTCCAGTCGAGAGACCGCCTCCTGGACCTGTGGACAAGCCACCGCCCGGGCCGGTTGATAGGCCACCGCCGGGGCCCGTAGACATTCCGCCGCCCGGACCCGTGGACAGACCTCCACCAGGTCCCGTGGACGCACCCCCTTCAGGTCCTGTGGACCAGCCGCCTCCAGGACCAGTGGAGCGTCCGCCGCCAGGGCCCGTACTTTGATTCCGGTTCCAAGGCATCAGCGCCTCCTGTTGCTTCGCGCGCCTAACGGACTGCGCATAAGCTGCGGGCGCACCAAGCCGTCAATCAGCCTCGTCCCAAGACGCCTGCCCTGAAGCAACCATGCAGCGCCCGTCAGCTTCATGCGCGTGTTAGGCGCGAACACAACTCGATAGAAACGCCACCACGGCAACCTTCCCGCCACGCGGCACCGGATCGTCGCGGCGGGCCGCGATGAGACCAACGGCAACTGCCGCCTTCTCATGCTCTTCTCTCTTCTACGGGGCGCGCCCTGGAACTCGAGCCAACCCGCACGGCCCGCCGCGGAGTCGCCACCAAGCGGCGGCCCGAGCGGATCCCCTTTCCCAACTGCCTCCGGCGAGGGCCGCCGCGCCATCGCTCGACGTGCCTAACGCTCCGGTTCAGCGGCGGGCCGCGCAGCGGCCCGTCCGCTGCAACCGGTTGTTAGACCGCAGGTGGGCCTAGCCAAAGACCAAGCGTCAGCGGCCATCATTTTCCAGGGAGTCGCGAGATTAAGCAGGAACATAGGTCAACCTGATCACATTCTCGTCAATCCGGTCATTAGCTATGAGGCGGAGCGGCGGCCGGGGTCCGGCGAAATATGGCTTGCCGTGACCAAGGACGACGGGATGCAGGTAGATTCGATACTCATCGATCAGGCCAAGTTTGGTTAGGCTGTGCGCCAAGTCCGGGCCAGCAACTTCGATCTCCCCGTCGCGTTCGGCCTTTAGCTCGCGGATCGCGCCCTCAAGATCTTCCTCAACAAGTTTGGCGTTGGGGCCGACCGCCTTCAACGAGCGCGAGGCGACCCATTTCGGCTGGTTCCGCCACGCCGCCGCGAAGGCGTGTTCCCCTGCATCCCATTCAGGATGGTCGTCGTCCCAGTAACGCATGACCTCATACATTCGGCGGCCGTACACACTGCCCACCTGCCCCTGAGCTTGCTCGATGAAGTGGCGGAATAGCGTTGGGCTTGGCCCGAACGCCATATGGTCGACGTACCCGTCCAGGGACTGATTCATTCCGAACACGAGCTTAGCCATGCCCTCTTCCTTTTCTTGAGCGCCGGACGTGTTTCCTGCGGTCTAACTATTGCTTAGGCTGCCCAACGAAAGGCGTGAAACGAAGCGACGCCGCTTCGTTTACGTCGAGTTCGACCATCGTCGGAGGTTGCCCAAGTAATTCTACCGCCGCGCTTTGGAGTCGGGCGGCGCCGCCGCGTTCGCCGCTTAGCCGAGCTGCCTAAGCTCCCTGGATCCCGCCGGGACCGTCTCTTGAGGACGGATGGCCGTTCATCCGGCGTGCCGCGTCGCCGGGCTTGCGACATTCGCCAGATCCGCGCCGGCTCGGAACCCGCGGACTACTTCTCCGCGACCTTCCTCCCCGCGTTCAGGTTGTCGAAGTTCAGGATCGCGTTGAAGACGAGGAACTCGCTGCCCGCGCGTCTCGCCGCGCCAGAAGGGGTTGTTCGAGAAGAGCACGACGTGGCCCTTCTCGACGCGGCACGTCCACGACGGCCGGGTGCTGCGCGATCTCGCTTGCCGCCCTCGAGCGAGGCCCGAGACGAGCAGCTCCTTCGTGTCGCCGTAGCGCAGCGCCACGCGGGGCCGCTGCCGCCGGCGGGATCACGTAGAGGGTTGTTGCGCCTCTGCTCGTCGGTCAGCGGGCAGCGCCTCCCACGGCTCGGCCTTCGGCTCCTCGGGACGGCTCGGCGACGGGGCGGCCGACGACGAGTCGGGATCGTCGGACGTGCCGCGCCCCGTCGCGCGCTCCTTGTCCTCGTCGCGCCGGCGGCGGCGCCCGCGGCCCCCGGCGACGTTCGACAGATTGAAGATCGGCCCGTCGAAGGAGAAGATCGACGGCGACTCGGGGTAGCCGTAGACGATCGGGCTCGACGCGTCCACGATCTTCGCGCGCACGACGCTGCCGGTCAGCTTCAGCTTCTCGGCTCCGGCGATCGAGACGCCGGGCGCCAGGCCGTACTTGACGGCGAGCTCCGCCGTGTCCATCGCAGACGATGAGGAGGCCCCCCTCGGCGACGAAGCGCGCGCAGGTTCGCGACGCCCGTGCAGGTCGAGGCCCGGCCGCATGTCGTCGGTCGAGTCGATCTTGCCGAGGTTCGGCGTCAGCGCCGTCGTCTTCCAGGGAATCGGGTTGCCCCACATCGGCATGCCCGCGACGTCGGCCGCGGCCCGATGCCGGTCGGGCGGGAAGACGATCACGTCGTACCGGGACCGCAGAGTCCGGCGTCGCGCGACGACCTGCGTCGAGATGTACTCGTAGGGGATCTTCCGCTGGTCGAAGGCCATGCCGCCACCAGCCTTCGTCCTGCGTCCACATCCAGGTGTGCACGAGCGCGATGCGCGGCGCGCGAGAGCGGGTGCGTCGCGACCTTCGGGCGCGGCCGCGAGCGCCGCGACCGGAGGCCCGAGCTCCGACGCGGCCTTCTGGAGCTCGTCGCGGTCCGCGTTCCGGATCGAGCAAGGAGCCGCGCGGGAACTTCCGTCCCGGCCGCCTCGAACGGCTCCTCCGCCGCCTCGAACGTCGCGTCCGGGAGAGCGAAGCGCAGCGTCGCGAGCGCGCTCTCGGCGTTGTGGTCGCACGGCGAAGACCGGGCCGTTCCCCGAGACGCCGCCCGGCGCGGCGATCGACTCCCGCGACCCGCTCCATCGGCGCACGTCGAGGACCTTCGGCTCGATCGCCCGGCGCACCTCGACGCCGAAGAGCTCGCCGAAGGTCCAGCCCGTGTCGTCGTAGGGGCTCTTCTGCGGGTCGTCGGGGCTCCAGTACTGGTAGTCGAGCATCGCGTCGGCGATGCGGCTGTAGGGCTGGTCCATGCGGACGACGTAGCTGCCCGCCGGGAACGCGCGCGTCTCGGGCGCGGGCTTCTCGTCTCCTTCGCGTCGGGCTTCTCGGTCGCCGCGGATCCTTCTCGGCTGTCTCTTCTCCTTGTCCTTCGGCGTCCTTCTTCGGCTTCGCGGGGACGAGACCGACCGCCGTGAACGGCGGCCGTCGCGCGGTGGATCTCGCACCCCTGCAGCTGCAGGATCCGCAGCAGCTCCGCCTGCGCCGCCGGGCCGCGGGTCGTCGGCGGGGAAGACGTAGGCCGCCGGCCCCTCGAGGCTGCGGCTTCTCGACCGAGCGCTTGCTCTTCAGGTAGAAGTTGCGGAGGAAGTCGGCGCGGTTGTCCGCCACGTAGTGGAGCGAGACGAGCAGTCCCGTCTGCTCGTAGTTGTTGTTGTTGCGCTGCGACCACTTCGCCTTCGGGAGCGGCGGGTTCTGCCGGTACCAGGTGCGCGAGGTGGCTCCTCGGGACGGAGCGTGCGCTCGACCGTGTCCGCCCCGGCGTTGCCGAAGGTCTCGTAGAGCCGCGAGACGCCGTTGTGCGTCGCCGCGATGAACATGAGGTAGCCGGGGGACCAGGTGTCGAAGTTGCCGTGCGTGAAGACGCCGGGCATGCCGAACCGCGTCATCTCCTGCACGTTGTTCCAGCCGAGCATCTGCCACTCGTTGGTCACGATCGGGTCGAGCCAGGCGTTGTAGGGGCCGTCGCCGACCGTGTTGTCGTAGAGGTACGGCACCGACTCGTGCAGGTCGTGGAGGATCTGCGCCTTCGCGTCGAGGAAGGTCGTTCAGGACGTTGCGCGTCGAGCGCGAGCGTCATGCCCATCGCGTCGCGGTTGTTGTCGTGCGCGACGTAGTGGCCCCAGTAGACGAGCGGCGGCCAGTTCTCGCCGGGGTGCGCGAGGTGCCAGTTGTAGACGTCCACCTGCCGGTCGCGGCCGTCCACCTCGACGACGGGCGTGATCATCGTGACGACGTTGTCGCGGATGTAGCGGACGTAGGGGCTCTCGTCGACGGCGAGCCGGTAGGCGAGCTCCATCAGCGCCGTCGGGCGCGCCGGTCTCGGGCGAGTGGATCGTGCCGGTGATGTAGTAGACGGGCACCGACGGCGCGATCAGCTTCTCCGCCTCGGCGTCGTCGAGGCGCGATCGCGGCGCGGGTCGGCGAGCTTCGCGAGGCGCTCGCGGTTCTCGTCGAGCTTCGCGAGGAGCGCCTCCGAGGCGACCGTCACCGCGATCATCTCGCGCCCCTCTTCCGTCGTCCCGATCGTGCGCACGCGCACGCGCGGCGAGGCCGCCGCGAGCATCGCGGAAGTACCGGTAGACCTCGGCCGAGTAGGGGAGCTTGCCGGGCGCGCCGGCGACGTCGCCCAGGACGGACTTCGGCGTCGGGACGCCGGGCGCCGCCGGCAGGTAGTCGACGAGCGGCGAGAGGAAGAAGGTCTCGGTCGTGTACTCGCGGATCTTCTTCGTGTACTCCTCGTCGATCGGCTGCGCGGGGTCGCGGCCGGGACGGCTGTCGTCGGCGGGCGAAGCGCCGGACGCGACGGCGGCGAGCAGGAGACAACAGGCGAGCGAGCACCGCAGGGTTCGTTTCATCGTGATCCTCACGTCGGCGCCGTCGCCCCGAGGGCGTCTGGCGCGTGTTGGCGGGTGGAAAGGATCGGGCAAGCCGCGCGATCTTAACCGAAGCGTCCGGCGGCTCGCCGAGCCTCCGTTCGGTGGCGTCGCCCTACTTCTTCTCCGGTGCGGGCGGAATCGAGATGTCGAGCTTCGTGACCGGGCCGAGAGACGCTAGCGGGCGGTCGAACTCCGACGACTTGCCGACGACGACCACCGCGAGCTGCTCCGGATGGAAGTGCTTGCGGGCGGCTCGGGAGACGTCCGCCGCGGTCACCTTCCCGACCGAGCCCCGGTAGCGGTCCAGGAAGTCGGCGGGGTATCCGTAGTATTCGTAGGTCATCTGTTGCCGCAGGATCTTCTCCTTCGAATCGAACTGGAAGACGAAGGAGTTCAAGATCGAGTCCTTGGCTCGCTGGAGTTCCTCTGCGGTGACGGGCTCCTCGACCATCCGGCGGACTTCCTTGGAGAGGGCCTCGATCCCCGCCGCCGTCGTCTGGCTCTTCGTCCCCATGCCGACTTCGAATGAGCCGGGATAGTCGTACTGCGTATAGGCGCCGCCCCACACGGCGTAGGCGAGTCCCTGTTTCGCCCGGATGTTCGAGTAGAGCCGCGAGGCGGAGTTTCCGCTGAAGATCTGGTTGACGACCTCCAGAGCGAAGTAGTCGGGGTCTCTGCGGGTCGTGCCCGGGTGGACCATCCGGATGTTGGACTGATTGACCTCTTCTTTCTCGACGAAGTAGATGCCGGCCCGGGCGGGTTCACCGAGGAACGGATCCGGGTCGGTGAATTCCGGCCCCTTCGACCAGGAGGCGAGCGCCCGGCGTAACTTCGCCTCCATCGCCCGGGCGTCGAAATCGCCCACGATCCCGAGGAGGATCCGATTGGGGTGCACGTAGCGGCGCTGCCAGGCGAGGAGATCCTCGCGGGTCACCGCGCCGACCGTCGCGTACTCCGGCACACGGGAATAGGGACTGTCGGGGCCGTAGACCAGCCGGAGAGCCTCGCGGTCGGCGATCTGTGACGGGTCGTCGTTGCGGCGCGCGATCCCGGTGTTCACCTGGCTCTTCGCGATCTCGATCTTGTCCGGGGCGAAGGCCGGCTGGCGAAGGATCTCCAGGAACACACCGAAGACTTCGTCGAAGTCCCCCTTCAGGCAGGAGAGCGACACGCCCGCCGACGCGGTCCCGAGCCCCGTCTCCACCCGGGCGGCGCGCGCCTCGAGGAAATCGTCGAGATCGTCGCCCGACCGGACGAGGCTTCCTCCGGATCTCCAGGACCCGGAGAGGATCGCTCCCATCCCCGCCTTCGCGGCGGGCTCGTTGCGCGAGCCGGCCCGGATGTAGGCGAAGCCTTCGATCAGCGGCAGCTCACGGTCTTCCATGAGGAAGAGCACAAGGCCGTTTGGCAGGACGATGCGCGTGGGTCGTGGAATCGCAAACTCTCGCAAGGGCGGCTTCGGAATGTCTTTCCAGCTCGTGGGAGCGCTCTGCGCGAGCACGGTTCCGGCGCCGACGAGCGCCGCGGCCAGAGCGAGCCGCAGCGCCTTCACTTCGCCTCTCATGGCTTCTTCTCCCCGGCCGTCGCCTCGGGTTTATCCGTCTCGATCCTCCCGACGGTACGGTTGGCCGCGACAAACGTCGCGTCGGCCACCCGCCGGATGTCCGCCTTGGAGACCCTTTCGATGCGTTCGACCTGCCGGAAGAGCTCCCTCCAATCTCCGTACAGCGCCTGGGCGCTGCCGAGCGCGAAGGCGAGCCCCTGGTTGTCGCCGAGCCCGCGAATGAGGTTCGCCTTGGCGCGGGTCCGCGTCATCTTCAGCTCGGCGTCCGTGATGTCCTCCGTTTTCAGCCTCTCGATCTCGGCGTGGATCGCGTCGGCGATCTCCCGGTTGGCGTGCCCCGGCGTGGCGACCGCATAGAACGCGAAGAGGTTCGGATATTTCTGGCCCGGGAAACCGTTGAATCCGGCGGTCGCCGCCGCGATCTTCTTGTCGCGCACCAGGCTGCGATAAAGGCGCGATGTCCTTCCGGATGACAGCAGGTCGGAAATCGCGTCGTAGACGGCGTCGTCAGGGTCTGTGGCTCCCGGCTTGTGGTATCCCTCGATGTAGAAGGGCTGAGAAGGGTCGATCAACACGATCTCCTTTTCGGCGATCTGATGCGGCTCCACGGTCCGCAGGGGCTCGGGCTCGGGTCCCTTGGGGAGAGCGCCCAGATATTTCTCGACCACGGCGATCGCTTCCCGCGCCTTCAGATCGCCCACCAGCGTCACGACCATGCTCGAGGGGACGTAGTACTTTCGGTAGAAGGCGTCGGCATCGGTCGCGGAGAAGGACTGCAGATCCGACATCCAGCCGACGACCGGCCGCTGATAGGCGTGCGCCACATAGGCCGCGGCGAGGAACTGCTCGATGAGGCGGCCGACGGGCTGGCTGTCGGTCCGCATCCGGCGCTCCTCCATGACCACGTCCCGCTCCTTGTAGAACTCGCGGTAGACGGGTCTGGCGAATCGTTCCCCTTCCAGGTAAGCCCAGAGATCCAGACGGTTGGAAGGGAACGAGTAGTAGTACATGGTCTCGTCGGAGGACGTGGACGCATTCAAGCCCTGTCCCCCTTCCCTCTCGATGATGTCGCTGAACTCTTCCGGGACGACGTAGCGCTGCGCCTCGGCAATCGCGGTTCTCCAGGCCTTCTCCTTTTCGGCGATCTCCCCCGCCTGCGGACGGAGCCGGCGGCGCGCCTCGTCGAAGGCGGCGTAAGTCTCCTCGACCTTCGCGAGCGCGACCTTCTCCGCGGCGTAGTCCGTCGTCCCGATCCGATCCGTCCCCTTGAAGGCCATGTGCTCGAACATGTGCGCCAGGCCCGTGATCCCCGGTGCTTCCTGCGCCGCTCCGACGTCGACGTGCGTGTAAAAGGAGAAGACGGGCGCGCCGGGGCGCTCGCAGACGAGAACCGTCAGGCCGTTCTCGAGCCGCTTCGTCAAAATGCGCTTCTCGAACGACGCCAGGTCCTGTGCACTTGCCGCCATCCCCCCGATCGCGGACAGTAGAAGGACGAGCCGGAAAGAGCGCCGCCGAAGCCGTGGGTTCTCCATCTCCCCTCCGTGGGAGGACATCGTATGCGGGAGCCGGGCCGGACCGGGAGCCTTTGCGACGGGGATAGCATCTGGCAAAGTGCCGAGCCGAACCGACCGTCTCTTCGACCGCCTCGGGGAGCCGGGTGTTCGCCGGCTCACAGGGTTCGAGATCGCGCGACGCCTTGGCCGGCTGGCCGCTCTCGCCGCCCGGGACGCGAAGATCCTGCTGCGTCTTCACGACCGGCTTCTCTTCCTCCTCGCCTACTCGCCGTCCCGGCTCGTTCGGCGCCGCTGTGAGGCCCTGCTGCGAAGGATCCCCGCGCTCGTTCGGGACCTCGAGGCGGACGGAGCCGACATGGCGCTCTTCGACGATCCCGAGGTGGCGGGTGTGGCGGGGACGACGATCACGACCGATTTCTCCTACGACCTCACGCGATATCTCTCACGCCGACACGGCGCAAGGGTCTCGATCGACTGGGGAGGCGCCGACTCCTGGGACCGGGCCCGGGCGTCGTGGCCGGAGTTCCTCCCGCTGCTCGAAGAGGAAGCGCTCGCCGACGCGAACGTCCCCTATCTCGACTGGCTCCGATCGGCGGCCGGCGGCCGGAGCGCCGATCCCGAGTGGCTCCTTTCGCGCTACGAGCGGCTGCGCGTGCCCCGTCCCGATCGCGCGGAGCACTGGGACGCGCTGGGCGTGCCGATCGCCTGGGACCTCGCGGACTCGCGTTTCTCGCGGACGCGGATGCGGCGGCCGGGCCCGCCGCTCTTCTTCCACCGGGAGCCGCTCCTCGCGCGACGCGACGTCTCGCTCGACGCCGTCTTCGCGGGACCGCCGCTTCCGGTGCGCCGCCTGCCTCGCCCGCGAGGGGCAGCGGATCTGCGACCTCGTGCGCGACACGACAGCCGCCCGCTACCGCGAGTTCTACACGTTCACGTACGCCGACCCGTCCTCGGTCCTCGTCGGCGCGGCCGGGGCGCGGGCTCGAGATCTTCCTCCTGGGCGTCCTTCCCGAGCGGCGCCTCCCGCTCCGATCGGCCTACGGCGGCTTCTTCGTCAAGAACGGCGTCCCCGTCGGCTACATCGAGGGGCTCGCCTTCTTCGAGCGGCTCGAGATCGGCTTCAACATCTACTACGCGTTCCGGGAAGGGGAGTCCGCCTGGATCTACGCCCACGTCCTGAAGCTCCACCGCGACGCCCTCGGCGTGACGTCCTTTTCGATCGACCCGTACCAGCTCGGGTTCGAGAACGCGGAGGCGATCGAGTCGGGCGCCTTCTGGTTCTATCGGAAGCTCGGCTTTCGGCCGACCGACGCCGGGGTCGCCGAGCGCGTCGCGCGCGAAGAGCGGCGGATGAAGGCGGATCCGGCGTACCGGTCGTCGAAGAGGACGCTCGGAGGCCTCGTCACGCACAACCTCCTGTACGAGGCGCCGGGGACGTCGCGCGGGGGACTGGGACCGGTTCCACATCCGCAACGTCGGGCCTCGCCGTCAGCCGCCGGATGGCGCGCGAATTCGGAGGCGACGCGGAAAGACTGCGCGCCTCCTGCGAGAGACGCGTGGCCGGACTCCTGGGCGTCCGCGAGCGCGGACTCTCGGCGCTCGAGCGAAAGGCTTTCGCGGACTTCGCCCTCGTCCTCGACGTGATCCCGGACCTCGCGCGCTGGACGAAGGCGGAGCGCGAAGGCGCTCGTCGAGATCGTCCGCGCCAAGGCGGGCCGTTCGGAGCGCCGGTACCTCCGGCTCCTGCAGCGGCACGGCCGGCTGCGCCGGGCCCTGATCGCGCTCGGATCGCGCCGCTCTTCGGCTCGCTGACCCCGCCTTGTAACCGTTTGGTTACGCTTTGTGCCGGGTCGCGGTGATCTCCGCGAGAACCGACAGCGCGATCTCCTCGGGTGTCCGCCCGCCGAGGTGCAGGCCGATCGGCGCGTGGAGACGGGAGAGCTGCTCCTCGGTCAGGCCGGATTCGAGCAGGCGCTTCGCGGCGCTTCTCCTGCGTCTTCTTGCTGCCGAGCGCGCCGACGTAGAAGGCGGCCGACGGCAGCGCGACCGTCAGGGCCGGGTCGTCGAGCTTCGGATCGTGCGTCAGCACCGCGACGGCCGTCGAGGGGCCGAGGCCGATCTCCCGCAGGGCCGCGTCGGGCCAGGCGGTCACGAGGCGGTCCACGTTCGGGAAGCGCTCGCGGCTGCCGAAGGCGGCGCGCGGATCGACGACGACGGTGCGGTAGCCGAGCGTCTTCGCGAGCGCGACGAGCGCGACGGCGATGTGCACGGCGCCGACGAGGACGAGGGTCGGGGGCGGCAGGAGCGCCTCGACGAAGAGCTCGCCGCCTCTCGAGCGGGACGCGCCGGTTCTCGCCCCGGGCGATCGCCGCGCGCGCGGCGTCGGCGGCGGCCTCGTCGAGGCCCGCTCCGATCGAGCCCCGGATCGAGCCGTCCTCGAAGAGAAGCAGCCTCTTGCCGAGCGATCTCCTCCGGGCCGCCGACGACGGTCGCCGACGCGGCGGCGCGCTCGGCCGTGAGCGCGTCCCGGAGCGGGTCGAAGGTCTGCGCGTCGAGCTTCTCGACGAACACGTCGATCGAGCCGCCGCACGCGAGGCCGACGGCCCAGGCCGTCTCGTCCGCGACGCCGAAGTGGAGGAGCTGCGGTCTGCCGGTGCGGAGCGTCTTCTTCCCCGCCTCGACGACGGCGCCCTCCACACAGCCTCCCGAGACCGAGCCCGCGATCCGGCCGCCGGCCGTCAGGGCCATCTTCGCCCCCGCGGCGCGCGGCGCCGAGCCCCACGTCTCGATCACGGTCGCGAGGGCGACGGCTTCGCCCGCCGCGCGCCAGGCCTCGATGTCGGCGAGGACGTCTCTCATGCGGCGTCCGCCGGCAGCTGGCGGCGGCGCCGGGCCGCCGTTCGCGGGATGTCCTCGAGTCGCCGCGCGAGGTCCTCGAGGCTCGCGAGGTCGTGCACGGGCAGGAAGTCGTCCACGAACGGGAGCGCCGCGCGCATGCCGCGCGCGAGCGGCTCGTAGGCGGGGGAGCCGAGCAGGGGATTCAGCCACACGAGACGGTGGCAGCTCCGCTGCAGGCGCGCCATCTCGCGCGACGAGCAGCCTCCGGCTCGCCCCGGTCCCAGCCGTCGCTGATCGAGAAGCACGACCGCGGCCCCGCCGGAGAGCACGCGCCGGGCCCAGCGCAGGTTGAATTCGCGAGAGCGCCGTCGCCGATGCGCGTGCCGCCGGACCAGTCGGGCACCGCGCGGGCGACCTCCGGCCAGCGCGCGCGTCGGGATCCTTCGACCGCGAGCTGCGCGCGTGACGCGGGTCAGCCGCGTTCCGAAGAGGAAGACCTCGACCCGGCGATCGAGGCGCCGGGCGAGGGCGTAGAGGAAGAGGAGCAGGAGCCGCGTGTATCGCTCCATCGAGCCGCTGATGTCGCACAGGACCGACGAGCGGGCGCGGCCTCTCGCGGCGCTCGCGGCGGGCGAACGCGAGCACCTCGCCGCCGTGGCGCAGGCTCCGCCGGAGCGTGCGGCGCAGATCGAGGTCGGCGCCGTCGCCCCGGCCGCCGTCGGCGCGTCCGCCGCGAGCGAGCGACTCCCAGACGAGCCGGCGGATCGCCCCGCGGACCTCCGCGAGCTCCTCGGCCGTGAGCTCGGCGAAGTCCTTGTGCGCGGAGCGCCTCCGCGGTCGCTCCAGGTCGCCGTCGGGCGGAAGATCTCGCGGGCCGGCGCCCTCCGCGCGGTGCGCCGCGTCGCCCGTCGGGCCGACGGGGAGGCTCGCGGTCGAAGGCGGGCGGCGGAAGCCGGCGCTTCTCGCCGAGCGCCGCGAGATCGAGCGTCGTGCCGGCCCTCGGCGGGCTTGCGCCAGAAGGCCTCGAAGGCCCGGTCGAAGAGCGCGAGATCCTCGTGGCGGCGCGCGACGAGCGCGCGCGCCGCGTGGTAGAAGTCGCGCTTCGGCCGATCGAGCACGTGCTCGAGGGCCGACGCGAGGTCGATCATCCGGCCGGTCCCGGCGTCGAGGCCGAGGCCGCGCAGGACGCGGCCGAAGAGGAGGAGGTTGCCGAGCGAGCCGCCCGCTCACCCGGCCGCCCGGATCCGCGGTCGAGCATCGCCTCGCGCCGGGCCGCGCCCTTCATCTTCGCGACGTCGTCCTGGTACTTGAGCAGGATCCCGAGCGTGTCGCGCGACGGTCTCGCGGTCGAGCGCCTCGCGGTCGAGCGCGACGAGCGCCGCCGCCCAGTCGAGCGTCTCGGCCACGCCGGGCAGCTTGTAGAGCTCCGCGCGGCGCAGCTCCTGCGACGAACCGCGTCACCTGGCGCGCGAGCCGCTCCGAGACGCCGGGCACCTTCGCGCGCACGATCGCGAGCTCCTCGTCGAAGGTGGGGTAGTCGATCCACTGATAGAGGCAGCGGCGCTTGAGGGCGTCGTGCACCTCGCGCGTGCGGTTCGACGTGATGACGACGACCGGCGGGTGCGCCGCGCGGATCGTGCCGATCTCCGGGATCGTGATCTGGAAGTCGGAGAGCACCTCGAGCAGGTACGCCTCGAACTCCTCGTCGCTGCGGTCGAGCTCGTCCACGAGGAGCACCGGCGCCTTCTTGCGCGCCGGGTCGATCGCCTGCGAGGAGCGGCCGCCGCTCGAGGAAGTCGGGGCCGAAGAGCTCCTTCTCGTCGGCGCGTCTCGCCGCGGGACTCGGCCAGGCGGATGTGCATCATCTGCCGCGCGTAGTTCCACTCGTAGACCGCGTGGTGGACGTCGAGGCCCTCGTAGCACTGGAGGCGGATCAGGTCGGTCTCGAGGATGTCGCGCGAGGACCTTGGCGACCTCGGTCTTGCCGATGCCGGCCTCGCCCTTCGAGGAAGAGCGGGCGCGAGAGCTTCAGGGCGAGGAAGAGCGAGGTCGCGAGCCCGCGCGAGGCGAAGTAGTTCCGCCGCCGCAGCGCCTCCTGCAGCGCGTCGATCGAGGCGAACGGGCCGCCGGCGGAGGCCGCCGGCCGGCCGGGCTCAGCCGCGGGCGCGCTCGGCCGCCGCCTGGAGGGCACGTTTGGCCAGCACCGTCGCGAGGTGCGTCCGGAACTCGCCGGAGGCGTACGGGTCGGACAGTCGGATCGGAGATCGCGTCGGCCACGCGCTTCGGCCGCGGCCTCGATCGCGCCCGGCGTCGGGCTTCTGCCCGGTCGAGCGCCGCCTCGGCGGCGGCGCAGCGCACGGGGGTCGGCGTGACTCCGCCGACCGCGAGGCGGACGCCGCGGCAGCGGCCGCCGTCGAGCTCGACGATCGCCGCGACGCCGACGACCGCGTAGCTCGAGGCCGGGTGGCGGTGCTTGAGGTACGCCCCGCCCGTCCCCTTGCCGTAGCCGGGCACGAGGACCGAGGTCAGGATCTCGCCGGGCTTCAGCGCGGTCGTGAAGAGGTCCGTGAAGAACTTCTCGCCGGCGATCTTCCGCTGCGCCCTTCGGCCCCCGTCGCGACGATCGTGGCGCTCGAGCGCGAGCGAGCACCGTCGGGTAGTCGGCCGCCGGGTCGGCGTGCGCGAGCGAGCCGCCGATCGTGCCGCGGTTGCGCACCTGGAGGTCGCCGATCTGCGCGGCCGCTTCGGCGAGGATCGGGCAGACCTTCTCGACGAGGCTCGAGGCGGCGACGTCGGCGTGCATCGTCATCGCGCCGATCTGCAGAGCGACTTTCCGCTGGCCTTGATTCCCGAGAGCCCCTTGACCCCGACGAGGTCCACGAGGGCGCGGGGCGAGGAGAGGCGCAGCTTCATCGCCGGAAGCAGGCTGTGGCCGCCGGCGAGCATCTTCGAGTCCCTTGTGCTTGCGCAGGAGCGCGGCGGCCTCGGCGAGCGTCTTCGGGCGGAAGTAGTCGAAGCTCGCCGGGTACATCGCGCTACGCTCCTCTTCGCCTGGCGGATCGCGCGCCAGACCCGCTCGGGGGTGAGCGGCATGTCGATCTTCTTCGACGCCGAGCGGCGCGAGCGCGTCCATCACCGCGTTGTAGACGGCGACCGTCGAGGCGATCGTGCCGGTCTCGCCGATGCCCTTGACGCCGAGCGGGTTGACGTTGGTCGGCGTCTCGGTCATTGCGAGCTCGAGGTTCGGGAAGGCCCTCCGCCTTCGGGATCGCGTAGTCCATCATCGAGCCGGTCAGGAGCTGCCCGTTCGTCGTCGTACACGGCGCCTTCCCAGAGCGCCTGGCCGATCCCCTGCACGACGCCGCCGTGGACCTGCCCCTCGACGATCATCGGGTTGATGACCTTGCCGCAGTCGTCCACGGCGACGTAGCGCTCGAGGCGGATCTCGCCCGTCTCCGCGTCCACCCGGACGACCGCGATGTGGGAGCCGAAGGGGTAGACGAAGTTCGGCGGGTCGAAGAAGGCCGAGGCCTCGAGGCCCGGCTCGAGCCCCTTCGGATAGTTCCAGGCCACGTTGGCCATCAGCGCCACGTCCTGGATCGTCTTGAACTTGTCGGGCGACCCCTTCACGAAGAACTTCCCGTCGGCGTAGTCGATGTCCTCGACCGCCGCTTCGAGCAGGTGCGCCGTCACGATCTTCGCCTTCTCCCGGATCTTCGTGAGTGGCGCCGATGAGCGCGCCGCTGCCGACCGCCGTCGAGCGGCTGCCGTAGCTGCCCCAGCCCATGGGCGTGCGCTCCGTGTCGCCGTGGACCACCTCGACGTCGTCCACGGACACGCCGAGCTCGCTCGCCACGATCTGGGCGAACGTCGTCTCCTCCCCCTGGCCGTGCGGGGAGATCCCGACCATGACGGCACCTTTCCCGACGGGTGGAAGCGGACGATCGCGCTCTCCCAGAGCCCGCCGCCGAAGCCCACGGCGCCCGCGACCTGGGACGGGCCGAGGCCGCAGATCTCGGCGTAGGTGCAGAAGCCGATGCCCAGATACTCGCCCCTTCTTCGCGCAGCTCGTCCTGCTTCCGCGCGCAGCGCCGGGTAGTCGAGCATCTTCAGCGCCTTGTCGAGGGCGCCCGACGTAGTTGCCCGAGTCGTAGGTGAGTCCGGTCGCGACCGGGTAGCCGTCGGTGAAGGGCGGGAATGAAGTTCTTCCGGCGCACGTCGACGGGATCCATGCCGAGCTTGCGCGCGAGCGAGGTCCACGAGCCGCTCGACGATGAACGTGGCCTCGGGCCGGCCGGCGCCGCGGTAGGCGTCGATCGGCGTCGTGTTGGTGAACATGCCGTAGACGTCCTCGCGGATCGCGGGGATCCGTGTAGGCGCCCGAGAGCATCAGGCCGTGCAGGATCGTCGGGATGCCGGTCGAGGCGGTCGAGAGGTATCCGCCGAGGCTCGCCCAGACCGTCGCCCGCAGGCCGAGGATCGTGCCGTCCTTCTTCGCCGCCATCTCGACGTCCTGGACGTGGTCGCGGCCGTGGATCGTCGCGCGGTAGTTCTCGCTGCGCGTCTCCGTCCACTTGACCGGGACGGCCGAGCGTCTTCGCCGCGAAGACGACCATCGAGTCCTCGGGGTAGTGCGGGATCTTGCTGCCGAAGCCGCCGCCCGACCTCCGGCGCGATGACGCGGATCTTGTGCTCCGGGGTGCCCGTGTCGAGCGAGAGCAGGAAGCGCGCGATGTGCGGGTTCTGGGAGGTGACCCAGAGCGTCAGCTCGTCCGGTCGAAGCGGTCCACTGCGCGAGCGCCGCCCGCGGCTCCATCGCGTTCGGGATCAGGCGCTGGTTGACGATCCGCTCCTTCACGACGACGTCGGCGGAGCGGAAGGCCGCCTCGACGTCGCCGCCCGAGACGTTCCAGTGGAAGCAGACGTTGTCCGGGACGTCGGCGTGGATCTGCGGCGCGCCCTTCTGCGCCGCCTTCCACGGGTCGACGACCACGGGCAGCGGCTCGTAGTCCACCTCGACCGCGTCGGCGGCGTCGCGCGCGGCGTAGCGGTCCGACGGCGACCACGATCGCCACGGCGTTGCCGACGTAGCGCACGGTGTCGATCGCGATCGGCGGGTAGGGCGGGCGTCTTGGTGTTCGAGCCGGGCACGACCCACGCGCAGGGGATCGGCCCGAAGCCGGCGTCCTTCATGTCCTGGCCGGTGAAGACGCCGAGCACTCCCGGCATCCCGGCCGCCTTCTGCGTGCGGATCGCCTTGATCCGGGCGTGCGCGTAGGGCGAGCGCACGACGGCCATGTGCGCCATGCGGGGCAGCGTGAAGTCGTCGGTGTACTTGGCCTGGCCGGTGAGGAGGCGCGGGTCCTCGCGCCGCTTGATGCCCGAGCCGAAGATGCGCGACGCCATGTCGCGTCCTCCTACGCCTTGGCCATGCGGCCCGCGGCTTCCTTCACGGCGGCCACGATGTTCTGGTAGCCGGTGCAGCGGCAGAGGTTGCCCTCGAGCCCGTGGCGGATCTCGGCCTCGGTCGGTTTCGGGTGGCGCTGCGCAGGATCTCGCAGGCCGTCAGGATCATGCCGGGGGTGCAGAAGCCGCACTGCAGGCCGTGCTTCTCCCAGAACGCCTCCTGCAGCGGGTGGAGCTTGCCGTTTCCGGCGAGGCCCTCGATCGTCGTCACCTTCCGGCCCTCGGCCTGGACCGCGAGCAGCGTGCAGGACTTGACGGCCCGGCCGTCGAGGAGCACCGTGCAAGAGCCGCACTGGCTCGTGTCGCAGCCGACGTTGGTTCCCGTCAGGTCGAGCGTCTCGCGGAGGTAGTGGACGAGCAGGAGGCGCGGCTCGACGTCGTGGGATCGGCGGACGCCGTTGACGGTGACGGAGACGGGAACCTTCATGGGGCCCCTCCCTTCGGGACGCCGCGCGAGCAGAGGCGGCATTCTATTCGCTCGCGCGCGCGGCATGTCAATCGTCGGGCGCGTCGGGCGCGGACGCGGGAGGCCGCGCGTGGCGCGGCATCGGCCGCTCCGGGAAGTCTTCGAGCAGTCCGCCGGCGCCGAAAGCGGCGAGGTCCCGGCGCCCGACGCGCTCGCCCGCGAGGAGGCGCGGAAGGAGTTCGTCCACGACGTTCGACTTGCGGCTGCGCGCGCAGCCCGGAGCCCCCACGACCGGGACCGCTCCGACGTAGGCGAGGAGCAGGAGGTTCCCCGGATCGACCGGAGCGCCGAAGGCCTCGACGGTTCCCCCGGCGCGCTCGATCGCCCGGGGGGCGATGTCCTGCCGGTCCACGATCGCCGTCTCGCCGGCGAGAAGCACGAGGCCGGCGCCGCGCCGGATCTCCTCCGCGATCGCCCGGGCGAGGGCCTCCTCGCCCGACTCGTCTTCGAGGGGGACGAACTCGACCCGTTCGATCCGCGAACCGAGCGCCTCGACCCGCGCGGAGAGGGGCCCCTCGAAGTCCCTCCGGACGCGCTCCGCCGCCGACGAGGAGCCGGAGAGGAGGAGCGCCACGCGCCGCGGCGGGAGCGGGTCGAGGCCGAGGAGCGGCCCGCTCTCGGCGGCGTCCTCCTCGATCCGCGCGAGCGTCTCTTCGGGCACCGCGTAGGGCACGATCTTGACGGTGGCCGCGAGCTGGCGGCCACCGACCGCCGCGCCGGGGGGCAGGGTCGCGATCGTCACGCCCTCCGAGAGATTCCACGAGGTCAGGCGCTCGCGGTCGAGCCGCAGGACCCCGCGCTCTCGCGCGAGAACGTTCGCGCGGCCCGCGGCGGCCGGGCTCGCCTCGAGCCCTCGTCCGGCGGCCGCGGCAGCCACGCGCGAGGCGGCTTCGTTCTCGGGGACGTCCCCGGGCTCCGGAAGCGCGACGTAGACGGTCGAGCGGCCGAGGGAGCGCAAGGTGTCGAGATCGGCGGCGGAGAGCGGCCGACCCTTTCTCAGGACCCGGCGGCCGTCCCGTCCCGCGACGTTGTGGCCGAGGATCCGTCCCTCGGCTCCGCCGAGCGGGACCGGCCCGAACTTCACTTCTCTTTCTCGATGTCCTTTCGGACCGAGTCGAAGAAGGCGGCGGTGAGCTTCCGGGTCACGCCTCCCATCAGGCGCGCGGCGAGGCTCACGATCGTGCCCGAGATCGTCACGTCGGCCGACCAGGCGAGGTCGGTCGAGCCGCCCGGGCCGTCGGAGAGCTCCATTCCGCTGGTCGCGTCCACCGCGCTCCCGGGCGCCATGCCGTGGGCCTTCATCCCGGCCTTGTTCGGGGGATCGAGGCTCGTCCACTCGACGTCCGAGACGAAGCGCGCCTTGATCGTGCCGAGTCCGATGGCGGTGGTGACCCGGAACTTCTTGCCCGGCTCGACGACCTCGAGCTTCTCGAGACCGGGCGCGGCCCGCGAGACCTTCTCGGCGTCCGTCAGATAGTCCCAAACCTTCGCGCGGGGAGCCTGGATGTTGACCTTGCCCTCGAATCGCATCGGATCGTCCTAGGGCTCACCCACGGAGTGGTCGTCTCCCGCCGGACGCCGATCGCGCAAGGTGACCGACGCCGAGCGGAGCCTCAGTCGCCCGCTCCCTGGATCTCCCCCTGGGCCAGAATGATCTCGACTCGGCGGTTCTGGGCGCGTCCTTGCGGCGTGCCGTTGTCGGCCACGGGGATTCGCGAGCCGTAACCCGCCGCCGCCATTCGGCTTGCGGCCACCCCCTGCGTCTGGAGAAACGCCATCACGGAATTCGCGCGGTCGCGCGAAAGCCGGTCATTGATTGCGTCGGTGCCTGTCGAGTCGGTGTGCCCTTCGACTCGGAGGTTGATCGCCGGAAAGACGGAAACAATACCGGAGAGCTTGCCGAGGGCGACCTGTGCGTTCGGCTTGAGCGTTGCCTTGTTGGTGTCGAAGAGAATGTCCGGAAGATTGACCACAATCCCCCGGGCGGACCTGGTGATCTGAGCCACGTCGGAGAGTGCTGTGGTGAGCCGCAGCTGCAGATCCTCCCGCTCGCGGACCAGGCGCTGATTCTCCTCCTCGAGCTGTCGCTTCTGCGTTTCGAGGGTCGCCGCCGCCTCCGCGGCAGCCGCACCCGTCCGCTGTGCCTCGAGCCTGGCGGCCTCGGCCTGGGCGGCGAGCGTCTCGGCCTTGCTCCGCGACTCTTCGGCTTCCCGGCGCGCGGCTTCCGCCGCCTCCGCCGACAACCCGGCAGCCGTCGCCCGTTCCTGCGCCGCGGCCGCCTCCTGCTGCGCGCGCTCGGCATCCTGCTGCAGCGTCGTCATCTGCTGCTGGGCGCCGGCCGCCTGCCGTTGCGCCTCGGCCAGGTCCTGCTGGGAGCGGGAAAGCTGCTCCTGAGCCGCGGCGGCCTGCTCGCGGGCGGTGACCGCCTGTTCGCGGGCGACCAGAGCCTGCTGGTGGGCCGCGGCGGCCTGCTGTTCCGCCGACGTCCTCTGCTCCTCCAGCGTGCGCATTTGCGCCGCGCGCTGGGCGGCCGCGTCGGCCGCCGCTTGCTCGGCGAGCCTCTTCTGCGTGTCGCGAATGGCGGAGCTCGAGAGCGCGAGACTCCGCTGCGCGTAGTCGATGCCGACCTTCTCCCGGCCGGCCCGGAAGGAATTGCTGGACTGCGCGAGCGAGGTCTCGGCCTCGCGGAGCGCGTTCGCGTTGTACTTGTCCGCCCCCATCTGTTTGGCCTGCGTCAGGACCGACTGCGCTTGGGCGAGCACGATCGGTTCGGAGCCCTGGTAAGTCATCCCGCCGACGTTCTCGTTCGCGTGCCGGATTCCGGACACGGAGTCCGAGAGCAGGACCGGGGTGCTCCGGTACTTCTTCGCGGAGGGCGCGGCCGAGGTGAACACGACGAGATCGGACGGCCTCAACACGAGCGGGAAAGGCTCGGCGGTGACCAACAGGGCAAACTCTTTCTGGCCGCTCCGAAACTCGCCGCTCCCGCTTGGATTGCGCGCCGTCAGCTCACCCAAGTTCTCAGTTGTGCCGTCCCGGGCGACGGCCCAGAGTACGTAGGACGTGACGTCGCCGCCGAACATGAGGGCGGGCGCCAGTCGCTCGTACTCGATCTCGATGCTGGCTTGCCCTTCGCGGACCTTGACCGAAGCCTTGGCTTGCGCGGGGTGGACACGCGCCGTCGGGACCATCGGGAGCTTGACGCTGGAACGTTCGGGGAACTGCACGGCCGCCAGTTGGACTTCGGCGGCCGGAAGGGGAAGAGCCGCCAGCCAGGCTGCCGCCAATGCGATCCGTGACACGCGAATGAGATGTGCCATCGGTTTCTTCCTCCACCTATCCTTGAAGCGAGCTCCGAGAACGCCCGAGCTCGTGTGACTGCCCCGATCCGGAGCGCGGCCGTTCCCACGCTGGAGAAAGCTGTGACGGGCTGGATCGCATGGGTTCTCCCGTCGAAACTTTCCGGCTCGGGAGTCGTCCCGGGCACCTCGGAGCATACCGCAAGCCGTTTGGAGGGAATCGCGCCGAACGGGGTACCCGCACAAGGCAGAGTGGCGGCCTGCCCGGTCGAGGCAGGGCCGGCGTACGGGTCAGCCGGACTCTCTCAATATCCTGCCAGAGCGCGGGCCGCGCGACAGATCTTCTCGGCGTTGGGCAGGAAGTGCTCCTCGAGCGGCGGGGAGAAGGGAACCGGCGTGTCGGGCGCGGTGACCCGCACGACCGGCGCGTCGAGGCTCTCGAAGCAGCGCTCCGCGAGGACCGCGGCGACCTCGGCGCCGATGCCGCCCGTGCGCGTCGCCTCGTGGACCACGATCGCGCGACTCGTCCGGCCGACCGATTCGAGGATCGTCGTCCTCGTCGAGGGGGAAGAGCGTGCGCAGGTCCACGATCTCGGCGTCGATCCCCTCCGACTCGAGCGTCGCGGCGGCGTCGAGCGCTGTCCACACCATCGCGCCGTAGGTCAGGATCGTGAGGTCGCGGCCCGCGGCGGCGCACCGCGGCCTTCCCGATCGGAACGACGTGGTCCCCCTCGGGCAGCACGTCGCGCACGCGGCGGTAGAGAAACTTGTGCTCGAAGAAGAGCACCGGGTCGTCGTCGCGGATCGCGGCCTTGATGAGCCCCTTGGCGTCGGCCGCCGTGGCGGGCTGGACGATCTTCAGGCCCGGCGTGTGCGCGAAGTAGGCCTCGGGGTTCTGGGAGTGGAACGGGCCGCCGTGCACGCCCCCGCCCGAGGGACCGCGCACGACGAGCGGGACCGCGACCCCCGTGCGGTAGCGCGACTTCGCGGCGAAGTTCGTGATCATGTCGAACGCGCAGGAGAAGAAGTCCGCGAACTGCATCTCCGCGATGGGCCGCATCCCCATCATGGCGGCGCCGACGGCGGCGCCGACGATCGCCGGTCTCCGAGAGCGGCGTGTCCACGACGCGCTCCTCGCCGAACCGCGCGAGCAGGCCCTCGGTCACCTTGAACGCGCCGCCGTAGACTCCGATGTCCTCGCCGAGCACGAAGACGCGCTCGTCCCGCTCCATCTCCTCGAGGATCCCTTCCCGGATCGCCTCGACGTAGGTCGTGGAAGGGCGGGACGCGGCCGCGGGGGAGGCGGTCACGCGCGCCCCCGGACCGCCGCGACTTCGAGCGGCGTGGAGCGCGCCGCGGCGTAGACGCCCTCGAGCGCGCGCTCGGGCGGCGGGTACGGGTCGCGGTCGGCGAGGTCGGCGTCCCGCTCGACGCCGGCGGACACCTCGCGGTCGATCGCCGCGAGCTCCTCCCGCGTCGCGAGCCCCGACTCCTGGAGCGCCCGCGCGTAGGCCTCGATCGGGTCGCGCCGGATCCAGGCCTCGAGCTCCTGCTTCGGGACGTACTCCTGGTTGTCGTGCTCCGCGTGCCCCTTCATGCGGTACGTGACCGCTTCGACGAGCGTCGGGCCGTCTCCGGCCCGCGCGCGCTCGACGGCGCGCCGGCAGGCGGCGAGCACCGCGAGCACGTCGTTGCCGTCCACGGACTCGGCGGGGACGCCGTAGGCCGTCGCCCGGTCGGCGAGGCTCCGCGCCGCCGTCTGCTTGCGCAGCGGGGTCGAGTAGGCCCAGCCGTTGTTCTCCGCGACGACGACGAGCGGGCAGCCTCTGCACGCCGGCGAGATTCATCCCCTCGTGGAAGGGTCCGGTCGAAGTGCCGCCGTCGCCGATGTAGGTCATCGCGACGAGCGATCTTCGCTGCATGCGGGCGGCGAGCGCGATGCCGGCCATGACCGGGATCAGCGCGCCCAGCATCGAGATCGCCGAGACGACGCCCTGCTCGGGCCGCCCCATGTGCAGGTTGCCGTCCTTGCCGCCCGAGGGCGCGCTCGCCTTGCCCATGTGCTGCGCGAAGACGTCGCGAGTCGAGAACCCCATGACGAGGACGGACCCGAGATTTCGGATGAGGGGGCCGAGGACGTCTCCCTTCGAGAGCGCGAAAGCGCTCCCGACCGCCGTCGCCTCCTGGCCGAGGCACCGGTAGAGGCCGCCGACGATCTTGCCCTGGCGGTAGAGATGGACCAGCTTCTCTTCGGTCAGGCGCGTCGTCCGCATGTACCGATAGAGCGCGATTCTCTGGTCGCGATTGAGATCGGGCATCGGGTTCTGCCGCGATTATACGAGGGCCGGGCCGTCCCGCTATGCTCCGCGCGAAGGAGTTCCGAAATGAATTGGAGAATCGCCTCGCTCCTCGCGCTCCTCGGTTTTTCCGGCGCCGGGGTCGCGCCTCCGCCCGCCTCCCCGAAGCTCGCCGACCAGATCCTCGGCCGATGGCGCCTCGTTTCGATCGAGAACCGAGACGATCCCTCCCGGGACTGGGAGCTGCGATACGGCTCCTCGCCGGTCGGCGACATCGCCTATGGCGCCGACGGGCGCATGTCCGTCCAGATCGCGAAGATGCCCCGGCCGAAGTTCGCGAGCGGACAGGACACGTCCCCGACACCCGAGGAGGCGCGCGAGGCGTACCTCGGCTATGTCGCCTACTTCGGCACCTACACGGTGGACGAGACGGCGCGCGTCGTCACGCACCACGTGGAGTCGAGCCTGCGGCCGGGCTACGCCGGGACCGATCAGCGGAGGCCGGCCGCGCTCGAAGGGGATCGGCTGACGCTTTCCGACGGGAAGACTTTCCGCGTCGTGTGGGAGCGCGTCCGGAACTGAAGCGTCAGCCCTCGATCTGCTGCGCCAGGTAGTTCTCGGCGCCCATGTCCTTGATCTGCTGGATCTGGGCCTCCAGCCAGTCGATGTGCTCCTCTTCGGAGACGAGGATCCGCTCGAGGAGCGCGCGCGTTCCGTTGTCCCCTTTCTCCGTCGCGAGGGCGATGCCGTGGTTCAACCGCTTGACGGCGTCGTGCTCGAGGTCGAGGTCGACTTTCATCATGTCGGGCACGGTCTTGCCGACGTTGATCTTCATGTACTTCTGCATGTTGGGGACGCTGTCGAAGTAGAGGATGCGGTCGATCGCCTCCTGCGCGTGCTTCATCTCGCCGATCGACTCTTTCTCGGTGTGCTCCGCGAGGCGCATGTAGCGCCAGTTGCGGAGCATTCGGGCGTGGATGAAGTACTGGTTGATCGCGGTTAGCTCCGCGGAGAGGACCTCCTGCAGGACCCTGAGGATGTCGGGGTCTGCCTTCACGCGCACCTCCCGGCCGTCTCGGACGCGCGGCATCATATCCCGCGGTGGGAGGCGCCCCGCCCCGGCCGGCGTATCATTACCGTCTCATGAGCGAGAAAGATCCGCTGGTTCCCGAGGCCGTGGCCGCCGGACGCAAGCGCTGGCGGGAAGCTTCGGAGAATGGTTTCGCGAAAGTTCCCGCCTGGAAGAAGGACTGGACGACGGTCTCGGGGGCCCCGGTCGAGCCGCTCGTGGGGCCGGACACGATCTCGGGCTTCGACCCGGAGCGCGACCTGGGCTGGCCCGGCGAGTACCCGTTCACCCGCGGCGTCCAGGCGACGGGCTACCGCGGCAAGCTCTGGACGATGCGCCAGTTCGCCGGCTACGGCACGGCGAAGCAGACCAACGAGCGCTTCCACTACCTCCTCGATCATGGCCAGACCGGCCTCTCGACCGCCTTTCATCTGCCGACCCTCTACGGCTACGACTCCGACCACGAGATGGCCCGGGGCGAAGTCGGCAAGTGCGGCGTCGCGATCGACTCGCTCGCGCGACATGGAGGTCCTCTTCGACGGCATCGACCTCGGCCGCGTCACGACGTCGATGACGATCAACTCGACCGCGCCGATCGCGCTCGCGATGTACCTGGCCGTGGCCGAGAAGCACGGCACCCCCTGGGCGCAGGTCGGCGGCACGCTCCAGAACGACATCCTGAAGGAGTACATCGCTCAGAAGGAGTACATCTTCCCGCCCCGGCCCTCGATGCGCCTGGTGACCGACCAGTTCTCCTTCTGCGCGAAGCACGTCCCGAAGTGGAACACGATCTCGATCTCCGGCTACCACATCCGGGAGGCGGGCTCGACGGCGCTGCAGGAGCTCGCCTTCACGCTCCGCGACGGCGTCGAGTACGTCCAGTACGGGATCGAAGCGGGGCTCCCGGTCGACGAGTTCGCCCCGCGCCTCTCCTTCTTCTTCAACTCGCACAACGACTTCTTCGAGGAGATCGCCAAGTTCCGGGCGGCCCGCCGCGTGTGGGCGCAAGACGATGAAGGAGCGGTTCGGGGCGAAGGACCCGCGCTCCTGGATGTGCCGTTTCCACACTCAGACGGCGGGTTGCTCGCTGACGGCGCAACAGCCGTACAACAACGTCGTGCGAACGGCGTTACAGGCTCTGGCCGGGGTGCTCGGCGGAACCAACTCGCTCCACACCAACTCGCTCGACGAAACGCTCGCGCTGCCGAGCGACTTCGCCGTCAAGCTCGCGCTCCGGACCCAGCAGGTGATCGCGCACGAGTCCGGAGTCGCGAACACGATCGATCCGCTCGGCGGTTCTTACTTCGTCGAGGACCTGACGACGAAGATGGAGCGGGGCTGCTTCGACTATTTCCGGCGGATCGACGCGCTGGGAGGCATGGTCGAGGCGATCGAGGCGGGCTTCCCGCAGCGCGAGATCATGGACGCGGCCTACGCCTACCAGCGGGCGGTCGACACGAAGGAGAAGATCGTCGTCGGCGTCAACGAGTTCGTCGAGACGGACGAGCAGCCGCTCGAGATCCTCTACATCGACGAGTCCGTTGAGGAGGGGCAGAAGAAGGCGCTCGCCGAGCTGAGGCGCTCGCGCGACGGGAAGGCCGTGACGTCCGCTCTGCGCGCCCTCGAGCAGGCCTGCGCCGACGGCAAGAACGTCATGCCGCCGCTCGTCGACGCCGTGAAGACCTACGCCACCGTGGGAGAGATCTCCGACGTGATGCGGAAGGTCTTCGCGACGTACGAAGAGCCGGCGGTGTATTAGCCGTCGCTCGCTCGTCGGGAGGGATCTGCGCCCTGCGGGCGCACCGGCGGGCGGCTCGGCCAAAGGGCCTCGACCGCTCGCCTGATCTCTCCCTCCTCGCTCGCTCCCGCGGCGCGAGGCTCCTCCCTCGGTTACTTCGGGAGACTCCTCGCGCCGCGAGCGAACTGACTTACGCCGTCGGATTAGATCTTGCCGGGCTGATCGTTAGGCTCGCAACCAAAGCTTCGCGGCGTCGGGGCACCCGCGATTAACGAGCCAGCCGACTCGCGTTGCGGGAGCTGGAGCGACGCTAATGCCGGGCCGGGAATCTCCCGA
Organism: uncultured Acidobacteriota bacterium; assembly: GCA_963707935.1. GTDB lineage: Bacteria > Acidobacteriota > Thermoanaerobaculia > UBA5066 > Gp7-AA6 > DATBFU01. Next base: position 1,345,491 of record CAVPRN010000005.1, on the reverse strand, counting down.
GGAGGACCTGACCCGGCAGGAACCGCCGCTCTCCGGTCGTCAGCGTCTGAACGAGCCCGGTGGAGACGGCGACAAACCCGCGAGCGTCGGAGGCGACTAGGGCGAGGGGAGCCCGGGCGCAGTCCTCCGTGGCGGTTTCGATTCTTCCGTCGCGGATCCGAAAGAGAACGCTTCCGCGAGCGCGCAGGCTCGCCACGCCAGAGCCGAGCAGGGCCGGCCCTTCCGGAAGGAAGAAGAACCCGAGAATCTGATCCGTGAAATACCAGCTCTCGGATGGAGTCCCCACTTCCTCGCCGCGCAGGGAGCGCGAGGACGACGGCGACCGCGCGGGAAAACGGTCGGGCAGCGGGGACCAGGCGCCGCCGTCCGGAGCGCGGAAGAGCTGGCCGGTCCGGAGTTCGAAGGCCGCGACGTTTCCGTCGAGGTCGCGCGCCAGCCGGAGGTTTCTTCGGAGCGGTTCCACGACGTCCGCGGGCCCTCCCTCGCGTTCCTGCGCGAAGTCCTGGCCGAGCAGCTTGCCCGTCCGCGACAGCCGCCAGACGGCGCTGTCCGCGCCGGTCGGGGTCGCGTAGATCACCTCGCGCGTGATCCGGATCTGCTGGAATCCTCCCCGCCCGGAAACGTGCGGTCCGGCGACGACGCGACGTTCGCCTGATTCCGCGATCTGGAGCAGGGAGACGACATCGTTCGACGCCACCCAGAGCGACCCGTCCGTCGGGTCCCGATCGATCGCACTCCAGGAGCCGGTTTCCCCGCCGGCGATCATGTCGACGGTTCCCGGGCCGCTTCGCGAGAAGGTCACGAGCCGCGCGGGGCTGAGGAGGATCGTGACCTTCTCGGGGGTCAGCGCGAGATCGATCGGCCGGCTGTCGGCCGGGATTCCGAGCGTCTGAAGGGAAACGGCCTGCGGCGAGACCGCGCAGAGCCAGGAGACGCGGGAAGAGTCGGGAGCCGGTTCGGAGGCCGTCGGCGCGGGTGGGGGCGTTCCGGAGCAGGCCGCGAGGGAGACGGCCGCGAGGGCCGCCGCGAAGCCGGAAAGGCCGCTGCCGCGCAGGTCCAGTGCCGGCGATTCTAGCCCGGTTCTCTCGCGAGAGAATCGTGCGCTCGCCGCCGAAACGCGAGCGGCGTGACTCCGGCCCACTTCTTGAAGGCCCGGTGGAGCGGCTTTTCCGACGTGAGAAAATGGCGTCGTGAGCGATCGCGACGCCTTCCGCTTCTCCTCGATCGACGAGGCGGTCGAGGATCTGCGGGCCGGCAAGTTCATCGTCGTCGTGGACGACGAAGACCGGGAGAACGAGGGGGACCTCGTGATCGCGGCGGAGAGGGTGACGCCGCAGGCCATCAACTTCATGGCGCGGGAAGGGCGCGGGCCTCATCTGTCTCGCGCTGACCGAAGAGCGATGCGACGAGCTCGGGCTGCCGCCGATGGTCGAGCAGAACACCTCGAACTTCGGCACGGCGTTCACCGTGTCGATCGAGGCGCGCGGCCGGACGACGACCGGCATTTCGGCGGCGGACCGCGCGGCGACGGTCGCGACGGCGATCGACCCGAAGACCCGGCCGTCGGACCTGCTCCGGCCGGGGCACATGTTCCCGCTGCGGGCGCAGGCGGGAGGCGTCTTGAAACGCGCGGGACAGACCGAAGCGTCCGTCGATCTCTGCCGGATCGCGGAGCTCACACCCGCCGCAGTCCTCTGCGAGATCATGAACGAGGACGGCACGATGGCGCGCGTGCCGGACCTCGCGGAGTTCTGCCGGCGGCTCGGCCTCAAGATGGTCACGGTCGCGGACCTGATCCGCCATCGGATGCGCCACGAGCGGCTCGTCCAACGCATCGCCTCGCCGCACCTGCCGACGGTCTTCGGTGACTTCCGCCTCATCGCGTACAAGAGCGAAGTCACGCACGAGGAGCACGTCGCACTCGTGATGGGCGAGATCCGCGAGGAGGAGCCGGTCCTCGTCCGCGTCCACTCGCAATGCCTGACGGGCGACGTCTTCGGCTCGACCCGATGCGACTGCGGCGCGCAGCTCGAGCTCGCGATGGAGAAGATCCGGGAGGCCGGCAAGGGCGTCTTTCTCTACCTCCTCCAGGAGGGGCGCGGCATCGGCCTCGTCGAACAAGCTGAAGGCGTACGAGCTGCAGGACGAGGGGCACGACACGGTCTCCGCCAACGAGAAGCTGGGCTTTCCGCCCGACATCCGCAACTACGGCGTCGGGCTGCCAGATCCTGCGGGACCTCGGCGTCAAGAAGATGCGTCTCATGACGAACAACCCCTCCAAGTACGTCGCGATCGACGGCTACGGGCTCGAGATCGTCGAGCGCGTTCCACTGGAAGTGGGGCCGACCGAGCGCTCGCGCAAGTACCTGGAAGCGAAGAAGAACAAGCTCGGGCACCTGCTCAAGCTCGTCTGACATCGTCGCCGGAGCTTGCTCCGGAATCTGCAACCGGCGGGCTTCCGCTATCCGATTCTCACGCTTCCGACGAACGGCGCCCGCCGTTTGCACCGGCGTTCGGCTCGGCCAAAGGGCCTCGACCGAACGCCTGATTTCCTCGCTGCGCTCCGGCTCCCGCCGTGCGCGCCTCCTCCTCGTCGCTTCCGCTCGGGAGACTTCGCACGCCGTCGTGCATGAGGATCGTCATGACGCAGCCAAGACCAGCACCCGCGTCGGTCTAGACTTCCCCCTCAAACAAGGAGGATCCAATGTCTCCCAAACCGTTCGAGGTCCTGCCGTCGGGCGGCGGCGGGTCGGTCCGGTCCTTCCGCCGGGTCGCCATCGTCGTCGGCATCCTCGTCCTGCTGCTGATGGGAGGTCCCATCAAGGTCGTGCCCGCCGGGCACGTCGGGCGTCAAGGACTTCTTCGGCAGCGTCTCGCCGAACGTCCTTCCGCCGGGCGTTCGCCTCGTCTTTCCCGTTCACCCGCGTCGTCAAGATGTCGATCCAGACCCAGGAGCTGAAGGAGACGGCGGAGGTCCCCTCCAAGGAAGGGCTGATGATGGACCTCGAGGGATCGCTCCTCTACCGCCTCGATCCGGCGAAGGCCGCCGAGATCTACAAGACCGTCGGCCGCAACTACGCGGAGATCGTCGTTGTGCCGCAGATCCGATCCGCGATCCGGGAGGTCACGGCCGCCTACGAGGCCAAGGCGCTCTACAGCGCCGAGCGCGAGCAGATCGCCCGCGAGACCTTTCAGCTCTTCCAGAGGATGACGTCAGGGTCGCGGCATCATCGCCGAGGCGGTCCTCCTCCGGAAGATCGGCCTGCCGCCGGTCGTGGCCAACGCGATCCAGGAGAAGTTGAAGCGCGAGCAGGAGGCGGAGCAGATGAAGTTCGTGCTGCAGAAGGAGCAGCAGGAAGCGGAGCGCAAGCGGATCGAGGCGCAGGGGATCGCCGACTTCCAGCGGATCGTCGCGCAGGGCATCTCGCCGCAGCTCCTCGAGTGGAAGGGGATCGAGGCGACCGAGAAGCTCGCGACGAGCACCAACGCGAAGATCGTCGTCGTGGGCAACCCCAAGTCGGGGCTGCCGATCATCCTGGGCGGCGGCGGGAATTGACGGGAAGGCCTCGGAGGCGGAGGGCCGGTGCTAGCATCGGCCCTCCCATGCCGATTCCGATGCCGGCCGCGGTCCTCGCGGGCGGTGCGTCGCGCCGGATGGGGAGCGACAAGGGAGCGCTTCCCTACGGGCGCCGGCACGCTCGCGGAATTCCAGGCCGGCGCGGCTCGCGCGGCTGTTCTCGCGACGTCTGGATCGTGTGCAAGCGTCCGCCCGCCTATTCCTACGGAGGGGCCCGCCTCCTCCTCGACGGGACCGAGGAATCGGCCGCCGCGCAGGGCCTGCGGCGCGCGCTCTCCGAGGCGACCGACCGTGTCTTCGTCCTCGCCGTGGACCTGCCCGCGGTCTCCGAGGCGGTCCTGATCGAGATCGCGCGCCGGGGCATCGCGACGGAGGCGCCGGCACTCGTCCCGGAGGCGCACGGGCGTTCCTCCAGCCCCTGGCGGCGGTGTGGAGCCGCGCGGCGCTTCCCGAGCTCGATCGCCGCATCGCCCGGGGAGAGCTCTCCCTGCACGAGCTCGCCCGGGGCGTCGGGGCGGAGATGCTCGCCGAGTCGGAGTGGCGGCCGTTCGACCCCTCGGGCAACTCCTTCCTGAACGTCAACACCCTCCAGGAGTACGCGACGCTCCGGGAGCGCGCGTGAGCGAGAGCGACGAGAAGCGCAAGCGCCCGAGGAGGCCGCGCCGACCGCGGCCGACGCGGCCCCTGCGCGGCATCCAGCTCCACCTCGACGCCCGCGGGCCGCGCGCGCATGGTGGACGTGGGCGGAAAGGCGGCGACCGCGCGGCGGGCGGTGGCGCGGGGGCGGGTCCGTTTCAACGCGGCGGCCTTCGCGGCCCTCGCGCAGGGCCGCCTCTCGAAGGGGGACGCGCTCGCCGTGGCGCGGCTGGCCGGAATCCTCGCCGCCAAGAGGACGTCGGAGATCGTGCCGCTCGCCCATCCGATCGCCCTCGACTCGGTCGCGGTGGACTGCGAGCTCGACTCGTCCGCGGAGGGAGGCGGTCGTCACCGCGACCGCCTCGACCAACGCGCGCACCGGCGTCGAGATGGAAGCCCTGACCGCGGTGGCCGGCGCCTGCCTCGCGCTCTACGACATGGCCAAGGCGCTCGACCGCTCGATCGAGATCCGGGAGATCCTGCTGCTCGAGAAGACCGGCGGGCGCTCGGGAGCCGTATCGGCGCTAGCGGCGCGGCCCGGCGGGGGGATCGTCTCGGAGGCGATCTATATTAGGAGCATGGCGATCCGCGTGGCCATCCTCACCGTCTCCGACGGCGTCTCCTCGGGCGCGCGCGAGGACGAGGGGGGACCGGCCTGCGAGGAGACCCTTCGCAAGTCGGGGCTCGAGCATCGCGTCGTCTCGCGCGAGGTGCTCCCCGACGAGCCGAAGCAGGTGGCCCGCGCCATCCGCGTGCGCGCCGACGCCGGCGAGGCCGACCTGATCCTCCTGACCGGAGGGCACCGGCGTGGCGCCGCGCGACCGGACGCCGGAGGGCGTGCGGGAGGCGATCGAGTTCGAGGTCCCGGGGCTCGCGGAGAAGATGCGCTTCGAGACCTCGCGCGGCTTCTCGGCCGCGTACCTCTCGCGGCAGGTCGCCGGGCGTGCGCAAGAAGTCGCTCGATCGTCGCGCTGCCCGGCTCGCCCAAGGGCGCGGCCGACTGCCTCGCGCGCGATCCTCGCGCTCGTTCCCCACGCGATCGCGCTGATACGGGGCGAAAAGGCGGAGCATCCGCCCCGCGGTTCGACCGGTCGTGACCGCGATGCCGGCGGCGCGTCGGCCGGGCATCGACGGCCTGCTCGCGGATCCCTCGCCCATCGCGGGCAAGGCGCGTGGGTCTCCTGACGAACCCCTCCGGCGTCACCTCGCGCGGCGTGCCCGGCTGGAAAGCGCTCTCCGAGTCGCGCGAGACGCGGCTCGTGCGGCTCTTCGGGCCGGAGCACGGTGTGGACGGCGGCGCGATCTACATGGAGGCGGTCGGCGACGCGGTCCACGCGCCGACGGGGCTTCCCGTCGTGTCCCTCTACGGCAACGCGCTCGAGAGCCTGCGGCCGAAGCCGCGAGCACCTCGCGGGCCTCGAGGTCCTGATCTTCGACGTCGCGGACGTCGGGGCCCGTTACTACACCTTCGTCTGGACGATGCTCCTCGCGATGGAGGCCTGCGCGGAGGCCGGCGTCTCGTTCGTCGTGTGCGACCGCCCGAACCCCATCGGCGGGAGCGGTCGAAGGCGCGCCGCAGGACCCCGATTTCCTCTCCTTCGTCGGTCTCCATCCGATCGCGGTGCGGCACGGCATGACGGCGGGCGAGCTCGCGAGGCTGCTCGCCGCCGAGCGCGAGATCGGCATCGACTTCGACCGTCCTGCCGGTCGCCGGATGGGCCCGCGAGACGGCGTTCGAAGCGACGGGGCTGCCGTGGGTCCCGCCCTCCCCGAACATCCCGTCGCCGGCGACGGCGCTCGTCTATCCCGGGATGTGCCTGCTCGAAGGCACGAACCTGTCGGAGGGGCGGGGCACGACGCGCCCGTTCGAGCTCTTCGGGGCGCCGTGGCTCGAGAGCGGTCGCTTTCGCCGGCGCACTGAACGAGCGGCGGCTCCCCGGGGTCTCCTTCGTCCCAGCGCACTTCCGCCCGATGTTCGACAAGCACGCCGGGGCAGACCTGCGGCGGGGCCCTGCTCCACGTGACTGACCGCGCCGCTTTCGTTTCCTTCGAGACGGGGCTCGCGATTCTCGAAACGGCGAAGCGGCTCGACCCTCGCCGATTCCGGTGGCGCACGCGAGCCCTACGAGTTCGACTCGCGGCCGGCCATCGACCTGCTGACCGGGTCGGCGCGCGTTCGGGAAGCCCTCGACGCGGGGAGCGATCTCTCGGCCGAGATCGGCCCGCCACGCGGCGGGCGCCCGCGAGTTCCGCGCGCGCCGCGAGCCTTTCCTCCTCTATCCCGGAGCGGCGGCCGGCCGTCGTCGCCTTCGTCGGCTCCCACGACTCGGGCAAGACGACGCTGATCGCGGCCCTCCTGCCGCAGCTCATCGCCCGCGGCCTCTCCGTCGGAACCATCAAGCACACCTCGCGCGACGCCGAGGACGACGTGCCGGGCAAGGACTCGCGGCGGCACGCGGAAGCCGGCGCGCGCGTCGCGTCCTTCGTGACCCCGGGGCGCACGACCGCGCGCCGCTTCGGCCCCGAGGAGGACTTCCGCGCCCTGCTCGAGCGCGAGTTCACCGCCTGCGACCTCGTCCTCGTCGAAGGGTACAAGTCGATTCCCGTGCCGAAGATCGAGGTCGCGCGATCGGGGGTGCCGCGCGTGCCCGTCGCGGGGGCCGCGGCGCGCGTCTCCGACTCGCCGTCGCCGGACGATCTCCCGACCTACCGGTTCGAAGACCGCGAAGGGATCCTCGAGGCGGTGCTTCGGGTCGCGGGGCTCCGGCGCGCCGCCCGTTGAAGCTCGTCGTCTTCGACCTCGACGGCACGCTGATCGACGGGTACGCCGCGATCGGGGACGCCCTCTCCTACGCGCTCGGGCGGCTCGGGCTCCCGGCTCCCGATCTCCCGCGGGTCCGCGCGATGGTCGGGCACGGGCTCGAGCGGCTCGTCGAACAGTGCGTCGGCCCGCGCCTCGCGCCGGAGGGAGTGCGGCTCTTCCGCGAGCGCTACCCCGAGGTCGCGGTCGCGAAGTCGGAGCTCCTGCCGGGCGTGTCCGAAGTCCTCGAGGAGCTCGAGCGCCGCGGGCTTTCGCTCGCCGTCGCCTCGAACAAACCGGCTGACTTCTCGCGGCTGATCCTCGAGGCGAAGGGGGTCGGGCGCTTCTTCCGCTCGATCGAGGGGCCGGGCGCGTCCGCGCCGGCCAAGCCCGACCCGGCGATGCTGCGCCACGCGATCGGCCGGGCCGGCGGCGACGCGGCTTCGACGCTCGTCGTCGGGGACATGGAAGTGGACTCGGATTTCGCGCGGGCCGCGGGCTGCGCGGTGGTCCTCGTGCCGACCGGCTCGCGGACGCGAGAGGAGCTCGACGCCGTGGACCGCGACGCCCTCCTCGACGACTTGCGACAGCTGCCGGCGTGGCTCGACGCGCGGACCGGAAAGGGACGCTGACGGCGGACCTCGGGCTCCGCTGCTAGGATCGCGTCTCCTGGAAGAGAGCAACCCCATGAGTCGCATCGTCGTCGCGGAACCGGTCGCCGAGTTGGGGCTGGCGTTCCTCTCCGAGCGCGGCCACGAGGTCGCTGGACCTCTCGAGCGCTTCGCGCGAGGACTGCTCGAGAAAGCGCTCGCGGACGCCGACGCGCTCCTCGTGCGCAGCGGGACGAGAGTGGATGCCGCGCTCCTCGCGGCCGCGCCGCGCCTCCAGGTCGTGGCGCGGGCGGGCGTCGGGGTGGACAACGTGGACGTGCCCGCGGCGACGGCGCGCGGCGTGCTCGTCTTGAACGCCCCGACCGCCAACGTCGTGTCGGCGGTCGAGCACACGTTCGCTCTGCTCCTCGGCGCTGCTGCGCCGCGTGCCGGCCGCGGCGGCTTCGATGGCGGCGGGCCGCTGGGAGAAGACGAAGTTCATGGGGTCGGAGCTCGCCGGCAAGACGGTCGGGATCGTCGGGCTCGGGCAGGTGGGCTCCCGCGTCGCCGCGCGGGCCCGCGCCTTCGAAGCCAAGCTCCTCGGGCACGACCCCTACCTGCCGGCCGAGCGGGCGCGCGAGATGGCGGTGTCGCTCGTGGGGCTTCCGGAGCTCCTCGCCGTCTCCGACATCGTCACGCTCCACGCCACGGCGGCGGAGAAGGGGAAGGCCGCTGCTCGGCCGCGGCCGAGTTCGCCGCCATGAAGAAGGGGGCGATCCTCGTCAACGTGGCGCGCGGCAGCCTCGTCGATCGCGCCGCCCTCCTCGACGCGCTCACTTCGGGGCACCTCGCGGGTGCCGCGCTCGACGTCTTCGACCCGGAGCCGCCGGCGCCGGACGATCCGCTGCTGAAGCTCCCGAACGTCGTCGCCTCGCCGCACCTCGGGGCTTCGACGGTCGAGGCGCAGGAGCGCGTGGCGCTGCAGACGGTCGAGGCGCTCCTCGAGGCGCTGTCCGGAGCTTCCTACGTGCCCGCCGTCAATCTGCCGTTTCGCGGGCCCGGCTGATCCGACCGGCGCCGCGGCCTGGATGAGCCTGGCTCGGAACGGACGGCGCACTTCCTCGCCGCGCTCTCGGGCACGCGGCTCTCGAGGCTCGCCGTCGAGACGTGGGGCCTTCCGGAGGATCTCGCTGCGCCCCGTCGCCGTGGCCGCGGTGAAGGGCGCGCTCTCGGAGCGCTCGCCCGAGACGGTCAACTTCGTCAACGCGCTCTTCCGTCGCGCAGGAGCGGGGCCTGGCGGTCTCGGAGACGCGCCACGAGGAGCCGCGGCAACTACGTCCGCTCGATCCGCGTCTCGCTCCACTCGGAAGGCGGGCGTGTGGGCGCGGAGGCGACGCTCTTCGCTGGACACGACGCGCGCGTCGTGGCGGTGGACGAGCTTGCCGCTCGAGTTCCGGCCGGAGGGGACGGTCGTGTTCCTCAAGAATCGCGACGTGCCGGGCGTCGTCGGGAGCGTCGGCACGATCCTCGGCGAAGGCGGGGTCAACATCGCGAACTTCTCGCTCGCACGCGGCTCCGGCGATCGGGCCGCGGCCGTGATCGCCGTCGATTCGCCGCCGCCGGCGGCGGTTCTCGAGCGCCTGCGGCAAGCGGCGGCCGTCGAGGACGTGCGCGTGGTGAGCTGGTGAAGCGTCGGCGCGTCGTCGTGCTCTTCGGCGGCCGCTCGGTCGAGCGGGAGGTCTCGCGCATCTCCGCGCGCGACGATCGTCGGGGCGCTCGATCCCGCGCAAGTACGAGGTCGTGCCGGTCGCGATCGGAGAGGACGGCCGATTCCTCGCGGCGGCGGAGTCGGCGAAGCGGCTCGGCTCGGGGGCCCTGCCTCGAAAATTCCGGCGGGCGGAGCCGAAGAGCCGGTCGTCGGCGCTCGTTCCGGCCGAGATCGCGCCGGGCCGGGCCGACGTGGTCTTCCCGATCATCCACGGCACGACGGGCGAGGACGGCGTCCTGCAGGGATTCCTCGAGATGCTCGGGATCCCGTACGTCGGGGCCGGGGTCACGGGCTCGGCGATCGGGATGGACAAGGCGGTCTTCAAGGCGCTCCTGCGCGACGCCGGCATCCCGACGCCGCGCGCGCTCTGCCTCTCGCGGCGCGATCTCGAGAGCGCGCGGGCGGCGGTCGAGGAAGCGGGGTTCTCCCCGCCCGTCTTCGTCAAACCGTCGGCGGGCGGCTCGTCGGTCGGTGTCACCAAGGTCAAGGAATGGAAGGCGCTCGTCCCGGCCGTCGAGCTCGCCCTGCGCTACGACGAACGGGCTCTCGTCGAGGAGTCGATCGACGCCCGGGAGCTCGAGTGCGCCGTGCTCGGCAACGACGAGCCGAAGGCCTCGGTCGTCGGGGAGGTCGTGCCGGGGCGCGAGTTCTACGACTACGAGGACAAGTACGTGGAGGACCGGGCGAGGCTGCTCATCCCCGCGCCGATCCCGGATGCGATCGCCGCCGAGGTGCGGCGGCTCGCCGTCGATGCCTTCCGGGCCGCCGGAATCTCCGGCATGGCGCGGGTCGACTTCTTCCTCGAGCGGGGGACCGATCGCGTTCTCGTCAACGAGCTCAACACGCTCCCCGGCTTCACGGCGATCTCCATGTACCCGAAGCTCTGGGAGGCTTCGGGGCTGCCGCTCCCGAAGCTGCTCGACGAGCTCATCCGTCTCGCCCTCGAGCGCCACGGGCGGCGGAAGCGGTTGTCGCATCGACCGCCGAAGCGACTGAAGTAGCGTCTACCGCCCGCCCCAGATCCGCTCCCACCATTTCCTCCCATCGGACGGACCCGGCAGCTTCATCTTCACGCGGATCGCCTCGAGCGGCCATCCGGTGAGCGAGGCCAGGTTGCGGGCCGCCTGCTCCTCCCGACCCCGGACCTCCTCGCGGTAGCGGTCGGCCGCGCCGCACGCGATCTCGCCGGTGAAGGGATGGCGGATGACGTAACGCCCCTGGAAGTTCTGCCGGTCCGCCGTCTCCTGGAAGACGAGGTCCTCCGGAAAGTGCGCTTCGTCGTAGCGGACGTGCAGCCGCGTGACGAAGACGTTGGAGCCTCCGGACCGGCTCGCCTCAGCCGGCTCGTTCAGCCAGAAGACGCCGAGCGCCTTCAGCTCCTCGCGCGAGAGCGGGATCGGCCGCGCACGGATCGCACCAGCCCATGTCCCAGGCGTATTCGAGGAAGACCGTCTCGCATGCGCTCGCGCCGGACCTGCTCGGAGAAGAGCGCCTTGTAGAACGAGCCGAAGTCTTCCTTTACGTACGAGGGGACGTCCTGGTCGGAAGGGAGCCGAACCGTCCGGTAGTTCGTCGTCTCGACCCGGCCCCGGCGCGTCAGCGCATAGACGAAGAGCTCCTGCGGGCCGTCCGCGTTCACCATGCCGAGGCGGATCGGAAGCATGAACTTGGGCGACTCGTAGGCGACCTGGAGCGGCCGCAGGTAGGCGAACCCGAGCCGCGCCTGCTCGTCGAGGTTCACCTTCGCCACGAAGAAGCGCATCTTCTGCTTGAGGTAGCCGCCGAGCACCCGCGAGGCGCCCTCGGGGATCCGGTAGCCGTTCTCGCGCAGCCACGTCTCGAGGCCGTCCGACTCCTTCGCCGAGAGGATCAGGATGTCGTACTCGCCGACGGTGTAGCGGGCCTCGATCGTCACGCCGAGGCTCTTGTCGCGCCGGGACGGAGCGGAGGCCGGCAGGGCCGCCACGTCGGAAGCGAGGGCCTTCATTTCCATGGCGATGCGCATGCAGGGATCCAGGTCGAAGTACTCGACCAGGCGCGGCGCCGAGTAGGCGTCCAGGTGGTCGACGAGCGATCGCTCGCCGACGTGGATCTGCTCGCGCTCGAGGAACGTCGGCACCGGCACGACGACGGCGAACTCCTTCGGGTCGCCGCGGAAGTCGTTGGCCATCGTCAGCACTGTCCGGTCGCCGTCGCGGACGAGGACGACCTGCGAGGCCTTGTTAAAGAGTTTCGCGTCCCCCTTGGCCACGTAGAACCCGCAGAACGGGAGGGCGGGCCGGCTCGCGAAGAAGAGCGGCAGGGAGAAGAGGGCGAGGGCGATGGGGCGTCTCATCGGGGTCTCCTTTCTCGAATCGCAGGACGGCGTCCGCGTTCCCGGCCCAGGCGTAGCGCTTTCCGGGCAGGAGCCGGTCGATGACCGGAACGAAGAGCGAGAAGAGGGCGAGCGACCAGAGCGGACCGTTCGTGCGGAAGAGGCGGAACTGGATCGCACGCGGCGCCGGAGGCGACGAGACCGCCGAAGAGGATCCGGCCGGCCCGCGAGTCGGGGGTCGTCTTCGGGTCGGAGATCATGAAGAACGAGAAGAGGAGGAGGGCGCCGCTCTGCAGCCGGTGGAGGGGAATCGCGAGGGGCTCGCCCAGCCAGGCCGAGCGGCCGAACACGAGCGCGAGGTACGTCGCGAGGAAGGCGAAGGTCACGTCGGAGCGCGCCGCGCGGTGGACGACGAGAAGGCCCGCGCAGGCGAGCAGGAAGCCGAAGAAAGCGGCGTTCCCCCACTGGGCCGGCGAGACCCAGACGCGCCCGGTCGCGAGCATCGCCGCCACGATCCCGAAGTTCGTCGGGTTGAAGACGTGCTTCCCGTTCCAGCGCAGCAGGAACTTGCTCGAGATCGCGGCCGCGGCGGCCGCGCGACCGCGAGCGCGTCGGAGTTCGTGCGCAGCAGGAGGCAGAGCGACAGCCCCGAGATCGAGCGCGCTCTTCGGCTCGAACGCCGGCAATCGCCAGATCCGTCGTGCAGAGGTACTGGGACCCGAGGGCGGCGGCGAGGAGCAGGGCCGCGCGGCCGGGAGTGACGTCGAGACGGAGCGCCGCGAGCCCCCAGAGCGAGGAGCGCCGCGAGCGCGCCGATCTGGTACACGCGCGGGTCGCGCGAGGCGCGGGGCCGTCGGAGGGTCTCGTCGCTCATGCCGGGAGAGGACACCGCCCGCGGCGGGACGGTTCCCGTTCGGAGCCCGAGGGGCTACAATCTCCCGGAGAGATACGCGACGCGGTGACCGCCGAAGTCTCCCTCGACTCGCTCGCGATCCGACCGCTCGAGTCGGAAGCCGAGGCGCAGTGGTGCGCGCGACTCATGTCCTCCTCGGAGCCCTGGCTCTCCCTCGGCCGCACCTATCCGGAATCGCTCGAGCGCATGCGCGACGCGACGCGGGAGCGCTACATCGCGCGCCTGGGCTCGGTGCTCGCGGGATTCGTCATCCTGAACCTGAAGGGCGCCTTCGTCGGGTACATCCAGACCGTCTGCGTCACCCCCGAATTCCGCGGGCACGGCCTCGGCACCCGGCTCGTCGAGTTCGCGGAGAAGCGGATCTTCCAGGAGTCGCCCAACGTCTTCATCTGCGTCTCGTCCTTCAACCACGGCGCGCGGAAGCTGTACGAGCGGATGGGATACAAGATGATCGGCGCGCTGACGGACTACATCGTCCGCGGGCATTCCGAGTTTCTGCTCCGCAAGACGAACGGACCGCTCTCCGAGTTTCGCCGCCAGCTCGTTGACTAGGCGGCGCCCTCCGGTCCGCTTCTCGCCTCAGGCGCTCCCGTCGCGTATCCGCACCGGCGAGGCCGCGACGCGGTCGTAGACCGGAAGCCCCTCCGCGCCGAACCGGCCGAACGAGAGGACGCCGGTCGGACAGGCCTGCACGCAGGCGGAGCAGCGGACGCACTGCGGGTCCGCCATCGGGAGCCCCTTGTTGGCGAAGTTCATGACGTCGATCCCCTGGTGGCACACCGACGTGCACACGTTGCAGGAGATGCACTTGTACTTTTCGGCGAAGATGCGGAAGCGCGTGAAGCGCGCGTAGATGTTCATGAGCGCCGCGAGCGGGCAGGCGAACCGGCACCAGACGCGCCCGGAGAACCAGAAGTACGTCCCGACGCCGACGATTCCGGCGAGGAAGATGTCCACGACGTGGTAGTAGTTGAGCTCGACGCCGGCGACGGACCAGCCCGAGAGCAGGCCGTCGAAGAGCCGCCCCGCCGCGCGCCCGGCCCGCTCGAAGGCGCCGTCCAGGACACGATGCGAGCCCCGAGGAGCAGGAGAGCGGCCGCGAGGATCGCCTGCCCGGTCATGTTCACCCGATTCCAGACCGGGCCGTGCGGCATCTTCTCGCGGTGCGCGTCCCCCATCGTCTCGGCGAGCGCGCCGCACGAGCAGATCCAGCCGCAGTAGGCGCCCTTCCCCCACCTGCGGACGATCAGCGGAATGACGACGAACGTCTGGACGAACGCGATGGCGAGCCACCAGGCCATCGGCTTCCACGAGAAGACGTTCCAGATGAAGAGGGGCCAGGCCAGGATGAAGCCGAAGGCCCGCCAGTACTCGCGGCCGTGCCGCCGAGCCGGCGGCGGGGAAGAGGTTGTCGGCGAGCGTCTTTCCGAAGCCGGCGTCGAACGCGCCGTTGTGGCCCAGGTAGGGAAGGAGCACGTAGGGGAGGAGGAAGAGCGGGATCCACTGGACCGCGACGAGCGTCCAGGTCTGCCGCGTGACGTACGGGGTGCGGCGGCGGCGGATCCGCGCGATCCCGAAGAGGAGCACGCAGAGACAGTAGGCGAGCGAGTAGTAGAAGCCGGGGTCCCGCAGCGTGATCGCCACGGTCCCGAGCAACGTCGAGGGGTCACGCGCGGCCGCGGCGATGCCGTAGGGGAAGAGCCCGCGCTGCTGGAAGAACTGGTTGACGGCGCCGTTGCCCTTCCAGTTGTAGAGGAACGCGCAGAAGAGGAGGAAGGCGGCGAAGGACGCGGCGGTCGCCGCCCTCCATTCTCCGCGGATCGGAATCCCCGACCGCCGGAAGAAATCGAGCGGCGCCTCCCGGCCGAGCATCGAGAAGACGACGTCGTTCTCGAGTCGGATCTCGCGGCCGGCGCCGTCGCGCAGCCGCACGTGCGCCTCCTCGATCGCGACGACCTCGGCGCCGAGGAGGAGGCGGAGCGACCCGCGCGCGCCGGCCCCCCTTTTCGACTTCGAGAACGCGCCCGACGCCGTCCCCGAGAACTCGGAGCTCGGCCTCTCGATCTCGACTTCGGCCGACGGGTCTCGCTCGAGCTCGCGCAGCTTCCGGAGGTTCTCGGGCTTGGGCCGCGCGAGCTCGTTGCCCCGGTGGGAGAGCGTGACGTGCGCGCCCGCGGTCTCCAGGGCGATCGCGGCTCTCGGCCGCCGAATCCCCTCCGCCGACGACGAGGACGCGCGCTCCCGCGAACTCCTTCGGATCGTAGAGGCGGTGGAAGACCTTGTCGGGCCGCTCCTCGCCCGGCACGCCGAGGCGCCGGTGGCTGCCGCTGCGCCCGATGGCGACGATGACGCGACGGGCCCGCGTCGGTACCGGGCGCGCGCCGTCTCGCCCCGGGGCGTGGTGCAGCCAGAGCCGGTCGCCGCGCCGCTCGATGCGCTCGATCCGGGAGAGCGTCACCGGGAGATCGGCTTCGCGCATCCGCCGTTCCATCCCTTCGAGCAGCTCCTCCTTCGGGTGGACCTCGCTCTCGAACTGGAGGTCGCCCTCCGGCGTCATGCCCGTCGGGTAGGTGTAGATCGGTTTGCCCTTCGGGAAGCTCGCCACCGTCGAGAAGGGCTCCGAGGCTTCGAAGATCCGAAAGCGAACTCCACGCCGGCGCGCCCGGAGCGCCGCGGCGACACCCGAGACGCCGGCGCCGATGATCGCGACGTCGACCTCGTCGGTCTCGGCCGGGCGCTCGCGCGCGAAGCCGGGCTCGGACAGGATTGCGTCGACCGCTCGGGCGCCCGTGTCGGAGGCGAACTTCAGGAGCGGCACGCCGGTCAAGTCCCCGACGATCCGCACGCCCGGCACGGCGGTCGTGCCGTCCGGGCGCGCCTCCGGCCCCTTCTCGACGGTGCCGGCCGGCCACATCGTGTGGAGCCAGCGCGTATAGCGGCGGAGGAGACCGAGCGCCGAGGACACGCCGGAAGCTTACGACGCGCCGGCCGAAGCGGCGCTTTCCCGTCGGATTATGATCCGCCGGTCTTGGAGGCAACTCGCCGGGCCGGTTCTTCGCGGAGCGCGCGGCCCGGGCGCGCCCCGCGAGCGGCCGCCGAGCCGGGGATCTTCGCCGCGGGCGACGTGCGGGCGGGCTCCGGCAAGCGCGTCGCGGCCGCCGTCGGCGAGGGCTCGGCGACGGTGAGCATGGTCCATCGGTACCTCGAGACCGTCTGACCGCGGCGGAATGCCCGAGCTGCCCGACATCGCCGCGTACCTCTCGGCCCTCGAGCCGCGGGTCGTCGGCCGGAAGCTCGAGGGCGTCCGGCTCGGAAGCCCGTTTCTCCTGCGCTCGGTCGAGCCGCCGATTCGAGAGACCGAGGGGCGCCGCGTGACGGACCTCTCCCGGATCGGCAAGCGCCTCGTCTTCGGGCTCGAAGGGGACCTCTTCCTCGTCCTCCACCTGATGATCGCCGGACGCCTCCACTGGAAGGGGAGGGGCGCCCGGGTCGGCGGCCGGGCGGCGCTCGCCGCATTCGACTTCGAAGACGGGTCGCTCGTCCTGACCGAGGCGGGCTCGAAACGGCGCGCGTCCCTGCACGTGGTCCGTAGGTCCGGGCTTACCGAGTTCGACCGCGGCGGGCTCGAGGTCCCGGGGTCGGAGCTCGCCGCCTTCCGGTCCGCCCTCACGCGGGAGAACCACACGCTCAAGCGGGCGCTGACCGACCCCCGGCTCTTCTCCGGCATCGGCAACGCCTACTCCGACGAGATCCTCCACCGCGCCCGCCTCTCGCCGGCGCGCTGGACGAGCCGCCTGACCGAGCCGGAGATCGAAAGGCTCTGGCGGGCCGCCGGCGAGATCCTCGGCGAATGGACGGACCGGCTCGTGTCGCAGGCGAGCGAGCGCTTCCCCGAGAAAGTCACGGCCTTCCGCGAGGGGATGGCCGTCCACGGGCGGTACCGCAAGCCCTGTCCCGTCTGCGGCTCCCCGGTGCAGCGGATCGTCTACGCCGAAAACGAGGCCAACTACTGCGCCACGTGCCAGACGGAAGGGCGCCTGCTCGCGGACCGCGCGCTGTCGCAACTCCTTCGCGGGGACTGGCCGAAGACCGTGGACGAGCTCGAGGAACGGCGGCGCGGGGGGTGAGGCTCCGGCCGCGATTCGAGAGCCCCGCGCTCCTCGCGGCGGCGCTCTCGATCGCCGCGCCGCTCGCGGCGCAGGACCTCGAGCTCTCCGGCGGGGGTCCCGAATGGAATCTCTTCGCGGGAGCGGGGCATTCGGTCCGGATCAATCGCGGCCGGACGGAGGAGCCGCTCGCGATGCTCCAGCCGCAGGCGGCGTTCCGCCTGGGCGGCCGGTTTCGAGTGGCTCGTCGAGGCGCACTTCGCCGGCTACTTCCATCCCGACGGCTGGGCCGCGGGGCTCGTCCCGCTCTCGGCGCGCTACTTCTTCGGGACGGGCCGCGTCGCGCCGTACGTCGGCATCGGCGTCGGGATCTGCTGGACGAATCTCGAGATCGAGGAGCTCGATCGCCGGTTCAACTTCCTCCTGCAGGGGGGCGTCGGAATCCGCGGGACGCCTCGCCCCGGCCGGGCTGGATGGTCGAGCGCGCTGGCTCCACTACTCGAACGCCGGCACGGTGCTCCCGAATCTCGGCGTTCAACGCGGTGGTCGCTCCTCGTCGGCTGGCGCTTCCGCTGACTCGGCGCGTCCCGGCATGCCCCCCTCCAGGATCTTCGCGAGTTTCCCGGGATCGATGTTCCCTCCCGACACGACGCAGACCGTCGGGCCGGCTCCGCTGCGCCGCAGCGCGGCCGCGAGCGACCGGCCGCGCCGGCGCCCTCGGCGACCACGCGGTGGCGTGACCGCGAGCCGGCGCACGGCGGCGCGCGACCTCCGGCAGCGTCACGACGAGCGACCCGTCGAGAAGCGAGCTCGCGAGCGGCCACATCTCGGGGAGCACGGTCTTGCCCCCGATGCCGTCGACGAAGCTCGGCGCGGTACTCGATCTCGCGCGGCGCGCCGGCCGCGAGCGACGCGGCGAGGGGCGCGGCGGTCTCGACCTCGCAGGCGAAGACGCGGACGCGTCGGAGCGACGCGCCTTGACCGCGGCGGCGATTCCGCAGGAGAGCCCGCCGCCGCCGTACGGGACGAGCACGCGTCTCGACGTCCGGCAGGTCCTCGAGGATCTCGAGCCCGATCGTGCCGTTGCCCGCGATGACCGCCGGGTCGCTCACCGGGTGGACGAAGAGGCCCGTCGATCCCCGGGATAGTGGTGCTCCTCGAGGACGCGCCACCAGCGGTCGAAGGGCACCTTGACGACGCGGGCTCCGAGCCGCTCGATCGCGTCGAGCTTGGCCTGCGGCGCGTGCTCGGGCACGACCGCCGTGCAGGGGACGCCCAGGCGGCGCGCGTTCCACGCGAGCGCCCTGCGCCATGTTGCCGGCGCTCGCCGTGTAGACGCCGCGCGCGAGCGAGCTTCGGGCGGCGCCGAGCGCGAGCGCGTTGCCCGGCCCCGCGGATCTTGAAGGACCCGATCGGCTGGAGATTCTCGAGCTTCAGCCAGACCTCGCGCCGGAGCCGCCGTCCGAGGTCGGCCGCGACGAGGGGCGTCCGCAGCGCGATCCCCGCGAGCCGGCTCGCGCGCGGCGCGGATCTCCGTCGAGCGACGGCGCGCTCAATCGGCTTCGTGGCGGCTCCCTCCGAACTCGAGAAAGCGTCCGGCGCCGCCGGCCTTCGCCTTCTCGTAGATGTGCCGCGCGGAGGCGACGTCCTCGACCGCGAGGCCGAGGGACTTGAAGAGCGTGATCTCCTCGCGGGAGCGGCGCCCGGGGACCTTCCCGATCGCGACCTCGCCGATCTCCCCGACGATGTGGCTCGTCGTCGATCGCCCCTTCCTTCCTCGGCGATCAGGAAGTCCCCGGCCTCGTTCACGAGCGACTCGCGCCGGTCGCGCGTAGAGGCGGGCGCGCCGGACCGCCGTCCGTGTCGAGCTCGCGCGCGGCCGGGATGCTCGAGCCGACGGCGTTGACGTGCGTGCCCGGGGCGAGCCAGGCCCCTCGAGGATCGGCTCGCGCGCCGAGGTCGTCGTGCAGACGAGGTCCGCGCCGCTCGACCGCTTCGCCGCGGTCGTCGCGACCGCCTCGATCGCGATCCCCTGGCGCTTCGACTCCCGCTCCGCGAAGGTCCGGGCGTTGGTCGAGGCTCTTGCTCGCGACGCGGACCCGGCGGATCTTCCGCACGGCGCGCATGGCCTCGAGGTGCGTGCGCGCCTGCGTGCCCGACCCGAGGATCGCGAGGTCGCCGGCGTCCTCCCGCGCGAGGAGCCGTGTCGCGAATCCGCTGACCGCGGCCGTGCGGATCGCCGTGACGGAGGTCGCGTCGATGACGGCGATCAGGCTCCCGTGCTCCGCCTCGAAGAGGAGGACCGCGCCCTGGTGCGTGTCGAGCGGCGTGCCTTCGTTTCCGGGGAAGAGCGTGATCGCCTTCAGGCCCAGGACGCCGCTCGGAGAGGATCGCCCCGGGCATGAGGCCCGAGCGCGCCGATCCGCTCCGGGAGCCAGAGGATCTGACGCAGGGGCAGGATCGTCTCGCCGCGGGCGAGCGCCGCCATCGTCGAGGCCATGACCTCGATGCACTCGGCCATGGGGAGGAGCTTCGGGACCTCCGCCTGGGTGACGACGAGCGTGCGCACGTCGGGTCCTCCTACTGCCAGCGAAAGATCTTCAGGGCGACCGCGAAGCTCGACGACCCCCCAGGCGGCGAGCAGCAGGAGCTCCGACGCGATCGCCGCCGGGCCCCTTCCCCTCGAGCATCACGGCGCGCAGCGCGTCGTTCAACGCCGTCAGCGGCAGGGCGCGGATGAACGGCTGCGCCGCCTTCGGGAAGCGCTCCGCCGAGAAGAAGACGCCGGAGAGGAGCCACATCGGGACCATGACGAAGTTCATCAGGCCGCTCGCCGCCCTCGAGCGTCTGGGCCCGCGCCGCGACGAGAAGCCCGAGCCCGGCGAAGGAGAGGGAGCCGAGGAGCGCGACCGCGAGGCAGCAGCGGCAGCGAGCCGCGGATCGGGACGCCGGAAGGCGAGGACGCCGAAGAGCGAGGATCACCGCGATCTCGAGGAGCGAGGAAGAAGAGGCGCGAGAGGATCTGCGCGAGCAGGTAGTCGGACTTGCGCATCGGGGTCGCGGTCAGGAGCTTCAGCGTCTTCTTCAGGCGCGCGTTGACGATCCCGAAGCCGATCCCCCAGATGCCCGTGCCCATGAGGTTCAGGCCGAGGATCCCGGGCAGCAGGAAGTCGATGTACCGCGACCCCTTCTCGTGCATCTCCTCTTCGCGGATGCGGGACGAGATCCCTCCGGCCGGCGGCGCGCTGGATCGCGTCGTCCACCTCGAGGCGGGCGAGGCGCGCGTCGGGCCGCGTCGGATCGAAGTGGTAGACGAGGGGCTCGCGGTTCTCGACGAGCAGGGCGATCTTCCCGGTGCGCAGCGCCTGGAGCCCCTCCTCGACGGTCGCGAACGGGATCGCGTCGAGAGCCGGCGAGCGCGAGGGGCGCTGCCGCGAGAGCGGCCCGGCCGAGCCTCGCCGGCGACGCCGATCGGGAGCTTCTCCGGCGCCTTGTCGCGGAACGCGAAGCCCAGGACGAGCGCCATGATGACCGGAAAGGCGAAGACCCAGAAGACCGCCTCCGGCTCGCGGATGAACTCGAGCACGCGTGCCCGCGTCAGCGCGTAGAGCGGCGGGCGCCGCCTACTCATCGCGAAGCTCCCGGCCGGTCAGCGAGATGAAGACGTCCTCGAGTGTCGCGCGGTGCGTCGAGAGCGAGAGCGAGCTTCGCGCCGCCTCGTTCGAGCCGCGAGAGGAGGGCCGGCACGGCGTCCACGAGCGAGGCCACGCCCGACGAACCAGCGGTCGTCCCGGCGCCGGCAGTCGCGGACCCCCGGCAGGGCCTTCAGGTCCTCGGGCGCGAGCGCCGGCTCCGAGGCGAACTCGACGATGTGCGGGCGCCTGGAGCCCCGCGACGAGCTCGGCCGGCGTGCCCTGCGCGATGATCCTGCCGTGGTCCACGACCGCGACCCGGTCGCAGAGCCGCTCGGCCTCTTCCATGTAGTGCGTCGTCAGGAGCACCGTGCGCCCGGCCGCGCGGAAGCCCTCGAACTTCTCCCAGAGCTGGAGCCGGCTCTGCGGGTCGAGCCCCGTCGTCGGCTCGTCGAGGAAGAGGATCTCCGGGATCTCCCGCGAGGGCGCACGCGACGGCGAGCCGCTGCCGCTGTCCGCCCGAGAGCTTGCCGATCGCGGGCGTCCCGCTTCTCCTCGAGCGAGAGGTCCGCGAGGAGCTGCTCCGGATCGCGGCCCCGCGGATAGAGGGAGCGGAAGAGGTCGAGCGTCTCGAAGACCGTGAGCTTCTCGGAGAAGCGGCGTCTCCTGGAGCGAGACGCCGAGGCGCGCGCGCAGCTCCCGCTCGTGCGTCCCCCAGTGGCGCCCGAGGATCGAGACCTCGCCCGGCGTCCGGGCGCGTCAGCCCCTCCAGGATCTCGATCGTCGTCGTCTTGCCGGCGCCGTTCGGGCCGAGCAGGCCGAAGCACTCGCCGGAGCGGATCTCGAGGTCGAGGCCGTCCACGGCGCGCACGTCGCCGTAGTACTTCTTCAGCCCGCGACAGAGGACGGCCGGGACGGGGCCGGAGTGCGGGCCGGTCGGGTGCAACGTTCATCGGGAACAGGAGAGTTTAGACTCGGAGAGGTCGTCATGTACGCCTGTCGTTTCGGGACACCGCTCGGCGACATGGTCGCCTCCGTGGACGAGGAGGGGCGCGTTGAAGCGACTCTGCGTTCGTCGAAGGTCGGGAGCGGGTCGATCGAAACGCGCCGCGGGACGAGCCCCGCTGCGCCGGCGCGATCCGCCAGGTCAACGAGTACTTCGACGGCGAGCGAACGTCGCTTCGATCTCCCGCTCGCGCCCGACGGAACGGGCTTCCAGAAGGACGTGTGGCGGGCGCTTGACCGCGATCCCTTTCGGCGAGCGGACGAGTTACTCCGAGGTCGCCCGGCGGATCGGGCGCGCCGATGCGGTCCGGGCCGTCGGGCGCCGCCAACGGCGCCAACCCGATCGTCGCTCGTCATCCCGTGCCACCGCGTCGTCGGACGCGACGGGAGCCTGACCGGCTACGGCGCGGGCCTGCCGATCAAGCAGTGGCTCCTCGACTTCGAATCGGGGTTCCGCCGCCTCCCGCTCTCGCCGTCGCCGCGCTAGGGCCGCTCCACCATCTTCTGGAAGGCGCGCGTCCCGGCCAGAAGCCGGTCCGTTGCGGCCTTCACGCGCTTGTCGGCGCCGGACTTCTCGTCGGTATAGCGATCGGCGAGCGAGAGCGTCGTGCCACCGCTCCACGACGCCAACCGGACGCGCTGCTGCGAGAAGTAGCGCCCCGAGTCGGGCTCGAAGTTGACGCGCAACTCGCGGGGCGCCTGGAACCCGGTGACGAAGAGCCGCCCCGGGTCGCCGTCGATCTCCGCGGCCACGTGCTCGCCCACCTGCGAGAAGGACTCGAGGTCGCCGGTCACCGCGATACCGGTCAACGCCGCGAAGCCCTCGCGGGACGTCAGCACGCTCCAGACCCGGTCGGGCGACGCCTTGAGCTGGAGCTCGGCCGGGATCGTGACGAGGGCGATCTTCTGGACCGCGTCCGCGGCCGGGAGCGGCGCGGGGGCAGCGAAGACGACGAGCGCGAAGGAAGCGAGAACGGCGAGACGTTTCATCGGGTGCCTCCGGGGATCGGAAACGAGCCGTTACGGAGTCTACTTCGGGCGGACGATGCCTTCGAAGCCCGCGGCTTCGAGCTCGTCGAGTGCCCGCCGGGCATCCTCCCGCGTGGCGAAGGGCCCGACTTCGACGCGCGTGAGCCCGTTGTACGGCTCGAGCGACGCTTCGCGGCCGGCCGCGCGAAGGCGGTCGGCCTGGCGGGCGGCGCGTCCCGGGTCGGCGAAGGAACCGACCTGCACGACCCACGGCGCGCGGGGCGCGGCGGGCGTGGGCTCGGGCCCCATCGAGACGACGGTCACGCGGACGCGGCCGGTGCCGGGGCCGATCAGGTCGAGCCGGCGCGCCGCCTCCTGCGACAGGTCGAGGATGCGCCCTTTCGCGAAGGGACCGCGATCGTTGATGCGGACGCGGACGCTCTTGCCGTTCTCGAGATTCGTCACGTCCGCGATCGTCCCGAGCGGCAGCTCGCGGTGCGCCGCCGTCAGCTGCGAGGAATCGTAGATCTCGCCGGAGGCCGTGGGCTTCCCCTCGAAGCCGTCGTTCCCGCCGTACCAGGAGGCCATGCCCTCCTGCGCGGCCCCTTCCCTCGAGGCCGGCGGGGGCGCCGCGTGCGCCGGCGCGGCGCTCTCCGGCGGGCGGCGGCCGGCGCGAAGCGCAGCCGGCGGCGGCCGCCAGAGCGAGGGCGAGGGCGACCGGAGCCGGAGGAGGCGCCGCCTCAAACGCGGACCGGCGCGCGCGCGATCTCCGCGACGCCGGCGAGCGCCGGGTCGAGCTCCTTCCGGACGAACTCCTCGACCTGCTCGGGGCAGCGGCCGACGAGCTTCTCGGGAAGGGTCGCCGCTTCGATCTCTTCGCGCCGCAGGCCGAACGCCGGATCGGCGGCGAGCCGCTCGAAGAGATCCGGCATTCCCCCCTCGCGCGCCGCGCGGTCGGCCGAAGCGCGGGCGTGCACCCGGAGCTTCTCGTGCAGCTCCTGCCGGTCGCCTCCGCGCCGGACCGCTTCCATGAGGAGGTCCTCGGTCGCGAGGTAGGGGAGCTGCTCCGGCGAGACGCCGTTTCGAGACTTCCGGGTGGACGACGAGGCCGCCGACGACGTTCTCGAGGAGGACCAGCACGGCGTCCGCCCCGAGGAAGGCCTCGGGCACGGCGATGCGCTTGTTGGCCGAGTCGTCGAGGCTGCGCTCGAGCCACTGCGTCGCCGCCGTCATCGCCGTGTCGAACGAGAGGGCGATGACGTGGCGCGAGAGCGCGCAGATCCGCTCGGCGCGCATCGGGTTGCGCTTGTAGGGCATGGCGGAGGAGCCGACCTGCTCGGCTTCGAAGGGCTCCTCGAGCTCTCCGTCGTGCTGGAGCAGGCGCAGGTCCGTGCCCATCTTGTGGGCGGATTGGGCGAGTCCCGCGAGAGCGCGCACGACGAAATCGTCCTGCTTGCGCGAGTAGGTCTGGCCCGAGACCATCTGGCGCTTCTCGAAGCCCGCGCGTCGCGCGATCGCGGCGTCGAGCTCCTCGACCTTTCGCGAATCGCCATCGAAGAGGTGGAGGAAGGAGGCCTGAGAGCCGGTGGCCCCCTTGGCGCCGAGGAAGCGCAGGTTCGACCGCGCGCTCCGGATTGCCTCGAGGTCCATCAGGAGGTCCGACGCCCAGAGGGCGGCCCGTCTTGCCGACGGTCGTGGGCTGGGCCGGCTGATAGTGCGTGTAGGCCAGGGCGGGCAGGTCCCGGTGCGCGAGCGCGAAGTCGCGGAGCCTCCGCAGCACCCCGACGAGCCGCCGCTCGACGAGCGAGAGCGCGTCCCGCATCTGAATGAGATCGGTGTTGTCGGCGACGTACGCCGACGTCGCGCCCCAGTGCAGGATCCCCCGAGCAGTGGGCGCGGCGGCGCCGAAGACGCGCACGTGCGCCATGACGTCGTGCCGCGTGCGCTCCTCCTCGCGCGCGGCCGCGTCGAAGTCGATGTCGGACAGGTGCTCGCGCATCTGCGCGAGGGCGTCCTCCGGGATCGGCAGCCCGAGGCGGCGCTCTTCCTCGGCGAGCCAGAGCCAGAGGCGTCTCCAGGTCTCGAATTTGAACTGCGGCGAGAAGATGCGGGACATCTCCGCCGACGCGTAACGGTCGGCGAGCGGGTGCTCCATCCGGTCAGGTCTGATCACTGCCGGCTTCCTCGCCGCGGGTGAACTGCGCGGGCTCGTCGTTGCCGCAGACGAGGCACTGCGCCTCGCGGATCTCGCCCGCCTCCATCTCGAAGATGTAGCTCGGGGTCATGCAGTTCCCGCAGATCAGGTAGTCGACTTCCCGGTCTTCCGCGGGCTTGGGCTTGCGCGGCACGATCGATTTCCACCCTCTTATTGTCGCAGATCGCCGGAGAAAGCAGCGCTCGGACATCAACTGTCCGGCTGCGGCGGCGACAATGCGTTCGTGACCTCGTCGGGCCTGGACTGGGCTCTGGCGGCGGCCCTCGTGGCCGTCGTGGCGCTCTTCGCGGCGTCCCTCTGGAACGCTCGGCGGACGTCCGCTCGCTTCGACCGCCTGATCGGCGACACCGCCGCGGCGCGGCAGGCCTCGGAGGCCGTGGACCGCCGCTTCGACGAGCTGCGGCGCGCCGTTGGCGAGCGGGTGGAGGGGGTCGAGCGCCGCCTCGCCGAAGGGCAGCGGAGCCTCTCGGATCATCTCGGCCAGTCCGGCCGGCTGCTCTCGGACGTCGGCGAGAAGATGGGCCGGATCTTCGAGGCCTCGCAGAAGATCGAGAAGCTCGCGGTCGACGTGACCCGGCTCGAGGATCTCCTGAAGCCGCCGAAGCTGCGGGGCGCGCTGGGCGAGACCTTCCTCGAGCAGGCGCTCGCTCAGGTCCTGCCGCAGGCGATGCTGGCGGATGCAGTACTCCTTCGGCGACGCGATTGTGGACGCCGCGATCTTCGTCGGGGAGCGGATCGTTCCGGTGGACAGCAAGTTCCCGCTCGAGAACTTCCGGCGCTCGCGCGAGGCGCCCGAGGAGCCGGAGCGGCGGCGCGCCGCGCGCGAGTTCGCGTGCCGATGTGCGGGTACACGTCGAAGCGATCCGATCCCGATACATCCGCCCCGAAGCTGGAACCGTCGACTTCGCGCTGATGTACGTGCCGGCCGAAGCGGTCTACGCCGAGATCGCCGGGAGACGGCGAGGAGGAATCGCTCGCCGACTACGCTCTCGAACGCCGCGTCATCCCGGTCTCGCCGCGCCTCCTCTTCGCCTATCTCTCGACCGTCGCGATGGGCCTGAAGGGCCTCGAGCTCCAGCAGAGCGCCCGTCAGATCGGCGAGAAGCTCGCGGAGCTGGCGCGTCTGTGGGACCGGATCGAGGAGCCCTTCGCGAAGCTCGGCGCGCACCTCTCCAACACGCAGAAGCAGTACGAGCAGACCTCGCGCGCGATCGACCGGTTCGGCGCCCGGCTGGAAGGCGTCTCCGAGCGGGCGGAGGAGGAACTCGAAGCCGCGAAGGTCGACCTCACGGCGCTGCCGCCCGCCTGAGACGACGGCCTTGGCGCGATCGAGTCGGTGATCGATCATCAGTCGATTTGCACCGAGCGCGCGATGACCCGATCCCGATCCCCGATACTCGACCCCTCGAGACCCGATGACTCGATCGGCCCGATGACCGATGGCCATCTCCCTCTGATAGAATCCCGCCCTTTCGCCGCCTCCATGAGCCTCCACGTCACCTCCGAGATCGGGCAAGCTGAAGAGCGTCCTGGTGCACCTGCCGGGACCCGGAGATCGACCGCATGGTCCCCTCGATGATGGAGGAGCTCCTCTTCGACGACATCCTCTACGGCAGCCGCGCGCGAGAGGAGCACCGCCGGTTCCAGCAGGTCCTGGGCTTCGTCGCCGACGAGGTGCTCGACGTCCAGCAGCTGCTCGAAGAGGTCCTCGCGGTTCCGGAGCAGCGGGCGGCGATCCTGGGCGACCTCGGGCGGGCGCTCTCCTGGGGCCCCGACATGGAGTACCGCCTCCAGGACCTGACCGCCGGAGGCGCTCGCCTCGACGCTCGTCGCGGGTCTCGAGCGGCCCGCGCAGGAGATCGCCTCGTCGACCGACGAGCTCTACTACCTGGCGCCCGTGCCCAACTACTTCTTCCAGCGCGACCCGCTGGTCGTCGTCGGCAACCGCGCGATCCGCGGCTCGATGGCGACGCCGGCGCGCCTGCGGGAGCCGCTCCTCTCCGGCTACGTCTTCCAGTTCCACCCGCGCTTCGAGACGACCGATGGAGGACGCTTCTGGTTCCAGGAGTTCTCGGCCGACTATCGGCCGCCCCTCCTCCTACGCGCGCATGCGACCCGACCCTCGAAGGGGGCGACATCCTCGTCCTGCGCGAGGACATCCTCGCGATCGGCTACTCCGAGCGGACCGAGAAGACCACGATCGAGAGGCTGGCCGAGTCGTTCAAGACGCAGCGCTCCCCGATCAAGCGGATCTTCGTCGTGGCCATCCCGCCCGCGCGCTCCTACATGCACCTCGACACGGTCTTCACCGTCGTCTCGCGCGACGAGTGTCTCGTCTACGGCCCGATGATCCTGCCCGACGGGGCCGAGGAGGCGGACGTCTACGAAGCCGACCTGACCAAGCGCGAGATCACGTGGACGACCGAGAAGGACCTGCTCTCCGCGCTCAAAACGCAGAAACTCGACTTGAAGCCGATCCGCTGCGGCGGGACGGACCCGATCGCCGAGCGGCGCGAGCAGTGGACCGACGGGGCCAACGCCTTCGCGATCGCGCCCGGCGTGATCCTGATCTACGACCGGAACGAGCGGACGGCCGACGAGCTCGCGAAGGTCGGCTACACCGTCGTGGACGAGGCGGACCTCCTCCTCGGGCGGGCGGAGCTGCAGCTTCGGAAGAAGAAGAAGTACGCGATCCGCCTGGCGGCCCACGAGCTCTCGCGCGCCCGCGGCGGCCCGCGCTGCATGGCGATGCCCCTGGTGCGCGAAGACCTCCCGGCGTAGCCGCCGCGATGATCAACCGGACGCCCTTCTTCCCCTTCGTCCGGCCGCTCGCCGTCGTGGCCTTCGGGGGGAACGCTCTGCTGCGGCCCGAGGATTCGGGCACGACCGCCCAGCAGCTCGCGCGGGCCCGCGAGGCGGTCCGCAAGCTCCTGCCCGTCCTCGGGCGCGGCTACGAGCTCGTCGTCGTGCACGGCAACGGCCCGCAGGTCGGCAACGTCCTGATCCAGGCGGAAGCGGCGGCCGACACGGTGCCGCGCCAGTCCCTCGACTTCTGCGTGGCGGAGACGGAGGGCTCGATCGGGTTCCTGCTCGAGCTCGCCTTCGCCAACGAGCTCTCGCGGGCCGGCTTCCAGAAGGAAGTCGATCACGCTCATCACCCAGGTGCAGGTGGACGCGGCCGATCCGGCGTTCGACAAACCGACCAAGCCGATCGGCCCGTTCTACCCGGAGGCGAAGGCCGTCCAGTTGATGGAGGAGACGGGCTGGGCGATGGTCGAGGACGCGGGCCGCGGCTGGCGCAAGGTCGTGGCCTCTCCCAAGCCGGTCGCCATCCGCGGCGTCGAGGTGGCGGCGGCGCTCGTCAACCGCGGGCACATCGTCGTCGCCGCCGGGGGAGGCGGCGTCCCCGTGGTGGTGACGGAGGAGGGAGAGCTCCGCGGCGTCGAAGCCGTCATCGACAAGGACTACTCGGCCGCGATGCTCGCGGCGGCCCTCCAGGCGGACCTCTTCGTCGTGCTGACGGGTGTCGAGCGCGTGTCGCGCGACTTCGGAAAGCCGACGGAGCAGCCGCTCGCGGAGATCCGTGTCGAGACGGCGAAGCAGCTGCTCGCCGAAGGGCAATTCCCTCCCGGCAGCATGGGGCCGAAGATCGACGCGGCGATCCGCTACATCGCGGCGGGCGGGCGCGAAGTCTTGATCACGCGGGCCGAGTCGCTCGGGGAAGCCCTCGAGGGCAGGACCGGAACACGCATTCGGGAGACGGCATGAAGCGCGACTACGTCAACGAGAACGACTGGGCCCCGGCGGAGATCGAGCGGATCCTCGCGCTCGCCGCGAAAGTGAAGAGGGAGCCGGGGCGTTATCGGACGGCCCTCCCGGGCCGCACGCTCGCGATGATCTTCGAGAAGTCCTCGACGCGCACGCGCGTCTCGTTCGAAGCCGGGATGTTCCAGCTGGGCGGGGTCGGGATGTTCCTCTCGTCGCGCGACCTGCAGCTCGGCCGCGGAGAGCCGATCTCCGACACCGCGCGGGTGCTCTCGCGCTACGTCGACGCGATCATGGCGCGCGTCTTCGCGCAAGCGACGGTCGACGGGCTCGCGGAACACGCCTCGGTCCCCGTCATCAACGGGCTCTCCGATCTGCTCCACCCCTGCCAGGCGCTCGCGGATTTCCAGACGGTCGAGGAGCGATTCGGCGGAGCGAAGGGCTTCCCGCTCTGCTACGTCGGAGACGGCAACAACGTGGCGCACAGCCTTCTCGTCACGGGCGCGAAGCTCGGCGCGCGCGTCACGGTCGTGACGCCGACGGGGCTTCGAGCCGAAGCCCGAGGTCGTCGCCTGGGCCGAGTCGGCGGCGCGCGCCACGGGCGGCGCCGTGCGCGTCACGACGTCCATCGAGGAAGGGCATCGCGGGGGCCCGCGCCGTCTATACGGACGTCTGGGCGTCGATGGGGCAGGAGGAGGAGGCGGCCGCGCGCGTCCGCGCCTTCCAGGGCTACGGGGTGACGCGCCGCGGTCTTCGAGATGGCCGCGCCCGACGCGATCTTCCTCCACTGCCTGCCGGCGCACCGGGGCGAGGAGGTCGAGGCCTCCGTCATCGACGGGCCCTCTTCCGCCGTTTTCGACCAGGCCGAGAACCGGCTCCACGCGCAGAAGGCGCTCCTCCTGACGCTTCTGGGCGGCGCATGAGCGAAGGGGCCGCGAAGCGGTCGCGGTCCGGCTCCGTGCGACACCTCGTGCTGGGCGCCGCGCTCGCGGCGCTCGTGCTCTGCACCGCGGCGCTCGCGGCGCTCTTCCGGCCGCGCCCCGTCCCCGCCGGGGCCGCGACGGCGCCGAAGGCGCCGGCCACCGTCACCGTCGAGCTCGCGGAGTTGAAACGCGAGCCCTCCGCCGGATCGGCGACCGTCCTCCGCCTCCCGGCCGGCACGCGCCTCGAGATCGAGCGGGACCTGGGGCTCTGGCTCGAGGTTCGGACCCGAGGGGCGGCCGGCTACCTCCCCGCCGACGCGCTCGAGCGCGATTCCGAACGGGAGGCGAGGAGGCGGCGCGCCGGCACGGTCTTCTCCTTCCCGCCCGTCACCGGCGTGGTCGTCGAGGACGCCGAGCTGCGCCTGGCTCCCTTCCCGATGGCTCCGCGGGCGGGGCGCCTCGAGAAAGGCTCGACCGTGCGGATCCACGCGGTCGATCGCGACTACTACGCTCTTCGCGGCGCCGACGGAGGGCTCGCGTTCGTCGAGTCGGCGAGCGTGGACGTCATTCCGCCGGACCCCGCCGTTCCGCCGGTCGCGCCGGTGCGAGAGCGGGTGCTGAAGGACCTGGCCGTCACCGAGCTCGCGCAGCCCCTCCCGTTGCCGGCCGGCGAAGAGCCGCCGCCCGAGGAGCCGGCGGCGACCCCGTCCGCTCCGCCCCCGCCCGGGCCGCCGCTCGAGGAGCCGGTCGAGCCGCCGGCGCTCCTCTCCAAAGTCGACCCGACCTATCCCGAGACCGCCCGCCGGGCCGGCGCGGAAGGGACCGTCGTGCTCGACGCGACGATCGGCGCCGACGGGAAAGTCCTCCGGGTGGACGTCGTGCGCGGTCTTCCGTTCGGCCTCACGGAGGCGGCCTCCGCGGCCGTGTCCCGGTGGCGGTACCGTCCCGCCCGCGGGCGGACGGGGCCGATCGTGTCCCGCAAGCAGGTGCGAATCGACTTCCGTCTGCGCAGCTAGACCGGGCGCGAGACCCGGCGCGTTCTATAATTTTTTGCAGCCCATGTTCGAGGTTCTCTACGAGGCGGATGGCCGGCCGCAAGTCTTCCACCTCACGGGCGATCAGGCGACGATCGGTCGCGCGACCGACAACGACATCGTTCTGAACGACTTCTCCGTGTCCCGACGGCACGCCTATCTGCGCAAGGAGAACGGCGTCTGGATCCTCCGCGACAATCAGTCGACCAACGGCGTGCGCGTCAACGAGCGCCCCGTCCCGGAGAGCCCGATCGCCGACGGCGACGAGGTCACGATCGGAACGTTCCGGCTCGTCTTCCGACAGCCCGCCGAGCCGGCTCCGGAAACCGCGGCGCTCGATTCGACGTCCACGTGCATCCGGCCGATCTCCGAGTTCAACCTCGACTTCGGGCTGGAGAAGGACGCCGCTCCCGTCCCGGAATCGACCGAGGTCCGCAAGCGCGCCGTCCCTCGACGTCTCCTACAAGAACAAGGTGTTCGAGATCCTCGTCCAGGTGGCGAAGACGCTCATCTCGGCCGACGACGTCGAGACCGTGCTCGCGAAGGTTCTGGACCTGATCTTCGAATACCTGCCGGTGGACCGGGGCTTCCTGCTGCTCGAGGAGGGGGGCCAGTTGGAGCTCCGCCTCTCCCGGTTCCGGTCGCAGCATCGGGCCACCTCCGACGGGTCCGTCCCCTACTCGCGAACGATCGTGGACATGGTCGTGCGTCAGAAGGTGGCGGTGCTGACGTCGGACGCCCAGGTGGACGAGCGCTTCGGAGCCGGGATGTCGATCCGCATGCAGCAGATCCGCTCGGCGATGTGCGCGCCCCTCTGGTTCCAGGACTCGGTCATCGGCGTCATCCACGTGGACTCGCCGCTCCACGTCGGGCACGTTCACCGAGAAGGATCTCGATCTGCTGACGGCGCTTGCCAACTTCGCGGCCGTGGCGATCGAGCGGGCGCGTCTCCACGAGCGCGTCGCCGCCGAGAAGCGGATCCGCGGTCGTCTCGAGCGATATCACTCGCCGCAGGTCGTCGAGGAGATCATCGCGGACGTCGAGGCCACGGGCACCTTCAAGATGGCGCGGACGAAGACTGTCACGATCCTGTTCGCCGACCTCGTCGGGTTCACGTCCTGGTCCGAGAAGATGGCCGCGGAGGAGCTCGCGACGCTCCTCAACCGCTTCTTCACCCTCTGCTCGGACGCGATCTTTTCCCAGAACGGCACGGTCGACAAGTTCATCGGCGACGCGGTGATGGCGTTCTTCGGCGCGCCGATCGACCAGCCGGACCACGCCGAGAGGGCGGTCGAAGCGGCGCTCAAGGTGCGCGAGGGGGTCGAGGCCTGGAACGTCCAGCGCGTCGCCAAGGGGGAGCCGCGCATCGAAGTGCGAATCGCGCTCAACACGGGGGAGGCGATCGTCGGCGAGATCGGCTCCGAGCGCCGCGTCGACTACACCGTGCTCGGCAACGCGGTCAACGTGGCGGCGCGGATGGAGGAGTTCGTGGCGACGGCCGGCGACATCGTCATCGGCCCCGCCACCTACGAAGCGGTCCGCAACAAGTATCGCGTGGCGCGCCTCGGGCACTACTCGTTGAAGGGGCTTTCGACCTCCGTGCCCATGTACAAGGTGCTCGGAGAGCCGTCTCCCGAGGAGACCCTCGACCGATCGGCGACCGGCGCCCGGATCCGCTGACTCAGTCGGGATTCTTCGGCCCGGGAGCCGCCGCGAAGAGCCGGTCGAGCTCGCCGTCCCGGGCCCCGAAGTCGAGCTCCCGATACGCGTCGTAGAAGCGCCGCGCGACGCGCGGGCGGCCCGCGTCGAGCTCGCGCCGGGCCTCTCCCGCGAGCGAGCCGGGCAGGCGCTGCCGGAGCTCCCCGGCGAGCGGGTCGTCCGGGTAGGCCTCGACGAAACGGTTGGCGAGCCGCGCGACGAGACGCGCCTCCGACGACTGTTTCTCGGCGGGCAGGCCCTGCCAGCGCTTCAGGAACCGACGAAAGCGGCGGGCGCCCTCTTCGTCCATCCGCACCGGAACCTCGGGCGCGCCCTCGGCGGCATCCTCGCCATGCGAAAGCGCGGGGGGCGGCGGGACGGAGGCGCCGGTCGCCGCCGGCGTCCGGAGCGGCCCGGCTTCGGACGGGTCGGCGACGCTCCGGCTCGCGGCGCGGGAGCGCTCGATGTCTCCGACGACGCGAGGCGGCTCGTTCGACGCGGGGAGGGAAGTCGGCGATTCGGGAGGTCGGAACGCCGGTGCCGCGGGCGTCGCCGGGGCGGCGGCCGCCGGGACCTCCGAGCCCCGGGACGGAGAGCGTCGAAGGAGCGCGTAGCCCGCCGCACCGGCGGCGAGAACGACCGCGACGACGGCCATCGCGACGCGCGCGGGGCTTCCGTCCGCGCGCGGTCCTTCCGCGGGCGCCGCCTCCTCCTCCGCGGCCGGCTCGAGCGCCTCGAGCGCGCGGCGGAACTCCTCGGCGTCCCGGAAGCGGCGGTCCCGCCCCTTCTGGAGCGACTTTCGCACGATCGCGGCGAGCTCGCGGCCGACGGCCTCCGGCAGTCGCGACGTGTCGAGGGGCGGAGCGGGAGTGTGGAGATGCATGCCGAGGTACGCCTCGGGGGTCGCGGCCTCGAAGAGCGGTTTCCCGGAGAGCATTTCGTAGAGGACGACGCCGAAGGAATAGAGGTCGCTCCGGCCGTCGAGCGTCTCGCCGCGCGCGAGGAGCCCGGCCTGCTCGGGCGAGCAGTACTTGAGCTTGCCCAGGAAGAGCCCCGTGCCGGTGCGGGCGAGCGAGTCCGAAGCGACCCGCTTCGCGATGCCGAGGTCGATGATCTTGGCGTCGAGCCGGCCGCCCGGCCCCTCGCGCAGCATCACGTTGTCGGGCGAGAGGTCGCGGTGGACGATCCCCTGCGCGTGGATCTCGGAGAGACCCGAGAGGACCTGGCGGGCCACGTGGATGGCTTTGCCCGCCGGCATCGGCCCGTGCCGCGCGAGCCACTCCTCGACGCGTGACGCCGTCGATGAACTCCCACACCATGTAGAAGGAGCCGTCCGGCAGCCGGGAGAAATCGTAGAGCGCGGCGACGTTCGAGTGGCGGACGTGGGTGGCGAGACGGGCCTCTTCCTGGAACCGGCGCGCCTCGCCGCCTTCGCCCGACGGATCGGGCTTGGTCACCTTGATCACCCGGATCTCGTCGAGGTGAATGTGGCGGGCCCGATAGACCTCTCCCATCCCCCCCTCGGCGAGCTTGCCCAGGATCTGGTACTTGCCGTCGAGGATTTCCCCGACGGTCAGACGCGTCGCCGCGTATCCGCAGGCGGGACAGAAGCGCGCGTCGGCCGGCAGCGGCGCGTCGCAGCGCGGGCAGCGAGGATCGCCCGAGGCCATCGGCGGATTCTAGCCGCCGTGTCGCGTGTCAGAATCGCCGCGTGTCCCTGCCCTGGCTCTTCGTCACGAGCCGCCCGGAGAAGGCGGAGGAGGCGCGGCGAATGGGCTTTGCGGTCGAGCGGCGCGAGCTCGAACTGCCGGAGCCGCAGGCGCTCGATCCGGCGGAAGTCGTCGAGGCGAAGGCGCGCGCCGCCTTCGAGCGGTTGCGCGCCCCGCTCGTCGTCGAGGACTCCGGCCTCGCGATCGAAGCGTGGGGAGGATTCCCCGGGGCGCTCGTCAAGTGGATGGAGCAGACGGTCGGATTGGAGGGCATCGCGCGGATGCTCGATCCCTTCCCGGACCGGCGCGCGACGGCGATCTGCGTCGTGGCCTTCTTCGACGGCGGGACCCTGCGGCTCTCTCGGGGAGAGGCGAGGGGTTCGATCGCGCCGGCGCCCCGGGGCGCCGGGGGCTTCGGTTGGGACCGGCTCTTCGTTCCCGAAGGAGACGACCGGACCTTCGCCGAGATGCCGCCCGGCGAGAAGGATCGCGTCTCCCACCGCCGCCGGGCGTGGGAGAGGCTCGGTGCGGCCGGGGGCAGCTGAGGTCGGGCGAGGCGCTCGCCGTCCGGTCCTCGGGGCCCCGAGCCTAATTTATTTCGGAATATTCGTTGGAGCTTCTTACCAAATTCGGTCTACAATCCTCCTATCTTGAGGATGTTCGGAGCGCTGGCGGGCGCCCGGCGTCGAGCGCTATCTCGGCGGGAGCGATGGAGCTAGCGGAGGTCGTCGGCCAGCTCGCTTCGTTGCGCCGGTTCCCCGTCGAGCCGCTCGGCGGGGAGACGCCCAACGAGGTCGCGGTGCGCGCGGACGGGGCCGTGGGCGACCGCGTCTTCGAGCTCGCCGAAGAATCGAGCGGAGAAACGCTCACGTGGCGGGCGGCTCCGCTGCTTCTCTCCTACTCGGTCCGTTTCCTGGAAGACCTCGTCGTCGAGGATCTCGAGGCCTGGACCCGCGTCAAATTACCGGACGGACGGGAGCTTTCGCTCCAGGATCCGGAGTGGGTCTCCGACGTTTCCCGCCGGCTGGGCCGGCCGGTCCGCCTGCGCCGGGTGGCCGAGGGGAAGCCGGGCCGGGGGGCGCTGCACCTGATCTCGCGGCCGACGCTGCGCTTCGTCGAGCGGGTGTACGGGGCGTCGGTCGAGTCCCGGTTTCTGCGGGCGAACTTCATCATCGACCTGACCGGCGGCCGGGCCTTCGAGGAAGACGAGTGGGTCGGCCGGCAGATCCGGATCGGCGACGCGCTCTGCGACGTCGTCACGCCGAGCCGCGAATGTCTGGCCGTCACGGCCGGAGTCGAGAAGCCGACCGGGGACGTCTCGATGGTCGAGGGTCTGCTCAAGGTCCGCGGCGGCGCCGTCGGGCTCGAAGTCCGAGCGGCCAAGGGGCAGCGCATCCGCGTCGCCGATCCCGTCTCGCTCGTAGATTGATAGACTGCGCGCCGATGGCGAGGCCGATCCGGGTCCTGATCGCCAAGCCCGGGCTCGACGGGCACGACCGGGGCGCCAAAGTGATCGCGCGTGCCCT
This sequence comes from uncultured Acidobacteriota bacterium, assembly GCA_963707935.1. Taxonomy (GTDB): domain Bacteria; phylum Acidobacteriota; class Thermoanaerobaculia; order UBA5066; family Gp7-AA6; genus DATBFU01. The sequence continues at coordinate 1,310,311 of CAVPRN010000005.1, read as the reverse complement.
CCGCGACGCCGGCATGGAGGTCATCTACTCGGGCCTGCGCCAGACGCCCGCGCAGATCGCCGTGGCGGCGGTCCAGGAAGACGTGGACGTCGTGGGCCTCTCGATCCTCTCGGGCGCCCACAACGTCCTCTTTCCCGAGATCCTCCGCGAGTTGAAGGAGCGGGGCGGGGAGGACATCCTGGTGCTCGCCGGCGGCATCATCCCCGACAAGGACATCGCGAACTTGAAGGCCCTCGGCGTGCGCGAGATCTTTCTGCCCGGGCACGCCGACGCATGCGCTCGTCGAGTACATCCAGCGCGAGGCGGGCGCGAAGGCGCAGAGCGCCTGAGGCCTCGCGCGGCGCGCCGGTAGGCCCCTCTCCGATGGAGAAGCTCGAGACCCACGTCGATCCGTCATCCGAGGAGTTCCGCGTTCGCCGGGAGTCGATGGAGGGCCTGGTCGCGAAACTGCGGGAGGAGATCGCGGCGGCGCGCCGGGGCGGCACCGGGCGCGAGCGCCACGCGGAGCAGAAGAAGATGTTCGTGCGCGACCGTGTGGACGCGCTGCTCGACCCCGGATCGGCGTTCCTGGAGCTCTCGCCGCTCGCGGCGCACGGCATGTACGAAGGGGACGCGCCGGGCGCGGGCCTCGTGACCGGCATCGGCCGGGTGTCGGGGCGCGAGGTCATGGTCATCGCCAACGACGCCACCGTCAAGGGCGGCACCTACTTCCCGATCACCGTGAAGAAGCACCTGCGGGCGCAGGAGGTCGCGCGCGACAACCGCCTCCCGTGCGTCTACCTCGTCGACTCCGGAGGCGCGTTTCTGCCGCTCCAGGCGGACGTCTTCCCGGACCGCGAGCACTTCGGGCGCATCTTCTACAACCAGGCCCGCATGTCGGCGGAGCGCATCCCCCAGATCGCCGTCGTGATGGGCTCCTGCACGGCGGGGGGCGCGTACGTTCCGGCCATGTCGGACGAAGCCGTGATCGTCAAGGGCACGGGGACGATCTTCCTGGCCGGGCCGCCGCTCGTGAAAGCGGCGACGGGCGAGGAGGTCACGGCGGAGGAGCTCGGCGGCGGCGGACGTCCACACGCGGATCTCGGGCGTCGCCGACCATCTCGCCGAGGACGACGCGCACGCCCTCGAGATCGCGCGCTCCCTCGTCGGGAACCTCGGCGGCGACGCGAAGAGGCTGCCCGCCGACCGGCGGGAGCCGGAGGACCCGGCCTACGACCCCCGCGAGATCTACGGGATCGTCCCGCGCGATCTGCGAGAGCCCTACGACGTCCGGGAAGTGATCGCGCGGCTGACGGACGGCTCCCGCTTCCAGGAGTTCAAGGCGCGCTACGGGACGACTCTGGTCTGCGGGTTCGGGCGGATCGCCGGATTCCTCGTCGGGATCGTCGCCAACAACGGGATCCTCTTCTCCGAGTCGGCGCTGAAAGCGACGCACTTCATCCAGATGTGCGCGCGTCGCGAGATCCCGCTCCTCTTCCTCCAGAACATCACCGGGTTCATGGTCGGGCGGGAGTACGAGCAGCGGGGGATCGCCAAGGACGGCGCCAAGATGGTCCACGCGGTGGCCAACGCCGCGGTCCCCAAGTTCACGGTCATCATCGGAGGCTCCTTCGGCGCGGGCAACTACGGGATGTGCGGGCGCGCCTACGGGCCCCGGTTCCTCTGGATGTGGCCGAACGCGCGGATCTCGGTGATGGGCGGGGAGCAGGCGGCTTCGGTGCTGTCCACCGTCAAGCAGGAGCAGCTCGAGCGGGGCGGAAAGCCGCCCCTGACCACCGAGGAGGTCGCCGATTTCGAGAGGCCGACGCGCGAGAAGTACGAGGAGGAGGGGAGCCCCTACTACTCGACGGCCCGCCTCTGGGACGACGGGGTCCTCGATCCCGCGGAGACGCGCACGGCGCTCGCGCTCGCCCTCTCCGCTTCCTACAACGCGCCGACACCAGAGACCCGTTTCGGAGTCTTCCGGATGTGAGGTTCTCGGCGTCCCGCGCTTCGGATACCATCGCTCCATGACGCCGCTCCTGCTCCTCCTGCTGGCGGCGACGCCCCGGCCGATCCGCGGCGATCGTGATCCGTCCGACGGCGGGCGATACGTTCACCGCGGTCGTGACCGGCCCGGTGAACGGTGCCCGAGGGGGGACTTCGGCGGCGCGATCTCGCTGAACGGATCGGCGGCCGCGATGGCCGCCTCGGGCAAGACCGAGACGTCCGAAGGGAAACTGCGGCTCTTCCTGACGCTCCGGTGGGCCGACGTCCCGGAAGACTGGGTCAACCGGTTTCGCCCGGGTGGCTTCGACTACCGCGTGCGCGGGCGGATCGGAGGCCGCGAGGAGATCGACTGGTCCGGCTCGCTCAAGTGGGAAGAGGTCCCCGTCGAGGCGGGGCGGGAGACGGGCGAGCGGTACCTCCGGCTCGAGTCGATCGACCTGGCGCACTTTTCGCTCCTTCAAAGCGAGGCGCGCGCCCTGGTCAAGGTGACGAAACCCCTTCTCCTTCCCGATCAAGCTCGGCGGGGCCGAGTACACGCTCGTCGCCGAAGGGCGGGAAGTCGGAACGGGCCGCTTGCCGGGAACGCTCCTGCGGGCGGCGCAGGAGAGCCGGCTGACGCTCCCCGTCGAGATCGAGCACGGACAACTGCTCGCGGCCGCCGGAGACGCCCTGCGTTCCGGAGGCGAGATCGAGGGGAAGCTGACCGGCAAGCTGCTCGTGAGAACGCCGGGGGGCGACATCGCGGTGCCGCTCGATCTCTCCGGCCGCCTGTCGATTCTCTCCGAATGAGCGCCTCCGGCGGCGCGCCGTCCCGGGTCTCCGTCCGCCGCGAGGACGCGGTCGTCCGGATCGCGCTCGCGCGCCCGGAGGTGCGCAACGCATTCGACGACGCGCTGATCGCCGAGTTGACCGAAGCCTTTCGGCGCGTCTCGGACGATCCCGGCGCGCGCGTCGTCCGTCCTGCAGGGCGAGGGGCCCTCCTTCTGCGCCGGCGCCGACGTCGCCTGGATGCGGAAGGCGGGGAGCTACTCGCGCGCCGACAACGAGGCCGACGCGGAGCGAATGGCGCGGATGCTCCGGGCGATCGACGTCTGCGCGAAGCCGGTCGTCGCCCTGGTCCACGGGCACGCCATCGGCGGCGGCGTCGGACTGGCCGCGGCGGCCGACATCGCGATCGCGGCGGAGGGAACGGTCTTCTCGCTCGCGGAGGTCAAGCTCGGTATCCTCCCCTCGGTCATCTCCCCGTACGTTCTGCGCGCCATCGGGGCGCGCCAGGCGCGCGATCTCTTCCTGACCGGGGACCGTTTCGACGCGCGGGAGGCGTGGCGCATCGGGCTCGTCCACCAGGTCGTGCCCCCGGGCGAGCTCGAAGCGGCCGGACGGAAGAAGGTCGACTCCCTCCTGACTTCGGGGCCCGAAGCGATCGGCGTCGCCAAGCGGCTGATCGAACGGGTCGCCGGCCTCTCGCCCGGAAGAAGCGATGCCGCTGACCGTCGAGACGATCGCCGACCGTCGCGCCTCGGACGAAGCGAAGGAGGGGCTCTCGGCGTTCCTCGAGAAGCGCAAGCCGAAGTGGGCGAAGTAGGGGCCCGGGACTCCGCTAGGAGGGGGTGGGAGAGCCCGGCGCCGGCGTCGAGGCCGGTGGATCGGGCGGCTTCCGCTTCGCCGCCTCGTCTTCCACCTCCTGCTTGCAGAAGTAGCACTTGACCTTCGCGCCGGGCGCGGTGTCCGGCCGCCACGCGAAGAAGACTTTGCCGCACCGGGGGCAGACCAGGCGCTGCTGTCTTCCCGGGATGCCGCCTTCGATCGACATGCGGGCAGTGTAGCAGGCGGAGTCGCGCCGGCGCTGCCCGTACAATTCGACCGACGGCAAACAAGGAGAGCACCGAATGAGCCTTCTCGCCGCGTCGCGACGTCCGGCCCTCCTCTTTCTGGCGGCCCTCCTCGCTTCCGTCGTCGCCGCTCGCGCGGCGGGCCCCGCGGAGGCGTTGACCTCCGAGGTGCTCTCGCCCCGATCCACTCTGGAAGCCAACTTGCGGGTGCTCACCGACGAGATCGGGGGCCGCGTCACCGGGAGCACTTCGTACGAGCGCGCGCTCGCTTGGGGGGTCGAGGCGTTTCGGCGCGCGGGCGTCGATACGGTCGAGCTCGAGGAATATCCGATCCCGGCGCAATGGGAAGGCGTGTCGGCCGAAGCCTCCCTCGTTTCGCCGAACCGCTTCCCGCTCCGAGTCGTTTCGTTCGCGCTCGCGCCCTCGACTCCGGGTCCGCTCGAGGCGGCGCTCGTGGACGCGGGCGAAGGGCGCCGCTCCGATTTCGAGAAGCTCGGCGCTTCGCTCAAGGGCGCCGTCGCCCTCGTCCGCTCGAAGCCGATGCGGTCCTTCGAAGATCTGTTCGCCGAATACCAGGCGTCCCCCGAGATGGTCCGGGCCGCGGCCGAGCGGCGGCGCGGCGGCGATCCTCTTCACCTCGACGCGGCCGCGCGATCTCCTCTATCGCCACACGGCGACGTGGGGAACGATCGCGCCGCTGCCGATCGCCCAGGTGGCCCGGGAGGACGGCCTGCGTCTTTCGCGCCTGATCGAGAGCGGCAAGCCTCTGCGGATCTCGCTCGACCTGCGCAATCGCGTCGGCGGGCCGGGGCAGGCCCGCAACGTCGTCGCGGAGATCCGGGGCGGCTCGCTTCCCGACGAGATCGTCCTCCTCGGCGCGCACCTGGATTCCTGGGACCTCGGCACCGGGGCGCTCGACAACGGCGTGAACTGCGCCCTCGTCGTCGAGGTGGCGCGGGCACTCGCGGCCGCGGCCCGCCCCCGACCCCGCCGCACCGTGCGCTTCGTTCTCTTCACGGGAGAGGAGTCGGGCCTCCTGGGCTCGCGCGGCTACGTCGAGCGCCACCGCGCGGAGATGGGCCGGTACGCCGCGGTCCTGATCCACGACGTCGGCGACGGGCGCATCCGCGGCTACTTCAACAACGGGCGACCGGACCTGACGGCCGCGCTCTCGGCGGCGCTCGCCCCCGTGGCCGCGTCGGGCGCGCGCGGATCGAACGACGAGGCGATCCTCGGGACCGACAACTTCGACTTCCTGCTCGAGGGCGTGCCGAACTTCGTCGCCGACCAGGAGACCGAGCGCTACCTGGCCGACTACCACGCGCAGTCGGACACCTTCGACAAGGTCGACCTGCGAGAGGCGAGCTGGAACGCGGCGGTCGCCGCGGTCGCGACGTTCGGTTTCGCGGATGCCCCGGGGCGCCCCGGCCCGAGGCAGTCGCGCGAGGAGATCGGGCGGCTCCTCGAGAAGACCGGTCTCGCGCGCCAGATGAGGTCCTACGGCCTCTGGGAAGACTGGGAGAAGGGCCGGCGGGGACGGGCTCTCGCGGCGAACCGATGATCCGACGGCTGCTCGTCGCCAACCGCGGGGAGATCGCGGTGCGCGTGGCTCGGACGGCGCGCGAAATGGGGATCGAAACGGTCGCCGTCTTCTCCGAGGCGGACGCGGGCGCCTTCCACGTCGGCCAGATGGAGCGCTCGGCGAGTCTCGGGCTCCGGCTCGCCGCGGGAGACGTACCTCTCGATCCCGCGCCTGCTCGAAGCCGCTCGCGCCGCCGGCGCCGACGCGGTGCACCCGGGCTACGGGTTTCTCTCGGAGAACGCCGCGTTCGCCCGGGCGGTCGAGGAAGCGGGCCTGACCTGGGTCGGGGCACCCGCTCCGGCGATCGAAGAGATGGGGGACAAGCTCCGCGCCCGCGCGCGCATGAAGAGCTCGGGCGTGCCGGTCGTGCCGGGCTCGGAGCCGGGCGCGCGCAGCGACGCCGAATTCTCGGCCGAGGCCGCTCGGCTCGGGTACCCGCTCCTGGTCAAGGCCTCGGCGGGCGGCGGCGGCAAGGGAATGTCGCGGGTGGACGCCCCCGAGGACCTGCCCGCGGCCCTGGCGGAGGGGCGGCGGCTCGCCGCCGCGGCCTTCGGCGACGAGACGGTCTACCTCGAGAAGCTCCTCGAGCGTCCGCATCACGTCGAGTTTCAGATCTTCGGCGACGCTGCCGGGCACGTCATGCACCTCTTCGAGCGCGAGTGCAGCGTGCAGCGTCGCCACCAGAAGATCATCGAGGAGACGCCGAGCCCCGCGCTCGACCCGCCGCTGCGCAGCCGCATGGCCGAGGCGGCGGTCGAAGCGGGACACGCCGTCGACTATGTCGGAGCGGGGACGGTCGAGCTCCTGCTCGACGAGAAGCGCAATTTCTATTTCCTCGAAATGAACACGCGCCTCCAGGTCGAGCACCCGATCACCGAAGCGACGCTCGGCGTCGACCTCGTGAGGGCGCAGCTCGAGATCGCGGCGGGCGGGCGGCTGCCCGACGGGTGGGCGCGCCTGTCGCCGCGTGGCCACGCGATCGAGCTGCGGCTCTACGCCGAGGACCCGGTCACGTTCCTCCCCCGGTCGGGAGAGGTTCTCGAATACGCCGAGCCTTCGGGCCCCGGCGTCCGCGTGGACTCCGGCATCGCCCGCGGTTCGCGGGTGGGCCTCGAGTTCGATCCGCTCCTTGCCAAGCTCGTCGCGTACGCGCCGGACCGGCGGGCGGCGATCGAGCGGGCGCGCCGGGCGCTCGCCGATTGGGTCGTGCTCGGCGTCGAGACGAACCGCCCGCTCCTCTCGGCGCTCCTCCGGTCGGAGGAGTTCGTCTTCGGCCGATACACGACCGACCTCGTCTCGAGCCTCCCGCCGCGCGAGGCGGCCGAGCCTCCCGACGCCGCCTGGATCGTGGCGGCCTTGAGGCTCGGGCGCCCCGCGGGCTCGCCGGCGTCATCGGCCCACCTCGCGGCGAGCGCCGCCGCCGATCCCTGGAGCGAAGCGGCGGGATGGCGGGTGGGCTCGTGAGGGTCTCCTGCGGCGGACGCGTCCGAGAAGTGCGAGTCGAGAAGGGCGTGGCGCGTCTCGACCAAGAGACCCTCCCGTTCCGCGTCGAGGGCGGCGGCGCCTCGGGGGAGATTCTCGAGGTCGGAGGCCGGCGCCACCGGGTCGTCGCCGTGCGCCGCGGGGACCGGGTCTTCCTCTGGTGCGACGGGGAGGTCTTCGAGTTCTCCCCGGCCCGCGCCGAGCCGAAGGCCGGCGCGCCGCAAGGCGACCTGCTCGCGCCGATGCCCGGCCGCATCCGCAAGATCTTCGTCACGGAAGGCCAGGGGGTCGCGCGGGGAGAGGTCCTCCTCGTCCTCGAGGCGATGAAGATGGAGCATGCGATCCGAGCGCCGCGCGACGGGTCCGTCCGACGGCTGCCCCATCGAGAGGGGGAGCTGGTCGAGACGGGAATGCCGCTGGTCGAGCTGAGCGAGGACTGAGGACCGAGGACTGAGGACCGAGGACTGTCGTGGCAATCGCCACTGGAGTCCTCAGTCCCGAGTCCTCGAGTCCCGAGTCCTCAGTCCCGAGTCCACAGTCCTCAGTCGGTTTCCTCCCTGGTCCGCTGACCCCTTCTCCCTCGCGCGATAATGTCGCCGTGGACTCCTGGGAAGAACACGCCATCCGCCGGCCGCATTTGCCCGAGCGGGTCACGGTGTACGAGGTCGGCCCGCGCGACGGCCTTCAGAACGAATCGGAGACCGTTCCCGTCGACGAGCGCGTCGCCTTCATCGACCTTCTGACGGACGCGGGGCTGCCCGCGATCGAGGTCGGATCGTTCGTCTCTCCGAAGGCGGTGCCGCAGCTGGCCGACACGAGCGCCGTTTTCGAGCGGATCCGCAAGGCCTCGGGGGTGCGATATCCGGTGCTCGTGCCCAACGAGAAAGGCCTCGACCGGGCGCTCCAGGCCGGCGTGCGGGAGATCGCGGTCTTCACCGCCGCCTCGGAGACGTTCAATCGCCACAACATCCATGCCGGCGTGGACGAATCGATCGAGCGCTTCCGGTCGGTCGTCTCGCGCGCTCGCGAGCAGAGGGTCCGGGTGCGGGCCTACGTGTCGACCGCCTTCGGTTGCCCCTACGAAGGGGAGGTCTCTCCCGAGGCGGTGCGCGAGATCGTGCACAAGCTCCTCGACCTCACCGTGGACGAGATCTCCGTCGGCGACACGATCGGCGTCGCGACGCCCGCCGGCGTCTATTCGGTCGTCGAGGCCCTCTACGAATCGGGCGTCTCGCGCGGAATTCTCGCGCTGCATTTCCACGACACGCGAGGGACCGCCCTCGCCAACGTCTTCGCGGGCCTCGAGTGCGGGATCACGACTTTCGATTCTTCGGCCGGCGGCCTCGGCGGCTGCCCGTACGCGCCCGGCGCCTCCGGCAACCTCGCGACCGAAGATCTCCTGTACATGCTCGAGGGGCTCGGCATCGCGACCGGCGTCTCCCTGCCGAAAGTCGTCGAAGCCTCCCGGTACCTCTCGGGACGGCTGGCCCGCCGGCTGCCGGGCCGCTATCTCGCCGCGGTCTCCGGCTCGTAGGAGGCGATCCGCGCGCCCCTTCTCCATTGACAGGGCGGGCCGCGGAGTGTAACTTATTGAAGCAAATCGCGCTTACACTCGATGCCGAAGAAAATCCTACTGGCCGACGACAGCCTCACGATCCAGAAAGTCGTCGAGCTGACCTTCTCCGACGGCGACTACGCGCTCGTCTGTGTCGGCAACGGCGCGCGCGCCCTCGAGAAGGTGCGCGAAGATCGGCCCGACCTCGTGCTCGCCGACGTCGTCATGCCGGAGAAGAACGGCTACGAGGTGTGTGAGGCGATCAAGGGGGATCCGCACACCGCGCGTCTCCCGGTGATCCTGCTGACGGGCACGTTCGAGCCTTTCGACCGGCAGCGCGCCGAGCGGATCGGGGCCGATGCCATCGTCTCGAAGCCGTTCGATTCCCAGCAGCTCCTCCGGCAGGTGGAAGCGCTCCTGTCCCGGACGGGCGGCGTCTCGGTCGACGCCTCGGCCGCCGCGACGATGGCGCTGCGGATCCCCGAGGAGCTCACGCTCGGCTCGGCCGGCGCCCCTCCGGGACGCGGGGAAGAAGCCGCTCCCTTCGATGTCGGTTTCTCGGCGGAGGACTTCACCGGAAGCATCCGCGTTCCGACGGGCGATCCTTTCGACGAGGAGTACGGCGGGTCGGACGTGGACTCGGCGATCGAGGCGTTCCAGAAGGTGGAGGGCCGCGACGCGGCGCCGATCTCGGCCGCGCCGAGTTCCGCATCGCCCTTCCCGGCCGAGGAGGAGACCGAAGGCTCTTCCTGGCTGGCCGAGGAGCCGGAGCGTCCGGCCGGGACCGAGCGGAGCCACTGGGTCACGTCCGAGATGCCGGCGGCCCCGGCCCTCTTCGGCGCGCCCGAGTCGGCGCGCCCGGGGTGGCGCGCCGACGAAGCGCCGACCGAGGAGATCCCGACTCAGCGCGCCGACCTGCGCCCGACGGAGCCCTTCCCGGCGCCCGCGCCGTCCGCTTCCGTCGTCGAGATCAGCGCGGAGGCGGCGGAGGAGCTCTTCGTCGTGCCGGTCTCCGAGCCTCCGGCTCCGGCCGAGCCGCCCCCGGCTCCGTCCGCGCCGGCGGCCGCGGCGGGAGCGCCTCCCGAGCTCGAGGCTCTGGCGCAGACCTCCTCGATTCCGGAGCTCGCCCAGATGCTCTCCTCGGTCTCCCGCGGAGGCGACCTCTCCGAAGCGGACCTCGACCGGATCGCGGCGCGCATCGTCGAGAAGCTGTCGGACCGGGTGATCCGCGAGATCGCCTGGGAAGTCATCCCCGACATGGCCGAGATCGTCATCAAGCAGCGGATCAAGGAGCTCGAAGCCGGGATGGAATGACGCGGTCCCCTCGGTCCCGGTCCTGATCCTCCAGCCCCCGATCCCCGGTTCGGCCCGCCGCCTCGCCTCTCTGTGATAAATCAGAAGCCTTTGCGCCGATTTCCCATGCCGAAAAGAGCCGCCTCTTCCGAAACGGCCGACGGGTCGCGAAAGCTGGAAAAGACCTTCGACCCGGCGTCTTTCGAAGAGCGGTGGTACGCGCTCTGGGAGGCGGAGGGGCGCTTCCAGCCGGAGGGTCCGGCGAGCTCGCCCCGCTACGTCATGGTGATCCCGCCGCCCAACGTCACCGGGCGCCTCCACGTCGGGCACGCGCTCGGGCGCACCCTCGAAGACGTGCTCGCGCGCTGGAGGCGGATGCAGGGGCATCGCGTGCTCTGGGTGCCCGGGACCGACCACGCCGGCATCGCGACCCAGATGGTCGTCGAGCGCGAGCTCGCGCGGCAAGGGATCGATCGACGGCAGCTCGGCAGAGAAGCGTTCCTCGAGCGGGTCTGGGCCTGGAAGAGCGAGGCCGGCGGGGCGATCCTCCAGCAGCTCCGGCGCCTCGGCTGCTCGCTCGACTGGACCCGGCTGCGCTTCACGCTCGACCCGGAGCTCTCCCGCGCCGTGCGGCGCGCCTTCGTCCAGCTCTACCGGGAGGGGCTCGTCCACCGCGGCCGCGCCGTCGTCAACTGGTGCCCGCGCTGCGGGACGGCGGTCTCGGACCTCGAGGTCGTGAAGGAGGAGGTCAACGGGAAGCTCTACAAGATTCGCTACGATGTGCCGGGAGTGCCTTCCGGAGCCGTCGTCGCGACCACGCGGCCCGAGACGATGCTCGGCGACACCGCGATCGCGATTCACCCGGAGGATCCGAGGACCGCGAAGCTGCGCGGCCGGAAGGCCGTTCTCCCGCTCGTCGGACGGGAGCTGCCGATCATCGAGGATCCGATCCTCGTGGACCGGGCTTTCGGGACCGGCATCGTCAAGGTGACCCCGGCGCACGACGCCAACGACTTCGCGAGCGGACAGCGCCACGACCTCCCCGCGATCGTCGTCATCGGTCCCGACGGACGGATGACCCCGGAGGCCGGCGCCCCCTATGCGGGGCTCGATCGCTTCGAAGCGCGGCAGAAGGTCCTCGAGCGCCTGACGGCCGAGAACCGCCTCGTGGCGACCGAGGACCATCGGTACGCGCTCGGCCGGTGCCAGCGCTGCAACACCGTGATCGAGCCGTACCTCTCGACGCAGTGGTTCGTGAGGGTCGGGCCGCTCGCGGAGCCGGCGATCCGGGCGGTGCGGGACGGCGCGGTGCGCTTCTTCCCGGAGTCCTGGACGAAGACGTACTTCGCCTGGATGGAGAACATCCACGACTGGACGATCTCCCGCCAGCTCTGGTGGGGGCATCGCATCCCCGCCTTCTACTGCGACAACGGCCATATGACCGTCTCGGAAGAGGATCCGTCGGCCTGCCCGGAGTGCGGCTCCTCCCGGATCGAGCAGGACCCGGACGTGCTCGACACCTGGTTCTCGTCGCAGCTCTGGCCCTTCTCGGTCTTCGGCTGGCCGGAGAAGACGCGCGATCTCGAGCAGTTCTACCCGACCGACGTGCTCGTGACCGGCTACGACATCATCTTCTTCTGGGTCGCCCGCATGATCATGGCCGGGATCCACTTCACCGGCCAGCCGCCCTTCTCGAAAGTGCACCTGCACGGCCTCGTCCGCGTCGGCGGCGAGAAGATGTCGAAGACGAAGGGGAACGTGATCGATCCGCTCGAGGCGATCGAGGAGTACGGCGCCGACGCGGTTCGCTTCGCGCTCGCTTCGGCCCCTTCGAGCGGCCCGACGGTCTCCCTCGAGAAGCATCGCCTCGCCGACTCGCGCGCGTTCGCGACGAAGATCTGGAACGCCTCCCGGCTCGCCCTGGGCGCGATCGCGGGGGGCGTCGCCGAAGGGGACCCGAAGCGGACGGCGCTCGAGCTGCCGGACCGATGGATTCTGTCGCGCCTCTCGGCCGCGGCGCGCGAGGTCTCGCGCCAGCTCGAGCTCTTCCGCTTCGACGAGGCTTCGCAGGCGATCTACTCCTTCGTCTGGCACGAGCTCTGCGACGGATACATCGAGATGATCAAGCCGCGCCTCTCGGCAGCCGGCGGCGTCGCGGAGGCCTCCCGGGAAGCGGCCCGCGAGACGCTGGCGCGGTGCCTCGCCGATTCGCTCGCGCTGCTCCATCCGTTCATGCCGTTCGTGACCGAGGAGATCTGGGAGAAGCTCTCCGGTCGGCCCGGCACGCTCGTCGTCGCGGCCTTCCCGAGCGAGCGGCCGGAGTGGTCGGACCCCGGCGCCGAGCGGTCGCTCGAAGCGCTGCGCGCGCTCGTGACCCGGGTCCGCAACTTCCGGGCGGAGAGGGGCACGTCGCCGACCGAGCCGGTCGAGCTGTGGGTGGACCCGGACTCGGCCGATCCGCAGACGATGTCCGACCTGAAGGGGCTGTCGCCGCTCCTCTCGCACCTGGCGCGCCTCTCGGCGCTCCGTTTCGAGGCGCCGCCGGGCGAAGGCGCCGCGCGCGACGTCGTGGCCGGCGTGTCGGTCGGTCTCGCGCTCCCGCGGCCCTCTTCCGCGGCCGACCGCTCCCGCGTCGAGAAGGCCCTCTCCGAGGTCAACCGGGAGATCGAGACGCTCGCCGCGAAGCTCCGCAACCCTTCCTTCCTCGACCGGGCCCCCGCCCCCGTCGTCGAAAAGACGCGCCGGCGCCTGGTCGAGCTCGAGCAGCGGCGCTCGGCGCTCTCCGGAGCATGATCCCCTTCGCGGAAGGGGCGCTCGAAGCGCGCCGCTGGCGGACCTTCGAGAACCTGGCCTGCCTGGCGCGGACCGGATCCTCGAACGAACTCGCGCGCGAGATCATCGAGATCTACTTCGACGAAGACCAGGACCTCTCGGCCTCGGTTCTCGTGGCCGAGAGCCAGCCCGAGGCCCGGGGCCGAACCGGCCACTGGGTCGCGCCCCCCGGACGCGGCCTCTACTTCACCTTCGTCGTGCCGGCTCGGGACATGCCGGTGTCCGTCCTGCCGATCGCGGTCGCTCGCTGGATCCGGGAGGCCGTCCGGGAGGCGGCGGGGGTCGTCCCCGTCCTCAAGTGGCCGAACGACCTTTACGTCGGCCGGCGCAAGCTCGCCGGGGTGCTCCCGGAGGCGCGCACACAGGGGACGCGGAGCTACATCGCCGTCGGCGTGGGCGTCAACGTCACGGGGAGCGCGGCGTCGCTCGGCGTCCCGCACGCCACGACGCTCGAGGAGGAGGCGGGCCGGCCGGTGCCCCGGGCGCCGCTCCTCCAGGCGATCCTGGACGGGATCGACCGCGAGCTCGTGGCGCCCGATTGGAGCCGGGAGATCTCGCGGTGGGAGAGCGCCTCGCTCCATCGGCCGGGCGACCGCATGACGATCCGGCGAAACGGCGAGGAACTGACCGGGGAATACGTCGGCCTCGATCCCTCGGGTTTCCTGAGACTGCGCACGCCGGGGGGCGAGACGGTGCTCTCCGCCGGAGAGGTCGCCGCGTGGTGAAGCCCGAAGGCGACCCGCGCCTGCTCGCGGTGGACGTCGGGAACACCAACACGGTGCTCGGCCTCTACGACGGGGAGTCGCTCGTGCGCCACTGGCGCCTGACCACGCGGCGCGAGGCGACTTCCGACGAGATCTCGCTTTCGGTTCGCGGCCTGCTCGCCGAGGCCGGACACGCCGACGAGCGCCCGGAAGTCATCGTCGCCTCGGTCGTTCCGTCCCTGCGGTTCCCGCTCCGGCAGGCGTTCCGGCAGATGTTCGGGGCCGAGCCGCTCTTCGTCGAGCCGGGGATCAAGACCGGCATGCCGATCCTCTACGACGTGCCGCAGGAGGTCGGGGCGGATCGGATCGTCAACGCCGTCGCCGCGTACGCCCGATTCGGCGGGCTCTGCATCGTCGTGGACTTCGGGACGGCGACGACCTTCGACGTCGTCACGGCCCGGGGCGAATACGCCGGGGGCGTCATCGTGCCCGGGATCTCGATCTCGGCCGAGGCCCTCTTCGAAAAGGCCGCGCGCCTCTGGCGCGTCGAGATCCGGCGCCCCGAGCGTGTGATCGGGAAGACCACGGCCACCTCGATCCAATCGGGTCTCTACTTCGGCTACCTCTCGCTCGTGGACGGCGTCATCGAGCGCATCGAGAAGGAGCTCGGCTCGCGCCCGCGCGTGATCGCGACCGGCGGGCTCGCCGAGCTCTTCGGCGGGGGTTCGGAGCGGATCGAGGAGATCGATCCCCTCCTGACGCTGACCGGTCTGCGGCTGATCCATGAGCGAAACCGAGGCGGATAGGGATTTCTACGCGGCGGCGGAGGCGGCCTTCATCCGCCGGCGCGGCACCCCTTTCCTCCTCTCGCCCCGCGATTTCGCTCTCCTGAAGCAGTGGCGGGAGCTCGGCGTGCCGCTCGAAGCGGTCGAGCAGGGGATCGACGATGCGTTCTCGCGGCGCGAGGAGCGCGGCGCGACGGGGCGCATCAACTCGCTCTCCTACTGCCGCGACGCCGTGCTCGCGGCGTGGGAGCGCCGGGCCGAGGCCGCGGTCGGGCGCGGAGCCGGGCGCGACGACTCGCCCGACGTCGCGAAGGCGATCGAAGCCCTCCGCGAGAGGCTCGCGGCGATCGCGGCGCGCCGGGCGGACCTCTCCGAGCCGCTCGAGTCCGCGCGGCGCTCTCTCGAGCGGCTCTCGGGCGGGTCGCGGGCGCCGGGCGAGATCGAGGAGTCGCTCGCCCGGCTCGACCGCCGTCTCGCGTCGGCTCTCTTCGACGCGCTGCCGGAGTCGGAGCGGTCCGGAATCGAGCAGGCGATCGACGGGCAGCTCTCGCGCCTGCGCGACCGAATGGACGAGGAGACCGCCCGGCGGACGCGCAAAGCGCTCGCGCGGCGGCTGCTGCGCGAGCGGCTCGAGCTGCCGCGTTTGACGCTGCTGTAGGCCGGCGGATCTCGCGACAAACTGGTAGGTGATGCCCGCTCGATCGACTCGGGATTCCCCGATCCGCCGGGTCACGATCGCCGGGCTCGCCCCGACGGGGGAGGGCGTCGCCCGCTCGGCCGACGGGGTCGGATTCGTGGCCGGGGCGCTCCCCGGCGAGGAGGTGGACGCCGAGGTCCTCGAGGTCCGCCGGCGCTTCTGGAAGGGGAGGGCCGTCGCGATCCGCACCGCTTCGCCCGAGCGGCTCTCCGGCGGACACGCGGAGGGGTGCCCGGGCTGCGACTGGGCGCACCTGCCGCTCGAGCGCGCCCGCGACTGGAAGCGGACGCTCTTCCTCGAGACCATGGAGCGGATCGGAGGGCTGCCGCGCGAGCCCTTCGGAGAGCTGCCGATCGTCCCCTCTCCCGGCGGATACCGGCTCCGCGCCCGGTTCCACGCCGAGGGGCGCGGTGCGTCGGCCCGGATCGGCTTCTTCGCGCCGCGGTCGCACCGGATCGAGCCTGCCGCCGGATGCCTCGCCCTGAGCGACGGACTGCGCGAGCTGCTGCCGCGCGTCGAGGAGGCCGTGGCGCGTTCGGGAGCCGACGTCGAAGCGATCGCGACGGTCGAGACTCCGGACGCGACGAAGCGTCTCGCGCGGGCGCGTCTGCGCGACGCCCCCGACCGGCGGGAGTCGAACGCGCTCGCCGCCGCGCTCGAGCCGCTCTTCGACGGGGTCTCCGTCGAGGACGGTTCGGCGAGCGTCCTCGCCCGGTCGGGGGCGTCCCGGCTCTGGCTCCCCGTCGGCGGCCGCGAGTTCCCCGCGACCGCGGGGGTCTTCTTCCAGTCGAACCGGCACCTCCTCGAAGCGCTCTATCGCGACACCACGCGGGCCGCGGCGGAGATCCCGGCCGGAACCGCCCTCGATGCCTTCGGCGGAGTCGGCCTCTTCGCCGGCGCTCTCTCCGACGCCGGGCACGCGGTCACGACCGTCGAGGCGGACCACTCGGCCGTAGAGCTCGCGCTCGAAGCGAGGAAGCGATGGGCTCTCCCGGCGTGGACGATCGAGCGGTCCGCGGTCCTCGCGTATCTCGAGAGCCGGGCGGCGGGCTTCGACGTCGCCGTCGCGGACCCGCCGCGCGCGGGGCTCGGCCGGCCGCTCTCGGCCGCGCTCGCGCGGCGCGCGCGCGGTCTCCTCCACTACGTCTCCTGCGAGCCCGCGACGCTCGCGCGCGATCTCGCGCACCTCGTCTCGGAGGGGTTCGAGATCCGGCGGGCGGTTCTCTACGACCTCTTCGCCTTGACGCATCGCGTCGAGGCGGCCGTGACGCTCGCACCCGCCCGTCCGCGATGATCGGCCCGGTCGCCCGGGAGGGGGACGCGCCGGCGGTTCCCGCGGCGGTCGGTCTCGTGGCCGGCATCCTGGTCGGCAGCCGCCTGACGAGGGGGGCTCCGGCGGCCGGCGCGCTGCTCCTGGCTTCGGCCGCGTGGCTGGCGCTGCTTTCGCGCAAGCCGGATCGGCGGGCGAGCCGGGCCGCGGCGCTCGCGCTTGCGGGAACCGCCGCGGGGCTTCTCTCCGGCTGGCTCCGGATCGCGGCGCCCGACCGCGCCGCGCGGGCCGCCTTTGCGGCCGAGCCGGATTCCGCCGGCGCGGCCGACCGCATCGAAGGGACGCTCACCGATTTCTGGTCGGGCTCGCCGCCCCGGGCGTTCGCGCGGCTCGAGGCGAGCGCCTTCGAGCGCGGCGGCGTGTCGCGCCCGTTTCCCGGCGAGGTCTCGCTCTTCGTCGGCGGAGATTCGCCCGCGGCCTCCGTCGCGGATCGGGGAGACCGGGTCGCCGCCGTCGGGCGACTGCGCCGCGAGGACGTCCCGGCGTCGGAGCGGGACATCGAGCTGCCCTGGGCGCGCTACCGGATGACGGTCAAGAGCGCGCTGCTTCTCGAGCGGCGCGGCGCGACCCTCTCGTCGTGGCTCGCGCGCCCGAACCGCGCTCCTCTTCGCTTCGATCCCGGCCCGCGGCGCGGCGTTCGAGCGGGACGTGCGCGGGCCGCTCGCCGCCCTGCTCCTCGGGCGGACCTCCGAGCTCGACCGGGGGATGGTGGCGCGCTACCGGCGCGGCGGCCTCTACCATCTGCTCGTGGTCTCCGGGCTCCAGGTGGCGCTCGCGGCGGGCCTCGTCTTCCTCCTGCTTGGCGCCGTCGGGGTCGGCGGCAAGACGCGCGACGCGGTGCTCCTCGCCGCGGTGATCGCGATCGTGCTCGTGGGAGGGGCCAATTCGCCGGCGGTCCGCGCCGGCCTCGTGTTCACGGTCTTCCTCGCGGCGCGGCTCCTCGAGAGGCCGATTCGCGGCGCGCAGGCGGCGGGCCTTTCCGCGCTCGTGCTCTTTCTCGCCGCGCCGCGGGAAGTCTTCTCGCTCGGCTGCGCTCTGACTTTCGCCGCGGTGATCGGGATCGCCCTCTTCTCCGAGCCGATCCGCGCGAGGCTTCCGGCCCGTCCCGACTGGCTCTTCTCCGGCCTCGCGACGGCGCTCGGCGCGGAGATCGCGACGGCGCCGATTCTCCTCTGGCGGTTCAACCTCCTCGCCCTCGGGGCGTGGCTCACCGCGCCGCTCTCGATTCCGCTCTCGGGGGGCCTGATCGCGCTCGGGGCGCTCCTCCTCCTCGCTTTCGCGCTCGGGCTCTTCCCGACCCCTCTCGTCGCGATCTTCGCTTCGGGCGCGCGCCTCCTCGAGTGGACCGCCGAGCGCGCTTCGGGGGTCGCGCTGCTCCGCCCGACGCCTCCGCTCGCCGCATGCGTTGCGGTCGAGGCGCTGCTCCTCGCCGCGGCGCTCTTCCGCCGTCCGCGGCTCAAGACCGGCTCGGCCCTCCTCGCGGCCTCGCTCTTCCTGTGGCTCGCCGTCCGCCCGGGCCCCGCGGCGCCCGGGCGCGGCTTCTCCCTCGAGGCGCTCGACGTCGGGCAGGGGGACGCGATCCTGCTCCGGTGGGGGAGCCACGCGCTCCTCGTCGACGGCGGCGGCCCGTTCGACCTGGACGCGCGAGACTTCGGCCGCACGCGACTCGTGCCGAAGCTGCTCGACCGGGGCGTCACCCGGCTCGACGCCCTCCTCCTGACGCACCCGCATCCGGACCACGCGCTCGGCCTCTTCGCGGTGGCGGACGAGCTGTCCGTCGGGCGGATCTGGGTCTCGGCCGGCGAGGACGAGAGCGGCTTCCACGCGGCCCTCGGGGCGCTGGCGCGGCGCCGGAAGATCCCGCTCGAGGTCCTGGAGGCGGGCCGGCGCGAGCTCGCGGGGGCGCGCCTCTCGGTCCTCCAGTCGGGCGGGCCGCGCCGGAAGCGCGACCCGGTCAACGAGCAGTCGGTCGTGATGGTCTTCGAGAGAGACGGGCGCCGGGCCCTCTTGACCGGAGACGCGGGGGCCGCCGCGGAGGATGATCTGCGGCGTGCGGGAGCGCTTTCCCCCGTGGATCTCCTGAAAGTCGGCCACCACGGCAGCCGCAGCGGGACCACAGCGGCGTTTCTCGACGCCGTCTGCCCGCGTCTGGCGGTCCTCTCGTGCGGCCGGGAGAATCGATTCGGCCACCCGTCTCCGGCGACGCTCGCCGCGCTCGCGGCGCGCCGGATCCGCCTCTTTCGCACCGACCTCTCCTCGGACGTGCGCGTCGAGCTGCTCCCCGATGCGACCCGGCTCCGCCTGCGAGGCCTTCCCTGAGCGAGCGGGGAGAGAAGCCGGCGCTCCTCGTCGTGCTCGGCCCGACCGGCGCGGGCAAGAGCGAGGCGGCGCATGCCGTCGCCCGGGCGCGGGGCGGCGAGATCCTCTCGGCCGACGCGTTCGCCGTGTATCGCGGGTTCGACGTCGGCACCGCGAAGCCCGCGGCGGAACGGAGGCGCGAGGTTCCCTATCACCTGATCGACGTCGCGGACCCGTCCGAGACCTATTCCGCGGGCCGCTGGGCGCACGAGGCGCGCCGAATCGTCGAAGACGTCGCCGCACGCGGACGGCTCCCGATCGTCTGCGGCGGGAGCGGCTTCTACATCCGGGCGCTCCTCTAGGGGCTTCCGCCCGGCGAGGCCCGCGACGCGGAGGTGCGCGAGGCGCTCGAGCGCTGGGGCCGCGCGCGGCCCGAACGCGCCCGGAGGATGCTCGAGCTCGCCGACCCCGCCGCCGCGTCCCGAATCGCGCCGGGCAACCTGCGGTACACCCTGCGCGCGATCGAGATCCTCCTCGTCACGGGGCGGCGCGCGTCCGACCGCCTTTCGGCCGCGGACGCGTGGGCGGATCGCTTTCGCGTCGTAAAGCTCGGCGTGCGTCCGGCGCACCGCGGATCTCTATGCTAGGATCGCCCGCAGAGTCCGCGAGATGCTCGTCTCGGGGTGGGAAGAGGAGGTCCGGGGGCTTCTCGCGAAGGGTGTCTCGCTGGACGCGAACGCCTTCGGGGCGATCGGGTACCGGGAGCTGGCGCGGGCTCGACTCTCGGGCGACGAAGATCCTGTGGAAACGGAGAGGAAGATCGTGACCGCCACGCGGCAATTGGCCAAGCGGCAGGCGACCTGGTTCCGGCGCGAGCGGGGAGTCGTATGGGTCTCGCCCGAGGAGGCCTTCGCGAAAGCGCTCGAGCTCCTGGATCGGGTCCGAGAGACGGAGAGACGCGGATGAACAAGGCCCCGATCAACGTGCAGGATTCGTTCTTCTACAACCTCCGCAAGGACAACGTCATGATCACGGTCCGACTGACGTCCGGGGAGGAGCGGCTCGGTCGGCTGCGGCGCTTCGACAAGTTCGCCCTCGTGCTGGAGGTGGAGGGACGCGAGGAGATGATCTACAAGCACGCGATCGCCTCCATCCGGCCGGAGGCGCCTCCTTCGGGGTCGTGAGAAGGACCGGGCGCGCGGCGATCGGCGGCCGAGCGGGGGTCCTTCCGGAAGTCTCTTCGTAGTCTCGAGCGCCGCCGAAAGAGGGAGCTGGTGACAGGGACACTGCGGGCGGCGGCCCTGGTCGTCGCGGTCGGCCTGTCGCTCGCCTGCGCCACGCCGCCGAAGGCTCCCGCTCCGCGCGACCGATTCCCGCTCGACCCGCGCGAGGGCCTTCCCGGGCCGTTCCCGCCGGGGGTCGACGAGGGCTGGCGCGCCCTCACCTCGGGAGACGTGAAGCGCGCCCGCGACGAATTCGATCGAGCACTCGAGCCGGGGCCGTCGGCCGCGGCCCGCATCGGCCGGATCGAAGCGCTCGTCGTCGCGGGGGATCTCGACCAGGCGAAAGAGGCGTGCCGGGAGCGGCCGGCCGTGGGAGAGTCGACCGCCGCGTTCCTCTCCGCCTGCGGCGAGGCGCAGGCGCGCTCGGGCGATCCGCGCGGCGCCATGGATCTCTACGCGAAGGCCGCCGAGAAAGCGCCGGATCGCCCCGGCCTCCAGAGCCGCGCGCGGGAGCTGCGCGCGCCGGCACGGGATCAGATGAGGCGCCGGGCTCAGGAGGCCGCCGGGGAGAAGGACTGGCCGGCCGCGCGGCAGGCGGCCGCGCAGGCGATCGAGCTCGATCCGTCGTCCGCGCCGGCGCGCGAAACGGCGGGCGACGTCGAGCGGGAGGCGGGGGAGCCGGCGGCGGCTCTCCGGCGCTACCAGGAGGCCCTCGACCGGGATCCCGCCGACCAGGCTCTCCAGCGGAAGGTGGCGGCGCTCGCGGTCGAGCTCTCCGACTGGTCGGCGGCGGTTCCGGTGCTGGACAAGCTCGCCGCCGAGGACCCGAGGTTCGTCGAGCAGGCGGAGGAGGCGCGCCTCGCGTTCCGGGCGGCGAACTGGCCGGAAGCGGAACGGGAGGCCGCGCGCGCGACGCGCCTCTCGCGCGGCGAAGCGGCGCTACTCTCCTGGTGGATGGTGCCCGAGGTGCGGGAGGCGAGCGTCTCGGCCGGAGTCATCGCGAGCGACGTCGTGGGCCGCCCGGACGCGCGCGAGATCACCCGCGCGGTCTCGCTCGGCCTCCTCGACGTGGACACGGAGACGCACCGCGCGCGGCCCGACTCGCCGCTCTCGCTCGCGGCGGCCGCGCGTCTCTACCTGCGCGTCGTGCTGCTCCTGCGCGGGCGTCCGCCCGAGTGCTTCGGGGCGGCGAGCGGTCCCGTCGAGTCGCTGGTACAGGCCGACGCGATTCGCGTCGCCCGGGCCTGCGGGCTCCTCGAAGAGAACGACCCGGCGCCGCTCTCCGGGGCGTCGTTCACACGCGCGCTCGATCGCGCCCGCGCGCTCGTTTCCGGCCGGGGGGACGCCGTCGCCGGATCGCCAAACGGACGGTAGTCGTGAAAGGGCCCTGGACGCTTCCGAACTTCATCACGCTGCTGCGCCTGGCGGCGCTCCCGTTCTTCCTCGTCGCCATCTCCGACGGCCGCTTCGGGATCGCGCTCGCGATCTTCGTGGCGGCGGGGCTCTCCGACGGGATCGACGGGTTCCTCGCGCGGCGGTTCGACATGCGCTCGGCCATCGGCGCCTTCCTGGACCCGATCGCCGACAAGCTGATGCTGATGTCGAGCTACCTCTTCCTGGCGATCCCGTCCTATCCGGCCGAGGTCAAGGTGCCGGTCTGGCTCGCGGTGATGGTCATCTCGCGCGACTTCCTGCTGCTCTTCGTCGCGCTGCTCATGATCCTCGCCACCGGGCGCCGGCGTTTCCCGCCGAGCTGGGTCGGCAAGGTCACCACCGTGACCCAGATCATCACGGTCCTCTTCGTCCTCTGCGCGAACATCTGGGAGTGGCCGAGGCCGGTCGTGCTGGTCGCCTTCGGCGCGGCGGCCACGACGACCATTTTCTCGGGCTTCGACTACGTGTACCAGGTGGCCTCGAGCGCCGACGGCGAGGCCGGCGTCCAGCGGTGATCCGGCTGCGCCTGCTCTCCCGCCCCGGCTGCCACCTCTGCGAACGGATGCGGGAGGAGGTGGACGCGCTCCTCGACGCCGAGCCGCGCGAGTGGGAGGTCGAGGACGTGGACTCCGACCCCGACCTCGCCCGCCGGTACGGGGGAGAGATCCCGATTCTCTTCGTCAACGGGCGGCTCTTCGCGAAGGTGCGCCTGCCCCGCCTGGCTTCGAGACTGCGCCTGCGCCGCGCGGCGGGCCTCAAATAGTTAATCGATCGGTTAACTGTCATGAGCGGGGCGATCGGTTGCCGGCCCTTCCCCCTTTTGCTATGTTCGATCGGCCCGGGCGGGCATAGCTCAGTTGGTAGAGCGTCAGCTTCCCAAGCTGAATGTCGCCGGTTCGAACCCGGTTGCCCGCTCCACTAAGTCCAGCAGGCTTAGAGATCTCGCCGGGCTCCGCCGCTCCCCGCCTTCGGTGAGCGGTCCACCAATCGTTCGACTCGGACGCGCCGAAAGGCCTCCGGCAGCTCGGAACCCGAACCTGCCGTCATGGTTTGCAATACTCGCCCGGTGAGATCCAGCCGAACCAGAACGTCCGCCCCTGTCCCGCAGGTGCACGCCGCCCAGGTTCGGCCCCAATCGAGGCGAATTCGTTCATCACAGCTCCGGGCGCAATTCGAGCACTTCCACGCGTGATGGGGCACCTCGCCCGGCCTCACGGGGACTAGACTGGGCAAGGTGTACCGGGCGCGTCGAAGCGCGACCGAGACGTCGATCCGGACGAAAATCAGACGCACCCAAGAAATCGGCGTTCCTCCCGCTTTTCACTGAATCGTCACATTGAGAGGGAACGCAAGGTTCGGAAGTGTGGCACTCAGTGCTACCCCGACGAGTCCACTGGCCGCTCCTAGGGAAGTACAGGGGCCAAACGATCCATCGGCCTGCAAGGTCTCCTGAAACGCAGGTCCAAAGTCGCCAATGTTTACTCCAGATCCTGGCTGGGGAAAGTAGGCGGTGCTCCCGAACACAATAGCTGCGCTAATCGGGCTGGCGTTTGTGGCCATGTGTGGCGCGTCGGAACAGTCGGAGCTGAAAAATATGAATTGAACAGCGTACGATGGGGACGATACAAAACCTACTTGCGCACCCTTGGAGTAAAGCTCAAGAAGCACAGGGTATCCGTTTAGACTGATCACCGTGGCTGAAGCGGAGAGCGCTGGCCCAAGGTAAATCAGAGAGCCATCCTGAATGCCTGGATTCCCGATGGACGTTGCGAAAAACCCTGCGCCGTGCCCTGCGGGTCCCTGCGGCCCTTGAATTCCCTCAGCGCCTGGGGGACCTTGAGCCCCTGGAGGTCCGGGGGCGCCAGTAAGCGACGTAGTGGTACCAAGTTGGCCGTTGGGATCGATCACGACGGGCAGACTATTCGCCAGAGTTACGTCCCTGATGCCGGCAATGAAAGTCGAAGTCTGACCTTGCCCGATACGAATTGCCGAACTCTCGCCGGCGACCCCTGGGTTTCCTATGTCGATGTTGTTGCTTCCAGTAGTCAGGTTGCCTCCTGCCGATACACCCATCGCGATATTGAAACCACCGGAAGTGTTAGACTCAAGAGCGCTCTCGCCTGTGGCCGTGTTCCCGAGGCCCGTCGTGTTGGAGCCTAGAGAACCTGTACCAGTGGCCGTATTCATGAATCCAGACGTATTGTAATAAAGCGCGTTGATCCCAGTTGCTGTATTGTCGCCGCCTGTGGTGTTGCTGTATAGCGCCCACTGACCTGTCGCCGTGTTTGTAACCCCGGTCGTGTTGTAGTAGAGCGCACCGACGCCGGTGGCTGTGTTTGCGGCACCGGTCGTATTGTTGTACAGGGCCGCGACACCAGCGGCCGTGTTTGCGTATCCAGACGTATTGCTAAACATCGCATTCGTGCCGATGGCGGTATTTAGGGAACCAGTGGTGTTACTCGCCAGAGCATAGGCGCCGTTGGCTGTGTCGGAGTCGGCAGTCACTGCCATAGTGAGGTTGCCGGCACCGAGGCCAACAAAAGTGTTAACGGGACTCCCGCCGTCGTGTAGGAACAGCATACCGTTCTTGAGGATGCTTCCGCTCGCTGGAGTGGACGGATAGGCGAGACTGATGTTGCCCGAACTGAACGCCAGCGTGCCCGTCATCGTGTCGCCGGTCCTCACAACACCGTTAGGATCTGGAGGCCCCGGAGGTCCCTGAGTACCCTGGACTCCCGGGGGCCCCTGAGGCCCCATGGGCCCCTGCGGACCCGCCGGTCCTGGTCCGCCCGTTGGGCCGGGGGGGCCCGACGGTCCGTTCAAGACGATGTCTAACTCCGGCTGATGGCTAGTCTGCGCGCTCTCTTTGCTGTCGAATGTGAACTTTCCGGTGGAGCCAACCAGCTGAAGGGCTACGCCGTTGTTTGTGACTCCGTTGCTTACCCAGTCTTGCACGAGCGGCGTAATATCGACGAGGAGGAAGTCATCGGCGCTCGTGGTCGGAAGCGGGATGGGGCCCGCGATCAGACTTCCTAGCGTCGGCCTGGTGTTGTACGTTACGGTACCCTCGGTCCAGCTGGACGTAACAGAGTAGACGTTGAAGGATCCTCCCGTCGTCACTCCGTTTACGTAGAGTCGAAGGGTCGCTTTGGCAACACTTGCATTGACGGGCAACTGTGAGAGCCCGAAGGTGACAAGGCTGATCCTCCCAGACTGCACCTGGAGGTTGTTATTCCCCCCGTAGTTGGTACCGGGCGAGCCGCTGTTCACGAATGTGTCTGCGGAGGGAACTGCCTGAGCCTCGAGAATTACGGCCAGCAGAGTCGCCGTGGCGGTTAGGATGGCTCCCCTGAAAGGTGTGCGCATAGCTCGGACCTCCTCGTTGGTGGCGAAAGGCCACCGCCTGCACTCATTCAAACGATGGTTGGCAACTCATGCCGGTAGAGAGACAGGAGAGAGACAGCGCTGCACAAGACGATAGGCCTGGCCGCGAGGCAGATGCAGTGGCAGCCGCCCCTCGGCGCAAAGGCAACGATGTTCCCCACCCAAGTAGCCACTGGATGGCATGGTGTACTCCAACAGGTTTGCGAAGACACTATCCCAACGATGCGAATGGCGGGTATCGCCCGTTGTGGGGAGTCGAGATTCGGAGCCAAGTCCGTGTTAAGGCAAGAAGGTCAGGGTCCGGCGCCGGCCAGCCTTACTGTCGTTGGAGAGGATGGGAGTTGAGAGCCCCCTAGAGTCCCGCTATCTGGCTGCGGAGCCGACCAGTTACAGTCCCGGTCCCGCCTAGGCGATGCGGGGGCCTTGAGGGAACAGTTGGTGGGGCCTTCTGACGGTAGCCTCGAAAGTGCGACATTCACCTCGCGAGCTTCCTCGCTGCCTTGATCGCGGCCCGGACACCCTCTTCTCCCGGATCGCCTTCACTTTCGCCCGGTTGGTCTTCGAGAGCCGCCGCATCGCGCCAAGGTGGCGCCCCCTGCGCCCGCCAGGCGGCCTGGGCTTTCGCTGAAGCCCTGCGGTGCCGCCTTTTACCGGATTTTCGCTTTAGCACCTCCGTGCCTCGCAGAAACCGGGAGCCCTCCTCGCCGAGCTGCTCCAGCCGCTCTTTGATCTCCTGGACGAGCCGGTCGTTTTCGTTCGCTGACGGCTCGGCACCCGCAGCAGGCGTGATCAGCGGTGGCGACGGATTTCCGTCCGTCATTCGTTCGCTGGCAGTGATGGCGCACAGCCTTTATATGCGGGGCTGAGCAGCCCAGGCGATGGCTACTTGTATGGGACTACTCAAGCAGGGGGAGAGGGTCAGGACGTCGTGCTTCGTATCGAGGGCTGAAGCTCGACGTTGTCGGCAACCAGTACGCTGCGTCCGCCGATAGTCAACGGTTTCTGATGGTTGATCCCGACCCAGGGTATCGACTCCAGCCGCTTTCGTGTGCTCCTGAACGGGTGGGCAGGCAAGTGAGCCTCTCCGCCAGTTCGCGCCTCCGTCCAGTCGAGATCCTCGCGCCGCTCTATGGGCGGTTAGCTCAAATCGACCCGAACTTCGACCCGCTGCGTAAGACCCGAGGTTCCAGAAGCTCGTCGCAGGCGGAAAGCGATTCCGGAGCGCCCTTCGGAGGGTTCGAGATCGTTCGTGCGCGGCGCAGGGACGGCGAGGTTGCCCGCCTAGACTAACGGCCATGGCAGCTGCCTTTCTGTCGAGTAGCCTCCGGCTCCTGTCCTCGCCTTGGCCTAAGCGCCGGTCTGGCCGAATGCTCAACTGCTTGAAAAGTGAGAGCTTCTTGTCTGCGGACGCATGTACTCGTCTGACACGTCAGGAGTAAACATCCTCTCGAGGATCTCGAAGATCGCTTCGAAGTCGAAAACGACGTCAACTCATAGCGCGAGTGGATGACCGCGACGGGGCGATTCGAGATCTCCGTTGAGCGTCGTATACGAGAGCGAGTTCAACGGCGAGTTCAAACGGGATCAAAGGATGCTCGCGGACGCTTCGGGACGTTCGGCGCGGTAAGTCCCGAACCATCCCGAAGCTTCTACACCTCTTCCCAAGCTGAATGTCGCCGGTTCGAACCCGGTTGCCCGCTCCACGAGATCTCGACGACGGCGACGACCCTTCACGAGAGATACGAATAGATCCCATCGGCCCGGAGACGGCGGCCGGCGATGACCTCCGGCGTCGCGATGCGCGATGCGCCGGTCGTCTTGTTCGCGTCGAGGAGGATCGCTCGCCCGCCGTGGACCACGTAGTCGAGCTTGCCGTAGTCGAAGCCGAGCCGCTCCCTCGCCCGCAGGATCTCGGGGTCCGGCTCGATGTTCTCGGCTCCCGACTTCGACTCGTCGTTCACGATCGGGTTCGGCGCCGCGAGGCGCTCGCACGTGGCGCGATCCCCCAGGAACTGGTACTGGCGGACGAAGTAGAGATCGCCTTCCCGCTCCGGGAGAAATCTTTCGACGACGCGGTCGGTCTGTTCGAAGTCCGCGCGGGGCACGTCGGCCACGTTCTCGTAAATCCGATAGTCGAGCGACGTGCGGAAGCCGCCTCCGACCGGTCGCCGCCACGGCATCCGGGAATGCCATCGCGCGCGCCGGGTCGCGAGGAGGCGCTCGGGACGGCCCGCATAATTCCGGTCGGACTTGACGATGACCGGGCCGGCGTACCCGTCGCCGGGCCGCACGAGACTCTCGCTCACGGCGGACTTCCGGATGTCGATCGCCCGCCGATTGAGGACGATCGGGTATCGCGCCGCGAAGTCGAGATACGGGGCGGGCACGACCGAGAGGTCGACGTGGACGAGGACGATGTCGGCCGGAACGAATCGGCCGATCCCGAAGAGGAAGACGACCTCGTTGCCGTCCTCGCGCCAGAAGTCGGCGAGGAACTTGATCGCGAAGCGTTCGAGCAGGGGGAGCCGTTCGTTTTCGTGAAAGAGGATCGCGATCGTTCGGCCGGAGAGTCTCATCAGGTGCGTGGTCGGCTGCGGCAGGATACCCGGGACCGATCGGAAGAGAAGCTGGGCGCGCGCGGGGCCGGACACGGGCCGACACGGCGACCCGGCATCCTCCTTACCCTTGCATCGAACCGGCCCCCGGAGGGGTTGTAGGAGGATGTCGGAAGGAGGTCCGGATGAAGATCGCCGTCGAGAAGTCGAGGGGGCGGGCGAAGTCCGCCGAGAAGGATCCCCGCTGGGGGTCGGTCGCCGCGCGGGATCGCGGGGCGGACGGCGTTTTCTACTACTCGGTCCGGACGACCGGCGTGTACTGCCGTCCCTCCTGCGGGGGGCGCCGGGCGAACCCGGAAAACGTCCGCTTCCACGCGACGGCGGCCGACGCCGAGCGCGCCGGTTTTCGGCCGTGCAAGCGCTGCAAGCCGGATCGCCTTTCGTTTCCCGAGCGGGTCCCCGCGGCGTGAGCACGGCCGTCGAACCGTCTTCGGAGATCGATTCCCGCCTCGCCCGCTACGACTGGACGGCCGCCTCCGACCACCTCGACGGTTTCGGCTGGGCGATGCTCCCCGGGCTCCTCGGTACCGGCGAGTGCGAAAGGGTGGCGAATCTCTACTCCGACGATCGCCTCTTCCGCAAGCGGATCGTCATGGCGCAGCACGGCTTCGGACGGGGGGAGTACAAGTACTTCGGATATCCGCTGCCGGCGCCGGTCGCGGAGCTGCGCGCCGGGGCCTATCCGAGGCTGGTACCGATCGCGAACCGCTGGAACGAAGCGATGCGGATCGCGGCGCGATTCCCCGAGTCTCACCGGGAATTCCTCCGCCGCTGCCACGAGGCCGGGCAGACGCGGCCGACCCCGCTTCTCCTCGACTACGCCGCCGGCGACTACAACGCGCTCCACCAGGATCTGTACGGCGAGCACGTCTTCCCGCTGCAGCTCGCGATCCTCCTCTCCGAGCCGGGCGCCGACTTCACCGGCGGCGAGTTCGTCCTGACCGAGCAACGCCCGCGGCGACAATCGCGCGCCGAGGTCGTGCCGCTCTCGCGCGGCGACGGCGTCGTTTTCGCGGTGAATCAGAGGCCGGTGGAGGGGACGAAGGGGATCTACCGGGTCGCGATGCGGCACGGCGTGAGCCGGCTCCACACCGGCCGCCGCCGAACGCTCGGCCTGATCTTTCACGACTCCGAGTAGTGCCGCCGGCGCCGCCGCGGCGTCCGCCTCGCTCGAGACCTCGTCTTGCGACACTCCGAGAGAGTCGCGTCGCCAGCGATCCGAAGCGCAGCCGCTTCTCGACCAGTTTGAGAGACGAGAGGAGACACTCGAGAGACACTTTTCGTCGTTCCGCTCCCGACTCCCTGTGACACGGCCCGTCAGACGACCCATCGCGTCCCGGCCAACTGACTGGAAATAGATCGGTTCTCGCCCGCTCGCCGGTGGCACAGAACTCGCTCCTCTTGAAGCTGCCGAAAGAGGAACAAATCGAGCAGACTCCCCGGCGCACTGCGGCGCCCTGGCCGGAACGCGGCCCGTCGGCGAGGACTTGTCCCGCAAGAGAACAGTAAGGAGAGGACATGTATCGAAGGCAACTCGGGCTCGCCCTGGCCGGGGTCATTCTGGCCGGCCGAATCGGTCTCGCGCAGGGCATCGACAACTGGCCGGCGCCGCTCTACTGGTCGCCGGCATCGGCGCAGAGCGCGTCGGACTCGGACGCCCAGGGGATGGGCATGGAGTCCATGTCCGCCGAAAGCGTCGCCGCGGCCTCGGCCCAGCCCCTTCCCTTCGTCGCCCTGACTCCCTGCCGCGTCATCGACACGCGCGGCAACGGCTTCAGCGGCGAGTACGGGCCGCCGTCGCTCTCGGCCGGCACTCCCCGCGAGTTCCTGCTGGCGGGGCAGTGCGGGATCCCCGCGAGCGCCCAGGCGGTCTCGTTGAACGTCACGGTGACGCAGACGCTCGGGGCCGGGTTCGTCAGCCTCTGGCCGGCGGGCGCCGTGCGGCCGGTCGTTTCGAACGTCAACTACTCCGCGGCGAACGTCACGGTCGCCAACGCGGCGATCGTCCCCGTCAGCCCCGCCGGCGCGCTCGCCGTCGTCGCGGGCGTCCACGGATGCCAGCTGATCATCGACGTCAACGGGTACTACGACCCGAACGGCGTCGTCAACGACGTCAACGGAATCTCGGGCTCGATCACGCTCGAAGCCGGCGAGAACATCACGATCACGCCGAACGGCAACACGTTCACGGTGGACGCCTCGGGCGTCGCCGGGCCGCAGGGCCCGCAGGGCCCGCAGGGACCCGAGGGTCCTCAGGGGCCGCAGGGTGTTCAGGGACCGCAGGGTGCGCAGGGCGTGCAGGGTGCGGAGGGTCCGCAGGGTGCGCAGGGCGCGATCGGGCCGCAGGGCCCGCTGGGGCCGACGGGTGTCGACGGTGCGACGGGTCCCCTGGGCCCCGCCGGCCCTCCGGGCGTCGTGTGGAAGAACGCGTGGGACGGAGCGACGTCGTACGGCATGCACGACGCGGTCGCGGCCGGCGGATCGAGCTACGTTTCCATCGCCAACGACAACCTCGGAAATGATCCGGCTTCGTCCCCCTCGCAGTGGGTACTCCTCGCCGGGCAGGGCGCGGCCGGCAACGACGGCGTCGAGGGTCCTCAGGGTCCACAGGGTCCGGAAGGCCCGCAGGGTTCGCAGGGAGTGCAGGGGCCGCAGGGAACGCAGGGGCCGCAGGGTCCCGACGGCGCGCAGGGACCGCAGGGTCCGGTCGGTCCGCAGGGTCTGCCGGGCACCGACGGCGCGACGGGAGCACAGGGTCCGATCGGGCCGGCGGGACTCGTGTGGAAGAACGCGTGGGACGGCGGCACGAGCTATGCGAGCAACGACACGGTCGGCTCGGGCGGCTCGAGCTACGTGAGCCTCGTCGACGACAACCTCGGCAACGATCCGGCCTCTTCGCCTTCGCAGTGGGCGCTCCTCGCCGAGAAGGGCGCGCCGGCGCCGACGGCGCGCAGGGTTCTCAGGGCCGCAGGGTCCTCAAGGTCCGGATGGTGCCCAGGGTCCGCAGGGCCCTCAGGGTCCGCAGGGACCGGATGGTCCGCAGGGTGCGCAGGGTTCGATCGGGCCTCAGGGTCCGCAGGGAGTTCAGGGCATCGACGGCGCGGCCGGGGCTCAGGGTCCGATCGGGCCGGCGGGACTCGTGTGGAAGAACGCGTGGAACGGCGGCACGAGCTATGCGAGCAACGACGCGGTCGGCTCGGGCGGCTCGAGCTACGTGAGCCTCGTCGACGACAACCTCGGCAACGATCCGGCCTCTTCGCCTTCGCAGTGGGCGCTCCTCGCCGAGAAGGGCGAGACCGGCGCCGACGGCGCGCAGGGTCCTCAAGGTCCGGATGGTGCCCAGGGTCCGCAGGGCCCTCAGGGTCCCCAGGGTCCGCAAGGGCCGGCCGGGGCGACCGGCGCCACGGGTGCCACGGGCGCGACGGGCGCTGCCGGTCCGCAGGGTCCCGTGGGCCCACAGGGCCCGACGGGTCCGACCGGCGGCTCGCCGATCGTCGGCGGCACGAGCGGCAACAGCAACATCTTCGACTCCTCGTACGTCGGACTCTTCGCCACGAACCTGAGCTCGACCGAGCTCCGGGTGCAGAACATCATCCCGGCCAACGGCACGCTCAAGAACTTCTTCGTCTTCCTCGAAACCGCTCCGGGCACCGGCGACTCCTGGACGTTCGTCGTGCGGAAGAACGGGGTCTCGACCGCCGTCACCTGCACGATCAGCGGCTCGACGGCCACGTCCTGCTCCGACCTGACGCACACGGCCGCGTTCGTTCCCGGCGACCTGATCTCGATCCGGATCACCGAGGCCGGCAGCCCGAACAACGGCCGCATGCAGTGGACCGCGCTCTTCGGTCCATAGGCTCGACCGAACCGTCTCTCGCCATCCGAGGCCCCGCCCGCATCCGCGAGCGGGGCCTTTTCGTTTCTCGCTATCCGGCGGCGCGCGCCGACGGCTCGGGCTCGGGCCTCGCGGGCGGCGGTGGATAGGCGCCGAGCCGCGTCCAGGTCCCGTCTCGATAGACGAAGGCGCCGTTGTCGAGGTGCCAGCCGACGTCCACCCAGGCCCCGCTGCGGCGCACGAAGATTTCCGTGCCGCGGCCGGCGTCGAGCCCCGCCGACTTTCCGCCGACCTCCGTCTCGAAGACGTAGGTGTAGTAGAGGATCGCGGTGTCGCCGAAGACCTGGATCTCGGTCTTCGGGAACTCGAGTCGGAGGAGCCGGCCGTCGGCCCGGGTGAGCTGCCGCGCGACCTCGATCATGTCGTCTCGCGGTTCCCACTTCTCTTCTCCCTCCTGGATCGCGATCAACTCGGGCCCGAGGAGCCGCTCGAGCGCGGCCGGGTCCTTCCGGTAGAAGGCCCGCCAGGCCGCGTCCCGGGCGGCGAGGAGCTCGCGGCGAAGCTCGGGGCTCACCGTCACCGGCCGCCCCCGGGCTCCGTCGGCGCCCGAGGGGGGCGCCGCGCCCGATCGCGATACGCACCCGAGGAGGAGAGAGAGGAGGAAACCGGCGCCGGCGGTGGGGGATGCAGGACGTCTCATTCGCGCTCCTTTCGAGGCCGCCGCGGCGTCCGACGGCGCGCCAGTCCGGCGCGGCCGGGCCTCCGCCGTACGGAACACGCCGGGCGCCCCTTCGGATCGACGTTTCGACGAAATCTGTGACGGCCGGCGGGGTCGGGGACGCGAGCGGCGGATCGAGCGGGGTCGGCGGCGGCGGTTCGCGCCGCCCCGCGATAAGCTCCGCGCGCCTTGGAGAAGCGGCTTCGCTCCCTGCTCGAGATCCTCCCCGGACTCGCCCTGGCGGTCGGCCTCATGCTCCTCGCGGGAGAGGTCGCACGCCGGGTCGGCGCCGGGCTCTTGCGCCTCCAGGGCCTCGATCCGGCGGGGCGGTCGAGCCCGATCTCGGGCATCTCGATGGCGATCGTACTCGGCCTCCTCGCCGCGAACGCGCTCCCGCCGGCGCCGCTGTTTCGCCCGGGTCTCGCTTTTTCGATGAAGCGGATGCTGCGCCTCGGGATCATCCTCGTCGGCATCCGGCTCTCCTTCTTCGACGTCGTCAAGCTCGGCGCCTGGGGCGTGCCGGTCGTGGCCTCGATCGTGGTCACCGCGCTCCTCGCGAGCCACGCTCTCGCGCGCCTGCTCCGCGTCTCGGACCGCTTGAGCACCCTCGCCGCGGCCTCGACCGCCATCTGCGGCGTGACGGCCGCGCTCTCCGTGGGTCCGGTCATCGAGGCGGAGGAGAGCGAGGTGGCCTATACGGTCGCCAACGTCACCCTCTTCGGTCTCCTGGCCATGCTCACGTATCCGTATCTCGCGCACGCGCTCTTCGGCGGCGCGTCGGGCGCGGTCGGGCTCTTCCTCGGCACGGGCATCCACGACACCTCCCAGGTCATGGGCGCCTCGCTCTCCTATCGGGAGCTCTTCCGAGACGACCGGGCGCTCGAGGTCGCGACCGTGACGAAGCTGACGCGCAACGTCTTTCTCGTCGCGGTCGTGCCGGCGCTCGCCTACTGGCACGCGCGGCGCACGGGGCACACCGGCCGCCGCGTCGAGATCGGGAAGCTCTTCCCGATGTTCGTGCTCGGCTTCCTCGCGATGGCCGTCGTGCGGTCGGCGGCGGACGCGGGGCTCGCCTCCGGCGGGCGAGCCCTCGGGCTCTGGGACGCGGCCGGCTGGCAGCGCGTCGCCAAGACGGTCGGGGAGTCCTGGGGCGCAGTGGCCCTCGGCACGGCGATGGCGGCCGTGGGTCTCTCGACGAACTTCCGAGCGTTCCGGCGGCTCGGCTGGAGGCCCCTCTACCTGGGCGCGCTCTCGGCCGCGCTCGTCGCCGGGTTGGCCCTGCTCCTCGCCTTCGCGGTCGGCCCGCGCCTCGGATCGTGACCGCCGCGCAGCCCCCGAATTCCGTCAGAATGGCGGCAGGCAGATGAGCGACTCGCGTCGTCCGGACGGCGCCTGGTGGGAGAAGGCCGTCGCCCCTCGGGCTTCGGGGATCATCCGGCGGCGCACCGCCTTCCTGCGCCGGTCCCAGGTCGTCGCGCGTCCTCCCAAGCTCTGGCGCCCGCGGGCCCTCCGGAGCCTGTGGGTGCTCCTCGTCGGCGTCGCCCTCGGGGCCGGCGCCACGCTCCACCGCCGCGCGCTCGACGCCCGCTTCTCCGCGCGCGTCGTGCGCGGCCAGTCGGTCCCGTTCGAGATCCAGCGCATCCGGCGGGACCTGGCCGCGCTCGACCTGGACGAGAAGACGCTCGAGAAGGAGCTCGCGACGAGGCTGGCGGCGGCCGAGGTGCAGCAGTCCGAGGAGTTCTATTTGGTGCTCGAGCCGCGCGCGAAGAAGATGAGCTTGCGCCTGGGAGACCGGATCGTGCGCGAGGTGCCGCTGGCCGTCGGGACGCCGCGGCCGATCGAGTCGGCCTCGGGCGAGCGTTTCCCGGCGGCGCGGCTCTCGGGGGCCTTCACCGTCCGGCAGAAGCTCGAGCGCCCGGCCTGGAAGCCGCCCGCGTGGGTCTGGGAGAACGCGGGACTTCCCGTGCCGACGCCGCTTCCCGAGATCCGCGGCGGCCTCGGCCGCTACGTGGTGGTCCTGGCGGAGGACGTGGTCCTGCACTCGCCGCCGCCGCCGGAGAGCCCGTTGAAGGGCGCGAGGCCCGGCTCCTTCGAAGCGCCCGAGGAAGACCTCGCGGCGATCTGGAAGCGGATCGGTCCCGAGACCCGGGTCTACGTCTTCTGAGGAAGGAACGATGCCGCTCCGTCTCTGGCGCTACCGGTTGGGCTTCCTCGGGAGCTGGACCCTCGCTCTGATCGCGGCCGGTGTGGCGGGGATCGCCGTCGCCGCCGAAGTCGCGAACCTGCGGGACGCGGTGCGCATCGGACGCATGGAGCGGATCGATCGTCTTCTCGCCACGCGATTCGGCGGCACCGCCGCGAGTCTCCGGGGCCTCGCGGAGGGCGGGGCGAGCCGCGTCGAGGAGCTGCACTCGCGACTGTCCGAAGCGGCGCTCGACCTCGACCGGCCGACCGAGTCGGCGCAGACGATCCTCGTCTCGACCGCGGAGAACAGGCTCTGGGTCCGGCGCGGCCGGCAGACGGTCTTCTCCGCGGTGGTCTCGACCGGGAAGGGGACGACGCTCGAGATCGGCGGCCGGAAGATGAAGTTCGACACGCCGAGTGGCCGCTTCAAGATCCGGTCGAAGGAGGAGAACCCGGTCTGGGTGCCGCCCGACTGGCACTACGTCGAAGAGGCCCGGAAGAAGAAGCTCGACATCGTCCGCGCGAAGCCGGGCGACACGATCGACGCCGAGACCGGCCAGGTCGTCACGAAGGGCCCGAGCGGCGTTTGGTCGCTTCTGGAAGGGGGCGAGGCGCGGCGCGTCCTCCAGGTCCGCTCCGATCGGATCGTCGAGGTCGGCCCGGACGGAGCTGAAAAGGAGGTCGAGGCGAAGGAGATCCTGAGGGCCGGAAAAACGATCGTCGTGCCGCCGCTCGGCACCCGCCAGCGGCGCATCGAGAAGACGCTCGGGCGCTATCGCCTGAACCTGGGCGACGGGTACGCGCTCCACGGGACGCAGGCGACGGGCCAGCTCGGCCGGAGCGTCTCCCACGGCTGCGTTCGGGTCGGGGACGAGGACTTGAAGAAGCTCTATGAGATGTCGAGCGTCGGCGACGAGGTGATCATCTATTAGGCGCTAGGCGCTAGGCGCTAGGCGCTAGGCGCTAGGCGCTGCCTGGGCGCTGGGGCCCCCCGTCGTTTGACCGGAGCGCGCGGATCGTTTAAGGTTGGGGCTTCTCATGAGGGCCAGACTCTCCACCTGCCTGGCCGCGCTCCTCGTGTTCGTGGGCCTCGAGACCGCCATCGGCAGCTCATCCGGTATAAATGCCCTGCTCTCAGGCTTTTCCGGGAAACTGCGCGCCGTCTTTGCGCTCCCGGGGCAGTCCCCCGGCGTGCCCGCGAAGCCGGGGGTCTATCCGTGGCTGACCGGCACGCGGGACGCCCTCGCGCTCGTCGTCCTGACTCCCTTCTCGGCCAAGGTCAACGGGCGGATCGGCGCCTACCGATTGGGCGAGTGGCCCTTCGAGCGCCGCGTCCCGCGCGATCCGGCCTACGCGAACCCGGAGGGCTTCATCGAGGTGACGCCCGAGAACTTCCGGACGAGCGTTTCGGAGCACTTCACCCTCGGCCAGTTCGTGACCAAGGGCCAGGACGACGTCTGGCCCAAGTACCTGGCGCTCGACCGCCGGCTCGTGGACAAGCTCGAGCTCACGATCGAGGAGCTCTCGCGGGAGGGGCACGCGATTCCCGGACTCTTCGTGATGAGCGGCTTCCGCACGCCCGACTACAACGAGTCGGCCGGGGACACGTCGGGACGCTCGGCCGTCTCGAGACATCTCTACGGCGACGCGGCGGACGTCTATCCCGACTCCCACGGCGCCGGCTCGATCGACGATTTGAATCGGGACGGCCGGCGCGACATCGCGGACGCGCGGGTCCTCGCGGCCGCGGCGGAGGCGGTCGAGCAGCGCCATCCCGAGCTCACGGGCGGCATCGGCGTCTACCCCGGCAACGGCGGCCACGGCCCGTTCGTCCACATCGACGCGCGCGGCCGGCGCGCGCGCTGGACCGGTTAGGGGCGCTCGCGGCACTTCGCGCACCAATCGTTCGGCTCGAAGACTCGCCCGCGGCGCTATACTGAATCGGATTCGAACACAGGAGGCGCCCTGCCCATCTTCGGCAAGATCGATTCGCCCGCGGCCCCGGCGGCGGCCCGCGAGAACGGATCCGTGCCGGTCCCTTCGGCTCCGACGGTGATCGGGCCGGAGGCCCGCTTCGTCGGGGACCTGACCGGGGACGAGGACGTCCTGATCGGCGGCCGCTTCGAGGGAAAGATCCGGATCGAGGGGCGTGCCACCATCGGCCCGACCGGGCAGGTCGTCGGAGACGTGCTGGCCCGGGCGGTCGTCGTGGCGGGCCGCGTCGAGGGGCAGATCCGTCGCGCACGAGCGGGCCGAGCTGCGGCGTCCGCTTCGGTCAACGGCAGCGTCCACGCGCCGAAGGTGATCATCGCGGAGGGGGCGCAGCTCCAGGGCAGCGTCGCCATGTCGTCGCCGGCCGGCGCGCTCTGAAAGGTCCTCCGAGACCACTTCCTGAGGCCATTGACCGGGCCGGAGCCCGGGGCAGGTAGAATCTCCGCGTTCGTGAGCGTGAACCCCACGGCCGTCCCCCGGATCTCGAGCCGCGGCCTCGCGATGCCGGCCTCGCCGATCCGGTAGCCTGATGCCGGTCGCCGACGCGGCCCGCCAGCGCGGCGTCCACGTCTACCACCTGAACATCGGCCAGCCGGACCTGGAGACCCCGCCGGAGATGCGGGCGCGGCTCGCGGCGCCTGACGGACCGCACCTACGCCTACACGCCGTCGGGCGGGACCCCCGAGTACCTGGACGCGCTCGCCGACTACTACGCGAAGCTCGGCGTCTCCCTCTCGCGGTCGACGAGATCATCGCGACGACCGGCGGGAGCGAAGCGATCCTCTTCGCCTTCTTCGCGGCGGCCGACCCGGGCGACGAGGCCCTCGTCGTCGAGCCCTACTACACGAACTACCGTTCCTTCGCGACGATGGCGGGCGTGCGTCTCGTGGCGCTGCCGACCCGCGGGCGAGGACGGCTTCCACCTGCCTCCCCGCGACGCCTGGGAGGCGGCGATCACGCCGAGGACGCGCCTCGTCCTCCTCTGCAACCCGAACAATCCGACGGGCACGGTCTACACGCGAGGAAGAGCTCCGGATGGTGGCGGAGCTCGCGCGCGAGCGCGGCCTCTTTCTCGTCGTGGACGAGGTGTACCGCGAGTTCGTCTACGACGGCCGGCGGCCGCGGCAGCGCGCTCTCGCTGTCCGGGTTCGAGGAGAACGTCGTCGTCGTGGACAGCCTCTCCAAGCGCTACAGCGCCTGCGGCATCCGCCTCGGCTGCCTCGCGACGCGGAACCGCGACGATGTACCAGGCGGCGCTCCGGATGGCGCAGGGCCGCCTCTCGCCGCCGGGGCTCGCGCAGTTCGTCGCGGTCGGCATGAAGGACCTGCCCGGCCGGCTACACGGCCTCGGTCGTCGCCGAGTACCAGAAGCGGCGCGACACGCTCTACGCGGGGCTCTCCGGCGATCCCCGGCGTCTTCCTGACGCGGCCGGAGGGCGCCTTCTACTTCGTGGCGCGGCTGCCGGTCGCGGACTGCGAGGACTTCGCGCGCTGGATGCTCGCGGACTTCGAGCGCGACGGCGGGCACCGTCATGGTCGCCCCGGCGAGCGGCTTCTACGCGACGCCGGGCCTCGGGCGCGGACGAGGTCCGGATCGCCTACGTGCTCAAGGAAGAGGACCTGCGCGCTTCCGGTCCGGATCCTGCAGGCGGGGCTCGAGGCGTACCCCGGCCGCCGATCCGGGGCGCAGTCGGCCCTCGCGGGCGCGGCGGGAGAGGCAGTCGGACTTCGGCGTGCCCGCCGGAAGCTGACCGCGGCGGATTCCACGGTCTCTTCGCGCGGGGCCGGGTCCCGCGAAGGTCGAACAGGAGGAGATCCCATGACCACCGAGCTCGCGCTCGAGCCGCAGACCAATTTCATCGGAGGCGAGTGGGTGCCGGCCGCGTCCGGGCCGCACCTTCGAGAACCGCAACCCCGCCGACCCGGACGACCTCGTCGGCGTCTTCGCCGAGAGCGGCGCGCGAGGACGTGGAGGCGGCCGTCGCCGCGGCCAAGAAGGCCTTTCCCGGCCTGGCGCGACACGCCGGCCCCGCGGCGCGCCGAGATCCTCTACGCGCCGGCGACATCCTGACGCGCGACAAGGAGAAGCTCGCGCGGCTCATGACGCGCGAGATGGGCAAGGTGCTCGCCGAGACGCGCGGCGACGTCCAGGAAGCGATCGACATGGCGTTCCTCGCGGCGGGCGAGGGGCGCCGCCTCTTCGGGTACACGACGCCGTCGGAGCTGCCCGAACAAGTTCGCCATGTGCATCCGCCAGCCGGTCGGCGTCTGCGCCTTCGTGACGCCGTGGAACTTCCCGATGGCGATCCCGGCCTGGAAGTCGATGGCGGCGCTGATCGCCGGCAACTCCATCGTGATCAAGCCGGCCACCGACACCCCGGCTTCGGTCGTGGCCCTGGCGCGGGTCTTCGAGGAGGCGGGGCTGCCGCCCGGCGTCTTCAACGTCGTCATGGGCTCGGGCGGCGCCGTGGGCGACCCGCTCGTCCAGCATCCGGACGTCAAGGTCGTCTCGTTCACGGGATCGACGGAGGTCGGCCGGCGCATCTCGATCGCGTGCGCGCCGACCTTCAAGCGGGTGCACCTCGAGATGGGCGGAAAGAACGCGATCCTCGTGATGGACGACGCCGACGTGGACCTGGCCGTGGACGGCGCGATCTGGGGCGCGTTCGGAACGACGGGGCAGCGCTGCACGGCGAGCTCGCGCCTGCTCGTGCACCGGAAGGTCTACGACGATTTCCTCGGGCAGGCTCGCGGCTCGCGCGAAGGCGCTCCGCGTCGGCAACGGGCTCGAGCCGGGCGTCGAGATGGGCCCGGCGGTCTCGGAGAAGCAGCGCGAGAACATCATCCGCTACGTCGAGATCGGGAAGAAGGAAGGGGCGAAGCTCGTCTGCCGGAGGCGAGAAGCTCGACGGACGGGAAGCTCGCGAAGGGGTGGTTCTTCCCGCCCACGATCTTCGCCGACGCGAACGCGACGATGCGGGTCGCCTGCGAGGAGATCTTCGGTCCGGTCACGACGGTCGTGCCGATCTCCTCCCTCGAAGAGGGCATCCGGGTCGCCAACTCCGTCCCGTACGGCCTCTCGGGCTCGATCTACACGCGCGACGTGAACAAGGCCTTCACCGCGATGCGCGACTTCGAGACCGGGATCTTCTACGTCAACTCCTCGACGATCGGCGCCGAAGTGCACCTCCCCTTCGGTGGCATGAAGGACACGGGCAACGGCCACCGGGAGGCGGGCATCGCGGGCCTCGACGTCTTCACCGAGTGGAAGTCGATCTACGTCGACTTCTCGGGGCGCCTCCAGAAGGCGCAGATCGACACGCATGGCGAGTAGGAGCCGGGCGGCCGACGCTCGCCGCCCGGCGGCGGGCGCTTGGCGTTGGGCGCTGAGCGCTGGGCGAGGGAGCGTCCGGCTCGGTCTCGCCATCGGAGCCGTGGCGCTCCTGGCCGCCGCGCCGGCGGCCGAGAAGACCGCTCCGGCGCCGGACCAGAGCCTCTCCGCCGTCTACGGCGGAATGGAGTTCCGCACTGATCGGCCCGTTCCGCGGCGGGCGCGTCGACGGCGGTCGCGGGCGTGCGCGGCCAGCCGCTCGTCTACTACTTCGGGCGCGACGGGCGGCGGCGTCTGGAAGACGACGGACGGCGGGCGCCAACTGGGAGCCGGTCTCCGACAAGGACTTCAAGACCGGCTCGGTCGGCGCGATCGCGCGTCGCGGAGTCGGACCCGAACGTGATCTACGTCGGGCATGGGGGAGTCGCCCATCCGCGGCAACGTCTCGCACGGCGACGGCGTCTACAAGTCGACCGACGGCGGGCAAGACCTGGAAGAACGTCGGGCTCGCAGGACACGCAGCAGATCTCGCGCGTGCGCGTCCACCCGAAGAACCCGGACCTCGTCTACGTCGCGGCGCAGGGGCACGTCTGGGGGCCCGAACGCCGAGCGCGGCGTCTTCCGGTCGAAGGACGGCGGCAAGACCTGGAAGAAGGTCCTCTTCGTCGACGACAAGACCGGGGCCTCGGACCTCGTGCATGGACCCGACGAACCCGCGCATCCTCTACGCGGGCTTCTGGCAGGTCGTGCCGCAAGCCGTGGGAGCT
Source organism: uncultured Acidobacteriota bacterium (assembly GCA_963707935.1). Lineage (GTDB taxonomy): Bacteria > Acidobacteriota > Thermoanaerobaculia > UBA5066 > Gp7-AA6 > DATBFU01. The sequence goes on along the minus strand of CAVPRN010000005.1, from coordinate 1,270,449 downwards.
CGTCTCGGGCGGGCCCGGCGGCGGGCCTCTGGAAGTCCGACCGACGGCGGCGACACCTGGAAGAAGCTCGCGGGCGGGCTTCCCGAGGGGATCGTCGGGCAACGTCGGCGTCGCGGTCTCGCCCGCGCGGCCCGGAGCGCGTCTGGGCGATCGTCGAGGCGGAGAAGGGCGGCCTCTTCCGCAGTCGGACGACGGCGGCGAGAAGTGGACGCGCGTCAACGACGAGCACAAGATCCGCGCAGCGCGCCTGGTACTACACGCGGATCTACGCCGACCCGAAGAACGCCGACACGCGTCTACGTCCTGAACGTCGGCTTCTACACGTCGAACGACGGCGGCAAGACCTTCGCGAGCCGATCCGCGTCCCGCACGGCGACAACCACGACCTCTGGATCGACCCGGACGATCCGCGGCCGGATGATCGTGGGCAACGACGGCGGCGCGACGTCACGTTCAACGGCGGCAGGACCTGGTCCACGCATCACGAACCAGCCGACGGCGCAGTTCTATCGCGTCACGACCGACAACCGGTTCCCGTACTGGGTCTACGGCGCGCAGCAGGACAACTCGACGCGTCGCCATCCCGAGCGGCGTGCCGGGCGACGGCATCGGCGTCACCGACTGGCACGCGGTCGGCGGCGGCGAGAGCGGCTGGATCGCGCCCGAGCCGGAGGAACCCGGACATCGTCTACGCCGGCGAGCTACGGCGGCTAGATCACGCGCTACGACCACCGCACGCGGCGAGGCGCGCCAGATCATGGCCTGGCCGCAGCTCGCCGATCGGCCACGCGACGAAGGACCTGAAGTACCGCTTCCAGTGGAACGCGCCGATCCTCGATCTCGCCGCACGACCCGAACGACGCTCTACCACGCCGCGCAGATCCTCCTGCGCAGCCGCGACGAGGGGCGAGACCTGGGAGGAGATCTCGCCCGGACCTGACGCGCAACGACAAGGCGAAGCAGGGCAAGTCCGGGCGGCCCGATCACGAACGACGATCACGGGCGTCGAGGTCTACGACACGATCTTCGCGCTCGCCGAGTCGCCGCTCGAGAAGGGCGTCATCTGGGCCGGCACGGACGACGGCCTCGTGCACGTGACGCGCGACGACGGCAAGACCTGGCAGAACGTGACGCCCGAAGGGGATCCCCGAGTGGATCCAGATCAACTCGATCGACGTCTCGCCGCACGACAAGGCGACGGCCTACGTCGCGGCGACGATGTACAAGTTCGACGACTTCCGGCCCTACCTCTACAAGACGACCGACTACGGGAAGACCTGGACGAAGATCGTCGAACGGCATCCCGGACGGCGCCTTCACGCGCGTCGTCCGCGAGGACCCGGCGCGCCGGGGCCTGCTCTACGCCGGCACCGAGACGGGCCTCTACGTCTCCTTCGACGACGGCGCGAGCTGGCAGCCGTTCCAGCGCAACCTGCCGGTCGTGCCGATCACCGACCTGACGGTCAAGAACGGCGATCTCGTCGTCGCGACGCAGGGCCGCTCGTTCTGGATCCTGGACGACCTGACGCCGCTGCGGCAGTACCGGGACTCGATCCGCGGGGAAGCGCTCCACCTCTTCCCGCCGCGCCCGGCCGTGCGCTTCCCCGCGCAGGGCGGCGACGACGACGACGAGGAGAGCGCACCGACCGAGCCGTCGGGAAGAACCCGCCGAACGGCGTCTCGTCGCGTACTACTGGCTGAAGGAGAAGCCGAGGGAGAAGGAGATCCTGACGCTCGAGATCCTCGACGGGGACAAGGTGATCCGCTCCTTCTCGAGCGAGAAGAAGGAGCCCGAGAAGGGCCGAAGGACGAGCCCGAGCGCGGATCCGCGAGGCGGGACAAGCCGCTCGAGCCCAAGGCGGGATTGAACCGCCTCGTCTGGGACATGCGGATCCTGAAGCCCGACGCTCCTTCCGAAGGCGATCCTCTGGGGGAACGACCAGGGGCCGATGGTCGCTCCCGGCAGCTACACGATCCGAATGAAGCTCGGCAACGCGGTCGCCACACAGACGGCGGCGGTCATTCCCCGCCCGGGGGTCCCGGCCACCGCCGAGGACCTGAAGCGGCAGTTCGAGCTCCTGCGGGACACGCGGGACGGCCTCTCGGCGACGCACGAAGACGTGCGGCAGATCCGCGACGTCGAGAAGCAGATCCGCGCCGTGGAGGAGCACGCCGAGCGGCTCGGAAAGGGGTCCGATCTGAAGGAGAAGGGGAAGGCTCTCTCGGACAAGCTGACCGAAGTCGAGAAGAAGCTCGTCAACCCGGACATCAAGGCGGGCCAGGACGTCTTGAACTTCCCGCCCGCCCTGGACCATCAGTTCGCCGGCCTCGCCGCGGTAGTCTCGAGCGCGGACGCCCGGCCGACCGACTCTTCCGTGGTCTACTATCGGGAGATCCGAAACCGGCTCGACGCGATCGAGAAGGAGCTCCAGGGGATCCTGGAAGGCGATCTCGCCGCGTTCAACCGGGCGGTCCAGGAGGCGGGCATCCCGCCCGTGGTGGCGGCTCGGCCGAAGGAGGGGGCGAAGTGACGCTGACGTCCGAAGAGCTGACGTACCTGATGGATGAGGCCAAGGCCACGATCGCGCAGGCGGGCGCCCGTTACGGGAGTACGAGCTCCGGCGGGCTCGTCATCGAGAACGAGTGGACGGTCACGCTCGACCGCGGCCGCTACGTCATCAAGGACAAGTCCCGGAACAAGATCCTCCGCTACTCGAGTCTCGAGCACGGCGACGTTCAGTCCGCCGTCGAGACCATCGCGCGCGCCTTCGCGAAATAGCGCCTAGGAGCTCCCGGCCGCCGCGTCGATCGCGCGGAGGAGTCCCGCCAGGTCTTCGGGGATCGGCGCGACGACCTCGATCGGCTCGTTCGACGCCGGATGGCGGAACGAGATCCGCTCGGCGTGGAGGGCCTGGCGCGGAAAGTCGGAGAGCCTCTTCTTCAACTCCCGGTCGGCGACGCGTTCGTAGCGCGGGCGCCCGTACACCGGATCGCCGACGACGGGGAGGCCGGCCGCCGCGAGATGCACCCGGATCTGGTGCGTGCGCCCGGTGACCAGCCGGCAGCGCAGGAGCGTCAGCCCCATCGGGAACCACTCCCGCTCGATCTCGTAGAGCGTGCGCGCCTCGCGCGCGCCGGCCGGCGCCGGGTCGGCGGCGCGAAAGGCCTTCATCCGCTTTCGGTCGCGCGGGTCGCGGCCGACCGCGAGGGCGACCTCTCCCTTGCGGACCCTCGGGACTCCGGCGACGAGCGCCAGATACTCCTTTCGAATCGACCGCCTCTTCATCTGCCGGGAGAGAGAAGCGTGGGCGAGGTCGGTCTTCGCGACGAGGAGCACGCCCGAGGTGTCCCGATCCAGGCGGTGGACGATGCCGGGCCGCACCTCTCCGCCGACGCCGCGGAGATCCCGGACGCGGTGGAGGAGCGCGTTGACGAGGGTCCCCGAGGCGTGCCCGGGGGAGGGGTGGACGACGAGACCCGGCGGCTTGTCGATCAGCGAGCAGGTGCTCGTCCTCGTAGAGCACCGCGAGCGGGATGTCTTCGGGCAGGAGCTCGCTCGCCCGAGGCTCTGGCACCTCGACCTCGAGCTCCTCTCCCTCGCGGACCCGGTGGGATCGCTTGACCGGGGCCCCGGCGAGGCGCACCGCGCCTTCTTCGATCAGCTTCTGGATGCGCGAGCGCGACAGATCCGAGCAGGCGGACGCGAGGAAGAGATCGAGCCGCGAGCCCGCCGAGGGAACGCCGACGCGGAAGCGGCGGATCATTGGAAGCTATCAGCCGTCAGCTCTCAGCTGTCAGCTTCGGACGGCGGTCGGTCCTTCTGGCTGAAAGCTGATAGCGGACAGCTGAAAGCTCCTATGCTTCCGCCCGACTCCGCCTCGAAAGGTACAGCAGCATCCCGAGCGACGCGATCGCGGTCAGCAGGCCGATGAACTGCGACGTCGAGAGCACGCCGGGGATCACGAAGCCGCGCACGAGGTCGCCCCGCCAGATCTCGATGATCCCGCGCGTGACGGAATAGAGGAGGACGTAGAGCCAGAAGATCTCGCCGTCGAAGCGGCGCCGCCGATAGGCCCAGCTCAAGAGCAGGAAGATCAGGAACGCGTTGATCGAGAGGTAGATCTGGGTCGGATGGAGGGGGACGTTCAAAGGCGTGCCCACGGCGTCGTGCGCGAAGGGATCGGTGAACGTGACGCGGAAGGGGCCGTCGGACGGCTTTCCGTAGCAGCATCCGGCCGCGAGGCATCCCCACCTCCCGATCGACTCCCCGAGCGCGATCGCCGGCGCTCCCATGTCGGCGATCTGCCAGGCGGGCAGCTCGTGCTTGCGCAGGTAGGCGATGCCCACCACCGAGGCGCAGATCAGGCCGCCGTAGAAGACGCCGCCCGACGTCAGGACCCCCGTGAGATCCCGGGGGTGGGCGAGGTAGTGCCGCCACTCGACGATCACGAGCAGCGCTTTGGCGCCGAGGATCGCCGAAGCGAGGACGTAGAGGGAGAAGTCGAGGATCTTCTGCTCGGGCAGCCCTTCGGCCGCCGCCTTGCGCCGGAGCCACCAGATCGCCGTCAGGTAGGCGATCGCCAGCAGGACCCCGTACGTGGGCAGGTAGAAGGACCCGATCTGGATCAGCCGCGGATGAATCGCCTAGCTCCCGCCGCCCGCCCGCGGCTCGGGCCCCGCGGCCACCTCGCCTTCGTTGCGCAGCATGTCGAGGAAGAGGAGCCCCACACCGATGCAGATCGCGGAGTCCGCCACGTTGAAGGCGGGCCAGTGGTGGCCCGAAATCGAAAAGTCGAGGAAGTCGACGACGTACCCGAACCGCACGCGGTCGAGCAGGTTTCCGACCGCGCCCCCCAGGATCAGGGCGAAGCCGACCTGGAGGCGCACGCTCCGATGCGAGGAGCGCAGCGCGTAGGCCGAGACGACGAGGAAGACGAGGACGGCGACGCTGTTCAGGAGGATCGCCTTGACCGAAGAATCGACCGAGGCGAAGAGGCCGAACGCCGCGCCGCTGTTGCGGACGTAGGTGATATCGAAGAAGTCCTTGATGACCGAGCGCGACTGGTGGACTTCGAACGAGCGGGTGATGATCCCCTTGGCCCACTGGTCGGCGAGCAGCACGCCGAGCGAGACGGCGAGGTAGCCCGCGCGGTAGAGGGCGCTCTCCTTCAGACGGATGCCCCCCCTCATCGCGATGCCTCCGCGGGCGCCCCGGGGAGCCTCGCGAGGACCTCCCGGCAGCGGCGGCACAGTCCGTCCCCCTCCGCTTCCGGGGTCACCTTCCAGCACCGGTCGCACCGGCGTCCGGCCGCCCGCCGGAATTTCATTTTCAAGCCGGGATAGGCGCGCGACTCCCGCCACCCGTCTCCGGCGGCCTCCGCGTTCTCGCCGATCTCGGAGACGATGAAGAGGTCGGCCAGTCCGGCGCCGCCCGATCCGGTCGCGGCCCGGTCGGCCTCGAGGCGCGGTTCGCGGGTCAGAAGGACGGCCGCTTCCAGGAAGGAGCCGATCTGCTTCTCCCTCCGGGCCTCCTCCAGCATCTCGTTGACCTCCTGGCGCAGCGCCATCAAACGTTCCCAGGCTTCGGGAGACGGGATCTCCTCCGGCAGATCGCTCAGCGTCTCGAAACGCGAGAGGTGGACCGATTCTTCCTTCGGGGAGGGGAGCTCGCGCCAGATCTCCTCGGAGGTGAAGGGGAGGACGGGGGCGGACAGGGTCGCCACGACCCGGGCGATCCGGTCGAGCGCCGTCTGGGCGGAGCGCCGCTCCGGCGATTCCGGGTGCGAGGCGTACAGGCGGTCCTTCAGGACGTCGAGGTAGAAGGCCGAGAGCGTCGTCGCGCAGAAATTGACGAGCGCGTGGTAGACGACGTGGAACTCGTAGCGCGCGTAGGCCTCGGCGAGTCGCCGCGCGACGGCGCGCGTCTGCGCGAGGGCCCAGCGGTCGAGCGGCTCGAGCCGGTCGGGCGGGACGGCGTGCTCGGCCGGGCGGAAGTCGTAGAGGTTCGAGATCAGGTAACGGGCGGTGTTGCGGATCTTCCGGTACCCCTCCGCGCACCGCGACAGGATCTCCTCGGAGATCGGCATGTCGTCGCGATAGTCGAGGCTCGAGACCCAGAGCCGCACGATGTCGGCGCCGTACCGGGCGATCAGGTCCTGCGGGTCGATCACGTTGCCGAGGGACTTCGACATCTTGCTGCGGTCGGCGTCGAGGAAGAAGCCGTGCGTGACGACCTCCCGGTAGGGCGCCTGCGCCGAAGAGCGCGACCGACGTCAGCAGTGAGGACTGGAACCAGCCGCGGTGCTGGTCGTGCCCCTCGAGGTAGAGGTCGGCCGGCGGGCCGTCGTCCTTCGGGCGCGAGCTCGGGCCACTCGCCGTGCCGCAGGACGGCCAGGTGCGAGACGCCGGAGTCGAACCAGACGTCCAGGATGTCCGTCTCCTTCTCGAAACGATCGACGCCACGCCGATCGGCCCCGGGCGGCAGAAAGTCCTCCGCGGGCCGCGCGAACCAGGCGTCGCCCCCCTCCGCGTGGAAGATCGTCGCGACGTGGTCGAAGAACTTCTTCTGCTCCGCGGGCGCGTCGGCCCACGGGTAGACGCGGCCGCGCTCGCCGTTCTCGACGGCGTAGAGGAGCGTGATCGGCGAGCCCCACTTGCGCTGCCGCGAGATGACCCACTCGCGCCGGCTCTCGACCATCCCGCCGATCCGCGCCTCGCCCCAGGCCGGGCACCCAGCTCACCTTGCGGATCGCCTCGAGCGCCCGCGGCCCGCACGTCGGTCTTCGGGTCGTCCAGCTTGACGAACCACTGGACCGTGGCGCGGAAGATGACCGGCTTCTTGCAGCGCCAGCAGTGCGGGTAGGAGTGGCGGAAGGCCGGGTCGTAGTCCGACGAGCGCTCCGGCGGCCCGGAGGTCCTCGACGATCTCGGGGTTGGCGTCGAGTACCTTCTTGCCATGGTACTTTGCGACCGTCGTGAACCGCCCGGCCTCGTCCACCGGGGAGAGGATCGGCAGGTTCTCGCGCTGTCCCGTCCGGAAGTCGTCCTCGCCGTGCCCGGGCGCCGTGTGGACGAGGCCGGTGCCGGCGTCCATCGTGACGTAGTCGGCCGGCGACGACGCGGAAGGAGCGCGCTTCCTCCTCGGGGGTCAGCTCACCGCGCTTGTCGCGAGATAGCGGATGGTCGTACCTCAGACCGACGAGATCTTCGCCGCGAATGCCGCTCGACGTTGGGTTTCGTACAGGCCCGGCCCTTCCGAGACAATCCGCGTGGCAACGACGTAGAGCTTTCCGTCTCGTCGGACGAACGTCGTACGTCGCTCGCCGGATCAACGGCGATCGCAAGGTTCGAAGGAATCGTCCACGGTGTCGTCGTCCAGATCAACAGGTTGACCTGGCGTGTCGCGAGGCGGGTGTCGGACCCAGGAAGAACTTGTCGATGAAGGCCCGCGAATCCCTCAGCGGGAACCCCACGTAGATCGCCGGGTCCTCCCGGTCGACGTACTCGAGCTCCGCTTCCGCGAGCGCCGTCTGGTCGGTGAAGCACCACCGCACGGACTTCAACGCCCGGTAGACGAGGTCCTCTCGAGTAGAACTCGCCGAAGGCGCGCGCGATCTCCGCCTCGTAGGCGTAGCTCATGGTCGTGTAGGGGTGGTCCCAGAGCCCTCCGACGCCGAGCCGGCGGAACTGCTCCCGCTGGACGTCGATGAAGCCCTGCGCGTACTCGCGGCAGGCCTTCCGGATCGCGACGGCGTCCATCTCGCGCTTCTTCGAGCCGAGCTTCTTGTCCACCTTCTGCTCGATCGGGAGGCCGTGGCAGTCCCAGCCGGGGACGTACGGCGCGTCGAAGCCGGCGAGCGACCGGCTCGCACGACGAGGTCCTTCAGGATCTTGTTCAACGCCGTACCCAGGTGGATCGGCCCGTTGGCGTAGGGCGGCCCGTCGTGCAGGAGGAATCGCGGGCGCCCCGCCGACGCGGCGCGCAGCTTCTCCTCGAGGCGCATCTGCTCGCCACGCGCTCGAGCTGCTCGGGCTCCCGTCGAGGCAGGTCCGCCTTCATCGGGAACTCCGTCCGCGGGAGATTGAGGGTCGCCTTGTAGTCGCGGGCCTCGGCCATGATGAAGCGCCGGAGTCTACCCGAAGAGGCGCGGGTCCGTCGCGTCGCCGCGCGTGACGAGGACGACGACAGCAGCGGCGGTCGCCGCCGTGTGCGTGATCGAGACCTCGGCCGAGACGACGCCGAGCGCCCGCGCTCGCTCGGCGGCCCGGCCGTGGAAGGAGAGGCGCGGCTTGCCCGCCGGGCTCGCGGAAGACGGCGATCTCGCGGAAGGCGACGCCGCGCCACCCCGTGCCGAGCGCTTTCATCGCCGCTTCCTTAGCCGCGAAGCGCCCGGCCACGTGCTCGGCGAAAGCGCGGGGGTGGCGCCGCCGCGTCGAGATCTCTCCCGGAACGAAGACGCGCGCGAGAAACCGCTCGCCGCCGCCGCGCGAGGACGCCGGCCACGCGATCCACTTCCGCGAGATCGATTCCGACGAGGACTCCCATGCCGCCGTCCTACCGCGGGGAGCGGAGCCCGAAGAATCGGGCGATTCGGGGGGCCAGCGCCACGCGCTCCGCCGGCTCCGATGCCGCGCCCCGCGCCGCTTCCAGGAACTCCGCCGCCCCCCGCCGCCGCTCGCGCATCGTCGCCTCGAGCGCCTCGACGAGCCGGGGGTTCTCCTCCAGGATCGGCGCGAGCGTCTCCTTGCCGATCTCGACGAGGCGCGTCTCGGTCAGGGCGCGCACGGTGGCCGTGCGCGGCTCGCCGGTCAGGAGGCTGATCTCGCCGAAGGCCGACCCGGGCTCGAGGATGGTGATCCGGCAGCTCGATCCCGAAGCGTCGTTGAGGGAGACGGCCACGCGCCCCGATTGCACGAGGAACATGGACGCGCCGCCCTCGCCCTCCCGGACGACGATCTCCTCCGGCCCGAAACGGCGCTCGCTCGCTCCCGCGGCGAGCCGCTCCCGCTCCGGCTGCGAGAGGGGAGCGAAGAGAGAGATCTCCGGCAGGATCGACGCGACGGCGTCTCGCCCGGACGGCCGCGCGAGCGGACCCGCGGCGTACTGGTGCTGCCGCACGATCGGGTAGGCGATCTTGAGATTCGCGCGATCGAGCGCGTACCACACGCGCTCGCGGACGCGGGAGTCGACTTCGAGGAGCCGCGCGTAGTCCTCCAGCCAGTATCGGACTTCGTACGCGATCGCGTGGTCGTCGAAACCGCGAAGGTAGGCGACCGGCTCCGGGTTCTTCACGACCCCCGCGACCGAGCGGAGCGCGCCTTCGAGCGCCTCGCGCGCCCGCGCCGGAGACGTCTCGTACTCGAGTCCGACGCGCAGAGTCCGGGCGACCGGGCGTCCCGGCCGCGGGTAGATCTCGAGGCGCTCCCGGCCGGCGAGAGCGTTGGGGACGAGGAGAACGTTGCCCTCGAGCGTGCGCAGCTTGATCGCCCGCCAGGAAAGCTCCTCGACGACCCCGAAGGACTCGCCGGCCCGCACCATGTCGCCGACCCGCAGCGCCTTCTCGAGATGGAGCGCGAGGCCCGCGAAGAGGTTTCCGAGCGTGTCCTGGAGCGCGAGGCCGATGACCGCGGTGATGATCGCCGATGTCGTCAGGAGCGCCGTCAGGCTCATCGCGAGGACCGTCTTGAAGACGAGCGAGACGCCGATCAGGAAGACGGCGATCCCGATCAGCTGACGGAGCAGCGCCGGAACGGGCGACGCGCCCCGGCGGCGCAGGAGGAGGTCGAAGACGGCGTAGTCGAGAAAGCGCGCGACGAAGAAGGCGGCGGCGATCCCGATTGCCACCGCCCCCCAGCGCTGCGTGACGACGGCCCTCGTCATCGGATCGAGGCGTGTCGCGGTCAGCGGGACGCCGAGGCGCGGAAGGAGCCACACCGCACCGGCGACCGCGGCCAGAATCGCGGCGGGCGCGGCGAGGCGCCTCGCCGCGAGCGGGCCGAGCCGGAGCTCGCGCGTCGTCAGCGGCACGAGATCCTCGCCGCGGTCGCGGCCGGGTCCGCGGATTCCTGGAACAGTCGGATCCCGGCGATCCCCGCGATGCGGTCCCGGTAGGGCTCGAGGCGGTCGAGGTTCGACTCCTCGATGCCCCCGATCGCGTAGACCTCCGCGGCGTGCTCCCGCGAGGCGGGAAGTCCCGCGAGGGCCTCGGGCGACAGCGGCGGCCCGAAGGCGGCCTTGGACGGAGTCGCGAAGATCGGCCCGATCAGGACGAGGTCGGCGCCTCCCGCGATCGCTTCCCGCGCTTCGACCGCCGAATGCGTGGAAACGCCGATGCGGAACCCGCGGGGCGTGTTCGCGCGCACGCGCGCGAGCGGCAGGCCGTCGGCCGGCAGGTGGACGCCGTCGGCCCGCGAGGCGAGCGCGACGTCGAAGCGCCCGTTGACGTAGAGGGGGACCCGGGCCGGGAGCCACTCGCGGCATCGGGTCGCCCACGACCGGAGCTCGCGGTCGGCCGTCCCTTTCTCGCGCAGCTGCACGCTCAGACCGGCCGCGCCCGCGAGCGCCGCCAGGACCGTTCGGAACCGCTCATCGCCGATCGCCGCGCGGTCGGTGACGTAAAGGGCCTTCACGGGTCCTCGAGCGGGCCCTGCAGCTCGCGGGAGAGCACGCGCAGGTCGGCGAGCCCGGCCGCGAGGTGGACGAGTCCGAGCCCCGAGACGAATCCCCGGAAGAATCCGGAGGGCGGAAAAGCCGCGGCCGCGCGTCCTCCCGCCGCCCAGGGCCGCAGCAGGAGATAGACGCCGATCGCCGTGCAGTAGAAGACGAAGAGCATGTTCGGGAGAAGGGAAACGAGCCGCCGGATCATCGAGTGCATTCTAAACGCGCCTGCTTCGTCTCCCGGCGCACCGTCTATGATGCGGAGACCGAGGCGAAGCATGTCGGAAGCGTTTCCGGAGCGCGAGCACTTCGACCTCGTCGTCATCGGCTCGGGGCCGGGCGGCGAGAAGGGCGCGGCCCAGGCCGCCTGGTTCGGCAAGAGGGTCGCTTTGGTCGAGCGCGCGACCCTCGTCGGAGGCGCTTCGGTCCACACCGGCACGCTTCCGTCCAAGACGCTCCGCGAGACCGCGCTCTATCTGACCGGCTTTCGGCGGCGCGAGCTCTACGGCATGAGCCTGCGGCTCGACCGGAAAAAGAGCCTGCGGCAGCTCGTCGGGCGGCTGCACGACGTCGAGGACCGGCAGACGCGCCAGATTCAGCGCAACCTCGACCGGCACGGAATCGCGCTCTGTCGCGGCGAAGCGTCGTTCGAGGAGCCGGGGCTCGTGCGCGTTCGCGCCGCCGGCGGCGCCGATCGGCTCCTCTCGTCCGGCGTGTTCCTGATCGCGACCGGGTCTTCGCCCGTGCCTCCCGCGGGAATCGACATGAAAGACCCGGACGTCGTGGACAGCGACCGCATCCTGGATCTCGACCGGGTCCCCGCCTCCATGACCGTCGTGGGCGGCGGCGTCATCGGCGCGGAATACGCCTGTCTCTTCGCCGCGCTCGGCACGCGGATCACGCTCGTCGAAGGAAGGGAACGGCTCCTCTCCGGGCTCGACGAGGAGCTTTCGACCGGCCTGCAGCTCTCGCTCGAGCGCATGGGGGCGGAGATTCTGCTCGGAGACGCCGTCGCGTCGGTCGAGCGCGCGGCGGGGCCGCCGGACGAACGCGCTGCGGCTGACGCTCAAGTCGGGCCGCAAGCTCCGCGCCGACAAGGTGCTCTTCTCGGCCGGGCGTCGCGGCAACACGCAGGGGCTCGGCCTCGAGCGGATCGCCGTCGCCGTCGGCGAGCGCGGGCACATCGCGGTCGACGAGCACTTCCGGACCACGGCCCCCGGGGTCTACGCCGTCGGCGACGTCATCGGGTTCCCCGGCCTCGCGTCGACCTCGATGGAGCAGGGCCGGGTCGCCATGTGCCACGCCTTCGGGATCAGTTACAAGCGGCAGCTCGCGCCGGTCCTTCCGTACGGCATCTACTCGATCCCCGAGATCGCGACGGTCGGAGCGTCCGAGCAGGAGCTCCGGAGCAAGGGGATTCCCTTCGAGATCGGGCGCGCGCGCTTCGAGAACAGCGCGCGCGGGCAGATCACCGGCGACTTCGAGGGCTTCGTCAAGCTGCTCTTCGACCCGCCGACGCGGCGCCTCCTCGGCGCCCACGTCATGGGGGAGCACGCCACCGAGCTCGTCCACGTGCCGATGCTCGTCATGGCTTCGGGCGGCTCGATCGACGTCTTCCTCGACGCCGTCTTCAACTTCCCGACGCTCTCCGAGAGCTTCAAGTACGCCGCGTACGACGGTCTCCAGCGGCTCGCGAAAGCCGCGAGCGCCTCCGCGTCGCCGGCGCGCGAACTGCGGGAGATCTCGGATCCGGCCACGCGCCTCTGGTTCCTCGGCGCCGTGATGTCCGGCCCCGCCGAGCCCGGCCGCCGGCCGTCCTCGTCTGCCAGATGGACCGCCTGCGCCGCTGCCGCTTCTCGACCTGGAGCTACGACGCCGAGGGAATCGGCCTTCTCCCTCCGGAGACCGAGCGCGAGACGTTCGTCCTGACCGCCGTCGGCCGGGCGCCCCACGTCGAGCCCCTGGTCGACCTCCTGACCCGCGCGCGGATACGGCCTGCTCGGGATCGCTTCCCGCGAATCGACGCAGATCGTCCAGGCCCGACCCGAGAAGCTGTGGCAGGGGATGAAGGACCCGGAGCGCACCGCGCGCGACCGGCCCGAAGCGGTCCGGCGCCGCCGATATCAGATCCTCCGCGCGGAGGGGATGGAGCTGCCCGTCGGATCCGAAGCGATCCACGACGATCAGCTCGACGCGGCCGCCGGAGCCTTCGCCGCCTACCTCTGGGCCACGCGGCAGGCGCGCGAAGAGCCGCCCTGGATCGTTCCGGCCGAAGACTGACGTCGCGCCGATCCCGGCCAGAGCCCCACCGCCGTCAAAAAAACCGCGCCCGAAGGCGCGGCGAGGAGAGGAGATCGTGTCCGCGACGGTTCAGTTGCGCCCGCGATGGGGCGGGGGAGGCGCCGGGCGGGGTGCCGGCGGCGCCGGCGCCATCCTCGGGGCCTGAGAGGGCGCCGAGCGGAAGTCGCCCCGGGGCGCGGGCGCCGATCGCGGCTCGCTCCGGGGAGGCGGCGCGGAGCTCCGCGGCGCGACGTCGGAGCGCGGGCCGCGCGGATCGGCGCGGAAGTCGCGCGGCGCGGTCGAGCCGCGCCCGATGTCCCGCGGGTCGGACCGCCGGAACGAGTCGCCGGAGTCCGGGTCGCGGCGTCCGGGCACGGCGCCTTCGATGACGCGGCGCGCCGGAGGGAGCGGGGAGCGCGAGCGCCAATCCGACGGGCGCGCGCGGTCGCCCGATTCCCGGTCCGGTAAGTCGATCTCGCGGGAGCGGGAGCGCCACTCGCCCGGGGGAGCCGGCGCCGGCCGCGAGACCTCGCGGCCTCCGTCCGAAGAGCGCCCGCGAGCCGTGCCGCGCCAGTCGGACTCCGCCGGGTCGCGGCGGATCGGGCGCGCCTCGACGCCGTTCTGGTCCCCGCGGATCACCGTCCGCGGCCCGACCGTGTTGCGCCCGCCGGCCGCGCCCCGATTGGGCGAACCGGATTCCGGAGCGGCATCTCCGCGCTCGGACCGAAAGGCCGTCGTCCGGCCGGCGTCGCGCCCGCGCATCTCGAGCGTGCGCGTCTGGTCCACTCGGGCGCCGCGGGGAGCGATGTCGGCGACTCCCGGGCCGGCCAGCCGGCCCCTCTCCGCGACCACGGCGCGGTCGCGCAGGGCTTCGACGGTGGCGGCGGGGAGCTCGCGCTCCCGGGCGAGAACGGGGGCGAGACGGGCCGAGTCCTCGCCTCCGGCGCGGCCGACGACGGTCGGCGCTTCCCGGACGAAGCCCTGGACCGCGTCGCGCGCCTGCCCGGGCCGGGCCGTGACCACGATCGGCCGCGACGAGACGGCGACCGAATCTCCCAGGCGATTGCCCATGCGGCTGCCGGGGATGATGTCCATCCGCCCCGCCGCGCCGAGGCCTCCGGCGCCCGCGAAGTTCCAGCCGCGGAAATCCACGTTCCGAGTCGCGAACCGGCCGTTGATCGACAGGTAGAGGCCGCCGCGGCCGCCGTATCCCCAGTGGCGGTAGTAGTTGTTGTACCAGGGGGAGAAGATAGGAGTACCAGCCGACGGGGCACCATCCCACGTAGGACGGCGTGTAGCACCAGTACACCCATGCCGGCGAGTAGACGTACGCCGGGGCCCAGCACCAGCTGCTCCAGGAGGCGTCGAAGAACCAGTTTCCGTAGTGGTACGGGAACCAGCCCCACGGGTCGTACGACCACCACGTCAGGCCGGCGGGCGTGTAGTACCAGCTTCCGTTGGTGTACGGGCTCCACCCGGCCCCGACGCGGGGACGCCAGACGGAAGTGCCGTAGCTGTCGCTGTAGTCCCAGTCGCCGTAGCCGTCGAGGGCCACGACGTCGCTCGAGTAGTCTTCATCGACGTAGCGCGACGAAGCGCTCTGGGTCTCGTACGCAGCTTCGTAGCGGTCGGCCGCCCACATGTCGAACCGATCGCGCGAGAAGGCCCCGCGCTCGATCTCGGGCTCGTTCTCGCCGCGGGCCATCAGGTATTCGCCCGAGCGCACGCGGTAGGTGCCTTCGCGGGTGCGGACCTCGGCCGTGCCCGCGCGCGAGACGACGACGGTCCCGCGGTTCGGGTCGTAGTTGACGCGGGCGCGGCCGCCGGCCGTCAGATACACGGTCGCGTCCTCCGTGTCGATGCGGGGCAAACCCCGCTCGGACCCGAAAGCGGCGAGGATCAGAGAGCCCTCCTCGAGCCGGACCATCGAGAACGCGTCGTCCTCTCCCTGCTGGTCGGCGAGCGACGAGAACCGCGCCCGAGTGCCGCCCCCGATGTAGAGGACGCTCCCGTCGGCGAGTGCGACCTCCGCGCGGCCCCCGCTCGACACGTCGATCTCGTCCCCCACGGTGATCGGCATGTTGCGGCTGGCCGTGACGCGCCCGTTGTAGCGCGAGTCGACCGAGACGTCTCCCGAGATCTCCCGCAGATACGAATATCCGCCGCGCGGGCCGCCGGACTGACCGGCGACCGCGCCCGCGAATGCGAGGGCGATCCCGACCGCCGAGAAACCCGCACGACCGAACCTCATCTTCTTCATGGCCTCGGCAGGGGAAAGAGCGATTAACGTGCCATCGGCGCGACTTGCCTCGCGGCCGCAAGTATGCACAGAATGAGGTACTTATGACGGAATGGGCGCCGGGGCCGACCGGGCGTCTGTCCCATGACGATGACATTGTGACGGGACGGAGGACAGGAGAGACTCGGCGCCTTCCATGATCCGAGACATCGTGCGATACGGCGATCCCCGCTTGCTCGGGGAGAACGCTCGCCGTGGACCCGGCCTCGCCGGACCTCCCCGCGCTCCTTGCGGACCTCTTCGAAACCTGCCTCGCCGCGCCGGGGATCGGCCTGGCGGCGCCGCAGATCGGCGTCAACCGGCGGGTCGCCGTCATCGACCTCTCGGTCGGGGCGGATCCGTCCGCGCGGATCGCGCTCGTCAACCCGGAGATCGTCGAGTCCTCCGGCGAGCAGAAGGAGGAGGAGGGCTGCCTCTCGATTCCCGACTTCGCCGAGAAGGTCGCGCGGCCGGCGCGGGTCCGGGCGCGCTACTTCGACGCGCAGGGAGTCGAGCGCGAGCTCGAGGGAACGGGGCTCCTCGCGCGGGCGCTCTGCCACGAGATCGATCACCTGAACGGAGTCCTCTACGTGGACCGCCTGCGCGGGTTGAAGCGCGAGCTGACCTGGCGCAAGATCGAGAAGACTCAGGCGCGGGGGGTGTGGTGAGAGTCTGTGCAACACGCTCGGCCGAAGCGCTCGTCGAGCTTTCGCCGCTCGAGCCGGGCCACGTCCGCCTCTACACCTGCGGGCCGACGGTCTACAACGTCGTCCACATCGGCAACCTCCGCACCTTCCTCTTCGAGGACGTCCTGCGGCGGCACCTCAAGGCGAAGGGCTTGCGGGTGACGCAGATCATGAACCTGACGGACGTGGACGACAAGACGATCCGGGGAGCCGCACGAGGCGGGCCTGTCGCTCGACGCGATTCACCGCGCCGTACATCGAAGCCTTCTTCCGGGACATCGCGAACGCTGAACGTCGAGAAGGCCGAGCGCTACCCGCGCGCGACCGAGCACGTTCCCGAGATGATCGCGCTGATCGAGAGGCTGCGGGAGCGAGGGCACACGTACGAGTCGGACGGGCTCGGTCTACTTCCGGATCGCCTCCTTCCCCGGACTACGGGAAGCTCTCCCAGATCGACCTCGACGCAGACGCGCCGCGGCGAGCGCGTCGCCGACGACGAGTACGAGAAGGAAGACGTGAAGGATTTCGTGCTCTGGAAGGGGGCGAAGCCGGGCGAGCCGTCCTGGCCCTCGCCGTTCGGCCCGGGCCGGCCCGGCTGGCACATCGAGTGCTCCGCCATGAGCATGAAGTACCTGGGCGAGACCTTCGACATCCACACGGGAGCGGTGGACAACATCTTCCCGCACCACGAGAACGAGATCGCCCAGAGCGAAGGGGCGACGGGCAAGCCCTTCGTGAACGTCTGGCTCCACGCCGAGCACCTGATCGTGGACGGCGAGAAGATGGCGAAGTCGAAGGGCAACTTCTACACCCTTCGCCGACGTGCTCGCGCGCCGCGACGATCCCGGCGGCGGTGCGATACCTGCTCCTCTCCGTGCCGTACCGGAAGAAGCTGAACTTCACCTGGGAGGCACTCGCCGGCGCGGCCTCCGCCGTCGAGCGGCTGCACGCCGCCGCGGCGCGAATCGGAGAGGTCGCCGCGTCGGGGAAGGCCGACGGCGGGTTCCCGGCGGGCGAGCGGGCCGCGAAGCTCGGCGAGGAGTTCGCCGCCGCGCTCGACGACGACTTGAACACGGCGGAAGCGCAGGGAGCCCTCTTCACGTTCGTGCGCGAGGTCAACGCGGCGATCGACGAGCGGACCCTGGATGCCGCGGGCGCCCGGGATGCGCAGGCGGCCCTCGCCGCCGCGGACCGCGTCTTCGGCGTCCTGCCGGGCGCCGCCGAGGCCCTGCCCGAAGAGATCGAGGCCCGCATCTCCGCCCGCAACGCGGCGCGCAAGCGGCGCGATTTCGCCGAAGCCGACCGCATCCGCCAGGAGCTCGTTGGGCGCGGCATCGTGCTCGAGGACGGGCCGTCCGGCACGAGGTGGAAGCGGGCGTGATCCCGGCGCTCGCCGCGCTTCCGCTCTCCTTCCGGGCGTCCCGACCTTGACAGGGGCTCCGGCGGGGCGCGATGATCGGCGCCTCATGGCGCGTTTCCGCATTCGCCGGAACGGGTGGTGGCGGGAGGACGACCGGTAGGGCGTCGTGCGCCCTGCCGACATCCGTTCGGGCGGGGCGAATCGCGAGCAAGAGAGAATGAACCCCCGGGCCCGAGCGGCTCGGGGGTTTTCGTTTTGAGCGAGAGGATTCTTCCGATCCCGGCCTTCGTCGCGTCCGTCGCCCCGCGCGACGGGGACGACGCGCGGCGTCTCGTCTCGCGCGTGCCCCCCCGGGCGACGGCGATCGAGATGCGCCTCGATCACGCGCGCGATCCCATTCCCGCGCACGAGGTCGTCGCGCTCGACGGGCGGCCGGTCATCGTGACCTACCGGACGCGGGCGGAGGGGGGCGACTTCGCGGGTTCGGCCGAGGACTACCGGCGTCTCGTGCGGGAGGCCCACGAGGCGGGCGCCACCGTGGACGTGGAACACGCGAGCGGGCTGCTCGCGGATCCGGCGTTCCTGCCCGACCGGCGCCGCGTCGTCGTCTCCCACCACGCGCCTTTCGGGCTCCCGCCCGACTTCGAGGAGCGGCTCACCGCGATGCGCTCGACCGGCGCGCGCGCGGTCAAGCTCGTCGCGGGCGCGGCGGACCTGCCGGCGAGCCTCAGGATCGCCGAGATCCAGTCGCGACACTCCGGCGACTCGGTCGCCGTCTTCCCCATGGGGCCGGCGAGCCCTCCGGGCCGCGTGCTCTCCGCGCTCTCCTCCGCGGCCCTGGTGTACGGCCCGGTCGAGGAGGCGACGGCGTCGGGACAGCTGCCGCTCGCCGATCTCTTCGAGATCTACGGCGTCGACCGCCCGCGAAGGCTCGAGGCTCTTTTCGGGATCGTGGGCGGCGACGTCGCGGGCTCCCTCTCGCCGGCCC
The DNA here is from genome assembly GCA_963707935.1 of uncultured Acidobacteriota bacterium. Classification (GTDB taxonomy): domain Bacteria; phylum Acidobacteriota; class Thermoanaerobaculia; order UBA5066; family Gp7-AA6; genus DATBFU01. The sequence continues at coordinate 1,252,200 of CAVPRN010000005.1, read as the reverse complement.
TGCACAACGCGCTCTTCCGCGCGCGCGGTCTGCCCCGTCTCTACCTGCCTCTGCCCGTCTCCGACTGGGAGCGCAGCCGGCCGACCGAGCTCCGCTGGAATCCGCCTTTCCGCGGCTTCTCCGTCACCCGGCCCTGGAAGCTCGCGGCGGCGGCGGCCGCTGCGCGCGCCTCGGAGGATTCCCGTTCGGCCGCCGCGGCCAACACGCTCGTCCGTTCGGGCGGCCGCTGGCTCGCGGAGAACACCGACGTGGATGCGATCTTCGATCCGCTGGCGGACCACGACACCGGCGAGGGACGGACGGCGGTGATCCTCGGCGCGGGCGGGACGGCGCGGGCGGCGGTCGTCGCGGCGCGCAAGATCGGCTACGAGGTGCTCGTGGCGGCTCGGAGGGACGAGGCAGCGGACGCGCTGGCGGACGCGATGAAGGTGGATTCGCTCGCGCTCGCGGACCTGGCGTCGACCGAGGCCGACCTCTACTTGAACGCGACCCCGCTCGGGGCGCGGCCCGAGGATCCGCCCGCCTTCCCGAAGGCCGTCTTCGAGAACCGTCCCCTCGTCTTCGACTGCGTCTACCGGCGCGACGGAACCGAGACGGCCACGATCGCGGCCGCGCGCGCGGCCCGCTGCCCGACCGTCGAGGGCATCCGGATGTTCGCCGAGCAGGGCGTCCGACAGGCGCGCCGCTTCGGCGTCGCGGACGCGTCGCTCGAAGAGGTGGAGACCATTCTCGCGGAGATCCGGTGATGACGCCGCGCGACGCGGAGAAGCGCCGTTTCCTCTCGCGGGCGCGCGCCGGCAGCGCGGTCCCCGTGGCGCGGTCATTCGCGTCGGACGCCGTCACGCCGGTCGCCCTCCTCTCGCGGATGCGCCGCACGGGCGCCGAATGTTTTCTCCTCGAGAGCGTCGAAGGCGGCGAGCGGAGCGGCCGCTACACCTTTCTCGGGTGCGCCCCTTCGACCCGGTTCGAGATCTCGCAAGGGACCTGGCGGGTCGAGCACGGCTGGCATGCCGAACGGCATCGGGAGCCCCCACTCGAGGCCCTGTTCCGCCTCGTCGCGCGGCCGTCGTTCGTCGCCGATCCGGATCTTCCGCCGCTCTCCGGCGGCGCCGTCGGGTTTCTCGGGTACGACGCGGTTCGCCTCTTCGAAGCGATTCCCGACACGCATCCCCGGGAAGGCAAGATCCCCGACGGCCTCTTCCTCCTTTTCGACGCCGTCGTCGCCTTCGATCACGCCCGCCAGGAAATCCTGCTGCTGACGGACCTCGAGGTCGCGAGGGCCGGCGACGAAGAGCGGGAGACGGAGCGCGCGATCGAGCGGCTCGACCGGCTCGAGTCCTTTCTCGCCGGCGGAGAGGCGGGCGGGCCCCGCGCGCTGCCGGACGATCCGGCGGGCGCCGCGCCCCGTTCCGACGGCTGGCGGCCGCTCCTCCCGCGGGAGCGGTTTCTCGACAACGTGGCCCGCGCCCGCGAGGCGATCTTCTCGGGCGACCTCTATCAGGTCGTGCTGTCGCAGCGCTGGACCGCGACGCTCGGCGCCGACCCCTTCGACGTCTATCGCGCGCTCCGCATCATCAATCCGTCCCCCTATCTCTTCTATCTCGAGACGCGGGAGGCCGTCGTCTTCGGCGCCTCGCCGGAGATGCTCGTCCGATGCCGGGGGCGCGAAGTCGAGACCCGCCCGATCGCCGGGACCGCGCCGCGCGGCGGGACGCCGGCGGAGGACGAGGCGCTGGCCTCCGCCCTGCTCGCCGACCCGAAGGAGCGCGCCGAGCACGTGATGCTCGTCGATCTCGCGCGCAACGACCTCGGCCGGGTGTGCGAGATCGGGAGCGTCGAGGTCACGCGCTACGCCGAGGTCGAGAAGTACTCGCACGTCCAGCATCTCGTCTCGGACGTCCGCGGCCGCCTCGCGGAGGGGAAGACCTCCCTCGACGCCCTGGCCGCGTGCTTTCCGGCGGGCACGCTGACCGGCGCGCCGAAGATCCGCGCCATGGAGCGGATCGACGAGTGGGAGGGAGCGCGGCGGGGAGTCTACGGGGGGGCGGTCGGCTACCTCGATCACGCCGGAAACCTCGACATGGCGATCGCGATCCGCACGGCGGTCGTGGAAGGGGAGATCTGCCGCGTGCAGGCCGGAGCGGGCATCGTCGCGGACTCCGTGCCGGAAAAGGAGTATCGCGAGGCCGAGGGCAAGGCGGCGGCCCTCTTTCGCGCCGTCGAGCTCGCGCGCTCCTGGTCGAAGGCGCGCCCGGCCGTCGCGCAGCGCCCCGCGTCTGGAAGCAAGACGCAATGATCTTCGTCGTGGACAACTACGACTCGTTCACCTGGAATCTCGTCCAGGCCCTTGGGAAGCTCGACCGGGACGTCGAGGTCGCGCGCAACGACCGGTTCGAGCCGGAGGCCGTCGCGGCGCGCCGTCCGACGGCCGTCGTCGTCTCGCCCGGCCCGGGGCGGCCCGAGGACGCCGGCCGTTCGGTCGAGATGATCGCGGTGGCGCTGCGGGAGGGCCTGCCGCTCCTCGGCGTCTGCCTCGGCCACCAGGCGATCGGCGCGCAGCGCGGCGCCCGAGTCGAGCGCGCGGCGCCGCGCCACGGCAAGAGCTCCCGCGTGACGCACGACGGGAGCGCGCTCTTCACCGGGCTCCCGAATCCATTCGAAGCGGCGCGCTACCATTCGCTCGTGGTGCGGGAGGAGGGGCTACCGCGGGAGCTCGCCGTGACGGCGAGGAGCGAAGACGGCCTCGTCATGGGGCTGGCTCACCGGGAAGCGCCGATCTACGGGGTCCAGTTCCATCCCGAGTCGGTGCTGACGCCGGAAGGGGAGAAGCTGCTCGAGAACTTCTTCGCTCTGGCGAGGGGCGGACGTGCGAGGCCGGAGCGCTCGTCGGGTTCGGAGGGCCGGGGCCGATGACGCCGCGCATCGCGGAAGCGCTCAAGATCGTGGCCGCGCGCCGGCCGCTGCCGCGGGACGTCGCGGAAGGCGTCTTCGGCGACCTCATGGACGGCAAGGCCACGGAGGCGCAGAAAGGGGCGATCCTCCTCGGCATCGCGACGCGCGGCGAGACCGCCGACGAGGTCGTCGGCGCCGTCGCCGCCCTGCGCGCGCGCATGCGGAGGGTCGAGACGCGGCGCGCGCCGCTCCTCGACACGTGCGGCCCGGGAGGTCTCGGGCGCGACCTCTTCAATCTCTCGACGGCGGCGGCCGTCGTCGCGGCGGGCGCGGGCGCCGCGGTCGCCAAGCACAGCAACCGTTCGATCACATCGCGCGTCGGCTCGGCCGACGTCCTCGCCGCCGGCGGCATCTCGATCGAGCTCGACCCCGTCTCGGCCGGAGCGATCCTGGACGAGGTCGGGCTCGTCTTCCTCTTCGCGCCCTCTTTTCATCCGGCGATGAAGGAGCTCGGAACGGTGCGGCGCGAGCTCGGAGTCCGCACGATCTTCAACGCCCTCGGCCCCCTGGCCAACCCCGCCGGCGCCTCGCGTCAGATGATCGGCGTGGGCCGGCCCGAGCTCGTGCGGCTCCTCGCCGACGCGCTCGCGGCCCTCGGGACGGAGCGCGCGATCGTCTTCCACACGGAGATCGGCTTCGACGAGCTCCTCCCCGGCGCGCCGGCCTTCGGCGTCGAAGTGCGGGAAGGCTGGTCGCGACCCTGGCGCTACGATCCGCGCGCGCTGCCGCAGCGGGAGGTGTCGCTCGCGGAGCTCTCGGGAGGCGACGCCTCGCAGAACGCCGCGATGCTCCAGGCGCTCCTCGACGGGGAGCGCGGCCCGCGCCGCGAAAGCGTTCTCTTGAACGCCGCGCTGGCCCTCGTCGTCGAGGGGCGCGCCGGCGACCTCGCGGATGGATACGAGCGCGCTCGGCGGGCCGTGGACGAAGGGTCGGCGAAGGGCGTCTACGAGCGGCTGCGCGCGGCGTCCGAGCGCTCCTCTGGCGGCGAAGCCGCCGCGAGGCGAGCGTGACGTCGAGCGTCCTCGAAAGGATCCTCGCCGACAAGCGGGCGCGCCTCTCCCGCGGGGAATACGCTCCCATGGGCGCCCCGCCGCGCCCGACCGACGGCCGGAGCTTCGTCGAAGCGCTGCGCGCGCCCGGAGTCCGGATCGTCGCCGAGATCAAACGGCGCTCCCCGTCCGCGGGAGAGATCCTTCCGGACGCCGACGGCCGCCTCGAGACGATGGCCCTCGCGTACCGGCGCGGGCACGCGGCGGCGCTCTCGGTCGTCACCGAGGAGGACCACTTCGGCGGAAGGCCGGAATGGCTGCCGCGCGCCAAGCGCCTCTCGGGACTGCCGGCGCTGATGAAGGACTTCATCGTTTCAGAGCGCCAGCTCGACTTCGCCGTCTCGCTCGGGGCGGACGCGGTGCTCCTGATCGTGCTCGCGCTCGGAGACGACGAACTGCGGCGCCTCGCCGACGGCGCCCGGCAACGCGGACTCGCGGTCGTCGTCGAAGCCCACGACGAGGACGAGATCCCGCGCGCGGCGGCGGTCTCGCCCGACGCGCTCGGGATCAACGCCCGCGACCTCGCGACTTTCGAGACGAGCCTCGCGGGCCTCGAGGCGCTCGCCCCGGCGATTCCTCCCGGCCCGGTGCGCCTGGCGGAGAGCGGGATCCGCTCGCGGGAGGACCTCGCGCGCCTCGCCGGCGCGGGATACGAGGCCTTCCTCGTCGGCGAGACCCTCCTCCGGTCGGAGGATCCGGAAGAAGCGCTCCGGGAACTCCGCCGATGACGGCCGTCAAGATCTGCGGCCTCACGCGGCCCGAGGACGTGGCGCTCGCCTGCGATCTCGGCGCGGAATGGATCGGGTTCAACTTCGCCGCGGTCTCGCCGCGGCGGGTGGACCTCGCGACCGCGCGCCTCCTGGCCGATGCCGCCGCGCCGGGGGCGCTGCGGGTCGGAGTCTTCGTGTCCGAAGATCGCTCGCAGATCTCGGAGTCGATCGACGCCGCGCGCCTCGATCTCGTCCAGCTGCACCGCCCCCTCCGCGAGGAGGACGTCGCGGCGCCGCCGCGTCCGATCGTCGCGGTGGCGCGCGTGTCCGGAGAGTCGGTCGCGCTGCCGCCGTCGGCGCTCCTCGCGCGCTGCCGGGCCCTGCTGCTCGACTCGGGCGGGGACGGCGCGCCCGGCGGAACCGGAAGGGCCTTCGACTGGGGTCTCGCCGCGGGAACGGCCCCCGGCGTGCCGATCCTCCTGGCCGGGGGTCTGCGCCCCGAGAACGTCGGCCTCGCCGTGCGGCGCGTCCAGCCCTGGGGCGTGGACGTCGCCTCGGGTGTGGAGAGCGAGCCGGGCCGGAAAGACGCGGTCCGGATGCGGCGCTTCTTCGAAGCGGTCCGGGAGGCGGATGCGAACGCGGCCTGACGCGCGGCGGGGCTGGTTCGGCCCGTACGGCGGGCGATTCGCGCCCGAGACCCTCATGGCGCCGCTCGAGGAGCTCGAGCGCGGCGTTCGAGCGCTGGCGACGCGACCGGCGCTTTCGCGCCGAGCTCGGGGAGCTCCTCGCGACCTATGCGGGACGGCCGACCCCGATGACGGTCGCCGACCGGCTCACGCGGGCCGCCGGCGGTGCGCGCCTCGCCCTGAAGCGCGAGGACCTGCTCCACACCGGCGCGCACAAGCTGAACAACGCGCTCGGGCAGGTCCTGCTCGCGCGCCGCATGGGAAAGGCGCGCGTCATCGCCGAGACGGGAGCGGGCCAGCACGGGGTCGCGACGGCCGCGGCGGCCGCGAAGCTGGGGCTGCCCTGCCGCGTCTACATGGGCTCGGTGGACATGGAGCGCCAGGCGCCGAACGTCCTTCGGATGCGGCTCCTCGGCGCGGAAGTCGCGCCGGTGGATTCGGGCTCGAAGACGTTGAAGGACGCGATCAACGAGGCGATGCGTGACTGGACCGAAAACGTCGGGACGACGCACTACGTCCTCGGCTCCGCGCTCGGCCCGCACCCCTATCCCACGATCGTGCGCGAGTTCCAGTCGGTCATCGGACGCGAGGCGCGATCTCAGATCCGCAAGATCGCGGGGCACGATCCCGATGCGGCCGTCGCCTGCGTGGGCGGCGGGTCGAACGCGATCGGGCTCTTCGCCGCACTCCTCCCGACGCGCACGCGTCTCTACGGCGTCGAGGCCGGCGGCCGTGGCCGCGGGCCGGGCGAGCACGCGGCGCGTTTCCGGGGAGGGGCGCCCGGCGTTCTGCACGGCGCGCTGACGATGCTGCTGCAGGACGAGGCGGGCCGCGTGCTGCCCACCCACTCGGTCTCGGCGGGCCTCGACTATCCCGCGGTTGGCCCGGAGCACGCCCGCTTGAGGGACCTGGGGCGCGTCGAGTACGCGGCGGTCTCCGACGAAGAGGCGCTCGACGCCTTCGCGCCTCCTGTCGCGCGAGGAGGGGATCGTCCCGGCGCTCGAGAGCGCGCACGCGATCGCCTTCGCGGTGCGCCTGGCGAAGAAGATGCCGCGCGCCCGCTGGATTCTCGTCAACCTCTCCGGCCGCGGGGACAAGGACCTGGAAGAGTACGCGCGCCACCGCGGGACCGCCCCTTGAGCCGGCTCGCCGTCAAGTTCGAGGAGGCCGGGCGGCAGGGGAGGGCCGCGTTCGTCGCGTACCTGACGGCGGGCGATCCCGATCCGGAGTCCACCGTCGCGCTCGCCCGCGCCCTCGACCGGGCCGGCGCGGACGTGCTCGAGCTCGGTGTCCCATTCACCGACCCGATCGCCGACGGCCCCGTCCTCCAGCGTGCGGCCGCGCGCGCCCTTCGCGCGGGGACGACGCTCGCGACCGTCTTCGACATGGCGCGGCGGATCCGGCGGCGAGACCGGGCTCGCCCTGGTCCTCTTCTCCTACTTGAACCCGCTGTATCGCGCCGGGGCTCGCCCGCGCGGCGGGACAGGCCCGCGACGCCGGGCTCGACGCGGTTCTCGTCACGGACCTTCCGCCGGAGGAGGCGAAGAGCTACCGGCGGGAATTTCGGGAGGCGTCGCTCGACACCGTCTTCCTCGTCTCGCCGACTTCGACGCCGTCCCGCATGGCGGCGGCCGCTCGGCTCTCGACCGGGTTCCTCTACGTGGTCTCGCGAACGGGCACGACCGGGGCGCGCGAGCGGCTCCCGGCGAATCTGGCCGCGACCGTCCGCCGGGCGAGGCGGGCCGCCGGGGCGCTTCCGATCGCCGTCGGCTTCGGCATCGCGACCCCGGACGCCGCGGCCCGGGCGGCGCGGCTGGCCGACGGCGTCGTCGTCGGCTCCGCGCTGGTCGAGGCGGCGGAAAGGGCCGGGGACCGGCGCGAGGGCGCCGTCGAAGGTCTGCGCCGGCGAGCTCGCCGCCGCCTGTCGGCGATCGGAGGCGGGGCGTCTCCCCGACCCGGCCTAGACTCGAGGCATGCGCCGCGAGGCACAGGTCCTGAAGCTCCTGTCGCCGGAGCGACCTGACCCGCAGACCGCTTCGAGGAGATCCTCGCCGATCGCAGCGTCCGGCGCTTCCACGCCGTCCGGCTCGCGCTGGCCGGCGATCCCCGGACTCCCCGCTCGGAGGCGCTTGCCCTGGTCGGGACGCTCTTCTGGCGGGATCTGGCTCACCTGTCGGCCGATGCGCGCGTCCATCCCGAGATCCGGAGGGCGGCCGATCGGGACATCCTTCGCCGTCTGCCGGAGCTGGCCCTGGCCGAGAAGGTCGATCTCGCGAGAACGGTCGGCCGCGGAACTCTGGTCGTGCTGCGCTTCGATTCGGACGCCCGGGTCGTGGCGTCGCTCGCTCGACAACCGTTTCGCGACCGAGGCGGACGTGGTTCAGGCCGCTTCCCGCCGAGCGGCCCGTCCGGAGGTCCTGGAAGTCATCGCCGGCCATCCCAAGTGGAGCCTCCGCCAGGCGGTCCGCAGCGCCCTGCTGCGCAACCCCGCGCTCCCCGTGCCGCTCGGACTGACGCTCGTCAGCCGGGCCACGAGGGACGACCTGGAGGGGCTCCGCGAGACGCCCGGGAGTTCCGGCCATCCTGAAGGCCTGCGCCGAAAGAGTTCTTGCGGATCGCGCCGGGCAGGTCTAGCATGAATAACTTCCCACCAATGGGCTCGAAAGTCGTGACGGGGCCGCCTGCGATGAGCTTCGGCGAGGAACTCCGACGAGAGCGAGTCGTGCGCGAGATCTCGCTCGAAGAGATCTCGGCGGCGACGAAGATCTCCGTCCGCCTCCTCCAGGCGCTCGAGGACAGCGACCTCTCGAAGCTTCCCGCTCCCACGTTCACGCGCGGGTTCATCCGGGCCTACGCGCGCCACCTCGGGATCGACCCGGACGAGAAGGTCAACGCGTACCTCGTCGATCTCGCCGGGTCGACCGGCGAGGCGCCGTCTCCGAAGACGGCCGCGTCCGCGCTCCCGGTTCTGCGCGGACGGCGTGCGACGGCCGGAACGATCGTCGGAGGTGTCACGGGCCTCCTGCTGCTCCTCGGTCTGATCGCGAACCCCGATCGTCGGCCCCGCCCCGAGCGCGAGCGCCCGGCGTCGCGCGCGGTTCCGGTGGCGCTCAAGAACGTCACGGCATCGAACGAGCCGACGCCGGCGATCCGCTCGAGGAACGAGCCGCCAGCGGGCGTCGTCGCGCGACGGCCGCCGAGCGGCCGAATCCTCCCGTTCCGGGCGTCTCGCTGCTGCTCGAGTTCGACGGCGACTCGTGGACGAAGCTCGAGGCGGACGGCCGCACCGATCCTCACCGGGCTGATCCGCCGCGGCGAGTCGAAGCGCTTCGAGGCCCGAGAGGGATTCCGGCTCACCCTCGGCAACGCCGGCGCCGTGCGCGTCACCGTGGACGGCCGCGCGCTCGACCGGTTGGGCGGAGCGGGCGAGGTCGTGCGCGACCTTCGCTCTGCCCGGTCGCTCCGGCCCGAGGCTAGCCGCCGCGCCGCCAGGCCCTTGGTCGACCCTCGACCCGCAGAAACACTCGGATCTCGTCGCCCTGCTTCGGACGGGGACGCGCCCTCGGAGATTCGCCGGTTCGCGGCGACGCGGTCTGCTCCCGCTCGACGGCGACGGCCAGATGCAGGCGCTGCTCGCCGTCGCTCGACGATCCCGACGCCGAGACGGCCGAGACGCGCGCGGGCAGAGCTTCGCCTCGGTGCCCCCCGACGAGCTCTCGCCGCTTCCTGGATCAGCGCCGATCCGACCGGAATCGAAATCGACACCATCACGCGCACACCGAGGACGGGCAGGTGCTCGAGCGAATCATCCGGAATCGGAACGTCGCCGACGAGACGCTCCTGCGTCTCGCTCGGACCGTGACGGGCACGCCGCAGGACGCGCTCGTCGTCAACCAGGTCCGGCTGCTCCGGCTGCCCGCCCTGATCGACGCGCTCTTCGAGAACCCGGACCTGACGCGCGAGAGCCGGCGGCGGCTCGAACGAGATCCGCGAGGAGTTCTTCGACAAGGAGGAGCGCCGGCGCAGGCGGAGGAAGACCGGCGGCTCGAGGAGGAAGAGCAGGCGCGCCGCGACGCCGAGGAGGCTGCCCGCGCCGAGGAGGAAGGCGCGGAGGCGGCCGAGGGCGAGGCGGGCGCGGAAGCCGGCGCTCCGACGGAAGAGGATCAGCTCACGACGGGCGCGCTCTACCGGCGGATCGGCGTCATGACGGTCCAGGAGAAGATCAACCTCGCCTATGCGGGCGGCAAGGAGGAGCGGCGGATCCTGATCGGCGACGCCAACACTCTCGTCGGCCAGGCGGTCCTGAAGTCGCGCGGGCTGACGGTCAACGAGGTCGAGTCCTTCTGCATGATGCGCCACCTGGACAGCGAGATCTACCGCAAGATCTCGCTGAACCGCGAGTGGATGCGCAAGCCCGGCCGTGATCCAGGCGCTGGTTCAAGCAATCCGGCGGTGCCGATCGCGATCGCGCTCCCGCTCGTCAAGCACCTTCCCATTCGAGAGCTCAAGGCCGTGATGCGCGACCCCAATCTGCCCGAGGGATTGCGCCTGACGGCAAAGAAGCTGCTCACCGAGAAGAGGCACTACGCCGGAATCCCGGTCCTCGGGAAGCCGGGCCGCGACATCCGTCGAAAAGCCTCAAAACTCCGGCGACGGCCCTTGCCGGCCCCCTCGTTTTTCCCGTATCTTTAGGCTGCCAAGAAGCCGCGCCGCCCGCATCGAACGTCGTATCATTTCGGAGATCGATGTCCCGAGACGTCGACTACTACGCCCTGCTGGGCGTCACGCGTGAAGCGAGCGAGAACGAGATCCGCGAGCGGTTTCGCGCGCTCGCGCGCGAAGCCCATCCCGACCGCGCTCCCCGCGACCGCAAGGCCGAAGCCGAGGCGAAATTCCAGGAGCTGACCGAGGCCGTCAACGTCCTCACGAACCCGGAACGGCGCAAGGCGTACGACTTCGAGCAGGCGTTCAAGACGAGCGCGCGCCGCGTCAGCCGGACGCGGACTCCGTGCACGCAGAGCCTGCTCGCCCAGGGGATGCAGGCCTACAAGGAGCGGCAGTTCGCGGAGGCGGCCGGCAACTTCCAGCTGGCCGTCCACCGCAATCCCGAACGACGCGAAGGCGCAGCACTACCTGGCGCCTCGCGTCGGCCCGGTCGGACGACATGCGCACGGCCGTCAAGGCGCTCGAGTCGGCGATCGCGCTCGATCCCGCACAACGTCGCCTTGCTGAAGGACGCCGGCACGATCTTTCGCCAGGCCGGCCTGCTCGTCAAGGCGGAGAAGGCCTATCAGGAGGCGCTGCGCTGGGATCCGTCGGCGGGCGAAGTCCGCCGAGCCCTGGACGAAGTCCGAGCCAAGCGGGCCGTCAAGTCCTGAGCATGCCTGTCGATCGAAGCGTTCGGGCTGACCGACGTCGGCCGCAAACGAAAGCACAACGAGGATGCCTTCGCCGTCGACCTCTCCGACGGCCTCTTCATCGTCGCCGACGGCATGGGAGGGCACGCGGCCGGCGAGGTCGCGGCCCGCATCACCGTCGAGACGATCGGCGAGTTCATCGCGGCGACGCGCCAGAAGGAAGAAGCGACCTGGCCCTTCAAGTACGATCACTCACTCGACTTCAACAGCAACCGTCTCGCGATCGCGATCGAAAAGGCCAACGAGCGCGTGATGGCGGCCGTCGCGGCCCAGCCCTGGTTGAAGGGGATGGGCACGACGGTGGTCGCGGGGCTCCTGAACGAGAAGATGCTCTCGCTCGCGCACGTCGGCGACAGCCGCGCCTACATGTACCGCGAGGGGCAGGCTGCAGCGCCTGACCGACGACCACTCCTGGGTGCACGAGCAGGTGGCGGCGGGCATCCTGACCGAAGACGAAGCCAAGTCGCATCCGCTGAAGAATGTCGTCACCAAGGCCCTCGGAGGCGGCGCCTCCGTTGCGCCGGACCTGCGGGAGCTTCCCTTTTCGGCGCGGGACCGATTCCTCTTCTGCTCGGACGGGCTGACGACGATGCTCTCCGACGAGGAGATCGAAGAGCTCGTCGGCCGGGCACGAAGACCCTCAGGAGCTCTGCCGGGCGCTCGTGGACCTCGCCAACGAAAAGGGCGGAGTGGACAACATCACGGTCGTCGTCGCCCGGGTGCTCAATTCCTCCGAGCCCGCGGTCAAGACGGAGTAGCCGGGGCGGCTTCGCCGTCCCTTTTCTCGGGCTGGCGGCGACGCGCCGCCCTTCCGCTCCGTAGGAAGGTTGACGCAAAGCGGCTATCCGTCTATCCTGAAAGGCCGATGCGAAAACAGCATAAAAGAGCCGTCGCCGCCAAAGCATTGACAGGTAGTGTCTTGGCGACGGTCGTCGCGGCCTCGATGGCCGGCCAACCGACGGCCCTGCCCTGGTCGGAGAGCCCCTTCCGCCGCTTCGGCCCGGCGCGCGAGATCTCGCCGGGGGTCGTCCTGCGGGACGAGGCGGATGACCCGGCGCTCCGCGAAGCCTTGAAGGGCCTCCTCGCCCGGCTGTCCACGGGCCTCTTCGGCGAGGAGGGATGGCCGGCGCCCTTTACGGCCGCCGATCCGCTCCGCATCTTCGTCGCCCGCACGGATGCCGAGGGGGTACTCCGGCTCGCCTCCCGCGGGGCCGAGCGGCGCCGCCTCGTCGAGCCGGCGATCCAGATCGACGCCACCGATCTCACCGACGGGCAGATCATGCGGGTGGCGGCGCGCCTCCTGGCGCAGGCCGCGATCGAGGCCTACGGAGTGCGGGATTCGAGCTTCCTGACCCTCGCGGCCGCGGAGCTCCTCGCGGGGAGCGCGGACGCGGAGCCGGCGGCGACGATGGGATGGCGAGAAGCGGCCGCGGCGCCTACCGTCCGCCTGTCCGAGCACCCCTCGACTCTGGGGCGCGCCTTCCTCGAGGAGTTCGAACGATCGGCCGGGGGCCGGGGCGCCATCCGCCTCGTCTGGGAGCGGGCGAGCGAGCGGGGAGAGGAGCCGCTGACGAGCCTTTCGCGGATCTACGCGGAGAGGACCGGCGAACCCGAGGACGCCCTGCTCCTGCGCTTCGCCGCGAAGCTCTACGCGAAGGTGGAGACCGAGCCCGGCCCGTCCGCGATCGGCCGCTGGGATCTGGAGGCGGGCGCGCTCGACGCGGGCGCGCCGGAGCGCCTGGACTCTCCTGCACCGGACCTACCTGCCGGCGGAGACGTCGGGAGCGCTTCGGTTCTCCTGGCCGGCCGGCGCCGCGCGGGGCGCCGCGGTCGTGCGCTACCGGGACGCGGAGCTCCCGCCGGACGTCGTACTCCTCGAGCCGGACACCGCGCACGCGCTCGCCCTGTCGGGAGTCGCGCGAGTGGACTGGGTGCTCGTCGGCTCGGCGACCCCCGGGCCGCCGGCCCCGGTCTTCTTCGAGAGCGCGGCCGGGTATCCTTTCGGAGGGCTCCAGCCGCACGGCGTCCCGTCGGCCGAAGGAGCGCGCCTCTGGTGGACCACGTCCACGCACGAGGGGCTCGCCGGCTGGGCGGTCTTCCGGGAAGAGTTGCTGCCGGACGGCCGCATCGCCCGAGGCGGCCCCGAGATCGTGCCGGCGTCGAGCGACTCTTCCGAGTCCTTCCGGTACGCGTACGTGGATCCCGGCACGCGGCCCGGCACCTACTACCGATACACGGTGTGGGCCGTCACCGGCGAAGGCCTGCTGACCCGGGCATTCTCGGCAACCCTGCGCGCGCCGGAGTAAGCTCTCTGCAAAATGAGCGACTGGGCCGGCCGCACGGTCCGGCCTGGGGAGTTCTACCGATGAAGGTGAGCAAGAAGATCCGGCGCGAGCCGGATGTCGGAAGGATCATCGACCGCACGATCGTGCGCCTCTGGGACACGATCGAGGAGCTCGAGGCCTTGAACCCGGCCGAGCTCCACTTCTACCGCGTGGCGGTCTTCGGCAGCGCCCGGCTGGCGTCGACGGACCAGGAATACAGCGACGTGCGGCAGCTCGCGTCGCGGCTGACGGAATTGAACTGCGACATCGTCACCGGCGGCGGCCCGGGGCTGATGGAAGCGGCCAACGAGGGGGCGGCCTCCTCCCGCGGCGTGCGCAAGACGCGCTCCTACGGGTTGACGATCGCGATTCCGTACGAGAAGGCGAACCCCTACCTCGACAGCGTGACGGCGCATCGCACGTTCTTCTCGCGGCTCCATCACTTCGTCCGGATGTCCCAGGCCTTCGTCATCTTCCCGGGCGGCATCGGCACCGCGCTCGAGCTGCTGATGGTCTGGCAGCTCCTTCAGGTGGGGTTCATGACGGAGCGGCCGGTCGTGCTCGTGGGCGAGATGTGGACCGGCCTCGTCGAGTGGATGCGCCGCGAGATGGTGTCGCGCAAGCTCGTGAACAAGGAAGATCTGGCGCTCGTGCACCTGACGACCGCGATCGGCGAGGTCGTGCGGATCATCGAGAAGCACAAGGAGAAGTTCGACGCGGCGCGCGAGATGCTCATCCTCGAGCGGCGCCGCGCCGCCCGCGCGAAGCTCGACCCGCCGCCCGCCGTCGAGCCAGCTGCTCCCTGACGATCTTTCCGTGGTCGAAGGCGAAGGCGAGGCGGCGCAGCTCCGCCGGCCGGAACCATCGCGCGTCGGCGGCGTCGTCGCCCCCGCGGACCTTTCCGCCGATCGGGCGCGCGGCATACAGGATCGTCACGTTGTGGCCCCGGGGATCGCGGTCGGGCTTCGAATAGACGGCGAGGAGCTCCCCGACGCGCACCCGAAGGCCCGTCTCCTCGAGAGTCTCGCGCGTGCAGCAGGCCTCGGCGGTCTCCTTCCACTCGCAGAATCCGCCGGGCAGGCCCCAGCGGCCGACAAACGGCGGACGCGCGCGCTGGACGAGGAGGAGGCGGCCCCTCCGATCGACGACGAAGGAGTCCACCGTCAGGCGCGGGTACTTGAGGCTCTTGTAGGGGTTCGGCAACCTATCCTCCGTACTTCTCGAAGAACTCTCGAATCTCTTCGGCCGGCCGGTTCGTCACGAGCTCCATCGGCGTCTCCTCGTACCAGTCGCGCGGGATCCGCGAGATGTACGGCTCCTCGACGAATCGCCGGCAGATGAGCGCGATCACGCCGCGGTCGGTCTCGCTCCGAATGAGCCGGCCCGCGGCCTGCACGACCCGCGTCATGCCCGGCTGCAGGTAGGCGTAGTCGAAGCCGGCCTCTTCCCGTTCGTCGAAGTATCGGCGCAGAAGCTCCCGCTCGAAGGAGACCTGGGGGAGTGCCGGCGAGACGACGAACACGCCCGACAGAAGCTCTCCCGGGTAGTCGACTCCCTCCGCGTACATCCCGCCCGAGACGGCGAAGAGGAGCACGCCCCCTTCGGGCGGCGAAGAGAGCGCCGCAAGGATCTGCTGGCGCTCGAAGTCCGAGAGATCCGGCCGCTGGACGAGGAGCCGCGCCCGAGTCGGCGGCATCTTGGCGGCCACCTCCGACAGGAACCGATACGACGGGAAGAGAACGAGATCGTTTCCCGCGTGCGCGCCCGACATGTCGGCCACGAGCCTCGCGATGCGTCCGTAGTTGCGGTCGCGGGCCGCGAAGGTCGTGCGGACGTGCGGAAGGATCAGAACCTTGCGGTTCTCGGGGGGGAACGGCGGCGGGAGCGAGATCTCCGAGGTCCGGTCCCGGTCGAGTCCCAGCACGCGCCGGATGGCCTCGGGCGGCTGGAGCGTGGCCGACATGAGGACCGATGCGGACGCTCCGCGAAAGACGGGGCCGAGCAGGCGGGCCGGATCGAGGCAGACGAGCGCCAGGCGGACGCCGGCCTCGCGGCGCTCGACGACGCATGTGAAGTCCGGCCCGTAGAGGGCGAGAACGGCGCCGAAACGCTGCATCGCGTAGTGGGCTTCGAGCACCGGATCGTCCACGAGCGCGAGCCGCGTCTCGCGCTTCCAGGAGAGGTAGCGCGCGAACCTCGGCTCCCACTCGGCCCGAATCGTCTGGATCTCCTCGATCGGCGGCGCGGTCTCGGCGATCGCCTCTCCTTCCGGCAGCTCCTCGGCCGCCCGCCCGAGCAGGGTGATCAGATCCTCCACGGATCCGAGAAGGTCGGCGAAGAGGTCGCCCGGCTGGAGAGCCAGGCGGTTGGCGAGAGCGCGCAGGTCGCCTTCGAGGAGCTCCGGCGAAAAAATCTGGCGCGCGCGATCCGGCAGGTTGTGGGCCTCGTCGACGATCAGGATGGCCTCGCGCAGCCCTTCGCCCGTCAGATGGCGCAGGGCCACCCCCGGCTCGAACACGTAGTTGTAGTCCGCCACGATCGCGTCGGCGCGCTGCGCGAGCTCGAGCTGCACCTCGAAGGGGCAGACCTCCTCGCGCCGCGCCTCCTCGAAGACCGTGTCCGGGTCCTGGTGCGGATACGAATCGCGCAGGCGGCCCAGGATGTCCGACCGCGACATCTTCTCCGGGTAGCCGCGGGCGAAGCGGCAGAAGTCCTCGTGGCAGAGGATTCGGTCGTTGGCGCACATCTTCTCCTTGGCGCGCACCTGGAGCGTCGTGAAGGCCCGCTCGTTCATGGCGGTCAGGCACGACACGGCCATCTTCTGCTGCAGCGTCTTCGACGTCAGGAACACGACCTGCTTGCCGCGTTTCAACCCCTCGGCGAGCGCCGGATGCAGGACCGCCGCCGTCTTGCCCGATCCGGTCGGCGCCTCGGCCAGGACGTTCTCGCCCTGGCGGACGGCGGTCTCGACGGCCGCGATGATCTCTCTCTGGATCGGTCTCGGCGCCGTGTGCGGGAAGGGGAGCCGGTCGGCGGCGCGCGCTTTGCGCTCGCGGACCTTCGCCTGGGCCCTCCAGACCGCGAGCAGTCTCGCGAGCCGGCGCTCGACCTCTCGCTCGGCCCCGTTGCCGTAAGGGACGTCGATCGCGATCTCTTCGCCCGTCTCGATGTCGACGTACACCAGAGCGCCGGAAACGCCCGGATGACCGAGGCGCCGCCACAGGTAGCAGTAGGCCTCGAGCTGCCGGCGGTCCCGCTCGAAAGCGTAGCCGGACGGCCGAACCCCGTCGATCGAGAGGTTGGCGGACTTGAACTCTTCGATCAGCCAGAGCCCGTCCTGCCTCTCGAGGCAGCCGTCCAGCCGCCCGGTCAGGACCGCCGTCCAGTCCTCGACCGGGATCCGCGCCTGCAGGTGGACTTCGGCCCGGTAGGCGACGTGGGTGTGGCGACGCAGGGCGAGCACGCGGGAGTGGACCTGGGTCCCGAGGCCCAGGCGGCGCCAGCCCTCCCCCCGGTCGAAGCCGACGCGCCGGAACCCGTCCTCCTCGGCGAGCTCGCGGACATTGACCTCGAAAACCCTCGCTGCCTCGTCGAATCTCACGAAGCTTCGATTATAATTTCTGGGTGGAAAGCTGCCGGATCCGGGGCCGCCTCGCGGCCGCACTGGGGATTTGCGCGGTAGCTCTCATTCCCGTTCGCCTTTCCGCGTCTTCCGCGACGGGCGGTGCCACGGGATCGGCGGCCAGCTCGGCCGCGCCCGCCGCCGAAAAGTCCGCGGTCCGCAAGTCGTCGAGACAGCACGTCGCTGGGGCCTCGACGCTCCTCGGCGCTCTTCAGGCGGCCGCGCGGCGCCCGCCGGCCCGCGAGTCGGGAATCTCGATTGCGATCGCGGAACTCGAGACGGGGACGCCGGTCTTCGAACGCAATCCGAAAGCGCCGGAGACGATCGCGTCCGTGACGAAGCTCTTCTCGACGGCGGCGGCGCTGCACTTCCTCGGCCCCGACTACAAGTTCAAGACGTCGTTCTGGCGCCGCGGCGACGTGCAGCCGGACGGCATGCTCGTCGGATCGCTCCTCGTCGTCGGCGGTGGCGATCCGAACATCTCCGGGCGCTTCTACGACGACGACTACAACGCCGTCTTCGACAAATGGGCCGAGGGGCTCTCCAAGGCCGGCGTCCACCGGGTGTCGGGCGATCTCGTCCTGAACGCGTCCTTCTTCGATACGATCGCCCGCAACCCGGAGTGGCCGGAGGGGCAGGAGGCGCGCTGGTACCAGGCGCCCGTGTCGGCGCTCTCCTACAACGACAACGTCGTCGTCGTGGCGATCCGCCCGGGGGAGAGGCCGGGGCGCCCGGCGGTCGTTTCGATCGAGCCCGATTCCGAGGTCGTGCGGCCGGTCTCCTGGGCGAGGACCGTTCGGCGCGGAACGGCGAGGGTCGCCGTGCGGCGTGCGTACGGCTCCGGCGACGTGACCGTGTCGGGGAGCGTCCCGTCGCGCGGCGGCGCGTGGTGGTCCGCGCCGATCGCGATCGACGATGCGCCCGCCTTCTTTGGCTCGGCGCTGCGCAAGCGGCTCGAGAACGCCGGCATCGCGGTGCTCGGAAAGATCGTTCTCGAGCCGACGAAGCCGGACAACGCCTGGACCCTGGTCGCCGACACCGAGTCGGAGATCCTGCCGACCATCGCCGTCACGAACAAGCGGAGCCAGGGCTTCTACGCCGAGCAAGTCTTCAAGACGCTCGGCGCCGAGAAGGCCGGCCTCGGGAGCTGGTCCAGCGCCCTGGCGGCTCAGAAGGAGTTCCTGAGGGCGGTCGGCCTCGAACCCTCCCGGTACGACCTGCACGATGGATCCGGTCTCTCGCCGCAGAACCGGGTCTCGGCGGAGGACATCGTGGCGTTCCTCCGGGCAATGAACGTCCACCCGTACGGCGCGCAGTGGAAGTCCACGATGGCCCAGTCGGGCGAGCCGGAAGGGACCCTCCGACACCGCCTCCGGGATTCCCTCATGATGGGGCGCGTCGTGGCCAAGACCGGGAGTCTCCGAGGGGTCTCGACCCTGGCGGGGTACGTGACGGCCGAGTCCGGGAAGGCCTACGTTTTTGCGATTCTGCTCAACGGGCCGGCGGGTCTGGGACCCGAACGGTCACGCCTACCAGGACAGGATCCTGCGGGCCCTTGTTCGGCGGGGGTAGGGAAGGAGGGTGGCCAGCCGAAAAAATACTTGACACCCTCGGGTCCGATTTGTGGTCGAATATCGCTGTTTCGAGTGATTCGGTTCGTTAGGTGGGATCCCTTCAATTGATTCGGGCGGCGCTTTCAGCCGCCAGCCGATCCGGCGCCTTCGTCGAGGTGTGATCGGGCCTTTGGCTTCGGTCATTCCTGGGCGAAGTCCCGAACCGGCTTCGCTCTGTTTTGGCCCGGGCATGGGGTCCGGGCTGTTTGGCGAAAGGAATCGGGGAGTGACTGCCATTACAGGCGGCGTACCTAGTACGGTATAGCTAGCTAAACAACTGAAAAATCAACCCGTTAGTTCCAAGAAAAGATCTTGGGCTAGGGGGTTGACTGTCCATTTGGTCAGGTCTATCATTCCCTCAACTAAGAGGGTAGGACCATGGAAATTAGCGACGAGGCGCATCGAGGCGTCCGCCTACCGAGTGCGAGGGAAGACCAAATTCAAGAGGTCTTCAGGGAAACGCTCGGCCTTATCCACATCGCTCTTGTCGCCCACTACGGACTGCACGAATCGGAAGCCACCGAATTGGAGAAGGATCTCTACCTGTGGTTCGCGCGCTTTTGTGCACGCCCCGGATCACAGTCGCCTCGAGGCTGTCGACCCTTTCTCCTAGTGGCGTGCTGCCAGTTCGCGCGGGAGTACCAGAAGTACGTTGTCGGAACCGGGGCCAGGGAGTCAGACGAGCGATTGCAGTCACTCTTGAATCGCGAGCCGGCGGATGTAGCACGCGACTTCGCGCGCAGCCTTGAGTTGCTCTCTTTTAGGCAACGAACCGATGCCTGAGACGGGTCGCGTTCTCCGGTTTCGCTCGCGCGGGGCTGCAACCGCCGCTCTCTCCGTAGAGGATTCGCGAGCGATGGCGAGGTCGTTCCTTGCGGTCGACCACGATGAGCGTACTGAGGAACAGATCGATTCGACACTTACAAACCCCGACTGCTTCTTGGCGATTTGTGCCGAGCTCAAAGCCCGTTGCGATGCTGAGCCTGGTCCTGTCTTCGATGAGGCCTCACGACTGTACCGCTGGGTTGAAAGCAGTAGCCTCTCTCTCGGTCTCTTCGACGAGCGGGACTACTTCCTTGGCGAGACTGCACTGGCGGCTGGCAATGCGGCGCGCCAACTGGGAAAGCGTGACGAGGCCGAGTGCTGGTATGAACTCGCCGAAGCTGGCTTTCGACACACAGTTAATCCAGCACCTCTAATGGCGAATGTTGCGTACGCGCGCCTCACCCTGCATTACGATCGGCGACAGTACCAGCGGGTCTTCGATCTTCTGCCGTCCCTGACGACGAGCTTTCGCAAGCTCGGGATGAGCCGCGAGCGCCTGAAGTGTGAATTCCTTGCGGCGATGGCGCTCAAGGAGTCGGCGAGAACCGATGAGGCCATCTCCAAGCTGAAAGCGATGCGAGAGGATGTCGCTCTGGCGAATGAGCCCGATCTTGAAGCGTTTGCAGTTCTTCACTATGGCGAGCTGCTCTCCAGCAAGGGAAGACACGCCGAGGCTCTTTCGTGTCTGAGTGAGGTGTCTGCGAACGAGGCGTCGAAGACGCAACCGCTGATCTCGGCCCACCTGAAGAGCGCGATGGGAGAGGCACTTAGGCAGCAGGGTCTCCTACCGCAGGCCGCCGCGGCTCTGCGCGGTGCGGCTGAGGACTACGCGGCTGCAGGCATGGCAGCTCTTGAGGCTTACCTGCGCATTGTTCTGGCTGAGACCTTGATCGCGCTCTCGCGCTATCGTGAGGCAGAGTGGCAAATCGCGGCAGCGCTTCCCACAATCGAAGAGCAACAGATGATCCCCGAAGGGGTTGCGGCCGTCAACCTTCTGCGGGAATCGCTCGGCCGACGCCAGGCAGATCCCAAGGCCCTTCAGCAGGTTCGCCAGCTCCTTCAAGCAAAGAACTGAGCTGAGGGACCTAGCAATCTCTTTCCCTCCACCTCTCGTGTTGAGCGGGAGGAGTTCGTCCTGGTGACAATATAGGGATATAGAGAGAATGCCTTGGCTGCAGCCAAAGGATCGCCCACCGTTCTCCCTGGAGGGGTACCGCCTCCTAAGACGAGCGCCGGAGAGATTGAGTCGGCCACTCTAGAGCGCTTTTACCTAACTTTCTTCCTTCCACTTGTCAGGCGGGCGGTTCGGAAGCACGGCCTATCCTTCGAAGACGCCGGTGATGTGGTTCAGGATGCCTTCGTCCTTGCCGTTGGGAAGCTCGATCCGAGTAGGAACCCGAAGGCTTGGCTTTATCAGGTAGTAGACAACCTCGCTCTGAACCTCCAGCGGAAGACGATTCGTCGCGCTCGACTCGTAGCCCGTTGGGAGGCGGCACCCCTCCCAAACTCATTGCGCCGGGAAATAGATGAATCCTAACGACTCAACGCGCACGTCGGCCCTTTCTAGGTGGGTAAAGATGGCCGATGGCCTTAGTCGCAGAGTCCCGAGCTCTGAGATTATGGACGCCCTGCTTCCGGAGCTGAGGCGTTCGCTGCGTGATTCGGAAGCCGGTGCGATGGCTGCCCATTGCGGGACAGAGTACTCGCTCGAACTTCTTAGTCTCCTGAGCGTGCGACTGCTGAAAGAACCTGGAGCTTCCAGGGCGGTGCAAGACGAAGCCCAGAACGCATTCAGAAGGGTTCAGGATCTCGCTCTTGAGGAGGATCAGTTCGGTGAGCGCGAAGAGCTACTCTGCCGCTTTTCCTTCCTCGCTTGGAGACATTCACGCTCGCTTGGTGACGCCAACGTCGCAAACATGTGGTTGGAGCGTTTTGAGCGCGAGCTACTCAAGGGCTCGGTAAGTCTTCAGTGTCTTGAGTACTTTCTGGACGCAAGCTCATCTGGGCGCTCCGAGGAGTTGAATACTGCCTTTCTTCTGGACGCCGAGAATCTCCTCGGAGTCTGCGCACTACTTAAGGAGCGTCGGAACGGTGATCCCTCTACGGTTCTTTCCGAGGCTGTCTCGCTATTCAAATGGGTGGACAGAAATCTTCTTCCTTCCAGCTTCTGCGATGAGAGGAGTTACTTCCTGTCTCAGTTCGCAACCACGATCAGCGTGTGCTGGCGGTGGCTGGGTGAGTTGGACCGCGAAGACGATTGGCTCCGGATCGCGGAGCAATGGAATGAGCGGACGGTAGAGCCAAGAACTGGAAGAGCCGAGCTCTGCCTGATGCGACTCATTAGACTGCATCATGGGGGAGAGTTGGGCGCTGCGATCGCTGAGATCCCGAGACTGCAGTCAGAGCTTCTTTCCTTGGGGATGGTGACGCCGTTGGCGAAGAGCGACCTCTTCTGGGGGAACTGCCTCAAGATGATTGGAGATCCAAAGGGTTCAGTCGTACCGCTTAAACGAGCTATCGAGAGCCCCGCACTCGAGGCGAGGCCGGCGCTTCGAGCACACGCATTCAATATCCTGGCCGATTCCTACGCGGTCTTGGGAGATTTTGATCGGTCGCGGGTCTGTTCTAGGTCTGCTTGGGAACTCCTGCGCTGTTCGGGCGACCACGCGGCGCTAGCTCACCTCCAGCAGACGGTCGGTGGGCGATTGCTACTTGAGGGAAGGCTGTTGATGGCTGCTCAAGCCTTTAGAGAGGCCAGAGAATCCTATGAGATTCTCGGGCTCAAGAGTTGGGCTGCCTACGCTGGCCTTCTTCTCGCAGAGGTTCTCTTGAGCCTCGGGGAAGAACGGCAAGCTGCCGATCTCGTCGTTGATGTGCTGCCGACGCTCGACTGGCGCCCAAACACTGTCGCCGCCGTCGCCCTCCTGCGCGAGTCGATTCGGCGCCAGAAACTCGACCCGAAAGCACTGCGCGACGTCGCCGACTACTTGCGAACTCACCAATGAAACGTCGGTGGTCGTGGCTCGAGCGCCTTTTTCGCCGCTCTCCCGATCGGCGCAAGGACCCGGCCGAGCGCGCCCGCCGCGAGGCCGCGCTGCAACAGGAACGACGGCGAGACCCGCCCGACCGCCGAAAGGTGATCTGGCCGCCCCCGTCGGGCTTCTAGTCTCTCCGCTCCCGCTTCGCCCCCTGACCGCTCCGCCCTACGCCTGGGGCGTCCAGAGCTTGAGCTCGTCGGCCAGGAGCTGGCTAACAGCCTCGACGGGGAGGGGCTTGCTGAACCAGAAGCCCTGCATCTCGTCGCAGCCGTACTTCTGAAGGTAGGCGAACTGGTCCTTGGTCTCGACACCTTCGGCGATCACATTGAGTTTCATGCCGTGGGCCATCTCGACGACGGCGCGCACGATGCCGGCGTCGGCGGCGCTCGTGGCGACGTCGCTGACGAAGGAGCGGTCGATCTTCAGCGAATTGATCGGGTAGCGCTTCAGGTACGACAGCGACGAGTAGCCGGTCCCGAAGTCATCGATCGAGATCCCGACGGCCATGCTCCGCAGAGCCTCGATGTTCGCGACCACGACTTCGGCGCTCTCCATCGCGATCGACTCGGTGATCTCGATCTCGAGATACTGCGGGTGGACGTCGGCGGCGTGGAGGGCCTTCTCGACGGTCTTGACGAGGCCCGGCTCCCGGAATTGACGGGCCGAGACGTTGACGGCCATGCGCAGGTCCCCCATCCCGCCGTCGTGCCAGGTCTTGAGCTGCCGCGACGCGGTCCGCAGAACCCACTCGCCGAGGGGGAGGATCAGCCCCGTCTCCTCGGCCACGGAGATGAAGGCGCCCGGCATGACTAGGCCCTTCTGGGCGTGCTGCCAGCGCACCAGGGCCTCGAGGCCGACAATGCGCCCGGAGGTGAGACTCACGACCGGTTGGTAGTGGAGGACGAGCTCGTCGCGGTCGAGCGCCAGGCGCAGGTCGTTCTGGACCGACAAGCGCTCGACGGCGCGCGAGGTCAGCTCCGGCGTGCAGAGCTGGAAGCTGTTCCGCCCGAGCTCCTTCGCGCGATTCATCGCGGTGTCGGCGTTGCGGAGGAGCGACTCGGCGTCCTCGCCGTCGGCCGGGTACGTCGAGACGCCCGCCGACGCCGTGATCTGGAGCGCCCGTCCCTCGACCTGCAGCGGCCGCGCCACGGAATTCAGGAGCTTCTGCGCGATGACGCTGATGTCCTCGGCTCGCGAGACGTCCGGGATCAGGATCACGAACTCGTCGCCGCCGACGCGCGCGACGGTATCCATCTCGCGCACGAGCCCTTTCAGGCGCGTGGCGACGGTCTGCAGGAACTCGTCGCCGACGCTGTGCCCGAGCGTGTCGTTGACGAACTTGAACCGGTCGAGGTCGAAATAGACGATCGAGAGCCTCCGGTTCTGCCGCTTGCGCCTGGGCGAGCTGGAGCCGCAGCCGCTCCATGAAGAGCATTCGGTTCGGGAGCTCGGTCAACGGGTCGTGGTAGGCGTGGTAGACGATCTGCGCCTCGGCGCGCTTGCGGTCCGTGATGTCGAGGAGCGTGCCGATGATCGCCGGCCGACCCTGGTACTCCGTGGCCGCGCCGTGCACCTCGAGCTCGACCTGCTCGCCGGTCCTTGCGGAGCGCCCGGAAGCTGTAGCGGACCGTCTTCGACTCTCGCCTCGACCCGCCGGCGGATGTTTTCCTGGACGAGGGGACGGTCCTCCTCGACGACCACGTCCATGACGGATTTCATCGCCAGCATCTCGTCGGGGGTGTAGCCGACGATCTCGGCGAGCTTCGGGTTGACGTACTGGAAGCGGCCCTCCTGGATCACGTAGATGCCGACGAGCGACTGCTCGACGAGTCCCGCGGAACTTCGCCTCGGCGGCGCGTACGCGCCTCTTCGGCGCGGCGGGTCTCGGACACGTCCCGGATCACGCCGATGACGCCGGCGATGTCGCCGTTCGCATTGCGATGGGGGCCGTAGGTGCCGGTGACCCAGCCGGAGCGGCCGGTCTGCGGGATTTGGAAGCGGTAGGTCTCGGAGGAGACGCTTTCCCCGGCGAGCGCCCGTTCGAGGAGCGCCACGATCCCCTCGTCGCGGACGTGCGGGAAGAGCTGGAGGGCGTTGTTCCCGAGCACGTCCTTGGCGGGGAGGCCCGTCAGCTCCTCCATGAATCGGTTCCAGACGACGTAGCGGAACGCGCGGTCGTACACGACGATGCCCTGGCCGGCGCCGGAGATGATCTCGGAGGTGAACTGGTTGGCCTCGAGCAGGCGCCGTTCGACGGACTCGCGCTCCTCGATCGTGCGCGCCAGGCGGTCCACATAGACGCGGACCTCGAGCTGCTTCTCGGCCTGACGCGCGAGCGCGCGCAACGCGTCGAGCTCGCGCGGTTGGAGCTCGCGCGACTTGCGGTCCATCACGGAGACCGTGCCGATGGCGTGTCCGTCCGGCGTGATCAAAGGCACGCCCGCGTAGAAGCGGATTCCGTCCTTCGTCTTGACGAACGGGTTGTCTCGAAAGCGGTCGTCCTTCCGGGCGTCGGGCACGACGAGGGGCTGGCGCTGCTGGATCGTGTGAGCGCAGAAGGCGACAGCGCGGGGAGTCTCGGCGATCTCGATTCCGACGCGGGACTTGAACCACTGGCGGTCCTGGTCGATCAGGCTCATGACCGCCATCGGCGTCCCGCAGAGTTGCGAGGCCAGCCGGGTCAGGTCGTCGAACGCCTCTTCGGCGGACGTGTCCAGAATCTGGTAGCGCTTCAGCGCTTCCAGGCGCGCGGTCTCATCCCGAGGCTGTGGCGCACTCATCCGAAAAATCTTGTGGGAAACCCTTTGTTTTCCAATGGATTATAGCGTGCTTTCGGCCGCCGCGACCCCGAAAAATGTGATGAATTGCCGGACAAATCGAGGCTAAGGGTTTCCCTTCGCCGCGGAAGGCCCGGAACGCGAAGGGCTTACTGCTCGGGCGGGGAAACGGCCGGGAGGTTCGGCCGGCGCTTGTGCCACTCGGTACGCTGCTGGAAGAGCCGGCCGAGCGCGAGGATGCGCCTCTCCTCGAGCGGCCGGCCCAGGATCTGCATTCCGACCGGAAGCTTGGACGGCGTGAAGCCGCAGGGCACCGTCAGCGCCGGGATGCCCGCCAGGTTCCCGGCTGCGCCGAGCGGATCCGGGCCCGAAAAGGCCTGGTCGAGGTCGGCGTCGAGGGGTGTCGCGACGAACGAGACTCCGGGCGAAATGATGACATCGAACTTCTCGAAGACCTTGTCGAGCTCCCTCTGCATGATGCGCCGAGCCTGCATCGTGCGCACGTAGTCGGCGCCGCGGATCGCTTTGGCGGCTTCCATCGCGGTAGCCGCGCTCTTGGGAAGCTGTCCCGCGGCGTTCGCGTCGCTCCAGAGCGGCTCAAAGGCGGCCACCGATTCGCACGTCAGGATGATCCGCGCCGCCTCTTCGAACGGGAGGTCCGGCAGCTTCGCCTCGTCGATGCGGCAACCGATGCGGGCGAGGAGACGCAGAGAGTCTTCGAACGCCAGGTGCGCGTCCTCGTCCGCCCAGACCGGCGAACCGGGGCGGTAGACCCCGACGCGAAAGTCCCGGGCCACCGGAGAGGCTTTCAGATCCGATTGCGACGTCAGGGAGGAGACGTCCCCGGCGTCGAAGCCGGCGATGACGCCGAGGACGAGCTGGCAGTCCTCCGCCGAGCGCGCCATCGGCCCGATCTTGTCCATCGTCCAGGACAGCGTCATCGCTCCCGTGCGAGGCACGCGCCCGTAGGTCGGGCGGAGCCCCGAGACTCCGCAGAAGGAAGAGGGGCAGACGATCGAGCCCCAGGTCTCCGAGGCGATCGAGAAGCCGACGAGGCCGGCGGCGACCGCCGCCGCCGAACCGGAGGAAGAGCCGCAGGTCCAGCGAGTCGGGTCCCAGGGATTCTTGGCCGGGCCCGTCGCGGAGGCGGACGCCGAGTCGTACCCGAACGCCCCGGCGAGCTCGATCATGGAGAGCTTGGCGACGAGGACGGCCCCCGCCTCGCGCAAGCGGCGGACGACCGTCGCGTCCTCGTCGAAGGACCGATCGGCGAAGATCCGCGCGCCCCAGCTCGTGGGAGCGCCCTTGGCGGCGAGCAGATCCTTGACGCCGTAAGGGATGCCCTGGAGCGGACCACGCTTCTTGCCGGCCGCGAGGTCCTTCTCGACGGCCCTCGCCTCGGAGAGCGCGCGGTCGCGGAGCACCGCCGCGACGGCGTTCAAGGTGCGCCCCTCCTTCTCGAGCTTCGAGAGCGACGCCTCGGCGAGCGCGACGGGCGAGAGCTTCCGCTTCTCGATCAGCGGAGCGACTTCCGCGATCGTCGCCGAGAGGGCTTCGTTGGGCGTCACTTGCCGGCGATCAAGGGGGAGAAGTAGATCGCGGGCTCGCTGCCGACGGGGATCTCCATCTGGCCGACCCGCTGCGATGCTCTGCTTCAGTTGCGAGACCGACTTCGACACTTCCTCGCGCTGCTGGCGTTGCTCGGGCGTGAGACGCTCGGAGGCCGAACCCGAGGCGCCCCCGGTCGCGCACGCGAGCGGGCCCGCGGCCAGGGCGGCCGGGGCCGCGAGCAGGAGCTTGGTCACCGTGCGCCGCGTCGTGCGCTTCATCGGAATGCGCGCGAGTTTACCAAGCGCCGGGCATTTCGATCTAATGAGCTTCGGCTTGCGGGAGGAGCCGCCGACTGAAGAACGTCCTCTACCTCCACGGATTCGCGTCGTCGCCGGCCGGCCGCAAGGTGACGGCGCTCCGGGAGCGGCTCGAGCCGAAGGGGTTGCGGGTCATCGCCCCCGACCTGAACATCCCGTCCTTCGAGCGCCTCAACTTCAAGGGCATGACCCGGATGGCCTTCTGGGAGATCAAGAGGCACCTGCCGGCCGTCGTCGTCGGGAGCTCGCTCGGCGCGATGGTCGCCCTCGCCGCCGCCCGGATCGCGCTGCGAGCGCCCCTCCTGCTCATTGCGCCGGCCCTCGGATTCGGGCGGCGCTGGATCGAGAAGCTGCCGCCGGGCGACCCGATCCCGTTCCTCCACCACACCGCCGGGGTCGAGCTCCCCGTGCACCGCCGCTTCTTCGAGGAGATGGCGGCCGTGGACGCCGACCGGGACCCGCCGGACGTCCCCGTCGTCATCGTCATGGGGCTCCGCGACGAGAGCGTCCCTTTCGAGGGCGTGGCCGACGTCTGGAGCCGCTGGAAGGCGTCGGGCCGCCTCGCTACCGGCTCCGCTTTCATCGAGATCCCCGACGGCGATCACGGCCTCGTCGCCCACGTGGATCGGATCGCTGCGGAGATCGTTCGTCTGTCTGGGAACTGACGGCGGGCGCTTCCGGGCCTTCCATTAACATCCGCCCCTCATGGCTCTCGATGGACTCGCGCTCTTCCTCGCTCGAAGCGGGGATGGGCACCGCCCTCCTCCTCCTCTTCTTTCCGACGGAAACGCTCGGCAAGGGATTCTTCCTGCTGCACGGCGGGCTCTCCTCCGCGTTTCTCGCCGGCGCGTGGCTCGCGCGGCCGGCGGGGTACACCGCCGGCGCCGGAGCCGCCTCGGTCCTTCTCCTCCTCGCCTACACGGCCCTGGCCGCGCTCGACCGCGCCGCCGCGGCGAGGCCGGTCCTGGCGCTCGGGGCCGCCGCTTCGGCCGTCGCCCTCGCCGGGGTCGCCTCCGTCGCACCGCGGCCGCATGGGGACCTCTGGACGGTGGCCGGCGCGTTTCTCGGAGGGCTCTTCCTCGGGGCCGTCGTTCTGACGATGAATCTCGGCCACTGGTACCTCGTCTCTCGCGCGCTGCCGTTCCGGCTGCTTTCCCGCGGCGCCCTCCTCTTCGCCGTCCTCGCCGCCGCGCGGACGGTGCTCCTCGGCGCCGCCCTGGCGGCCGACCCGAATCCCGCCGGGCTATCCTCGCTTCTCTCGCTCGAGCGAGACGCTCTCTTCTTCCTCTTCCGCGTGACCTGGGGCATTCTCGGCCCGCTCGCCCTCTCCTACTTCATCTGGAAGACCGCCGACATGCGGTCGAACCAGGCCGCGACGGGTCTCCTTTACGTGGCGCTCGTCTTCGTCCTGATCGGAGAGCTGCTCTCGTCCTATCTGACCGTGGCCACCGGATTCCCGGCCTGACGGCTCCTTTGCGCGCGCGGTACTACTGCCCGTCCTGCCTCGCCTCCCGCGACTTCGCGGGGGAGGAGGCGGGCGAGTTCGCCTGCGCCCGATGCGGCGACAGCCTCTCGGCGGATCTGCCGGGCGCGCTCGGGGCCTCGGGCGTCGAGCGCTGCGGCTTCTGCGGGAACCGCGCTTTCTTCCTCCAGAAGGATTTCGATCAGCGCCTCGGCTGCCTCCTGATGGCGGTGGCGCTCGGGGCGGCGCTCGTCGTCGGGTGGAAATTCGGCTGGATCTGGTTCACGCCGGCGCTCCTCGCGTCGGTGCTCGTCGATTGGATCGTCGCCGCCCGCGTGCGACCGGTTACGATCTGCTACCGATGCGACGCCGAGTACCGGGACGTCGCGCTCCATCCACGCCATCGCGGGTACGACCCGCACGTGGCCGAGCGCTACGCCGCGAAGAAGACCGTCCGAAGAATGCGGTAGGGGCCGCTCCGCGGGACCGCCCGTCGCCGCGCGGTGCCCTCGAGATCCTCGACATCTCCCGGCCGATCGGCGCGCGCACGCCGGTCTGGCCGGGGGAAGCGCCCTTCAGCTTCCGGACGACCTCGAGCCTGGAGGACGGCGCCCCTTACGAATCGGCGAGCTTCAGCATGAGCGCCCACCTGGGCACACACGCCGACGCGCCTTCGCACGTCTTCGCGGAGGGCGCCTCGATCGGCGCAATCTCGCTCCATCCGTACATCGGACCGGCGCGAGTCGTGGCCCTCCCGGGAGGAGGCGAGGTCGGCCCCGACTCCCTGCCTCATGCCTCGATCGGCGTGGCGCGCGTCCTCTTCCGATCCGAGGGGAAGGCGTTTCTCTCTCCGCTCGCCGCGGTCCGGCTGGCCGAGAAGGGCGCGATCCTCGTCGGCACGGACGCCCTGTCGATCGATCCCCTCGACGCCGAGGACCTGCCCGTCCATCGGGCGCTCCTCTCGCGGCGCGTGGCCATTCTGGAGAGCCTCAGGCTCGATCACGTCGAGCCGGGAGACTACGGTCTCGTGGCCGTCCCTCTCGCCTTCGAGACGCTCGACGCGTCGCCGGTCCGCGCCGTGCTCATCCGGCAGTGGCGCTGATTCCGGTCGAAACACGGGGAAAGCAAAACGCCGCGCCCGGCCCTCGGGAGCCGGACGCGGCGTCGGAATCCGAGAGAACGAGCTAGCGAGACCGGCGGCGCCGGATCGCCAGCGCGAGCCCGAGCGAGACGAGCAGGGCACCGAAAGCGCCGACGGCGGGGACCGGGCTTCCCGTCTTGGGGAGCTTCGCGGGCTCCGGTTCCGGTGCCGGAGCGGCTGCCGGAGCAGGAGCAGGTGCCGGAGCGGGTGCCGGAGCCGCGGCCGCGGGCTTCGGAGCTGCATGCGCCATCGCCTGGACGTCGTTCTCGGTCACGACCTGGGGCGGGTGGTTGGTGATGATCGTCGCGCTCATCGTGTCATTCGGGCGGAACTCGGCGAGGCTCGCGGGCTGCCCGTTGCGGTAGAGCTTCGCGCCCCGCTCCTGCACGTCCTTTGCGGTGAATTTCCTCAGCTCACCGTCTTCTCGGCGCACGATGATCGCGTTGCCGGCGACGGCCATGACTTGACCGTTCCGGATTTCCGTCACGACCACGGGAACCATGGTCGTCGTCGTGGTGACGGTCGCCACGCCCTTCATGCCGGGCTGCAGATCGGCGACGCCCATCTCCTTGCCGTCGACGTTCACCTTGAACCCCGCCGGAGCCTTGTATTCCCTCGTCTCGCCCGCCTCGGTCTTCCAGACCACCGTGTTGCCGTAGACGGAGACGACCTCGAACTTCACCTGTCGCGTCGTCGTCGTCTTTTCTTGGGCCGCTGCGACACCGGCCAGCAGAAGAACCGATGCCACAATCCCGAAAAGCCTCTTGGTCATTCTCATCCTCCTCTAAGGAAACTCTAGCCACTCAACCTCTTCAGCTGCGATGATGAAACTGCACTATATCGCCACGCCGTCCGTCCAAGGGGCAGGTCCACCGCCCGGCCAGCCGGTCGGCGGTCGATGTCGATCGCTCTAACCCTCTCGAAGAGAAGGAGTTTGCATGAAAGGGCGGCTTCCGACCGCTAGGGGAAGATCCCCCGGATCCGTGTGGCTTCCTCGACCCGATTGACGGCCAGGACCAGAGCGCCCGTCCGCAGATCGGTGTCGTGCTTGCGCGCCATGGCCTCGACGTCCGCGTAGGAGCGCCGGATCGTGCGCTGGAGCTGGGTCCGCACCATGTCCGGCTCCCAGAAGAACGAGTAGAGGTCCTGCACCCACTCGAAGTAGGAGACCGTCACGCCGCCGGCGTTGGCGAGGATGTCCGGGATCACGACGATCCCTTTCTTGTGGAGTATGTCGTCCGCCTCGGGAGTCGTCGGCCCGTTGGCCGCCTCGGCGACGATCCGGGCCTTGACGCGCGGCGCGTTGCGGCGCGTGATGACTCCCTCGAGCGCCGCCGGCACGAGGATGTCCACCGGCAGCTCGAGGAGGTCCTCGTTCGAGATCCGCTCGGCCTTGACCGCGGTGACGCTTCCCTTCTTCTCCTTCGTCTCGAAGAGGCCCGCGACCGAGAGACCCCGCTTGTCGTAGATGCCTCCCTTCGAGTCCGACACGGCGACGACGCGCGCCCCGGCCTCGTCGAGGAACTTCGCGGCGAAGGATCCGGCGTTTCCGAAGCCCTGGACGGCCGCCGTCGCCCCCTTGAGCGGCAGGGAGAGACGCTTGGCCGCCTCCTCGATCGCGACGTAGCAACCCTCCGCCGTCGCCTCGTTGCGCCCGGCCGACCCGCCGATCGAAAGAGGCTTTCCCGTGACGACGCCGAGCGTCGAATAGCCCTTCGTCATCGAGAACGTGTCCATCATCCAGGCCATGGTCTGGGAGTTCGTGTAGACGTCGGGCGCCGGGATGTCGCGGTCGGCTCCCAGGATGATCGAGATCTCGGACGTGAACCGGCGCGTCATCCGCTCGTTCTCCGCGAGCGAGAGCGCCTTCGGGTCGACCGTGATCCCGCCCTTGGCGCCGCCGAACGGGATGTTGACCACCGCGCACTTCCACGTCATCCACATCGCGAGCGCCTTCACCTCGTCGAGGGTGACGCCCGGGTGGTACCGGATGCCCCCCTTGGAAGGGCCGCGCGCGATCGAGTGCTGGACCCGGTACCCCTGGAAGCGCCGGATCGAGCCGTCGTCCATCTTGACCGGGATCGACACGATGAGCTGCCGCTTCGGGTTGCCGAGCACTTCGCGCGTCCCGGGGTCGAGGCCGAGGTGGTCGGCGGCGCGCTCGAACTGCAGCCGGGCGAAGTGAAACGGGTTCAAGTCCTCGGCCGCGCCGGAGGGGGCGGCGGGACGGGGGGCCTGCCGGATCGCGGGGCGGGGCTTCGCGGACATGCTCTTTTCTCCTTTTCTCGCGTTCTTCGAGATCGTGTCGGATTTCGTGGCTCGACGGATGGTCAGGGACCGAAGAAGGGGAGGGTCTCCGCGGCCTGCCGCGCGAGCCCCAGGAGCGCCCCCGGAAAGATCCCGAAGATCAGGATCCCGGCCGCGCAGAGCGCGAGCGCCAGGCCATCGGAAGCACCGAGCACGGGGGGCCTCTCCGGCTCGACGGGATCGCGCATGTAGAGGATGTAGACGACCTTCAAATAATAGCCGATCGAGACGAGGCTGTTGAAAATGCCGATCACGGCGAGCGAATAGAGACCCCGCTCGATCGCTGTTCCGAAGACGAAAAACTTGCCGATGAACCCGGCGGTCGCGGGGATCCCGGCGAGCGAGAAGAGACAAAGGGTCAGCACCGCGGCCGAAAACGGGGCCCTCCGCCCCTCTCCGGCGAGGAGTCCGATCGGGTGCGGCTTCGTCTCGTCGCGGTAGAGGGCGGAGACAGCGGCGAAGGCCCCGGCGTTGGAGACGAGGTACGCGAAGAAGTAGACGATCGCCGCGGCGAGCGCGGCGCGGCCGAAGACGGCGAGCGTGATGGTCACGTAGCCCATGTGCGCGATCCCCGAGTAGGCGAGCAGCCGCTTGATGTCCCGCTGCGCGAGGGCGACGACGTTGCCGAGCGTCATCGAGAGGATCGCGAGGGCGGCGATGCCGGTCGCGAGACGGCCGGGCAGCTCTCCCTGGAAGAGGGCGGTCAGGATGCGGTAGAGCACGATGACGCTCGCGCCCTTCGGCGCGACGGAGAGGTACGCGACGGCGGGCGTCGGCATCCCCTGATAGACGTCGGGCGCCCACGCGTGGAACGGCGCGAGCGACATCTTGAAGCCGAACCCGGCCAGCAGCAGCAGGAGGGCGAGCGTGACGACGGGGTCCGACCCCAGGCCCACCTGGGAGAGGTTCGAGATGCGCATGCTCCCGCTCTTCCCAAAGAGAAGAGCGATTCCGTAGAGGGTGAAGGCGGAGCCGAAAGCGCCCGTCAGGAAGTACTTCAACCCCGCCTCCGAGGAGGCCGGGATGCCGCGAAAGATCGCGGCGAGCACGTAGAAGGAGAGAGAGAGCATCTCGAGACCGATGAAGACGAGGATGAGGTCGAGCCCCCGGACCATGAGCGAGACGCCGAGGTGCCCCCAGAGGAGCAGCGCGTAGAACTCCCCCTTCTCCTCGCCGGCGCGCTCGAGATAGGGCTTGGCCACGAGCACCGCGACGGCGGCCGTCCCCGCCAGGAAGAGGCTCACGGCATTGGTGAGGGCGGAGGTTTCGAAGCGGCCGCCGAAGGTCTGGCCGATCGGCGCCCGCGCGAAGAAATAGAGGGAGGCCGCGATCGCCGCGAGCGCGATCGTCGCAAACCACCGGCGGCTCCGGGGCGCGAACGCTTCGAGCAGCACGAGGAGCGCACCAGCCGCCGCCAGGCAGATCTCCGGGAGGATGGCCGCGAGCTCCGCGGGGCCGAACGGGATCATGGCGCGCCCCCCGACGGCGCGCCCGCGCCCGCCCCGCCCGATGCGGGGGGGGTGTCCCGCGGCAGGCCCGAGGCCGCTCGCTCGGCGACCCCCGCCCGGATGGCCTCGACCGTCGGCGCCAGGCGCGAGAGAACGTCGTTGGGGCGCACCCCGATCCAGACCATGCACACCACGAG
Source organism: uncultured Acidobacteriota bacterium (assembly GCA_963707935.1). Classification (GTDB taxonomy): domain Bacteria; phylum Acidobacteriota; class Thermoanaerobaculia; order UBA5066; family Gp7-AA6; genus DATBFU01. Next base: position 1,218,764 of record CAVPRN010000005.1, on the reverse strand, counting down.
CACGGCCGCCGCGATGAGCTCGCTCGGACGGATGTCCGTCAAGCGTCGGTTCTCCTCGTGCACGAGCGGGTTCCAGAAGACTCTCTGAACGAGCGTGAGCATGTAGACGGCCGAGAGGATCACGCCGGTCGCAGAGAGTACCGCCCACCAGCGGTGGGGCGAGGTCCAGGTCCCGAGCAGGATCAGGAACTCGCCGACGAAACCGTTCAAACCCGGAAGGCCGATCGACGAAAGGGTGGCCACCAGGAAGAGCGTCGTCGTGACCGGGACCACTCCGGCGATTCCGCCGTAGGCTTCGATCTCCCGCGTGTGGCGCCTCTCGTAGAGGACGCCGACGAGCAGGAAGAGCGCCCCCGTCGAGAGCCCGTGATTGATCATCTGCAGGATCGAGCCGGAGAGCGAAACCGACGTGAACGCCGCGACTCCGACGACGACGAGACCGAGGTGCGAAACGGAGGAGTACGCGACCAGCCGCTTCATGTCCTTCTGCGGGTAGGCGACGAGCGCGCCGTAAACGACGCCGATGACGCCGAGGAGACCGACCCACGGCGCGTATCGGACCGAGGCCTCGGGAAAGAGGGAGAGGCCGAAGCGCAGGTAGCCGTAAACGCCGAGCTTCAACAGAACGCCCGGCGAGGATGATCGAGCCCGCCGTCGGCGCCTCCGTGTGCGCGTCCGGGAGCCACGTGTGGAGCGGAAAGACCGGCACCTTGATCGCGAAGGCGAGCGCAAAGGCGAAGAAGAGGATCGCCTGGACCCGGGCGGTGTGGTCGAGCTCGGAGAGATCGGCGAGCAGGAACGACCACTCTCCCGTGACTTTGTGATGCCGCGCGGCCAGGTACAGGATCGCGAGGAACATCAGCAGGCTTCCGGCCATCGTGAAGAGGAAGAATTTCATCGCGGCGTAGATGCGGCGCGCGCCCCCCCAGATTCCGATGATGAAGTACATCGGGACGAGCATGACCTCCCAGAAAACGTAGAAGAGGGCGAGATCGAGGGCCACGAGACTCCCGAGCATCCCGGTCTCGAGCAGGAGGAAAGCGATCGAAAAACCGCGCACTCCCTTCTCGACGTGCGCTGACGGAGAAAAGGAGCGACACGGGGGTCAGGAGCGTCGTCAGCATCACGAGCACCAGAGAGAGCCCGTCGATCCCGATCGAGTAGGAGATTCCGTAGGCGGGGACCCACGGGGCGGACTCGGCGAACTGGAAGCCGGGGGCGCCCGGCACGAAGCGCGTCCAGAGGGGGACCGAGACGGCGAAGTCGAGGAGCGCAACGAGGAGCGCGAGCGTGCGGGCGGCCTTGGAGGCGGAGGCCGGAAAGAAGGCCAGGAGCACCGCCCCCGCCGCCGGGAGGAAGACGACGACCGAGAGGAGATGGCTCTCGAGAAGCGCGCCCATCAGAAGCTTCCCAGCACGATCAGCATCAGCGCGACCACGCCGAGCAGGAACGAGAGGGCGTAGTTGCGGACGTTGCCGGTCTGAAGGAACCGCAGCAGGTCTCCCGTGAGCTCGACGAGGAACGCCCCGGCGTTGAGGACGCCGTCGATGAGGAGCACGTCGATGACCTTCCAGCAGAAGCGGGCGAGGGCTTTGAACGGGCGGACGAAGATCGCGTCGTAGAGCTCGTCCACGCGGAACTTGTCGGCGAGCAGGGCATAGGCCCCGGGAAAGGAGGCCGCGAGCCGCGCCGGCGCGCGCCCGCCATCTTTCGCGTACCACTTCCAGGCGAGCGCGATCCCGACGGCCGCGACGGCGACCGAAGCGGCCATCAGGAGCCACTCGGCCGAGTGCGCGAGGCCGTGCTCGGCGCCGGCGCTTCCGCGCGAGCGGCAGGAAGATCGGCGAAAGGAATGCCTGGATCCGGTTGGCGCCCTCCCCGAAGACGGCCGGGAGCCCGACGAACCCGCCGACCACGGCCAGGGCCGCGAGCACGATCAGCGGGACCGTCATCGACGCGGGCGACTCGTGGACGTGGTGCTCCTGCTCGGGCGTACCGCGGAACTCGCCGGCGAAGACCTGCGAAACCATGCGAAACATGTAGAACGCCGTCAGGCCCGCGGTGAAGAGGCCGACCGCGAACAGCAAGGGGCGCCCCGCCTCGAAGACCCCCGCCAGGATTGCGTCCTTCGAGAAGAAGCCGGCGAGCGGCGGGATCCCCGCGATCGCGAGCGACGCGATCAGGAAGGTCCGGTAGGTGACGGGGAGCTTCGCTTTCAGGCCTCCCATCTTCCGCATGTCGAGCTCCCCGGACATGGCGTGCATGACGGAGCCGGCCCCGAGGAAGAGGCACGCCTTGAAGAACGCGTGCGTCATGACGTGGAACATCCCGGCGACGAAGGACCCGACGCCGCAGGCGAGGAACATGTAGCCGAGCTGCGAGACCGTCGAGTAGGCCAGGACCTTCTTGATGTCGTTCTGCGCGAGGCCGATCAGGGCGGCCAGCAGACGCCGTCGCGGCGCCGATTCCGGCGACGACGGCCATCGTGTCGGGCGCGAGGCGGAAGAGCACGTTGCAGCGGGCCACCATGTAGACGCCAGCCGTGACCATCGTCGCGGCGTGGATGAGGGCCGACACCGGAGTCGGACCCGCCATCGCGTCGGGCAGCCAGACGTAGAGCGGCACCTGGGCGCTCTTGCCGACGGCGCCGAGGAAGAGGCAGAGGGTGATGAGCGCGAGGGCCGGCGCGAAGCGGCCGGGCTCGGCCGCGGCCGCCGCGGAAGACGCCGTCGTAGTCGAGCGTGCCGAACGCGACCGCCGAGACCGAACATCCCGAGGAGGAAGCCCCAGTCGCCGATGCGATTGACGACGAAGGCCTTCTTGCCCGCCGCGGGCGCGTTCGGGCTGCTCGTAGTAATAGCCGATCAGGAGATACGAGCAGAGTCCGACGCCCTCCCAGCCGACGAACATCAGCAGGAAGTTCTGGGCGAGCACCAGGACGAGCATCGAGAACATGAAGAGGTTCAGGTACGCGAAGAAGCGCGCGTACCCGGCGTCGGTCTCGTCGTGGTGCATGTAGCCGACCGAGTAGACGTGGATCAGGAACCCGACGAACGTCACGAACGAGGTCATGAGCGCCGAGAGCGGGTCGAGGCGGAAGGCGATGTCCGCCGTGAAGTCGCCGGCGTGGATCCATTGGGCGGCCCGCTCGACGACCGGCGCGTGGTCGCCCGCGAGGTACGGCAGCAGCCGCGCGTAGGCGACGAGGGTCGCGAGCCCGACGGACCCGACGCCGACGACGCCGACGAACCGCTTGCCGAGCTTCGTGCCGAAGAGGCCGTTGACGAGGAAGCCGGCGAGCGGCAGCGCCGGGACGAGCCAGAGCGGGAACGGCGCGCTCATCTCACCACTTGAGCAGGTTGATCTTGTTCACGTCGATCGTCTCGGTGTGGCGGAAGAGCGCCACGAAGATCGCGAGGCCGACCGAGGCCTCGGCCGCGGCGATCGCGATCACGAAGAAGACGACGATCTGTCCTTCGAGGGTCCCCTGGGCGGCGCCGTAACCGAGGAGCGTCAGGTTCGCGGCGTTCATCATCAGCTCGACCGACAGGAAGATCGAGATCGCGTTGCGGCGCAGGAGCGCGCCCGCCAGCCCGACCGCGAAGAGCGCGGCGGACGCGAGCAGGACGTCGCTCAGCGGGATCGCGCCGATCACGAGCGCCGTCTCCCGGGCGACGAGGACGAAGGCGCCGACGAGGGCCGCCAGCAGCAGCACCGACAGGGCCTCGAAGGGGAGCAGCTACTCGGAGAAAATGAGCCCGCGCGACGGGCGCGATCGCTCCGGAGGTCGCGTCCGAAGCGCCCGCCGGAGCTCCCTTCGGGAGCCCGTGCGAGGACAGGATGGCGACGAGCAGGATCGTGAAGAGCAGGATCGCGGCCCCGCCCAGGACCCGCTGGATCGGGCGCGGTCTCCGTCTCCGCTCTCTTCGAGGGGAACGTTCAGGAGCATCAGCACGAAGAGAAAGAGGACGAGGATCGCTCCCGCGTAGACGATGACCTGGATCGCGGCGATGAACGGCGCGGCGAGCAGCACGTACGCAGACCGCGAGGAAGAAGAAGGAGACGACGAGCGCGAGCACGCTCTTGACCGGGTGGCGGGAGAGGACCATCAGGGCCGCGAACAGGACCGCGACCACGGCGGCGGCGTCGAAGAGGAGGCGCTCCACGGGACTACCCGCGCCCTCACGAGCTCGAGCCCCGCCGCCCAGAGCAGGTTCACGAGCGCGAGCGGCAGGAGCACCTTCCAGCCGAGCCGCATCAGCTGGTCGTAGCGGAAGCGCGGCAGCGTCCATCGCACCCAGATGAAAACGCTGACGAGGAAGGCCGTCTTCACCGCGAAGACGAGGAGCGAGAGGATCGCGCCGATCGACGCCCTGCGGGTCGAAGCCCGGAAGCGACCACCCCCCGAAGTAGAGGGTCGTCGTCAGGGCGCAGGAGACCATGACGTTCAGGTACTCGGCGAGGAAGAAGGAGCCGAAGTGCATCGCCGAGTACTCGGTGTGGTATCCGGCCACGAGCTCCGCCTCCGCCTCGGGCAGGTCGAAGGGGAGACGGTTGGTCTCGGCGAAGGTCGCGACGAAGAAGACGAGGAAGCCGAGCGGCTGCAGGAACGACATTCCAGCGCGGGATGAACCCGAGCCACGTGCTCCTGCTGCATCGCGACGATGTCGGGGAGCCGGAAGGAGCTCGCCGACGAGGATCACGCCCGCGGCCGCCGTCGTCATCGCGAGCTCGTAGGAGATGAGCTGCGCGCTCGAGCGGATCGCCGCCCATCAGCGAGAACTTGTTGTTCGAGGACCAGCCGGCGAGCACGATCGCGTAGACCGAGAGGGACGTGATCGCGAAGATGTAGAGGACGCCGATCGAGATGTCGGCGCCGAGCAGCGGAATCTCCTTCCCGCCGATCGTCAGCGGTGGCGCCGTAAGGGATCACCGCGAAAGTCGCGAGGGCCGAGAAGACGGCGAGGCCCGGCGCGAGCAGGAACGAGGGGCCGGTCCGCCGCGGCGGGGATGACGTCCTCCTTCATGAAGAGCTTCAGGATGTCCGCCGGGCTCTGGAGCAGGCCGAAGGGCCCGACGCGGTTGGGACCGGGCCGGTCCTGGATGAAGGCCGCGCATCCGCCGCTCGTACCAGACGAGCGGGATCGACGATTCCCGGCAGGATCATCGCGGGCAGACGCCACGCGGGCGACGAGGATCACCCAGTCGAGGAGCGTCACGGCGCGCCCTTCCAGGCGAAGTCGCCCTTCTTCAGGAGGACGCCGCCTTCGAGCTCCTCCTCGGTGACGTGCCCGTAGCCTTTCACTTCGGCCGCGATCTGCGCGCCGCAGGTCCGCCGGCGTCCAGTCGCGGTCGCCGTATCCGAGCGCGTTGGCGAGGAGGAGCAGCAGCTCCCAGTGCGGGCGCGCCGGCGGTTTCGGGAGGAAGGCCCGCTCGAACTTCTGGACGCGCCCCTGCACGTTCGTGAAGGTGCCTTCCTTCTCGGCCAGGGAAGCCGCGGGTAGGAGCGACGTCGGCGGCGCGGGTCGAGAGCGTTGTCGGTTCGCGCCGCCGCGGCGAGAAACCGCGCCTTGCGGAGGCGCGCGACCTTTTCGGCGTCGTCCGCCGACGGCGGAGAAGGCGGCGTCGGCGACGAAGACGACCTCCGGCGCGCGCCTTGCCCGCGAGGACCGCCTCGAGGCCGTAGCCGCCGGCGCCGGGAGACATGCCCATGTCCCGAGCGCCGCGGAAATTCGCCGCCGCGTCCTCCCCCGTCGAGCCACTCGGTCTGCGACTTGATCCGTCGCGGGCCGCGCCCGGTCCACGACGACGTCGCGGTTGGCGCAGCTTCAGGTGGTCGGCGAGCTTCCGCAGCAGGAAGTTCTCCTCGTTCGAGAGGTTCGCCGAGCCCAGGAAGAAGAGGGCCGCCGGTCCCTTCGCGTCGAGCGTCGCGCGGATCTCGCGCGCGATGCGCTCGATCGCCGCCGGCACGGATGCGTCGCGCGACTCTGTCCGCCTCGCGGAGCGTCGCCTTCTCGACGTCGCGCAGGTTCAGGCTCTCCGAGAGGAAGCGCCCGTAGTCGCAGAGCCAGTAGTCGTTGACCTTCGGGTTCAGCCGCGGCAGGAAGCGGTAGACGATCGTCGTCCCGCGATCTCGATCGAGATGTTGCAGCCGATGTTGCAGCCGGGGCAGACCGAGGGGGCCTTCTGCAGATACCAGACGCGGCTTGCGGAAGCGGAACTCCCTCGCCGTCAGCGCGCCGACCGGGCAGACGTCGGCGGCGCAGGCGGACCAGTCGTTGGCGAGCGGCTTGCCCTCGTGCGTCCAGACGAGCGTGCGGCCGCCGCGGTCGAGGAACGTCAGCTCGCTCGGTGCCCGCGATCTCCTGGCAGAACCGGATGCAGCGCGTGCACTGGATGCAGCGCGTCATGTCGGCGATGACGTGCGGCCCGATCGGGGTGCGGTCGAAAGTCGGGTACTGGCGCTTCTGCTCGTCGTAGCTGGGAGAGCTGGTGGCCGTAGCCGAAGGAGTTGTCCTGCAGCGTGCACTCGCCGGCCTGGTCGCAGATCGGGCAGTCGAGCGGGTGGTTGATGAGCAGGAACTCCATCGTCGCGGCTCGGGACTGCCGGACCTTCTCCGTCGTCGTCTTGACCGAGAGGCCGTCCTTCAACGGCGTCGTGCAGGCCGCCTGGATCTTCGGGATCCCTTCGATCTCGACGAGGCACATGCGGCACTGGCCGACGACCGAGAGCCGCGGGTGGAAGCAGAAGTGGGGGATCTCGATACCCGGCGAGCTTCGCCGCCTCGATCAGGTTGACGTTCTTGGGGACCTCGAACGCCTTCCCGTCGAAGATGACCGTGAAGGTGTCCTTGGCGGGAGGCGAGGGCGAGCGCGAGATCGAGCCCCTCGGGTCATCTCATGAGGAGGGGGTCATCCGACTGCCCGCGCCTCTTCGGCCGCGTCGAGCGGCCGCTGACTTGTATTGCTGCTCACGCGGTCGCCATCTCCGCCTTCGCGCCGACGAGGCATCGCTTCTGCTCGACGTGGTGGCGGTACTCGTCGCGGAACTTGCGCGACCGAGGAGAGCGGCGGCGCGATCGCCGCGTCGGCGAAGACGCAGATCGTCATGCCGTTGGCCATCTGGTTGCAGATGCGCTCGAGCAGATCGAGGTCCTCGATCCGCCCTTCGCCCGCCTCGATGCGCGTCGAGCACCTTGTAGAGCCAGGGTGTGCCCTCCCGGCAGGGCGTGCACTGGCCGCACGACTCGTGCGAGAAGAACTTCGAGAGGTTCTGCGCGGCGTCGACGATGCAGGTGTCTTCGTTCATCACGATGATGGCGGCCGAGCCGAGCATCGAGCCTTTGGCGGCGACGCCGTCGAAGTCGAGCGGGCAGTCCTCGATCTCGGCGGCGGTGAGCATGTTCGCCGAGGCGCCGCCCGGGATGACGGCCTTCACCTTCCGCCCGCCCTTCATTCCCCGTCCGTAGTCGGCGCCGAAGATCAGGTCCTTCAGCGGCAGCCCCATCGGCGCCTCGTAGACCCCCGGCCGGTTCGACGTGCCCGGAGAGGCAGTAGAGCTTGGGCCCCGTGTTCTTCTCGTTGCGGCCGATCTTCGCGAACCACTCGGCGCCGCGGTTGACGATGTGCACGACGCAGGCGAGCGTCTCGACGTTGTTGACGATCGTCGGGCACGCGAAGACGCCCGAGACGGCGGGGAAGGGCGGCTTGATGCGCGGCTGGCCGCGCTTGCCCTCCAGGCTCTCGATCAGGCCGGTCTCCTCGCCGCAGATGTAGGCGCCGGCGCCGCGGTGCACGGTCAGGTCGAGGGAGTAGGCGGAGCCGAGGATCTTCTCGCCGAGGAATCCCTTCGCGTACGCCTCGTCGATCGCGCGGTCCAGGATCCGGGCGCCGTCGTAGAACTCGCCGCGGATGTAGATGTAGGCGTCGCGGCAGCCGATCGCGTAGGAGGAGAGGATCATCCCCTCGATGACCTGGTGCGGGTCCTCTTCCATGAGCAGGCGGTCCTTGAACGTGCCGGGCTCGGACTCGTCGGCGTTGCAGAGCAGGTAGATCGGCTTGCCCTTCGTGTCCTTCGGGATGAAGCCCCACTTGACGCCCGTCGGGAACCCGGCGCCGCCGCGGCCGCGCAGGCCCGACTTCTTGACCTCCTCGGTCAACTTGCTGCGGCGTCCAGCCGCCCGTCAGGACCTTCTTCCACGCGGCGTAGCCGCCGTCGGCGAGATACGTCTCGATCGAACGGGAGTCCTTCCGTCCGATCCGCGCGGTCAGGACGCGCTCCACGTCAGGCCTCCTTCGAAAGCCGGTCGAGGAGGAGCGTCGAGGCTGCCTCTCGTCCATCGGCTCGTGGTAGGTGTCGTTGACCATCATCGAGGGGGCGCGGTCGCATCCGGCGATGCACTCGACCTCGACCATCGTGAACCTGCCGTCGGAGGTCGTCTCCTCGAGCCCGATGCCGAGGCGTTTGCCGCAATGCTCGAGCAGCCGCTCCGGCGCCCGGCCAGATGGCAGGAGATCGACGTGCAGAACTGGAGGAGGTTCCGTCCCGATCGGGCGCAGGTTGTACATCGTGTAGAACGTCAGGACGCCGTCCACGTGCGACGCCGGCAAGTCGAGGATCCGCGCCACCTCTTCGGCCGACTCCTTCGAGATCCAGCCCCACGTCTCCTGGGCGACCCAGAGGACGGGCAGGAGCGCCGCCTGCTTGGTCGGGTAGCGCTTCAGGATCCTCTCGATCCGCGCCGTCGCCTCGGGCGGAAACGGACGCGGCTCGCCCGCCTCCTCGAGACGGTAGCGCGTGTGGCTCACCAGTCGAAGGCCCCTTTCTTCCAGATGTAGGCGTAACCGACGGCGAGCACCGCGAGGAAGACGAGCATCTCGACGAAGAGCGGCCAGCCGGCGGACCGGAAGACGAGGGCCCACGGATAGAGGAACGCGATCTCGACGTCGAACAGGATGAAGATCATCGCGACCACGAAGAACTTGATCGAGATGCGCTTGTGCGAGAAGTCGAGGAGCGGAACGCCGCTCTCGTAGGTCTCGAGCTTTCGCGCCGTTCGGAGCTTCGGGCCGAGCAGCGCGTTCAACGCCAGAATCGTCGCCGCCATCCCCGCGGCGAGGCCGAGCAGGATCAGGATGGGCAGGAAGCTGGACGGCATCGGTCGGCCCCGACTTTTTCACAGCCACCGCTTCGAGTCAACGCATGCCCAACAGCCGAAAGGCATTAGCCGGCGCGGGCGGTTAGGATGCGCGCGTGCCGGCTCGCTTCTCGCCCGTCGTGCTCGTGCCCGCGTTCGACGCCGAGGCGACGGTCGGCGACGTCGTCCGGGGATTGCGGGCCGCGGCGGTGACCGCGCGATCCTCGTCGTGGACGACGGGTCGGCCGACCGCACGGGCGCCGCGGCCGCGGCGGCCGGCGCTCTCGGTCCTGCGCGCTGCCCGAGAACGGCGGGCAAGGGCTCGGCGCATCCGGGCCGGCCTGGCCGCGCTGCTGGCGACGGACGCCACGCACGTCGCCTTCGTCGACGCGGACGGCCAGCACGATCCGCGCGACCTTCCGGCGCTCCTGGCGGCCGCCCGCGCCGGCGAGGATTTCGTCATCGGCTCGCGCATGGCGGAGCCGGGAGCGATTCCGGCCTACCGCTACCGGACCAACGAGATCGGCAGCCGGATCCTCTCGCGGATGACGGGGCTCGAAGTCGAAGACGCGCAGTCCGGATTCCGCGTGGTCTCCGCCGACGTGCTGCGGCGGCTGCGTTTGAACGCGCGCGGCTACATCATCGAAACCGAGATCCTCCTGAAGTCCGCGCGGCACGTCGCGCGCTTCTGCCACGTGCCCGTGCGCGCGATCTACGGCGGGCCGTCGCACTACAAGCCGTTCCGGGACACCTGGATCATTTCGTGGGGGGCGGTGTACTACAAGGTGTTTGAGGTTGATTGAAGCGGCGGCTCGACGCCGCCGGAGAGAGCAGGCGGCCGCGACTCACCATCCCATGGCGGTTGCGCAGCGGGCGGCTAGAATCTCGCTTCCATGCCTTCCCCGGTCATCACGCCTCTGCGCACCCGCGGGCCGGCGCCGCGCGTCCTGACGATCGACGCCGAAGAGTGGTTTCACGTCTGCGGGGACGACTACTACTCCGACCCGCGCCGATGGGAGGCCTTCGCCCCACGCTTCGAGCGCACGTTTTCGTGGCTGCTCGACCGGCTCGACCACGGCCGCCACCGCGCGACCGTCTTTGTCCTGGGGTGGGTGGCGGGGAAGTACCCGGATCTCGTTCGCGAGGCGGCGCGCCGGGGCCACGAGATCGGCCTCCACGGCGACACGCACCGCCGCGCCGACGAGCTCTCGGGAGAGGAATTTCGTTCGGATCTCCGGCGCGGGAGGGAGCGGATCGAGCGGGCCTGCGGCGTCCGCGCGACGCTCTATCGGGCGGCGGAGTGGTCGATCCGGTCGCCCGAGGACCCGGCGCTCGCCGTGCTCGCCGCCGAGGGCTTCGCGGCCGACGCCTCGATGACGGCGATGCCCCCGCTCGGCCGGGCGGACAATCCGCTGGGGCCGCACCGCATCGAGCTCGCGGAGGGGAGCCTCGTCGAGATCCCCCCGCTCACGGGCCGCGGTTTTGGAGCGCGGATTCCGGCCGGCGGGAGCTGGGGATTCCGGGTTCTCCGGCCCGGCGCCGTCAGCTCCTTCGAAGCCGTCTACCGGAGCCGCGGCTACCCGGCCATCTTCACTTTCCACCCCTGGGAGTTCGATCCCGAGCATCCGCCGATGGAGGGCCTCGCTCCTCTGGTCCGCCTCACGCACTTCGCGAGGCGGCGGAGTCTGCCGGCGCGGTTCGAGGCGTGGCTCGGGCAGGAGCGCTGCGTGGCGGTCGGGGACGTGCTCCTCGAGCTCGAGGCCGCATGAGGCCGCCGCGCCGCCGCGGAATCGTTTGAGCGGGCCGTCGCGGTCTCCGGCGTTTCTCTTCCCGGGTCAGCTCTCCGAGACGATCGGGATCGGCCGCGACTTCTTCGATGAGGACGCCGGAGCGCGGACCCTCTTCGAAGCAGACCTCCGAGCGCTGCGGCCGGGACCTCGAGCGCATCCTCTTCTCGGGGCCGGAGGAGGCGCTTCACGAGAACCTCGCCGCGCAGGCGGGCGTCTTCCTGGTCTCGATCCTCGCCGCTCGGCGTCTCGCGCGGCGGGGCATCGCGCCCGCGGCGACCGCGGGCTACAGCCTCGGCAACTACGCGGCGATCGTCGAGTCGGGCGCGATCTCCTACGACGACGCGCTCGAGGTGCTGATCGCCGTCTGGCGGGAGACCGAGCGGCTCGGCATCCGCGGCCGGATGGGCGCGGTCGTCGGGCGCCCGCCGCGAGGCGGTCGAGGAGGCCTGCGCGCGCCTGCGGGGGGAGGGCCGCCTGGTCTGGATCGGCAACGTCAACTCCGCCACACAGTTCGTGCTGACCGGCCAGGCGGAAGCCGTCGCCGCCGCGCTCGAGGCACTGGCGCCGAAGGCGCTCTCGGTCCTGCCGCTCGGGATGAGCTGGCCGATCCACAGCGAGCTCATGCTCCCGGTCTCGCACGCGGTCTCTCCCGTCGTCGCGTCGCTCGGCTCGATCCGCGCCCCGGTCGTCCCCTACTACGCGCCGGACGGCGACCGGGCGGAGTCGGCCGCGAGAATTCGCGAGATCCTGGCGAGCGGCTTCTGCCGCCCGACGCTCTGGAACACGACCGTCGAGCGGATGATCGCCGACGGCCACCGCGCGTTCCTGGAAGTCGGACCCGGCGAGATGCTGACGAAGATGACGCGCTGGATCGACCGGAGCGTCTCCTGCCGCCGGGCGGGGGCGGTCGAGGCCCAGGCGAGCCTGACGGATATCATCGCGCCGTGACCGATTCCGCTTCTCCAAGCGGCGCTCTCCCGAAGCGGGAGAGCGGTCGCCGCAAGACCGCCGTCGTCAGCGGAGGATCTCGCGGGATCGGGCGCGCGATCTCCCGCGAGCTGGCCGGCGCGGGCGCGCGCGTCGTGCTGACGTGCCGGCAGGATCTCGCCCGCGCGGAGGAGACCGCTGCGGAGATCCGATCGGCGCGGCGGGGAGGCGCTGGCGCTCGTCGCCGACGTGCGTGATCCGGCGGCGGTGCGCGCGCTCGCCGAACGGGTCGAGGCGGAGTTCGGAGGGACCGACATCCTCGTCAACAACGCCGGCGTGATCAAGGACGCCCTCCTGCCGTTCATGAAGGAGGAGGACTGGGACTACGTCCTCGACACCGACTTGAAGGGGGCCTTCCGGATGACCAAGGCGCTCCTGAGGCCGATGCTCCACCGCGGCTGGGGCCGCATCGTCAACGTCGTTTCGGTTTCCGGGATCTCGGGCCACGCCGGCCAGGCGAACTATTCGGCCGCCAAGGGAGGCTTGATTGCGATGACCAAGGCCCTCGCGCTCGAGCTCGCGAAGCGCGGGATCACGGTCAACGCCGTCGCGCCCGGCCTCGTCGCGACGGAGATCATCGCGCACCTGAAGGAAACGGAGGTCGCGGAGTTCGTGTCCCGGATCCCGACGGGACGTTTCGGAGCACCCGAGGAGATCGCGGCCGTCGTGGGCTTCCTGGCGTCGGAGCGGGCCTCCTACGTCACGGGGCAGGTCTGGCGCGTGGACGGCGGCATGGCGTAGTCGCCCGGCAACCTCGTCCTATAATCCCGGCACGGAGAACCCAGATGGCAGACCCGAGCACCGCGCAGCGTGTCAAGGAGCTGATCGTCCGCCGGCTGAAGCTCGAGATCGATCCGGCCACGATTCAGAACGACGCCCCCTTGTTCGGCGAGGGGCTGGGGCTCGACTCGATCGACGCCCTGGAGCTCGTCCTCGGGCTCGAGCAGGAGTTCGGAATCAAGGTTCAGGACGAGGAAGTCGGCGTCAAGGCGTTCGCGTCGGTCGACGCCCTCGTGGACTTCATCGAGCAGAAGAAGATCGCGTGAACGCGACGCCGACGCTCCCGCACGCCTATCCGTTCCGCTTCGTGGACATCGTTCTGGAGGAACGGAACGCCGACTTCTCGCGGGGCCGGGTTCGGGCGGCGCTGACCGCCAACGCGCGCGCCGTGATGGGGGAGCGTTGGGCGACCCCGCTGCTCCTCGCCGAGACGATCGCGCAGGGGGCGCTCCTCCTCGAGGGGGGAGATCCCGAGCTCGGCCGGAGCGGATTCCTCGCCGGCCTCGAGGGCTTCCAGGTCTTTCGCTTGCCGCGTGCCGGCGAGGTCCTGACGGTGGACGTGCGGCTCTCGGCGAAGCTCGGGCCCATGGTTCGTTTCGAAGGCGAAGTGACCTCGGGCGGCGAGGAGATCGCGCGCGGCGCGGTTCTCGTTCGCAGGGGAGAGGCGCGGCCCGCGCCCGCCGCCTGAGCGGGGCGCGAGATCGGAGGGGGCATGAAGCTCGACGAGCAGCAGGGCCCCGAGCACACGGTCCTGAGGGTCGAAGGGTCCCTGAAGGTCGGAGACACGGCGCGCGCGCTCGCCGAGAGCTGCGAGCGAATCGCCGCCGAGAGGAAGGGCGCGCTCGTCCTGGATCTCTCGCTGCTCGACTACATGGACTCGACGGGGGTCGGCGTGCTCGTCGGCGCGCTCAAGCGCTTCTCGAGCGAGAACCGGCCGATCCTCCTGGCCGCGCCGCAGCGGCGGATCCTTTCCGGGCTGCGCGTGACTCATCTCGACACGCTCTTCAAGATACACGAGACGCTCGACCAGGCGCTCGCGGCGCTCGCGCGCGAGACCGACAAGGAGCCGACGGGAGAGCACAAGCGTGTCCAGTGAGCCGAAGGCCGAGCCGGCCGGATACTCCTGCACCGCCGAGCCGCCCCACCGGTTCGCCATCCGGGAGCGCTCGCGGGTCCCGAACGGGATCCTCGTGACGCTCCAGCGTCTGGACGCCCGGTACCCCCCGCGGCAGCTCTTCGTGACGAACCGCGAGATGAAGATGGGATACGACGACGTCTACAAGGCCTGCTTCGTCTGCGTGGATCAGGGGCGCAAGGAAAACGCGATCGTGCTGCCGAAAGCCGACATCGAGGCCGGCCTGCCGCCGGAGTAGGAAGCGCGCCCGGCGCCGCGTCCATGAAGCCTTATCGTCGGGGCCCTGTCGCGCGCTCCTCGGTCTGGCCGTCGCCTCCGGCGAGACCGACGAAGTCGCCCCGAACGAGAATCTGGTCGTCGAGGGCATCCCGACGATCCCGGCGGCTCTCGCTTCGGCGGTCCGCCCCTACACGGAAGCGCGCGCGGCCGCGCTCGGGAGCTGGCACCCCGAGCGCCGGGAAATCCTGATCACGACGCGGTTCGGCGACACGCCGCAGGCGCACCTCGTGCGCTTCCCGGGGGGCGACCGCCGCCAGCTCACATTCCTCCCGGAGCGGGTCGTCGCGCCCTCGTTTCCGCCGGTCCGCGGCGACTATTTCGTCTTCAGCCAGGACACCGGCGGCGGCGAGTTCTACCAGAACTACCGCTTCGACCTCGCGACGGGCCGGATCACGCTTCTGACGGACGGCAAGTCCCGCAACGTCGGGGCTGTGTGGTCTCGAAGCGGCGATCGGATCGCCTACACCTCGACCCGCCGCAACGGCAAGGACACGGACCTCTACGCGGAAGACCCGACCGACCCGAAGAGCGATCGCCGGGTCGCGGACCTCTCGGGTGGGGGTTGGGCGCCGCTCGACTGGTCGCCCGACGGTCGGCGCGTGCTCGTCCGGGAGGGGATCTCCGTGAACGAGTCCTATCTCTGGCTCGTCGACGCCGCGACGGGGGAGAAAACGGCGCTGACTCGGCGGGGCGGGAAGGAGAAGGTCGCCTACGGGGGCGCGCGCTTCTTCCCCGACGGCCGGTCGATTGCGGTCGCGACCGACGAGGGTTCGGAGTTTCTGCGACTCGTGCGCCTCGATCTCGCCTCGGGGAGGAAGGAGGCGCTGACCTCCGAGATCCCATGGGACATCGATGCGTTCGATCTGACCCGCGACGGCAGGCGGCTCGCTTTCGCGACGAACGAGGAGGGGACGAGCGTCCTCCGTGTGCGCGATCTCGCGACGGGGCGCGAGACCGTCGTCCCGGGCCTCGTGTCCGGGACCAGGGGCGCCCTCGCGTGGCACGCGAACGGCCGCGACCTCGCGTTCTCGTTCGCGGACGCCAGGAGCCCCGCCGACGTTTACTCGTACGACGCCGACACCGGCAAAGTCGAGCGCTGGACCGAGAGCGAGACCGGTGGCGTCGATCCCGCGGCGCTCCGGGGGGCCGAGGTGGTCCGCTGGAAGAGCTTCGACGGCCGGACGATCTCGGGCCTCCTCTACACGCCGCCCCGGTCGTTCGAGGGCAAGCGCCCCGTCCTCGTGAGCATCCACGGCGGGCCCGAAGGGCAGTCGCGGCCCGGGTTCCTCGGTCGCAGCAACTATTTCGTCAACGAGCTCGGGGTCGCGATCCTCTACCCGAACGTGCGCGGCTCGACCGGCTTCGGGAAGACTTTCTCGCGGCTCGACAACGGCGCCCTCCGCGAAGACTCGGTCAAGGACATCGGCGCGGCGCTCGACTGGATCGCGACCCGGTCGGATCTCGACGCCTCGCGCGTGATGATCACCGGCGGCAGCTATGGCGGTTTCATGACCCTCGCCTCCGCGGTCGCCTACAGCGACCGGATCCGCTGCGCGCTCGACGTCGTCGGCATCTCGAATTTCATCAGCTTCCTGGAGAAGACGAGCGGGTACCGTCAGGATCTGCGCCGCGTCGAGTACGGCGACGAGCGCGATCCGAAGATGCGGGAGTTCTTCGCGCGCATCTCGCCCCTCTCGAACGCCGGGCGGATCCGCAAGCCCCTCTTCGTCGTCGCGGGCGCGAACGACCCGCGCGTTCCGCGCGCCGAGTCCGACCAGATCGTCGCGGAGGTGAGGGGCAACGGCGACTCCCGTCTGGTACCTCGTCGGCCTGGACGAGGGCCACGGGTTCGCGAAGAAGCGGAATCAGGACTTCCAGTTCTACGCGACAGTCCTCTTCCTGCGGGAGCATCTGTTGAAGGCGTCCCCGTGAAGAGTCGGCCTTCGCATCGCGCCCTCGGGGTTCTCGTTTTCGCGCTCGCGACCGGCGGGTGCGCGAGCCTCCCGCCCCTCGAACCCCGCGTCGCCTCGACGGCCGTCACCGACACGGCGGGCACGCGGCTCGGCCGGGCGGTCGCGGAGGCGCCGCGGGCCCGGCCGGGCGAGAGCGGGCAGATCCCTCTCGCGAACCCGAGGGAGGCCTTCGCGGCCCGCGTCGTGCTCGCGCGCGCGGCGGAGCGCTCGCTCGACATCCAGTACTACATCTGGCACCGGGATACGACCGGGACTCTGATGCTCGAAGAGCTGTGGAACGCGGCCGAGCGCGGCGTGCGCGTCCGGATGCTGCTCGACGACAACGGCATCGGAGGGCTCGACCCGGTTCTCGCCGTCTTCGACGCGCATCCCAACATCGAGGTCCGGATTTTCAACCCCTTCCCGAATCGGGGCTTGAAGCTCGTCGGATTCCTGACGGACTTCAAGCGCCTGAACCGGCGGATGCACAACAAGTCGTTCACGGCCGACTCGCAGGCGACGATCGTCGGGGGCCGCAACATCGGCGACGAGTACTTCGGCGCCGGGGACGAGATGGTCTTCACGGACCTCGACGTGATGGCGGCCGGGGACATCGCCCGCCGGGTCGCCGAGGAATTCGACCTGTACTGGAACTGCGAGTCCGCGTATCCCATCGGGAAGATCGTCGCCGCGGCGGGACCGGGCGCCGAGGCCGACGTGAAGGCGAAGTTCGCCGCGGTGCGCGCGTCTCCGGAAGCCGTCGAGTACATCGAGGAGGTCCGCGCCACGCGCCTGATCGAAGACCTCATCGCGAAACGGCTCTCCTTCGACTGGTCGCCGATGCAGCTGCTCCGCGACGACCCGGCCAAGACGCTCGACCGGGTGAAGGACGAGAACCTGCTGCTGACCCGCTTGAAGGAGGCGATCGGGCCGGCGGAGCGGGAGCTGGACATCGTCTCCCCCTATTTCGTGCCGCGGGAGGGGGGCACGAAGACGCTCGCGGCCTATCCCGAGCGCGGGGTCCGCCTGCGGGTCGTCACCAACTCGCTGGCGGCGACCGACAGCGGCGTCGTGCACTGCAAGTACGCGAAGTACCGCAAGGACCTCCTGCGAAGCGGCGTCCTCCTGTACGAGCTGAAGCCGAACGCCCCGAGCCCGAGCGCGGCCTCCGAACGAAAGCGCCCGAAGAGCGGGGCGGGCGGCAGCTCGTCCGCGAGCCTGCACGCGAAGACCATCTCGGCCGACCGAAACCGCGCGTTCGTCGGGTCGTTCAACCTGGATCCTCGCTCGACCCAGCTGAACACCGAGATGGGGCTCGTGATCGAGAGCCCGGAGCTCGCCGCGGCGATCTCGAGCGGAATCGATAACGCCGTGCGGACCCGCGCCTACGAGGTCCGGCTGACGAAAGGCGGAAGCCTCGAGTGGCTCGAGAAGACGGAGACGGGCGAGGTCCGGTACACGCACGACCCGAAGACCGGTTTCTTCAAGCGGCTCGTGAACCGGATCCTCGGCTGGCTCCCGATCGAGTGGCTGCTCTGACGGCCCCGCCCGGCCGTCCGCCCGCGCGCGCCGAACGCTCTCAGAAGTACCGCCGGCCGTCGAAGAAGATCCGCACGAAGCCGTAGTACCGCGTGCGCAGCGGGGGCGGCGCGGCGTCCGGCCGGCCGACGACGACGACCTCGACCGGGCGGTCGATGCCGCCTCCGAGCTGCAGGAAGGCCGCCGCCGAGTAGCGCGAGCCGTACTCGCGGAAGGGTCGGTACTCGAGGATCGGGAACTCCCACTGGATCGACTTGATGGCGATCGGCTCCAGGGTCGGGCCGCTCGGCGTGTCGAGGATCGCGAGGAAGGCGTCCTTCTCTCCGTAGCCGAAGAGCGTCACGCCGACTTCGCGTCCGGCCATGAACTGGATGCCACCGATCGGCGTCGAGAATCGCCGCTGGAGGGTCAGGAGCCCGCCGTCGGCCGCCTGGATCCCCATCTTCTTGAGCGCGGTCACGTCGGTGAAAGCGAGGAGTGGCGTCGCCACGATCAGGTCGCCCGGGATCAGCCAGAACGGAAGTCGCAGCCGGAAAGATAGTCCGGATCGCGCGGGGACTCCCGGAACGAACTGCTGGAGGAGAGGATCGGAGGGGCAGTTCTCCGTGCAGCCGGACGAGGAGCGCGATTGCGCCTGAAGGCCGGCCTGCACGAAGATCAGACCGTCGCCCGCGTCGCCGAGCAGCGCCTCGAGACCGAGCCCGAAACGCAGCCCGACATCGAGCGCGCGCCTGCGCCCCGGTCGACCGTCCCTCCGTGAAGCCGCCTCCGCCAAACGCGCCCGAGACGCCGCTCACGACGCCGATGAAGGAGCCGATTTCGGCGCGGAATCGGGGGAGCGAGGCGAACCCCGGGCCGCGAAAGGGAACGGGAGCCGCTCGAAGCGTTCGGCAGAGGTAGGGAGCCATGACCTCTGGAATTCTCCAGTCCGGCACGACGAGCTCCTGGCAGGAGTCGAAGGTCCCGGAGGCCGCGGTCTCGAGGACGGAGGCCGCCCGAGCATCCCGGCTCGTCTTCGAATCGGCCTCGAGCGCCTCGCTGAGCTCCTCGAGGGTGAGCTCGACGGCGTGCCCGGCGCGCGTCAGGTCCTCCTCCCGCATGTGTCCGTCGCCGAAGAGCTGCATCGCTTCGCCGTCCCAGCTCACCGTGTCGAGGCCGTGCTCGTTGTAGTAGTCGTGCGTGCCCTTGCGCTCGGCGACGGGGCCCCACGAGCCCGCGATGTGCCCCGCGGCGAAGGAGTCCTCGAGGAAGTGCAGGGCGAAGGCTTCGAGCGCGAGGACGAGGCGCGCCGCGGCGGCGCGCTCGGAAGGGTCGAGGTTGGCGTCGGCGAGCATCGCCGCCCGATGGAGCGCGGCGACGTGGTACAGGGCGTAGATCGCCACGGCGTTGAGCTCCGCTCCCGCGCGGAGCGTCGCCGCGGCGTAGATCGCCGGGTCGATCGAGACGTCGGCCCGGGGGAGCAGGAAGTGGGCGTTGTTCGACCCCGCGCGGGTCGAGTAGGCCTTGTCCGCGCGCTCGAGGCCGAGGTCGCCGAGCGCCTGGAAGTTGCGCCGCTCCGCTTCGTTCCGAGCGCGGGCGATCCCGTTCTCCGTCTTTGCCGCCACGCCGGCGACGGCGAGGATCCAGTCGCTCTCGAGGATCGTCCGGAGCATGCCTTCGGGCGTGCAGGAGTGATCGCCCGCGATCGCCGGCCAGGCTGCGAGGTCGACGCAATTGGAGGGCCCGGCGGCGTGGCCCGCGGCAGCCTGCGAGCAGAGGCGGGCGTCGAATCCCCTCCGAGCTTCCTCCCAGAGGCGGTCGAGCGCCCCGCGATGCTTCGGGTCGAGGGTCCGGATGCCTTCCGCGCTGATCGCCCGATGCTCGGAGTAGATCCAACCGCGCGCCGGAGAAGCGAAGAGGGCCAGGAGGGCGGCGATTAGAAGGGCCGCTCTCGCCGTGCCGAACGGCGCGGGCCTCCCGCGCGCTCGGCTCGGGCCGCTGCGGTCGCGCGTCGGCATGCGCGTGGAAGATATCGCCAGGAAGGTCGGTGGTGCGAAAGGAGGGACTCGAACCCTCAAGGGTGTGAACCCACAGGTTCCTGAAACCTGCGCGTCTACCAATTCCGCCACTTTCGCGGCGGTGCGAAGGATAACGAGTGCGGCTCGAGCGGGTCAAGGCGGGTCAGCCGACGCGCCGGTTTCGCGCCCACAGGTTCCGGCTGACGTGAAGCGAGGGAGACCCTCGCGCTCCCCGCTGCGCGTCTACCAATTCCGCCACTTTCGCGGCGGTGCGAAGGATAACGAGTGCGGCTCGAGCGGGTCAAGGCGGGTCAGCCGACGCGCCGGTTTCGCGCCCACAGGTTCCGGCTGACGTGAAGCGAGGGAGACCCTCGCGCTCCCCGCTGCGCGTCTACCAATTCCGCCACTTTCGCGGCGGTGCGAAGGATAACGAGTGCGGCTCGAGCGGGTCAAGGCGGGTCAGCCGACGCGCCGGTTTCGCGCCCACAGGTTCCGGCTGACCTGAAGCGAGGGAGAACCCTCGCGCTCCCCGCTGCGCGTCTACCAATTCCGCCACTTTCGCGGGCGTGCGAACACCCTGTCCGAACGAGCAGGTCATGGGTCACTGAACTTCGGCGCTCTTTTTTGGTCTCGACGACCAGTAGTTTTTCGAGCGGCGACTTCTTTACTCTGGGGCCGGTCCTTCACCATTTAAGAGGGACTCGGAACCACAAGCCTCAAGTCGCTCTGGTCCGCCCGACAGGTCGGATCCCGTAGGGAGAGCGGTGCGCCTCGAGACGGGTGCTCCGATCCAAATGTCAGGAGGAGGTACAGGGGGAGTGGTGTTTCGAGCCGCGGCCTGCCGCAAAGGAGCGCAGCTCGGTCGCTCGGGCGCCGACCCCCGTCCGCACCATGAGCACCAGAACGCTTCGGACCCCGCGACCGGTTCCTTCTAGCGGATTTTTCTATCGATTCGCCGCCGGCCTGGCCGCTGTGCTTGCGACCACTTCGGCGACCCATGGGGCCACGGTTCCCACCGGCTTCGCGCATTCGCAGATCGGGGGGACGCTCGCGAGCCCTACGGCTTTCGCGATCGCCCCGGACGGCCGGATCTTCGTCTGCGAACAGGGGGGCAAGCTCCGGGTGATCAAGAACGGGACACTCCTCGCGACCCCGTTCCTGACCGTGACGGTGAACTCGGCGGGCGAACGGGGGCTTCTGGGCGTCGCGTTCGATCCGGCCTTCTCGACGAACCACTACGTGTACGTCTACTACACAGCGACCACTCCGGCGATTCACAACCGTCTCGCCCGGTTCACCGCCAGCGGCGACGTCGCCGTCGCGGGCAGCCAGACGATCCTCCTCGAGCTCGACAACCTCTCGACCGCCACGAACCACAACGGCGGGGCGATCCACTTCGGGGACGACGGGATGCTCTACGTCTCGGTGGGCGAGAACCACAAGCCGTCGAACGCGCAGTCGAAGGCGAATCTCCTCGGCAAGATCCTGCGCCTGCATCCGAACGGGTCCATCCCGACCGACAATCCGTTCTATTCGAGCCTCACCGGAAAGAACCGCGCGATCTGGGCGCTCGGCCTCCGAAATCCCTTCACTTTCGCCGTGCAGCCCGGCACCGGAAGGATCTTCATCAACGACGTCGGGGAGGGCACGAAGGAAGAGGTCAACGAAGGGCTCGAGGGAGCCAACTACGGGTGGCCGACCACGGAAGGGCCGACGACCGATCCCAAGTTCGAGACGCCGGTCTATTCGTATCCCCACGGGGCCGCGTGCGCGATCGCCGGCGGCGCGTTCTACAACCCGACGACGGTTCAGTTCCCGAGCTCCTACGTCGGGGACTACTTCTTCGCCGACTACTGCGCCGGCTGGATCAAGCGGCTCGACGCCGCCGGCTCCTACACGAGCGCCTCCAGCTTCGCGACGGGGCTCGCGAAGCCGGTGGACGTCGCCATCTCCCCGGACGGCAGCCTCTACTACCTCGGGCGAGGCAGCGGGAGCGGCGGCGGCCTCTTCCGCATCCAGTACCCGCAGAACACGCCTCCCGCGATCACGGTCCATCCGGCCGACAGGATCGTTACGGTCGGGGATCCGGCCGCCTTTTCGGTCAGCGCCTCGGGCACTTCGCCGCTCACGTACCAGTGGCAGCGCAACGGCGCGAACATCTCGGGCGCGACGGGCACGACCTACACGATCGCCTCGGCGCAGCTCGCCGACGACGCGGCGACGTTCCGTTGCAAGGTCACCAACGCCCACGGAAACGCGATGAGCGACGGCGC
Organism: uncultured Acidobacteriota bacterium; assembly: GCA_963707935.1. Taxonomy (GTDB): domain Bacteria; phylum Acidobacteriota; class Thermoanaerobaculia; order UBA5066; family Gp7-AA6; genus DATBFU01. The sequence goes on along the minus strand of CAVPRN010000005.1, from coordinate 1,196,895 downwards.
GACGCTCGACGTCACCCCGAATCTCGCGCCGGCCGCGGGCATCTCGACGCCGGCGGCGGGGACGACGTACGCCGGCGGACAGACGATCAGCTACTCCGGGACCGGCACCGATCCCGAGGACGGAGCGCTTCCCGCGAGCGCCTTCGAGTGGGAGGTCGTCTTCCACCACGATACGCACACGCACCCCTTCATCGCGCCGAAGACGGGCGTGAAGTCCGGTTCGTTCGTGATCCCGACGACCGGCGAAGTCTCGGACAACGTCTGGTATCGGATCCACCTGACGGTCACGGACTCGGACGGCCTCACCCACTCGATCTACCGGGACGTCGTGCCGCGCAAATCCACCATGACGTTCTCGACCGTCCCGTCGGGCCTCACGATCCTCCTCGACGGACAGCCCGTCGTGACCCCGGCCACCGTCGTCGGTGTCGAGGGGATCGAGCGCACGCTCGACGTCGACTCACCCCAGAACAAGGGAGGAATCGACTACAGCTTCGTCTCCTGGTCGGACGGAGGCGCCGCCACGCACGACATCTCGACGCCCGTCTCGGATACGTCCTACGTCGCGCACTTCTCGAGCGGGACTCCGACCCGGACCCCCACGCGGACGCTGACGAAGACTCCCACGCGCACACCGACGCGCACCATCACGCGCACACCGACGCGGACCCCGACCCCCGCGCCTCCGGGGGCGACCCGGACGCCGACGAAGACGCCGACGCGCACGCCAAGCCCGGCCGGGACGCTTCCGCCGAACGGGAGCCTCGAGAGCGGATCCACCTCGCCGACCGGGTGGACGCTCGAGACGAACTCGGTCCGGGGGATCTGGTCCTGGGATTCGTCCACGGCGGGTCAGGGGATCCGCAGCGCGAAACTGGTCGTCCCGGGGTCGCAAGACCGGAAGAGCACGCACCTGAGATCCAACCAATTCGCGCTCTCGCCCGGGAGGGCCTATAGCTTCAGCGCCTGGATGCGGAGCTCCAACGTGGCCGGTGCATTGGGCGCCTTCGTCTGGGTCGTCGAGCTCGACGCGAACGGAAACGCTCTGACGACCTCGTCCGGCGCCATCGTCCAGCATTCGATCAAAGGCAACTCCGGGACGAGCGGGTGGGCGCAGAAGTCGGTGACGTTCACGACGGACGCGCGCTGCCGCCGGGCCTACGTCTACGCGAACCTCTACCAGGCGCGCGGCACCTTCTGGGTGGACGGCATCCAGATCCATTGAGTCGGCGGACGGCCGGCGGCGGCTGCCCGGTTCACTCCGCGGCGCGGGCGGTCGCGGCGAGGGCCACGATCCCGGCGAGGAGGGCGTAGGCGGCCGCGAAGTGGAAGTGCGCCGACGATCCGGTCTGCCACGGCAGGAAGAGCGTGCCGCCCGAGGCGGCGGAGTGGATCACCCCGAAGAGGCACAGGACCGCGGCTGCGATGAAGGCGAGGGCGCTCCGCAGGAAGCGCCGGTCGATCAAGTCGGCGGTCGCGGCGCCCCAGAGGAGCGCGGTGATGACGAAGCCGTTTCCGAGGAGCGTCAGCGCGCGCAGCGTCTCGCCGGTCTCCCCGCCGGGCGGGGCGGCGCCCGGAGGCAGGAGCGCCTTCGTCTCGAGCGCCGCGACGAACGCGAGGGAGGGGAGTGTGGCGACCGCGACGGCCGCCGCATGGCGGGACGGGGTGGCCGTAAACGCCTGGGCCAGCACCTCGATGCCGATGTAGATCAGGATCGGCGCGACGGCCGCCGCGGGAATCCAGTCGACGAGGATCGGGAGATAGCCGAGGATTCCGCCTAGCCCGACGAAGAGGCCGGTCGCGACCGCGTAGCCCGCGCCCGCTCCCATCTTCTTGTAGGCCGGGTGCCCGATGTAGGGCGTGCTCTCGACGACCCCGCCGCAGAGGCCGGCTGCAACCGTGCAGAGCCCCTCGGTCGCGAGGATCGCGCGCGTGTCGTACTCGTCTCCGGCGGCCGCCGCGCTCTCCGTGTTGTCGATGCCCCCCACGATCGTCGAGAGCGCGAACGGAAGCGCGATCGGCAGGTACACCCAAGCGAGCGAGAGGCCGCCCAGGAAAGCCAGGCTCGGCCACGGGACGGAGAGGTGGAGCGGCGCCGCCGCGTGCGCGGCCGGAGCGAGGAGCGGGCTCGAGAGGCCCGCGGCCGAGAGGGCGCGCGAGACCGCCACGGCGGCGACGACCGAAACGAACGCCCCCGGCAGGCCGAAGGGGAGCCGCACCCGGCCGAGGAGCGTGACGAGGATCACCCCGACCCCGACGAAGCCCACGATCGGGTCGGCGAAGACCTTCAGCATCGGGAGGAGGCCGATCAGCGCGATGCCCGCCCCGCCGATCGACCCGAGGAGGGCCGCCCGCGGGAGCGCGGAGCGGGCGGCGTTGCCGGCAAATGCGAGGCCCGTCTTGAAGAGCCCGACGAGGACCGTGACCGCCATCCCCATCTTCCAGGAGAGCACGGCGTCTCCGGTCGCGAGGTAGGCCGGCCCGAGGACGGCGAAGGACATGCCGAAGACGCTCGGCGCGTTCAGGCCGAGCGGCATCGCCGTCACGTCCTCGCGGCCGGTCCGGCGCGCGAGTCGGCGCGCCAGGACGGCGTAGGTCAGGTCCCCGATGAGGACGCCGATCGCCGTGCCCGGCACCATCCGCTCGAGCACGATGTCCCTCGGGAAAGTGGAACGCCCCGATCAGGATCGTCGAGAGGATGACGAGGTTCGCCACGTTGTCGAACATGAGCGCGAAGAACGCGTTCAGGTCGCCGAGGCGGAACAGTCTCTGGCGCGGCATGCTCGATGCTGCGCGGATGCTATGTCACGCGGGAGAGCCGGCCGTCGCGGGCCGGCTCTCGTGGGCTACGAAGCCGCGCCCTCGAGCGAAAGAGGCCGCGCGGCCACGCTGCGCCAGCGCGGCCGCGCCTTCAGGCACTCCCTCAGAGGAAGCGCCGGATGGCCAGGCCCGCGAGCACGAGCGCCAGGCCTGCGACCCCGATCAGCGGCATCACCGAGCCGGTCTTGGGGAGCTCAGCGGGCGGGGCAGGCGGCGCCGGCGGCGCCACGTACGGGGCCGGCTCGGGAGCCGGTGCGGGCGGGGGCGCGGGTGGCTCGACCGCCGGCGCGGCCTTCGCGACGGGCGGCGCGACCATCCGGACTCGAATGACTTTCCGGTCGATGACCTCACCGCTCCGGTTCTTGGCGAGCAGCACGATCTCGTGAGGTCCCGGGCGAAGGTCTCGAACGTGGACGACGTTCTCCCCCGACTCGCCCCGGATCGTCTCCCGGAAAGTGTCGTCCACGAAGACGTCGACGTTCGGATGCGGCATCGAGCTCGTGGTGTGGCGGATGTCCCTTTCGGCGGGGATCTGCGTGTCCACGGCGATCTGCAGCTCGCTGCCCGTGATCACGGCTCCCTCCGCCGGCTCGATCACGTGGAGCCGATAGTCGTTCGCCGTCGGCCCACCGGTGTTCAGGGTCGCGTTCTGGGCGGAAGCGAACCCGGCGGTCGCGCACGCCAGGAATGCAAGCGCGCCAATTTTCAGAGCTCTCATGACCTACCTCCCTGGCGCCGGCCAATCGGCCGACCGCCGCGAACGTTTCTACCAAGGGCGGCACGGCCGCGAATCGGGCGAATGCATCAATTCGCGTGGCATGCCGTTCGCGTCGCTCGCACGGCGAGGGCCGGCAACCGCTTTCAAACCAATGGTTTCGAGTGACCGGCCTCGGTCGGACGTCCCCGGGCGACGCCGTCGGTTCGCTCGCGTGAGCTCCGGGCGTCAGCTCGGCCCGGGCCCGGCAGGCTTGCGGGCGACGACGTAGATCTCGGTGTCCCCGCGCTCCCCGGAGGAGAGCCGGAGATCCTCGAGGCGGAAGCCGGCGAGCGACAGCAGGTGGCGGACCTCGGGCTCGGTGTAGAAGCGCGCGCGCCCGGGGCTCCGGCCGCGTACGTCCACGCCCGTCAGGAACGACTGGCTGTACTCGGGGGAAAGAAAGTTCGGGAACTGCGTCAGGAGGATCCCGCCCGTTTTCAGGACTCGCCAGGCGTCCCGCAGGTAGAGGAAGGCGTCTTCGCGGGCGAGGTGCTGGAGCACGAGGAAGGAGAAGACGAGGTCGAAGCGGTTCGCCTCGAAGGATCGCAGGAACTCGTCGTTCCCGATTTCGCGCAGGCGCACGCTCGCGAGCCCGGCCAGCCGCTCTCGGGCGCGCGCGATCATCTCGCCCGAGACGTCCACGGCCCACAACTCCGCGACGTGCGTCGCGAGGTACTTCTCGACCCGCCCGATCCCGCAGCCGATGTTCAGGACGACGGCCTTCGGCGGCAGGTGCCGAAGGACCATCGCGGCGTCCGCCTGACCCGTCGCTTCGAAGGATTCGGCTGTCGAGCCCGTCAGGATCGCGTCGCGGGCGTCCTCACGGGCGGCGTGGTTCCAGGCGGCCTTGTAGTCGAGCGAGCCGGCCGGCGCGACGGCCGCGTGCGAGACCCGGCGGAAGTATCGAAGCAAGCGCACGGCGAGAGGTTAGCAGGAGCGGCTCGCAGGGCGGCCGCTTCCTTCGCCCCCGTCCTCGGGGGGAGAGGGTCAGTGTGTGGGGGTCGCTCCCGCGGCGCCCGACCGCGGAACGAGCGCGAGCCTCGTCCTCCGGTAGTCGAGCACGATCCGATACCGGTCGAGGATCCCCAATCCGACGTTCCCGTCGGTGTGCCGGTCCTTCAGGATCCCGCCCTCGGGCCGTTCGGCGAAGAACGCTGTGACGCTGCCCGTGCGGACGGCCCCGAGCTCGAACCAGTCGATCGAGTCCATCACCAGCGTGTCGGCGCCGGCCGGGACCCGCTTTCCGCTCCGGCCCTCGAGGAGGCGATACCGCTCGACGGCCGGCCAGTGGAAGATGACCGCGGGGCCGGCGCCGAGGTCGAGGCGGAAGAGGCCGACGCGATCCCCCTCCCAGCGCCCTTCGACGACGGGCAGCTTCGCCTCGAACCGGAACGGGATCCAGGGCTCCGACACGGGGGAGGCCGAGGCGGGCTCGAGCGAGACCGCCGCCGCCGCCGGCTCGACGCGCGCCAAAACCCGTGAGAAGAGGTCGTAGCCGATGATTCCCGAAACGGACTGGCCGAGCGGCCCGGAGAGAAACGCGAGATCCATTTCGATGACGGGGAGGTCTCGGATCGCGACGGGCCCGACGCGAAGGGCCGCGGCCCGTCGCACCGCGCTCCGAGAGACGCCGTAGGCGCTTGCGAGAGGAGCCGATCCGAGTCGCGGCAGGCCCTCCCTCGGCCAGCCGCCCGCAACGACCGTCGCCGAAGCGCCGGTGTCCAGGATGAACCATCCCGCGGTTTCGTCGACTTCGACCTCGACGAGCGTGTGTCCGGTCTTCGCGCGCATCGCGCGGACCGGGCGCCCCGCGCCCTCGAAGGTCGTATCCTTCGGAATCGCGAAGTCGGGCGCCCGCAGACCGAGCGCCGCCGCGGAGGAGCCGTGCCCTACGGTCGAGCGCTCGTAATCCCCGATCGGAAGCTCGCCCAGCGAATGCCGCACGCGGGCCGGGACCCAGGGCGCGGGCCCTCGTCCGAACTCGAGCTCCAGCCGCTCCGTCCCGCTCAGCGTCTCGACCTCGAAGGCGGCCGGCCGGAGCCGGGCCTCGTCGAGGAGCAGGCGCGCTTCGAGCCTCCCGCCGCGCACGCGGACCGGGATCGCCTTCGCGCCGGGTTCGGCGGGGCCGACGGCGACGGCGGAGTCGGGCGAGAGCCACGTCCCGGTCAGAACGGAAGCGAGCAGGCGCGCGACTTCGAGGTCGTGCCCCTCGAGCGGCCGCGGCATTCCGGTCCAGTCGCTCGCCGTGCCGCGCGGGCCCTCGGCCCAGAAGACCTCGGGCAGGGGAGCGGCGATCCGGAGGAGCAGGTCTCCTCTCGGCGAGGCGACGATCGTCGCCCGGCCGTCGCCGTCGAGATGTCGGACGCGCGCCTCGACTCGAGCCGGGCGATCGCCGCGCGGACTCTGCCAGCCGAGCGCCCCGCGAAGCGCGGGAAGGGGATCCCGGGCGTCGGCGGCGAGCGAGATCGGCGCGATCGCGCCGATGAGGGTCGTTGCCAGAGTGCGGGAGCTCATTTCTTCTCCTTCGGGGCCGGGCGCCTGCGGCTCTGTTCACGCGGCTGCGAGCGCGTCTCCCCGTCTGCCGCCGTCGCTTCGGCCTCGGCCGAGGACGGGCCGAAGATTTCCCGCGCCTTGTCGCGGAGCCGCTGCTTTGCCGAATCCACGTCGTGGAGCGCTTCGCGCAGCTGCCGGAACTCGGTGTCGTGGACCTTGAGGCCCTCCTTGATGAAGAGCGCCGCCGCCTCCGAGCGGCTCTTGAGCGAGCCCGTCTCGACCCAGGCGTCGAGCGCGCGGCTGGTCTCCTCGTCCACGCGGACCATGACGACCTGGTCGCGCGTCGTTGAAGCGAGCTCCTCGGCCGTCTGGCGCATGTCCGCCCCGACGACGACGACGCGCGGCGCGCGGGCGCCGGTCTTCGGTGTGGCGCAGAGCTGGTCGATGTCGATGCCCTGGGCCTGGAGGGAATCGCGGAGGAAGCGGAGGAAGTCGGTCTCTTCTTTCATGTAATATGTAATATAATTACGGAAAGTCGTTGTCAAGTCGTCCCGCGGCATCGGCAGGTCAACCCAAAAGGCCTTGCTGACAGTGTGTCCCGTGCTTTCTTGTTGCTATAGCATTTCTGACCGATCAAGGTCGGAGGCGAATTCGGAGGCAATCCATGACACGCATCATCCGGACAGCTTCGCTGGCCCTTCTGTTCGGGGCGGGTTTCGCCGTAGCCGACACGCTGCACTGGGCGCCGATCGGGCCGCCGGCGCCGGTCGAATCGGTCCGCATTCTCGCGGTCGGCCCGCCGCCGGCCTTGGGGCTCCTCTACGTGAGCACGAACTCCGGTGTCCAGAAGACCGAGAACGCGGGAGCGACGTGGACCTCGGTGACCGTCGCCGCCTCGGAGTCGGTCGTCGCGCTGGCGATCGATCCCGCCGCGACTTCGACCGCGTACGCTTCGACCCAGGCGCCGCTGCCGGTCTTTCCGTTCCAGGGCGGCCTCTACAAGACGACGAACGGCGGGGCGACGTGGACACCGATCACGACCCTGCCTTCTCTGACCGTCTACGCCCTCGCGGTCATCGCCTCGCCGGCGCGCCGGGTCTTCGCCGCGACCCATCAGGGCATCTACTGCTCGCCCGACGGAGGAGCGAGCTGGGTCCTCGTGGGCGCTTCGGGAAGAGATGTCTTCCTGCTCGCCTTTTCGGCCGAGCATCCGTCGAGGGCCTACGCGTTTTCAAACGAGGTCGTGTACCGAAGCGACAATGCGGGCGACTCGTGGCAGAGCGTCAAGGCCGACTTCTCTCTCGCCGCAAATTCCGTCGCGATCGACGCGGCCGACCCGTCGGTCGTCGTCGTCTCCGGACCCACCCTGGGCCCGGCGCCCGGGGGCCTGCCTCCTCAGTCGCTCCGGACCGAGGACGGCGGCGCGACCTGGACGCTCTTCGGCGTTCCGGCCGCCTCGACGTATTCGTTCGCCTATTCCGCCGGAAGCCTGTTCGCCATCGCGTACCCGATCACGGGGCCGGGAGGCGTCTTCCGCTCGTCGGATCGTGGGGCCTCGTGGGAACGGGACTCCGATGGCCTCGAATTCCGATTCGTCGTTGAGCTCGCGGTGAGCGGGACGGCGCTCTACGCGAGCGACCTCGCCGCGATCTATCGCGCGGTCTCCGGATCCGGATGTTCGGCAGGGACGACCAATCTCTGCCTCTCCGGCGCGCGCTTCCGGGTCTCCGTGGACTGGACGGCCTCGAACCTCGGCGAGGCGGGACACGGGCAGTCGATCCCGCTGACCGCCGACACGGGCGCCTTCTGGTTCTTCCAGCCGTCGAACTACGAGCTCGTCGTGAAGGTCCTCGACGCCCGCGCGATCAACGGGCACTTCTGGCTCTTCTGGGGCGCGCTCTCGAACGTCGGCTACACGATCACGGTGACGGACACGGCGACCGGCCGATCGAAAACCTACACGAATCCGGAAGGCACCTTCGCGAGCGGGACGGACACGGAGGAGTTCTAGGCGGTCCGGCGCCGGCCCGGGCTTTCCGCCTCGCGGCGATAGACTGCGCCGCGTGCCGCCGCCCCGCGATTCCGAGATCCTGGAGCTCCTGCGCCGCAAGGGCTCCCGGATCCTCTCCTTCCGCGAGATCGCCAAGGCCCTCCCCGTTCGGGAGGAGGACGAGGACGCCCTGCGCGAACGCCTCGACGCTCTGGAGCGCAAGGGCGAGATCGCCCGGGTGCGCGGCGAGAAATACTCGGCGATCGAGTTCTCGAACATGGTCGCCGGGCGCATCACGGTGCGCCCCGAGGGCTTCGGCTTCGTCCTGATCGACGGGGGCGACGACCTCTTCGTCCCGCGCTCGGGGATGCACGGTGCGATGGACGGCGACACCGTCCTCGCCCGCGAGGAGCGGTCCCGCGCCCGCGGCCGGGGGCGCGACACGGGCAAGACCTCCGGGACGGTCGTCAAGGTGCTCGACCGGGCCCGGGAGCGCGTGGTCGGCCGGTTCGAGACCTCGGAGGGCAAGAAGATCGTCCTGCCCTACGACCCGCGGATCGACGCGATCGTGCGCATCGCCAGCGGCAAGACGCACGGCGCGCGGGAGGGGGAGATCGTCGAGGCCCGCCTGACCTCCTTCCCGGACGCCCGGCGGATCGCGCAGGGCGTCGTCGAGGAGCGGCTCGGCTTCCTGGGCGAGCCGGGCGTGGACATCGAGATCGTGCTGCGGTCCCACAACCTGCCGCATCGTTTCCCGGAGCCGGTCGTCGCGGAGTCGGAGGCTTTCCCCGAAGAGGTCCGCGAAAGCGATTTCGCCGGCCGGCGCGACTTCCGAAACGCGCGCATCGTCACGATCGACGGCGAGACGGCGAAGGACTTCGACGACGCCGTGCAGGTCGAGCGGACCGCGACGGGCTACCGCCTCGGCGTCCACATCGCCGACGTCTCCCACTACGTCGTCGAAGGCACGGCTCTGGACGACGAGGCCCGCTCGCGGGGCACGAGCGTCTATTTTCCGGGCCGCGTCCTGCCGATGCTCCCGGAGCGGCTCTCGAACGGCCTCTGCTCTCTGAATCCGCGCGTGGATCGCCTCGTCCTCTCCGCCCTCCTCGATCTCGACTCGAACGGGCGGGTCGAGAAGGCCGATTTCGTCAAGGGCGTGATCCGGAGCGGCCACCGCATGACCTACACCGAGGTCGCGCGCCTCCTCGAGTCGAAGCCGACGCCCGCGGACGCCGAGCGCTACGGGCCGTATCTCGAGGACTTCCGCGTGATGGGCGACCTCGCTGCGGTCCTGCGCCGCCGCCGCGAGACGCGCGGCTCGATCGACTTCGACCTGCCCGACGCCGACATCGTGCTCGACGACGAGGGTCTGGTCGTCGGGATCGTGCCCGAGTCGCGCAACGTGGCGCACAAGCTGATCGAGGAGTTCATGCTCGCGGCGAACGAGGCCGTGGCGAAGCACCTTCAATTCGCCAAGCAGCCGGGCATCTATCGCGTGCACGACCGCCCCGACCCCGACCGGCTCGTGGACCTGCGCGAAGTGCTCCAGACCTTCGGCTACGAGCTGAAGGGGGACCTCGCGGAGGTGCCGCCGTCCGCTTTCCAGAAGATTCTGAACGCGATCGAGGGGAAGCCCGAGGAGCGCCTGTTGCGCGATCTGCTGCTGCGCGCCCAGCGAAAGGCCCTCTACAGCGAGGAGTGCCGCGGCCACTACGCCCTCGCCGCGGCCTACTACTGCCATTTCACCTCGCCGATCCGGCGCTATCCGGATCTCATCGTCCACCGCCAGCTCTCGCGCCTGCTGGCCGACCGGCGACCGGTGCCCGCGAAGGACTTCGAGGCGGTGAACCAGCGCCTCTCGGAGATCGCGGCCTGGTCTTCCGAGCGCGAGCGGCGGGCCGAGGCGGCGGAGCGGGAGAGCCTCCTCTGGAAGAAGATCGTGTTCATGAAGGACAAGGTGGGGCGCGAGTTCGACGCCTTCGTGACCGGGGTCGCTTCCTTCGGCGTCTTCGTGACGCTCCGGGACTACTTCGTCGAGGGGCTGGTGCCGATCTCCGCCCTGGGGGAGGATTTCTTCGTGTACGAGGAGAAGCAGCATCGGCTGAGGGGGCGCTCGAGCGGCAAGATCTTCCGCCTCGGGGACTCGCTCCGGGTGAAACTGAAGGCGATCGACGAGGTGCGCCGGCGCCTCGATTTCCGCCTCGCCGAGGAGGCCTCGCCGCGCGCTTCGTCGGCCGCTTTCGGGCGGCGGCCGCGGCGGGTGGCACGATGAGCCGGCGGGCCGCGGCGGCGGTCGGCCTCCTCGCGGCGGCGGCGCTCCAACTCGAGGGCTGCCGCGAGAAGGGGCGCCCCGATCCCGACATCCAGATGGCGGTCTCGCACCAGCCGGAGGCGGGCGAGGTGCCGCCCGGCTCGGCCGGGGGCGAGGAGGGGAAGGGGACCCGGATCCCGAACCGGCTCGAAGTGCCGGAGGCCGTCGCGAAGGCCTATTCCGGCATCGTCCTCGTCTGGAAGGACGCGACGACCGGCCAGGAAGGGAAGCTCGAGGTCCCGCTCGGCGGATCGGCGACGCCGGTGCCCGGCTCGTCGCTCGCCGTCTCGGCGGACGTGTATCTGCCGGCCTTCACGATGACGTCCGACGTGATCACGTCGAGCGGGGTCGAGCCCGAGAACCCCGCCGCGCGCATCCGCGTCACCGAGAACGGCCAGACGGTCTTCGCCGGCTGGGTCTTCCAGCGCTTCCCCGACGTGCATCCGTTCACGCACCCGCGCTTTTCGCTCCGCCTCGACGGCGGCGTTCGCAAGACGTCGGCGTGAAGGCCGGTCCGTTTCGCGTCGTCATCGCCGGCCGCCCGAACGTCGGCAAGTCCGCCCTCTTCAACCGCATCCTGAAGCGGCGGCGGTCGCTCGTGCACGACGTGCCCGGCATGACGCGCGACGTGCTCGAGGAAGAGGCGCATCTGCCCGACGGGCGAAGTTTTCGCATCCTCGACACCGGCGGGTACGATCCTTCGGGCCGCGAGGAGATCCCGGCAGCCGTGCGCCGCAAGGCGCTCGAGGCGATCCGGCGCGCGGACCTGCTCGTCCTCGTGGTGGACGGCGCGGCCGGCGTCGTGCCGGCCGACCGCGCGGCCGCCGAGGCGGCGCGGCGGGCGGGCGTCGAGACGATCATCGCCGCCAACAAGATCGACCGGAAGGAAGCGGAGTCGGGGGAGCTCGAGGCCTGGGAGCTGGGCTTCCCCGAGGTGTACGGCGTCTCCGCCGAGCACAACATCGGCGTCGACGACCTGCTCACGGCGATCGGCTCGCGGCTGCCGGCCGCGGCCGCTGCGGAGCCCGACGCGACCGAGGAAGGCGAGGCGCCGGAGCCGCCGGCCGAGATCGCGCTCGCCGTCGTCGGGCGGCCGAACGTCGGGAAGTCTTCGCTCGTCAACGCGCTCGCGGGCTCCGAGCAAGCCATCGTCTCGGAGGTCGCCGGCACGACGCGGGACGCCGTGGACGCGCATTTCGAGGCGGGAGGGAGGCGGTTCCGGCTCGTGGACACGGCCGGCATCCGCCGCAAGGGGCGCACCGAGCGGGGGCCGGAGGTTCTCTCGGTCGTCCAGGCGCGAAAGCGGATCGAGCAATGCGACGTTGCGATCCTGGTCCTCGACGCCGCCGAGGGACCGACCGCGCAGGACGCGACGGTCGCCTCCTACGCCAACGACGCCGGGAAGGGCCTCGTCATCGTGGCGAACAAATGGGATCTCGCGACCCGGCCCGGCGTGGAGGGGCACGAGGCGGCCAAGGCCGTGCGGGCCGAGATCGAGCGGCAGATCCCGTTCGCCCGGCACGCCCCGGTGCTCCTCGTCTCCGCGAAGACCGGGCGGGGCGGCGCGAAGGTCCTCGAAGCCGCCGTCGCGGTGGCCGAGAACCGGCGCCGGCGGATCCCGACGGGGGAGTTGAACCGCATCCTCGGGCGGGCGCTCCGCGACAAGGCGCCCCGAACCGCCTCCGGCAAGACGCTGCGGATCCTCTACGTGGCGCAGACGGGGGTCGAGCCGCCGACCTTCAGCCTGGTCGGGAGCCGGCGGGAGCGGCTCCACTTCTCCGAGGAGCGGCGGATCGAGAACCTGCTGCGCGAGGCGGCGGATTTCGCGGGGTCCCCCCTCCGGATCGAGGTGCGCGAGCGGTCCGGGGAGGAGCGGGACGGGGAGAAGAAGAAACGCCGGAAGCGACGTTCCGGCTTCACGCCGAGCCGGCGCTCGCGCTAGAGTAACGGCGTGGCGAAGGCGGAGCCCGAGACCCTCTACAAGCCGGCCGAGGCGTGCAAGATGGCGGAGGTCGCGCCGTACGTCCTCCGCTACTGGGAGACGGAGTTTCCGCCGCTCGCCGAGAGCAAGGAGAAGGGGGGCGGCAAGTTCTACACGAAGCGCGACGTCAAGTTGATCTCGCGCATCCGCGAGCTCCTCTACGACGAAGGCTTCACCGTCGCCGGAGCGAAGAAGCGGCTCGAGTCGGAGATCTCCGAGGGACGCTTCGACGAAGGGCTCTCGGCCGCGCCACCGCCCGCGCATCAGAAGAAGTCGGCCAGGGTCGCGGCGGAGATCGAGCAGGCGCCGCCTCTCTTCTTCGGCGAGGGGAAGCGCGCCGCCTCGTCCGCCGCCGCCGTCAAGAGCGCACCGCCGGTCGCCGTTGCGTCCCCCATCGAGTTCCCCGAGCGCAAGCGCGTCTTGAAGGAGCTCAAGGAGATCGCGAAGCTTCTCGAGCGCGCGGGGCGCTGAACCGGCCCCGGAAGGGGAATCGACGCGGCGCTGGCGGTCTGCGGCCTCCTCGTCGCCGCCCTCTTCGTGGGCGGCGCGGTCGACCTCGAACGGCTGCGGACACTGCGGCACCACCACCGCGCCCACCGACGGGCAGTCCGCGTTGTCAGGAACGCCGGTTCGTCTTGACCATCCCGGCGGAAGCGGCGTAGCGTCTCTCTTCGAAGACGGCGAGGACGTTTCCACATGTCGATGGGGGTAAAACGAGCGGTCAGGTCACACAGGCACTCGCCGATTGGCGTGCCGGCGATGCGCACGCCATCGACCGGCTGGTGCCCCTGCTCTATGACGAGCTGCGCCGCGTCGCACGGCGCGAGCTGAGCCGCGAGTCGCGCGCCCACACGCTCTCGGCCACGGCTCTCGTCCACGAGGTCTACCTGCGGCTGCTGCAGCAGCGACGGCTCGAGGCCGCGGACCGCGATGGATTCCTGGGAATCGCGGGGATCACCATGCGTCGGATCCTGGTCGATCACGCCCGCGCGCGAACCCGCTTGAAACGCGGCGGGCGGGATCGGCCCGATCCCCTCGCGACCCATAGGGAGACCTCGCTGCTCACACCCCTGGAAGTGGATGAAGTCCTCGCAGTCGACGAGGCGCTCGATCGCCTGGGACGGCTCGACGAGCGGGCCCGGCAGGTCGTCGAGAGCCGGATCTTCGGCGGGCTGACCCTCGAGGAAACGGCCCGCGTCCTCGGCCTCTCGACGAAGACGGTGCAGCGAACGTGGACCGCAGCGCGCGCCTGGCTGCGCAAGGAGATCGGGGGAGAGGTGGCCGCGACGTTGTGAGGACACGGTGAGCTGGCAGCGCCTCGAGGAACTGTTCGAGCAGGCGTACGCCCTGCCCGGGGAGCAGCGCGCGGGTTTCCTCGATCGCGCCTGCTCCGGCGACACCGCGCTGCGCTCGGAAGTCGAGACCATGCTGGCCGCATGCGTCGGGTCGCGTGCTCTCTCGATCGAGCGGCTCGTCGTCGAGGAGCCGTCGCCCAGCCCCGAGAAGGATCCCTGGCTGGGCCGGTCTCTGGGCCCGTGGCGCCTGGCGCGGGTGATCGGGCACGGAGGCATGGGCCTGGTCTACGGCGCCTCGCGCGCGGACGGCCAGTATCGGCTCGAGGTGGCAGTCAAGTTGATGCGCGCCGGCCCGCGCGATCCTTACGCCACCGAGCGCTTCCGGACCGAGCGGCAGGTGCTGGCGTCCCTCAAGCACCCGCACATCGCCGGCCTCCTGGACGGCGGCTTCGCGCCCGACGGCACGCCCTTCCTCGTGATGGAGCTCGTGGATGGGGTTCCCATCACCGACTGGTGCCGCGGACAGAACCTGTCCCTCGAGGCACGCCTGAGCCTGTTCCGCGTCGTCTGCGACGCAGTCCAGCACGCCCATCGGGCGCTCGTCGTCCACCGCGATCTGAAGCCGTCGAACATCCTCGTGTCGACGACCGGCGACGTGAAGCTGCTGGACTTCGGAATTGCCAAGCTTCTCGAGCCCGAGGCGTGGGGAATCGCGGCCTCCGACACACGCACCGAGATGCGCGCGCTGACACCGGACTACGGCGCGCCGGAGCAGCGAGACGGACGCTCGATCACGACGGCCACCGACGTCTACGCGATGGGAGTCGTGCTCTACGAGCTGATCGCCGGCGTTCGTCCCCAGGGCGAGGGCGCCGGGAGCCGCGCGGGGGCTCCGACGACCGTCACTCCGCCGAGCGAGGCCGTGCGCCGGGGCGCCGGACCGTCCGCGAACGCGTCGGCCGCCGGGGCCGTCGGTGTGGAGGCGGCAGCCGGCGCTCCGGACCGGCGGCGGCTGGCGCGCCGGATTCATGGCGACCTGGACCGGATCGTCCTGACGGCCCTTCGGGAGGAGCCGGAGCGGCGGTACGCGTCGGCGGGGCAGCTGGGCGAGGAGATCGGCCGCTTTCTAGAGGGGCGCCCCGTTCTGGCGCAACCGGACACAGTGCGTTACCGCGCGCGCAAGTTCGTCGGGCGCAACCGGCTGGCGGTTTTCACATCGGCGGTGTTCGTGGCCAGCCTGGCCGTCTTCGGCGGCGTGTCGGCCTGGCAGGCGCGTGTCCTGGCCGAGCAGCGGCGCGTGGCGCAGCTCGAGCGCGACTCGTCCGAGCAGGTGGCTCGCGTCCTGCTCGAGCTGTTCGAGACCACCAACCCGTCGGTGCGGCCCGACGGCGATCAGATGCCCGTCGGGGAGCTCCTCCGGGGCTCACAGGCGCGATCCCTGGCGCTCCTGCGTGACGTGCCGGCGGTGCGGGCGAAGCTCCAGCACGTCTTCGGCCTCATTCACAAGACACGCGGCCAGTATGGCCCGGCCCGGCAGGCACTCGAGGAGGCGCTGCAGCAGCGCCGGCGGCTGGTCGGTCCGGATGCTCCGGAGACGCTGGAGTCGCTGCAGGCGCTGGGCGAGGTTTGCCACGAAGGAGGCGACGACGAGCGGTCGCGAGCGCTCCTGGAGGAATCGCTGGAGCGACACCGGAGAGTCTATGGCGACCGACATGCGCGGACGGCGCGCGTGCTTCATGCCCTCGGAGCGGTGACGGCCGTGCGCGACATCGAGAAGGCGGGCGAGTTCTGGCGGCGGTCCCTCGAGGTCCGGCGGGCCGCGTTGCCCGCTGATCATCCCGATCTCGCCGAAAGCCTGGCGTCGGTGGGCCGCTACCACTACGAGCGCCGAGAGTACGAGCGCGCCCGCGACCTGTGGCGCGAAGCCCTCGCGATATTCCGGAAACCGGAGGATCGGAGGCATCCGCTCAATATCGCGATCCGCAGCGATCTGGCCAGCGTGCTGGGCCACCTGAAGGCGGCTGAGGAGGCGGAGGCTCTGCAGCGCGAGGCAATCGAAATCGGCCGACAGGTTCTGGGGCCTGAGAGCGCGACGGTGGCGAACCTCTTGAACAACCTCGCGACGACCCAGGCCAACGCCGGCAAGTATCTCGATGCGGAATCTTCGTTCCGAGCGTCGTTCGAGACGCACCGCGCGCTCTTCGGGGAGGAGCACTGGCGCACGAGGAACGTGGCCCGCAACGTCGGGCGCGCGCTGGAGCTGCAGCAGCGCTACGCGGAGGCCCTCCCCTGGATGGATCGAGCGGCCGTGAGGTCTCGCGACGGGGCCGACGCGGACGGGCTCGGGTGGTCGCTGATTCGCGCCCAGCGCGCACAGGTGCTTTTTCGTCTCGGCCGGCACGACGAGGCGCTGGCCGAGGCGAGCGCGGCGGTAGACACCCTGGAGCGGTCGACGGACAGGCGCGCGGCCTGGAGACTGGCGACGGCCCGCGTGTTGCTCGGGCGCATGCTGGTGGAGGCGGGCCGTCCCCGCGAGGCGGAACCCGTCTTGACGGCGGCGCTCGACCATTTCGTGGGCGATGAGACGGAACTCGACCGGCGCGCAGAAGCGTCCTGCGAGCTCGGGCGAGCCCGCGTGCTCCAGGGCGGGCGGGCCGAGGACTGGCAACGACTCCGGGAGTGCTTGCCTACCTACCGGGCCTGGGGTCTCGCCGATCGGGAGGCTGTCTTAGCCATCGAAAGACTCGTCTCCCGTCCGTGAGGTCCGGGGCCGCCCGCTCCGCGGTGTCGCGCGCTCTCGCGTCAGTGAGAACGCCGGCGGTCTAGCGTCCCCATCTCCGGTCCGTACAGCTCCAGGTTGAACGCGTTAGATAGGAACTTCGCCATCTCGTCCCTCGTCACGTCGGAGAGGGGCAGTATTCACTGGCCGAGCATCCGTCGATGACGCCGCGGGCCCACAGGAAGTGGCGCGCTTGCAAGAGGAGTCCGAGGCGGACACGTCGTTGAAGTGGAGGCTCGGCGAAACGGGATCGCAATATTAGGAGAGCCCGGTCACCGGATCCGGCCCGTAGGTTTCCGGCACTGCCTCGCCGCCGCCCGGCGCGACCATTCCCTTTGCCATGAAGACGGCCATCTCCGCGCGCGTCACGTTGGGACCGGGGCAGAAGAGTGACGGGGCGCACCCGGCGGTGACGTTGCGCGCGGCGATGAAATGAAGGCCTTGCAGGAGATCGATTCGGGTGGGACGTCGGTGAAGAGTGACGTCCCTCCGGCGATGCAGTCGTAGGACGCTCCCTCCACGAGGCCGGCCGCCGGCAGGCCCGCACCTCTCCCGAGGGCGCGAGCGACGAAGATCGACATGTGGGAGCGCGGCACCTTCTGCGCGGGGCAGTATTTCGTGGGCGAGCACCCGACCGTGATTCCTTTGGGGAAGATGGTCTCGATCTTCCTGTAGAAGGACTGCGACCGGGGAACATCCGGGAAGCTCTCTCCCAGGTGCAGCGTCCAGACCTTCGGCATGCTCCCCGGATCGACCGTCTCGGTGAACGTCGCGTCCCAATGCGGTGCGGGCCGCGTCGCGGGATCGGAGATCGAGATCGAATAGCAGTTGCCCGTCTCCGAGCAGCTCTTCGTCGCGTCCGGAGCGATGGAGCCGTACGACGCGGCCGCATCGGCCGTTGGCAAACAGAGGGCTCGTCGCGATACATCGTAAGGAGCCAGCTACCGGCAGGGAGCGTGGCTCGTGTTCTGACAGCGATGGAAGTAGGGCGCCGGAGAACGCGTGACCCGGGCGGGGGGTGCGGCTCGATGGAGCGCCGCTTCGCCCGGCGCTGGTCCGGGAAGGGACGCCTGAGCGTGCGCGCCCCGGGCTCCTGCCGAGGCCGGGGTCTTCGGCCTGGTTTCCAGCCGTAGAGCCATGATCCCCCCCAGGATCAGTGCCAGCCCCGCCACCTTGCGCGGCGACATCGCTTCTCCCAGCCACGCGATGCTCAACAGCAAGGCGAGCGCAGCCTCCAGTCCCAGCACCAGGAAGTAGTTGATGCTGAGCTCGGAACGCCTCATGGCCAGAGTTTGCAGCGCGGCTCCCACGCCGAAGCAGCCGAACACCATCGCGCCGGGCAGGGCATAGGCGAAGCCTTCCGACTTCCTCATGAAGAACCCTCCCACCGTATAGGCGCCCGCGGCGACCACGGAGAGAAGCAGGCTCATCGTCAGGCCTGACGTGTCAGATAGGTCACGCGGACTGCAACCGGCCGGAAATACTCGTCGACGAGGGATCGTGCCGTTTCGAGGTCGAAGTACTTGCAGCTGAAGACGTCGATGTAGGCATCGCCGCTGCGGTCGACGAAATGGCCCGTGATCGAGCTGGTCTCGATCAACTGGACGAGTGAGTAGCCGGCCGCATCGGGGTCGTGGGCGGCGAAATGCTCGCACACGGGCTCGCCGTAGGCCCGCATGTCAATTCGCTCGACCAGCTGGCGCACCCAGGCGAGTATCGTCCGGCGGTCGCGGACGGCATTCAGGTCGCCCCCGCGGCAATCGAGAATCAGGTGATAGCCCCAGTATCGGCCTCGGCTTGTTTGCAGATCGGCTCTCGCGCTGTCAGTCAGGGCAGAACTCATCGATCGATCCTCCAGTCAGGTCGTGACGGCCCTCGAAGGGCTCGTCGCCTGTCCCGTTCAGTTCGGTGAATAGACCGACGGGCACCTTTCGCCGGCGCTCTCGATGTCGTCTTCGTCGACCCAGCCGACTTCGCCGTCGAGCCATCCGCCGCCCGCGACCCGAACGCGCACGCGCCGTTCCGAGGAGAAGAGCCTTTCCAGGTAGACGTCGTCACCGTGGCGGGTCAGCCGAGGGACCAGGCCGAGCGTGGCGTGTCCATTCCAGTGGGCGTAGAGGGCGGCCGGCTGCGCATCCACCTTGACCTTCGCCCAGCCGCACCGCCGGACGAACTTCTCGCTCGCCGGCTGCTGCTGCGTGATGCAGTTCATCCCGCCGCCGCCCCGGACCACATTTTCGATGTGAACCTGGGCGATGTCGCGTCCCGGAAAGAGGCTCCCCAGAATCCTCCGCGCCTCGCGGTCCCTCCTCCAGCTCGCCAGCGAGCGGCCGGGCTTCCAGAAACGGGGGACGAGGACGAGGTCGTTGGTCGGCGCGTAGTTCACGTAGCTTGCGGGCCAGACGGCCAGCATGACCTCCGGCAGCGTCGAGCCGTCCTCCCAGCGGTCGTAAGCCGAGAAGTAGTCGTGCTGCCCGTCTCCCGGCTGAAACACGTCCAGTGTCAGCTCCGGCGTCGGGATTCGGACGATCTCGATCGGTTCGCCCGACTCCGTCGTCGCCGCCGAGAGGATGTCGTAGACCCTCTCGAGCCGCTGATGGTTCTGCTCCCGAAGCCAGTGCAGCAGTTGCTCGACCTCTGTGGCGGCGGGAGCGTCCGGCAGGGTCTCCTGAGCCAGCACGACCTTCGCGGGGCCCACGAATCGGACGACCTCGTCGGGGTGTCCGTTGGTCGTGAACAGCGTGTACACGCCGGTGTGCGGGATGTCGATGCCGTTGAAGCTCGGCACCTGAATATGCGTCGCGAGCCGGCCTCGGAAGGTCCCGTTGTCCTCGATGACGCCGGTCGGGATCCAGATGACCTTCCGGACGCCGAGCATCCGCCGATACTCTCTCTCCACGAGGACCTGGCAGGCGGGCCAGTCCGGGTTCGGCGCGTAGGTGTTCGGCTGCTCGTAGTCCGTCACCGGAGCCTGTCCGCCGCAGAACCGGTTCGGCCCCAGGTTGCGCTGGATCACGACCGACTCGACGGCGATCATCGTTCCGCGGCCGTTGTGCGAGGCGCTGCCGCCTTCGTGGATCATGCGGACGCCGGACTGGGGGCCGGGCCGGGCGTCGAGGACGGGGACGCCGATGAGGTCGGCCACCGTGCGGTCGACGGGCTCCTCGAGGCTGCTGAGGTCGCTTTCCGGCTCCTCGTATCCCCACATGTTGAAGTTCCAGTCGTTGACGCGCAGGTTGCCGGCAGAGTCCCGCGTGAACTGCGGCCCCATGTCCCGGGCCCAGATGTCGCCGTGCTCGATGTGAAAGAAGTGAACGTGCTCGAGCGGCGTTCCGCGGGCTGCCAGAATGCTTCGGGCGTCCGCCTCGTCCGCGGCGTCCTGCACGGCGAGGTTGACCTGCACGTGACCGCGCACGGCGCGGATCATGTCGGCGATCGGCTCGGTGGACGGAAAGCCCGCTTTGTATTCGAACGTCGGCCACAGCATCCACATGGCCTGGTGACTCTCGTACTCTCCCGGGAACACCCACCCGGGCAACCTGGAGGAGCCTTCGGCGAGGCTCCGAGAGCCCATGACGCTCGCGAAAAGGAAAAGGGCGGAAAACGTTCTCTTCACGGCGCCACCTCCGGCTTTCGAGGGCCCTTGGCCGGCGGGCTGCCGACCTAGGGTCTCTCTTCTGTAGTGGCGTCGTCCGGCGAGGAAAGTGGACAGCGATTCCCCGGCACGAACGAGGTTCAGGCGACGAGGAATGGCAGCTGCACCTTCCCGACTGAACCGAACGCCTGGATTTGACACGGCCCGCAGGGCCTGCTCAAATGCCCGCTCCGGTCGGGACGTGGCGCAGTCTGGTAGCGTACCTGAATGGGGTTCAGGGGGTCCCGGGTTCGAATCCCGGCGTCCCGACCAAACAAACACTTCCGAATTCCAACCTGCCAGTAACCATCGCTGTTTCCGAGGATTCAGGCCTTTGAGCACCGCATCGCGGTAACCCGCCAGCAGCGGGGTCCTGCTCGGCGGAGAGTACCGTCCACCGGGACGTCTCACTGTCGGCTTGCCAAGCTGGGCCCTGCGGCGCATTGGTAAACTGCCTAGCGCTCCGCGAACCTCGGCGGAGACCCCGCCGCGACCGTTTCGTCTCAGCCGCAGCGAGAAAAGGGGACGTGTGACGAAGGAGCGGACATGAGCGGGAAGAAGATCGTCTTGGCCACGGGGGCGAGTGGGCTGCGCTTGCCGTTCGCGGTCTGGGTGGACGGCAAGAAGAAAAAAGACTTCATCAGCGCGGAGGATGTCGCGACCTATCTCATCAAGGAGCAGGGCATTTCGCCTGAGCTCGCCCGTCAAAAGACCGGAGAGATGAAGCCGGGGCACAAGGTCCTAATCGACGCCGACGTCAAGGACTCGAAGCCTAAGGTCCTCGACCCGTAGTGGCTTCCCCCCGGGCGCGGCTGTGCGGGAGCTCTTTCGCCTTCTCCTCGTAGGTCGGCCTGAGGCCGAACGCCTTGCCGGCCTGCGCGGCAGACTCCGTCGCCCTCGCCGGGCGCCCGCCGGCCCGGCGGTAGGATCATCTGCACGTGGAGGCAAGACATGGAGGCCGTCGCGCCGAGCGAGCGCATCCTCGCACTCTCCGGGGCAACGCCACGAGCCCGGCTGGCCAAACGAGGCCGAAGAACTGCACGAGGTGCGTCCGATCCACCACGTCGAAAGACCGGACCCGCTCCCGCGTTTCGCTTGATCGCTCGCCGGTGGTGCACGGCCAGTTAGGCTCGCGAGCTTCCGCGTAGGCGGTCAGCCATGGAAACTGAGCCCTGCCTTGTTCACTTCCTAGTCCATCGCGGGCTCTCCGTGATCCAGGTAGTACCGATGGTCAACAGATTCGAGCATCCTAAGGACTTTCGCGGTGGAATCCTGCGCGGGTCACCCGAGTTGGTCCAGTTCATACAGGAGGTTGGCCTTGACAGCATCGTGCGGACGACGCAGCTGGCCGACTTGCCGAACCCCCGGTTCCAGCGCGAGTTCTACGTGTTGTCTCCGGAAGATATCGTCGCCAAAATTGAGGCCCGCTTCCGCGCCGAATCCGTAGCCGTTGACAAGTTATTGGATGGCAAATCGATGACCGCGAATGAGCTTCGTGCATTGGCACCACTAGAGCAGTTTGTGCTGGGTTCGTCTGAACTCACTGCCGACGAAGGTATCCGTCGTGTAAAGGAATGGTTCGAAAGGCGAGAAGGTGAGACGCGAGCCTAACCGAGTCCGCCTGAATGAATGCGGATGACGAGTCGGGGGTTTCGCCTCCCCGAGCCCGGCTCGGTTGAATCTTCATCACGGCGATTGCCCCTCCTCCGACTTTCGATAGGCGTGGCTGTCGTGATCCAGGGCGCCAGCCGGGAGCCACTTCCACAGCGTCCCGAGGTCTTTGCGCACCTGGTCGATGTAGAAAGCGGGGAGCTTGGTCGTCTCCTGGGCGAAATAGCGCTGGACGTCTTTGTCGGCGTCGAGCCGCCGCAGCACTTCCCGGTAGTACGCGAGTCTGCCAAAGCCTTCCGACGAGACCGCCCGGACCACGTTCATCCAGCGCGGGATCATCATCCTGGTCGCTCGGAAACGATTCACGATGGCGCGTCCCGAGAACGTGTGCTTGGTCAGACCGATGACATGGTCGTAGAAGTCACGCCAGGAGTAGTTCTTTGGCCTCACGTTCATGGCGCGGTTGTTGTCGAGGAAGTGGAACGGGAATGGAAGCACGCGATTGGCCCGCTGGTATTGGAGGTTCAAGGGCGCTGCCCTCCCGAACGCGGACAGAAGCGAATAACCGGGGAACGCCCCGGGAGTCATGTCCACGAAGCGTTTCGTCAGTTCGAACGGTTCCGCCCCGTCGTCCGAGTCGAGCCCGAGCACGAAGTTGGTCTGCACGTAGGGGACATATTTCAAGATCAGGTTGACGTGCTCGGAGACCTGGCGGACTTTGTCCATTCCCTTGAGTTGGCCAGTCCTGGACTTGTTGCCGAGCTCGTACCACGATTCGACGCCGGGCAGCAGGACCTTGAATCCGCTGCGCCTGAGCCGCTTCAGATGCGGCTCTGACAGGAGAGACAGGCTGCTTTCCGCGATGAAATCGATCCGGTTAGGCGGCACCGCCGCGTCAATCGCGTCCAAGTAGTCGTCGAATCGAACCCCAAAGTTCGGGTCGTGCCAGCCGACCCGTGGCCGCTTCAGCGTTCTCGCGAGGAACCGCAGGTCATCGGAGAGAACATCGAAGTCGAGTGGCTGATACGGGACGACCGAATCGATGCAGAAGCTGCAAGTATAGGGACACCCCAGACTGCCGAGCATCGGCACGATCTTGAAGAATGGGGCCTTCTGGAGCGTCGCTTCGATGAACTTCCAACGTTCGCGCACGCCGGGGAGCGCCGCGGGCTGCCGCTTCGCCGCAAGGTGCACACCGATCGGCCGGCGCGGCGAGCAATCCTGCAGCAGCTCGCGGATCACAGCCTGGTCGGTAAAGCCGAGGACATAATCGAAGTACTTCCGGGCGTCCTCCGGGTAGCAGCGGGCGTGAGGACCGCCCAGGACCGTGACGGCTCCCTTCGATCGGAACAAGTTGGAGAGCGCGTAGGCGAGGAGGGCAGCCTCCGTAAACGCGCCGATGAAGATGAGATCGACCTGGTCCGGTAGCACGTCGACCAGGTTCTCGAGACCGGTGTAGCAAACGAAGGTGACCTCGTGCCCTTCCGCTTCGCACCACACCGCGACGACCTGAGGCATGATGCTGGCGAGATTCGCGTTCATGACGCGTGCGTACAGGGCGCGGGTCGGCCCTTTGGTGACCAGATCGATGACGCCGATACGAAGCTTAGGCACAGGAGCCTGCGAGAGCGCCTCCTGGGGGACGGCTCGCTGAGACCTCTGTGGTTCTCACTAGCGGCTGCATCGCTCGAAGCCGCGTCAAACCGGCGAGCCTACTCACGTTCCTCCATTCTATGGGAAACGGCGAGCCGGTCCTCGGCCTCGGGCGCGCGCCGTGGGCTACTTCGCGAGCAGGCGGTCGAGAGACGCTCGCCCAGACTGGCGACCTGGATGTTCCGGTCTTCGTGGTCAAGGCCGAGGTGGTCGACGAGTCCGGGGAGACGGCCGAAAACGCTCGTGATCCACAGTCCGGGCAGTAGAGGTCAGCCACCTGACCGGCGGCCACGCGGCCGCGACGGTGATCGCCCGAACGAACTGTGAGGTCTACGTCCTGTCGCAGGCGGCGCTGCGGCAGCTCATCAACCCGCACCCGGACATGAGGGACGATCGCGGCGGTGCCCAATGAGGTGCCCGATTGGGTGTCGGAGACCGCCGCAATTCGCCTCAGTGGGGGGAGTCGGGGTTCTCGGCTTCTTGCAGTAGCCTGAGGGAGATGTACGATGGACTGTGGTGGACTCCGACGCCCTGGCCGGGTCCGAATCCCGGCGTCCCGACCAAATCGTTAGCCGTTTCCGATAGGACCGACAATCACTGCGGCGCGGCGCGCGGCACGTCGCCGGGGCTCGCGACGGTCGCGCTCGCGGGCGCCCAGGCGGTGGTCACGCCGGGGGCTCCGTCGTAGACCCAGTTGCTCGGCCCGGGGGCGCCGGCGCGTCCCGCGGCGTTCAGGTTGGTCGGGCCGGCCTGCGAGCTCCCGCCCTGCATGGCGAGATTTCCGATCGCGACCTCGCCGCGCGTCGCCTTCTCCTCGCGGAACGCCTGCGATCCGGTCAGCCGCGTGATCTTTCGGACGTCGACTTGCTTCACGCTCATGACGGTGCCGTCGCGGGAGGTGCGAAAGACGTACGTCGATCCCTTGAGCGTCGGCTCGTCGCGCGCGAGGACGTGCCCGTCGGGGACGATATCGATCCGGTACGCGACCTGGTTCACCGGAGACCGGGTCCAGGGAGTGATACCCCGGACGTTCACCTTCTTCACGCGCGTCAACGCCCCGTCCGGCCACCCGTGGAAGAGGTAGGTCTCTCCCTGGAGCTTCGGCTCGTCAAACGCGAACGCCAGCCCGTTGAACACGAGGTCGATTCGGTAGAGATCGGGAGGGGTCTCCTGCGCGATCAGACCGGCGGAAAGCAGGAAGGCGGCGAGACCGGCGCGGAGAGCCATAGCACACCTCGCAGGGACGAGCCTATCACCCCGGTCCGCTGCGCCGCCCGCCTCGTTGACAGGCCCCGGAGGTGGATATAGCGTCTTTCCACTCCGAGAACGGCCCGGGAAGCCCTCGGGTAAACGGGGGGAAGCCAGACTCCATGCTCCTCTACGCGGCGATCGGCGCCTTCGGGCTCCTCTTCCTCCTCATCATGCTCTTCGTCGGCGAGATCTTCGGCGGCGATCACGAGATCCACGCCGAGACGGACGTCGGCCACGCGGACATCGGCCACGACGGCGGGGGCGGGCCCAGCATCTACAGCGCCCGCATCATCGCCTCGTTCCTGACGGCCTTCGGCGTCGGCGGCGTCCTCGCCCGCTACTACAACCTCTCGCATCCGGTTTCGACGGGCATCGGAGTCGTCTCGGGTGTCCTCCTGGCGAGCGTCGTCTACCAGTTCGCGCGCCTGCTCTACTCGCAGCAGGCGTCGAGCGAGGTCCGGATGTCGAGCCTCGTCGGCCAGACGGCCGAGGTGACGATCGGCATCCCGGAGCGCGGCGTCGGCCAGGTCACCGTGACGGTCGCGGGCGAGCGCTCGATGCACATCGCCCGGCCGGCGGACGGCCGCCCGATCGCGCCGGGAACGGAAGTCGTCATCACCGCGCTGCGGGGCGATTCGGTCCTCGTCGAGCGCCCGCGCGGTTCCGGCGCGAAACGCTAAGGAGGGTTCCATGAGCCAGATCCTCGGAGGCCTGCCCGCCGCCACCGTCGTCCTCGCGGTCGTCCTCGGGCTCGTGGGCCTGATCGCCGCGATGGCGCTCTTCGCGCGCAACTACATCAAGGTCCCGCCCTCGAGGTCGCGATCTTCTACGGCCGCAAGCACACGATCGTCGACGACAAGGGGGGCCGCGCGAAAGTCGGGTTCCGCATCGTGCGGGGCGGCGCGGCGCTCCGCGTCCCGGTGATCGAGCAGGTCGCCTACCTCTCGCTCAACATCATCTCGATTCCGCTGAAGATCCAGCGGGCCTACACCAAGGAGGGCGTGCCCGTCACCGTCGAGGCGGTCGCCAACGTCAAGATCGCCGGCGACGACGTCTCGCTGCGCTCCGCCGCCGAGCGGTTCCTCGGGATGACGACCGAGCAGATCAAGGGCGTCATCTTCCAGACGCTCGAAGGTCACCTGCGCGCGATCCTCGGCACGCTGACCGTCGAGGAGATCAACGCCGACCGCCAGGCCTTCGCGCAGAAGATGACGGACGAGGCGGCAGTCGATCTGAAGAAGATGGGCGTCAACATCGACATCCTGACCATCCAGCAGATCAGCGACGAGCAGGGCTACCTGGACGCCCTCGGCAAGAAGCGGACGGCCGAGGTCAAGCGCGACGCGGTCATCGGCGAGGCGCTCGCGCAGCGCGACGCGATGATCCAGTCGGCGAACGCGGACCAGGAGGGGAAGACGAAGCGCTACGAGGCCGACGTCACGATCGCGCGTCGCTGCGCGACAAGGAGATCGCGGCAGGCCGAGTTCGACGCCGCCGTCCAGGCCAAGCAGGCCGAGGCGCAGCAGGCCGGCCCGCTCGCGACCGCGACCGCGCGCCAGCGCGTGACCGAGCAGGAAGTCCGCATCGACCAGGTCCGCAAGCAGCAGGAGGTCGCTGGTCCAGGAGCAGGAGGCGGCCCGCAAGGAGAAGGAACTGCTGGCGACGGTCGTCCGGCCCGCCGAGGCCGAGCGGCAGGCGACGATCCTGCGCGCCGAAGGGGAGAAGCAGGCGACGATCATCCGAGCCGAGGCGACCCAGAAGCAGCTCGAGTTCGAGGGCGCGGGCGAGGCGGCGAAGATCGAGAAGGTCGGGCGCGCCGAGGCCGCGAAGGTCCTCGCGGTCGGCGAGGCGGAGGCGGAGGTCGTCAAGAAGAAGCTCCTCGCGGAGGCCGAGGGGCTCCAGAAGAAGGCCGAGGCCTGGAAGCAGTTCAACGAGGCGGCCGTCCTGAACATGATCGTCGAGAAGATGCCGGAGCTCGCGCAGGCCTTCGCCACCCAGCTCGCCGGCATCGACAAGATCAACATCATCGAAATGGGCAACGGCTCGGCCGGCTCGGGCGGGATCGGGAAAGTGATGGGGACCGTCGGCGGCGGCATGACGGCGATGCTCGCGATGCTCAAGGACCAGTTCGGCATCGACGTGGCCCGTCTCGTCCAGGCCAAGACCGAGGCGGCGGCCGTGGAGTCCGAAAAGAAGACCGGCAAGGCGTAGGCCGGCGGCGGCGAGCTCGAGGTGTACGAGAGCCCGATCCCCTGGGATCCGAAGCGCCCCGATACCGTCATCATCTCTTGCGTGGACGGCCGGTGGCGGCCGCACTTCCAGGACTTCGCCATCCGGGAGCTCGGCGCCGGGCCCAACTCCGATTTCCTCGCCGTGCCGGGGGGGATCGAGCCGCTCACGCTCCTCGAATACGTGCCGAAGGACTTCAGTTTCTTTCGGAGGAGGCTCGAAGCGCTCGTCGCGGATCACGGAACCCACCGGATCGTCGCGATCGCGCACCAGGACTGCGCCTGGTACCGCGCGCGGAAGATCGGGCCCATCCGGATCGACTTGAAGGAGCGCCAGATCGGCGACTTGAAGCGGGCCGCGTCGCAGCTGCACGAGATGTTCCCGGGCGTCACGGTCGAGACGTACTACGCGCACCTCTCCGACGGCGATCCCCGGAAGGTCCTCTTCGACCGCGTCTGAAGCGATGAGCCGGAGCGCGCCGCCGACCCCCCGCCTGGCGACGATCGGAGACGTTCCGGCGCTGACCGAGCTGATCCCGCTCTCGGCCCGCGAGCTCTCGCGCGGCTTCTACACCGAAGCGCAGACCGAGGCGGCGATCCGGTACCTCTTCGGCCCCGACACGCTTCTCATCTCCGACCGGACCTACTTCGTCGTCGAGGAGGAGGGAGAGCTCGCGGGATGCGGCGGTTGGAGCCGGCGGCGCTCGCTCTACGGCGGCGACCAGACGAAGGGCCGGGCCGAGGATCCGGCGCTCGACCCGGCGCGGGACGCGGCGCGCATCCGCGCGTTCTTCGTCCACCCGGATTTCGCGCGGCGCGGCGTCGGCTCCGCGATCCTGCGCGCGTGCCTCGAGGCAGCTCGGGACGCGGGATTCCGCCGGGCCGAGCTCGCCGCGACGCTTCCGGGCGTCCCCTTCTACCGGGCGTTCGGCTTCGAGGAGCGCGAGCCGCTGGCGCTGCCGATGCCGGACGGCTCTTCACTCCCCGTCATCCGAATGGAGCGGGCCCTGGCGGAGCCGGCCGTCTGCGGCGGTCCCCGTGACGCGCCCGGCCGATTCGTCTCATAATCGGAGCGTGAGAGTCCGCCTCGTCTCCGCTTCGCACTTTTCCGCCGGGCACCGGCTCCATCGGGACGACTGGGACGCGGAGAGGAACCGCCGCGTCTTCGACAAGTGCAACAACCCGAGCGGCCACGGGCACACCTACGGCCTCGAGGTGACGGTCGAAGGAGAGATCGACCCGGAGACCGGCTGGGTGATGGATTTCGTGCGGCTGAAGAAGCTGGTCCAGGAGCACGTCATCGCGCGCCTCGACCGCCGGCACCTGAACTTCGACGTCGACTTCCTCTCCGGCGTGAACCCGACCGCCGAGAACATCGCGGTCGGCATCTGGCGCGAGCTCGAGCCGCGCGTTCAACCGGCGCGGCTCGTGCGCGTCGCGATCGCCGAAACGGAGAAGAACCGGGTCGTCTACGAAGGAGGAGCGTCATGAGCACGCCTCCCGCCAAACGCCTCACGCGGTCGGCGAAGCACAAGATGATCGCCGGGGTCTGCGGAGGCCTGGCGGAGTACTTCGCCATGGATCCGACGGTCGTGCGGATCGCGTACGTTCTGATCTCGATCCTGTCGGCGGCCTTTCCCGGGATCCTGGCCTACATCGTCCTCATGTTCGTCATGCCGCCGCCCGAAGAGAGCCGGCCGCCCGCCGCGCCGCCTCCGCCGATCGCGTGACCCGCCCTCGGATCTTCGTCACCAACGACGACGGCGTCTTCTCGGAGGGGATCGAGCGGCTGGCGGCGGCCCTGGGCGAGGTCGGGGACGTCGTCACCGTCGCGCCCGACCAGGAGCGCAGCGCCGCCGGCCACTCCCTGACGCTCCACAGCCCGCTACGCGCGAAGCTCGTCGGCGAGAACCGCTGGTCGGTGGACGGCACGCCGACGGACTGCGTCAACTGGGGGATCCTGCACCTGATGAAGGAGGCGCGGCCGCAGCTCCTCTTCTCCGGCATCAACCTGGGCCTGAACCTGGGGGACGACGTCACCTATTCGGGCACCGTCTCGGCGGCGTTCGAGGGGACGCTGATCGGCGTTCCGTCGGTCGCGATCTCGCAGGAGATCGAGACGGGCTTCACGTTCGACGCCGCGGCGGGGTTCGCCGCGCGCCTGGCCCGCCGGCTCCTCGAGCGGGGGCTTCCCGCCGGCACGCTCTTGAACGTAAACGTGCCGGCCGGCGCGCCGAAAGGGGTGCGGGTCGCACCGCTCGGCAAGCGCCGGTACGGCGAGGTCGTCGTCGAGAAGCTCGACCCGAGGGGACGGCCCTACTACTGGATCGGCTCCGCGCCGCCGACGGGCGAGCTCGCCGACGGGACCGACATCGCCGCCGTCGCGGAGAAGCACATCTCGGTGACGCCGCTTCACCTCGACCTGACGGACTATCGGGCGATCGACATCCTGAAGGAGATCGCTAGAGGGGTCTGAAGACCGGTCCGAGTGCAGGGGCGGGGCTCGTCCCCGCCCGCGCAGAAGTTGCCGTGGTGGTCGTTGCGACGCCGGGCGGCCGAGAGGGCTCGGCTTCTCTGTGTAGGGGCGGGGCTCGTCCCCGCCCGCGTAGAAGTTGCCGTGGAGGTCATTGCAGCGCCGGGCGGCCACAAGGGCCGCCCCTACACAGCCCGCGCTGAAGTTGCCGTGGTGGTCGTTGCGACGCCGGGCGGCCGAGAGGGCTCGGCTTCTCTGTGTAGGGGCGGGGCTCGTCCCCGCCCGCGTAGAAGTTGCCGTGGAGGTCATTGCAGCGCCGGGCGGCCACAAGGGCCGCCCCTGCACAGCCCGCGCAGAAGTTGCCGTGGTGGTCGTTGCGACGCCGGGCGGCCACAAGGGCCGCCCCTACACAGACGGTCTCTGTGCGCTGCCTAACGGTACGCGAACGTCCGCATGGACAGCGTCCCGTACTCGATCCCTTCGTAGAGGACCTCGACTCGATCCGCGTCGCGCCGGGCGCCGGCGACGAAGAGGAGGGGATCGAGATGCTCCGGGGTCGGATGCGCGAGGGACGCTCCCGGGGCCTTCTCCCGCCAGGCGAGGAGGGCCGGGAGGTCCCGCTCGCCGACGCTGGCCGCGAGCCATTCGTCGAACTCCCGGGCCCACGCCGCCGGGGGCGCGCCGCGGGCGTCGAGCGAGATGCGCGCGAGGTTGTGGACGCCGCCGCCGCTCCCGACGAGGAGCACCCCGTCGTCGCGCAGAGGCGCCAGGGCCGCGCCGATCCCGGCCACGAGCGCCGGGTGGCGCGGCCGTGGAAGCGCGATCTCGACGACGGGCACACCGGCGTCCGGGACGAGGAACCGCAGCGGAACCCAGGCGCCGTGGTCGAGGGGACGCCCCGCCTCGGTCTGCGCCGGAATCCCCGCCTTCTCGAGCCGGGAGGCGATGTTGGCGGCTAGCCAGGGGTCGCCCGGCGCGGGATAACAGATCGCGTAGAGCTCCGAGGGGAACCCGCGGAAGTCGTGCAGCGTCTCGTTGCGCTCGCTCGAGGAGACCCGGACGGGCTGCCGTTCCTCCCAGTGCGCCGAAACGACGGCGATCGCCGAGGGCCGGTGCCGCCGGCCGAAATCTGTGAGCGACCGGGTCCAGGCGTTGTTCTCGAGCGCCGCCGTGGGGGCGCCGTGCGAGACGAAGAGGGCCGGGGCGGTCAGTACTGGAGCACCTTCTTCGCCGCCTCGAGGACCTTCTCGGCGTTCGGCAGGACCGCCCGCTCGAGGATCCGGCTGAAGCCGACCGGCGTGAACTTCGAGCCGACCCGTCCGATGGGCGCGTCGAGCCAGGGGAAGACCGCCTCCTGGATCTGGGAGACGACTTCCCCGCCGAACCCGCCGTGGACCTTGTCCTCGTGCGCGAAGAGCATGCGGCTCGTCTTCTTGACCGACGCGGCGACCGCCTCGAGGTCGAGCGGGACGAGGGAACGCAGGTCGATCACCTCGACCGACCGACCCTCCTTCTCGAGCTCCGCGGCCGCCTCGAGCGCGAAGTGGACGGGCGTCCCGTAGGCCGCGATCGTCAGGTCCTTCCCCTCGCGCCGCGTGCGCGCCTTTCCGAACGGGACCGCAAATTCCGCCGGCACGGCGACGCGCGCTACCGGGTTGTTGTAGAGGAACTTCGGCTCGAGGTAGAGCGTAATTCCGCGCGAGCGGATCGCGGTGCGGAGCAGCCCCGCCGCGTCGTCGGCGAAGGCCGGCACGACGATCCGGATGCCCGGGAGCGTCGTCAGCCAGCCCTCGATGTTCTGCGAGTGATAGAGGCCGCCGCCGATGTACCCGCCCGAAGCGATGCGGATCGTGACGTTCGGGACGAACTTGCCGCGCGTGCGCCAGTATTCGTGGGACATCTCGACCATCTGCTCGGCCGCGGGCCAGAAGTAGTCGGCGAACTCGGCGCCTTCGACGACGACGCGGATGTCGCCGGAAAGGCGCGAGAAGCCGTCGGCCGTGCCGGTGATGAAGTCCTCGGCGATCGGGCCGTTGAAGACGCGCTGCGGCCCGAACTCCTGCTGCATCCCCTTGGTGACGTTGAAGACGCCCCCCTTGTCCCGGTAGGCGACGTCCTGCCCCCAGATGTAGGTGTGGGGGTTCTTCCGGAACTCCTCCTTCAGGGTGAGGTTGATGGCCTGCACCATCGTGAGGGGCTCGCCCGAGCCGTCGGGCAGGCCGTCCTTCCAGCGATCCGACGTCCAGGGCTCGGGGACGACGTACTCGAAGATCGAGGCGGGATCCGGTTCCGGCGCGACTTTCGCGCGGTCGGCGGCCTCCTCGTAGTCCTGGAGGTTCTGCTGCTCGATCGCCGAGAGCTCCGCCTCGGTCACGTTGCCGCTCTCGAGGAGCAACCGCCGGAAGCGGGGGAGCGGGTCGGCCGCGCGCGCCGCCGCGAGCTCCTCCGGCGATCGGTAGAGCTCGTGGCGGTCCGAGTTCGAATGCGAGTGGATCCGAACGACGACGGCGTGCACGAGGACACAACCGGCGCCCGAGCGCACGTACGCGACCGCTTCCCGCATCGCGCGGAAGGAGTCGAGGACGTCCAAGCCGTCGCAGTGGATGATGCGGACGTTCTTCAGGCCGGAGAAGTTGTCGCTCGCGAGCTCGTTGGCCGTCTGGTCCGACTTCGGCACCGAGATGCCGTAGCCGTTGTCCTGCACGACGAAGACGACCGGCAGCTTCTCCCGCGAAGCCCCGTTGACCGCTTCGTAGAAGTAGCCCTCGGACATCGAGGACTCGCCGATCGAGCAGAAGACGATCGAGTCCTTCCCGTAGGTCTTGATCGCGCGCGCGAGTCCGGCCGCGTGCTGCGCGTGGTTCGAGACGCAGGAGGAGACGTTCTGGATGCCGATCTCGGACTTCGCGAAGTGGTTCGACATGTGGCGCCCGCCCGAAGCCACGTCGGTCGCCTTCGACATCCCGTTCAGGAGGATCTCTTCGGCCGTCAGCCCGGCGGCGACACAGGTCGTCAGGTCCCTGTAGTAAGGAAAGAGATAGTCCCGTCCGGGGCGGAAGGTCATGCCGAGCGCGAGCTGGATGGCGTCGTGTCCGGCGCAGGGGGCGTGGTAGCTCCAGCCGAGCCCCTGCTTCAGATAGTTGGGGGCCCGGTCATCGAGGACCCGGGCGAGGTGCATGAGCGCGTACCACTTCTTCAGCTCCTCGCGCGAGACCCCGGCGGTCGTTGGCGCGACTTCGGTTGCGTCTTGCTGGGTCAAGGCTGTTTCCACCTCCAGGCGCAAAACGCCATTGTAACGGCGCGGCCCCGGAATTCCTTCCTTTGATTCGGCGAGCGGCGATCTTACAATGACTTACGAATGCCCGCCGCCTCCGCGCTCCCTCCCGGCTCGGCCCGGGAGCTGGCTCAACGGCGCGAGATGGTGTCCCGGTTCGTGGAGCCCCGCGGCGTCGACGACCCGCGCGTCCTCGAGGCGATGCGCGACGTGCCGCGCCATCTCTTCGTCCCGGAGCCGCTGCGCGCCAAGGCCTACGGGGACCACTCGCTGCCGATCGGCTTCGAGCAGACGATCTCGCAGCCGTACGTCGTCGGCCTGATGACGCAGCGGCTGGCGGTGGACCGTTCCCACAAGGTGCTCGAGATCGGCAGCGGCTCGGGTTACCAGACGGCGATCCTGGCGCGCCTGGCGCGCGCCGTCTACTCGCTCGAGCGCATCGACGAGCTGGCGCGTCGCGCCGCGCACGCGCTCCTCGCGATCGGATGCCGCAACGCGTCGGTCAAGGCCTTCGACGGGACGTACGGCTATCCGGCGGCGGCGCCGTACGACCGGATCCTGATCACCGCCGGCACGAGCGAGGTTCCCGAGCCGCTCCTCGCGCAGCTCGCCGTGGGTGGGAGACTCGTCGCGCCGATCGGGCCGTCGGAGGGCCAGCGCCTGCGGGTGATCCGGCGCCGCAAGACCGACTTCGCGCAGGAGGACGGCGAGGCGGTCGTCTTCGTCCCGCTCGTCGGGAAGTTCGGGAGGCCGCGCGCATGATCGCCCGGCGAGCGACCGTGTCGGGGCGCGTCCAGGGCGTCGGCTTCCGCTTCTTCGCCGAGCGCGCGGCGCGGGAGCTCGGCGTGCGCGGGTGGGTGCGCAACCTGCCGGACGGGCGCGTCGAGTCGATCGTCGAGGGGGAGGAGGACGCCGTGCGCCGCTACCTCGAGCGGCTGCGCGAAGGGCCGCGGATGGGGAGAGTCGCCGAATTCCGGGTCGACGACGTCTCCTGGACGGGATTCGAGACTTTCGATATCACGCGATGAGCGTCGATCTCGTCTCCTTCATCCGGGACGTGCCCGACTTTCCGACCCCCGGAATCCTGTTTCGCGACATCACGCCGCTGCTCGCGGATCCCGGCGCGTTCGGCGAGGCAGTGGGCGCCATGGCGGCGCCGTTTCGGGACAGCCGGGTTGCGAAGGTCCTCGGGATCGAAGCGCGCGGGTTCCTGTTCGGCGCGGCGCTCGCGCGCGAGCTCGGCGCGGGTCTCGTCCCGGCGCGCAAGTCGGGGAAGCTCCCGCGCAAGAGCCTGCGCGTCACCTACGGACTCGAGTACGGGCGGGACAGCCTCGAGGCCCACCTCGACGCGTTCTCTCCGGGGGAGCGCGTGCTCGTGGCCGACGACGTGCTCGCGACCGGCGGGACGGCGCGGGCCGCGGCCGAGCTCGCGGAGAAGCTCGGAGCCGAAGTCGTGGGACTGACTTTCCTGATCGAGCTCGCCCGCCTCGACGGCCGGAAGCAACTGCGCGGGCGCCGGGCCCACTCGGTGCTGATGCTAGAATAGGCGCCGACTCCGGAAACGCGAGCCCCAAACAAGATGGCCGGCGAGAAGATCCTCGTCGTCGACGACGACGACGACATTCTGTTGATCGTCCAGACGATTCTGGGCGGCGCTGGCTACTCCACGCACACCGCCCGCAACGGACGGGACGGCATCGAGACGGCTCTCGAGATCCGGCCCGACCTGATCCTGCTGGACGTCATGATGCCGGAGCTCTCGGGCTGGGAAGTCTGCACGACCTTGAAGAGCGCGCCCGAGACGCGTCAGGTCCCGATCGCGATGCTCACGGTCAAGAACGAGATCCGCGACCTCATCACCGGCATGCAGGCGGGCGCCGACGAGTACATCACCAAGCCCTTCACGCGGCGGAAGCTCCTCGAGACCGTCCAGAAGCTCCTCGACGGGCGCGACGTCCGGGCAGGCCGATTTCGTGACGTCCGAGAACGAGGACGTCCGCTTCAAGAACCTCCTCTTCGACCCCGTGACGCGCCTGCCGACCGTGCCGGTGATCATCGACGCCCTGCGCGACCGGCTGCTCGACAACCGGGACCTGGGCGTCCTCTTCGTGGACGTCGAGCAGTACAGCCACATCGAGGAGGCGTACGGGTGGGAAGTCTTCGACGGCCTCCTGCGCGAGACGGGGCGGTCGCTGCGCCGCATGCTCGGGACCGTCTTCGCGAGCGAGGACTTCGTCGCCGTCAACCGGGCCGGCGGCTCCGACTTCTACGTCTTCACGGCCGTCGAGCCGGGCGGCGACTCGCTCGCGCGTCTCCAGCGCAAGGCGCGGCAGGTCGAGGAGTCGCTGCGCGGAACGCTCGACGAATCGTTCGGCAATCGGATCCACAAGCGGATCGGCGTCTTCGTCGGCCACTCGGTCATCCGCCCGAATCCGCAGATGCGCGTCGAGCGGCTGGTGTACCGGGCGCTCCGCGAGGCGATCAACGTCGCCTCGACGAAGGAGGAGGAGCGGCAGGCGATCCTGCGCGAGACCTTCAAGGACATCCTGCGGCGCGGGTCGATCCGCACCGTGTACCAGCCGATCTTCAGCCTCTCCTCGCTCGAGCTCTTCGGGCACGAGGCGCTCACGCGCGGCCCGCTGGACACGGCTTTCGAAAGCCCGGAGCTCCTCTTCTCCTTCGCGGGCGAGAACGAGACGGTGTGGGAGCTCGAGCAGCTCTGCATCGGATCGTCGGCGTCGCGCTACAAGTCGCACGCGGGGCCGCTCCTCTTCATCAACGTCGAGGCGGACTCGATCACGACGCTCTCCTCCCGGGGGCCGGAGTCGCTGCCGGCCCTCTTCGCCCTGAAGGACAAGGTCGTCCTCGAGGTGACCGAGCGGTCGGCGATCCGCGACGTGCCCGTCTTCCGGGACGCCTTGAAGGAGCTCCGCCGCCTCGGGTTCCGGATCGCGATCGACGACGCCGGGTCGGGCTACGCCTCGCTCCAGTCGATCGCGGAGCTCCGCCCGAACTTCCTGAAGGTCGCCAACACGCTCGTCACCGGGCTCCACACCGACACGATCAAGCGCGACGTCGTCGAGATGCTCGTCAACCTGGCGCGGAGGATCGAGGCCGTGTGCGTGGCCGAGGGCATCGAGACGCCGCAGGACCTCGAAGAGTGCCGGCGCCTCGGGATCCCCTACGGCCAGGGGTTCTATCTGGCCGTGCCCGAAGAAGTGCCGGCCACGAAGCCCGCGCGCCGCGTCGAGCCGGCCGAGTCGGTCCCGGACGGGGCCTCCCGCTAGCCGGCGATCTTTCGGAACACGATTCCGGACAGGTCCGACGAGGAGAGCCGGAATCCGTCCACCTTTCCGGCCGAGCTCCGGGTGAAGGTGACGTTGCGACCCCGGAGCGAGAAGGAGTCGGCGACGGTCGGGGCCCAGGGCTGCGGCGGCATCATCCGATGCTTCAGGACGAGTTTGCCGTTCTCGACGACGAACCGAAGCAACGTCGGCACCTCGTCACTCGTGTAGAGCCCCGCGAATTGCGGGAGGACGGCCGGCGGCGGCTTCCACGGCTCGACCGGCTCGAAACGCTGGCTGCCCTCTCCCTCCCAGCTCGCGACGAGGGCCGGCCGGCCTCCCGAGGGGCGCGTCTCGAAGCGGACCTCGAGGCTTCCCTCCTCCTTCGGCACGAAGCGGTCGGCCGCGATCGGCTCGAGCGGAGTCTTCCGGCCCTCGGCGTCGGCCTCGAGCCCGCCGTTCGAAGACCGAGACCGTCCAGAAGTCGCCCGTCTTCGGGTCGCGGTAGGCGCCGGCGAAGCGGGAGAGATCCGCCGCCGGGACGGCCACGCGCGGCTTCTTCGGCCGACGCCTCGGCCGGCAGCTGGAGGCGGTCCGCCAGATAGATGTCGGCGATCTGGCGCATGGATCGGACGCGATTGACGCCAGTGCGATTGCAGAGACACGCCACCGTGAACTTCGCTTCCGGAAACCGGTAGAGCAAGGCCAGGTATCCCGCCCACGAACCGGTGTGGCCGACGGTGCGCAGACCTCGGTAGGAGGCGATCCGCAATCCCTTCGCGTAGTCGATCGCCTTGCCGTCGTTCAGGACGCCGGTCTTCTCCATCTCCTCGATCAACGCCCGGTCGCCCACGCGCGGGTCGGCAAAGTTGCGGTCCCAGAGGAAGAGGTCTTCGACCGAGGTCAGCACGCCGCCGTCGCCGTTCTGCTCCCAGTCGGACATTTCGATCGAGAACCCGCCATCCTTGCGGGGGGTGTATCCCGTCGCCCGGTTCGGGATGACCCGCGTGTGGTCCTCGTTGTATTGCGTGTGGGACATTCCGAGAGGCCCGAAGATCCGCTCCTGAGCGAACTCGCGGAGGCTCTGGCCGCTCGTGCGCTTCACGACCCAGCTCAGGAGGAAGTAGCCGGTGTTGCTGTACTCGTACCGCTCGCCGGGCGCGAAGATCGGAGCCTTCTGGCGCGCCAGCACGTCGAGCGCCTCCTGCGACGTAGTCAGGTCCTCCTCCCCGTGCCCTTCGAGGCCGAGGAGCCCGATGTAGTCGCGCAGTCCCCCGGTGTGGTGGAGCAGGTGCCGGATCGTGACCTTCTTGCCGAAATCGGGAAGCTCGGGGAGGTACTTCCGAACGTCGTCGTCGAGCGAGAGCTTGCCATCACGGGCGAGGAGCAGGACCGAGAAGGCCGTGAACTGCTTTCCGAGAGAGCCGATGTCGAAGACGGTCTGCGGGGTGTTCGCGACGCCGAGCTCCAGGTTCGCCATCCCGTAGCCGCGGGCGTAAGCGATGCCGCCGTCCTGGAAGATGCCGAGGACGCAGCCCGGAGAGTCGCTCCGGTCGTAGGCGGCGAAGAGCGTGTCCACGCGCGCCTTGGCGTCTGCGGGCGCGGCGTCGGCCCCCGGGGCGGACCTCGGCAGGATCGTGAGGGCGAGAATCACGGGAACCGCCGCGCGTCGAATCGACATCGTGCCTCCCGCGGCGCGCCACGCCGCCACGCCTATATACGTCGGGGACGGAAGATCGGCTAGAGTCTCCGGAAAACTGGGGCCGTAGCTCAGGTGGATAGAGCAAAGGTTTCCTAAACCTTAGGTCGGCGGTTCGAGTCCGCCCGGCCCCACCAATCAGGTGAGTCGCTTGCGTCACCCTGCTCTCTCCACCAAAACCGCGGCACCCGCTCTGGCACCCGTTTTCGCCACCATCGGCCGCACGTTCTCCTGCGGCTCTCCGTCGATCAACCGCCGCCGCACGGTTTAGCCAAAGCACGCAGTCCTCGTTCGTCATCCCGACGGAGCGGCCCGTCACGCTGTCCGGCGAGTGGCCGAGAACCATCTCGACGACCGCCCGCGGCGCGCCCGCCCGCTCTAACGCCGTGCCGCAACTACCCACTTGCCGTTCACAAGCGTCCGATGGTGGTTGGGGTCGCGCCCCCTGGGGCGCCCGGGTGCTCGCCTGGAGCGCTCGGGAGACGCCCGATGGCGCCGCCTTCGATCTGGTTGGCGACCAGGCCCGAGCTGATCGTCATTCGCCGCACCGAGGACAGGAGTTTCTCTCGACGACCTTCGCACGATAGTTGGCGTGGTAAATTCTGATGTCGGGTGTGTAGTAAATACCAAATAGTGCGATCGCGGAAAATACCTGCGCGATGACGCTGATCGAAGAAGTGAGGTCGACGACGACCAAGCGTTCGAGGATACTCGGGCGTCTCAAGCGATCGAGAACGCTCCGGCAATCCAGGATCCTCCTGCGTCTCTATTCGCGTCTCCAGCGGATGCGGTCGACCTTCAGCGACTTGTTCCGCGAACTCCGCAACGCCGACGTCGCGGTACCCGTGCTTGTCCGTGACTGGTTGCCCACCCGGCTCGGCCCTGGCCGCCTCAGCCTGATGGAGTTTTGCAGGTACAATGTCCACCGGCTCACAGGGCTCTCGGCGCAGGACCGGGCGGCGTTCGTCGGTCATCGTGGGCAATGGGTCCTCATGGAAATCCTCATCGACGACTATTCGAGGATCCTGAACTACGACAAGCTCATCTTCGATCACATTGCGCGCTCGGTCGGACTGCCCGTGCCAGAGATATTCGCGGTCTACGCGCCACGCCGGCGCCCTGGCGCGTTCCGCAAGCTGACGAACGTCGCCGAACTGCGCGACTTCTTGCACGGATGGCGGAGGTTCCCGATCCACTGCAAGCCGTCGTACGGCGGAGCCGGCAGGCACAACTTCCAGATCGAAGGATGGGCGAATGAGCGCGCGGTGATCGACGGCGACCGCGCCGTGAGCGTCGAGGAGCTTGCCGCGCGCATGACCGAGCGCACCGGGTTCGGTTTCCTCCTCATGGAGGCGCTTCGCCCGCATGGCGACATCGCTGCCGTCGCGGGCGACTCCATCTCGGGCGTCCGCATCCATGTGCTGAGGTTGCGAAAGGGCCCGACGATGTTCAGGCCGGTGTGGAAGATCGCCCGGCGAGGCGCGGTCGTGGACAGCTTCCACGAAGGCGAATCCGGCAACATGCTCGGCAGCATCGACGTTTCTACAGGTCGCATCGAGCGGGTGATCAGCGGGCGCGGATATCGTCAGCTGGTGAACGTGCCCCATCCGGACACCGGTCGACAGCTCACGGGATTCCGGCTACCGCACTGGCAGGCGCTCAGGGAGATGGTTCGCGGCGAGGCGCCGGAGCTCTTTCCAGGCTACCTTTGCCAAGCTTGGGACGTTGCCATTTGCGCTAACGGGCCGGTTCTGCTCGAGGTCAACTGCTTCGGAGGTATGAACCTGGCGCAGCAACCCTACGGCCGGGGCTTCCTCGAGGGCGAGTTCCTCGATCTGCTGCGGGAGCGGAACCTCGAGCCGCTGCTGAGGGGCAGATCCGCGCGCGATCCTTGGGCGCGTAAGAACCGTCGCTTTGGCAGACGGAAAGCGCATTGGCCCTACTAGCCCGCGAACAGGTCGGCCTCGTTCATTGTGCTCCTGCTCATTCAGAACCATTCCGGCCGGCACACCGGGTCGACCCTCACTCGCATGCGCCGAAAGCGCGCATCGTCGCGAATGGAATCGAAGCGCGGATCCCACCCGAGCGAACGCGCGCCGTTTCGAGCTGCGTAGAGGCATGCCCCCGGCAAGAATCGGACTTGCGCACGCGGTTTAGGAAACCGGTTTCCTAAACTCTAGGCCGGCGGTTCGAGTCCGCCCGGCCCCACCAGGAGGTTTGCCGTGATCCTCGTCGTCGGGGCCACCGGGGTTCTGGGGCAGCAGGTCTGCCGCGCTCTGCGGGAGCGGGGCGCGCCGGTCCGGGCGCTCGTGCGCGGACCGTCGCCCGCGAGCGCCGAGCTCGCGAAGGCGGGGGTCGCGCTCGTCACGGGCGACTTGAAGGACCGGGCGAGTCTCCGGTCGGCCGTCGACCGCGTCGAGGCCGTCGTCTCGACGGCCACGGCGATCTCCCATCGCGCATCGGGCGACAGCCTCCAGACCGTCGATCGCGGGGGGCAGCTCGCGCTGATCGAGGCCGCGCGGTCGGCCGGCGTGCGCCGCTTCGTGTACGTCTCGGTCTCGCCGAACTTCCTTCCCGACTGCGAGCTCCTCACGAACAAGCGGCTGGTCGAGCGCGAGCTTCGCGGGAGCGGGCTCGAATGGGTCGTCCTGCAGCCTCCCGCTTTCCAAGAGATCTGGCTCTCGCCGATCCTCGGGTGGGACTTCGCGGCGGGGAAGGCCCGCGTCGTCGGGTCGGGGGAGAAGCGCGTGAGCTTCGTGGCGATTCCCGACGTGGCCCGCGTGGCGGCCGAAGCCGCGACGCGGCCCGAGTTCGTGAGGCGGGACGTGCCGTTCGGCGGCCCGGAGGACCTCGCTCCGAACGACGTCGTGCGCTTGGCCGAGGAGGTCACGGGCCGGAAGTTCCGGGTCCAGCGGATCCCGACCGGCGTCTTCCGCGTCGTCCGCGGCGCGCTCGCGCCCTTCGCTCCGGTCGCGGCGTCGCTTCTCTCCCTGAACATCCAGGTCGCGGAGAAGGGGGACGTGCTCGACTCCTCGGAGCTCTGGCGCTCCCTCGGCCACACGCCGCGGAAAGTGCGCGACTACATCGCGGCCGCCGCCGGCGCCCGCTGACCAGTCCGGGGTCAGGTCTGTACTATATACTAACTAACATATAATACAGACCTGGCCCCGGCTAGGCCCCGGGCTACAGCCGGCGGGGGATGCGGAGGGAGCGGCGGAAGGCGGCGTCGAGGAAGCGGTCGGGGAGGATCGCCTTGAGCGGGATCAGGAGGCGCGCCATGCTCGTGACGCGGTAACGCGTCCGCGGGTGCGCGGCTTCGATCGCGTCCACGACGACGCGCGCCACGGCCTCGGGCGGGAGCTTCCCCATCTGGAAATCCCCCTTCATGGCCCGCTCCGCCCCGGCGTAGACGGGGGAGTAGGGCCCGGGCCGGCGCAGGATCTCCTGGCACTCCTTCGAGGGCGCGCTCGTCGAACCGCGTGTCGATCGGACCGGCCTCGACCACGACGACGCGGACGCCGAACGGAGCGATCTCGACCCGCAGCGAGTCGGAGACCGACTCGAGCGCGTGCTTGACGGAGCAGTAGGGCGCGGCAAACGGGATCGCCACTTTTCCGCCGACCGATGAGACGTTGACGATCGTGCCGCTCCGCTTCTCCCGCATCGGGGGGAGGACCGCTCGGATCGCCTCGATCGCGCCGAAGAGGTTCACTTCGTACTGGCGGCGCCACTGCTCGGGCGACACGTCCTCGATCGC
The DNA here is from genome assembly GCA_963707935.1 of uncultured Acidobacteriota bacterium. GTDB lineage: Bacteria > Acidobacteriota > Thermoanaerobaculia > UBA5066 > Gp7-AA6 > DATBFU01. Next base: position 1,155,602 of record CAVPRN010000005.1, on the reverse strand, counting down.
GCCGTACTGCGCGTAGCCGGCGTTGTTGACGAGGGCGTCGAGCCGCCCTTCCGCCCCGAGGATCTCCGCGACCGCGCGGGCGGCCGCCCCGGGCTCTGCCACGTCGAGACGAATCGGCCGGACACCCCTTTCCCCGGCCGTCGGGAAGGCGTCTGGGCGACGGGTCCCGGCGTAGACGCGGTGGCCGCGCCGCGCCGCCTCGCGGGCGCTCGCGAGGCCGATGCCGCCCGAAGCGCCCGTCACGAGGACGACCCGCTCGCCGTTCACGCGGCGATGTTACCTCCCCGGGCTGCCGGTCCCGGGGGCGTAAACTCCGGACGAGGTCGCTCGTCTAACTGATGTGCAGGCCGCCGCGATGATCCCGCGACAGACCGATCCCGGCCTCGACGAGGCGCGGCTGCTGGCCGAAGTCCGGGCGGGGCGGCCGGAGCTCTTCGAGCCTTTCGTCCGCCGCTACCAGCGCAAGATCACCCGCGTCGCCTACCGAATGCTCCGGGACGCGGGCGAGGCCGACTGCGCGGCGCAGGAGACGTTCCTGCGCGCCTATCGGAGCCTCGGGGAGTTCCGCGAGGGCTCGAGCTTCGAGACCTGGCTGACGCGCATCTGCATCAACTGGTGCAAGGACCGGATGAAGCGGCGGCGCCTCGTCCTCTACTTCCACCAGGCCCCGCTCCCGGAAGAGGAGGCCGGCCCGGAGGACGTCGCACCGCACCCGGATCCCTCCCCCGAGCGGCGCGCGATCTCGCGCGAAATCCGGGAGCGCCTCGCGCGGGCGATCGGCGACCTGTCGCCGCGCCAGAAGACGATCTTCCGCCTGAAGCACTTCGAGGAGCTCTCGATCCCGGAGATCGCCGAGATCACCGGCCTCGATCCGGGGACGGTCAAGTCGCACCTCTTCCGGGCCGCGAACAAGATTCGCGAGCGGCTGCGGGAGTTCCGGAGCGGGGGTTGAAGAACATGGAGCCGACGGGCCGCGGGTCACTTGAGCGACGAGGATCTGTTCGGCCTGGCGGCGCCGCCGGTCGGGGAGCCGGAGGCGCTGCCGCCGCACCTGCTCGTCTGCGCGCGCTGCCGCCGGGCGTTGCAGGAATGGAAGTCCGCCGTGCGGGAGCTCGCCCGCGACGAAGTCGAGCCGATCCTGGCCCGCACGCCCGAGGAGTGGCGCGCCGCCGAGGACCGAACGCTCGCGAGGCTGCGCGAGGAGGGGGCGCGGCCGCGCCGCTCGCTCCTCCCGTGGGCGGCCGGGCTCGCGGCGGCACTGCTCGCCGCGGCGCTCCTCGTCCCCGGGATCCGCGGGGCCCGGGCGAAGGCGCCCGCGGCGGTCTCCGCGTCCAAGGAGGCGCCGGCCTCGGAGCTCTCGGCCGCCGACGCCGCCGACGACCAGCTCCTGCGCGACGTCGCGCGCCTGTCGCGCAGCGACGACGCCGGTGCCGTCGAAGGGCTCGTGCCCGACCCGTCTGCCGAGGGAGAGGAGCGGCTGTGAGGAGGCTCGCTGCCGCCGCGGTGCTGTTCGCCTCGGCCCTGTTCCTCTTCGCGCAGGTCGACGTGCCGGAGGGGAAGTGGTGGAAGCGGCCGCGCATCGCGAAGGAGATCGGCCTCTCCGCCGACCAGTCGAAGCGCATCGAGGACATCTTCGTGCAGGCGCGGCCCCGCCTGATCGACCTGAAGGCCGACCTCGAGAAGCGGCGATTCGAGCTCTCGCAGGCGATGGAGAGCAACGCCGCGCGCCGCGACATCGAAGCGAAGCTCGAGGCGGTCGAAGACGCCCGCAAGGAGCTTCAGAAGACGCGTGTCCTGATGCTCGTCGACATGAAAGCCGTGCTCTCGGCGGAGCAGTGGGAGCGCTTGAAGCAGATGCGGGAGGAGGCGCGCGAACGGCGCCGCGACGGCGGGCGCGAAAGCGGCCCGTCGCGGCCGGGGAGATAGCCGGAGCGCCTCCGAATCCGGGAATCCTGAATCCTGAATCCCGAATCCTGAATCCTCTCTAAATCAGCCCCTGGCCTCCGTCGAGCGCGATCACCTGGCCCGTGACGTACGACGCCCGGCAGAGGAACACGACGGTCCGCGCCACGTCCTCCGGCTCGCCCAGGCGCCCGAGCGGGGTCTTTCGCGCCCAGCGCGCCGCGTCCTCCGCCGGGGTCCCCTCCGGCACGAGCACGGCGCCGGGAGCGATCCCGTTGACGAGGACTTCGGGGGCGAGCTCGACGGCGAGCGCGCGCACGAGGCCTTCGACCGCCGCCTTGGAGACGGCGTGCGCGAGGTAGTGGCGCGGCGGGTGCGTCGCCATCCGGTCGGCGAGGAGCACGACGCGGCCCCGGCCCCGGCGCAGGGCCGGCGCCGCTTCGCGGGCGAGGAGAAACGCCGCCCGCGCGTTCACGTTCATGGCCGAGTCCCAGAGGTTCTCGTCCGTCTCCTCGAGCGCCGCGCGGTGGAAGTTCGCGGCCGAGTGGACGAGCAGGTCGAGCCCGCCGAGCGCCGCGATCGTCTGCCGAATGACGCTCCGGCAGTCTTCGGGAGAGGCGAGGTCGCCGGCGACACAGGCGGCCCGGCGGCCGGCGGCGCGGATCTCCGCGGCGACTTCGCGCGCCGCCGCGTCGGAAGTGCGGTAGTGCGCCGCGACGTCGGCGCCGCCTCGCGCGAGAGCGAGGGCGATCGCGCGCCCCACTCGCACGCCGGCGCCCGTCACGAGGGCGACGCTTCCTTCGAGCGGTCTCTCCACGCGGCCCGGATCGTAACCTTTCCGGCCCGCCGGGCGTCGTGGGAATATGAAAACGAAAGGAGAAGGTGTGTCATGAGCGGCAGGATTCGGGCGCGCGGGCTTCTCGCGGCGGGAACGGCATTTCTCTGCGGGACCGTCCCCCTTCTCGCGGGAGCGCTCGAGGGCCGGCTCTTCGATTCGGAGGGCCGACCGATCGCGGGCGCCCGGGTGCTCGCCGTCCGCTTCGAAGAGGAGGACGAGAGACTGCTCGCCGAAACCGAGGCGCGGGATCCGGAGGTCGTCGGTGAGGCTCTCTCGGACGCCTCCGGCGCCTACCGGATCGCGTTCGACAAGCCCGGGGTCTCGGTGGCCGTGCGGGTCGCGCCGGCCGGCCTCCCGGAGGCGCGCTTCTCGGAGCCCTTCGATTCGGGCGACACGGCCACGCTCGAGGATCCGCACTTCCCCCCGCCTCGAAGCTCGCCGGAAAGGTGACCGACGCAAAGGGCGCCGCGGTGCTGGGCGCTCGGGTGCGTGCGATCCGAGACGACGACGCCGAGTCCGGGGCCGACTTCGTGTCCGAGACGCGCACGGGGCCCGACGGTTCCTGGAGCCTGCCCGCCGCTCCCGAAGGGGCGCGCCGCATCGACGTCCGAGCCGACGGCTTCGTCCCGCAGTCGCGCTTCCTGATGCGCCGGGGGTTCGGGGAGACGACGGTGCTGCGCCGCGGCGGCCGCGTCCGGGGAACCGTGGTCGATCCCTCGGGCAGGCCGGTCGCGGGCGCGATCGTCGTCGGCGACGAGGTGGCCGCGCGGACCGACGCCGGCGGAGGATTTCTCCTCACGGGCCTCGCCGGCGGCATGCGCTCGCTCGAGACGCAGTGGAAGGAGGAGCTCGCGGCCCGGCGGGAAGTCCGCGTCGCGGAAGGCGGCGAGGCGTCGATCGCCCTGAAGCTCGCGCGCGCCGCCGCGGTCACCGGGTCGGTCACCGACGAGGTCACGCGGCGTCCGGTCCCGGGCGCGCGGATCACCGTCCGGGAAGCGGCCGGCTTCGGTTTCGGTTCGGCCGGCCGCCGGGCGCGCGCCGACGCGCGCGGACGATTCCGGGCGGGCGGGCTGACGCCCGGACGGTATCGCGTCGAGGCCGTGGGCCGCGGGTACCTGCCCTCGAGCCTCCCCGGCGTCGTGGCGGCCGTCCCGTCCGGCGCCCCGCTCGCGATCGCGCTCCGAAAGGAAGCGGCGGTCGCCGGGCGCGTCGTGGACGAGGGGGGCCGCGCCGTCGCCGGCGCGCACGTCGCCGTGCAGCGCGATTTCGGGCCGCGCCGGATCATGCGGCTCGGGCGGGCGGCGTTCGCGGGTCCGGAGACCCGCACGGGCCCGGACGGGACCTTCTCGCTCCGGAGGCTCAATCCCTCGACCGGCGCCACCGTCGAAGCGTCGAAGGCCGGATACGCCGCGGCGAGAAAGACCGGACTGGCGCTCAAGTCGGGCGAGACGCTGCGGGGCGTCTCGCTCCTCCTGCGAGTCGGGCTCTCCGCGCGGGGCCGCGTCGTCGACGCCGAAGGAAAGGGGATCGCCGGGGCGGAGGTGCAGGCGACCCGGGCCGAGCGGGGCCGGCGCGCTTTCACGTTCGTCGGCAGGGGGGGCGGCGCCTCCGAGAGGCCCGACGCGATCACCGGGGCCGACGGCGCTTTCGAGTTGAAGGGCCTCGAGGCCGCGCGCTATCAGATCGCGGCGACGAAGGAGGGTCTCGTCCAGAAAGCGCCCGGGACCGTGGACGTCTCAGAGAAGGGGGAGAACGCCGTTTCGCGGATCGTGCTCGAAGCCGGCGGCGGGATCGCCGGCGCCGTCCGGAACCGAGGCGGGGAGCCGATCGCGGGGGCCCGGGTCTTCGTCTCCGGCGAGGGCGGCCGTCCGCTCGAAGGCACGACGGATCCCGCCGGCCGGTTCCGGATCTCGGGAGCCGCCAACGGCCGCGCGGTCATGCTGATCGTTTCGGCCGAGGGGTACGCGATGCGTCAGAGCAACGCGACGCCCCCCGCGGACGATCTCGCCATCGTCCTCGACACGGCTGGCGTCGTGCGCGGCCGCGCGGAGGATGCCGACAATCAGGCGCCCCTCCTCGACTTCTCCATCTCCCGGAGCGAACCCGTCTCGGGCGGCGGCGGCGGGATCATCATGCGCGTGATGAGCGGGCGGGAGGCGCGCGCGTTCCACTCGGAAGACGGGAGCTTCGAGCTCCCGGACGTGCCGCCCGGCCGATGGACGATCCGGGCCGAGGCCGCGGGCTACCGCGCCGCCGAGCTCTCGGGAGTCGAAGTCGGGCCGGGCGAAACGAAGGAGGGTGTCGTCCTTTCGTTGAAGCGCGGGGGCACGCTCACGGGGCGCGTCGTCGAAGCGACACAGGGCGCGCCCGTCGCGAACGCGTCGGTCTCGTGGACGGCGGTCGGGGGCGGAGGCGGCGGCATGCGGTTCGGCCCGGACACGCAGCAGACGACCGGGACCGACGCGGACGGCCGGTTCTCTTTCGACTCGCTTCCCGAGGGGAAGATCCGCCTCGAGGCCACGCATCCCGACTACGTGGACGGCTCGGTCGAGGCCGATCCGCAGAAGCAGGCCACAGTCGAGATCCCGCTCGGATCGGGAGGCGCGATCACGGGCACGGTCGTCGGCTCCGACGGGCGGACTCCGGCGGCGGGCGCGCGGGTCTCTCTCGACACGCAAGGGGAGAGCGGGCGCTTCGGCGGAAACGAGTCGGCGACCGCCGACGGCAACGGCGCCTACTCGTTCGAGCACCTGAAGGCGGGGCGCTACGAGCTCGTCGCGCAGGGGAACGCCGGAAGCTCCCCCCGCGGGATGTGGTGCTCTCGGACAACCAGCGGGCCGACGGCATCGTGCTCCAGACGATGACGGGCACGCTCCTCCGGGGTACGGTCTCCGGCCTGCCGGCGAGCGCGCTCGGCGGGCTCCGCATCTTCGCCTCGTCGTCGGGGTACTCCGACGGGGCGACGACCGACGCGGACGGGCACTTCACGATCCCCGACGTCCCGTCCGGAGTGGTCCGCGTCGCCGCCTCCACCTCCCTCCTCCAGGGCCGCTCGGCGCAGACGACCGTCGAGATCCCGGAGGGCGCCCCGGAGTTTCCCGTCGAGATCGCATTCGAGGGATCGTCGCGTCTCTCGGGCCAGGTGACCCGCGGCGGCCGACCCATCTCCGGGCTGATCGTCTTCGGCGTGCCCGACCCGCCGGTCGCCGGCGCCGGCCGTTCCTCGGCGCAGACGGACGGCGACGGCCGATACTCCCTCGAGGGCCTGACCGACGGCACCTATGACGTGTCGATCAACGGGGCGGGGGTCTCCTATCGAAAGGAATTCCAGGTCTCGGGCGACACGGCGGGGGACATCGCGCTCCCCGCGACGACGCTCTCGGGATTCGTGCGCGACGACTCGACCGGCCAGCCGATCGAGGGCGCGGACATCCAGGCCGAGACCGGTCAGGAGACGCAGTCTTTCGGCGTCAAGCGCGGAGCGACGGACTCGAGCGGCGCCTACTCGATCGACGCCATGGACCCGGGCGCCTATCAGGTCACCGCGCGCAAGGCGGGCTACCGGCTCCAGACGCAGACCGCGACGGTCGGGACCGACCCGGCCTCGCTCGACTTCTCGCTGAAGAAGGGGTCGGGCCTCCCGATCCGCGTCGCCGACGGCCAGACCGGGATCCCTCTGTCGGGCGTCCAGGTCCTGGCGTTCGCCGGGGACGGGACGGTCGCGTATCAGGGGAGGATCGCGCTCGGGAGCGACGGCTCGGGCGAAGTGCCCTCGCTCGCGGACGGGCGGTACGCGATCTACGTCTTCTCCGACGGCTACGCCGCCCGCTCGTTGCCGACGGTCGACGTGCCTTCTCCCGGAATCTCGCTCGCGATGACCCCGGGCGGCCGCGTCGAGGTGCGCTCCGGCGCTTCGCTCTCGTGCCGGCTCGTGGACGCCTCGGGTTCGCCGGTCCTCCTCTCTCCCTTCCGCTTCGACGGCTCGGTCACGGCGGCGGCGCCGGTCACGGTCTGGGAGCACCTGGCGCCCGGCTCTTACCGGCTCGTCTACGCCGGCGGCAACGGCGAGCAGACGGCGACGTTCGACGTGGCCGAGGGACAGACGACGCAGGTGAACCTGAACTGAGCCGGCCCAAACCGGCGAGAATCGCCGGATGAAGTGTCTCGAGGTCGTGCCCGAGGCGGGGCGCTACCGGGCGGTGCTCGCCGAGGCGCCCGATCCGGTCCCGGGCCCGGACGAAGTGCTCATCGAGGTCGCGGCCTCGGGGGTCAACCGCGCCGACCTCTCCCAGATCGCTGGACGTTATCCGCCGCCTCCGGGCGAGCCCGGGATCCTCGGGCTCGAGGTCTCGGGGACGCTGGTTGAGACGGGCGAGCGGGTCTGCGCGCTCTTGGGCGGGGGCGGGCATGCGGAACTCGTCGCCGCGCCTCGCGGCCAGACGTTCCCCGCCCCGAAACGGCTGGACCTCGTCGCGGCCGCCGGGATTCCGGAGGCGTACCTGACGGCGTTCCTCAACCTCGCGCTCGAAGGGGGCCTCGCCCGCGGGGAGCGCGTCCTCGTCCACGCCGGCGCCTCGGGGGTGGGCCTCGCGGCGATCCAGACGGCGAAGCTCCTCGGCGCTTCGGTCGCGGCGACGACCCGCACGGCGACGAAGCTTCCGGCGATCGCCGCCGCGGGAGCCGACCTCGCGATCGACGCCTCGGCCGGGCCCTTTCCCGAGGCGATCGAAGCGCGTTTCGGGCGCGACGCCATCCACCTCGTGCTCGATCCGATCGGCGCGGAGTCGCTCGCGGGGGATCTGCGGGTGCTGGCGACCGGCGGCCGCGTGATCTTCCTCGCGACGATGTCGGGGGCGAAGTCGTCGCTCGACCTCTCGCTTCTCATCGGGAAGCGCGGCCGGTTGATCGGCTCGACGCTGCGCTCGCGGCCGCGGCCGGAGAAGGCGCACCTCGTCGAGCGGTTCCGCCGGGAGATCCTGCCCGCCTTCGACGCGGGAGCCCTCTCGATCCCGGTCGATTCCGTGTGGAAGGCGGAGCGCGCCGCCGACGCGTTCGAGCGCATGCGCGGGAACCGCAACGCCGGGAAGATCCTGATCGACTGGCGCCGGGGGGGCTAGGAGCGGCGTGCGAAGGCGCGCGGGTCGTTCATCAGCCGCGTGTTCTCGCCGAAGGTCCGCCATTCGGCCAGGAACGCCCAGCCGTGGAGGAGGACCGCGGCGATGGCCGCCGTGAAGTGGCTCCACGCCGGGAGATACGCGCGTGTGGACGGCCCCGCCGAGGACGAAGACCGCGATCGCCGAGAGGAGCGCGAAGGTCGCGGGCGGCGACGTCTGCCGCTTGAATCGCGAGAGGGCCGCCAGAATCGCACGCCGCTCGCTGTCCGGGTAGCCCGCGGTCTCGTCTTTGACGAGCCGCCCGGTGCCGATGAAATAGAAGAGGACCATCGACTGGGAGAAGAGGGAGAGGAGGACCGCGGGGATCGCGAGCGCGACGTGCCGCGTCACGAGCGTCTTCGCGGCGGCGCCGGCCAGGGCGCCTCCGGCCAGTCCGAAGCCCTGGAGAGCCGTCACGAGGAAGCCGGCCAGGGCGAGCGCCGTGGTCAGGAGCAGAGCGACGGCCATCCGGGCGATGTTATCCGTCCGGGCCCATGGCAATCACCAATCGCCAATCGCCAATCGCCAATCGAGCCAATCCTGCTTACTCTCCTTGACCGCGCCCGGGGCGAGAGACAGAATCGAGCCTTGGAGCGCGAGGGCCCACGATGACGAGCGAAGTTCGGACGCTCTGCGACATCTTTCTGTCGGCGGCGGCCTCGGGAAAGCCAGACCTCCTGATGTCGAAGGTGGGCGGCGCATGGCGGCCGATCTCCGCCGCGGACTTCGGGTTCACGGTCCGGGCGCTCTCGCTCGGGTTGAACTCGCTCGGCCTCCAGCCCGGCGACCGGATCGCGATCCTCTCGGAGAACCGGCCGGAGTGGGCCATGGCCGACTACGCCACCGTCTGCGCCGGAGCCTGGTCGGTGCCGGTCTATCCGACCCTTCCCTCAGGGCAGATCGCCGGGCTCCTCCAGGACTGCTCGGCGCGGGCCATCTTCGTGTCGAGCGTCGAGCAGCTCGCCAAGATCCATGCGATCCGCGCGCAATGTCCCGCGCTCGAGTACGTGATCACGATGGACGCCGCGGCGCCCCCGGAGCCCGGCTCCCTCACTTTCCATCAGGTCGTGGACAAGGGGCGCCCGACTCTCGAGATGAGCCCCGGCGCGTTCGAGCAGCGCGCGGCGCGCGTCCAGCCGGAGGACGTCGCGACGATCATCTACACGTCCGGCACGACGGGGGAGCCCAAGGGGGCGATGCTGACCCATTCGAACTTCGTTTCGAACGTCGTCGGCTGCTGTCAGGTGGTCCCGTTTTCGGCGGAAGCGACGGCGATCTCGTTTCTGCCGCTCTCGCACGTCTTCGAGCGGATGATCGACTACGCCTACCTCTACCGCCATGCGTCGATCGCCTATGCGGAGTCGGTCGACAAGCTCAAGGACAATCTGCTGGAGGTCAACCCGCACTGCTTCGCGGCGGTGCCGCGCGTCTACGAGAAGGTGCACGCCCGCATCCGAGAGCGGGTCGACAAGGGGAGCGCGATCAAGCGAAAGCTCTTCGCCTGGGCGCTGCGGGTCGGCCGCGAGCGGCTCGCCTTCGAAGAAAAGGGGGAGCCGGTGCCGGCCGGAATCGCGCGCCGGGCGAAGCTCGCCGACCGGCTCGTGTTCTCGAAGATCCGTCACGCGCTCGGCTCCCGGTTCCAGTTCGCGGTCTCCGGCGGGGCGCCGCTCGCGCGGGAGCTGGCGGAATTCTTCCTCGGCGCGGGCGTGACGATCTACGAGGGATACGGCCTGACCGAGACCTCTCCGGTGATCTGCGTCAACGGCCCGAAGGCGTGGCGCCTCGGCACCGTCGGCCGCGCGATCCCCGGCGTCGAAGTGAAGATCGCGCAGGACGGCGAGATCCTGACGCGCGGGCCGCACATCATGAAAGGCTACTTCCAGAAGCCCGCCGCCACGGCCGAGGCGATCGACGCGGAGGGGTGGTTCCACACGGGCGACATCGGGGTGCTCGACCGGGACGGCTTCCTCGCGATCACCGACCGGAAGAAGGACCTGATCGTGCTCGCGGGAGGCAAGAAGGCGGCGCCGCAGCCGATCGAGAACGAGCTCAAGCAATCGCCCTGGATCTCGCTGCCGATCGTCATCGGCGACCGGCAGAAGTTTCTCGCGGCGCTCCTCGTCCCGAACTTCGACCGCTTGAAGGAGTGGGCCGCGGAGAAGGGCATGAACCTGAAGCTCGAAGCGATCGACGCCAACCCCGAGGCGCGGGCGCTCTTTCAGGGCGAGATCGACGCCTACAACGCGGACAAGCCGCACCACGAGCAGATCCGCGCTTTCGCCCTTCTGCCGCAGGACCTGACGATCGAAGACGGGTCGATCACGCCGACGCTCAAGGTCAAGCGGCGGATCCTGCAGCATCGCTACCAGGCGTTGATCGACGCGATGTACGAGGCGGCCGAAAAAACGCATGTCGCGTGACGTCGTCCTGGTCGATGGACTCCGCACCCCCTATACCCGCGCCGGCACGCTCCTGAAGGACGTCCCGGCCCAGGACCTCGCACGGATCGTCATCGTCGAGCTCCTCGCCCGCACCGGTTTCGAGCCGGGCGAGCTCGACCAGGTCGTCTTCGGCAACATCGCGGAGCCTCCCGACGCCGTCAACGTGACGCGCGTGGCGGCGCTGCGGGCGGGGGTGCCGGACCGCGTCCCGGCCTTCACGGTCAACCGTCTCTGCGGGTCCGGACTCGAATCGATCGTGGACGCCGCCTACCGGATCGCCGCCGGCGACGCCGAGGCGATCGTCGCCGGCGGGGTCGAGTCGATGTCCAACATCCCGCTCTTCTATTCGAAGGAGGGGCGGGAGCTCCTCGCGGAGCTCTTCACGGCGAAAGACGTGCCGGCGCGCGTTGCGGCCGCGTCCAGGCTGCGGCCCAGGCACTTCAGGCCGGAGATCGGACTGCAGATGGGGCTCACCGACGCCGTCTGCGGCCTGAACATGGGGGAGACCGCGGAGATCCTCGCCAAGGAGCACGGCATCCCGCGCGGCGAGCAGGACGCCTTCGCGCTGCGCTCCCACCAGAGAGCCGCCGCGGCGCGGGCGCGACTCGCCGAGGAGATCGTTCCGGTCCCCGTCCCGCCGGACTACCGCGAGATGGCGCTCCAGGACAACGGCGTTCGCGAGAACCAGACTGCCGAGGCGCTCGCGAAACTGAAGCCCTACTTCGACCGGCGCTTCGGCACCGTCACGGCGGGAAACTCCTCGCAGATCACCGACGGCGGGGCGGCGACGCTCCTGACCTCCGCGGCGGCGGCGAAGTCCCGCGGCCTCCGGCCGCTCGCGAAGATCCGCGGCTTCGCCTTCGCCGCCCTCGAGCCGGAGCGGATGGGCCTCGGCCCGGCCGTGGCCGTGCCGATCGCGCTCGAGCGCGCCGGCGTCGCCTGGAAGGACATCGGTCTCGTCGAGTTCAACGAGGCCTTCGCCGCGCAGGTCCTCGCCAACGCGCGCGTCTTCCCCTCCGCGGCGTGGCACGCGAAGTACGGCACGAAGGGGCCGATCGGCGAGATCGACTGGGAGAAGACCAACGTCAACGGCGGGGCGATCGCGCTCGGCCACCCCGTCGGGTCCTCCGGCAACCGGCTCGTGACGACGCTCGCGAAGGAGATGCGGCGGCGCGGCACGGAGCTCGGCCTCGCCACGATGTGCATCGGCGGCGGCCAGGGGGGCGCGATCGTCCTGGAGGCGATGTGAGCGCCTTCACGCTCGAGATTCGGGACGACGGGCTCGGCGTCCTCACCTTCGACCTGCCGGGGGAGAAGGTCAACAAGTTCTCGCGGGAGGTCCTCGCGGAGCTCGCCGAAACGCTCGGGAGGCTCGGCGCGCGAACCGAGGCTGCGGGGCCTCCTCCTCCGGAGCGGCAAGCCGGATGTCTTCATCGCCGGCGCGGACATCAAGGAGTTTACGCGCGTCTCTCCCGAGGAGGCGCGCGCTTCGGTCGAGCGCGGCCAGTCGATCTTCGAGCAGCTCGCGCGTTTGTCGATCCCGACGGTCGCGGCGATTCACGGAGTCTGTCTCGGCGGCGGCACGGAGTTGGCGCTCGCCTGCGACTACCGGCTCATGTCCGATTCGCCGAAGGCGCGCATCGGCCTGCCCGAGGTGCGCCTCGGGCTCTTCCCCGCGTGGGGAGGCTGCACGAGGCTTCCCCGCCTCGTGGGCCTCCAGGCCGCCCTCGACCTCGTCCTGACCGGAAAGCAGCTCGACGCGAAGCGCGCGAAGCGCATCGGGCTCGTGGACGAGGCGGTTCCGACGCCGATCTTCGAGGAGTTCTCCCGTAACTTCGCGGCGGCGCGGCTCGGGTCGGCGAAGCCCCGCGGCCGCCGGCGCCCGCGGGACCTCGCTGCCCTCGCGCTCGAGTCGAACCCGATCGGCCGGAAGTTCCTCTTCGCGAAAGCGCGGGAGAAGGTGCTCGAAGAGACCCACGGCCACTATCCGGCGCCCCTCGAGGCGCTCTCGGTCATCGAGGAGTCTTACGGCAAGCCCGTCGAGGCCGGGCTCGAGGCCGAGGCGCGGCGGATCGCGCACGTCTTCGGGGGCCCGGTCCAGAGGAATCTGCTCTGGGTCTTCCTCCAGACCGAGGAGATCAAGAAGGAGACGGGCGTGCCGGGCGACGCGCGGCCCCGGCCCGTGCGCCGGCTGGGAGTTCTCGGCGCCGGCGTGATGGGCGGAGGCATCGCGCAGCTCGCGGCGGACAAGGGCATCCCCGCCCGCATGAAGGACATCGACTCGAAGGCTCTGGCCGGCGGCTTCGCGGCCGCGGCGAGAATCTTCCGCGAGGCCGTCGCCAAGCGCCGGATGACTCCCCGCGAGATGGAGGCGAAGATGGCCCTCGTTTCGGGCACCCTCGACTACTCCGGCTTCGCGCCGTGCGAGGTGACGATCGAAGCCGTCGTCGAGAAGCTCGCGGTCAAGCGCGCGGTGCTGAAGGAGTGGGAGGCGGCCGTGCCGCGCGAGGCGATTTTCGCCTCGAACACGTCCACGCTGCCGATCCGGGAGATCGCCGCCGGCGCGGTCGAGGCGGGACGGGTCGTCGGCATGCACTTCTTCAACCCGGTCCATCGGATGCCTCTGGTCGAAGTGATCCGCGGCGAGCGGACCGCGGAGGAGACGGTCGCGACGATCTTCGAACTCGCCAAGAAGCTGGGCAAGACCCCGGTCGTCGTGAAGGACTCTCCGGGCTTCCTCGTCAACCGCGATTCTGGCGCCCTACCTCTCGGAGGCGGTGCGCCTCGTCAAGGAGGGGTGCCGGATCGAGGAAGTGGATCGGGTCATGACCGACTTCGGCATGCCGGTCGGTCCCGTCGCGCTGCTCGACGACGTCGGCCTCGACGTGGCGGTCAAGGCGGGGGAGATCCTGCGGGCCGCGTTTCCCGACCGGATGAAGGCCTCGGGAGACGAGGCCCTCGTCGCGGCGGGCCGGCTCGGCCGCAAGTCCGGCAAGGGCTTCTACGACTACGCCGACGGGAGGCGGCGCGGGCCGTCGAAGGAGGCCTACCGCGCGCTCGGCGTCGAGCCGGCCGACGCGTCTCCGGTCAACCGGGAGACGATCGAGGCGCGCCTCGTCCTCCCGATGGTCAACGAAGCCGTCTTCTGCCTGGAGGAGGGGGTCGTGGCGGGCCCGGCGAAGCTCGACCTCGCGATGGTCTTCGGGACGGGCTTCCCGCCGTTTCGAGGAGGCCTCCTGCGCCACGCCGACGCGGTCGGCCTCGACCACGTGGTGGCATGGTTGAAGGAGCTCGCGGAGCGATTCGGCTCCCGGTTCCTGCCGGCGGAGTCGCTCTCCGAGATGGCCGAGTCGGGCGGGCGGTTCTACTCGGATCGCCCGGAGGTAACCTTCTAGCGATTCCCGGAGGTCCCCGATGACGAGCGCCGTTCCCGAACCGGAGGTCCTTCTCCAATCCCCGATCCGCTCGCTCTTCACGGGACGGATCCCGGAGGACCTTCTCTTCCCGTTCCCGGAGGTCTCGGCCGAGGAGCGGGAGACCGTGTCCGTCTTCCTCGAGTCGCTTCGCGCCTTCGCCCGGGACCACATCGACTCGCGCCGGATCGAGCGCGAGCACGCCATCTCCGGGGACGTCATCAAGGGCCTGGCCGAGCTCGGCGCCTTCGGAATGACGATCCCGGAGGCGTATGGCGGATACGGGTTCTCGACCTCCGCCTACTGCCGCGTCATGGAGGAGATCGGCGGGATCGACGCCTCTCTCGGGATCCTGATCGGCGGCCACCAGTCGATCGGGATGAAGGCGCTCGTCCTCTTCGGCAACGAGGAACAGAAGAAGAAGTGGCTGCCCGCCCTCGCGGCCGGCGAGATGATCGCCGCATTCGCTTTGACCGAGCCGGAGGCGGGATCCGACGCCGCCTCGATCAAGACCACCGCCGACTACGACGAGAAGACGGACACGTTCGTCCTGAACGGGAACAAGCACTGGATCTCCAACGGCGGCTTCGCCAAGTTCTTCACCGTCTTCGCGCGGGACGTGAAGCTCGGGGAGAAGGACGCGCACAAGGGGATCACGGCCTTCGCGGTCACGAAAGACCTCGGCGGCCTCGAACCGGGGCGCGAGGAACAGAAGCTCGGCCTCAAAGGCTCCTCGACCGTGCCGATCACCCTCACGAACGTCCGAGTCCCCGCTTTCCACGTGCTCGGCCGCCGCGGCCAGGGATTCAAGATCGCCGTCGAGATCTTGAACACGGGCCGAACCTCGCTCGGGGCCGGCTGCATCGGCGGATCCAAGGCCATGATCCACGCCGCGGCCGCGCACGCGACCGGGCGCCGGCAGTTCGGGACCCCGATCGCCGAGTTCGAGATGATCCGCAACAAGTTCTCCCGCATGGTCGCGAACACCTACGCGCTCGAGTCGATGGTGTATCTGACGGCCGCGCTGATCGACCGCGGCCTGCCCGACTACTCGCTCGAAGGGGCGTGCTGCAAGATCTTCGGCACGGAGAGCGCGTGGCGGACGATCAACGACGCCCTCCAGATCGCCGGCGGCAACGGGTTCATGGAGGACTATCCCTACGAGCGCGCTCTGCGCGACTCGCGCATCAACATGATCTTCGAGGGCACCAACGAGATCCTGCGCGCGCTCGTGACCCTCTCGGGGATGCGGGACGCCGGCGAGGATCTGCAGGAGGTCGCGCGGGCCCTGAAGGCGCCGCTCTCGTCGCTCGGAATCCTGTCGGACTACGCGGCGCGCAAGATCCGCGGCTACGTCGCTCCGGGACGCCTCGAGAAAGCCGCGCCCGAGCTTCAGGATGAGGGCGCGATCGTCTGCAAGTACGCCGCCGCTGCCGCGGGAGCGGTCGAGACCCTCCTTCGCAAGTACGGCAAGGGAGTGCTCGGCAAGGAGTACCATCAGGAGCGGCTCGCCGACGTGGCGATCGACCTTTATGCGTCGCTCGCCGTGATTTCCCGCGCGACGACGGCGGTGAGCAACCGGGGAAGCGAAAAGGCGGCCGAAGAGGTGCGTCTCGCGAAGTCCTTCGTGCGCGCGGCCAAGTATCGGATGGTCGGGGCCCTGAAGGAGATGGACAAGAACCGGGACGCGGAGAGGACCGCGATCTCCGAGACGGCTTACGCGCGCGCGGGGTACGGCTTCGACTACTGGGCCTAGGCGGGACGCAGCGCCGGAGCCTGCGCGAACTCCGGCACCGGCGTCCCGTCCACGTCGGGGAGCGAGACGCCGAGGCGCGCGGCGATCGTCGGCGCGAACTGCAGGATCGAGACCGGCTGGCGGAGACGGCCGGGCGCGATTCCGGGACCGTACGCGAAGATCATCCCTTCGGGTTTGTGGTCGCCTGTCCGCTGGCCGGCGAAGACCCCGTGGATCGGGCCCGTCTTCTCCGAGAAGACGTTCGTGATCGGGGCATCGCGGTCCCACTCGACGAGGAGATCCGGCAGATCGCGAACCCGCTCGCCCCGATAGAGCTCGGCGGCGCGGACCACCCGGCGAACGAGGGGCCGTCCGGTGTCCAGGTTGACAAACGCGAGGAGATCCCGCGTCAGCGACTCGCACACCGCCTCGTACTCGGCTCCCGGTTGGACGCGGCCCTTCGGCTCCCGGCCGACGAGGTTGACGCGGATCGCGCCGTACACGTCGTTGTTGGGAACCGTGAAGCAGGGCAGAGACGCCGGATCGGTGTCGGCGTCGCCGAGGGCCCGCTTGGCGCCGTCCCGAACCGGACGCAGCCGCTGCCGCCATCCGCGGGGAATGCGCCGCCACATCGACCGGGCGACCCCCTTCCAGCCGGTCGTCTCCGGCGTCGCGGGCTTGCCGAAGATGCGCCGGAGCATCCGATCGAGAAGGAACGTGGCGTCGTAGTGAGGGCCCATTCCGTGGCTGGCGAGGACGAAGACCGCGGTGTCCGGCGAGGCCCGTGCGATCAGACGTCCGATCGCCGCGTCGAGGGCGACGTACACGTCGCGCAGGGGGTCGCCCTGCTTCTTTGCGGCCTCGGTGTCGTGGCGCGGATGTTTCGGGTCGTGGACCTTCCAGAACTGGTGACCCGCGCAATGGCTCTCGGAGAAGACGGTCAGAAAGAGATCCCACCCCCCTCTTTCGAGGAGGTGCGCCGTGAGCCGCTCCTTCCTCTCGACGCCGGAGAGGAGCGCCTCGCGAAGGCTCTCGAGACCGCCGGGGCCGCGTTCGTGGTACGCGTCGCAGTTCGCCCCGACCGGATGCGTCCCGATCTCGGTCTCGATCTCGCGCGCCAGCGATTCGGGCCACGTGCGGAACGGAAGGGTGGGATCGTGCGTGCCCCAGTCCGCCGCCTGGATGCCGTTCAGGTTCGTCGAGAGCGTGGACTTGGGAACGTCGACGATCGCGACGCGCTGGCCCATCCGGCTCAGGGTCTCCCAGAACGGAACGCCCGTCGCCTCCGATACGTCCACCGGGTACACGTCGTACGTCCCGGTGCGGAGCTGCGTGAAGCAGTAGCGGCCGTGCCGTCCCGGAGAGAGGCCCGTCCAGAACGACGGCCAGATCGATCCCACGAAGAGGCCGACGGGATTGGCCGTCGGGCCCCACGCGCCACGTTCCGAAAGCGATCGGAACGTCGGGAGATGGCCTTCGTCGGCCCACTGGCCGATCAGGTCCTTGTCTCCGGCGTCGACAGCGATGAAGAGAACCCGAGTCCCCGTCGCCATGCGAGTCTCTCCGAGTCGGCTGGTTCGGAAGCGCTGCGCGGTCGATAGTGTATCCCCCGGGCGATTCCCGGGCGGATGGCTCCTTCGTGCCACGCCCGCCGACCTCGCATCGCCGGCGGGTCTATGATCCGCCCGTCTTTCGGGGGCGCGCATGGCGATCCGGATTCTCATCACGGGAGGGACGTTCGACAAGGAGTACGACGAGCTCGCGGGGACCCTCTTCTTCAAGGACACCCACATCCACGAGATGCTGCGGCTCGGCCGCTGCCGCCTCGAAGTGGCCGTCGGCACGATCATGATGGTGGACAGCCTCGAGATGACCGACGCCGACCGGGAGACGATCCTCGCCAACTGCCGCCGGGCCCCGGAGAGCCGCATCGTCGTCACGCACGGCACGGACACGATGGTCGAGACCGCGCGGGTGCTCGCCGCCGGCCGGACGGGCAAGACGATCGTCTTGACCGGGGCGATGGTGCCCTACGCGTTCGGGAGCTCCGACGGCCTCTTCAACCTCGGCAGCGCCCTCTCCTTCGCCCAGGTTCTCCCGCCGGGGGTCTACATCGCGATGAACGGGCTCTCGCTGCCGGCCGAGCGCGCGCGAAAGAACAGGTCGCTCGGGGTCTTCGAGGAGGCGCCCTCGACCTCGGGCGCCGAAAGCGAGAAAGGGTGAGGGGCGCGACCGCCTAGCGCCCGATCCGTTTCGGAAAGTGCTCCGGGACCCCGAAGCCTCCCCCGGGGAAGTAGCCCCGCGCGAGACCGGCGCGCAGGTAGGCGATCGCGCGCTCGACCGCCTCCGCGAGCGGGCGTCCGAAGGCGAGATTCGCGGCGATCGCGGAAGAGAGGGTGCAGCCGGTCCCGTGCGTCGCGCGCGTCGAGAGGCGCGGCGCGGAGAACACGGTGAAGAAGGCGCCGTCGAAGAGGAGATCCCGAACCTCGCTGCGGCGGCCGTGGCCGTCCTTGACGAGGACGGCCCGCGCCCCGAGGTCGGCGAGGATCCCGGCGGCCAGACGCCGGTCGGCGTCGCTCCGGATACGGATTCCCGCGAGGGCCTCGGCTTCGGGCAGATTGGGCGTCACGAGGTCCGCGAGCGGCAGGAGGCGCGTCCGGAGGTCCTTCACGGCGGCGCGCGAGAGCAGGCGCGCTCCGGACTTCGAGACCATCACGGGATCGAGCACGACGTTCCGGGCCCGGGCGCGCGCGAGCCCCGCGGCGACGGCTCGGATGCGCGGCGCGTCGAGGAGCATTCCGATCTTGACGGCGGAGGGAGAGAGGTCCGAGAAGACGGCGTCGAGCTGACGGGAGACGAGCCGCGTCGAGACCGGCTCGACGGCGAGCACGGCCCGCGTGTTCTGGGCGGTCAGCGCCACGACCGCGGCCGCGCCGTGGACGCCGTGCGCGGCGAAGGTCAGGAGGTCCGCCGAAATCCCCGCGCCCCCGCCGGAGTCGAAGCCGGCGATCGTGAGGACCGTCGGCCGATCCCGTTTCGCGCGCACCATACAATGGAGATCCTATGGCCGGAGGTCCCCTGACCATCACGGCCGCGGCGGCGGCCCGCTTGCGGAGCGAGGCGAACTTCGCGCGCTCCGCCCTGACGATCCGACACCTCCTGGGCTGCGGAGGCACCGGGTTTCGGATCTCGGTGGAGGAGAACCCGCCCGAGGAGGGGCGCCGTTTCGAGGCGTCGGGGATTCCGGTCGTCATGGACCCGGAATCCTTCGAGCGGCTCACCGGCGCGGTCCTCGACATCGATCCGGACCCCGCGGGAGAGGGCTACCGGCTGGAGCACCCGAACGCGGTGCTCACCACGTTTTGCTGAGGGCCCGGCGTTTCCTCGCGCTCCTGGTGCTCGCCCTTCCGGCCGCCCGCGCCGCGCCGGCGGAGGAGCGCCCGCGCATCCGCGACCTCGGCGTGCGCCCCGGCATCCTGCCGCCCGGTGCGGGGAACGCGATCACCGACGTCGCCGGCGTACGCGTCGGGCACCGGACGCTGATCGAGGGTGACACGATCCGGACGGGCGTGACGGCGATCCTGCCGCACGCCGGGAACCTCTTCCAGGAGAAGGTTCCGGCGGCGGTCTACGCCGCCAACGCGTTCGGCAAGGCGGCCGGATTCCTGCAGGTCCGCGAGCTCGGCAATCTCGAGACGCCGATCGTCCTGACCAACACGCTCGCCGTCGGCGTCGCCGTCGACGCGGTCGTCGCCTGGACCCTGTCGCGGCCCGGCAACGAGCGCGTGCGCTCGGTCAACGCGGTCGTGGGAGAGACGAACGACGGGTGGGCCGTCAACGACATCCGCGCGCGGCGGATCACGGGCAAGGACGTCGTCGCCGCGATCGAGTCGGCCGTTCCGGGCCCGGTCGCCGAGGGGAGCGTGGGCGCCGGGACCGGCACGGCGGCGCTCGGCTGGAAGGGAGGAATCGGGACGGCCTCCCGGCTCCTGCCGGAGCGGCTCGGCGGCTTCACGGTCGGCGCGCTCGTCCAGTCCAATTTCGGCGGCGTCCTCACCATCGACGGCGTGCGCGTGGGCGAGCGGCTCGGCCGCTACGACTTCGCGGACGAGCTCGGGAAGCGACCGGGCCCTCCCGAGAGCGGCTCCTGCATGATCGTGCTCGCGACCGACGCGCCGCTCTCTTCACGCAACCTCGAGCGCCTCGCGCGGCGCGCCGTGCTCGGCCTCGCCCGGACCGGCTCCTACATGGCGAACGGCTCGGGCGACTTCGTGATCGCTTTTTCGACGCGGAACCCGGAGGCGTACGAGTCCGAGAGCCGGACCCGGTCGGTCGTCGAGCTCTCCAACGACGCCCTCGACCCGCTCTTCCTCGCGGTCGTCGAGTCGGTGGAGGAGGCCGTCTACAACTCGTTGACGCGCGCGACGACGGTCCGCGGGAACGGGCGGACTCTCGAGGCGATCCCGATCGACGCGCTCCGCGAGATCCTGACGAGCGTGCGGAAGTAGCCCGCCGCCCGGCTAACTTCCCGGACCGGCCGGCGGGGAGACGGGCCGCACGCGCAGGAGCTCGTTCCAGAGAAAGAGCGGCCCCACGAGCAGGTGCACGAGGTTCTCGAAGAACGCCGGTTTGTTCTTCTCGAACCGCGCGTGGCCCACCGCCTGGAAGACCCACCCGGCGAAGAAGGCCGCAGCGCCGATGCGCCAGTCGTCCACGGCGCGGGCCAGCAGGTCGAAGAGTGCGAGCTCGGCGAACATGGTGGCGGCCAGGGCCACGTTCAGCCGCAGATAGAAGAGGACGACGGCCGCGATGCCGGCCTCCGCCGCGGTCCAGGTGCCCACGCCGAGCGGGATCTCGCACAGGGTGGAGACGACGCCGTAGAGGATGAGCGTCACGCCGATCGCATGGCAGACGAGATTGCCTCGGGTGCGGTGATAGGCGGCGTAGCGGGAGAGGAGGGTGTCGAGGCGGGTCATTCTCGTCCGCTCCCAGAATAAGCCAGAATCGAGGCTCCGATGAGAGCGATGTGGCTCGAGAGACCGGGCCCCGCCGAGTCGCTTCCGCTCCGGGCGGCCGACCGGCCGGAGCAGCGCCCGGGCCCGGGCGAGGTGCTTCTCGCCGTTGAAGCCTGCGGAGTCTGCCGGACCGATCTCCACATCCTCGAGGGAGAGGTCGCGGCGCGGCTCCCGATCGTGCCCGGCCACCAGGCCGCGGGTCGCATCGTCGAGGTCGGCCGGGGAGTCGAGGGGCTCTCGCCGGGCGAAGCCGTCGGCGTGGGCTGGGTCGCCTCGACCTGCGGGCGGTGCCGGTTCTGCCGCGCCGGGCGCGAGAACCTCTGCCCCGGGGCGACGTTCACGGGCCGGGACCGCGACGGCGGCTTCGCGGAGCGGATGGCCGCCGACGCGCGCTGGGTCTACCGCCTTCCGGCCGGCTTCTCGCCGGCGGAGGCGGCGCCGCTTCTGTGCGCGGGGATCATCGGCTATCGATCCCTCCGACTCTCCGGGATCGAACCGGGCGGGCGCCTCGGCCTCTTCGGCTTCGGCGCTTCGGCGCATCTGGCGATCCAGGTCGCGCGGCACCGGGGCTGCGAGGTCTTCGTCTTCACGCGCGAGCCGCATCACCGCGAGCTCGCGAGAGCGATGGGGGCGGCGTGGGCCGGCGACACCTTCGACGATCCGGGCTGCGTTCTCGACGCCGCGGTGACTTTCGCACCCGCCGGGGAGGTCGTCCCGGCGGCGCTCGTGCGCCTCGACCGCGGCGGATGCGTCGCGGTCAACGCGATCCACATGAGCCCGATCCCGGGTTTCCCCTACGAGACGATCTCCGGCGAGCGGTCGGTCCGAAGCGTCGCGAACTTCACCCGCAAGGACGCGGAGGAGTTCCTGGAGCTCGCTGCGAGGATCCCGGTGCGGGCGGAAACGGAGCGCTTCCCGCTCGAGGCGGCGGGGGAAGCGCTCCTCCGAATCCGACGCGGCGCGGTCCGGGGCGCCGCGGTGCTCGAGATCGGGTGACGCCTACCGGGCGAACACCTCTTCGACCGGCGTGATGCGCACGGCCTCCGGCGCGAGGCCGAGCTTGCGCGCCCCGATGACCTGGTCCTCGTCGAGAAGCTCCTTCGGCTTCTCCGCCTCGTAGCGGATGGGAGAGAAGGCGTCCGCGACGAGCTTCTCCTTCAGGCCCTTCGCGTCCTTCGCGATGATGACGACGGACAGGTCCCCGGCGGACAGGTGCTTCCGGATGGCAGCGTTGACGTCCTCGCGCGTCAGCTTCTGGAGCCGGTCGCGCATCGTGCTCGTGAACTCGCCGATGCCGTACCACGTCGAGTCGAGCGCGTAGCCGAGCTGCTGATCCTGGGTCGCCGTCATCACGTAGACGTTCTTGCGCAGGTAGTCGCGCGTCCTCTCGAACTCCTCCTGCGTCAGACCGTTCTCGACGAGCTTCGTCGAGCTCGGCGACCGCGATGCGCAGCGCCATCTGGGCGTTCTCCGGAACGACGGGCCGGATCCAGATCTCGAAGATCTGCGCGCGCCGGCCGATGTTCGGGTCCGGAAAGAACTGGAACATGCCGCGCGGGAAGGCCTCGATGTAGGCGTAGTCGCCGTAGTTCATGCCGCGGACCTCGCGGATGCGCTGGTAGAGGTGCGAGACCGAAGAGCGGTGCTCGCCCAGCCACGTCCGCGCCACCCACAGGGCGGCGAAGTCGGGGGAGGAGCGCGTGACGGAGATCGGGTGGCCGAGCGAGATCGCCGTGGCGCGCGTGTCCTTCTCGAGGATCTCGATCTGCATCCCCGAAGGCCGCCGCGCGACGACGCCCTGCGGCGCCGGCAGCGCCGGCCCGTCGGGGAGCCTGCGCGAGCTCGGCCTTCAGGCGGGCGAGCATCTCCTCGGGCGCGTCCCCGGCGACGCCGACCGTCAGGGCCTTTCGCGTGTAGGCCTTCTGGACGAAGTCCCGGACGTCCGAGAGGCGTGATCGCCTGGATCCCGGCGACGGTCCCGAGGACGGGATGCCCGTAGGGGGTCCCGGCGAAGAGGTTCGTCTGGAGCCGCTCCTTGCCGAGCTCCTCCTCGTTGTTGGAGCGCAGGTCCTTCGACGAGCGCGTTCGACCTGTTGCGTCCTTCAGCCGCTGGAAGTCCTCGGCGCGGAAGCCCGGATCGAGGAGCTGCGGCAGGATCGTGTCGAAGAACGCCTTCCAGTTGTCGCGGTGGACGCGGCCGGTGAACGTCGTCATCTCCTTGTCCACCTGGTCGGCGAAAGAGGCGGCCATCGGGTAGAGCGCCTTGTTGATCTCGTCGATGCGAAGCTCCTTCGACCCGGCCTCCGCGATCATCGCGGCGGCGAGCGCCGACAGGCCTTCCTTGCCGGTCGGGTCGTAGGCCGACCCGACGGTGAAGAGGAGCTTGACGTTCAACTGCGGGAGGCTCGTCTTCTGCACGGAGGAGTCGCGAGGTCGGAGGCGGCAGCGGGCGTCGCCGGGGCGAGCGTCGCGAGCGCCGGGAGCGTCGTCATCGCGGCCGGCATCGGCTCCTTCGAGAGCGTCGTGACGACCAGGTTCGCGTCGGTGAAGTAGGTCTTCGCGACGGCCTGCAGGTCGGCGGGCGTCAGCGAGTCGTACACGCGGTAGCAGGTGGTTCAGGGTCTCGTAGGAGCGCGAGTAGCGGACGAAGCGCGCGAGCGTGGCGGCGATCGTCTCGGTGTTGTCGAGGCGCCGCGCGAAGCTGTAGCGGGCGTTCGACTTCGCATCGGCGAGGCGCCTGGCGTCGGGCGGCGCGGCGACCGCGGCCTCGAACGCCCGAAGGATCTGGTCGCGCACGTAGACGGCGTCCTCGAGCTTCTTGACCCGGGCGTAGACCGTGACGAGCGACGGGTCGGCGTTGGCCCCGCTGTCGGCGAAGAGCTGGTCCACCTTCTGCTCGGTCTCGACGAGCCGCTTGTAGAGGTCGGAGGTCTCGCCGAACGTGAGGTCGAGGAGGATGTCCATGGCGGCGAAATCCTTCTCCGTCTCGGAGAACGCGGGCCCGTGGAAGGCGACGGTCACCCACGGCAGCGTCGGGCTCGGCCAGTCGACGTGCGCGTAGACGGGCCCCTTCGCGGGCGGCTCGGCCGGGATCGCCGCCTTGTAGCTGCCCCGGCTTCCAGCCGCCCCAGTACTTCTCGACGAGCCGGATCACTTCGTCCGGCCTTCACGTCTCCCGCGACGATGACCGTCGTGTACTCCGGCCGGTACCAGCGCTCGAAGAACTCCTTCGAGTAGGCGTACTGGTTGGGCATGTCCTCGATGTCCTTCAGGAAGCCCATCGTCGTGTGCTTGTAGGTGTGGGTCGTGAAGGCCTTCTCGTGCTGCACCTCGTCCAGCTTGACGATCGGGTTGGCGCTGTTCTTGTTGTACTCGCCGAGCACCGCGCGCGCCTCGGTCTTGAAGGCCGCCTCGGCGTAGGAGAGGTTCTGGAAGCGGTCCGCCTCGACCCGAAGCATGAGCTCCAGGTCCTCCTTGGAGAAGGTCGTGTGGTAGTTCGTGTAGTCGTCGGTCGTGTAGGCGTTCTGGCGGGCGCCGACCTTCGTCAGGATCTCCTGGTACCGCTCGGCGGGTAGTCCTTCGTGCCGCGGAACATCATGTGCTCGAAGAAGTGGGCGAAGCCCGACTTGCCGGGCTCGACCTCGTTGCGCGAGCCGGTCTGGACCGGGATCTGGAGCGAGACGATGTTGGGAAAGCCGGTCGGGACGACGATGACCTTCAGGCCGTTCCGGAGGAGCCTTTCCGTGGCGGCGAAGGGCAGGAGGTCCGGCAGGGACTCGGGTTTCGGCGACGCCGCGGCCTTCTTCTGGGCCAGGGCGACCGGCACGAGGAGCGCCAGAAGGGCGGCGCCGGCGGGAATGCGGAACATCGGAAAACTCCTCTCGCGGCAGTCTTTTTGCCGTGCGTAGCCTAGTGCAATTGCTTCACCGGCGGGAGCTTGACAACAACGGGAGCCCCGGGGGGCATTCCGGAGCGCGGACCCCTCCCGGGGTCGAACCGGCTCGTTTTCGGCGCTCCGGCGGCGCCGATCTGTGATCCAATTCCGCCAGGAATTCCGCGAGACCCGCTCGGTTAGCCGAGCGAATTGGCGAAAGGAGACGACGATGGCTTCTTCCACCACCCCCGCCCGGCTCCCCGAGCGTCCCGCCGCGACCGCGCCTGCTCCGCGCCCGGAAAAGAAAACGACGCGGTTCGTGATCAAGATCGCGGGCGCGATCCCCTGCTAGGTTAAGCAGCTTCGTCCCGAGGCCCGTGGGCATCCCACTTTCGTGCCTTTGACGGCACCGGAGTGGGTGTGTAGCCTCTTGCATTACCAGGCAAGCACGTGCCGCACATACTCCAGGTTCGTGACGACGAAGCCCGAGAGGTATTCGGGCGACTGCAGGCGGTCATCCGCTCGACCCTCGTTCACTATTACCGATTGAACGAGGAGGAGGCGGCCGGGGCCGAAGAGGATCTCCTCGTCTGGTTCCTGCGCCTCTCGAGGCGCGGGAGCGGGCCGCAGATGCCGGCGCGGGGGATGCGGCTGGCGCTCCTCTCCGCGGCCTGCCAGTACGGCCGGTCCTTCCAGATGTGGAAGCTCGGCGGGAAGCGCTCGCACGACGACGGCCTGAACCAGATTCTGTCCCGCGAGCCCGAGGAGCTGGCGATGGACCTCGACGTCGGCATGGACGAGGAAGTCTGATGACGGGCCGGGTGATCCGTTTCCCCGGGCGCGCTTCGACGCCGGTCGAAGTCGGAACGGCGGTGGATCGCATTCTCGAGGCGCCGCCGGCCGACCGGCCCGGACGCGCCGAAGAGCTCAAGCTCGAGGAGCCGGAGGTCCTGCTCGAGATCGCCGGGAAGCTGCGGGATCGGCTCGAGTCCGCTCCCGCCCTCGTGCGCGACGAGATGGAATTCTTCTACCACTTCGTCCGCACTCCCGACCGGCCGATCGGGCTCTTCGACGAACGGGAATACTTCCTGGGAGAGTTCGCCCTCCTCGCGGGCACCGCCTGCCGGCAGTTGTCGAAGCGCGACGAGGCGCGGCTCTGGTTCGATCGGTCGGAGGCGGGCTTCCGTCACACGATGAACCCGGTCGCCGATCTCTCGCGGCTCTCCTACCAGAGGCTGGCTCTACGGATGGAGGAGCGCCAGCTCGATGTCGTGCTCGAGCTGACCCCGTCGCTCGTCCAGAGCTTCCGCAAGCTCGCGATGCCGCACGACGCCGTGAAGGCGCGATTCCTCGAGGGCCTCGCGCTCATGGAGACCGCGAGCCTGACGGAGGCGGTCGCGGTCTTCGACGAGATCGCGCGCGAGGCGGAGGCCCTCGGCGCGGACAAGCTCCTCGGCACGGCCTACTGCAACCTGACGCAGATCTACGGCATGCAGGGGGACGTCGCGCGGGCGATCGAAGCGTCGCAGCGGGCGATCCCGATCCTGCGGCGGCTCGACGACCGGGTCGCCCTCGCGAAAGTGCAGTGGGGACTCGCGGTGCTCCTGCGAGAGACGGGGCAGACGGCCGCTTCCGTCGAGGCGTACCGCGCGGCGCAGCAGGACTTCGAGGAAATCGGGATGCGGGCGGACGTCGCGGCGCTCCATCTCGTCATCGCCGACCTCCTCCTCGAGCTCGGGCAGGACGGCGTCGCGCTGAAGTCGGTCCTCGAGGCCCTTCCGGTGATCCAGGAGCTCCACATGGTCCCGGAAGGGATGGCGGCCCTCCAGCTGCTCCAGGAATCGCTTCGGGAGCAGCGGATCGACCGCCCGGCCCTGCGCGAGCTCCACGGGTTCTTCGAAGAGCGATAAGCCGTCGCCTTCGCTTGCTCGGGATCTGGCGACCGCCATCGAGACGGACCGGGTTCTTGGCAAGTCCCGCGGCCGCCACCGGCTCGCGGCTCGCCCGGATGCGGGCTCGACCGCTCGCCTGATCCCTCGCCGCGCTTCGGCTCCCGCGGCGCGCGGACGTCCTCCGCTCCCCTCGCGGAGATTCCGCGCGCCGCGAGCGAGAGTCTCGTGTCTACGAGACCCGTACTCGTTGGGCGAAACGCTACGCCGGAACCTCGGCGGCTCGACCTGGCTCGGCGCGCCGCGAGCGGAAAGACGCTCGCCGGCAGTACACGAGCCCTTTGGGGCGAACGCACGCCGGAGTGCCGCGAGGCATTCGAGCCAGTGACGCCCAATTCGTGGTCGGGTTGGCGCCAGGGCTCTCCCGGGCTTACCATCGCGGGGGAAGAAGGAGACCGCCCTGGAAGCCGCCGCGAAGCCCGCCGCCGAACGGATCGTTTCGAGCGCGTGCCCGCTCGACTGCCCGGACGCCTGCAGCCTGGAGGTCCGGGTCGAGGGGGACCGCGTCGTCTCGATTGGCGGCAGCCGCATCAACCCTCTGACGGAGGGCTACATCTGCTCGAAGGTGCGCCGGTACCCCGAGCACGTGCACGGGGAGGAGCGCGTCCTCTACCCGCGGATCCGGGTCGGCCGAAAGGGGGAAGGGAAATTCCGCCGCGCGACCTGGGACGAGACGCTCGACCTCGTCGCGGCGCGGATGCGGGAGCTCGCGGCGCGCGGCCGGGGGGCGGGAATTCTGCCCCTCTCGTACGGCGGGTCGAACGGCTACCTCTCCCAGGACACGACCGACGCCCGGCTCTTCGCGCGGCTCTCGGCCTCTCGCCTCGCGCGCACGGTCTGCGCCGCGCCGACGGCGCGGGCGGCGT
Organism: uncultured Acidobacteriota bacterium; assembly: GCA_963707935.1. Taxonomy (GTDB): domain Bacteria; phylum Acidobacteriota; class Thermoanaerobaculia; order UBA5066; family Gp7-AA6; genus DATBFU01. Next base: position 1,128,416 of record CAVPRN010000005.1, on the reverse strand, counting down.
CGGGGCTCTACGGAAAGATGGCGGGGATCGCGCTCTCGGACTATCGCCACGCGCGCCTGATCGTTCTCTGGGGCGTCAACCCGTCGGTCTCGGGAATCCACCTCGTCCCGCACATCCTCTCCGCGCAGCGCGACGGCGCGAAGCTCGTCGTCGTGGACCCGCGGCGCACCCGTCTCGCCGAACGGGCCGATCTCCATCTCGCGGTCCGCCCGGGCGGCGACCTGCCGCTCGCGCTCGGCGTGATCCGCTGGCTCTTCGAGAGCGGGCGGGCGGACGAGCGGTTCCTCTCCGAGCACGCGACGGGTTCCGAGGAGCTCCGCCGCCGCGCGTCGCGGTGGACGCTCGAGGCGGCCGCCCGCGAGTCCGGTGTCCCGAAGGAGGCGATCGAGCGCTTCGCGCGCCTCTACGCCGACTCGTCGCCGGCCGCGATCCGCTGCGGCTGGGGCCTCGAGCGAAACCGCAACGGCGGCTCGGCCGCGGCCGCGGTCCTGGCGCTCCCGGCGGTCGCCGGGAAGTTCGGCGTTCGGGGCGGGGGGTACACGATGAGCAACTCCTCGGCCTGGGACCTGGACTCGACCGCGGCGGCGGGCGCGCAGCCGCCGGCCACGCGCGAAGTCAACATGAACCGCGCCGGGGAGGCCCTGCTCTCGGCGGACCCTCCGATCGAGCTCCTCTTCGTCTACAACAACAACCCGTTGATGACGCTGCCGGAACAGGAGAAGGTCCGCCGCGGCCTCGCGCGCGAGGACCTCTTCACGGTGGTGTTCGACCCGGTGCTGACCGACACGGCGATGTACGCCGACGTCGTCCTGCCGGCGACGACCTTCCTCGAGCGGCGCGAGCTGTCGCGCGGCTACGGCGCCTTCTCGCTCCAGGATTCGCCCGCCGTCATCCCTCCGGTCGGGGAGTCGCGATCGAACCACGAGGTCTTCGCGGACCTCTGCCGGCGCACCGGGGTCTCCCGAGCGGGCGATCCGGAGACGGCGGAGGAGATCGTGGCGGCGGTCCTGGGCTCGAGCCGCCGTTCGGAGGAGATCCGGCAGTCGCTTTCGCGCGACGGCGTCGCCGTGCCCGCGAGCGGCGTCGCGCCCGTCCAGTTCGTCGATGTCTTCCCGCGGACTCCCGGCCGGAAGGTCCACCTCGTGCCCGAAGACCTCGACCGCGAGGCGCCGCTCGGCCTCTACGGCTATCGGGAGGATCCGGCCACGCCGCTCTATCCGCTCGCCCTGGTCTCGCCCGCGACGGACCGGACGATCAGCTCGACGCTCGGCGAGCTCGTCGCCGGCCGGGTCCCTCTCGCCATCCATCCGAGCGACGCGGCCCCCCGCGGAATCGCGGACGGGGCCGGCGTCCGCGTGTTCAACGAGCGCGGAGAGGTCCGCTGCCGCGCCCGCCTCGACGCGACGCTGCGTCCCGGGGTCGTCTTCCTGCCGAAAGGTCTCTGGAGCCGCGCGACCGAGAACGGCGCGACGTCGAACGCGCTCGCCCCCGACGCGCTGACCGACCTCGGAGGCGGCGCCTGCTTCAACGACACCCGCGTCGAAGTCGCGCCCCGTGCCGAGGGCCGGCCGGCGTCCGGGCGCGCGTGATGGACCTCGCCGCGCCCCATCCCCACTCGCACGCTTCGTCCATCGGGCCGACGGGGGACCGCCGGGCGTGGCGGCGGCGACTGCGGGGAGCCCTCCTCCTGACGGCCGGCGTCTTCGCGCTCGAAGTCGCGGGAGGAATCCTTTCCCGAAGCCTCGCGCTGCTCGCGGACGCGGCGCACATGTTCGCGGACATCGCGGCCCTGACGCTCGCTTACGCCGCCATGGGTCTGGCGGAGCGGCCCGCGACCGGCCGCCACAGCTTCGGGCTCTACCGCGCCGAAGTCCTGGCGGCCTTCGTGAACGCGGAGCTCCTGCTCCTGATGTCGGGATGGATCCTCTTCGAGGCGCTCTCGCGATTCCGGGAGCCGGTGCCGGTCCGGAGCGGGCTCATGCTGGCCGTCGCCGCCGTCGGCCTCGCCGCAAACCTCACCGCCCTGCGGCTCCTCTCGCACGGCCGGCGCGAGAGCCTGAACATGCAAGCGGCCCACCTCGAGGTGGCGACCGATCTCGCGGGATCGGTCGCGGTCCTGATCGCTGCGGTCCTGATCCCGCGCACGGGGTGGAGCTGGCTCGATCCGGCCGTCTCCCTCGCCGTGGCGGCTTTCATCCTGCCGCGGGCCGTCCAGCTCCTGAAACAGTCCGCCCACGTCCTGCTCGAAGGCACGCCGGGCGAGATCGACGTCCGGACCCTGCGAACCGGGATCCTCCAGATCCCGGGCGTGGAAGCCCTCCACGATCTCCACTTCTGGACGCTGACGTCGGGGCTCCACTCGGCGACCGTCCACATCAAGGCGGCGGAGCAGGGGAGCGAAAGCGAGATCCTGCGGAGCGTGCAGCGGCTCCTGCGCGAAGAGGCGGGCGTCGACCACGCGACGATTCAGGTGGAGCGCGGCGGCGAGACGACCTGCCACGACTCGAACCAGAAACACGCCTGAGAGGGGACCTCCATGCGGCTCTTCGCCGGGATCCTGCTCGGTTTCCTGATCATCGGCCTCGCGGCCACGGCCGTCCTCTGGACGGGCTCGTTCGACGTGGCCGCGACCTCGCCGCCCGGCAAGCTCGAGGAGGCGATGGCGCGCTTCGCGTTGAACCGCGCCGTCGCGCGGCGCGCTCCGAAGTCCGCGAATCCGGTAGCGGCGAGCCCCGCGATTCTGCGGGAAGGTCTCGCTCACTTTCGGGCGAACTGTGTCGGCTGCCACGGCGCCTCGGGAGTGGACGCCGCCGAGTACGGCCAGGGCCTGAATCCCCCCGCTCCGGACCTGACGCTTCCCCGCGTCCAGAAGAGGACGGACGGGGAACTCTTCTGGATCGTCGCGCACGGCATCAAGATGACGGGGATGCCCGCCTTCTCCCCCACCCACAAGGACGAGGAAGTCTGGAAGATCGTCGCCTTCCTGCGGCATCTGCCGGAGCTTTCGGCGGACGAAGAGAAGGAACTGAAGGGCCCCGGGGAGGAGGCGGAGCACCATCACGACGAAGCCGCCGCGGCACCCGCTCCGGCGGCCGGGAGTTCGGAGCCGCAGAAGAAGGCGACGCACGCGCACGCCCCGGGCACGAAGCCCCATCGCGACTGACCGGAGAGCGCGAGGAAATGAGAGCACCCGCCTCGGTGTTGCGAACCCCGTGACGCGCCGCGCCTTCGCTCTGGCCACGATGCTCCTCTTCGCCGGCGGAGCGGCCTCGGCGGAGCTCCTGTGCGCCGCCGAGTGCGAGGCGTCGGCGGCCGCGCGCGCAAACGCCGAGCCGGCGCCGGTCTCCGGCTCGTGCCACGAGGCGGCCCGCGAGACCGGCGACTCCGCGCCGCCGGCGATTCCCGGCTGCCCCCGCCACGCGCAGGACTGCGCGATGACGTCGGCGCGCGATCTCTCCGGCGCGTCCACAGCGGGTTTCGCTGCGAGGCTCTTTCCCGCCGCCCCGGTGTCGGCCTCCGCGCCGATCCCGGGGATGGCGCCCTCCGGTCCCGCCTCGTCCCGCGCGCGCTCCGTCGGCGCATCTCCTCCGCCGATTCACTCCTCGGTTCTCCGTCTCTAGCGCTCGCCGGCGAGCGAGATCCGCTCGCGCGCTCTCGAAACGACGGCGCAGACGGAGGACTTCACTTGTCGACGAACCGGATCCGAATCGGAATTCCCACGGGGCTCGCTTGGCTCGCGGCCGGCGCTCTCCTCGCTCAGCACGAATCGCACGCGCCGACTCCGACGCCCACGCCGACCGGGGGCGCGCAAGTCGCTCGCGCCGAGCACGCGATGGTTCACGGACCGGCGGAGGGTCTCGAGAAGCGAAATCTCTTTCAATCCGACATGGCGCTCATGACCGGCATGGTTTCCGACGATCCGACCGCGGCGATGCCGATGCCCGGCTGGCACCTCATGGACCTCGGCGTCGCGCGCCTCTCCTTCAACGGCCAGGGGGGTCCCTCGGGGCGCAAGGGAGGGGAGTCCAGCAACTGGAACATGCTCCATGTGCAGCACGGCCTCTGGGGCGGACGCCTTTCCCTCATGATGATGAACTCCCTCGAGCCGGCGACTTTTCCAAAGGCTGGCTCGCAGGAGCTCTTCCAGACCGGCGAGACATACCAGGGCGAGCCCCTGGTCGACCGGCAGCACCCGCACGACTTCTTCATGAACCTCTCGGCGACCTGGCGGCGCCAGACCGGCGAAGAGTCGGCGCTCTGGGTGCAGCTTGCTCCGGTCGGTGACCCGGCGCTCGGCCCCACGCCATTCATGCACCGCGCCTCGGCGGGGGAGAACCCGACGGCGCCGCTCGGGCACCACTGGCAGGATTCGACCCACATCGCCTTCGACGTGATTACGGCGGGCTGGGGCTGGAAGGCGCTCTCGATCGAAGGCTCCGTTTTTCACGGCCAGGAGCCCGACGAGGACCGCTGGGGCATCGAGTCGGGCAAGCTCGACTCCGCCTCGGGCCGGATCTGGCTGCGCTTTTGCGACGGCTGGTCTGGGCAGGTCTCCTACGGGTTCCTGAAGAACCCCGAAGCGCTCGAGCCGGGCGATCTGCGGCGGCTGACGGCTTCCGTCTTCTACGGCGCGGCCGGCGACCGCCCCTTCGCAGCGATGCTGCTCTGGGGGCGCAACGACGAGGAGCACGGAGTCAGCAACGCGTGGCTTCTCGAAGGGGCCTGGCAGATGACGCCGCTCGACCAGGTCTATGGCCGCGCCGAGTACGTGCAGAAGGACTACGCGCTCCTCGCCTTCAAGAAGCATCCGCCCGATCCGGAGCCCGACGTCCCGGAGATCGCGGACGTCTTCGCCCTCACGGCCGGGTACCTCCGGGACTTCGAGCTCGTCCAGGGCCTGAAGACCGGGCTCGGCGCCGACCTGACGCTCTACTCCTTCCCCTCGAGCCTCAAGCCGGTCTACGGCGACTTTCCGATCTCGGGGCACTTCTTCCTGCGCCTTCGCTGGGGCGCGTCGCACGGCGGCGGGCATTCGATGTGAGGCGGGCCCTTCCGGCGCTACCGAGGGATCGGTTCCGGAGTCGAAATCGAAGATCTCGCCCGAGGCGTTCTTCGCGACCTCGATCGCGAAGATGCCGACGACCGTGAGGAGAAGCCACGAGACCGAGATCGGGCCGTCGCGGGCGGCCGCGCAGGCGCCGAGAAACAGGGCGCTGAAGGACGCGAGAGAGATCTTCGGATCGGCCAGACGCCAGAGCCCCGGCTCCGAGCCGAGCGCGAGCCTCTCCGGCGACCTCCATGGCGGAGACCTTCACGGCGGCGCCGCCGTGGCGACGAAACCGACCGGGGCTCTCTTCACCTCGGTGTGCCACCTCCAGAGGAGGTACACGGCCGGATAGACCAGCAGCTCCATCAGGAACGACGTGAAGAGTCCCCCGAGCATCGGAGCGGCGATGCGCTTCATAACGTCCGCCCCGGTTCCGCCCGACCACATGATCGGAACGAGGCCGAAGAAGGCGCAGGCCACGGTCATGATCTTCGGCCGGACACGCTTGACCGCGCCGTGGAGGATCGCGTCCTCCAGGTCCGACCGGCTGCGCATCGTGCCCGCCCGGGTGCGTTCGTCATAGGCCAGATCGAGATAGAGCAGCATGAAGACTCCCGTCTCCGCATCGAGTCCCAGCAGCGCAATCAGCCCGACCCAGACTCCGATGGAGATGTGGTAGCCGAGGGCATAGAGGAGCCAGACGGCTCCGACGGCCGAGAACGGGACAGCGAGCAGCACGATCGCGGTCTTGGCGAGCGATCTGGTATTTATGTAGAGCAAGGCGAACACGATGAACAGCGTCACGGGGAGCACCACTTGCATTCTCTGTCGCACGCGCTCCATGGCCTCGTACTGGCCGCTCCAGACGAGCGTGTAGCCCGTCGGGAGCTTCAGATCCCGCACGACCGCAGCCTTTGCGTCGGCGATGTAACCGCCGATGTCGCGCTTTGCCGTGTCGACGTCGACGTAGACGTAGCCGGACAGCCTCCCGTTCTCGTCGCGGACCATGGCAGGCCCCTCGACGAGCCGGATCTCGGCGAGCTGTGAAAGCGGGACTTGCGCGCCCGACATCGTCGGGACGAGAGTCCGGGCGAGCATGTCCGGGTCGTCCCTCAGCTCGCGCGGATAGCGAACGTTGACCGGATATCGCTCGCGTCCTTCGATCGTCGTCGTGACGTTCTCGCCGCCGATGGCGGACATGATGACTTCCTGGACTTCGCGGATCGTCAGGCCGTAGCGGGCGATCTCCCGGCGCTTCAGGTCGAAGTCGACGAAGTAGCCTCCGGCCACGCGCTCGCCGTAGACGCTGCGCGTGCCGGGCACGTGCTGCAGAATGCCTTCAAGGCGTCTAGCGATAGTCTCGATTTCCGTCAGGTCGGAGCCGAAGACTTTGATGCCCACCGGCGTGCGGACACCTGTAGTGAGCATGTCGATGCGGTTCTTGATCGGCATCGTCCACGCATTGGTCTGGCCGGGCAGCGTCAGCGCGGCATTCATCTGGTTGGTCAGCTCGTCCCACGAGATGGTCTCCGGCCAGAGTGGGCGGAGCAGCGGCTTGACGAACCCGGGCAGGCGGGCGGAGTACCAGCGCGGAACGGTTCGCCATTGCGTCTCGGGTTTCAAGACGACAACCGTCTCCATCATCGAAAAAGGCGCCGGGTCGGTCGACGTCTCGGCGCGTCCGGCCTTTCCGAACACCCGCTCGACCTCGGGAAACTGGCGCAGGATTCGATCCTGCCGCTGGAGGAGGTCCTGCGCCGACGTGACGGAAATGCCGGGAAGCGTGGTTGGCATGTAGAGAATCGAGCCTTCATTGAGCGGCGGCATGAACTCGGACCCGAGACGTCCATAGACGGGGATCGTCACGAGCACGATCAACAGGGCGAGGCCGATGACGAGACCCGGGTGGCGGAGCACGAATTTCGCCGGCCGCAGATAGATTCGGAAGAGCAAACGCGAGACGGGGTGCCTGTCTTCCGAGTGGATGCTTCCGATGGCGACGGCGTTGGCGAGCCCCGACAGCCAGCGCGGCCGGAACGTGAAGCGCTGGAACCGGATAAGGAGGAGCAAGAGAGCGGGCGCGAGCGTGATCGCAAGGACCGCCGAAATCGCCATCGCGAAGTTCTTCGTGAACGCGAGCGGCCGGAAGAGCCGCCCCTCCTGGGCCTCCAGAGCGAAGACCGGCGTGAAAGAGACGGCAATGACGAGCAGGGAGAAGAAGCTCGGCCGGCCCACCTCCTGGATCGCGCCGATGAGGATCTCCTTGTAGTCTCCCTTGTGCCCGCTGGACTCCCAGTGCTCCAGCTTCTTGTGGGCGTTCTCGACCACGACGACAGCCGCGTCGACGAGCGCTCCGATGGCAACCGCGATGCCGCCGAGCGACATGATGTTCGAGCTGATGCCGAAGAGGTACATCGGGATGAAGGACAGGACCACCGCCGCCGGGATCGTCACGATCGGTATGACGGCGGACGGGACATGCCACAGAAAGATCAGGATGACGAGCGAGACGATGAGCATCTCGAGGATGAGCTCGTGCGTCAACGTCTTGATGGATCGCTCGATCAGCTCCGAGCGGTCGTAGGTCGTGACGAGCCGGACACCCTCCGGGAGGGTCGGCTCGATGGCCTTCAGGCGTTCCTTGACGCGGCGGATGACGCCCATCGCGTTCTCGCCGTGCCTCATGACGACGACGCCTGCGGCGACCTCGCCTTCGCCGTCGAGCTCGGCGATTCCGCGCCGGATCTCGGGTCCGAGCTGGATCGAGGCCACGTCGCGGAGCCGGACGGGCGTGCCCTGTTCGCCGGGCTTGACGACGATCTCCTCGAGGTCGCCGACCGACCGGATGTAGCCGCGCGCCCGCACCATGTACTCGGCCCCGCTCCACTCGATCAGGCGCCCGCCCACCTCGTTGTTGGAGGCGCGGATCGCCTCGACGACGGACATCAAGGCTATTCCGTAGGCGGAGAGCCGGTTCGGATCGACCGTGACCTGGTACTGGCGGACAAAGCCGCCGAGCGAAGCCACTTCGGCCACTCCGGGAACCGATTGGAGCTCGTACCGGATACTCCAGTCCTGGAGGGAGCGCAGGTCCGCGAGGGAGTGCTTCCCGGTCCGGTCCACCAGGGCGTACTGAAAGACCCAGCCGACGCCGGTCGCGTCCGGGCCGAGCTCTGTCTGGACTCCGGCGGGCAGCCTCGGCTGAATCTTCGAGAGGTATTCCAGGGTCCGGCTGCGCGCCCAGTAGAGGTCGGTCCCTTCCTCGAAGATCACGTAGACGTAGGAGAACCCGAAGTCCGAAAAGCCCCGGATGGCCTTGACGCGCGGCGCGCCGAGCATCGCGGTGACGATCGGATAGGTAACCTGATCCTCGATGATGTCGGGACTCCGGTCCCAGCGCGAGTAGACGATGACCTGCGTGTCGGAGAGGTCCGGCAGCGCGTCGAGGGCGATGTGGCTGATGGACCAGCCGCCAGCGAGGATGGCCACTCCCGCGAGAACCAGCACGATGAACCGGTTCCGAGCTGAGAAGGAAATGATCCGTTCGATCATGGCGGCGCCTCAGTGCTGGTGCCCGGCCGCCGGCGTCTTGCCCGGCGCCGGGGACATGTCGGCCAGGGCCGCCTTCAGCCGCGACTCGGAATCGACGAGGAAGTTGGCCTGCGTGACGACGTCTTCGCCGGGCCGGACCCCCGCGCGGATCTCGTAGTAGGAGTCGACTTTGGCCCCGGTCCTGACCTCGCGGGGCTCGAATCGCCCTGCCCCCATCGCGACGAACACGATGCTGCGCATGCCGGTCGTCAGGACGGCGCTCTCGGGAACCGTCAGGACGCGGCCGAGCGGGCGCTCGAGGAAGACGTCGGCGTACATGCCGGGCTTCAAGGCTTCGTCCGGGTTCGAGAACTCCAGCCGAACCTTGACCGTTCGCGTCTTCTCGTCGAGAACGGGCGCGATGAATGCGACCTTTCCGGTCCAGGCGCGGTCCGGAAGGTAGGAGAGGCTCATCCGCGCCTTCTGTCCCTGGCGCACGAACGGAAGCTCGGACTCGTAGACGTCGGCGAGGACCCACACTCGCCGCAGGCCGGCGATTTCGAAGAGCGTGTCCGATGGCATGACCCGAGATCCCTGGACCGCGCTCTTGCTCATGACGAAGCCGTCGACCGGCGAGTAGAGCGTCAAGGCCTTCTGAGGCTTGCCCGTCTTCTCGAGGCGCTCGATGTCCGAGGGCCGAATGTCCCAGAGCAGGAGGCGTTGCTTCGCTGAGTCGTGGAGGTCGGCCGCCCACCGTCCAGGCTCCGGATTGGCGGAGTCCGCGAACTTCTGTCTGGCTCGATCGGCGAGCAGGTACTCCTGCTGTGTGGCCAGAAGGTCGGGGCTGTAGATCGAGAGCAGCGGCTGCCCCTTTCGCACGGGCTTTCCGGTGTAGTCGACGTAGAGCTCTTCGACGTAGCCCTCGAACTTGGGATGGATCTGATGGAGAAGGGTCTCGTCGAAGGTCACGAGCCCGACCGTACGGATGGTTCTGGTCAAGTCACGCAGCTCGGCCTTTCCGAGCTGGACGCCGATTGTCTGCTGGCGTTCGGAGGAAAGCGAGATGGCCGCGTAGCCCGACACGGTCGTCGAAGGCGCGACACCCGAGGAACTGTCTTCAAAGACGGGGACGAGCTCCATGCCGCAGTCGGGCGCGGTTCCCGGCTTATCGGACCTGTAGGCGGGGTGCATCGGATCGACCCAGTAGAGAATCCGACGCTCCTGCGGGCCTGGGGACGGCTTCGTTGCTTGCGTCCCCGAGTGCCCCTCGTGGCCGGTCGGCGACCCTCGAGCGACCGCTGCGGTCTTGCGGCAGGCGAGGGGGAGCGCCAGCAAGACCATGGCAAAGAGGATCGGGGTTCCGGGAAGAAGGCGCGCGCCAGGCGTTCTCATGTTCGCTACCTCATCGGCGCCGGCGAAGCCATGGTGGCCGCGGCGCCGGACATGCCGGAGGTCCCTCCGGCTGCGGGTCCGCCGAAAGAGGCGGCGGCCATCCCACCGGTTTCCTGGAGTTCGGCCTCGTCGATTGCGACGCGCCACTTCTCCGCCTCGGCGAGGCGCCCGACGTAGAGCCCCCGGTCGGCGTAAAGCGTGTTGAGCGCCTCGAGGACGGTGACGAAGGGCACCTTGCCCGTGCGGTAGCTGGCGATGGCCGATTCCAGTGAGAGCTCGTCTGTCGGCAGGACGCCTTCGCGATAGAGCCGAGCGACACGCAGTGCGGCGTCGAGCCTCTGGAAGCGTTCGCGGGTCCGGAACTCGAGCTCGAGGGCCGCCGATGCACAACGGCTCTCATCGGACCGAAGATCGGCGCTGGCCGCCGCGAGGCGAGGCTTTTGCCGGGAGCGGGCATAGATCGGAAGCGTGATCCCGAAGCCAACCTGCCACATCGGATCGAGGCCGCCCCGGTACATGAGGCCTCCGCCGGCGACGAAGTCCGGAAGGAAATCTTTCTTCGCAAGAGACACGCGGGAGCGGTCCGCTTCGATTCCGACTGCCAGGGTGGCCAGCTCCGGGCTCCTTTCGCGAACGGCGGCGAGCAGTGACTCGAGACTGGGCACCTCGGGCCGGTAATCCAGACGCTGGTCCGTGTCGAGGGGGGCGTCCTGCGGCCGCCCCACCAGGCGGTTGACCTCCGCCCGCCGATTCGCGACCTCGGCCGTCAGATCGGCCCGCGCCTCGTCAAGCCGCAGGACCTCGACCTGCGCCCGGAGGACGTCCTGCTGGACGCCGAGGCCGACGGCGTAGCGCTCGCGCACGATGGCGGAGATCTCGCGCCAGGACCGGCTCCGGTCATCGGTCAGGTCGAGGAGAGCCCGGGCGAGCAGGTACGCGTAGTAGGCGCGGCGCACGCGCGCTTCCACGGAGAGCCGCGTGCGTTCCACGGTCCCGGCCCGCACTTCCTCGGCCCGCAGCGCCGCTTCCTCGCCGGCCAGGCGAAGCTTGCCAGGCCAGGGAAGCGGCTGGGAGAACATGGCTCCCAGAAAGGTCATGTCCCGCTCGCCGAGCGAGGGCGCCCAGCCGTCGTTCTCGTAGTTGAAGGAGAGAAACGGGTCGGGCAGCGCGCGGACGGGCTCGATCCGGAAGGCGGCCGCCTCCGCCGCTGCCGCAGAGGCCGCAACATCCGGATTCTTCGCGAGCGCTTCGGAGACGAGCGCGTCCAGGACGGGGTCCGGAAGCGTGGCCCGCGGTCCGGAGTCCGGTGCCGAGGTCGTCTGTCCGGCCCGCAGGGCCGTCGCGACCGCGAGGGACGCGGCCCAACCGAGGATCCAAGTTTTCTGCGTGGTCACGGGTCTGCCTCCAGTCGGTCCGGACGGATTCCGAACCGGAAGGGCGGAGAGCCTCCGCCGCCCCGACTCCGAAGGAGACCCCGGTCAGATTAGAAGCTGTGCGTGCAGGCGGTAGAGAGGGGGGCCGTCGGGAGGAAGCCCGAGCCTCGACGGCCGGGCGGCCAGGGAGCGCCGAATGCTCTCGGCGAGCGAGGCGGCGCGCGCGGGTGCGGCAAAGGCGGCGAACGAATCGATCTTGCTCGGCGACGCGAAGACGGCGGCCGCGGCGTCCCTGGGAGCCGGACACGTCGAGCGCTGGAGAGCTTGCTCCCCGGCGCAGCAGGTCATCGTCGAGGCCTCCGGAGCCGGAGGCGGCGAAACGCAGCAGTCGGGCGGTCCTGCCGGGAAGGTCAGGACGGATAGCAGCCCGAGCAGCATCGCCACGCCGCTCCACGGGCACCGCGGCCACCGTCGGGTCGGCGGTTGCTTCGCGCTCATCTCATGACCAACCTAACGGGCGGACGACCGGCTGCCATGATCCGGATACATCATACGCACGGCGGGACCGCCGGCCGAAGGAATACGCGGTTGTTCTGACGACCGGATAGCGTGGGATGGGCGAGAATCCGAAGGCGGAGAGGAGTCCGGTGGAAGATCCGATCTGCGGGATGACCGTCGATCCGGAGGGAGCCCTCTCCTCCTCCTTCGGCGGGCGGACTTACTTCTTCTGCAATCCATCCTGCAAACGGCGATTCGACGCCGACCCGCGGCGCTACGCCGCGCCGACCGAAGCCGCCGCGCCGCCCAAGACGCCCCCTTCGGCCGCTCCGGCCTACGTCTGCCCGATGGACCCGGACGTTCGCCAGGAAGGACCCGGGGCGTGCACCAGGTGCGGGATGGCTCTCGAGCCCGGCGCGCCCGCGCCGCCGGCAACCCGGACCGAGTGGGTCTGTCCGATGCACCTGCAGATCGTGAGGGACGGTCCCGGAAGCTGCCCGATCTGCGGCATGGCTCTCGAGCCGCGCACGGTCGGGCTCGAGGAGGCGGAGAACCCGGAGCTCTCCGACATGAGCCGGCGTCTCGCGGTCTCGGCCGCCCTGACGGCGCCGCTTCTCCTCCTCGCGATGGGCAGGATGCTTCCGGGCGGCGGACCGTTCGAACGGCTCGAGCACTCCGCCTCGATCGGCTGGATCGAGACGGCGCTCGCGACCGTCGTCGTCCTCTGGGGCGGGTGGCCGTTCTTCGTCCGGGCGTGGCAGTCGATCGTCCGCCGCAGCCCGAACATGTTCACGCTCATCGGGCTCGGCGTGGGAGTCGCCTACGTCGACAGCCTCATCGCGACCTTCTTTCCCCGGCTCTTTCCGGAGACGTTTCGCGACCACTCCGGCCGCGTCGGCGTCTACTACGAGGCCGCCGCGGTCATCGTGACGCTCGTCCTGCTCGGCCAGGTCCTGGAGCTGCAGGCGCGCGGGCGCACGGGCGCGGCAATCCGGTCGCTGCTTCGCCTTGCGCCGAAGACGGCGCGGCGCTTGGGCCCGGACGGAATGGAGCGGGATGTCGCGCTCGAGCAGGTCCGCGTCGGCGATCTCCTGCGCGTCCGGCCCGGCGAGCGAGTGCCGGTGGACGGCGTCGTCGTCGAAGGCGCGAGCTTCGTGGACGAGTCCATGGTGACGGGCGAGCCGGTGCCCGTCGAGAGGGGGCCGGGGAGGCGCGTGATCGGCGCCACGGTGAACGGCACGGGCTCGTTCGTGATGCGGGCCGAGAGGGTCGGATCCGAAACGCTCCTCGCGCAGATCGTCCGCATGGTGTCGGAGGCCCAGCGGACCCGCGCGCCGATCCAGAACATCGCCGACCGCGTCGCGGCCTGGTTCGTGCCCGCAGTCGTCGCGGTCGCGGCGGTCGCCTTCGCCGCGTGGGCTGTCCGGGGGCCCGAGCCGCGGCTCGCCTATGCGCTCGTCAACGCGGTGGCGGTCCTCATCATCGCGTGCCCCTGCGCGCTTGGGCTCGCGACGCCGATGTCCATCATGGTCGCTTCCGGAAGAGGAGCGACGGCCGGAGTGCTCTTCCGGAACGCCGAGGCGATCCAGAAACTCGGCGACGTGGACGTCCTCGTCCTCGACAAGACGGGCACGCTGACCGAAGGGCGGCCCCGGCTCGTCCAGATCGAGGCGGCGCCCGGATGGGACGAAGCGGAGCTTCTGCGGCTCGCCGCCTCGCTCGAGCAGTCGAGCGAGCATCCCCTGGCCGCCGCAGTCGTGGCGGGCGCGCGCGAGCGCGGCGCGGTGCTGACCGCGAGCGAGTCGTTCGAGTCGCGCACCGGCAAGGGGGTGGTCGGGCGCGTCGGCGGGCGCGCGGTCGCGCTCGGGAACGCGTCGCTGCTCGAAGAGCTCGGCATCGAGCCGGGCGCTCTCGAAGGACGGGCCGAGGAGCTCCGCCGGGACGGACAGACGGTGCTCTTCGCCGCCGTGGACGGACGCGCAGCCGGCCTCCTCGGCGTCGCCGACCCGATCAAGAAGACGTCGGCGGAAGCGATCCGCCTCCTCCACAAGGAGGGGATGCGCCTCGTGATGGTGACGGGCGACAGCAGGACGACGGCCGAGGCCGTCGCCCGGGCGCTCGGCCTCGATGAAGTCCAGGCCGGCGTCCTCCCGGCCCGGAAGGCGGAGGCCGTGGCACGGCTCCGCGCGCAGGGGCGCTTCGTGGCAATGGCCGGCGACGGGATCAACGACGCGCCCGCTCTCGCTTCCGCGGACGTGGGGATCGCGATGGGAACCGGAGCCGACGTCGCGATCGAGAGCGCGGACGTGGCGTTGGTGAAAGGGGATCTCCTCGGAATCGTCCGCGCACGACGGCTCTCGAAGGCGACGATGCGCAACATCCGGCAGAATCTCTTCTTCGCCTTCGTCTACAACGCGATCGGGGTGCCGATCGCCGCCGGCGCGCTCTATCCCGCCTTCGGGCTGCTCCTCTCGCCGATGATCGCGGCCGCGGCGATGAGCTTCAGCTCGGTCTCGGTCATCGCCAACGCGCTCCGGCTTCGCCGCGTCCGGATCTGAAGCGGGCGCCGGGGACGCGGCGCCGGTCTTCTCCGCTCAGCCGATCGCCTTGCGGCGGAAACGGCGGAGACCGTAGGCGAGAAAGAAAGCGTCGAAGACGGCGAGCGCCGCGAAAATGGCGGCGAGCGGCAGGTGGGGGAACCGCGGGGCGAGCGAAGCGCGCAGCCCTTCGCTCGCGTAGACGACGGGATTGACGAGCACCACGCGGCGCAGGATCGGGAAGCCGGAGAGCGCGCTCCACGGGTAGTAGGTGCAGCCGAAGAAGATCATCGGGGCGAGGACGAGGGTGAACATCAGGCCGATCTGGGTCTGTCCGATCGAGCAGCCGAGTGTGAGGCCCACCGTCGAGGAGAGCAGCGCGACGAGCAGGGCGACGCCGAGGAAGACGGCGGGATGCGAGAGCTCGAGCTCGACGCCCTTGCCGACCAGGAGCCACGCCGACGGAAGCACGACGAGCCCGGCGGCCATCGCCTGGATCATGCCGGCGACGACCTTCTCGACAGCGACCCACTCGACTCTCGATGGGCGCGAGGAGCCGGTCCTCGATCTCGCGGGTGAACTGGAACTCGGAGATGAGCGGCATCGCGACGGCCTGGATGCCCGCGAGCAGCATCGAGAGGGCGATGATGCCCGGCAGGAGCAGGCTCTTGTACGCGACCGGCATCATGCCGCTCGTCGTCAGGACCCTCCCGAGGACGAAGACGAGCAGCATCGGCTGGAGCAGCGTCTGGACGAGCAGGGGAAAGAAGTTCCGGCGGGCGACGCGCGCGTCCCGGGCGAGCAGAGCGAAGAAGGTCTTGCGGTTCATCGGCCTCAGTCCCGCAGGCTCCGCCCGGTGTGGTGCAGAAAGAGGTTCTCGAGGGAAGGCTCCGAGACGTGGACGTCGTGGATCGTCGGCGCGCTCGAGCAGGGCCAGGTTGACGATCTCGGGCACGAGCGGGCCTCCGCGGTCCGCGTAGAGGTCGATCGCGTTTTCGCCGGCGGCGCGCACCTCGGTGACGCCCTGGAGGCGCTCGAGTTGTCGCAGCAGCGAGGCGGGCCGGGGCCGGACCTCGAGGCGAATGACGAAGCCCCCCGGGATCGAGCGCTTCAATTCCGCGGGAGATCCGAGCGCGATCACCTTGCCGTGGTCCACGATCGCGACGCGCCGGCACAGCGCGTCGGCCTCCTCCATGTTGTGCGTGGTCAGGACGATCGTCCGCCCCCGTTCGTGATACTCGCGGACGATCTCCCACAGGAGCAGACGCGTCTGCGGGTCGAGTCCGGCGGACGGCTCGTCGAGGAAGAGCACCTCCGGGTCGTGCATCATGGCGCGCGCGATCGACAGCCGCTGCATCATGCCGCCCGAGAAGCGCGGAAGGCAGGTCGTTGGCGCGGTCGGTCAGCTGGAAGCGATCGAGCAGCGCGGCGGCGCGGGCGGTCCGCGTCCGCGCCGACATCCCGAAGTAGGCGCCGTGGAAAAGGAGGACCTCGCGCGCCGTCAGAGAGAAGTCGAGATTCGGGCGCTGCGGCACGACGCCGATCGAGCGCTTGACGGCGACGGGGTCGCGCCAGACGTCCCGGTCGCCGATGAAGGCCCGGCCGCCGGTCGGTCGGACGCGCGTCGTGAGGACGCCGACGGTCGTGGACTTGCCGGCGCCGTTCGGTCCGAGGAGGCCGAAGAGCTCGCCCGGAGCCACCTCGAGCGAGAGGCCGTCGAGCGCGACGATCTCGACCTTCTGCCGCTCCCGCCGGCCGAGCGACATCGGTCCGGCGAGCCCGCGCCCGGGCGCCGTAGAGCGGAGGAGGCAGAGGTGTAGACCTTCCGGAGCTCTTCGGTGCGAACGGCGTTCGGCATGCGTGCCTACGAGCGCGGGCGGCGCGATTCTTTCGCGATCGCGTCGAGCGCCTGTCGGGCGCGCTCGAGGGTCTCGTCGACGCGGGCGCGGGCGTCCGGCGACTCGCCCGCGGCCTGGAAGGCCTGGAGCGCGGACTTCACGAGCGATCCGAGCGGACGAGCGAGCAGGACCGTCTCCGGCCCGAGGAAACGGGACCACTCCTCCCATCGCTCCGCGCGCCCCCAGATGTCGTGGACGGCGTCGGATTCCTCTTCGAGCTCGCGAGCCCGTCCTTGGTCAGGCGGTAGACGCGCTTTCCGTCCTCCGACTCGGAGGCGATGAGGCCTTCGTCCTCGAGCAGCTGGAGCGTCGGGTAGACGGTCCCGGCGCTCGCGCGATACAGCCCGCCCGAGCGCGCTTCGAGCTGCTTGATCAGCTCGTAGCCGTGCTTGGGCCCGTCCTTCGAGGAGCGAGAGGATCGCCAGGCGCACCTCCCCCGACTCGAAGAAGCGGTGGCGCCCGCCGAGCGGGCCGAACGCGGCCCAGCCTCCCCACCGCGGCCGATGTCCCCAGGGATGGTTCACGAAGAAGCTCCGGCAGCCTTCGAAACGCGCTTCCGAGTGCACGATCGATCCTCCCATAATAACTGGCGATATATCGTAAGATATATCGGTCGTCAAGCCGCCTCCCGAAGCGCGCTTCGGACGACGTCCCCGACCGAGACGCCTCCCCGGTAGTTCCCGAGGAGCGTCAGACCCGGGAGCCTCGACTCGGCCTTCGCGCAGCGCCTCCATGCGGCCCCCGTGGTCCAGGTCGTACTGCGGGATGGCGCGCGCGGTAGCGCGTCGCGCGGAGGAGCCGCGGCGCGTCGCGTCGCGCCGAGCGACGCCGAGAGCTCGCGCGACGCGATCTCGAGGAGCGCCTCGTCCGGGAGCTCCGCCGCCGCCGGATCGCGCGTGCCTCCGAGGAACGCGGTCACGAGCGACCTGTCCCCGGGGCGCGCGATCCGGGAAGAGGAGCGAGCTCCAGACCGCTCCGAGGACGCGGCGGCCGGGCTCCGGCACGACGAGGTGGCCGAATCCGTTCGGGGGAGTCGGAAACGCCGCGTCGTCGAATGCGAGATGGAGCACGGCGAGCGGCGGCGCCGGAATGCCGGCGAGAGCCCGCGCTGCGTCCGGGTCGACCGCCTCGAGGAGCCGCGCCGCTTCGCGGCCGGGGTCGCCACAACGAGCGTCTCGGCCTCGAGGGCGCCCCGGCCCGTCTCGACGCGCCATCGGCCGGCGGCTCGTTCGACGGATCGGACGGGCGCTTGCCGCTCGAGCCGCGATCCGAGGCGGTCCGGCGAGGGCGCGTGGGAGGGTCTCGAGCCCGTCGCGGAAGGAGAGGAGCCCCCGCGGCGTCGACTGGGCCCCCGGGAGCCCTCCGGCGCCGCGACGCCACCGCGCCCCGCAGGAGGCTGCCGTGCTCTCGCTCCCAGCGGACGAGCGTCGGAAACGCCTCGGCCGCCGAGAGGCAGGGCGCGTCCCCGGCCCAGATCCCGGAGACGAACGGGGCGACGAAGCGCTCCGCGACCTCGCGCCCGAGCCGCCGCGCGAAGAAGGCGCGCACGCTCTCGCGCGGGTCCGCCGCCGCGCGGCACGAAGGGCTCGGCGAGGAGCCGCAGTTTTCCGCGCGACGGAGAGGAGCGGGTCGCGAAGATCGCCGGGCCGGGAGCGAGCGGCATGGAGCCGGCCGCGAAACTCGATCGTACGCGCGGCAGCCGCGGGTCGGCGAGGAGCACCTGTCGGTTCGAGCCCGAGCTCGACGACGAGCGACCAGAGCTCCGGCGTCGGGCGGACCGTGTTGGGGCCGAGCTCCAGGAGGAATCCGTCCGCGCGCTCGGTGCGGACGGCGCCGCCCGGGCGGTCCGAGGCCTCGAGGACTCTCACGTCCTCGCCGCGGCGAGCGAGCGCGTACGCGCGGACGAGCCCCGAGAGGCCGGCGCCGACGACGAGCGTTCCGAGCTCACGCCGCCCAGAACTCCTTCTGCGAGAGGATGAGGTCCTCGAGCGCCGCGCAGGAACGTCGGGTGGTTGTTGAGGCCCGGCGTCCGCCGGAAGTGCGCGATGCCCGGCCGCTCGGCCTCTTCGCCGAAGAGCTGATCGATCTCGTAGAGCGTCTCGACGTGATCCGTCACGAACGCGATCGGGACGGCGAGGACCTGCTTCTGCCCGCTCGCGGCCGAGCCTCGCCGATCACGTCGAGCGTCGGCGGGCCCGAGCCACTCGACCGGCCCGAGCTTCGACTGGTAGGCGAGCGAGTCCAGGGGACTCGGCCGCCGAGCGCGCTCGCTGGATCGCGCGCGACCGACTGCCTCGACCTCGGACGCGTAGGGATCGCCCTCCTTCGTGACGAGCTTCTTCGGGATCGAGTGAGCCGAGAAGAGGAGGTGCACGGCCTCGGGGCGCGGATCCGGGGAACTTCGCGATCTCCTCGCTCGGATCCCCTCGGCGTGGGCCTCGACGAAGAGCGGATGCGTCGGCCAGGAGCCGGTCTCGGCGAAGCGACGCCCCGGGCGCGAACCGGTGGACCGCCTCCCGCGCCCGCTCGAGCGCCCCCTTCGTCGTCGTCAGCGAGTACTGCGGGTAGAGGGGCAGCGGCGAGGAAGCGGCGACGCCCGCGCCGGCGAGCTCCCGGACGACGTCCTCGACGAACGGCGCGGAGCAGTTCATCGCGGCGCGGATCGCGACCGGCGCTCCGCGCGCTCGCGCAGCAGGCTCCTCGACGCCGGCCGCCTGCTCCTCCGTCAGCCTGCGGATCGGAGAGCCGCCGCCGATCGAGCGATAGAGCTCGCGCGACGTCTTCTTGCGGCGCGAGCGCGATCGCCGCGGCGATCGCCTTTCG
This sequence comes from uncultured Acidobacteriota bacterium, assembly GCA_963707935.1. Taxonomy (GTDB): domain Bacteria; phylum Acidobacteriota; class Thermoanaerobaculia; order UBA5066; family Gp7-AA6; genus DATBFU01. The sequence continues at coordinate 1,109,317 of CAVPRN010000005.1, read as the reverse complement.
CAGGATCGCCGGCCGGACCCGGATGACGTCCGGGTCCGAGAAGAGCCGGTAGAGAAAGCCGGGGACCTCGTCGAGGTTCTCCGGGCCCGCCGAGCTGCAGGAAGAGGATCGCCCGGACGTCATTCGGTCATCGAGCCGGAGATCGTGAAACTCGCTTCGAGGCCGCGCGACTCGACCGGTTCGATCGCCAATCCGATGCCTCGCGCCGGCCTCGCTACAGGGTCCTGGAGAAGACGGGCTTCTCGGGCGCGGCGGCGAGGTAGGCGTCGAAGGGCATCGCGAGGTTGCGCAGGAAGACCCGGCCCGAGCGTCGTCGCGCGGATCTCGTCTCGCCGAGAGCTCGACGAGGCCGTCCGCGTCGCAGGGCTGCAGTTGCTCGAGCGCGTCGGCGAAGTGCTCGTCGAAGCGCGATCCCGTAGCGCGCGCCTCGATCTCGGCCTTGACGACGACGCCGTGGCAGAGGAGGTTCCGATCACGGTCCGCCGCAGCCGGTCGTCGTCCGACAGGCGGAAGCCCGCGGAACGTCGCCGCCCCGTGCGCCGCGACGCTCGCTGCCAGAGCGGCGAGCTCGCGGCGGTTCTGGACGTAGTGCGCGCCGACCGATCCGATCGCGCTCATGCCGAAGCCGATCAGGTCGGTGCCGGCCTTGGTCGTGTAGCCCTGGAAGTTGCGGTGGAGCGTCCGGTCGCGCGCCGGGCCCGCGCGAGCTCGTCGGTCGGGCCGCGCGAAGTGGTCCATCCCGATGTACTCGAAGCCCGCGCTCGGTGAAGCGCTCGAGCGCCGTCCGGAAGATCTCGAACTTCGTCCGCTCGTCCGGCAGGTGCGGCAGGAGCACGTTCTGGTGCTTCTTCATCCACGGCACGTTGGCGTAGGAGTAGACGGCCAGGCGGTCCGGGCCGATCGCGAGGACCTGGTCGATCGTCTCGCGAGAAGCTCTCGGCCGTCTGGAAGGGGAGCCCGAAGATCAGGTCCATGTTGACGCTCGGGAAGCCGAGCTCGCGCGCCTGCTCGACGAGGCGCCGCGTGTCGTCGTACGGCTGGACCGGTTGATCGCCGCTCTGGACGCGCGGATCGAAGTCCTGGACGCCCATCGAGAGCCGGTTGAAGCCGAGCGCGGGCGAGCGCCATCAGGTGCGTCGCGCGTCGTGACTCGCGGGTCCACCTCGACGCCGATCTCGCGTCGGGAGCGAACGCGAACCGGTCGAAGATGCGGCGCGCCAGCCGCTCGAGCGCTTCCGGCGTGAAGTACGTCGGCGTCCCGCCGCCCCAGTGGAGCTGGACGACGGGTCGGCCGCGCCCCGACGCGGTCGGCGACCCAGTCGATCTCGCGCTCGAGCAGCGTCGAGGTAGGGGTTCTCCGAGGCGCGTGCTGCGTGCCGGTGATGACGACGGTGCAGCCGCAGAAGTAGCAGAGCTTCTCGCAGAAGGGGAGATGGAAGTAGAGCGAGAGGGGGGCCGGGTCGGGCCGCCGCCGCGCTCTCGTCGAGGATCGCGCTCGTAGTCGGCGGGCCCGAAGCCCTCCTTCCAGACGGGCGCCGTCGGGTACGACGTGTAGCGCGGCCCCGGCACGTTGTAGCGGTGGAGCAGATCGAGCGAGACGTCCGGAGCGCTCACGCGCGCACCTCCGCCGCGTCGGGGCGAGGCCGACCGGCGAGCGCGCCGCCGTCGAAGAAGGCCTCGACGCAATCGAGGCGCGAGCCGGGGCAGCACGCCGTGCCCGAGGTTGACGATGTGAGCGTCGCCCGCCGCGTCTCCGCGACGATGCCGCGCGTGCGCCGGCGAGACCTCCTCCGGGTCGCCGAGGAGGAGCCCCGGGTCGAGGTTCCCCTGGAGCGGCTTCGACCGGCAGGCGGCGGCGCGCCTCGGAGAGCGATACGCGCCAGTCGATGCGAGAGCACGTCGGCGCCCGACTCGGCCATCGCCTCGAGCAGGTGCCCGCAGCCGTTGACGTAGAGGATGACCGGCGCGCCCGGCGGGCGGCGGATCCCGGCGATCGCGCGCGGGCGACCGCGGGGAGGGCCCACTCCCGATAGTCCTCCGCCGGCGAGCTCGCCCGCCCACGTGTCGAAGAGCTGGACGGCCTGCGCGCCCGACGCGATCTGGAAGGAGAGCACGTCGCCGGCGACGTCGGCCAGAAGATCGAGCAGGCGCCGCAGCGTCGCGCGGTCGCGCCCCATCATCTCCTTGATGACGTCGCGAAGCTCTTCGAGCCGCCCCCTTCGACGAGGTACGACGCGAGCGTCCAGGGCGCGCCGCAGAAGCCGAGCACGGCCGCGGCCGCCCCGACCTCGCGCGCGTAGGCGCGCCAGGATCTCGCCGGTGAACGGGATCGCGGCAGGCGGGGTCGAAGCGGGCGAGGCTGCCACGACCGCACCGGAATCGCGCACCGGCTCCGGGAGCTCCGGACCGTCCGTCGCCGAACTCGACGCGCGACTCCCATCGCCTCGACCGGCACGAGGATGTCGGAGAAGAAGATGACGCCGTCCGGCCGGAAGCGGCGGAAGGGCTGGAGAGAGACTTCGGCGGCGAGGTCCGGATTGCGGCAGAGCTCCGAGAAGGAGACCCTCCGCCGAACCTCCCGGTACTCCGGGCAGATAGCGTCCCGCCTGACGCATCATCCAGACGGGCGGGCGGTCCACCGGGCGTCCGAGGGCCGTGTCGAGAAGGCGCCGCGCCGAAGGGGCGGAGAAACCGGTCATCCGGTGGACAATCGTACCTCAGCGGACGGCGCGCCGGGCCTCGTCGGGCTCACTTCAGGAGAGCTGCCGGAGGACGTAGGGGAGGATCCCGCCGTGCCGGTAGTACTCGACCTCGATCGGCGTGTCGATGCGCGACGGTGCAGCGCCGCCGTCGCGGTCGAGCCGTCCGCGCGCCGGATCGTCAGCGGGACCTGCTGCCGGGGCCGCAGCTTGCGCCGCGGCGCCGTCGAGGTCGAAAACTTCCGTGCCGTCGAGGCGGAGGCTCTCCGCGCTCACGCCCTCGGGGAACTGGAGTGGCAGGACCCCCATGCCGACGAGGTTCGATCGGTGGATCCGCTCGTAGCTCTGCGCGACGACCGCGCGCACGCCGAGCAGCCGCGTCCCCTTGGCCGCCCAGTCGCGCGAGCTCCCGGTGCCGTACTCCTGGCCGGCGAAGACGACGAGCGGCACGCCCTCCGCCTGATAGCGCATCGCCGCGTCGTAGATCGCCATCCGCTCGCCGGAGGGCGGTGGATCGTGACGCCGCCTTCGACGCCCGGCACCATCCGGTTCTTGATCCGGACGTTGGCGAAGGTCCCGCGCGTCATGACGCGGTCGTTGCCGCGGCGGGAGCCGTAGCTGTTGAAGTCCTCCGGCGGCACGCCGAGCGACTGGAGGTAGAGACCCGCCGGCGAGTCCTTCTTGATCGCGCCGGCCGGGCTGATGTGGTCCGTCGTCACCGAGTCTCCGAAGATCGCGAGCGCGCGCGCGCCGCGGATCTCGGGCACCGGAGCCGGGGAGAGGGAGAAGTCCGCGAAGAACGGCGGCTCCTGGATGTAGGTCGACTCCGCGATCCCAGGCGTAGACGGCGCCCGCCGTCGCCGCGGATCTCCTTCCAGAGCGGGTTGGCCTCCGACGAGATTCGCGTAGAGGCGCCGGTACGTGGCCGGATCGACCGCCGAGAGGAGCGCCTCCTGGATGTCCGTCGGCGACGGCCAGACGTCCTTCAGGAAGACGGGGCGCCCGGCTTGTCCGTCCCGAGCGGCTCCGCGTCGAGGTCCACGTCGGCGCGTCCGGCGATCGCGAAGGCCACGACGAGCGGCGGGCTCATCAGGAAGTTCGCCTTGATGGACTGATGGATCCGCGCCTCGAAGTTCCGGTTGCCCGAGAGCACGCGCGGCCGTGACGAGGTCGTTGCCGGTGACCGCCTCCTCGATTCCGGCGTCGAGCGGCCCGGAATTGCCGATGCAGGTCGTGCAGCCGTACCCGACGAGGTTGAAGCCGAGGTGATCGAGGTAGGGCTGCAGACCCGTCTTCGCCAGGTACTCGCGTGACCACGCGCGAGCCCGGGGCGAGCGAGGCCTTGACCCGCGGCGACACCGTGAGCCCGCGCTCGACGGCCTTCTTCGCGAGGAGTCCCGCCGCCAGCATGACGCTCGGGTTCGAAGTGTTCGTGCAGGAGGTGATCGCGGCGATCAGAACGTCGCCGTGGCCGACCTCCACCGAGACCGGCGGCAGAACTTCGGGCGGCCTCGAGGTTCGGCGTCGGACGGTTGTTCGCCATCTCGGCTTCGGTCCAGGGATTCGTGTCCTCGCGGTGCGCGGCCCGCAGGCTCGTCGGCGCCTGGCTGCCGCCGCCGGGCACGACGCGCCCGAGCTTCGCCGGGAAGCGGCGGCCGAGCGAGGACGGATCCTTGCCGTAGCCGTTCTCGGAGACCGGCCTGGCGAAGAGCTCGCGGAATCGGCTCTTCAAGTCCGGCAAGTCGATGCGGTCCTGCGGCCGCTTCGGCCCCGAGACGCTCGGCCGCACCGAGCGCGAGGTCGAGCTCGAGCGTCTCGGTGTAGTCGCACTCGCCGGGGCGCGGAATTCCGAAGAGGCCCTGGGCCTCGAAGTAGGCGCGAAACGTCTCGACGTGCTCGGCGGAACGGCCGGTCGCGAGAAGGTAGTCGCAGGATTTCTCGTCGATCGGGAAGAAGCCCATCGTCGCGCCGTACTCGGGCGCCATGTTGGCCACCGTCGCGCGGTCGGTGACGGGGAGCGACGCGGCGCCCTCGCCGAAAAACTCGACGAACTTGCCGACCACCCGGGCCTTCCGGAGCATCTCGGTGACGACGAGAACGAGGTCGGTCGCCGTGACGCCTTCGGAGAGCCGGCCGCGGCAGGTGGACGCCCACGACGTCGGGCGTCAGGAAATAGACGGGCTGGCCGAGCATCCCGGCCTCGGCTTCGATGCCGCCGACCCCCCATCCGACGATCCCGAGACCGTTGATCATCGTCGTGTGCGAGTCCGTTCCGACGAGCGAATCGGGGTAGTAGACGCCGTCCGACGAGTGCACGCCGGGCGCGAGGTATTCGAGGTTGACCTGATGGACGATGCCGATCCCCGGGGGGACGACCGAGAAACCCTGGAACGCCTGCATCCCCCACTTCAGGAACTCGTAGCGCGGCCGGTTGCGCCGGAATTCGATCTCCATGTTCATGCGGAGGGCGTCCGGCGTGTTCCACTCGTCCACCTGGACGGAGTGATCCACGACGAGCGCCACGGGCACGAGGGGCTCGACGACGCGCGGATCGCGGCGCAGCCGTTCGGCGGCCGAACGCATCGCGGCGAGGTCCACGAGGAGCGGCACGCCCGTGAAGTCCTGGAGGACGATGCGGGCGACGACGAAAGGGACCTCGGCGGTCCGCTCCGCGCTGCGGCTCCCAGGAGGCGAGCGCCCGGACGTCCTCCTCCTTGACCTGCACGCCGTCGAGGTTGCGCAGGAGCGACTCGAGCACGATGCGCAGGGAGACGGGGAGGCGGGAGACGCGTCCGAGGCCTTTCCGGCTCGAGCTCCGGGAGGGAGTAGAAGCGGCCCGTCCCGCCGGAGGGGAGCCCGAAGGTCCGGAGCGTGCCGAGCGGGTCTCTCGCCGTCATCCGCGCCGAAGGAAGGCGCGCGTCGGCGCGCTTGTTGGCATGGGGCGGTCGAGTCTATTGGGCCGTCCCGGGCGGGTCAAGCGCGGCGGAATACGGCCCCGGACGTGCGAAATGAGGATAGGAGGATCCGATGACGAGAACGGGTTCGAGCGGGCCTGCTCGTGACGGTGCTGGCGGCGATGGCATGGTCGATGGGCGCGGCGGAGGAGACTTTCGTCTTCGACAAGAACCACACGAAGATCGGGTTCCGGATCCGGCACATCGGTCTCGAAAGTCGAGGGCCGGTTCAAGGACTTCGACGGGACGGTCTGGATCGATCGCGAGAAGCCGGCCGCGTCGAAAGTGGAGGTCAACATCCGCGCGGCGTCGATCGACACGGCGAGCGACAACCGGGACGAGAGACCTGCGGGGGCCGAATTTCTTCGACGTCGAGAAGTTCCCGACGATCACCTTCAAGAGCACGCGGATCGAGCCGAAGGGCGGCGACTCCTACGAGGTGACGGGCGACTTCACGATGCACGGCGTCACGAAGTCGATCGTGGTGCCGGTTCAGAGCACCGGTTTTCTCAAGATGGGGAAGACCGAGAAGGCCGGCTTCTCGATCACGTTTCCGTTGAACCGGAAGGACTACGGGATCACCTGGAACCGCGCCCTCGAGCAGGGCGGGCTCCTCCTCGGGGAAGACGTCGAGATCACGATCGAGATCGAAGCCAACAAGAAGGAGCCCGAGGCGCCGAAGACCGGCGGACGATAGAGGGGGAAGGATTTGGGATTCGGGATCCAGGATTCAGGATCCAGTCCGGGCTCCGGAATCCCGAATCCTGAATCCTGACCCTGAATCCGACTCCCGCCCTGCTAGACTGGCTCGGGTCCATGGACTGGCAGCTTCTGGGCTGGCTCGCCGTCGCGCTCTATCTCGCCGCCGAAATCCTCTCGATCGCGAGCTTGCGCAAGCCCCGCTTCGCGGCGCTCGCCCCCTGCGCGCTCGCCGCCGGGGTCGTGCTGCAGTTCCTGGATCTCCACGGGCGCGCCCGCGCGCTCCACTCCGTCCCCTACCGCACGCTCGCGGGCTCGATGTCGCTCTTCGCCTGGATGCTGGCCGTGACGTGCCTCGTCCTCCTCCTGAAGCACCGGGAGCGCTCGATCGGGCCGTTCCTCATCCCTTTCGTCCTGGTCTTCTCCGTGGTCGGCATGCTCATCCCGCTCTCGGCGACGCCCGCCCGCCCCGAGACGCGCGGCACGCTCTTCGCGCTCCACGTCACGCTCGCGATCCTGGGCTACGCGGCTTTCGCGCTCTCGTTCGTGCTGTCGCTCCTCTACCTCGTCCAGAGTCGCCAGATCCGCCGGGCGCGGACGGGAGTCCTGTTCGCGCGGCTCCCCGCCCTCGAGTCGATCGGCGGGATGAACCGCACGGCGGTCTCGATCGGCCTCGCCTCGCTCTTCGTCTCGACGCTGCTCGGGGCCGCCTGGGCCGAACGGGTCTGGAAGAGCCTGGGCGACGCGAAGCTCGCCTGGGCGATCTTCACGCTCGCCGTCTACGGGCTCCTCCTCTGGATGGACCGCCGCGGCTGGAAGGGCCAGCGCGTGGCCTTCCTCTCGATCGTCGGCTTCGGCCTCGTCCTCTTCTCCTACACGTTCGTGAACCTCTACCTGTCGCAGGCGCACACCTTCCGATGAGCGCTCCCGGCGAGGCCCGCCTGCTCGTCCTCGGCTGGAACTTCCGCACGGCCGCGGACGAGGTCCGCGAGCGCGTCGCCTTCACGGCGGAGGAGATCCGCGAGGGCCTGCGCCGGCTGGTGGGCCGCGGCCTCGTCTCCGAGGGCGTCATCGTCTCGACCTGCCACCGCAGCGAGATCTACGGCCTCTCGGGCGAGGACGGCGCGGGCGAGGCGCTGACGCGCTTCGTCTCGGAGTGGCGCGGCTTGAACGCCGGGGAGCTGGCCGGCGCGGGGTTCCACCGCGTGGGCGAGGAGGCCGCGCGACACCTCTTCCGCGTGGCCGGGGGGCTCGACTCGATGGCCCTGGGCGAGAGCGAAGTGCTCGGCCAGGTGCGCCGGGCGCTCCTCCTCGCGCGGGAAGCGGGGGCCACGCGCTCGGTGCTCCACCGCCTCTTCGAGTGGGCCGTGGCGGCGGGGAAGCGCGTGCGGGCCGAGACGGAGATCGGCATGCATCCGCTGTCGATCCCGGCGATCGGGTTCGAGCTCGCGGCCAAGGTGTTCGGCGACCTCTCTTCGAGGACGGTGCTCGTCCTCGGGGCCGGCGAGACGGCCGGTCTCTTCGCGCGGCACGCCGCCGAGGCGGGCGTTTCGGATCTGCGCGTGGCGAACCGCACCCCGGAGCGGGCCCGGGAGCTCGCGGGCCGCGTCGGCGGGCGCGCCGTCGCCTGGGAGGCCCTCGCGGGAGAGATCCGGGCGGCGGACGTCGTCGTGGGAACGACTTCGAGCCCCGCGCCCGTCGTCCGGCGCGCCGAGGTGGAAGCGGCCATGCGGCAGCGCCGCGGCAAGCCGATCTTCTTCCTGGATCTCGCGGTGCCGCGCGACGTCGAGGCGGGCGTGGCGGACGTCTACAACGTGTTTCTCCACGGCGTGAACGACCTCGAGGAAGTCGCGGAAGAGAACCGGCGCCGGCGGGCCCGCGAGGTCCCGCAGGCCGAAGCGATCCTCGAGCAGGAGCTCGGGAAGTTCCTCGCCTGGTTCGGCAACCTCTCGGTCGTCCCGACGGTGGCGGATCTGCGCCGCCGCTTCGAGGCAGCCCGGGACGCCGAGCTCGCGCGGGCCCCGGCGGACGAGCGCGAGCGCCTGCGTTCCTTCGCGGACGCGCTCTCCGGGCGCCTGCTCCACGAGCCGGTGAAGAGGCTCAAGGCCGAGAGCGACCCGGGCCGCAAGCTCGAGCGGGCCGACGCGCTCCGGCACCTGTTCGACCTCGACCGGCCGGAGCCGGAGCGGGATTGAGGATTCGCCTCGGCGCGCGGGGGAGCGCGCTCTCGCTCGCGCAGGCGAATCTGGTCTCCCGGGCGCTCGAGGGAAGGGCGCGGGTCGAGATCGTGACGGTCCGGACGACCGGCGACCGGCTCTCGGCCGAAGGGCTTCCGATCGACTGGAAGGGGGACTTCACCCGGGAGCTCGATCTCGCCCTGCTCGAAGGCCGGATCGACGTCGCCGTCCACAGCTTGAAGGACGTTCCCTCCGCGGTGCCGGACGGCCTCGTCCTCGCCGCCGTGCCCCGCCGCGAGGACCCGAGCGACGTTCTCGTCTCGAACCCGCCGACGCCGCTTCGCCGACCTGCCCGCCGGGCGCCGCGGTCGGCACCTCGAGCCCGCGGCGCCGCGCGCAGCTCCTCGCGGCGCGGCCGGACCTCTCGATCCTCGAGGCCCGCGGCAACGTGGACACGCGCCTCACGCCGGCTCGCGGAGGGGCGGTTCGACGCGATCGTCCTCGCCCGCGCGGGGCTCGCTGCGGCTGGGGAGGCTCGAGGCGGCATGCGACCTGCTTCCGCCGGAAGCTGATGCTGCCGGCGGTCGGGCAGGGCGCTCTCGCGGTCTTCGCGCGGGGCTCGGACGGCGCGGTGCGCGAGGTCCTCCGGACGATCGAGGACGCCGACTCGCGCGCCGAGACGGCGGCGGAGAGGGCGCTCCTCGCCGCGCTCGATGCGGGATGCCACGCTCCGGTGGCCGCGCGGGCCCGGGTCGCGGCGGGGCGCCTCGTGCTCGACGCGGCGGTCTTCTCGGAGGACGGCTCGATCGCGCTCCGCGAGTCGGAGGCCGGCGAGGTCTCGGAGGCGCCGTCGCTCGGCCGCGCGGCGGCGGAGCGGCTGCTCGCGCGAGGGGCGTCGCGGCTTCTGGCGCGAGAGCCTCGATGAGCCGGGCGAGGGTCCTCGTCGTCCGGTCGGGGGCCAACCCGTTCCTCCGGATCCGGGAGAGCCCGACCGTCGAGGTCGTCGAGCGATCGAGCCACGACATCGAGCCTCTCGAGCCGGCCGAGGAGGCGTTCTCGGAGCCCTCCGACCTCGTGCGTCTTCACGAGCCAGGTGGCGGTCGAGCGGATAGCCCGGGATCCGAAGCTCCGCGCGGCTTTCGAACGGGCCGTTCGCCGCGCCCGCGTCGTCGCCGTCGGGTCGGCCACGGCGGCGGCGCTCGGCGCCCACGGGATCGATGCGCGATGCGCCGGCAGGCGGCTCGGTCGAGGCTCTGCTCGAAACGCTCCCGGCCCGACTGGAAGGGTCGCGCGTCCTCCTCCCGTGCGGCGAAGACGCGTCCGCCGAGCTCCCCGAAGAGCTCCGCCGGCGCGGGGCGCGCGTGTCGCGCGCTCGTCGTCTATCGGAAGATCGCCGCGGCCCCGCGACCCGGAGCTCGAGCGGGAGATCCTCGAGCATCCGTTCGCCGCCTTCTGCACGACGTCGCCGGCCGCCGCGTCGTGGCTCTTCGACGGGCTCGGCGCCTCCGCCGCGGACCGACTGCGGGCGACTCCGGCCGTCGTCCTCGGCCGATTCACGCGGCGCTCCCTCGAAGCGCACGGCGTCGAGTGGATCGCCATCTCGCCGGAAGCCGCGGTTCGACGCGGCGCTGGCGCTCCTCGAGCACCTTGCGAGCGGCTCCGGCGCGGCATAGTCTCGCCCCGCCGTGACGGGCTTTCCGACCGCTGCGACTCCGGCGCTTCCGGCGCCTCCCGGCGCTCGCGAGCCTCGTGCGCGAGACGCGGCTGTCGCCCGACCGCTTCGTGGCGCCCCTCTTCGTCCGCACGGGCCGGAGGCTGCGGCGAGGAGATCTCGCTCTCTGCCGGGCGTGCACCGGCTCTCGCCCGACGAGGCCGTCGCCGAGGCGCAGGAGCTCGCGGGCCTCGGGATCCCGGCCGTGCTCCTCTTCGGGATCCCGGAGAAGAAGGACGAGCAGGGGAGCGAGGCCTGGGACGACGGGGCCGCCGTCCAGGAGACCGTGCGAAGGCTGAAGAACGAGGTCCGCGGCCCTCGCCGTCCTGACCGACGTCTGTCTGGACGAGTACACCTCGCACGGCCACTGCGGCGTCGTTCGCGACGGCGAGGTGGACAACGACGCGACGCTGCCGCTGCTCGCGCGGACGGCTCTCTCGCACGCGCGCGCGGGCGCGGACGTCGTCGCGCCCTCCGACATGATGGACGGCCGCGTCGGCCGCGATCCGGCGCGCGCTCGACGACGACGGGTTCGGGTCGGTGGCGATCCTCTCCTACGCGGCCAAGTTCGCCTCGGCGTTCTACGGCCCCTTCCGCGAGGCGGCCGACTCGGCGCCGAAGTTCGGCGACCGCCGCGGCTACCAGATGGACTCCGCCAACCGCCGCGAAGCGATGCGCGAGATCGCCCTCGACCTCGAGGAGGGGGCCGACGCCGTGATGGTCAAGCCGGCGCTCGCCTACCTCGACGTGCTGCGCGAAGCGCGCGACCGCTTCGACGCGCCGCTCGCCGCCTACAACGTCTCGGGCGAGTACGCGATGGTGAAGGCGGCCGCCGCCAACGGCTGGATCGACGAGCGCCGCATCGTCCTCGAGATCCTGACGAGCATCGTGCGGGCCGGCGCCGACTTCGTCCTGACGTACCACGCGAAGGACGCGGCGCGGTGGATCCGGGAAGAATTGGATCATTGAGTCATTGGGTCATTGATTCATTGAGCCGATAGAAAGATCTGCTCTCGCCGCAATGACTCAATGACTCAATGAATCAGATCACGCCGATCCAGATCTCTCTTCCGACGCGCCAGAACTCTCATGCCGGGCGGCGTGTCCTCGCCCGTGCGCTCCTTCGCGTCGGTCGGCGGAGAGCCCTTCTTCGTCCGGCGCGGCCGCGGCGCGCGCGTGCGGCGACGCCGACGGAAGCTCCTACATCGACTACGTGATGTCCTACGGGCCGCACCTCTTCGGCCACGCCCCCGACTTCCTGCGCCGGGCGCTGTCGAGGGCGGCTCGCAACGGGACCTCCTTCGGCGCCCCGACGGAGCTCGAGGTGCGGCTGGCCGAGCGCGTCGCGAAGATGGTGCCTTCGGTCGAGATGGTCCGCTTCGTCAACTCCGGCACCGAGGCGACGATGTCGGCCGTCCGCCTGGCGCGCGGCGCGACGGGGCGCAAGCGGATCGTGAAGATCGAGGGGGGATACCACGGGCACGCCGACAGCTTCCTCGTGTCGGCGGGCTCGGGGGTCGCCACGCTCGGGATCGCCGGCAGCCCGGGGGTGCCGGAGGAGCTCGCCGCGCTGACGACGGTCGTGCCCTACAACGACGCGGCAGCGCTCGAAGAGGCCTTCCGGAGTTTCCCGGGGGAGATCGCCGCGTTCATCGTCGAGCCGCTCGCCGCCAACATGGGGGTCGTGCCTCCCGCGGCCCGGCTACCTCGAGGCCGTCGCGCGAGATCACGCGGCGGCACGGGGCCCTCCTCGTCTTCGACGAGGTGATCTCCGGCTTTCGCCTCGCGCCGGGCGGGGCGCAGGAGCGCTACGGCGTGACGCCGGATCTGACGACGCTCGGCAAGATCCTGGGCGGCGGTCTGCCGGTCGGCGCGTACGGGGGGCGCCGCGAGCTGATGGAGAAGATGGCGCCGGTCGGCCCGGTCTACCAGGCCGGGACGCTCTCCGGGAATCCGCTGGCCATGTCGGCCGGGCCTCGCGATGCTGCAGGAGATCGCGCGCCGGCCTCCCTACGCGGAGCTCGAACGCAAGGGAGCGCTCCTCGAGGCGCTGCTCGCCGAGCGGATCGCCGAGCCGCGGCCTCTCGGACCGCGTGAGCCTGGCGCGCGTCGGGCTCGCTGCTGACGCTCTTCTTCGGCCCCGGCCCGATGACCGACTTCGCCGTCGGTCAAGCGCTCCGACACGAAGCGCTACGCCGCCTTCTTCCACGCGATGCGCGAGCGCGGCGTCTTCCTGCCGCCCGCGCAGTTCGAGGCGTGGTTCGTCTCGACGGCGCACACCGACGCCGACCTGCGCCGGACCGCCCGGGCCGCGGAGGAGAGTCTCGCCAGGGCGTTCGCCTCGGAGAGCTGACTTCCGGGCCGGCGCAGCCCGCCGGGAACGATCACCCGCGGAGGATTTCGAGGCTCCGCTCGACCGCGGGCTCGCCGCCGAGGAGCAGGAGCTGGTCCCCGCCGGCCAGCATGAAGTCGCCGGCGGGCGAGACCGTCGCCTCGCCCGCCCGCACGACGGCGAGGACACTCGCGCCGCCGCGGGAGCGAAGGGCCAGTTCCTCGAGAGACGCGGCCGGCCGAAGGCCAGTCCGCTCCGACCGACACGATCTCGAGGCGGGTCGCGCCGAGCGCCTTGCGCACCTCCTCGGACATCGCCTCCGGCGCGCGGAACCGCCGAAGGCGTCGTGGCGCGACCGCCGAATCTCGTCGGTCTCCGCCTCGACCCAGGGGAGCGAGAACCCGAGCCGCCGCAGCGTGCGGCCGGCGATCTCGAGCGACGTCTCGAACTCCTCGGCCACGACCTCGTCGGCGCCGAGCGCGGAGAGCTCCGGCACTTCCGTCAGGTAGCGGGTGCGGGCCAGCACGAAGATGCCGGGCGCGAGACTCCCGGCAGAGCATGCACGACCCTCCGGGTGGCGCGGGGATCGGAGAGCAGGACGAGGACCGCCCGCGCGCGCTCGATTCCGGCGTGCTTCAGGACCCGGTCGTTGGCGGCGTCGCCGAACTCGATCGGCAGGCCCGCCGCCTTTCCGCGGGCGACCCGCTCGGGGTTCAGGTCCAGGATCCGAAACGGCACCTTGGCCCGGGCGAGCACGCGCGCGAGGGTCTCGCCCGTGTGCCCGAAGCCCAGGATCACGATGTGCCCCTCGCGAGGCGGGGGCACCGCCGCCGGCCCGGCCGCGGAGCGCGCGGTCTCGCGGGCCGGGGCCATCCGTCCGGTCACGCGCAGCGCCACCGAATGGCTCGCCTCGAAGAGAAACGGTGTCGCGACCATCGAGACGATCGTCGCGGCCAGGACGGTCTGGTAGCCGGTGTCGTCGATCGCGCCGACGCGGCGCGTCTCATCGAGGAGGACGAAAGCGAACTCGCCGATCTGCGCGAGAGAGACGCCGACCACGACGGCGATGCGCGGCCCGTAGCCGAGCAGCAGCGGCGAAAGCGCTCCCAGGATCGCTTTTCCGACCAGGACGAGCGCGAGGACCGACGCGACGAGGCCCGGGCGCCGGAGCAGGATCCGCGGCGTCGAAGAGCATTCCGACCGACACGAAGAAGAGCGCGTTGAAGGCGTCGCGGAACGGAGCGATGTCCGCCACCGCCTGGTGGCCGAACTCCGACTCGGAGACGACGAGGCCCGCCAGGAATGCGCCGAGGGCGAGCGAGAGGCCGGCCGCCGACGTCGCGAGCGCCGTGCCGAAGATCAGAAGCAGGACGGCGACCGTGAAGAGCTCCTTCTGCCGGGTCCGCACGATCCCGGCGAGGAACCAGGGGACGACGCGCCGGGCCACGACGAAGGTGACGATCACGGTCGCCGCCGCCTTGCCGAGCGCGAGCGCGAAGGCCGCCGCCTCGACGCCGGCCCCGCCGGCGAGCGGCCGCACGAGGAGCATCATCGGCACGACCATCAGGTCTCCGAAGACGTTGATTCCGACGAGGAAGCGCCCGTGCGGCGAGTCGATCTCGCCGCGGTCCACGAGGAGCTTCAGGAGGATGACGGTCGAGCACGTCGCCACGATGAACCCGAAGAGGATTCCGCTTCGACGTCGGGTAACCGCGAGCGTCGCGACGGCGGCAGCGAGCGCGATCGTGCCGAAGAGCTGGACCGGACCGGCGACCCAGACGATCCGGCCGAGGCCCCGCAGGCTCGAGAGGGAGAGCTCGAGGCCGACGGTGAAGAGGAGCAGCACGACGCCGACTTCGGCGAGGGCCTCGACGATCCGCACGTCGCGGACGATCCCGAGCCCGTAGGGCCCGAGGAAGGCGCCGGCCAGGAGGAAACCGATCAGCGGCGGCTGCCGCAGGCGGTGGAGCACGTACGCCGTCCCGAGCGCGGCGAGGAAGACGAGCACCAGGGGGACGAGAAACCCGGTGGGCGCCACGTTCTCACTTTAGCCCGGCGCGCCCCGCCGAAAGGCATGTAAAGTTCGCGCCTATGAATTCCGGCGCGGCGTCCGAGAAGAAGTGGCTCGGCCATCCCCGCGGGCTCTCGACGCTCTTCTTCACCGAGATGTGGGAGCGCTTCAGCTACTACGGGATGCGAAGCCTCCTGATTCTCTTCCTCGTCGCGAGCGTCCAGAAGGGCGGGTTCGGGCTGACCGATCAGATGGCGGCCGCGATCTACGGGCTCTACGTCTCGACCGTCTACCTGCTCGCCCTCCCCGGCGGCTGGATCGCGGACCGGATCCTCGGGCAGCGCAACGCCGTGTTCGTGGGCGGCTGCATCATCGCCGCCGGCCACTTCTCCATGGCGGTCCCGACGTGTCGCGACCTTCTATCTGGGGCTCTCCCTGATCGCCTGCGGGACGGGGCTCCTCAAGCCGAACGTCAGCGCGATGGTCGGAGACCTCTATCCCGAGGGGGGCGCGCGGCGCGACGCCGGCTTCTCCGTCTTCTATTCCGGCATCAACTCGGGCGCCTTCCTGGGCCCGATCGTCTGCGGCTTCCTCGGGGAGCGGATCAACTGGCACGTCGGCTTCGGCGCCGCCGGCATCGGCATGATCCTCGGGGTGATCCAGTACCGTTACGGCGGGAAGTATCTGGGCGGGGCGGGGCAGCGGCGCGCGACGGGAGACGCGGCGGCCGCCCGAAGCAAGGGGATCCGGACGCTGCTCGCGGGCCTCGGCGCCCTGGCCGTGATCGCGCTCATCCTCGCGGGCCTGCAGTCGGCCGGGGTCGTCCATCTGACGCTCCCCTGGGCGGCGCGGTTCATGGGCGTCGTCATCCTCGGGATCGCGCTCGTCTATTTCGGGTCCGTCCTGATCGTCGGCCGCATTCCGACGGCCGAGAAGAAACGGGTCTTCGTCCTCTTCCTCTTCTTCGTCGCCTCGTGCCTCTTCTGGGCCGGGTACGAGCAGCAGGGCTCGTCCTTCAACCTCTTCGCCTCGCGCCTGACGGACCGGATGATCGGGTCGTGGGAGGTGCCGGCCTCCTGGTTCCTGTCGTTTCCGGCGATCTGCGTGATCCTGCTCGCCCCCGTCTTCGGGACGATCTGGCTGAAGCTCGGGCGGCGCGAGCCTTCGATGCCGGCGAAGCTCGGATTCGGGCTCGTCTTCGGCGCGCTCGGGTTCGTCGTCATGGTGCTCGCGGCCATCGGCACGCGCGGGGGGACGGCCCGGGTGGCGCCGTGGTGGCTTCTGACGACGTACTTCATCCACACGGTCGGGGAGCTGTGTCTCTCGCCCGTCGGTCTCTCGAGCGTCACCAAGCTCGCTCCGCGGGGGATGGTGGGGCAGCTCATGGGGACTTTCTTCATGGGCAACGCGCTCGGCAACCTGATCGCCGGGCTCGCGGCCGGCAGCTTCTCGACGATGCCGCTGCCGAAGCTCTTCGGGACCGTGGCCTGGGTCCTGGGGAGCGCGGGACTGCTGCTGATCCTCTTCTCGCGGCCGATCCGCGCGATGATCGGCACGCTCCCGCAGCCGGCGCCGGCTGTCGTGCTCGAGCCGCGCCCCGCCGCCGACTGACGGCGGCCCGGCGTGCGCCGCCGGGCCACCGCCGCCGCCGTCAGAAGAGGAACTCGGAAGAGGTCCGCGGGGAGTCGAGCCCGAGCCAGAACCCTTCCAGGAGATCGAGCGCCGCGACGCAGCCGTTCTCGAGCGACGCCTCCTCTTCGGCGCGCAGCCCCGAGAGCGTGCGGCTCATCGCGTCCTCGTGCCCCTGCTCGAGGTCGCGGTGGAAGGTCCAGTAGAAGAGGTCCATGTTGGCGAGCGTCCGCCGCTCGCTCTTGAGGCGCTCGAGCCCGGGGATCAGCTGGTCCCACATCGGGATCGCCATGTGCTCGAGCCCGAAGGAGGCCCCGAGCGCCCGCGGGTAGATCCGATCGCCGTAGAGCGCGGCCAGCCCCTCGATGTAGGCCCGCGTCGAGGGGAGCCAGCTTCGTCGGCCGGTCTCCACCGGATCGAGGTCGATCGAGCGGAGGAACCGGTGGTAGAGGTACTCGTGGCGTCGCTTCGGGTCGCCGTCCCCGAGCTCCGAGACGAGGATCGTCGAGAGCTCGTCGGCGGATTCCTCGTTCGGCGTGTTGGCGAGGAGGGTCGCCAGGATCCGCGGGAAGCTCTTGACGAACGCGAAGAACTGCACCGCGAAGCGCTCGAACTCCCGGTCGTCGAGATCGCCCCGGCGGAAGCGGTCCAGGTATCGGTTGTTGACCGCTCCATGGCGGAGCACGCGTTCGTGAAGATCGGCGGCGAAGGACATCGAGGACTCCTTTCCCCAAAAAAAAGCCCGCCCTCTCTCCCGAGAGGGCGGGCGGTTGGGCCGGTTGCCGGGGTTCGCGTCTTACGGCATCGGAGCGGTCCGGTCTCCCCGCTGTCTCACGGGAGTCGTCGAGAGGCCGCGGTATCGAAGTCCGACGCGAGTCATCGGAGAGATCCTAGGGGATTCGGGCGCGCCGGTCAATTCCGGGGCGGCTCCGGGGCGGTCACCACGACCTGTCCCTTCATTCCGCCGTGGCCGAATCCGCACCACTTCGCGCACTTGAACTCGAAGGTCCCGGGCTTGTCCGGCGTCACCTTGATGGTCTCCGACTTTCCCTTCTCGACGACGACTTTCTCGACGCCGAGCTCCTTGCAGCTGAAGCCGTGGGTCGTGTCGAGCGCCTCGAAGGTGATCTCGACGGGCTCGCCGACCTTCATCTCGATCTTGGACGGAGTGAACTCGTACTTCTTCGCCGTGATCGTGATCTTTCGGGGCTCGCCGGCCGGCGCCGGGGCCGGCTCCTGCGCGGACACCGCCGCGGCCGTTCCGAGCGAAAAGGCGAACGCGGCGGCGATCCATTTCGAGCTGCTCATCGATCCTCCTCCTTCGGTTCGCCAGGCGGCGCGCCCGGCCGGGAAGCATATCCGGTCGGGGTCCTGCGGCCGGACCCTCCTCCACAGCGCGTGGAGGAGGACGCCGGCAGCGGACCCCATCGGTTTCTCCTGTGCGAACGCGATGCCAAGACGGATCGCCGACTCGACGAAGAAGTAGAGCGCGAAGGGGAGCGGGAGGATCGGCCAGCCGGCGAAGACGGCGCCGCCGCCGAACGAATCGACGAGGGAGGCCAGCATCCCGAGAGCGCCCAGAACGAGCATCGGCAGCGCCGACGCGATCGTCATGGCGCGGGCGGGCGCGCCGAACTCCTCTTCCATGCGACGCTGAACGCCGCCCGGCAGGTGGCCGAGGAGAGGCGCGAGGAGCAGGCTCCCGCGCCGCCGCCGCAGGGCGCCCTCCCGCCGCTGCCCCTCCCGCAGGCGAACTCCCTCGGACTCCGCGTCGTAGCGCTCGAGGACGCGAACGGTGTGGCGGTCCTCCCAGGGGGCGAGCGTGTAACGGACTCCCCCCGAGGGCGTCGCCGCCACCTCCCGGACCTCGAAGATCGCTCCCTCCCACGCGACGGCGGTGCCGGGGTGCTCGGGCGAAGTCCCCGTGCGGAGGCGCCGCGCCCTCCAGCCCTTCGAGGCCTCGCAGGTCAGGACCCGCGCGCCGCCCGCCGAGGCCTCGACGCGGTCCGTGCCGAAGGCGCGCATGCGCAGGCGGCAACTATATCAATGTTGATATAGTTGGGCTCAGCGCTCCAGCTTCGGCAGCTTCGTCGTCTGCTGGCCCGCGCGGCCGGAACGCGCCTCCCGCAGCGTCGCGTCGGGCGCTTCCGCCCGGCCGATCGAGAACCGGCGGACCGCCGCCTCGGCGTTGCAGTCGTAGCAGCGGAATCGGAACTCCCGTTCCCGCCCCTCCTTCACGCTCGCGACGTCCACTTTCTCCGAACCGCAGCGGTCGCAGAACACGATGGAAGTGGTCGGCACGGGTCACCCCCTCGGATCGAGCGCGCCGGCGATCGGCGGCCGGTCGTCCCTAGCCTATGCCAGCAACCAGCAAAGAGCCGGCGGCGATCAGGGCCGGGTGGCGACGCGGCGGGTCCGTCCGCGCACCGGAGCGGAGCGCGTCCCCTCGACGCGATAGACGAACGTCTCGCCGGCGCCGAGCGTGTCCGAGAATCGGACCTCCGCTCCCGTACGGGAAACGGCGAGCGTCTTGCCGCGGACGAGCTCGCGCACGTCGACCGGCCCGGGCGCGATCGCGAGCGTGTCGGCGTCCAGAGAGACGGTCACCGTCTTCGCGGTCGGCCCCGTGTTCTGCGCCGTCAGGTAGAAGACCTCGCCCCGTCGGTCGTCGAATCGCTCGATCGACGATCGCCCGGTCGGTCGCGGTCGCGCCGTTGACCGGCTCCCAGCCCGCCGCCACGACCGTGCGGATCAAGGGGATGTACAGCCGGAAGAGCGAGCGGTCGCGCTCGTAGGCGCGCGGGGTGTTCCAGTAGGCGCCGTTGAAGCCCGGGAAGTACCCGAGGAGCAGCGCCTGCCGCAGGTAGGCGAGCACGTCCTGCGGCGCCCGGACGGCGGACTGGTCGCCGGTGACGAAGAGGTTGCTCCAGGGCCGGCCGTCGCCGAGCATCCGGCGGACGTAGGCGGCGTCGATCGACTCCGCGCCGCGGATCTCGCCGCCCAGAACGTCGAAGTGGCGGGCGAACCAGGAGTACACGCCGGGATGTCAGGCTGCCCATCAGCACGAGGCCGCGCTCGTGCACGTAGGAGCGGAATCGAGCCGCAGAACTCGGCCATCGAGAAGCCGTCGAGGAGCATGACTTTCCCGGTCTCCAGGAGAAGGTCAGCGGGCACGTCGCTGTAGGCCCAGAGCTCGCGTCGATGGTTCTCGACGGTCGCGAAGGTGTTGGACGACGTCGTCGAGGAAGATGCCGTCGATCCGCCCGCGGCTGGCGGCCCACGCGAGTCTTCCATCGACGCTGTACTTCGTGCGAGACACTCCACATGCTCGGGGCCGGGATGTCCGGGTCCGGGCGAAACGGGATAGATCTGGAGCCGGTTGCCGTAGAAGAGATACCAGAAGTAGGAGTTCGCGAAGACCTGGTAGCGGCCGTTCGGATCGTGGGGCGACGAGTTGATCGTAGCCTGCGCCATCTCCGAGCGGGGCACGCCGTCGCTCAAGATCGAGCCGTCGGTCAACGTCCGACTCGAGAGCCGCGACGAGAGTCGTCGTAAGGAGGCTGCGCGTCGTCGCCGGGGAAGCCTCGGAAGTATCCCGAGGCGTCCACGTAGTGGAGCACCGACAGTCCGTTGGCGTTGCCGAAGGCGATGTCGCCCACGCCCTCGAGGAGTCCCCAGCCGAAGTCCTGGTAGCCCGGGACGCTCGTGACCGTGCCGCCTCGCTCCGGGATGCACCCAGGCGCCCGCCGAGTCGACCGGAGACGTGAAGTCGCCCGCGTTCAAGGAGCGGTATTTCTCGGCAGCCGCCCGCAGGCCCCAGCGCGGATCCTGCGTGTAGATCCAGAACGTGAGGGTCGCCTGCGACGGCGTCTTCGCCGCGGCGGGAGAGAGACCGACGTCCCAGGTCAGCTGGAGACCGTTCGTCCGGTCGTAGCTGAAGCGGTTCATCTGGGGGACCATCGGCGTCGCGAGCGTGAAGGCGGCCGACGCGTTGCGGACCGTCGCGAACGGATAGACGCGAGTGGCTCTGGGCGCCGAAGCGAGGAGTCCAGATTCTCGAAGCGGGAGGTCGGCCGTGATCGGCACCGAGACGATCGGGCTCTGCTCCCAGCTCCATCCGAGGAGTCGAGCGGGAGGCGGAAGGAGAGCTCGACCGCGCGATCGCGGCCCGTCGTGTCGGAGAGTGTGGCGTCGACGCGGAGCGCCGTGCCGACGCTCGAGAAGCGCGCGGTCGAGCTCGAGGCCGTCGGCCGACGCCGGTCTGGAGAATGCCCGTCCTCGTCGGCCGGACCGAGCCGCCGAAGGGCGCCGGGATCCGGCCGGCGAAGAGATCGAGCATCTTCGCGTCGTCGATCCACGCCGTTCCGTGGCCGCTGTAGATCTCGACCTTGAAGGAGGCGGAGACGGCGATCGCGCCCGAGACGAACGTCGAGCCGTGCGCGTCTCCCAGTCGTTCGTGCCCGAGTCGCTCGTGACGCCGCGCTGGATGAGGCCGCCGGCCGAGTCCCGCTCGACCAGAAAGACGTTCAACTGGGTGCTGACGTCCCGCGTGCGAACGGCGCAGGAAAACGTGTAGGGGTGTTCGGACGAATCGGAATCGCCGCCGACGTGAGCATCGGGCTTCGCTTGCGGTCGGGCCCGGTACGTCGACGCGCAGGGATCGGGACCCCGTCGCGGCGACCGAGGAATCCCAGGTCCAGGTGCCGTTGCCGTTGTTCGTCCAGGACCATCCGGTCGGCGCCGTCGAGCCCGACTCGAACGAGCCGTTCGGAGCCGCGATCGAGGGGCTCCGAGGGCAGCTCGCGGTAGGCGAATCCGGACGGAATAGCCGCGGACGCGTACTCGACGCCGGCGAGCTTCAGGCTCTCGACCGCGCCGGAGGCCGAGAGGGAGATCGAGAGGCCGTCGTCCGTCGAGAGCGTCTGCGCGCGGGCCCCCGACGCACCGAGAAGCGCGAGGAGGGCCGCGGCGGCGGCGAGGGGGATCTTCCGGAGGAGTCTGGCGCGGTGCATTTTTCGGGCAGAAAGGGATCGGGCCTCTCGTCGTCGAAACGGTCGGGGGTGATCTTCCATTAACGGGGAACGGGCCGGGCTCGCTCCAAGGAGATCTTAACGAAGGAAGATCGGCGGCGAGAGGCACTTTGGTGGGCCGGGCGAGAGGGCGCGCTCGAACGGGCTAGGATGGCGTCCACTTGCTCGACGCCAAAACGGTCCTCTTCGTCGCCCTGGGCCTGCGCCTTCTCGCCATCGGGTTCGTCGGGTACTGGATGGGGAGAGTGCGGCGCCGGAGCCCCGGCGCGGCCACGGCGGTCCCGACGCCTTTCCAGATCGGGGTGATTCCCTGCCGCTGGCCGCCAACACGCTCCGAGGCACGGCTTCGTCGGCGGGCTCGACGATCGCGAAGGCGGAGGTGGGCTTCAACGACACCGGCCCCTGGACGCTCGCGACGGGCACCACGTCCTGGACGTCTGATTGGGCTCCTTCGACGCCCGGCTCCTACGCGCTCTACGCGCGGGCGACCAACGCCGTCGGGAACGTCACCGTGAGCGATCTCGTCGCGTTCACGGTGTCCGTGCCGCCGCCGACGATCGCGATCACGAGCCCCGCCGGACTTCTCGGATCTCCCGCTGTCGCCGCGGACGATCACGGGCACGGCGGCTTCGGCGTATTCGAGCGTCGCCGAAGTGGACGTGGGCTTCACGAGCGACGGGCCGTGGAATCCGGCCTCCGGGGCGACGAGCTGGAGCTATTCGTGGACGCCGCCGGCGCCGGGCGCCTACACGATCTACGCGCGCGCGCGGGACCAGGCCGGAAACGTCACGGCGACCGAGCCCGCGACCGTCACGGTCGTCGGACCGCCGTCGCTCGCGATCCTGACCCCCTCCGACGGCGGGATGCTCCTCGACGCGCCGATCTCGCTCACCGGGACCGCGGGGGTGACCGCCGCGACCGTCGAGGTCGCGTTTTCCGCGGACGGTCCCTGGTCGCCGGCGGACGGGACCACCAACTGGACGTTCACCTGGAATCCGCCGGCGCCCGGCTCGTATTCGATCTACGCCCGCGCGACCGACGCGGTCGGCAACGTGATCGTGAGCGCGCCGACGCACGCGACCCTGATCGGGCCGCCGTCGGTCTCGATCGCGCTCCCTCCCGAGGGCATCGTCCTGGCCCCGGGGCCGTTCACGATCCAGGGGTCGGCCGTCTCCTCCGGCTCGACGGTGACCTCGATCGACGTCGCCTTCGACAGCGGGGGACCCTGGTACTCCGCGACGGGGAGCTCCAGTTGGAGCTTCCTCTGGACGCCGGAGACGCCGGGCGCATACACGCTCTACGCGCGCGCGACGGACGCGCTCGGCGACACCGGGATGAGCGCCCCGGTCTCGGCCGTCGTGGCGGCGCCCCCGACGGTCTCGATCACCGCTCCGGCGGTCGGCGACCTGTTGCCTCTTTCCTCCAGCACGATTCGCGGCACGGCTTCCTCCGCCGATTCGACGGTCGCCTCCGTGGACGTGGCGCTCGACGAGAACGGCCCCTGGATGCGCGCGTCCGGGACCGTCAACTGGGCCTTCTCCTGGACTCCGCCGGCCGCCGGCTCCTACGCGCTCTACGCGCGCGCCACCGACGCCGTCGGGAACGTGGCGGTCGGCCCGGCGCTCCCCGTCTCCGTCCCGTCGCCTCCGGCCGTGGCGATCACCGCGCCGTCGGCCGGCGCGGCACTGCCGTTGGCGCCCTTCACGATCACCGGGACGGCGGATTCATCGGCCACGACGATCGCCGGGGTGGAGGTGGCCTTCGGGAGCGCCGGCCCCTGGTCCGCCGCCGACGGAACGGCGAACTGGAACTTCACGTGGAGCCCCCCGGCGGGAGGCAACTTCACCCTCTACGCGCGGGCGACCGACGCTCTCGGCAACGTCGTCGTCGGGGCGCCCGTCTCGTTTCTGCTGACGACGCCGCCGGCCGTCTCGACCACGGTCCCCGGAAACGGCGGCGTCCTCGGGCTCGCGCCCAGCACGTTCGCGGGGACCACGAGCTCGGAGCACGCGACCGTCGCGAGCGTCGAGGTCGCCTTCGCGAGCGCCGGCCCCTGGTCGGCCGCGGACGGCACGACGGATTGGACCTACACCTGGCAGCCGCCGGCGCCCGGGGCCTACACGCTCTGGATCCGCGCGACCGACACGATGGGCAACGTGACGGTGGGCGCCACGACGTCGTTCACGGTCGCGGCGCCGCCGACGGTCGCGATCACGTCCCCGCCCCCCTCCGGACTGCTCGCCCAGTCGGGCTACACGATCCGCGGGAACGCGAGCTCGGCCGCCTCCTCCGTCGTCCTCGTCGAAGTCGCGTTCCAGGCGGACGGCCCCTGGTCCGCGGCGGCCGGCACGAGCGACTGGTCCTACGCGTGGACCCCGCCCGGCGCCGGCCCCTACACGCTCTATCCGCGCGCCACCGACGCCGTGGGCAACGTCGCGGTCGGCAGCCCCGTGACGTTCCGCGTGGCCGCGCCGCCGACGGTCGTCGTCACGGCGCCCGCCGACGGGAGCACCTTTTCGTGGGGGCCCTACGCGATCGCCGGGACCGCCGCGTCCTCGGACTCGAGCGTGACGGCCGTCGAGGTCGCGTTCTCTCCCGATGGGCCCTGGCTCGCGGCGGCCGGTTCCACCTCCTGGAGCTACGCCTGGACGCCGGTGTCGGCGATCCCCTACACGATTTACGCGCGGGCGACGGACGCCGTCGGCAACGTGGCGGTGAGCCCCGGCGCCACCGTCACCGTCACGCCGCCCCCGCCCGAAACGATCGCCTTCTACAAGTCTCAGTTCGACGCGGAATACCTCAAGGACAAGGCGACCTTAAACTCCCTCGCCGCGAAGGGGGACGGCGCCACCTATTACAACTTCTCGTACATCCTCGATGCGACCCTCTCGATGTTCGAGGCGACGAACGACACGACCTATCTCGAGCGCGCGTTGACGTGGGCCGAGACGATGATCTCGAAGGCGACGATCATCGACGTCAAGGGAGACCGGAACTGGAAAGGCACCTGGAGCACCCCTTCGATCGCAGCGGTGCCGATCTCGTACAACCTCCACGACCTCCAGGGTTCTACCGAGCTCGCGCGCCTCGCCCGAATCATTTTTTCCTCGAGCGCGCTCAAGGCGACGTACGGAAATCGCGGGCTCGGTGTCTACAATTTCGTGCGTGACGACATCCTGAACAAGTGGCTCTTCGACCGCGGCCACATCGCCTGGTACCACAATGTCACGGCGGACACCCAGATCTGTCTGAACGACAAGGTGGCCCTTCACGTCCGGATCCTCCGCGACGTCTCGCTCGCGAGCACCGCTCTCGGCAACTCGGACAACGTGCTCTACAACTACCCGGGTATGCTGGCGGACCTCGCGGTCGGCATCCGCGACCACTGGGGTAAGAAGAATCGTTTCGAGCCGTACGGCGGCGGGCTCATCTGGGACCGCAACCTCGGGTGGTACGGACCGATCCCGCCCCAGACGCCCGACACCGCCCTCGACACGTCGCACGCAAACCGCTATCCGCGGATGCTGGCCGACCTCTACGAAGTCGGCTGCGTCTTCGGCCTCGAGTACGTGCTGGGCGTCAACGATCTCCTGAAGAAGGTCATCTGGAATCAGTCCTACCTCGATCCCCGATTCAACAACCTGATCGACGGGCAGAATTACACGATCAACGACCGGGGACCGTGGGCCGACGGCCAGATCTACAGCGGCTGGGTCTGTCTCGCCAACTACGACGACGAGACCCTTCGGATCGCCAACCAGGCTTACAAGAATCTGCTCGCCGGGAAAATGAACCCGTCGCTCGGGTACATGAACTCGATCTACGGGAGGCTCGAGCTCCCCGCCGCCCTGGCGAAGGCCGTCGCGCTGCGGAGCGCCGCTCCGTAGCGTCAGCCGTGGGGTTGGTGGGCCGTGTGGGACTCGAACCCACGACCACCGGCTTAAAAGGCCGATGCTCTACCGACTGAGCTAACGGCCCACCGAGGAAGGGACGAGTATACGGCCCGGGCTTCGATGCTCCCGCGCGGTGAGAGGAGAGCCGCCCTCACCCCGGCCCTCTCGTCACCGGGAGAGCGAGTTCTTCAGGCTTCGGGCGGCAGGGACTTCAGGAACTCGGCCTCGGCGCGCCAGATGGTCTCTTCGCGGCGGGGGCCGGTCGAAAGAAAGACGGCCGGAGCGCCGACGCGCTCCTCGAGGAAACGCACGTAGTCCTTTGCGGCGCGCGGCAGGTCCTCGAATCGGGTCACGCCGGTCGTCTTCGTTCTCCAGCCGGGTCGCTGCTCGTATCGGGGCTCGAGCCGGTCGACGTCTTCGACGAGCGGCGGCAGGGCGTCCAGGTCGCGCCCGTCCAGGCGGTAGCCGACGCGACCGGGATCGTCAGGAGGTCGTCGAGCACGTCGAGCTTCGTGATCGCGACCGCGTCGGCGCCGGAGAGCTCGACGGCGGTCCGCGCCACGACGGCGTCGAACCAGCCGGTGCGGCGCGGCCGCCCGGTCGAAGTGCCGTACTCGTTTCCGCGGTCGCGCAGGTGCTCTCCCTGCGCGTCGTCGAGCTCGGTCGGGAACGGCCCGCCGCCGACCCGCGTCGTGTAGGCCTTCAGGACGACGAGCGTGCGCTCGAGCGCGCGCGGCGAGATCTGGAGACCGGTCGCGACGGCGCCGGAGGTGCAGTGCGAGGAGGTCACGAACGGATACGTGCCGGCGGAGACGTCGAGCATCGCGCCGTGGGCGCCTTCGGCGAGGAGCGTTCCGCCGGCCGCGAGGTGGTGGCGCAGGTAGGCGCCGGTGTCGGTCACGTGGCGTTCGAGCTTCGCCGCCGAGCGCTCGAGCTCGCGGACGACGTCGCCCGGGTCCGGCACTCCGGGCGCTCCGAGCGCCTTCGCGAGCGCGCCGGTCTCGGCGGCGATCGCCGCGACCCGCTCCGCGCAGAGTCGCCGGCCGGTAGAGCTCGGCGACGCGCACGCCCTTGCGCGACGCGGCCGATTCGTAGGCCGGCCCGATCCCTCGCAGCGTCGTCCCGATCTTCGAGTCGCCGGCGGCGGCTTCCCGCGCGGCGTCCAGCAGTCGGTGGTACGGCAGGATGACCTGGGCGCGGTCCGAGAGGAGGAGGTTCGACGCCGACTTCGATCCCCTGATCGGCGACCGCGCCGATCTCGGAGAGGAGGGCCTCGGGGTCCACGACGACGCCCGGGCCGATCACGCCTTTCCGCCCGCGCACGATCCCGGCCGGCAGGAGGTGCAGGGCGAAGTGGCGGTCGCCGAACTTGACCGTGTGCCCGGCGTTGTGCCCGCCGTGGTAGCGGGCGACGACGTCGAAGCGGCCGGCCAGAAGATCCACGATCTTCCCCTTGCCTTCGTCGCCCCACTGTCCGCCGAGGACTGCCGCCACTTTCACGTCGCGATGCCCTTTCGAAAAAACGAGGCAGGGTAACAGATTCCGGCGAGCGCGTTCCGCGGGCGCCGGCGGGCGCGGGCTAGAATCGCGCGGTGCGGACCATCCGGCTGACCGGGCGCGACCTCACGCTCGAGGACCTCGCGGCCGTCGCCGAGCGGCGGGTCCGCGTCGCCCTGGCGCCCTCGGCCCGGCGCGCGATCGCCGCTTCGCGGCGCGTCGTGGAGCGGGCGATCCGCCGGCGGGAAGCGCGTCTACGGCCTGACGACCGGCTTCGGCAAGTTCGCCGACGTCGCGATCTCGCCGGAGGAGATCGAGACGCTCCAGCGCAACCTCGTCCGCAGCCACGCCGCCGGGGTCGGCGAGCCCCTCCCCGACGGCTTCGTGCGGGCGATGATGGCGCTGCGGGCGAACGCGCTCGCCCGCGGGTTCTCCGGCATCCGCGTCTCGACGGTGGAGACGCTCCTCGCGATGCTCGCCGCCGACGTGCTCCCGGTCGATCCCGCGGCAGGGGAGCGTCGGCGCCTCGGGCGACCTCGCGCCGCTCGCCCACCTCGCCCTGGCGCTCATGGGGGAGGGGGAGGTCCGACGCAGGGGTCGGATCCTGCCCGCGCGGCGGGCGCTCGCCGCGGCGCGCATCCGGCCGGTCACGCTCGCGGCCAAGGAGGGGCTCGCGCTCATCAACGGAGTCCAGATGAGTGTCGCGGTCGGAGGCCTCGCGCTCCGGAAGGCCCTCTTCCTCGCGCGCGCCGCCGACCTCTGCGGCGCGGCGACGCTCGACGCCTCGCGCGGCTCCGACGCGGCGTTCGACCCGCGGGTCGTCGGCGCGCGGCCCCACCCCGGAGCGATCGTGTCCGCGCGCAATCTCAGGTCGCTTCTGGCCGGGAGCGCGATCCGCGAGTCGCACCGCGGATGCGGGCGCGTCCAGGACAACTACGCGCTGCGCTGCATGCCGCAGGTCCACGGTGCCGCCCGCGACGCCTTCGAGCACGCGCGGAGCGTGCTCGAGCGGGAGATCAACAGCGCGACCGACAACCCGCTCGTCTTTCCGGGCCGGGGGGACATCGTCTCCGGCGGCAACTTCCACGGAGCGCCCGTCGGCCTCGTCCTCGACTATGCGGCGATCGCGGCGACGGACCTCGCCTCGATCTCCGAGCGGCGCATCGAGAAGCTCATGAACCCGGCGACCTCCGAGCTCCCGGCCTTCCTCGTCGAGAAGGGCGGCCTGAACTCCGGCCTGATGATGGCGCAGATCACGGCCGCGGCTCTCGTGTCCGAGTGCAAGGCGCTCTCGCATCCGGCCTCCGTCGACTCGATCCCGACGTCCGCCGAACAAGGAGGACCACGTCTCGATGTCGCCGATCGCGGCGCGCAAGCTCGCGCAGATCGTCGCGAACCTCGAGTGGGTCCTGGCGATCGAGCTCCTGACGGCGTTCCAGGCGATGGAGTTCCTGCGGCCGCTCCGGTCGTCGCCTCCGATCGAGCGCGTCCGGCTGCGCCTTCCGCCGGGCCGTTCGCCCCTGGACGCGAAGACCGCGAGCTCCACCGGGACCTCGCGCGGGCGCGCGCCTTCCTCTCCGAGCCGGCCTTCGCGGCCGCGGCCGCAGAGCTTCGCTAGCCGCGCGTCCCCGCGGCTATACTCTCCCCGTGTCCACGACGGTCTCCTCGGCGCGCGTCGTGCGCGCGGCGCGTGGAACCGACCTTCGCTGCCTCGGCTGGCCTCAGGAGGCCGCCCTCCGGATGCTCGAGAACAACCTCGACCCGGAGGTCGCCGAGAAGCCCGAAGAGCTGATCGTCTACGGCGGGACGGGCAAGGCCGCGCGCAACTGGGAGTGCTTCGACGCGATCGTCGCGGCGTTGAAGCGCCTGCGCGCGGACGAGACCCTCCTCGTCCAGTCGGGCAAGCCCGTGGGTATCTTCCCGACGCACGCCGACGCGCCGCGCGTCCTGATCGCGAACTCGCTCCTCGTGCCCGCCTGGGCGACCGCGCCAGGAGTTCCGCCGGCTCGAGGCGATGGGCCTGACGATGTTCGGACAGATGACGGCGGGCTCCTGGATCTACATCGGCACGCAGGGCATCGTGCAGGGGACCTTCGAGACCTTCGCCGCCGCCGCCCGGAAGGAGTTCGGCCAGGACCACCTCGAGGGGAGGCTCGTCGTCACGGCCGGGCTCGGCGGGATGGGCGGGGCGCAGCCGCTCGCCGCCACGATGAACGGCGCGACCGCGCTCATCGCCGAAGTGGACCCCGATCGGATCGACCGGCGAATCCAGACGCGCTATCTCGACCGGCGCGTCGACGCGCTCGATCGGGCGATCGACGAGGCCCTCGAGGCGCGCGACGCCCGGCGCGCGATCTCGATCGGGGTCCGCGTCAACGCCGTCGATCTTCTGGAGCGCCTGATCGCGCGCGGAATCGTGCCGGATCTCATCACCGACCAGACCTCGGCGCACGACGAGCTCGCCGGCTACGTTCCGCGCGGCGCGCCCGACGAGGACCTGGCGCTCCTGCGGCGCCGCGACCCGGAGACCTACGTTCAGCGTTCCTACGCCACGATGGCCGCGCACGTCCGGGCGCTCCTCGAGCTCCAGCGCCGGGGCGCGGTCGTGTTCGACTACGGCAACAACCTGCGGGGCCAGGCGCTCAAGGCTGGCGTCGACGACGCCTTCCGGATCGGTGGGTTCGTCCCCCTCTACATCCGCCCGCTCTTCTGCGAGGGGAAGGGGCCGTTTCGGTGGGCGGCGCTCTCGGGCGATGCGCAGGACATCCTGGTCACGGACCTTGCCCTGAAGGAGCTCTTCCCGGAGAATCGTTCGCTCTCGCGCTGGCTGACACTCGCCGAAGAGCGGGTCGCCTTCCAGGGTCTCCCGGCGCGCATCTGCTGGCTCGGCTACGGGGAGCGCGACCGGGCCGGACTCCTCTTCAACCGGCTAGTGCGCGAAGGGAAGGTCCGCGCCCCGCTCGTCATCGGGCGCGACCATCTGGACGCGGGCTCGGTCGCGTCGCCCAACCGCGAGACCGAAGGGATGCGGGACGGGTCGGATGCGATCGCCGACTGGCCGATCTTGAACGCGCTGCTGAACACGGCCTGCGGCGCGACGTGGGTCTCCGTCCACCATGGGGGCGGCGTCGGAATCGGGTACTCGATCCACGCCGGCATGGTCGCCGTGGCGGACGGCACCGCGGAGGCGGACCGGCGTCTCGAGCGCGTCCTCAATGCCGACCCGGGAACCGGCGTGATGCGCCACGCGGACGCGGGATATCCGGAGGCGCTGCGGGCCGCCCGGGAGCGCGGGGTGGATCTTCCCTTCCCGCGCTAGGAGCCGAATTCTCAGATTGTTCACGGGCGCGGCCTCGAGCGCGGGACCGGAGCGGCCGTGAGCCGCTGGCGGCGGGCGTCTCTGGCCGCGATCGGAGCGCTCGTCCTCGTCTGGCTCGACGGATGGTTCGCGGGCGCGCCGGCGCCCTCCGCCGGCTCGACGCCGCCGCGCGACCTCTCCGAGGCCTTCTCCCGCGCCGCGGCCGACGTGGCGTCCCGCGCGACCTCATTCGCCGGGAAGCGCGAGGTCTCGCGCTCGCTCCAGGGCGGCGGCATCGCGCTCGACCGCATCGCCCTCTTCGCGGCGGCGCGGCAGACGCTCGAACGCGCGCCCTCCGGCTGCTGGATCGCGCTCTCCGACCGCGCGGGCAACGTCCACGCCTGGTGGGGAGAGGCGCCTTCGCCCGTGCCGCGCGCGCTCGCGGCGGACGGCTTCTCGGCGCTCTGGTCGGCGACCTCTCTGACGATCGTCTACCGCAAGACGGTCGAGCCCGGATCGAGCGGCGGGGTCGTGTCGGCGGCGCGCACGTTTTCCGTCCGCGCGGGCGAGTTCGCCGAGTCGCTCGGCGTGGCGGGGCGCGCCGCGGCGTGGCGGCCGGTCGGGTTTCCCGGGTCGCCGGCTCTCTTCCGCGAAGGCGGCGCCTTCGTCGGCGCCGCTCCGGCGGCCGTCGGGGGGCAGCCGCGGGCGGCGCGCGCCGGGATCCTCGTGGTCTTCCTGGTCGTCGCTCTCGGCGCCTTCGTCGGATCGCGCGACGTCTCGTCGGCCGGAGCGTCTCTCGCATTCCTCTTCCTCGCGCTCTCGGTCCTCGCGAGCCCGGACCCGCGCGCGCTCGCTTCGCCGGTCGTCTGGCCGCTCGCCGTGGGCGTCGCCGCGCTGCCGGCCGCCCTGACGGCGCTCCAGGGCCCGTCGCGCCCCGAGCGCGCCGGCGCGCGGACGGCGGCGGGCTACAGCCTCCTCGTCCTCGCGCTCTACGCCGCGACGGGCCTCGAGTTCCCGGACCTGACGACGCCCGGAACTCGGAGCGCCGGCGCCCTCGTCGGGCTTTCCGCGCGCGATCGCGCTCGTCGTCTCGGCGCTCGCCCTGCGTTCCGCTGCCGCGCGTCCCCCGGGGGCCCGACAGCGCTGGCTGACGGCCGCGGTGCTCTTCACGGCGGCGGCGATCGCCGTGGCGCTCGCCGCGGTCTCCGCGGGGGCGGCCGAGCCTGCCGCGGTCTTCCTCCTCGTCCTCGTCGCGTTCGAGCTGTGGGCGCGGGCCGTCGGCTCGCCGGGCGAGGAGCTCTTCGTCTTCCCGCGGCTCCTCGCGGGCGCGGCCCTCCTGCTCGTGCTCTGCGTCTCGCCGCTGCGCGAGCACGCGCGCGCGGCCGAGGCGTTTCGGGCCGCCGCGTCGATTCGCCCGCCGGACCCGGACCGTCCCTCGACGAGCGCGGTCGCGGCGGCCCAGCAGGCGGCGGACCGGCTCGCACGCTTCGATCTCGCCCGGGAGCTGCCGGCCCCGGAGGCCGAGACGGACCTCTCCGACCTCGCGTATCGGGTCTGGCGGGACGGCGCGGAGGGTCCGGAGGGGCGAGCCCTCGCCTCATACGAAATCTTCGATTCCGCGGGCCGCTCGGTCAGCCGTTTCTCGCTCATCCCCCAGGCGGAGACGCTCGAGGAGGCGGCCTCCGCCTCGATCGCGATCGACCGATTCCGCGTCGCGATCGTCGAGCGGAGCGCGCCCCTCTCCTCGAACGGCCAGAGCTGGGGCTCGGCGCGCGTGGACGTCGCGGACTGGCCGAGCTGGGACCCGCTGCCGCCGAGGATCGGCGTATACCGGCGCCTGGTGCTCGGACCGCGCCGCGAGCCCGTGACGTCGATCGCTCCGCCGCGCGCCCTCGTCGCGAGCTACGGGCCCGAGGGGGAGAATCGCGACGAAGGCCCGCCGATCTCCGCCGCGCTCCTCGCGCGCGCTCGCCGGGCCGATCACCCGGTTCGCGCCCGCTTCTCCCACCGCGGCACCGAGCTCTGCGGCGAGCTCCGCCCGGCTTCGCCGGCCGGATTCGAGCTCGTCGCGATCCCGGTCCCCGACTTCTTCGGCCGCCTCCTGACGGCGGCGCTCCTCCTCCCCGCGACCGTGCTCGTGTACGCGGCGGGCGCGTTCCTGCGCCTCCTCCGGAAGCTCGCGCGCGACCCGCGCGCGGGGATCCTCCCTCCCTGGGCGCGGACGTTCCGCGGTCGGCTCGTCGCGCTCTTCGCCCTGGGCGTCCTCGTGCCGCTCTTCGCGATGTCTTTCTTTCTCCGCACCCAGATCCGGAATCGCTCCCAGCGCGAGACGCTCGACCACGCCCGCACGGCGCTCTCGACCGCGCAGCGGGTGCTGGACGACTACCTTCCGTCGGCCGCCGCGGCGCGGGGGCGCCTGGGGCTCCTCGACGACGCGCTGATGGCGTGGCTCGCCAACGCCGTCGGGTTCGACCTCTCGGTCTACGGGCCCGACGGCGGCCTCGTCGCGACCTCGCGCCGCGACCTCTACGACTCGGGACTCGTGCCGGACCGCGCGTCGGCGTCGGTGTACGTGTCGGTCGGTCTCTCGGGGGCGCGCCAGCAGGAGGGGACTCGCCTCGTGGCCGGCAGCCGCTTCGAGGAGGTCGCGTCGGCCCTCTCGGCGGTGCCCGGCGTGCGCGGGCTCTCGAGCCCGGGTCTCCTCTCGCTCCTTCTCCTCCCGCAGCAGGAGATCGCGGCGGCGGAAGCGGCGCAGTGGACGGCGGCGGTCTGGGCGTTCTCGGTCCTCGTCTTCCTCCTCTCGGCGGCGATCGCCGGGCGCCTCGCGGTGCGCGTCGCGCGCCCGGTCGCGGACCTGGTCGAAGGCACCCGCGCGGTCGCGCGCGGCGACTACTCGCCCCGCGTCGAGGAGCCACCGGACGAGGAGTTGAAGGAGCTCGTCCGGGCGTTCCTCTCGATGTCGCGGAGCCTGCGCGAGAAGACGGAAGCGGTCTCGCGGGAGAAGGAGCGCCTCGCGGCGCTCCTTTCGAACCTGACGGCGGGCGTCGTCGCGCTCGGCGAGAAGGGGCGCGTCCTCCTCGCGAACCCCGCCGCGGCGGCGCTCGGCGGCGGGAGCCTCGGGGCGTCCACGATCGACGAGCTCTTTCCGGGCGACGCGAT
Organism: uncultured Acidobacteriota bacterium; assembly: GCA_963707935.1. Classification (GTDB taxonomy): domain Bacteria; phylum Acidobacteriota; class Thermoanaerobaculia; order UBA5066; family Gp7-AA6; genus DATBFU01. Next base: position 1,076,228 of record CAVPRN010000005.1, on the reverse strand, counting down.
GCGGCCCGTGCGCGCGGTCCTGCGCGAAGGGCCGCGGCGCTCGATGACGGCCGAGGTCGAGCCGCGGCCGGGGGAGCGGTGGCGGATCGTGTCGGTGGCGCTTCCCCCCGGGGGCGAAGGGGATCGCATGGCGGTCATCGAGGACGTCTCCGACGTCGTGCGATCGAACCGGCTCGCCGCCTGGGCCGAGATGGCGCGGATCATCGCGCACGAGATCAAGAACCCGCTGACGCCGATCCGGCTCTCGGTCGAGCACCTGCGCGAGGTGTGGCGGCGCGGCTCGCCCGACTTCGATCGGGTGCTCGAGGAGTGTGTCGCGAACGTCCTGCGACAGACGGAGGAGCTGCGCCGCTCGGCGGCCGAGTTCTCCGACTACGCGCGGCTTCCCGGCCCCCAGAAGCGCGCCGTGGACGTCGGGCGGGTCGTGCGCGACACGGCCGCCGCCTTCGCCGGCGCGCCGCGCATCCGCTGGAAGATCGACGCCGTCCCGGGCGCTGTGGCGGAGGCGGACGAGCGCCTGCTCTCGCGCGCGCTCTCCAACCTCGTCGGCAACGCCGTCGAGGCCCTCGGGCACTCGGGAGGAGAGATCAGAATGCGGGTCGCCCGCGACGGCGAGCGGGTCCGCGTGACGGTCGAGGACGACGGGCCGGGGGTCACGCCGGAGATCGCGGCCCGGCTCTTCGAGCCCTACTTCTCGGCCCGGAGCGGCGGCACGGGGCTCGGCCTCGCGATCGTGAAGAAGATCGTCGAGGAGCACGGTGGGACGATTTCGGCGGAGAATCGTCCGGAGGGAGGGTTTCGCGTGACGCTGGAGCTGCCCCTGTCCCGGGCGCCCGAGGCCGCGGGCGCGCGGAGCGCGCCGGCATGAGACGACGACTGCGCGCGGCCGCGATCCTCCTCGTCGCCGCGGGCGCCTGCGGCCGGGGACGGCGCGGTACCACGGAGCGCGCGATCTCTCCGGGGGACGCCCTCGCCTTCCGCGACGGCCTCGGATCCGAGCAGACCGAGACGGAGAAGATCGTCGCGCGCGGCGGATTCGCGCACGTCTTCCTCCCCGCCGTCCGGCTCGAGCGCCGGGTCGATGCCTGGAAGGCGACCGAAGTCGAGCCTCCGGCGCATCCCTTCGCCGGGCCCGCGGTCGTCCTGGTCGTGGACGCGGGGACCGAGCCGGTCGCGGGCCTCGAGACCGGGGCGGGCGCCGCCCTCGCGGCGGCGATCGAGGAAGCGCTCGGAAAGGTGCTGCCCCGGCGCGACTCCTTCGGCAGGGTCGAAGGCGTTCACCTCCAGATCCCGTTCCCCCTTCCCGCTGCCGAGGCCTTCGGCGCGGTGGCCGCCCGCGTGCGCCGGGCCGTTCCGGCGGACCTCTTCCTGACCTGCGCGCTCGAGGGCGCGCCTTCGGACAAGGAACGCGCCGATTTCCGGCGCCACCTCGCGGCGGCGGACGGGTTCGTCGCCGACGTGTTCGGCGAGGGGGCGAAGGGGGACCTCGTCGGCACCGACGCGCTCGAGAAGCCGTGGTGGGCCGGCTACGCGCCGGGCGCGCGCGGCGAGTGGAAGGACGCCTCCGGTGCCGTCAAAGGCGTGTCGACCGAGGGCTACCTGTCTGCCCTGACCGACGAGCCGCTCGCCACGCTCTCGCAGGAGCTCTCGCTCTCCCGGGAGGAGGTCGCCTCTTTCACGTTCCACCCGACCGCGCGCTTCACGATCGCGGGAACGGCCTTCGAGCCGGGCGACCAGATCGCGTTCCGCCAGCCGTCGGTCTCCGAGCTCCTCTACCGGCTCGGATCGGATCTGACCGGCCGCAAGCTCGTGCGCGGGCGTCTGATCCGCCTGGACGGGACCTCGGACTCGCAGCGCCTCTTCACCCTCGCCGGTCTGTCGGACGTCCTGCTCGGGCGGCCGCTCCTGCCGGAGCTCCGCGTCCGCGTCGTCACGGGCCCGGAGGGGCTCCGCGTCGAAGCGGAGAATCTTTCGGACCACGCGTCGGTCCTCTCGCGCACGGCCAACTGGATCGAAGTGGACGTGCCGCCCGGTCAAGTGCGCGACGTCCAGCTCGGGGGATTCGATCGCTACGAAGTCTTCGACGCGGACGGACGGCCCGTCACGCCGGGCCGCGCTTCTCGGCTCCGGCTCCACGAGCTGCTGATCGCGCCACGGGAGCGGATCGAGGCCGCCACCATCGTCCTCCGGACGCGGCCCGGCTCCGAGTGCTGCCGCTTCCGCCAGCACCTGCTCGCGGCTTCGGGCCCGGAAGTCTCGGGAGACTGGATCGCGCCGCCCCCGCCGCCGACTCCCACGCCGAAGCCGCCGCCGGCCCGGGGCAAGAAGCGCCGCTGACCGCGGGCGAGCTCTATGCCGACGGGGATTCCGGCTTGCGCCGGAGGAGGCCGACGAGTTTGCCGATCGGGCCCGACACGGCGAACGTCAGCGCCGCCGTCAGGAGGGCGAGCCGCGCGGCGAACCCGATGATCGACGAAGACGGCGGCGATCGCCGGCAGGATCCAGGCCGGCCGGCGGCGCTTCAAGTCGAGGTCCTTGAAGGAGCGGTACCGGATCGTCGAGATCATCAGGTAGGAGACGAGGACGGTCAGGGCGAGCAGCCCCGCCATCCAGACGCGGGACACGAGGCGGTCGGGAGTCGCAAGGACGAGAGTCAGGCGATCGTCGCGGCCCCGGCGGGAATCGGGAGCCCGACGAAGTAGCGCTTGTCCACGACCTTCGTCTGGATGTTGAAACGCGCCAGCCGCATCGAGCCGCAGACGACGAAGAGGAAGGAGGCCATCCACCCGAGGCGGTGAAAGTCCGAGAGGCCCCAGGAGTAGGCGAGCACCGCCGGACGCCACGCCGAAGGAGACCAGGTCCGCGAGCGAGTCGTACTCCTCGCCGAACTCGGAGGCGGAGTTGGTCAGCCGAGCGATCCGCCCGTCGAGCGCGTCGAGCACGGCCGCGACGATGACGAGATACGCGGCGGATCTCGAAGGTGCCGCGGATCGAGGCCCAGATCGAGAGGTAGCCGCAGAAGAGGTTGCCGACCGTGAAGAGGGTCGGCAGCACGAAGAGCCCGCGCGAGAGGCGTCCCCGGCCGCGACCGAACCGGCGGTTCGGCCTCCGGCGTCACTTCCATCGCGCGATTCCCGTCCGCCCGGCCCGCACCTGGTCGCCCTTCGCGACGAGCATCTCGCACTCGTCGGGCACGAAGAGGTCCACGCGCGATCCGAACTTGATCATGCCGATCCGCTCGCCTCGGGCGAGGTCCGTTCCCGAGGCGCGGATAGAAGACGATGCGCCGCGCGAGCGCGCCGGCGATCTGCTTGAAGGTCACGGTGCCGCGCGGCCCCGTCACGGTGACGCGATTCTGCTCGTTCTCGGTCGAGGCCTTCTCGTCGAACGCCGCCATCTTTCTCCCGGGGCTGTAGGCGTAGTGCGTGAGCCGTCCCGTCAAGGGCGAGCGATTGACGTGGCAGTTGAAGACCGACATGAAGATCGAAATGCGGCGGGAGGCGCCGGGCGGCGCTTCCGGCGCGGGGCCCGACCGAGAGCACCGTGCCGTCGGCGGGGGAGACGATCGTCTCCTCGCCGCCCTGCGGGAGAGCGCTCCGGGTCGCGGAAGAACTGGAGGAGAAAGAGGAAGGCGAGCCCGGCGACGGCGGCGAGAAACGGGAGACCGGCCAGGAGGGCCGCCGCGGTCGCGGCGAGCGGCCGCGACCAGGAGACGGCCAGCCCTCCCGGGCGATGGGAATCTTCAGTGGGTGACTCCGTTGCGCTGTGTTCGGGCGATCGCTTCCATTCGGTCCTTCAGAAGGAGCTTCTCCTTCTTCAGGCGCTTTTCCTCGATCTCCTCGTCCTCGGAAAGGCGGGACTTGCCGGCCAGCGCTTCGCAGCCGCTGCTCATGGTCCCGGTGCTCTGCCAGGAGACGGCGATACTCGGCGTTCGATGTCCGACGAGGCCTCCGAATGCGCTTGACTCATCGCTCGATCCTCCTTCTTCTCTTGTTCTGGGGAAGTTGCGGAGGCGGGGAGACAGAGCCACTCGCCGAGAGTCTAGCAGGGTTGAGCCTGAGTCGGAGCCGGAACGGGCCGGGCTCGTCGCGAGTCGGCTCGTTCGACCGCCTGCGCAACGGAACGGGGACGGCTCGGCGGAGCGGCTCGAGCGGCAGCATCAGCGCGAAAGCGTCCTCGCCGTCCTGGTAGTAGCTCCGGCGCCGGTAGGCCTCGCGAAAGCCGTAGGAGCGGTAGAACTCGCGGGCCGGGAGCGTTGGAGACGCGGACCTCGAGAGTCACCGCCGATGGCCCGCACGGACCGCGCGCGCGCGAGGGCGTCCTCGAGGAGCATCCGCCCGTAGCCCCGCTGTCGCACGCGGGAATCGGTCGCGATCTTGTTGATGTGGAACTCGTCGTAGAGCGAGACCGCGAAGAGATATCCCCCGACCAGCGGCGGCGGGCCCGCCTGGCTGGCGCACGAGCACGCGGGCGTAGCGGAAGGACTCGGCGAGCTCGCTCTCGAAGAACTCCCGCTTCCACGGGACGAGAAAGGACTCCTGCTCGATCCGCGCGATCTCGTCCAGGTGCCGCGGCTCCGCGCGGCGCCAGGCCGGTACGGCGGAGGCCTCCGGCCTACGCAGCGCCACGCTTCTCCTCCGCGGCGCTCGGGCGGCGAGTAGATCGGCTCGGACGACGGACCGGAGCGGCCCCGGCCTCGGGGAGCGCGGACGCGGCCAGCGCCAGCGCGCGGGCCGGCGAGACGGGGAGGCGCGGCCCGCCGGCGCCGACGCAGGCTTCCGCGGGCAGCGCGACGAGCGGCGCTCCCGCCGCGGCGCGACGCGGCTTCCGCGGCCGATCCGCGCGCCGGAGCGAGACCGAGCGGCCGCGCCCGCTCGCCCGCCGAGGTCGAACGGCTGGAAGACGACGCTCGCCGCGCCCCGCGTCGAGGCGCCGTCCACACGCGGCCCGCCCCGGAGCGCGCGCCGCTTCCGCCATCGCTTCGAGCGTCGAGACGGTCTCGACCGGCGATCGCCGAGCGCGCGGGCGAGGCCCCACGCCGTCGCGAGACCGACGCGCAGACCCGTGAAGGAGCCGGGCCCCGCGCAGACCGCGAGTCGCCGGACGTCGCGCGAGTCGGATCCCCGCGCGCTCGAGGCAGCGGCGAGACCGCGGGGAGCAGCTCCTCGGAGGCGCGCCGGTCGGCGGGCAGGAGCTCCTCGAAGACGCTCGCCGCCGCGAGCAGGAGCGCCACCGCGGCGAGCGGGCTCGCCGTGTCGATCGCGAGAACGTTCGCGCTTCGTCCGCCACCGCGTTCTCCTGTTTTATGCTAGCAGACGCGTGAGCTCCCCGCCGCCCCGAGCCACTCCGATGCTCCGGCAGTACTTCGAGATGAAGAGCCGCGTGCCCGACGCGATCCTCTTCTACCGGATGGGCGACTTCTACGAGATGTTCTTCGAGGACGCGCGGGAGGCGGCGCCGCTGCTCGGGATCGCCCTGACCGCGCGCCACCGCGACTCCGACATCGAGGCCCCGATGTGCGGCGTGCCGTGGCACAGCGCCGACCATCACATCGCCAAGCTCATCGCGGCGGGCCGGAAGGTCGCGGTCTGCGATCAGCTCGAGGACGCGCGCGGCGCGAAGCTCGTGCGGCGCGACATCACGCGCATCGTCACGCCCGGGACGGTCCTCGACCCGGAGTCGCTCCTGCCCGGCGCAGCCGTCGTACCTCGCGGCGGTTCTGCCCGGGGGGAGGACGCCGAGGTCGCGTTCCTGGACGTCTCGACCGGGAGCCTTCAGGCCGGGAGCGTCCCGCGCGGCGCGCGTGGCCGGACCTCTTCGCCCTCTTTCGGCCGCGCGAAGTGCTGCTGCCCGGAGGGAGCGCGCCGCTCCCGCCGGCGGCCGGTCGTCGAGACGCGGCGCGCCGGCGGAGTGGTTCGCGGCCGGCCTCCGCGAGCAGCCGCCGCGGCGGCGCGCCGGACTTCGCGGGAGCGCCGCGCGGCGGCCGCGGCCGCTCTCGCCTACGCGCGCGGAGCTGCGCGCCCGAACGCGCTCGCGCACGTCCGGCCCGCGATCCCGCTGCGCTTCGGCGAGCGAATGAGCCTCGACGCGTCGGCGCTCGCGACCCTCGAAGTCTTCGAGTCCTCGGACGGCGAGACGTCGCGGAGCCTCTTCGCCTCCTCGACCGGACGCGGACGCCGCTCGGAGCGCGGGCGCTCGCGCGACGCGCTGGCGCGCCCCTCGACCGACCCGATGGAGCTCGAAGCGCGCTGGGACGCGGTCGAGGAGCTGGTCGGCGACGCGGCGCCGCGCGCGGAGCGCTCCAGCGCGGCCCTCGACGGCGTGGGCGACCTCGAGCGGCGATTCGCGCGGATCGCGGTCGGAACCGCGCGGTCCGCGCGACGTCGAGGCGTGGGCCGCGGGGCTCGCGCGCCGCCCCGGCCGTCGCCGCCGCGGGCGCGGCGCTGCGCTCGCCCCGCCTGCGCGACCTGACCGACGGGATCCCGGACACGAGCGACCTCGTGCGGCGGGTCGAGGAGACGCTGACGCCCGAGCCGCCCGCGTCGCTCTCGGCCGGCGGCGTGATCCGCGACGAGGCGGACCCGGAGCTCGCGGCGCTGCGCGCGCCTGCGCGGGACGCGCAGGGGGCGCTCCTCGCGATCGAGGCCGAGGAGCGGCGGCGCTCGGGCATCCCGAACCTGCGCGTCCGCTACAACCGCGTCTTCGGCTACTCGCTCGAAGTCGGCGAACGCGCACCGCGACCGCGTGCCTGCCGACTGGATCCGCCGGCAGTCGCTCGCCAACGCCGAGCGCTTCGTGACCCCGGCGCTGAAGGAGCTCGAGGAGAAGATCCTCGGGGCCGAGGACCGCATCGGGCAGATCGAAGAGCGCCTCTACCGCGAGCTCCTGGCCGAGCTCTCCGCGCGGCGCGGACCGCGTCGCCGACGACCGCGGCTTCGGTCGCCGGCGCTCGACCTCGCACGCCGCGCTTCGCCGAGGCGGCCGCCGAGGGCGCTGGGTGCGGCCGCGGCTCTCGGCCGCGCCGCGCTCTCGAAGCTCGTAGACGGGCGTCACCCGATCGTCGAGGCCCTGCGGCGCGAGGAGCCCTTCGTCCCGAACGACTGCGACCTCTCGCCCGAGCGGCGGATCCTGCTCGTGACCGGGCCGAACATGGGGGGAAAGTCCACCTACCTGCGGCAGGTCGCGACGGCGGTGCTCCTCGCGCAGGCCGGCTCGTTCGTGCCGGCCGCCTCGCTCGGAGATGCTCGATCGTGGACCGCGATCTTCACCCGCGTGGGCGCGGCCGACCACCTCTCCCGCGGCGAGTCCACGTTCATGGTCGAGATGCTCGAGGCCGCGGCGATCCTGCGCGAGGCGACGCCGCGAGCCTCGTGATTCTGCTGGACGAGGTGGGGCGGGGGACCTCCACCTTCGACGGGCTCTCGATCGCGTGGGCGCTCGTCGAGCACCTCCACGACACGCCGGAGCAGGAGCGCCTTCGTCCTCTTCGCGACGCACTACCACGAGCTGACGGAGATCGCGCTCGTGAAGCCCGCGCGTCGCCAACGCGACGATGGCGGTCAAGGAGTCGGGCGGGCCGCGTCGTCTTCCTCCGGAAGGTCGTCCCGGGCGCCGCCGACCGCAGCTACGGCATCCACGTCGCGGAGCTCGCGGGGCTCCCGGCGGCCGTCACCGCGCGCGCCCGGGAGATCCTCGCAACCTCGAGAAGCAGGAGCTCGACGTCCAGGGCGCTCCCGTGCTCGCGCGGCACGCGGGGGAGAGCGCCGGCGCAGGGGCAGATGCTGCTCTTCACCGCGCAGGAGGAGCTCGTCCTCGAGAAGCTCCGGGAGGCGGACGTCAACCACCTGACGCCGATCGCGGCGCTCTCGCTCCTCGCGGCGCTGCAGGAGCGGCTCAAGGGCTCGATGGAGTGACCGGCGCGCCTCTTCGGCGTCGGCATCTCGGGCCCGCGAGCTCACCGCCGGCGAGCGGAAGATCCTCGACCGCTTTCCGCCGCGGGGCGTGATCCTCTTCCGCCGCAACCTCGAGAGCGCCGGACAGACGGCTCGCGCTGACGCGCGATCTCCGCGGCGACGCGGGCTCCGGATCTTCCTCGACCAGGAAGGCGGGCCGGTCGACCGGCTGCGCGAGATCTCGTCGGCCCGTCGATCTCCTTCCGCGTCGCGGCGGCCGCGCGGAGCCGCGCGGGCGGGCGGGGGAGCTCGCCGGCGAGGCCTGCGCGCGGCTCGGTTTCGACGTGGACCTCGCTCCGGTCGTGGACCGCCGCGTCGCCGGGCGCTTCGGCCGAGCGTCCTGCGCCGACCGGTGCGCGGCGGGGCCGCCCGAAGCGGTCGCCCGCGCGGCCGAACGCCTTCCTCTCGGGGGCTCCACGCGCGCGGCGTCGGCGGGTGCGTCAAGCACTTCCCGGGCCTCGGGCGCGCGAGCCTCGACACGCACCGGGCGCTGCCCTCGATCCCGACGGACGCGCGCGAGCTCGCGCCGCGACCTCGAGCCCTTTCGGCGCACGGCGCGGCGGGCGCGACGCCGTCATGATCTCCCACGCGGCCGGCGCCGACGGGCGGCCCGGCCTCCCTCTCGCGCGCGGTCGCGCACCGGCTGCTCCGCGGGCGGCTCGGGTTTCGCGGCGCCGCCTTCTCGGACGACCTCGAGATGGGCGCCCTCGCGGCGTTCGGCGGACTGCCGGAGCGCGCCGCCGCAGCGAGCCGGGCCGGCTGCGACCTGCTCTTCGTCTGCAGCCGACTCGAGGAGTACCCGGACTGCGTCGTCGCGCGTCGAGGCGGGAGTTCCGCGCCGAAGCGACGGGAAGAGGCCCGGGCGCGCCTCGACGCCTACGAGCGTCACCTCGCGAGGATTCGCCGCGCCGCTGCGCCGCCCCGGCCCCTGCCGAGGCTCATCGCCGCCATCGCCCGCCTGAGAGAGCAAGTCTCGGCGAAGTCGGGTGAGCCTCGGCCCCTTTATTGCCGGCCGCGCCTTGCCTCGTCTCTCTAGAACGGCACGTCGTCGTCGTAGGCGGGCGCCTCGGCGACTTCGCTGACCTCGCGCGGCCCCGCCCCCGCGGCGACGGGCGCCGGCGCGCGGGAGGCGTCCCGGGGCGAGAGCATCACGACGTTGGAGGCCTTGATCTCGGTCTTCGACCGCTTCTGCCCGTTCTGGTCCTCCCAGCTCCGGGTCTGGAGGCTCCCTTCGACGTAGACCATCTTCCCTTTGTGGAGGTACTCGCCGCAGATCTGCGCCAGCCGCTCCCAGGCGACGACGTCGTGCCACTCGGTGCGCTCCTGCTTGGCGCCGGAGCTGTCCTTCCAGGCCGTCGTCGTGGCGACCGAGAACCGCGCGAGCGACGTGCCCTGCGGGGTCGTTCGGATCTCCGGGTCCTTCCCGAGGTTGCCGATCAAGATCACTTTGTTGACGCTGGCCATGTGTTCGCCCTCCTTTCAGGTGCTCGCAAGAATAATCCCGCAGGAGCGGGACAGATGATGTCCGAGCCCCGGCGCCGTCGGGCGGCTTAGAATCCGGCGGCTCCATGTCCTCCAGCTCGACCGACGACACGCGCGGGCGCCTGGTCCGCTCGGCCTCGGCGATCACGCCGCTGACCCTGCTGTCGCGGCTGACCGGCTATCTCCGGGACAAGGTCGTCGCCCTCTTCTTCGGCGCGAGCGCCCGGACCGACGCCTTCATCGTGGCCTGGCGCATCCCCAACATGCTCCGGGACATCGTGGGAGAGGGGGCGATGTCGTCGGCCTTCATCCCGGTCTACGCCGGGATCGAAGCCACCAGAAGACGAGGAGCGGGCGCGCGCCTTCGTGGGCCGGGCCCTCGGCACGTTCGCCTTTCTCCTCGCCGCTGCTGACGGTCGCCGGGATCGCCTTCTCGCCGTTCCTCGTGGACCTGCTCGCCCACGAGTTCCGATCCGATCCCCGGTCAGTTCTCGCTCGCGGTCTCGCTCAATCGCTGGATCTTCCCGTACATCTTCCTCGTCTCGATCGCGGCGCTCTTCCAGGCGGTCCTGAACGCCCACGGGAAGTTCGCCGTTCCCGCTGCGGCCCCCGTCTTCATGAACGTCGGCTTCATCCTGGCGACCCTGGCGCTCGCCCCGCGCCTGCCGGAGCCGACCTACGCGCTCGCCGCGGGAGTGCTCCTCGGCGGACTCCTCCAGATGGCCGTGCAGTGGCCGCAGCTCGCGAAGCTCCGCGCGGTCGGGCGCCCGGAGCTCGGCTGGCGGGACCCGGACGTGCGCCGTGTGCTCCTGTTGACGGTGCCGCGCCTCTTCGCCTACGGCATCAACACGATCAACCTGACGTTCGCGACGCGGTTCGCGACGAGCCTCGGCACCTCGAACGTATCGCGGCTCTACTTCGCGAACCGGCTGAAGGAACTCGTGCTCGGCGGGTTCGCCGTCGCGCTCGCCACGGCGATCCTGCCGCTGCTCTCCCGCCAGGCCCTCTCGAAAGATCGGTCGGAGTTCAAGGCGACGCTCGCCTTCGCCCTGCGGCTGATCGCGTTCGTCACGGTCCCGGCGACGCGTCGGCCTGATCGTCCTGCGCCAGCCGATCCTGCGGGTGCTGCTCCAGGGCGGCGAGTTCCGGTCCGAGGACGCGCGGTCGACCGCCGACGTGCTTGCGACCCTCTCGGCCGGGCTCTTCTTCTTCGCGGCGACGCGCGTCGTCGTGCCGGCGTTCTACGCCGTGAAGGACACGCGGCTGCCGGTGCTCGCGGCCCTCGCGGACTGCGCCGTGTTCCTCGCCGGCTGCGCGCTACTCGTGCCGGCGCTCGGGCTTGCCAGGAATCGGCCTCGCGGCTTCGATCGGCGGAGCGGTGAACGTGGCCGTCCTGGTGGCGGTCCTGCGCCGGCGGGAAGGGCGGCTCGGCGGCCGGGAGATCCTGCGCTCGCTCGCCCGGGTCGCGGGCGCCTCCTTCGTCGATGGGCGCCGCGCTGATCCTCGCGGATCGCGCCTTCGCTCCGGCCGAGCGCCACGGCGCCGTCGCGGCCGTCCTCCTCTTCGCGCTCGTCTTCGGCGGCGCCGCGATCTACTGGGGGCGGCGCGCCTCGCTCGGCGCGACGGAGCCGCGAGAGCTCGCGCGCATCGCGCGGCGGAAGAGGTCGTGAAGATCCTCATCCAGCGGGTCTCCCGCGCGGAGGTCCGCGTCGAGGGCCGGAGCGTCGGCCGGATCGGCCGCAGGGCTCCTCGTCTTCCTCGGCCTCGAGAAGGGGGACGACGCGGCCGTCGTCGAGGAGGGCGCGCGCAAGGTCGTCGGGCTCCGGATCTTCGAGGACGACGGCGGGCAAGATGAACCGGGCCGTCGGAGAGGTCGGAGGCGGCGTCCTCGTCGTCTCGCAGTTCACGCTCGCCGCGGACCTCTCCCGGGGACGGCGGCCCGGATTCGAGCGCGCGCTCCCGCCGGCGCGAGGCGGAGCCGCTCTACGAGCACTTCTGCCAGGGCGGTCGAGCTCCGGGCCTCCCGGTCGCGAGAGGAGAGTTCGGCGCGATGATGGACGTGGAGCTCGTCAACGAGGGGCCGGCGACGTTCTGGATCGAGCTCGGGGCGAAGCGCCCCGCGGGCTAGGTGAATTCGAACGGGACCGGCGTCCAGCAGAGCAGGAACACGAGCAGACAGAGGAGGGCGAGGAGGATCCTCCGCCGGTCGAGCGGGCCGTCCTCGTTCTGCGGCCGGCGGGTGCGCGCACCCCGACGAAGGCCGCGGCGAAGGCCGCGAAGAACGCCCACGTCGGCCCGCGGAATGCCGTCGCGGCCGCGGCGGCGAGGACGAACCACGAGATCCGAGGCTGGCGCCGTCCGGCCGCGGCGCGCAGCACGTGCCCGCCGTCGAGCTGGCCGATCGGCAGGAGGTTCAAGGCGGTCACGAGGAGGCCGAACCACGCCGCCATGAACGTCGGATGCTCGTGCACGCCGGCGCTCGTGTAGGCGCCGGCCCCGGTCAGGGCCTGCGCGAGCCGGACCGCGAGCGGGTAGTGGAAGAGGATCGTGCCGGCGGTGCTCCCGCCGGGCAGAGGCTCCGCCCGCGTGACCCCGTAGAGGAGAAACGGGATCGCCATCGCGAAACCGGCGAGCGGGCCCGCCGCGCCGACGTCGATCAGCGCCCGTCGGTCGCGGATCGGCTCCTTGATGCGGATGAGTGCGCCGAAGGTGCCGATCAACGTCGGTATCGGCGCGGGCAGGAAATAGGGGAGGGTGGCCGCGAGCCCGTAGCGGCGGCACATCGCGTAGTGGCCGAGCTCGTGGACGCCGAGGATCAGGAGGAGCGGCACGGAAAAGGCGAGACCGTCCCAGAAGCCGGCCCCGGGACTCCGCCGGAAGACGCCGCCGCCGAAATAGGTCGTCGTGACGAAAGTCGCCGCGAGAAGCGCGAGGTGAAAGAGCGGATGCTCCTTCCAGGGGCGTCGGGCGGGGGGCGGCTCGAATTGTTCGAGGAGCCGGCGGTCCTCCATCGCGCTCTAGGGTGAGCTATCCCACAAAGGTGTTGACACCTCGTGGGGTCTGTTTGCCGCAGATGAAACGAGGGTCAGAGGACCTAATCTTCCGAGAGTTTGTTCCTCGGCAAAGGAACTCAAGGAGGAAGGTCGATGACCCTCGAGGAAAGAATACAGGGGCTTCGTCTTCGGGCGCTCTATCGGGCGGTGGAGCTTGGCAACGCCAGCCAGGTCTGTCGCGAGCTGGGGATCTCGAGATCGCTGTTCTACCGGTGGAAGAGGAAACTGGCGCAGTACGGTCCGGAGGGGTTGCACCCGCGCCGGCGGGGGTGCCGGCGCGGGCGGCCGCCCAAGGTCGAAGCCCATCAGGAGCAGGCCGTCTTGGGCATGGCTTTGTCCTGGCCCACGTGGGGGCCGCGACGGCTGTCGGCGCAGTTGGCCCGCAGCTCTATCCGGGTAGCTCCCAGCACGGTTCATCGGCTGCTTCGGCGCGTGGGACTGGGCACCCGCAATCAGCGACTGGCTGTTCTCGAGCACCACAGCGCCCGTTCCGCAGGCCTTCTCACCCAACGCAGCCGCCGTCGCCTCTTTCGAGCCCGTTATGGTCGAACCCGGCACGTCCACGCCAGACACCCAGGCGATCTGGTCTGTCTGGACTGCTTCTACATCGGCAAGCTCAAGGGGGTGGGCAAGCTCTTGGCAGGTCTGCACAGCCTGTGATGCTCAGCCTGCTCCTTCGCCTTCGCCCAGGTCCATCCCCTCCGTCGAGGCGCGATCCACTGTGCCCGCTTCCTCAAACGGGTTCTGCTGCCCGCCTACCGAAAGGCCGGCTGGAAGCTCAAGCGAGTCCTTACCGACAACGGCAGCGAGTTCAAGGGTCTCTTTGACGCGGTCTGTTCGAGCTCGGGCGTCCGCCACACCCGCACCAAGCCCGCGAGTCACTGCTGGACCAACGGCGCATTTGCTTCCACGAGAGCGCTTCAGGGCACCATCCTCCACGAGCACTGGCAGACGTCGCCTTCCGGCGTCGATACTTCACCTCGGCCCCAGCCGCTGGATTCGTTCCCTTCAAAGCTTCGTCGACTTCTACAACCACCGTCGATCCTCATCAGGGATACAGACTCCAGGGCCGTACCCCCGCTGACCTCTTCCTCGGTGCGATACAGTGAAAACCCAATCTCTCGGACCAGAAAAGTGTCAACACCCTTGCGGAGCCGGCACACTCTAGGGGGCGATTCCCGAGGATCCCGGCGGGCGAGCGCCCGGGACGGCGCTCACGAGTGCCCCTCTCGCGGCGGCTCCTGCTCGATCAACGCCGCGATGTCGGCCGCCGCCCGGGCGAGGAGCGCCGTGTCCTCGAAGCGCATCGGCGCACCGCGGCGATCGGCGTAGAGGAGCGCGGCCACCCCGCGCGAGGAGTGGACCGGGAAGACGGCGCACGGGGGAGGCCCGTCGAAGAGGCGCGCGAGCGAACGGGGCCAGAGCGCCTCGTCCACTCGGCCGAAGTGCGGCGCTCCCGTCTCGATCACGCCGGCGAAGATCGAGGGCTCCGCGCGCGAGAGTCGGATGGTCTCGAGCTCCGGCGCGGCGACCCCGCGCGCACGCCAGCCCGCGAGCGACTCGCCGTCGGCGGAAAAGAGGATCGCTCGAGAAAACTCGACCGGCACGCTCGCGAGCGCGATGTCTCCGATCTCCCGGGCGGAGAGGGGCGGCGGCGAGGCCGCGACGGACGTCGGGCGCGCGGCCGACGGGCGCGGCGGGATCGGCAGGTCGGGAATCTCGATTTCCGAGAGTCCGGCGGAGGCCGTCTCCTCCCGGGGCTCCGGCCGGATCGGGATGACCGAGACATCGGCCGGTCGGGGCTCCACACCGCCCGGCCGGGAGGCGCGCGCGGCGTCGGTCCGATGCGGGACCGCCGGCAGCTCCGCGGGAAGCGCCCGGCCATAGAAGCGCCGGTGGGCCTGCAGGAGACGCAGCTCGGTCACGACGGCCGGCACGCAGACGTGCCCGGTCAAGGCGGAGACCTCGTCGATCGCGTGGACGTCGGAAGGATCCACGAAAGCCGTGCGGAGGCGCGATCGGTCGAGCGCGTATGGGATCGCGTTCAGCCGGATCGCGTGCGCGGCCGGGAGCATGCGGACGACGTCGACCGGAGCGGCGGCGAGCGTCTTCCCGGCCACCGCCTCGCACCGGTGGAGGGCGGCCAGAGTCGAGAGCAGGGTCTCCTCGTCGATCAGGTCCCACGTCAGCAGGATGCTGCCGAGGCGAGCCCGAGGCGCCGTCGAGCTCTGGAACCCGAGGGCGCGCTCCACGGCGGACGCCGAGAGGTGTCCGTCCGCGACGAGCCGTTCTCCGAGACGGGTCGGGGGCATCTGCCGGCTCCGACTCTGCCCGCGGCCTACTGGAGGTCGCGCAGGTCCTTGCCCGGCTTGAACCGGATGGTGTTGCCGGGAGGGATCGTCACTTCGACGCCCGTCTTCGGGTTGCGTCCGATTCCGCGCTTGCGCCGCTTGACCTGGAAGACCCCGAAGCCGCGCAGCTCGATGCGGTCGCCCGCGCCGAGCGCGGACCGCATCGATTCGATGACCGTCTCGACGGCGGTGGCCGCCTTGGCGCGCGGAATGGCCGCCCGATCCACGACGAGATCGACGATGTCCGCCTTGATCATTGTCCCCTCCGGAGAGTGCGGCGATTATATTACGCGCTCCGCTTCGATCGAATCGAGGCGGCGAGCGCCGAGGCCGCCGCCGCCGCCGAGGCCGCGCAGGTAGGCCAGGTCCATGGGAGACGCGCCCGCGGTCCGCGTCGAACTCCGCGTACAGAAACGCGACCGGCTTGTCCTTGATCCAGACCGGCTGCACCACGCACTCCTCCGACCATTTTCCCATCGCTTCGGCGATCGGCTTGTGGCGGGGGAGCGGCGGGAGCGCGCCGAGATAGAAGGCGCGCGAGAGCCGCACGTTCAGGAAGACCGACGGTTCGCCCCAGGGGATGTCGACCGCGGCGACCTTCGCGGTGTCGACCTTCGCCCCCCCCCCGGCGAGGCCGGAGATCCGATCGGGCTTGCAGCCGAACACGGCCGCCCGCGCGAAGCGCTGCGTCAAGGCCGTCAGGGCCGCGGCCACGATCGGCCCGCGCTCGCGGGCTGCGAACACTTCGGGGAAGTCGAAGGTCTCGGGCGCGAGGCGCATCCCGCCGGGTCCTGGCGACGGGGGAGCCGGGCGCGGCGCGGGCCGCGGAGGGGGGGCGGGTTCGGCCGGCCGCGCCTCGGGCGGCGGCGCCGGCGCGGGCGCTTCGGCGTGGGCGGGTGCGGGCGCGGCCGGCAGAGGAGGCGGCGGAGGGGCGAGGGGCGCGGGCGGCGGCGGCAGGCTAGCCGACGCGGGCTCGGCCGGCCGCGGGATCGCTTCCGGGATCCAGAGGGAGGGGGGCGAGAGCTCCTCCCACGAGATGAACTCCTCGTCGTCGAGAGAGCCCGTCGGGATCGGTGGCGTGACGGGAACCGGCGCCCAGGGGGGCGTGGCCGGGAGGTCCGGCATCCGGGCCTCGGACTTGGAAGCCGCGGCTCCCGTCGCGTTCGGAGCCGGGCGCTCGGGAGAGTCGGGAAAGAAGTCGGGCGGCGGCGGCGGGCCCGGCGGCCGGGCGAACGCGCGCGGCGGGATGCGCGAAAGCTTTTCCGCCAGGATCGCGTAACGCGGCGTGCGTCGTTCGCCGTAGTACTTCTCGAGAGCCTGGAAGATGCGCACCTCGGGCGCGACGCACGGAATGACCTTTCGGCCGGTGACGAAGAAGAGCTCGTCCAGGATGCGGAGGTCGGACGGGTCCCGGAGCGCGATCCGGAGAAAGCCTTCGCCGCGGTCCCAGGCGATCGCGCAGTGACGGATTGCGAACTTCGCCGGGAGCGCCGCGATGGCGGCCGGCGACACGTTGTCGAGAACGGGCCAGGGCACGTACTCGCAGTCGTGCTGCTCCGCGAGCGCCCTGCCGAGGTCGTCCTCGTGCAAGGCCCCGCGCTCGAGCAGAAGCGTCCCGATCCGACCTCCGGCGAAGTGCTGGACCCCGAGGGCCCTGGCCAGGTGGTTCTCGGAGATGAGGTCGGCCCGGACCAGGATTTGGCCCAGTCTCGTCATGCCTGACTCTCGATTATCGCGCAGGCGCCGGCAGCAAGGCCTCGTCGCCCGGCCGGTTCTTCTCCCAGTAGCGGAAGCGCCGCGACTCGACGAGCGTCAGGCGTCCGCCGTCCGCGCGCTCCCAGCGCCGGAGGCGGTGGGGAAACCCGGGCTCGAATTCGAAGACGTCCTTGTCGGCACCCCGTGCGAGCTCGACGCGGATCCCACCCCCCTCCGCGCGCGACGCGGCGAGCGCGGCCTCGCGCACCCGGGGCGGCGCCGGCGGTTCGAGAAGAGCGAATCGATGACGCGGAGGCTGCCGGAGCGGGTCCGGGCGAAATCGAGCGACCGGAGCTTCACCGGAAGCGCGTCGTAGAAGAGCGCGTCGCCGACGGAGAGCGGCGCGTCCCGGTCGCGGGAGGACTCGAAGTAGGAGCGCAGCGCGAGAACCCGGCGGTCGGAGCGCCACTCGACGAACGTGTTGCCGCACCACTCGTGGCTCGCGACGGTGAGCTTGACGGGAGCGAGCCCGTCGGCCGCGAGAAAGACCGACAACATCTGCTGATAGGTGTAGACGCCGGCGGGCACCGAGCGCGAGTAGTTGAACTTCAGGACCCGGATCGTTCGTGGTTCTGCCTCCGGCCGATCCGCCTTCACGAGCCGGCTTCGGTCCAGGTCCTCGGCCACGACGATCAGGACGGACCGAGAGGTGCGCGGCGCGCCGTACCGGACGTCGACCGCATCGTAGAAGGAGACTTCGGCGTTGCCGTCGTTCCAGAGGGCGTCGCGGGCGAAGCCCGGCTCCCAGGAGACGCCCGCGGCCGCCGCGGCGGCGGGCAGGAGCGAAGCGGCCGCGAGCAGGAGCCCGTTCATGGCGTACCCCTCTGGGAGCGGCGCAGCATATCCCGGCCCGCGCGCGCCGGCCGGGCGCCGGCTCCCCGGGGATGCTACATTGTCGCAGTGAGAAGGATCCTCGCGGCGGTCTTCCTGACGGCCGTGGCCGTCCTTTCCGTCGCCGCGACGCCGGAAGACCCGACGGCGGAGGCGAGAAAGCTCTTCCTCCGCGCGCGCACCGCCATCGGCGACGGGCGTTTCCAGGAGGCGCTCGAGCTCTACCGCCGCGTGATCGAGAAGCTCCCCGACGATTCCGTCGTCGCGCTTCGAGTACGCGCAGCTCCTGCGGGATCTGAACGTGGCGGACGAGGCCCTCCATCAGGCGCGCGAGGCTGTGCGACTCGATCCCAACCTGCCCGAGGCGCATCGCCTGCTCGGGTCGCTCGAGCTCGCCGAATCCGAGAAGGATCCCTCGCGCCTTTCGGCGGCGATCGCGGAGCTTCGGGCGGCGAACGACCTCGCGCCGGGAGACCCGGCGACCGCCGCGGCTCTCGCGCGAGCGCTCCTCGCCCAGGGCAGTCCCGGCCAGGCGGCGCGCGTGCTCGACTCGGTGCCGCAGTCGCGCCGCCAGCCGTCGCTGATGCGTCTGACGGCTGAGGCGAAGGCGAAGAGCGGCGAAGTCGCGGAGGCGGAGCGGATCTACCAGATGCTCCGCGAGTTGAACCCGTCGGACCGAGAGGTCGCCGCCGCGCTGATCGAGCTCTACGAAGACGACGACCGGATCGACGATGCTCTCGAGGTCCTCGAGTCTCTGCGGCGCGCGGACCCCGACAACGGCGCGATCGAGGAGCGGATTACCCTGGACCTCGCGCGCGCGGGCCGCTTCGCGGACGCGGAGAAGCGCGCCCGGGGGCTCGCCGCCAAGCGCCCCGAGAACCGCGCGATCCGCCGCCTGCTCGCGCAGGTCCTGTTCGAGAAGGGGGACGTGCCGGAAGGGGAGCGGATCCTGAAGGCCCTGCGCGAAGCGGACCCGGAGGACGAGACGACCTCGCGCGCTCTGGCGGCGGAGTTCATCCGCGAGCGTCGGTTCGACGAAGCCGGGGCGATCCTGGACGACCTCCTGCGCCGCGCGGGCAACGACCCGGGCAAGCGCCCCTCCCGGCAGGCCACGTTGACGGAGCAGGGGTACCTGGCGTTCGCGCGAAAAGACTACGCGGGCGCCCGCAAGATCCTCGAGCCGTTCGCGGTCGCCAACGGCGACGTCGAGACGCGCGCCCAGCGCATCCTGCTCGGGTCCTGCCGCGAGATGGAGGACTGGCCGTCGGGGCTCTCGTGGGCGCAGAAGGCGGCGGCCCTCGAACCGGGCGAACTCGGAGTGGACGGCGGCCATCGCCGAGTTCACCTATCAGACCGGCGACAAGAAGAAGGCGGGCGAGATGCTGGCGGCCCTGGAGTCCTCGGAGGATCCGCAGCGCGTCCTGGCCGCCGCGGACGCCTGGTCGCGATTGAAGGACTTCACGGCCTCGGCCCGCGCGTCGCAGTCCGGCGCGCAGCGCTTTCCCGAGAACGGCGAGATGCTCTTTCGTCTCGGAGCGAGCCTCGAGCGCGCGGGGGACTTCTCCGGGGCGGAAGAGGCGTTCCAGAAGCTCCTCAAGCGCCGTCCCAACGACGCGGCGGCCCAGAACTACCTCGGCTACATGTGGGCGGACCGCGGCGTGCGCCTGGACGACTCTTACGCCATGCTCCAGAGAGCCGTCGCCCGCGAGCCGCGCAACGGGGCGTATCTCGACTCGCTCGGCTGGGCCTGCTTCCGCCTGGGGAAGTTCGAGGCGGCCGAGCGGAATCTCCTCGAGGCGCACCGCCGCGAGCCGGATGATCCGACGATCGAGGAGCATCTCGGAGATCTCCTGGCCCGACAGGGCAACGTCGAGAAGGCGATCGCCCACTGGGAGCGCGCGCTCCAGCTGAAGCCCGAAGAGCCCGAGAAGATCCGCGTGAAGCTCGTTCAGTCGCGGGCGCGCCTCTCCGGGCGCTGACGCCGCGCGCTCCATGAGAGGCCGCCCGGCAGCCCGGCGCCTCCGCCTGGCCGCCGCGGAGCCTCTCCTCCTCTTCACTCTCCTCTCCGTCGGGTGCGCCGCTCGCGCGTTTTCGCCCGCTTCGCCCGAGACGGCGTCCCGCGCGGCGAGCGTCTGGGGCGACGCCCTGCGCCGCGCGCCGCTCGCGGGCGACGCGAACCTCCTCTACGACGCGGCCCTCTCCCAGGGCGTGCTCTCGACGCGCGGGACGCTCGCGCTGCGGCTGCGCGGAGAGGGGGTCGCGGGCACGCTCGCGGGACCGCTCGGCGCTCCGATCGCGACGTACGCAGGCGGCGTGCTTCGCGGCGAGAAGCTCTTGCCCGTCCGACTGCCGGAGCGCCAGCTCCGAGCCCTCCTCGCCGGCGTGTGGCGGGAGGGGGATCCCGAAGTGGCGGGGCAGAGGGGATCGCAGATCCTCCTGCGCTGGCCGGATCGCCCCCCGACGGACGGGATCCTCGACCTCGACCGCGGAGAGATCGTGCGCCTGACGGTCCGCCGCACCGAAGGGGAGCTCGAAGCGCGCTACTCCGGCGCGCGCGCGCCTTGGCCGGAGGGGATCGAGATCGACGAGAAGCGCACCGGGAGCCGCCTCAAGCTGAAGCTCCTCGCGCAGGAGGTCGCGCGGTGAGCGGCCCGCGGGTGCTCTCCGCGGAGGCGCCGGCGAAGCTGAATCGCGAGCTTCGGGTCGGGCCGCGAAGGGCCGACGGCTTCCACGAGATTCGCTCGCGGTTCACGTCGATCGACTTCGCCGACCGGATCGAGGCGGCGGACGCGGAGACGCTCACCCTGACTTGCGACCCTCCCGAGCTTCCGGCGGATCGCTCGAATCTCGTGCTCCGCGGGGCGGTGCTCCTCTCCGAGCACCTGGGGATTGCGCCGCAGGCGCGCCTCACATTGCGCAAGCGGATCCCGGTGGGCGCGGGGCTCGGGGGCGGGAGCTCCGACGCGGCCGCCACCCTGCGGCTGCTCCTCCGCCTGTGGAATCGCCCGCTACCTGCGGCGGAGCTCGCGGCGCTCGCCGCTTCGCTCGGGAGCGACGTCCCGTACTTCCTCTCGGGCGGCGAAGCGGACGTCTCGGGACGGGGGGAGGTCGTCGTCCCCCGTGAAGAGTCGCGCCGCGAGGAGGTGCTGCTCCTGGTTCCG
The DNA here is from genome assembly GCA_963707935.1 of uncultured Acidobacteriota bacterium. Taxonomy (GTDB): domain Bacteria; phylum Acidobacteriota; class Thermoanaerobaculia; order UBA5066; family Gp7-AA6; genus DATBFU01. The sequence continues at coordinate 1,055,643 of CAVPRN010000005.1, read as the reverse complement.
CCTTTCTCGATCGCGACGGCCGAGGTCTACGCCGCCTTCGACCGGATGGGCGGCGCCGCGGCGCCCCCGGAGCGCCTGGAGATCGAGACGAGCGGGCGCTTCTTCGGCCCGAACGACCTCGACGGCGCGGCGTCCCGGGTCCGGCCCGAGATGGGGGAGCTTCTGGAGACCGGCCGAAGCCTCGCGCGCGAATGCGCCATGACCGGGAGTGGCTCGACGGTCGTCCTCGTCGGCGCGGCGCCGGGAGCCGCCGCGGCGATGGCGAGCGGGCATCCCGGCGTTCGAGTGATACCGTCGCGCACGATCTCGCGCGAGGAGTTCCGGCGGCGCCTCGAAGGCGGAGGCGACGCGGCCGCGGCGAGGGCTTAAAATCGACGCGGATGGGGCGTCGCCAAATTGGTAAGGCACCGGCCTTTGGAGCCGGCATTTCTAGGTTCGAGTCCTAGCGCCCCAGCCAGAGGCGAAATCCTGCAGTTAGAATCCCTCCCGCTTTGACTTCCCACTTCTCCTACGGCGAGCTCAAGGTCTTCTCGGGGCGCGCGCACCCGGCGCTCACTCGCGAGATCTGCGACTACCTTCGCATCCCGCTCGGAGAGCTGACCCTCTACAACTTCTCCGACGGGGAGAACTACTGCCAGATCGACGAGAACGTGCGCGGCGCGGACGTCTTCGTCGTGCAGCCGACCTGCAGCCCCGTCAACGACCACGTCATGGAGCTGCTGATTCTCATGGACGCTTTCCGGCGCTCCTCCGCGTCCCGGATCACGGCCGTCATGCCGTACTTCGGCTACGGGCGGCAGGACAAGAAGGACAAGCCGCGCGTGCCGATCGCCGCCAAGCTGATGGCGGACCTGCTGACGGCCTCCGGCGCCGACCGGCTCCTCACGATGGACCTGCACGCCGCGCAGATCCAGGGCTTCTTCAACATCCCGGTGGACCACCTGTTCGCGGCGCCGGTGCTCCTCGAGGCGATCCGCAAGCTCGGCCTCGAGGATCTCGCGCTCGTTTCGCCGGACGTCGGGGGCGTCGCCCGCGCGCGCGCGATCGCCAAGAGGCTCGACGCATCGCTCGCAATCATCGACAAGCGGCGCACGGGCAAGAACGAGACGGAGGTCTTGAACGTCGTCGGCGACGTCCGCGGCAAGGACGTGCTCATCCTGGACGACATCGTGGACACCGCCGGCACGCTCGTCCAGGCCGAGGAGGCGCTGCGGGCCGAGGGCGCGCGGCGGACTTTCGCGGCCGCGGTCCACCCGGTGCTCTCCGGGCCCGCGCTCGAGCGGATCTCCTCCTCGCGCCTGGAGCTCGTCCTCGTCACGAACACGATTCCGGCGGAGGCCGCCGTCGCCCGCTGCCCCCGGATCCGGCCGCTTTCGATCGCCCCGCTCCTGGGGGAGGCCATTCAGCGCATTCACGAAGGGGCTTCCGTTTCCTCGCTTTTTGTGTAGAATCGCGCCCTTTGCGCGGTGCTCCGCGCGGGGAAAACCATGAAAACGATCGAGTTGAACGTCGAGCGCCGCACGGGGAGCGGCAAGGGCGCCGCCCGCCGGACGCGCGCGAAGGGCCGGATCCCGGCCGTCGTCTACGGCGCGGGCAAGCCCACGGTTTCGGTGGAGCTCGAGCGCACCGCCCTGTCCAACGCCTTCCGCGCGGGGGCGGGGGAGAACGCGATCTTCCTCCTGAAGCTCGCGGGATCCGAGCAGAGCCGCCACGCCATGATCCGGGAGCTCGCGCGCGACCCCGTTTCCCGCGAGCCCCTGCACATCGATTTCGTCCGCGTCCTGATGGACGCGAAAGTCCGGGTCAAGGTGCCGATCGAGGTCGTCGGGGTCGCGATCGGGGTCAAGGCGGAAGGCGGCATCCTCGACTACGTCACCCGCGAAGTCGAGATCGAGTGCCTGCCCGGAAACATTCCGGAGCATCTGCCGATCGACGTCGCCGCGCTCAACATCGGCGACGCCCTGCGCATCTCGAACCTGCCGGCGGTCGAGGGCGTGGAGGTCGTGGACGACCCCGAGAAGGTGCTCGTACACGTGACGCACGCGACCAAGGAGCCGGAGCCTGCCGTCGTCGCGGAAACCGCCGCGGCCGAGCCGACCGAGCCGGAAGTCCTGAAGAAGGGCAAGGCGGTCACGGAGGAAGAGGCGGCCGAGGCGGAGAAGGCCGAGCGGCCCGAGAAGGCGGAGAAGAAGGAGAAAAAGGAGAAATAAGACCTGCGCGCGATCGTCGGCCTGGGCAACCCCGGCGACAGATACGAGGAGACCCGCCACAACGCCGGCTTTCGGGTGGTGGAGGCGCTCGCGGCGCAGGAAGGGATTCGGATCCGCTCTCGCGAGAGCGGAGCGAAAGTGGGACGCGGGACAATCGAGGGTTCCCCGGTCCTCCTGGCCCTTCCCCAGACCTACATGAACGCCTCGGGAGAGGCGGTCTCGGCTCTTTGCAAAAGCAATGGAATCGATCCCGCAGGGCTCTGCATCGTCTACGACGAGATCGAGCTGCCCCTCGGGACGCTCCGGATGCGGCCTCGCGGCTCGGCGGCGGGGCACAACGGGATGCGCTCGATCATCAGGGCCCTCGGCGCGTCCGACTTCCCGCGCCTGCGCGTGGGGGTGCGCGGCGAGCGGTACTCGAAGGAGCGGGACCTGGCCGACTACGTGCTCGAGCCGTTCGCCCGATCCGAGCGGGAAGAATTCGAGGCGTCGCTTTCCCGGGCGGCCGACACGCTTCGAATCTGGCTCGGCGAAGGGATCGATTCCGCGATGAGATTCGCGAACCCCAAACCTTCCTCTCCGGGCGGTACCTCCCGCCCGGATTGACATCCATGAGGAGGAGACGATGAGGCTCTACGACATTCTGGTGCTCCTGACTCCCGACATCTCGGAGGACGAGGCCTCCAAGCTTACGGCCGACTACCGGAAGCTGCTGACCGACGGAGGCGCGGAAATCGCGCGCGACGAGCCGTGGGGCCGACGTCGGCTCGCCTTTCCGATCCAGCGCCGCCGGGAGGCCTACTACCACCTCTTCCAGGTGCGGGCGCTGCCGGCGCTCGTGACCGAGGTCGAGCGCCGCATGAGGCTCTCCGACCAGGTCCTCCGGCACCTGGCCGTGCGCGCGGACGAGGAGTTGAAGCGCTCCGCCAAGATGGCCGAGCGGCTGCGGATCAAGGCCGTGAAGCGTCCGCCGAGACCGCCGGCCGCGCCGCCGCCGCCGTCCCCGGAGACCGAGGCCGCCGCGCCGGCGCCCGAGGGAGGTGAAGCATGACGGCCATGCCGTCCCGCGGCTCGGGCCGCGGCGAAAAGGGCGGGCGCGACGGGAAGCCCGCTCGAAAGAAATTCTTCGTCCGCCGGCGGAAGGTCTGCAAGTTCTGTGCGGAGAAGCTCGAGTACGTCGACTGGAAGGACGTCAAGCTCCTCCAGTCCTTCATCCCGGAGCGGGGCAAGATCCTGCCGCGCCGGATCTCGGGCGCCTGCGCGCTCCACCAGCGAAAGCTGCAGACGGCGATCAAGCGGGCCCGCTCCGTCGCGCTTCTGCCTTACGCGACGGACTGAGCGATCGCTCCCGACTCGGCCATGAACGCCGAGCCTGCGACGAGGGAGACCCCGGCGCCGGAGGGAGGAGTCTCCTTCTCGCGATTCGAGATCCCTCTGGCTTCGAGCCTCTCGGCGCTGCTCTTCGCGTCGTTCCTCACGGTGCCGCTCGCCGGCGCCGCGGGCCTCCCGCTCGCCGCGGTGCCGCTCGTGCGCCTCTCGCACCGACGCGGGCTCGCTTCGGGGATCCTCGCGGCGGGGATCGCGTGCGCGATCCTGGTGGGCGTGGGCCTCGCGTCGGGGCCCGCTTCCGGGGCGCTCGCCTTCGGCGGCCTGGCCCTGTTCGTGACGGGGCTGCCGGTGATCTTCGCCGGCCGGGTTCGGCGCGGCGCGGACCCGTCGCGCGAGTATCTGGGTCTGGCGGTGATCGGTGGCCTGCTCCTGGCCGGCGCCCTGCTGGCGCTGCCGGCGGCGGGACAGGCTCCCATGGGGGCGGAGCTTCGCGCGGCGTTCGACGCGATGATCCCGCGCGCCCTCGAGTCGTCCCGCCGGGCGGGGGCGGATGCCCTGTCGCTCGACCGCGTCCGCTCGACGCTCTCCGCGGCGCGGGACTTCACCGTCCGGTACTGGGTCGGCCTCGTCGCCGCGAGCTGGGCGCTCGGGGCCGCGATCGGGTTCTACGTCGGCGCCCGGGCCGCCCGGCCGGCCCCCTCGGCGGAAGCGACCCGGTTCGAGGGGCTGCGGATCCCGGCCGGGGGCGCCGTCCTGTTCGTGGCAGCCGGGGCCGCCTTCGCTCTGCTTTCCGACGGCGGGCGCACGGCCGCGGGGGACGTCCTGCTCTTCCTCGCGGCCTTGTATTTCGTGGCGGGCCTCTCTATCATCTGCCACTTCGCCCGGCGGTGGTTTCGGGCGCGAATCCTGCGATTCGGCCTCTACGTCCTGGTCGCCTATTTCCCGATGAACCTCGGGGTGGCGCTCCTGGGGCTTTTCGATTGGTACGTCAACTTCCGCCGCCGGGGCGAGAAAGGGGAATCGGGAAAGTCATGAAAGTGATACTGGCCGACGACGTCCGCGGGCTCGGGCACCGCGGAGAAACCGTGACGGTCAAGGACGGCTACGCGCGAAACTTCCTCTTCCCTCAGGGCGTCGCCTACGAGGCCACGACCGCCAACCTGCGGCGCCTCGACGAGGAGAAGAAGAAGTACGACGATCGGATGCTTTCCGAGAAGCGGGTCGCCGAAGAGGTTGCCGGCAAGGTCTCGGGCCTGACGGTCGTCGTGACGAAGAAGGCCGGCGAGGCCGACGTCCTCTACGGTTCGGTGACGGCGAGCGAGATCGCCGACGCCCTGGCCGCGCGCGGCATCGAGGTCGACCGCCGGCGGGTCGAGCTGGCCGAGCCGATCAAGCGCCTCGGGTCGCACACCGTGCACGTCCGCCTGCACCGCGACGTCGTCGCCGAACTGACAGTAGAGGTCCAACCGATAGTAACGGCGACAGCCTGACTCGAGCCGGAGTCGAGGCCTTCGTTTTGAACTCTCCGGCCGCCGGTCGCGAAGCGACCACCCGCGGCCCCGACCAACCCATCGTAGCGGCGACGAACTGACTCGAGCCGGGCTCGAAGTCTCGGTTTGAACTCTCCGGCCGCCGGTCGTGAAGCGACCGCCTGCGGCCCGGACCTCCGGGACTCCGCCCCTCAGTGCGTCAGTTCCGAGATCGTCTCGCCCTTCTTGGGGACGTAGAACGACGCCTGGAGCGACCAGGGGAGCCTCGTGATCTCTCCCCAGCGCGCGCTCCACTCCTCGGTCGGCTGCGAGCCGGAGAGGAAGGTCTCGAGGATCGGGTGGGGAGTGGCCGGCGTGGCCTTCAACCCGGTCTCGTAGTCCACGGGCGTCTCGACGACGTTGGCGGGCACCTCGAAGTCGGCCGACGGATCGATCCGGCCGCGCGCCTTCATCTTCTCCAGGATCCGGATCCAGATCGGGAGGGCGACCCGCGCCCCCTCCATCCCCTGGCCGAGGCTGACGGTCTTCATGTCGTTGCCGACCCAGACGCCGATCGTGTAGCGCGGCGTCATGCCGAGGAACCAGGCGTCCGTGTAGTCGCTCGTCGTGCCGGTCTTTCCCGCGATCGCGAATCCGCAGAGACGCCGCGGCGACGCCGGTGCCGCGCTGGGTCACTCCGCGCAGCATCTGCAGCAGCTGAAAGGAGAGCTGGGGCGGTCTCGACCTCCCGGGCGTCGGCGTGCGTCTGCTCGAGCGGGTCGCCGTTGGCGTCGAGGATCCGCTCGAAGGTGTACGGCGTAAACGCCAGGCCCTGATTCGGGAAGACGGAGTAGGCCGCGGTCAGCTCGAGCAGCGTCACCTCGAAGGTGCCGAGCGCCAGAGAGGGGTAGGGCTCGAGCTTGCTCGTGGATCCCGAGGCGGCGCGCCACGGCGATCACGTTGTCGAGCCCCACGAGCTGCGCCAGGCGAACCGTCGGCACGTTGATCGAGTGCTCGAGCGCGCGGCGGAGCGTGACGATTCCGCCGAAGGTCTTGTCGTAGTTCGCCGGGCGATACGGCGGCCGCCGCGGGTCGTACACGATCGAGACCGGGCCGTCGAAGATCGTGTCGGACGGCGTGTAGCCCTGCTCGAGCGCCGCCAGGTAGACGAAGGGCTTGAACGTCGAGCCGGCCTGACGGAGGGCCTGGGTGGCCCGGTTGAACTTGCTCGTGCTCCAGTCGTAGCCGCCCACCATCGCCCGGATAGCGCCGCTCGCGTTCTCGAGGATCAGCACCGCCCCCTGCTCGCGCGGTTCCTGCTCGAGCGTCAGGGCCGAGCCGTCCTTGCCCTTCTCGACGGTCACCGTCACGAGATCCCCACGGCGCAGGATCTTCGAGGCCGACTGCGGCGCCGGTCCAGGCGAAGCCCGAGGCGCGCAGCGGAAGCGTGCGCGCGCCGATCCTTGATCTCCGCGCCGGACTTGCCGACCTCCGTGACGACGCCGGTCAGCGTCGCGCCGTCGGCGACAGGCGCGCCTTCCCAGCTCGGGTCCACGTAGGAGCCGGGATCCGCGTACCCCTCGGCGAGCAGGTTGCGCGGGCGCGCGAACCCGCGCCGGCGGGCGAGGCGCCGGAGGCCCCAGCCGAGGGCCTCCTCCGAGACGCCCTGGAGCTCCGGGTCGAGCGTCGAGTCCACGCGCAGCCCGCGGCGGTATAGGTCGCGGGCCCCGTAGGTCCTCTCGAGATACTGGCGGATCTCCTCGCAGAAATAGGGAGCGACGACCGTCTCCTTGGAGGGCCGGGGCGGACGGGAGCGGCTCCCGCTCGGCGGCCTCGCGATCCGCCTCCGTGATGTAGCCGGCCTCGACCATCCGGCGCAGAGCCGTCGAGCGCCGCCGGCGGGCGAGCTCGGGGTTGCGGAACGGAGACTGGTCGGCCGGCCGCTGGATGATGCCGGCGAGGAGCGCCGCCTCGTGCAGGCTTCAGGTCCTTCACGCTCTTGCCGAAGTAGTAGCGGGAGGCTGCCTCGACGCCGTAGTTGCCGTGGCCGAGCGGTATCTTGTTGGCGTACATCGTGAAGATCTGATCCTTCGAGTAGCGGCGCTCGATCTCGAAGGCGACGAGAGCTTCGTTGATCTTCCGGGTCATCGTCTTGCGCGGCGAGAGGAAGATCGCGCGGGCGAGCTGCTGGGTCAGCGTCGAGGCGCCCTGCGAGTAGTTCTGCGTGCGGACGTTCTCGAAGAGCGCCGCCGCGGTCCGTGCGGCAGCAGGTCCACGCCGCCGTGGCGGTAGAAGTTCTTGTCCTCGGTCGCGATGATCGCGTTGCGCACGAGCGGCGGGATCTCGGCGCGCGAGACGAGGATCCGCCGCTCGACGGCGTAGCGCGCGATCGTCGAGCCGTCGGCGGCGCGGATCTCCGTGATGATGTCGGGGCGGTAGGTCTCGAGCTCCTGCGACCCGCGGAACGCGCACGAAGTCGCTCGCGGTCGAGCCCGCGAGCGCGCCGAGGATCCCGGCCGCGACAGAGCGGAAGCGCGACGAGGAGCGCGCGGCGCGGCATCCCTTCATTGTGAGGCATCCGGCGAGCGCTGTGCTATAAGCGGGAGTCCCGTTGAGCACGCTCCCGCTCTCCCGGGCCCCCGATCTCCCCGGTCCCGATCGAGCCGGCCCCGCCGCGGGCCGGCTGCGGCCGCGGCGGCCTCATCGGCTGCGGGGTGGCGCTGCTCCTCGTCCTGGTGGTCTGTCGGCCTCTTCGTCGTCTACGCGCGCCGCAAGCCCGAAGTCGTTCACCGACTTGATGATGGGGCAGGTCGAGCGCCACCTCGCGCCGGACGTGACGGCGGAGGAGAAGGAGCGGCTCCGCGCAGCCTATGCCGGCTTCCGCACGCGCCTCGCAGGAGCACCGAGTCGCGCCGGAGCCGCTCGACCGGCTCCGGCGAATCCTGTCCTCTCCGGCGCCGCGCAGGGCATCTCGCGGGAGCAGGTGCGGGAGCTGACGCGAGGTCTTCGAGGCCGCGTCGCCGGTCCGCGCCCGGTCCGGCGCCGGCGGGAAGTCCCGGCGCCGTTCCGGCGTTCTCGCCCACGCCGTGAGCCCACGCCCCGGAAGCGCCGCACGCGGGAGCGCCGAGCCTCCCGCCGCCAGGACGCGGCTCTCCCTCGCGCCCCGCCTCCTACCGGAGGCGCAGGAGCGCGCCGGAGGCCGGTTCCGGCTCGTGACGGACTTCACGCCGCAGGGGGACCAGGCCGCAGGCGATCGAGCAGCTCGTCGGACGGGATCGCGGAGGGCCGGCGCGACCAGGTGCTGCTCGGCGTGACCGGCTCGGGCAAGACCTTCACCGTCGCGAAGGTCATCGAGGCCATCAACCGCCCGACGCTCGTGCTCTCCCACAACAAGACGCTCGCGGCGCAGCTCTACCAGGAGTTCCGCTCCTTCTTTCCGGAGAACGCGGTCGAGTACTTCGTCTCCTACTACGACTACTACCAGCCCGAGGCCTACATCCCGCAGTCGGACACCTACATCGAGAAGGAGACCTCCCGCAACGAGGAGATCGACAAGCTGCGGCTCTCCGCCTCGAAGGCGCTCTTCGAGCGGCGCGACGTGCTGGTCGTGGCGTCGGTCTCCTGCATCTACGGCCTCGGCGCGCCCGACGCCTACTACGACATGCTGGCCTACCTCGAGGTCGGGCGACCGGTCCGGCATGCCGCGCGCTGCTCGCCCAGCTCGTCGAGATGCAGTACGAGCGCACGAACCTCGACCTCGCCCGCGGGCAGCTTCCGGGTGCGCGGCGACGTGCTCGAGATCCACCCCGCCTACGAGGACATCGCGGTGCGCGTCGAGTTCTTCGGCGACGAGATCGAGAAGATCACGCGGATCGACCCGCTGCGCGGGACGCCGATCTCCCGGGTCGACCGGCTGGCGCTCTATCCGCGGACCTTCTACGCGACGCCGCGCGAGACGCTCGACCGCGCGGTCGAGACGATCAAGGCCGAGCTCGAGGAGCGCCTCGGCGGAGCTGAACGCCGGGGGGAAGCTCCTCGAAGCGCAGCGGCTCCACCAGCGCACGATGTTCGACCTCGAGATGATCAAGGAGCTCGGCTACTGCAACGGGATCGAGAACTACTCGCGGCACCTGTCGGGCCGGCGCCCGGGCGAGCCGCCCCCGACGCTCCTCGACTACTTCCCGCGCGACTTCCTGCTCGTCGTGGACGAGTCGCACGTGACGCTGCCGCAGGTGCGCGGGCATGTACCACGGCGACCGCTCGCGCAAGGAGGTCCTCGTCGAGTACGGCTTCCGGCTCCCGTCGGCGCTCGACAACCGGCCGCTGACCTACGAGGAGTTCGAGGCGCGCCGCGGGCAGACGCTGGCGGTCTCGGCCACGCCCGGCGCCGAGGAGCTCGCCCGGACGGGCGGCGAAGTCGTCGAGCAGGTCATCCGGCCGACGGGCCTGCTCGACCCGGTGATCACGGTCCGGCCGGTGAAGGGGCAGGTGGACGACCTGCTGGCCGAGGTCCGCGCGGCGCGCGGCGGCCGGCGAGCGCGTCCTCGTCACGACGCTGACCAAGCGGATGGCCGAGGAGCTGACGAGCTACTACTCCGAAGTCGGCGTGCGCTGCCGCTACCTCCACTCGGACATCGAGACGCTCGAGCGCGTCGGGATCCTGGCCGACTTCCGCCGCGGGCGTCTTCGACTGCCTGATCGGGATCAACCTGCTGCGGGAGGGGCTGGACCTGCCCGAGGTCGCGGTCGTGGCGATCCTCGACGCCGACAAGGAGGGGTTCCTGCGCAGCCAGACCTCGCTGATCCAGACCGCCGGGCGCGCGGCCCGCAACGTCCGCGGCCGCGTCCTCTTCTACGCCGACGCCGTGACCGACTCGATGCGGCGGGCGATGGAGGAGACGTCGCGGCGGCGCCGGACGATCCAGGAGGCGCACAACCGGGAGCACGGCATCGAGCCGGCGTCGATCGTCAAGCAGATCAACTCCCCGCTCGTGCGCCTCGCGAACCTCGACTACCACGACGCCCTGATTCCCGCCTCGCGGGAGGCCCTGCCCGACCCGGAAAGCCTGCGGCGGCGGATCGCGGAGCTCGAGAAGGAGATGAAGGCGGCGGCCAAGGACCTCGAGTTCGAGCGCGCCGCCGCGCTCCGGGACGAGCTGCGCTCGCTCCGGGAGCTGCAGATCTTCCGGTAGGCGTCAGCCGGCAGCTGTCAGCGATCAGCCAGAGGCACCTGTTTCGCGGCCGGCTGAGAGCTGAGAGCCGGAAGCTGACGGCTCAGAGCCAGTGGCAGGATCGCGCGAACCCGCCGATGATCAGGATCAAGGCGATGGCCGCCACGATCCAGACGACGGTGCGCGTGCGGCTCGGCAGCGGCTGGCGCGAGTAGAAGCCGGTCTGCCACTGCTCGATCTTCCTCCCGCACTTGGGGCACGTGACGTCGGTGGGACCGACGCGCGTGTAGCAGTAAGGACATTCCTTCATGACTGCGGGAGGCCCGATCTTACTCGACGGAGCGCGGAGGTCATCCGGCGCGCGGCGCCCGGGACGCGGCCGCGGCGCGAGGTCTCCGCGCTCCCGGCAGCTGACAGCGGCGGCCTTCCCCGCTACACTCCCATCGTGGCGCAGCAACGGCGTCCCCCGGAAGGAGTTCCGGACTCCCCGGGCGTCTACCTCTTTCGGGGACCGCGGGGCAAGCTCCTCTACGTCGGAAAGGCCCGCTCGCTCAAGAAGCGGGTCGCCTCCTACTTCGTCCGGGGTGCCGACGACGCGAAAGGGCAGGCGCTCCTCTCCGCCTACCGGGACATCGAGACGATCGTCACGAACACGGAGCTCGAGGCGCTCCTCCTCGAGAACTCCCTCATCAAGAAGCACCGCCCCCGGTACAACGTCTGCCTGCGCGACGACAAGACCTACCCCTACATCAAGATCACGACGGGGGAGGCCTGGCCGCGGGCGCTGATCACGCGCCGCGTCGAAGACGACGGGCACTCCTACTTCGGACCTTTCTGGGGAGGGCTCGCCCGGCGGATCCTGCGCATGATCACGCGGCACTTCCTGATCCGGACCTGCACGATCGAGATCGACGGCCGCCTGCCGCGACCCTGCCTCTACTACGACCTGCACGCCTGCCTCGGGCCCTGCGTGGCCGGCCTGACGACCAAGGCCGCCTACGACGAAGCGGTCCAGGACGTCCTCCTCTTCCTGCAGGGGAGGAACCGCGAGCTGACGGCGCGGCTCGACGAGAAGATGGAGCGCGCCTCCGCGCGAGGAGAACTTCGAGATGGCGGCCGCCTATCGCGACGCCATCCGGACCGTCGAGGACGTGTCGCAGCATCAGCTCGTCCAGTCGCTGAAAGGCGAGAACGTGGACGTCTTCGGGTTCTTCGAGGCGGGCAACGACGTCGCGGTGTGCCTCCTCGTCGTCCGCGGCGGGGTCGTCCAGGACCGGCGCGACTTCTTCTTCGAGAAGTCGGAGGAGGTCGATCCGGGCGCCTTCCTCGAAGCGTTCCTGCCGCAGTTCTACGACGTCAACCCGTTCCTGCCCGAGGAAGTGCACCTGCCCGCGCCGATCGGGAGCCCCGCGCTCCTCTCCGAGTTCCTGACGGCCCGGCGCCGCGGCCGGGTCCGCGTGCGCGTGCCGCGACGGGGGCCGGCGGCGGAGCGGGTCGCCCTGGCATCGGAGAACGCGCCGCGAGCGGCACCGGGTCCGCTTCCGCCGGGCCGGCGGACCCGAGCAGCTCGCGCTCGAGCGGCTGGCGCGGGTCCTCGACCTGCCGGCGCCGCCCGGCCGCATCGAGGCCTTCGACATCTCGCACCTGCAGGGGACCGACAGCGTCGCGTCGCTCGTCGTCTTCGAGGACGGGAGGCCCAAGAAGTCGGACTACCGCCTCTTCGGCATCGCGTCGCAGAGCCTGCTCGCGCCCGACGACTTCCGGAGCATGGGCGAGGCCGTCGAGCGGCGCTACCGGCGCCTGCGCGACGAGAGCCGGCCGCATGCCGGACCTCGTCGTCGTGGACGGGGGACGGGGGCAGCTCCAGGCGGCGCTGACCGCGCTCGACCGGCTGGGGCTGTCGCTTCCGGCGGCGGGCCTCGCCAAGCGCGAGGAGGAGATCTGGGTGCCCGACCGGCCCGAGCCGATCCGGCTCTCGCGCAAGGACCCGGCCTTGCAGCTCGTCCAGCGCCTGCGCGACGAGGCCCACCGCTTCGCGATCACGCGGCATCGCGGGCGCCGCGCGCGCCGGATGCGGGAGACGAGCCTGACGGAGATTCCGGGGAGTGGGTCCGACGCGGGCGCGACGGCTGCTCTCGCGTTTCGGTTCCCTGTCGGGTCTCGCCGCGGCGGACCCGAAGGCGATCGAGGAGGCGGTGGGCCGCGTCGCGGCCCGGGCCGTCCTCGCGTATCTCGAGGAGGGGAGGGCGCGTTCGGCATGAAGAACGTCTTCGACCGGGAAGGGGCTCTGCGCGAGGTGGATCCGCTCGCGGCCCTGGTGACCTGCTGGCGCGAGAAATCGAGCGGCGACGCTCCGTTTCGAGCGGGGGCGCTCGCGGTGCGGTTTCGATCTCGATCAGGGCGAAGTGGTGGGCGTCGGCGTCGTCCGATCCGCGCTTCGAGACGGCCGCCATCCTCGTCCGCGCGGGCAAGCTCGCCGCGGACGCGGTCGAGAGGCTGGCCCCGCAGGGGGGAGACCCGGCCCTGCTCGCGCTGCAGACGGGGCTGCTGACCCGCCGCGAGTGGAAGTGGGGCGAGAAGATCCGTGCGATCGAGGTCCTCTCGGACCTGCTCTCCTGGGAGGACGGCCGATACGAGTTCGACGCGCGCCGCGGCCCCGCGCGGAGGCGACTTCCGTCTCCCGGTGCCGCGTCTCCTTCTCGAGCTCTTCCTGCGGTCGCGCGACCGGAACCTGATCGACCACCAGCTCGGGCCGACCGATCAGCGGCTCGTCCGCGGCGAGCTCTTCGAGGCCGAGTTTCCCTCGTTCGGCCTCACGGCCGACGCGGAGTCCGTCGTCCACCTGATCGACGGGCGCTCGACCGCCGCGGAAATCGCCGGAAAGGCGCCGGCCGAAGAGTTCGCCGTGCGGAAGCTGCTCGCGGCCCTCGTGACGCTCGGCCTTGTGCACCCGGTCCCGGCCGCCCCGCCCGCGCGCTCCTTCGAGAGGCCCGCCGAAAGCGAGGAACCGCGGGAGCCGGAGCCGCCGCCCCCGCCCGTCTTTCGGGATCTGCCGGCGCCCGAGGAGACCGTCGAGCTCCCGATGCCGGCGCGGATCGAGGAGCCTCCTCTCGAGGCTCTCCCGGAGCCGGAGCCTCCCGCCCCGGCCGCGGCGGAGATAGTCGAGCTCCCGGGCGCCGAGCCCTCGCCGCTCGATCGATTCGAGCCGGGCCCGGCCGAGTCCCCGTGGGAGGAGGCGCCGTCCCGGCCGGAGTCGGAGCGGTGGGAGAGCCCCGAGGGCTTTCCCGGACCGATCGATGCGCCGGAACCGCCCGCGCCCGGCCGCCGCTTCGGCGCGACCCTCGTCTGGAGCATCGGGATCCTTCTGGTGGCCATCGTCGGTGTCGTGCTCTGGAAAGGCCGCGGTCCGAGCCCCGCGACCTCGGTCGCTCCGGAACGCCCGACGGCCGCCCCCGCGGTGACGTTCCCGCCGCCCGTGACCGCCGCCCGCGTCGAGGCCCCGTCCGCGATCTCGGCTCCGGCGACACCCGCCCCCGCGATCGCGGCGACGCGGGCGCCGTCCCCGGTCGCCGTGGCGCGGGTTTCGCCCGCTCCTCCTCCCGCGCCGCGACCCGCTCCGGCGGCGGCCCGACCGGCCGAGCCGGCGACCGGCCCGCGCGCGACCTGGGTGCAGCGTGCCGAGAGAGACCGAAAGCGCCTCGAAGCCGATCGGAAGACGCACTATTCGATCCAGCTCGAGCTCGTCTGCGAGGTGGTCTCCCTGACGGACGCCTGGCGGCACGACCGCGGGCAGGCGATGTGGCTGCTGACGACTCCCCATGAGGGCCGCGACTGTTTCCGGGTCTTCTGGGGACGCTACCCGACGCTCGAAGCGGCGCGGAAGGCGAAGGCGTCGATCCCGTCCTACTTCGTCACGGCCCGCAACCATCCGGCGGTCGTGGCGGTTCCGTGAGTCTGCTAACCTAGAAGGCAGGGCCCGCCCTTCCCGACATGAGCAGCACTCCCCGCGCCGCCTTTCGAGGGATCCTGGCGGAGACACCGCTCCCGCAGGTCCTGCGCCGCATTTTCCTCGAGGGACTGAAGGGGACGCTGACGCTCGTGCACGGCGACGAGACGCGCCACCTCTTCTTCGAGAAAGGGGAGCTCCGAACCGCCACGTCCTCGCGCGAGGGCCAGCGGATCGGCGCGTTCCTGAAACGGCGCGGCTGGATCACCGACCAGGACCTCTCCTGGGCCCTGGAGACCGTCGCCAAGCAGGGGAGAGCGCGGCTCGGAAAGATCCTGGTCGAGAAAGGCCTCGTCTCCCGCCAGGTGCTCGACGCCGAGATGCGGCGCCTCGTCGAGGAGATCGTCTTCTCGACGTTCGAGTGGAGCGACGGCGAGTACCGCTTCCAGTCCTCGACCGGCGTGCTCGACCCGGACGTCGCCCTGACGCTCTCGACGGCGGCCGTCATCGTCGAGGGGATCCGCCGGCTGCCGGAGGCGGAGATCTTCCGCGAGCGCCTCGGCGAGGGGCGCCACGTCCCGGTCCTCTCGAGCGACCCGATGTCCCGCTATCAGTACCTGCCTCTCTCGCCCCAGGAGGCCTACATCCTTTCGCGGATCGACGGGCGCATCGACATCGATTCGCTCCTGAAGATCGGAGGGACGTCGCGGACGGCGACGGCCAAGATCGTCTATGCCCTCCTCTCGTGCGGGATCGTCGAGTGGCGCAAGGAGGGCTCGGCGCCGCCGGGCTCGAGCGGGCTCGAGGCCCTGAACGTCGAGGTGGCGGCACAGACCTCCGAGCGCACGCCCGGCCACGCGGAGCTCGTGCGCAACACCTATCGCCGTATCGATTGGCTCTCGCACTACGAGCTGCTCGGCGTGCGGCCGGACGCCGGAGCCGAGCAGATCCAGCAGGCCTACTTCGAGCGCAGCCGCCTCTTTCACCCCGACCTGCGGCACCGCGAGGACCTCGCGCACTGCGAGAAGGAGTTGACGACGGTCTTCGAGAGGCTGAAGACCGCACACGAAGTGCTCTCGGACGCGGACCGCCGCGCGGAGTACGACTCGTCGCTTTCGGCCCCCTCCGTTCCCGTGGCGCCGGTCGCCGAGGGGGCGTCGAACCCGCAGGCGCGCAAGCAGCTGGCGGCGCAGAACTACCGGCGGGCGCGCGCGCTCATCGAGCAGAAGGACTACCACCCGGCCGTCGAGATGCTGCGCGAAGCGATTCGCTTCGTGCCGGACAACGCGGAGTATCGATTCGCGCTCGCGCAAGTCGAGCTCAAGAACTCGATGTGGATTGCGCGGGGGCTCGAGAACCTCAAAGAGGCGGCACGGCTGGAGCCGCGGCGCGCCCAGTACGTCCGCGAGGCGGCCGCGGCCCTGCAGGAGCGCGGGCGCAGCGCCGAAGCGGAGCCGTTCGCGCGGCGGGCGCTCGACCTCGATCCGACGAACGAGAATCGCCAGTTGCTCGATCGGGTACTCCTCTCCCTCTCGGGCTCGCCCGCACAAGCGCCGGGCGAGCCGGGCACGGTCCCGGCGTCGACGCCGGAGCCTTCCTCCGTCGTCCCGGCCGACGGCCCGTTGAACCTTCGCGAGGACGATCGCCCGAGCCTCTTCTCGCGTCTCTTCAAGCCGCGTCCTTGACCTCCATCCTCACGGGCCTCGGCCTGGCGGCCGCGGCGGGCTGGAACGCCTGGGTGGTCCTCCTCTTCTTTCACGGGATGTTCCGACTCCAGCCGCTCGAGTTCCCCGGGCCGGCGTCGGCATTCCTGAGCGGCGGGCCGGTCCTGCAGATCGCGCTCGTTCTCTTCCTGGCCGAGTTCGTCGTGGACAAGATCCCGGTCGTGGACCGGCTGTGGGACCTCGGCCAGACGCCCTTGCGCCCGCTCGTCGGAGCGGCCCTGGCGCTGTCGGCTTTCGCGCCGACGGGAGCTCCCGCGCTCGTCGCCCTGGCGGCGGCCGGGGCGGCGGCGACGCTCGCCGCGCACCTGGTGAAATCCACCACGCGTCTGACCTCGACGGCCGCCACGCGGGGCTTCGCGCAATTCGCGCTCTCGCTCGCCGAGGACGTGGTGGCGCTCGTGCTGGCGACGCTCGCCTTCTTCGTGCCGTGGTTCGCGGTCGTGCTGCTCGCGGGCCTCGCGGTGCTGCTCGTCACGCACCGCCGGGAAGTGGCGCGCGCCGTGCGCGTCCTCTTCTTCCAGCTGCAGCATCCCGCGGCGGGCGCTGCGGGCCGCCGCGGCTGGCAAGAGCGCCTGACGCCCGCCGAGCGCGTGCCCTACTTCCTCGACGGAAACAATCTGATCGGGCGGGCCTCGGGGCGCGGCCGCCCGAGCCGGGAGGACCGCGAGGCCCTGATTCGAGAGCTCCTCGACCGGCTGCGCCGCACGCGGGCGAAAGCGGTGCTCTTCTTCGACGGGCCGGCGCCGGTCGGCGCCCGGTCGCTCGGGAGCCTCTCGCTCCGATCCGCGGAGGGACGATCGGCCGACGCCGCGATCCTCGAGGAGATCTCCCGCTCGCGCGCGCCGCGCGACATCGTCCTCGTGACGGCCGACCGGGAGCTCGCGCGGCGGGCGCGGGATGCGGGCGCCGGCGCCCTCGCGCCGGAGGAATTCTGGAGCCGCTTCGGCGGAAGCGGCGGACGGTCCGAGCGGGAGAGCCCGGCGGTCGACGTCGCGGAGTGGATGCGCTACTTCGAGGACGACCGCAACCGCGGGGAACGCTAGCGTCCGCCGGCTTGATACAATCGCCGCGGCTCCGAGCGGGCCAGGCGATCGCCCCGAGAAATCGGGGAGGAAAGTCCGAACTCCACACGGGCGGCATGCCGGGTAACACCCGGTCGCGGCGACGCGAAGGAAAGTGCCACAGAGAAGAGACCGCCTTTCCGGCCTTCGGGGCCGGGACGGCAAGGGTGAAACGGTGCGGTAAGAGCGCACCGCCCCGACGGCAACGGAGGGGGCACGGTAAACCCCATGCGGAGCAAGGCCAAATAGGGAGACAGAGGGCGCCCGTCCCGTTCCGCTTCGGCGGGCTGTCTCCGGGTCGGCTGCTCGAGCGCGCGGGAGACCGCGCGCCCAGAGGAATGATCGCCCCCGGGCAACCGGGACAGAATTCGGCTTACCGGCCCGCTCGGGGCTTTCAGCGCGGCGGCGGCTCGCCGGCGCTGAGAGATCTTAGCCACCGGGGCCCACAGGCTCGCTAGGGTCGGGGCATTCGCTCGACCGCGTAAGATCTCCGCGCATGCCGCCGCTCGTCCTGCCTCTGGCGCTCAAGCCCGGCGCGACCATCGGCGTGGCGGCGATCTCCGGGCCTCGCGGACCCCTCCCGGCTGGACGCGGGAATCGCCCGGCTCGCCGCCATGGGCTACCGGGTTCGCGAGGCTTCGAATCTCCGCAGCGTCACCGGGCTCTTTGCGGGAACCGACCGCGAACGGGCGGCGGGATACCGGGAGTTTCTGGCGGATGCGGACGTCGACGCGATCCTCTTCGCACGCGGAGGCTACGGCGCCGCGCGCGTCCTCGAGCACGTCGATCCGGCCGAGATCGCGTCGAGCCGGAAGCCGCACCTCGGCGGATCCGACCTCACGGCGCTCTTCGCGGTGCTCGCGCGGATCCCCCTCGTCGCGTTCTACGGGCCGATGGTGGCGGTCGAGATCGCCTCGGAGGAAGGGCTCGACTGGCCGGAGGTGCTCGGGGGCGCCGTTCCGGCCGAGCACCGATTCGAGCCGGGCGACGTGATCGCGGCCGGCCGGGCGGAAGGCCCTCTGGTCGGCGGATGCCTGACGCTGCTCGCCTCGCTCTGCGGCACTCCCGAGGCGCTCCCCGCGGACGGGGGCCTATTCTTCTGGGAGGACGTGGGGGAGGAGATCTACCGTCTGGACCGCATGTTGACCCAGCTGGAGCGGTCGGGTAGATTCGATCGAATACAGGGCATGATCATCGGTTCGGCGGTGTCGCGCGATCGAGCGGAGACCCCGGAGCGAGTGAGGGAATACCTGCGGGACCGCTTCCGCGGCGCCCCCTTTCCGGTCGCTCTCGGTCTTCCGGCCGGCCATCTGGCCCGACCGAGGACGCTGCCTCTCCACGCCCCGGCGAAGCTTCTGCTCGACGCCGGCCCCCCCCGACTCGTCTTCCCGGCGCCGGCGGTGGCCCCGGCATGAAGGCGGTCTTCAAGTCGGGGGCCGGGGGCAAGAGCCCTTTCGAGCGCTTCCTCGTCACGCACCCGATGGGGGACATCATCTTCTCCGAGGGGGAGATCGGCAACGAGATGTTCATCATCCAGTCGGGCACGGTCGAGCTGCTGAAGTCGATCGGCAAGGAGTCCCGCGTGCTCGCGACGCTCGAGAAGGGGGACTTCTTCGGCGAGATGAGCGTCCTCGAGGACCTGCCCCGCACTGCCTCGGCCCGGGCCAAGACGGACGTCGAGCTCGTCCGGATCAACGGCACCACTTTCGACACGATGCTCAAGGGGAACACGGAGATCGCCGTCCGCATGATGCGCAAGCTCTCGCGCCGGCTGCGGGACGTCACCGCGATGCTCGAGGACTCCCTCGGGCGCGAGGTCCCGGAGGAGGAGGAAAAGCCGGCGGTGAAGCGGCCGGCGCCCGCCCAGGAGCGGGACCTCTGCCGCCTCGTCGCGACCGATCCGGCGATGGAGTTCTTCCTGAACCGGGAGGGAGACACCCTGGTCGGCCGCTGCGACCCGGTCACGGGGATCACGCCCGACATCGATCTGACGTCGCTCGACCCGCAGCGCTCGACGTCGCGCCGCCACGCCAAGCTCTACCAGATGGGCGGCCACTTCTACGTCATGGAGGAGATCGGGGTGATGAACGGGACGTTCGTCAACGATCACCGGGTGGCGACCGGCGCGCCGGTGCCGCTCCAGAACGGAGACACCTTGAAGTTCGGTCTCGTGACCCTGACGTTCCAGGCCGCCGGGGCGTAGCCGTCGGCTCCGGGACGACGGGCACGGCGTGAGTCCCCGCCCGCCGGCACCGTCGATGCCGCTCGCCCTGACCGACCCGGTCCACCGAATTCCGGGGGTCGGCTCGGCCCGAGCGGCGCGTCTGGCGGCGGCCGGGTTCGCGACGGTCGCGGACGTCCTGCTGCACCTGCCTTTTCGCTACGAGGACCGGCGGCGCTTCGCGCGGATCGACGAGCTCGTTCCCGGCGAGCCGGCGACGCTCTTCGTGCGCCTCTCCGGCGCGCGCTCGAACCGCATGCGCCGCGGGGGGCTCCGGATCGAGGCGATCGCCGACGACGGCAGCGAGGCGATTCGGGTCGTCTGGCACAATCGCTACCCGAGTTTCCAGACGGCGCTCGCGACGGGGCGCACCGCCGTCCTCTACGGATCCCCTTCCGTCACCGGACGCGGCGAGCTCCGCCTCGAGAATCCGGAGACCGAGTTCTTCGAGCCCGGCGAGGAAGCGGACCCGCTCCACTCGGGCCGCGTCGTCGGCATCGCCCGCCGGGTGGCCGACACTTCCCCGCGCGCCTGGCGGTCGCTCGTGCGACGGACCCTCGACGCCCTGTCCGCGGACTTCCGGACGGCCGGGGCGCCCGCGGAGGAGATCCGCGAGGCCCTGATCGCGGCCCACTTCCCCGACGAGCCCGCAGACGCCGAGGCCGCCCGGCGGAAGCTCGCCGAGGAAGAGCTCCTCGTCCTCGCGGCGCGGATCGAGGAGAAGCGCGCGAGGCTTCGGTCCCGGCGCGGGATGGTGCTCCGGGCCGACGAGGCGCTGCGCCGAGAAGCCGGGCGCGTCCTTCCGTTTCGCCTGACCGGGGCGCAGCAGCGCGCGGTCCGGGAGATCGCCGCCGACCTCGCTTCGGGCCGGGCCATGGCCCGGCTGCTCCAGGGGGACGTCGGAAGCGGAAAGACGGTCGTGGCGGGGCTCGCGCTCCTGCTCGCGGCGCGAAATGGAGCGCAGGGTGCGCTCATGGCGCCCACCGAGATTCTGGCCGAGCAGCACGCGGCGAGCCTTGCGGGCTGGCTCGAAGGGGCCGGTGTGCGCCTCGGCCTGCTGACGGGGCGCGTCCGGGGCGGCCCGCGGCGGAGCCTCCTCGAAGCGCTCGGCCGGGGCGAGCTCGACGTGCTCGTCGGAACGCACGCCCTGGTCGAGTCGCCGGTCAAGTTCCGGCGCCTCGGGCTCGTGGTCGTCGACGAGCAGCACCGGTTCGGCGTCGCGCACCGCGCCCGGCTCTTCGGGAAGGGGGAGACTCCGCACGTGCTCGTCATGACCGCGACGCCGATTCCGCGCTCGCTCGCCTGGGCGATCTACGGCGAGCTCGACGTCTCGGTCCTCGACGAGAAGCCCCCCGGGCGGGGAACGGTGACGACCCGCGTCCGGGAAGAAGCGGCGCGGGAGCGGATCTACCGTTTCGCGGCGGAGCGCGTCCGCGCCGGAGAGCGGGTCTACGTCGTCGTTCCGGCGATCGAGGAGGGGGAGCGGGAGGTCGCGGCGACGCGCGAGACCGCTCGGCGCATCGCCGCCGAGGCGCCGGGGGTCGCGGTCGCGACCCTCCACGGGCGGATGCCCGCGCCGGAGCGCACCGCCGTGCTCCGGGACTTCGCGGCGGGGCGGGTCGGGATCCTCGTCGCGACGACGGTCGTGGAAGTGGGGGTGGACGTGCCCGAGGCGACGTTCATGGTGGTCGAGAACGCGGAGGGCTTCGGGCTCGCGCAGCTCCACCAGCTGCGCGGCCGCGTGGGTCGGTCGAGCCTCCGCTCCTGGTGCGCGCTCGTCGTCGGGCCGAACGCCGGAGAGGAGGCCCGGCGGCGCCTCGCGATCCTCGAGGAGACGACCGACGGGTTCCGAATCGCCGAGAAGGATCTCGAGGAGCGCGGGCCCGGAGACCTGCTCGGCACGCGGCAGTCGGGGCTGCCCGCCCTGCGCGTGGCCGACCCGGGGCGCGATCTCGCTTCCCTCGCGCGCGCGCGCGCCGAGGTCGTCGCGCGCCGGGAGCGGGGAGAGAAGATCGAAAGCGACCTGTTTGGAATCGGGTGATCGGGTGATCGGGGAATCGGATCATCGGGAGATCGGATCATCGGGAGATCGGGGGATCGGAAGAACCGATGAACCGATGATCCGATCCTTCGATGAGAGAATGCGCGGAGGAGGCCTTCCCATTGAGAGTTCTCGTCACGGGAGGCACGGGCTTCGTCGGGACGCACCTGGTCAACGCGCTCCTGCGGCGGGGGCACGATGTCGCCGTGCTCGCGCGCCGGCCGGGCGCGGCGCGAAATCGATTCAACCATCCGGTCGAGTCCGTGGCCGGCAACGTCCTCGACCGGGAGTCCCTGGCGCAGGGCGCGCGCGGCCGGGACGCCGTGATCCACCTCGTCGGCATCATCCACGAAGACGGAGAGCAGACGTTCGACCGCCTGCACCGCGAGGCGGCCGAGAACGTCGTCGCGGCCATGGGGGCCGCCGGCGTGCGACGGCTCCTGCACATGAGCGCCATGGGGAGCTCCGAGGACGCGCCCTCGGAGTACGCGCGGACGAAGGCGGCGGGGGAGAAGGCGGTGCGCGCCTCGGCGCTCGACTGGACGGTCTTCCGCCCGTCGATCCTCTTCGGGCCCGGCGACGGCTTCGTCTCGCGGCTCGCGCCCATCGTCCGCGCGAACCCGCTCTTCATTCCGGTCATCGGGTCGGGTCAGACCCGGTTCGCGCCCGTGTCGGTTTACGACGTGGTGCGCGTCTTCGCCGACGCCCTCGAGAAGCCGCAAACGGTGCGGCGCGCCTTCGAGATTGGCGGCCCCGACGTCCTGACCTTGAACGAGATCTACCGGGAGATCGCTTCGGCCATCGGGAAGCCCCGTAAGCCGCTCGTCCACTTCCCGCTCTGGTGGGGGCGCTTCCTCGCGGGGCGCTTCGAGTGGGCCTTCCGCAGGGGCTGGCTCGACGAGCCGCCCCTCACCCGCGATCAGTTGAAGAGCCTCGCGCGCGACAACGTCGCCGACCTCTCCGACACTCTCGCCGTCTTCGAGGGCCCGTGGCGGCCGTTCCGTTTGGGAATCCGGGAGTACCTCGCGCCGCTCGGGCGCCACGACCCTCGGTTCGGGACGGGCGCCGAAGTCGACCTCGAGCCCGTGAAGGTGCTGCGGGTCCGCTAGGCGCGCGAACCGGCGGGCCGCCTACGGTTTCTCGCTCGACGCCTTCTGCTTCGAAGCGCGGTAGCCCACGGCGAGGGCGTCCTTCTCGGTGGTGTACTTGTCCTCCTTGGCGCGGCCGTACCGGCGATCTCCCTCGTCGTGGTGCACGCTCGTCGCGGTGTTGACCCAGACCATCCCGGCGCGCGGGGGAGCCTGGTAGGGGCGCGCAGGAGACCGTAGGCGCGGAACGATGGATCGGAGTTGAACGGCCGAGGCCGCGCGCCGGCGATTAGGAACCGGCAGCCGGTCCGCGGCGCAAGCGGATCGAGCCGGAGCTCGTGCGGACGGAGACGCGCGGCCCCCCTCCGTTCAGGCTCCCCGAGGCGCGCTGCGTATCCTCGCCCCGGGTGACCGAGATCCCCGGGAAGTCGGTTCGAATCAGGACGTCTTCGGTGTCGCCGGTGTCCTCGACCTGGAGGTCCAGGTCCGCCTGGAAGTCCGACGGCACGGTCAGGACCACGTCGCCCCCCGCGTTTCGGACCGTGACGCCCCCCTTGGGCTGGCGGGCGAGGAGCACGATGCGGACCTCGCCTCCTCCGGTCTCGGCCGTCACGCCGCCGCCGACCCCCGGGAGGACGATGTCGCCCCCGCCGGTCCGCGCGATCGCCGAGCCGCCGATCCGCGCGATTCGGATGTCGCCGCCGGAGGTGTCGACCGTGGCCGATCCGACGATCGCGCCCGCCCGGACGTCCCCCGCGAGCGTGTGGGCCTTCAGATCCCCTTTCACGGGGCCGAGGCGGATGTCGCCGCCGAAGGTCTTGATCTCGGCGCCGCTCCCGGCCGAAGCGACCTTGACCTCGCCCGCGTGCGTCAGGATCTTGACGCGGCCGCTGACGTTTCCGACGCGATAGCTCGCGTTCGAGGTCGAGAAGAAGTCCCCCGCGACGTCGCCGCGCACGATCTCGTCCTCGTCGGTCGCGTCGGGCTCCGGCGTTTCGACGTCCGGGTGCTCGGCGTCCACGCGGACCTTCGGGATCACGATGACCCGCGGGGCTGAGACCTCGATGCGGGGAACCGTGACCGAGATCGCCCGGTGGCCGAGGACGAGCGGCTTCGCGTCGGCTTCGCTCGTGCCGGCCGCGAGCAGGGTGATGTCGCCGTTCAAGGTGCTGGCGTGGACCTTGGGCCCGCCCCCGCCGACCTGCGCCGCGTAGCGGCGCTCGGGGAGCACGATCCGCAGCTGCCGGCTGCCCGTCTCCTGACGGACTTCGAACTCCGCCTCGCGCAGCGACTCCTCCACCTCGCGCGCCAGCTCTTCGGTGTCGATGAGATCCTCTCCCCCCTCCTGTGGCGGCAGAATGACGCGGGCGCGGCGGTGCCGCATCGGCGGGTTCGGAGACGGCGTCGCGATCGTCTCGTCGGTCCGGCCCGCGGGCAGCGGAAACGTGGACGCGATGGCGCCGGAGAGGGTGGAGGCGCTCCAGTCGAACCGCGCGTTGCCCGGCAGCGTGGCGACGACCGCGCCGTTGACCGTCTGGAGCTGCCAGGACGCCCCCTCCGGCAGAGCGAGCCCGGCGGCCTCGACGCGGCCGTTGACCGTCTGCGCGTCGAGCGACCGCTGGGCGCCCGCCACCTGCACGTTGCCGTTGACGCTCTGCACCTCGAGGTTCCCGTCCACGTCGCGCACCCGGACCTCCCCGTTGACGGTCCGCAGGCTGGCGGAGGCCCCCGGCGGGAGCGTCAACTCGTAGCGCGAGACGATCCGGCAGTCCCGGCAGGGAGACGGCGCGCGGCGATGCTCGCGCGCGTGGGAGCCGGAGGCGCCGGGCCACACCGTCTCCAGGCGGTATTCCTTCCCGTCGCTCGACTGGTCCACCCGCGTCCGGCCGAGGAACTCCTCCGCGCGGGATCGGTCCGGCGCGGTCACGGTCGTCGTCACGACGGCGGAGAACGCGGCGCCGCGGGTCGCCACGACGTCCCCGTTGACGTTCTCGATCCGCACCGTCGAGCCGGGGGCGAGTGTGGCCTGGAAGCGGTCGGTCCGCGAGACGGTCGGGCCCGGCTCTCCGCCCGAGAGGGCCGCGGCGGCGAGCAGGAAGAGCCCGGCCGCGAGCAGGACCCAGAGGGCGCGCGCCTCCACCTCGGTGCGCGAGCCGCGGGAGTCGGCGTTTTGCTTTTCGTATCTCATCGCTTCCAGAGACGCCGCCGCGGGCGCGGGGTTACCTCGAACCATTGAGAGCTCCTGTCATCGGGATGTCTCCTAGAACTCCATCGTCTTCAAGGCCGAGGCGGCGCGCGCCCGGACGAAGCCGTTTTCCTTCGGGTCGACGGCCTTCTCCCGCAGCGACTGGATCGTGCGCGAGTCGGGCGCCTCCCTGGCCGTCGAAGCGAGCTTCTCGATCGCGACCAGACGGACCGCCGGGTTGCCGTCGTCGCGCAGCGCGTCGAGAAACGCGGAGCGGATCTCGGGAGTCAGCGGCATCCCCGCCAGCGCGTCGGCCGCTTTCTTGCGCACGCCGGGGTTCGCGTCCTTGCGCAGCGTGTGCGTCAGCGCCGCGACGATGTCCGGAGGGGGCGCCGCTTCCCCCGCGCCGTAGTGCTGCTGCACGAGCTCGATCGCGCGCGACTTCTCGCCGGAGGTCTCGGCGTTTCGCGACACGAGATAGGCGAGCAGGCGCGCCACCTCCGGGTCCGAGGCCGCGCCTTCCACCGTGTGGCGCGTCGTCACGTCGAATCCGATGCCGATCTTTCCCGAGTCGGCGGCCGGACCGTAGGACAGATTCGAGAGCCTCGGATTCGAGCCGAAGTCCGGCACCTCCGACGCGACGGCGGGCGCGGGCGATTCGGCCGGCGTGCGCGCCGGCGCGCTCTTGCGCCCCGCGGCCAGGTAACCGATGCCGGCGGCCACGAGCACCGCCGCGGCCTGCGCGGCCGGGCGGATCCAGCGCGGCCTCGGCCGGAACTGGCGCACGCGCTCCCGGAGCATCTCCTCTCCGACGAGCTCGCGCCCGCGGCGGAGGAACTCGGCCGACGGCTTCGGATCGGGATCCTCGCCCAGGAAAGCCCACGCGCGCGAGACGGTCTCGGCCTCCCGCGCGCAGGAGGCGCACGCGGCGAGATGCTCGCGGAGCGCCCGTTCGGCGTCCGGAGAGATCTCCCCGGTCAGACGGTCGACTGCGCGTTCGGCGAGTTCGCGGCATTCCATGAGTCGGCTCCTTCCGAAAATCGGACCTTGAGGGCCTCGACGGCCCGGAAAATTCGGGTCTTGACCGCGCCGATGGAGATGCCGAGGATCTCGGCGATCTCGGAGTAGGGGAGGCCGTGGTAACGGGCGAGCACGAGCGCCTCGCGCTGCTCCTCGGAGAGCTCCGCCAGGGCCCGGCGCACGGCCTCGCGCCGCTCCCGGTCGATCAGCACCCGCTCGATCCCCTCTCCCCGCTCGGCCGGCTCGGGCATCGCGTCGATCGGCACGACGGGCGCGCGGCGATCCCGCCGCCGCCGGTCGCGGCAGGCGTTGGCGGCGATGGCGAAGAGCCAGGACGAAACTTCGGCCCTTCCGTCGTACTGGTGCGCCCGCGCGATCAACTTGACGAACACCTCCTGCGTGACCTCCTCGGCGAGGCTCCGGTCCGAGAGCATCCGGTCGGTGAACCGGAGCAGCGCCGGGGCGTACTTCTCGAAGAGCTCCGCCGCGCCCTCGGTGTCGCCACTTCGGACGCGCTCGACGAGCGCGCGGTCATCCCCGCTTTGCTCGCCCGGACCGACCCCGCTTCCGATCGGCACGACTATCCGGGAGACGCGCGGCGAGCGGGAAGGTTTCGCGTCGGGACGCCGTCGGAGCCCATGGGCCGAAGGTATCACCGATATCGGAGAAGTCCTTGCGAATGAAGGGAGTGCCGGGCCCGGGCGGCGTTATCATGCGCCGGATGGAATCGATCGCCTTCAAGATCGTCGACTTCGCGATCCAGCTCGCCGTCATCCTCTTCGCGATCTCATTCCACGAATCGGCGCACGCCTGGTCGGCGCTCAAGTTCGGCGACACCACGGCGCGCGACCTCGGCCGGATCAGCCTGAACCCGATCCGCCACATCGACCCGTTCGGCAGCGTGGTCCTCCCGCTGATGATGTATTTCCTATCGGCCGGGCGGATGATCTTCGGCGCCGCCAAGCCGACGCCCGTCGACCTGCGCAACACCCCGAATCCGCGCCTCGCCAACCTCGTCGTCTCCGCGGCCGGCCCGGTCTCGAACTTCCTCCTCGCGGCGGTCGGGATCGCGCTCCTCGTCGTCGTGCGGAAGGCCGCGCCGGACGCGATCCGCGAGCTCGCCCTGGCGCTCCAGGGCCAGAGTTTCTCCTCCGGGGCGCTCGCCCCGGTGACCTACGTCCTTTTCCAGTTCGCGATCGTGAACGTCGGCCTCGGCGTCTTCAACCTGATTCCGATCCCGCCGCTCGACGGGAGCGGGGTCGTGGCGTCGATCGTCGGGGAGCCGGCGATCCGCCTCTTCCGCGTGATCGCGCCCTTCGGCTTCCTGATCCTGATCCTCCTCCTGTCGACGCGCCTGCTCGGGGCGCTCATACGCCCCTTCTATGGGATCGTGATCCGCAGCGTTTTCGGGGCCGGATGAGCGAGGGGTTTCTCCCGGCATGAGCGACGAAGCGCCGGAGACCACCGCCCTCCCGCCGGTCGCGATCGAGGCCTGGAGCGGGCCGCTCGACCTGCTCCTGCACCTGATCCGGGTCAACGAGGTCTCGATCACCGACATCCCGATCGCCGAGATCACGGCGCAGTACACCGCGTACCTCGACGCCATGCGGGAGCTCGACCTCGACGTCGCCTCCGACTATGTCGCGCTGGCGGCCGAGCTCATCTACATCAAGTCGAAGATGCTCCTGCCGCGCGCCCCGGGAGAGCCGGAGGACCCGCGGCAGGATCTCGCGGAGCGGCTCCGGGAGTACGAGCGCTTCAAGCAGGCCGCCGAGAACCTGCACGAGCATCGACACGCTGCGGGCCGGCCTCTGGCCGCGGGGGGAGCCCCCCGTGCCGAGGTCGCCCGAGGGGGAGACGCTCGAGGTCTCGCTCTTCGACTTGATCGACGTCTTCCGGAAAGTCACGGAGCAGTACCGCCTGGCGCACCCGCCGGCGATGGAGATCCGGCACCTGCGGTTCTCCGTCGAGGAGAAGATGCGGGAGCTGCGTCGAGCGGCTCGAGGCGCGCGGCGGGAGCGCTCCCGCTCCTCGAGTTCCTGGGCGAGATGCGCTACCGCGCGGAGGCCGTGACCGCGTTTCTCGCGACCCTCGAGCTCATCCGCCTGGGAGTCGTGACCGCGTATCAGGCGGCCGCCTTCGGCGAGATCCACGTCTCCCGCACCGAGGCCCCGTTCTCGCCCGAGCACCTGCGGGACGAGTATCGGTGACGCTCGCCGGCGGCCGTAAACGGTAAACTTGCGCCATGGCCGAGACGATCGCCGACGAAACCGACGCTCCCGAGGTCGAGCGCCCGCGCGAGAAGCGGGCGCAGAAGATCCTGCCGGCGCTCGAGGCGCTTCTCTTCTCGAGCGCCCGGCCGGTTCGCAGAGAAGGACCTGGCGAGCGTGCTCGAGGCGACGACGGAGGCCGTCGAGGAAGCGCTCGCGATCCTCGGGGCCGACGCCGAGCGCGCCGAACGCGGCATCCGCCTCGAGGCGGTGGCCGGGGGGTGGCGCTTCGTCACGAGGCCCGAGTACGACGGGCTCCTGCGGCGGTTCCACGACGTCTCCGAGCGCAGCCGCCTCTCGCTCGCCGCCCTGGAGACCCTCGCGATCATCGCCTACCGGCAGCCGATCACGCTGCCGGAGATCCAGGAGATCCGCGGCGTGAACTCGGCGTCCGTCCTGAACACGCTCTTCGAGAAGAAGCTCGTCACGACCGCCGGGAGGAAGTCGGTCGTCGGCTCTCCCTTCCTCTATCGGACGACGATGGACTTCCTCGTGCGCTTCGGTCTGAAGGACATCGAGCGACCTGCCGAGGCCGGAGGAGCTCGCCGAAGACCTGGCCTCGACGGTCGCGGATCCCTCGGCGATGCCGGAGGCCCGGGTCGCGCCCGCCGGCGCGGAGGAGGAAGGGGGCGAGGAGAGTCGGAAGAGGACGACCCCTCCGATAGTTAACCAGTCGGTTAACTATCTCGCCGCGACCTCGCCCGCATGGCCTCGATCCGATTGCAGAAGATCCTGTCGGAGGCGGGCCTCGCCTCCCGCCGCGAGGCGGAGGAGTGGATCCGCGAAGGTCGGGTGCGCGTCAACGGCAAGGTGGCGAGCCTGGGCGAGCGGGCCGACCCCGCGCGCGACGCCGTGCGGGTGGACGGCCGCCGCGTCCCGCCGCCCGCCGCCGTCCGGACCTACCTTCTCCTCAACAAGCCGCGCGGAGTCGTGACGACGGTCTCGGACCCGGAGAAGCGCCGCACCGTGCTCGACTACGTCCCCGCGAATCTGCGGCGGCGGGTCCGGCCCGTCGGCCGGCTCGACGTCCAGACCGAGGGGCTCCTCCTCCTGACCGACGACGGGGATCTGGCCGCGCGCGTCACCCACCCCCGATCCGGCTGCCCGAAGGAGTACCGCGTCAAGGTCTCCGGGGCGCCGCGGGAGGCGGACCTCGAGCGCCTGCGCGCCGGAATCCGTCTCGACGGCGAATGGACGCGCCCCTGCCAGATCGAGCGGCTGCGCACGACGGAACCGCGCGGGGAGGGGAACGCATGGCTCCGCGTCACGCTCCAGGAGGGGCGATCCCGCCAGGTCCGGAGGATGTTCGAGTCGATCGGCCACCCGGTCTCGAAGTTGAAGCGCATCGCGATCGGGCCGATCCGCGACGACCGGCTGGCCCCGGGCCTCTGCCGCCCGCTCGCCGCGGCAGAGGTGGCCGCGCTCCGCCGCAGCCTCGCGCCGCCGCGCCGGCCGACTCGCCCGGGAGCCCCGGAGCGGGCCGGTTGACGGCGCCGCTCATCGTCGCGATCGACGGCCCCTCGGGCGCCGGGAAGTCCACCGTGGCCCGGGCGCTGGCCGCGCGCCTGGGCGTGCCCTACATCGACACCGGGGCGATGTACCGCGCGGTGGGGCTCGCGGCGCGGGATGCGGGAGTCGAAGCTGCCGATCGAGGATCCCGAGCGGGTGATCCGGATCGCGCAGGAGGGGCGGATCGACCTCGTGCCGGGAGAGGGGGGCCTCTCGGTCCGCTGGAACGGGAGGGACATCACGCAGGCGATCCGCGAGCCGCAGATCTCCCTCTACGCCTCGGCCGTCTCGGCGATCTCGGGGGTCCGGCGGCGTCTCGTCGAGGAGCAGCGGCGGCTCGGGCGGGAGCGCGGGGGGGTGCTCGAGGGGAGGGACATCGGCACCCGGGTCTTCCCCGATACGCCGCACCAGTTCTTCCTGACGGCGTCTCCGGAGGTCCGAGCCCGCCGGCGGACCCGGGAGCTCGAGGCACGGGGCACCCCGCGGCCCTATGCCGAGGTCCTCCGGGAGATGGCCCGCCGGGACGAGGACGACAGCCGCCGGAGCGACTCCCCCCTGACTCTGGACGACCGCTATCGGCTGATCGACTCGACGGACCTCGAAGCGGCCGAAGTGGTTTCGACGATCGAAGGGCTCGTCCGAAAGGAGGGCGGGGCGGGAAGTTGACTCCGACCGCCGGCCCCACATAGAGTATGCTTTTGTGGTTCAAATACTTATGAGAGGGCATTCTCTGTATTCATGACGGCCAAGAAACGCGAAGGAGGTCGCCAGGACACGCCGATGGAGACGGAACAGGAGCTTTCGCCCCAGGAGTACGAGCACCTCCTGGCGCAGTACGAGAATTCCTTCAAGAATCTGCAGGAGGGACAGATCATCCGGGGCCGCGTGATCGGAATCACGCCGTCCGAGGTGATCGTCGACATCGGCTACAAGTCGGAGGGGATCATCCAGGTCTCCGAGTTCACCGACTTCTCCGGAAAAGTCACGGTCAAGGAGGGGGACGCGGTCGACGTGCTCCTCGAGCGCACCGAAGACCAGAACGGCTACGTCGTCCTCTCCAAGGACAAGGCCGAGAAGATGAAGGTCTGGGACGAGGTCGAGAAGTCCTATCGCTCGGGCTCGACCGTGCGGGGCCGCGTCATCGACCGGATCAAGGGGGGCCTCGCCGTGGACATCGGCGTCAAGGCCTTCCTGCCCGGTTCGCTCGTGGACGTCAAGCCGGTCAAGAACCTGGAGTCGCTGCGCGGCAAGGACTTCGACTTCAAGGTGATCTCGGTCGACAAGAAGCGGGGCAACATCGTCCTCTCGCGCAAGGCCGTCGTCGAAGTCGAGCAGGAGGCCAAGAAGCGCGAGACGCTCCAGATCCTGGAGGAGGGGCGCGTCCTGCGCGGCACGGTCAAGAACCTGACCGACTACGGCGCGTTCGTGGACCTCGGGGGGCTCGACGGCCTCCTCCACGTCACCGACATGTCGTGGGGCCGCGTCAACCACCCCTCCGACCTCGTCAAGGTCGGCGACGAGATCGACGTCGTCGTTCTCAAGTTCGATCGCGAGACCGAGCGCGTCTCTCTCGGCACCAAGCAGCTGACCGAAGATCCGTGGAGCCACGTGCCGGAGAAGTATCCGGCGGGCTCGCGCGTCACCGGGCGCGTCACCAACGTGACCGACTACGGCGCCTTCGTCGAGCTCGAGGAGGGGGTCGAGGGCCTCGTCCACGTCTCCGAGATGTCCTGGTCGAAGAAGGTCAAGAACCCCTCGAAGGTCGTCTCTCCCGGCGACACGGTCGAAGCGGTCGTCTCCGACGTCAACCGCGAGGCGCGCCGCATCTCCCTGTCGCTCAAGGACACGCTGCCGGATCCGTGGGACAGCGTGCTCGAGAAGTACACCGTCGGGAGCCGCGTCTCCGGCAAGGTCCGCAACCTGACGGATTTCGGGGCGTTCGTCGAGATCGAAGAAGGGATCGACGGGCTCGTGCACGTCTCCGACATGTCCTGGACCAAGCGCGTCAAGCATCCTTCCGAGGTCCTGAAGAAGGGGGACGACGTCGAGGCGATCATCACGTCGATCGACCAGGAGAACCGCCGCATTTCGCTCTCGATCAAGGAATTCCAGCCGAACGACTGGCAGACTTTCCGCGAAAAGCATCAGCCGGGCGACGTCGTGGACGGGGTCGTCTCGCGGGTCGCCGACTTCGGCGTCTTCGTGCAGATCGACGGACTCGTGGAGGGCCTGATGCACGTGTCCGAAACGCCGGTGCCCGCGCGGCGCCCGGCTCGCGGACCACTACCACGAGGGGGACCCGATCCGCGCCCGGATCCTGCGGATCGAAGACGCCGAGATGAAGGTGGGGCTCACGGGGGTCGCGGTCGACCGCGCGGCGGCGCCGGAGCCCGCGGCCGGGTCCCCGGCGCCCGAAACGGCGCCCGCCGAGACGTCGGCTCCCGCCGAAGCCGCTCCGGAGCCGGCGCCGGCCAAAAAGAAACGCTCCCGCAAGAAGACGGACGATCCTGCCACGGAGGCCTAGGGCCCGCGAGACGACCGGCTTTTCAGCGAGGACCGATATGACGAAGGCGGAACTGATCGAGCGCGTGGCGGTGGCGACGGACGTCACCAAGAAGCAGGCGGAGTCGATCGTGGACACCGTGTTCGACGCCATCGTGAGGTCGCTCAAGGCCGGCCAGAAGATCGAGCTTCGCGGTTTCGGCTCGTTCCGACTGAGGGAGAGGGGCGCGCGCATGGGGCGCAACCCCAAGACGGGGGTCAAAGTGGCCGTGCCGGCCAAGAAGATCCCCTACTTCAAGCCGGGCAAGGAGCTGAAGGAGCTGATCAACCGGTAGCCCTCGCCGGGGCCGCCTCTCCGCATGCCGGAAGTCCTCTTCGCCCCGTGGCGGTACGAGTATCTCGTGTCGGACAAGTCGAACGGCTGCATCTTCTGCGAAGCCGCTGCGTCGGGCGATGACGACGCGTCGCTCGTCGTCCACCGCGGCCGCTCCGTCTTCGTTCTGCTGAACCGCTACCCGTACACGAACGGCCACGTGATGGTCGCGCCGTACCGGCACGACGCCTGGCTCTCCGATTCGAGCCCGGACACGCGGGAAGAGCTCGTCGCGACGCTCGCGCGGGCCGAGCGCATTCTCGTGGAGACCTATCGGACCGACGGGTTGAACATCGGCATCAACTTCGGCTCCGCCGCCGGAGCCGGCGTGGAGGGGCACTACCACGTGCACGTGGTCCCGCGATGGATGGGGGACACGAACTTCATGACCGTCACGGGCGACGTGCGCATCGTTCCGGAAGACCTCGGGGAGACCCGCCGCCGTCTGAAGCCCCTCTTCCGCGGAGCGTCGGCTTGAGCGGCGCGCCGGACGGCGGGCGGGGCCGCGCCCTCGCGGCCGCGGCGCTGGCCTGGGCGTTCCCCGGACTCGGCCACTACTACCTCGGGCGCCGCCAGACCGCCGTCGCCTTCGCGTTGATCGTCGCCGCCGCTTTCGCGCTCGGCCTCTCGTTCGAGGGCCGGCTCTACACGATCGAGTCGGGCCAGCCGCTGACGATCCTCGCGACCTTCGCCGTCTCCGGCGCGGGGCTCCTGAACGTCGCCGCGCGGCTCTTCTCCGACAACCCGGGCGGCACGGTGCTCGCGCCGACGTACGAGTACGGCTGCGCCTTTCTGCTGACGGCGGGCCTCATGAATCTGCTCCTGATGCTCGACGCCTGGGACATCGCCACGGGGAGGAAGACGTGATCGCCACCCTCCTGCCTGTCGACCACTTCGTGATCATGAGCGCGTACGCCGTGCTGGTCTCCGCGTTCTTCGCCCTGCTCTGGAGGGAGGAGAGCGGCCCCCGCTGGAAGCTCTTCGGCGTGCTCCTCGCCTCGCTCCTCCTGGGAGGGCTCGCGGTGGCGTGGTTGATGTACCCGTTCCCGTCGTAGGGAGGGGAAGCCCGAGGATTTCGAGCCTCCATGTGCGGCATCGCCGGCTGGGTCGGTGACGGAATCGACCCCGGGCGCTTCGCGGGCGCTCTCGAGCTTCTCGAGCACCGCGGCCCGGACGGCGCGGGCACCTGGACGGGAGGCGGCGGCCGGGCCCTCCTCGGCCATCGGCGTCTCGCGATCCTCGACACGTCGCCTCTCGGCGCCCAGCCCTCCCTGGCGCCGGACGGCGGCTCGGCGTTCATCCACAACGGCGAGATCTACAACTTCCGCGCGCTCCGCCGCGAGCTCGAGGCGGAAGGAGAGCGGTTCGTGTCGCAGGGAGACGCCGAGGTCGCGCACCGCCTGCTCGTCCGGCGCGGGGCGGGGGCGCTCTCGCGGCTCGAGGGCATGTTCGCGCTCGCCCTCTGGGAGGAGAGGCCGGGCCGTCTCCTCCTCGCCCGCGATCCGATCGGGATCAAGCCCCTCTACTACGCCGTCCTCCCGCGCGGCCTCGCGTTCGCGTCGGAGCCGCACGCCCTGCTTCGCCTCCCCGACCTCGCGGCCCGCCTCGACCCGGAGGCGCTCTCGGACTTTCTGGCCTACGGTTACGTCCCGTTCGACCGCTGCCTCTTCGCCGGGATCCGCAAGCTCCCGGCCGCGCACCGCCTGACCTGGCTCGCCGACGGGCAGCGGATCGAGGTCGCGCCCTACTGGCGCCTCGAGCGGCATTCCGTTCGGGACGATCCGGAGGAGCTGCGGGAGAGGCTCGACCGCGCGATCCGCTCGCACCTCGTCTCCGACGTGCCGGTCGGCGCCTTTCTCTCCGGAGGCCTCGATTCGACCCTCGTGGTCTCCCGCGCCGCGCGCGAAGGAAGGCATCCGACTTTCACGGTCGCCTATCGCGACGGGGATCTCGACGACGTGCGCTTCGCGCGTCTGGCCGCGGAGTCCCTCGGGGCCCCGCACACGGAGGAGCTCCTCGACCTCGGAGACCTCGCCTCGGCCCTCGACTCGGGCGCGCGCGTCTTCGACGAGCCCCTCTACGACGCCCGAGCGCTCGCGATGCTCGAGCTCGCGCGCTTGACTCGCGGGTCCGTCAAGGTGGCGCTCTCGGGGGACGGCGGGGACGAGGTCTTCGGCGGATACGGCTGGCACGAGACGGCGCTTCGCTACGAGCGCCTCCGTTCCCGTCTCGGCTTCGCGGCGCCGCTCGTGTCCGCCGCGGGCCGCGCCCTCCTCGAGCCGCTCTCGGGAACCCCGGCCGGCGCGCGCGCCTCCGGAGCCCGTCGTCTGACCGGCGAGACGTTCGTCGATCGGTACTTCCCGGTGCGCGGCTTCTTCGACGCCGGGGAGCAGCGGCGGCTCCTCGGGCGGGCGCCGCGCGACCCCGCGTGGCTCTTCCGCCGGTTCGATCGCCCCGATCTCCCGACGCCGCAGCGGCTCCTCTACCTCGACCTCCACACCTACCTGCCCGACAACGGCCTCGCGCTCGTGGACCGCTCGACGATGGCGGTCGGCCTCGAGGCGCGGGTGCCGCTCCTCGATCGGCAGCTCGTCGAGTACGCGTTCTCGCTTCCGCCCGAGCGGCTCGTCCGGCCCGGCGCGACGAAGGTGGCGCTCCGCGAGGCGATCGCCCCCTGGATCCCCGAGCCGATCCTGCGGCGTCCCAAGAAGGGTTTTTCTCCTCCGTTCAAGCGGTGGGTCGGCGGCGCGAACCGGGAGGCCGCTCTGCGTCTCCTCGAGACGGGGGACCTCGCCGCCGACGGCGTGCTCGACGCCCGCGCGGCGCGGGAGCTCGTGACGTCGAGCGCCCAGCGCCGCCACAACAAGCTGTGGCTCCTCGTGAACCTCGAGGCCTGGTACCGCCGATGGATCCGGGGCCCGGCGGGCCGGCCGTCCGCCGACGAATTGGTTTAGTCTGACGGCGGTGAGCCTGCTTCTTTCGGCCGGCGAGGCGTCGGGAGACCTGCACGGCTCCCGGCTCCTCCGCTCGCTCCGCCGGATGCGCCCCGGTCTCGCCGCTTTCGGGATGGGGGGACCCCGCCTCGACGCCGAGGGCCTCGAGCGCGTGGCGCGTTCCGAGGACCTCTCGGTCATGGGTCTCACCGAGGTCGCCGGACGGCTCCCCACGGTCCTTCGGGCTCTGTCGGCCCTTTCGGGCGAGGCGGCCCGGCGGCGACCCGACGGCGCGGTCTTGATCGACTTCCCGGACTTCCACGCCGCGCTCTCCCGCCGGCTTCGGAAGCTCGGGATTCCGCTGATCTACTACGTGAGCCCTCAAGTCTGGGCCTGGCGCCCGGAGCGGGCGCGCACGATCACTTCCCGCGCGCGGCGGATCCTGACCCTGTTTCCTTTCGAGACGGAGATCTATCGGCGGCTCGGAGCGGACGCCGTCTGGACCGGGCATCCGATCGTGGACGACGTGGCCGAGGGGCTCGCGCGGCCGGCGGCGCTCCCCGACAAGACGCGGCCGCGTCTGGCGCTTCTGCCCGGCAGCCGGCGCGCGGAGATCGAGCGCCACTGGGGCCCGATGCGGGATGCGGCTTCGCGCCTCGCGGCTCGGCGCGGCGTCGAAGCCTTCGTCGTGCGGCCGCCGGAACTCTCCGAAGAGCTCTACCCGGGCGCCGCCGAAGCCGGAGTGCGATTGGTCACCACCGATTCGCACCGGTGGCTCGCGTCCGCCGACCTCGCGATCGTGGCTTCGGGAACCGCCACCCTCGAGGCGGCCCTCTGCGGCGTTCCGATGATCGTCGTGTACAGGGCCTCTCCAGCGAGCTTCGCGATCGGGCGGGCGCTCGTCCGATTGCGCCGGATCGCGCTCGTGAACATCGTGGCGCAGGAAGACGTCGTCCCGGAGCTCCTCCAGAAGGAAGTGAATGCGGACCGGCTCTTCTCCGAGGCCGAGGCGCTGCTCGATTCGGAACCCCGCCGCGGGCGGATGAAAGAGGGGCTCGCCCGCGTCGCGCGGGATCTCGGGCCCCCCGGGGCGAGCGACCGGGCCGCCGGCGCGGTTCTCGAAGCGCTCGAGGGGAGCGCGGCCGCCGGGGCTCGCGCCGCCGTCCGGTGAGCGCGGCGTCGGGGCCCGGGACCGCGGCCTCCGGAGGCGCGCCGGCGCCGCTCGCGCGCCTGTTCCGCTACTTCTCGCGCTATCGGGGAAGGGCGGTCGCGGCCCTCCTCGCCATGGCGGTCGTCTCGGCCTCCACGGTCGCTCTCCTCTTCCTCCTGAACAAGGTGATCGACGACGCCCTCGGGGCCGGTTCCGCGGCGGCGCTCGGGGGGCTCCCGCGCCCGGCCGCCGAGCGGGCGGCTCCGCTGCTCGCGTGGCTCGAGCGGGGTTACTCAGGTCTCCTCTCGGCGGCCGGCGAGGCCGGCCTCCCGAAGCGGTTCGCGGTTCCGCTGATGCTGCTGGCCGCGCTCCTCGTCAAGAACGTCCTGTCCTACTTCTCGGAGTTCGAGCTGAACGGCATCGGTCTCGGCATGGTCCGGGACCTGCGCCGCGACGCCTACGACCGGCTGATCGGCCAGTCCAGCCGTTTCTACTCGAGGTCGTCCACCGGCGACCTGATGAGCCGGCTGCTGACCGACGTCGAGCAGATCCAGCTCGCCTTCGGCAGCCAGCTCGCGGACTTCGCGCAGGGCGCGCTGACGATCGTCCTCGTCCTCGTCTACGCTTTCTCGCTGAACGGCCGACTCGCCTTTCTCGTCTTCGTCGTGGCGCCGGTCGTCCTCCTCTCGATCCTCCAGAACGCGCGGCGGCTGCGGAAGACCGCGATCTCCTCCCGACAGAGCGGATGGGTGAGATGGGGACGCTTCTCTCCGAGACCCTCCGCGGGCAACCGGGTCATCAAGACCTACGGCATGGAGGAGTTCGAGAAGCGCCGGTTCCGCGCTGGCCAACGAGCCGGTACTTCCGCGTGAGCCGCCGATCGGTGCGGCATCCAGGCGCTCAACTGCGCCGCTCATGGAAGTGCTGGCGGGCGTGGGCCTCGCCGCGATCTTCGCCTATGCCGCGGGCCAGATCCACGCCGGGGACGCTGACGGTCGGCGAGCTCATCTCCTTCCTGGCGGCGGTCCTGATGATGTACAAGCCGTTGAAGGACGTCACGCGGACGAACCTGGCGCTCCAGCTCGCCCTCTCCTCGGCCTCGCCGGATCTTCGAGCTGATCGACGCCGAGAACGAGATCGTGGAACGTCCGGGCGCGCGGGAGCTCGCCGCCGTTCCGCGAGGCGATCCGCTACGAGGGCGTCTCGTTCGCCTACGGCGAGGAGCCGGTCCTCGCGGGGATCGACCTCGAGATCCGGCGCGGCGAGACGGTGGCGATCGTGGGCCCCTCGGGCGCCGGGCAAGACCTCGCTCGTGAACCTGCTGCCGCGCCTCTACGACCCGACGGCGGGGCGCGTCACCCTCGACGGCGTGGACCTGCGCGACGCGACGCTCGCGTCGCTGCGGCGCCAGATCAGCCTCGTGACGCAGGACGTCGATCCTCTTCGACTCGACCGCGCGGGAGAACATCGCGTACGGCGAGCCGGACGCTCCCGAGGAGCGGGTCCGCGCCGCCGCCCGCGGCCGCGTGCGCCGACGAGTTCATCGAGCGGCTGCCGCGACGGCTACGACACGCCGGTGGGGGAGGGCGGCGCCCGCCTCTCCGGCGGACAGAAGCAGCGGCTGGCGATCGCGCGGGCCCTCTACAAGGACGCCCCGATCCTGATCCTGGACGAGGCGACCTCGCAGCTCGACGTCGAGTCCGAGGCCCTCGTCGCACGGGCCGTCGCGCAACCTCATGGCGGGCCGCACGACCCTCGTCATCGCGCACCGCCTCTCGACCGTGCGCCGCGCCGACCGCATCGTGGTGCTCGACGAGGGCCGGATCGTCGAGATCGGCATCGCACGCGCGAGCTCTTGACTCGCAACGGGCTCTACCGCAGGCTGCACGACATGCAGTTCTTCGCCGAGGCCGATTCCCCGGCCGAACCGGTCGCGTCGAGGGCCGGCACGATGACGCTCCGCAGCATGACCGGCTTCGGGCGGGCCCGCGGCGCCGTCGGGGCCGGCCTGCTCGGCCGAGGTCGGCGCCGCAGCGTCAACCACCGCTTCCTCGAGCTGACTCGGTGCGCGTCCGCGACGCCGAGGCGCCGCTCGAGGCCGCGATCCGCCGCGGTCTTCGCGCAGCGCCTCTCGCGGGGCAAGGTCGAGGTCGCGCTCCGCCTGACGCGAACCGAGCCGCGGCGTCGCACGGTCTCGGTCGACGAGCGGCTGCTCGAGTCGCTCCTCGCGCGGATCGCGGAGCTCTCCCGCAAGTACCCGATCCGCGGGGAGCTCGAGGCGCGGGACCTCGTCGCGATCCCGCAGCTCTTCTCGATCGGACGCGGCCGCCGACGGCTTCTCGGCCCGAGGAAGTCGAGGCGCGTCGGAGGGCTCGCCGAGGAAGCGGCCGCGGCCGCTCGTCGCGATGCGCGAGGAGGAGGGGGGCAGGATCGGCGAGGAGCTGCGCGGCGGATCGGGGCCCTCGAGGGGAAGCTCGCGCCGCTCGCCGCGCGGCGCGACGAGATCGTGCGCTCGATCGCCGCGACGCTCCGCGAGCGGATGCAGCGCTCCTCTTCGCCGAGCCTGCCGCTCGACTCGGGCCGCCTCGAGCAGGAGGCGGCGCTCGCGGCCGAGCGCTCCGACGTCTCCGAGGAGCTCGCGCGCCTGACCGGGCACCTCGCGCAGTTCCGGCGGCTCCTCGCAGGAGGGCCGGGCCGGTCGGCAAGAAGCTCGACTTCCTGTCCCAGGAGATCCTGCGGGAGATCAACACGCTGGGCTCGAAGGCGCGCGACCTCGCAGCTCGCCCGCGACGTGCTCGAGATGAAGGCCGAGACCGAGAAGATCCGCGAGCAGGTCCAGAACGTCGAATGAGCGCCGGCGCGCGGCGACCTCTTCATCGTCTCCTCGCCGTCGGGCGGCGGAAAGACGACCCTCATCCGGCGGCTGCTCGCCGACCCGCCGGGCGCGCCGCTTCACTTCTCCGTGTCGCACACGACGCGGCCGATGCGGGCCGGGGAGCAGAACGGCCGCGAGTACCACTTCGTGTCCGTCGAAGACTTCCAGCGCATGGTGCAGCGCGACGAGTTCCTCGAGCACAACGAGGTGCACGACAACATCTACGGCACCTCGAAGGCCGAGGTGCTGCCGCGGCTCGCCGCCGGCGAAGACGTCGTGCTCGACATCGACGTGCAGGGGGCGCGCGACATCCGGCGCGTCTACCCGGAGGCGTCTCGATCTTCATCGTGCCCGTCCTCGCCGGCCGAGCTCGAACGGCGGCTGACCTCGCGCGGCCTCGACGGGCCGGAAGTCGATCCGAAAGCGGCTGATCAACGCCGCCCGGGAGATTCAGGAAGTCCCTGTCGTTTCAATACGTTATCGTGAATGACGAC
Source organism: uncultured Acidobacteriota bacterium (assembly GCA_963707935.1). GTDB lineage: Bacteria > Acidobacteriota > Thermoanaerobaculia > UBA5066 > Gp7-AA6 > DATBFU01. The sequence goes on along the minus strand of CAVPRN010000005.1, from coordinate 1,016,072 downwards.
CTGGATCGGGCCACTCTTGAGCTACAATCGATCGTTCGGGCGCGGCGCCTGACGCCGGCCCGCCAGGCGGAACGCCTGGAGCGCATCCGCCGGGAATTCCGCTGATCGAGAGAGAGGACGGGAGAGGCATGATTCAGAAGATGCCCGAAGGGGTGGACAGCAAGTTCCGACTGGTGCTGCTCGTGGCCCGCCGCGCGGAGCAGTTGATGCGCGGCGCGCGGCCGAAGATCGAGACCGACCGGCCGCTGAAGCCGACGAAGCTGGCCGCGCAGGAGTTCGAGGAGAACCGCGTCCGCTGGGACTACGGCGAGGAGGGCGGCGTGCTCGAGACCGCAGGCGGAAGCCGAAGCCGAAGGCGCCGCCGAGGTCGCCGAGGAAGAGGCCGCCGTCTCCGAGTAGCGCCGTCCGGCGCTCCCTGTCATGTCGCGCCCGCGCCGCGTCGTTCTCGGCGTTTCCGGCGGCATCGCCGCCTACAAGGCGGCGGAGGTCGTGCGCCGGCTGACCCAGCGCGGCGCCGAGGTCCAGGTCGCCCTGACGCGAGGCGCGCGGGAGTTCGTGCGTCCGCTGACCTTTGCGACGCTCTCGGGCCGGCCGGTCCGCGACCGAGGTCTGCGGGGACGGCAACGCGCCGGCCGTGGACCACGTCGAGCTCGCGGACTGGGCCGACCTCCTCCTCGTCGCCCCGGCCACCGCGCACACGCTCGCCAAGTTCGCCAACGGCCTCGCCGACGACTTCCTCTCGACGTACTTCCTCGCGCACCACGGCCCGGTGCTCCTCGCCCCGGCGATGGAGACCCGGATGTGGGAGCACCCCGCCGTGCGACGCAACGTGCGAGACGCTCGTCGCCCGCGGCGTCGCGCTCGTCGGGCCCGAGGCCGGTCCGCTCGCGTGCGGGCGCGAGGGCCTCGGGCGGATGGCCGAGCCGGAGGCGATCGTCGAGCGAGGCGCTGCGCGCTGGCGGGGGGCCGCCGGGACCTCGAGGGCCTGCGACTCCTCGTCACGGCGGGGCCGACCCGCGAGCCGCATCGACCCGGTCCGCTTCGTGTCGAACCGATCGAGCGGGCGGATGGGCTACGCGCTCGCCGAGGCGGCGCGCGACCGGGGCGGCGCGGGTCACGCTGCTCTCGGGGCCGACGGGCCTGCGCGGCGCCGGGAGGCGTGCGGATCCTCTCCTTCGAGACCGCGGACGAGCTGCACGCGCTGCTGCTCGCCGAGTTCCCGGAGTGCGACGGCCTCGTGATGGCGGCCGCGGTGGCCGACTTCATCCCGGAGGCGAGCCCCCGGCGGCTGCACCGCGACGAGGGGGACAGTGACCGTGCACGCTCGCGCCCGGGCGGGACTCCTCGCGAGCCTGAAGCCGCTCCGGCGCGGACAGACCGTCGTCGCTTTCGCGGCCGAGACCGAGGACCTCGAGGCGCGCGGGCGCCGGAAGATGGAGTCGAAGGGGGCGGACCTCGTCGTCGTCAACGACGTCGGGCGCGACGACATCGGCTTCGACGCCGACGAGAACGAGGTCCTGATCCTCGCCCGCGACGGCGCGCGCGAACTCGTGTCGCGCCGCCGAAGCGCGAGGTCGCCGACCGGATCTGGGACGCGTTCCTCGCCGTCCGCGGCGCGGCCTCGCCCGCGCCTTCCTCCCGCGCCTGACCCCGCATAGACTCGCGGAGGCATGGCGGACCCCTCGTCCCGAGAGCTGCTGAAATACTTCCGCGACCTCGGTGTCGCCGAGATCTACCTCGACACGCTCTCCCTCGAGGCGCCGGCCGCGGTCCCGGGCTCGATGCCGGACCTGCGGTCGCTCCAGAAGTTTCTCGAAGGGTGCCCGCGCTGCAAGCTCTCGAAGACGCGCACGAACATCGTCTTCGGACAGGGGAATCCGAAGGCCGACCTCATGTTCGTCGGGGAGGCGCCGGGGCGGGAAGAGGACGAGCAGGGCCTCGCGTTCGTGGGCCGCGCGGGCCAGCTCCTGACGAGGATCATCGAAGCGATGGGGAGGAAGCGCGAGGACGTCTGGATCAGCAATGTTTTGAAATGCCGGCCTCCGAACAACCGCAGCCCCGAACCGGACGAGGTCGCGGCGTGCCTGCCCTTCCTCGAGGAGCAGATCCGGCTCGTCGCGCCTCGGGTCATCGTGACGCTCGGCGCGTACGCGACCCAGGCGGTGCTCGGCACGGACGAACCGATCGGGCAACTGCGCGGCCGCTGGCAGAGCACGCGCGGAGTGCGGGTCATGCCGACCTTCCACCCGGCGTTTCTCTTGCGCTCCCAGGATCGCAAGAAGGACACTTGGGAAGACATGAAGAAAGTGCGGGACTTCCTGGCGAACCCCTGAGGCCGTGGCCGATCTCCCGATCCGAATGTTCCTCGCTCTCGCCCTGTGGGTGACCGCCCCTTCTCCGGGCGAACTCGCGCGGGCGGGGGAGGCGGGCCTGCGGGCGATCCAGGGACCCGCCCTCTCCGCCCACATCCGCTTTCTCGCCGACGATCTGCTCGAGGGCCGCGCGCCCGGCACGCGCGGCCACGCCATCGCGGCGCGATACTTCGCGGCGCAGCTCGGGTCCCTGGGCGTCGCGCCGGCCGGCGAGGGGGGGACCTGGTACCAGACGGTGGCCCTTCAGGCGCTGCGGATCGAACCTTCGCGCTGCCTGCTGACGATCGGACCTCCGGGAAGAGCCTGGATGCCCGCGTACGGAAAGGACGTGCTCTTCCACGCGTCTCCGGACCGGCCGGAGGCCGAGGTCTCCGGTCCGCTCGTTTTCGCCGGCCACGGAATCGTCGCGCCGATCTACGGCTACGACGACACCCCGGCGGATCTCCGGGGGAAGATCGCCGTCATTCTGGCCAGGGCCCCCAGGTCCGACCGGCCGGACTTCTTCCCCTCGACCGCGAGCGCGGCGCTCGGCGACACGCGACGGAAGGCGCGGCTGCTCGCCGAGCGGGGCGCCGTCGGGATCCTTCTGGTTCTGACGCCCGAATCGCTCACGTCGTATCCGTTCGCGGCCCGCGTCTTCGATCAGGCGGCCTTCGAAGAGATGACCTGGATGGACGGGGACCGGCCCGGCGCCGGGAGCCCGATCCCGGTGGCGGACCTCACGCCGGACGCCTTCGATCGGCTGCTCGGCCGGGCGGGCCGCCGGGAGACGACGGCCGGGCTGCTCGCCCTCTCGCGGTCCGGAAAGCTCCGGCCGTTCGACCTGGGCCTCGCGGCCACCCTCCGAACCGGCGCCGCGACCCGCCGCCTGTCCTCCGAGAACGTCGTGGGCGTCCTCCCGGGCTCCGACCCGGTCCTCTCCCGAGAGTACGTCGTCTTCTCCGCGCACCTGGACCATCTCGGCGTGGGCCCCGCGGTGGCCGGCGACACGATCTACAACGGCGCGCTCGACGACGCCAACGGCGTCGCGTCGCTGATCGAGATCGCCCGGGCCTTCGCCTCCCTCCCGCAGCGGCCCGCGCGCTCGATCCTGTTTCTGGGCGCGACCGCAGAGGAGAAGGGCCTCCAGGGCTCGGACGCGTTTGCGCACCACTCGACGGTCCCCCTTTCCAAGATCGTCGCCGACATCAACAGCGACGGCCCGTTCTCCTACTGGCGGCCGCGCGACGTGACGGCCCTCGGCATGGAGGAGAGCTCCCTCGAACGGAACGCGCGGGCGGCCGCGGAGGCGCTCGGGATCTCGCTCTCGCCGGATCCCGACCCGGCGCAGGTCTACTTCGTCCGAGGGGACGGATACAGCTTTGCGAGGCAGGGCGTCCCCTCCGTGCAGCCGGGAGTCGGCTACCGGGACGCGAATGGAGACGAGAAGGCCAATCGCGCCCTCTCGGACGCCTGGCTCGAGAAGAGATATCACCAGCCCTCCGACGAGTGGGAGCCGGAGCTCGACTACGAGAACATGGCGATCGAAGTCCGTTACTACTTCCTGATCGGTCTTTCGGTCGCTCGCGACCCGGAGCGGCCGACCTGGAGCCCGGGCGGGGTTCTCGGCCGGCTCTTTGCCGGGGCTGCCGGGGCAGCCCACAGATAGGAAGGGCGGCCCGAAGGCCGCCCTCTTCGCTTCTGTCCGCGGGCGCGCTACTTCGCGAGCACGCTGAAGATCGGGAAGTGGCTCGCGGCGCCCATGAAGAAGAGCATCGGGATCGAAAGCCAGGCGTTCGTGCGCGAAGCGAGGAACGCCCGGCGTGCCCATGCCGGCATCTCGGCCGGCGCCGCGGCCCCGGTCTCGACCGTCGCGCGCGTGGCCGCGAGGATCCGTTTCTGCAGCGGCCAGATGATCATCCAGACGTTCAGGAACATGATCGTTCCGAGGCCTCCGCCGATCATGATCGAGATCACGCGGGAGCTCGACCCCGCCTTCTGCGTCATCAGCGCCGTCGCATAGGCGATGAAGATCACGACGACGGCGATCACGAGGGCGAGCACCCGCCCGTCCTTCAGCGGCCCGCCGGCGATCGAAGCCCGGTAGAACGCGGCGAGGACGATGAACGCGATCGACCAGCCGACGACGAAGTACGCGAGCGGCATGTGTCCGGCCGTCTCGCTCGCGACGAGCAGGTAGAAGTAGATGAATCCCGACAGCCACGTGACGACGGCGCCCCAGCGGAACCACCAGAGCGCCTTCGGCATCAGGTTCAGGTTGACTTTCCCCTTGATCGCGCCGTCCAGCTCCTTCTGGAACTTCACGTTGACGAGGTTGAAGAAGTAGAGCAACCCGATCCACGTGATTCCGCCGAGGAAGTGGATCCAACGGAGCAGAAACTGGAAGTTGGTCGGAAAATCCTGAGGCCAGGTCAGCATCCCCCCTCCTTGCGCGCGCCGCGCCCCGCCCGGTCGCGCGAAAAAGTCGATTCGATCTCTCACGCGAGCGGTCCGAGGAGAGACTTCGGCTTCATCGCCTCGTCCAGCTCCTCCGGCGTGAGCACTTTCTTTTCGAGCAGGACGTCGCGGACGCGGACGCCGCGCGCCACGGCCTCCTTGAAGATCTCGGCCGCGCGGGCGTAACCGATCCTGGGCGTCAGCGCGGTCACGACCGACGGCGTGTCCTCGAGATAGATGACGGCACTGCTCCGGCGTTCGCCTGGATCCCGTCGATGCAGCGCGTCCGGACGACCGGCAGGAAATGGATCAGGAGCTGCGGCCCGTGCGTCAGGTTGTCGGCGAGGAGCGGCATCATGACGTTCAAGTCGAGCTGCCCGCCGCCGACCGCGAGCTGGTTGGCCGTGTCGAACCCGATGATCTGGAAGCAGAGCATGTTCAGACACTCGAGCAGCGACGGGTTCACCTTCCCCGGCATGATCGAGGAGCCCGGCTGAACCGCCGGCAGACGGATCTCGTCCAGCCCGGTGGCCGGGCCGGAGGCGAGCAGGCGCAGATCGTTCGTGATCCGGCCGAGCTCCACGGCGAAGGCCCGCAGCGCCGAGGAGTAGTCGCCCGCCGCCGCGCGGCTCTGCAGCGCCTCGCGCGGGTCCTCGGCCGGGACGAGCTTCTCGCCGGTCTCCTGCGCGAGCCAGGCGATGGCCTTCTCCCGGAAACCGGCCACGGATGTTCAAGCCCGTCCCGGCGGCCGTCCCGCCGAGCGCGAGCTCCCGGAGGCCGTCGAGAGACTGCTCGATGACGCGCTGCGCGCTTCTCGAGCGCCGTCGCGAACGCCCGGAACTCCTGGCCGAGCGTCAACGGCACCGCGTCCATGAGATGCGTGCGGCCCGACTTCACGATCCCGCCGAACTCCTCCCCCTTGCGCGCGAACGAATTCGTCAGACGCGCGATCTCCGGCGACGAGGGCGCCGGCCGACCGCGAGCGCCGCCAGGTGCAGGGCCGTCGGAAAGGTGTCGTTGGTGGACTGTCCGAGATTGACGTCGTCGTTCGGGTTGACCGCCGAGCGGTCGCCGCGCGGCTTGCCGAGGATCTCCGCGGCGCGGCCGGCGAGGACCTCGTTGACGTTCATGTGGAACGAGATGCCGGCGCCGGCCTGATACACGTCCACGACGAACTGCTCGGCGTGCCGGCCCGCGAGGACCTCGTCGCAGGCCTGCGCGATGGCGGCGGCCTTCTCCGCGGGGAGCCGGCCGAGCTCCTCGTTGGCGCGCGCGCACGCCTTCTTGATGCGCGCGTAGGCCCGAATCATCTCCGGGTGGGCGCGCTCGCCGGAGATCGGATAGTTCTCGACGGCGCGCGAGGTCTGCGCCCCCCAGTAGGCCTCGTCGGGAATCTCCCGCGTTCCCAGGCTGTCCTTCTCCTGCCGCAGAGACTCCTCCTCGCCGAACGTGAACGCCGCAACATTAGCAGATCGCAGTCGCGCCTCTCGACCGTGGAATAGAATCGTGCGGTTCCCCGGCGGGCGAGCGCGGGAAAGCTCATCGATGAAACAACGGCACGATTCTCGGGGCGCTCGGGCGGCCGCGTTGCCGGCGTGGGTCCCCTGGCTCCTCGCCGCGGCGTACCGCCATCGCCTGCCGGCGCCCCGCTTCGGATCCGGCGCGGGCGCAGGCTCTTCCGCACTTCGACCCCGCCGGCCTCCCGCGGCGGCCAAGACCGACCCGTACGGTCTGCGCCCCGCCGAGCGGCGGGCGGTCGAGGACTTTCTCGGCCGCCATGCCGACCTGCGCCTCCGCCGGCGGACGCCGACCGGCGCGCATCCACGTCCGGGGAAGGAGACGTGAAGCATCTCTACGGCGTCTACCACCCTACTTCGTGCGCGGAGATCTGAACGACGACGGCCTGCTCGACTTCGTGATGGCCTTCGTGCGGCGCGACTCCTCTGCCTTCGACGCCGTGGTTCACCGTCGTCGTCTTCCCCGGCCGGGAGGACGGCGCGTTCGGGCCGGAAGTGTTCCTGGAGCGGGACATCACGCTCGCGGCCGGGGATCTCTCGATCGACCGCGACGCGATCGTGATCACGCCGGATCTCGACGACGAGACGACCCGCCGCTACCGGTGGGATCCCTCGCGCCGGTCCTACGTCTTCGTGCGGGACGACGAGACCGAGGCCGAGCCGCCGGACCTGTCGAGAACCTGAGGAGAATCGGATCATCGGGGGATCGGATCATCGGGCGATCGGGCTTTCGGTCGACGCGACCTTGCGATCATCCGATGACCCGATGACCCGATCTCCCGATCGCCCGATCGTCTCCGTCGCGCTGCCGCTTCCGATTCGGCGCGAGTTTGCCTATCGGGTTCCCGACGGAATGGCCGCTCCCAGCGCCGGGTGCCGGGTCCGCGTGCCCTTCGGAGAGCGGGTTCTGACCGGCGTCGTCACGGGCGCGGCGGCGGAGCCGCCGGCCGAAGGCTTGCGGGACGTGCTCGAGATGCTCGACTCCGAGCCCGCCTGCACCGCCCGAGATGCTCGCGACGGCGGCGCGCGTCGCGGAGCGCTTCTTCGTGTCGACCGGAGAGATCCTGAAGAGCGCGCTCCCGGCCCGCCTGCCGGCCGCCGGAGCCGTCCGCTATCGGATCACCGAGAAGGGCGCCCTGTCGCGGGCGAGCGGAACGGAGCGCGAGATCCTGGACCGTCTCGCCTCGGGGGAGTCGGTGCGCGTCACGGACCTGACGGTTCCGGGGCGGGTCGAGGCGCTCCGCGGTCTCGAGGAGCGCGGGTTCGTCCGTCCGGTCGTCCCGAGTGGGCGAGGGAGCGGCGAGCGAGCTCGCGTACACGCCGGTGAAGCTCGACGGCGGAGGAGCGCGCGCGCCGCCTCGGGCGCAGCCGGCGCGGCGCCGAGGTGCTCGAGTACCTCGACGCCGCTCGTCCCGCCCGGCGACCGCGGCCGAGATCGCGGCCGAGACGGGCGTATCCCCTTCGGTCGTCCGCGCGCTCGCGTCGAACGGGACTGCTTCTCTCCTTCGAGCAGGCGCGCCGAGGCGAGGCGCCGGAAGCGCGCCCGGCCGAGCGGCCCGGCGCGCCGGAGATCCGCCTGACGGCGGAGCAGGCCGCCGTCGAGGCGGTCGTGCTCGCCGCGATCCGGGAGCGGCGGTATCTCGGCGGCGCTGCTCCAGGGCGTCACCGGCAGCGGGAAGACCGAGATCTACCTGCGCGCGATCGCCGCCGCGCTCGACACCGGCCGGGGGGCCGTGTGGCTCGTTCCCGAGATCGCGCTGACCCCGGTCTTCGCCCGGCGACTGACGTCGCCAGTTCGGGGACCGCGCGGCCGTGCTCCATTCGGCTCTGTCGGAACGGGAGCGCGCGGAGGCCTGGGAGCGAGTGCGCTCCGGACGGGCCCGCGTGGTCATCGGTCCCCGTTCCGCGGCGTTCGCCCCGGTCGAAGACCCCGGGCTCTTCGTCGTGGACGAGGAGCACGACGCCTCCTACAAGCAGCGGGAGGCGCCCCGTTACGACGCGCGCGAAGTCGTCGCGATCCGGGCCCGCGCGAGCGGCGCCGCCATGATCTTCGGCTCGGCGACCCCGTCGCTCGAGGCCTACCATGCGGCGCGCGAGGGGAGACTGCGCGCTCCTCGAGCTGACGGCGCGCGTCGAGAACCGGCCGCTGCCGCGCGTCGAGATCGTGGACCTGCGGCGCGAGCCGGCGCGGCCGGAGGAGAAGGGAATTCCCCTCTTCTCCGCGCCCGCTCCTCGGCCGTCTCCGGGAAGTCTTCTCGGCCGGGGAGCAGGCGATCCTGCTTCAGCCGCGGCGCGGCTACGCGCCGTTTCTCCTCTGCCGGGACTGCGGGCACGACTTCCGATGCACCGAGTGCAGCGTCTCGCGCACCGTGCACGACCGGGGCCGCTCGCTCGTCTGCCACTACTGCGGCCGGCGGGGCCCGCGCCCGGCGCGGTGCCCCGACTGCGGCGGCGCGATGCTCGAGGAGATCGGGGCCGGCACCGAGCGGGTGGGGGATCGGTTCGCGGCGGTCTTTCCGGACGTCCCCTACGCGATCCTCGACCGGGACACGGCGCGCCGGCGGGGACCCGCCGCCGTTCTCGCCGAGATGGCCTCCGGGAAGATCGCGTGCCTGATCGGCACCCAGATGGTCGCCAAGGGCCACGACTTTCCGAACGTGACGGCGGTCGGAGTTCTCTCGGCCGACACGATCCTCAACTTCCCGGACTTTCGCTCGGCGGAGAAGACCTATCAGCTCATCTCGCAGGTCGCGGGGCGCGCCGGGCGGGGCGCGGTCCCCGGAACGGTCCACGTGCAGACGTTCCACCCGCGGCACCCGGCGATCCGGCTCGCCGCCGCGCACGACCTGCACGGCTTCGCCGCCCAGGAGCTCGAGTTCCGCCGCGCCTTCTTCTACCCCCCCTTCTCCGAGCTCGCCGCGGTGCTCGTCTCCTCGGCCGACCGGGCGAAGGCCGAGCACGCCGCGCGGGAGCTCGGGCGCGTCGCTCGGCGGGAGCTCCGAGCGGCTCCGCATCTCCGGGCCGGCCCCGGCGCCCCTCGAGCGCCTCAAAGGCCGATGGCGTTTCCAGATCCTCCTGCGCGCGGCCGATCGCCGCCGGCTGCTCGCCGCCCTCGAGGCCGGCGTCCCCGAGCGCGCCCCGGCGGGAGTCCGAGTCGACGTGGACGTGGACCCGCAGGACCTGATGTAGGGAGAGGGGCCGCGGGGCCGGCCGACGACCCCGGCCCCCGGTACAATTCCCACGTGAACGAGGACGGGGCCTTCGAAGAGCCGATCGCCAAGCTCCGGCGGAGGATCGAGGAGCTCTCCGCCCTTCCCGACGACGCGTCCCACCGCCGCGAGATCGAGAAGCTGCGCGAGAAGCTCGAGCGCGTCTCCCGCGAGATCTACAGCAGCCTGACTCCCTGGCAGAAGACGCTCGTGGCGCGGCACCCGGCCCGACCCTACCCGCTCGACTACATCCAGGCGCTCATGACCGACTTCACGGAGCTGCACGGCGACCGGAAATTCGCGGACGATCCCGCCGTCGTCTCGGGTTTCGCCGTCTTCCGGGACCGTCCGGTGGCCGTCCTCGGGCACCAGAAGGGGCGGGACACGAAGGAGAAGGTCCGGCGCAACTTCGGCATGCCGCGGCCGGAAGGGTTCCGCAAGGCGCTGCGCGTGATGCAGCTCGCCGAGAAGTTCCGGCGCCCGATCCTGACGTTCGTGGACACGGCCGGCGCCTATCCGGGCATCGACGCGGAGGAGCGCGGCCAGGCCGAAGCGATCGCCGTGAACCTGCGGGCGATGGCGGGATTCCACGTGCCGATCATCGTCACCGTGACGGGCGAGGGGGGCTCCGGAGGAGCGCTCGCGCTCGGGGTCGGAGACCGCACGCTCATGCTCGAGCACGCGATCTACTCGGTCATCTCGCCCGAAGGCTGCGCCGCGATCCTGTGGAAGGACGCCTCGCGAAAGAAGGACGCCGCCGAGGCCCTCAAACTGACGGCCGCGGACCTGGCGGAGCTCGCCGTCATCGACGAGGTGGTGCCCGAGCCGCCCGGCGGCGCGCACGCCGATCCGGCGGGAGCGGCGGCGGCGGTCGGGGAGGCGGTGGACCGGCATCTCCGGGAAATCCTGGATCTCACCCCCGAGGAGAGGCGGGAGCGCCGCTACCGGAAGTACCGAGCGGTCGGGCGCTTCGAGACGGCCGCCGAGGAGTGAAGTCGGACACGGTCTGTCGGGGGACACCGGGAAGCTCCGAGCCATGACGGTCTGGCGCGTGGCGGCGCCCCCTCCGGAGACGGCGGCCCTCGCGGCGGCGGCGAACGTGTCGCCGGCCGTGGCCGCGCTGCTCCTCCGGCGCGGCGTGCGCGAGGAGGGAGAGGCGCGGGCTTTTCTGCGGCCCGACGCCGGCGCCCTCCACGACCCGTTCGCGATGAAAGGGATGGGAGAAGCCGCCGACCTGCTGGCCTCTTCGGCGGCGGCCGGCCGGCGCGTGGTCGTCTTCGGCGACTACGACGTCGACGGCATCACGGCGGTGGCCCAGCTGCGCGCGTCCCTCTGGCGCGCCGGGGCCGACGCCGGAGCGTTCATTCCGCATCGCCTCCGCGACGGATACGGCCTCAAGCCCGAGACCGTCCGCCGCGTGGTCGAGGAGCAGAGGCCCGCGGTGATCGTGACGGTGGACTGCGGCATCTCCGCCGTCGAAGGGGTCGCCTGCGCCCGCGCGGCCGGTGTCGAGGTGATCGTGACGGACCATCACCTCGTGCCGGCCGAGCTTCCCGCCGGCGCCGTCGTCGTCAACCCGAAGCAGCCGGGCTGCGCGTATCCGTTCCCGGACCTGGCCGCCTGCGGGATCGCCTTCAAGCTCGCGCAGGCGCTTGCCCGGCGCTCGGGTCGGGGCCTGTCGGCCGAGTCGCTCCTGCGGGTGGCCTGCCTGGGGACGATCGCCGACCTCGTCCCCTTGACCGGGGAGAACCGCGTGATCGCGGCCCTCGGTCTCGCGGCGCTCGCGTCGCCGGTGGCTCCGGGACTGCGGGCGCTCCTCGCCGAGGCCGGGGTCTCGTGGGGCGTCCCGCCCGACTCCGAGGAGGTCGCCTTTCGCATCGCGCCGCGCTTGAACGCGGCGGGGCGCCTCGACACGGCGCAGCTCTCCCTCGCGCTGCTCGAGGAGCGGCAGATCCTCCGCGCCCGCGAGCTGGCGGGGCAGCTCTCGAATCGAAACGCCGAGCGCCAGGCGATCGAGCGCCTCGTCGTCCGGGAGGCGCGCGAGCGCGTCGAGCGCGCAGGCGGCCCCGGCCCGACGGCGATCGTCGAAGGCGATCCCGGGTGGCATCGGGGCGTCCTCGGAATCGCCGCTTCCCGGCTGGCGCGCGAATTTCACCGGCCGGTCCTCCTCTTCGGCTTCGACGGAGGCCGCGCGGTCGGCTCCGGTCGGAGCATTCCGGGAGTCCCGCTCTACGAGAATCTCACGCGCCTCGCCCCGTTCTTCCTCGAGTTCGGCGGTCACGACCAGGCCGCCGGGGGCTCGGTCCCGGAGGCCCGCTTCGAAGAGTTCCGCGAGGCCGCGCGGGAGCTCTTTGCGCGGAACCTCTCGGCCGAGCAGCTCCAACGGGTCGAGGTGGCCGAATGGGAGCTGCCCCTCGAGGACGCCACACCCGAGTTCGTCGGGGAGCTGCGCGCCCTCGAGCCCCACGGCGCGGGAAACCCGCGCCCGACCTTCTTCGCGGGGGAAGTTCGCATCGAAGGCGAGACCCATGCGGTCGGGGAGCAACGGCGTGCGGGGGCGCCTTTCCCGGAGCGGCGAAGCGGCTGCCTTTCGTGTGCTGGTCCCGGGAGGGGCTCGAGACCGCGATGGCGGGAGGCCATCCGATCGCGATCCAGTATCGCCTGTCGCGCCGCCGCTCGGGCGGAGTCGAGGCGGAGATCGTGGCGGCCCGGCCCGCCCGTCTGCCGATGTCCTTCGGGGAGCGCGAACGCCCCGTCGAGGCCGAGGCCCGGTGAAGCGGCGCACGCTCGAGCTCGCGCTCTTCCTCTTCGGCGCCGCCTTCCTCGCCATCGTCTTCTTCTCCTTCCGCCCGGGCAGCCGCCCGCGGAGCACCGCCTCCGACGCGGGCCGGAAGATCCCCGCGGCGCGCGAGGCCGGGCCGGCGACGACGCTCTCGTCCGGCTTCGATTTCACCGAGTCGGTTCGGGGAAAGCCCCTCTTTCGGATCCAGGCGCGCCGGACCGCCGGCTTCGGCGCGGGACCCGCGCCCGGCGGCTCACCCGACCTCTTCGCGGGGGAAGGGATCACGCTGACCGTCTACACCGAGAAGGGGGCGCCGGTGACCGTCGAATCCGAGCGCGCCGAGTACGACGCGCGCTCGCAGCGCGCCACGCTGGAAGGCAACGTGCGCTGGAACGACGGGAAGGGGGCGCTGGCCGAGACCGGCAAGGTCACCTTCGAGTCGGCCGCCCGCACGATGAGCGCCCCCGGGCCGGTCCACTTCGCCCGCGAGGCCTTCGACCTGAACGCGCAGTCCGCGCGATACGACACCGGATCGCGCGAGCTCTCGCTCGCCGGGCCCGTCGAGGGGGTGGGCGGTCGCGGGGCGCTCTCGCGGCTGCGCGCCGGATCCGGGCTCTACCGCGAGGAAGAGGGATCGGTCGACCTCGAGGGGGGCGTCGTGGCGACGTCGGGCGAGGGCGACTCGCTCGAGAGCGAGCGGCTCTTCCTGAAGCTCTCCGAGCCGGGCGGGCGCCTCGAGTGGGCGCGCGCCACCGGGGACGTCCGCGGAACCGTGGGCGCGGGTCGGGCCGGCGGCGCGCCCGGTGTCTCGCGCCGGTACGCGGGGGACGCGGCCCACTTCCTCTTCGACGATGCGGGGGAGGTCCGGAACCTGACGCTCTCCGGTTCTCCGGCCACCGCCGAGGACCCGGAGCGCCGGGTGGCGGCGAAGACGATCGCGCTCGCCTTCGCGGGTCGGCGCGCGGTGTCCGCGCGGGCGCGCGGCGAAGTCGCCGTCACGGCAGGCCACGAGAAGGCCTTCGCCGAGGAGGGCGAGCTCTCGTTCGGGTCGGACGGCGCGGTCGAGGGCCTTTCTCTTTCGGGCGGGGCGCGCCTGGACGGCGAAGGACGGTCGGGGCGCGCCGACCGCGCCGTGAAGACGACTTCGAGCGGCGTCTGGGTCCTCTCCGGCGATGCGCGCTCGTCGGCGAGGGTCGAGCAGTCGGGCTCGCGCGTCTCGGCGCCGCGCATCGAGATCGACGACCATCGCAAGCTCGTCCGAGCGGAAGGCGGGGGGGCGCGGGCGGTGCTGGCCCCGTCCCACGGCGAGCGGGCCAACGCGACGCTCGTGGGAGATCCCTCGCGGCCCACTTTCGCGAAGGCCGAGCGCATGGTCTTCGATCGGACCGGGGGCACGGCCACGCTCTCGGGGGGCGCGGCGCTCTGGCAGGACGCGTCCTCCCTCTTCGGGCGCGACATCACGTTGAACGACACGGAGCGCTCGGTGGTGGCTACGGGCAACGCGCGCGCCGATCCTCGCGCCCGACCCGGCCGGAGAGCGCCCCGAGGACCGGAGTCCGACGACCGTCTCCGCCGGCCGGCTGATCTACCGCGAGAGCTCCCCGACCGCGCCGGCCGCCGCGTCCGCGGCCGAGGTCTCGCTCGATGGCGGCGTTCGCGCGTCCCGCGGCCCGTGGAAAGCGAGCGGCGAGACAGGCAAGGTCCTGCTCTCCTCGGATCGGAAGGTGGAGCGCCTCGAGCTCTCCGGAGGCGTCTCGCTCACGGACGCCGCGGCGGGGCGATCGGGCCGGGCCGAGCACGCCGTCGACTATCCCGAGGAGGACCGAACCGTTCTCGAGGGGAATCCCGCCGTCGTGACCGATCGCGAAGGAAACCGCGTGGCCGGCGCGACCTTGACGATCACGGAGCGCGGGCGTAGGGTCGAGGTCACGGCCCCCGCAGGGGGCCAGACCCAGACCATCCACCCGACGCGACAGGACCGATGACGACGCCGGAGCCGCCGTTTCTCCCTCCCGTGCTCGCGGCGGAGGGGCTGGTGAAGGCCTATGGCGGGCGCACGGTGGTCAACGGCGTCTCCTTCGAGATCGCGGGGGGCGAGATCGTGGGGCTCCTCGGTCCGAACGGGGCCGGCAAGACCACGACCTTCTCGATCGTGGTCGGTCTCGCTGCGCCCGGATCGGCGGCGCGGTCCGGCTGGGCGACCGGGACGTAACGGACCTGCCCATGTACCGCCGCGCGCGCGCGGGCATCTCCTACCTGCCCCAGGAGCCCTCCGTCTTCCGCAAGCTCACGGTCGAGCAGAACCTGCTCGCGATCCTCGAGACGCTCGACCTCTCGCCCGCCGAGCGGCGGGCGCGCGCGGGAGAGCTCTTGAGCGAGTTCGGCCTCGAAGCGGTTCGCTCTCATCGGGCCGACACGCTCTCGGGGGGGGAGCGCCGGCGCGTCGAGATCGCGAGGAGCCTCGTCCTCTCTCCGTCCTTTCTCCTGCTCGACGAGCCGTTTGCCGGCATCGATCCGATCGCGGTGCTCGACATCCAGGCCATCGCGCGGCGCCTGGCCTCGTCCGGAATCGGCGTGCTCGTCACGGATCACAACGTCCGCGAGACTTTGAGCGTCGTCGATCGCGCCTATATAATCCACGAGGGTCAAATCCTGCGGGCAGGCACGCCCCTTGCGCTCTCGAACGACGCCGTCGTCAGAAGATCTATCTCGGTGAGGCTTTCCAGCTGACATAAGGCTGCAACTCCCTTCGCTAATGGCCCTCGAGCAGAAACTCAGCCTCAAGCTCTCTCAGCGGCTCGTCATGACGCCGTCGCTGCAGCAGGCGATCAAGCTGCTGCAGATGTCGAAGCTCGAGCTCGAGGAGGTCTTGAACCAGGAGATGGTCGAGAACCCGCTCCTCGAGGAGGAACAGGAGGAGGAGGCGGCCCCGGCCGAAGAGGCGCGCGAAGCCGCTCCGGAGGCGGCGGCGCCGGCCCCGACCGCGCCCGCCGAGAGCGCCGCGGAGACGAAGGAGCGGGACTCGTTCGAGGAGATCGACTTCGACTCCTACTTCGAGGACTACCTCGACAGCGCCTACAACCCGCGCCAGTACGAAGAGCCCGAGGCGGTCCCGCTCGAAAACACCCTCTCGACCGCTCCCGGCCTGACGGAGTACCTCTCCTGGCAGCTCTCCCTGTCCGACGCGCCGCCCGCGGTTCGGGAGATCGCGACCTACCTGATCGGCAACCTCGACGAGGACGGCTACCTGCGGGTCAGCCGCGAGGAGATCGTCAACACCGGCTTCGCCGACGAGGCCTCGGTCGAAGCGGCGCTCGCGCTCGTGCGCTCGTTCGACCCGCCCGGCGTGGGGGCCTCGGATCTCCCCGACTGTCTGATGCTCCAGATCCGCGCGCTCGGGATCGAGAATCCCCTGATCGAGAAGATCATCACCGAGCACTGGCCGGAGTTCCTGAACCGGCAGTTCGCGCCGCTCGCGCGCACGCTCGGCGTGGGCATGTCGCAGCTTCAGGCCGTGGTCGAGATCATCAAGAACCTGGAGCCGAAGCCGGGCCGCAAGTACTCCAACGAGCGGACGATCTACGTCGAGCCCGACGTCGCGGTGCGGAAGATCGGCGACGAATACGTCATCCAGTTGAACGAAGACGGGCTGCCGAAGCTCCGCATCTCGGCCGCCTACCGCCGGATGCTGCGCGGCGGCAACGGGGCGATCGGCGAGGAGGCCGCGACCTACCTGAAGGACAAGATGCGCGCGGCGATCTGGCTGATCAAGAGCCTCGACCAGAGACAGCGCACGATCTACAAGGTGGCCGACTCGATCGTGCGGCACCAGCGCGCCTTCCTCGACCACGGGATCGAGCACTTGCGGCCGCTCGTGCTGCGCGACGTCGCCAACGACATCGGGATGCACGAGTCCACGGTCTCCCGCGTCGTGTCGAACAAGTACATCCACACGCCGCGCGGCCTCTTCCCGATGAAGTATTTCTTCCACAGCGGGATCGACTCCTCCACCGGCGACGACGTCTCCTCGCTGTCGATCAAGAGCAAGATCTCCCGGATCATCGCGGAGGAAGATTCGCGCCGGCCCCACTCGGATGCCCGGATCATGCAGCGGCTGAGGGCCGAAGGAATCCAGATCGCCCGCCGGACCGTGGCCAAGTATCGGGAGGAGCTCCGAATCCCCTCCTCGTCCCAGCGCAAACAGAGCTTCTGAACGGAGGAGGAACGATGGCGGTCGAGTGCACGGGTCGCAACGTCGAAGTGACTTCTTCCCTGAAGGAGCTCGCCGAGGAGCGCGCGCAGAGGCTCGAGCGGCACCTCGGCGGCCCGGCGCGGGTGCGTGTCGTGCTCTCGCACGAGAAGCACCGATTCGGCGCGGAGGTCATCGCCACGCACCGGCGCCGCCGCTGGAAGGCGCAGGAGGAGACGGCGGATCCGCGCGCGGCGGTCGCCGCCGCCTTCGAGAAGATCGACGCGCAGGCCAAGCGCGATACGGAGAAGCGGCGCGACCGGAAACACCGCGCGCCCGCTGCCGCCTGGCGCATGGACGTGTTGTCCGGCCGGACGATCGCGAGCCCTCGGGCCCCGGGGGGCGACGGGAGCCACATCGTGCGGACCGACCGTCTGCCGATCAAGCCGATGAGCGTCGAAGAGGCGGCGCTCGGCATCGAGAGCTCCGGCCAGGAGTTCCTCGTGTTCCGCGACTCCTCCAACGAGAAGATCTGCGTCCTCTACAAGAGGCGGGACGGAGACTTCGGGCTGATCGTGCCGGAATGCTGACTCCGTCCCGACCGGAGCGCCCGTGAGCTCGAGCTTCCCTCCCGGGCTCGTGGACCCGCGGCTCGTCTTCCTCCGATCTCCGGGAGCGCACGCTCGCGGGCGCCCTCGTCGAGATGTCGGAGCACCTCGCCGGCGGCCGGCGTCGTTCCGCGACGCGCCCGCGCTCGCCGAGCGGCTTTCGAAGCGCGAGCGGGACGGCTGCACCGGCATGGGGGGCGGGATCGCGTTCCCGCACTGCCGCGTCGAGGGACTGCACGGGGTGGTCGTGGCCCTCGGGCTCTCGGATCTCGGGATCGACTTCGGCGCGGCCGACGGGATCCCGATCACCGTGCTCTTCCTGCTCCTGTCGCCGCGCGACGAGCCGGCGCTGCACCTCCAGGCGCTCGCCCGACTGACGCGCCTGGCGAGGACGCCGGGCCTGATCGACGAACTCCGGCGCTCGACCTCCGCCGACGACGTCCTCCGCGCGCTCCGGGAAGCGGAGGCGGGATCCTCCGCTTCGGCCGCCGCCACCGCATGAGCCCGGTCGAGGCGGCGGCGCGCACGGCCCGGCTGACCGCGGAGATCCTGCGCGCGCCTTCGCTCGCCGACCTGGGCCTGCGCACGGTGGCGGGGGAGTCCGGCTTCTCGCGGCCGGTCTCCTGGGGCCGCATCCAGCGGCCGGGCCTCGCGTTCGCCGGCTTTCTCGCCTTCATCAAGCCGGGGCGCATCCAGATCCTCGGGGAGAGCGAGCTCCACTATCTCGACACGATGCCTCCGGACGTGCGGCGCGAGCGCATCGCGGCCATCTGCCGGCTCCCTGTGGCCGCATTCGTGGTCACCAAAGGACAGCAGGTGCCGGAGGACCTGGCGCGCGAGTGCCGGTCGGAAGAGGTGCCGCTGCTCGTGTCGAGCCAGACGACCTCCGTCGTCATCCAGGCGATCACGCAGGTGCTCGAGGACGTCCTCGCGCCGTCCACGACCCGTGCACGGCGTGCTCGTGGACGTCTACGGGATGGGGGTGCTCCTCATCGGCGACTCGGGCATCGGCAAGAGCGAATGCGCGCTCGACCTGATCGCGCGGGGACACCGGCTCGTCGCGGACGACGTCGTGGAGATCCGGAAGTACCCGAACGGCTCGCTCGTGGGTCGCGCGGCGGACATGATCCGCTACCACATGGAGCTGCGCGGGATCGGCATCATCAACATCAAGAACCTCTTCGGCGTCTCCGCGGTGCGCGCCTCGAAGTCGATCGAGCTCGTCATCGAGCTCGAACGCTGGGACCCGGCCAAGAAGTACGACCGCCTCGGTCTCGACGGCCAGAGCTACTCGATCCTCGGACCGTCCCCGACCCTTCCTGACGCTCCCCGTGGCCTCCGGGCGCAATCTCGCGCTCCTGATCGAAATCGCCGCGCGCAACGAGCTCCTGAAACAGCAGGGGTACGACGCGGCGAAGGAGTTCGCCCTGAAGGTGGACGAGCAGATCGCGCGAAACGCGATCTCGCCGGCGCTGCGCAAGGGATGAGGCGGGCGGCCCCATGAGCGCGCCGGCTCCCGTCCCCGCGGTGCCCGAGAGCCTCGTGATCGTGACGGGGCTGTCCGGTTCGGGAAAGAGCTACGTCAACAAGTGCCTGGAAGACATGGGGTACTTCTGCGTCGACAACCTGCCGCTCGAACTGGTCGAGCCGCTCCTCGATCACGTGACCGCGCGGCTCGTCGGCGTCATCCTGGACGTCCGCAATCCCGGCTTCGCCGGCCGCTTCCCGGAGATCCTGTCGCGCGTACGCCGGCGCTGCCCCGGCACGAGGCTCCTCTTTCTCGACGCCTCGGAGGAGTCTCTGATCCGACGTTTCTCCGAAACGCGCCGGCCCCACCCGCTCGCGGGCGACACGTCGCTCCTCGCGGCGCTGCGCAACGAGCGCGAGATGCTGAAGGACGTGCGGGCGGTTGCGGACGTCGTCGTGGACACCACGGCACTGACCGTCCACGAGCTGCGCTCGGTCATCCAGAAGACGTTCGTCGGAGACCCGAGCCGCGCCCGCATGGTGGTGTCCACCACCTCGTTCGGCTACAAGTTCGGCGTCCCGCACGACGTGGACCTCCTGTTCGACGTGCGGTTCCTCGCGAATCCGAACTTCGTGCCCGAGCTCAAGGGGAAGACCGGCCTCGATCCGGCGGTCGCGGCCTACATCGAGAAGGACCCGGAGACCGAGGCGTTCCTGGCCCACCTGACCGAGATGCTCGACTACCTGCTGCCACGCTACGAGAAGGAGCACAAGAGCTACCTCTCGATCGGGATCGGGTGCACCGGAGGGAAGCACCGGTCCGTCTACATCGCCGAGAGGCTCGCGGAAGTCCTCAAGAAGAAGGGCTTTCCCGTGCGGACGTCGCACCGGGACGCGACCCGCGAGTGAGGGCGGCGGGACGCCGCGGTCGGGCTAGAATCGCAGCCCCGATGATCGGAATCCTCCTGGTCACCCACGGCCGCCTGGCCGAAGAGCTGAAGGCTGCGGCCGAAACGATTCAGCCCGGCGTCGGGCGTCTCCACGCGTTGGCGCTCGACTGGAAAGAGACGGGAGAGGACGCCCGCGAGCGGATCCGCGAGGCGCTCGGGCGCGCGGACGAGGGGGAAGGGGCCGTGATCCTCACGGACATGTTCGGGGGAACTCCGACGAATCTGACGCTCTCGTTCCTGGAGCGAGACCGCGTCGAGATCGTCACCGGCGTCAACCTGCCGATGGTCTTGAAGTGCACCGCCCTTCAGGAGGGCTCCCGTTCGGTGGCGGAGATCGCCCGCCTCACGCGCGACCGGGGCCAGCGCTCGATCTCCGTCGCTTCGGACCTCCTCGCCGAGGAGTTGTCGGTGCCGACGGCGAGCGAGGGCGGCGGCGGGGGAGGGTCGTACGACCCCTCCTCCTCGTAGGGTCGCCGTGTGATCGAGCGGGAGCTCGCGATCCGCAACCGGCTCGGGCTGCACGCCCGGGCAGCGGCCAAATTCGTGCAGACCGCCAGCCGGTTCAAGTCGGCCGTGAAGGTCCGCAAGAACGGCGAAGAGGTCGACGGGAAGAGCATTCTCGGGATCCTGCTCCTCGCCGCGTCGCAGGGCACGCGCATCGTCGTTTCGGTCAGCGGCGAAGACGAGGCGGACGCCCTCGCCGCGGTGGAGGATCTCGTGTCCCGCAGCTTCGACGAGGGGGATTGAGGAGGATTGGTGATTGGTGATTGGTGACTGATGATTGGTGATTGAAGGCCCGGATCACCAACCACAGATCGCTAATCACAAATCGCAAATCACCAATCACCAATGCTTCAGGGCCTTTCCGTCTCTCCCGGTGTCGCGGTCGGGCGCGCGGTCGTC
The DNA here is from genome assembly GCA_963707935.1 of uncultured Acidobacteriota bacterium. Lineage (GTDB taxonomy): Bacteria > Acidobacteriota > Thermoanaerobaculia > UBA5066 > Gp7-AA6 > DATBFU01. The sequence continues at coordinate 995,639 of CAVPRN010000005.1, read as the reverse complement.
GTGCGCTTCGACGGGACGCCGACGTTCCGCCGAGCGGTCTCTCCCGACGAGTTCGAAGAGGAGGAGCGGCGCTTCCGCCGGGCGGCGCGCCGAGCCGCGGAGGCGCTGCGCGGCCACTCGGCCGAGGCCGGCGAAGGCATCGGGTCGGAGGTGGCGGCGATCCTCGAAGCGCACGCGCTCATCGCCGGCGACGAGACGTTCCTCTCGTCGGTGGCGGAGCGGGTCCGCCGGGACCGCGTCAACGCCGAGTGGGCGCTCTCGGGCGCCGCCCAGGAGTTCGCTCGGCGGCTCGAGACCGCGGAATCGAGCGCGCTCCGCGAACGCGCGGCCGACATTTCCGACGTGGCCCGGGAGATCGCCCACCAGCTCGCCGGCGGCGCGGAGCGCATCGGCCGCGAGTTCCCGCGCGGCTCGATCCTCGTGGCCGACGAGCTCTCGCCGGCCGAGGCGGCCCGACTCGATCCCCGCCGCGTGCGCGCGATCGCCCTCGAGCGGGGAGGACCCACGTCGCACGCGACGATCATTGCGCGATCCTTCGGGATGCCGGCCATCGTCGGCGTCCCGGGGCTCTGCGGCGCCGTCTCCGCCGACCGGCCGATCGTCGTGGACGCGGACCGGGGCACCGTCGACATCTTCCCTTCGAAGGAGCGGCTGCGAAAGGGCCTGCTGCGGGCCCGAGAGGCGCCGCGACAAGCAGCGCCGGCTGCGCGCCCGCACGGCGCGCGCGGCCGTCACGCGCGACGGCGTGCACGTGACGGTGCGCGCGAACCTGGAGCTTCTCGAGGAGGTCCCGGCGCTCGACCGATACCACGCCGAGGGCGTCGGGCTCTTCCGGTCCGAGTTCCTCTATCTGAAGGCCGCCCCGGCCGTTCCCGGCGTCGAAGAGCAGCGCGCCGCCTACGAGCGGCTGCTCGAGGCGGCCCGACCCCATCCGGTCGTCGTGCGGACCTACGATCTCGGCGGCGAGAAGGGGATCGGACCGGTCCACGGAGAGAACCCGGCGCTCGGGCTCCGCGGGCTCCGCTACTGCCTGGCGCATCCGGAGCTCTTCGACGCGCAGCTCGAGGCCCTGTGCCTCGCCTCGCGGAAAGGGGAGCTGCGCATCCTGCTCCCGATGGTGACTTCGCTCTCGGAGGTGCGGGCGGCCCGGCGGCACATCGCGCGGGCCGCCGAGAGAACGGGCCTCCCGCGCCCCCCCTCCACCGGCGTGATGATCGAGGTCCCGTCGGCCGCGCTCCTCGCGGCGGAGCTCGCGCCGGAAGCCGACTTCTTCTCGATCGGAACGAACGATCTCGCGCAGTACGGGCTCGCCGTCGACCGGGCGAACCCGGACGTCGCCGCGCTCTATCAGCCGCTCCATCCCGCGATCCTGCGCATGATCCGGATGGTCGCCTCCGCCGGGCGCGCGAACGAGCGGCCGGTGGCGGTGTGCGGGGAGATGGCCTCGGATCCCCTCGGCATCACCTTCCTGCTCGGCGTCGGCTTGACCGAGCTCTCCGTGACGCCGGTCGCGATCGGGGCCGTCAAGGAGCAGGTCGGGCAGATGGATGTCGCACGGGCGGCCGTGCTCGCGGAGAAGGCGCTGTCGTCCGCCGGACGCGGCGGAGGCGGAGCGGTGGCTTCGAGGGAAGTCGTGAGGCGCGTGCCGAAGCCCTGGGGGCACGAGATCGTGTTCGCGGAGAACGAGCGCTACGCGGGCAAGATCCTGCACATCGAGCCGGGGCACAAGCTCTCGCTCCAGTACCACGAAAGAAAAGACGAGACGCTGTACGTTCTCTCGGGCGAGGTGTACCTTCTGGTGGAAGTGGACGGCGTGCTGACCGAGTCCCGGCTCCGGCCGGGGGACTCCTACCGGATCCGGCCGGGAGTCCGGCATCGGATGCGCGCCGAGACGGGCTGCGACCTCGTGGAGGTCTCTTCCCCCGAGCTCGACGACGTCGTTCGTCTGGAGGACGACTACGGGCGCGAGGGGACGACGGCGCCATGAGACGTCCCTTCGCGGCCGCGGTCCTCGGCTCCGCGCTCGCCTTCGCTTCGACCGGCGCCGAGCCCACCGCGACCTCGACGCCGACAGCCGCGCCCCGCCTCTCGGGCGGCTTCGGGAGGGCGCCCGCCACCCCCGTCGCCCCGGGGCAGCGCGGGCAGTCGCTCCAGGACGTCGTGCGCGCGGCCTCGGAGAGCAAGCAGGGCAAGGCCACGCCGCGCCCCGGGGTCGCCATCACGAACCAGACGCTCGTCACCGATCCCAATCGCGGCCGTCTGACCACGTGGAAGGGCCCGACCCACGGCCCCGCCCAGCCGGGCAGCGCCGTTCGGACCCCGTCGGCCCGGGTGGAGACTCCCGAGCCGGCTCCGACCCCCGAGCCGGAGAGCCAGGCGGAAGAAGCGCGATGGCGCGAGACGGCCCGCCGGGCGCGGGAGCGCGTCACGCAGGCGCGAGACGGCGTCTCGCAGCTCGAGGCCGAGAACCGCAAGCTCGAGAACGATTTCTACTCCTGGGACGACGGGCTCTATCGGGACAACGTCATCAAGCCCGCGCTGGGACAAGAAGCGGGAAGAGCTCGAGACGGCGCGCCGCGAGCTCGAGGAAGCCGAGAAGGATCTGGCCGACCTGCCGGAAAAGGCGCGCAAGGCGGGGGCCCTGCCGGGATGGATCCGCGAATGAACGTGCTTCCATCTCTCGCAACTGACAGAAGCGAAGGGACTTGCTCGCCTCTCCCGGGCCGCTACCACGTCGAGACCTGGGGCTGTCAGATGAACGTTCTCGACGGAGAACGAATGGCGGGGAAGCTCGAGGCTCTGGGCCTTTCGCGCGCGGCCGGCTCCGCGGAGGCCGATGTCCTGATCTTGAACACTTGCGCCGTGCGGGAGAAGGCCGTCGACAAAGTCTACAGCGCGCTCGGCGTGCTCGGGGCCCGCAAGGCCGATCGGCCCGATCTCGTCATTGGCGTGACGGGCTGCGTGGCGCAGGTCGAGAAGGAAGCGATCCTGGAGAGAGCGCCCTGGGTCGACTTCGTGCTCGGCACCGGACAGGTCGAGCAGGTCTCCGAAGCCGTCGAGCGGGTCCGCCGGGAGCGGCGCCGCTTCCTCTCCTTCGATCTGCCGGTCGAGTCGCCGGTGTACCAGTTCCGGCAGATCTCACGCGGGTCGGCCTTCCAGGCCTACGTGACCGTCATCGAGGGTTGCGACCAGTTCTGCACGTTCTGCATCGTCCCCTTCACCCGCGGCCGGGAGCGGAGCCGGGCGAGCTCCGAGGTCCTGGAAGAAGTCTCCGAGCTCGCGGGGAAGGGCTACACGGAGGTGACCCTTCTCGGCCAGACGGTCAACGCATACCGAGACCCGGAGGAGGGGTTCGGCCTGGGAGAGCTCCTCTCGCCGGGCTTCCCGCGTCGAGGGCATCCGCCGGCTGCGCTTCCTGACCTCGCACCCGCGATTCGTGGACGATCCGATGATCGAGGCCCTCGCCTCGGGCATGCCCGTGGCGCCGTATCTGCACCTGCCGGCGCAGTCGGGCTCCGACCGCGTGCTCTATCGGATGAAGCGCCGCTACGACGCGGCGACCTACCGGGAGATCGTCCGCCGGGTGCGCGCCGCGGTTCCCGGCGCTCGCGCTCTCCTCCGACTTCATCGTCGGGTTTCCGGGGGAGACGGAGGAGGACTTCCGGGCGACCCTCGATCTCGTGCGAGAGATTCGCTTCGAGAGCCTCTTCGCGTTTCGGTACTCGCCCCGCCCGGGGACGGCCGCGGCGCGGTGGGGTGACCGCCAGGAGGTCCCGGAGGCGGTCTCCTCCGAGCGCCTCTCGAGGCTCCTCGCGCTCCAGGACGAGATCCAGACGGACGTCAACCGCGGACTCGAGGGGAGGCAGTTCGAGGTCCTGATCGAGGGGGAGGACCGGAAGGGGAAGAGCCGCGGCCGAACGGCCTGCCACCGCATCGTGCACCTGCCGTCCGGCCCCGGGCTCGATCCCGGCTCCTACGCGCGGGTCCGGATCGTCCGCGGGCTTCCGAACTCGCTCCTGGCAGTCCGATGCGAGTCGCCGCGGGAGGGGTTCGCCATGGCGCTAGTCCGTATGGAGATCAAGGGGCTCCTCATGGACCCGGTTTCGAACATGCCGGTCGTCATCCTGCGGGACAAGGGGGACGGCCTCTTCCTGCCGATCTGGGTCGGCCTCTTCGAGGCCAACGCCATCGCGCTCGAGATGGAGAAGGTCTCGACCCCGCGCCCGATGACCCACGACCTCCTGAAGAACGTCCTCGCCGAGCTCGACACGCGGGTCGAGCGCGTCGTGATCAACGACCTCAAGGACAACACCTTCTACGCCAGGATTCACCTCGTCCGCGGCGACAGCCGGCTCGAGATCGACAGCCGGCCGAGCGACGCGATCGCCCTGGCGCTCCGCTCCCGCGCCGAGATCTTCGTCGAGAAGGAGGTCCTCGAGAAGAGCAAGAGCCTCCGCTCGGAGTCGGGGGAGCCCGATCCCGAGCGACTGAAGAAGTGGCTCGAGGAAGTGAATCCCGAGGAGCTCGGAAAATACAAGATGTGATCTCTCGGCCGCCGCGCGCTCGCTTCGCGAAGCCTCACGGCATACACTCCGGATTCGTGATCATCTCCGTCACCAACCAGAAGGGGGGAGTCGGGAAGACGACCACGGCGATCAATCTCGCCGCGGCCCTCGCGCAGAAGGGGATGAAGACCCTTCTGATCGACCTCGACCCCCAGGCCAACAGCACGATGTCGTACCTCGACCGCAAGTCGGTCGAGAAGTCGATGTACGAGGTCCTGACCGATCCCGAGGTCGCCTTCCGGGACGTCATTCGGCCGTCCGGTTTCGCAAACCTCGACATCGCGCCGGCCCGCATCTCGCTGGCCAAGATCGAGTCGAAGCTTCTGGGCGAGTTCGACGGGCACTTCCGCCTTCGGGACAAGATCGACTCGGTGCGGCGCCGGTACGACGCGGTCCTGATCGACACGCCGCCGACCCTCGGGATGATCACGGTCAACGCGATGGTGGCGTCGAGCCACGTCCTGATCCCGATCCAGTCCTCCTACTTCGCCCTCGAGGGGACCGACGACCTGCTCGAAACGATCGACAAGATCAAGGCGCGGCCGAACCCGCACCTGCGCATCCTCGGGGTCGTCATCACGCTCCACGACCGCCGCACCGTCCTCGGCAAGGACGTCTACAAGCAGATCGCAACGGTCTTCGGCGAGAAGGTCTTCAAGACGACGATCTCCAAGAGCGTGCGGCTGGAGGAGAGCCCGGCGCACCAGGAGTCGATCTTCAGCTACGCGCCCCGGTCGAGCGGCGCGGCCGAGTACTACTCGCTCTCCGAGGAGGTCCTGTCGCGTGTCTAAGAAGCGGAGGTCTGCCGCAGCAGGCGCGCATGCGTCACGACTCGCACTTCGTCGAGGCGCTCTCGGAGCGTTTCGGTGCCTCGCTCGGGCGCTGGATCCCGATCGAGGAGATCGACACGAATCCCGGACCAGCCGCGGACGAACGTGGGGGACCTCTCCGAGCTCGTCCGCTCGATCGAGGCCAAGGGGATCCTGGAGCCGCTGCTCGTGCGGCCGGGCTCCGACGGCCGCTCCACGATCATCGCCGGCGAGCGCCGTCTCCGCGCGGCGATCGAGGCGGGGCTGACCGAGGTGCCCTGCATCGAGCTCGAGGTCACCGACCCCGAGATGACGGAGCTCGCCCTCATCGAGAACCTCCACCGCAAGGATCTGCACCCGTTCGAGGAAGCCGAAGGCTACGCGACGCTCGCGCGCGAGCCGAGCTACACGCAGCAGAAGATCGCGGACGCGGTCGGAAAGTCGCGCGTCTCGATCACCGAGGCGCTCTCGCTCCTCGAGATCCCGGAAGACCTGCGAGAGAAATGTCGGCGCGCCGACATCGAAGCGCGATCGGTGCTTCTCGAGATCGCGAGGCTCGACGATCGCGACGCGATGGAGGACGCGATCGAGCGCGTCGCCTCCGGCTCGACCCGCGACGATCTGCGCGCGACGAAGAAACAGGAGAAGGGAGAGGGGAGGAAGGCCCGCCACTTTCAGTTCGTCTGGAAGCCGAAGGGAGCCCCGTTCAAGCTGAACCTCTCCTTCGTCAAGGCACGCGTCGACAAGGCCGAGCTCATCGATGCCCTGCGCGACGTCCTGCGCAAGCTCGAGTCAGGCGAGATCAAAGTCTCCCGAGGCCGGTGAACCCGCCGTGACTCCCGGGGAGCCGGGCGTCAACCGATCGGGCGGCTGGATCGCGGGCACCCTGGCGATCGCGGGAGCGCCGAGAAGATGCGGTCGTGCTCTCGAGACGACGCTTCTCGCGCGCAGCGGCAACCCCGACCGGGTTGTCGATGCCAGCCTGAGGATCGGCAATCTCGTTCGCCAGGGAGTCGTCCTCTCGACGCGCGGCTGATGACGAGGGCTCGGAGCGGACGTTGCTCCTCACGAAGTTGAACGAGGTCGAGCCGGCGATGATCGCCGAAACGGCCGCCCGCGCCCCGGGAGGCGGCCACCCGGTTCGCGCGGGATCCGGGGAGCGAGCTCGGCGGCATCCGGAGGGCGGCGCAGGGTCTCTTCGAGATCCTCCCGCGAGACGAGGGGCCGGGGCTTTGGGGAGAGGCGCAGATCGAGAAGCGAGTGCGCGTCGTGACGATGGTCGAGTACCTCCTGCCGGCGTGGAATTCCCGTACCCTCCGTGCCCTATCCCTTCGCGTTATGTAAAGTCCGCGGCCCTCGGCAGAGTTTCCCGGCTTTCACCGGCGGACTTTGCATAACGCGGTGGAAGGGAGGTCTTGTTTGCGACTTTACATAATATATCTTATCGGACATAGCGAATATCTCCGGGGAGCCCGCGCTCCGCGCCTCCTGTTGACTGCGGGCCCCTCCCCGCCGACTATCGCCGCATGCGCCTGCTCTCCCGGGCCGTCCTTCGAGAGGCGTGGGCGCCGTTCCTCCTGGGATTCGCGGCGTACACGTTTCTGCTCCTGCTGCGAACGCTCTTCCTGCTGACGGATCTCTTCGTCCGCCGGAACGCGACGGGCCGCGAGGTCGCCTGGATGCTTCTGCTCTCGGTCCCCTGGATCGTCGTGCTGACGATCCCCATGGCGTTTCTCCTGGGCGTGCTCGTCGGCGTGGGCCGGCTCGCGAGCGATTCGGAGATCGTCGCAATGCGGAGCTGCGGTGTCCCCCCCGCGGCGGTCCGGCGGCCGCTGCTGGCGGCGGCGGCGGGCCTGGCCCTCCTGGTCTTCGGGCTCTACGACGTGGTCCTGCCCCGCTCGAACGAGCTGCTGATCCGCTCCATGGCGCGGCTGGCCGCGACGTCGGTCGTGAGCCTCGTGTCGCCCCGGACCTTCCGGGAGCCGCGCCCCGGCGTGACCCTCTTCTTCGACCGCACGGGAGAGGAGGGGCGCGCGCTCGAGGGGGTTTTTCTGTCCGTGGGCGAGGAGGGGTTTTCCCCGGACCGCAATCAGACGATCCTGGCGCGCCGCGGCGCCCTCTCCGTCGAGGAGAACCGCCTCTGGCTCGACCTCGACCTTTCGACGGTCCACGAGTACTCGCCGGTCGATTCCTCCCGGTACCGCGTCAGCTCGAACCGGGCGCAGCGCATTCTCTTTTCGACCCTGGCGCCCGAGTCCTCCTCGGGATCCCATCCGGAGAAGGGGCTCCGGGCCCAGTCGCTCTCCGAGCTCGCCGTGTCCGCGCGGCGGGCCCGGGAGACCTCCTCGCCCGAGCTCTATCGGCTCGCCTGGGTCGAGATCCACAAGAAATTCGCGATCCCGTTCGCCTGCGTCGCCTTCGCCTTCGTCGGCATCCCGCTCGCGGAGACCTCGCGGCGCGGGGGCCGCGGCAGCTCCTTCGCCCTCTCCCTCGCCATCCTCGTCGTCTACTACGTCCTGCTCTCGAGCGGCGAGTCGTGGGCAGCGAGCGGAGCGCTCCCATCCGGCCTCGCGATCTGGCTGCCGGACCTGGGCCTGCTGGCGCTCGGGCTGCTGCTCCTCCTCGCGCGCCGCCGCGCCGGCGGCGCGTGGCCCGGTCTCGCGCGGCCGCGCCGGCCGTCGGCGCCGGCCGACGAGGCGCCCCGCCGGCAGACGCCCCGACGCGCCTCGCTTCGGCGGGTTTCTCCGGTTTCCGGCGATCCTCGACCGCTACGTGCTCGCGCGCTTCTTCTCGGCCCTGGCCCTCGTGCTCCTCTCCGTGCTGCTCGTCTCGGTCGTCGTCGACTACGCCGACCAGTCCGACGAGATCCTCCGCAATCACCCTCCCGCCAGCGCCATCTCCGGGTACTACCGGAGCTTCCTCCTCTCGGTCGCCTCGCAGGCGGCGCCCTTCGTCGTGCTCGTGGCCGCGCTTCTGACGATCGGCGCCTTCGTGCGCCACAGCGAGGACACCGCCTGCCGCGCGAGCGGGATATCCCGCTACCGGCTGGGCGCGCCGATTCTGGTCACCGCGCTCGCCGCGGCGGTCGCCTCGTTCTGGCTGTCGGAGCGCGTCCTGCCCGAGGCCGCGCGAGACGAGACCCGGTATCGCAACGTGCTGCGTGGCCGCGCCCCGGACTGCGGGCCTCGCCGCATCGGCTGAGCGCGACTGGCACTACGACTCGGCCGGGCGCATCTGGCACCGGGAGGAAGGCCCCCCCGGGAGGCCGACGCTTCTCCTCTCCCCTTCGGTCTTCGAGTTCTCCGCCGACTTCCGGCTCCTCCGGCGCACGGCCGCGCGCCGGGCCGATTGGGATGGCCGGGCCTGGACGTTCCGGGAGGGATGGACTCGAGCCTTCGACGGCGCGCAGGAGATCGTCCTACGAGACCTTCTCCGAAAGGAGCGTGTCGGGAGACGCTCCGGCGGTCTTCCGCGCCGAGAGCCGGCCGCCGGCGCAGATGCGCTACCGCGAGCTCCAGCGCTACGCCCGGCGCCTGTCGCGGTCCGGCTACCCGACCGAATCCCTCGAGACGACGCTCGCCGAACGGCTCTCGAGGCCGATGCTCCTGTCCCGCTCATGGCGCTCCTCGCCCTCCCCTTCGCCTTCCGGATCGGAAGGCGCGGCGCGCTCGCCGGCATCGGCCTCGGCCTCGCCCTCGGCATGGCGCTTCCTGGTTCTGACGGAGCTCTTCGCCCGGCTGGGATCCGTCGGGGCGCTGCCTCCCCTGCTCGCCGCCTGGTCTCCCAACGTCGTCTTCGGCGACCGCGGCGGCTCTCCTGCTCGTGAAGCTCCGGACGTAGGACGATGTCCCAAGCTCGGCCGGCGTCCTCGCGACTCCCCTCGCCGGGCTGCCTTGAACCCTCTCTTCCGAGGCGAGCCGGGAGTATGGGGACTGCGGGTCGCTGGTACTGGGCTCGCCTCGCTAGAACGCCTGCCCGCTCGAGAAGGAGACGAGCCAACCGCGCCGGCCGAGCGGGTCGGAATTCGAACGCGTAGGCGCAGTCGAGGCGCAGGATCGGATTGGTTGCCGCGCGGGAGATCGCGACCCGAATCCCGAGCCCCGCGTCGGTCCGGAGCGAAGAGAACTTGAGCGGCTGGTCCCGCGGGACCGCCGTGCCCGTGTCGACGAAGACGACGGCCCCGAGCGAGAAGAGCTGCAGGATCTCGGTCCCCGAGAAGATCCGGTGCTCGACGTTCAGCACGATCCGCCGGTCTCCTTCGAACGCGTAGAGCCGGTAACCCCGCAGGCCGTGGTCGCCGTCGGCGAAGAACTGGACATCCTGGTCGAGGTGCCAGCCTCGATCGACTTCGAGGCGCGACCACGGTCGTCTGCGCGAGCGGCGTCGGGTGCTTCCAGACGAACGTGAGCGCGCCCGACAAGATCGCGTTCTGCGCTCCCCCGTCGAGCCTCGTCCGGAACGCGGCCTCGCCGCGCAGGAAGGCGGCGGGCGACAGGCGCCAGCCCCGCGAGGTCTCTCCCGACACGGCGAAGGTCGTCGAAGGGGCTCCGAAGGCGGCCGGGGAGACCCCGGCCTGCACGACAAAGCGGGCTCCGAGATTGAAGTCCTCGACCCGCTCGGCCTTGTCCACGTAGTTCGTGGTCACGAAGTCGCTCGCTGTGTCCTCCCAGCCGACGAAGACGTAGCGGTAGTCCCGCGACGACGGGAGCGCGTCGTCGGGGCGTTCGGGCAAATGCATGAAATCGTCCTGGAAGAAGTCGATCCCCGCCGTGAGCCTCCGGGCCCGAAAGGCCCCCGGCCAGACCGCGAGCCCCCAGCTCGCGAGGACCTGCTGGTGCCTCCGCGTGTACTCCGATTCGATGACTCCGGAGCTGTAGATCCGCTCCTGCGTCCAGTTCTTGTCCCAGAGCGCTTCGGCCGACAGACGATCGAACGTCGAGACGAAAGGCCGGGCGACGCGCACCGCGCGGCGGCTTCCGTCCGAGTTGTCGGCGTACAGGAAAGCCCCGGACCAGTAGGCCCCGAACAGGGCGGGGTCGCGGAACTCGATCAGCCGGTTGGTGCGCTCGACATCCTCGTCGTAGAGGAAGCCGAGCTCCTTGCCGAGGCCGAGGAGGTTCGACTCGGTGACGCCGGCCGCCCAGCGCGTCTCCCCCCCGCCGCTTCCAAGGTGCAGCTCGAGCTTCGTCGTCCAGGCGTCCTGGGTCGTGACCTCGACGTCCACGACACCGTCGTGCGGCTCACCGGCGGTCACCCGGGCGGACTTCAGGAACGTCAGCGCGCGGAGGTTCCGCTCGGTCTGCGCCAGGCGCTCCGGGTCGTACGCGTCCCCTTCGCGGAACAGCAGGAATCGCCGGATCACGGCGGTCTGCGTTTCGACGTGGAGGGCGTCCGCGAGCCGATAGACCCATCCCCGGCGCTCCTCCTCGGGCGAGAAGACGTCCAGGCTCTGGACCCGAATCTCTCCGACGCGCAGCGGCTCCTGCGCTCCCGCCGCCGACGCGGCCAGCCACAGAACGAGGAAGAAGCGCCGCGTCAGGTCCCCTCTTCCCAGGAGCTCATGTACCGCTCCTGCTCGGGAGTCGGGCGGTCGATCGCGGTGCCCATCGACTCGAGCTTCAGGCGAGCGATCTCGCGATCGATCGCTTCCGGGACCGCGTAGACGCGCTTCTCGAGGGAGGCGTGATTCCGGACCATGTACTCGGCCGCGAGGGCCTGATTGGCGAAAGACATGTCCATCACGGACGCCGGGTGACCCTCGGCGGCCGCGAGGTTGATCAGTCGGCCGTCGCCCAGCAGGAAGATCCGGCGCCCGTCCGGGAGCGTGAACTCCTCGACGAACTCCCGAATCCGGCGGCGGCCGCGAGACAGGGACTCGAGGGCCGGGATGTCGATCTCGACGTTGAAGTGCCCCGAGTTGCTCACGACGGCGCCGTCCTTCATCGCGCGGAAGTGCTCGTGGCGGAGGATCCCCTTGTTGCCGGTCACCGTCACGAAGATGTCCCCGACCCGGGCCGCTTCCTCCATCGGAAGAACCCGGTGGCCGTCGAAGAGCGCCTCGATCGCCCGGGTCGGATCGATCTCCGTCACGATCACGTTCGCGCCGAGCCCGCGGGCCCGCATGGCGACGCCGCGGCCGCACCAGCCGTATCCCGCGACCACGACGTTTAAGCCCGCGATCAGGAGGTTCGTGGCGCGCACGATCCCGTCCAGAGTGGATTGCCCGGTGCCATACCGGTTGTCGAAGAGGTGCTTCGTCTTCGCCTCGTTGACGGCGACGACCGGGAAGCGGAGCACGCCCGACTTCTCCATCGCGCGCAGCCGGATGACCCCGGTGGTCGTCTCCTCGGTGCCGCCCACGATCCCGTCGAGAAGCTCCTTGCGCTCGGAGGCGGAGAGTCCCTTCGCCCATTCCCGGACGACCGGATCGAGGTCCTGATCCTTGCCGAGCGCGAGGAAGAGGAGCGAGGAGACGAGATCCGCGCCGTCGTCCATCGTCAGGTTCGGCCGATGCGCGAGCGCGGCGCGAATGTGGTCGTAGTAGGTCGCGATGATCTTCCCCCTTGATCGCGTAGACCGAGATCCCGTCGTCCGCGACGAGCGAGGCCGCGACGTCGTCCTGGGTGGAGAGGGGGTTCGAGGCGCAGAGCAGCAGGTCGGCGCCTCCGGCCGTCAGCGTGCGCGCGAGGTTCGCCGTCTCGGTCGTCACGTGGAGGCACGCGGAGAGCCGCACGCCGGAAAGCGGTTTCTCCTTCGCGAAACGCTCCCGGATCTGCCGGAGCACCGGCATCGTGCGGTCGGCCCACTCGATGCGCAGCTTCCCCTTCTCGGCGAGCGAAAGGTCGCGGACGTCGTGCGCGGCGGCTTCGATCCGGCTCATCGGGACACCGTCACGGACGGGCTCGACTCCCGCCGCCCGGGCCAGGACTTCGGCCTTGTCCGTCCGCTCCCACGTGAAGTCCGGCAGCCGGCGCCCGAAGTGGCCGAAGGCCGCCGTCTGCTTGTAGATCGGGCGGCGCAGGTCGAGGCTCTCGATGATGCCTCGCGGGGTCAGCGCGAAATGGTCGCGCACGAGCGTCGACCATCTTCTCCTCGGGGATGCGGCCGGTTCCGTACGTCTCGACGTGCACCGAGACCGGGTCCGCGACGCCGATCGCGTACGCGAGCTGGATCAAGGCCCGCTCGGCGAGCCCCGCGGCGACGAGGTTCTTGGCGACGTAGCGGGCCATGTAGGCCGCGGAGCGGTCGACCTTCGTGGGGTCCTTCCCCGAAAAGGCGCCGCCGCCGTGGGGGGCGCTCCCGCCGTAGGTGTCCACGATGATCTTGCGCCCCGTCAGACCCGCGTCTCCCTGCGGACCGCCGACGACGAAGCGGCCGGTCGGATTGACGTGGTACTTGGTCTTCGGGGTGAGGAGCCCCGGCGGAATCGCGGGCTTGATGATCTCCTCGATGATCGCCTCGCGCAGCTCCGAATGCTTCATGGCCTCGGCGTGCTGGGTCGAGACGACGACGGTCTCGACGGCGACCGGCCGGCTCCCCTCGTACTCGACGGTGACCTGCGACTTGCCGTCGGGCCGCAGGAAGTCCATCTCCCCGCGGCGGCGCGCCTCCGAGAGGCGCTGGACCAGCCGGTGCGCGAGCGTCAGGGGCAGCGGCATCAGCTCCTCGGTCTCCCGGACCGCGTAGCCGAACATCAGTCCCTGGTCGCCGGCGCCGCCGGTGTCCACGCCCTGTGCAATGTCGGGGGACTGCGGATCGATCGACGAGATGACGGCGCAGGTCTCGTAGTCGAAGCCGAACTTGGCGCGCGTGTAGCCGATCTCCTTGATCGTGTGCCGGACGACGGAGGGGAAGTCCACGTAGGTCTTCGTCGAGATCTCGCCCGCGATGAACGCGAGACCCGTGGTCACGAGGGTCTCGCAGGCGACGCGCCCCGTCGGGTCGTCCCGGAGCACGGCGTCCAGGATCGCGTCGGAGATCTGGTCCGCGATCTTGTCCGGATGTCCCTCGGTCACCGATTCGGAAGTGAAGTAGTGCCGGCCGTTCTGGAGCATTGGGACTCCTCTGGTAGAGATGCCAGGGGTGCGACTACGAGACCGCGAAGGGTAGCATTTCGAAGGGGATGGGGTCAAAAAGCGCCGCGGCGGCGGGCGAGCGGCGAAGGGCTCTCCTCCCGCTCGAGGAACCAGAAGACGTTACGGCCGTACTCCCGCGCCCCGACCCGCCGCAGGCCGGCCGGGGGCTCGGGCGGCCCGACGCCGGCGTCCGATTGCACGACGAGGACCCCGGCCTCCGTCAGGAGCCGCGCGGCCGCGTCCAGGACCGTCCGAAGGCCGCCGCCCGCGTAGGGCGGATCGGCGAAGACGATCTCGAAGCGCTCCTCTCGCCGCGCGAGCTCCCGAAGCGCCGCCTCCGCGTCGAGTCTCAGGACTTCGATCGCTCCCGCAGGGGGCGCGAGCTTCGCGACGTTTCGATCGAGCGCGGCGGCGGAAGGCTCGACGAGCACCGAACGCGCGGCGCCGCGCGAGGCGGCCTCGAGGCCGACGGCGCCGCTTCCGGCGTAGAGGTCGAGAAGGCGCGCCGAGGGCAGGCGCTTCTGCAGGATGTCGAAGAGGGCTTCCCGCGCGCGCCCGCTCGTGGGCCGCGCTCCGGCCGGGACTTCGAGCCGCCGCCCCTTCCACCGGCCCGCCGCGATCCGAAGCCCCCCTCCCCTTCTCTCTCGGGTGGGCCGCCCCGTCAACGGTTCTCCGGCGCGTAGAAGAGGTAGCGCAGGTCTTCGATTTTGCGAAACTCCGAGTAGGGCTCGCGCAGCCCCTCGATCTCGACGACCCCCTTGGCGAGGTCGATCCGCTTGACGCGAAAGAGCACGCCGTCGAAGCGCTTCAAGACCGTCCCCGGCGGGAGGTTGTCTCCCGTGAAGCGGGAAGCGGGCGCAAGCGGCGCCGAGAACGTGGCGCGCAGGCCTTCGAGCGACGAGCGCAGCGCCGCCGTCTCGGGGGTCAGGGCCGAGAGCTCGTCGAAACGGACCTGCCTGCGCGACCCGTCGGGACGCGCCAGCGTGACGACGCGACTGCTTGATGAGGTCGCCGGTCATGCCGCTCCTCAGATCCTCGGGCCCCGACCAGATCTCCTCGCTGCGGAAGTAGTCGCAGTAGAACTTCGCCTCCTCTTCGCCGAGGCGGCGGCGCTTCATCTGCGGCGAGGACGCGAGATTCGCGCTTCCAGACGACGTTGCGGTCCGCGAAGAGCGTCAGGCGCTCGTATCCGTCGCGCGTCTGCTCGACCCACTCCGCGCAGAAGGTCGGGGCGGGCGTCGGAGGCGCGCGCGCGCGCCGACGCGAGAAGGAGGAGGAGGGCCGCCGCCGCGGCGCGGGTCCTCACGGCTCCCGCCGCCCTCGAGCGGCCGCGAGCGCGTAGGCGAGCTCGGCCTCGGGCCCGATGCGCCCGGAGCGGAGCGCGGCCCGCGCCGCCGCGCAGAGCGCCCGGCCGATCGCCGGCCCGGGAGGCACGCCCGCGGCGACGAGGTCCCTTCCCCGCACGGCGGGCTCCGAGGCGGGAGCCGCGCGGCGGCCGGGCGGACGGCCTCGAGCGCGAGGCGCTCTCTCCGCGGAGAGCGAGCAGGGGATCGCCCGTCGGGAGCGCCGGCGGGCGAGCCCGCGGAAAGCGCTCGAGTGCGCCGGCCTCTCCCTTCGGAAGATTCAGGCGCGCGGCGAGGGACGCCGCCTCCCGCCCGTCGAGCGTCGAGGCCCAGACGAGCAGATACGCGAACCAGCCGGCGTCCCGCCGGTCGCCTTCCGCGAGGCGCTCCGTCCGGCGCAGCCGCGCGCGGGCCGCGGCGTCGTCGCGGCAGGGCCGGATGCACGGCCGGCACGAGCCCGAGGCGACCGGCCATTCGCGCGAGCGCCCTCCCCGCGCCCGGGTTCCGAGAGGATGCGCGACGAGCTCGCGGCGCAGCCGGTCTCCCGAGATGCGCTCGAAGGCGCCGGACCGCGAGCGCCTCGCCGATCCAACGCCGCGTCTCCCGCTCGATGCGGAAGCCGAGGCGGTTGGCGTAGAGGACCGCGCGGAAAGCGCGCGTCGGGTCGTCGCGGGGCGACGCGGCGTGGAGCATCCGCAGGACGCCGCGCTCGAGGTCGCGCGGCCGCCGTGCGGATCGAGGAGGCGCGGCGGCCCGGGCGAGAGGGAGACCGCCATCGCGTTGACGGTGAAGTCGCGCCGCGCGAGGTCCTCGTCGAGGCCGCCCGGGCGCACGCGGGGAAGCGCGCCGGGATGCGCGTAGTTCTCGGCGCGGGCCGACGCGACGTCGAGGCGCGCCCCGTCGGAGAGCGCGAGCGTCGCGGTCCCGAACCGGAGATGTTCGCGCCACGGGACGCCGAGGCTCGCTGCGAGCCGGCGCGCGAAAGCGATCGCGTCCCCTTCGACGACGAGATCCACGTCTCGCACGGCGCGCCGGAGCATCAGGTCGCGCACGGCGCCGCCGGCGAGGAAGAGCGGGATGCCCGAGCGCGCGCGCGAGCTCCGCGGCGCGCGCCGCCGCGTCCCGGGTCGACGCGGGCAGGCGCGAGAGCCGGACTCCCGCCGCGAGGGACGGCCGCCGGGCGCGGGCGCGCCGGGATCGGCGCCTCGTGGTCCGGCCCTCAGTCGAAGACGTACTGAACCGAATCCTCGCCCGCGAGCGCCCGGATCTCGCTCGTCAGCCGGGGCGAGGGCGCGACCCGGATCGAGTCCGCCGCCTTCAGCCGCGCTTCGAACTCGCCGGGCCGGAAGAGGCGGATCGAGACGGGCGTCGTGCCGGGATACGAGGCCAGGCTCTCGCGCAGTCGCGCGATGACCCCTTCGTCGGCGAGCGCCAGGTTGACCCGGATCTCGATCTCGCGGGCGCGCCGCTCGCGGAGGCCCTCGAGCGGCGCGACGTCCTGGACGGTCAGCTCGATCGACGGGTCCCGACTCCCGGACCGTCGCGCCGACCAGGACCGGCAGGTCCGCCGCGATCCAGCCGCCGACCTTCTCGTAGAGGCTCGCGAAGATCGCAGACGGGAACGCTCCCGGTCGTGTCTTCGAGCACGGCCTTCAGCATCGTCTTGCCCTCGTTCATGCCCTTCTTGATCTTCTGCTTCTTCAGCTGCGTCAGGACGCCCGCGATGCGCACCGACTGGTCGAGCCGCGACGGCGAGCTCGGAGACCCTCGTGTCGGCGAAGCGCGCGATCTCCTCCGCGTGGCGCGCGAGGGGATGGCCCGTCACGTAGAAGCCGAGGACTTCCTTCTCCCCTTTCAGGCGCTCGTCCAGCGACCACTCGGGGACGTCCGGGAAATCGTCGGCGGGCGGGCCGCCCTCGGGGCCCGGGCCGGCGAAGAGGGTGGACTGCCCCATGGCGGCGTCTTCCCGCGCCGCCGCGCCGCGGCCGCGAGCACGCTCTCGGCGCCGGCCGCGAGTGTCGCCCGCCCCCGGCCCGAGGGAGTCGAACGCGCCGGCCGAGATCAGGGCGTCGAACGTGCGCCGGTTGACGAGGTGCGACTCCAGGCGGTAGCGCGAAGTCGGTGAACGAGGCGAAACGGCCCCTGCGCCGGCGCTCGGCGAGGATCGCCTCCGCCGCCGCCTCGCCGACCCCCTTGACCGCCGCGAGCCCGAATCGGATCGCTGCCCCGACGGCCGTGAAGTTCTCGGCTCGACTCGTTGATGTCGGGGGGGAGCACCGGGTATCCCCATCTCGACGCAGTCCCCGATGACTTTCACGATCCCGTCGGTCGAGCCGATCTCGGCCGAGAGGGTCGCGGCGAGGAAATCCACCGGGTGGTGCGCCTTGAGGTAGGCCGTCTTGTAGGCGACCAGCGCGTAGGCCACGGCGTGCGACTTGTTGAAGCCGTAGCGGGCGAAGGGCTCGATCAGCGACCAGAGCTCCTGCGCCTTCTTCTTCGGCGTCCCGTGCTCGATCGCGCGGCGGATGAACTTCTCCCCCTCCGCCAGCATGATCTCCTTCTTCTTCTTGCCGATCGCCTTGCGCAGCAAATCCGCCTCGGCGAGCGAGTAGCCGGCGACGGTCGAGGCGATCCGCATGACCTGCTCCTGGTAGACGAGGATGCCGAGGGTCTCCGCGAGGATGGGCTCGAGCTCCGGGAGCGGGTACGAAACGCGACTCGTGCCGTTTCTCCGGCGCACGTACTCCTCGACCGTGCCGGCGTCGAGCGCCCCCGGGCGGTAGAGCGCGTTCAAGGCCGCCAGATCCGCGAAGACCCGCGGCTTCGCGCGCGCCGCAGGAGGTCGCGCATCCCCGAAGAGTCGAACTGGAAGACGCAGGCCGTCTTCCCCGACCGGAAGAGCTCGTAGGTCTTCTCGTCGTCTAGGGGAGCTGGTCGAGATCGAGGCGCTCTCCCGTCCGCTCCTCGAGCGCCGCCTTCGTCGCGTCGAGGACGTCGAGCGTGATGAGGCCCAGGAAGTCGATCTTCAAGAGACCCATCTTCTCGACGGCGTTCATGTCGAACTGGGTCGTGATCTCGTCCTTGTTCGTGCGATAGAGCGGGAGGTAGTCCGTGATCGGGCGGGGCGCGATGACGACGCCCGCGGCGTGCATCCCGGCGTGACGGGAGAGCCCCTCGAGCCGCTCGGCGATCCGGACGACTTTGGCGACCGACTCGTCGGAGGCGATCAACTCCTTCAGCCCCGGCGACTCCTTCAAGGCCCGGTCGAACGTGACCTCGGGGCCGTCCGGGACGAGCTTGGCGATGCGGTCCCCGACGGCGACGGGCAGCGAGAGGACGCGCGCCACGTCGCGCACCGCGAGCTTCGGCTTCAGCTGCGAGAACGTCACGATCTGCGCGACGTTCTCGCGGCCGTACTTCTTCGTCACGTAGTCGATCACCTCCGCCGCGGCGCGCCTGGCAGAAGTCGATGTCGATGTCGGGCATCGAGATCCGCTCGGGATTCAGGAACCTCTCGAAGAGCAGGTCGTAGCGGAGCGGGTCGATCTCCGTGATGCGCAGGGCCCAGGAGACGATCGAGCCGGCGGCGCTCCCGCGCCCGGGCCCGACCGAGATCCCGCGCTCGCGGGCGTATCGGATGAAGTCCGAGACGATCAGGAAGTAGGAGGGGAACCCCATCTTCTCGACGACGCCGATCTCGTATTCCAGACGCTCCCGGTACTTCTCGACGGGCACCGCGAGGGGCACCTCGGTCAGGCGCCGCTCGAGGCCTTCGCGGGCGAGCGCCTCGAAGTACTCCGCCGGGGTCTGGCCGGGCGGGGCGGCGAACGTCGGGAGGTGAAGGCCCTCGGGGTCGAGCGACACGGCGCAGCGCTCGGCGATCGCGACCGAGTTCGGGACGGCCTCCTCGCTCCAGGAGCGGAATCGCGCGCGCATCTCGTCCGGGCTCCTTCACGTAGAACTCGTCGTTGTAGAAGCGCATCCGCCGCTCGTCTTCGAGCGTCTTGCCCATGCCGATGCAGAGGAGGACCTCGTGCGCGAAGGCGTCGTCGCGCCGCAGATAGTGGCTGTCGTTGGTCGCCACCGCCGGGGCTCCCGTCTCGAGCGACAGGCGGAGCAAGTCCGGCAGGATCGCCGTCTGCTGCGGCAGGCCGTGGTCCATGAGCTCGACGAAGAAGTTGCCCTTGCCGAAGATCTCCTCGTACTCGAGGAAGGCCCGTCTTCCCGGCCGCGAAGTTGCCGCGCGAGAGGGCCCCGGCGACTTCCCCCTTGAGGCAACCCGAGAGGCCGATCAGGCCCTCGGCGTGCTCGCGCGAGCAGCGCCTTGTCCATGCGCGGCCGATGGTAGAAGCCGGTCAAGTACGCCTCCGACACGAGGCGCACGAGGTTCCGGTAGCCGGTCTGCGTGGCCGCCAGGATCGTCAGGTGATAGGCGTAGCCCTCGCCCGACTCGCTCGCGGCCTGCATCTCGCGGTCCCGCCGGTCTCCCGGGCGCGATGTAGGCCTCGACCCCGATGATCGGTCGCACGCCGTTCTTGACCGCCTCGTGGTAGAAGGCGAAAGCCCCGAACATGTTGCCGTGGTCCGTGACGGCGACGGCCGGCATCCCGAGGTCGGCCACGCGGCGGCAGAGCTCCGGCAGGCGATTGGCCCCGTCGAGAAGCGAGTACTGGCGAGTGGAGATGGAGATGGACGAAGTCGCCGGGCACGAGTTTCGATTGTAGAGGAAATCGGAGTCGGGATTCAGGATTCGGGATTCGGGATTCAGGGTAAGAAAACTTTCGGAGTCTGGTTCCTGCAATCCTAGATCCGAATCCCAGATCCTGAATCCCCTCTCCCCCGGCGCTATGTCCCCCTCCACATGTCTTTCCGCCGCGCCCTCGGCGCCTTCGACGCGACGATGGTCGTCGTCGGCGGGATCATCGGCTCGGGAATCTTCATCATCCCTCGGTCGTCGCGCAGAGGCTGCCGACTTCGGGCCGTCGTGCTCTCGGCGCTGGATCGCCGGCGGCGCGATCGCGCTGGCGGGGGCGTTCGCGTTCGCCGAGCTCGCGACCCTCTTCCCGCGCGCGGGGGGCGAGTACGTCTACCTGCGCGAGGCCTACCATCCGGTCGTCGCTTTCCTCTTCGGGTGGGCCTCCCTCCTCATGATCCAGGGGGGCGGGTTGGCCGCGGTCGCGATCACGTTCGCCCAGTACGCGCTGCGCCTGCTGGCTCTCGCGAACCGGCGCTCCGCCGCGATCGGCCGCGGCGTCGATCGCGGTCGTGGCGGCCGTCAACTACCTCGGAGTCAAGCCGGGGAGCCGTCTGCTGAACGTGCTGGTCGCTGCTGAAAGTGGCGCGCTCGCGGCCCTGATCCTCGGGGGGCTCCTCCTGCGGCGCGCTCCCGCCATCCCGGCGGCGGCGCCGGCCGCTCCCGGCCCCGGGCGCTCGCCGGCGTCGCGGCGTTCGGCGCGGCGCTCGTCCCGATCCTCTTCGCCTACGGCGGATGGCAGTCCGTCAACCTGTCGCCGAAGAGATGCGGGACCCGCGCCGCGACGCTGCCCCGGGCGCTCGTCGCCGGCACGGTCATCGTCATCGTGATCTACCTCGCGGTCAACGTCGTCTACCTGCGGGCGCTCGGACGCGGCACGGGCTGGCCGCGACGCCGACGCCGGCGGCCGACGCCGTCGCGCCGCCTCTTCGGTCCGGGGGCCGACCGGCTGATCGCGGCCGCGATCGCGATCTCCGCGTTCGGCTTCCTCGACCTGACGCTGCTCGCGCAGACGCGCATCTACTACGCGATGGCGCGCGACGGCCTCTTCTTCCCCTCGCTGGCGCGCCTCCATCCCCGCTTCCAGACTCCGGCGCTCGCGATCGTGCTCCAGGCCGCCTGGGCGGATCCTGCTCGTCCTGACCGGCACGTACGGAGACCTCGTCGACTCGGTCGTCTTCGCCGACTGGATCTTCTTCGGCCTGACGGTCGCGCGCCGTCTTCGTCTTCCGGCGGCGGATTCCCGTCGAGTCCCGCGGCGAGCTGATGCTTCCGGACGCCCGGATACCCTGGTTCCCGGCGCTCTTCCTCGCGCGCCGCGGCCCTCGCCGTCGCGAGCGCGATCCGCCGAACCCGTCCCGGTCCGCTCGTCGGCGATCGCGCTCCTGCTGCGGGCCTGCCCGTCTACCTCTTCTTCGCGCGGCGCCGGGCGGCGCAAGGGAGCGCGGCGTGATCCCTCCCGCGCCCCTACATGGATGGGCGAAGACGCGGCCCCGCCCGCGCATCGACCTGGCCGGGTTCGAACCTGCTCGCCTGCACGATCGGGAGCTCCCGGGGCGCGCGGACGCGTCGACGTCTCCGGGAGAGAGTCCCGACGGATACCCGCCTCTCCTCGAAGCGATCGCGGCGCGTTTCGGCGTCGGAAGCGATCACGTCGCCACCGCGGGCGGATGCTCCGGGCGCCAACTTCCTCGGCTCGCCGTCGCCCTCCTCGACGTCGGGGACGACGTCGTCATCGAGAGGCCCGTGCTACGATCCGCTGCTGGCCGCGGCCGGCTCCTCGGAGCGCGGGCCCGTTTCTTCGATCGCCGCTTCGAGGAGGGCTTCGCGCTCGACGCCCGGCCGCGGTCGAGGCCGCCCTGACCCCGGAGAAGACGAAGCTCGTCATCGTGTCGAACCCGCACAACCCCTCGGGCGTCCTGGCCCGCGGAGCGAAGACCTCGCCGATCTCGCCCGCGTGGCGGAGCGACCGGCGTGCCCGTGCTCGTCGACGAGGTCTATCGGGAGACGCGTCTTCGAAGACCGTCCGGCGCCCGGCCGCGCCGTCTCCCCCGTGTTCCTCTCCGTCGAACAGCCTGACCAAGTCGTACGGCCTCGCGTCGCTGCGCTGCGGCTGGACGCTCGCCTCGCCGGACGCCACCCGCCGGATCCGGCGTGCGCGCGACGTCGTGGACGTCTCGGGCCCGCTGCCGGCCGAGCGGCTCGCGCTCGCGGCCTTCCGGAACCTCGACGCGCTCGAGGCCCGGGCCCGCGCGATCCTCGATCCGAATCGGCGTCGGGCGCGCGAGTCGCTCGGCGCGTGGCGGCCGACTCGAGTGCGCCCCGTTCGCGGCGTCGCTCGCCTTCCCGCGGTTCCGGGACGGTCGAGAGCGCGACGCCCTTCGCGCGAGAGCTCTTCGAGCGGGAAGGCGTGGCGGTCGTCCCCGGGGAGTTCTTCGGGCTGCCCTCCCACTTCCGCACTGTCGCTCGGCGGATCGCCGGAGCGCTCCGCGAGGGCCTCGAAGCCGTCGGGAAGACACTCGACCGTGCTCTGAGGCGGCCGGCCCCGGAGGGACGCCTCGTGGTAGAAGCCGAGAAGACGTCCGAAAGATTTCGAGAGGAGAAGATGATGCGAAAGACCGGGAGTCCGGGATCGTTGCCTGTCTTGCCGTCGTGGCCGTCGGCGCCCTCGTCGCCGCGGGCTGCGGGAAGTCCTCGTCGGAGAAGGCCGCCGACGCGGCGCACGAAGCCGCCGACGCCGCGAAGGAAGCGGCCGAGAAGGGCGCGGAGGCCGTGAAGGACGCGGCGAAGGAGACGGGCGACGCCGCCAAGGCCGCGGCCGAGCAGGCTGGCAAGCAGGTGTCGGACGCGGCGAAAGAGACGGGCGAAGCCGCCAAAGCGGCGGCCCAGCAGGCCGGTCACGAGGTGTCCGACGCAGCGAAGAAGACCGAAGAGGAAGTGAAGAAGGCGATCACGCCGAAGCGCTGACGCCTTCGGGCACTATTCCAATTCTGATATAGTGCTTCACTCCCACTCGATGGTCGCCGGCGGCTTCGAGGTGACGTCGTAGACGACGCGGTTGATGCCGCGGACCTGCCGCGTCACCCGCGCGGCGATCGCGTCGAGGACCTCGTGCGGCATGCGGAACCAGTCGGCCGTCATGAAGTCGGTCGTCTGGACCGCCCGCACCGCGAGGACGTAGTCGTGGGTACGCTCGTCGCCCATCACGCCGACCGACCGCACCGGCAGGAGCACCGCGAAGGCCTGCGAGATCGCGTCGTAGAGGCCGGCCGCCCGGATCTCCTCGAGCACGATCTCGTCGGCTTTCTGGAGGATCGCGACCTTCTCGCGGGTCACCTCGCCGGGGATCCGCACTGCGAGGCCCGGCCCCGGAAACGGATGCCGGGTCAGGAACTCCTGCGGGAGCCCGAGCTCGGCGCCGAGCTCGCCGCACCTCGTCCTTGAAGAGCTCGCGAACCGGCTCGATCAGCTCGAGGCCGAGCTTCTCGGGGAGTCCGCCGACGTTGTGATGCGTCTTGATGACGGCGGAGGGGCCCTGGATCGAGACCGATTCGATCACGTCCGGGTAGAGCGTCCCCTGCGCGAGGTACTTCGCCCCGGGGATCGAGCGCGCCTCCCGCTCGAAGACCTCGATGAACGTGCGCCCGATGATGCGGCGCTTCTCCTCGGGATCGGCCACGCCCTCGAGCCGCGACAGAAAGAGGTCCGAAGCGTCCACGGCGCGGATCTCGATGCCGAGCCGCCGGAAGGCGTCTTCCACCTCCCGCCGCTCGTGCGCCCGCATGAGGCCGTGGTCCACGAGGATCGGGTGGACGCGGTCGCCGAGAGCCTCGCGCAGGAGGATCGCCGTGACCGAGGAGTCGACCCCGCCCGACAGGGCGCAGATCACCGCTCCGGCGGGGGCCTGGGCGCGGATCGCCGCGACCTTCTCGGCGCGGAAGGAAGCCATCGTCCAGTCGGGGCGCGCGCCGCAGATCCGGAAGAGGAAGTTCTCGAGGATCGCCGCCCCGTGCACGGTGTGGCGGACCTCGGGATGGAACTGCAGGGCGTAGAGCCGCCGACCCGGGTTCTCGAAACCGGCGATCGGGCTGCCGGGCGTCGAGGCGATCACCCGGAACCCCGGGGGCGGCGCGGAGATCGAGTCGCCGTGGCTCATCCAGACGATCTGCTCGGGCTCGAGTCCGGCGAAGAGCTCCGAGTCCGGCTCGACGCGCGCCGTCGGCGCGCCCGTACTCGCGGCCCGACGCATCCGCCGAGAGCTTCCCTCCCCACGCGTGCGCCATCCACTGCATCCCGTAGCAGACGCCGAGCGCGGGCACGGCGAAGGCGAGCGGATCCGCCGCGGGGAGCGGCGCCCCCGGCTCGTAGACGCTCCGCGGTCCCCCGGAGAGGACGAGGCCGGCCGGGTTCCACTTTCGGATCTGCTCCTCGCTCGCGGTCCCGGGCAGCACGACGGAGAAGACGCGCGCCTCGCGGATCCGGCGGGCGATCAGCTGCGTGTACTGAGAGCCGAAGTCGAGGACGACGATCGGACGCGACGGCGCGCTCACGCCTCCCCCGCCCGGCTCCGCAGCGCCAGCGGCGCCGCGAGGAGCGCCGCCGGCAGGCAGCGCCACCGCCCCCGCGGCGAACGGGGCGAGCGCCGTCAGCGCCGGCGCGACGAGGGCTTCGGGCGCCAGCCGCGCCATGGCCCGGTCGGCCCAGAGGAGCAGAGCGGCGCTCGCGGCGAGATAGAGGAGCGGGAAGACGGCCTCAAACGAGCGGCGGTAGGCGCCGGGCGCGCGGGTGGCGACGCGGCCGAAGAGCGCGCCCTCGGCCACGCGCACGCCCCACACGAAGAGGAGCGCGGCGGCGTAGGCCGGGAGAAAGATCAGGCCCGACTGGGCGAGATACCGGATCTCGGGCGTGGCCTTCGCGGCCGAGGGGCCGAGGAGGCGCTCGAGGAACGGATGGGCCGCGAATCCCGGGTCGCCCCGCCCGTGCGTCAGCAGGAAGCAAAGCGCGCCGAGGAGAAAAGCCGAGGGCAGGAGGAGCGCAAGCTGGCGAGGGAAGGTCATCGACCGGAACGATTGTATCGAATCGCCGGAGGCCGTCCGGCGCCGATAAGATCGCGCTCGCAGTGAAGCTCCGAAAATCGACCTGGGTCTATCTGGCGCTCTTCGTCGTCGCGATCGTCCTCGTCGCGATCGACGGCCCTTCCGATCGGCTGGGGGGCCTCGGCACGCTGGCCGTCCTCGCCGCCTGGACCGCGGGCCCCCTCCTCCTCTGGCGCGTCGCGCGCGCCTCCTGGTCGGTCGTGGTCCACCGCCTGGCGCTGCGGCTGGCGTTCTCCTACTTCCTGATCGGAATCGTGCCGATCCCGCTGCTGGCGGCGCTCTTCGCCTGTCTCGGGTTCCTCCTCTCCCACCAGTACATCGCCACCCGGCTGCGGAGCGAGGTCGACAATCTGGCGGAGATCGCCCGCGCCGAGGGGGCCGACGTGCCCCGCGTCACCCTCGATCGAAACGGGCGCGTCACCTCCTCCGAGGTCGACTGGTTGAGCGTCGGGGACGAGGCCGCCTGGGCCCGCGAGCTCGAGGCGCCGCACCCCGTCGTGGGCGACGGCCGAGTCTGGATCGGGATCCGGACCGAAGGCGCGAAGGGCTCGGTGGTCCGCCTCCTTCCGATCGGCGACCGCTCGGCGCCCTATCTCCAGAGGCTCGCCGACCGAACCGAGTGGGACGTCGCCGTCGAGGTCGGCGCCGAGGAGAAGTCCCCGACCGGCTATCAGATTCGCGTCAACCGGAACCGCGATCCGAAACCGGACCTGGCGGCGCGGTTCGTCTCGCCGCGCCATCCGCCGGCAGTCCCGAAGAACGTCTGGGGGAAGAGCATTCTCGCCGGCGTCTACGTGGATCGGGCCGTCGCCGTCGTCGGGAAGAAAGGATCCGAGCGGCCCCGTCGTGGCGTTCCTCGCCCGCACCTCTCCCGCGCTCCTCCTTTCGCAGCTGTCGGCCCAGGGGGTTCCCGAATTGAAGCGGGTCGTGCGCATCGTGCTCCTCGTCCTCGCGGCGGCCCTGCTCTGCGTCTACCTCGTCGCGCTCGCGATCGCCTTCGGCCTCGTCGGCTCGATCGTGCGCAACGTCAACCGCCTGACGCGGGCGGCGCAGGCGATCGCGCCACGGCGATTTCTCCGTGCGCGTGAACTCGAAATCGCGCGACCAGATCGGCGACCTCGCCCGCTCCTTCGACGGGATGGCCGGGCTCGATCCAGAGGCTCCTCGTCGAGACCGCGCGCAAGGAGAAGCTCGAGGCGGAGCTCGCCGTGGCCCGGGCGATCCAGGAGAGCTTCCTGCCCGAGTCGGGCGCGAGCTGGAAGGGGTTCCAGGCGACCGCCCATTTCGAGCCGGCCGCGGACCTGGGCGGCGACTTCTACGACATCCTCCCGATGCCCGACGGCCGGACCGCCGTCGCGATCGGCGACGTCTCCGGCCACGGCCTGCCCGACGGGACTGCTCGCCGCCGCCGCCCGCGCGACGATGGCGAGCTTCGTCGAGCTCGGCGTGCCGGCGCCGGAGGCCTTCACGCGCCTCGGCCGCCGCACCGCGCGCACGCGCAACCCCGAGCGGCGCCTCTACACGACGCTCGCGTTCTTCGCCTACGACGCCGGCCGGCGAATCGGCACGCTGACCAACGCCGGACATCCGGCTCCCTACCGGGTCGGCTCCGGCGGCCGCGTCGAGCGCCTGGCGCTGCCCGCCCTGCCGATCGGCCTCCTGCCCGGAGCGGCCGGCCACCTATCCCGTCGCGGGACTATCGCCTTCGAGCCCGGCGACCGGTCGTCTTCTTCACCGACGGCGTCGTCGAAGCCGCCGACGCCGCGGACGAGCCCTGGGGCTACGAGCGGTTCGAGGCCCTCCTCGCGCGCGACTGGGCGAAATCCGCGGACGAACTGATCCGCGCGGTGCTCGCGGAGGTCGCGGCGCACGTCGGAGCCACCCCGCTCGAGGACGACCGGACGCTTCTCGTCCTGATCCTCGACCCGGCGACGGCCGCCGCGAGAGCCGAGGACGTCCGCCCGCCGATGTAGAGTCCGTCTCGCCCGGAGCCGACGCCATGCCCCCGCGAAAGCGAAAGAAGAAGAGCGCCGAGGCCGCCTCGCGCGGGCTCGCCGCGACGGAGCTGACCGAGGGCTCCCCGGATCCCCGGGCGGCCGCGCTCCAGACGGCCGTCCAGGCGGACGGCGGGCTGCCGCTCTCCCTCTTCCGCGACCCGCTCGGCGGCCACTGGCAGCTCCTCGCCGCGCTGCCGATCGAACGGTCGAGCCGACCCCGTTCCAGCGCGACCTCTCGGAGGCGCACGTCGGAAGCGCTCGGCTCGGTGCTCGACGCGCTCGGGCGGTTCCTCGACCCGATCATCGTCGTCCGCACGGCCGAGGGGCAGCTACTGGACGCCGAACGGCAACCACCGGCTGACCGCCATGCGGCGCCTCGGCGCGAAGTCGATCGTGGCGCTCGTCGTCCCCGAGACCGAAGTGGCGTACAAGATCCTCGCGCTCAACACCGAGAAGGCGCACAACCTGCGGGAGAAGGCCCTCGAGGTGATCCGCATGGCGCGCGACCTCGCCGGCCGGGGCGACCCGGCGCCGGAGACGCCAGTACGCGATCGAGTTCGAGGAGCCGGCGTTCCTGACGCTCGGCGTCTGCTACGAGCAGAACGGACGGTTTCCCGGCGGCGCCTACCATCCGGTCTTGAAGCGCGTGGACGAGTTCCTGGCCGAGCCGCTCGACCGCGCGCGCTGGCGATCCGGGAAGCGCGGGCGGCGCGCGTCGCGGAGCTCGAGGAGGCGGTCTCGGCGGCCATCGCGGGCCTGAAGGAGCGCGGCTTCGAGAGCCCCTACCTGCGCGCCTTCGTCGTCGCGCGGATCAATCCGCTCCGCTTTCACAAGGGAGCGATGCCCTCGTTCGACGCGACGCTCGAGAAGATGATCGGCGCCGCGAGAAAATTCAAACCCGAATCGGTGAAGGCGGAGCAGGTCGCCCGCGCGGCCGGAGCGCCGGGCGAGCCGGCTTCGGAGTGATCGAAAGGAGCTCGCCATGAGATTCGCGAAAAGAAGCCCGGTGCTCGCCGCCGCCGCGCTCGCGGCCGTCGTTGCGGCGGGGCCGCGGGCCGCCGGTCCGGACCTCGCGGCGCTCACGCCCGTGGACCTGACCCACCCGTTCGGCGCGGAGACGATCTACTGGCCGACGTCGCCGACGTCTTTCGAGCTGAAAACGCTCTCGGCGGGCGAGACGCCGGGCGGCTGGTACTACGCCGCGAACACGTTCTGCGCCCCCGAGCACGGGGGGACGCACCTCGACGCTCCGCGGCACTTCTCCCGGGAGGGAGACACGTCGGACGCGATCCCTCTTTCGCGGCTCGTTGCACGGGCCGTCGTGATCGACGTGCGCGAGAAAGCCGCGGGGACGGCCGACTATCGCCTCTCCGCCGCGGACGTCGAGGCCTGGGAAGAGTCGCACGGCCGCGTCCCGGAAGGCGCGATCGCGCTCCTGCGCACCGGCTGGGGCGCCCGATGGCCCGATCGGAAGCGGTACCTCGGCGACGACCGGCCTGCAGACGCCTCGAACCTCCACTTCCCGTCCTTCGGAGAAGAGGCGGCGCGGCTCCTGATCTCGCAGCGCCGGGTCGCCGCGATCGGGCTCGACACGGCGAGCATCGACTACGGGCCGTCGAAGGACTTTCCCGTCCATCGGATCGCGGGGGCCGCCAACGTGCCGGCCTTCGAGAACGTGGCGAACCTCGAGCGTGTTCCGGAGACCGGGGCGTGGGTGGTCGCGCTCCCGATGAAGATCGCCGGCGGATCGGGCGGCCCGCTTCGGATCGTGGCGCTCGTTCCGTAGGGACGGGGGGACCGAGGTCCATGGAGCCCCACCCGCTCGGCATCCACCGGTCGCTCGATCCGCCCGGCGCGCTTCCGCAGGCGGCGCGCCGGCTGGACGCGACGCCGAGGGCGTTCGACAACGAGATCGCGGTCTCGGTCGAGGCGCTCAACATCGATTCCGCCTCCTTCCGGCAGATGCGCGAGGCCGAGCGGGCGACCGGGGAGACCGTCGAGTCGCAGGTCCGCCGCATCGTGGCCGAACGCGGCAAGATGCACAACCCCGTCACCGGCTCCGGCGGGATCTTCCTCGGTCAAGTCCGGGAGGTCGGGCCCCGGCACCCGGCGTCGGCCGACCTCCGACCCGGCGAGCGGATCGCGTCGCTCGTCTCCCTGACGCTGACACCCCTCGCGATCGAGCGGATCCGCGGGGTCTTCGGATCCTCGGAGCGGGTCGAGCTCGACGGCACGGCGATCCTCTTCGAGCGCACGCTCTGGGCCCGGATGCCGAAGGACTTTCCGGAAGAGGTCGCGCTCTCGGCGTTCGACGTGGCCGGCGCTCCGGCTTCGGTGCGGCGCCAGGCGCGCCCGGGCGACACCGTCGTCGTGATCGGAGCGGGGAAAGCGGGGCTCCTGTGCCTGGCGGCCGCGCGCGACGCCGTCGGCCCCGCCGGACGCGTTTTCGCCGTCGATCCCTCCGAGGCGGCCTCGGGCCGGGCCCGCGGCCTCGGCTACGCCGACGCCGTCTTCACGCTCGACGCCCGCGACCCGGTCGCCGTGCACGCCGCCGTTCGCGACGCGACGCGCGGGGAGCTCGCCGCACCTCGTCGTGAACGCCGTCAACGCGCCGGGGACCGAGACGGCGAGCGTTCTCGCCGCGCGCGACGACGGCACGATCCTGTTCTTCGGGATGGCGACCTCGTTCTCGGCGGCCGCGCTCGGGGCCGAGGGCGTGGCGCACCCGGGGACGCTCCTGATCGGAAACGGCTACGTCCCGGGCCACGCCGAGGAGGTGCTCGATCTCCTGCGCCGCCACCCGAGACTCGCCGCGGCGTTCACGGCGCTCTCCGGTGCCGCGGCGTGAGTGCCGCCGCCAGAGCCTGACGCGGCGGCTGCTCGAGTCGGCGGGCGCGACGCATCGCTTTCGTCGGTCTCGCCAAGAACGCCGGAAAGACCACGGCTCTCCTCGCCGCGCTCGCGGGGCTCGGGCGCGCGGGCGTGCCGGCGGGAGCGACGTCCGCCGGGCGCGACGGCGAGGACTTCGACGCGCTGACCGGTGAACCGAAGCCCCGTTTCCGGCTCTGGCCCGGGCAGATCGTCGCGTCCGCCGAGAGCACCTTCGCGCGCGGCGACGCTTTCCGTCGTACCGCTCGAGACGCTCCCCTACTCGACCCGCTTCGGATCGGTGCGGGTCGGACGCGTCGAGAGCGAGGGGGAGATCGAAGTCATGGGTCCCGCCACCGCGTCGCAGACAGCGGAGACGGCCGCGGCGCTCGAGCGGCACGGCGCGCGCATCGTCCTCCTCGACGGCGCTTTCGGCCGGCGCGCGTTCGCCTCGGCGCGGGTGGCGGACGGCGTCGTGCTCGCCGTGGGCATGTCGGCGGGGCGGGGCCTCGACGCGGTCCTCTCGCGCGCGGCGAGCGCGGCCGAGCTCGTCGAGCTCGCCGGGCCGCCCTCCCGGCCGCCCCGTCCTCCGCTTCGAGGGGGCCCTGACCGACGAGTCGCTCCGGGAGCGGCCGCCGGGAAGAGGCGACGTGCTCCTCGCCCGCGACTTCGCCTCGATCTTCCTGTCGGACGGGGCGCGCCGCTCGCTCGCGGACCGGGGAACGACGCTCGCCGTCGAGCGCCCGTCCCGGCTCCTCGCCGTGACCGCGAACCCGGCGGCGCCCGGGCGTCCGGCGCTCCCGGCGCGCGAGCTTTTCGAGGCGCTCGGCGCCCGCCTTCCGCGCGCGGCGCTCTACGACCTCGTCGCCGATCTGACGCGCGAGCCGGTCTCTACCAGCGCGCCCTGAGCGCGACGCCGTCGGGGATCGGGACGACTTCGAGCGTCGTCTTCGGCGGCCGCGGTTTCGACGGAGGCGTCGGCCCGGTGCCGCCGCACCAGGAACCTGCCCGTCGCCGTCGCGAAGAGGGCGCCCGCCACGACGTCGCTCGCGAAGTGCGCCCGGTCGTTGATCCGGTCGCACGCCACGACGAAGGCGAGGCCGTAGGCGGCGGTCGGGATGATCCAGCCGGGCGAGCGCATCGCGATCACCGAGGCGACGGCGAAGGCCTGCGTCGCGTGGCCCGAGGTGAACGAGCGGTGGCCCGAGAAGGGGTCGAAGATCGTTTCTCCGTTCGACTCGCTCGGCCGATAGCGCCCCGCCGTCGGCTTGATGACCCAGTTGGTGAACATCCCCGCAATGACCGCGGCCTCGAGGGCATCGCGCCCCATGTCGCGCACCTCAGGGCTCTCGACTGCGAGACCGACTCCGATCAGCGCGGCGGCGATGCCGAGGGCGCCGCCGCCGCCGAACCACGTCGTCGCCTTCGAGACGCCGTCGGTGAAGTCGGAGCGGTTGCGCGCGAAGCCGTCGTAAACCTCGCGGTCCGCGGCGAAGGCGCCGCCGATCATCGCCGCGGCGCCCGCGGCCTTCCATCCGTCCTGCGCTCCCCAGTGGAACGGCGCGACGACGAGGGCAGCAGTGTCCGAGCCGTATCGCTTCGCTTCGTTCCAGAGTGCCGCGCCGACGACCTTCGGGATGGACGGCTTCGGCGCGGGGGCTTCGGCGGGGGGCCTCCGGCGGCTCCGCGGCGGAGAGCGTCGCCGGCGCATGCGAGCAGCATGGCGAGGAGGGCGATCCCACTTCGCGCCGGAGAGCCTTCGCCAAATTCGACCTCCGGTGCCGACCGCCGGCGCGTCCCCTCGGCCCCCCCTCATCGCTACGCCCCGCCGTTATACTCCCCGCGTCCCATGACCCCGAAACTCGATCTTCCGCCCGAGCGGATCGAGCGCTGCCGCCGCCACGCGCGCAGGTCGCCGAGGGCGTCCGCCGCGAGACGGAGTCCTTCACGACCGTCTCGACGGAGCGCACGGTGCTCCGTCTGCTCGGGCGTGGACGGTGTCGACGCCGACGAGGTCCCGATCCCGAACCGCGTCGTCGACGCGCTCTCGGCCGCCGGGAAGCTCTCGCGCGGGGCCGCCGTCTGGCTCGGGAGCGCGCTCGCGGCCGGGGCGGACGGCACGGGACGAAGCCGCTCGCCGCCTCTCCGACCCGGGAGAGGCCCGTTCGCTCTCCGAGCATCCGCGCTGGCGCGAGGCGGTGCGACCCCTCGTCGCGGCGACCCTGACGCGGATCGCCGCCAACCGCGCCGAGCGCGAGCGCCGCCTCGCCGAGCCACCCCCCCGAGGAGCTGCCGCTCCTCTACGCCATCGTCGCGACCGGCAACATCTACGAGGACATCGTGCAGGCGGAGGCCGCCGCGCGGGCCGGCGCGCAGTGCATCGCGGTGATCCGCTCGACGGCGCAATCGCTGCTCGACCACGTGCCGTACGGCGCGACGACGAGCGGCTTCGGCGGCACCTTCGCCACCCAGGAGAACTTCCGGCTGATGCGCGCGGCGCTCGACCGCCTCGAGCCCGAGATCGGCCGCTACGTCCGCCTCGTCAACTACTGCTCCGGCCTCTGCATGCCCGAGATCGCGGCGATGGGGGCGTTCGAGCGGCTCGACATGATGCTGAACGACGCGCTCTACGGGATCATCTTCCGCGACATCAACCCCTTCCGGACATTGATCGACCAGAACTTCTCGCGGCGCATCAACGCGGCCGCCGGGGTCGTGATCAACACGGGCGAGGACAACTACCTGACGACCGCCGACGCCGTCGAGCAGGCGCCCGCGGTCCTCGCGTCGCAGTTCATCAACGAGCGGCTCGCGCTCGACGCCGGCCTCGAGCCCTGGCAGATCGGCCTCGGCCACGCCTTCGAGATCGACCCGGCGCTCGAGGACGGATTGCTCCACGAGATCGCGCAGGCCCAGGCGGCCCGCGAGATCTTTCCGGACTCGCCGCTGAAGTACATGCCGCCGACCAAGCACATGACGGGGAACGTGTTTCGCGGATATCAGCAGAACGCGCTCTTCGTCCTGACGTCGGTCGCGACCGGCCAGTCCATTCACCTCCTCGGCATGCTGACGGAAGCCCTGCACACGCCGCTGCTCTCCGACCGATGGCTCGCAATCGATCAGGCCCGCATGCTCCGGGCGAATGCCCGCCACCTGGCCGACGAGATCCGGTTCCGTCCGGACGGCCTCATCGTCCGGCGGGCCCGCGAAGTGCTGGAGGAGGCCGAGCGCCTGCTCGCGCAGATCGCCTCGATCGGGCTCTTCCAGGCCCTCGCGGCCGGGATCTTCGCCGACACGCGGCGCCCCCGCGAGGGGGGTCGGGGGCGCGAGGGCGTTTTCTTGCGGCACCCGGAGTACTCCAATCCGTTCCGCGAAGCGTGGGACCGGGAACCGGCCGGAGCGGCGCCTTGAGTGCGACGCCGCGCGACGCCTCGCGGGTCCGCCCGTACGGCGACAAGTGGAACGACGGCGTCGTGCAGGTGTCGTTCACGCTCCCGCTCCCCCATTCGGGGGTCGCGCTCGAGGCGGCGAAACGCTACGCCGGGAAGATGGGGATCCGGGACCCGTACGTGACGCTCGCGCAGCCGGTCGCTCCGGAGTTCACCTTCTTCGTCGTCTATGGAAAGGCCGTGCACGAAGTGGACGCCACGGCGATCTCGGCCGACGACGCGGAGGCCCCGCGGCACACGCGCGAGGAGATCGACGCCGAGATCGCGAAGCGGTTCGGGCGGCGCCTCGTCGTCCTGGGGTGCGCGCTCGAGTCCGACGCCCACACGGTCGGCATCGACGCGATCTTCAACCCGAAGGGCTTCGCCGGGGACTACGGGCTCGAGCGATACGCGGGCTTCGACGCGCGCAACCTCGGCGCCCAGGTGCCGGTCGAGCGGCTCGTCCGGCTCACGCGCGATTCTGCCGCCGACGCGATCCTCGTCTCGGCCACCGTCACGCAGAACGAGATCCACATCCGGCATCTGACGGACCTCGTGGACATGCTGGAGGCCGAAGGCCTCCGCGACGCGGTCGTGCTCGTGGCCGGGG
The DNA here is from genome assembly GCA_963707935.1 of uncultured Acidobacteriota bacterium. GTDB lineage: Bacteria > Acidobacteriota > Thermoanaerobaculia > UBA5066 > Gp7-AA6 > DATBFU01. The sequence goes on along the minus strand of CAVPRN010000005.1, from coordinate 962,095 downwards.
GCGCGCGACTCGACCACGCCCTCGCCAAGGAGCTCGGCTACGACGCCGGGTTCGGGCCGGGCACGACCCCCGGCCGCGTGGCGGCCTTCCTGCTCGAGGAGATCTCGGGGCGGCGCCGCGCGGAGGCGAAGTGACCGGCGAGAAGACCGTCCTGCGCCTGCGCGTGGGGGCGGAGCAGGCGCACTACGGCGGCGGCCTGGTGGACGGCGCCTACGTTCTGAAGCTCTTCGGCGACGCCGCGACGGAGCTCCTGATTCGTCTGGACGGGGACGAAGGCCTCCTTCGGGCGTATTCGTCCGTGGACTTCCTCGCGCCCGTCGGCGCGGGCGACTATCTCGAGGTCGAGGCCGAGCTCGTGCGGCGCGGGCGCACGTCCCGCGAGATGCGATTCGAGGCTCGCAAGATCGTCACGCCCGGTCCCGCCGGCGGCTCCTCCGCCGTCCGCCTCGACCCGCCCGTCGTCGTGGCCCGCGCGACGGGGACATGCGTCGTTCCGCTCGACAAGCAGACCCGCCGCGCATGAGCGACGAGGTCGTCATCACCGTCGCCGGCGTGGGCGCCGAGGTCACGCGGGAGCAGCAGCCCCATCTGCCGCTCCTGCCCGACGAGGTCGGCGAGGAGTACCGGCGCGCCCACGAGGCGGGGGCCGCGATCGGGCACATCCACGGGCGCCGCCCCGACGGAGCGCCCACGCAGGACCTCGAGACCTTCCGCGCCTACGCGAAGGCGATCCGGGCGCGCAGCCCGATCCTCCAGCAGTTCTCGACCGGCGGCGCCTGCGGCATGTCGGTCGAGGAGCGCATCGCGGCGCTCGAGCTCGCGCCCGAGATGGCGACCCTGACGCTCGGCACCTGCAACTTCGGCGAGGACGTCTTCGAGAACCCGCTGCCGACGATCCGGGCGATCCTCGCGAGGATCCGGCTCCACGGCATCACCCCGGAGCTCGAGATCTTCGACGACGGCATGCTCGCGACGGCCGACGCGCTCGTCGCGAAGGGAGAGCTCTCCCCGCCGCTCCACTTCGACTTCGTGCTGGGCGTGCCCGGCTCGGCGGCCGCCACGGCCGAGAACCTGCTTCACTTCGCGCGCTCGATCCCGGCCGGCTGCACCTGGACGGTGGCGGGAATCGGGAGGCACCAGACGCGCATGGCGGCGCTCGCCCTCGCGATGGGCGGGCACGTGCGCGTCGGTTTCGAGGACAACATCTACTACCGCAAGGGGGAGCTCGCCGACTCCAACGCGCGCTTCGTCGAGCGGGTCGTGCGGATCGCCCGCGAAGTGGGGCGCGAGCCGGCCTCGGTCGAAGCGGCGAGACGGATTCTGCGCCTGGCGAACGCCGCGTGAGCGCCGAAGCTTCGCCCCGCGCGCCCTCGGCGGAGGAATTGCGGCGGGGCCTGAACCTCTGGGACACGACGTTCCTCGTCCTCGGGCTCGTGCTCGGGGGCGGGATCTTCCTGACTCCGGCCGCGATCGCGCGGTCGATCCCGAGCTCGCGCTGGATCATGACGGCCTGGATCGTCGGGGGTCTCCTCTCGATCGCGGGTGGCCTCGTTTATGCGGAGCTCGGCGCGATGATGCCCCGGGCGGGCGGCATGTACCTCTACATCCGCGAGGCGTTCGGCGCGCTGCCCGCCTTCCTCTACGCCTGGCTCGCGTACTTCGTGATCCTGGCGGGCTCCGACGCGGCGGTCGCGGCCGGCTTCGCCGAGTACCTCTCGGTTTTCTTTCCCGGCCTCTCGACCAAGGACGTGCTCTTCGAGGCGGGGGGGCTCCCGATCACCGCTGGCCAGCTCGTGGCCGTCGCCGCGGTGCTCGTCCTCTCGGCCACGCACTACGTGGGGGTGCGGGAGGGCTCGCGCATCCAGGGCGTCTTCACGCTCCTGATCGTCCTCGCCCTCCTCGGCCTCGTCTTCGGCGGCGCGCTGGCGCCGTCCCCCGGCGTCGCCCGCGAAGTTTCGCCGGCTCCCGTCTCCGGCGCGGCCTTCGGCGTGGCGATGGTGGCCGTCTTCTGGTGCTACTACGGCTGGAACGAGATCGCGGCCGTCGCGGGAGAAGTCGCGCGTCCGAGCCGGAACCTTCCGCTCGCGCTCATCTGCGGCACCGCCCTCGTGACGGTCCTCTACGTCGGGGTGAACGCGGTCTTCCTGAAGGCGATCCCGGTCTCCGAGCTCGCCCAGACGACGCAGCCGGCCGCGCTCGCGTCCTCGCGGCTCTTCGGCCCGGGAGCGACGTTCGCGATCGCGCTCGCCGTGACCGCCGCCGCCGCCGGCTGCCTGTCGGCGGGGATCGTGCCCGGCCCCCGGATCGTCTGGGCACTCGCGAAGGACGGGCTCTTCCCCGCCCCGTTCGCCCGAGTCCACCCCCGCTTCCAGACCCCTTCCTTCGCGATCGTCGTCCAGGCGATCCTCATGTCGCTCCTCTGCCTCTCGGGGCGCTACGAGCAGCTCTACACCTACGCGACGTTCGCGGTCATCCTGGCCTATCTGGCGACCGGCGTCTGTCTCTTCGTGTTCCGCCGGACCCGGCCCGACGCGCCGCGCCCCTACCGCTGCTGGGGATACCCGGTCGTGCCGGGGATCTTCGTCGCGACCTCGGCGGCGCTCGCCGTCAACACCGTGATCGAGCAGCCCCGCGAGACCCTGGCGGGATTGGGCATTCTGCTGCTCGGCGTCCCGGTCTACCTGTGGATGCGCGCGAGCGCGAAACGGAGTCGCGCATGACGATCGCTTTCGGCCTGGTGCTGTTGCTCGCCTCGCCGGCCGCCGCCCCGGCGGACGCCGCGAGACTCCGGGGATTCACGCCGGAGCGCTCGGCGTGGCAGCGCGACTACGAGCGGCGGCTCTCGGAGCTTCCGAAGCCCGCCGAATGCGACGCGCTCCTGCGCGAGCTCACGCGCGAGCCCCACGTCGCGGGCACTCCCGGCAACGAGCGCGTGGCGCGCTTCATCGCGGAGGAGTTCCGGAAGGCGGGCCTCGAGGTCACGACGCCGACGTACGACGTGCTCCTCTCGTATTCGAAGAGCGCGAAACTCGAGATCGTCGGAGAGCCGGGAGTCGCTCTCGCCCGGACCGAGGAGCCGATCGCTTCGGACCCGGACACGGCGATCGCCGCGAGCCTTCCGCCGTGGAATGCCTATGCGCCCTCGGCGGACCTGACGGCCGAGGTCGTCTACGTCAATCGCGGCAGCGCGGAGGACTACGACCGCCTGGCCGCGATGGGCATCGACGTGCGGGGCCGCATCGCGCTCGCGCGCTACTTCGGCGGATACCGGGGAGGGAAGTCGCTCGAGGGGGAGAAGCGGGGCGTAGCGGGCCTCCTCGTCTACTCCGACCCGATCGACGACGGCTGGTATCGGGGGGAGGTCTACCCGCCCGGGCCCTGGGGGCCCGTTTCTCACTTCCAGCGGGGCGCGAACGTCTACGACTTTCTCGTCGCGGGAGATCCCCTGACTCCCGGATGGGCCTCGACCGCGGGAGCGAGACGGATCGCCGAGTCGGAATCGGTGATTCTGCCGAAGATCCCCATGATGCCCCTCTCCTCGCGCGACGCGGCAGAGCTCCTGAAGCGTCTGAAGGGGCCGGCCGTTCCGGACGGATGGCAGGGGCTCGCGATCGCGGACACGTACCGGGTCGGGCCCGGGCCGCTGCGCGTCCACCTCGCGATCGACAACACCCGCGAGCGGCGCCCGATCCGGAACGTCATCGGCGTGCTGAAGGGCTCCGACGAGCCGGAGCGGAAGATCCTCCTCTCCAACCACCACGACGCCTGGGTCTACGGGGCCGTGGACCCCTCCTCCGGCACCGCCACGATCATCTCGCTCGCTCGGGCGCTCGGAGCTCTGGCGCGGCAGGGCCTGCGGCCGCGCCGCACGATCGTCTTCGGCAGCTGGGACGCCGAGGAGTACACGCTGACCGGCTCGACCGAGTGGGGCGAGGAGAACGAGGCGGACCTCGGCAGGAACGCGGTCGTCTGCATCAACGTGGACGCCTCGACCTCCGGCCGCAGCTTCTCGGCGTCCGCTTCGCCCCTCGCCTTCGAGGTGATCCGCGACACGGCGGCGGACGTGGCCGACCCCGGAGTGCCCGGCAAGAGCGTCGCCGAAACGTGGCGCGAGAATTCCGGCCGCACGAACGTCCGCAGCTACGCCACCGGCGCCTCGCGCGAGGAGGCGCTGCCGGTCGCGATTCTCGGGAGCGGATCGGACTACACGGTCTTCTTCAACCGCCTCGGCGTCCCGTCGATCGACCTGGTCTTCGATGGGCCCTACGGCGTGTACCACTCGATCTACGACGACTACAACTGGATGGCAACCGCCGGCGACCCCGGCTTTCTGTATCACGCGGCGATGGCGCGCTACGCGGGCTCCCTCGCGCTCCGGTTCGCCAACGCCGACGTCCTTCCCTTCGACGCCTCGGCCTACGGCCGGGAGATCGCGCGCTACGCGGAGGAGCTCGCCGGAGATTCGCGCGCGGCGGCGCTGGCGAAGGACCTGTCCGGGCTCGCGCGGGCGGCCCGCGACTGGAGCGAAGCGGCCGGCTCGGCGCAGAAGGCGGTCGAAGACCGGATCGCGAGCGGGAACGCCACCGTTCCGGAAAAGGCCGCCGCGAACCGGTGGCTCCTCTCGCTCGAGCGCGCCCTGCTCGACCCGGTGGGGCTCCCCGGGCGGCCCTGGTTCCGGCACCTCGTCTACGCGCCCCTCCCCTCCTACGCGGCGGAGACGCTCCCGGCGATCCGCGAGGCCTCCACGGCCGGGGACCTCGACGCGGCGCGGCGTGGCGTGGCGAATCTGTCGGGCCGCCTGTCCGCCGCCGCGGCGGAGGCCCGCTCCGCCGCGGGCGCTGCGTCCTCGGCTTCCGCGCCGAAGAAGGCGCCGATGGAAATCGCGCGGATGCGGGAATTCGGAGCCCGGTACGCCGCCGCCTGGTCGAGCGGGGATCCGGAGCGCCTCGCCTCGTTCTTCGCGCCGAACGGATCTCTGAGGGTCAATCGAGGCGCTCCGTCGGTCGGCCGCGCCGCGATCACGGAAACGGCCCGCGGGTTCATGACGGCCTTTCCCGATATGGCCGTGACGATGGACGAGCTCTCGGCGGACGGGGAGGACCGATTCCTCTTTCGCTGGACGTGGACCGGCACGAACACGGGGCCGGGCGGCACGGGAAAGGCCGTTCGGATCCGGGGGTACGAAGAGTGGACGATCGGGGCCGACGGCTTGATCGCCGTCTCGCTCGGACACGTCGACGAGGACGAATATCGGCGCCAGCTCGAGACGGGAGCGGGCGGCTCCTGACCGCTGCTATTTCGAAGACGGGGCCGCCGCCGCCGGCGCCGGGGAGGCCGCGCCGGGCTCGAGGACGGCCGGGGTCCACCAGGAGAGGATCTTCTCGACGTAGCGGACGGTCTCGCGATACGGCGGCACGCCGCCATAGGTCTCGACCGCGTTCTCCCCGGCGTTGTAGGCCGCGAGCACGAGGTCGGGACGACCGTCGAAGCGGTCGGCGAGCTCGCGCAGGTAGCGCACTCCCCCGCGCACGTTGGCGCGCGGGTCGAATGGCTTCGCCACGCCGAGGCGCCGGGCGGTTCCCGGCATGAGCTGCATCAGACCCCTCGCCCCTTTTCGCGAGACGCTCCGCGGCTCGAAGTTCGACTCGGCGCGGATGACGGCGGAGACGAGGGACGCGTCGACGTTCTGGCGCTTGGCCTCGTCTTCGATCAAGGCGTCGTACCGGGTGCCGAAGAGGGGCCTGCGGTGGCTCCGATAAGAAAGGTCGTAGGCGACCCGCTCCCCTTCCGGGAGCGGAATCGCGGGGACCTCGACCTCGATTTCGTCGTCGAGGATCCGGTCCACCCGCTCGAGGTCCACGCGATAGCTGCCCCCTCCGGGCGCATCGATCTCGAGCTCGTCGCCCACGATGCGGTAGGCGGCGGCCTTCACGACCCGCCCTTCGCGGAAGAGGACGAGCTCCGCGCGGGCCGGGCCCGACGCGAGAATTAGGAGCACGGCGGCGCCCGCCGGCGCGAGGCGTCTCATTCGGAAGAGTCTACGGATCGACCGGCTCCTTTGCCACCCCGCCGCCGTCCCGCCCGCGGGTGGAAACGGTCGTAGACGCCGCGCAGGCGCGCTCCCGAGACGCGCGTGTAGATCTGGGTCGTCGAGATGTCCGCGTGGCCGAGCATCATCTGCAGGGCGCGCAGGTCGGCGCCGTGCTCGAGCAGGTGCGTGGCGAAGGAGTGGCGCAGGGCGTGCGGCGTCAGCCGGCGACGCAGTCCCACCTTCCGGCCGTAGCCTTCGATGATCTGCCAGAGGCGCTGACGCGTGAGCGCCGTCCCCCGGGCCGAGAGGAAGAGGGGCGCGGCGCCGCGCCGGTCGAGCGTCGGCCGGACGCGCTCGAGATAGCGGGCGAGCCAGCCGGCCGCGGACTTTCCGAAGGGGACCAGGCGCTCCCGCCCCCCCTTGCCGGAGACCCGCAGCATCTGGGATTTCAAGTCCACGCGGTCGCGCGGGAGCCCCGCGATCTCGGAGACGCGCAGCCCCGACGCGTAGAGGAGCTCGAGGATCGCGCGGTCCCGCACGCCGAGCGGCGCCGCGGTGTCGGGGGCGGCGAGCAGGGCATCGACCTCCGCCTCCGAGATCGACTTGGGGAGGGTCAAGCCCGCCCGCGGGCTCGAGAGGTGCTCCGTCGGATCCTCCGCGTGGCCCAGATGGACCACGGCGAAGCCGTAGAAGCCGCGAAGCGCCGAGAGGGAACGGGCCGCCGACCGGGAGGAGAGGCCTCGGCTCCTCTGTTCCTGGAGGTACCGGGCGAGATCGGCGCGCGAGAGGCGCGACGAGAGTCGCCGGCGCGAGAGCCAGGCTCCGTATGCCGCGAGGTCGTTGCGATACGCGGCGACGCTCGCCGGAGAGAGGCCCCGCTCGACGGCGAGGTGATCGAGGTAGGTCGGGAGCTCGCGGACGAGAAAGTCGCCGTCGCGCGCCGCGCTCGCGCGGCTGCGTGGCGCGGAAGCCATGTCCCGCTTAGCGGGCCGCCTCGGCCGGGGCGAGGCGCGCGACGACGGCCAGGATCTCGTCGTCGGAGAGGACCTGGTCGCTCTCTTTGGCGAGGCGGAAGATGGCCTCCACCAGCTCCGGTCGCGCTTCGAGCCCGTGCGTCTCGAGCCAGCACTGGACGTTCGAGAGGCCGCTCATCGGGCCGACTTCGATCTGCTGGCGCCGGCCGATCATCGCGGCCGGGACGCCCGAATAGACGCGGTCGGCCAGCCAGTCGTCCCCTTTTCGGCGCGCCTTGATGATCGCGGCCGCGTGCACTCCGGTGCCGGTTCGGAAGGCGTCCCGCCCCACGATCGGGTAGTTGTCCGGGATCCGAACGCCCGTGGCTTCGGAGACGGCCGCGCAGTAGTCGGCGAGGCGAGTCAGGTCGCGGTCGATCCAGCCGAGCAGCTGCAGGTTGACGAGGAGTTGGTCCATCGGGGTGTTCCCGACGCGCTCGCCGATGCCGAGGGCGCAGGCGTGCACGCGGTGCGCCCCGGCCTCGAGGGCCCAGAGGGCGTTGGTGACGCCGAGGCCGCGATCCTGGTGCCCGTGCCAGTCGATCTTCACGGCCGGGTCGACCTGTCCGACGAATTCGCAGACGAATCGGATCAGGTTGCGAACGCCGTCGGGAGTGGCGTGGCCGACCGTGTCGCAGACGCAGACCCGCGCGGCGCCCGAGCGGATCGCGGCCGTGTAGAGCCGGCGGATGTGGTCCGGGTGCGCGCGGGTCGTGTCCTCCGTCACGTACATGACGGGGAGGCCTTCGCGCACGGCGAGCGACACCGCGTCCTCGGTCAGCCGCAGCATGCGGTCGAGGTCCCAGTCCTCGGCGTACTGCCGGATCGGCGAGGAGCCGATGAAGCAGGCCACCTCGATCGGGATCCCGACGCGCTGCGAGATCTCGACGATCGGGAGGATGTCGGCGGACATCGTGCGCGCCGCGCAGTTGGGCCGGATCTTCATCCCCGCGCGGACGATCTCGCGCGCCAGGCGTTCGACGGCGGCGACCACGTGCGGACCCGCGCCGGGAAGGCCGATGTCGGCCGAGTCGATTCCGATCGCCTCCATGAGGTGGAGGATCGCGATCTTGTGCTCGACCGAGGGGGAGCGGACGGACGGGGACTGGAGGCCGTCGCGGAGCGTCTCGTCGTCGAGCTCCACGCGCCCGCGCGCCGGCGACGCGGCGCCGCCGGCCCGGTTCCAGTCGTAGATGAGTTCGGATTCGGCCGGGTGCAGGGTTGGACGCCTCCGGCAGAAGTTTAGACCGGCCGGACGGTCAGTTCAACCGAGGCGCGGCGCGCCGCACGCGCCGGTTCAGTTCGACCGGCCAATGGCGAAGTCCGCGCCCAGGAAGAAGGTGAGCTCCGGAAAACCCAGGGTCCGCGAGACTCCGCCGCCGAACCGCCCCTCGCGCTGGACGTCGAGGGTGACCGGAGGACGGCTCCCGACCGCATCGGTCAGAAGCACGCTCTCGCTCCCGCCCCCGAGGCGGAGGCCCAGCCGGGCGCGGATCCCGGGGGTGAACGCGTGCCGGACCGTCAGGTCTCCGAATATCTGCTCGTTGTCCGAGTCGGGGTGGAAGCCCGAGTCGAACGCGACCGTCTCCGCGCCGAGCACGGCGAGGGACACGAACGGAAGCTTCTGCCGATCGTAGGTCGCCGTCAGCATCAGTTCGGTCCGGGGCCAAGAGTACGCAACGCCCACACGAACGGCCTCCAGCGTCGCGTCCTCCGAGGTGTCGCGTGCGTGGAAGTCGGGGAGGCTCTCCTCGTGAACGTCGATCGACCCGCTCATCCGCTCGGCGGAAAGCGTGGCCGTCCAGCACCCCCGTTGGAAGCGCCCCTCGACGCTCGCGCCGAAGATGCCCCCGGAGGAGTTGTGAAATGCGCCGGCGGTCGCGTTGTAGCCGGTGACCTTCACGTAGCGCGCCGCGACGGCCGCCTCGAAATCGCGGAAGCGCTGGCGCCAGCCGATCGCGCCGTCGGCGCGCTCCGCGGTCAGGTTCCGTTGTTCGCTCACCTGCTGCTGCTCGCCGCCGATGTTCAGGACGTCGGTCGCGTGCTCGTTCCGGCGGTCGAGGGCGAGCTCGATCGAGCCGTTTCCGATCGGGAAGCGCCCGAGGAGCGCGAAGTTCTCGTAGCGGCCGGTGCCGTCCGTCTCGATCGGCCCGGATACCGTTCCGGGCTTGCGCAGCTGCTCGTCGTGCGACGGTCCGAGAGCGACGCGGGCGCGCCACTCGAATGCGGGCGTTCCCGCGCCGAGGTCCGGCGAGGCCGCGCGCGCGTACCCCATGCCGATCAGGACGAACTTCGGGGTCACGTCGGAGACATCGGCGTTCTCCCCTTCGAATCGGCCGGGAATCTCCCGCGCGAGCGTCGAGTACGAAAGGCCGATCTCCGTGCCGAGGCCGGCGCGCGGCGGCAAGTCTCCTCCGAGCAGGAAGCCGGCGCAGAAGACGCAGGCGCTGACGAGATCGATCCCCACGCCGCTAGCGTCCCGCGAACCGCGCCGGGCGCTTCTCCAGAAACGCGGCCATGCCTTCCTTCGTGTCCTCCGTCGCGGCGCAGAGGCCGAAGAGAGTCGCCTCGAAGGCGAGCCCGTCCGTGAGCGGCATCTCGAGGCCGCGGCGGATCGACTCCATGGCGTAGCGGCACGCGATCGGTCCGTTGGCCGCGATCTTCGCCGCGAGGTCGCGAGCGCCCGCCAGGGCCTGGCCGGCCGGCACGACGCGGTTGACGAGCCCGATGCGGTGCGCTTCGGCGGCGGTGATCCCCTTCTCCGACGTCAGGATGAGCTCCATGGCGCGCGCCGCTCCGACCAGGCGCGCCAGCCGCTGCGTGCCGCCGTAGCCGGGCAGGATCCCGAGCGACGTCTCGGGCAGTCCCATCTTCGCGTTCTCGGAGGCGACCCGCAGCGTGCAGGCGAGCGCGAGCTCGAGCCCGCCGCCGTAGGCGTATCCGTTGATCGCCGCGATCGTCGGAAACGGCAGCCGCTCGAGGCGGTCGATCACGGACTGTCCGCGCCGCGCGTGCTCCCGCCCGTCCACCGGGTCGAGCTTCGCGAGCTCGCCGATGTCGGCGCCCGCGATGAACGCCTTCTCTCCGCTCCCGGTCACGATCAGGCAGCGCAGTCCCGGCGTCGCCCTCCGCCTCCCCGAAGGCCGCGGTCGAGGGCCTCGAGGACCTCGGCGTTCAACGCGTTCAGCTTCTCCGGGCGATCGACGGTGACCGTGCGGACGCCCCCGTCGGTCTCGATGCGGACGTGCGCGCTCATGCCTTGCCTCCGTACTCGTAGAAGCCGCGGCCCGACCTTGCGGCCGTAGCGCCCGGCCAGAACCATCCGCTTCAGGAGGGGCGGCGGCGCGAAGCGCTTCTCGCGGTACTCGTCGAACATGATCTCCGCGATCGCATAGGTCGTGTCGAGACCCACGAAATCGAGCAGCTTCAGGGGCCCCATCGGGTGGCCGCAGCCGAGCTCCATGCCGCGGTCGATGTCCTCCTTCGTCCCGACGCCCTCCTCGAGGGCCCGCACGGCGTCGAGCAGGTACGGCACGAGCAGCCGGTTCACGATGAAGCCCGAGTTGTCGCGCGTCCGGATCGGCTCCTTGCCGAGCGACTTCGCGAAGTCGAAGACCGTCGCGACCGTCTCCGGCGAGGTCGCGATCGTGTCGCACGACCTCGACCAGCTTCATGACCGGAACGGGGTTGAAGAAGTGGAGCCCGGCGAAGCGGTCGGGCCGCGACGTCGCGGCCGACATCTCCGTGATCGTCAGCGAGGAGGTGTTCGAGCAGAAGATCGTCTCCGGCTTGCAGACGCGATCGAGCTCGGCGTAGGTCTCCTTCTTGAGGTCCAGATTCTCCACGATCGCCTCGATCACGAGATCGCAGTCGGCGAGGTCGGCGAGCTCGGTCGTCGTCGTGAGCCGCCCCCGCGCGGCGTCGCGCTCTCCGTCGGAGCTTCCCCTTCTCCTCGACGGCCTTGGCGAGCGAGGACTCGATCCGGGCGAGCCCGCGGGCGGCGAGATCCTCGGGCGTCACCTCCCGGACCAGCGTCTCGTAGCCCGCCTTCGCGCCACGACCTCGGCGATCCCAGAGCCCATGAGGCCGGCGCCGAGAACTCCGACTCTATGAATCTTCATCGTCTCGAAGACCCTCGGTCACTTCGCTGCCTCGGCTCGGGCCGCTCGCTCGGCTGCGGCCCCGCAGAAGCGCGCGAGGGTCAGTCGCGGGTCGAAGCCCGGTCCCGCGAGCGCGACGAGCGGCGTGTCGGGCGCGATCGTGATCCATCGATGCTCCTTCCAATAGCCCAGCGCTCTCCCGCGCCAGCGACCCGTCGTTCAACGTCGAGAGGAGGGCGTTCAAGTCGGCCGAGCCGTGGGCGCGAGAGCTCGCGGAGGAAGTCCGCCACCGCGGCCGCGCGGACCGGGAACCCGAGGATCCGCTCGCTCCAGTGCAGCCGCCGCCCCCAGCGCCTAGGCCGCCGACTCCACGACGACCGCGATTCCCTGCCCGCCGCCGATGCAGGCGCCCGCCAGCCCGTACCGCGCCCGCCGCCGCCGCATCTCCTTCAGGAGGGTGAGCGTGCAGCGGGTCCCGCTCGCGGCCAGCGGATGCCCGAGCGCGATCGCGCCGCCGTTGACGTTCAGCTTCTCGCGGTCGAGGCCGAGCTCACGCACGACGCCGAGGATCTGCCCGGCGAAGGCCTCGTTGATCTCCCAGAGCGCCATGTCCTCCTGCTTCAGGCCCGCGCGCGCGAGCGCGGCGCGAGCGGCCGGCGCCGGGCCGAGCCCCATCAGCTCCGGGTCGCACCCCACGACCGCCCAGGAGACCAGCCGACCGAGAGGCGCGACGTTCTTCTCACGGGCGCGGGCGGCCGAGGTCACGACGACCGCCGCGGCACCGTCCACGATGCCGGAGGCGTTGCCCGCCGTGACCTGCCCGTCCTTGCCGAAGGAGGGGGGCAGCTTCGCCAGACCCTCGAGCGTCGTGTCGGGCCGCAGATGGTCGTCGCGTCTCGACGCGGATCGTCTTCTTCCCCGACGCGACCTCGACCGGCACGACCTCCTCGGAGAGACGGCAGGACTCCCACGCGGCCGCCGCGCGGCGCTGCGAGGAGAGCGCGTACTCGTCCTGTTCCTCGCGCGTGATGCCGTACTTGGCGGCGACCCGGTCGGAGGTCTCCGCCATGTACAGGCCCGCGTAGGAGTCGAGCAGCGCGACCATCAGAGAGTCCTCGAGCTGCCCCTGCCCGAGCCGGAAGCCCCTGCCGAGCGCCCCGGATGACGTGGGGCGCCTGCGATCATGTTCTCCATTCCGCCCGCGAGGACCGTCCGGGCCTCGCCGAGGAGGATCCGGTGCGCACCCTGGACGATCGCCTCGAAGCCCGAGCCGCACAGCCGGTTGACCGTGAGCGCCGGAACCTCCTTCGGCACGCCCGCTCTTCAAGCCGACGTGGCGCGCGCCGTAGATCGCGTCGCCGGAGGTCTGGAGGGCGTTGCCGAAGATGACGTGGTCCACCTCGCCCGGCTCGGTCTGGCTCCGCGACAGCGCGGCCCGCGCGGCGTGCACTCCCAGATCGATGGCCGAGACGTCGGAGAAGGCGCCGTTGTACTCGGCCATGGGCGTGCGCGCCCCTTCGAGCAGGACGATCTCTTCCACGAGGCCGGAAACTATAACAGCCGGAGCGCGGCCCGGTGAAACCGCTGCCGCACGGGGTGGAAGCTCTCCGCGCGGACCTCGGGATGCACGCGATTGGTCAGGAGGACGAAGATCGCGTCGCGCTCCGGATCGATCCACAGGGAAGTGCCGGTGAAGCCGGTGTGCCCGAACGCCGCCTCGGAAAACTCCGGGATCGCGGAACCCGCGCCGCGGCGCCCCTGCCAGGTGATCCCCCGCGCTTCCGTCAGGCCCGGCGTGCGATCGGCCGCGAAATCGCCGCGCGCGGAAGGGTCGAGCCAGGCTCGAGCGAGCCGGCCAGACGTCCTCGGCGTTCCCGAAGAGGCCGGCGTTCCCGGCGACTCCCCCGCGGCGCCGGGCGTTGCCGTCGTGGACCTCGCCGCGGACGACTCCATCGAAGAAGCCGGCGTACGAGAGGCCGAGGTCGGCGGTCATCTTCCTCTCGAACCGATCCCCCCTCTCCGTCGAGGCGCAGGGAGCCTCCGCGGCCGGCCGGAATCGGGCGCCGGAGCCGGCCGGCCGGGCGACGAGCTCGGCGAAGCACCGGTCGAGCGTCGAAGCGAAAAACGTCTCCAGGACGTCGCCGACGACGAGGGGCCCGAGGTCGCTGTAGACGACGGCCGCCCCGGGCGCGGCCTCCGGCTCGATCCGCGAGAGGGTCCGCCGGTAGGCGGCGGCGCCCTCTCCACCGGCGTAGACCGGGTACCAGAACGGGAGGCCCGAGGTGTGCGTGAGCAGGTTCTCGAGCGTGATTCCGTCGTAGCGCGTGCGCTTCCACTCCGGGAGGTAGCGGCCGGGGGGGTCGGCGAGCGAGAGTCCGGTCCCGACGGCGCGGCGCACGAGCGCGCCGGTCGAGAGGGGCTTCGTCAGGCTGGCGAGATCGAAGAGGGTTTCCGGCGAGAGATCTTCGCGGACCGGCTCGATCGCCGCGCTCCCGCCCGCCGCCCGGCCGAGGATGCCCTCCGCGTTTCCGACGAGCGCGGAGGCGCCCGGAAACGAGCCGCGCGCGAGCTCTTCACCGAGCCACTCCGAGAGCGGCGTCACGGCGCCAGCGATTCGATCTCCGCGCGGCGAGAGGCCAGGCGCCGCATGTTGGCCGCGAGGGCCGCCGGCGGGGTCTCGGCTCTCCGCAGTTCCACCGAGGTCCGCTCGAGAATGGCGATCTGCTCCTCGAGGGTTCGGGCGCGTTCCGGATCCCGGGTGCTCTGTCGGGCCTCCCGCAGCGTCGCGGCGGCTCGCGTGTACACCTCGGCCGAGGACTCCTTCACGCGGCGGTCCTCGAGGGCCGTCAGCGCCTCCACGAGCCGGGCGCGCGTCCAGGCGATCTCCTCGGCGGGTATCCCGAGGGCGTGCGCCGCCTCGAGATCCGTCCGACCCTTGGCCGCGCGCCGCACGCGCAGGAAGCGGTCGACCTGCTCCTCGGTCAGGAGGCCGTCGGCCGGAGGCTTGAAGCGCAGCGCCGGCAGCAGCCGGCCGGCGGCGATCGGGGGCGGCGCCGGAGGGGGCGACGCGGCGCGATCTTCGAGTCGTCGACAGCCGGCGAGGAGAATCGTGGCGGCCACGACGCGGCCGAGGGCCCTCCTTTTCACGCGTCGAGTTTAGCGTCCTTCGGGAGAAGCCGAACCGGGAGCGGTGCGGCAACCGTCTCCGGGGCAACGGCTTGCGGCCGGGCCTCGGCCCGCCGACGGGCCCTTCTCCGAGCCCGATCGTTTAAACTGAAGTCGGTGCTGGAGAAGATCGGCAAGTACGAAATCGTCGAGCAGATCGGCGTCGGCGGTTTCGGCGCGGTCTACCGCGGACGGGACCCCTTCATCAAGAGAAACGTCGCGGTCAAGACCTGCTCGGTCAACGACGACGAGATCAAGAGCCGCTTCTTCCGGGAAGCGGAGCTCGCGGGTAACCTCCACCACCGCCACATCACGACCATCTACGACTTCGGAGTCGAGAACGGCATCCCCTACATCGTCCAGGAGTTCCTGACCGGCGAAGATCTCGACAAGAAGATCAAGCGCAGCGAGCCGATGCCGATCATCCGCAAGGTCGAGATCCTGATGGCGATCGCCGACGGGCTGCACTACGCCCACGAAGGGCAGATCGTCCACCGCGACATCAAGCCGGCCAACGTTCGGGTCACCGACGACGGCACCGTCAAGATCATGGACTTCGGCATCGCGAAGTCCCTCGAGGCGGAGTCCAACCTGACGCAGACGGGGATCACGCTCGGGACCTCCGCCTACCTCGCGCCCGAACAGATCCGCGGAGAGGCGGTCGACCGCCGGACCGACATCTTCGCGCTCGGCGTGCTCTCCTACGAGCTGCTCACCTATCGCAAGCCGTTTCGCGGGGAGCATCTGTCCACCGTCCTCTACCGGATCCTGAACGAGCAACCGGAGCCGATCGAATCGATCGCGCCCGACGTTCCTCCGGCGCTCGCCGCCGTCGTTGCCCGGGCCATGGAGAAGACGGTCGACAAGCGATATCCGTCGATGCAGGAGCTGCTGAAGGACCTGCACGCGCTCTACCGGGAGCTGACCGGCGCCTCGGCGCGCTTCTCGAACATCGCGAAACTGGCCGCGGCCCCTCCGGCGGATCTCGAGGCGACGGTGGCGACCCCGTCGCACGGGATACAGTCTCTCCACATCACGCCCCCCTCCGGCGCGCTCGCGCGGGTCCCCGTGCCGGAAGCCACCCGGCCCACACCTCCCGCTCCGCCGGCGCGACCCCCGGCTCCCCCGCCGGCCCCAGCCGGAGCGGGCCTCGAGCTCGTGAACTTCCGAGACCCTTCGGCGACCGAGGCGGCGCCGGCGGTCGGGAGCCGGATGACCGCGCCGCCCGTCGACAAGTCGCGCCGCACCACGATGATCACGGTCTCGCTCGCCGGGGTCGCGCTCGCCGGGGTCGCCGGCTGGCTCCTGACGCGCGGGCATCCCGCCGCTCCGCCGCCCGCGACGGCTCCCCCTCCGGCGGCGACGGCCGCGCCGGCGGCGGCGCCCGCGGAGTTGCCCACACCGGAGCTCGGCGTCGACGCCCGACAGCCGACCGCGCCCCCTCCGGTTCCCACGGAGCCGGCGGAGCCGGCCCCGACGAAGCCCCTTCCGCCGCGCCGTTTCGCCGTGCAGTTCTCGTCGATTCCCCCCGCGACCCTGTACGTGGACGGCCGCTTGATCGGCCCGTCGGTCCCGGCGCAGCGGCTCGAGCTCGAGGAGGGCACACATCGTTACCGGTTCGAGGCCCCGGGCCTTCCGGCGCACGAGCAGAGCTTCAAGGTCGGCGCGACCGGCGCGCCCCCCATCGCCTATCAGTTCCCCATCGGGTCCCTCGTCATCCAGACCGATCCGAGCTGGATCGGCGCCTCGATCATCGTGGACGGAAAGTACAAGGCGACCGTGCAGTCGGCGACCGAACGGGTGCGTCTCTCCCCGGGAGACCACCGCGTGATCGTGCTCCGCGAGGGATTTCGCCCCGCGAACCGGGAGGTCACGATCGAGAAAGGGCGCCGAAGTAAACTGGCCGCTCGGCCCCGCGGTTCCCATCGAAGCGGGGGGATGAACCGGCGAGAGCCGAGGACGTCGGGAGTGCTGGGAGGAACGATGCGCGCACGGATCGCTCTGGCGGCGGCCCTTCTCGCGGCGGCGGCCGGTCTCGCCGCGCAGGACTCGAAGCTCGAGGCCGAGGCGAAGCGGGCTTTCGACTCGGGCCTCTTCGCGGAAGCGGGCGAGAAGTATTCGCGGGCCGCCGCGGCGACCGGGCTCGCCGCCGAGCAGCAGGGGGACCTCTACTTGAAGGCGGCGTGGTCCTACTACATCGGGGGCGGCAGCAAGAACGCCCGCGAGGCGCTCCGATCGGCGTTCCGGGCGCAGCCTTCGCTCGTCGTCGCCGGAGATCTCTACAGCCCCGACTTCGCCCGCCTCGCCCAATCGGTGAAGGCGGAGGTCACCGGCGCCCCGGAGACGTCGCTGGACGTCGCCGAAGTCAAGCGCGACGGGCGCGAGAAGCTCCAGCAGGGGAAGGCGGAGGAGGCGCTCGCGAGCTTGAAGCGCGGGGCGTCGGCCAACGATCCGGAACTGCACCGGCTCCTCGGCGAAGCCTACGACCGGCTCGGCCGGCCCGGTGAGGCGGACGCGGAGCGCCGGCGGGCCTCGGACATCGAGCGCGGCCTGATCACGACGACTCCTCTCGGCGGACCCGCGCCTCCCGGCTCTGCTCCGGTGACCGGGCCGGTCGCCGCGACGGCGTGGCTCCAGTCGGCGGAGAACCTGCTTCGCGCCGGCGACGCGCGAGGAGGCGAGGCGGCCGCGCGCCGCGCCATCGAGGCGGATCCACGAAACGCCGACGCACACGCGCTTCTCGGGGACCTCCTGCTCGCGAGCGGGAAGGAGGCGGACGCCGAGAAGGAGTTCACGACCGCGGTCGGAATCGACGCCTCGAACGCCCGCTCGCAGTACGGGCTCGCGTCGGTCGCCGAGCGGCAGGGAAAGTGGAACACCGCGGGGAGCCTCTACCGACGCGCGCTCGACCTCTCGCCGAACAACGTGGCCGCGGCGCTCGGCCTCGGCCGCTCCATGGAGGAGTTGAAGGACCAGTCCGCGGCCCGCCTGGCCTACGGACGCGCGATCGAGATCGACCCCTCTTCGGCGGAGGCCCGGAACGACTTCGGGGTGTTCCTCTGCCGTTCCGGAGAGCTCGATCGCTCGATCGAAGAGCTGGTTCAGGCCGTGCGTCTGGCGCCGCAGCGCGCCATTTACCACGAGAACCTGGGGCGCGTGTTCCGCAAGAAGGGGATGTTCAAGGAGTCGGAACGCGAGATGGTCGACGCCTCCCGACTCTCCCCCAACGAGATCGCGGTCTGGACGACGCTCGGCGACCTGCGGCGGAAGCTGAAGAGACCGGAGGACGCGGCGACCGCGTACGCCGCGGCCTTCCACATCGACCCGGCGAGCGAGGAGGCGGCGACCGGCCTGGCCGGGTCCCTCTCCGACTCGGGCAAGCTCGCCGAAGCGGAGGCGGCGCTCCAGAAGGCGATCGAAGCGAGGCCTTCCTCCGCGACGCTCTGGAACAACCTGGGCGTGATCCGCGTGCGCCGCAGTGCCTATGCGGACGCCATCGCGGCCTTCCAGAAGGCCCTCTCGATCAATGCCGCGCTCCCCTCGGCCAAAGCGAATCTCGATCGGGCCCAGGACCTCGCGGCGATCGAGAAGGCGGGCGGCTGATCGGGCGCGCGTGCGACGTCCGCGGCGCCATCCGGCGCTCCTTCCGCATCTCGCGGCGGTCCTGATGGTCGCGGCGCCGCCCCCAAGTGCCCCGCCCGGGCCGTCCGACGCCTATCGCGCCGAAATCGAGGCCTGGCGCGCGAGGCGGGTCGAGCGGCTTCGCTCGGACACCGGATGGCTGACGGTCGTCGGGCTCTCCTGGCTCGAGCCCGGCAAGAACTCGGTCGGAAGCGCTCCGGGCAACCGGGTGGTGCTTCCGGCCGGAAAGGCGCCCGGCTACGCCGGCGCGATCGATCGGTCGGACGGCTCCGCCACGTTCCACGCGGCCCCGGGCTCGGGAATCACCGCGGAGGGAAAGCCCGTGACGGCGCTCGCGCTGCGACCGGACACGTCGGGCAGTCCGACGACGCTCTCGGTCGGGCCCGTGAGCTTCTACCTGATCGAAAGGGGAGATCGGCTCGGCGTGCGCGTCAAGGACCGGGAGAGCGCGGCGCGGCGCGACTTTCACGGAATCGAGAGCTTTCCGATCGATACGAAGTGGCGCGTGGAGGCGAAGTTCGAACCGTACGACCCGCCCAAGAAGATTCCCGTGCCGACGATCCTCGGAACCGAGGAGGCGGGGGAATGCCCGGGAGCGCTCGTCTTCGAGCTCGACGGAAAGCCCTACCGGCTCGATCCGATTCTCGAGCAGGGCGAGACGGATCTCTTCGTGATCTTCGGCGATCGGACCAACGGCAAGGAGACCTACGGCGCCGGCCGATTCGTCTACGCGGCGCCGGCGGTCGGGGGAAAGACCGTCCTCGACTTCAACAAGGCCTACAACCCGCCCTGCGTCTTCACGCCCTACGCCACGTGCCCGCTGCCGCCGGCGCAAAACAAGCTTCCGATCGAGATTCCGGCCGGGGAGAAGAGGTACGACGGGCACTGAGGGCCGGGCGGGCGGGCTGCCGGCCGAAAGCGACTTCAGGGCCTCCAGCAGCTCCGCGGTCATCCGAGCCGTCGCGCCCCAGACGACGTTGCCCCCGTGGTGATAGAAGAGGACGGGCTCTTCGCGCCCCGGCATCTTCCGCTCCTCCCGGATCGCGGGATCCATGAGGTCGGCGATCGGGATCTCGAGCACCTCGGCGATCTCGGCCTCGGCCGGCCGGAAGACGTAGGGCTGCGGGATCGCCGCCACGAAGGGCTCGACGTAGAAATTCGTGGACGTCACGAGCGGCGAGAGCCGGCCGAGCGCGATCGCGTCCTCGGGCCGGATCCCCAGCTCTTCCTCGCTCTCGCGCAGGGCCGTGTGCCACAGCGTCTGGTCGCCGGGCTCCTCCACTCCCCCGGGGAAGGAGATCTGGCCGCGGTGGTGCTCGACCGAGTCCGTGCGGCGGGTGAAGACGATCCAGAGGGAAGCGTCGCGAACGAAGAGCGGGAGGAGCACGCCCGCGCGGCGCTGCCCGTCGACGGGAGACGCGCTCCGGCGTTCGAGGGCCGAGAGCCGGCCGCGGATCTCCGCCATCCAGCCCGCGAGGGCCTCCGGCGCCCGGCTCTCGGGAGGCATCAGGGGGCGGCCGTCCGGTTCGCGTCCGCCGAGGCCCGCAGGTACGCCTCGATGAACGGCGTCAGACCGCCGTCGAGCACGCGGTCGGTGTCGCCCGTCTCTTCTCCCGTGCGGTGGTCCTTCACCATCCGGTACGGGTGGAGGACGTACGAGCGGATCTGGCTCCCCCACTCGATCGCCTTCTTGTCCCCGACGCGCTTCTCCTCTTCGGCGCGGCGCTCGTCCAGCGCCTTCTGGTAGAGCCGGGCGCGCAGCACTTTCATGGCCATGTCGCGGTTGCGCCCCTGGCTGCGCTCGTTCTGGCACGTCACGACGATGCCCGTCGGAAGGTGCGTGATCCGCACCGCGGAATCGGTCACGTTCACGTGCTGCCCGCCGGCGCCGCTCGATCGGTAGGTGTCCACGCGCAGGTCCTTGTCCGCGATGTCGATCTGGATCTCCTCGTCGACCTCCGGCGAGACATAGACCGAAGCGAAGGACGTATGGCGGCGCTTGGCGGCGTCGTACGGAGAGATCCGGACGAGCCGGTGCACGCCCATCTCGCTCTTCAGATAGCCGTACGCGTGGTCCCCGACGACGTGGAGCGTGGCGCTCTTGATTCCGGCCTCTTCGCCGTCCTGGCGGTCGATCAGCTCGCCTTTCCAGCCGCGCGCCTCGACGAAGCGAAGGTACATGCGCAGGAGCATCTCCGCCCAGTCCTGCGACTCCGTGCCGCCGGCGCCCGCGTGGATCATGAGCCAGGCGTTGCTCGAGTCCTCCGGGGCTCCCATCTTGACGGCGAGCTCGAGCTCGTCGGCGAAGGCGAGAGCGGCGCCCAGGGACTCCCGGGCCTCCCCGTCGGCGTCCTCCCCTTCCTTCAGGAGCTCCGAGAAGGCCTGGAGGTCTCCGGCGAGCTCGTCCAGGCGAGCCCCGGTCTCGAGCTTCTTCTCTTCGGCCCGGGTCTGACGGAGGACCTCCTGGGCTTCTCCCGGCCGGGACCAGAAGTCGGGCTCGGCCGACTTCTTCTGAAGCCTCTCGAGCGCGCCCCGCGCCGCGGCCGGATCAAAGATAGCCGCGGAGCGAGGCGAGGCGCTCCGAGGCGTTTCCGAGTGAGGCGATCAGGTCGTCGCGCTGGGTCATGGGTGTGGCGCCCGGCCGGAAACGCGGCGCCCTTCGGAGCGCTCGCGCCGGAGCCGCGCGAGGCCGAAGAGTAACACGCCGGCCGCCGCGACGTCGGCGACCCGTGGCAGCCAGTAGCCCCATGCCGACCAGACCGTGCTGCTCTCGAGGAACCGGGCCTCGCCGCTCACGATTCCGGCCCGGTCGCGCCCGAGTTCGCTCACGATCCGCCCCTTCTCGTCCACGATCCCGGAAATCCCGGTGATCGCGGCGCGCAGCAGGAACCGCCGGGTCTCGACCGCCCGCAGGACCGCGCCGGCGAAATGCTGTTCCTGCGCCCCGGCGCGGCCGTACCAGGAGTCGTTGGAGATCGTCACGAGCAGGTTTGCCCCGAGCCGGGCGACCTCGTGGCGCGCGAGACTCGGATAGAGGATCTCGTAGCAGACGCCCATGCCGATCCTCTCTCCTTCGGCGCCGAGGACCGTGGGAGCCGGCGCCGCGGAGAACTCCCCGATCTCGCTCGAGATCTGCCGCACGAAGAAGAAGACTCGAGGCAGCGGCACGTACTCCCCGAACGGAACGAGATGCACCTTGCGGTACGGGAGCCCGATCGGGCCCTCCGGGCCGATCAGGCGCGCGGCGTTGTAGTAGCGCCCGTCGTCCTCCTGGACGACGTCGTTGAAGAGGACGCGCGCGTGTCGCGCCACTTCCGACAGGTCGCGCCGCAGCGTCGCGCTCCCGTCCCAGTAGGCGGGAAGGGCCGATTCGGGAAGCACGATCAGGGAAGGCTCGGAGCGAGCCGCTTCGCGCGCCATTTCGAGGACCGTCCGGTAGGCGTCGGCCGGGCTGTCGCCGACGCGGCTCTCCTGGCTGACGTTCGGCTGGAGGAGCGCGACCGAAAGCGGCCGTCCGGCCGGGCGGCCGCCGGGGGACGCGAGCCTCGCGGCCCCGAAGATCCCCGCGAGCGCGACGAGGAGGCCCGCCGCGAGTGCGGGAGCCGCCTTCCGACGGACGACGCTTCGGGCGAGCAAGCTCGAGACCGTCATCACCAGGGCGCCGACGCCGAACGCGCCCCAGAGCGAGGCGCTCTGAAGCCAGATCGGGTGCGCGTAGAGGGCGTTCGCCGTCAGGTTCCAGGGGAAACCGCCGTAGACGAAGGAGCGCGCGTGCTCGGCCGCCATCCAGAGCAGGGGGAAGGCCGCGAGCCTCGCGCCGGACCCGGGTGGAGCGACCGAAACCGTCGCCCAGGCCACGAGCGCCGGCCACTCCGCGAGGATGGCCGCGAGCAGTCCGAGACAAAGGATCCCCATCGCGCCGCCCTGGCCTCCGAAATGCGTCACGACGTAGACGATCCAGGGTATCGACGCGCACCAGTAGGCGAGACCGAAGAGGAACCCGGAGAGGAGCGCCCGAGCCCGGCTCCTCTCTCGCGAGAGCGCGGCGAGCCAGCCCACGAGGGCGAGCGGCAGGAGCAGCACCCACTCCCGAGGAGGGAACGCGAGGGCGTAGAGGAGGCCCGCGAGCGCACCGGCGACGGGGCTCGACCAGAGGAGGGAGGCCGCCGGGGCCGAGGAGCGGGCCTCGGAGGGCGTCAAGGAAGAGGGGCTCGGTCCGGGCGGGGCCGCCCGCGCGGCGAACGCCTCGCGGTCACCGCGCGCTCCGGCCGGCGGCCTCGTGCGCCTCTTCGGCGCGGTACGAGGAGCGCACGAACGGGCCGGCGAACACGTGCCGGAAACCGAGGCGCTCTCCGGCCGTCCGGTACTCGTCGAAGCGGTCGGGGGGGACGTACTCGACGACGGGCAGGTTCTCCCGAGACGGGCGGAGGTACTGCCCGATCGTGACGATGTCGACCGACGCGTCGCGCATCCGGGCGAGGAGCTCGAGGACCTCTTCGGGCCTCTCGCCCAGTCCCACCATCAAGCCGGATTTGGTGGTCGAGCGGGGGTCGAGGATCTTCGCGGCCGAGAGGAGCCCGAGCGAGCGCGCGAGGCTCGCCCCGCGGCGAACCGTCCGGTAGAGCCTCGGCACGGTCTCGACGTTGTGGTTGAAGACGTCGGGCTTCGCGTCCAGGACGACGCGGAGCGAGTCGAATCGCCCCCGAAAGTCGGGCGTCAGGATCTCGATCCCGGGCGCCGGCTCGAGCCTCCGGAGCTCCGCCATCGTCGCGGCGAAGTGCGCGGCGCCACCGTCGGGCAGGTCGTCCCGATCGACCGACGTGAGAACCACATAGGAGAGGCCCATCCTTCGGACCGCCGAAGCGATCCGCTCCGGTTCCCGCGGGTCGGGAGGCCGGGGGCGGCCCGTCCGGATGTCGCAGAAGCCGCAGGCCCGCGTGCAGACGTCGCCCAGGAGGAGGAACGTCGCCGTTCCACGCGAGAAGCACTCGCTCCGGTTCGGACAGCGCGCCTCCTCGCAGACGGTCGAGAGGGATTCCGAGCGCATGAGGCTCTTGACCGCGTGCAGTTCGGAAAGGTTCAGCCGGCGCGCGCGGATCCACTCCGGGGGGCGGATCGGAAGGCTCGCGCTCAATGGCCCTCCCGCACGATCCAGGTCTCTCCGATCTTCTCGTCGCGGCGGAGCTTCTCGGACGCCCGCCGCGTCTCCTCCTCCGTCCGGTACGGCCCCACCCGGACGCGGAAGACCTTTCCTCGGGGGCCGGGTGCGGGGGCGATCTGGGCGCGATAGCCGTGGCGGGAGAGCCGCGACACGAGCGCATCGGCTTCGCCGCGCGAGGTCAGCGAGGCGACCTGGATCCAGAGCCCGCCCGACGCCGGGGCGGCCGCCGGCCTGCCCGCGACGGCCGTGGGAGCCGGCGGTCGGCTCTTCGGCGCCCCGATCCTCGAACGCCTGGAGAACGGCCGGCGCGGTCGGGGCGAGGGCCGCGTCCGCCCCCCGCTCCTCCCGGGTTCGCGTCGGCTCCGGCGCCGTCTCACCCGATCCGGGTTGGGCCTCTCCCGCCGGGAGCTCCGCCGCCGCCGGCAGAGAGGCCTCGGCCGGGGACTCGGACGGCGGCTTCGGATGAGCGGAGAGGCCGGCCATCAGGCCGAAGAAAAACGAGAGTCCGAGGGCGAGCAGGCAGAAGACGAAGAAGGCCATCGCCTGCCGCGCGGTGAAGGAGAGCTGGTAGTGACTCCGGGTCTCCGGCACGGGACGAAGTGTACAAGACCGCGGGACGCGGCCGGCGGACCCGAAGCGGCCGGGCGTCTCGCGCCGGCTACTTCGCGATGAAGTTCTTCAGCAGTTCGATCGGGAGCGGGAAAATGATGGTCGAGTTCTTCTCGTTGGCGATCTCGGTCAGGGTCTGGAGATAGCGCAACTGGAGCGTCGCGGGCTGACGCCCGATGATTTCGGCCGCCTCGGACAGCTTGCTCGCCGCCTGATACTCCCCCTCCGCGTGGATGATCTTGGCGCGCTTCTCGCGCTCCGCTTCCGCCTGCTTCGCCATCGCTCGCTGCATCTCCGGCGGCAGATCCACCTGTTTGACCTCGACGAGAGAGACCTTCACGCCCCAGGGGCTCGTGTGCTCGTCGATCACCTTCTGCAGTGCGAGATTGAGCTTCTCGCGCTCGGAGAGGAGCTCGTCCAGGAGCGCCTGCCCGAGGATGCTCCGGAGGGTCGTCTGGGCCAGTTGCGATGTGGCGTAGAGGTAGTTCTCGACCTGCACGACCGCCTTGTTGGGATCCACGACGCGGAAATAGACGACCGCGTTCACTTTCACCGAGACGTTGTCCCTGGTGATGATGTCCTGCGTGGGCACGTCGTGGACGACCGTGCGCATCGAGATGCGCACCATCGTCTCGAAGGGCCAGAAGATGAGAACGAGGCCCGGCCCCTTGGCCTCCTGCGACAGCCGCCCGAGCCAGAAGGTCACCGCCCGCTCGTATTCGCGGAGGACGTTGATCCACTTGAAGAGCAGGACGAGCCCGATGAAACCGGCGATCAGGATTCCCGGGAAGGTGGCACTCATCATGTCCTCCGTTCGACCCGCAGCGTGAGTCCCTCGACTCGGACGATCCGAACCGCGTCGCCCGGCTCGAGGTCCGAGGGACCGAGGGCGTCCCAGTATTCGCCGAAGACGTGCACTTTCCCGCCCCCGCCGGCGAACGCTTCGACGACGCGGGCGGTCTCTCCGATCATTCCGGCGATACCGGTCGTGGCCGGAAGGCGCCGCAGCCGGATCGTCCGCGCGGTCAGGAGCGCCACGATCGCGAGCGCCAGAACCAGCGACGGAAGGAGGATTCCGAGGTCCACGCGATAGGGCGAATTCCCGTCCCGCCCCGTGAAGAGGAGGAGCGACCCGGCCACCAGCGCGACGGCGCCCCCCGCCGAAAGGAGGCCGTGGCTCACGACCTTCACCTCGGCGACGAAGAGCGCGATGCCGAAGAGGATGAGGAAGATCCCCGCGAGATTGACCGGCAGCACGGAGAAAGAATAGAGGGCGAGGAGCAGGGCGATCCCGCCCACGATGCCGGGGAGGATCGCCCCCGGGGAAGACAGCTCGAAATAGAGCCCCACGAGCCCGAGCAGGAAGAGGACGTACGCGACGTTCGGGTGGGAGACGACGCCGAGGAGCTTGTCGATCGCCCCCATGTCGCGCGTCTCGATCCGCGCGTCGGCGAGCCGGAGGGTCGCCGCGGTCGAGCCGATCCGGCGCACGGAGCGGCCGTCGAGCTGCCGGACGAGGTCGGGAACGTCGCGCGCCACGACTTCGATCAGGCCGGCCTCCTTCGCCTCCGTCTCCGTGTACGAGACGCTCTTCTCGACGGCCGCCTCCGCCTTCTCGACGTTGCGACCCCGTTTCTCCGCCAGAGTGCGGATGAAGGCGCGGGCGTCCTGCTCCGCCTTCTCGTTCAACGTCTTCGGGAGCTCCTGACCCTCGCCCGCCACGGGGTGCGCGGCGCCGGCGTTGGTGCCCGGGGCCATCGCCGCGACGTCGCCGGCGAGGAGGAGGAAGAAGCCGGCCGACGCGGCCTGCGCGCCCGAAGGGGAGACGAAGGTCGCGACCGGCACTTTCGACTGCAGGATGGCGGTCGTCATTTCCCGGGTCGAGGCGAGCAGCCCGCCCGGGTGTCGAGAGGCCGATCACGACGAGGCTCGCTCCGTCCCGCTCGGCCTCGCGCAGGAGCTTGGCCAGATAGGCGGCCGCGGCGGGGTGGATCGGCGTCTCGATCCGGCCGGCGAGCACCAGCGGACGCCGCGGCCCGTTCGGCCGCGAGGGCGGCGGAGGCCCCGAGGAGGAGGAGCGCGATCGCCCGAATCCCGAAAGCCGCGAGCCTCTCGGTCAAGGGTTTCATCCTATCGCAGCGCCGCTCGCGCTTAGACTGGAAGGGCGTGCGAATCCGGCCCCTCGAAGCCCTGAACCTCGGCGGCCTCCTGGCCCTCTCCCTCGTGACGCTCCTCTTCTATCGCTCCCTTCCCGATCCCGGGGAGATCCTGCTTCGGTTCGCGCTCATGGGCGCGTTTCTCGCCCTGATCGTATTCCTCGCGCGCCGCCCCGAGAGGCTCCCGGCCGCCATCGGCGTGGCCGTCGACTTCTACCCGGCCGCCTTCATCCCCTTCGTGTTCGAGAGCCTGGGGCCGCTGATCGCGGCCGCGCGCGGGCGCGCGCGGGACGAGCTGGCTGATCGCCGCCGACCGATGGCTCTTCGGGGTGGACGTGACGGTCTGGCTCGAGCGCTTCGTGCGGCCCTGGCTCACGGACCTCTTCTACCTCTGCTACGCGAGCTACTACTTCTTCGCCCTCGCTCTGGGCGCGGTCCTCTGGCGCCGGAGTCCGGCCGGCGACGAGGCGCTACATTTTCACCCTCACCGTCTGCTACTTCGTCTCGTACGTCGGCTACTTCCTGGTGCCCGCCCTCGGCCCGCGCTTCGCGCTGGCGTCCCGCCAGTCGATCCCGCTCGAGACGACCCCCCTCTCGCGAGCCATCTCGACGACGATCAACGAGCTCGA
Source organism: uncultured Acidobacteriota bacterium (assembly GCA_963707935.1). Classification (GTDB taxonomy): domain Bacteria; phylum Acidobacteriota; class Thermoanaerobaculia; order UBA5066; family Gp7-AA6; genus DATBFU01. Next base: position 935,589 of record CAVPRN010000005.1, on the reverse strand, counting down.
GCGCACGAAGTACGACGTCTTCCCCTCCGGACACACGATGATCGCCGCGGCCGTGCTTCTCGTCGCATGGAAGCGTGACCGGAAATTCTTCTTCGCGCTCCTGCCCGTCGGGATCGGGCTCATCCTCTCGACGGTCTACTGCCGGTACCACTACGTGGTGGACGTGCTGGCCGGGCTCGCCCTGGCCTTTCTGACGGTGCCGCTCGGAGACCGGATCTACGATCGGGCGGCCTCCGGGAGCGAGGCCCCGACCGGCGCGACCTAGAGCGCCTTCTCGTACATCCGGTAGGTCTTGTAGGGGCGGCCTCCCCAGATCTCGAGGCCCCGGATCATCAGGTCGTTGTCTTCCAGGATCCAGGAGACTTCGCAGCCCGTGTAGCCCTTCTCGAGGGAGGTGCGCAGGCTCTGCTCGAAGAGGAGCGACTGCAGGCCCCGGGAGCGGTACTCCTTCTTGACGCCGAGCGTGAGGACGCGCACGTTCCGGATCTTCCGGATCCCGAGCAGGAACTTGAGCCAGCCGAACGGGAGGAGGCGCCCTTTGAGCGGCGCGATCGCCGCGTTGTAGTCCGGGAGCGTCATCATGAACGCGGCGGGCTCGACGGTCCCGTCGGGCCTCGCGAACTCCCCGAGGAGCGCGTAGTCCGGCACGAGGAGCGGCTTCAACCGCGCCGCCATGAAATTCATCTCCTCCGGGGTCATCGGCACGAAGCCCCAGTTCTTCTCCCAGGCCGCGTTGTAGACCTCCCGCACGCGGGGCAGGTCGCGCGCGAGGCTCCCCTTGGTGATCTTGTGGACTCGGAAGTCCGGCTCCTGCCTGCGAATGCGATCGTTGATCCGCCGGAATCGCTCGAGGGGCCGGGGGCCGATCTCGAACCAGAAGGCGATCAGGTCCTTGGCCTTCCGGAAGCCGGCCGTCTCGCAGAGCGTCCGGTAGTACGGCGGGTTGTAGGTCGTCATGAGAATCGGCGGAGAGCCGAAGCCGTCGACGAGCAGGCCCGCCTCGTCGTTCAGGGAGGGGTTCGCGGGGCCCCGCAGGATCTCCATCTTCCGCTCGCGAGCCCAGAGCGCCGCCGCGTCGAAGAGGAGCTTCGAGACCTCGGGGTCGTCGACCGACTCGAACCAGCCGAAGAAGGCGGCCCGCTCCCCGTGGAAATCGTTGTGGGCCCGGTCCAGGATCGCGGCGATCCGGCCGACGTCCTGCCCGTCGCGATTCGCGAGGAAGAGCTGCATCTCCGCGTGGCGGAAGAAGGGGTTCTCGAGGGAGAGCGCCTTGGCGAGATCATCCCGGAGCGGCGCCACCCAGTTCGGATCCCGCGCGTAGACGCGGTCCGCGACGTCGAAGAAGCGGTGGAGCTCCGGCTTGCTCCGCCCGATTCGAAGGACTCGGAGTTCGGCGCTCAAGGATTCCGACTCGGGGCCTTCCGGGGCCGGCCTGTGCGCGCGAGCCCGCCGGCGTCAGACCGCGGCGGGCTGCAGGACGCCGACCTCGCGGCCGACGCGGCCGATCAACTCGAGCGCGCGGGAGAGCTGCTCCCGGGTGTGGGTGGCCATGAGCGACGTGCGGATGAGGGCCCGGCCGGGAGGCGTCGCCGGGGAGATGACGCAATTCACGAACACTCCCTCCTCGTGGAGCCGCTGCACCATCCGGAGCGCCGCCAGATCGTCGCCGACGACGACCGGCACCACCGGCGTCTGCGAATCTCCCGTGTCGAAGCCGAGCTGCCGGAGCCCGTCGCCGAAGAAGCGCGTGTTCGCCCAGAGCCGCTCGCGGCGTTCGGGCTCGCGGTCCATGATGTCCACGGTCGCGAGGGCGGCCGCCACCGAGGCGGGCGGTGGCGCGGCGGAGAAGATCATCGATCGGGCGCGGTGCTTGATGTAGTCGATCACGACGGAGGAGCCCGCGATGAAGCCCCCGACGGACGCCATGGACTTGGAGAACGTCCCCATCACGAGGTCGACCTCCTCCTCGAGCCCGAAGTGCTCCGCGGTGCCGCGGCCCGTGGCCCCCATCACACCGATGCCGTGGGCGTCGTCCACCATGAGGCCCGCGTCGAACTCGCGTGCCGCCGCGACGAGCTCCGGCAGGGGCGCCACGTCCCCCTCCATCGAGAAGACGCCGTCCACGACGATCAAGCGCCCCTTGACGTCGGCATCGTTCTTCATCTGGCGACGCAGATCCGCGACGTCGTTGTGTCGGAACTTGCGGATCTCTCCGAAGGAGAGGCGGGCGCCGTCGATGATGCAGGCGTGGTCCTGCTTGTCGAGGTAGACGGTGTCGCCCTTGCCGACGAGACAGGAGATCGCCCCCAGGTTCACCTGGAACCCCGTGGCGAAGACGATCGCCGCCTCCTGGCGCATGAACTCCGCCAGCCGATTCTCGAGCCGCACGTGGAGGTCGAGCGTGCCGTTCAAGAACCGGCTGCCGGCGCACCCGGAGCCGTACTTCCGGACCGCATCGATCGCGGCCTCCTTGACGCGGGGATCGTTCGTCAGGCCGAGGTAGTTGTTCGAGCCGAGCATCAGGAGGCGCCGGCCCCCGATCGAGACCTCGGGCTCCTGGGCCGATTCCACGACCCGGAAGAAGGAGTAGAGGCCGGCCGCACGGACCCTGGCCGGCTCCTCGTACCTGGCGCACTTTTCGAAGAAGGGGGCAGATCGCACCAATCCCCTCCTGGCTGCCGCGGCAGCGAGCTTGCTCATTCTCCCTCCCACCCTCGCTGGAACTTCGACTCCCGCGGATCTTAGCAAATTTTACAAATTCAACCACCCCTGCCGGCGGTACCAATCCCAGGTCGCTGCCAGGCCTCGATCGAGATCGATCGGCGGATCGAGGCCGAGCTCGCCCGCCAGGCCTGGCTCGCAAATCCATTCTCCCGCAAGGAGTTCCCTGGCCTTGTCGGCGTTGAACGGGCGCGACCGCCTCGTCACCGCTTCCCGGAGCGATTCGGCCGCCCCGGCCATTCGAACGAGGGCGTCCGGCAGCCGGATGAGGCGGGCCCCTCCCGGGGCGAGTCGGGCGATGCTTCTCGCCAGATCCGCGATTCGGACCGGGTCCGGCTGGCAGAGGAAGCCGGTTTGGCCTGCGAGGTCCGGCCGGCCCGCGGCCCGCGCAATCGCCCGCGCGATCCACTCGGCCGGCCCGAGCTGGATGCGCCTTTGCCCCGCCGGCACCGGCAGGAATCCGGATGCCGCGGCGCGAAAGTAGGTCAGGAGGGCCGCATCCCCCGGTCCGTACACCACCGCGGGCCGCGCGACGATCCAGGGGCCACGCCAGAGGCTCCGCACGGCCGCCTCCCCTTCGAGCTTCGAGGTGCCGTACCAGGAGACCGGGCGAGGCGGATCGGACGGTCGCACGGGACGTCCACCGAGCGCCGGCCCCGCGGCCGCCTGGCTCGAGACGAGGACGAAGGTTGCGCCGGCGGCGCTCCGCGACGCCGCGACCGCCAGCCGCTCGGTCCCCCGCGCGTTGACTTCCCGGTACTCCTCGAGCGTGCGCGCCTTCGTGAGCCCCGCGACGTGGACGACGGCGTCGCATCCCGCCGCCGCGGCGGCGAGGTCGGTCGACGGGGAAAGATCGCCGCGAATGACTTCGATCGGAAGCCCCCCGAGCAGGATCGAGCGCGCGGGGTCCGAGCGCGCGAGCGCCCGCACGCGCCAGCCTTCCTCGAGGAGGGCCCGCGCGGCGTGCCCGCCGAGAAACCCCGTCGCGCCGGTCAGAAGGGCGAGGCGCTGACTCACGCCGCGGCTCCTCCGATACGGATCAGAGCCGCGCGGCCCACGCGGACAGGCGGCGCATGCCTTCTTCCACCCGCTCGATGCGGGTCGCGAAGGAGAACCGCACGCAGGCGTCCTCGCCGAAGGCCTCTCCCGGCACCGCGGCCACGTGCACCTCCTCGAGGAGCCGCCGGCAGAAGTCCGCCGAGCCGGTGATCCCGCGAGCGCGGCAGAAAGCCGACACGTCCGCGAAAGCGTAGAAGGCGCCCTGCGGCGCGAGCGACCCGGAGGCCGGGCACTCGTCCGAGTCCCCCGCACGATCGCTTCGCGGCGGCGGGCGTACTCCGCGAGCATCTCCGCGACCGAACGGTCCGATGCGATCGGTGTCCGAGAGGGCCGCCAGCACCGCGGCCTGCGAGATCGAAGAGGCGTTCGACGTCGAGTGGCTCTGGTAGGAGGTCATCGCGGCGACGAGCTCGCGCGGCCCCGCGGCCCAGCCGAGGCGCCAGCCGGTCATCGCGTAGGTCTTCGAAGCGGCGCCCGTCACGACGACGCGGTCCCGGTGCGCGCCGAACGCCGCGGCCGAGACGTGCCGCCGCCCGTCGTACAGGAATCGGTCGTAGGTCTCGTCGAAGACGAGCCAGGCGTCGCGCTCGGCGCACCACGCGAGGATCCGGCCGATCTCCTCGCCCGAGATCACGGCGCCGGTCGGGTTGTTGGGCGAGTTCACGATCACGCCCCGCGTCCGGGGCGTGGCCCGGCTCGCGAGGGCGCGCGCCGTGGGCTGCCAGCCCGATTCGAAGTCGGTCGGGACGACGAGCGGCTCGGCGCCGGCCAGCCGGACGATGTCGGGAAACGAGACCCAGTACGGCGCGAAGAGCGCGACCTCGTCCCCCTCCTGGAAGAGGGCCTGGCAGGCGTTGAAGACGGCCTGCTTCGCGCCGGCCGTCACGAGGACGTTCTCGCGGGCGAAGTCCGCGCCCTGTTCCGCGCGGTACTTCGCGGCGATCGCGTCCCGCAGATCCGCCTCTCCGGCGACGTCCGTGTACTTGGTTCGCCCGGCCCGGATCGCGGCCGCGCCCGCCTCGGCGACGAAGTACGGCGTCGGAAAGTCCGGCTCCCCGAGGCCGAAGTCCACGACGTCGACGCCCGAGGCCGCAGGGCCTGGGCGGCCTTCGCGACGGCGGTCGTCGAGGACGGGCGCGAGGGACGCGGCGCGCCGGGACAGCCGCGGGGCCGCTCATCGGCGCCCCTTCCAGACGCGCGCGAAGGCGGCGAAGGCCGCGATGCGCTTCCGGCCCGCCGACGACCAGCACCGACCTCGAGCGCGATCCAGGCCCCGTAGACGTAGAGCATCGCGTGGCGCGAGGAGGGGACGAGGAACTGGACGAGCCAGAGCAGCGAAGAGCCCCGCCGCCTCGTAGGCCGCGAGGTCCATCGAGGCGAGGAAGATCCAGCCGAGAAACGCCTGCAGGATCGTCAGCAGGATCTCGCTCCGCTGGAACGCGTCGAACGGCAGCGGCTCGGTCGAGCCGTGGCTCCAGCAGTAGATCACCGCGAGCAGCCCCGAGAGGATCCCCCACTGGTTGATGTTGGAGGACACCATGTTCATGAGAGCGACCGGCGCGCGCGTCACCCGCCGGGCCCAGGCGAAGGCGGAGGTCTTCTCCGGGAACTCGGAGAGGAACGGCGCGACCCACTGGATGAAGACGAACTGCGACATGCCGAGAGAGGCCGCGAGAGCCAGCATCGAGTTCAGGAAGGGCTCCGCCACGAGGAAGATGACGGCGCCTCCCCCGCCGAGGAGGAGCACCACCGCCGCCCAGCGCCTGCGCCCGCGGAACGAGAGCGCCCAGCGCGAGACCGCCGGGATCTCCTCGTCCTCCTCGAGCGTCTCCTCGCGCGGCGGGATCCGGAGCAGGACCGCGAGGTAGGCGACGTACGTGCAGGCGAGGACCGCGGAGTCGACGAGCGAGAGGCTCCCCTTCGCCCAGACCACGACGAAGTAGACGAGCGGCGGCAGCAGGCCCAGGACCTCGACCGCGTGGTCGTCGGCGAGGCGCAGCGTCCCGAGCGGCCGGCCCCGCCGCCGGCGCGAGAAGTAGGCCGCGACCGCGTAGATCATCGGCCAGCCGAGGCCCGTCAGGAGACGCAGGCTCCCCGTGAAGTTCGCGATCGCGAGGTGGACCATGTCGGGGTTCTTGCCGGCCTTCCAGGCGATGACGGCCTCGACCGCGAACTCCGGCAGCGTCTGGATGAGCGCGAGGACGGCGAGCGCGAGCCCCTGCGACATCAGGAACTCCGCCGCCTCGGCGCCCCACGCGACGAGGAACGCCGAGCCGATCATCGCCGGGAACGTCCAGAGGGCCGATGAGGGGCGAGCCGGAGGTGGCGCCGACCGGCAAGGCGGCGAGCAGATCCCGCCGTCGCGATCGCTTCATCGCGGCGCGGTTATAGCATGGGCGCCGATGGCGGCGATCGAGTCTCCGTCGAACCCGCTCATCCGCGAGATCGCGCGCGTCGCTCGAGGAGCACACGCACTTCCTGCTCGAGGGCGAGAAGGCGATCCTCGAGGCCGTCGCGGCGGGCCTCGCGCTCGAGCACGTGCTCCACGACGCGAGCGTGCGGCCCGGGACGGCTCGCGGCGCTGACCGCCGCCCGGCCGCAGCTCGTCGTCGCGCGCGGTCCTCGAGCGGCTCGCGGACGCGCAGCACGCCCCAGCATCTGCTCGCCGTCGCCCGGCGGCGCGACGTGCCCGTCGCCGAGATCCTCGGGCGGGCGGGCCCGGTCGTCTTCCTCTTCGGCATCCAGGACCCCGGCAACCTCGGCGCGATCGTCCGGGTCGGCCGAGGCGGCCGGGCTGCGCGGGAGTCGTCGCGGCGCCCGGGATCCGCCGACTTCTTCCACCCGCGCGCGGTGCGCGGCGAGCGCCGGCAGCGTCCTGCGGATTCCCGTGTCGGGCCGAGTCTCCTTCGAGCCGTTCGCGCGCGACGCGAAGGAGGCGGGGCGCGTCCTCTGCGGCGCCGTGCCGTCGGGCGGCGAGGACCCGTTCGGTCTCGCCGCCGCCCGCCGCCTCGGTGCTCGTCATCGGCGTCGGAGGGAACCGGGCCTGCCGGCCGGGGCCTACCGGTACCTCGACCGCCGCTTCACGATCCCGATGCGTCCGCCCGTCGATTCGTTGAACGCCGCGGTCGCCGCGGCCCTGCTCCTCTACGCGTCTCGCTTCGCGCACGGACGGCGCGTCCTCTTCTCCGAAGACCTCCGCCTGAAATCTCCAGACGCGCGCTTCCGGCTCGCGCCAGGCGTCCGGGCGGCAGGCCCGCCTTCTGCGGCAGGTCTCCGCAGGAACCGCGCGGCGGTCGAACCCCCACTCCGTCGCGACCTGCGGCAGGAGGAGGCCCCGCCGTCCGCGTCCCTCGACGATCAGGCCGTCGCGGCCGACCACGATCTCCTCGGGCGTCCTCGATCGGCTGCGGGCGCCGTCAGCACGGAGATCTCGATGTGGCACTCGGGGAGCTCGCCGGCTCGGAGAGCGGCGGGAAACCGCGGGTCCTCGAACGCCGCCCGCAGCGCGAACTCGGCGACCACGCGCGTCAGGTCGCCCTCCGGCGAGAGCGTGCCGATGCAGCCGCGCAGCTCCTCCGCGCTGCTGCAGCGTCACGAAGAGACCGCGCGGCTGCGCCGAACGTCTCCGCCCGGTCCGAGGCGAGGCGCGGCGGCGGCTCCCCGCGGAAGTGCGCCTCGAGCGAGCCGCGCGCGAGCGCGAGCAGGTCGCTGCCGGGCCTCGTGCGGAGAGCGGAGGGGTCACGGCCGTCACGCGGTCCCCGCGTCGACCGGAAGCGCCGCGAGAAACTCGGCGATCGCCTCCTCGAGCTCGTCGAGCTTCCCGTCGAAGAAGTGGTCCGCGCCCGGAGATCTCGACGACGAGTCCCGAGTCCCCGACGAAGCGGCGCGAGGAGCTCCGGAGGGCCGAAGGAGTCCTCGCTTCCCGACGACGAAGAGCGCGGGGACGGTCGGGCGCGGCACGACCCGCGCCGGAAGCGGTCGCGAGCGGCAGGCCGGCGCCGATGAAGGCCGCGACGCGCCGGTCCTCCGGCGATCGCCTTGCAGGGCGACCGCCGGCTCCGAAGGAGAAGCCCCCGGCCACGATCGGAAGACCGCCGCGCGACTCGGCCTCGTCGAGCGCGGCGCGGAAGTCCTCCACCTCGCCGCGCCCTGCGTCGTGGCGGCCCGCCGAGAGGCCGACGCCCCGAAAGTTGAACCGCAGCGTCCCGTAGCCGGCGCCCGTCAGGGCCTGCGCGGCGCGGTAGACGACCTTGTTGTGCAGCGTTCCGCCGTGGAGCGGATGCGGGTGGGCGAAGACCGCGCGACCCGGCGGCGCGCCCGGCGGCCTCCTTCCAGAGCCCCTCGAGGCGGCCGGCGGGACCCGCGAAGCGTCACGCTCGAAGCCCTTCCGGCATCGCGACCTCCCGCGATTGGAGAAACGCCCCTCTCATCGTATCCTTCTCGGCCCCGCCCGGGAAACGGCCACGACCGCAGGAGATCGCATGAAGAAGATCGTCCACGTCGTCGGCACCGGCACGATCGGCGAGCCGCTGATCGGCCTGTTCACCGATTTCAGCAAGCACCTCGGCATCGACGAGGTCACCTTCCACAAGCGCACGCCGATGACGACCGAGCGGGCCAAGGTCAACCACCTGCTCCAGCGCGGCGCCAAGCTCGCCGTCGACCCGGACAAGATGGCCGACTTCGAGGCCCTCGGCCACAAGGTCGCCTTCGAGGCGCAGGAGGCGCTCGAGCGGGCGACGGTCGTCATCGACTGCACGCCCGCCGGCAACGAGAACAAGAAGGTCTACGAGAAGCTCTCGGGCCCGCGGGGCTTCCTCGCCCAGGGCAGCGAGTTCGGCTTCGGCAAGCTGTACGCGATGGGCATCAACGACGAGGCGCTCGTGCCGGGCGAGGACCGGTTCCTCCAGATCGTCTCCTGCAACACGCACAACATCGCCGCGCTGATCAAGACGCTCGGCGAACGACGGCGACGGCGGGCTCCGCGCTCGAGCAGGGACGCTTCGTCTGCATGCGCCGCGCCAACGACGTCTCGCAGGACTCGGGCTTCGCCCCCGCCCCGTCGGCCGGCAAGCACGACGACCCCGACTTACGGCACGCACCACGCCCGCGACGCCTCGCGCGCTGCTCGAGACGATCGGCTGGAAGCCGAAGCTCTTCTCCTCGGCGATGAAGCTGAACACGCAGTACATGCACTCGCTCTGGTTCGACCTGGAGTTCCGGCGCCCGACCACGCGCGAAGGAGGCGCTCGAGAAGCTCGCGCGCCAACCGGCGGCATCGCGCTGACCGAGAAGCGCTCCGCCAACCAGATCTTCTCCTTCGGCCGCGACCACGGCTACTACGGCCGCATCCTCTCGCAGACGGTCATCGCGGCGCCGACGCTCGCGGTCAGCGGCGACCGCGAGATCGTCGGCTTCTGCTTCACGCCGCAGGACGGCAACTCGCTCGCCTCCTCGATCGCGGCGGCCCTCTGGCTGATGGAGCCGGATTTCGACCGCCGAAGCGGCTCGCCGGTGCTCGACCGCTTCTTCTTCCGGGAGATCTAGGAGAAGGATCTTCGGGATCAGCGGATTCAGGATTCCGGGTTCCGGCTCCTGAATCCTGAATCCCGAATCCGAGATCCTCCTCCGGTTTACACTCGCGGCTGTGTCCTGGGTCACGTGCCCGCGCTGTCACTTCACTCAGATCCCGGGCAGAGCTCTGTCGCCGCTGCGGCGAGGGACTCGCGCCGCATTCCGTCGGCCGGGGCCCAGCCGCCGAGCCCGCGCGACCGCGGCGCCGGGGCCTCCCGGCGATGGCTCGCCGCCGCGGCTCGCGGCGCTCGGCGGCCTTCGCCGCGGCGATCTGGCTCGTCTCGACTGGAGCGGGGCGACACGGGCCCGGCCGCGGCGGCACCCGGGCCGCGCGCCCACCGCGGCTGTCGCTCGACCTGTCGGGGCGCTGGCAGGGCCGCCGTCGCCAAGACGCTCGGCGGAATCCCCCCCGCCCGGTGCTGAAGGAGGTCTCGATCGAGAGCGACCGCGATGGATCGATCCGTGGCGGCTCGGCGTGGTCCTGACGGATCCCGGCCGGGGCGGCGCGGGCGCCGGATACCGGACGCGCCGGAGACGGGCCGCGGCGGCTCTCGCGAGGCTGCCGCGGCGGTCGCGGCGGCGCCGGACGGCGCCCCGCTCTCGCTCGATTTCCTCCCAGCTCGCCGGCTGGGTGCCCGAGCGAGCCGCGGCTCTGGCGCGCCGCTCGAAGGCGCCGGCTCCGCAGGCGGCACCGACGCCCTCGCACTACCTGCTCCTCGAGTCGCTCGAGACGGACTACCTGATCCAGGCGGGCATCAACGAGACGCGGGTTTCTGTCCTACGTCTTCTTCTCGCCCGCCTACGCGCCGCCGCGCGGCGGCGACCGCTCTCCCGCGTGATCCATCCCGGAGCCGGGCAGCTCGCTGCGAGGCTTCCGGGACCTGCGTCTGGGACCTCTCGGGGCGGCCGACTTCCTGAAGCTCGAGGTCCGGTCACGGTCTCGGGCCCGAGGGGGACTCCCGACAACGTCGTCCTGAACGTGCCACTGCGGGTGGCCTCCGCTCCCCGCGACTCACCGCGCTCCGATGTTTTTCCGCCTCTTCCGGAGCCGCGGGAAGTTCTGACGGCTCGGAGCGGCACGTCCGCTCCGCTACAGACCACGATGTACCCGCCGCTCTTGGCGTCCTTCTTCATCGTGAGGATGCCTTGCCGCTGCGCGTCCTCGAGAAGCTCCGAGAAGGACTTGTAGCCGTAGTACGACTCGTTGAAGTACGGCTGCTTGCGCTGCATCGTCTGCTTGACCATCGAGCCCCAGATCACGTCGTAGTTCTCGCGCTGGAGCGCCTGGATCGAGTCGAGCACGAGGCGGAAGACCTCCTGCTTCTTCTTCGGGCAGGTTCTCGATCGAGGGCAGCGCCCGCGTCTCGCGGACGAGGTCCTCGTAGAAGATGAACTCGTCGCAGTTGGAGATGAGCAGGTCCGACGTCGAGTTCTTGACGCCCACGCCGATGACGGCCTTGTCGTTCTCCTTCAGCTTCGAGACGAGCGGCGAGAAGTCCGAGTCGCCCGAGCAGATCACGAAGGTCGTGATGTGCGCCTTCGAGGCCGCGAGGTCCATGGCGTCCACGACCATCCGGATGTCGGCCGAGTTCTTGCCCGTGTAGTCGCGCTGCGGGATGTCGATCAGCTCGATCGCCGCCTCGTGGAACTCCCGCTTGTACTCGGAGTAGCGCGTCCAGTCGGCGTAGGCCTTCTTGTAGACGATCCGGCCCTTCTCGATCAGCCGCTGGAGGACCAGGTTGATGTCGAACTTCTTGTACTGCGCGTCCCGGACGCCGAGCGCGATGTTCTCGAAGTCGATGAAGAGCGAGAGCCGCTGGTCGACGCGACGGTCCGGGCCGGCGGAGCCGGGTTGACGCCCTGGGACGCGGCGCGCGGGCGCCGTCGGCGCGAGCGCGGCCGGCGCTGGCGCCGGCTCCGGAGCGGGCCGGGCCTCTTCGGCGCCGGTGCCGGGCGGTTCTTGTGGCGGCGGCGCCGCCGCGGCGCCGCCTGCGGCTTTCTTTTCGGTCTCCCCGTCCTCGGCGGCGGGGAACGGGATCGTGTCGTCGATCATGCTTTCTCTTTCCTTCCGGTGCGTAGTCGAACGAGGACGTCGTCAGCAGGAACGTCGCGAGGGCCCGGGCCACGAGCGCGGCCCCGACGCGTCCACGATGTCGACCTCTCCCGACGTTGACCCGCCTGCCTTTCTTCAAGATCCGCGCGCGCGCCGCGACGTCGCATCGGGCGCGGCGCAGGAAGTGGATCGTCAGGTCCGCCGTGGCGAACCCCATCTTGCCGTCGAAATTCGTGGAGAGCGCGAAGGCGACCGCCGTGTCGGCCAGCGTCGCCAGGACGCCCCCGTGCACCGTGCCCGAGCCGTTGGTCAGCTCCGGCCGGTACGGCAGCGCGCAGCACGCAGGTGTCCGGGCCGAGCTCCTCGAGCTCGGACCCGAAGCTGCGCGAGCGCCGGCGAGGCGGCCAGGCGGGCGCGCAGCTTCTCGAGAAGCGCCGCCGGACGTCAGCGACGGGTCCCGCGAGGACCGGCCTGGCGCGGTCCTGCGAAGGGTCATCTGCGAGAATCGGTCCCGAGGGCTCGCGTCAGCCGGCAGCTTTCCTCGGGCTCCGTCGTCCTTCGTCGTAATAGGGCAGCTCCTCCGCGCGGCGGGTCGAGTTGTCGAGGTGCCGCGGCACCTCGACGAGCGTGCGGGTCACGTTCGGGTCGCAGATGTCATTCTCGCATTCGTACGTGTAGACGTTCCGGTCGCCCTTCTTGGCAAAACCCACGATCGTCTGGTAAGTGTCGCAGTTGCCGCACTTGACCGACATCATGAAGATGTCGATGACGTGCAGCTCGGGGCGGTCGTCCGGCTCGTCCACCGGATCATAATACCGCCGGGAGGAGAACGGCAAGATGAGGACTTCGAACGGTGGCGCTCGTCCTGCTCGCCGCGCGGCGGCGGCCGTTCCGCCGGCCGGACAGCAGAGCTTCGAGAAGACGATCCCGATCCCCCGGACCGGGGTCGCGAAGCTGAACTGGACCTCCGACCGCTGCTCGGTCGAGAGCGTCGAGCTGCGAAACTACCCGGACGAGGAGGACATCGAGAAGGCGCGCCGCGAGGATCCCGAGCGACCACTCCTGGCTCTGGTGGGAGTTCAACGTCGAGAACCGCGGGGACCGGAAGTGCCGGATCCGGCTCTGGGTCGAGGTCCTCGACAAGAGCGGAAAGGTGATCAAGGCGAGCGACCGCAGCGACACGGTCGACGCCGGCAAGAACGACGACGACATCCGCGTCTCGACGCGCATGAAGACGATCGACATCGCGGACGCGCCGAAGGTGCAAGATCCGCGCGGAGATCGGCCCGAAGTGAGCGGGGCCGCGCGGCGCTAGCGCGCCGGATCGGAGGCGGCGGTTTCCGAAGATTCCCGGAGCGGCGCCGACCGGCCGGCGCCGGACGGCGCGGCCGGCTATCGCGCGGCCCGCGAGCTCTGGCCCATCGCGTGCGGGACGGCGGCGATCCTGGACGTCGAGGGCCCGGACCGCGAGGCGTTCCTCCAGGGACAGCTCACTCAGGACGTGAAGGGACTCGCGCCCGGGAGAGGGCCGCGAAGCCGCCGGCCTTGACGGCCAAGGGAAAACTCCTCTTCGTCGCGCGGCTCTCGGGGCTCCCGGACCGGCTCCGACTCGTCGCTGCCGGCTTCCTGCCGCGAGGCGGCGCTCGCGCACCTGCGCCGGTTCGCGGCCTTCCAGAAGGTCGCGGTCGAGGATCGGACCGACGCCTGGGCCCGGATCGGCCTCTACGGCCCGGCCGCGGCCGCCTTGCCGGTACTGACCGGCGGCGGCGCCCAGCGACTCCGGCGCCAGCGGCGAGTTCGCGGCGGAGTGGCTCGTGCCGAGCGAGCGGTTGCCCGAGGTGCGGGAGCGGCTGTCCCGCGCCGGCTCGATCGAGATGGATGCGGAGTTCGGCCGAGGCCCTGCGCATCGAGGCGGGCCGCCCGCGCTTCGGCGAGGACATCGACGAGACGAACCTGCCGGACGAAGCCGGCCTCGACGCCGCCATCTCCGCCACCAAGGGGTGCTACGTCGGCCAGGAGATCGTGGCGCGGCGACGCACCTACGGGCGCGTGAACCGCCGGCTCGTCGGTTTCCGGTTCCCGGCGGGACCCCTCGCGCGCGGGACCGTTCTGCGGCGCCCGGAGCCTTCGCCGGTGCGCCCCGAGCCGACTGAGGCCGGGCGGGTCACGAGTGTCGCCCGATCTCCCCGCTTCGGGTGGATCGGACTCGGATTCGCCTTCCACGATCGGCGCCCGGGAGCCGTCTCGTCGGCGGCGAACCGGCTCGCGAAGCCGTCGTTTCGGCGCTGCCTTTCGCTTGAGCGCCTCGATCGGCGCGGGGACGGCTGGCGGGTTCACCTGGCGCTCCTCGGGGCCCAGTCCGGTTTCGCTCTCTTTCCGATCTTCGGGAAGCTCGCGCTCGCGACGATCCCGGCGATGGTGCTCGCGGCGTTCCGCGTCGTCGCCGCGGCGGGCCTGCTCGCCCTCGTCCGGAAGCTGTCGGGAGACGAGCGGATCTCGGTCGCGCACCGCGGGCCGGTCCTCGCTGTACGCGCTCCTCGGCGTCTCGTTCAATCAGGTGCTCTTCATCCTCGGCCTCTCGCTGACCACCGCCATCAACACGACGATCCTGACGGCGACGATTCCGGTCTACACCCTCGTCGTCGCCGCCCTCCTCGGGCGCGAGCGATTCACGGCCCGTGCCGCGGCCGCACTCGTCCTTGCCGGAACGGGCGCCCTCGCTCCTCCTCAAGACCGAGAGCTTCGACTGGAGGAGCGGCTACTTCCGCGGCAACCTGCTCCTGATCGCCAACGGCATCTCGTACTCCTTCTATCTCGTGCTCTCCCGCCCGATCCTGGCGCACTATCGGGTCCTGACGGTCGTCTCCGGCGGTCTTCCCCTACGGCGACGCTGCCCATCGTCGCGGCGGCGCTCCCGGCCCTGCACCGCTTCTCGCCGGCGCGCGTCACGCGCGATCGGCTGGGCGAGCCTCGCCGCGGTCATCCTCCTCTGCACCGTCCTCCCCTACTTCTGGAACTCCTGGGCCCTCGCGCGGACGCACGCTTCGCGCGTCGCCTTCTACATCTTCGTCCAGCCGCTCATCGCCTCGGCGCTCGCCGTCGTCGTTCTGGGCGAAGCGCTCACGGCGCGCACCGCTGGGCGCGGCGTTCCTCATCCTCGCCGGGCTCGGCGTCTCGCTCTCGCCCCGGCGGCTGCCGGCCCGGCCGATTCCGTGAGCGCCCGGCGGCCGCGTCGCCGTGGTCATTCCCGTCCTGAACGAACGCGAGTCGCTCCCGCTCGTCGTGGCCGACCTGCCGCGGGATCGCGTCTCGGAGATCGTCGTGGTGGACAACGGCTCGACCGACGGCACGGCGGAGGTCGCGCGGGGCCTGCCCGTCCGCCTCGTGCGCGAGCCCCGCCGCGGCTACGGCAGCGCCTGCCTGGCCGGGATCGCCGCGCTCGAGGCCGCGCCGCCCGACATCCTCGTCTTCCTGGACGGCGACTATTCCGACCATCCGCGAGATCTCCCGCGACTCCTCGACGCGATCGGCCGCGGGGCCGATCTCGTCATCGGCTCCCGAACGCGGGGCCTCGCGGAGCCCGGGCGCGCTCCTCCCGCAGGCGCGCTTCGGCAACGCGCTCGCCTGCCTCCTCATCCGGAAGCTCTACGGGCACCGATTACACCGACCTCGGGCCCTTCCGGGCGATCCGCTGGAGCGCCTATCGGCGACTCCAGATGCGCGACCCTTCCTTCGGCTGGACCGTGGAGATGCAGATCAAGGCCTTGCGGGCGGGGCTCGCCGTCGAGGAAGTGCCTGTCTCCTACCGCCGGCGCCTCGGCGTCTCGAAGATCTCGGGCACGGTCTCCGGCACGATCCGGGCCGGGGCGAAGATCCTCTGGACGATCGCTCGCCACGGCTTCGGCCGACCGCGCCCGAAACGACCGAGTGGCCCGTGAGCCGCGCCGGATCCGCGCCGGGCGAACGCCGATTCGCATCGCCCGTTCGTCAGACGAGCGTCGCCTCGAGGATCGAAATGTCCGCCCCGGTGTCGATTTCCCGCTCGAGCGAGAATCCGGCGCGGCCGAGCAACGCCTCGTACTCCGGCCGGCTGCGCTGCTTCGCCGCGAAGAAAGCCAGCATGTGGATATCCAGCATCTTCGACCAGTGCGGGCCGGGATCGTCCGGAGCGATCTGTTCGATCAGGAGGAGCCTCGCCTGCGCCGGAGCCGCCGCGCGAATCGCCTTCAGAATGGCGATGGCGTCTTCGTCCCGCCAGTCGTGGGCGCATCGACTGCGGGTGGTCGCTCCGCAGCAGCCGCGAGGCCGGCGAGTGCGCGAATCGGTCATCCCGCGCCTCGAACACTCCGTGGGCAGAGAGCAG
Organism: uncultured Acidobacteriota bacterium; assembly: GCA_963707935.1. Classification (GTDB taxonomy): domain Bacteria; phylum Acidobacteriota; class Thermoanaerobaculia; order UBA5066; family Gp7-AA6; genus DATBFU01. The sequence goes on along the minus strand of CAVPRN010000005.1, from coordinate 919,819 downwards.
GCGCAGCACGCGGCCGAGCGCGTCCGGGTCGGCGCCCACCGAGCCGGCGAGGTCGGCGGACGTTCGAGGGGTCTCGTCCAGGACGTCGGCGACGCCGAGCCCGCGACGACGTGGAGGCACCGCGGCAGACAGTAGCCGCCGGCGTTCTGCTGGACCAGTTGAAACGGGTTGGTTTCCATCACGGGGGTGCCTCCTCGTGTCCGAACCCGTGCCGGAATCGCTCGAGCGTCTCGAGGACTCCCTGCGGCGCCCGGCGCAGTCTGCCCTGGACGTCCGCGAAGACGTGGCGGGTGGATCCGTCGGCCATCAGCCGTTCCTCCCGGTCCACGACCTCGTAGTCGAAGCGGAGGCCGCGCGCGGAGAGCTCGGGCAGGGTCGTGCGCACGCGCAGGTCGTCGTCGTAGCGGGCCGGGCGGCGGTACTTGCACGCGAGGCCGGTCACGGGGATCCGCACCCCCGACTCTTCGAGCTCCCGGTACGGCGCGCCCGCGGCCCGGCAGAACTCCGTCCGCCCGATCTCGAACCACACCGCGTAGTGGGAGTGGTACACGATCCCCATCTGATCCGTCTCGGCGTAGCGCACGCGGACCGCGATTTCGACGACGCGCATCTGTCTCGGAACCGGCCGGTCAGAAGCGGGCCACGAGCCGCCGGCGCACCGGCTCGGGGACGAGGCCCGTCACGTCCCCTTTGAGCCGCGCGACCTCCTTGACGAGGCGGCTCGAGACGTAGGAGTACTCCTCCTTGGCCATGAGGAAGACGGTCTCGATCGACGGCGAGAGGCGCCGGTTCATCAGGGCCATCTGGAGCTCGTACTCGTAATCCGAGATCGCGCGCAGCCCCCGGACGATCAGGGAGGCGCCGGAATCCCGGGCGAAATCGACGAGCAGACCCTGGAAGGAGCGCACCGAGATCGCCGGATCCTCGCCCACGATCTCCCGGATCATCGTGATGCGCTCGGCCACCGAGAAGAGGGGGGTCTTGGCGTCGTTCTCGAGAATCGCGACGGTGACCCGATCCGCCAGGCGCCGGGCCCGGGCGAGGATGTCGAGGTGGCCGTACGTCGGCGGATCGAAGGAGCCCGGGTACAGCGCCACACGTTCCGGCATCAACCCCTCCGCCTCTCGACCGTTGCCGCGCGCACGCCTTCGGCGAGCAGATTATAGGCGCCGACGGTCAGAAACAGCGCGAGTCCGGGGAACAGGGCGAGCCACCAGGCTTCGTCGATGTAGGTCGGAGCCGTCGCGAGGATGCCGCCCCAGGAAATCGTCGAGGCGGGCAGGCCGACGCCGAGGAACGAGAGCGCCGCTTCGGCGAGTATGGCCCAGGCGACGCCGAAAGCCGCCGAGACGAGAAGCGGCGGCAGAACGCTCGGCAGCAGGTGTCGCCCGAGGATCCTTCCCGTGGACGCGCCCGCCGCGCGGGCCGCGCGCGTGTAGTCGAGGTCCTTCGCCTTGAGCACCTCGGCCCGGGCGTAGCGCGCGTCGCCGGGCCAGGTCGTCAATCCGATCGCGAGGATCACGGTCGCCGGCGACGGGGGCAGGAACGCCGCGAGCGCGAGCAGGAGGAAGAGGACCGGGAAGCAGAGGAAGACCTCGACGAGGCGCGAGAGCGCGAGGTCCGCGGCGCCGCCGAAGTAGCCGGCGATCCCTCCGACGGTGAAGCCGACGACGAGCGACACGGCGGCCGCCGTCAGCCCGATCGCGAGCGAAATGGGCGTCGCCACGATGACGCGCGCGAGCAGGTCGCGTCCGAGATCGTCGGTTCCGAAAGGATGCGCCGCGGCGGGGGCCCGGAGGCGCTCGTCCAGCCGGATCTCCGCCGCCCTCGCGGCGAAGAGGGGTGAGACCGCGGCCACGATCCAGAGGAGGACCACGACCGCGAGGGCCGCGACGGCGCTCGCAGGCAGCCGGAGCCGCGAGCCAGCCGGCCGCCGCACTCCCCGGCCGCCGGCGATCACCGCGCCTCCGTGCCGTCTCGCACGCGCGGGTCGGCGAGCGCGTAGGCGAAGTCGGCCGCGAGCGTCGCCGCGAGCGTCGCGACGGCCGCGGCCAGCGAGAGCGCGAGGATCACCGGATAGTCGCGCGCCAGGATGGAATCGAAATAGAGCCGCCCGAGTCCCGGCCAGGCGAAGATCTTCTCGATGATGACGCTTCCCGAGAGGAGCCCCGGCAGGAGGAGGCCCAGGAGCGTGATCAGCGGAAGGAGCGCATTGCGGAAGGCGTGCGTCCAGATCGCGCGCCGCTTCGAAGCGCCCCGGGCCCTCGCGGCGAGCACGTAGTCCTGGCGCCGCGCCTCCGCGACACCCGAGCGGACCAGACGGGCGAAGAACGCGAGCGAACCGTAGGTCAGACAGAACGTCGGCAGCGCGAGGTGCCCCAGCCGGTCCGGGAGGCCAGCGAGCCCCGCCGGCGCGGCGTCGGAGGAGACGCCGTAGAGGGGCAGCCATTTGAGGCGCACGGAGAAGAGCGTCTGCAGAAGAAGCGCCGCCCAGAACGTCGGAAGCGAATAGAGGGCGAACAGGACGACCCCCGAAACCCGGTCGAAGGTCTCTTCGGGACGGGCCCCCGCCGCGACGCCGAGGGGAACCGCGATCAGGAGTGTCAGGGCGAGCGCGAGACCGTTCAAGAGCAGGGTGTACGGGAGCGCTTCGCGGATGCGCGCGGAGACCGGACGCCGATCGACGAAGGACTCCCCGAAATCGAGCCGGGCCACCCTCCGGACCCACGAGGCGAAGCGCTCGGGGAGCGGCCGGTCGAGGCCGTACCGGTGGCGCATCTCCTCGGCCGCGCGGGCCGAGACGCGCCGCCCCGACTCGGCGCCGAGCGCGCTGACGGGGCTCCCGGGAGCCAGATGCAGGAGCCCGAAGACGAGCACGACGACCCCGGCGAGCGTCGGCACGGCGAGGAGGAGGCGGCGCAGGACGTAGCGGATCACCGGCTCTCCTCGGCCGCCGCGCGCCAGGCGAGCGGACCGGGCCAGATCGAGAAAGGGCCGAGGGGCGAGGTCTCGACTCCCTCGAGGCGGCGCCGCAGTCCGTACTTCTTCGTCGCGTTGACGACGAACACCGCCGGCGCGTCGTCCCGCAGGATCCGGTGGAGGCGGTGGTAGAGGGCGATGCGGCGCGTCTCGTCGAGCTCGATGCGGGCGGCGTCCATGAGTCGGTCCGCCTCCGGATTGCGGTAGTAGCCGCTGTTCAAGCCGCGGGGCGGCCACTGCGAGGAGTGCCAGTAGGAATAGGGATCCGGGTTCGGATCCGACGCGCTCGACGCCAGGCTCGCCGCCTCGAACGAGCCGGAGTCGAGGCGCTCGACCAGGCTCGCCCACTCGATCGCGCGCACGCGCGCCCGGACGCCCGCCGCCCGGAGGGAGGAGACGAAGATCTCGTCGATCTGCCGGCCGATCGCGTTTCCCGCGGACACGAGGAGCTCGAAGTCGAAGGCGCGGCCCGACCGATCCCGCCTCCCGTCGCCGTCCGTGTCGCGCCAGCCCGCCTCTTCGAGGAGAGCCGCCGCCGCTTTCGGATCGTAGGGAAGCGGGAGGACCATGGGGTCGTAGGCGGACGACTCCGGCGCCCAGGGGCCCGAGATCACGCGGGCCGACCCGCGATACAGCGTCCGCGCGATCGCATCGCGGTCGAGCAGCATCGTCAGCGCCCGGCGCACCCGGGCGTCGCGGAAGAACGGGAGCCGGGTGTCGAGCGCGATGTAGTTGTAGTCGAGATCGTAGAACTCGAGCACGCGGCAACAGGCGGCGAACTCCGGATCTCCCGCGGCCCTCTGGCGGAGTTCGGTGTCCATCCAGCTCTCGTCGAGGTCGCCGGAGAGAAGCGCCCGGTAGGCCACGGCGTTCTCGGGGAGGATTCGGAACAGGATGCGGTCGAAAGCACCGCGCTCCCCCGAGTAGCGCGGATTCCTTTCGAGCTCGATCGACTCCTGCGCCTTCCAGGAGACGAGCCGGTAGGGCCCGTCGGAGAGGGGCGCTCGATTATCGGGGGCGCTCTCGAGAGCGATCCCCTCGAAGCGCTTCGCGGGCAAAAGCGGCAGCACGAACGCCATCGCCCGGTAGGCGTACGGACGGCGGAAATTCGCCCGAAACGCGTGCGGGCCGGCCTCCTCGACCGAGAGAAGATCCTCGAAGAGCGGCTTGTAGAGCGGCGAAGGCGTCCCCGGCTCCGCAATCTTCCGGAGCGTGAAGACGCCGTCGGCGGAAGTGACGGGCGTCCCGTCCTCCCACACGGCGTCGGGCCGAAGGTGGACCGTGCACGAGAGCCCGTCCGCGGCGACCTCCAGCCGCTCGGCCAGGCCCGGCCGGAGCTTCAGGCTCGCGTCGAAGTCGAAGAGGTTGCGCGAAAGGTACTGCAGCACGAGCTGCTCGGGCACGTCGGTCTGCAGGATCGCGTTCAAGGTGCCGGGCTCGCCGAAGAGGCGCCGGTGGAGGGTCGTCCGGCCCGAGGGAGGGCCGCCGCCGGCCGAAGGCGGTCGCGGCGCCGGGCGCGGGAGCGGGTCCCTCCGCGCGACAGGCGCCGAGGAGCGCCACCGCCAGGAGGACCGCGCCGCGCCTCACACGACGATTATGAAGGATGCCGCCGCCGACCGGCGCTTCCGAGGCTGGCTACGGAACGATGAAGCTCGCCGCCGCGACGTTGCGGGAGGTGTCGGTCACGCGCACGAGGACATAGGCGCCGCGCGCGGCGCCCTCGATGCGGGCACGGTAGGTCTCCGTCGGGGAGTCCGAGAGGCCGTCCTCGGGCTCGAGCCGGATCCACTCCTTCGCGTCCACGCTGTACTCCGCCTCCAGGATCGGCGACGCCGCGTCCGCCGCTTCGAAGCGGAGCGTGCCCCCGGAGAGAGACTGCTTCCGAATGGCCGGCGGCGTGTTGTCGATGCGCACCGGCGAGGTGTCCCGTTTCCGCGGTCTTCGGATCGTCCGGGTTCACGTCGGCGTCGGAGGCGATCAGCCGAAAGACGTAGTCGCCGTCGGGCAGCGCCGTCGTGTCGAATGCGTAGAACGTCTCCTTGACGTCCTTGCGGAGCAGCATCCACCGGTCCGACCCGGCGGAGCGGACCCGGATCTCGTAGGTGAGCGCGTCTCCGTCGCGGTCGCTCGCCCTCCAGGTCAGCGTCCGATACCCCTTGCGGAGAAGCTTGCGCGGCCCCCCTTCCGCCTTCGACTCCTCGAGGCCGGTGAAGATCCCCTTCTCGTCGGGCGCCTGCGTCTCGAAGACGTTGCTGCTGCCGGAGGCCGCCCGGGCCAGGACCTCGGCGGGGGCCATCGCGGAGACGCTCTCGACGTCCGGTGCGGCGTTGCGGTTGCGGTAGGCCGCTTCGATCCGGCGGAGCACCGGCACCGCCTTCCCGTCCGAGCCGAGCCGGGTCTTCCACTGGAGGTACCGGGCGGGCGGGGCGGCGACCTGGCGCGTTTCGGAGGCGGAGGTCCACGCCGACCACGGACTCCAGGTCGCGTCGGGGATCTGCGACTCCCCGGAGCGGAAAGCGAAGTCGGCCTGCGCGCCCGCCGCCAGGTCCCCTTCCCAGCGGAACGCCCCGAAGCGGCTGGTGCGGCCGGTGTCCTTGACCGCCGAGACGTACTCTCCCTTCCGCGGACCGCTCGACTGCCGGTAGACCGCGCAGGAGCCGTTGGTCGCGATCGACTCGCCGGCCAGCACCGTGACCTGCTTCTCGTCGAGCGTGCGGTCGAGCGACCAGCGTCCGCTTCCGATTCGATAGAGCTTGCCGTTGGGCCCCGTCGCGGCGAGCACGTCTCCCCCGGGGCCGGCCGGCTCGAGGGCGAACACGAGCTCTTCGGAGCTCGACCAGACCGACCGGGGCGGCTCGTCCTCCGGGAGGACGATCACTTCGGACGTGTAGGCGCCCTTTGCTTCCCGAACGCGCCGGCGCGACGCGCGGCGACGAGACGCTGACGGTGACCTCCGCCTTGTCTTTCCCTTCGTCTTCCCCCGAGGAAGGGCGCTGCGGCTTGCTCGCGGGCAGCGCGACGGGCGCCGTGATCGACTCTCCGCCGCCGGTCGACCCTTCGCCGGAGACGGCGGCGGCCCAGATTCGTCCGTCCGCGCCCGCGGTGATCGAGGAGATCTCGCTCTTGGAGGAGTCGTAGACCGTCGCGACGGAGCCGGACCGGTCCACGCGGAGCAGAAGACCGGAGCCCGCGGTGCCGGCCCACAGACGTCCCTGCGCGTCGCAGAAGAGGGAGCGGACGTGCGTGTCCGAGGAGGCGTAGACCCTCTCGCCTTTCCGGGACGAGGAGATCCGATGGATCTCGCCGGGCAGGCCGGTGCCGGCGTAGAGCGTCCCGCCCGAGAACGCGAGCGCCCACACGTACTTCGCGCCGGTCTCGTAGTACACGTCCGCCTTCCCGCCCGAGAGGCGGTAGACCTTGCCGCCCGGAGAGGCGCCCGCGTAGATCGCGCCGTCCGGACCGACCGCGAGAGCCGTGACCTCCTTCTCCGGAAGCGTCGCCGCCGGCTCGGCCCGGTTTCCCGACGACGCGCAGGATTCGTCCCGAGTCTCCGGTGCCGAGATAGAGCGTGCCGTCCTTCGCCTCGACGCCGGCGTAGATGGCGGCCTCGGAGATCCCCGCGACCGGCTGGAGATCGGGCGAAAGCGCGAGCCCCCCGTCCCCCGTCACCGACACGCCGCGCGCCTCGCCGCTCGAGAAATCCGAAGCGGAATCGCCGACCCAGATCCGCGTCTCCGATCCCGCAGCCGCCGCCGCGGCGAGCCAGAGACCCGCCGCCGCGACGTAGAGCGCCCGCGCCCGCCCGCCGCTCAAAAAAGTCTCGGGAGGACTTCCAGCCGGAGATGCACCGATCCCGTGACCGGGACCGGCTGCTCGATCGACTGCGCTTCCAATCGGACGGAGGAGAGGTCGGGGGCGCCGCTCGAGCCCGGACCGCGGTCGAGGAGGACCGCGCCGACGGTCGGCGGGAGGGCGGAGAGCGCTTCCCCGCCGACGACCGCGCCCGGCGCCCGGCGATCGAGGAAGAGGTTGAGCGAGTTGGGCGGCCGCACCCGCGCCAGGAAGTCGAGCACCTGCGCGAGCGAGCGCGGATCCGGCGGGTAGAGGGCCAGATCGTACGCCGTCGCCGCTCCGCCGTCGCCGACGAAGACGGTCAGCGGGCCGGGCGGCGTGTCCGCGGGAATGCGCACCGCGAGCGTGGCGCGCCGTGTGCTGCCGCGGAAGTCCGCGAGGTCCACGTGGATCGGGACCGTGTCGCCCGGCCGGACCCGGCCGCGGTCCGCCTCGACGTTGACGACACGCGCGCTCTGGAGCCGGTCGGAGTGGCGAATGTCCACGTCGAGCCCCGTGATCGTCAGGTCCTGAAATTCGTTCGCCATCAGGTAGTTCGTCAGGAGCGCGAGCGAGGCGACGGCCTCCTCCCGTGCGGCGAGGCCCGTGAACACGGTCTCCCAGGGGATGACCCGGTCCGGGGTGCGAATCGCGGACTTCCACACGAGCGTGCGCTCGCCCGTCCGCTTCTCGATCGTCGTCAGCACACTGTCGATCGCGACCGCCGCGAGGATCGGCGTCAGCATCGAGTTGTGGACGACTTCGAAATGGAAAGTCTGCGTCGGGATGTCCTCGGAGGAGAGACGCACGCGCACGGGGACCATCGCGGCGCGCGTGCCGAAGTTGCCGAGGATCCCCGTCGAGCGGTCCTGCGAGATCGACCCGAGGACTCCGCCGGTCGCGGCGAACTTGAACGAACGGAAGACCGACGGGAGCACCGTCAGCACCTGCGCCTCGGCCATCGGCATGTCCACGGGCCCCATCGAGAGGAAGGGGTGCCCGAATGCGAGCACGCTCGAGCCGTCCACCCAGGTCACCGTGCCGGTGGCGGCGACGTCCATGTCGCCCGAGAGCAGGACGGTCGAGATCGCCGAGCCCGGCTCGAGTCGGCCGGGGGCCGCGGCGGCCGCGGAGGCGCCGCCCGAAGGCACGGCCATCCATCCGGCCGACTCGGCCAGGCGAGACGCGAGCCCGGGCACGTGGCTGCCTCCCGAGAACGTCACGGGCAGCGGCAGCGGCGCCATCGCGGCCGCGGCCGCCGCCGTCGCCGTCGGCCGAAACGGGGCCAGCAGCGCCTCGAGAGCCGGCGCGAACCGGCGCTCCCGCATCGCTTCGATCAGGCCACCGGTGGACACCGTCGCGCCCGCGATCGGAACCGGCGGCGCCACCGGCGCCTTCCGGATGTCGAGCATGCTCTGGATCGGCGTGATCCCGCAGATCGGATCCTTGGAGAAGGGCCATCCGTAGGCGAGCGCTCCGACGAGCTTCTCCTCGATGTAGATCGGGCTGCCGCTCATGCCGGCGATGATTCCCGACTTTTCGAGTCCCGCTCCCGAGACGCGCGCCAGGATCATGTCCTGTCCCGGCGCGAAGCGCTTCAATGTTCCGATGATCTCGACGTCGAAGCGCTGGACTCCTTTGCCGTCTCCGAGATCGGAGAGGCCGTAGCCCTTCATGCCGGTGGTGACGCGATCGGCGGGCAGGATCTCGGAGGGCTGAGCCGCCGTCGGAACGGCTGCGGACGCGAGCATCGCGGCGAGAAGCCAGCTCGACACACGAAACCTCACGTAGAGAAAAACGCGCAACACCGGGACACCCATTCCCTTTGAATCTCTCCCGACGTATGTTACGGTCGTTTCGGATGCTCGCGGCACTTTTTCAGCCGGTCTCCACCGAAAACCTACCCGGCGGCACATCTCTCTGGGCGTTCTTCCAGGAGACGGGGACGACGGCCAAGGTCGTCCTGGGCATCCTGCTCCTCTTTTCGCTCATTTCCTGGGTGATCATCTTCGCCAAGTTCCTGCGATTGCGTCGGGTGGAGCGCCAATCGGAGAAGTTCGTCTCCTTTTTTCGCAAATCGAAGCGCTTCTCCGAGGTCAACGGGATCGCCAGCCAGCTGCCCGACACCCCCCTGACGACGCTCTTCCGGGCCGGCTACGCCGAGCTCGACGCCCAGGTCAAGGCGAACCGCCCGGAGGACCCGGCGGTGACCGCGGGTGGCGCCGGGAAGCTCCTCATCAAGAACATCTCCGGCGTCGAACGCGCCCTCGAGCGCGCCATCACGGCCGAGGTCTCGCGGCTGACGAAACACATGACGTTTCTCGCCACCACGGCGTCGGCCTGCCCCTTCATCGGGCTCTTCGGCACCGTCTGGGGGATCATGCAGTCGTTCCGCGCGATCGGAAACACCGGCTCGACGTCGATCGTCGCCGTGGCGCCCGGCATCTCCGAAGCGCTCATCAACACGGCGGCGGGGCTCGCGGCCGCGATCCCCGCCCTCATCTTCTACAACTACTTCATGGGCAAGGTTCGGATGCAGCGGGCCGGAATGGAGGACTTCGCCCTGGAGTTCATCAATCTGGCCGAGAGGAATTTCACGTAGCCTCCCCGACCCGTCATGGCCTTTCAGCGACAGACCGGCGACCCTTACGACCATCTGGCGGACATCAACGTCACGCCGCTCGTGGACGTCATGCTCGTGCTGCTGATCATCTTCATGGTCACGGCGCCGATGCTCCACCAGGGGGTCTCGGTGACGCTGCCCCGGACGGCGACGACGAACCTGCCCTCTTCGATCGAGGACCCCGTGATCCTTTCGATCACGCGCGAGGGCGCGTACTACATCAACGAGACGCCGGTCGCGCGCGGGCTCCTGCGTGAGCGCCTGCGCGCGTTCCTGAAGACCCGCAAGGACCGCACCGTCTTCCTGAAGGCGGATCGCGCCCTCTCTTACGGCACCGTCGTCGAAACGATCGACATCCTGAACCGGATGGGGATCGAGAATCTGGGGATGATCACGGACACGGGCGGGAAGAAGAAGTGAGCGGGAACCGTCTCCCGCCGACCAGCCGACGCCGGCCGGGGCCCGCGCGGACGATCCGGGGCTGAGCGCGGACGCGATGGACGCCGTCGGAGAGATCCTCGCCGAGAAGCAGAAGGACGCCGCTTCCCTCGCCGCGGGGGTCGCGCTCGCGGCGGCGCTCCACCTGGGGCTCCTCGGCGCGTTCCTCGCCTCGTCCCTGGCCAAGCCGATGCGGCTCGCGCCGCCCCGGGCCGTCGCCGTGCGGATCCTCTCGGCCGGAAGCATCCGCGGAGTCGAGACCGCGCCGGCGCCCGCTCCTGTCCCGGCCCGGCCGAAGATCGAGAAACCGCCGGAGGAGGCGCCGCCGCCGCCTTCGAAGAACGCCGTATTGCTGCCGGCGAAGGAAGAAAAGAAGAAGAAGAAGCCGACGCCGGCTCCCGTCGCCGCGGCGCGCCCGGCCGCGGCTCCCGAGGTCTCGCTCCCCTCTTCCGCCGGGGAGAGCGCGGGGGCGGGATCCGGCGCGGCGGCCGGCGCCGGAGGAACGGCCGGGATCGGCCGTGCGCAGTTCGATCAGCCGGACTTCAAGTACGACTACTACATGCAGGCGGTCACGCTCTCCCTGGCCACCAACTGGTTCGCGCCGATCTCCAACATACCCGTTCCGCCCCGCGTGCATTTCCGGATCAACCGCGACGGAAGCGCAGCCGACGTCGAGGTGGTCCGCGGTAGCGGAATACCCTCGGTCGATCTCGCGGCGCGAAAGGCCGTGTGGAACTCCTCTTTCCCCCCGCTCCCGCCGGACTGGGCGGGCCCCTACGTCGGCCTGACGGTGACGTTCGAGTGACCTTCCGCGCGGAGGCGGAACCATGAAGCGACCGCTGGCGCTCCTCGGCCATCTGTGCGCGATCGCGGCGGCTCAGGCGCAGACTCCGGCGCCCACCCCGGCCGCCCCGCCGCAGGAGCTCGAGATCACGATTCGAAAGGCGGAGATCCGGCGCCTGTCGGTCGCCGTGCCGGAGCTCCTCCCGACCGGCGCCGCGGCGCTCACTTCGGCCGTCGTCGGGCCGTTCACCGCGACGCTCCGCTCCGACATCGAGTACTCGGGCGTCTTCGTCCTCGCCGAAGCGAGCCTCTACCCGCAGGGGCAGCGCGACCCGGCCGTCCCGGAAGCCGCCGAACGCTGGCTCTCGGGCGGAGCGGACATCCTGGTGGACACCCGCGCCGAAGTCTCGGGCGACAAAGTCGCGATCGAGGCTCGGGTGTGGGATTTGAAGTCTCGAAAGATGATCCTCGGCCGCCGCTATTCGGGCGGGGCCTCGTGGGTCGCGAGGATCGCCCACACGCTCGCCAACGACCTGATCAAGTACCTGACCGGCAAGGAGGGCCTCTTCCTCTCGACGATCGCGTTCGTCTCCGAGCGCGACAAGAACAAAGAGATCTACGCGATGGACTTCGACGGGCGCAACGTGCGGCCCCTGACGGCGCACCGCTCGCTGTCGATATCCCCCAACGGAAATGCCAAGGGCGTCGTCTACACGTCGTATCTCCACCTCTATCCCCAGCTCTTCACGATGAACATCGACGGGAGCAACAAGAAGGAGGTCCCGACCGGGGTCGATTTGAACGCCTCTCCGTCCCTGTCTCCGGACGGCAGGGAGATCGCGTTCACCGGGGCGCAGAAGGGGAATACCGACATCTACGTCGTCGGGGTCAACGGCGGCAACCTGCGCCGCCTGACCAACACCCGGGCGCTCGAGGCGGGGCCGGAATGGTCGCCGACCGGGCAGCAGATCCTCTACACCTCGGATCAGACCGGCGTCCCGCAGATCTGGCTCATGGAAGCGGAGGGGACGGGGTCGCGCCAGTTCACCTTCGCCGGCAACTGGAACGACGAGGGATCCTGGTCGCCCGACGGATCGCGAATCGCCTTCGCCTGCCGCAACGAGGGGGACTTCAACGTCTGCGTGATGGACGTCGCGACGGGACGAACGGTTCAGCTGACGTCCGAGGGAGCCAACGGCCACCCCACGTGGTCGCCCGACGGCGAAAAAATCGTGTACCAGTCGCGGCGCGGCGGCTCGACCCAGATCTACACGATGGACGCGGCCGACGGGAAGAACAAGCGGCTGCTCACCGACGCGGTCAACAACACGCAGCCGGTCTGGCTCCCTTGATCGCGACGGGATCGCGCACGGAGAGTCGGCGTCTGCTATATTTGTACCTTCCGCGCGGCGCCTCGCGCGCCCGATTCGGTTCCCGAGCGTTGCGCTAGGACGAAGGAGAGAGGGAAATGATGAGGAATCTCCGGCCCCTGCTCTATCTGGCTGCGGTGGTCCTAGGGACCCTCTGCATGGCGACGGCATGCAAGCCGAAGCCGCCGACGACGGTCGCCGAGAAGCGGCCGGCCGAGGCGCCTCCCCCCGCGGCGGCCACACCCGTTCCGGCTCCGGTCTCGTCGGCGCCCGATCACCGACGATACCCAGAGAGTCCTGTCACAATCGCTCCAGGAGCTCAATCAGCGCGGCTATCTGCAGGACGCCTACTTCGACTTCGACAAGTACGAGCTCCGGGACGACGCGCGCTCCGCGCTCGCGACCGACGCCGAGTGGCTGAAGAAGTTCCGCACCGTCCAGATCCTGATCGAGGGCCACTGCGACGAGCGCGGCACGAACGAGTACAACCTCGCCCTCGGCGAGCGGCGCGCCAATGCCGCCAAGGACTACCTGGTGTCCCTCGGCGTGGACGGCGGCCGGGTCAAGACCGTCTCCTACGGCGAGGAGCGGCCGTTCTGCACGGAATCGAAGGAGGACTGCTGGGCGAAGAACCGCCGGGGCCACCTCGTGATCACGGCCAAGTAGCGTGGCGACGCTCCCGGGCGCGGCGCTGCCTCCGCCTCCTCGCCCGTCGCGCTGATCTTCGGCGCCGGCCTGCGTGTCGTCGAGCGACATCGACGGCCTGCACCGGCAGATGAACGACATCGAGAAGCAGATCCAGGCCCTCGAGAAGAAGTCCTCGAGCAAGGAAGAGGTCGCCAAGCTCAATACCAACGTCTCGCAGCAGACCCAGCAGCTCCTGAAGTCGAACGCCGACATGGGCGTGAAGGTGGGCGAGCTGACGACGAAGATGGAGCAGCTCGAGGCGAAGCTCGAGGACACCAACCGGCGCCTCTCGCAGCTCTCCCAGCAGATCGCCGAGACGCAGGGGGACCTCTCCCGCCTGCGACGGCCTCGGCGCGGGGCGCCTCCGGGCCCGGCCGGGTCCGGCGCGCCCCCCGACGCCTCGGTCGTCGCGCCGCCGGCCGGCACCGCCCTGCCTCCCGCGGAGCTCTACGACACGGCGTCCGCCGACTACACCAAGGGGCGGTACGCCCTCGCGATCCAGGAGTTCGAGGACTACCTGCGGAGCTATCCCAACACGGATCTCTCCGACAACGCCCAGTACTGGATCGGCGAGTGCCACTACGCGCAGAAGAAGTTCCCGGACGCCGTGGCCGCTTCGACAAGCTCTTGAAGCAGTGGCCGAAGAGCGACAAGGCCCCCGCCGCCCTGCTCAAGAAGGGATACGCCCTGCTGGAGATCGGCCAGAAGGCCGAAGCAGTCGTCCAGCTCCAGTACGTCGTGCACGAATTTCCGGCCTCCGAAGAGGCGCGGCTGGCCCGAAGACCCGCTTGAAGTCCCTGGGAGTCGACATCCCGGTACGCGCGGCACGGCGGAAGGAGAGAGAATCGTTCATGGCAAACATCCCGTCGGCAGAAAAACGGATCAAACAGACGGCAGAGCGCCAGAAGCGCAATCGGGGCGTGCGCTCGCGCCTGCGCTCGGCGATCAAGGCCTATCGGGCCGTCGGACGACGGAAAGGGAAAGCGCTTCCCGCGACGGTCTCGGAGATCGACCGCGCGCCGCGCAGAAGGGGTCATCCACCGCAACGCCGCGGCCCGCTACAAGTCCCGCCTGGCGAAGAAGGCGAAGGGTTAGGCCCCGGCCCGTCCCCCGTTCGCCGGGCCGGCGCGGTCCGCGGGCCCGGCGTCAGAATCCTTCGAGCAGACTCGCGACCAGGCTCTGGGCGAACTTCTCGGCGACCTTGTCGATCGTCTGGTTCTGCCGATCGACGTAGGACCCGGGGCCTTCGAAGCTGTAGTTCTCGCGGAACGTGTAGGCGGGGTTCTCCCAGATCGGCTTGTCGTCCGGAATGCTCTTCAGGGCGACGCGCGCGGTGACTCCGACCTGATACTGGGTGGCCTGGCCCGTCGTGTCGAAGGCCACCGGGTAGAAGTCGAAGCGCGTCACGGTCCCCGTCAGAGCGGCGTCGGCGCCTTCCGCGCCCGTCTGGACTCGGAAGTGGCCTCGCGCCGCGAGCTCCCGCGCGATCTCGCCGGACAGACGCTGCTCGACGCCCGCGAGCGACGTCTGGTTGGTCAGCGTCTGGAACTGGATGACCTTGATCGACGGCGGGAGCGTCGAGGCTCTTCCGACGAGCCCGTACCCGCAGCCGGTGGCAGCGAGGGTGAAAGCGAGGAGCAGCCAGACCGAGGACTGAGGACTGAGGATCGAGGACTGACATGGCCCTCGCCGGAGTGAGTCTCGGCAGAGATCTCCTGGAGTCCTCAGTCCCAAGTCCTCAGTCCTCAGCCTCAGTCCTCGTTCTCACTACACCACCAGGTTCAGCAGTCGGTCCGGCACGTAGACCGCCCGCCGGATCTCCTTGCCTTCGACCCAGGGGCGGATCTTCTCGTCGGAGCGCGCGCGCTCGACGGCCTCCGACTCCTCGCGCTCCCCGCTCGAGATCCAGCCGGCCCCGGACGCGCCCGTTGACCTGGACGACCAGCGTGACCCGCGGGCTCGTCGGCGAGCGCCGGATCGAACGCCGGCCAGGGCGTCTCGAGGAGCGTGCGCTCTCCCCCGAGCCGCTCCCACCACTCCTCGGAGAGATGAGGCGCGAGCGGGATGCAGGAGGCGGAGCAGCGTGCGGGTCGCCGTCGCGCGAGCGACCGTCGATCCTCCGATCCTCGCCTCGAGCGCCTCCGACGATCGCGCGCTGGAACTCCATCAGGGCGGCGACGGCGGTGTGGAAGTGGAACCGCTCGGCGTCCTCGGTGACTCTCCGGATCGTCCGGTGCGCGAGCCGCTCGAGCGGCGTGCGCCTCGCCCGGAGGTCGCGCCGTCCTCGGGCGGGAACGCCGCCACGCGCGCCGGCGAGCTCGTGGACGCGGTTCAGGAACCGGTAGGCGCCGAGAACGCCGTCCTCGGACCACTCGGACTCCTTCTCGGGCGGACCGATGAAGAGCGTGTAGACGCGCACCGTGTCTGCCCCGAAGCGGGCGATCAGCTCGTCGGGCGAGACGGTGTTGCCGCGCGACTTCGACATCTTCTCGATCCTTCCCGTCGACGGGTTGAGCTTCGTGATCATCCCCTGGTTGAAGAGCCGTTCGAACGGCTCCTCGAGATCCACGAGCCCCATGTCCTTCAGGACGCGGCAGACGAACCGCGCGTAGAGCAGGTGGAGGATCGCGTGCTCGATGCCGCCGACGTACTGGTCGACCGGCATCCAGCGCGCGGGCCCGCAGGCGGTCGATCATCCGGGCCTCGTCCGCCGGGTTCGAGGAACCGCAGGTAGTACCAGGAAGAGTCGACGAAGGTGTCCATCGTGTCGGTCTCGCGCCGCGCCGGGCCCCCGCAGAGCGGGCACGTCGTCTCGACGAAGGTCCGGAGGCGGCGAGCGGGTTCCCTTCGGCGCCTCGGAACGCGACGTCCTGCGGCAGGAGGACCGGGAGGTCCCGATCCGGGACCGGAACGACCCCGTCTCGCTCGCAGTGGATCGCCGGGATCGGCGTTCCCCAGTAGCGCTGGCGCGAGATGAGCCAGTCGCGCAGGCGCTAGCCGACCTTGCCCCTGCCCGACGCCCTTCTCCTCGATCCAGGCGATCGCGCGCGCGGATCGCGGGCTCCGCCCTCCGGCGTGCCGTCCCAGTCTCCCGAGCGCACGAGGACGCCGCCGTGCGGCACGGGCTGCGTCATGTCGTCGGGTGCGACGTCCCCTTCCGCGCCGCGGTAGACCGATCGGATCGGCAGGCCGTACTGGCGCGCGAACTCGAAGTCGCGCTCGTCGTGGGCCGGCACGCCCATGATCGCTCCCGTTCCGTACTCGAGGAGCACGAAGTTGGCGAGCCAGATCGGGATCCGCTCCCCGGTCCCGGGGTGCGTCGCGACGACCCCCGTGTCGAGGCCCTCCTTCTCCGCTCCCTCCGCCTCCCGCTCGAGTCGCGACTCGCGCCGCACGCGCTCGACGAACGCCGCGATCTCGGCGGCTCGGGTTGACCGCCGCGCGATCGCTTCGACGGCGGGGTGCTCCGGCGCGAGGGCCAGGAACGTCGCCCCGAAGAGGGTGTCCGGCCGCGTCGTGAACACCGGGACCGGCTCCTCCAGGCCCTCCACGCGGAATCGGATCTCGCCGCCCTGCGAGCGCCCGATCCAGTTGCGTTGCATCGTCTTGACGCGCTCGGGCCAGTGCGGGAGTCCGTCGAGGCCTTCGAGCAGCCGCTCGGCGTAGTCGGTGATCCGGAGGAACCACTGCGTCAGGTCGCGGATCTCGACGGGGTCTCCCGACCGCTCGCACCGCCCCTCGACGACCTGCTCGTTGGCGAGGACCGTCCGGCATCCCGGGCACCAGTTGACCGGGGCCTGCTTGCGGTAGGCGAGTCCCCGCTCCCACATCCGGAGGAAGAGCCACTGGTTCCAGCGGTAGTAGGCGGGGTCGCAGGAGGCGAGCTCCTTCGACCAGTCGTAGAGGAGCCCGAGCGAACGGAGCTGCTCCTTCATTCGCGCGATGTTTCCGAGCGTGTACTCGCGCGGCGGGGTCCCGCTCGCGATGGCGGCGTTCTCGGCGGGCAGCCCGAACGCGTCCCAGCCCATCGGGTTGAAGACCCGCCGCCCGCGCATCCGCTGGTAGCGGTAGAGGGCGTCCCCGAGGATGTAGTTGCGGCCGTGCCCGACGTGGAGGCGGCTCGCCGACGGGTACGGGAACATGTTCAGCATGTAGAACTTGTCCCCCGCGACGGACGTGTCCACGAAAGCGGCGCGTGAATCCTCCCAGCGGCGCTGCCACTTCGCGTCGAGCGCGGCGTGGTCGTATTTCTCGGCCATGGAACGCGCAATCCTACTGGAAGAGGAGGGGGCGGAGGGGGCCGGGCGGCGGACGGTTCTTGCTTCGCCGCGGACTATCTTTTCCCGCCTCCCGATGCGGCGGAGCGCTCCCGGAGCCGGGAGGGCCCCGCGTCGACGAGAGAGTAGCCGAGCCCCCCGGACTGCTCGACGAAGACGAGTGTCAAGGAGCGCGGGCGCACGAGCGAGCGTCGGGAGAACGGCAGATATCGCGCGTCCACCCCGTTGATCGAAGCGGAGGGATCGGAGAAGACCCAGCCCCGGTCGGGATAGAAGACCTCGATCCAGCGGTGATAGGAGCCGCCGATCCGGGCGTCGTGCGCCGGCTCGCCGGGGCCGGTTCGCACGATCCCCTGGACCGTCCGCGCCCGGATGCCGACGCGCCGGAGGAGGTCCACGGCGAGCTCCGAGAGCCCCACGCAGTCGCCGCGCCCGCTCGCGAACACGTCGGCCGGACTCTGGGGCCGCGTCCGATCGCCGTCGTATCGCACGCGCGCCGCGAGCGCGACGAGCAGCTTCGAAACCGCTTCGGTCTGGCGCGCGCTCCCGGCGACCGCCGCGCCGGCGAACGCGTCCCGCTCGGGGGCCGGGGGGAGCGCCGTCTCAGGGGGCGAGCCCGTCGGGAAGGGAGACGAGCTCCCGAGCGGAGAGTCGTCGACGCGCACCGTGAGGGCGACCGAACCGGCGCGCGCGGCGCGCACTTCGAGGGAGTAGCCGTCGTTGTCGTAGTGGTCGAAGAGGCGGACGTCCTCCCCCTCCGCCAGGTAGACGGCGCGCTCCTCCGCGGCCGGGGCCGCCGACGCCGCCGCCAGAGCGAGGATCGCGGCCGCCGCGCGCGGGATGCGGTGGCTCACGCCCTCCCCCCCTCGCGCGACTTCAGGACGCCGTCCAGGATCCCGTTGATGAACTGCGAGGAGCGCGGCGTCGAGTACCGTTTGGCGATCTCGAGGGCCTCGTCGATGACGACGGGGTGCGGCGTCTCGGGCTCGTGGAGCAGCTCGAAGAGCGCGAGCCGCAGGATGTTCCGATCCACGACCGGCATCCGCGCGATGCGCCAGTGGTCGGCCTGCTTCGAGATCATCCGATCCAGATCCTCACGGTGGGCGAGGGTGCCGTTGACCAGCCGTTCCGCGAAGCGGCGGGTCGGCTCCGGCGCCGTCTGGAAGTCGGAGGCCCGGGCGAACATCTCGCCCGGCGACGTACCGGAGACGTCGTTCTCGTACAGCATCTGGAGGGCGAGCTCCCGCGCCCGGCGGCGTGCGCCCACTACTTCGCTCCGAGCGCGCGGGAGAGGTTGGCCACTTCGAGCGCCGCTTCGACGGCTTCGGCGCCCTTGGAGGTCCGCCGGCGCGCCTGCTCCATCGAGTCGCAGGTCAGGACGCCGAAGCCGATCGGAATTCCGGTCTCGGCCGACAGGGCCGCGAGGGCCCCGGCCACGGCGTGGGCCAGGACCTCGTGATGGGAAGTCTCCCCTTTCACGATCGCCGCGAGGATCGCCAGGGCGCGGCAGCGCCGCGAGCGCACGAGCGCGCGGGCCGCGGCCGGCAATTCGAAGGCGCCGGGCACGCGCACGACCGTGACGTCTGCGGGGCGGGCGCCGTGGCGCCGAAGGGCTTCGAGCGCCGAGTCGAGCATGGCCCCGGTGACCGTCGGGTTCCAGCGGGCACAGACGATTCCGAACCGGATTCCCCGGGCGTCGAGGCTCCCCTCCCACGCGCGAGGCGCGCGGGGGGTCTCGCTTCGAAGAGCCCGGCGGCGGTTCAAGGATCGACCTTTCGGTGAAGGTGGGAAATTCTAGCAGGGATTACCGAGGCGGCCGAACCGCCAGGGCGTCGAGCCGCGGCTCCGGGCCGTACGCGCGCTCGTATCGCGCGCGAAACTCGGCGGTGGAATAGGCGGACGGCTGTGGCCCGAGCGCCTCCAGGCTGATCGAGGCGGCGACGCTCCCCATTCGCCCGGCCACCTCCCACGGAAGTGAGAGCCGGGCGCCCCGGACGAGCCCGGCCCGAAAGGCGTCCCCCACCCCGGTCGGGTCGACCGCCTCGCGCTCGAGCCCCGCCGCCGGAATGGCGTGCCGGACTCGCCGACCGTTCTCCTCGACCGAGATCGTCGAGCCGTCCGCACCGTGGGTCGTGACGAGCCTCGGGACCCGCTCCTCGATCCCCTCGCGCGTCAACCCCGTCTTCTGGCCGATGATGCCGAGCTCGTAGTCGTTGACGACGAGCATCCAGGCACCGCGCAGGCCTTCGAGAAGCTCGTCGCCGCCCAACCTCGCGACCTGCTGGCTCGGGTCGTAGAGGAAGGGGCTCGCGAGCCGCCGGCACTCCTCCGCGTATCGCTTCATCGCTTCGGGGTCGTTCGGAGAGACGATCACGAGGGACGCCGAACGGCCTCCGGCCGCTTCGATCGACAGGTCTCGCGCGCGCGCCATGGCCCCGGTGTAGAAGGAGGCGAGCTGATTCTGATCCTCGTCCGTCGAAACGAAGAAGGACGCCGTAAAGACGTCGGGGTGGAGGACGAGACCGGAGACGTCCACGCCCGAAGCGCGCAGGGCCTCGCGGTACTCCGCCGCGTCGTGCCCGGCCGTCGCGAGGAGCCGCGGGCGCTCGCCCAGCAGGGCCAGGCCGTAGGCGATGTTGGGAGCGCAACCTCCCGGCACCCGCCGCATCTGATCGACGAGGAAGGAGACGGAGAGGCGCTGCATCCGGTCCGGGATCAGGTGCTCGACGAATCGGCCGGGAAAGCGCATCAGGTAGTCGAAGGCGACCGAGCCGGTGACGATGACGAGCCCGTTCGAGAGCGGCGGGACGGTCACAGATACCTCCCGACGACCGGATCGAGGCGCCGCTTCGTCTCCGTCCCGATCGCGCCCCGGTCGGTCAGGACGGAGAACCGCATCGCGTCGCGGCAGCCGCAGGAGCGCCGCGGATCGAGACGTCGGACCGCCTCGCGCATGGCCCTGCGGGCCGCTGCCGAGTTTTCCCGCAGGACTGCGAGGATCATGTCGACCGTGACGGGCTCGGTCGCGGCGCGCCAGGCGTCGTAGTCGGTCACGAGCGCGAGCGTCGCGTAGCACATCTCCGCCTCGCGGGCGAGTTTTGCCTCGGTGGCGTTCGTCATGCCGATCACGTCCGCGCCCCAGGATCGGTACAGCGCCGACTCGGCGCGCGTCGAGAAGGCCGGCCCTTCGATGCAGACGTAGACGCCGCCGCGGGTCACGGCGAGCCCGCTCGCGCGGGCCGCGTCGGCGATCGCCGAAGCGGCCTCCGGGCAGACCGGGTCGGCGAACGTGACGTGCGCGGCGACTCCGTCGCCGAAGAACGTGTCGCGCCGGCACCGCGTCCGGTCGAGGAACTGATCCGGGATCACGGCGTGGCGGGGCGGGTACTCCTCTTTCAGGCTCCCGACGGCCGAGGCCGAGAGGACGGCGTCGCAGCCCAGCCGTTTGAAGCCGAAGGTGTTCGCGCGGTAATTGACCTCGGAGGGGAGCAGGCGATGGCCCGGTCCGTGCCGCGAGAGAAAGGCGACCGGGACCCCGTCGAGCGAACCCGTCACGAAGGGGCCGGACGGAGGCCCGAACGGCGTCTCGACCGTCTCTTCCCGCGCGCCGTCGATCGCAGAGAGATCGGAGACGCCGCTCCCTCCGACGAGCCCCACGCGCGCGGCGGCCTTCACGCGGGCGCGCCTTCGACCGTGCGGCGGTGCGCCTCGATGGCTTCGACGACGCACTCGGCCAGAGCCAGGGCGTCGCGGCCCGCCTCGCCGGGCACCCGGGGTCGGGACCGATCGCGTACGCACCGGGCGAAATCGGCGAGCTCGCGCGCGAGGGGATCCTCGGCCGCGACCGAGAGCTCGACCGGGCGCACTTCGGCCCGCTCCCCGTCCCGCTCGAGCCGGAACGCCGACGTCTTGCGGGCGAGCATGTCGATCGAGACGTAGAGGGAAGGAGCGAAGACCCGGAACTTCCGAACTTTCTCGAGGGAGACTCGCGACGCCGTCAGGCTCGCGACGCACCCCCCCGCGAACGCGATCCGGGCGTTCGCGATGTCGAGGCGGGGCGTCAAGACCGGGAGGCCCGCAGCGCGGAACTCCACCGCCGGCCGCCCGACCAGCTCCGCGGCGATCTGGAGGTCGTGGATCATGATGTCGCGAACGACGTCGACGTCGAGGCTCCGCCCCGTCGGGACCGAGAGCCGGTGGGCCTCGACGAAGCGCGGTTCCTCGAGCAGCCCGAGGGCCGCCTCGACGGCCGGGTTGTATCGCTCGACATGCCCCACCTGGAGGACCCTTCCCGACCGACGCGCGCGCGCGACGAGCTCGTCCGCTTCGGCGACCGTCGCCGTGATCGGCTTCTCGACGAGAACGTCGCGCCCCGCGTCGAGGAGGAACGAGGCCACCGCCGCGTGGCTGACCGTCGGCGTCGCGACGACCGCCCCTTCGCATCTTTCGGCCACCTCCTCGAGGCTCCGAAGCTCCTGGAGGCCGAGCTCCCGGGCGACCTCCTCGGCCCTCCCGGCGTGTCGGTCGTACACTCCCACGACCCGGACCCCGGGCAGCGTCGAGGCGACGCGGGCGTGCTGGCGGCCGAGATGGCCGACGCCGACGACGGCGAGGCGGACGGGAGATGGAATCATGGATTCATTGAGTCATTGATTCATTGATTCAGTGACTCATTCACCGATGGAATCCCCTCTCACCGCCCCGGACGAAGGCGACGAGCGCCTCGACGTCCGGCTGCCCCGGGAGCTCGGTTTCGATCGCCGCGAGCGCCTGGCTCGTGTTGAACTTCGAGCGGATCAGGAGGCGGTAGGCGCGCTCCAGGGCCTGGACCCGTTCGGGCGTGAAGCCCCGCCTCTTGAGCCCGATCGAATTCAACCCGTAGGTCTTCGCCTCCGCCCCGTCGGTCTTGCAGAACGGCAGGACGTCCTGGCGAATGACCGTGAAGGCTCCGACGTAGGCGTGGTCGCCGATCCGCACGAACTGATGGCAGCCGACATAGGCCCCGAGCGTGACCCAGTCACCCACGTCGATGTGGCCGGCCAGCCCCGCGTAGTTCGCGAGCACCGAATTCGACCCGATGCGGCAGTCGTGCGCGACGTGGGAGTACGCCATGAAGAGGTTCCCGTCGCCGACCGCGGTCTCGCCGCGGCCCCCCGCCGTGCCCCGGTGGATGGTGCAGAACTCGCGGAAGACGTTGCCGCCGCCGATCGTCAAGCGGCTCTCCTCTCCGCGATACTTCAGATCCTGCGGGTCGAAACCGAGGCACGCGAACGGGAAGACCCGGTTCCGCTCGCCCAGGGTCGTCGGCCCATGGATCTGCGCGCTGGCGCCGACGGTCGTGCCGCGCCCGAGCCGCACCCGGGCCCCGACGACGGCGTAGGGCCCGATCTCGACCTCGGGGCCGAGCTCCGCCTCCGGCGAGACGATCGCCGACGGATGGATCGGCGGGGTCACGGGCGATCGACCAGCACCGACATCAGCTCCGCTTCGGCGCAGAGCGTCCCGTCCACCAGAGCGCGCGCCCGGCATTTGCAGGTGCGCATCTTGAGCGCCACGATCTCCGCCTCGAGGCGGAGCTGGTCCCCCGGCACGACCGGCCGGCGAAACTTGGCGCGGTCGACGCCCGCCATGTAGAGGAGCTTCTTCTCCGGGTTCGGCACGGTCCCGAGGAGGCCCACGCCCGCGACTTGCGCCATCGCCTCGACGATCAGGACGCCCGGCATCACCGGGTTGCCCGGGAAGTGTCCCTGAAAGAACTCTTCGTTGAAGGTGACGTTCTTGATCCCGACGACGCGCTTGCCCGGCTCGATCTCCAGGATCCGGTCGATCAGGAGGAAAGGGTACCGGTGCGGCAGGATCTTCAGGATTTCGACGATTCCGAGCTCCACGGGCTCCCTCCTTCGTCGGATTTCGCGATGCGCCGCTCGAGCTCCTCGAGCCGCAGGGCGAGCTCCGGCAGCCGCGCGATCCACGCCGAGCGCTTCAGGAACTCGCGGTGCGGCGCCGCCGGCATCCCGGAGACCACGGTCCCCGGCTCGACCCGCCCCCCGGTCACGATCCCCGACTGCGCCGTCGCGATCGCGCCGTCCCCGATCGAGGCATGGTCGGCGACGCCGGCCTGGCCCGCGAGCGTCACGCGCTTCCCGATTCGCGTCGAGCCGGCCACCCCGGCCTGGCCGCACAGGAGCGAATCCTCTCCGATCACGACGTTGTGGCCCACCTGCACGAGGTTGTCGATCTTGGTGCCGCGCCCGACGACCGTCTCGCCCAGGGTCGCGCGGTCGATGGCGGCGTTCGAACCCACTTCGACATCGTCCTCCAGCCGCACGATTCCGACCTGCGGAATCTTGCGGTGCCGCGACCCGTCCCAGACGTACCCGAACCCGTCCGACCCGACGACGGCGCCGGCGTGCAGGACGCAGCGATCCCCGATGCGGCAACCGTCGTAGACGACGGCGTTCGGATGGAGGACCGTGTCCTCGCCGAGCACGACGTCCGAGCCGACGAAGGCGCCGGCGCCGATCGCGCTCCGCGCCCCGACGCGCGTCCGTGCGCCGACCGTCGCGCCGGCGGCGACCGAGACGCCCCGGGCGAGGCGCGCCGTTGGATGGACGCGCGCCCCGGCGGCCACGCCGGGGCGGGGCCGCGCCCGCGGTGCGTAGACCTCGAGCCAAGCGGCCAGCGCCTCGAGCGGCCTGTCGACGAGAACGGCGGGTCGCCCGGCGGCGGCCTCGGGCGAGGGGACGATCAAGGCGCCCGCCCGGCTCTCCCGGGCGGAGGCGGCGCGCCGGGCGTCCGATACGAAGGACAGGTCCTCGGGGCCGGCCTCTTCGAGACCGCGCACCCCCGTGAATCGTCGGCTCGGGTCCCCCTCGACCCGCCCGCCGACGGCGCGGGCCACGTCGGCCAGCGTGAAGGACCGAACGCGCGCCGGCGGCCCGAGTCGCGCGCTTCGCGAAGCGGCCTTCTTCCTCCCCTTCACCGGGGCGGATAGTACTAGCAGGCTCTCGAAAAAGGGATGCCCGCGCGGCGGCGCGGGGATCTCGGACCGGGGGCGTCGGCGCGTGCGGCCGCCTCCGCCGGAGACCGCTACGAGGGCTTCTTTGGAGTGGGTTTGGGCGCCGCCGCGGCCGAGGGAGCGGCGGGGTTCGCCGCCGGAGCCGGCATCGCGATCATCGTGTTGAAGCGCTTCAGGACTTCGTCGGTCACGTCCACGGCGTCGTCGGCGAAGACGAGACCCGACTGAAACTTGTTGAAGATCAGGGTGTAGCCCTTCTCCTTGCCCACCTGCGTGATGACGGGCATCACCCGCTTCTGGAGCTCCTCGAGCTCCTTCTTCTGGGCCTCGTCCAGGGCCCGCTGCGCGTCGTCCTGGAAGCGCTTGAAGGCGATCGCCTTCTCCTGGTACGTCTTCTGGAGCGCTTCCTTCTTGTCGTCGGCCAGGGAGGCGCCCTGGTCGGCGAGCTTCTGCTCCATCTCCCGAAGCTCCTTCGTGAGCTTGTCCCCCTCGTCCTTCTTCAGGTCGGCGATCTTCTTGACGCGGGCGAAAGCTTCCTTCCCGAGGGCCGAGTCGGTCACGAGCCGGTCCACGTTGATGACGGCGAGCTTGGGCGTGCCGGTGAAGCCGGTCGAGATCGGAGGCGCGACCGCCGACTGGGCAGGAGCGCCCGTCTGGGCCTGACCGGAAACCGCGACCGCCGCTCCGACCGCGGCGAGCGAGAGGACGATGCGCTTCATTCTTCGACTCCTTTGTTCCCACGCCGATCCCCGGCCGCGGGAAAGAACGGCGAATACTAGCAGAATTCCCCAAGGCGGCAACAGGCCGGGCGGGCGAGCCATTCCCCGGAATCCGCGGGCGGCAGGCCCTCCGGGACGTCCTAGAACGTCCGGCCGATCGAGAAGAGGAAGCCGGACTTCTTCTCCTTGAGGCTCGTGATCGGGAAACCGAACTGGTCCAGGGGCTGCACCGTCGACGGATTGAAGAAGTAGATGAACCGCAGCGGCGCCTGGAAGATGGGGAGGAAGATGCGCAGCTCCCCGCCGACGGAGTAGCGGAAGTCCCCCGGGTTGAAGGACTGGCTGTCGAAGTACGTGTTCCCGAGGTCCGCGAAGATCAGCATCTTGCCCGGGCCGAACTGGAGGAAGGTGTACTCGAGGTTCAAGACCCAGAACTTGTTCCCTCCGAGGATTCGCCCGAATTCGTCCGTGAAGACCTGGTTGTTCTCCTTCAAGGGGCAGGATCGATCCGGTCTGGTAGCCGCGCAGGCTCTGCTCGCCCCCGAGCTGGAAGCGCTCGAAGATCGGAATCTCGTGCCCCTGGTAATTGGCGACCCAACCGCCCTCGAGGTTGGCCGCGATGTAGGCGTGGCGCGGGAATCGGACCGGGATGTAGATCGTCCCGCCGAGGATGGGCTTGACGAAGTAGTCGGACCCGCCGAGGAACGCGCCCGCCAGCTGGATGCTCGCGAAGAGGCGTTTGCCGAAGGTCGGGTCGAAGGGATCGTTGCGGCTGTCGTAGCGGAGCGCCGGCGTCAGAGACGACGTCCGGCCGCGCGTGTCCGCCAGGGCGGGCGGGGGCACGGGCTGGCCGGGCGGCACCGGCGCGCCCGTGACCGGGTAGTTCGCCTTGATGTTCTCGTACTGATACAGCAGGTTCCAGGAAGAGAAGATGTTGATCCCGTGGCCGTAGAAGACGCTCGCGCCCTGGCGCCTCTCGTCCACGTTCAAGTAGTCGGCCGTGCGCCGATAGACCGAGAAACCGACCGACTGGTTCTTGTCCATGAACCAGGGAACGGTGTACGACACGTCGTAGAAGCTCGAGATCTTCCCGATCTGGGCGGAAGCCGCCAGCACCTCGCCGCGGCCGAGGAAGTTCCGCGTCTGGAAGGAGAACTGGCCGAAGAACTTGTCCACGGCCGAATATCCCGCGCCGAACTGGATCTCGTTGCGCGAGGTCTCCTGTCCCTTCAGAGTCAAGTTGACCTTCTTCGCCTCCGGGTCGACGCCGAAGTCGGGCTCCTCGGAGATCTTGAAGTAGCCGAGCTGCTGGAGCTTCTGGAGGCTCTTCTTGACCGCCTCCATGTCCATGACGGCACCTTCGTCCAGGGCGAACTCGCGGCGGATGACCTTGTCGCGCGTCATCGTGTTGCCCTTGACCTCGAACCGCCCGAGATAGAACTTCTCCCCCTCGAAGATCTTGACCTCGATGTCCACCCGGTGGTCGGCGAGCTCCTTGTAGGAGGGATCGGCGAACCAGTAGATGTAGCCGTTCGCCTTGTACATGGACTCGACCGACGCCAGGGCCTCGATCAGCCGGTCGCGGTTCAGGACGGCTCCGGGGGCGAGCTCCCAGAAGCGCGAGAGGATCGCCTTCTCGGGGAAGACCATCGGCGCGGCAGCGCCCTCGAGCGGCTTTCCGGCCTGGTCCACGCGGGCGACCCGGATCTCGTTGACGAAGTACTGGTCCCCCTCGACGATCGGGATCGTGATCCGGACGGCGCGCTTGATCTTCTTCGGCGAGGCCTTCGGGTTCTTGACGTAGATGTCGAGGACCGGGTCCTTGATGACGACGTCCTTGTAGCCTTTCGACTGGTAGAGCCCCTTGATGCTCTCGACGTCCGCCTCGTAGTTGGCCTGGCTGTAGGTCGTGTTCTCGGAGAAGACGCGCCAGAAGGTGTTCACTTTCGTCTTCTGCATCGCCTGCCGCAGGCGCCACGCCGCGACGACCTTGTTCCCCTCGAACTGGATCGAGGAGATCTTGATCTTGTCCCCCTCGTCGATCACGAAGACCACTTTCTTCTCGGTCTTGGAGACGTCGTCGATGCGGAAGTCGACGGAGACGCTCCGGAAGCCCTGCTCGAGGTAGTAGTCGGCGATGATCGACCGCACCCGGGCGATCTCGCGGAGCGAGAGGGGGCTGCCCGCCCGGATCTCGACCTTCTCCTCCTTCAGCCGGTCGCGGATCTGGGAGGTCGAGATCTTCTTGTTCCCTTCGAACTCGAGGGCCGTGATCGTCGGACGCTCCTCGACCGTGACGACGAGGGTGACTCCCTGGTCGCTCCGTTCCGCCTCGATCGTGGCGTTGTCGAGGAGCCCCACGTCCCAGAGTGTGTGGAAGCGCGATCGGATCGCGTCCGGATCGTACGGGTCTCCGACTTTGATGCCGAGGTAATGGGCGATCGTGTCGGGCGAGACCGTCTGGTATCCGACGACGCGGATCCCGACGATCCGTTCCGCCCCGGCCGGCGCGGCGGCCGGGGGCGCCGCGGTCGCGGGGGGCGGTGCGGGCGCGGGCTCGGGGGTCGGGGCCTGCGCCGTCGCGCCGGGGGCCGGAAGGAGACCCGCCAGAGACAGGACCGCGAGCGCCGCGGAGAGCCTCAATCCTCCCGCTCCGGCCGATCCTGACCCTTCGCCCACTCCTGCGCGGCCAGTCCTCTCACGCCCACCCCCCCACCGAACGAACCGCTAGCCTAACTTGTTCCCCTCGATTGGGCACGTGCCCCAAGAAGAAACAGGGCCGCCGCGCGGCGGTCCGAAGCGGCCGCTCCGAGCGGCCCACGCGCGATCCGCTCGGCCTACCGCCCCTGGCCGATCGTCTCGCTCTCGCGAGCCGTGACGACCAGCCCGCCCGGGCCCACGCGCGCCTCGATGATCTCGGGGCGGTCTTCGCGGGCCTGAATCAGCAATTCCGAAACCGGGTCTTCGATGTGCTTCTGGATCGCCCGGCGCAGCGGCCGCGCGCCCATGTTCGGGTCTTCGCCGCTCTGCGCGAGCAGCCAGTCGACCGCCGCGTCGTCCACGTCCACGAAGGCCCCCTTCGGGGCGAGCGTCGAATTGACGTCGTCGATCAGGAGGCGGCAGATCTTCGCGAGCTCGTCCCGCGAGAGCGGCCGGAAGACGATGATGTCGTCGATCCGGTTGATGAACTCCGGGCGAGAAATCCTTCCGGAGCTCCTTCAGGACCAGGTCCTCGATTTCCTTGATGTCCTGGATCTCCTTGGCGACCCCGAAGCCGAGCCGCGACCGGCTGACGAGATGCTTCGTGCCGATGTTGGACGTCATGATGATCAGCGTGTTCTTGAAATCGACGACGTTGCCGTAGGAGTCGGTCAGGATCCCGTCCTCCAGGATCTGCAGCAGCAGGTTCGCGATGTCCGGGTGCGCCTTCTCGATCTCGTCGAAGAGGATCACGCTGTACGGATTGCGCCGGATCCGCTCGGTCAGCTGGCCGCCGTCCTCGTGCCCGACGTATCCGGGGGGCGAGCCGATGAGCTTCGAGACGGCATGCTTCTCCATGTACTCGGACATGTCGAAGCGCACGAGGGCCTTCTGGTTCTCGAAGAGAAACTCCGCGAGGCGCCGGGCCACTTCGGTCTTCCCGACGCCGGAGGGGCCGAGGAAGACGAACGAGCCCATCGGCCGGTTCGGGTTGTTGACGCCGAGGCGCGAGCGCCGGATCGCCTTCGACACGCCGACGATCGCCGCTTCCTGACCGACGATGCGCCGCCGCAGGGCGTCCTCCATGTGGAGGAGCTTCTCCGCCTCCTCCATCTCGAGGGAGGCGACCGGAATCCCGGTCCAGGAGGAGATGATCTCCTCGATGTCGCGGCGCGTGACCTCCTGCGTCGTCTCGCTCTTCTCGGCGGTCTGCGCCTTCGTGCGCTCGATCTCTTCCTTCAGCTCGATCTCCCGCTCCCGGAGGAAGACCGCCTTCTCGAAGTCCTTGTCCGAGATCGCCTTCTTCATCTCCTTGACGATCTGGCGCGTCTCGAGCTCGAGCTTGCGCAGATTCTGCGTGTCGGCGACGCGCTTCAGCTTCACCTTGGCGCCGGCCTCGTCCAGGATGTCGATCGCCTTGTCCGGGAAGAACCGGTCGGTGATGTAGCGATTCGACTGGTAGACGGCCGTCTTGATCGCCTCGGGCGAGTACCGCACCTTGTGGAACTGCTCGTAGCGGTCCTTGACGCCCTCGAGGATCTCGAAGGTCTCGCTCTCGGACGGCGCCGTCACGTTGATCGCCTGGAAGCGGCGCAGCAGGCTCCGGTCCTTCTCGATGTACTTGCGGTACTCCTTCAGCGTCGTCGCGCCGATGCAGGAGACCTCGCCCCGCGAGAGGGCCGGCTTCAGGATGTTGGCCGCGTCGAGCGATCCCTCCGCCGAGCCGGCGCCGATCAGCGAGTGGATCTCGTCGATGAAGATGATGAGGTCCGGGTTCTCGCGCAGCTCCCGGATGATTCCCTTCAGCCGCTCCTCGAACTGGCCGCGGTACTTCGTGCCGGCCACGATCAGCGAGAGATCGAGCGCCAGGATTTTCTTCTGGGCGAGGAACATCGGGACGGCGCCCTCGACGATGCGCGTGGCGAGGCCTTCGACGATCGCGGTCTTGCCGACGCCCGGCTCTCCGAGGAGGATCGGGTTGTTCTTCGTCCGGCGGGACAGGATCTGGATGATCCGCTCGACTTCCTTCTCGCGCCCGATGAGCGGGTCGAAAGTCCCCGA
This sequence comes from uncultured Acidobacteriota bacterium, assembly GCA_963707935.1. GTDB lineage: Bacteria > Acidobacteriota > Thermoanaerobaculia > UBA5066 > Gp7-AA6 > DATBFU01. The sequence goes on along the minus strand of CAVPRN010000005.1, from coordinate 890,333 downwards.
CGCGGCGAGCTGCGTCAGATCGCGGCTGTACTCGGAGAGGAACGGCAGCTCTTTCTTCTGCTTCGAGACCTCCCGCTCCTTGATGAGCGAGATCGTCTCTTCCCGCACGCCGTAGAGGTTGAAGCCGCGCGCCGCGAGGAGCCGGCCGGCCACGCACCCGTCCACCCGCAGCAGGCCGATCAGCAGATGCTCCGTGCCGACGTACGGGTGCATCATGGACTCCGCCTCGTGCGAGGCGTAGGCCAGGATCTTCTTGGACTCCTCGGAGAGCGGGAGCTCGGCCGTCGAGGAGATCCGTTCGACGAAGATGCGGTCGCCCTCGATCTCCCGGCGCACCTCCTCCGGCTTCACGTTGAAGCGGGAGAAGATCTCCTTGATGATGTCCTCCCCCTCGCGGAGGATTCCGAGCAGCAGGTGCTCGGACTCGATCACCTTGGAGCCGAGCTTGGAGGCCTCGTAGCGCGCGAAGAAGAGAGCGCGCCGCGCTTTTTCGTTGTACTTCTCAAACATCGCAGGCGGGCATGGAGGCCGTCGCTTGGAGGCCCTATCCCCGCCCCGCGAAACCCGGCGCGGGAGTGATTCCTTCCCGTGACATGGTGAAAATTTTATCACAGCGCTCGGCCAGATCGGGGTTATGCGTGACGAGAATCGTGCTCATCCGCCTCTCCCGATGCAGCTCTTCGAGCAGTCGGAAGACCCGGGCCGCAGACTCGGCGTCGAGGTTGCCCGTCGGCTCGTCGGCCAGCAGCAGACGCGGACCGCGCGCGAGCGCGCGCGCGATGGCGACCCGCTGCTGCTCGCCGCCGGAGAGGGCGCGGGGGCGATGGGAGGCGCGCTCGGAGAGCCCAACGCGCCCGAGGAGCTCCCGTGCCCGCCGCTTCGCCTCGGCAGCCGGCACGCCGGCAATGCGGTCGGGGAAGGCGACGTTCTCCTCCGCCGTGAACTCGGGCAGGAGGTGGTGGAACTGGAAGACGAAGCCGATCGTCGCGTTGCGATAGCGGGCCCGTTCGGCCGCAGGCATCGCGGCGAGGTCTGCTCCGAAGATCTCGACTCGCCCGTCGTCGGGACGGTCGATCCCGCCGAGCAGGTGGAGCAACGTCGACTTGCCGACCCCGGAGGGGCCCATGATCGCGGCGAAGGTCCCCTCGGGCAGGTCGAAGGAGAGATTGCGGAAGACCGTGACCGGCGCCGCCTCGCCGGCGTAGGTCTTCGAGAGGTTTTGCGCCTGGATGGCCAGCATTACGGGGAGAGACGCCGTCGGCCCTTCATCGCGACAGCTCGACCGCTTCCCCCGCCGCCACGCGCGCGGCCGCCCGGGCGGGGAGCGCGGCCGCCGCGATCGCCGTCGCGAAAGCGAACGCGGCGACGAGAGCGACGTCGCGGGGGTGGACGGCGAACGGGAGGTGCGTGAAGAGATACATGTCCTCCGGCAGACGGATCACGTGGAAGCGGTCGAGCGCCAGCGCGAGGCCCACCCCGAAGGCGAGGCCGGCGGCGGTCCCGACGGCTCCGATCGCCGCTCCGAGCGCGAGATATATCCGGGCGAGCGAGCGCGGGGCCGCGCCCATCGTCGTCAGGACGCCGAGGTCGCGTTTCTTCTCGACGACGAGAAGCGCGACGTTCGACGCGACGTTGAACGCGGCGACGAGGATCACGAGGGCCACGGTCGCGAAGATGACGAGCTTTTCGAGCCGCAGAGCGAAGGAGAGCGGCGCGTTCTTCTCGCGCCAGGTCTCGACACGGTAGCCCGGCCCGAGCCGGCCGGCCACGGCCCGGGCCGCTTCCCCGGCCCGGGAGGGATCGGCGAGCCGCGCCTCGAAGGTCCGGGCGCCGGACGACTGGCCCGAGAGCTGCCGCGCGATCGCCTCCGGCACCTCGACTTCGGGGGCCTTCTCGAGCGCGCCTCGACGAGAGAGGTCCGCGACGGAGAGCACGACGGAGACCGGAATCGGTCCGATCGGAGAGAGGCGCATGCGCGAAGAGGTCAACCGGACCGCCTCCCCCACGCCCGCCCCGATCCGGAAGGCGACCGGCGCCGCGAGGCGCGCGGGTGCCGGAGCCGCGGGATCCCACCGCAGGTCGACGGCGTTGCGATAGCGCACGGGCATCGCCGCTCCGCCGGAGCCGAGCGCGACCCAGGCGCGCCCCTCGATGACCGGCTCGACCGCGACGACTCCCGGCGCCTCCGCAAGCGCCCGCCAGGCCTTCTCGGCGCTCGGCGAGCGCGGTCCCCCGCTCGGGCTCGACCGTCAGGTGCGGGCTCCTCTCGGCCATCTGCTGCCGGATCCGGTCCTGGAAACCGGACAGGAGCGCGAGCGAGATCACGAGCGCCGCGACCCCGACGGCGAGGCCGCCGATCGACACGCGAGTGATGAGGCCGACGTGCGCCGTCTTGCGCGAGGAGAGCAGATAGCGCCGCGCGACGAAGGATTCGAAGCTCATCGCGAGACCGGGCGACGGCGGGAGGCGAGGGCCGGCCGGCTCATTCCCGCGGCTTCATCAGCGGAAAGAGAATCACGTCGCGAATCGAGCGGCTGTCGGTCAGGAGCATGGTCAGCCGGTCGATCCCGACCCCCTCGCCGGCGGCGGGCGGCATCCCGTACTCGAGCGCCTCGACGTAGTCCTCGTCGAACGGAGGGGCCTCGAGGTTCCCGCGCGCCCGATCCTCGACCTGGCGGCGGAACCGGTCGGCCTGTTCCGCCGGGTCGTTCAACTCGGAGAAGCCGTTGGCGATCTCCATCCCCGCCGCGTAGAGCTCGAAGCGGTCCACCCACTCCGGCCGGCCCGGGTCCTGCTTCGAGAGCGGAGAGATCTCCGTCGGGAACTCACAGAGGAAGGTGGGCTGCTCGAGGAGCGCCTCGGCGATCGCCTCGAAGAGCTCCGCGAGGAGCTTCCCCTTCTGCCCGGCGAATCGCTCCGGCTTGTCGACTCCGAAACGGCGGGCGGCCGTCGAGCAGGCGGTCGGCCGACTCGAGGTCCTCGGGCGCGACCGCCCCGCGCGGATCCTCGCGGGTCGCGTCGAGAACCGCCTGGCGCATCGTCACGCGCCGGTAGGGCGGGGTCCAGTCGATCGTCCTCCCCGCCCACGCCGTCGTCGTGCCCCCCGTCACCTCGCGCGACGAGCCCCGAGAGCATCTCCTCCGTCAGCGCCATCAGGTCGCTCGCGCGCGCGTAGGCCTGGTAGAACTCGAGCATCGTGAACTCGGGGTTGTGCTGGGTCGAGATCCCCTCGTTCCGGAAATTTCGATTGATCTCGTAGACGCGCTCGAGCCCGCCGACGACGAGACGCTTCAGATACAGCTCCGGCGCGATGCGCAGGTAGAGGTCGATGTCGAGGGCGTTGTGATGCGTCACGAAGGGCCGCGCGAGCGCCCCTCCGGCGATCGGCTGCATCATCGGGGTCTCGACCTCGAGGTATCCGCGTCCGTCGAGGAACCGGCGGAGGAATCGGATGAGCCGCCGAGCGCGACCTCGAAGATCGCGCCGCGACTCCGGGTTCACGGCCAGGTCGAGGTAGCGCTGCCGGTAGCGCCGCTCGACGTCCTTCAGGCCGTGCCACTTCTCGGGCAGCGGCCGGAGGCACTTGGCGAGGAAGGAGAGCTCCCGCGCCTTGACCGTCAGCTCTCCCGTGCGCGTCCGGAAGAGCTCCCCGACGACGCCGATCCAGTCCCCGAGGTCGAGCGCCGCGTAGAGGGCCCAGGCGGCGTCGCCGACCGCGTCCTTGCGGACGTACACCTGGAGCCGCTGCCCGCCGTCCGACAGGTCCAGAAACCCGGCCTTGCCCTGCGTGCGGCGCGCGAGGATCCGCCCGGCGACGGCCGCGCGGATCGCCGAACGCTCGAGCTCCTCGGCCGGGCGGTCCCGATGGGCGCGGACGACCTGCGAGACCGTCTCCGACGCCGGGAAGTCGAAGGGGTAGACCTCCCCGGCGAGGCGTCGGATCTCCTCGAGATTGCGCCGGCGGTTCTCGAGGAGCGTCTGCTCGGCCGGAGCATCCGCCGGAGGCGGAGTGACCGGATCGTCCACGCGGCGGAGTATACGGGGAGCGGACGATCCCGGCCGGGAACGAGGGTCGCTCCCCCGTCCCCGGACCCCGGCTCCTACGAGATCCGATCCACCTCCAGCCAGAGCGCGGAAGTCGCCGCGCGCAGGCGGTGCCGCGAGCGATTGCGCGAGCGCGCCTGCTCGAATCCGCCGCTCTCGAGGGCAAGACTCTCGAGAGCCAGATCGATCCCCTCGCAACGCGCGATCGTGCCCCGGGCGGCGCGCAGCTCCTCCGACGACGCCGCGCCGGGTCGCGCCCGGCGGAGCGTCTCGGCCTCGTCCTCCGCCCGGACGCGCAGCGCCGCGGCGCGCAGGATCGTCCGGTCGGCGTCGGTCGGCGGCGCGCCCGCCTCGACCGTGTGGCGAGCCGCCTCGAGCTCCCACGTCTCGAGTTTCAGAGCGCCGATCGCTTCCGCCCACGCGGCGCCAGGCGATTCGAGGGCGCGCCCGACGGGGTCCAGAATCCGATCGAGGCACGGCAGCCAGAACGACTCGTCTTCCGAGCTCGCGTCCACTTCCTCCACGAGCTCGAGCGCCTCGTCGATGTCCTCGGCCTCGAGGCCCGAGATGTCGAACTTGTCGAGCACCTCGCCGATCGCGAGCTTGAGCTCCAGGACGTGCTCGGCTCGCACGTTGCGCTCGTTGGTGAGCCGGTCGAACCGGCCGCGGGACTCGCGGAACCGCCGGAACTCGGCGGGCGCCGTTTCGTCGTCCCCTCCCGGCACGAGCTCGCGCTCGAGGTCGGCGATCCGCCCGGTCGCCTCGTCGAGCTTGCGCTCCTCCTTCTCGTAGAGCCGGTGGAAGACCGAGCGGGTCGTCAAGTTGCACCAGGCGACCGCCGTCAGGATGTCGGGATCGGCGAGGCCCGTCGCGACGCGCCGCTTCATCGTCCGCGCGTTGTTCAGGAGCCGCTCGGTCAGCAGCTGTTCGAACTCGCGCGCCTGGGTCACATCGGCGGCGAGCTCGTCGAAGGCCCGGACGATCGCCGGCGTCATGCCCGCCTCGATCCGCGGCCAGACCGAGGAGGCCGTCACCGATTCGAAGAGCTGCCGGATCGCGGCGCGCGGGCGCGTGGCGGTCGCCTCGGGCTCGGGGCGCCCCGTCGCGGCCACGGTGGCGAGGAAGTCCACCTTGTCGATGACGTCCTCGTCAACGTCGGCCTGCGAGAAGTAGTAGCGCAGAAGATAGAACGCGATCTTCTCGTCCTGCGGCCGGATCCGATCGAAGAAGCGGCGGACGAGGGAGGGAGAGATGCGGCGGTCCGTCTCGCGCAGCTCCCCGGAGACCGTCTCGAGCCGCGAGGACAGCTCCAGGATCCGGCGCGCGACCGACTCGGGCGGCGAGGCGGAGAGCTCGGCGCCCAGGCCGCGCACCTCCTCGTAGAGCCCGTTGAATCTCGCGGAGGGCTCCGGGGCGTCCGGCGAGAACGTCTTCCCGATGCCGCGCAGGAACTGGTGAAACGTCCAGAGGGCCTTGAACCGCTCGGTGAGCCGGATGTAGTCCTCGTGGAGAAGCTGCAGTTTTTCGACGGACATCGCGCGGCTTTTTGCTCGTTTTGCGATTATTGTAGCCGCCGTGGCTCTTCCCACGGGGATCGGTGAATGCGTCTAGGGAGAACTCTCATCGACGCGGTGACCCTCCGCGAGGGGGTCGCGCGGATGGCCGGGCAGATCGACCGCGATCAGGACGGCCGGCCGCTGCTCCTCGTCGGGATCCTCAAAGGCTCGATCTTCTTCCTCTGCGATCTCGCGAAGAAGCTCGAGACGCCCGTGGCCGTCGACTTCCTGCAGGTCTCCTCCTACGGCAAGGGGACGAAGTCCTCCGGCAACGTGCAGCTCCAGCGGGACCTGACGACCGACGTCGCCGGCCGCGAGATCCTGATCGTCGAGGACATCGTGGACACGGGCCGCACGCTCGAGAAGATCGTCGAACTGCTCGCCACGCGCCGTCCGAAGTCGGTCAAGATCTGCTCGCTGCTGAAGAAGCGGGTCGCTGACGAACTCGGCGATTCCGATCGACTATCTGGGGTTCACAATCGACGATCACTTCGTCGTCGGCTACGGCCTCGACTACTCCGAGAGCTACCGGAACCTCCCGTACATCGCGATCCTCGAGGACGACTCGAAAAAAGGAGACTAGAGGTGGAGTTCGTCGCGACCGAAGGGGCCCCGAAGGCGATCGGCCCCTATTCCCAGGCCGTTTCCGAGGGGGGCTTCCTCTTCACCTCCGGCCAGATCCCGCTCGACCCGGCGACGGGCGAGCTCGTCGGCGGCGGGATCGAGGCCTCGACCGAGCGGGTCTTCGACAACCTCGAGGCCGTGCTCCGTAAGTCGGAGCTTACGTTTGCCGACGTCGTGAAGGCGACGGTGTTCCTCGTCCGCATGGAGGACTTCGCCGCGATGAACGCCGTCTACGCCCGCCGGTTCGGTGACCACCGCCCCGCCCGCTCGACGGTCACCGTCGCGGCCCTTCCCAAGGGAGCGCCGGTCGAGATCGATCTGGTGGCGAAGCTGCGAGACTAGGGAGTCGGGGCGCCGGCCATCGGCCTCACCGCAACGCGAGCGCCACCGCCGCGGCGATCCAGCCGAAGACGAGGACCCGCACCGACCGCCGGTGCAGCCGGTCGAACCGAAGCCGCCAGGGGTCGTCCGCGGCGGCCGCGTCGAAGGAGCCGACTTTCTGGCGGAAGTACCCGAGGCGCGGCCGGAGCACCATCGCGAGGTAGACGTTCGTCGCCACCGCGAGGAAGATCGCGATCCCCGGGGCGATGGCCCGGCGCTCGAGGCCGCCCTTCTGCTCGAGCTCGACGAAGACCGCGATCACGAGTGCGAGCGAGAGCAGGTGCTTGACCGCCTCGAAGCGGCGGAGGATCTCGTCGAAGAGATCGGCGGCCCGGTCGCGCGACGGCAGGCCCCGGAAGAGCGCCGGCGCCGCGAGCACGACGACGAGCGTTCCTCCCACCCAGATGGCGAGCGCAAAACGGATCACGAGGTCGGGAATCGAGGGCACGCGAGCACTCTACCCGGTCTCGAGACGGCGCCGAGTCCGAGCGTCCGGTGCCGCGCGTGCGCTAACATCCCCCGCGTGGACGCGGAGCTCGCGTCGGCGCTCGACGACCTGATCCTCGGCCGCGGCGTGGCGCGGGGACGACACGCGCTCGTCCACCAGGGGCGGCCGCGGCGCTCCGAGTTCGAAGAACGCCTCCGCGCCAACGGCTTTCGCCCGATGACCGTGCGGGAAGCCGGGATCGAGCCGGGCGAGCGGGTTCCCGCTTTCTACCTCCACGGCGACACCGCCGACTTCGGATACATCCGCTGGGAGATCTTCACCCCGCGGAGCCGCCGGAAGCTCTTCCAGTCCGAACACCGCCGTCCGGACAACCAGGAGTGGGCCGTCCAGTTGAACCTGTCCTCTCCGGAGGCGGTCTGGGCGAGTCCGGAGCGCAAGGAACGGCATGACGTCGAGACGGTGGTGGCGGTGAACCCTTGACCGCCGCGCCGCTCCTCGAGACCTTCCCCGTCGGCTTGCTCCAGTGCAACTGCTCGATCCTCGTCGACGAGTCCTCGCGCGAAGCCGTCGTGATCGACCCGGGCGACGAGCCCGAGAGGATCCGGAAGGCGCTCGAAGAAGCGAAAGTCCGGCCGGTCGCGCTCCTCCACACCCACGCGCACTTCGATCACATCGGCGCGACCCGGGCCCTCTCGGAGGCGACCGGCGCGCCCATCCGGCTCCACCCGGCGGACCGCCCGCTCTACGACGCCCTTCCCGACCAGGCGGCCGCCTTCGGCCTGACGGCCGGTCCGCCGAAGGAGGTGGACGCTCCGCTCTCGGACGGAGAGGTCGATCCGGTTCGGCCGATTCGCCGTGCGCGCGATCCACACGCCGGGGCACACGCCGGGCTCGACCTGCTTCGAGTTGACCGGCGACGCGCCCGTTCTCTTTTCCGGCGACACGCTCTTCCGCCGCTCGATCGGGCGCACGGACCTCTGGGGAGGCGACACCCGGGCGATCCTCGCCTCGATCCGCGAAAAGCTCTTCCGATTGCCGGGGGACGTCCCCGTCGTCTGCGGGCACGGGCCCGACACGACGATCGAGGAGGAGAAGCGCGCGAATCCGTTCGCGGCGCTGAACCGAATATAATTCGCTCGATGCGACTCTCGCTTCCGAAGAAGTCCTCGCTCGTCTCCGCGTTCTGGAAGGACGCGCCGCCCCTCTGCCCGAAGCACGAGATCCCGATGCGCTCCTTCTTCGTCGAGCGCGTCTACAAGCCGCAGGTCGTCATGGTCTGCCCGAAGGGCGAGATGCTGCGGTTCGACCAGAAGCCCAAGCAGATCGAGTTCTCCCGCCCGCACCTGAAGACCATGGTCATCGACGCTCAGGAGCGCGAGGCGCCCGCGTGCCCGCAGGACTTCACGCCGCTCGTCGTCTACCTCACGCCGGCGAAGTTCCTGCCGGTCGGCTGGGACTACTCGTTCGTCTGCCCGAGCTGTCTCTCCTACGGGCAGTGGATCGACTCCGGCCGGCCCGAGGAAGACGTGGCCGCCGCGCCCAAGCCGAAGAAGGAGGCGCCGGCCTTCCACGACGAGACGATCCCGCTGCCCAAGCGCATGGAGATGGCCAAGGACGGCAACCTCGCCTTGAAGCTCTACGCCGCGATGGCGCAGACCGACTGCACCGCCTGCGGCTACGACTGCGAGGGATACGCCGCCGCGCTCGCCGTCGGGCAAGGAGAAGGACCCGAACCTCTGCGTGCCCGGCAAAGAGGAGACGGCGAAAATCGTCAAGGACCTGCTGAAGGGCACGGGCCTGCCCGCCGCCTCCGGCTAGTTCCGCGGTGAGGGGGCCTCCTCGGACTGAGGAGGACCTTACGCCTCCTCCGCCGCAATCTCCTCGTCCGGCGACACCGCGACCGCCGTCTCCGTCGGCCGCCGCCACGCCCGGATCGGAAGGCTGAACGTGAAGCGGCTCCCCTGACCCGACCCGGCTCTGCGCCCAGATCGCGCCGCCGTGGAGCTCGACCAACGACCGCGCGAGGGAAAGGCCGATGCCCATTCCGGGGTGCCGGCGGGTCGGCGAACCGTCCACCTGGCGGAATCGCTCGAAGACGTGCGGCAGATCGCTCTCGGGGATGCCCGCTCCGTCGTCTTCGACGCTCACCAGGCACCGCTCCGACTCCCGCTCGATGCGCACGACGATCCGGCCGAAGCGCGGCGTGAACTTGATCGCGTTGACGAGCAGATTCCAGAGCACCTGCTGGAGCCGGAGGGGGTCCGCGCGCACGGCCGGAAGGTCCTCGGGCAGCGGCGCCTGGAGGAGCGTCACCCCCCGGGCCTCCGCCATCAGGCGCACCGTCTCGACCGCGCGGGAGACGATGTCGGCGATGGAGACTTCCCGGGAGTCGAGCGTCAGCGTCCCGCGGTCGAGTCGCGCGAGGTCGAGCAGATCGTCGATCAGGGCCAGAAGCAGCCGCGAGGAATGGCGGATCTGCCGCAGCCCCCGCTCGAGCGTCTCCGGCGCGATCGGCTCCTCCCCGAAGAGGTCGGTCCAGCCGACGATCGAAGTCAGCGGCGTGCGCAGCTCGTGGTTCACGTTCTGCAGGAACTGGTCCTTCAGGCGGCTCGCGCGCTCGCAGCTCGGCGACGGTTCCCGAAAGCCGGGCGTACAGCCGGGCGTTCTGGATCAGGAGGGACGCCGCGTCGGCGAAAATGACGAGTGCGTCGGCCTCTTCGGGTCCGAAGCCGCCCGGCCGGTTCGTCGCGGCGACGAGCCCGATCGTCTTGCCCTCCGTCTTGAGCGGGACGAAGATCGCGTTGGAAGAGCCTTCGAGCCACTCGAGGGAGAGGTTCGCGTAGGGATCGCGGGCGACGTCGTTCGAGACGTGGATCTCGCCCGTCTTGAAGACCATGCTCGCGATCGAGGGGCGGTCGACCGAGACGATCCACTGGCCCGCGAGCTCCCGCGGGAGATTCCAGCCGGGCCACGCCGCTTCGAGCCGGTTCGTGTTCGGGTCGTGAAAGAAGAACCAAACGCGCTCGGCGCCGGTGAAGACCCCGATCGCCTCGGAGGCGCGCGCGAGCACTTCCTCGAGGTCGGCCGTCGGATGCGCCCCGCGCAGGAGCGCGTGGAGGCGGTGCAGCGTCTCGACCCGGCGCTCGACGCGCCGGCCCATGCGGCCGATCGAGCGCGCGAGCCGTCCGAGCTCGTCCTCCGACTCGAACCCGGCGACCTCGAATTCGTGCCCGCGGCCCATGGCTTCGGCGGCCTCGACCAGGTTGCGCACGGGCGCCGAGATCCGACGCGCGGCCCAGAGGACCGCGCCGAAGACCGCCGCGAGCAGGAGCACGAAGAGCATCGCCGCCTCGCGGCGCAGCTCCGAGACCCTTCCCTCGACCGTCGCTTCCGGATTCGCCGCGACGGCCGAGAGGCGGTCGGCGGAGAGCCCCTCGACGAAGACCCATCCGGTCGCGGGCGCGCGGGCGGACGCCAGCCGATGGACGCGCCCGCGGAACCGGTAGGAGTCGACCGACCGCTCCGCCCCGAGCACGGCGGCGGCGAGGCGGCGCCGCTCGGAGTCGTTCGACTCGGCGAGGCGCTCGGAGTCTTCGCCGCGCCAGCGGAGGATCTCCCCGGCCCGCGCGGGCATGAAGAGCGCGTGGCCGCGGCCGTCGAGCGCGAACCAGAGGTCGCCGGGAAGGCCCCCCCGGTCCACCGCCTGCGCCACGTAGCGCCGGGGGTCGAGCTCGTAGGCGACGGCGCCCTGCAATGCGCCGTCCCGGCCCCGGACCGGGACGAAGAGGGAGATGTAGCGGGATTCCCGGGTCGTGGACGGGCCCGCGAACGCAGCCGTCCAGACCGCGCGATCGCCCTCGGACGGCCGCGCCGCCGGAAATCGGGCCTGCCGATTGAATCGAAAGCTCTCGAGCGCACCGCCCGACTCGCGGATCCCCTCGTGGAGGTCGATCCAGGGGCTCATCCGCACCGCTCCCGCCGCGGTCCAGAGGGAGACGGCGCGGAGCGCCGGCAGGCGCCGCCGCGCCTCGACCATCAGCGGCTCGAGCGCCCGGCTCCGCGCGAAGTCGCGCCGCGCGGCCGGATCTCCGGCGCTCGGAAGCGAAATGTAGGCGATCGAGTCGGACCCCGCGCCGCGGTTCCAGACGTGCCCGTGTTCGTCCGGAGCGGGCAGCGCCTCCGAGGCGGCGCCGCCGGAGAGGGCGAGGGGCGCCGCCGCCGCAAGCGACCACGCCGACTCCTCGGCGAGCCGGGCGCCGCGGTCCATCGCCTGCGCGCGCCTGTCGGCGTCCTGCTGGATGCGCATCGTCTCCTCGCCCCGCCGCACGGCTTCGACGCGGGCGGACGAAGACTCCTCGACGCCGGCCAGGCGCCGGTCGAGCACGAGGACCATCACGGCGCCCGGCAGCGCGAAAGCGAGGAAGAGCGCCAGCAGGAGCCGCGCGGCCAGCCGGCGGCGCGGATCGGCACGCCGCCAGAGAGACGATTTCATGGATTGAGAGAGATTGTAGCGCTAAGGAACAATTGAATCATTGATTCATTGCGTCATTGACGGCCCAATGACTCAATCCTTCAATGACTCAATCTTCAATTCTTATTCGTACCGGAGAGCCTCGATCGGGTCGAGCCTCGCCGCCTTCTGCGCCGGGATAGAAGCCGAAGAAGACGCCGATCGCCGCCGAGAAGCCGAAGGCCAGCACGACGGCGCCGGGCGAGAGGAGGATCGGCCATCCCGCCCTGGAGGCGATGATCTTCGAGACGGCGACGCCGAGAGCGATCCCGAGCGCGCCTCCCGCCACGGAGAGGGTTAACGCCTCGATCAGGAACTGCACCCGGATGTCCCGGCCCTTCGCCCCGATCGCCATCCGGATGCCGATCTCGCGGGTGCGCTCGGTCACGGAAACGAGCATGATGTTCATGATGCCGATCCCGCCCACCAGAAGCGAGATCGAAGCCGCCGAGGCGAGCAGTGTCGAGAGGGTCTTCGAGGTCTCGTCTGCGGTCTGCGCGATCTCCTGCTGAGATCGGATCATGAAGTCCGAGTCCTGCCCCGGGGCGAGCCGATGCCGCTGCCGCAGGAGAGCCTCGATCTCGGTCTGGGCCTGCTCCACGGCCGACCGGGACACCGCGGAGGCCATGAACATGTCGATCTTGGCGCTCTTCTTCAAGAGGCGCATGACCGTCGTGTACGGCGCGACGACCAGATCGTCCTGATCCTGGCCCATCACGCTCCCCCTTGCTCTCGAGCACGCCGATCACGCGGAAGGGGAAGTTCTTGATCCGCACGGTCTGGCCGACCGGGTCCTGCCCCTCGAAGAGAGCGTTCGCGACGGTCGCGCCGAGCACGCAGACCTTCGCCGCGGCCCGCACCTCCGACTCGCCGAAGAACACCCCCTTCTCGACGTTCCAGGAGCGCACGAACGGCCACTCGACGCCGACGCCCTGGATCTGTGTTCCCCAGTTCAGGCTGCCGGAGACGACCTGGCCGGCGGTGCGCGAGGAGGGGGAAACGTAGGCGACCGCCGGACATTCCGCCTGGACCGCCTCGATGTCGTCCTCGGTCAGCGTGGACTGGCCCGTGAAGATCCGCGCGCCGGACTGCGTCGCGACCCCCGGGAAGACCATGAGGAAGTTCGAACCGAGCGCGGAGATCTGCGACTGGATCGCGGCCTGAGAGCCCTGGCCGACACCGATCATGGCGATGACGCAGGCGACTCCGATGATGATGCCGAGCGCCGTCAGGATCGAGCGCATCTTGTTCCGCCCGATCGCCTTCAGGCCGACTTTCAGGATCGTGGCGAGCTTGAGCATGGTCAGGCGTGGGGCCGCGCCCGGCGCGGACGGGCCACGAGGCGGTCTTCCACGATCCGCCCGTCCCGAAAGACGACGATGCGCTTGGCGTGCTCGGCGATGTCCGTTTCGTGGGTGATCAGGACGACGGTCTTCCCCTCGTCGTTCAGCTTCTGGAAGACGGACATGACCTCCTCGGACGTCTTCGAGTCGAGGTTTCCCGTCGGCTCGTCGGCCAGCAGCAGCTTCGGTTCGTTGATCAGGGCCCGCGCGATTGCGACGCGCTGCTGCTGGCCCCCCGAGAGCTGGCTCGGCTGGTGGTCCTCGCGTCCGGCGAGCCCGACCGTCTCGAGGCAGCGGCGGGCGCGCGCCTCCCGATCCTTCGCGCTATGGCCGTTGGAGGAGTAGATCAGCGGAAGCTCCACGTTCTCGAGCGCCGAGGTCCGCGGCAACAGATTGAACGACTGGAACACGAAACCGATCTTGCCGTTGCGGATCTCCGCGCGGTCGTCCCGGTCGAGCCCCGACACGTCCACGCCGTCCAGGAAATAGCTTCCGGCGGTCGGGCGGTCGAGGCAGCCGATGATGTTCATGAAAGTGCTCTTGCCCGAGCCGGAGGGCCCCATGACGGCGACGAACTCGCCCGGATCGATCGAGAGCGACACGCCGTCGAGTGCGCGGACTTCCACCTCTCCCATGCGGTAGACGCGAACGAGGTCTTCCAGGCGGATGACCGGCTCGGCCATCGTTCAGAAGCGCCTCGGTCCGGCTCCCGGCCCCGCCCCCATTCCCGGCGCCTTCGAGGCGTCCGCCTTGGCCGTGACGAGCCCGACCACGATGGTCGCGCCCTCGCGGAGCTCTCCGCCGGCCACCTGTGTGAACCGCCCGTCCGTGATTCCGGTGCGGATGTCGATCGGTTTGGGATCCCCCTGGCCCGTCGCGGGGATCTCGTAGACGGTCTGGCCGGGCCGCCTCGCCTTCTTGCTCCCGGACGTCTGGTCGAACTGCTTCATGGCGGCGCCCGGGCCACGATCGCCGCCTCCCCGCGCGGCGCGCTCCTCGGCTGCGCTCGCGATCGTCGTCTCCTCGGGGCGCCAGCGCAGCGCCGCGTTCGGGACCCGCAGGACGTTCCGGACAACCGCCACGTCGATGACGACGTTGGCCGTCATGTTCGGACGCAGGGCCTGCTCCGGGTTCGGGACCTCGATGATGACCGGGTACGTCACGACGTTCTGGTTGACCGTCGCATTCAACCGGATCTGGGAGATCGTACCCCGAAAGGTCTGGTCCGGATACGCGTCCACGGTGAACCGAACCGGCTGTCCGACCTTGCACATGCCGATGTCGGACTCCGACACGTCCGCCGAGACCTGCATCTTCGTCAGGTCCTGCGCGATGGTGAAGAGCGTCGGCGCCTGGAACGACGCGGCGACGCTCTGTCCGACGTCGTACTGGCGGTCCACGACGACCCCGTCGATGGGCGCGGTGATCTTGCTGTTGCGCAGATCGGTCTGGGCCTGCTCGAGGGTCGCCTTCGCCTGCGCGACGCTCGCCTTCGCGCCGTCGTAGTTCGCCTGCGCCTGGTCGAAGTCGGCCTGCGGGGCGAGGCCCTCCTCCTTCAACGCCGTCTGTCGCCGCAGGCTGATCTGCGCGTTGCGCTCGTCCACTTCGGCCTTCTGGAGAGCCGCCTCGCTCTGCGCAACCTTCGCCTGGAACGGGACCGGGTCGAGCTCGGCGAGGAGCGCCCCTTTCTTCACTTCCTTGTTGAAGTCGGCGTGAAGCGCGGCCACGATGCCGGACACGACGCTCCCGACCTTGACCGTGATGACCGCGGAGAGCGTCCCGGTCGCCGTGACCGTCTGGGTGACGTTTCCGATGTCCACGCGGGCCGTCCGGTACTTGGGAGACGCGTCCTTGCCCCGGAAGCCGAGGACCCACACGAGCCCCGCCAGGACGAGCGCACCGAGAGCGATGAAAGCCGTCTTCTTCATCTTCAATCAAAACCCGATCCGCGAGGCCCCTCTTCCCGTGGCTCGCCAGGAAGGGACGGAGATCCGCCTCTCAAGATTACGCCTGGCTCCTGGGTTTCGATCGGATCATCGGGCCATCGGGCCATCGGATCATCGGGGGGCATCCGACCTCCCGATCTCCCGATGACCCGATCTCCCGATGCTCCGATTCTTCAATACCTCCCCCTTTCCCTCTCCTTGGCCGGAAGGACCTCGAGGCACGTCGTCCACCAACCGGTTCGCACGGTCTCGACGAACTCCGGGGGGAGCCGCTCCGCCTCCATGTCGCGCGCGAGCGCTTCGAAGTCGTAGGCGACCGGGACGAACTCGACCTCGACGTCGCGCGCCGAACGTCAGGCGCGCGTACCAGACGTCCGTGCGCCCGTCGTTGGCCGGCCGGCCGAGCACGCCGGCGTTGACGACGAGCCGCCCCGAGGGGAGCCGCCGCGACCAGTGGAGCCCGGTGTGCGTGCAGACGAGGACGTCGGCCTCGTGGTCCGCGAGCAGCTTCTCGAGAAACGGGACGGGAGACGTCGTCTCCCACAGAAACTCGTTGATCTTGCGCGGCGACCCGTGGACGAGGAGCACGCGGCGGCCCCCGACCTCGAGCCGGCGGGTCTTCGGCAGCTCGGCCATCCAGCTCTTCCACGGACTCGACGTCTTCTCCCGCGTGTACTCGTAGGAGATCTGCGCGTACGCGTTGTCTCGCGGGTCCGTATACCCGCAGCCGCAGTCGGAGGCGTCCGCCGCGAGCGACTCTTCGTAGTTCCCCTGGATCGGCAGGACGCCGTTCTCGATCAGGATCGGAAAGACGCGGTCGGGGTGGGGGCCGAAGCCGCCAAAGTCGCCCAGGGCATAGAGAGCGTCGGCGCCCCGCCGCCGCGCGTCCCGGACCGCCGCGGCGAGCGCCGGCGCGTTGTTGTAGATGCCGCCGAAGAAAGCGAGACGCGCCGTCTCGGTCATCGAATCGCTCTTACGTCCGGCACGTCACGCCGTACTCGTGGCACGTGTAGCAGGCCGGGTAGGCGAGCTCGAAGGGGTGGAGCGTGCCGGCCAGCCGGTCGCCCAGACGTGCCCGAGGCTCGTCGAGCAGGATCGGGCAGACGTAGACGCCGCGCGACGTCACCATGCGGCAGGAGGAGCACTGGAGCCGCTCGGTCTCCTCCGGGGAGAGGCCTCTCCCCTGCAGCGACTCCTGCGGCGCGTAGCCCCGAAGCCGCCGCGTCTCCGCCCCGATCCGGAAGAGCGACAGGACCTTCAGGCGCGGGCGCGCGAGCCCGAGCGAGCGCATCCACTCGAGGAGCCGCCCGCGCCCCTCCGCGTTCCCGGCCTCGGCGAAGGCCTCGCTGACCGTGACGACCGGATTCAGGCCGGCCTGGGCGAGGTTTCGGATGCCCGCGAGGATTTTCCCGAACGTGCCGGGCCCGCGGACGGCGTCGTTCGACTCCGCCGAATCGCCTTCGATCGAGACCCGCAGGTCGAGCGAGTACTCGCTCGCGTCCGAGAGCTTCCGGAGCCTCCGGCAGCGCTCCGGCGTGAGCAGGAGCCCGTTGGTCAGGACGGTCGCGGGCCCCTGGCGGAGCGTCTCCTCGAGGATCTCGAAGATCTCGGGATTCAGGAAAGGCTCACCGCCCGTGAAGTAGTACTCCCGGACCCCGAGCGCCGCCGCTTCCGACAGCCGCTCGCGCACGTCGGCCGCCGAGAGCATCGCGTGGCTGTGGTTCGTCGGGGAGCAGGAGACGAAGCAGTGCCTGCATTGGAGATTGCAGAGGGTGCCCGCCACCTGGAACCAGAGGGTGTCGAGCGAGATCGACGGAACGAAGGGATAGGCGTCCGGCGCCGGAGGCTCGAGTCCGGCGGGACCGGTCGCAGGCAACGCCACCTCCTCTCGGGGGAACCGCTCCCCGAGCCTCCGCGGCACGAATCTTACGCCGCGCCGGAAGAGGCGGGCCGTGGGGAACCGGTCCTGCGGGAGAGCGTCGAGGGGAGGGCGGGCCCGCCCTCGACCCTCACAGGTTGCGGTCGATGAACTTGATGAATTCGCCGCGCGGAACGGCGCCGAGCATCCGGTCCGCGACGGCGCCCGACTTGAAGAGGATGAACGTCGGGATGGACGTGACGCCGTACTTCATCGCCACCTGAGAGGCCTCGTCCACGTTCAGCTTGGCGACTTTCAACTTGCCCTGATACTTGTCGGCGAGCTCGTCCATGATCGGCGCGACGGTCCGGCACGGGCCGCACCAGGGCGCCCAGAAATCCACCAGGACGGGCTGTTCGCTCTTCAGGATGTCTCCGTCGAAGCTCTCGTCGGAGACCGCCTGAATGTTGGGATTCGACATCGGATCTCTCCTCCAGCGCGTAATTACGCCCCTGCGGGGCCGCGGGATTCTAGCCCAATCCCGGGTCCCTATCGCACGTGGGCATGGACGCGTCCGCGAACGTGCGCGAGGCCCTCTCGCAGGAACCAGGGCACCATCAGGAGCGAAAGCGCCGGGTCGAGCCACCCGGGCGCGCCGAGGAGCCCGCCGATCATCGCGAGCATCGTCAGACCCGAATCGATCGAGCAGGCGATCGATTCCTTGGCCTCCGCGGCGAGCCCCTTGCTCCCGAGGCGGCGGCTCGTCTTCCACTTGAAGTAGCCGACGAGCGGCATCCCGAACGTCGCGAAGATCGTGAGGAAGAGGCCGAGCAGGCTCGGCTCGGGCCGGCTGCCGGCGGCGACCTCGTAGACGCCGCGCGACGCCGTGTAGGTCGCGAGCAGGAGAAACGACACGCCGATCCAGCGCGCGAGCAGGAAGTCGCGCCGGGCATGGTCCTCCTCCTCGTCGGCGAGATGCTCGAAGGTGCCGGACCGCCAGGAAGGCCGCTCCTCCTTCGATGACGCTCTCGAGGCCGAAGGCGAGAAGAGCCAGGCTCCCCGTCCGGATCGCCTCCCAGAGGGCGAGCCCCCCCTCGCCGAAGACGTGCAGGAAGGTGAGCCCGAGCAGCCAGCGCATCCGCCGCCGAAAGGCGGCGTCGTCGCCTCGGCCGAGGGAGCGGTCCGGGGCCAGGGGGCGGGAGTCGGCCATCAGGCCGGCATTCTACGCAGGCGCGGCCGGCCGAACGGCCCGCCGAGGGGAATAGAATAGAGCGTAGGAGACTTCCGAAACAGACGATGCTGCGCCGGCTGAGAACCGCGCCTTGGGTCCGGGCGGCGCTCGTGCTCGCGCTCCTGCTCTCGGTCGGCGCCTCTCTGGGGCTCCACCCCGAACCGGGGTCGGGGCCCGTCCGCGGCGCGTCGGCGGGCGTCTCGGCGTTTCGCGCCGGAGCGCTCCCCCACGGGTGTCTGGCCTGCCTCGCGCATGGCCTGGCCCTCCCGAGCCCCCCATCGATCTCGCTCGCGGCGGTGTCGGCGGCGGAAGCGGCGGTGCCGCTCGCCCCGGCGCCTCGCCGTCGAACGCCTCGCCGGAAGCGACCTCTCCGGCCGCTCGCCTCCCGCGCTCTCCTAGGAGATGCCCGGCGGGCGCCATCGCGCCCCGCCCTCCAGGAGAAATTTCGCGGGAGGTGTTGTGAAATCGCATTCGATCTTCCCTGTTTCTCGCCGCGATCGGGCTTCTGGCCGCGGACCTGCGGGCCCAGGAGCCGACCCCGACTCCGACGCCCACACCCGAACCCGAGCCGGCCGCGGCCCCGGCCCCTCCGGCGCCCGCGCCGGCTCCCGCCGCCGCGTCCCCGAGCGCCACCTACTTCAACCCGGCCATCGCCGTGATCGGCAATTTCCTCGCGGTCGCCGGGCACAATCCCGTCGATAACCAGCCGAGCCTGCAGCTTCGCGAGTCGGAGCTGTCGCTCCAGGCGGTCGTCGACCCCTACGCGCGCGCCGACTTCTTCCTCTCGTTCTCCAACGACGGCGTCGACGTCGAGGAGGGCTTCGTCACGTTCCTGCACCTGCCCTGGGATCTCCTGGTGAAGGTCGGGAAGTTCAAGGCGCAGTTCGGCAAGGTCAACACGCTGCACCTCCACGTCCTGCCCTGGGCCGACGAGCCGCTTCCGCTCGTCAATCTGCTCGGCAGCGACGAGGGTTGGAGCGACGCCGGCGTCTCGGTCGCGAAGCTGATCGAGCTGCCGGGCGACACGTTCTCGGAGCTGACGGCGCAGGTCTTCCGCGGAGAGACCGAGGGCCTCTTCGACGGCTCCGTCGCGCAGCGAGCTCGCCTTCGACGCCCAGTACCGGGTGTACCGCGACTTCGGCGACGACCACAACCTCGAGGTCGGAGCGAGCTACGGGCGCGGGTTCAACGGCGTCACGACCTCGACGACGACCGACCTCGGCAACGTGCACCTGGTCTATCGCTGGAAGCCGCTCCGCGGCCGCCCGTACCGCTCCTTCATCCTGCGGAGCGAGCTCTTCCTCTCCCGGCGCGAGCAGGAGGGGCCGGTCCAGAACGCGACCGGCTTCTACGTCGCCGGCGACTACCAGCTCTCCAAGCGCTGGTTCACCGGACGTCCGCTACGAGTTCTCCGACCGCGCCGCCGACGCGTCCGTCCGGGACACCGGCGAAGCCGTCACGCTCACGTTCTGGCCGAGCGAGTTCTCGCAGGTCCGCGGCGAGTTCCGGCGCCGGCATTACGCCAGGGCGATCACCGCCAACGAAGCGCTCCTCCAGCTGCAGTTCTCGATCGGCGCCCACGGCGCCCATCCCTTCTGAGGTACCGACATGAAATCGAAGTCGATTCCCCTGATCCTCGCCGCCCTCCTCGCCGCGTCGAGCCCGGCGCTCGCCAAGGTGAAAGTCGTCACGACACTCCAGGATCTCGCCTCGATCGCCGACGCGGTGGGCGGCAGCCGGGTCGAGACTTTCGCCCTCGCCCGCGGCTACCAGGACCCGCACTTCGTGGACGCCAAGCCCTCCTTCATCCTGAAGCTCTCCAAGGCGGACCTGCTGATCGTCGCCGGCCTGGAGCTCGAGATCGGCTACCTGCCGCCGCTTAGTCGACCAGAGCCGCAACGACGCGATCCACCCCGGAGCGACGCGGCTACCTCGACGCCTCCGTCGGCTGCGAGATCCTGCAGCGCCCGACGACTCAGGTCACCCGGGCCATGGGGGACGTCCACCCCTACGGCAACCCGCACTACTGGACCGATCCGAGCAACGGCCGCGTCGATCGCGCGCGCGATCGCCGCCAAGCTCACGCAGCTCGACCCGCTCGGGCAAGGCCGACTACGAGAAGAATCTCGCGGCCTTCGAAGCGCGGCTCGACGAGAAGGACGAAGGAGTGGGACGCGAAGATGGCGCCCTACGCCGGCACGAAGGTCGTCACGTTCCACGACTCCTGGCCCAACTTCGCCAAGCGCTTCCAGCTCATCGTGGCCGGCCACGTCGAGCCCAAGCCCGGCATCCCGCCCACCCCCTCGCACACGCTCGAGATCATCAACCTGATCCAGACCGAGAAGATCCCCGCTGATCCTCGTCGAGCCCTACTTCGACCGCAAGACTCCCGACGCGATCGCGTCAAAGACGGGAGCCGCGGTCGTGACCTTCTATCCCTCGGTCGGGGGCATCCCCGAGATCACAGGACTACTTCGGCGCTCTTCGACCACGACATCGACGCCTTCGTCGCGGCCATGAAAGGGAAGAAATGACCGTCATTCGAGATCCTCCTGCCGGCCTTCGTCGCGAGCCTGATCCTGACCGGGAATCCACGCCTACCTCGGCGTTCACGTCGTCGAGCGGGGCGTGATCTTCGTCGACCTGTCGCTCGCCCAGATCGCGGCCCTCGGCACGACGGTCGCGTATCTCGTCGGCTACGATCTCCACTCGGCCACGGCGTACCTCTTCTCGCTCGGGTTCACGTTCATCGGCGCGGCGATCTTCGCGATGACGCGCGTCCACCGGAAGACGCGCATCCCGCAGGAGGCCATCATCGGGATCGTCTACGCTGTCTCCGCGGCCATCGGCGATCCTCGTCATGTCGAAGGCGACTCAGGAGACCGAGCACCTGAAGGAGATGCTGGTCGGCAACATCCTCTCGGTCTCCTGGCCCGAGCTCGCCAAGACAGCGGGCCTCTACGCGCTCGTCGGCGTCTTTCACTACGTCTTCCGCGAGCGGTTCCTGCTGATCTCGATGAACGAGGCGGAAGCGGAGCGCCGAGGCTGGAACGTCCGCTTCTGGGACTTCCTCTTCTACGTCTCCTTCGGCTTCGTCGTGACCTCCTCGGTCGCGATCGCCGGCGTCCTGCTCGTCTTCTGCTTCCTGATCGTGCCCTCGGTCACGGCGATGCTCTTCTCCGAGCGGCTGGGGCCGCGCCTGGCGATCGGCTGGACGATGGGCGCCCTCGTCTCGGCGCTCGGCGTCGACGCTCTCCTTCGTGCTCGACCTTCCGACCGGCGCGACGATCGTGGCGACCTTCGGCCTGGTCCTTCTCGTCCTGGCCGGATACCGGTTGGCGTTCCGGCGGCCGGCGGCCGTATGAGGCCGAGAAAGCCGTGACCGCGCCGCGGCTTTCGGCCTGGGCTCTGGCAGGGGCGGTCCTCGGCGCGTCGGTCGTGCCTCATCGACATCTGGGGCTCGACTCGGAGCCGGGCGTCGAACGCGCGTCCACGAGCGTCCTGACCACGCACAACCCGCTGTCGAAGGCGAGCCACTGGCACGCCGTCCTGAGGATCGTGGAGGAGGATCCGTGCTGGGCCTGCCACTGGCATCGCATCGGCATCCTCTCTCCCTCGGCGGCGGCGATCGGCCCGGTCCGGGCCTCCCGCCGCCTGGCCGCCCTGCCGCCTCGCTCGGCCGTCTCGGTCGCGCGATTCACGCTTCGCTCCCGCGCGCCTCCCTCCCTCCTCTAGCTCTCCGTTCTCGGAAAGACGATCGGGCGCCTCGAACGGCGGCCCGCGGCGCCTTGCGCCGGTACATCGAGGACTACGAGGAGAACAACATGGCGAAAGCCTTTTGGCGCACTCTGGCCATCGCAGCAGCGGCAGCGGTCGTGACTGCCGGACCTCTCGCGAGCCCGGCCCGGGCCGCCGGGACTGCCGGATCGATCCACGGCACCGTCACCGGCCCCGACGGCAAGCCCCTCGGCGGGGGTGCCCGTGCAGCTTCGAAACGACATCACCGGCTTCAAGTCCGACACCCGAACCGCCGCCGACGGGACCTACCAGTTCTTCGGCATTCCCTTCAATCCCTACGAGCTCCACGTCGAGGTGCAGGGCTTCCAACCCGTCCACCACAGAATCGAAATCCGAACCTCGATCCCGCAGCAGGTCGACCTGGCCCTCGCCCTTCCGGCCGTCACGGAGTCCGTCCAGGTCATGGCCGGCGAGCCCACCGCGGCTCAGCTCGAGACGGACACCTCGATGTCCCATATCGACATCGACAAGTCCTACATCCAGAGAGCGCCGGCACCCGTGGCCTCGCGGGCGATGGAAGAGATCGTGATTTCGACGCCCGGTTTCTCCAAGGACGAGAACGGCCGCTACCACTTCCAGGGCGCCCACAGCCAGGGAGAATTCGTCGTCGACGGCCAGACGATCTCCGACCAGACCGGCGTCACGTTCTCGAACTCGATCGACCCCGGCATTGCGCAATCGCTCGAGGTGATCTACGGAAACGTGCCGGCCGAGTACGGCGAAAAGATCGGGGCCGTCATCAACATGGTGACCAGGTCCGGTTTGGGAAGCGGCGGCTTCAAGGGAGACGTCCACGGAGCATATTCGAGATTCGACACGTACGAGGCCGGCGCCAATCTGGGAGGCGGCAACCAGAGCCTTCGGTTACTTCGCTTCGCTCGCCGCTTCAGGATCGGACTACTTCACCGACCCGGTCAACCCGAGCAATCTCAACAACCACGGCAACACGCAGCGGGCCTTCCTGCGTTTCGACTCCTCGTCCCCGGCCTCGTCGAACTCCTTTCGGTTCACGGCCCTCCTGGGGCGCACGGACCGTCACGTCACGAACACGTACACGCAGGAGGCCAACGGCCAGGACAAACCGGTCCGCACCGTACGACCAGAACTACAACGTCGGATGGCAGAGCATTCTCTCGCCTTCCGCGGTCGATCGACACGACAGTCTTCGGGCGGCTCGCCAAGTTCACGCTCTACTCCTCCGCCGGCGACACGCCGATCACCTCCGCACTCGAACCGGTCCCTCGACAACTACGGCATCACGCCCTCGCTGCACCTGGATCAGAGCGATGCACGAGATCAAGATCGGAGGCGGTCTACAAGTGGTATCCCGATCAACGAGTTCTTCCGATTCGGCAATCACCGACCCGACGTTCAACGATCCGGACTCGGATGCCTACAACCCGAACATCGCGCCTTACGATCTGACCCGCGGAGGAACGGATTTCGTGTTTCATCGGGCAACGCACGGGCGCCTACTAAGCCGGTTACATCCAGGACAACATCCGCTGGAACAACCTGACGGTCAACATCGGGCTGCGCTACGACCACAACAACCTGCCGGCGATCGACTCGCAGTTCGAGCCGCGCGTCGGGCGTTGCCTACTACATTCCCGCGACGGAGACCGTCCTTCGGGCGTCGTACAACCGCGTTCTCTTCACGCCTGAGTACGAAAACATCCTCCTCTCCTCGTCCGCCGAGGCGGCGGCGATCGTTCCGCCGGCCGTCCAGGACTCGCGGCCGCTCGGCGGGGGCGTCCTGCTGGTCCGTTCCGAGCGGCAGAACTACTGGACGGTCGGCGTCCAGCAGGCCCTCGGCTCCAGGCTGCGGCTCGACGTCGACTACTGGGAGCGGCACACGCCGTAACGCCGGAGATCAGGACCAGTTCGAGAACACGGGGGTCGTCTTCCCGCTCGCCTTCGACAGCGGGGACTACAACGGCTGGGACGTGCGCCTGGATCGTCGCGCCGATTGCCGGCTTCCGGGGGTTCGTCTCGGCGGGGCACGTGCACGCCATCTACATCCCGCCGCCGGCCGGCGGCCTCTTCCTCGATCAGGAAGCCGTGGACGCCATCACGGGTGGCCCGTTCCTGATCGACCACGATCAGAAGCTGCAGATCCAGGCGGGGGTCTTCTACGACATCGGTCAGACCGGCTTCTGGCTCGGAACCAACGTCCGCTACGACTCGGGCCTCGTGACGGACGCCAGCCCCGACGAGCTCCTCGAGGATCCGGACAACTCTTTCGCCGCCCCGTTCGTTCAGGTCAACAGCGGAGCCGACCTCGATCCCAACCGCGTCAAGTCGCGGTCGATCTTTGACTTTTCCGTGGGCGCGGACCTGGCGAAGTACCACATACCCGTGTCGATCCAGGCCATGGTCTTGAACGCCTTCGACCGGGCGGGCGTCTACAACATCCTTTCGGTCAATCGGCGGCACCCACGTCATCCCCCGCGGCGGTTCGCCGTGCGGGCGAGCGTCGCTTTCTAGAAGCTCCGCGCGTGCCCGGAGGTCCGAGCCCTCCGGGTCATCCCGGTGGCTGTTCCGCCGGCCGCCCCGCGAGATACGCCCGCGTCGCCTCGATGTCCCGACCGATCTGCTCGGTCAGCGCCATCGACGGACGGGAACTTGCGCTCCTCGCGCAGCCGGTCGAGGAAGAAGAGGCGGACGCGCTCGCCGTAGACGTTCGGCGTTGAAGTCGAGCACGTAGGTCTCGATCGTCGTCGCGAAGTCCTCGTAAACCGTCGGGCGCCGGCCGATGTTCGTCACGGAGTCGAAGAGCCGGCCGAACGAGCGGATCTCGATGCGCGTGACGTAGACGCCGTCCGCCGGGAAGAGCTCGTTCTCGGGAGCGAGGTTGATCGTCGGGTATCCGATCTTCCGCCCGACGCGGTCGCCCCGCGCCACGATTCCGTCGATCTCGTAGTCGCGCCCGAGGAGCGCCGCGCGCGAGGGCGACGTCCCCCCGCGCGAGGGCCTCGCGGATCCGCGTCGACGAGATCGGCTCGCCCTCGTGGAGGACCTCCTCGACGCCCTCCGCGGCGAAACCCGCATTCGGGCCCGAGAGCCGGCGGAGGAGCTCCAGGTCCCCGCGCTTGCCGCGGCCGAAGGCGAAGTGCGCGCCGAGGAAGATCTCCGAGACGCCGAGCCGCTCGGCGAGGAAGGACCGCGCGAAGTCCTCCGGCTCCGTCAGCGAGAAGTCCCGCGTGAAGGGGATCACGAGCAGCCACTCGATGCCGAGCGCCTCGATCGCCTCCTCCTTCTGGCGCAGGGTCTGGAGCCTCGGCGGCGCGTGGTCCGGGCGCAGGACCGCGAGCGGATGGGGCTCGAACGTGATGGCGATCGACGGCTTGCCGGCCTCGCGGGCCCGGGCCACGACCGTCTCCAGGATCCGCCGGTGGCCGAGGTGCACGCCGTCGAAGTTGCCGATCGTCGCGACCCCGCCCCGCGGCAGGTCGGAAGAGCGCAGCGGGTCTCGGACGACGTGCATGGAAGAATTGAGGGATTGAGTCATTGAGTCATTGAGTCATTGGTCAAAGCGCCGCAATGAACCAATGAACCGATGATTCAATGAACAATTCTTCCGACGACGTCGTACTCGTGCGTCTCGCCGATCTCGACCTTCACGATCTCGCCCCGGCGTGACGCTTCGGCTCCCGGTGTCGTTGATGAGCAGGCGCCCGTCGATCTCCGGCGCCTGGGACCGCAGCCGCCCCTCGAGCAGGTGCTCGGTCTCCTCGCAGGGACCCTCGACGATCGCCTCGACGGTCTGCCCGCGGAGCGCGCGCGCCTTCCGCCGCGCGATCGGCTGCTGGAGCGAAAGAAGGAAGTCGCGGCGGCGCTCCTTCTCCTCCGCAGGCACCGGATCTCCGAGCGGCTTCGGAGCCGGAACCGGGCTCGGGCGAGTACGTGAACGCGCCCAGGTTGTCGAACTCGACGCCCCGGACGAACTCGCAGAGCTCCCCGAACTCCTCCTCCCCTTCGCCGGGGAACCCGACGATGAACGTCGTGCGGACGGCGATCTCCGGGACCCGATCGCGCATCTTTCCGATCAGGGCGCGATAGGAAGCGGCGTCGCCGCCGCGGCGCATCGCCGAGAGGACGGATCGCGAGACGTGCTGGAGCGGGATGTCCACGTACGGGACGAACCGGCGCTCGCGGGCCATGAGGTCGAGGACCGAGTCGTCGAGCGTCTTCGGATAGGCGTAGAGGAAGCGGATCCAGGGGAACCCCGTCTGCGCGAGGAGTACCTCGACCAGTCGCGCCAGACCCTGCCGGCGCAGCCCGAGATCCTCGCCGTAGCGCGTCGTGTCCTGCGAGATCAGGACGAGCTCCGAGACGCCCTGCGCCTCGAGCGCCCGGGCCTCGGCGACGAGGGATTCGATCGTGCGGCTCCTCTGGAAGCCCCGCATCTGCGGGATGGTGCAGAAGGTGCACGGGTTGTCGCACCCTTCCCCGACCTTGAGATAGGCGTATCCGCGCCGCCGCGAGAGGAGGCGCGGGGCCGCCTCGTCGTACAGACGGGTCGCGAGCGGCTTGTCGGTGAAGCGCGGGAGCGCCGGCAGGCCGGCCGCCGCGGCGGGCGCCTGCTCGAGCTCGTCCAGACCCAGGAAGGCGTCCACTTCCGGGATCTCGTCGGCGAGCTCCCGGCCGTACTTCTGGACCATGCAGCCGGCCACGACGACCCGGTCGATCTCGCCCCGCTTCTTTCGCTCGACCTGCTCGAGGATCGCCTCGACGGATTCTTCCTTCGCCCGGTCGATGAAGCCGCAGGTGTTGACGAGGACGACCCGCGCCTGCCCGTCCGGCACGATCGCGTGCCCGGCCCGGGCGAGGTGCCCGAGCATGACCTCGCTGTCGACGAGGTTCTTCGGGCAGCCGAGCGAAACGACGCCGACGGAGGGAAGGCCGGGCCGAATCGGGAGATCGGGGGATCGGGTGATCGGGTGATCGGACCCGCCTCCGATCTCCCGATGTTCGGGCTTCCCGATGATCCGATCTCCCGACGGCCCGATGACCCGATCTCCCGATGATCCGATGACGCGATTCCTCACGGGTAGATCCTCTTCAAGGTCCTCGGATACGGGATCGCCTCGCGCAGATGGTGGATGCCGCAGATCCAGGTGACGACGCGCTCGAGCCCCATGCCGAAGCCCGCGTGCGGGAAGGTCCCGTAGCGCCGGACGTCCAGATACCACTCGTACGCCTCGCGCGGCAGCTTGTGCTCCTCGAGTCGCCGCTCGAGGAGGGCGAGGTCGTGGATGCGCTGCGAGCCGCCGATGATCTCGCCGTAGCCCTCGGGAGCGAGCATGTCGAGCCCGAGGACGACCTCCGGGTCCTGCGGGTCCGGCTGCATGTAGAAGGACTTGATGGCGGCCGGGAACCGCGACACGATCAGCGGCCGGTCGAGCCCCTCGGCGAGAGCCGTCTCCTCGTCCGCCCCGAGGTCGTCGCCGAACTTGACGGGGAATCCCTTGCCCGAGAGCTTCGCGATCGCCTCGCCGGTAGGTGGTGCGCGGGAAAGGGCTTCCGCACCGCCTCGAGCCTGCGCCGGATCCCGCTCGAGCCGCTCGAGCTCCGGCCGGCACCGCTCGAGCGCTCGGCCCACGAGATAGAGGATGAAGTCCTCGGCGAGCTCGCAGAGCCCGTCGAACTCGAGGAACGCCACTTCCGGCTCGACCATCCAGAACTCGGTCAGATGGCGGCGCGTCTTCGATTTCTCGGCGCGGAAGGTCGGCCCGAAGCAGTAGACCTTGCCGAAGGCGGCGGCGGCCGGCTCGAGGTAGAGCTGGCCCGACTGCGAGAGATACGCCTTCTCGCCGAAGTAGTCGGTCTCGAAGAGCGTCGAGGTCCCCTCGACGGAAGAGGCCGTCAGGATCGGCGAGTCGATCCGGACGTACTCCCGCTCGTAGAAGAAGTCGCGCGATCGCCTGCTCGAGCTCGGAGCGGACCCGCAGAATCGCGTGCTGCTGGGAGGAGCGCATCCAGAGATGCCGCAGGTTCATCAGGAAGTCGACGCCGTGCTCCTTGGGGGAGATCGGATAGTTCTCGGCGGGCCCGAGGACCTCGACTTCCGACGCGGTCATCTCGAAGCCGCCGGGGGCCCGCTTGTCCTCCCGCACGACTCCGGTCACGCGGAGCGAGCACTCCTGCGCGGCCTTCTCGGCCGCCTCCCAGGTCGCGGGCGCAACCTCGGCTTTCGGCACGACGGCCTGGAGGTAGCCGGAGCCGTCCCGGACGATCAGGAACTGGATCTTGCCGGACGAGCGCTTCGCGAAGAGCCACCCCTCGACGGTGGCGGCCTGGCCGGTCTTCTCCCCGATGTGGCGAATGGAGGTCGTCATGAAAAGGGGCGGAATTATAGGGGATCAGCGGATTCGGACGGGCCGGCGGATCGCCGTCGCCCCGCCGTCGTTGCCGAAGGCGGTCACGACGAGGGTGTGAGGGCCGGGAGGGAGCGCCGGAACCCGAAACTGGAAGGCCGGGGTGGCGGAGCCAGGGACGTGGGGGTAGGCCTTCGCGACGTCGAACCGGGCTCCTCCGGAGATCGCCGCGTCTGCCGGCCCGAGCTCGGTTGCGACGCGAACCTCGGCGATGCCCGAGTCGTCCAGGGCCCAGCCCCAGGCCCACTCGCCCGGCGCGAGCTGCCCGCCGTCCGGCGGGAAGTCGAGGACGAGGAGCGGCGGCGAGGGATCGAGGCCGGGACGCAGCACCAGTCGCTCGAAGGCCTCCTCGGCCCGGGCCCGATCCGGCGGCGACGCTTCGATCCGGATCGAAGCGTCGCGCGACACGGAAGACGAAGTCGGTGTCCGGGCCGTGCGGGAAAGCGCCGACGAGCTCCGCATCGCCGCGCTGGCGCCGCTGCCGGATCTCCGCTCGTGTAGGCGCCGAGCACGGCCGGGGGCGCGTCGTGGGGATGCAGGACCACGAGCGCCCCGCCGAGGCGGACGATCTCCTCCCAGGCCTCCGCCGGGATCGGGCTCTGCGACAGGAGCGACCGCAAGCGGTGATACGACGGCGGGCCGAATCCCGAATACCCGTTCAGGATCGGCTTCCAGTGCGCCGTCGAGCGGAACTCGTACTCGAAGTCGTACCAGTCCCCGAACGGCCACTCGATCACCCCGCCCGCGGGGATCTCGACCCCGGCCAGCCAGGAATAGACGGCCGGCGGCCTGGCGGCGACGGGAGCGACGTCGACCGGGAAGACCCGATACTCGAAGGCGGTCAGCGCCAGGGCGCCGGCGATCCACGCCGCGCGGCGCGGGCCCCGGGTCCGCTTCGCCGCGAGCGAGAGCCCCCAGGCCGCGAGCACCCCGAGTACCAGCTGGAAGAGCACGATCCCGCGGGAGGGGGCCCGGATCGCGCCGAAGAGGAATCCGGCCGACTGGAAGAGGAATCGGTAAAAGGGCGTGTGCAGGCCGAGCGCGATGACGAGGCCCGCGAGCCCGACCGCGAGGAGGCGCGCCACGGCCGGCTCGATCGGCCCGCGCGAGAGAAAGTCGCGGAGGTCCCGATAGCGCCAGCGCGTCGGAAACGCGAGGGTCAGCCGCGCGAAGAAGCACGCCGACGCGAAGACGAGGATCCGCCCGGGATCGGAGAGCTTCAAGCCCGCGGCTCGGAGTCCCGGCCGGAGGAGTGCGAGGAGGAAGAGCAGGGAGAGCGCCGCGGCCGCGAGGTCGAGAAGGAGGACGCCACGGCGGCGCTTTCCGGCGGCCCTCCCCTCCTCCGCTCCGTTTGCGGAAGCCGATTCCGCCGGCGCGGCCCTCCGGCGGCGACGCCGGATCGCGACGACGGCCAGCGCCGCCGGCACGAGCCCCGGGAAGAAATCCCCTTCCGGATGGGAGAAGCGCTGTGTCGCCTTCCCGTAGAGCTTGTTGCGCACGCCCGCGGAGAGAAACTCCGTGACCCGGCCCGAGAAGAACTCCGCCTCCTGCGCCGAGCGCTTCATCCCGTACAGGCGCGAAGCGCGGGCGTAGGGGATGAAGAACGGCGACACGGTGGCCCCGGCGACCGCGACCGCGAGGAGCGCCGCCCCGATGCGCTTCCGGGCGATTTCGCCCTTCGTCAGCGCCTCGAGGCCGAGCACGGCGGCGACGAGCGCGGCGGAGAAGAAGGCGTAGTGGACGTTGCAGAGCGCGTTCCAGGCGAGGCCGACGGCGAAGAGGAGGAGATCGCGGCGCCGACCCGCGTCGAGATAGCGGAGGAGGAAGAGGAGGAGGAGCGGAAGAAACGCTCCCCACTGGAACTGGACGTGCGGAATCTGCGACATGCGCCAGGGGGAGAAGGCGTAGACGAGGCCGGCGAGGAGGGCGGCGGCGGTGTCTCCCGTGATCTCTCGCGCGAGGGCCCAGGCGCCGAACGCCGACAGGAAGACCCCGAGGAGAAAGAGGACGTTGTACGCCGTGAGCGTCGAGACGCCGGCCGCGTAGAGCGGGAACCCGAAGAGAGACGCGCCGAAGAGGTTCTCGGAGAACGCCAGCGCGTATCGCGCCGGATAGAAGATGTTCGCGTCGAAGAGGTGAAGCGGATCGCGGAAAGTCTGGTGGAAGTCCCAGTGCAGGATCCACGCGTTCAGCTTCGCGTCCCAGAGGTCGGCGAGCCCCGTCGCCGCGCGCGGAGCGATCGGCCAGGTCAGAAAGACCGTCGCGAACAGGAAGAACGCCGCGGCCCCCGCCGCTTCTCGCGGTCCCGGCCGCCGCGCGCCGGCGGAACTCAGCGCCGCCGGCTCCGGGCGTTGTGGGCGATCGTCAGGGCCTGCTGCAGCCTCTGCAGCTTTCGCTGCCGGTTCTGCGTCGCCATCACGTCGTCGGCGGGTGGAGCGTTCCCCCGGACGTCGCGTAGCAGCCTGTCGGCCTCGAAGAGGAAGGCCTGGAAGTCCGGGTCCTTGAACTGCTTGAAGGTCAGCTCGGTCGGGATGATGTAGCCGTCGGCGATGTCGCTGCGCCATGTTGTAGGCCGAGCCGCTCTGGAAGATGCCCATGGATCCGAAAAGTGTAATGCAATCGGTCGGCGTTCGGATGCGGCAGCACCTGAGATAGCATTCGCACCCTTATGGCATTCGAAGGCGTGGACTACCTCGACTGCGACTCGCCTCCTGACCGAGGAGCAGCGCCTGGTGCGCGACACCGTGCGCGGCTGGGTCGAGGACAAGGTCCTCCCGATCATCGAGGAGGCGGCCTGGGAGGGGCGTTTCCCGAAGGAGCTCGTCCCGGAGATGGCGCAGATGCACCTCTTCGGCGCGACGATCGCCGAGTACGGCCTGCCCGGCCTCGACAACATCTCCTACGGCCTGATCATGCAGGAGCTCGAGCGGGGCGACTCGGGCCTGCGCTCGTTCGTCTCGGTTCAGTCGGGCCTCGTCATGTATCCCGATCTACGCGTTCGGCTCGAAGGAGCAGAAGGACCGCTGGATCCCGAAGCTCGCGAAGGCGGAGGCGATCGGCTGCTTCGGCCTGACCGAGCCCGACTTCGGCTCGAACCCCGGCGGGATGCGCACGACGGCGAAGAGGGACGGCGAACGGCTACGTCCTGAACGGCGCGAAGGCCTGGATCACCAACGGCTCGATCGCCGACGTCGCGCGTCGTCTGGGCGAAGCTCGACGGCGTCATCCGCGGCTTCCTCGTCGAGAAGGGGACGAAGGGCTTCTCGACCTTCGAGCACAAGGGGAAGATGTCGCTGCGCGCCTCGGTCACGTCGCAGCTCGCCTTCGAGGACTGCCGCATCCCGGCCGAAGCGATCCTGCCCGGCGTCGAGGGCCTGAAGGGGCCCCTCTCGTGCCTGACGCAGGCCCGCTACGGCATCGCCTGGGGCGCCGCTCGGCAGCGCCATGGCGACCTACCAGGCGGCGCTCGACTACGCGAAGAGCCGCAAGCAGTGGAACGATCGGCCGATCGCCGCCCACCAGCTCGTCCAGGAGCGCCTGGCCTGGATGATCACCGAGATCACCAAGGGTCAGCTCCTCGCCTGGAAGCTCGGCGGCATGAAGGACGCGAAGACCATGAAGCCGCACCACGTCTCCATGGCCAAGCGCAACAACGTCTGGGTGGCGCGCGAGTGCGCCAAGCTCGCCCGCGAGACCCTGGGCGCCAACGGCGTCGTCAACGAGTACCCGGTCTTCCGCCACCTGGCCAACATCGAGAGCGTCTACACCTACGAGGGGACGCACGACATCCACACGCTGATCATCGGCGAGGCCGTCACCGGGATCCCCTCCTACAACCCGCCGATGGAGTAGGCGCCCCGGCCCGGAAACGGCGGCCGTCCGGCCCATTCGGCGGCCGCTATCCCTTTTCGGCTAAAATAGATCGGTCACCGGACAAAAAGTAGAGTGGGAATCAGCGGCAATCTGAACACGATGCAGCTCTCGGAGCTGCTTCAGTGGCTGTCCCTCGGGCAGAAGACCGGAACTCTGCTCATCGAAGGGCACGGCGTCGAAAAGCGCATCTATTTCCAGAACGGCCGGATCAACTCCTCCTCCTCCTCCGACCAGCGCGAGTACCTCGGCCACTTCCTCGTCTCCCACGGCTACATCACCGAGGAGGAGCTCAAGATGGCGATGGAGGTCCAGGAGGAATCGAACATCCTCCTCGGCAAGATCCTCGTCATGATCAACGCGATCGCCGAGACGGATCTCCTGCGTCTGATGCGCAAGAAGGCGGAGGAGTCGATCTACGACGTCTTCCTCTGGAACGAAGGGCAACTTCGAGTTCGTGGACGGCGAGCTGCCCGAGCTGAAGATGGTCCCGCTCTCGCTCGACGTGACGGGCATCATCATGGAAGGGCTCCGCCGCTACGACGAGTGGAAGCGCATCCGCGCGCAGATCCCCGACAACCAGATCGTGCCGCGGATCGTCAAGCCCCTGAACCTCGACACGCTGACCGAGCAGGAGAAGCTGATCGTCCCCTACATCGACGGCCAGCGCACGATCGAGGAGATCGCCCTCCAGACCCACAACGCCGAGTTCAACGTGTCGCGGCTCGTTTTCGAAGGGTTGCGCGGCGAGACGATGGCCCTGGTCGAGAGCGCGACCGCGCGCCGCCGGGCGGTGGCGGGCGGCGGGCGTCTCGGCCGACGAGGTGGAGCACTTCCTCCAGCGCGGGCTCGCCACGCTGAAGGCAGGACCCGCAGACCGCCTACCGGATGTTCAAGGTCGCCTCGGACTTGAACCCCTCCGACGGCCGCGCGACCGAGGGGATCCGGGACGCCGAGCGCGTCATCAAGCAGAGCCTCGAGAAGGACGGGGTCAAGGGAGAGAAAGTCCCCGAGCTCGCCATCTCCGATCTCCGAGGTGACCGACCGCCAGTTCTCCCCCCACGAGGGGTTCGTCCTCTCCCGCATCAACGGCCAGTGGGACGTCAAGTCCATCATGAAGATCTCGCCGATCAAGGAGCTCGAGGTCCTGATGATCTTCCAGAAGTTCCTGAAAGACGGCGTCATCCGGTGGAAGAAGAAATGAAGGGCGCCCCCTTCCGACGCCCATGAACGCGACGGCCGCCCCCGCCCCCGACTGGCGCGAGCAGGCCTTCCGCGCGCTCCAGGTCGCCGTCGTCGGAGCGGCGGCTCTGCTTTTCCTGGTCGAGCTCCCGACGATCCCGGCGGGCCGGAGCCTCGAGATCGCGTTCTTCACGGGCCTGACGGCCCTCGCCTTCCGCCTGCGCGTCCGATACGCCGGCAACTTCCTGGGGCTCGAAGCCGCCGCGCTCGTGCCGCTCATTCTCCTCCTCGACTCGCCGGGCGCGGCGATTCTGGTCTGCCTCGCGGCCGACGTGACCGCGAAGCTGCTGGCCCGGACGAGGCGGCTGACCCTCTCGACGGCGTTCGACCTCTCGCAGCTCGCCCTCTCCTACGGCGGCGGCGGCGCTCCTCTACCACGGGCTGCGCCAGCCCCCCTCCGGGCCGCTCGCCACCGCGGTCGCCGCCGCCGTCATCCTGCTCGTCTTCTTCTTCGTGAACACGGTCCTCGTCTTCGCGTATCTCGAGCTCGGCCGCCTCGTCCCGTCCGACCGGCTGCTCGGCATGGCGCTCTTCCAGCTCGTGGCGCTTCTCCTCCTCGTCCCGATCGTCGTGCTCGAGATCCTGATCTACGAGCACCACGGCGTCGTGGGCCTCCTCCTCGCCTTCTTCCCGGTCGTGCTCGCCTCGTTCGTGCTGCGCGGCTTCTCCACCATGGAGGCGAAGTACGCGCGGGTCGCGCGCGAGAACCGGGAGCTCGACGTCATGCGGGAGATCTCGAACATCTTCTCGCTCGGCGCCCGGCCCGACCGGTACCGGCGCACCTTCGAGGCGCTCCGCCGGCTGCTGCCTGTCGAAGCCATGGCCTTCGTCGAGTGGATCGAGGATACCGACGAGGAGATGGGGATCCACCTCGAAGGCTCGGCAGCCATCGGCCGCCAGGAGATCCGGGAGTGGGTGCGCCGCCGGCGGCTCGACGAGTCGCTCGACACGGCCTCCGAGACCGTCTGGGCGAGAACGGGGGCCGAGCGCGAGATCGCGCTCTCTCCGGCGACACGGCACCAGCTGATCGCCCGTCTTTCGACGTTCGAGCTCAACACCGGGCTCCTCGTCCTCGAGAGCTCCTTCTCGGCGCTCCAGTCGCCGGCGGCGGTCCAGTCGCTCCGGGCGCTGGCCGGGCAGATCGCCCTCGTCCTCCAGGACCGGGCGATCCGCGCGCAGGTCCAGGAGCTCTCCATGCGCAACCGCGAGCGCGCCGAGACGCTCGCCGACATTCTCGAGATCTCCGACGAGGTCAAGCGGCACTTGAATCCCGATTCCCTTTTCCAATCGATCGTGACCGCCGTGGCGCGGAGCCTCGGCTTCGACGCGGTGCTGCTCTCGCTCTACGACGCGGAGAAGGACCTCTTCGTGCGGCGCGCCCAGCACGGACTCGACCGGCGCTGGGTGGAGATCCAGGGACAGGAGGTCCCCGCGGCGGAGATCACCCGCCACTGGACGGAGCGCCACCGGGTCTCGAAGTCCTACTTCGTCCACGACCGCTCGACCGACGAAGCGCGCCGCCCCGACGTCTCGGCCGTCCGGACGCGCCCGCGGGCCGCCAACGGCTGGCGTCCCCACGACGTGCTCTACATCCCCCTCCTCTCGGGCGAGCGCCTCGTCGGGTGCCTCTCCGTCGAAGAGCCGCGCAACGGGCAGGCGCCGTCGCTCGAGACGATCCAGGCCCTCGAGATCTTCGCGAACCAGGCGGTCACCGCGATCGAGAACGCGCGCCGTTACAGCGACGCCCGCGAGCAGAGCATCCGCGACGGCCTGACCGGCGCCTACAACCACCGGCACTTCCAGGAGACCCTGCAGCGCGAGATCGGCCGCGCCGACCGGCAGGGCCGGCCGCTCTCCGTCCTCATGCTCGACATCGACGACTTCAAGTCGATCAACGATCGATACGGTCACCCGGTCGGCGACGCGATCCTCGAGCGCATCGTCGGCGAGATTCGGAGCGAGGTGCGCGGCGACATGGACCTCGTGGCCCGCTACGGCGGAGAGGAGTTCGCCGTGATCCTGCCGGAGACGCCGACCGAGGTGGCGGCGGAAGTCGCCGAGCGCATCCGCCGCCGGATCGACGAGCGCCTCTTCCGTCCGCCCGAGACCGACGACGTGATCCGCGTGACCGTCTCGATCGGGCTCGCGGCCTACCCGAACGACGCCTCGAACAAGAAGGAGCTCGTCGAGAAGGCCGACTCGGCCCTCTACCGGGCCAAGCGCGGCGGCAAGAACGCGGTCGTGACGACGTCGTTGGGCCTCGACGGGACGATGCCGCCGACGACTCACTGACGGGGCTTCGGAGACTCCTTGCGGCCCGACACCGCCGCCGACTCTCGATCGAAGAACCGCATCGGCCACCTCGCCGCCTCACGCGCGTAGTCGACGCCGATCCGCGGCGACACGCCGATCTGAGGGAGGCGCCCCGGACGGCGCAGGATCTCGACGGACCCGCCGGAGAGAAGATCGAGTCCACTGTCGCGGATCGTGATCCCGAGGGCGGCGCAGAGCTTCCCGGGCCCCGACAGCAGGCGGACCGGAGCGCCGTCCGGCCCCTCCGCGGCCCGAAGCAGCACCGCTTCGGCGATCCCCGCGCGCCGGGTCACGACGTTCGCGCAGGAGTGCATGCCGTAGACGAAGAAGACGTAGAGGTGGCCGCCGTCGGCATACATCGGCTCGACGCGCGGCGTGCGCCGCCCGTTCCAGGAGTGCGCGGCGCGATCCTTCGATCCCAGATACGCCTCGGTTTCGACGATCCGGGCGCCGTACCACCGGCCGCGCCACCGCCGGGCGATCCAGCACCCGAGCAGGCCCCGGGCCACGGCGATCGTGTCGCGGCGGAAGAAGGACCGCGCCGGAGGAGCGAGGCGGAGCGCCCCGGGATCGATGCGCAGGCGGGGATCGGGAACCCGGTCGGCTATCATGGAGCGTTCCCGAATCAGGAGAGTACATGAACATTCTCGTGACCGGCGGCGCCGGGTTCATCGGCTCGCGGATGGCCGCGAGGCACCTCGCCGACGGGCACCGGGTCGTGGTCGTGGACGATCTCTCGGCGGGCCGGCGGGACAAGGTTCCTCCCGGCGCCCGGTTCGTCGAGGCCGACATCGCGGAGGCGGACCTGGAGCCGCTGCTCCGGGAAGAGAAGATCGATTTCGTCTCTCACCACGCCGCGCAGATCGACCTGCGGCACAGCGTCTCGGACCCGGTCTTCGACGCGAAGGCCAATGTCCTCGGATCCCTGAAGCTCTTCGAGGCCTGCCGCCGCGCCGGGGTCGGGAAGGTGCTTTTCGCCTCGACGGGCGGCGCGCTCTACGGCGAGCCCGAGGGCGGACGTCCCGCTCCCGAATCCCACCCGACGAACCCGATCTCCCCCTACGGCTGCGCCAAGCTCTCGATCGAGAAGTACCTCCACTACTACCGGGTCGTGCATGGATTCCAGACGCAGGTCTTCCGCTACGCCAACGTCTACGGCCCCGGGCAGAATGGGACGGGCGAGGCGGGCGTCGTCGCGATCTTCTCGGAGGCGATGCTCGGGCACCGGGCTCTGAAGATCAACGGCACCGGGGACCAGACGCGCGACTACGTCTTCGTGGACGATCTCTGCCGGGCCGCGGCCGCGGCCGTCGTCACGGACCGCAGCGGCACCTGGAATCTCGGCACCGGGATCGAGACTTCCGTCAACCGGCTCTTCGAGCTCCTCGCAAAGGAGTTCGGCTACGCGGCGAAGGCCCCGCACGCCCCGCCTCCGGCCGGCGAGCAGCAGAGGAGCGTCCTCGACGGATCCGCGGTCCGGCGCGATTTCTCTCTCCCCGCCTGGACGCCGCTCGCCGAAGGGCTGAAGGTCACCGCGGAGTACTTCCGAAAGGCGGCGCCGGCGCCCCCGACATAGAATCCCGCGCCAGATGCCCCTCGCGGCGGGCACCCGCCTCGGTCCCTACGAAATCCTGGCGCCCATCGGCGCGGGCGGGATGGGAGAGGTGTACAAGGCGCGGGATGAGCGGCTGAAGCGCGACGTTGCGGTCAAGGTGCTGCCCGTCTCCTTCTCGGCCGATCCGGATCGCCTGCGCCGTTTCGAGCAGGAGGCCCAGGCGGCGGGCACGCTCAACCATGCCAACATCACCATCGTCTACGACATCGGGACACACGAGAACGCGCCCTACGTCGTCCAGGAATTGCTCGAAGGCGAGACCCTGCGCATGGAGCTTTCCGGCGGCCGCTTTTCGCCGCGTAAGGCGACCGACTACGCGCTGCAGATCACCCAGGGCCTCGCGGCGGCGCACGACAAGGGCATCGTCCATCGGGACGTCAAGCCCGAGAACCTCTTCGTCACGAAGGAAGGCCGCGTCAAGATCCTCGACTTCGGGCTGGCGAAGCTGACCGAGGTCGGGCAATCCGCCGGCGCGACGAACCTTCCGACCGTCACGCCCGGCACCGAGCCCGGCGTCGTGATGGGCACGCTCGGTTACATGTCGCCCGAGCAGGTCAAGGGCAGACCCGCCGACGCCCGGAGCGACATCTTCTCGTTCGGGGCGATCTTCTACGAAATGCTTTCGGGGAAGCGCGCGTTCCACGCCGACTCGGCCGGCGAGACGATGGCCGCGATTCTGAAGGAGGATCCGCCGGACCTCTCCCTCACCAACCAGAACATCAGCCCGGGCCTCGAGCGCATCCTGCGCCACTGCCTCGAGAAGAACCCCGAGCGCAGGTTCCAGTCGGCCTCCGACATCGCCTTTGCGCTCGAGGCGCTCTCTGCTCTTTCGACGGCCAGCGGGGTCGCTCAGGCGGCTGCGACGAGCCGCCCTCGACGGACTCGGGCCGCACCGGCCATTGCGGCGGGACTCGCGCTGCTCGGGGCCGGGCTTCTGGCGGGGGCGTGGTTCGCGGGCGGCAAGAGCGACTCTCTTCCGACTTTCCAGCGCCTCACCTACCGGCGCGGCTTCATCAGCAACGCCCGCTTCGCACCGGACGGCCAGACCATCCTCTACAGCGCCGACTGGGACGGGGCGCCGTCCCGGATCTTCTCGACGCGCCCGGGAGGCCGCGAATCGACGGCGCTTCCCCTGCCGAGCGCGCAGCTTCTCTCCGTCTCCTCCCGGGGCGAACTGGCAATCCTGCTCGACCCGAAGGTCGACTACAACCTCTACGTCCGTCGTGGAACGCTCGCGGTCGTGCCCCTTTCCGGCGGCTCCCCCCGCGAGGTCCTGCGCGACGTGCGCTATGCCGATTGGAGCCCCGACGGAAAGGACCTCGCCGTCGTCCGGCAGGTGGGAGCGAAATACGCGCTGGAGTATCCGGCCGGCCGACCCTTGTACGAGAGCTCGGCCTGGATTCTGTCTCCGCGCGTCTCCCGCCGCGGCGATCGGATCGCCTTCTTCGAGGGCCTGCCCTTCAACGACTACGCGCTGTCGGTGGTCGACTCGCAGAAGAGGAAGGCCGTGCTCGGTCCTCTTCTCCCGGACTGGTGGACCGCAACCTGGTCGCCGGACGGCGAAGAGGTCTGGTTTCCCGCAACGAGTTCTGATGCGGATGAGATTCCCATCCTGGCGTCCGACCTCTCGGGGCGGCGGCGCCTCCTCGAACGCGGCCCGGCGGCCGCCGATCTCACCGATGTCTCTCGGGACGGGAGGGCCCTGATCGTGCTTCTCGATCAGCAGGAATGGGCGCGCGGCCTCCTCTCGGGTCAGAGCGCCGAAACTCGCCTGGTGACCAGAACGGACCTGCGCCTGGTCGACCTCTCCGAAGACGGCAAACTCATCGTCCTGCGAGACGCGCCCATCGCTGGCACGCCGAGCGTCTGGATCGCCGGGCGGGACGACTCACCGCCCGTGCGGCTGGGTGAGGGTGTGGCGCACGGCCTCTCCGCCGACGGCGCCTGGGTGCTCGCGAGCGAGCAGGGCAGACTCGTCGCCGTCCCGACGGCGGCAGGAGCTCCGAGACCGATCACCGAGGGATTTTTCGAAGCCATCCGATGGGCGAGCTGGTTTCGCGACGGAAAGAGAGTCCTCGTCTGGGGCCAGGCGAAGCGTGGGAAGACCGGGATCTTCGTCGTCGATCCGGGTGGGCGCGAACCGCGACGCATTGCCCCGGAAGGCTACGAGATCATCTCCGCCGGCAACGCCGTCTCGCCGGACGGGCTTCTGGTGGTCGCCCGCTCGCCCGAGAACCAGATCATGCTCTGCCCGGTCGACGGAGGCGCGCCGCGCCCCGTCCCGGGGCTCGTGGGGCTCTATTCCCCCGCTCAGTGGTCGGCGGACGGGAGGAGTTTTTACGCCCTCCGATACGGCGAGATCCCGGCTCGGGTGGAAAAGATCGACGTCGAGACCGGCCGATCGACGCTCTGGAAAGAGCTCGCGCCGCCCGACACGACGGGCATGGCCCTGCGCGCCGTCGTGATGACGCCCGACGCGAAGTACTACGCCTACTCGTGCCAGCAATATCTGACCACGCTGTATCTCGTCGAAAACCTCGAGTCCTGGCGAAGGCCGACGATTTGGTCGCGCCTGTTTGGCCGCCGCCGATGAGCATCGATGCCGGCACGAAGCTCGGACCCTACGAGATCCTCGCGCCGCTCGGCGCGGGCGGGATGGGAGAGGTCTACCGGGCGAAGGATCCGAGGCTCGGACGGGAAGTTGCGATCAAGGTTCTTCCCGCCTCTTTCTCCAACGACCTTGATCGGCTGAAGAGGTTCGAGCAGGAGGCTCGCGCCGCGGGCGTGCTCAACCATCCCAACATCACGATCGTCTACGACATCGGGACGAATGCGGGCGACGGCGCTCCGTACGTCGTCCAGGAACTGCTCGAGGGTGAGACGCTCCGGGCGGAGCTGGCGGGAGGCCTTTTCTCGCCTCGCAAGGCGATCGACTATGCGATGCAGATCGCCCAGGGCCTGGCCGCCGCCCACGAGAAGGGGATCGTCCACCGAGACTTGAAGCCCGAGAACCTCTTCGTCACCAATGAGGGCCGCGTCAAGATCCTCGACTTCGGCCTCGCCAAGCTCACGCAGCCGGAGGGAGCCGGCTCGAGCGCCACAAACCTCCCGACTGAGACGCGGGGAACCGAGCCCGGCGTCGTCATGGGCACGCTCGGCTACATGTCGCCCGAGCAGGTCAAGGGCAAACCCGCCGACGCTCGCTCCGACATCTTCGCGCTGGGCTCGATCCTCTTCGAGATGCTTGCTGGCAAGCGCGCGTTCCAGGGGGACTCCGCGGCGGAGACGATCTCGGCCATCCTGAGGGAGGATCCGCCCGACCTCTCGGTCAGCAACCGAAACGTCTCGCCCGGCCTCGAGCGCATCGTACGCCACTGCCTCGAGAAGAGTCCCGAGCGGCGGTTCCAGTCGGCTCGCGACATCGCGTTCGACCTCGAGGCGCTCTCCGGATCCTCCGGGTCGGTCTCGGCAGCCACTGGAACGGCCCCGGCCGTTCGAAGGCTGGCCTGGCCGGCAATCGCCTTGCTCTCGCTTCTCGCCGGCCTCGCGGCCGGAGCGCTCTGGATGTCCCGTTCGAGCCGCACGGAGCCGCTCAAGTTCCAGCAACTGACCTTCCGCCGAGGCGCGATCGGCAGCGCGCGATTCGCCCCGGACGGTCAGACGGTCGTCTTCGAGGCCTCCTGGGAAGGTGAGCCCGCGCGCCTCTATTCCCTGCGGCCCGGCAGTCCCGAGTGGAGTCCCCTCAATCTTCCGAGTCTGGGATTCTTCTCCGTCTCTCGCTCCGGCGAGCTCGCAGTCTCGATTCTTCCCGTCCAGGGCCGCCCCTCGAGCCGGGACGGGGCTCTCGCGCGCGTGCCAGCCGCGGGCGGCTCCCCGAGAGACATCTTGAACGACGTCGGCGCCGCGGACTGGGCTCCCGACGGCGCGAGCCTGGCGGTGGCGCACCGGGTCAACGGCAAGGTGCGGCTGGAGTATCCGATCGGAAAAGTTCTGTACGAATCCTCGAACAGAGTCGAAGCCCTCCGGATCTCCCCCCGCGGGGATCAGGTCGCATTTGTGGACCATCCGCTCCAGGCGGAGACGTTGGGCTCGGTCATGGTCGTCGATCGGTCGGGCCCGGCGCGACCGCTCTCCCGAGACTGGTTCGATGTCGACTCGCTCGCCTGGTCGCCGGATGGCCGGGAAATCTGGTTCTCGGCGTCGCGAACGGGCGCCCGGCGGAGTCTCTGGGCCGTGACGTTGTCGGGCCGGCTGCGATCGCTCGCCGAAACGCCGGGATCGAGCCTGATTCAGGACGTTTCACCAACCGGGAAGGTGCTGCTCAACCACGAATCCTGGCGCGCGTTCATCTCGGGTGTCCCGCCCGGCGAATCGGCGGAGCGGGACTTCACGTGGCTCGACTTCTCCTGGCCGACCGACCTTTCAGACGACGGGAAGACGCTGCTCTTCCAGGAGTGGGGCGAAGGGGGCGGCACGAAGGGCGGCGTGTATCTGCGGCGGATGGACGGCTCCCCGCCGCTGCGCCTGGGAGAGGGCTTCGGGTGGTCGCTCTCTCCGGATGGGCAGTGGGTCATCAGCCGCCTCTACACCAGGCCTCCGCGCCTGGTCCTGCTCCCGACCGGGGCAGGAGAGGCGAAGCCCTTGTCCACCGAGGGGATCCTGGTGCAGGCGTCCGCGTGGTTCCCGGACGGGAAGCGCATTCTCCTGCTCGGGAGCGCGCCGGATCGGAAGCTCTCCTACTACGCGCTCGACATCCGAGGCGGCGCTGCCCGGCCAGTCGCCCCGGCCGAAGGCTTTTCTTTCGTCTGGCGAGCCCTCATTTCACCGGATGGCCGCTGGCTTCCGCAAATCGACAAGGACAGTCGGCTCTTTCTGCTTTCGCTCGACGGGGGTCAGCCGAGCCCGGTCGCCGGCGCCGAGCCGGGCGAGTTCCCCATCCGCTGGACCGCGGACGGACGCTACCTTTTCGTCGGGAGGCGAGACGGAGCGCGACGGACGATCTCGCGCCTCGATCCGATCAGCGGGACACGCGAGGCATGGAAGGAGTTTCGCGCCTCGGCCGACCCGGTCGGCCTGAGAACGGATGCAGGCGTGATCCTCCTCTCGGCCGACGGGAAGGTGTGCTTCTGGGGCTATCAGCGGCTTACCGACGAGCTCTATCTCGTCGAGGGGCTGAAGTGACGCTCGACTTCTTCCTGGTCCTGGGAGCGCGATGGCGCCGCGAACGGCCCCGGTCGGTCGCGAGCCGCTGACCGCTACGGGAGCTTGAACTCCCCGGTCGTCCGGGAGGACTCGGCGGGAAACGGTGCCGTGTGCCGCTTCAAAACGACGACGGTGCGGTCGTCCTCGAGCTCGTCGC
This sequence comes from uncultured Acidobacteriota bacterium, assembly GCA_963707935.1. Lineage (GTDB taxonomy): Bacteria > Acidobacteriota > Thermoanaerobaculia > UBA5066 > Gp7-AA6 > DATBFU01. The sequence goes on along the minus strand of CAVPRN010000005.1, from coordinate 847,815 downwards.
CCGGCTTCGCCGCCGCGAGCTCCTCGGTCGAGCAGGCCCACTCGCTGACCCGCCGGATCAGGGCGCGCGCCACCTCGTCGCAGGGCATCTCGCGCAGCTCCAGGAAGGCCTTGATGAGCCTCCCGACGCCGAACTCCTCGTCGTTCGGCCCGTGGGCCTCGACCATCCCGTCGGTGTACAGGAGCAACGCGTCCCCCGGATCCAGCCGCCGGTAGCCGCGGTTGTAGGTCGCCTTCTCCGTCGGCCCGAGCACGAGCCCGGTCTGGATGAGTGGCGTGACCGTCGTCCCGTGGAAATGGAGCGGATGCGGATGCCCGGCGTTGACGTACATCAGACTGCCGTTGTCCTCGATCTCCCCGTAGAAGAGGGAGACGAAGCGCGTCGTCATGCGCGACTGGTGGATGATCCGGTTGAGCCTCTCGACCGTCCGCGTGATCTTGAAGTCGCGCTCGACGGCCATCCGGAGGCCCGTGTAGACGTCGCGCACCTGGAGGGCCGCCGGCAGCCCGTGGCCCGAGGCGTCCGCGATCGCGATCCCGAGGATCCGGTCCGAGACCGGGATGAAGTCGAAGTAGTCCCCCCCGACGAGCTCGGCCGGCGTCGTGAACCCGGCGACCTCGATGTCTCCGCGGCGAAGGGCCCGTTTGGGCAGGATCGACATCTGGATGTTGCGGGCTTCCTTCAAGGCCGAGACGAATCGGTTCTGCCTCAGCTTCTGGTCCACGGCGTGCCGGAGGATCCCGAGCGCGGCGAGCAGGTCCTCGGCGGAAGCGGTGGGCTCCACGCTGAAGGAGAGGACGTACTCGTCGTCGCCCACGGCGATCGCCGCGAACCGCTCGGCGCCGAGGCGCCGCTCGAGCTCGGCATCCACGCCGGGGGCGGAGAGGTCCATGACGACGACGCCCTCGTCCACGACCCGCTCGATCGGCGGGTACGTCTCCGGGATGAAGAGCCCCGGCGCGACGGCCGGGACCCCCCCGAAGGTCCGCACGAGCTCGTAGCCGCCGTCCCGGCGCTCGTAGAGGCGGCCCCCGCGGACGCCGAGCGCGTCGGCGAACTGCTCGAGCACCGTGGAAGCGGTCTGCGTGATCGTCGCGGAGGGGTCGGAAGTCCCCTCGATCGCCGCGAGAGCCTTCTCGACCTTGCGGAAGAGGAACTTTCCCGTCGTGGCCGTGGACATGGGGGGAGGAATTCTATCGCGCCCGCCGGAGTAGATTGGCGCCGTGAGCGCCCCCCGGTCGACCGGCCCATCGAAGCGCGTGGTCATCCTCGGCGCGGGCTTCGGCGGCCTTGCCGCGGCGCGCGAGCTCGCGGGCGCGCCCGTCGAGGTCACCGTCGTCGACCGGCGCAACCATCACCTCTTTCAGCCGCTCCTCTACCAGGTCGCGACCGCGTCCCTCTCCCCCGGCGACATCGCGTACCCGATCCGGTCCATCCTGCGGCGACAGGAGAACGCCCGCGTCCTCCTCGCCGACGCGACGGCGGTCGATGTCGCGGCGAGAGAGGTGGCGCTCGCGGACGGCCGCCTGCCGTACGACTACCTCGTGGTGGCGACCGGCGCCCGCCACGCCTACTTCGGCCACGACGAGTGGGAGCCGAACGCCCCGGGCCTGAAGACGCTCGAAGACGCTCTCGAGATCCGCCGCAGGATCCTCCTCGCTTTCGAACGGGCGGAGCGGGAGCCCGATCCCGCCCGGCGGCGCGCGTTGCTGACGTTCGTGCTCGTGGGCGGCGGGCCGACCGGCGCCGAGCTCGCCGGAGCGATCGCCGAGATTGCGCGACACGTGCTCGTGTCGGACTTCCGATCGATCGACCCGAGGGACGCGCGGATCGTCCTCGCGGAGGCCGGTCCGCGCATTCTCCCCGCGTTCCCGCAGGAGCTCTCGCGGAAGGCGAAGGCCGAGCTCGCGAGCATGGGCGTCGAGGTTCGCGAGGGCGCCGCGGTGACCGACATCGCGCCGGGCGCGGTCGTCGTGGGTGGAGAGCGGATCGGCGCGGAGACGATCCTGTGGACCGCGGGCGTCCTCGCCTCTCCGGTTGCGCGCTCGCTCGGCGTGCCCATCGACCGCGCCGGCCGCGTCCCGGTCGAGCCCGATCTCTCGATCCCGGGACATCCGGAGATCTTCGTCGTCGGGGATCTCGCGCGATTCACGCACCAGACCGGCGAGCCCCTGCCGGGCGTGGCGCAGCCGGCGATCCAGGGGGGCCGCCACGCCGCCCGAAACATCCGGCGCGCGCTCGCCGGGGAGAGGCCCCTCCCCTTTCACTACCGCAACCTCGGGAACCTCGCCGTTCTCGGCCGCTCGGCCGCCGTCGCGGACCTGCCGTGGCTGCGCTTCTCCGGTTATCCGGCCTGGCTCTTCTGGTGCTTCGTCCACATCATGAAGCTCGTCGACTTCCGCAGCCGCGCCCTGGTCTTCTTCGAGTGGGCCTGGTCCTACGTGACCTGGCAGCGCGGCGCGCGCCTGATCACGGGCGGGGACGAAACGACGGTCCGGCGGGACTAGAATCGTTCCCAGCGATCCGACAGGAGGCCCCATGCCGCTCCACCGCCGTGCCCTCTTCGCCGGTCTCGGGGCCGGCCTTTCGGCGACCCTGCTTCCGTCCTTCCGCGCTGAAGCCGGGGTATTGCTCGCCGAAGCCACCCGCGCCGCGGGCGCCCGGCCGCCGGCGGACCTCTCCGGCGACGAGACCTACTGGTCGCAGATCGCGCGGGCCTTCGACACCGACCGCACCCTCGTCAACCTGAACAACGGCGGGTGCAGTCCCGCCCCGGCGCACGTCCTCGAAGCGATGATCCAGGACCTGCGCTTCTCCAACGAGATCCCCGTCTACCACATGTGGAACGTGCTCGAGCCGCGGATCGAATCCGCGCGCCGCGGCCTCGCGGAGGAGTTCGGCTGCGACCCCGAGGAGATCGCGATCGTGCGCAACGCGTCGGAGGCGCTCGAGACGCTGATCCTCGGGCATCGACCTGAAGCCGGGGGACGAAGTCGTCCTGACCAATCAGAACTACCCCCGCATGATCACGACGTGGGAGCAGCGCGCAGCGCCGGGACGGCATCGTCGTGAAGAAGATCTCGTTTCCCGTCCCGCCCCCTTCGGCCGCCGACGTCGTCGAGCGCTTCCGGCGGGCGATCACGCCGCGCACCCGCGTCATCGAGGTCACGCACATCACCAACCTGACCGGCCAGATCCTGCCCGTGCGCGACATCGTCGCGGATGGGCAAGCGAGAACGGGATCGAGGTCTTCGTGGACGGCGCGCACGCGTTCGCGCACTTCCCTTTCCGCCGCGACGACCTCGAGTGCGACTACTACGGCACGAGCCTCCACAAGTGGCTCTTCGCGCCGATCGGCACGGGGTTCCTCTACGTGCGCAAGGAGAAGCAGAAGAAGATCTGGCCGCTCATGGCCGCGCCCGCCGCGATGGACGAGAACGTGCGCAAGTACGAGGAGATCGGCACGCACCCGGCCGCCAACCACAACGCGATCGCCGCGGCGCTCGCCTTCCACCGCGGGATCGGAGCGCGAGCGCAAGGCGGCGCGCCTGCGCTGGCTGCGCGACCGGTGGGCGAAGCGCCTGATGGCCGCCGACCCGCGCGTCCAGCGTCCTGACGCCGTTGAACGACACCGACTCCTGCGGCATCGGCTTCGTGCACGTCGAGGGCGCTCGACACCGAGAAGCTCCAGGCCTGGCTCTGGGAGAAGAACCGGATCATGACGACGCCGATCGTGCACCCCGAGTTCAACGGCCTGCGCATCACGCCGAACGTCTACACGACCCCCGACGACATCGACGTCTTCTGCGACCGGATGGAGGCGGCGCTGAAGAAAGGGATCGGCTAGGTCGCCGGTCCTCCCTCACACGACGAGGACCTCCGTCGCCCACGCCATCGTGGCCGCCGTGATCTGCGGGTTGGTGAACCGGGCGCCTTTCCCTTCGAAGTCCGATTCGGCCACCTCACGGGTGAGGGCCGCCGCCCCGACGAAGGAGAAGTTCGCCCGGGTCGGGTTTTCCGAGCCGCAGAGCCCCACGAAAATCTAAGTCATCCTCGCGCTGCGATCCGCGGAGCCGGGCACCGTCGACGGCCGGGGCGCGCGCCACAGCTGCCGATCGGCCAGTGGATCGGAACCCGGCGACTGGACGCGGAAACCCCGCGGGTCCTCCCAGTCGATTCGCGCGGCGAAGAGGCGCCCGACTTCGTCCAAGAAGTCCGCGGCGTCGGCGCGGTCGAGCTCGATCGGCAGGCCCGGTATCGCCCCCGCGTACCCGAGGCCCCCGAGCGTGGACGGCCCGATCGTCACCTGATACCGGCGAAACTCGATCTCCTTGCGCCCCGCCATTCGGACGGCGCCGAAGACCTGGTCGGCCTCCGCGTCGCTCTGCACGTCCCGGAAGAGGCGCGCCGCCCACTTCCAGGGGTACCAGCCGTCCGCTTCCCCGGGGCGAAAGACGCTCTCGAAGGCGCCGGAGCCGAAGCTCCACAGGACGGTCCGGCCCTCCTCGAAGGCGGGGCGGCGCGCAGTAGTCGAGGGCTTCGATCGCCGCCTGCCGCGCCGGCGTGTTGAAGACCGTCATGCCCCCGTCCGTAAAGCGGCCGTCCCAGGGACCGAAGTACCACGGCGCCGAAAGGGCGCTCGCGGCGACGGCGTCGCGCACCTTCCAGGTCGGGCCGAAGTTCGGCTTCCCGGTCTTCAGCGGAAAGTTCGAGAGGAAGAGCTCTTCGTTGCGCCCGAGGTCGTGCGTCGTCAGGAGAAACCCGCGCGGCCCGTTCGGGCCGTCCGGGAGCTCGCCGAGCGTCGTCTCTCCGAAGACTTCGGCGAGCTTCCCCTCGGCGAACTCCCGCGAGTACATGACCGGAGAGAAGAGGCGCCCGATCCGGGAGCTCGAGAGCCCCCATTCGAAGACCCGGCCCACGAGCTCCCGATAGAGGTCGAGGACCTCCGTCGCGCGAAGGCGCCGGAAAGCCAGCAGCGCGGCGATGATCGCTCCCGTGCTCGTCCCGGCGAAGAAATCGAAGAAGTCGGCGGCGGGCGTTCGGAAGCGCTCCTCGAAGGCCTCGAGCATCCGCAGCGTGACGATGCCTCGGACGCCGCCGCCGTCCAGGGCCAGGATGTGTCGCTCCCGCCGTCCCGCGGCGAAGCCGGCTCCCCCATTTCGTGCAAGCTTATGCCCGGGAACCCGGCCGGCGCGTTCGGTGTCCCTTAGACTGTTGCGGACGAAATCCGTGTCGCTCGACGAACCACGGCTGTCCCCCCCGGCTCCGGAGAGCCCCTCCGACGAGGAGCTCGTGGCCCGGGCCCGCGCGGGAGAGGAGGTCGCCTTCGCGGAGTTCGTCCTCCGGCATACGCCGGCGGTGCACCGATGGATGGCCCGCGCCGTCGGTGAGCAGGACGCCGACGACCTGACCCAGGAGGTGTTCTTGAAGGCGTTTCGGGGGCTCGGGCATTTCCGCGGCGACGCCCCGCCGCGGGCCTGGCTCGCGTCGATCGCCGACAACACGGTGAAGAACCGCTACCGAGCCCTCGGGCGCTTCCGCCGGATCTTCTCTCCGGCCGATCCCGAGGACGCCGTCGCCTCGGAAGCGGCGCCCGGGCCGGAGGAGAACGCGCGGGCGGGCGAGTCCCGGCGGTTCGTGTCCGAGGCCTTGAAGCGGATCCCGACCGAGTTCCGGATGCCGGTCATCCTGCGCGACCTCGAGGAATGGACCTACGAGGAGATCGCCCTGTCGCTTGAGCTCCCCGTCGGGACCGTGAAGTCCCGCATCGCGAGGGGGCGGGGCCAGCTCCGCGCGATTCTCCGGCCGCTCCTCGCGGCGGAGGGAGGGGCGCCTTGAGCCGCGCCGTCCACCCCGCGCGCTCGCTCGACTTCCTGTCGCGGCTCCACGACGGGGAGCTGACGGCGGCCGAGCGCGCCCACTTCGAGTCGCACCGCGCCCACTGCGACGAATGCCGTCGCGCGGCCACGGAGTTCGAAGCCACGCTCGACTACTACCGCGCTTCGGGGACTCCCGCGGCGAAACCGGATCTCGCCGCGCGGATCCTGCGCCGCCTCGAGACGACGAGCCCCCGGCGGCGTCCCTTCGGCGTCGTATTCGGAATCGACCTGAAGTGGGCCGGCGCCTTCATGGCGGCGCTCGTCGTCACCATCCTCGGCTATTCGCTGCTCGATCGCCGGCGGGAGCGAGAGCAGATCCGCGTCTCCTTCTCCGCCCCGTCCGCTGCACAGACGAAACTCGTGAGCGCCGAGCCCGAGCCCGCCGTCGTGCCGCCCGAGGTCCGCGCCGATCGGGAGAAGAAAGCCCCGGACTCGCGGATCTCGGCGTTGCTTCTGAAGAAGGAGGCTCCTCCCGCGGCCCCTGTGGCCGGGGCGGCCCCCGGGGTGAAGGCGAACGCGAACGTCGATGCCGTTTCGGCGCCTCCGTCTTCTGTCGAGGAAGCGAAGGTCGCCGCGACGGCGCCCGCCGAGAAGGCCCTCCCCGTGCCTCGCACTTCCGCGCCGGCCCGCCCGATGGCCGCCGAGGCACAAGACGCGGCGCGCCCGGTCGCGGCCGCCGACGGCTCGGATCGCCGGGTCCGCGCGGAGATGGTGGTCCAGCCGGCTTCCTCTGCAGCCTCCGTCGCCCCGCCCCCGACGCCGGCTCCAATCCGTTTGACCGTCCGCGCGCTCGATGAACTGGGCGCGCCGCCGCCGATCGTAAACGGTGCGGAGGTCGAGTTCCGCCAGGAGGATCGGGGCCGCTACGTCTTCACGGTGGGAACCGACGGCGTCCCGCTGGACATCCATCGTGAGGAAGCCTCGCGCGAGAGCCCCTCGGCAGCGTCGAAGACGCCCGCGGCCGAGTCCCTCAAGAAGCTCCGCTTCGCCGCCGCCGATCGCCCGCGCCGCCTGCTCGTCGCCGTCGAGTAGGCGTACTCAGCCGGCGATCTCCCAGGCCCTCCCCCGCCCTGCGGCGACCGCCTTCTCGAAGACCCGGGCCATCGCCGCGACATCCTCGAGCGCGACGCCCGTGCTGTCGAAGAGCGTGATCTCCTCGGGCGACTGCCGGCCCGGCTTTCTTCCGGCCACGACCTCGGCGAGCTCGGCGTGGACGTCGTCCGGCGACATCGCCCCTTCGGCCGCGGCGTGGTGCAGCTCCCCGATCTCGACGCACTGGGCGAGAGAGTCCACCACCACTTTCGCTCCGGCGAGGAGGTCGCCCGCGAGCTCGCGCTTCTCGGGCGCGTCGGCGCCGACGGCCGCGAGAAACGTTCCCGCCCGCACGTCCCCGGCTCGGAGGAACGCGCTCCGCGACGGTGTACACGTGACGCAGACGTCGCTCGCGCGCGCCGCTTCGCCGGGGCTGCCGACGGCCCGGACGGGAATCCGGAGGTCCGTCGAGACTTCGGCGGCGAGCCGCTCCGCCGCGCGCCGATCCACGTCGTAGACGAGGGCACTCTCGATCCGAAGGACGCGCGCGAGGGCGGAAAGCTGCGCGCCGCCCTGGACTCCGCAGCCGCAGAGCGCGGCCACCCGCGCGTCGGGCCGGGCGAGGTGCCGCGCCGCGACGGCCGTCGCGGCCGCCGTGCGGAGCCGGGTGATCTCGATCGAGTCGGCGATCGCGAGGGGCCGGCCGTTCTCGGCGTCCTGGAGGAGCACGATCCCCTGGATCGCCGGCAGCCCGAAGCGCTCGGGGTTCTCCCGGAAATTCCCGTTGATCTTCACCGCGAAGTACGCCCGCTCGAGATCGAGCCGCGCGGCTTTCACGTGGAATCCGCCGCCGGGGCCCGAGGGATAGCCCAGGATCCCGGGCGGATGGGCTCGCCCGTCTCCCTGGCGCCGGAAGGCCTCCTCGACCGCCTCGATGCACTCCTCGAGAGTCAGGAGCTCCCGGACTTCCGAGCGGGAGAGGAGGAGGACTCCGGCGCCGGCCGTCACGAGGCCTCACTCCCGAGCAGTTCGTCGAGCGCGCAGACGGGCCGCGCCTCGGCCGGCTCCCGGTTCCGCCGGAAGACCCGCGCTCCGGCCGATCCCTCGAGGACGATCGACCCCTTTTCGATCCACAGGATCCCGCCCTCCCTCAGGCCCACGACGGGAATCTCGTTCTCCTCGTGGAACTGCCGGATGCGCTCCTCCTGCGTCTCGCCCATGTGGGTCGAGGCCGGATCGGGATCGAGGTAGTGCGGGCTCACCTGGAAATGCGTCAAGCCGAGGGCCGCGAAAGAAGGCGGCTCCACGATCGGCATGTCCTTGGTCGTGCCGAGGGTCGGGCCGGCCACGATCGAGCCGGCGCTCGATCCGAGGTAGGGCGCGCCGGAGGCGACCCGCTCGCGGATCGCCACGACGAGGCCGAGCCGATGGAGCGCGTCGAGAAGACGGAAGGTGTTCCCTCCGCCGACGAAGAACGCCTCGGCGCTCCGCGCCGCGTGGGCGGGATCGCCGCTTTCGTCCGCGGATTCGACTTCGTAGCCGAGCGCGCGCAGTCGTTCTCGGACCCGGCGGGCGTAGTCGGCGCGGTCGTGGAGCGCATACGGCAGGAAGAGGACGCGCCGCACGCCGCCGAGGAAGGCCCGGATCTCCGAGGCGGCGTGGTCGAGGTAGCCGCCGCCCCAGCAGGTCGAGTTGCTCAAGAGAAGGAGGCGCATTCTTCTCATATATCAGTTGACATAATTGAATAGCAACTGCTATAAGCCACGCGTGCGGGCGACGATCTGGAGGAGCCGCCTCGGCCTCGTCCCCGGGGTCGCGGCTCTCGCCGTGGCGACGCTCGCCATCGGCTTCGGGCAGGAGCTCTGGGCGCGCTACTTGCCCCAATACCTGCGCGCCCTCGGGGCCTCCGCCCTGCTCCTCGGCGCGTTCGGCACGCTCCAGGACCTGCTCGACGCGGCCTACGCCTATCCGGGCGGGGTCCTCGCCGACCGGCTCGGAAACCGCCGGGCCCTCGTTCTCGTCGCGGCGGCGTCGGCGGCCGGCACGGCGGTCTATCTCGTTTCCGGCTCGATCGCCCCCTTCTTCGCCGGGCTCCTCCTCGTCTCGGCCTGGAGGTCCCTCGGGCTGCCGGCCACCTTCAGCCTGGTCGGAGAAGAGCTCGCGCGGGAGCGGCGGATCTCCGGCTTCACAGTCCAGGCCGTCGTCAAGCGGCTACCGATCGTCGTCGCCCCGCCTCTCGGCGGTCTGCTCCTCGAGGCGCTCGGGACGCCCGGGGGCATGAAGGCCGCTTTCGCGGTCTCGCTCGCACTCACGCTCGCATCCTTGCCGGTCCTGAGGCTCGGGGCCGGTCAGTCGGGGGGAGGAGGATCCCCACGGCCGCCACGCCCCGCGCCGCCTCGGGACCGGCCGCGCCTGCACCCGGCGCTGCGGCGCCTGCTCGTCGCGGACATCCTGGTCCGACTGTGTGAGGGCCTCCCGGCCGTCTTCCTCGTCGTCTGGGCGATCGAGATCATGAGGATCTCGCCGCTCCAGTTCGGCGCCCTCCAATCGATCCTGACCGCCGTCGCCATCCTCTCCTACGTGCCCGCCGCGCTTCTCGCCGAGCGCGTCGAACGGAAGCCCTTCGTCGTGACCACGTTCGCCTTCTTCACCCTCTTTCCCCTCGCCGTCCTCGCCTCCCGATCCTTCGGCTCCCTCGCGGTCGCCTACGTCGTGGGGGGCCTGCGCGAGATCGGCGAGCCGGCCCGCAAGGCGCTCCTCGTGGACCTGGCGGCCCAGGAGGCCCGCGGACGAACGGTCGGCCTCTACTACACGATCCGGGGCTTTGCGGTCGCGGGGGCGGCGTCGATTGGCGGCCTCCTCTGGACGATCCGCCCGGCCTGGACGCTGCTGGCCGCCGGCCTCTTCGGCGCCGCCGGTACGATCTGGGCGGCCATCATGCTCCCGTCGGGAGCGGTTCGGACGGCGAAGGCCGTATGAAGCGGCGCCGGAGCGAGAAGAGCGACCGGCGGGCGCGCCGCTGGTATCTCCTCATCCACCAGCTACCTCCCCGTCCGCTCTATCTGCGCGCGAAGATCCGGCAGCGCCTCGTGCGCGTCGGCGCTGTCGCGCTGAAGAATTCGGTCTACGCGCTCCCCTTCCGCGCGGACTGCCTGGAAGACTTTCAATGGATTGCGGAGGAGGCGATCGCAGGCGGCGGGGAAGCGCACGTCTGCGAGGCCGAGTTCGCCGACGGGTCGACGAGCGAGGCGCTCGTCGCCCGATTCCGGGAGGAGCGGGCCGCCGACTACGCCGACCTCGCCGATTCTCTTCGCCGGAGAGGGCCCGGCGCGACGAAGCCCGGCGGCTCCGGCCCGGGCGAGGACGATCCCTCGACGCGGCTTTCCCGCGCCCGGCGCCGCTTCGAGGAGATCGCGAAGATCGACTTCTTCGACGCTCCCGCACGCGCCCGAGCCGAAAGGGCTCTCTCCGACCTCGGCTCCCGGATCGGCCGCGGAAGAACCGCCGCGCGCGGACGCTCCCCCGGCGGGCTGCCTGCCGGGCGCACCTGGGTCACCCGGCGCGGCGTCCAGGTCGACCGCATCGCGTCGGCCTGGCTCATCCGACGATTCCTCGATCCGAAGGCGCGTTTCCGCTTCGTGGACCCGGCGGAGCCGGCGCGACCGGGCGACGTCCACTTCGACATGGTCGGCGGGGACTTCACGCACGAAGGCGACTCCTGCACTTTCGAGACCCTGCTCTCGCGCGCGGGATCGAGCGACGGGGCGCTGCGGGCTCTCGCGGAGATCGTCCACGACATCGACTTGAAGGACGGAAAGTTCGCGCGGCCCGAGACGCGCGGCGTCGAGCAGGTGCTCGCGGGCCTGCTCCTCTCCCATCCCTCGGACGAAGAGCGCCTGCAGGGAGGATTCGACCTCTTCGACGGCCTCTACCGGTCGTTCCGAAACAAGGTCTCTCGAAAGGAGGCTCGACCATGACGACTTCGACCGCTCTCTGCGGAGTGCTGCTCCTCGGAGCCCTCGCCGGCTGGCCGGAGATGACCGCCCCGGAGCCCGTGTCGCAATCCTGGAGCTCGCTCAGCGAAGTCCTCGGGTCCGGACGAGATCTGCCGGACGGCGTGCGCCGCTACGGATGGCCCCGAAGCGACCTCGAGGTCTCCGTCCGCGGTATCCGGATCGAGCCCCCGCTCGCGCTCTCCTCCTGGGCGGCGTTCCGGCCTGCCGGGTCGGGAGAGGACGCGGTCGCGATGGGCGATCTCGTCCTTCTGACCTCCGAGGTCAATCCCGTCGTCGCGAGCCTGCAGTCGGGCGGCCTCGAGATCCTCGCGATCCACAACCACCTGATCGACGAGACCCCGCGTCTCCTCTACGTCCACTTCCACGGCCACGGCTCGGCGGCCTCCCTCGGCCGCGCGCTCCTCGCGGCACTCCGGCAGACGAAGACGCCGCTCGGTGCGCCGCCTTCCGCCGCCTCGCCGGGCGAGGCGGAGCAGAAGGCCTTCGAGGCGATCCAGCAGATCCTGGGACGAAAAGGCTCGCTAGCCGGAGAGGTGCTCCAGGTTCCCGTTCCCCGCGCCGAGAAGATCGAGGAGGGAGGCCGCGAGGTACCCGCCTCGATGGGGATGTCGACCGCGCTCAACTTCCAGATCGACGGCTCGCGAGCCGTGACGACCGGAGACTTCGTGCTGATCGCCCGGGAAGTCAATCCCGTCGTCCGCGAGCTGCAGGCGCACGGGATCGAAGTGACGGCGCTCCACTCCCACATGCTCCGCGAGGAGCCGCGGCTCTTCTTCCTCCACTTCTTCGGGTTCGCCCGGCCGGAGGAGATCGCCGGTGGATTGAAGGCGGCGCTGTCGAGAATGGCGAACCGGCCATGAAGTGGGTCACGCGGCGGCGGATCCGCGTCAACCGCACCGCGACGGGCTGGCTGATCCGGCGTTTCCTCGATCCCGAGGCCCGGATCCTCTTCGTCGAGCCGGACGAAGTGGCGCTCGTGCAGGAGCGGGAAGGCGCGATCGGTTTCGACGCTCCGGGCGCGACCTATCCCCACGCGGACGAGCGCGGCCGGTGCTCCTTCGAGCAGCTCGTCGAAGAGCGGCTCTCGGGCGACCCTTCGCTCCGCCGACTCGCGGCGATCGTGCACGGCGCCGATTTCCCCGGTTCGATCGACTCGGAGCCCGAGTCGGTCGGACTGCAGGCGATCAGCGACGGCTTCCCGGAGGTCGGCCGGGACGACGCGGATTCTCTCGAGCGCGCGCTCTTCCTCTACGACTCCCTGTACGCCCATCTGAAGCGGGCCGCGAAACCGGCCGGCGCCCGTTGACTTCGATCGACTCCTTTGCCCGGCCCTCGTTCGGCGAGGCGCTCCGGTACTGGATCCGCCTCGGCTTCGTCAATTTCGGCGGGCCGGCCGGGCAGATCGCCATGCTGCACCGGGATCTCGTCGAGGACCGGAAGTGGACCTCCGAGGAGCGCTTCCTCCATGCCCTGAATTTCTGCATGCTCCTTCCCGGGCCCGAAGCGCAGCAGCTCGCCATCTACATCGGCTGGCTCCTCCACGGCACGGCCGGCGGCGTCCTCGCGGGAGTCTTCTTCGTCCTGCCGTCGGTCGCGGTGCTGCTCCTTCTCTCGTGGGTCTACGCGGCGCACGGAAATCTCCCGACCGTGGTGGGAGTCCTCTCGGGTCTCAAACCGATCGTGCTCGCGATCGTGGCGGCCGCGGTCTGGAGGATCGGGCGGCGGGCCCTGCGGACTCGAATGGACGCCGGGATCTGCCTCGCCGCGTTTCTGGCGATCGCCGTCTGGAACGTCCCCTTTCCGGCGATCGTGCTCGGGGCCGGCCTCGCAGGGCTCGCCGCATCGCGGCTCCGGCGGAGCTCCGGGTCCGCCTCGCCCGAAAACCCGGGCGTCGAGTCGGGGTCCGGAGCAACGAGTCCGGTGGGCGCGCCTCGAGCCGGGCGGGCGCTCCTGCGGATCGCCGGCGCGGGACTCCTGCTCTGGGCGGGGCCGCTCCTCGCTCTCGCGGCGACGCGCGGCTGGGCGAGCCTCCACGTCCGCGAGTACCGCTTCTTCACCCAGGCCGCCTTCGTCACTTTCGGCGGGGCCTACGCCGTCCTCGCCTACGTCATGCAGGCGGCTGCGGGCGCCTTCGGCTGGATCACGCACGTTCAGGCGATCGACGGGCTCGCCCTGGCCGAGACGACCCCCGGGCCGCTCATCATGGTCCTGCAGTTCGTCGGCTTCCTCGCGGCGTGGCGGCATCCGGAGGGGATGAGTCCGCTCGGGAGCGGCATCCTCGGCGCCCTCGTGACGACCTGGGCGACCTTCCTGCCGTGCTTCCTCTTCGTGCTCGCCGGAGCGCCTTACATCGAGCACCTGCGCGGAAATCGGAGACTCTCGGCCGCGCTCGCCGGCATCACGGCCGCCGTCGTGGGCGTCATCGCCAATCTGGCGCTGGTCTTCGGGAAGGCGGTGCTCTTACCGGCCGGCTTCCCGGCGGGCGCCGACTCGTTCTCCATTCTGCTCTGCGCCGCGGCGCTCGCCGCGCTCGCGCGCTTCCGGGTGAGCCTTCCCGCGATCATCTCGGCCGGCGCGGCCGCGGGACTCCTCCGCGCGCTCGCCCGCTAGCGCCGGAAGGTCCAGCGCACTTTCAAGACGACCTGGTCCCCCACGGTCCGGAGATTGGTTACGTCTTCGAGCGGGCTCACCCAGGCGTGGTTCCAGACGAGGAAGAGATCGCGCCCGGGCTGGATCGTCCATCGGAGGATGGAATTGACCCCGATGTTGCGCGTCTCCGAGTCGTACTGGAGGAAGCACTGGACGAAGAGATCCGGAGTGAAGGAGTACGCGAGCCTTAGCTGCCAGAGGCGCTGGATGAAGCTGCCCTCCGGCAGCTCCCCGAAGTCGTTCAGGGCGTCGAGCTCGAGCTGCAGGCGCCCCGAGGGACCCGCCCAGGCGATCGAGGCGAAGGTCTCGGTCAGGTGCCCCGAGAAGAAATCGCCGAACCAGGCGTGCGCGGAGACCCGCAGCGGGAAGGCGTCGGGCGAGTTGACCTCGACGCGGTAGCGCGTGAAGGGGTAGCTCCCCGTAGGGATCACTATGCCCGGCGAGATCTCGAACGGCTCGGTCAGGCGCTCGAACTGCGGCATCCAGTTGGCCTCCAGGTGCCACCCCGACCGGGTGCGGACGTTGAAGGGAGCCGTGAAGACGCTCCAGGACTCCGTGCGGCCCGCGAGGTCCTCGACCAGAACCGGCTCGAGCTCGAAGAAGAACTGCTGGACCCAGCCGAAAGGACCGCCCTCCGGCCGTGGCTGATAGGCGACCCCGAGACGGTACTGCCTCACGCCGGAGCGCGGCAGAAAGCCGAGGGCCGGCTGGAGGGCGCCGCCGAATTCGTCGAATCGGAAGCTCACGTCCCAGAGATCGTTCGGGTAATCGATCTTGATGCCGTAGCCCGACCGGCGCCCGCTCGTGGACTCGCCGCCGCTCCCGCCGCCCCAGACGCCCACGAAGAAGTTCTTGTCCCCCTGGAAGTGCGAGGTCCTCCAGACGGCGTCGAGCCCGGCGAAATAGTTCGACGAGATGCCGGACGGGTCTCCGTTGGTCCCGATGGCGCCGACCCTCAGGTGCTCGTCCACGTCGTAAGTCAGGCGTCCCGCGAAGAGGTTCGCCGCCTCGGCGCCTCCCGCCGCCGCCGTCTGCGTGTCGAGGACGGCGATTCCGAAGCGTCCCGCCTGGCCGAGCGCCTTCGCGCCGACGTCGATCGGGACGACGTTGTCTTCGAAGAGCCCGACCCGCCGCGAGTAGAAGGGAATGAAGTAGTCCTCGAGACCCAGCCCGAAGCGGAAGAGGTTCGAGCCCTCGAGAAAGAAGGCGCGCTTCTCCGGAAAGAAAAGGGGAAAGCGCGTCAGGTTGATCTGACGCGCGTCGGCCTCGGTCTCGGCGAAGTCGGGCCGCGCGGTCAGCACTCCGTCGAGCTGGGGCGTGAAGCTGTAGCGCACGTCGCCACCGAACTGCCACTTCGTGAACCGCCGTCCGGAGAGGCGGTCGTCGACGTACTGCACGAGGCCGTAGGGGACGATGGACAGGCCAAGGCCCTGGCGCAGGCCGCCCAGCTCCGAGAGCTCGCCGGCCCGTGAGAGGTCGTCGAACTTGGCGTCGAGGGTCGTGCCCGCCCATCGCAGAAAGAGGAGGCCCCGCGGCACGGCGCGCTCCACGTTGAACCCCCAGGCGTCCGCACCCTCCGGAAAACGCGGCGTCGCCGCCGGAATCCGAATCTCCGCGGTCCATCCCGAAGCGGTGCGGCGGGTCGCCGCGTCCCAGATTCCGTCCCAGTCGCGCGAGTTCTCTTCGGGGCCGGAGACCAGTCCGTCGGCGCGGGCTCCGCCGGCGTTGATCTGGAAGTAGTACGCGGTGCGGTGGTCCAGAAACGTATCCAGGACGATCGTCACCCGATCGTCCGTCGACAGGTCGGCGTCCCGCTGCAGGGTGTGGATGGCTATCCGATCGGGCTCCGGATCCGCGCACGTGATTCCGAAGTAGAGGTTCGCGCCATCCACGGCGACCCGGACCTCGGTCGAGAAGGGCGTCGGCGCGCCGGGCGCCGGCGCCTGCTGCGTCAACACGATCGGGGCTGCTTTCGACCAGACCTCCTCGTCGAGCGACCCGTCGACTCGGATGGGCTCCGCCGCCACGAGGGCAGGGAGGACCGGACCAGTGCCCTTTCCCTTTTGCGCCCGAAGCGGTCCAGGTACGGCGCTTGCCAGCGCGACGAGCAGAGCCGGGGCGATGGGACGAAGGCGCCCGCTCAAGTTGCCCAGATTCTACGTGTCACAGATCTCCGAACGCCGACGAGACTCGGGCGCAAACCGCTTCCGGCACCCCTTCCCCTGTTCATGCTGCGTTCACTCGCTCGCGCCCACTCTGGCGCTCGAATCGTTCGTGCAAGAGGCACGCAACGAAAGGAGAAGATGAGATGAAGAAGACCCTGTTTCGTTTGTCGGCACTGGCGGTGATTCTGGCTTTCCCCGCCGGCGTTTTCGCCCAGTCGGCGAGCTCCGCTCCGGCCTCCTCGACGCAGCCCTCTGCGACCCAGGAGACGAAGACGGACGCGGCGAAGAAGACCGAGGGTACGAAGTCGGCCGAGGGCACGAAGAAGGCTTCTCACAAAAAGAAGAAGAAATCCGCGAAGAAGCCCGCGACCACCGACGCGACCAAGAAGGCCGACGCCACCAAGGCGCCCGAGACGAAGAACTAACTCTCGACGGCCTCCCTTTTGGGGCGCGCCCGGGGTGGCCCGGCGCGCCCTTTTTTTTGTTGCCGGCCGGTCCGCTAAGATCGCCGGGTGCGCGACCCGGCTCGTTTTCCCCTCCTCCTCCTTTCCCTGATTCTCGTCGCCGCCCCCCTGAGGGCTCGAACGCCTCGCTTCTCGCGACCCGTCGCGGGCGACCGGCTCGTTCCGGGCCAGGTCATCGAGGTCGAGTGGCCGGCGGAGTCCGTTCCGGACGACGCGGAGGAGATGGAGCTCGTCCTGTCGCTCGACGGAGGTCGGAGCTTTCCCGTCCGCGTGACGGGCGACCTCTCGACCGTCACGACCCGCGTCGCGTGGCGGGTACCGGCGCTGCCGGCGCCCCGGGCGCGGCTCGCGCTTCGCTCCGGGGAGAGGGACGAGGACGCCGAGATTATTTCCGCCGTGAGCGGAGACTTCGAGATCCTCCCGGACGAGTCGCATTCAGCCGAGGCGCTCTTCCCGATGGGCGGGGAATGGCGCACTCGGGACGCCATCGCCCTGAACGAGCCCGGAGGGCCGGCCCCTCGAAGCCTCTCGGGCGAGACCGGGCTTCGAGCGGCCGCGCGAGACGAGCCGACGGCGTCCGTGCCGCGCATCGAAACCATGGTTGCTTCGCGAACAACCGCCTTTTCGGCCCTTCGGCCACGCCCAAACCCCGCCGGTGAACGATACGCGGCACCGTCTCGCCCGACCGCTGCCCCGATCCCCCTTCGCCTCTAGAAGCCTCCCGATCTCGACTCTCGAACACCGAGAAAGGAAGGCTCGTGATGACCAGGAGAGGACGACTCCGTCCTGTGATTCGACTTGCGGCCACAATGTCGCTCGCCGCCGCGGGCGCTTTCGCTCAGGCACCGACGCCCGCGCCCACACCGTCCCCGACGCCGGCCGCGCCACCTGCCGTTTCCGAAGAGCTCGTCGTCTCGGCGACCAAGGTGCCGGAAGACGCGCTCGACATCCCCGGTTCCACCTCGGTCGTGTCCGGCGAGGAGCTCCGGCTATCCGGCGCCAAGACGGTGGCCGATGCGCTCCAGAACGTCGTGGGGCTCGATACCGGGGACGGATCCGACAACGGCACGCGCCTGCCGAACATCGGCGCTCTGGGGCCTCAAGGAATTCGACGCCCTGCTCGTGACCGTGGACGGCGTGCCGGTGGGAGGGCCTTTCAACCCCTCGCTCTCCCAGATCCCGGTCGAAGACGTGGACCGAATCGAGATCGTCCGCGGCCCGCAGGGAACGCTCTACGGCGTCTCGGCGTTCGCGGGAATGGTGCAGGTCTTCACCCGTCGCGGGGCTCCGACGCGGAAGGCCGCCGGCAGCTTCACGGGAGGCGGGGGATCACTTTCGCAATGGAACGGGACCGCGAACTGGGCAGCGGACGTCTCCCCGGGCTTCAACGTCGGCGTCTTCGGTGCGATCTCGCGGGGCGACGGCTGGCAGGACCGCACCGACTGGGCCAACGACCGGGTGGCGCTTTCGGCGCGCAAGAGCTGGGAAAGCGGTGCGGTCCTCGACACGACTCTCGGCTACTTCCGCTTCACCAACCTCTTCGGCTCTCCCACGCCCGTGGACGCCGGCGAGATCGTGCCCAACTTCTCGATCGACCGCAACTACGCCATCCGGGGCGCCCGCCTCGACCATCACGTCCTGTCGCTGACGTCGAACCTCGCGATCCCCATCACGAGCTCGCTCCAATTCCAGAACACGTTCGGTTACGCGCGGGACGCCCAGACGACGGCCCGCTCGTTCATCAACGCGGTCGACGGCCTCGAGGCCGAGGGCGACGGCTCCTATCTGAAGCCGATCGAATCGACCGTGTTCGATGACGCCCGCCTCCTCTACCAGTTCGAAGCCGCCGGGCACCACCAGCTCGTCGGCGGCGCCGCCGTCACGTGGGGGCGCACGACCGCGGAAGGCATCGGCTTCGACTTCGACGTTCTGCTGACTCCGGACCCGGTCGTCCCCTCGATCGGCGACGTGCCGGTCGGCGACAACCGATCCTTCAACGACCGGCGCACCTTCTTCGGTCTCTACGCGAACGACGAATGGACGCCGGTCCCCTGGCTCACGGTGACCGGCGGGCTGCGGCTCGACGCGACGTCCGAGCGGCTCCACGTCGAGCAGCAGGAGGTGGGCGATCCGGAGAAGGACGTGGCGGACGACGAGAGGAGCGACACGAAAGTGAGCGGCGGCGGCGCGCTCCTCTTCCGAATCGTTCGGGACCCCGTCGGCCTCCTCTCGAACCTGAACGTCTACGTCTCCGCGCGAACGAACTTCAAGCCGGCGGCGCCGAACCTCTCGGAGGCCGAGGCGGCCGAGATCCTGCTCCCGGAGACGACGGAGACGGAAGAGGCCGGGATCAAGACGCGCTGGCTCTGCGGACAGCTCGGCCTCGATCTGACCGTCTTCCACATGATCTTCAAGAATCTCGTCGTCGCGGTGCCGGGTCCGGGTGGCGAGCCGGAGCTGACCAACGCCGGCGAGGAGCGGTTCCAGGGCGCCGAAGTCGAGATGCGCTGGACGCCGGCCGCGCTGCCGGGGTTCGCGCTCGCCGGCGGATACGCCCATCACGACGCGCGATTCCTCCACTTCTCCTTCTTCACGCCGGACGGGGAGCTGCGGGTGGTGGACGGGAAGCGCCTCGAGCTCGCGCCGCGCGATCTCTGGAACTTCCAGGCGGCCTACTCGTCGTCGCGGGGGCCGGGCGCGTTCGTGGCCGTGCGGCACCAGAACCAACGCCCGCTCAATCGGCGCAATACCTTCTACACCCCGAGCTTCTTCGAGACGGACGCCGGCGTCAGCTGGGACTTCGGCTGGGCGCGCATCGCCGCGGTCGGGAGGAACCTCGGCGACAGCCGCCACTACGTCAACGAGAGCGAGATCGGGGACTCCCAGTTCTACGTCGCGGCGCCGCGGCGTTTCACGGCGGAGCTGACCGTGCGCTTCTAGCGGCGAGAGGAGGCGGCGCCGGCCGCATGGGGTATCATGAAGTGTCACCCCAATGCACAGAATCGGGAGAGCGGGCGGGCTCCTCGCGATTTCCCTGCTCGCCGCGGCGACCGCCGCGGCCCAGGTGGTTCGCGGAGGCGCGCTCCCCCCGCCGCTCCCGCTCTTTCCGCCCGACCACTGGTGGAACGTGGATGTGAGCGGCGCGCCGGTCGATCCGGGGAGCGCCGGCTTCATCAACTTCATCGGCGCGAACACGCCGCTCCACCCCGACCTCGGAGGCGACGCGAGCCCCTCGCCGGCGATCTACGGGATGGTCTACGTCGTCGTCCCGGGAACACAGCCCCTCGTGCCCGTCACGTTCGTGGAGTACGGCTCCGAGAGCGATGCCGGAGCCCCGGGCCGGCCTCCGGGCTACCCGATCCCCGCCGAGGCCAGGACCCAGTCGAAGTGGATCGAGGGCGGGCAGATCGGCGGCGGCACTTCCGGCGACCGGCACATGCTGCTCGTGGACCGCGACAACCGGATCCTCTACGAGCTCTACCACACGCGCTGGAACGCGGCGCTCTCGCGCTGGCAGGCCGGGTCGGGGGCGATCTTCGGGCTCGACTCGAACGCGCGGCGGCCCGAGGGATGGACGAGCGCGGACGCCGCCGGGCTCGCGATTCTGCCCGGCCTGGTGCGATACGACGAGGTCTTCGGCCCCGACCCGATCCGCCACGCCTTCCGAGTCACGATCCACGACACGAACGGGCACGTCTTCCCGGCCTCGCACACCGCCGGCTCGGCCGCCGGGGCGCCCCCGATGGGAGCGCGCCTGCGCCTGAAGGCCGGCGTCGACATCTCGGGACAGCCGGCCGAGGCGCAGAAGATCTTCCAGGCCATGAAGACCTACGGCCTGATCGTCGCCGACAACGGGACGGACATGTACATCGGCGGCACCTACGACGTCCGCTGGGACAACGGCGTGTTGAATCCCGCTTTCGGGAGCCTGAAGGCCGGCGACTTCGAAGTCGTCGCGCTCGGCTGGAAGCCCTCGCCCGGTCCGCCGACGTCCGGCATCGGCTACAACACCCTGCCCCCCTGCCGCCTGCTCGACACCCGGACCGCCCCGGGTCCCTATGGCGCCCCGGCGATCCCGCCCGGCTCCGAGCGGATCTTCGTCGCCGCCGGCCGCTGCGGAGTACCCGCCGACGCGAAGGCCCTCTCCGTCAACGTCACCGTCGCCGGCGCGCCGCAGGCCGGATACGTCCGCCTCTATCCGGGAGACGCCTCGCCCCCCGGCGCGAGCACGCTCAATTTCTCGGCCGGCCAGACTCGCGCCAACAACGCCGTCGTCACGCTCGCGGCGAGCGGCTCCGGCGCCTTTGCGATTCAGAGCGGGGCCGCGACGCTGCCCGTCCACGTCGTCGTGGACGTCAACGGCTACTTCGAGTGACGACGGCGTTGAAGGTTCGGGACATCCGGATCCAGACGACCTTCCCCCGAAGCCTTTCGAACGCCATCTCCCGGCCGTCGAGCGTCGACGTCGCCGCCGCGGGCACCGGCGGGCCGAAGCGGGGCGTCCAGGTCTTCGGCGGCCCGGCTCCTCGCGCGGCCTGACAGAGCGAAGCCGCGAGGACGCCGAGCGAGATCGCTCTCCGAATCATCGCCGCGAGAACGGACGCCGCCGGCCGCGAATTGCGCCGGGCGTGCGGCCCGGACGAATCGCTCGCGCCCGGGTGAGAACGGCCCTTGCCGCGAGACGGCGCCGGCTATCCGGCCGTTGCCGCCGGAGTCCCGGCGGGCTCGATCCTCGCCCCGGCCCGCTCTTTCGCTGCCGAACGCAGCATGGCGACGGCGGCGTAGGCCACGACGGCGACGACGAGCCACCGCAGCGCCGTCAGCGGCAGAGACTTCACGATGAGCCCGGCGACGAGCACTGCCGGGATCCCGCCGAGCATGAGACCGAGCGCCGGCCCGACGCCGTAACTCCCCGCGCGGATGAAGCGGATGCTCGCGACCGGCATCAGGAACGCGCAGGCGCCCATCATGATCGGAAACGCCGCGCGCGGGTTCATCCCGAGGAGCGCCACGAGGATCATGCACGGCGCATAGAGCCCGATCCCGAGCGTGTTGAAGGCCCCGAGCACGAAGATCACGGCGACGCCGATCCAGAACAAGGCGCCGTGGAGCCCGAGCGTCTCGCCGCCCGCGGGAAAGAGGCCCAGGTTCGTCATCGCGAAGAACGTCGCCGCGGCGAGGAGAGCGATGCCCATGCCGATCTGGATGCGGCGACGCGGCAGGCCGGCCACGACGCCTGCGCCGAGCCAGGCTCCCAGCACCGCCGCGGCGATCGTCGCGAAGAGCGTCGGGATCTCGACGCCGACGAGCCGCGATGAAGATGAACGCCTGCACGACGACCGGGATCGCGTGGCCGATGTTGAGAGTCCCCGGGATCTTCTCGTCCGGCACGATGCGGCGGAGCTTGAAGACCGACGTCGTCGGGGCAAACGACCCGATCCCGAGCGTGTCGAAAAAGTTCGTTACGGCGCCGACGACGATCTCGAAGAGCGTCGGCCGGACCCGACCGCCCTCTCGTCCCCGCCGCCGGGCGTCCGCGAACCAGTAGGCTGCGTAGGCCGCCGTCAGAGCGGCGAGCGCCGCGAGCAGGGCGACTCTCGGGCTGGGCAAGCGCCTCCATCCTAGACCAGGACGCCGCGTTTCCTGCGCTAGAGTTCGCGGCGATGCGGATTTCCCGGATAGCGGCCTACCGGGTCGAGCTCCCGATCCACGAGGGGAGCTACAAGTGGTCGGGCGGCAAGTCGGTCTCGGTCTTCGACTCGACGCTCGTCCGCGTCGAGACGGACGCGGGGATCGCCGGCCACGGCGAGGTCTGCCCGCTCGGGCCGGCGTATCTGCCGGCCTACGCCGAAGGCGTTCGCGCCGGACTGTCGGTGCTGGCGCCCGCACCTGATCGGCGAGGATCCCCGCGAGCTCGAGCGTCTCAACCGACGCATGGACGCGGCGATGAAGGGCCATCCGTACGTCAAGGCGGGGATCGACATCGCCTGCTGGGACATCCTCGGCCAGGCCGCGGGCCTCCCGGTCTGCGCGCTCCTCGGCGGGCGCTACGGCGAAGACTTCGTTCTGTACCGGGCGATCTCGCAGGAGTCGCCCGAGGAGATGGCCCGCAAGGTCTCGGGCTACCGCTCCGAGGGCTATCGGCGCTTCCAGCTCAAGGTGGGCGGCGAGCCGGACGTCGACGTCGCGCGCATCCGGGCCGTGCGCGCGGCGCTCTCGGACGGCGACGTGCTCGTCGCCGACGCGAACACCGGATGGCTCCCGCACCAGGCGGCGCGCGTCGTGCGGGCGGTGCGCGACCTCGACGTCTACATCGAGCAGCCCTGTCTCTCGTACGAAGAGTGCCTGTCGGTGCGGCGGCGGACGGACCTGCCTTTCGTCCTCGACGAGACGATCGACGGGATCTCCGTGCTCCTGCGCGCTGCGGCCGACCGGGCGATGGACGTCGTAAACCTGAAGATCTCCAAGCTCGGCGGGCTGACGCGAACCCGTCAGGCGCGCGATCTCTGCGTCTCGCTCGGCATCGCGATGACGATCGAGGACACCTGGGGCGGCGACGTCGCGACCGCGGCGATCGCCCATCTGGCGCACTCGACGCCGCCGGAGCTTCTCTTCACGGCGACCGACTTCAACAGCTACGTGACCGTGAGCACCGCCGTCGGGGCGCCGCAGCGCAGGAACGGCCGCCTCGCCGCGTCGACGGCGCCCGGTCTCGGCGTCACGCCGCGAGAGGAATTGATGCGGACGCCGGCGGTCGACGTCTCCTGACTGACTCCCTCTCCCCCGCGGGGAGAGGGTTGGGGTGAGGGGTCTGCTCCCTCTCCCCGGCGGGGAGAGGAGCGGGGTGAGGGGGCATCTGCGTGGTGTTATCTTCTTTTTCCGCCTGGCCCCATCGTCTAGAGGTTAGGACACGGCTCTTTCAAGGCCGCGGCACGGGTTCGAGTCCCGTTGGGGCCACCAGACGCGATCTCGAGATACGGGGTACCCGGCCGCCCCTGCCTGATCTCTCCGGGAATGGCGGGATCCGATCGCTCCTCCGCCGCTAGCTTCCGCTCCCCGCGAACCACCTGTAGTAGGCATTGCCCGGGTCTTCTTTTCCTACGAAATCCATCGCGCGCCTCCACTCGTCCCGGCGGCCCTCGTAGGCTGCGATGCCCGCCTCGTAGAAGGCCCGCAGCGTCATGCGCTCACGGGCGAGCGCGGTCCGCAGCGCCTCGTCCGCGCCCGCGAGCGGCAGCTCGTTCGACAGCTCCAGCACCTTCGGGAGAACTCGGACCACTTCGCCGGGACGAACCCAAGGGGCGTACTCGATGCGGGGCCGATCGTCCGTCACCGGCGGGGCGTTCGCCGCGTAGCGTCCGAGACCGGACTGGTCAGTCACGTAGGTCGCCAGGAGAGCGGCCGGCGATGCAATACCGACTTCGGTCAGCGCGGCGGCCACGCCCGGCCGGCCGAAGCGCTCCACGATCCGCTTCGCGTCGAGCTCGATCGGCTCGCCCGATCCGATGAGGAGCGCTTCGTGAAACTCGGTCGTCCACAGGGTGGATTGGGGGAAGACGTCGAGGAAGCTTCGGACGAGTGACCGCGTGTCTTCGTCATTCTGCGTGGACAGCGGCAGCCATTGGGCCAGGAGCCCCTTCGGATTCAGTCGTCGGCGGGCAAGGGCATAGAACTCGCTGGAATAGAGGTTCACCACGCCGGCTGCGGAGGGGGGCGGCGGTTCGAGCGTGATGAGGTCGTAGCCGTCGCTGCTGCGCAGCAGCTCGCGCCGGCCATCGGCCAGCCTCAGCGTCAGTCGGCGATCGGCGGCGGCGCCGAAGTTTCCTTTGAAGCTCGGCGCGGCCCGAACGACCGCAGGCAGCAGCTCCGCGACGACACGGCGATCGAGCGAGTTGAAGGCCAGCAACGCGCCGGCCGTGATGCCGGTCCCGAGCCCGATGACCAGGGCCGCCCGCGGCTCGCCGCGGTGGATGAGCAGCGGCAGCAGTGCCTGGAGGCGCATGTAACGCAGCGACGGCATCGCATCGCCGGAATTGGAGACCCCCTGGATGTAGAGGCGGCGAAAGGAGTCCGACGAGCTTCGCTGCTCCAGGACCGCGACCGTGCCGCCAGGGCTCTCCTCGTAGAAGACGAGCTTGCCGCCTCTGCCCGTCGTGAGGAGACGCGCCAGAAGATCGCTCGGAACGAGCGCCGCGCCTCCGGCCACGAGAATAACGAGCGCGCCGGCCGACACGAGGGCCGGCTTGCGGAAGTTTCCGCCCCGCGCGATGGCGACGGCGCCGAGCACTGCCGCGATCGAGGCGAGCAGACCGAGCGTGCGAACGAGGCCGATTGCCGGAACCAACACGAAGCCGGTGACCAGGGTCCCCGCGATGCCCCCGGCCGTGTTGAGCGCCAGGACGGCGCCGAGATTCCGACCGATCCGATCCGATCCTCCGATGAGCCGGACGGCCATGGGGAAGGCAGCTCCGAGAAGTAGGGTGGGCACGAGAACGACGGCCACGGAAGCCACGGCGAAACGCGCGCACATGCGCGCCAGCTCGCTGCCGGTGGACCCCCAGAACCCAGTTTCCCAGCGCGCTTTGCAATCGGGGCAGCCACGGCCCGAGAGCGGCCAGCAGGAGCAGCGCGCTTCCGCCGGCCGCTGCGATCAAGGAGCCGAAAACGGGCCAGGGGTTGCGTATCCGATCGACGATTCTCGACTGCAGCAGGCTGCCCAAGAAGAGCCCCGTCAAGTAGGTCGCCAGCACGACGGCGAACGCGAAGGCGCGTGTGCTCAAGAAAGGAACGATTGCCTGGGTCCAGACGACCTCGTAGCCCAGGGCCACTCCTCCCGCCAAAGCATAAAGCGCGAGCGCCAGAGAGATGTTCCGCAGCTCCGTACCGGGGGACGACACTTTCTCCGGCGCGGCCGGCTCCGCCCGGCGATCCGCGGCCAGGGCCAGAGCCGCCGCCGCGAAGTTCAGTACGGCAGCAGCCGCCGCGGAGCCGCGGATGCCCAGAGCCGGAACGAGGAGGAACGCCGCAGCGAGCCCTCCCGCGATCGCTCCGAGCGTATTCGCGGCGTAGAGCCTCCCGGAGGCCGATCCGACGGCCGGGTCGGCGGGCGCAACGGCTCGCACGAGGGCCGGGAGCGTGCCGCCCATCAACACGGCCGGCAGACCGATCGTCACGTACAGCAACGCCCAGGCGAGCAGCCGGGACACGGCCTCGAGCGAGATAAACACCGGCGCCGCGTTCGCGAGCGCCAGCGTGACGCCAAGACCGAGCACGCCGGTGCCCGCTTCCAGCGCCGCGAAGAATCGCAGCGGCCGCGCCGAAAGATCCGCCCGGCGGCCGAAGAGTCCGCCGCCAAGAGCGAGCCCGGCGAAGAAGGCGCTGACCGCGGTCGTCACGGCATAGACGTCCACGCCCACGATCAGCGTTAGCTGTTTCACCCAGAGCGTCTGGTACACCAGCGCCGCCGCGCCCGACAGAAAAAGCGCGGCGAGCGGCAGCGCCGATCGAACGCCGGAATCGGACGCCTGCGGAGGAGACGCGACCGGGCGCCGGGCCTGGCGTGAACGTCGCGGCATGATCTGGCTTCAGCCTATGTGGTGAAAAAGGGCGGCGGGAGAGTCCCGCCGCCCCGAATGATGGTCGTCGAACTTGTGCTCGACCCCAGCCTCAGTGGTCTGCCTTGGTCAGCTTCTCCATCACTTCGCTCAAGTTGAAGGAGCCCGGCTTCTGTCTCGGCGGGAAATCCCGGAAGCTCTGCATCCACGTGCCCACATACGTGGCCGCGGGGCCCAACATGAACGCGTGATCAAGTCGCCATTCCTGGTATCCCGTGCCCTCCTCGCCCCGCTCGAAAGGATCCGAGCGCAGGTTGAAGAGCTTGGGGAAACGCAGGACGACCATCGGATCCTGCCAGACATCGAGACCTTTGGCGCGCTGCTCCAGGAAGATCATCTTCCACTGGTCGAAGCGCAGGGCCGCGGGGTCGCCGTCGTCGGTCCAGTAGACGAACTCGTGGCGCGGCCATTGCTTGGCTTCGCCCTTGAAGGCCGGCAGCAGGTTGTATCCGTCGAGGTGCACCTTGTACGCGGCTCCTCCCACCGTCGTGCCCTTCAGCAGGGATTCTTTGACGTCGGGCTGGCCCGCGGCCGCCAGCAAAGTCGGCATCATGTCTTCGAGCGAGACGATGTTGTTGATCTCTGTCCCGGGCTTGATCACGCCGGGCCAGCGGATGACCATCGGCACGCGGTAGCCGCCTTCCCAGGGGGTGTTTTTCTCGCCGCGGAACGGGACCGCGGCGCCGTCGGGCCAGCTCATCACCTCGCCGCCGTTGTCGGTCGTATAGATCACGATCGTGTTGTCGGCGACGCCCATGTCGGACAGCTTCTGAAGCAACTGGCCGACGTGGCCATCGTGCTCGACCATGCCGTCCGGAACGACTCCAGGCCGGTCTTGCCCTGGGACTCCTGCTTGAGGTGTGTGTGGATGTGCATCCGGGTCGTGTTGAACCAGACGAACCAGGGCTTGCCTTCCTTCTGCCTCGCGTCGAGGAATTTGGTGGTCTGCGCGAGGACCTCTTCGTCGATCGTCTCCATCCGCTTCCTGGTGAGCGGGCCCGTGTCCTCGCAGCGCTGCTTGCCCCATTTTCCGAAACGGCCGTCGTCGGGAAGCGTGCTCACGGCGTCCGTCGCGTAGCAATGGAACACGCCGCGAGGGCCGAACTTGTCCTTGAAGTTCGGGAACTCCGGGGCCTTCGGGTAGTCGGGGTTCTCGGGCTCCTCCTCGGCGTTCAGGTGGTAGAAGTTGCCGAAGAACTCGTCGAAGCCGTGGACGGTCGGGATGAACTCGTTGCGGTCTCCCAAGTGGTTCTTGCCGAACTGGCCGGTCGCGTAGCCTTGCGCTTTGAGCAGGTTGGCGATCGTCGGATCCTTGTCGGAAAGCCCTTCGGGAGCCGCCGGGAGCCCGACCTTCAGCAGGCCGGTGCGAATCGGCGACTGGCCCGTGATGAACGCCGCGCGCCCCGCGGTGCAGCTCTGCTGGGCGTAGACGTCGGTGAAGATCGCCCCTTCCCTGCCGATGCGGTCGATGTTGGGCGTCTTGTAGCCCATCATGCCGCGGTTGTAGGCGCTGATGTTCCAGTAGCCGATGTCATCGCCGAAGATGACGAGGATGTTCGGTTTCTTCGCCGACTGCGCCGCGGCGAACGAGGGCGCAAGCGCGGCGAGCACGAGCGCCAACACGAATGAGTACCCGAATTTCATCTCTTTCTCCTTCCCCTGAGAACCAGGAGCGATCCATCTTTTGGCGGATTCTTTCACTGCTCGGCCGGAAATACCGTCTTCCAGCTCTGAACCTTGTCCCCGACGACTCGGTCTTTGCGGTTGCCGCCTCGGGCACCAGGCCCGGCGATGAACGCACCGACGCCGACCGTGACCGCGTAGACGTCCACGCCGACGACGAACGAGAGCGGCTTGACCCAGAGGACCTCAAAAAACGAGCGACGCCGCACCCAAGAGGAAGAGCACGCGGCGGCCGCGTGGCGATCGTTCATCCTGTCCAAGATACCCCGTGAGAAAGAGAGAGGCGGGCGCGGCGCCCGCCTCCCGACATCTGTGACGGCCGTGAGGCCTACTTGTTAGTGGCCGAGATGCTCTGCTCCAGCGCCTCCATCATCTGGTCGATGGAGAAGCTGCCGACCCGCTGGCTCGGCGGATACTCCTTCAGGCTCGCCAGGAACGGCTGGACCCGGTACAGCGTGTACTGCACGACGTATGCGTTCGTCGCGATCCAGTCGTAGTACTGGTCCGACACGACGTCGGCGCGCTCGTACGGGTCCATGCGCAGGTTGAAGACCTTCGGCACGCGCAGGCACGTGAACGGATTCGCCCAGACCACGAACCCGCCCGGGGCGCGCTGCTCGCAGAACACGACCTTCCAGTTGTCGAAGCGGACCGCCACGAGCATGCCGTCGTCGTTGAAGTAGTAGAACTCGTGGCGTGGCGAGTGCTCCTCCTTGCCCTCGAGATAGGGCACCAGGTTGAACCCGTCGAGGTGGACCTTGTAGGTCAGGCCTCCCGGTTTCGCCGCCCAGCCCTTGAGCAGCCGCTCCTTGATCGTCGTGTCGCCCGCGGCGGCCAGAAGCGTCGGGAACCAGTCGAGCCCCGACACCATGTCGTTCGAGACCGTGCCCGGCTTCACGTGGCCGGGCCAGCGGATCAGCGCCGGCACGCGGAACGCGCCTTCCCAGTTGGTGTCCTTCTCGCTGCGGAACGGCGTCGTCGCGGCGTCCGGCCACGAGCACTGGTTCGGGCCGTTGTCGGTCGTGAAGATGACGATCGTGTTGTCGGCGATGCCCGAGGTCGTCGACCGCCTTGAGCAGCTTGCCGACGTCCCCGTCCATGCTCGACCATTCCGTCGGCGTACTCGTTGCCGGGCATGCCGCTCTGCCCGCGCATCGACTCGCGCACGTGGGTGAACACGTGCATGCGCGTCGAAGTTCATCCACGTGAAGAAGGGCTTGCCGGCCTTGACCTGCCGCGTCATGAAGTCGATGGCGGCGGCCGTCGTCTCGTCGTCGATCGTCTCCATGCGCTTGCGGTTCAGCGGGCCCGTGTCCTCGATCTTGCCGTCCGCGATACGAGTGGAGCACGCCGCGCGGCGCCTGCTTCATGAACTCCTTGTCGTTCTTCGGGTAGTACGGGCGCTCCGGCTCCTCTTCGGCGTTCAGGTGGTAGAGGTTGCCGAAGAACTCGTCGAAGCCGTGGGCCGTCGGCAGGAACTCGTCGCGGTCCCCGAGATGGTTCTTGCCGAACTGCCCGGTGGCGTAGCCGAGCGGCTTCAGGGCCTCGGCGATCGTGATGTTCTGCTTCTGGAGACCCTCCTTCGCGCCGGGAATGCCGACCTTCAGCAGGCCGGTGCGGAATCCGACCTCGCCGGTGATGAAGGTCGAGCGGCCCGCCGTGCAGCTGTTCTCGGCGTAGTAGTCGGTGAAGAGCATCCCCTCCTTCGCGATGCGGTCGATGTTGGGCGTCCGGTAGCCCACCACGCCCATGGAATACGCGCTGATGTTGGTCTGCCCGACGTCGTCGCCGAAGATCACGAGGATGTTCGGCTTCTTCGCCGCCTGCGCGAAAGCAGGCAGCGAGGTCAACGAGGCGAGCGCGAGTGTTGCCAAGAATTGTTTCCTCTTCATTCCCCCTCCCCTCCTGTTCGACTCGAACCGATCCATCTTTGCTCGTGCGTGTGCCGTGATTGCGATCGATCACATCCGTCCCTCTCCTTCGAGCCTTCGACTTCAGTTCGTCTTCTCGATGTCCGGAAGCTTCCAGGTCTTGCCGAAGAGCGACTTGGTCGGCGCGTAGAGACGGAACATCAGCTCGAACCTGCGGTCGGGATCGGTGGGAATCCAGTTTGACTCCTTGCCCGCAGGCGCCTTCGGACCGAAGTAGATTTCGACCGAACCATCGGCGTTCTTTTGCACCTCGGCGCTGTTCGAGGCGCGGCTGGCGCGATCGACGTTCTTGATGAGCGCATGAGTCTGCCGGTCGTAGGCCGTCACCGACCAGTACTGCTCGACCGGCGCGTTTGACGGTACGGTCAGCCGATAGTTCTTGCCTCCGTCATAGCCTTCTCCGTCCTTGTCCTTGATCGAGATCAGGTAGAACTGGCCGGCGCCCAGCCGCTTGATACCGATGTAGGCGTAGCTGTAGGCGAGGCCGCGCGCGTCGACCGGGTAGCTGTTCGGCTCCGCGAAGTCGGCCGCCGCCGCCTGTATGAGCTCAGGAGGAGCCGGGTAGGTCCAGTGCGTGCCCTCGAAGAATGGTGGCATGCCTGCGTCGTACTTGGCCTCGAGAAACTTCTGCGCATCATGGATGCCGGAGTCGAGGGGCTGCTTCGTCGTGGCGTCGGGAGCGAAGGGCTTGCCTTTCTCGATGCCGAGCGATTTCAGCGGATCGATCATGACCCGATCGCGGTCGAACCAAGGCTCGCTCTGAACAATCCGATTGAGCCCTTCGAAAAAGCTCTCGTCATAGCGAATCGTCGAGTCGAACAACACGTTCTGGACGTCTGTGAACACCGTGGGCGGCGCAGCCGACGCCTGGGAGAGCGGATAGATCTTGACCCGCTTGCCGTAGGCGATGGATGTCGCGACGTCGACGTCGCCGTGGCTCTTGAGATTCGAGCGGAACAACCCGTAGCTGCCGTACGTTCCCGGCCGCAGGGCCTCATAGCCGGTGGGAACCTTGCCCGAATGTCCGGGCGGCAGCATCACGAGCTTGACGCCCTTGCCGTTGTCGACTCCGAGGAGTCCGGCATCCTCGAGCGGTTGCTGCCAGATGTTGACGATGTTGGCGTTGAGAGAGCCGTCGGCTCCCGCCGGGGGGACTTCGATCACGATGGGCCCCACGTCCTTGGTGTTGAAGAACGCCATGAAGTAGAGCGTGTCGGGATTGGGCGTGAGGGTCTGATTGTGCCAGTCGAGGGGCCGACCCCAGTAGATCACCTGGTTCACCTTGCCCTCGGTCTTGGTCAACATTTCCTGGAGCATGAGGTCGTAGTTGACCGCCGGCATCCCCCAGATGGCTGCTTCGACGGCGCGGTCCTCCAGCAGGCGCGCGGAGGAATCACCAGATTTGGGCTCTGCCGCCGGCGTCGGTGTGGCCGCCTGTTCGCTCGTCCTCTCGGCAGCCACCTGGCACCCGCCGAGATTCGTCAGCAGGATGGCCGTGATCACGAAAGCGAATTTGCATTGCGAAGACGCACGCTTTTCGTTTCCTCTACCTCTCGAACAGGAAGACCTTCTTCCAGTCCTTCTTCATGTCGACGACGACCCAGCCCTTCGCCGTTGCCTCGTCCCAGGCCTTGTCGAGCTTTCCGATGTGCGACGTCGCGGTCGTAGGCCCACTCCCGCTCGGCGTCGGTGTGGTGGACGATGCCGGCGAAACGGACGCCGCCGCCGGCCCACGTCCACTCGAGCATCTGCTGGTCTCCGTCGGAGTTGCCGAAGGCGAAGACGGGGCGCCGCCCGATGAAGCGGTTGATGCCGACCGGTTTCCCGGGCCCGTCGTCCACGAGATTGACCTTCGGCAGCTTGACGAGCACGGGCTTGCCGTCCCGCATCTCGAACTCCGTCTCGCCGACGCTGCCGACGACCTGCTCCGGCGGGATGCCGTAGACCCTTTCGGCGAAGGCGCGCATGAATTCGATGCCGCCGCCCGATACGATGAAGGTCTTGAAGCCGTTGGCGCGCAGATAGTCGAGCAGCTCGAGCATCGGCTGATAGATGCAATCCGTGTAAGGCCGCTGGAACCGCGGATGCTTCGCGGTCGCGACCCAGTCGGAGACGATCTTCTGGAATTCGTCCGTCGTCATGCCCGAATGCGTCGCCGCCAGGACCGCGACCAGGCCCTCCTTCCCGGCCGCCGCGATCCCCTTCTGGTCCCGCGCAAGGACGGACTTGAAAGGCTCCTTGTCCTTCCACTCCGGATGCTGGGGCGCCTGCCGATTCACTTCGTCGAAGGCGAAGGCGAGCTCGAAGTAGATCGGCTGCTCCGCCCAGAGCGTCCCGTCGTTGTCGAAGGTCGCGATCCGCTCCGACGGCGGAACGAAGCCCGGCGCTCCCGCCGTGGTCGTGTCGGCGACGAATTTCACGATCGCCTGCTTCGCCGGCCCGTCGCTCCACGATGGGAGCGGATCGGTCTGCGCGCCGGCGATCGGGCGGACCGCAAGCGCCGCCAGAGCGAGCGAGAGGAATCGAGCCTTCGACGTCATCTCGGTCTTTCCTTCAAGACGCCGCTCCGACGCCGATCGCTTCACTGACCGCCTCGACGAGAAGCCGCCCCCGGAAGGGTTTGATCAGATATGCCGAGGCGCCGAGGCGCTCGGCTTCCGCCCGGACCTCCGGATCGTCATAGGCCGTGATGAAGATGACGGGCGTCGTTGCACCGCCGGCCACCAGTCGCCGATAGAGCTCGAGACCGGTGATTCCGGGCAGGCGAATGTCGAGCACCAGGCATGCGGCGCCCCCGGCACCCGCCGCGAGGAGCGCCTCGGCCGACGGAAACGTCGTCGTCGGGAATCCCCCGGCGCTCGAGGACCTTCTCGAGCGCCTGCCTCAATCCGGCGTCGTCTTCGACGACGACGACTTGCCTCTCGGACATACGTGCCGGGATCTTCCCCGTCCCGAGGAGACATCGAAAGGGGGATCTTCGGGCAGCGCCACCCTGCCCCTTCGGGCAATCGCCGCGGCGCGCTATCGCGAGGAGGAGTCGGCCCGGCTCCAGCTCAGCCGGTCGGCCGACCGGACGAGCTCTGCCACGGAGCTCGCCCCCATCTTGCTCATGACGCGGGCCCGGTGCGCCTTCACGGTCCGCTCCGAGGCTCCGATCGAGGAGGCGATCTGCTTGTTCAGCCGGCCCGCCACGACCTGCTCGAGGACCGCGCGCTCGCGCGGGCTCAGGGCTTCGAAGCGCGCTGCGGATGTCGCGAAGCGTTTCGCGCGCCGCCCGCTGGTCCCCGTCGCGCGCGAGCGCCGCGCGGATCGTCGCGAGCAGCGTCTCGCGCTTCACGGGCTTCGTCAGGAAATCCTCCGCGCCCCCCTTCATGGCGCGCACGCTCGAGGCGACGTCGCCATGGGCCGTCAGGAAGACGACCGGCACGCGGATTGCCGCGCCGGCCGATCGCCGCCTGCAGGTCGAGGCCGTCGGGACCCGGCATTCTCAGATCGAGGAGCGCGCATCCCGGCCGCGGGTCTTCGTCGGCCAGCAGGAAATCGCCGGCGGATTCGTAGCAGAGGACGTCGTAGCCCGCGGCCTTCAGAAGCCGCGCGACGGCGGTCCGGAACGCCGCGTCGTCATCCACCACCCGAATGACCGGCCCCACGTCGCTCACGCCGAACCCTCCCCCGCCGGGAGCGCGAAGCAAATCGTCGCGCCTCCGCCGCGGTTGTTCTCCGCCCGAATCCTACCGCCGTGCGCTTCCACGATCGAGCGGGAGATCGAAAGCCCCAGCCCCATCCCCTGCTCCCGGGTCGTCACGAAAGACTCGAAGAGGCGGGGCAGGAGGTCCGGCGGGATTCCGTGGCCGACGTCCACGACGGCGACTTCGATCGTGTCGTCGCCGTTTCCGGTCGTGCGCAAGGTCAGCCGCCGGCCCCCCTCGCCGGCGCCACTCATGGCGTCCATTGCGTTGACCATCAGATTCAGGAGCAGTTGCTGCAACGCGACGCGGTCTCCGCGGACCGGCGGAAGATCCGGCGCGAGCTCGGTTTCGAGAACGACGCCCCGCCGGCGGCATTCCGCCGCCGCCAGTTGCAGGGCCTCCGCGACGACCTCGTTGACGTCCAGGATCCGCATCTCCATCGCGCGGCGGCGCACGAGGGAGCGCACGTGCCGGATCACCTCGCTCGCCCGCAGATCCTCGCGCCGGATGTCCGACAGGATGGCGCCGAGCTCCTCCGGTCGGGCGTTTCCGGACTCGAGCAGGATCTCGAGGGCATCGGCGTTGGACAGGATCGCGCCGAGAGGCTGATTGATCTCGTGCGCGATCGAGGCGGTCAGCTCGCCCAAGAGCGCCAATCGGCCCGCCTGCGCGAGCCGCCGGTCGGCTTCGTCGGCGCGCTTGCGGTCCGTGATGTCCCGGCCGATCGCCTGGAACTCGATCACGCGGCCGTCCCGGCCCCTCACCGGATGATCCCGCCACTGCTGCCAGCCAATCGAGCCGTCGGCGCGGACGACTTCGTGCTCGTCGACGTCGACCTTCGGATCCTGCACGAGCGACTCGACGTGCCGGCGCGCGCTGTCCCGCGGCAGACCCTCCGGAATCAGATCGAGGAACTTGCGGCCGATCAGCTCTTCGCGGCTCCGTCCGAAATAGCGGCAATACGCCTCGTTGACGAAAGTCAGGGTCGTGTCCGGGAGATAGCGACAAATCAGATCCGTCTGAGTGTTGACGACTTCCCGATAGCGCTCCTCGCTCGCCCGCAGCCGGGTGACGCCGTCGTCCCGCTCGCGCACGAGCACCGCCAGGAAGAGCACGGGAAGAGCCACGACGAAGAGATAGAGCTGAATCCAGAGGATGCGCTGTTCGGGTAGCTGCGAGGCGAATGGCCCCAGGCCCCGGGCCGCCGCCGCCGCGACGAACAGTGCGCTCAGGGTGAGCGCGGCCGCGGTTCCCCGCAGCCCGAACCGCAGCGCGGCCCAGAGCAGGAGGGGCACGGGCGCGTAGATCAAGACGAGCGAATCGTAGGGGCTCGCGAGGCGCCCGCTGAAAGCGACGAGCCAGAGCCCGGCGAGCCCCGCCGTGAGCAACGAGCCTTCGGCGAAACGCCCCCGGCGCGTTGGCTTTCGCCTCTCCCGGAACCCGAAGAGGCAGTAGAGGATCGTCGGCACGAGGAGGAGCGTGGCCATCGCGTCTCCCAGAAACCAGTCCCGCCACGACAGCCAGAAATCCTTTCCGAGCGCCGTCCATGCCGCGGCGCCGGCCACGGCCGAAACGACGGGGGCGCCGATCACCGCGACGGCGACGAAGATGCCGAAGTCGCGCAGCCGATCGAAGCGGGCGGGATCCCGGAGCGCGCGGCGCAGGATCGACGCCGAGACCACCGCCTTGAGGGAGTCGTTCGCGAAGGCCGCGGCGAGAAACCACGGCGGGGACTCGGCCGGAACGAGCCAGAAGCGGATCGGCGCCGTCGCCAAGATCAGCAGCCACCAGACGCGAGGAGGCGCCAGGAGCAGCGCGCAGAGAAGCACGGCGTCCGGGAACCAGAGCGGAGCCGGGACGGCCTGGCTGAAGGACATCCCGAATCGATAGGCGAAGAAGTACGTGATCGCGAAGAGGCCGAAGGCGCCCGCCGCGCGCGCCGAGGACCGCTTCGACTGCGCCAGGAGTCGCGGTCCGAGGTCCCGAGACGGCGAGTCGTCTGGCGAGACCCTGGCCTCCGAGCTCAAGAGCGCCTCTCCGCGCAGAGGATCGATGGGCGCCCCCCGGGACTCTCGCCGCACACGGTCATTCCAGCTCACGCGGGCTCCTCGCACGGTCGAGGCTCTCGGCCACTCTAATACATCGCCTCGCACGGACGCCGCGTGGCTCGACGTTCTCTCGGAAATTGCCCCAGGGTGCGGGCCGCGGCGCGGGCCCCGATGGCACGATCGAGGCTCCGACGTCGAAGGAAACCGAGGATGCCCGGAGTCCGAGCGCTCACCCCCTCTTCGTCCTGGCGGCGCAATTCCCCGGACGCGGCCTTCCCCAAAGGGCAAGAGCGCGACGGCGGAGGGGGCGAGATGATGGAGCCTTCGTGAAAGGGACATTCGAGATGTGCCCAGACTCATTCGCGGGCCGGCTTCTCGCGGCCGGCGCGCTCTCGGCGCTTCTCGCCTCCGCCGCGCCCTCTCAAACCGCCGGGGCGCCCGAGGGGACGAAGCCGCGCCGGCTCGCCATCGCCAAGGGTTGCACCAAAGGGCAATCCGAGAGACCGGTTGTACGGGAACGCGGCCGCGTACCGCCGCCGCTCCCCGACGCCGATTCGGGGGAGAATGCCGCCGGAACCGCTGCATGAAACGACATCGGATCTTTCCGTCCGCCCCGCCGCGACTCGGCCAGGGGGAGACTGATTGACGGGCTGGCTTCGAGTCCGGTTCTTCGTCCTCCTCCTCACCCTCGTTCCGGCATCGGCGTTCGCCCAGAAGACCGACGTCGTCGTTCTCTTGAACGGCGATCGGATGACCGGCGAGATCAAGTCCTACAGCCAGGGACGTGTGTCCGTCGACACGTCGTCAGCCGGATGGATCAGCGTCAAGTGGAACAAGATCCTGTCGATCCAATCGGAGAAGCAGTTCGACGTCGAGACGATCGACGGCCTGCACCACTACGGGGCCCTTGCCCCTTCCGACCCGCCGGGGAGCCTCCGGATCGTCTCGGGCCTCGAGATGATCACGGTCGGATTCTTCGATGTCTTCGACATCACGCCGGTTCATGCGAACTTCTGGCGGCGCTGGGAGGGTTCGCTCGATCTCGGCTTCAACTACACGCAGTCCTCGCACCTCGTCCAGTTCAACCTGACCGCCGACGCCACGTACCGCGTTCGAAACTACCAGATCGTCTCGAACCTCTCCTCTTTCCTCAGCCGGCAGGACGACGTCACCGCCGCGGACCGGGCAACCTTCTCGACCTACTACGACCGATTCCTGGGGCGCCGATGGCTGGCCGAGCTCGGCGTGGGATTCGACCGCAACATCGAGCTCGGCCTGAAGCTTCGGGCCTCGGCCGGCCTCGGCGTCGGGCGCTTCCTGGTCCAGGCCAATCAGAAGGAGCTGATGGTCTTTGCCGGGCTGGTCGGCAACCACGAGCAGCCGGTCGAGGGCGAGGGAAAGTACAACGCCGAAGTGGGGCTGGGGGGCCGGTACTCCTATTTCATGTATGACTTTCCGAAGCTGACGATTTCGGCTTCGGTCGAGGTCTTCCCGAGCCTCACGGAGGGCGGCCGCGTGCGCCTCGAGGCAACCGGCGCGATCAAGCGCGAGATCGTGAGCGACTTCTATCTGTCCCTTTCGATCTACGACAGCTTCGACAGCAGGAACCCCTCGACGGGCCAGTCCAAAAACGACTGGGGGCCCACGCTCTCCGTCGGCTGGCAGTTCTAGGCGCCGGTCGGCGATCGCCGGGCCTCTCGGGGGCAAGAAAAAGGGCGCCGGCGGCGCCCTCTTCCAGCGGCCGCGGAGGCCTCGTCACATCTTCTTCATCTCACCGACGTGAACGTAGCTCGCCCACATCTTGCCGTCTTTCTCGATGGCTTTGACGTGGACCGCCTGCCCTTCCTTGAGCTCGCCACCCTCGACCTTCGTCGTGTCGTTCCAGTAGACCGTCGTCTCGGCGCCGTCGGCCGTCTTGACCACCATCATCTTGCCCGCCAGGTCGAGCTTGCTGACGGTCCCTTCGACCTTCTTGCCGTCCATGTGCTCGCCGGCATACGCGGCGACCGCGAGACAGAAAACCGCCGCCATCGAGAGAGCCAGAAACTTCCTCATGGATTCCTCCTGCCCGATTCGCCGCCCGCGGCGGCGCGCCGGAAAAGGTCGGGGCACCGTGCGCCCGACCGTTCGAACCAACTCTCGTCGGGCCAGGACCCCGGCCGACTTCGCGCTCGTCGAGGAATCTCTCGCCGTGCGCTCGGGAAGTCAGCCCGGGACCTGCGCGGCCCGAAACAAGCCGATCTTATCTCCATTCTCCCGTTTGACACTGCCGGAAGGGCTCCCGGATAATCCGGCAACGGCCCCCCGCGGGGCCGAAACTTTGCCCAGTACCCTCAAGAACGTCCTGGTGGGAAAGCCGCGGGATCCGATGGATCCCCGGATCTTCCAACACGTGACCCTCGTCGCGTTTCTCGCCTGGGTGGGGCTCGGTGCGGACGGGCTGTCCTCTTCGGCGTACGGCCCCGAGGAGGCCTTCAAGGCCCTCGGAAGCCATGCCTACCTGGCCGTGGCCCTGGCGATCATGACGGCCGCGACGGTCCTCCTCATCTCGCTCGCCTACAGCAAGATGATCGAGCTCTTCCCGGGGGGCGGCGGCGGCTATCTGGTCGCGACGAAGCTCCTCGGCCCGCGCTTCGGCGTCGTCTCCGGCTGCGCCCTGATCGTGGACTATGTCCTGACGATCTCGATTTCGGTCTCTTCGGGGGTCGATCAGATCTTCTCGATCCTGCCGGAGAGCTGGCACAGCCGGGGGCTCGCGACGAAGTTCTGTGTGCTCGGCTTGCTCGTCCTGCTCAACCTGCGCGGCGTCAAGGAGAGCGTGACGGTGCTCGTCCCGATCTTCCTGACTTTCGTCGCGACCCACTTCTTCATGATCCTCGTGGCTTTCCTCGGCCGACTGACGGAACTGCCGGGGGTCTTCGTCGGGGCGTGGTCGGACGCGCGGAGCACCGCCTCGTCGGTCGGACTCCTGCCGACCATCTTCATCGTGCTGCGCGCCTACTCGCTCGGCGGCGGCACCTACACCGGGATCGAAGCCGTCTCGAACGGCGTGCCGATCCTGCGGGAGCCGCGGGTCGCCAACGCCAAGCGCACGATGCTCTACATGGCCCTCTCGCTCGCTTTCACGGCCTCCGGGATCATCCTCGGGTACCTCCTCGTGGGCGCGCGGCCCCACCCGACCAAGGTCATGAACGCGATCCTGGCGGAGCGGTCGTTCGGGGCCTGGACGCTCGGCGGCTTTCAGCTCGGCCACGCCCTCGTGGTCCTGACGCTCCTCTCGGCCGGCTGCCTCCTTTTTGTCGCGGCGCAGACCGGCTTTCTCGACGGGCCCCGCATCCTCGCCAACATGGCGACCGATTCCTGGGTCCCCCACCGTTTCGCCCAACTCTCCGACCGGCTCGTGACGAACAACGGCATCTGGTTGATGGGGCTCGCGGCCTTCGCGGCGATCCTTTATTCGCGGGGCGCCGTCCACTACCTCGTCGTCATGTACGCGATCAACGTCTTCCTGACGTTCTCGCTGACGCTGGCCGGCATGTCCCGCCATTGGATCGGCGAGCGCAAGCGCTCGCCGAGGTGGAAGCGTCACCTCGCGCTCCACGGCACGGGGTTCCTCGTCTGCCTCTCGATTCTCCTCATCACGATCTACGAGAAGCTCGAGGAGGGGGCGTGGCTGACCGTGATCGTGACGTCCTCCTTCGTCGTGTTCGCCTTCCTGGTCAAGCGCCACTACTCGCGTGTCCGCGAGCAGTTGCGCCGGCTCGACGACACGCTCCTGAACATCCCGCTGCGCCCGCACCCGGAGCCGCAG
The DNA here is from genome assembly GCA_963707935.1 of uncultured Acidobacteriota bacterium. Classification (GTDB taxonomy): domain Bacteria; phylum Acidobacteriota; class Thermoanaerobaculia; order UBA5066; family Gp7-AA6; genus DATBFU01. The sequence continues at coordinate 808,834 of CAVPRN010000005.1, read as the reverse complement.
ACGGCGATCCCGCGCGAGGAGCCGGTGGCGGTGATGCTCGTCTCCGGGTTCTCGGGTCTCGGGATCCACACGGTGCTCTCGGTCCAGAACCTCTTTCCGCACCAGTACAAGAACTATCTGTTCGTATCGGTCGGCGTGATCGACTCCTTCCACTTCAAGGGGGTGGCCGAGATCGAGGCGCTCAAGAAGCAGACGGTGGGCGACCTGCAGAAGTACGTGGACTTCGCTCACAAGCTCGGGTTCCGCGCCGAGATGCGGTACGCGGTCGGCCGGGAGGCGGTGGCGCAGGTCGTGGAGCTCTGCGAGCAGATACGGGAAGAGTTCCCTCGGGCCATCTTCTATCTCGGGCAGCTCGTCTTCGAGAACGACCGCTTCTACTACCGCCTTCTCCACAACGAGACCGCTTTCGCCATCCAGCGCCGGCTCCAGTTCGCCGGACTGCAGGCGATCGTGCTCCCGATCCGCGTCATCGACACGCCCCGCCGGACCGGTCTCCGAAGAGCCTCCTGACCCGGCCGGGCCGGCTGGCACCGTCATTGCTACCTTTTTCTCGTTCCGGCGCCTCCGCGCTGGAGAGGAGGTCTTCATGAAATCGCCCCGGTTCCTCCGGATTCTGCTTCCCGCCGCCCTTCTCGCCGGCGCTGTGGCGTGCAGCGACAGTACCGACGTGACGGGCTCCAACGGCGCGCTCGGGCGGCTCGAGGTTCGGGCTCCCGATACGGCCACGTCGGGAACGCCGTTCAACGTGGATCTGAATGCAACGAACGTCGGCGTGCAGGGCATCCACAACGGGTTCGTCACGGTCGCGCTCCCGGTCCCGTTGAACGTCAATTCGGTTGAGCCTTCGCCCGGGACTCAGGCCGCCTTTTCGAACAGCGGCGGCGGTTCGAGCGTCAGCTGGACGCTCAATACGCTCGATTCGCAGACGCAGTCGACGCTCCGGATCAACACGACCGGGCTCCTGCTGCCCGGACAGCCGGCGCAGACGCTTCGGGTGCAGGGTTCGATGACGGCCGACGGCATCGCCGCCGGGGACGCCGTCGCCTTCAAGGACGTCCAGCTGATGCCGTAAGGGAGGGTGTCCGACCGGCAGGCGTCGACCGCGAAGATCGACCGGCTTAACGGACCCCGACACCCGGAGCGCCGGAGTGCACGGTTGACCCCGGTCACTCCGCGCGGAGGGCGCGGGTCATCAGGCCCTCGATCGCCTGACGGGCGGGGACGTCCTCGTAGAGCACGCGCACCACCGCCTCGGCGATCGGCGTCTCGATCCCGGCGCGCGCGGCGAGGGTCGGCACGGCCAGACAGGTGCGCGCCCCTTCGGCCACCTCGGGCATGTCCACGAGCACGTCGGAGAGCTTGCGGCCGCGCCCGATCTCTTCTCCGACGCGGCGATTACGGGACTGCTGGCCCGTGGAGGTCAACATCAGATCTCCCACGCCGGCGAGGCCGTGGACCGTCTGGCTTCTCCCCCCCTGCGATCGGACGAAGCGATCCATCTCCGCCAGGCCCCGCGTCACGAGCGCGGCGAGGGTGTTGTGCCCGTAGCCCAGGCCCGACACGATCCCGCCCGCGATCGCGACGACGTTCTTGAGCGCCCCGCAGAGCTCCACGCCGGCCACGTCATCCGTCGTGTAGAAGCGGAACTCGGGGGTCGAGAAGCGATACTGGAGCTCCAGCGCGAATCCCCCTTCCGCCGCGGCGATCACGGCGGCGGTCGGATCTCCTCGGGCCACTCCCTCCGCGAACGTCGGGCCCGAGAGAGCCGCGACGAGAGCCGCCGGCCGCCCCTCCCGGAGGATCTCCGTCATACGCTTGCCGGTCTCCGGCTCAATCCCTTTCGCGGTCGAGACGAAACGGTGCCGGCCCTCGGACCCCGGGATCGCCGCGACCAGCGCCCGCATCGAGGCGCACGGCACGGCGAGGACGAGCGTGTCGGCCGAGCCGCACGCGTCCGCGAGGTCCGGAGTCAGACGGACGGAGGCCGGCAGCTCGATCCCGAAGAGCCGGCGCGGATGACGGCGATCCCTCTCGAGGGAGGCCACGGCGTCCCGGTCGCGGCCCCACAGCACCGGGTTGAGCCCGGCCCGCGCGAAGTGCATGGCGAGCGCCGTTCCCCAGGACCCGGCGCCGAGGACGGCGACCTTCATTTCCCCCCCAGCTTGCGCTCTTCCCCGCGGGCGAGACGTTTGATGTTCTCGACGTGCTTCAGCACGACGACGAGCGCCGCTCCCGCGGCCGCCATGACCACGGCCCGCGGCGCGTGGAAGAGGAGCCCCGCCACGGGCGGCAGCAGGCACATCGCCACGACGGATCCGAGCGAGACGTAGCGGGTCGCCGCGACGATCGCGACGAAAACGGCCAGGCAGACCAGAGTCGCGAGCGGCGCCAGCGCGAGGAACGCGCCGACCGCGGTCGCGACGCCCTTGCCGCCGCGAAAACCGTAGAAGATCGGGAACACGTGCCCGAGGATCGCCGCGAGCCCGGCCGCCGCGGCGACCCGCGGGTCCGCGGTGAACGCGCGGGCGAGAAGCACGGCGGCCGCGCCCTTGGCGACGTCGGCGGCCGCCACCGCGGCCGCGAGCCCCTTGCCGTGGGCCCGCAGGACGTTCGTCGCGCCGGCGTTGCCGGACCCGACGTTTCGAATGTCCTCGCCCGTGCGGCGGCGCACGAGCAGCACGGCGAATGAGACGGAGCCGAGCAGATACCCGGCGAGGACGCAGAGCAGGGCCCGCGCGCTCACGCGGAGACGCCTTCCGGAGCCGTCAGGGGCCATTCGGCGAGCTTCGTGTGAATCGCGCCGCCGGGCGCGAGCCGGCTCTCGAAAAGGACGCAGGAGCGCACCGGCCACGGCGGAAATTCCCAGGCGCGCGCCTCGTCCCGGAAGAGGGCGATCGCGTCGGCCGGCCAGCGCTCGCGGAGCCGAACGAAAGTCACGTGGGGGCGAAACGGCCTCTTCTCGGGCTCGAGCCCGGCCGCCCGGGCGGCCGCCTCGGCCGCTCGAGCGAGAGAGGCCAGGGCGTCGCCGGAGCACCGGAGCTCGAGCCCCAGAACGCGGGCCGGACCGCTGGGCGGCAGGACGATCGGCCCCTCGACCGACAGTTCCGCTCCCGGGAGCCGGGCCGCTTCCCGGGAAATCGCCTCGGCGAAGTTCGAGAGCCTCGGCCGCGAGATCCCTCCGAGGAAGCGCAGCGTCACGTGCCAGGTCTCCGGGCGCGTCCACGACGCGGCGGGCAGCCTCGGGGAGAGGCCCGCGAGGAGCGCGCGCGCGCTCTCGACCCACCCCGGATCGGGCGGCACCGCGAGGAAAGCGCGCACGCCCTCCGAATCAGCCATGCGCGAGGGTGCCCGCGAGTCGGCGGCGGACGAGCTCCAGGCCGCAAGCGAAGCCGAGCGCCGCACGTGCGCGCGGTCCCCGACGAAGGACCTCCGGCGCGTCTCCTCGCCCCCCTCGCGCTCCGACAACGCGAAGAAGACGGTCCCGACGGGCTTCTGCTCGGAGCCTCCGCCCGGGTCCCGCGATCCCCGTGACCGCGACGGCGAGGTCGGACCCGAATCGCTGCGCGGGCGCCCCGCGCCATCTCCCGCGACGCCTCCTCCGAGACCGCGCCGTGGCGGCGAAGCGTCTGCGCCGAGACGCCGAGGAAGTTCTCTTTCGCCGCGTCGGCGTAGGAGACGACGCCGCCCAGGAAGTAGTCGCTCGAGCCCGGAACGTCCGTCACGAGGGCCGAGATCATTCCGCCGGTGCAGGACTCCGCGAGCGCCAGCGTCTTGCCCCGCTCGCGGAGCAGCGTCCCGACCGCCGCCGCCAGGTCCTCGCCGTCCCGGCCGAAGACGCGAGGCCCCAGGGCCTCGCGAAAGTCCGCCTCCATCGCGTCGAGGACCCCGTCGGCGCGTTCCGGGCTCTCGCCGGGAACGCACAGGTGGAGCTGCACCTCTCCCGGAGAGGCGAGGATCGTGACCGGATACTCCTTCCACTTGCGGTAGACCGGCGTCACGAGCTCCTCGACCGACGATTCGCCGGTGCCGCCGACGCGCAAGACCCGGCGGCGCAGCGACGCGCCCGCCCGCGCGCTCGGCCAGGCGCGGCAGCACGCTCTCTCCGAGAATCTCCTTCATCTCCGACGGCACGCCCGGCAGGACGACGATCTCCACACCCCGACCCCGGGCCCAGAAACCGGGCGCCGTTCCGCGGGGGTTCGCGAGCACCATCGCTCCCTCGATGAAGTCGGCCTGCTTCTCGTTGACCGCCGGCATCCGGAGCCCGCGCGCGGCGAAGCGCGCGCGGATCTCCGAGACGAAAGCCTCGTCGCGATGGAGGGCGACGCCGAGCCACTTCGCGACCGCCGACACGGTCACGTCGTCCGCGGTCGGCCCGAGGCCCCCCGTCGTGAAGAGGAGCGGGGCCGCCGCCGACATGGCATCGAGCTCCCGCCCGATGTCGTCCACCTCGTCCGCGACGACGGACTTGCGCACGACGGAGATCCCGACTTCCTCGAGGCGCTCGGTGATCCAGAGGGAGTTCGTGTCGGAGCGCAGCGGCGAGAGCATCTCGCTCCCGACCGCGAGGATCGCCGCGCGGGCGGGAGGGAATCCCGTCATGGCTTCTCCGCCGCGGCGGCTCCACTCTCCCGCTCGGAGAGCGACGCCCACTCCTCGACCAGGCGATCGAGCTCCGACCGGAGCTCGGCCTTCTCGGCGGCGATCCGCCGCGACTCGACCGGGCCCAGCGTGAGCGCCTCTTCCCAGAGGCGCGTCTCGAGGGTCTCGACGCTCTTCTCCAGCTCCCGCGATCTTCTCTTCGAGCGCCTCGATCTTTCGCCGGCGTCGGGCGGCCTCTTTCTGCTCGGAGGATCCCGCCGGCCGAGCGGCTCGCCGCGGCGCCGAAGCGCCCTTCGCCGGGGCCTCCTCCTCGCGAGCGGGGGCGAAGGGGGGCTCCGGACGCTCGCGGCGGCGGGCCCGCGGCTCGGCCGTCTCGGAATAGTTGCCGGCGAAAGGCGACGGCGCGCCCGCCCCGCAGGTCGACGACGCGCGTGGCCAGCCGGTCGATGAATGCCCGGTCGTGCGAGACGAAGACGATCGACCCCGGGAAGTCCTCGAGCGACTCCTCCAGCGCCTCGCGGGAATCCAGATCGAGGTGGTTCGTCGGCTCGTCGAGCAGCAGCAGGTTGTGCCGCTGGCGCATCACGACGGCGAGCGTCAGACGTCCCTTCTCCCCTCCCGAGAGGCCGGAGATCGACGCGAACACCTCGTCCCCGCGGAACGCGAAGCGAGCGAGGTAGGAGCGCATCGCCTCCTCCGTCTCGTTCGGGTGCTCGTCCCAGACCGCGTCGATCGCGCGGCTGCGCCGGGTCGAGGTCGGAGAGCTCCTGATCGTAGTAGCCGATCGAGACGTCGTGGCCGGGCTCGACGGCTCCGGCGAGCGCCGGCAGCCGTCCGGCGAGCGTCTTCAACAGCGTCGTCTTCCCGGTGCCGTTCTCCCCCAGGATGGCGAGACGCTCGCCGCGCAGGAGCTCCACCGAAGCGTCGCGCACGATCGGCCGGCCCGGCTCGTAGCCGGCGTCGAGGTGCTTGGCGCGCAGAAACGTGCGGCCGCCGATGCGCGCCGCGTCGAACCGGAAGGCGACGGACGTGACGTCGTCGGTCGGCTTCTCCAGAAGGTCCAGCCGCGCGAGGCGCGTGCGCCGCCCTTTCGCCTGGCGGGAGTTGACGCCGGCGATGTTGCGGCGGATGTACTCCTTCTCCTTCTCGACGAACTCCTGCTGCTTCTCGAAGGCGCGCGTGGCGGCGAGCACGCGCTCCGCCTTCTGGCTGCCGGTAGGAGGTGTAGCCCGCCGGAGTAGGCGGTGAGCCTTCCGTTCTCGAGGTCCACGATCTCCTCGGCCACGCGGTCGAGGAACCGCCGGTCGTGCGTGACGACGAGGTACGCGCGACGCGATCGCGCGAGGTACTCCTCGAGGAACTCGACGGCGGCGAAGTCGAGATGGTTGGTCGGCTCGTCGAGCAGCAGGACGTCCGGGTTCGAGAGGATCGCGCGCGCAAGCATCGCGCGATTCTTCTGGCCGCCCGGAGAGCTCGGCGAGCGGCCGCGCGAACTCCTCCTTGGCGAATCCGAGGCCGGAGAGGGCCTTGTCCACCTCGGCGACCATTTCGTAGCCGCCTTCGTTCTCGAAGCGGTGCGAGAGGGCGTCGTACTTGTCGTGCGTGGCCGGAGAGGCATCCCCCTCCGCCATCGCGTGCTCGAGGCGCCGCAGATCCGCTTCGATCCGGTGGAGGTGCTCGAAGGCCCCCGCGACGTAGTCGTGGAGCGGCTCGGAGAGGTCGGCTTCCAGCATCTGTTCGACCGTGGCGATCCGGACGCCCGAGGCCCGGACGAGCTCCCCCGCATCCGGCTCCTCGCGGCCGAGCACCATGCGCAGGAGCGTCGTCTTGCCGGCGCCGTTGCGGCCGACCAGGCCGACTTTCTCCCCGGGATTGTGCTGCCAGGTCGCCTCCCGCAGCACTTCCTTCGGGCCGTAGGACTTTCGGACGCGATCGAAGCGATAGAGCACGGAGCGGATTTTATCGGGAACCCGGCGCGGCCCTCGGGGTCTCACCGGAAAGGAGGGACGCGCCATGTTCGAGTCGGCACTCCTTTCGCCCGGATCTCCCCCGCCCGGCCGTTGCCTCGCCTTGCCCGCGGCGGCCGCGCTGCACGCCGCGGCCATCCTCGTCCTCCTCGACGCCTCTCTCCTGGGACGAGGCGGCGCTCCGCGCGGTGCGGCGCTGGCGCTACCGGCCGGCGACTCTGAACGGACGCGCGGTGCGCGTCTTCCTCGGAGTCACCGTGGACTTCCGGATCCGATGAGCCGCCGCCCGCCTACTCGAAATAGCCGACGACGTCCACGACGACGTGGGCGGTGCCAGTCGCCTGTCCATTGTAGATGCTCATGTCGCCGCTGACACCGAGCGTCGTGACGCCGTTGTTGGCCCTCGTCTGGCCGATGGAGTAGTTCATCATCGAGATCGTCGGGAGAAGCGCGCCGGCCGGGAAAACGCGCAGATGGCCCCCCGCCGTGGGCGCGACCGCGATGACGTTGAACGCGAGCGCCCGCGCCGTCGGCGAGATCCCGCACTGGCCCACGGCGACGATCGTCCGGGTCGCACCCGCCGGCACGGAAGGGCCGCCGTACGCCCCGGCGGCTCTCCGCGTGTCGAGGAGACGGCACGGCTGGACGGTGAAGTAGCCGGCCGGGTTCGCTTCGAGCCCGGGGGTGAGTCGCGTCACGACCCCATCGGAGACTCCCCCGCCGAACGCGCTCTGGGCGCCGTTGCCGGTCCCGGGGTAATTCGTCGAGAACGAATAGCCCGCGGCGTAGACCTCGCCCGTCGTCGGGTGGACGCGGATGCTGATCGCCTCCTCGTCCCCGTTGCCCCCGAGATAGGTCGAGGGATTGAGCCTCGCCGTCAGAGCCGCGTTGAAGCGAGAGATGATGATGTCCCCGCCTCCCCCTCCGAAGACCGCCTGGGCGCCGCCCGCCGTGCCCGGATAGTCGGAGGAGACCGTGATGCCCGACATGTAGACGTCGCCGGTGGCAGGATGAATCGCGATGGCGTTTGCTCCCTCCGGCCCGGATCCCCCGCTGTAGGTCGCTCGGACCAGAGACGTCAGCGCCGAGTTCCAGCGCCCGACCCAGCAGTCGGTCGGCCCCGCCCGGGCCGTTTGCGCGGCGCCCGCCGTGCCGGGCAGATCCGAGGAAGCCGTTCCCCCCATGGCATAGACGTCTCCCGTCGCGGGATGGATCGCGATCCCGAAGGCCGTGTCGAGCCCGTTGCCGCCGAAGTAGGTCGCCTGCGTCAAGGCCGTCAACGCCGAGTTGAATCGCGCCAGGAAGACATCGGTATTGGCGAAGCCCGGGGCGGGCGCCGGCTGGGCGCCGCCGGTGGTCCCGGGCAGATCGGTCGAAGTCGTCGTTCCGGTCACGTAGATGTCACCCGCCGCGCTGATCGTCATGGCGAAGATCTGGTCGGGGCCCGCCCCGCCGAACCACGTCGCCTGGACCACCGGCCCCGTGAGGGTGGCCGGGAGCCGCGCGATGAAGGAATCCACGAACCCGGCGTTGGCCGGCTGCGCCCCGTTGGTCGTCCCCGGCACGCTCGTCCCCTGCGTGAATCCCGCGAGGTAGACATCGCCCAGGGTCGGGTGGATGGCCAGCGCCGAGGGCGCGCTCTCGTTGCCGGGCCCGCCGTAGTACGTGGACTGGAAGAGCGTCGTCAGAGACGAATTCAGCCGCGCCACGAAGCCGTCCTGGCCGCCGCCGTTCGACGCCTGCGTTCCCCCCGCCCTCATCGGGAAGTCGGTCGAGACCGTCCGGCCGTAGACGTAGACGTCCCCCGTGGTCGGATGGATCGCGATCGCCGAGCCGGAGTCGAAAGCGCCGCCTCCCAGGTACGTCGCCTGCGTGAGCGCGGTCAGGTTCGCGTTGAATCGCGCCACGAAGGCGTCGGCGGCGGACGAGGCAATGTCCGGGTAGGGGCCGCCGTCGGTTCCCGGAAAATCGCTCGAGGTCGTCTCCCCGACGACGTAGGGGTCTCCGGAGGTCGGATGGAAGGCGAGCTGGTAGATGTAGTCGTCGCCGCCGCCGCCCAGGTACGTCGACTGGAGGAGCGGATCGATCACGAGGGGAAGACTCGGGTCGAAGTCGCCAACGCGAAATCCGTACGTCGCGCCCCCGACTGCATACTCGACTTCCACGGGCCGGCGCACGCCCTCCGCCTCCTGGAAGGCGATCGGCGCCCCGAACACGATCTCTCCCTGCCCCGTGCCGGCCACGAGCCTCCCCTCGGGATCCACGCGCAGGGCCTCCGCTCCGGTGACGCGGACCCGGATCGCCTCGGGCGAGGCGCCCGGCGAGACGGTGAAGACCTTCTCGACGCGCCGGGCCCCGGCGGAGAGCGAGACGTCCACCCCGGCCCAGACCTCGCCGAGCGAGACGGAACGATACGTGGCCACGTCGCTCCGCCACCGGGCCGGGTCGCCGCCGATAAACGAGCTGACGCGCGTCTCCGACGCGTCCCGGCCCTCCGGGCAGGCCCGGCCGCCGACGAACGTCTCCGCGAGCGACCAGCCGGGGCCCCGGCGCGACGCCAGGGACTGCACGAGCCCGCCGTCCCGAGTCACGAAGGCGGTCCCGGCGAACGTCGGGGCGTAGAACGCGACCCGCGCCGACGCCTGGCCGGTGTTCTCGATGAAGGGGATCGAGACGCGCGCCGCTCGCGCGAGCGGCGGCTCGGAGGCCGCGGAGGAAGGGAGAGCCAGTCCGCCGACGAGCGCGAGCGAGGTCCAGTTCATGGCTCGGAGTCTCTCCTCTAGCCTCTAGAGCTTTTCGGCGAGCAGCGGCCGGGGCGACGCCGGCTCGGGGCCGATCTCGAAGAGCGCCGCGAGCTCCTTCTCGAGTCCGGGCCGCGGCGCCGGACGCTCCCCGAGGCAGAGGATCGCGAGAGGCTCCCCCTCCTCGACGCGGTCGCCGACCGTCTTCTCGACGAGGAAGCCGGCGGCGGGGTCGATCGTGTCCTCGCGGCGGCGGCGGCCACAGCCGATGTCGATCGAGAGGAAACCCATCCGCTCGGTCGCGATCGACCGCACGAATCCGGTGCGCGGGGCGCGGGCCGGAACCTTCTCCTTCGGCTGCGGAAGGCGAGACGGGTCCTCGACGACCCCCGGATCGCCCCCCTGCGCCTCGATCAGCCTCTCGAACACCCGCGCCGCCTTGCCGCTCGAAATCGCGTCCTCGAGCTTCTGGCGCGCGGCCGCCTCCAGCAGGTCCGCGTCGGCGAAGCCGAGCATCTCGACGCCGAGGACCACCGAGATCTCGCGCACGCGCTCGGGGCCCTCGCCGCGGAGCACGCGGATCGCCTCATCGGCTTCGAGCGCGTTTCCGACGGCCCGCCCGAGGGGCCGGCTCATGTCGGTGATCCAGCCGGAGGCCTGGCGCCCCGCTGCCCGCGTCGTTTCGACGAGCGAATGCCCGAGAGCGCGCGAGTCCTCGACCGTCTTCATGAAGGCGCCGTCGCCCGTCTTCACGTCGAAGACGATGCCCGGTCGTTCCGGACGCGAGCTTCTTCGAGAGAATGGACGCGGTGATCAGCGCGAGCGACTCGACAGTTCCCGTCACGTCGCGCAGGGCGTAGAGGATCCGGTCGGCCGGGGCGATCGAGTCGGTCTGCGCGAAGAGCGCGGCGCCGACTTTCCGGAGGACCTGCCGCACCTGCGCCAGGTCGAGGTTCGTCCGAAAGCCCGGGATCGTCGCGAGCTTGTCGAGCGTGCCGCCGGTGTGGCCGAGGCCGCGTCCCGACATCATGGCGACCCGCGCGCCCGCCGCCGCGACGAGCGGCGCCAGGACGAGCGTGACCTTGTCCCCGACGCCTCCGGTCGAATGCTTGTCCACGACCGGTGCGAACTCCGAGAGGTCCCAGGTCTCCCCCGAGTCGCGCATCGCCTCGGTCAGGGCCGCCGCCTCGGCGGTGGAAAGGCCGTTGATCATCGCCGCCATGAGGAAGGCCGCCGCCTGGTAGTCCGCCACGTCGCCCGACACCACGCCCGCGACGAGCGACGCGATCTCCTCTCGGGTGAGCTCCTTCCCGTCCCGCTTGGCGCGCAGGATCTCGTAGACGGTTCTCATGGCGCCGTCCCGGCCGGCCGGAGCGAGGCCTCGATCTTCGCGCGCCAGCGCACCGCGGCATCGAGGATCGCCACCTCGTCGAGCGTCGTGAAGCGTCGGCCTTCGAGGAGCCTCTTTCCGTCCACCCAGACGTCGGTCACGTCGGAGGTCTTGGCGGAATAGACGATCGTCGAGTAGAGATCGGTGAAGGGCTCGACGTGCGGGTTGCGCACGTCCAGGACGACCAGGTCCGCCCGCTTGCCCGGCTCGATCGAGCCGATGCGGTCGCCGAGGCCGAGCGCGGCGGCGCCGGAGCGGGTCGCCGCAGCGACGAGCTCGCGGGCGGGCAGCACGGTCGGGTCGCCGGTCGAGACCTTCGCGAGCTTGCCGGCGAAGTCCATCGCCTCCATCATCGAGAGGTCGTTGTTCGAGCCGGCCGGCCCGTCCGTGCCGAGCGACCAGAGGAGGCCCTCCCTCGCCATCGCCGCGACGGCGGCGATCCCGGAGGCGAGCTTCATGTTCGACTCGGGGTTGTGCGAGACGGCGACGCCGCGCCGCTTCAGGATCGCGCGATCCGCCGCGTCCACCGCGACGCAGTGGGCCGCGACGACGCGGCACGCCGCTCGCGGGACCCGCCCCTTCGTAGAAGCCGATCTCCTCCTCGTAGGCCACCGGCGACTTCCCCCACTTCGCGAGGGCGTCTTCGCGCTCCTCGGCTCGTCTCCGCGAGGTGCGTCAGGATCGGGATGCCGTTTCGAATCGCGAAGTCCCGCGCCGCGAGCAGCGTCTCCTTCGAGCAGGTGTAGGAAGAGTGCGGGCGCGACGGCGGGCACGACCCGCGGATGCCCCTTCCAGCGCCGGACGAAGTCCTCCATGTACGCGAGCGTCTCGGGCAGGTCCTTGTGGTCCGGGCACGGGAAAGTCGATCCAGGTCTCGCCGAGCACCGCCGCGCAGGCCCGCCTTCTCGACGGCCCGCGCCGCGTCCGCCTCGAAGTAGTACATGTCCGCGAAGGTCGTCGTGCCGCCGCGGATCATCTCGAGGGCCGCGAGCAGCGTCCCGTCGTAGACGAACTCGGGCGAGACGTTCTTCGCCTCGGCCGGGAAGATCTTCTCGCGTCAGCCAGCGGTCGAGCGGCATGTCGTCGGCGACGCCGCGCAGGAGCGTCATCGCGGCGTGCGTGTGGGTGTTGACGAGGCCCGGCATCACGATCTTGCCGCGGGCGTCGAAGGTCGAGCGCGGCGCGTAGCGGCCACGCGACTTCGGCCGACGGTCCGACGGCGAGGATCGCGCCGTCCTTGACCGCGACGGCGCCGGGATCGAAGATCGACCGCTTCGCGTCGACCGTGACGACGCGCGCGTTGACGATCAGAAGGTCGGCCGGCTCCCGCTTGGCCGGCGTCGGCGCCGCGAGCGCGAGAACCGCCCCGGCGAGCAAGAGCCGCCCTTCGTCCGGCAACCCTGCCTCCCACCGCTCGACCTCCGTTCATCCCTCGCCCCTCGCCTTTATCCCGGACCCCCACTCCTCAAAACTCGAACGGCTCCGGAAAGAGATCGCGAGAGCTTCATGCGCTTCTTCGCCCCGCCGAGCGTCGCCATGACGACCGGAATGTCGCCCGCGAACTCCCAGAGGATCTGACGGCAGGCGCCGCAAGGCGGCGTCGGATCGGCGGCGTCCGTGACGACGGCGACGCCGGTGAACCGCCGGACCCCCTCCGAGAGGGCCTTCCAGACCGCGACGCGCTCGGCGCAGACGGTCAGGCCGTAGGTCGCGTTCTCGACGTTGCAGCCGGTGAAGATCGTGCCGTCTTCCGCCTCGAGCGCCGCGCCGACCGCGAAGCCGCTCCGATTCGCAGACGGCGTTGCCGCGCACGCGGGTCGCCGCCTCGATCCAGGCCTTCTCCCGGTCCTCGGTCACGCCGGGCCTCCGACCTCCGCGGCCACGCGCGGGACGAGAGCCGTCAGGAGCGCCAGGAACCGCTTGCTGACCTTCTTCGTGACCTCGAGCACCTCCTCGTGCACGAGCGGCTTCGGCAGGATCCCGGCCGCCATGTTCGTGATGGTCGAAATGCCCGCAACGCGCACGCCGGCGTGCCGCAGCGCGATCGCCTCGGGCACGGTGGACATCCCGACCGCGTCCGCGCCGAGGCGAGCGAAGGCGCGGATCTCCGCCGGCGTCTCGTAGGAGGGACCGTGGGTGCCGAGATAGACGCCCTCCTTGCAGCGGGATCTGCAGCCGGCGCGCCGTGTCCTTCGCGAGGCGCCGCAGGGTCTTGTCGTACACAGCGCTCATGTCCGGGAAGCGGTGGCCGAGCGCCTCCTCGTTCTCGCCGATCAGGGGATTCGTCCCGAAGAAGTTGACGTGGTCCGACATCAGCATGAGATCGCCGGGCCTGAATCCCTTCCGGATTCCGCCGGCGGCGTTCGTCAGGATCGACCGCCTTCACGCCGAGCCGGGCGAGCACGCGGGCCGGGAAGACCACCTCCGCCATCGGCCGGCCCTCGTAGAAGTGGATGCGCCCGGACATCACGACGACGGCGGTCTCTCGGACCCGGCCGAAGACGAGCTCCCCGGCGTGCCCGACGACGCCGGAGGGGCGCGGGAAATTCGGGATCTCGCCGTAGGGAATCGCGCGGCGATCCGAGAGGCCCGCGGCGAACCCGCCGAGGCCCGACCCCAGGACGAGCCCGACCGAGGGCGCCGCGCCGGCCGCGCGGCGGATCGCCGCCGCCGCCTCGTCCAGCCGCCCGAGGAGGCCCGATCCGCTCACCGGCCGAGCTCGAAGAGGACGCCGGCGATCGAGGCCGTCATGAACGAGACGAGCGAGCCGGCCAGCAGCGCCCGTAACCCCAGCCGCGCCAGGTCGGACTTGCGCGTCGGGGCGAGCCCGCCGATTCCGCCGATCTGGATCCCGATCGACGAGAAATTTGCGAACCCGCAGAGGGCGAAGGTCGCGATCAGCTTCCCCTTGTCGGAGAGCTGCCCGACGACGTCCTTCATCATCGAGAAGGCGAAAAACTCGTTGATGACCGTCTTGTTGGCGATGAGATTGGCGACGATCGGGATGTCCGCCTTCGGCGTCCCCATGACGAACGCGAGCGGCGCGACGATCCACCCGAAGAGCGTCTGGAGCGAGAACCCGGGCGCGCCGACGAGGCCGCCCAACCACCCGAGGAGGCCGTTCGACATCGCGACCAGGGCCACGAACGCGATCAGCATCGCGGTGATGTTGAGCACGAGCGTCATCCCCTGCGACGCCCCGGTCGCGGCCGCGTCGATGAAGTTCGCGCTCGTCTTCTCGACCTTCATGCGGACTTCGCCCATCGTCACCGGCTCTTCCGTCTCCGGCCAGAGGATCTTCGCGATGAGAAACGTCCCCGGGCGCCGCCATCACGGAGGCCGTGATCAGGTACTTGAGCGGCGCCCCCATCGTCACGTAGGCGAGCATGACGGCGCCCGAGACGTGGGCCATGCCTCCCGTCATCATCGTCAGCAGCTCGGAGGTCGTCATGCGGGCGATGTAGGGGGCGATCATCACCGGCGCTTCGGTCTGCCCGATGAAGACGTTGGCGGCCACGCAGAGCGCCTCGGCCCCCGAGACCTTCATCGTCTGCTGCATCACCCAGGCCATCCCCTGCACGATGCGCTGGATGATCCCGAAGTGGTAGAGGATCGAGAAGAAAGCGCAGATGAAGATGATGAGCGGCAGCACCTTGAACGCGAAGATGAAGCCCCCGATCGGGAGCCCCAGCTTCTGCCCGAGGGCGTCCTGCGGCCCCGCGAGCCAGCCGAAGAGGAACGCCGAGCCCTGGTCCGCGTAGCCGATGGCGTTCGAGACGAAGTTCGAGAAGCGTCTCGAGGGCGTTCTTGCCCTGCTCCCAGTAGAGCACCAGGAACGCGAAAGCGATCTGCAGGACGAAGGCCCATCCCACCGTGCGCCAGCGGATCGCCCGGCGATCCCGGGAGAAGAGAAAGGCGACCGCCAGGATGACGACGATGCCGACCAGCCCGATCCAGCGCATTCGCCGCCCTCCTTAGAAGCGCGCGCCGCGCGCGTCGAAGCGGCGGCCCCGCCAGGTCAGCCGCCGAAGAACGAAACGGTGAAACAGGGAACGGGCCAGGATCCCGGACCAGACGGCGGCCATTATAGGGTGCGTGACGGCGGGCCAGAGCGGATCGCCGAGGGCGACGGCGACGGTCAGCCGCATCGCGATCGCGAGCCCGAGGGCGATGCCCGCGAGCGCCGCATCGGACGGCGCGACGGACGCTCCGGCCGCGGACGCGAGGAGCACTCCCGCCGGGAGAATCGCGAGCGCGAGCGAGGCCGCCATCAACGCGAAGAGGACGACGCCCGCCGCTCCCTGGAAGAGGTACGCGACGTTCTTCGTGAAGCCGTCGAAGACCTCGCGAAAGCCCCGATACATCCGCACCGCAACCCGGTCCTCCGCGCGCGCCACGCCGCACGCGGCAGCCCGACCTCTTGAGGAGGTATCCCAGGCGGACGTCGTCGATCGACCGAGTCGCGCAGGGCGGCGTGGCCGCCGACGGCCTCGTAGGCGCCGCGCCGGACGAGGTTGCCGGCGCCGCCGCCGGCCGCGACCCAGCGCGGCCGGGCGAGGGATCGAGGAACGCCGGCCCGGTGAAGAACGTCACGATGAGATACGGCATCAGGACGTTCTCCCAGAAGCCCCTCGCCTCGATGCGGGGAAGGAGGAAGAGAAAGTCGAGCGCTTCCTTCTCGAGCATGGCGACCGCCTCGGGCAGAGCGCCCGCGGGTCGTAGCGCACGTCGGCGTCGGCGAAGAGGAGAAGCTTGCCCCGGGCCGCCGCGGCGCCCCTGGGCGAGAGCGTGCGGCTTTCCGAGCCAGCCGGCCGGCGGCTCCCGTCCGGTGACGACGCGGACGCGCGCGTCCTCCCGCGTGAGCCGTCTCGAGTATCGCCGGAGTCTCGTCCGTCGAGCGGTCCTCGACGACGACGACCTCGAGGTTCGGATAGTCCTGCGCCAGATGCGCCGCGGACTGCCGACTCGATGTCCCGCTCCTCGTCGCGCGCCGGGATGACGACCGAGAGGAGCGGCGAATCCCGGGGCGGCGCGCCGCCGGCGCGGGGGAGGCGCGGAATCGAGGCGAGGTTGACGAGGACGAGGAGGAGTCCGAGCGCCCCAGGCGCGACCGCCGCCGCGAGCGCCCGCGTGGAGCATGGCGACATCAGGCGAGCAGTCTCGCGAGGGCGCTCTCCCCGCGCGGCGCGGGGACCCCCAGCCACTCCCCCGCCGTCGCCGAGAGGTCGCAGAAGCCGCGCCGCGCCCCGAGGTCGACGTCCAGGCGTACCCGCGGGCCGGCGGCGAGCAGCGGGACGTACTCCCGCGTGTGATCGGTCGAAACGTCGGTCGTCTCGCAGCCGTGATCGCGCGGTCAGGAGGAGCAGGTCCTCGGGGCCGAGCGCCGCGAGCACCTCCGGGATCCCCGCGTCGAGCGATCGCGAGGGCCTTCGCGAATCCGGCCGGATCGTTTCGATGACCGTACTTGCTGTCGAAGTCCACGAGGTTCGTGAAGACGAGGTCCGCCCGCTCTCGCGGAGCTTCGCCGCCGTCACGCCGCAGGCCTTCCGCGTCCGAGCCGGTGTGGACCGAATCCGTGATGCCTCGCCCCGAAAAGATGTCCACGATCTTGCCGACGCCGAAGACCCGGCGGCCGGCGGCGACGAGCCGGTCGAGCCAGGTCTCCCCGGTCGGCTCGACCGTGAAGTCGCGCCGGTTGGCGGTCCGCTGGAAGGACCCGGGCCGGCCGACGAAGGGGCGCGCGATCACGCGGCCGACGTTGTGGCTCGCCATTCAGGATGCTCCGGGCGAAGCGGCAGAGCTCCCAGAGCTTCTCGGGCGGCCAGACCTCCTCGTGGCAGGCCACCTGGAAGACCGAGTCGCCCGACGTGTAGAGGATCGGCCGGCCGGTCGCCAGGTGCTCGGCGCCGAGCTCCTCCAGGATCACGGTCCCCGACGCGGCCCTGTTGCCGAGGACGTGCTTCCCGGCGTGCTCCTCGAACGGCCGGACGACCTCGGGAGGGAAGCCGTTCGGGTAGAGGGGGAACGGGCGCTCGACGACGAGGCCCATCATCTCCCAGTGGCCGGTCGTCGTGTCCTTTCCCGCGCGAGAGCTCCGCCATCTTCCCGCGCGCACCCGCGGCCCGGCCGAGGCCGACGAGCGCCGGGAGCCCCAGCCGCTCGAGATTCGGGAGCGACAGTCGGGTGCCGCTCGAGCACGTGGCCGCAGCGTGTCGCTCGCCTCGTCGCCGTAGGCCGCGGCGTCCGGCGCCGCGCCGACACCGAGGCCGTCGCAGACGAGGATGACGACGCGACGCGAGCAGTTATTCGAATTTCGCCTGTAGCCGGGCTGCCTTGAAAACTCTCTTCCGGAGCCGGCCGGCCAGCTGGCGACGAGCGATTCGGACTATTGGCCGGCTCCGCTTGACGTCGGGCGTCGGCCCGGTAGGGGGAGTTCGGATAGTCGTTGACGATGCGCTGGTACGTCGCCCGCGCGTCGGAGGTCGCGCCGCTCCCCTCGTAGACCTGCGCGAGCGCGAAGAGGAGCGCGTCCTTCGGCACGGTCGACGCGGGAGCGTCGATCGCGCGCTTCAGCCGCTCGATCGCCTCGGTCGTCTTGCCCTGCGAGACGGCGAGCCGCGCCGCGTCGATCTCGGCCGCCGCGGCGATCTCCGCCCTCCCGTCGCGCGCCGCCCGCGCGAACGTCTCGGCGGCAGCCGGCGGCTTCTCGACGCGGGCCGCCAGGATCACGCCCGCCGCCCGGCCCGGCGCCGTCCCCCGTAGGCGGCGGCCTTGCGGAAGTGCTCGTCGGCGGCCTGGTTGCGCGCCGCGGCGCTCGGGAAGTCGGAGCGGGGCCGCGGCGCCCCCGGGGTCGGTCGCGAGCGGCGCCTCGAGGGCGGCGAGCCCGGCCGAGAGCTCCTGCCCGGCGCGGTTCTCCCGGTAGAGCTTGACCAGAAAGAATCCGGCGACGAGCAGCGCGATCCCGGCCGCCGCGATGCCGATCTCGGTGGCCCCCCGGCGGTGGGAGGAGACGTACTCGACCGTCCGCCCGACGGTCTCGACCAGGTCGTTGCGCTTCAGGTCCTTGCGGGTCATCTTTTCCTGTCATCGGCGCCGATTATCTGCGAGAGGCGGAAATCAGGTCAACGCGGCGGCTATACTTCGAGCGTGGCCGACGACATCAAGATCACCGGCGAGCCCTCGCGTTCGGGCGAGAGCTGCCGCTTCCTCGTGGACCGGCCGCTACTGCCCGACGCGTCCGCGTTCTTCCGGAGCGGCGGACGAGGCCGCGCGGCACTCGCCCCTCGCGGCCGAACTCCTCTCGATTCCCGGGATCGAGTCCGCCCTGATCGCCGACAACGTCGTCACCGTCGGCGCGGCGCACGCGGTCGACTGGCCGGCCCTCGGGATCGGCAACGTCATCCGCAAGCATCTGCGCGGCGGCGCGCCCGTCGTCTCCGCCGGCGTACTTCGAGAGCCTCCCTTCCGAGGGGGATCTTCGAAGTGGGCGATCCGGGATCTCCTCGAGCGGGAGATCAATCCGGCGGTCGCGCAGCACGGCGGATTCGTCGAGTTGATCGACGTCAAGAAGAACAACGTCTTCATCCGGCTGGGCGGCGGTTGCCAGGGCTGCGGCGCCGCCGACGTCACGCTGAAGCAGGGGATCGAGCGGGCGATCCGCGACCTCGCGCCCGCCGTCGGCGAGATCCTCGACACGACCGACCACGCCTCGGGGAGAAATCCGTATTACGCGCCGGCCAAGTGAGAGTCAGGATTCGGGATTCGGGATTCGGGATTCAGGATGGAAGACTCACTTTCTCGGAATCCTGAATCCTGAATCCTGAATCCTGGATCCTAGATCCAATCCCGAATCCGAAACTCCAGTACTCCCTGCGCCTCGCGCAGAGCCTCCTCGGCCTCGGCCGGCGTTGCGGCGCGGCTGAAGACGAACCCGAGATAGCGCGACCCCTCCGGCAGCGGCACGAGGCGCTGACCCCAAGTGCGCCGAGATCGTGACCTCGACGATCCCCGGGACCGCCCGCGCGCGATCGAGCCCCCGAACTTCCTCGAGCACGCCGGCCCGGGGGATCGGGATCATCAGGACGCCGGCGGCGGCCTCCTCGCGCTCGAGGGTCGGGATCGGCAGGCGCAGGGCGTTTCGCAGGATCACCTCCTCGAGCGACATCCCCGCGCCGAAGCGCAGCGTCCGCGCGCAGAGCCCGCCGATCGAGCGCGCCGCGATCTCGATCAGCGAACGTCCCCGCGTCGCCCTGCCGGAGCCTCCGCGTGCACGGGCCCCTCGACGAAGACCGAGCGCGAGGGCGCCCGCAGCGGCGACCTCGCGGATTCGGCGCTGCTCGGGGCGGGAGAGGCGCGACGGCGTCACGTAGATCGTCTCCTCGAAGAACGGGCCGTCCAGCGGATCCGGCTTGTCGAAGAGCGCCAGGACCGATAGCTCCCCCGCCGCAGGAGCCCCTCGAGCGAGAACTCGCGGCCGGGCACGAAGTCCTCGACAGGATCTCGCGGGCGAGCTTGCCTCCGCGGCGGGCGACGTCCGGGTCCTCGAGCAGGCGTCCGCAGGCGCTCCCAGGCCGCAGCGAACTGCGTCCGGGCCGTCGGCGCGGATGACGCCGCGGCTACCGGAGAGAAACGTCGGCTTCAGGACGCACGGGTATCGGACCCGCCGCGCGACGGAAGTCGGGTCCTCGTCCCGCGCGAAGACGCGAGCGACGGCGAGGGAACGCCCGCGGCCTCGAGCCGCCGCCGGAGCGTCGCCTTGTGCCAGGCGGCGACCGCCGCCCCGGGCGGGTTCGACGGCAGCCCGAGCGAAGCGCAGATCGCCGCGGCGGCGACGGCCGTCTCCTCGTCCACGCCGACGACGGCGGCGATCGGAAACTTCCCGGCGAAATCCGCGGCCCGACGCGCGCAGGCGGCGGGATCGCGAAAGTCGAGGGTCAGGAGGCCCTCGAGATTCCCGCTCGCGAGCGCGCTCGGCTCCTCCGTCGCCACCGTCACGTCGAGGCCGAGGCGGCCGGCCGCGTCGAGAAAGTCGTGCGTGCGGTAGGTCGTCGTCGGGAGCAGCAGGAGGACGCGCGGCACGGACCCCTAGAGTAAGCTCCCGCGCCGAGGAAGCCGCATGACAATCCGCCGATTCGGACCCGTCGGGGCCCTTCTGGCCGTCTTCGCCGCGCCGCTCGGCGCCGGGCCGGCGCCCATCACGATCGAAGTGGACGCGCGCGAGGCGCCCCGCCGAATATTCCACGCGCGGATGTGGATTCCGCTGCCGGCCGGACCCGCGACGCTCCTCTATCCGGAGTGGCTGCCGGGCGAGCACAGCCCGACCGGCCCGATCGCCGACGTCGCCGGGCTCCGCTTCGAGGCGGCCGGCCGCCCCGTCGCCTGGAAGCGCGATCCGGTCAGCATGTACGCCTTCCATCTCGAGATGCCGGAGGGCGCGGAAACCCTCGACGTCGCGCTCGACTACCTCTCCCCCGCCGGCGCGGAGGGCTTCACGTCCGGCCCCTCTTCGACGCCGGAGCTCGCGGTGATCAGCTGGAACCAGCTCCTCCTCTACCCGAAGCGGCATCGCGCCCGACGCGCTCGCCTGCGCCGCGAGCTCTGAAGCTGCCCGCCGGGTGGAAGTACGCCACGTCGCTCACGACGCAGCGGGAGGGTCCCGACGGGATCGCGTTCGACCCGACCTCGCTGACGGCGCTCGTGGACTCCCCGGTTCTCGCGGGCGCGCACTTTCGCACGGTCACCCTGACGGAAGGCCCGATCCCGCACCGGATCCGGATCGCCGCCGACGGCGAAGCGGCGCTCGCGATGAGACCGGAAGAGATCGCGGCGTACAAGAACCTCGTCGCCGAGACCGGGGCCCTCTTCGGAGCCCGGCACTATCGGCACTACGACTTCCTGCTTGACGCTCTCCGACTTCATCGCGCACTTCGGACTCGAGCACCACGAGTCGAGCGACGACCGCGTCGAGGAGCGATCGCTCGTGGACGAGGACGAACGGCGGATGATGGCGGGCCTCCTCCCCCACGAGATGGCGCACTCCTGGAACGGGAAGTACCGCCGCCCGGCGGATCTCTCCCCCGGCCGATTCGACCAGCCGATGCAGGGGAGCCTCCTCTGGGTCTACGAGGGGCTGACCGAGTACCTGGGCCAGGTCCTGACGGCCCGATGCGGTCTCCTCACCCCGGAGCAGTATCGGGAGTCCTCGCCGCGACCGCGGCGGCGATGGACTCACCAGCGCGGCCGCGAGTGGAGGCCGCTCTCCGACACGGCGGTCGCCGCGCAGATCCTCTTTCCGTCCCGCCCCGACGGGGCCGCGTGGCGGCGCGGGACGTGACTTCTATCCGGAGAGCGAGCTCCTCTGGCTCGAAGCGGACACGATCATCCGCCGGAGAGTCGGGCGGCAGGCGCAGCCTCGACGACTTCTGCCGACTCTTCCACGGCGGCCAGAGCGGGCCGCCCGCGGTGCTGCCCTACACCTTCGAGGACCTCGTCCAGACGCTCCGCCGCATCGTCCCCTACGACTGGAGCGGGCTTCTGGAGCACGCGGCTCGAGGCGACGAGCGCCCGGGCGCCCCTCGAGGGGATCGCGGCGAGCGGCTGGAGGCTCGTCTACGGCGCGGAGCCGACCGAGATGGAGCGCGCCGCCGAGGCGACCGAGAAGTCGCTCGACGTGCGGTTCTCGATCGGCTTCGCGGTCGGCGATGACGGCGCATTCCCGACGTCATTCCCGGACTCCCCGGCCGCGCGCGCCGGCGTGCCGCCGGGAAGCAAGCTCGTCGCCGTCAACGGGCGCCGCTGGACGCGAGACATCCTGCGCGACGCGCTGCAGGCGTCGGCCACGACGCCGATCGAGCTGCTCGTCGAGACCGGCGACGTCTTCTCGACCTATCGCCTCGACTACTCCGGGCGGCGAGCGCTATCCGCACCTCGAGCGGGACGACGTCGAGGCCGGACGTCCTCTCGAGAATCATCGGCGCCCGCTCGCCCCGTCGACTCCCCGGACCGCGAAGTGACGGCGCCTTGGCAGTAAGGCGCGCCTCCTCCTCTCGCTCTCGCTGCCGCAGCGGCCCTCGCGCTGGCGCTCTTCGCCGGATCCACCTTTCCGGCCACGAGCGGCGACGCGCCGCGTGGCCGGGCTCTCCGCGCCGGTCTCGATCGAGCGCGACGCTTTCGGCGTGCCGACGATTCGGGCGTCCACCGCGGACGACGCCCTCTTCGGCCTCGGCTACGCCCACGCGCAGGACCGCCTCTGGCAGATGGAGTTCCAGCGGCGCATCGGCAGCGGGCGCCTCGCCGAGATCCTGGGCGCGCGGCTCGTCGAGACCGACCGATTCCTGCGGACGATCGGGCTTCCGGCGGGCGGCCGAAGCCAGCCTCGCCGCGCTCTCGGCCGAGGCGCTCGCGGACGCTCGACGCCTACGCGCGCGGGAGTCAACGCGTTCCTCGCGTCCGAGCGCGCGCGGCCGGCGAGTTCCGCCTGCTTGCGGACGACGCCCGAGCCCTTCACGCCCGTCGACTCCCTCGTCTGGGCCAAGATGATGGCCTGGGATCTCGCCGGCAACGCCACGCGACGAGATCCGCCGGGCCCGCTTCGAGCGCGGCGGTCGGCGCCGAGCGGGCGCGCGAGCTGTTCCCGACGGTGCCCCTCCGAGCCGACGATCCTGCTCGACGAGGAGTGGGCCGCCGAAGCGCGCCGCTTCGCCGCGTACGGCCCCGGCTCGCGTCCCCGGCTGCCGAGCTCCGTGGCGACGCCTCGAGGAGGCCTTCGCGCTCCTCGACGACCTCGGATTCTGCGGCGCGGAGATCGGAAGCAACTCCTGGGTGCGTGGCGGGCTCGCGCACGAAGTCGGGCAAGCCGATCCTCGCCAACGATCCGCACCTCGGCCTGCGCGCGCCCTCCGTCTGGTACCTCGCCCGCCTCGAAGCGCCCGGCCTCTCCGTCGCCGGCGCGACGCTGCCGGGGCTGCCGGGCGTCATCATCGGGCACAACGCGCGAATCGCGTGGGGGCTGACGAGCGTCGAGCCCGACGTCGAGGACCTCTATCTCGAGGAGGCCGACCCGCACGACCCGACCGCGCTACCGGCACGGCGGGGAGTGGCGGCCGCTTCGACAGGCGCGAGGAGCGATCCGGGTGCGCGGCGGCAAGGACGTCGTCCTCGAAGTGCGCTCCTCGGTCCACGGCCCGATCGTCACCGACGTCCTCGACGGGCGCCGACGACGCTCGGGAAGCCCGTCGCGCTGCGCTGGACCGGGCTCGACCCGGGGGACACGACGGCCGAGGCTTTCCTCCGGCATCGACCGGGCCGTCCAACTGGGCGGAGTTCCTCGACGGCGCCGCGCGGCTCGTGGCGCCGGCCCAGAACCTCATCTACGCCGACGTGGACGGCCACATCGGCTACACGACGACCGGGCGCGATTCCGATCCGTCCGCGCGTCCGACGGCCTCCTGCCGGTCTCGGGCGCGGGCGAGGACGACTGGAGCGGCTTCATCCCGTTCGAACAGCTGCCGCGCGTGCTCGACCCTGCCGCGCGGGTTCGTCGCGACCGCGAACAACCGCGTCGTCTCGGAGCGCTATCCCTGGCCGATCGCGCGCGACTGGCCGGAGCCCTACCGGGCGCGACCGGATCACGAAGCGGATCCTGGCGGCCGGGCAGCTCGGTCGCCGGACGAGCATTCGCGCGATCCAGCTCGACCGCCATCTCGGAGCAGGCCGACGACCTCCTGCCGCTCCTCCTCGATACCGCGCCCGCCGATGCTCCCTCGGCCGACGCGCTCGGCGCCTCTCCGCCTGGAACCGCGACTTCGACGCCGGACTCGGTTCCCGCCTCGATCTACGCCGCCTGGTACACGGCGCTCTCGGCGATGCCCGAGGACGAGCGCAGGGCGTGCCGGCCGGGAGCGTGCGCTCGCGGTTCCTGATCGAGCGCCTCGCGCTCGGACTCCGCCTGGTGCGACGACGTCCGAACGCCCGAAACGCGAGACTTGCGCGGAGTTCAGCAGCGCGACCCTCGCTGAGGCCGTCGCGGGGCTCGCCCGGCGCCTCGGGCCCGATCCCGCGTCGTGGCGCTGGGAGCGGCTCCACCACGCGCGCTTTCCGCACGGCGTGTTCGACGCGCGTGCCCGTCGCTGCGCCGCTTCTTCAGCCTCGAAGTCGGCCAGGGGGGCGACGCCTCGACGGTGAACGTCGGCGCCTACCGGCGCGACGGGTCGTACCTCATGACGGACGGGCCGAGCTATCGCCAGATCGTGGACCTCGCGGATCTGCTCGCGCTGCCGTCTTCGTCCACACGACCGGCCAGTCGGGAAACGTCTTTGCCGGCGCTACCGGAACCTGCTCCCGCTCTGGCGGCGCGGGCGACTACCTCCCGATGAGCGCGAACCCGGAGAAGACGCTCCGGCTCCTCCCCGCGGCGTCCGCGCCCCGATAGGAAGACGGCCCGCCGGCGGCGGCGCTAGGAAAATTCTTGGGGCGGGTCTTCCGGGAGCGGAAGCCGAGCTCTCAACCGGCCGTGGCGGTCGTGGCCTCTCTCGACCCGCGCGCGTCGTTCGGACGATCCTCGCGGACCTTGCCGTCGCGCAGGCGCACGATCCGGCGCGCGTGCGCGGCGATGTCCTCCTCGTGCGTGACGAGGATGATCGTGTTGCCGCGCGAGTTCGAGCTCGTCGAAGAGCGCCCATGATCTCCGCGCCGGTCTGCGAGTCGAGGTTTCCCGTCGGCTCGTCGGCCAGGAGGATCGAAGGATCGTTGATGAGTGCGCGGGCGACCGCGACGCGCTGCCGCTGGCCGCCCGACATCTCGTTCGGGTGATGGCCCATGCGGTCGGCCAGACCGACCGCCTCCGAGCGCGCGGACCGCGCGGTCCTTGCGCTCGCGCCGGGGCACTCCCGAGTAGACGAGCGGCAGCTCCACCTGCTGGAGGGCCGTCGTGCGCGGCAGCAGATTGAACGTCTGGAAGACGAACCCGATCTCCTGATTGCGGATCTGCGGCGAGCTCGTCGTCGGTCATGCGGGCCACTTCGCGGCCGTTCAAGACGTACGACCCGGAAGTCGGCGTGTCGAGGCACCCGATCAGGTTCATGAGGGTCGACTTTCCGGATCCAGACGGCCCCATGATCCCGACGTACTCGCCCCGATCGACGGCCAGCGTGACGCCGTCGAGCGCGCGGACGCGCTCCTCCCCCATGTCGTACACCTTCGTGATGTCCCGGATGTCGATCAGCATGCGGGTTCGCCTGAACTTCTTATACGACGAAAGCCACGAGGGGTTGTGCCGGGGACGGCGCCCCGCGTCTCAAAAGATCGCCGAAACCCCCGCCTTTCCAAGTACATAGACCGCCCAGAGGGAGAGAATCAGGGCCGCCGCCGGCCCCTTCCGGATCCGCGCCGCGGCGGCGAACCCGATCGTCGAAGAGCGCGAGGGTCCAGAAGGAGAAGAGGTCGACCGAGGCGAGCAGCGAGTGGAGCGCCTTGTTGTCGCGCGAGACGAGAAAGCCGAGGTTCGACCGAAGCAGATCGCCGATCCCGGAGGGATCGACCCGGTCCTGCCGCGCGACGATCGGCACGAGGAGAAGGGCTCCGAGGACCCCGGGCAGAAGGCGTGCGTCGTCACGCCGAGCGCCTGCGTGATAGGTCGTCTCCCAGCCGAAAGCCTTGAAGGCGCCCCAGAGCACGACCGCCGTCACGAGACTGACCAGCAGCGGCACCACGGCCCCGCTCACCCAGCCGATGACGGTGCCGACCTTCTGCTGCGTCTCGACGATCGAGGCGAGGCGCTCCTCGGGGACGGTCTGGCCCCGCTTCTCGCATCGCCTGGCGGATCATCTTCTCGTAGTCGATCTTCGGCAGGAGAACCGCCGTGACGACGAGCGACGCCGCCATCCAGACGAGGACCGGCGCGAGCCAGTTGGGCCTGCGCGCGATCGCTTCGAAGGTCTTTCCGGGCGAGAAGAAGACTCCGACGAGCCGCGCGAGGGCGGAATCGCCGCGCGGCGGGGTCTCCGCGGGCGCGGTCGCCTCCACTTATCGGCTCGCGGCGGGAGCGGCGATCAAGTTCGATTCGACCTGCGGCACGGTCGCCTCCGGGATCCCGTCGACCGAGATCCCTTTCCATTCGAGGATATCCGCAATTGCGAGGTGGTAGGCGGCGACGGCCTTCCGGTAGATCACCAGGGCCTGGAGCTCCGTCACACGCGCCGCGGAGAGGTCGCGCTGGATCTGGTTGACCTGGAAGGAAGTCGTCATCCCGTTGTCGAACTTCTTCTTCTCGGCGTCGAGGTTCCTCTCGGCGAGCTCCCGGCCTTTGGACGTCGCCGACGATCTGGCGCTGCGCCGTTTCGATGGCACGTGCGGCCGTCCGGACGTTCACGATCACGTCCTGCTGCGTCGTCGTCAGCGTGGCCTTGCTCGCTTCCAGCGAGTACTTGGCCCAGCCGCGCTGCCCCTTCGCGTAACGGTTCAGGATCGGATACGAGACGTTCAAGCCGATCGACCAGTTCTTGAAGTCGCGATCGAAGACCTGATGGTATGCGTCCCCGAGCCCGTTCGTGATGAGGGCGGGCGGCGGGTTGGGGTTCGCGAACGTGCCGTCGAGCCCCGCGTTGCCGTAGCTGCCGACGAGGTTCACGCTCGGCAAGGCCTGGTTCGACCAGTAGTCGTACTGGATCCGGTGCGCTGTCGAGCGCATAGGCCTGCTGCAGGATCTCCGGCCGCCGGGAGAGCGCCGTGCGAATCCCCTCCTCGACGTCGACCTTCGCGGGCTCGCCCCGGACTTCGTCGGTCGGGACGATCGGCGTCGGGTACTGCGACGGATCGAAGCTCATCAACCGCTTCAAGGCGTCCTGCGTGTTCCCGATCTGCCCTTCCGCCGTGATGATCTGCTGCTCCGCCTGCGCGATGCCGACTTCGGTCTGCGTGATGTCGATCGGCGCGAGCGAGCCGACGTCGATCTCGGATCTTCGTGATCCGGTTCAAATCCTGGGCGATCCGGAGCGTCTCCTTGGCGACCTCCAGATTCTGGTAGGCGTACACGAGGTCCCAGTAGGCCTGCTCGATCGAGTTGACGCCGCCCTGGATGATCTGAACGAATCGCTGGTAGCTGGCGTCCTGGTTGTTCCGCGAGATCCAGATCTGCCACTTCGTCGGCGTGAAGCCGAAGTTGCGCAGGAGCGGCTCGGTGAACGTGACGCGGAGACCCGCGTTGTACGAGGGGTTGATCTCGTAGAACGTCGAGTTCGTCTTGAACCAGCCGCCCGCCGTACCGAGGCTGAAGACGCCGCCCCACGGCGCGAGCTGCGTGACGTCCGCGCCGAAATTGTAGGCGTCGTTGACGCCGACGGCCGCCCCGACGAGCTGGCTCGACGCCGGCTGCTCGTCGTGCGTGCGGTTGACGAACCCGCCGAGCACCGGGTCGAAGATCCCCTCGCTCGCGAGGAGCAGGTACTGCGTCGCCTCCGCGCTGTTGACGGCGACGTTCAAGTCCTGGTTGTTGGCGAGCACGAGGTCGATCGCCTGCTCGAGCGAGAGATGGATCGCCCCGCTGACCGGGGCGGGGAGGGCTTTGGTCACCCGCTGGCCCGGACGGGCCGAGATGACGGGGCCGGCCGGCGACTGCGCCGGCGCCGCGGCTGCGATCGCGAGGAGGACGAGCGCGGCGCAACCCGTCCGGAGAATCGGAAACCTGCTCATTCCTGTCACTCCTTCGTCACCATTTCTACGCACTTGGAGGCCGAATGTTTCCCGGCTCGCGCGCTTTTTCCCTTGTCTGTGCGTGATTTACCGGTCCGCCGAGGGGTCCGCCGGCGCGCGCCGAGCCGCCATCATACCGAAGACGGCGAGGGGACGGCGGCGACGGGCGAGAGCTCTCCGGGGAAGAAGCAGGCGGCCGCGCGACCCGCTCCCCGCGGGACCAGGGGCGGGGTCTCCTCCCGGCAGCGTGGTCGGGCGATCGGGCAACGGGGATGGAAGGCGCAGCCGGGCGGAGGCGAGGCGGGCGACGGCGGCTCCCCCTTCAAGACGAGCCGGGGCGCCCGCTTCCCCGCGGCCGGACGCGGCGCCGCCGAGAGAAGCGCGACCGTGTAGGGATGGAGCGGCGCCCGCACGATCTCGGCGGCCGTCCCCTCTTCCACCAACCGCCCGGCGTAGAGCACCGCCACCCGGTCGCAGAGGCCCGCGACGACGGCGAGGTCGTGCGAGATGAAGAGCATCGCCATACCGCGGTCGCGCGACCGCTCGGCGAGGAGGTTCAGGATCTGCGCGGCGACCGACACGTCGAGCGAGGAGACCGGCTCGTCGCACACGAGGAGCTTCGGCTGTGTCGCGAGGGCGCGCGCGATCGCGATCCGCTGCCGCTGACCTCCGGAGAACTCGAACGGCAGGCGGTCGGCCGCCGAAGCCGGGAGGCCGACCTCCTCGAGGAGCGCCGCGACGCGCTCCCGAATTTCCCGTCCCTGCGCGAGCCGCTGCACCCGGAGAGGCTCGGCGACCTGTGAGCCCACGGCGAGAAGGGGGTGGAGCGAAGCGACGGGGTCCTGAAAGACCATCTGGATGTCGCGGCGTTTGCGCCGAAGCTCCCGCCCCTCGAGCGCCAACCAGTCCGCGCTGTCGAAGCGGATCTCACCCGCAGTCGCCTGCTCGAGGCGCAGCAGCAGCCGGCCGATCGTGCTCTTCCCGCTGCCCGACTCCCCGACGAGCCCCAGCGTCTCGCCCGCCGCGATCGAGAGCGACACGCCGTCCACCGCGCGAATTCCTCCGGCGGCGCGTCCGAGAAATCCCCGGCGAAGCGGATAGACCTTGACGAGCCAGCGGGCCGAGAGCAGGGGCTCGGGCCCTCCGCTCACGGGGCCGGCGCTCCCGACCGGGGCGGGTCGTAGAGAAAGCACCGCACGCGCGCTCCGTCGTCTCCGAGGAGGGCCGGCAGGCGGTGCTCGCACGGCTCGAAACGGTCGGGGCAGCGCGGAGCGAACGCGCAAGCGCCCTCGGTCCGATCGAAGAGGTCCGGCACGGCCCCGGGGATCGACGGGAAGTGGCGGCTCGAAGAGCCCGCCCGCTCGAGCGACGGGAGGCAAGCCAGGAGCCCGCGCGTGTAGGGATGGCGCGGGGAGCGGAAGAGCTCGGCCGTGGACGCCTCCTCGACGACTCGTCCCGCGTACAGCACGAGAGCCCGGTCGCACTCGCGCGCGACGAGCCCGAGGTCGTGGCTGATCAGGAGGAGCGCGAGGCCGCGGCGCTGTCGGAGGCGCCCGAGGAGCTCCATCACTTCGGCCGCGACCGTCGCATCGAGAGCCGTGGTCGGCTCATCGGCAATCAGGAGCTCCGGATCGGCGGCGAGCGCCGAGGCGAGGAGCGCGCGCTGCTTCTGGCCGCCGGAGAGCCGGTGCGGGTATTCGTCCGCGCCCCGCTCCGGGTCGGGGAACGAGACCTCGCGCAGGCGCTCGACCGCGAGCCGCCGCGCCTCCGGCCGCGAGACCGGACGGTGGAGTCGAACCGCCTCGGCCACCTGGTCGCCGACCGTCATCACGGGATCGAGCGCCGCCGCCGGCTCCTGAAAGAGCATGGCGATCGCCTTCCCGCGCAGGAGATCCCATTTCTTCTCCGGGAGGCCGACGAGGTCGGACCCGTTCCAGAGGATCGAGCCCGTCACGCGGGCCGTCTCCGGCGGCAGGCCGAGGAGCGCCCGGCCGAGGAGCGTCTTGCCGCACCCGCTCTCGCCCGCGACCGCGAGGGCTTCGCCGCGCTCGAGATCGAAAGAGACGCCGTCCACGGCGGGAGCCCAGCGACCGCCCGCCGGCAGCTCGACTTTGAGGTCGCGGACGGAGAGGAGAGGAATTGAAGATTGAGTCATTGAGTCATTGAGTCATTGAGTCATTGAGTCATTGAGTCATTGATCGGGCCACGAATGAATCAATGGATCAATGAGTCAATGATTTCAATGATTCAATGATTCAATTCTTCTTGACCGCCTCGAGCTCCTTCACGCGATTCACGATGTCGCGATAGTTCGTGTTCAGGCCGTACACCTCGAGGAACGTGCGATAGGCGAGCTCGAGATCCCCCATGTCCTGGTATACGCCTCCGAGGTCGTAGAGCAGGCCGACGGTCTCGATCTCCTTGATGTCGGGAGATTCCAGCCCCTTGCGATACCACTTCACGGCGAGCTGCGGCATGCCTTTCTCGAGGAAGCAGAGCCCCAGCATGCTGCAGCATTCGACCATCCGCTCGGGGTCTTTGCTCGCGAGCTGGAACTCCCCGATCGCCTCGTCGGTCAGGCCCATCTCCTTGTACGCGATCCCCAGGTTGAAGTGGGTCTCGTAGTCCTCCGCGGAGAGCTGCTGCTCGACGCCTTTCTTGAACTCGCGGAAAATCTCCTCGAGCGAGGCCTCGGATTCGGGGCCCGTCATCGCGGGCGCCTCCGCGGCGGGCGCCTCCTCGGCGAGCTCCTTCTCGAGCTCCTCGGCGAGGTTGAAGAACTGCTGCTCGTCGGCGAACAGACTCTGCTCGTCGAGCACCGGCGCGGACGATTCCTCGGGCGCGCCCGCCGCTTCTCCCGCCTTCTGCATCTCCTCTTCGAGGAGCGAGCCCAGCTCCTCGTAGGAAACGAACTCCGAGTCGGACGACGGCGACGTCTGCGGCATGACGGAAAGACGCGGCGGGGCCGGCTCGGCTGCGGCCGCCGGGGCCGGAGGCGTCGGATGCGGCGGGGCCTCCTCGAAGAGATCGGTCGGCTCCGGCATCGGCACCGACTCGAGGAAGTGGGGTCTCGGGGCCGGCGCCCCTTCGAGACCGAACTCGTCGAAGGCCGCCGGGGCCGAGGGCGGCGGCGGCGCGGCCGGAGGAGGCGCGGGCGGCGGCTCGGGCGACGGCGCCCGGACCCGATAGCGGCTCTCGAGCGCTTCGGCCTCGGTGCCCCGGCCCGCCTTGCGGTGGAAGTCCGCGAGCTCCGCGACCTCCTGGGCGAGCGCCGGGTTCTGGGACTCCGCCATCAGCTCGACCATGCGCTCCCGGGCCCGCACGAGGTCGGGGCGCCGGCGCACGAGGGCGCGCAGGCGCTCGACGGCCTTGTCCGCGAGCCCATACCGCGCGAAGACCTCCGCTTCGACGACGAGCGTCTCGACCTCGCGGTCGTCGGCCGGCGCGGCCGGGCCCGGCGGCTTCGCGGCGGGCGCGGCCGCTGCCGGGCGGGACTCGATCGCCGGCGGTTGGAGCCCCGAATCCGTGGCGGCCTCCGGCTCCTCGATCTCGACCTCGATCTCCGGCGCGGCCGACGCCGCCGGTGCAGCGCTCGCCTCCTCCGGTACCAGCCGCGCGAGGAGCGCGGTGATCTCGGCGTTCCCGGGCGCCAGGCGCGCGGCCCGGCGCAATTGAGCGACGGCGGCATCCCGGTCGGCCACCTGCTCGGCCTCGCGGGCGGCGGCCGCGAAGAGCGAAGCCGCCTCCGTGGCCCTTCCCTCGGCTTCCCGCAGCTCCGCCATCTTCGCCAGGACGAAGCGATCCGACGGAGCGGCTTCCAGAATTGGCGCGAGGTGCGCGGCCGCCCGCGCGAAGTCCTTGGCCCCCGCGGCGGCTTCGACGGCCGGGAGGATCGCCGAAATCGACTCCTCGACGTTCCCCTGAGCGAGTCGGATCCGCGACAGCTGGACCCGGCAGGCTTCGTTGCCGGGGTCGATGCCGAGCCCCTGCTCGGCCGACCGGACGGCCTCGGCGGGCTCGCCCGTCTCGAACTGCGCCTCGGCGAGCAGCGCGAGCCCTTCGGCGGACGGAGGCACCTTCTTCAGCACGGCGATCGCGGCCGCGGCGTTGCGCTGCGCGAGGTACGAGCGCACGAGCTTGCGCTGGACCTCCGCGTCGCCCGGGACGAGCTCCAGCGCCTTCTGGAAGACCGCCACGGCTTCGTCGTGGGCCCCGCGCTCGGACAGCGCCGAACCGATCACGCCATACTGCGCGACGGCGTGGTTGATCTGCCGGTTCGTGCGATATAGATCCGCCAGACGCGCCTGGATCTTCAGGTCCGAGGGATCGACCGTGATCATCTTCTTGTAAGCCCCGATCGCGTCCTCGGGCCGGTTGTTCTTCAGGTGGTGGTCGGCCAGCACCTGGTACTGGCTCCGGGCGTCCTGCGTCAGCCCCTGCTTGTGGTAGAGGTCCGCGAGCTGCTCGTAGACCTCCAGCCGGGCCGGATCGATCTTGTTGATCTTCTTGTAGATGGCGATCGCCTTCAGGAAGAAGCCATCCCGGGAGTAGAAGTCGGCGATCCGCGTGAAGAAGGGGATGGAGTCGGAGGGCCGGTTGATCCGGACGTAGAGGTCGCCGACTTTGTTCAGCGTCGAAATGTCCTTCGGGTTCTCCTCGAGCACCCGGAGGTACTCCTTGAGGGCCGCGTCGAGCTTCCCGCGGGCGAGAAGTTTCTCGGCGCCCTGAAGGATCTGATCCCGATTGGCCATGTTTGGTGAAATTCTAACCGGAGACGCGGGAGCGCCCCGCCGAGGCGGCCGACCCCCGGCTCGCCGGGCCGGCGGGGGACGAAGCGATCGATCGGCCCGTCACGAGAGGCGCGAGAAAATGGCGTCCGACTCGGACGAAGAGGCCCGCCTCCGGCGCGGCCCGGCCGAGCGATTCCGGCCGCCCGTTTCGAGGTCGAGGAGCTCGGCGCGGGGCGTGCCGGAGACGACTCCCTCGAAACTCAGACGGTGCTCCGGGCACGGGCCGTAACGGCGAAGGGCGTCCCAGTGCTCCGACGTGCCGTATCCCTTGTGCTGCTCGAAGCCGTAGACCGGATACCGTTCCGCGAGGCCCGCGAGCAGGAGATCTCGATGCACTTTCGCGACGATCGAGGCCGCGGCGATCGAAGCGCAGAGCGCGTCTCCGTGCACGACGGGAAGCTGCGGCCGACGCACGCCGGGCACGGTCACGGCGTCGACGAGCAGCACGTCGGGCGGCGGCGAGAGCGTTTCGACCGCCTGACGCATGGCCGTCAGGCTCGCCCGAAGGATGTCTCGCTCGTCGATTTCGGAGGCTTCGACCCGGCCGAGCCCGACCGACACGGCCGAGCGACGGACCTCGCGATCCAGCTTCTCGCGCGATTCGGCGTCGAGGCGTTTCGAGTCGTCGAGGCCCGGGAGCACGCAGCCGGCCGGAAGGATGACGGCCGCCGCGACGACCGGGCCCGCCAGGCATCCGCGCCCCACCTCGTCCACGCCCGCCACGAGGCGGTATCCGCGGCGTGCGAGCTCGCGTTCGAGGCGATCGAGCCGGCGGAGGCGGCCCAGCTCCGCGAAGAGCGCGGCGAGCGGGTCGCAGGGCACGGGGCGTCGGCTCTCCGCTATTCGGCGCGCTTCTCGTCCCGCTTCTCGTCGATGCGCGCCGCTTTGCCCGCGCGCTGCCGCAGGTAATACAGCTTCGCGCGCCGGACGGCGCCTTTGCGCTCGACCTCGATCCGGTCGATCACGGGAGAGTGCAGCGGAAAAATCCTCTCGACTCCGATGCCGCTCGAGATCTTGCGGACGGTGAAGGTCTCGCGAGACCCGCCGCCGCGCCGGGCGATGACGATTCCGGCGAAGACCTGAATGCGTTCCTTCTCTCCCTCCCGCACCTTGACGTGCACGCGGACCGAGTCTCCGGGCGAGAACTCCGGAATCTCCGGGCGCAGGGAGGCCTTCTCGACTTCCAAAAGCAGATCGCTCATGACGGATTCCTCTGGCGGACAGCTTGCCCGGCGAAAACGTCAGAGTCTAGACGAAACGATGGTCCCGCCGCAACCGGCCCACTACGCCCCTTCGTCCGGCTCGGGAGGGCGCCGGAGGAGCAGGTCCGGCCGCCTCGCCCGCGTGCGTTCGAGCGCCCGCGCCCGTCTCCAACGCTCGATCGCCGCGTGGTCGCCCGAGAGGAGGACTTCGGGGACGGAGAGCCCCCGATACTCCCGCGGACGCGTGTAGTGGGGATGGTCCAGGCGGTCCCGCACGAAGGATTCTCGCTCGACCGACTCGGCGCTCCCGACGACGCCGGGGATCCGCCGGGAGAGCGCCTCGACCAGAACGAGCGCGGCGGCCTCGCCGCCGGAGAGCACGAAGTCGCCGATCGAAACCTCTTCGTCGAAAAGCCCGAGCTCGCGCACGCGCTCGTCGATCCCCTCGTAACGCCCGCAGACGAGAAGCAGACGCGGCTTCCCCGAGAGCCGCTCGACCGCATCCTGGTCGAGGCGCGCGCCGTCGGGTGTCAGCAGCATCCGCCAGGCCGGCGGGTCTCCCTGCCGGGCCTCGATCGCGTCCGCGACGACCGGGGCCATGAGGACCATGCCCGGTCCCCCGCCGTAAGGCTCGTCGTCCGCCTTGCGGTGGCGGTCGCGGGAGTACTGCCGCAGATCGGTGACCGCCACCTCGAGGAGCCCCCCGGAGAGCGCGCGCCCGAGGAGGCTCTCGGAAAGCGGCGACTCGAAGTAGCCGGGGAAGAGCGTCAGGATCTCGATCCGCATCGGAGGGGAACCTCCCTACAGCTCGAACAGCCCTTCGGGCGGATCGATCACGATCCGCCGGCCGGCCTCGTCCATGCGGAGCACGATCGCTTCGACGAAGGGGACGAGCACCGGTTTGCCCGCCGGCGTCGTCACGGTCAGGAGCGGCCCGGCCCGAGTCCGCTCGAGCCCCGCGACGGTCCCGAGGACGCCGCCGCGCGCGTCCTCGCAGCGCCAGCCCTCGACTTCGTGGCTGTAATAGGAGCCTTCGGGGGCCGGCAACGCGTCCGCCTCGGGCACGCCGAGTTCGCCGCCGGAGAGAAGCCGCGCGTCCTCCGGCCGTTCGCACCCCTCGAAGCGAAGGAGCCACCGGCCGCCGTGGCGGCGCGAGGCGGCGACGACGAGCGGCCGGGACTCCTCCCCGCGCCTCCATTCGAGCCGCGACCCGGGCGCGAAGCGCTCCGGAAAGTCGGTCCTGCTCTCGACGGACACCTCGCCCGCGAGGCCGTGCGGCCGGCGGACGAGACCGACGAGCAGAACGGAGAGACCCCTAGTCTTTGACCCGCACGACGGCGCGCTTGCCCCGGGCGGCCGCCGCGGCGCCGACGAAGCCGCGCAGGGCGCGCACGGTCCGGCCCTCCCGCCCGATGAGACGGCCGCGGTCCACCTCCGGGACGGAGATCTCGTAGACCGCCGTCGGCCCTTCGAAGAACTCGTGGACGCGCACCTCCTCCGGGTGGTCCGAGAGGCGGCGGACGATCGTCTCGACCAGGCGGCGCATCAGGAGGCGGCGGCCGCCGGCTCCGGGCGCGCGAGCAGCGAAGCGACGGTCGGCGACACGCGGGCGCCCTGGGCGATCCAGTGGCGCGCGCGCTCCCGGTCGAACCGGAGGGCCGCGGGATTGACGACGGGATCGTAGGAGCCGAGCTCCTCGAGCACTTCCGCCCGCGACGTCCGGCGCGAGTCGGAGACCACGATGCGGTAGTAGGGTCGATTGCGGGCGCCCATGCGGCGTAGACGAATCATGACCATGGGGGTTCGGTCCTTTCCTCGGAAAGCGGCGGATTCTAGCAGAATCGGGTCACTTGGGGGCGGGGAGGGGGAGGCGGGAGAGGTCCATCCCCCGGCTCCCCTTCCGGGCCATCCGCATGAGCTTCCGCATCTGCTGGTACTGCTTGAGAAGCCGGTTGAGCTCGGCCACCGTCGTGCCCGACCCCGCGGCGATCCGTTTCTTGCGGGAGCCGTTCAAGATCTGGGGGTAACGGCGCTCGTCCGGAGTCATCGAGTCGATCATGGCGGAGACGCGCCCGAGCGCCTTCTCGTCCACGGACTCGCCCCCCGTGAGTCCGCGAAACGCGCCCCCTTTGGGGAGCAGATCGAGGATCGAGGAGAGGGGTCCCATCTTCTTCATGGAGGCGAGCTGGTCGCGCAGGTCCTCGAGCGTGAACTCACCGGCCGCGGTGCGCTCCGCCAGCCGGCGCGCCGACTCTTCTCCGACCTGCGCCTCGACCTTCTCGATCAGGGTCAGGACGTCGCCCAGACCGAGGATCCGGGAAGCCATCCGATCGGGATGAAACGGCTCGAAGTCCTCCGGCTTCTCGCCGACGCCGACGAACACGATCGGCTTGCCGAGCGTTTCGACGACCGTCAGCGCGGCGCCGCCGCGGGAATCGCCGTCGGTCTTCGTCAGGATCACCCCCGAGAGCGGGAGCGCCGCCGCGAACCCGGCGGCCGACCGCACGGCGTCCTGCCCGGTCATGGCGTCCGCCACGAACAGGATCTCTTGCGGCTCGATCGCGTCCACCACGGACCGGACTTCGCGCATGAGGCCCTCATCCAGGTGCAGCCGCCCGGCGGTGTCCACGACGACCGTGTCCCGGCCGGTCAGCTTCGCCTCCGCCAATCCCTCGCGCGCCACCGCGATCGGATCGGTTCGCCCTTCCGGATCGAAGACCGGGACCCCGATCTGCTTTCCGAGCGTCTTCAGCTGCGAGACCGCCGCGGGCCGCGTCAGGTCCGCCGCCACGAGGAGCGGATAGCGGCCGCGGGATTTCAGGTGGAGCGCGAGCTTGGCCGCCGACGTCGTCTTGCCCGAGCCCTGCAGGCCGACGACCGCGAGGACGGCGGGCCGGCCGGAGAGATCGAGGGCGGCCGGACGGCCACCGAGCAGGGCCGTCAGCTCGTCCCGCACGATCCGGGTGACCTCCTGCGCGGGCGAGAGCTGCTGGAGGACCTTCGCGCCGACCGTCTTCTCCTTGACGCGGGCCATGAACTGGCGGACGACCGGCAGGGCCACGTCCGCCTCGAGCAGCGAGAGGCGAATCTGGCGGAGAGCCGTCTCCAGATGGTAGTCCGTCAGATGCCCCTCGCCGCGGAGCTCCTTGAACACCCCCTGGATGCGCTCTCCCAGCCCCTCGAACATGGTTTCCTCGTTCTCCCCCGGCGGCGGCCCGCCCACGAAGGATAGTCGGGGAAACCTCCGGCGTCGAGGCGGGATACCTGTTGACAGAGGGGGGCGATGGGATATCATTCCGCCTCGTTTTTTCTCGCCGGAATTTTTTGCGCCAAAAAGGCGGGAGACGAAAGAAGGAGAAGACGTTTATGAAGAAATTCTGGACCCTGGGCCTGGCGGTCGTGCTCGGCACGGCCCTTTTGACGGGCTGCAAGAAGGCCGAGCAGACGACGACCGAGACCACGACCACGACCGAGGCCCCGGCAGTCGTCGAGGAGACCGGCACGGCGACGAGCACCGAGTCGACGATGACCACGACGACGACCACCGAGACGACGACGACGGCCACGACCACACCCGGAGCCCCGAAGCAGTAGGGTCCGCTTCGATCGAACCTCGAGGCCCCCGAGAGGGGGCCTTTTTCGTGGCGCCGATTCGCGACCTGTAAACTGACTCCCGTGCTCCCGCTCTGGGCCGAGATCGTGCTCGCGGCCTCGGCGATCCTCCTCGCGATCGAGGCCCTCTCGTCCCGCGCTCGCGCGGCGCGTCTCTCCGAGCGCCTGGCCGCGCGGGAGCGCGAAACGCACCTGCTCGCGGAGTCCCCGGACCCCGACACGATCCTGCGGCGTGCCTTCGACGCCGTCTCCGAGCTCCTCCCCGTCTCGCGGTTCGACCTCTACACGATCGACGACGCCGGCCGCGTCGAAGAGGTCTGGGCGATCGGCGGGGAGCCGGGGCAACGGGCCCCGCGGCGCGATCCCGAGAACCCGTGGCGCGGCCGTCCCGTGGACGCCCCGCGCGTCAGAGGGCTGACCGCGACGGAGACCGGCCTCTCTTTCGCTCCGCGAGACCTGCTCTCCGGCGGCCCGTCCACGCGCCAGCTGCGACTGCCGCTCTATTCCGGCGACCGTCTCGTGGCGCACCTCGACCTCGCGAGCGACTCGCCGATCGACGACCGCGCCAAGGGGGAGATCCGGGCGCTCCTCGCGCCGCTGACCGCCGCGCTCCACGCGTCGCGAAACTGGAAGATCGCGGTCACCGACGAGCTCTCCGGCCTCGCCTCGCGCCGCTACTTCGAGACGCGCCTGACCGAGGAGTGGGCGCGCCGCGAGCGCTACGGCACGCCGCTCGCCGTCGCGATCTTCGACCTCGACCGGTTCAAGGGAATCAACGACACGATGGGACACGCGGCCGGGGACCGCGTCCTTCGGCGGTTCGGCGAGATCGTGCGGAAGGAGATCCGCTCGTCGGACGTGGCCTGCCGCTACGGCGGCGAGGAGTTCGCCGTGCTCTTCGCGGAGTCGACGGCCGACTCCGCGAGCGCCGTGGCGGAGCGGATTCGGCGGGCCTTGCGGCGCCAGGAGTTCGAGTGGGAAGGCGACACGTTCCGCGCCACGGTCTCGGCCGGCGTCGCCGGCGCGGAGGAGCGGAGCGAGCGCCCGCAGCTCCTGTCCCACGCCGACCAGGCGCTCTATCGGGCCAAGGCGAGAGGGCGCAACCGGGTCGTGGTCTGGCCGGGTTCGGCCGGACGGGGCCGGGCGCGGCGATGAGCGGGGGGGTCGAGGACCTGATCGAGGAGATGATCTCGGGTCAGCGCGCGCGCCTCCTCGAGATCGCGCGGCGGATCGACCCGGAGATCACGCCCGAGGACCTACTGCAGCCGCACGACCACGCGAAGCTCGCCGCCAACCCCGACTTTCACTTCGAGGACGGGATCCTGGCCGGCTACCTGGCCGTGCGGGCCGCCCTGCGGGCGAGGCGATAGAGCCGCTCGACGAAGCCGGGCCGCGCCCGCGAGGGGGACGCGAGGCTCGCGATCGACTCGGCATGGAGCCGAATCCAGCCGCGGTCGCCCGGACGGACTCCGAGCTCCGCGAGGTCCCGGCTCGTCTCCGCCGCCAGTCGGTCGAGGACTTCGCGATCGATCATCGGGGCGAGATCCCCGCGGCCGCAAGCAGGGCCCCGACCGCGTCGTCCCACGAGAGGGCGGCGGCGCGGCGCCGCCCGGACTCGCCTAGCTTCGCGAGCGTCTCCGGCCGGCCCCAGGCGACTTCGAGGGCCGCCCCGAGCGCCTCGGCCTTCGGCGGGACGACGAACCCCGTCTCGCCGTCGCGCACGAACTCGAGCGGCCCGCCCGCGTCGTCGGTCGTGAGAACGGGCTTCCCGGAGAGAAACGCTTCGAGCGGGACGTAGCCCAGGTCCTCCCCCGAAGGGGCCACGGCGACGAGGCGCGCGCCCGCGTAGAGGTCGAGGAGCTCGTCGTCCGTCGCCTCCGCCACGAAGCGGATCCGGTCGTCGACCCGAAGCTCCCGCGCGAGCTTTCGCAGTATTTCCTCGTCGGGGCCCCGCCCCACGAGCGTCAGCCGAACCGAAGGCGCGCCGGCGAGCGCGCGGACGAGGAGGTCGGTGCGCTTCCACGGGTCGAAGCGCCCGACCGAGAGGACGTAGTCGCCGAAGGGACCCGCGCGATACCGGCCGGCGAGCGGCGGCGGATGGTAGAGCGGAACGCTCGCGATGCCGTTGTGCCGGCGGAGCCGTTCGGCCACCGTTCGCGAGTTGGCGAAGACCCGGCGCGCTTCGGTCAGTCCGACGCGGTCGATCTCGGCGATCGCCTCGCGCGTGCGCCGGTCTTCCGCGGACGCGGTCAGGTCGCTGTAGGACGAGCCGAACTGGTCGTAGGCCTGCCGGTACTGGTGGATAAGCCAGACGACCTTGTTCGGGTGTCGCGCCGCATAGCTCGGGAAGCGGGTCGCGATGACGGCGTCCACGGGCCGGGCGCCGACCTCCGTCAGGTCGAGCATCCGCCACGCGAGGGCGCTCCGCACGAGGTCGAACCGATCGCGCTCGATCAAGGGCAGCGTCACGAGATCGGCTTCGACACCGCGCCGCGACAGCTCCTCCGTCAGGCGCCGGACGTGCTTCTCGGCGCCCCCGTGGGAGAAGGGACTCTGGACGGCGAGGACGAGGACGCGGGGGGCTCGGGTCATTGATGTCATTGGATCATTGAGTCATCGGGTCATTGAGTCATTGAGATTGATCGGTCCTCGACTCGATCGGATCAGTGACGCAATCCCCAATGATCCGACTGGCCAATCCCTCGATGATTCAATTCCTCCTCGCGATGACGCGCGTAGTCCTGCGGCCCGTAGAGGAGCCGGTTCAGCCTCGCGTCGTTCTCGGAGGTCTCGGTCAGCCGTTCCGAGGGTGGAAGCGGCGCCCGATACTCGATCGAGACGTCGGAGAAACCCGCCGCTTCCGCGAGGAACGCCAGGGCCGCCGGCGGCACGGGCCGCACGTGGGTCGGATCGAGGAAGAACGCCCGCAGCGCGGAGAGCGAGTCGGTGTTGATCGTCTCCGCCACGAGGACGCCTCCGGGGCGGAGCGCCCGGCGCGCCTCCGCGAGGAAACGGAAGGTCTGCGCGGAGGTCCAGTGCTCGACCACCTGGAACGCCACGACGGCGCCGAGGCTGGCGGAGGGCCGCGCGCCGAGATGGCCGACGGCATCCCCCTCCTCGACCGACAGCCCCGCCTCGCGGCACATCCGCACGGAGATGGGATTCGACTCGACGCCGGAGGCCGCGATCCCGGCCTCCACCAGGAGCCGCAGGAACTCTCCGCGCCCGCAGCCGACGTCCAGGACCGGGCCGGGGGCCTCGCGCACGAGTTCGACGTAGAAGCGCTGGTTCTCGGCGATCGCTTCCGGAGAGCCGCGGAAGCGCTCCTCGAAGAGGCTGTAGACGCCGGAGGGAGCAGTCCCTCGTTCGCCGGCGCAGCCGTGGCCTGCCCCGGCCGGCCGCGATGCTCCTCCCGAAGCTTCGATCGCCGCCAGGCGCGCGTCCTGAACCGCGGCCCGCCGGCGCGCGGCGGCGGTCTCCCGCTCCGCCGCCTCGTGGAAGGCCGCGAACCGCGCGTCCCAATCGTGCCGGAGGCGCCGCAGGGCCTCGAGCGCGAGCGCGTTGAAGGAGACCTGTTCGCGCCAGAGAAAGCGCAGGCCGCGGAGCAGGGCCGTCTTGACGCCGGAGAGCCGCGCGCCCGGCGGGACCACCGGCGTCAGATGCTCCTCGGCGAGCCGCAGCGGATCGCGCTCGGTCGGGGCGACCTCCTCCTCCTCCCGAGCCGGCGGCGCCGCGCGGCGCACCGCGTCCCGGATCTCTTCGGCGAGCTCCTCCTCGAGCGATTTCTCCCTGCTCACGGACCTCCCCGCGCGCGGCCGGTCAAGGCCCGGCCGACGTCCGGGCGCGCCTCGGCCGCGCCGCTCGCCTCCTCCGCGAATTCGGTCAGCGCGAGCGCGAGCGCCATCAGAACCGGGCCGATGAAGAGGCCGATGAGCCCGAACGCGGCGAGCCCGCCCACGGCCCCGACGAAGGCCGCCAGCGTGCCGATCTCCGCGCGGCCCGAGATGAGGATCGGACGGAGCACGTTGTCCGCGCTCCCCGCGACGGCGACGCCCCAAACGAGAAGGAAGATCGTCTTCCACCACACGCCGAGACTGGCCAGATAGATCACGGCAGGCGCGAGCACGATCGCCGTCCCGACGATCGGGACGAACGAAGCCATGGCGGTCAGGGCGCCGAAGACCACGGGAGACGGCAGGCCCACGATCGCGAAGCCGGCCCCCACGAGGACTCCCTGGACGGCCGCCGTGACGACCGTTCCGGCGAAGACCGCCCGCGTGACGCCCGCGATGTGCCTCGCGAGCCGCTGCTTGCGCGCGCCGTCCAGGGGGACCAGGCGCCAGAGCCGCTCGACACCTGCGTCGCCGTCGCGAAAGAAGAAAAAGAGGAGGAAGAGCATCAGGGAGAGGCCCGCGACCAGGCCGAAGGCGCCGGCGATCGCCGAGCGTCCCCGGGAGAGCACCCAGGTCACGACGTTTCGCAGGGTGTCCACGAGCCAGGTCTGCACCTTCGCCGGCTCGAGCCCGAAGTGCTCCTGGGCCCAGGCGATTCCCTGCCCGACGACGGGCACTCGCAGGAGATCCTCGACCCCGGCGATCCGGTAGCGCGTGGCCGCCGCGGAGAGCCCGTGGCCGAGCTCGATCGCCTGGTCGAAGAACGCGTAGCCCACGAGCAGCGCCGGGACCACGAGGCCCAAGAGCACGAGAGCGGTCAGCAGCGCCGCCGCGCGTCCCTTCCCGCCCTTGAGCCAGGCGCGCATCTTCCGATTGACCGGAAAGAGCATGAACGCGATCAGGGCCGCCCAGAGGCCGGGCTCGAGGAACGGCTCGACCATCCGGAGAAGGAAATAGCCGAGCGTGGCGGCGATGGCCAGGCCGAAGACGCGGGGATAGAAGCGATCGGGTGACGCCAGCGGATCCTCGCGGCGCGATCCTACAGCAGGCTCGACGAGAAGACGCTTCTCCGCTCCCTGCTAGCATCGTTTTCGGTGACGTCGACCGGCCCGGACCGCCTCCTCGCCGCCCGGGTGCTCCGCGAAGAGGCCCGCCGCGAGGGATTCCTGCGCGCGGGGATCGCGCGAGCGGGCGAGCCTCCGTTCTTCGGCCGCTTCCGCGACTGGCTCGTTTCCGGACGGCACGCCTCGATGGCCTATCTCGAGCGCACGCGCGAGGCCCGCTCGGATCCCGGAAGCCTCCTGCCCGGAGCCCGCTCGATCGTCTGCCTCTCCGACGCTTACCCGGCCGCTCCCTTCGAGGCCCCCGACGGATCGCGCGTCGCGCGATACGCGCGCGGCGCCGACTACCACGGCCGCCTCCGCCGGCGCGCCGAGCGCGTGGCCGCGGCTTCGGCGCGGCGAGTCGGGAGCGCCTTTCCGCCATCGCGTCTGCGTCGATACGACGCCCCTCTGCGAGCGCTCCTTCGCGGCGGCCGCCGGGCTCGGCTGGATCGGCAAGAACGGATGCCTGATCGATCCCGAGCGCGGCTCCTGGCTGGTCCTGGCCGAGATCCTGACGGACCTCGACCTGCCGCCCGACGAGCCGATCGCCGATCGGTGCGGCTCCTGCGTGCGCTGTCTGCGCGCCTGCCCCACGCAGGCCTTCGTCGCCCCCGGAGTCCTCGACGCCGGCCGATGCCTGGCTTACTGGACGATCGAGCACCGCGGGCCGATGCCCGACGCGGTCAAGGCGGCGCTGGGAGACCGCGTCTTCGGATGCGACGTGTGCCAGGAGGTCTGCCCGTGGAACGAGGCGCCGGGGGCCTCGCCCGCGACGCCATCCGCGGAGAGCGCCTCCCCCGCCGACGACGCGCCTCCCACGCGCGCCGAGTGGCTCGCGATGGGGCCCGGGCAGTGGCGCCGCCGGTTCGGCCGATCCGCGTTGAATCGCGCCGGCCGCCGCGGCCTCCAGCGCAACGCCGCCGCATCGGCCGGAGCCTCGGGGGCGCGGGAGCTCGCCGGAGCGCTCTCGCGCGCCGCGCGCGTCGCCGAGAGCGGCCTCTCCGACGCGGCCGCCTGGGCCGCGGCGCGGCTGCCCGCCGACGGATAGACTTCCGCTCGCGCTCTGCCGAAAGGACTCGCCCGATGGACCTGCAATCCGCCTCGTTCTTCGCCCTCCTCCTCCTCTCTCTGGCGCTCTCGGCATTCTTCGCCGGAGCCGAGACGGCGCTCGTCTCGCTCGGCCGCATCGACATGCAGCGCATGCGCGAGACCGGCGACCCGAAGGCCAGGCAGATCCGGGACTTGAAGGCGCAGACGCCGCGGCTCCTCGCGACCATCCTGATCGGGCAGAACCTGTTCATCAGCTCCGCCTCGGCGCTCGCGACGGCGCTCGCCACCAACTGGATCGGCGAGAAGTACGGCGTCCCGCTCGCGATCGCGTTCTCGACCGTCGCCCTCTTCGTCTTCGCCGAGATGACGCCGAAGGCGATCGGGGCCGCCTCGCCCGTCGCCATCTCGCGCGCGGTGGCGGGGCCGCTCACGTTCATCATGAAGGTCCTGTCGCCGGTCGTGACCGTCTGCGTCCGGCTCACGACGCGGGCCCTCCGGCTCTTCGGCATTCCGGAACGCGTGCCGACGCTGACGGAAGAGGAGATGAAGAGCGTCATCAACCTGGGCGCGGCCGAGGGCACGATCGCCCCGGAAGAGCGCCGTCTCCTCCACAAGATCCTCGAGTTCGGAGACCGGACGGTCCGGGATCTCATGGTGCCTCGCACGCGGGTCGTGGCGCTCCCGGACACCGCGCGCTTCGAGGACGTGCGCCTGGTCCTGAAGGAGCATAAGTTCTCGCGGGTGCCGGTCTATCGGAGCAACCTCGACAACGTCGTCGGCATCCTCCACGCCAAGGACCTCTTCGACCTGACCGACGAGGAGGAGGCCCATTTCCGGCTGACCGACCACCTCGATCCCCCGTTCCTCATAACGGAGTTCCAGCGCGCCGAAGATCTCTTCCGGGAGATGCGCCGGGGCCGCAAGCACATGGCCGTCGTCGTGGACGAGCACGGCGGCACCGCCGGCATCGTCACGATCGAGGACGCGATCGAAGCCCTGCTCGGGCCCATCCAGGACGAGTTCGACGAGGAGGAGACGGCGGGCTTCGTCCCGGCCGGCGAGCGCACCTACGTGCTCGAAGGGACTTTTCGCCTGCAGGACGTGAAGGAGCAGTTCGGCGTGGACCTCC
This sequence comes from uncultured Acidobacteriota bacterium, assembly GCA_963707935.1. Classification (GTDB taxonomy): domain Bacteria; phylum Acidobacteriota; class Thermoanaerobaculia; order UBA5066; family Gp7-AA6; genus DATBFU01. Next base: position 764,669 of record CAVPRN010000005.1, on the reverse strand, counting down.
CGCGCGACGAAGCGGAGACGATCGCCGGCCACCTCCTGCTCCGTTTCGGCCGGATCCCCCGCAAGGGAGAGCAATGGAAGGGGCGATTCGCCGACTTCGTGATCGAGGACGCCACCCCGACCGCGATCCGCCAGGTCCGGATGATCCTGAAGGAATCGGGGCATCGGGAGACGAAGGAATCCGGACATCGGGAGATCGGGTCATCGGGGGATCGGAAGAGCCGATGAATCGGACCGTCGTCTTGATCCGCGGCGACGGGATCGGGCCCGAAGTGTCCGACGCGGTCGTCTCGATCCTCGAGAAGGCGGGCGCTCCCCTCGTCTTCGAGGAAGCCGTCGTCGGGCGCGAGGCGGAGCGGCTCGAAGGCGACCCGCTGCCCCCGCGCGTCGTCGAGGCCATCGCGCGCCGCGGCGTGGCGCTGAAGGGGCCCGTCGGCACCCCGATCGGGAAAGGCTTCGTCTCGGTGAACGTGCGCCTGCGCCAGGCGCTCGACCTCTACGCGAACCTGCGCCCCGTGAAGAACGTCCCGTCGATCTCCTCCCGCTTCGAAGGGGTGGATCTCGTCGTCATCCGGGAGAACACGGAGGACCTCTACGCGGGCCTCGAGCACATTGTCGTCCCCGGCGTCGTCGAGTCCCTGAAGATCATCACGGAGGTCGCTTCGACGCGCATCGCGCGCTACGCGTTCGACTACGCGCGGCGTCACGGCCGGCGCCGCGTGACGGCCGTCCACAAGGCGAACATCATGAAGCTCTCCGACGGGCTCTTCCTCGACTGCTTCCGCCGGGTCGCGGCGGACTATCCGGACATCGCCGCCGACGATCGGATCGTGGACGCCCTGTGCATGCGCCTCGTGATGAACCCCGAGCGGTTCGACGTCCTCCTCCTCGAAAACCTCTACGGCGACATCGTCTCGGACCTCGCCGCCGGGCTCGTGGGCGGCCTCGGCCTCGTGCCGGGGGCGAACATCGGCGCGCGCACGTCGATCTTCGAGGCCGTGCACGGGACGGCCCCGGACATTGCCGGGAAGGACCAGGCGAACCCGACGGCGCTCTTGCTCTCCGCGATCCTGATGCTCGAGCACCTGGAGCTCCCCGACGCCGCGGAGAGGGTCCGCAGCGCCCTCTTCGCGACGCTCGCGGCCGGGATCCGTACGCCCGACGTCGGCGGCACCGCCGGCACCCGCGCCTTCGCGCAGACGGTCGGCGAGCGCCTCGGCTGAGGATGGCCGGCGGCGCCGGCGGCCGGTTCCCGGCCTCTCCCGACGAGGAGCTTCGGAGCGACGAGCCCTTCGACGCCGAGGCGGTCTTCGGGCGCCGCGCCCCGCTCGAAGTCGAGGTCGGCAGCGGAAAAGCGCTCTTCCTGATCGAGGCCGCCCGGCGCACACCGGCGCACGACTTCCTGGGGCTCGAGCTCTCCCTCGCCTACTACCGGATCTGCCACGAGCGCGTCGCGCGCCTCGGGGCGCCAAACGTCCGCGTGATGCGCGCGGACGGCCGGCGCTTCGTCGAGCGGGCGCTCGAGCCCGCCTCGGTTCGCGCTTTCCACGTCTACTTCCCGGATCCCTGGCCGAAAAAACGGCAGCGCAAGCGGCGTCTGCTCGACGGCCTGGGGCTCGCGCTCCTGGCTTCGCGCCTCGAGCCCGAGGGGACGCTCCGGATCGCGACCGACCATCCCGACTACGCGGCCTCGATCGACCCCCTGCTCGAGACGGTGCCGGAGTTCGAGCGGATCGACTGGGCGTCGAGACCCGAGCCTCCCCGGACGAATTACGAGATCAAGTACCGCGCCGAGGGGCGGCCGATCTGGCGGTTCCTGCTGCGGAAACGGTCGTGACGCCTTCGGGGTAGGGGCGGCCCTCGCGGCCGCCCGGCGATCCAGTCGCCTCGGCACGCCATTCCCGCCGGGCGGGGACAAGCCCCGCCCCTACGCCGGAGGGCCAACCGGCGGATCCCTGCGGCGCATTCTTTAGCGGGTCACCGGGCGAAGAGGAGACGAGATTCGCCGGCATCTGTCTTCCTGCTCGCGGCGCGCGGAATCTCCGCGAGGGCAGCGGAGGACGTCCGCGCGCCGCGGGAGCCGGAGCGAGCGAGGGATCAGGCGCTCGGTCGAGGCCCTTTGGCCGAGCCGAGCGCCGGTGCGCGCAGCGCGGTTCTCAAGCCATTCTGGACGAGCCCCGGGCGCTGCGCGCAGATCCCGAGCGAAGCGAAGGCGACGGTTACTCCGGCGGCGGCAGGCCCTCGAACGACGTGACGCGCTGGAGAAAGCGCGCGAAGTACTGCGTGCCCGGAGATCAGCGCGACCGCGACGACGATCCACAGGGCCGCCTTGCCCGGGACGGCGAACATCTCGTGCCGCAGAGCGAGGATCAGGAGGGAGGCCGCCACGATCTCGGTGAACATCTTCGCCTTGCCCCAGGCCGAAGCCGGGATCACGATCCCCTGGCTCGAGGCGATCGCGCGGAGCCCCGAAACGGCGAACTCGCGCCCGACGATGATGACCACCATCCAGGACGGGGCGAGCCCGAGCTCGACGAGGGAGATGAAGACTGCGGAGATCAACAGCTTGTCGGCGATCGGATCGAGCAGCGTGCCGAGGGTCGTGATCTGCCCCCGCCGCCGGGCGAGCCAGCCGTCGAGGAAGTCCGTCGCCGTGGCGAAGAGGAAGAGGAAGAGGCCGACGGTCTCCCGCCCGTCGAACTTCGTCAGGAGGACGACCACGAGAAACGGGACCAGGAAGATGCGCAGGAGGGTGAGGGAGTTGGGGAGGTTCAGCTTCATCGAGTCGGGCGGCTGCAATCTCCGGTTCGGGATTTCCGACGTCTCCTGTCGACTGCCGACCGCCGAGTCCGCATAATACCTGCATGGATCTCCCCTGCCCCGTCCACCCGGGGCGCCGGGCCCACCGGGGCTGCCGGTACTGCCGCAAGGCGATCTGCCGGCTCTGCGAGCTCAAGATGCGGGGGCACGTCTACTGTTCGCCGCGGTGCGCGCGCGACGACGGGCGCCTCGCCTTCTGGCGCCCCGTGCGCGAGCGGCTCTCCCGCCCCGTGCCGCCGCGCCTGGCGCTCGCCCTCGTGACCCTGGGAGTCGCCGCGCCGATGCTGATGGCGCTGCGGACCGTCGGCCAGCTCGACCGCTTGAACCTCCAGCCTTCGACGCCGCCGCTCCGCCGCGGGCCGACGGCGCGGATCGAATCCGTGACCGAAGGGGCGGCCGGCGCCCGCGTCGAAGGCAGCGCCACGACCGGCGGCGCCGTCCTCCTCTTCGGTCCCTCGGGGCTCCTCGCGACGGCGACCGTGACGCAGGGACGTTTCGTCTTCGACGGGATCCGTCCGCCGGGGCCCTACCGCGCCGCCTATCTCGCGCTCTCGCCGGAAACGGTCGTCGAGACGACGGCGCCTCCCGACGCCGCGGCGCCCCCGGTTCCAGCGGCGGCGCCGGCTCGGCCGTCGCGCCCGGCCGCCGCGCTTCCGCCACCGCCTGCGGCGCCGCCTGCCGCGGCCGCGCGTCCCCCCGCGCCCCGGCGAGCGGATGCGGGCGGCCTCTCCGCTCCGGACCTGACCCGCGGCCCGCTCGACCGGAACGAAGTCGTCGTCTCCTTCGACGCCGGCTCCACGAGCCGCGGGGCGCGGCAGATCCTGGATGCCCTGCGCGAGCGCGGGATCCGCACCACGATCTTCCTGACGGGCGAGTTCATCCGACGCGACCCGGAGATCGCGCGGCGCGTCGCGGCCGACGGACACGAAGTCGGCAACCACACGGACACGCATCCGCACCTGACGACCTATGCCCGGGACGGCCGGCAAGCCACCCGCCCGGACGTGGATCGCGAGTTCCTGGCCCGGCAACTCCGGTCGGCGGCGGACTCCTACCGGGAAGCGACCGGCCGGACGATGGCGCCGCTCTGGAGGGCGCCCTTCGGCGAGCACAACGCGGAGATCCGCGGATGGGCGGCGCGCGAGGGGTACTGGCACGTCGGGTGGACGGGAGGACGGGCGGGCCTGGACGGCCTCGACTGGGTGAGCGATCCGGCGGCCCGGTCCTATCGGAGCGCGGGCCGCGTCGTCGAGCGCCTCGTCGTCAACGCGGAGAGCGGCGGCATCATCCTGCTCCACCTCGGGAGCGACCGCGAGGACCCGGTCGCCCCGCGAGTGCCCGAGCTTCTCGACGGCCTGTCGCGCCGCGGCTTCCGATTCGCCCGAGCCTCGGACTTCCTGGACCGGATGGGCTACACGCCGGAGCGCCTCTCCGCGCTCGCCTCCACGACGCTGCCGACGAATCCTTGAGCCTCCACCTCGGCACCGACGGCTGGCGAGGCCTGCTCGCCGAAGACTGCACGTTCGACGAGATCCGGTCGGTCGCGCGGGCCACGGCGCGCTGGCTCGGCCCGGCCGCCGCTTCGGAGCCGAAGCGCGTCGCCGTCGGCTACGACACGCGGTTTCTCTCCCCCGAGCTCGCCGCCGCCGCGGCCGAGGAGCTCGCGCGCGCCGGAATCGGGGTCCTCCTCTCCGACCGCCCCATCCCGACGCCGGCCGTCTCCTGGCACGTCCGCCGGCTCGGGCTCGCCGCGGGGGTCGCGATCACCGCGAGCCACAACCCGGGCGCCTACAACGGCTACAAGATCAAGGCGGCTTTCGGCGGGAGCGCGCCGCCGGAGACGTACCAGGCCGTCGCGGGCGAGATCGGCAGGCCCGCGCTCGAGGCCGCGCGCCCCGGAGCCGTCGAGACGCTCGATCTCTACACCCCATACCGGGAGCGCCTCGCCTCGCTCGTGAATCTCCCGGCCATCCGGAAGGCGGGGCTCGCGGTCCTCGCCGACGCGATGCACGGGGCGGCGGGCTCTCTCCTGCCGGAGATCGTCGCCGGCGGCTCGACGCGCGTCCTCGCTTTCCGCTGCGAGCGCGATCCGCTCTTCGGCGGCGTGCACCCCGAGCCGATCGGGGCGAACCTCGGCGCCGCCGCGGAGCGCGTCCGCGCGGAGCGGCTCGACCTCGCCGTCGCCAACGACGGCGACGCCGACCGACTGGGCGTCCTCGACCGGAAAGGCGACTTCGTCTCGCCACACCGGATCCTGGCGCTCCTCCTCCTCCACGCGTTCCGCCGGCGCGGGCTTTCGGGGGGCATCGCGCGGACGTTCTCGACGTCGGTCCTGATCGACCGCGTGGCGGCGGCGCTCGGCGCGCGCCTCTTTGAGACGCCGATCGGCTTCAAGCACATCGCCGAGCGGATGGTCCGGGGCGAAGTCGCGGCGGGAGGCGAAGAGAGCGGCGGCTACGCCTTCGCCTTCCACCTGCCCGAGCGCGACGGAGTCCTCGCCGCGCTCGTGCTGCTGGAGAGCCTCGCCCTCTCGGGCCGGAATCTCGAGGAGGCCCTCCGGGACCTCTCGCGCGAGTTCGGCGACTTCGCCTACGGGCGGCGCGACGTGTATCTGCCGGTCCCGGTGATCCGGGCGTTTCTCGAGGAGGTCCGGAGCGCTCCGCCCGATCGCGTGTCGGGCGAGCCGGTCACCGCGGTTACGGATCTCGACGGGGTCAAGTACGTCTTCGACGGGCGCGGGTGGCTCCTCCACCGGCTCTCGGGAACCGAGCCGATGATCCGGCTCTACTGCGAGCACGAGAAGTCGGGCACGGTCGAGCGCGCTCTCGAGGAGGCCGCGGAGCGCCTCTCGGCCTTCGCCGGCCGAGAAGGTGCGCGGCCTCAGATTTCGCGCTAAGTCCGGAGGCTACACCCGCCGGCGGTCGGCGGCGCCGCTCGTCCCGCGGTCGCTCGAGCGCCTCCGAGGGCGCGGCGGCTCGGTCAGGATCGTGCCCTCCCCCTCGAAGCGGAGCTTCGGCGCGCTCGCCGAGTCGGGCTGCATGACCTCTTCGAGGAAACGGTCTTCGAGGACGGACGGAAGAAGGTGCCCGCTCCAGGCCACGAGGTCGTTGGCCGAGACGATCAGTGGGAACTCCGCCGTGACGTCGTGCGCGAGGAGCGGCCCGGTGACCGAGAGGATGACGCTGCCGTTGCCCTGGATGCGCAGGATGTCCACGCGCCGGTTCATCCGGAAGTCGTGGATCGGCTCGAGCCGGAAGGAGAGGCCGTGGTCGAGGGCGAGCAGGCGGCTCCCTTCGAGCGACAGCGCCTGGCCCGCGAGATCCCGACGGAAAGCGTGCCGCCCCGGATCGTTCACGAAGAGGTAGCCGCGCCCGTCGGCGCGCAGGATCGACTCGAGCCGCGTGCCCCGGAACGCCTGCTCCGCCGTGAAGCGGACGTTGCCGCTGTACCAGACGACCGACCCTTTGCGCACGTAGACGACGCCGGGCGAGGCGATTTCGAGCGCGCCGTCGGCGCGCACGACGAAGAGCGGGTGGCCCTGGACCGGCTTCTCGGCGGCGATCTCCTCGGACCAGACACCCGTTTCCGAGGGGGCCGGCTCGGCCGACGGCTCGGCCTCGGGTTCGGCGAGCGGCGGGGCGGTCTCGCGCGAGGGCTCCGCCTCCGACGGCGGCGGCGAGGCCGTCTCGGTCGTATCGGCGGAGGAGGCGAGTCTCAGGACCGGGCGGGTCGGCGTCTTCGAAGCCGGCGCCTCGGCGACGGAAGCCGACTCGGTTTCCGCGTCGGACAGGAACGGCGGGAGCTCCGCACCCCGCGCGCGATCGGACGACGCCCGCTCCGCGGCGGCCTTCGGCCCGCCGCGCAGGGTCTCTTCGATCTCGCGCACGAGCTTCTTGGCGCCCGCGAATTTCAAGTGCTCGAGCGCGAGGCCGAGCTTCCCGCGGTCCTTGTAGAGGAGCCCGAGATACAGGTGGCTGCGGGCGTGGTCGGGCTTGATCTCGACGGCGCGCGAGAGCTCCTTCTCGGCCTCCTCGAGCTTCCCTTCCTTGAAGAGGATCAGCCCGAGGTTCGCATGGGGGACCGCGGAGTCCGGGCTCTTCGCCAGCAGGCCCCTCGCCGCCTCGGCCGCTTCCCGGAAGTTGCCGCGCTTGAACTCGACGATCGAGAGGAGGTTCAGGACGTCTTCGTCCTCGGGGCGCAGCATCTGCGCCTGCTCGATCTCCTGCCGCGCCGCGTCGAGCTTCCCCTCGCGCAGGCTCTTGCGCGCGCGGATCAGGTGGACGAGGAAGACGCCCTGATCGACGGAAGAGGTGTCGCCGGTCGCTCGCGCCACGCCTCGCTCCCGGCCTAGCGGCCGCCGCCGCCCGGCGTGCGCCGGGCGGGCTCGGTCGTCAGCACGACCCGGTTGTTCTCGTCGCGCGTCACGCGCACCGGCTTTCCCTTCGGCGCGCGCGGGGCCGCCGCGGGGGCGAGCCCCTCCGGCGCCTTGCCGTAGTAGGCGGTCAGCGCCTTGTGGACGTAGAGGCGCGTCTCGTCGTAAGGCGGGATCCCGCCGTAGCGCTGCACCGCCGTCTCCCCCGCGTTGTAGGCGGCGAGCACGCGCGGCAGGTCGTTGCCGAAGACGCCGAACAGGTAGGCGAGGTGGCGGGTCCCGCCCCGGATGTTGTCCGCCGGGTCGAAGCTGTTCTCGACCCCGTGCTGGCGGGCCGTCTCGGGCATCAGCTGCATCAGGCCGCGCGCCCCCTTGCGCGAGACCGCCGCCGGGTTGAAGGCGGACTCGACGAGCATCACCGACTTGACCAACTTCGGATCGACGGCGTGCGCCCGCGCGGTGTCGTCGATCAACGCGTCGTAGAGCGACGGCAGCGCGATCCGCGCGCGGAGCCAGTCGTCGCTCTTCCCGAGGGCCTCGTGCACCGACTCGCCGATCCCGTCGTTGTAGACGAAGCGGCGGCCGTCCCGGAGGGCCACTCGCACACGGGCCTCCACCGGCAGGGTCGTGGCGAGAAGGATCCCCAGGCCGACGAGGCCTCTCCACTTCATGGCGCGATGTCGCAAGGTGCGGTCGGTCCGGACATTATAGCGCCCCCCGCCGCTTCTCGCCGGCCCCCGCCAAACGCGGCGCCTACGCGACTTCGGAGAGGAGTTCCCGAAGCGCCGCCTCGGCCTCCGCGAGCGCCGCCGGGAGGAGCTCCTCGTTCTTCCCGCCGGCCTGAGCGAGGTCCGCCTTGCCGCCGCCGCTCCCCCCGAGCGCCTTGCCGATGCGGGCGGCGATGCGTGAGGCGGGCAGGCGGCCCGTCAGGTCCGGCGTCACCGCGGCGACGACCGAAGTCTTCCCCTCGTGGGAGGTGCCGACCACGACCACGCCGCTCTTGATGCGCGAGCGGAGCGTGTCGGACAGGTTGCGGAGCTCCGGGATCGAGAGCCCCGGCGCGATCCGACGCACGAGCGCGATCCCGCCGACGTCCACCGTCTCGCCCGACGCGCCGCCGTCGCCCGAGGCCAGCCGGAGCTTCAGCGCCTGCACCTCGCGCTCGAGCGCCTTGATCCTCTCCTCTCGCTCCCGGACCCGGTCGAGCAGCCCTTCGCGCGGAGTCTGCGCCGCGGCCGCGATCGCGTTCAATGCGTCTTCGTCGCGCGACAGGAGCTCGACGGCGCCGAGCGACGTGACCGCTTCGAGGCGCCGCACGCCCGCCGCGAGGCCGCGATCCGAGACGATCTTGAAGGCCCCGATCTCGCCGGTCCGCCCGACGTGGCATCCGCCGCAGAGCTCGGTCGAAAATCCCCCCACCTCGACGACCCGCACGCGCTCGGCGTACTTCTCGCCGAAGAACATGTCGGCGCCTTTGCGGCGGGCCTCCTCCATCGCCATGACCTCCTTCGAGACCGGCCGGTCGCGCAGGATCTCCTCGTTGACGAGGCGCTCGACCTCCGCGAGCTCCGCCGAGGTCGGGGCCGCCGCGGCCGCGTAGTCGAAACGGAGGCGGTCGGGCGCCACGAGCGACCCCATCTGCCGCGCCGAAGCGCCGAGCACCTTGCGGAGCGCCGCATGCAAGAGGTGCGTCCCCGTGTGGTTGGCCTGCGTGCGCCGGCGCGTCCACTCCGGGACCGCCATGTCCACGGAGGCGCCGAGATCGAGGCGCCCGCGCGCCACGCGCACGCGGTGGGCGATCAGGTTCGGGATCGGACGGCGCACGTCGGTGACCTCGGCCTCGCCCGCGGTCCAGGTCCACGTCCCCGTGTCCGCCACCTGTCCTCCCCCCTCCGGGTAGAAGACGGTCCGGTCGGCGACCGCGTCGCCCGTCTCCCCGGCCGCGAGGCTCGAGACGGGCCGCCCGTCGCGCACGAGCCCGACCACGCGCGCCCCGGAGAGGGAGACGAAGTCCTGCTCGGGATAGCCCCGAAAGACCGAGTGCGCGTCCGGGAGCTCGAGCTTCTCGAAAGCCGACACGTCCGCGGCTTCGAACTTCGCCGACGTCCGGGAGCGCGCCCGCTGCTCCTCCATCGCCGCTTCGAAGCCCTCGCGGTCGACGGTGACCCCCTCGTCGGCGGCGATCTCCTCGATGACGTCCACGGGGATGCCGTGCGTGTCGTAGAGGCGGAAGAGAGCGGAGCCGGGCAGCCGGCGGGAGCCCTCGCGCCGCAGGCGCTCGATCTCGCCGGCCACGAGCTCGACGCCCGAGGAGAGGGTCTCGAGGAAGCGCTCCTCCTCCGCGCTGAGGGTCTTCCCGAAGACTATATCAACATTGATATAGTTCCCCGCCCCCTCGGCGACGTAGCCGTCGCCCGACCGGCGGAAGTGGATCCCGTCGAAGAGGCCGAGGACCACGGGCGCGAGGCGGGAGAGGAGCGGCTCCTCGACCCCGAGGTGCCTCGCGTACCGGAGGGCCCGGCGGATGATGCGCCGCAGGACGTAGCCGCGCCCCTCCGGCGAGGGGACGGCGCCGTCCCCCATGAGCATCGCGACGGTGCGCGCGTGGTCGGCGACCACGCGGAACGGGGCGTCCTCCGGAGCCATCCCGCCGACGAAGCGGCGGCCGGACAGCCGCTCGATCTCCGCGATGATCGGTCGGAAGAGATCCGTGTCGAAGTTGTTGTGCACCCCCTGCCGGATCGCCGAGATGCGCTCGAGCCCCGCCCCGGTGTCGACCGACGGCCGCGGGAGCGGCGTCATCTTCCCCGACGCGTCGCGCTCGAACTGCATGAAGACGAGGTTCCAGATCTCGAGCACGCGGTCGCCCGCCCCGTTCGGCTCCGCGTCGCCCGGAACCTCCGGACCCTGGTCGTAGTGGAGCTCCGAGCAGGGCCCGCACGGCCCCGTCTCCCCCATCGCCCAGAAGTTGTCCTCCTCGCCGAACCGGCGGATGCGCTCCTTCGGCAGGTGCCGCTCCCAGAGCGCCGCCGCCTCGTCGTCGTCGGTGTAGACGGTGGCCCAGAGCCGGCCCGGGTCGAGCCCATACCCCTTGTCGGGATCGGTGACGAGTTCCCAGGCGAACCGGATGGCCTCGTCCTTGAAATAGTCGCCGAAGGAGAAGTTGCCGAGCATCTCGAAGAACGTGTGATGCCGTCCGGTGTAGCCCACGTTGTCGAGGTCGTTGTGCTTGCCCCCGGCGCGGACGCACTTCTGGGAGGAGGTCGCGCGGACGTAGTCGCGCTTCTCGCGCCCGGTGAAGACGTCCTTGAACTGGTTCATTCCCGCGTTGGTGAAGAGGAGGGTCGGGTCCTCCGCGGGGATCAGGGACGAGGAGGGGACGCGCCGGTGGCCGCTCCCCTCGAAGTAGCTAAGAAACCTCTCCCGGACTTCCGTCGATCTCATTGGAACCGTGGATCATCGCAGAAATCGCCTCGGGCGCGAAACCCCGCGCGAGGAGCGCCCGCCGCACGCGGGCGCGGCGTTCCGGAAGCGGGCGGCCGCGCGCCGCCTTCCAGGCCCGCGCGAACGCGCGGGAGAGCGACCGCGATTCCCGCTCCGCGTCGAGCTCCTCGAGCGCCCGGACGGCCGTCTCCACGCCGAAGCCGCGCGCCGCGAGCTCCCGCGCGATGCGCCCACGCCCGTAGCGGTCGGCGCGCATCCGCACGAGCGAGCGGGCGGCGGCGAGGTCTTCGAGCCACCCGCCCTCCTCCAGACGGCGGACGGCCTCGCGGACGGCCGACGCCCCGAAGCCCCGCCGCTCGAGATCCCGGGAGAGCTCGACGCGCCCGCGCGGCTTGACCGCGAGGAGCCGCGCGCCGCGCGCGTAGGCCGCTTCGGCGGAGTCGGGCTCCGGCGTCTTCGAGATCCGGCGGGTCACGGTCTCCCGCCCGCCGCGGCGTCAGCGGCCCGCGGGCGGCTGGTTGCTGAAGTCGTAGGGGGATTCCTCCCCCTCGGCCGGCGCAGCGGCGTACTCGCCCGGCGCCTCGAGCTCGGAGTCCATCTCCTCGCGCGCGACGTCGGAGGTGGACTGGATTCCCTGCAGCTTCAGCTTGAACTCGTTCGGGTTGGTGGCGCGCTTCAACGCTTCGTCGAGCGTGATCAGCCCCTGCTTGTACAGGATGTAGAGGGACTGGTCGAACGTCTGCATCCCGTACTGCGAAGTCCCCGCCTGGATCGCGTCCTTCAAGAACTTCGTCTTTTCCTTGTTCTCGATGCACTCCCGGATGTACTGCGTGCGGATCAGGATCTCGGCCGCGGGAACGCGCCCGAGCCCGTCGGCCCGCGGCATCAGGCGGAGCGAGATGGCCGCCTTGAGCACGGCGCCGAGCTGCAGCCGGATCTGCTTCTGCTGGTGGGGCGGGAAGACCGAGATGATGCGGTTGACGGTCTCGGTCGCGTCGAGGGTGTGCAGGGTCGAGAAGACGAGGTGGCCCGTCTCGGCCGCGAGCAGCGCCGTCTCGATCGTCTCGTAGTCGCGCATCTCGCCGACGAGGATGACGTCCGGGTCCTGGCGCAGGGCGCTCCGGAGCGCCACGGAGAAGCTCTTCGTGTCGACTTCGACCTCGCGCTGGTTGACGATCGACTTCTTGTCGCGGTGGAGGAACTCGATCGGGTCCTCGACCGTCACGATGTGCTCGTTTCGGAGCGTGTTGATGTGGTCGATCATCGCCGCGAGTGTGGTGGACTTGCCCGAGCCGGTCGTGCCCGTGCAGAGGACGAGGCCGCGCTGCTCCATGCAGATCTTCTCGAGCACCGGCGGCAGCAGGAGCTCCCGGACCGTCAGGATCCGGGAGGGGATGACGCGGAGCACGAGGCCGACCGTGCCGCGCTGCTGGAAGATGTTGCAGCGGAAGCGGCCCAGGTTCGGCACCGAGTAGGCGATGTCGATCTCGAGGTCGTTCTTGAACTTTTCCTTCTGGCGGGCGGACATGATCGAGAACGCCATCGCGATCGTGTCCTCCTGCATCAGGCGGCGGGTATCGGTCAGGGGGACGAGCTGCCCGTCCACGCGAATGACGGGAAACGCGCTCACCTTCAGGTGGAGGTCGGAAGCCTTCCGCTCGACCGCCACCTTGAGCAGATCGTTGATGTGCATGGATTGAACCCCTTTTGGGCGTTAAGTTTACGCCGGTTGCCGCGGCTGCGAAAGCACAATTCCTCGACGGAGAACTGTGGACTGTGGACGGAGGACTCTAGAAGCTACTGTCCGAGTAAGACTTACGGCGGCGGAAACCGCTGAAGTCCTCGGTCCCAAGTCCTCAGTCGTTCGCTAGACCCTCGCCTCGACCGGCACCGGCGTCAGCCAGCCGTAGCGGTCCTCGATCTCCCCCGCCGTCAGGCCGAAGAACTCCTTCTGGAGCCGCTCGGTGACCGGGCCGCGCCGGCCGGAGCCGACCGGGATGCGATCGACCGACCGGATGGGCGTGACCTCCGCCGCGGTGCCGGTGAAGAAGACCTCGTCGGCGACGTAGAGCATCTCCCGGGCGATCTGCTGCTCGACGACGGTGTAGCCGGCGTCGCGGGCGATCGTCATGATCGAGTCGCGCGTGATGCCGGGCAGGATCGTGCCGGCGAGCGGCGGCGTCAGGATCCTTCCGCCGTAGACCAGGAAGATGTTCTCGCCGCTCCCTTCCGAGATCCGGCCGGCGCTGTCGAGAGCGATGCCCTCGGTGTAGCCGTTGGTGATCGCCTCCATCTTGATGAGCTGGGAGTTCAGGTAGTTCCCCGTCGCCTTGGCCATCGCGGGGAACGTGTTGGGCGCCATCCGGTTCCAGGAGGAGACGCAGACGTCCACGCCCCCTTCGATCGCCTCGTCGCCCAGGTACTTGCCCCAGCGCCAGACCGCGATCAGGACGTCGATCGGGCTCTTGAACGGGTTGACGCCGAGCGCGCCCAGGCCGCGGTAGACGACCGGGCGGATGTAGCAGTCCTCGTAGCCGTTGGCGCGGATCGTCTCGAAGATCGCGTCGAGGAAATCCGCCGGGGAGTACGGCAGCTCCATGCGGTAGACCTTGCAGGAGTCGTAGAGCCGCTTGATGTGCTCCTCGATCCGGAACGCGGCGGGGCCGCTCCTCGTCTTGTAGACGCGCGCGCCTTCGAACATCGCCGAGCCGTAGTGGAAGACGTGGGAGAAGGCGTGGATCTTCGCGTCGGCGAAATCCACCAGACGCCCGTTCATCCAGACCTTCTTGACGTCGTCGTACGACATCGCGTCACCTCCGAGAATTTTCGAGGCGCGGCGGGCGGCCCCGGGCAGTATCACCGCTCACCGCGGCGCTGTCAATTACACCGACGTGCCGCGATCGGAGGCGCCGCGCGAGAGCGCCGCGGCGAGGAGGACGAGCCCCGCGACGGCGGCGGTCTCGGTGCGCAGGACGCCGGCGGGAAGCCTCGCGGCCGTCCAGCCGGCTCGGCGCGCAATCTCGATCTCCTCCGGCGTCCAGCCCCCTTCCGGGCCGACGGCCAGCGCCGCGGGCGCCGGCGCGAGCGCTGGCGGAAACGGGGCTCCTCCGGGATCGAGCAGCAGGCGGTGCTTCGACGTCTCCGCCGCGAACGCTTGGGCGGCCGGCACCGGGCCGGAGAGGATCGGCCAGCGCGCCGCCCCGCACTGTTTCGCCGCCGCGCGCGCCACGCGCTCGAGGCGCCCTCGCGCGGCCGCGGCCGCGCGGAAAGGCTGCGTGCGCCGGGTCTCGAGGAGGATGAGGCGCGCGGCGCCGAGCTCCGTCGCCTTCTCGGCGATCCACGCCAGGCGCTCGAGGCGCACCGCCGCGACGGAAAGCGACACCTCGGGGCCGGTCGGAGCCGGCTCGACGCGCCCCTCGACCTCGACTTCGACCCGGGAGCGGGAGACGCGCACGGCGCGGGCGACCGCCTCGGCGCCTCCGCCGTCGAAGAGGACGACGCGGTCTCCCGCCTCGACTCGCCGCGCGCGGACGTGCGCCGACTCCTCCGCCGGGAGCCGGACCCGCTCGCCCGGCCCGGGGAGCCGACCTACGAAGACGCGCGGGAGAGACACAGGCAGCTCCAGTCGTTCTCGCGGTAACGGGAGGAGAGGCGAAACCGGCGCCCCCGTGCGCGGCGGGCGACCTCCGCTTCGCGCCCCCCGGGGATGCCGGAGATCAGCAGCCTCCCCCCCTTGGCGACGCGGGCCGAGAGCGCCGGCAGGATCGGGGCGAGCTCTTCGGGGAGCATGTTCGCGACGACGATCGAGAACTTCCCTTCGGCCGCCTCGACCGGTCCCGCGAAGAGGAGGACGCGGGCGCCGAACGGGTGCCGGCGGAGATTCTCGCGCGCCACGAGGACGGAATCGAGGTCCGTGTCGAAACCGACGGCCCATTGGGCGCCGAGCGCCGCGGCCGCGAGGGCCAGGATCCCGGAGCCGGTCCCCGCGTCGAGCACCCGGGAGTCGCCCCCGACCTCCTCCTCGAGGGCGCGCAGGGCGAGGCGCGTCGATTCGTGGCCGCCCGTCCCGAAGGCTCGCGACGCCGGGAGCCGGAGCGCCGTCCGGCCGGGCGGCGGCTTCGCGGTCCCCGGCTCCCCCGGGTCGATCCAGAGCCGCTCGCCGACGACGAAGGGGCAAGACGCCGCCCGGAACGCTTCCAGAGGATCCCCCTCGGGGAGGTCGGTCGAGAGGGAAGTCTTGTAGCCGCGGGACTCGACCTCGGCGCGCGCCCGCCGCGCCGCCTCCGCCGTCCGGAAGCACGCGACGAGGTCGCGCCCCTCTTCGGCGAGGCCGAGCGGCGCGTAGAGCGACAGCAGGCCGGCGAGCGCGTCGTCCTGCGCTTTGCGCGGAACGACGAGGCGCGAATATTTGCGAGACAACTACTTGAAGAGCTTCTTCGCCTTCTTGAAGACGCCCTTGCGTCCCACGGGCGCGCCGACGAGCTCGGCGTACCGGCGCAGGAGCTCCTTCTCCTCGGCCGACGGGGATTGCGGCACCCGGACTCCTGTTCGGACGACGAGGTCTCCGCGGCCGTGTCGTCCGAGGCGCCCGATACCGCGGCCGCGCAGCCGGATCTCCGAGCCCGCCGGCGTGCCGGCCTCGATCGAGATCTTCTCGGCTTCTTCGAGTGTCGGGATCTCGACCTCGCCTCCGAGCACGAGCGTCGGGAACGGCAGGTCGAGCGCGCAGGACGACGTCGTCGCCTTCCCGCTCGAAGACTTCGTCGGAGAGGACGGTCAGTACGACGTAGAGATCTCCGGCCGGGCCTCCCCCGGCGCCGGCGTCTCCTTCGCCCGCGAGGCGCAGGCGCGACCCGGTCTCGACCCCGGCCGGGATCCGGATCTCGAGCTTCCGCGAGGCCCGCCGCCGCCCTTGCCCGCCGCACTCGGGGCACGGATGGTCGATCCGGCTCCCCTCCCCGCGGCACTGCGGGCACGGCCGCGTGACCGAGAGGAACCCTTGCGAGAAACGCTGGCGCCCGCGGCCGCCGCAGGCCGCGCAGGCGCGGGGACGGGAGCCCGGCGCCGCGCCGGAGCCGGAGCAGGCGTCGCAGCGCTCGAGGCGCGAGACGTGGAGCGGCGCTTCGGCGCCGAAGGCCGCCTCGCGAAAGGCGATCTCGATGCGGTAGACGAGGTCGCTTCCCGCCGAGGCGCGCGAGCCGGGTCCGCCGGGCGCTCCAAAGCCGAAGAGTTCGCCGAAGAGGTCCGAGAAATCGGCGAAGACCGAGGGATCGAATCCGAATCCGCCGCCCGCTCCGGCTCCCGGCGAGACCCCGGCGTGCCCGAACCGGTCGTAGCGCGCGCGCTTCTCCGGATCCGAGAGTACGGCGTAGGCCTCGGAGGCCTCCTTGAACCGGTCGGCGGCCTCCGGGTCTCCCGGGTTGCGGTCCGGGTGGAACTGCAGGGCGAGCTTGCGGTACGCGGACTTGAACGCCGCGGCCTCCGCGTCCCGGGAGACGCCCAGGACTTCGTAGTAGTCGCGCCTGGCCACGTCAGGAGGTCGGAGGAGTCGCGGGAGCGGCGCCGCCGCCCACGCGCTGGAGCATGACCCGGGTCAGGACCTTCGAGACGCCCTGCATGTCGAAGATCGCTTCGTTCAAAGCTTCCCGGGAGTCGCTCGAGGCGATCTCCCGCGAGCGCTTCAGGGTCTCCTCGATGCGCTCCCGCTCGTCGGCGGCGAGGGCCTCCCCGAACTCCGCGAGGACCCGCTCGTTGGAGGCGAGCATCCCCTCGAGACGGTTTCGCACCTGCGCGAGCTCGCGGCGCTGATGGTCCTGCTTCCGCGAAGGCCGAGGCCTCCTTGATGATCCGGTCGATCTCGCCCTGGGAGAGGCCGCCGGCCGGGTTGATCTGGATGCCCTGCGCCTTCCCGGTCGCGAGGTCGCGGGCCGAAACGTTGACGATGCCGTTCGAGTCGATCGCGAACGTGACCTCGATCTGGGGGATGCCCCGCGGCGCGTTCGGAATCCCGACGAGCTCGAACCGCCCGAGCGACTTGTTCTCCTTGGCGACCTCGCGCTCCCCCTGGAGGACGTGGATCTCGACGACCGACTGGTTGTCGGCGACCGTCGTGAAGACCTTCGTGTTCTTGGTCGGGATCGTCGAGTTGCGCTCGATCAGCTTCTCGAAGACCCCGCCGTGCGTCTCGATGCCGAGCGAGAGTGGCGTCACGTCGAGGAGGACGACGTCCTTGATCTCCCCCTTGAGCACGCCCCCCTGGATCGCGGCGCCGATCGCGACGACCTCGTCCGGGTTGATCTCCCGGTTGGGCTCGCGGCCGAAGAGCTCGGCCACCATGCGCTGCACTTTCGGGGTGCGCGTCTGTCCGCCGACCAGGATGACCTGATCGACGTCCGACGGCTTCAGGCCCGCCGACTGCAGCGCGTCCAGGCACGGCGCCGCCGTGCGGTCGATCAGGTCCGCGACGAGCGCCTCGAAGCGGTCCCGGGTCAGGGTCCGGTTGATGTGCTTCGGGCCCGAAGCGTCGGCCGAGATGAACGGGAGCGTGATCGTCGTCTCCGTCGAAGTCGAGAGCTCGCACTTGGCCTTCTCGGCGGCTTCCTTCAGGCGCTGCAGCGCCATGCGATCCTGCCGCAGGTCGATGCCGGTCGCCTTCTTGAAGTCGTCGAGCAGCCAGTCCATGATCTTCTTGTCGAAGTCCTCGCCGCCCAGGTACGTGTCGCCCGCCGTCGCCTTGACCTCGTAGATCCCGTCGCCCAGCTGCAGGATCGAGATGTCGAACGTGCCGCCCCCGAGGTCGTAGACCGCGACGATCTCGCTCCCCTTGCGCTCGAGTCCGTAGGCGAGCGACGCGGCGGTCGGCTCGTTGATGATGCGGAGGACCTCGAGACCCGCGATGCGCCCCGCGTCGCGCGTGGCCTGGCGCTGCGCGTCGTCGAAGTACGCCGGGACGGTGATGATCGCTTCCGTGATCTCCTCGCCCAGGATCTCCTCGGAGAATTCCTTGATCTCCTTCAGGATGAAGGCGGAGATCTCCTCCGGGCTGTACTCGCGGCCGCGGGCCCGGATCTTGACGTCCCCGTTGACGGCCCGCACGATCTCGTAGGGCAGGACTTCCCGCGCGTGCTGCGTCTCCTCGGCGTCGAACTTGCGCCCGACCAGCCGCTTGACGGCGAAGACCGTGTTCATCGGGTTGGTGATCGCCTGGCGCTTGGCGATCTGTCCGACGAGCCGCTCGCCGTCTTCGGTGAAGCCGACGATCGACGGGGTCGTGCGGCTCCCCTCGCGGTTCGTCAGGACCTGCGGGGTAACGCCTTCGACGACCGAAGCGCAGCAGTTCGTCGTGCCCAGATCGATTCCGAGAATCCTGCCCAAAAATGCCTCCCGAGGAAAAATCCGGAAGCCGCGGCCCGGAGGCCCTTTCCGGCCCGTCCTTTAGTCCCTCATTTTACTCCGGACTCGGCGCCGGGCGCCGGCCGGCGCGAGACTCAGTTACCCGGAGAGCGCCGATCGTCGGCGGTCTCGCGCTCGCGAACCGCCACTTTGACGGCCGCCGGCCGCACCAGGCGATCCCCCAGAACGTAGCCTCTCTGGAGCACCTCCAGGATCGTGTTGGCCGGCACCTCGTTGGTGGCCTCGGTCGCCACCGCCTCGTGGCGGTTCGGGTCGAACGGGCCGTCGGTGTCCACTTCCTCGAGGCCGTGGCGCCTCCAGAGGTCCATGAGCTGCCGGCGGATCAGCCCGATCCCCTGTCCGAAGTGGCTCTGGCGCTCCTCCGGCGAGGCGTGCGCCATGGCGCGCTCGAGGTTGTCCAGGATCGGCAGGAAGTCGTGGGCGAGGTCGGTCAAGGCCCGGCGGAAGTGATCCCGCTTCTCCCGTTCGCTCCGCTTCCGGATGTTCTCGAGCTCGGCCAGCTTGCGCAGGTGCCGGTCCTTCAGGTCCGCGAGGTCCCGCTCGAGCGCCGAGAGCTTCTGCTCCGCCGCCAGGATCGCGGAGCGCTCCTCCTCCGCCAGGGCCTCCTCCAGGCTCTGGCCCGGGTCGCGCACTTCGAGCGTGTCCTCCTCGGCCGGAGGGGCCGCCGGTCGATCGTCGCGGTCGCTCATTCCTCTTCTTCCGTCGCGGGAATCGCCTCGCGCCTCTCCAGCCGCTCCGAGAGGGCGCGTCCCAGGAGCTCGACCACCGGGATGACCCGCGGGTACTCCCTCCGGGCCGGGCCGATGACGCCGAGCATTCCCGTCAGTGTCTCTCCCGAATGGTAAGACGTCAAGACCGCGGAGACGCGCGGGTCTTCCGTCAGCGCCTCCTCGGAGCCGAGCACGACGCAGGTGCCGGGCGCCTCGAGGTACCGGGCGAAGAGCGACAGGAGCTTCGCTTTCTCGTCGAACGAGTGGAGCAGGCGCTTCAGCGTCTCGACGTCGGCGAACTCCGGCTTGTCGAGCAAGCGCGCCGTGCCATCCACATAGAAGTGATCCTCCGACTTCTGCTTCTCCAGGGCCCGGCGCGCAAGCCCCCTCGCCCGCTCGTACACGCGGTCGAACGCCGCCTGCTCCTCCGTCAGCTCGTCGAGCAGCTTGCGGCGCACCTCGTGCATCGTCGAGCCGCCGTACTCGCGGGTCATCCGCTCGCTCGCCGCCTCGAGCTCGGCCTGGGAAAACTCGACGTCCGTCTCGAGCACCCGCGAGACGACCACGTCGGGCTCGTTGACCTGGACGACGAGGATCTTCCGGGGCGCCACCGACAGGAACCGCAGGCTCTTGACCACTGTGTGGAGGGCGTCGGGCGCGACGACGAAGCCGACTTCGTCGGCGAGCTCCGCCAGCAGGCGCGAGGTCGCCTGGAAGAGCCGCGTGATGTCTCCCTGCGCCGACGCCAGGTCCGAGTCCACCTGCTCGCGCAAGTCGGTCGCGACCTTGCGGTGGCGCATGAGCTCGTCGATGTAGAGGCGATAGGCCCGGTCCGTCGGCAGCCGGCCGGCCGACGTGTGGGGCTGCGTCAGGAAGCCGCTGTCGGTCAGGTCCGCCATGATGTTGCGGATCGACGCGGGGGAAAGGCCGAACCGGGTATCGCTTGGCGAGCGTCCTCGAGGAGACGGGCAGCCCCGTGTCCACGTGGACGCGGATGATCTCGCGCAGGACCGCGCGGCTCCGGCTGTCGAGATTGACGTTCAAGCTCCGGATCCCCCTGGCACTCGGTTCGCGCGAGTGCCAGACCCAAGGTACCGGCTGTTCGGGCGCCCGTCAATAGTCGCCGGAGGCCGGAGGCTCCAAGAGCCGGCGGCGGAGCGGGTTAGCGGGGCGGGCCGCGCCGGCGCCGAGCTACCGGCGGGCGGGCGGACCGCATAGACTTCGCCGGTGCGCCGCCGCGGCATCCTCGACCGTTCTCTTCTCCTCGTCGGGCCGGGGCGGGCGGGCACGGCCCTCGCACGCTCGTGGCTCGCCGCCGGCGGAAAATTGACCGGCGTCGTGGCGCGGACGGCGCGGTCGGCCCGGCGGGCCGGCCGCGAGCTCGAGACCGCGGGATGGACCGCGGCGCGCATGCCGGCGCGCTGCGACCTCCTCGTCCTCGCCGTCCCGGACGATCGGATCGCCGAGGTCGCGCGGCGGCTCGCCCTTCGCACGCGCTGCAAGGACGCCTTCCACCTGTCGGGGGCGCTTCCGGCGTCGGTCCTCGCGCCTTTCGCGCGTCGCGGGGCCTCGATCGCCTCGCTCCATCCGCTGCGGGCGTTCGCCGGAGACCCGCGGGACGACTGGAAGGGAGCCTTCGTCGCTCTGGAAGGAGAGTCGCGGGCGGTCGCCGACGGCCGGCGGCTCGCCGCGGCGCTCGGCGCCACGGCCCACCGGATTCCGAGCGAGGCCAAGCCCCTCTACCACGCGGCCGCCACCCTCGCGGCCGGCGGCACCGCCGCGCTCCTTTCGATCGCCGCGCGGGCCGCCGTCGACGCCGGCCTTCCTGCCGAGCGGGCGCGCGCCGGTCTGGCGCGGCTCGCTTCCGAAGCCGCGTCGGCCGCCGCGTCCCGTCCCTTCTCCGAGGCCTTCACCGGACCGATCGCGCGCCGCGACGCGGAAACGATCCGGGCTCATCGGGCCGCCGCCCTGGGGCGCGCCGATTTCTTCGAGCTCTACGGACGCCTCGCGCGGGAGATCCTCGAAGCGACCGCGGGGCGAGGCCGCGAGGACGAGATCCGGGCGATCCTGGACGGCAAAGCGGCTCCGGCGAAGCGGCGCACGCGGGCCCCGTCGCGCGCCGGACGCGGCGGCCCGCGCGCGTCGGGTGCTACAATTTCGAGGGTTTTCTCGCGCCTGAAGGGCGCATAATCGCCTCATGGTCTTCTTCAACTACGCCACCATGCAGATGGCGGCCAAGATCGTTTACTACGGTCCTGGTCTGTGCGGGAAGACCACCAACCTCCATCACATCTACGGCCGGACGGCTCCCGGCTCCCGCGGCGAGATGGTCTCGCTCGAGACGGAGACCGACCGCACCCTCTTCTTCGACCTCCTGCCCCTCGACGTAGGCGTCATCGGGGGCTTCAAGACCCGGGTCCAGCTCTACACCGTCCCCGGCCAGGTCTTCTACAACACGACGCGCAAGCTCGTGCTGAAGGGCGTCGACGGGATCGTCTTCGTCGCCGACTCGCAGCGCGCGATGAAGGAAGCCAACATCGAGAGCTACCAGAACCTCCGCTCGAACCTGGCCGAGATCGGCGTCAAGCTCGAGGAGCTGCCGCTCGTCCTCCAGTACAACAAGCGGGACCTCGCGAACATCCTGACGCTCGACGAGCTCGACGAGACGCTTGAACCCCGCGCGCTCGTACGAGAGCTACGAGGCGTGCGCGGTTCTGGGACAGGGCGTCTTCGAGACGCTCAAGGCCATCTCGCGCCTGACGCTGCGGTCGCTCAAGAAGCGGATGCTCGGCGAGGACCGCCCGGGCGCGCGGCCGACGGTGGTCGCGACCGTGGCCGAGAAGACACCGCCGATTCCTCCTCCGGAGCCCGAAGCGCCGGCGATTCCCGAGATTCTCCAGGAGCTCTCCCAGGTGTCGCCGACACCCGAGCCGGCTCCCCCGGCCGAGACGGAAATGATCTCCTTCGATCAGGAGCCCGAGGCGCCGGCCGCGCCGTCGGCGGCGGGCAGCCTCTCCGGGTTCGACGTCGCTTCCGTCGAGACCGTCCAGGAATTCGAGGACGCCTTGAATTCCCTCGATTCCCCGCTCCCGGAGACGACCGGGCGCCGAAGAGCCCGAGATCGCCGACGTCTCCTTCGCGCAGGCGCCCGAGCCCGACCCGGTCTCTGTCGAGGACGTCAAGCACGTGCGCGTCCGGTCGAACATCGACATCCTCGCGGAGCTCGAGAAGCTCCGCAAGGACGCGACCGCCGCGCCCGTGGCCTCCGACCGCCGAACCCGGCGCGAGACTTCCGGCGATCTCGATCGACGACCTGCTCGCGTCGAGCCTGAACCACCGCAAGGAGATCAGCCGCATCTTCGAGATGCAGGTGCCCAGGAGCGAGCTCTCCGGCGGGCACCAGATCCGGGTCGGTCTCCAGATCGAGGACCGCGAGCAGAATCCGGTCGGCGAGGAGAAGAGCTTCGCGATCGAGCTGCACACCCGGCCCGACCTCGAGAAGCTTCTGCTCTCGCTCAAGTTCCACATCTTCGCCAAATAGCCGCGCCCGCGTTGTCCTCCGCGAGGGACACGCCGCGCGATCAAAAGAGGATTGCGGCCGGGCCCGCCCGGGTTTACCCTTATTCGCAATGGTCCATCGACGCCCTCGCGGCCGGGGGAAGGACTGTCTCGTTTTTGGACTCCTCCTTCTCCTGGGCGGCTGCGCGACCGCGCCGGTCGCCTCCCGGCGGCCGGCGGCCGCCCCGTCGCCCGACAGAGCGCGCCCGCAACGCCGCCTCGGAGGAGTTCTCCGCGGGGCGCGAGGCCGCCCTCTCCGGCGACTTCTCCTGCGCCCACGACCGCTTCGAGAAGGCCATCGCGACGATGCGCCCCGCCGGTCCGGCGCGCCGTCCGAGCGTGGAGACGCTCGCGTTCGCAGCTCGACCTGTACGAGGGGATCCTCCGCTACGAAGCGCTCGCCGCTCCCCCCGAGGAGACCGCGGCGGGCGAGGGGATCGCTCCCGAGCTCGCGCCGATCGAAGAGCCGTCCGCCTCCGCGGAAGAGATCTCGAGCGCGCGCGAGGCGATCGCGTCGGACGCGCCGGGGCTCTCCTACGACATCCCGATCGTCGTCAACGACGCGGTGCTCAAGGTCCTCGCGACGTTCCAGGGATCGACTGCACGACATCATCGCGCGCGGGCTCGCCGCTCGGGGCGTTACGTCCCGATGATCCACCGCATCTTCCGCGAGGAAGGGATTCCCGACGGACCTCGCGCAGGTCGCGCTGATCGAGTCCTCCTATCTGCCCCGCGCGCGCTCGCCCCGGGCGGCGCACGGCATCTGGCAGTTCATGCCGAGGACCGGGCGCGACTACGGCCTGACGACCAACGCCGTCGTCGACGAGCGGAGCGACCCGGAGAAGGCGACGCGCGCCGCCGCGAAGTACCTTTCCTACCTCTACGAGCTCTTCCACGACTGGTACCTCGCGCTCGCGGCGTACAACGCCGGAGAGGGCAAAGATCCTGCGCGTGCAGGAGCGGACCGGGCTGACCGACTTCTGGCAGCTCGCCGCGTCGGGGCTCCTGAAGCCGCAGACGCAGAACTACGTGCCGGCGGTGATCGCGGCCACGCTGATCGCCAAGAACCCGGCGCACTACGGGTTCGACGTCGAGTACGAGCCGCCGCTCGAGTACGAGACGATCGAGCTCAACCGCCCGGTCCGGCTTGCGCGACCTCGCCCGTCTCGGAGGATCTCTCCCTCGAGGACCTCGAGCGCCTGAACCCGGAGCTGAAGACCGGCGTGACGCCCCGCCAGCCCGAGGGGTACGACCTCAAGGTCCCCGTGGGGCGTGGCGAGGCGGCGCGGCTCGCCTTCGCCGCGGCGCCGACCGCGTCGCTGCCCGGCCCCCGCCGCCACAGCGTGCGCAAGGGCGAGACCCTCGCCTCGGTCGCCCGGAAGTACCGCGTCTCCGCGTCGCGGCTCGCCGACGCCAACGGCCTCGATCCCCGGGCGAAGATCACGCGCGGCGAAGTCCTCGTCATCCCCGGCAAGTCGAGCGCGCCGGCGAAGACAGCGCGGAAGTCGGACGGGTCCGCGGCCGAGACTCCCAAAGTCGCGGCCGGCGCGCCGCAGAAGGGCAAGAAGAAGCCGGCCGCCGCCGAGACGAAAGCCGCGGCGCGCAGCTACCGGGTCAAAGGGGGCGACACCCTCTACTCGATCGCCCGGCGCACCGGCACGACGGTCGACTCGATCATGGCGGCTAACGACCTCTCCTCCCCCGAGAAGATCAAGCCCGGCGACCGGCTGGTGATTCCGCCCAAGGCGAGGTAAGCTTCTCCGGTCCTCGTCGCCCGCCCGGGCGTCTCCTCGCATCCGAGGAGGATCGATGCTCGCCCGAGTCCATTCCGCCGCTCTCTACGGTCTCGACGCCCGCGTGCTCGACGTCGAGGTCGACGTCGGGAGGCGGACTTCCGTCGTTTCACGATCGTCGGCCTGCCCGACACGACCGTGCGCGAGGCGCGCGAACGCGTCCGCGCCGCTCTGAAAAACGGCGGCTTCCCGTTCCCTTCCGGCGCCGTGACCGTCAACCTCGCGCCCGCCGAGTGGCGGAAAGCGGGGGCCGCGCTCGACCTTCCGGTCGCCGTGGCCCTCTGCCAGATCGGCGGCATCCTGCCGCGGGGCGGACGGCGGCGCGTCTTCCTCGGAGAGCTCGGCCTCTCGGGGCAGGCGCGGCCGGTTCGCGGGGCCCTCTGCCCTCGTGCTCGCCGCCCGGGAGGCCGGCTTCGACGAAGTCGTCGTCCCGGCCGCCAACGCCGCGGAAGCCGCGTGCGTCGAGGGCCTCGACGTCGTCCCGGTCGCGTCGCTCTCCGAGGCCGTGGCCCACCTCGCGGGAGAGCGATCCGATTCCCCGCGCTCCCGCTCCGCCCCGCGCCCGCGCCCGCGCGAGCGAGACCTGCGACTTCGCCGACGTGCGCGGCCAGGCGGTCGCGCGGCGCGCGCTCGAGATCGCCGCCGCCGGCGGGCATCACGTCCTCCTCGTGGGGCCGCCCGGGCGCGGGCAAGACGATGCTCGCGCGCCGCCTGCCGACGATCCTGCCCGACGCTTTCGCGCGCGGAGGCGATCGAGGTCACGAAGATCCATTCCGTCGCGGGGAAGCTTCCTCCGGGGAGCGGGCTCCTCGCGACGCCCCCTTTCCGGGCGCCGCATCACGGTATCTCGGCCGCCGGCCTCGTGGGCGGCGGCAGCGCGGCCCGCGCCGGGAGAGATCTCTCTCGCGCACCGCGGCGTTCTCTTATTGGACGAGCTGCCCGAGTTCCGCCGCGACGTCCTCGAGGCCATCCGGCAGCCGCTCGAAGAAAAACGCATCACCGTGGTGCGCGTCGGGGGCGCCTGCGTCTTCCCCTCCGATTTCCTGCTCGTCGCCGCGATGAATCCCTGCCCCTGCGGCCGCGCCGGAGATCCGCGCCGGCCCTGCGGCTGCGACGAAGCGACGCGCCGCCGATACGCGCGGCAAGATCTCGGGGCCGCTGCTCGACCGGATCGACCTCTGCGTCGCCGTGCCGGCCGTTCCCTGGCGGGAGCTCGCCGGGCCGGCGGGCGAAGACGTCCGAGGCGATCCGGCGACGGGTCTGCGATGCGCGGGAGCGCGCCGCGCGGCGCCGGCCCGGCGCGCCGGTCTTCTCGCAACGCCGACCTGACCGTCGCCGAGCTCGAGCGCGCCGCGCCTCTCGACCCGGCCGGACGCGCCCTCGCCGAGCGGGCGGTCGCGCGGCTCGAGCTCTCCGTCCGCGGCCTCCACCGGGCCCTTCGGGTGGCGCGCACGATCGCCGATCTCGCGGGCTCCGAGCGAGTCGCCGCGGCGCACCTGTCCGAGGCGCTCTCGTATCGCCTGCGGACGACCCCTGACCATTTGGGCAGGGTTGACAGGGTCCTGGCGCGGTCCATAGCATGGCCGGACACTCCGAGTCGGAACATCCCAATTTGGCGGGGTGGCAGGGATGGCCCGGTGGCGTACGGCGGGAGCTGCGTCCACGGGGCGCGACGAGGGAGAAACGGATGAGCCGGTACAGCACCATCATCTTCGTCCCCCACGCCCGCGCTCGCTTCCGAAAATTGACCGTCTCGACCCGCCTCCTGGCCGGAGTCTGCGCTTCCGCTGCTCGGCCTCTTCGTCTGCGCCGTCGCGTTCGGCTGGGCCTACTTCTCGACCGCCCGGCAGGACCGGCGCTACCAGCGAGGCGGTCGCCGAGAACGCGCGCCTCAAGAGCTCGACACGGCTCCTCGAGCAGAAGCTCTCGACTCTGACGCGCCAGATGGGGAATTTCGAGGACCGCACGCGGCGCCTGGCGATCGTGGCCGGGCTGCCCGGCGAGTCGGCCGGGCTCGGGGGGCCGCTCGAGCGCCGGGACGATCCGGAATCCCCCGAGCGCGAGAAGGCCCTGGCCGAACGCCTCGACGCTCTGGAGACCCAGCTCGCCCGGCGCGAGGAGGTCACCGTCTTCGACGCCGACCGTGGCTCCGGTGCGGGGCCTCTGAACTCCGGGTTTCGGGACTCGCAACGGATCCCTTCACGGGCTCCCCCGCGTTCCACACCGGCCTCGACATCTCGACCCGCTGGCGCGAGCCCGTTCTCGCTACGGCGGCCGGGCACGTGTCCCGCGCGGGCTGGTCGGGCGACTACGGCAACGTCGTCGAGATCGACCACCCGACCGGCTACCGGACGGTCTACGGCCACCTGGACGTGATCCTCGCGCGCGCCGGACAGAGCGTGCAGCGGCGGCGATCGGATCGGCCTCGTCGGCTCGACGGGCCGCTCGACCGGGCCGCACCTCCACTACGAGGTGCGCCGGGCCGACCGGGCCGTCAATCCGCTCGAGTACATCCTCGACACGTAGGTCGGGGATCCGGGTTCCGGAGTCGGCGAGAGCTTTCCGCTCCCCTCCGGACTTCCTCGGTCCCGCTTGCGCCCCGGCGCCGTCCCCCGCCTCCCGGCGCTTTTCCCAAAAAGCGTGAATAAACTACCGCACCGGAGACTGTTTAGCGCCTAAATGATCAACCGGGCACTCGCCAAGGTCTTCGGCACGCAGCACGAGCGGGACTTGAAGAAGCTCGCGCCGCGTGTCGTCGCGATCAACGCCCTCGAGCCGTCCGTCCAGGCGCTCTCGGACGACGCGCTGCGCGCCAAGACCGACGAGTTCCGGGAACGCCTCAAGAAGGCCCTCGAAGGAGTGGACCCCGACGACCTCAAGGAGGCGCGCGACCGCGCGCTGGACGACCTGCTCGAGGAGGCCTTCGCCGTCGTGCGAGAGGCCTCGCGGCGGACGCTCGGCCTGCGCCCCTTCGACGTCCAGCTGATCGGCGGGATGGTCCTCCACCAGGGGAAGATCGCCGAGATGAAGACGGGCGAAGGCAAGACGCTCGTCGCCACGATGCCCGTCTACTTGAACGCGCTCACCGGGCGCGGCGTCCACGTCGTCACCGTCAACGACTACCTGGCCCGGCGCGACGCCGAGTGGATGGGCAAGATCTACCGGTTCCTGGGCCTCACGGTCGGCTGCATCCAGAACTCGATGCTCGACGACGAGCGGCAGAAGGCCTACGCCTGCGACGTCACGTACGGGACGAACAACGAGTTCGGCTTCGACTACCTGCGCGACAACATGAAGTTCGAGATCGAGAGCATGGTCCAGCGCGGGCACGTCTACGCGATCGTCGACGAGGTGGACTCGATCCTGATCGACGAGGCGCGGACGCCCGCTCATCATCTCCGGCCCCTCCGAAGAGAACACCGACATCTACTACCGCTGCAACCGCGTCATCCCGCACCTGGCCAAGGGCACCGAGGAGAAGGACAAGTACGGCAACAAGATCACGACCGGCGACTACCTCGTGGACGAGAAGTCGCGCACCGCCGTCCTGACCGAGGAGGGCGTCGCCAAGGCCGAGACGGCTGCTCAAGGTGGAAAACCTCTACGAGCTGACGAACATCGACCAGCTCCACGGGGTCGAGCAGGCGCTCCGCGCCCACACCCTCTACCAGAAGGACGTGGACTACATGATCAAGGACGGCCAGGTCCTGATCGTGGACGAGTTCACGGGCCGCGTGCTCCCCGGGCGGCGCTGGTCCGACGGACTCCACCAGGCGGTCGAGGCGAAGGAGAACGTCAAGATCGAGCGGGAGAACCAGACGCTCGCCACGATCACGCTCCAGAACTACTTCCGGCTCTACGAGAAGCTCGCCGGCATGACGGGCACGGCCGACACCGAAGCCTCCGAGTTCCACCAGATCTACAAGCTCGACGTCGTCGTGATCCCGACCAACATGCCGATGATCCGGGCCGACCACCAGGACGTCGTCTACGCCTCGGAGCGGGAGAAGTACGACGCCGTCGCCGACGAGATCGTCGCGCTCCGGGAGAAGGGCCAGCCGGTCCTCGTGGGCACGGTCTCGATCGAGAAGTCCGAGCACCTCTCCGCCCTGCTCAAGAGCCGGAAGGTCCCGCACGTCGTCCTGAACGCCAAGTTCCACGAGAAGGAGGCCGAGATCGTCGCGCAGGCCGGCAAGTCCGGCTCGGTCACGATCGCGACCAACATGGCGGGGCGCGGGCACCGACATCGTGCTCGGCGGCAACCCCGAGGCCTTCGCCGAGCAGCGGCGCAAGGAAGTCGAGAGCGAGGAGGAGTTCCAGAAGCTCCTCGGACGGATCCGCGGCCGAAGCCGCGGCGGACCGGAAGACGGTCCTCGACGCGGGAGGCCTCTTCATCCTCGGCACCGAGCGCCACGAGTCCCGCCGCGTGGACAACCAGCTCCGCGGCCGGAGCGGCCGCCAGGGCGACCCGGGCGCCTCCCGCTTCTACCTCTCGCTCGAAGACGACCTGATGCGCATCTTCGGCTCCGACCGCCTCCAGAACATCATGCGCCGGCTCGGCATGGAGGAGGGGGTCCCGATCGAGCACCGCATGGTCACGCGCGTCGATCGAGCGCGCCCAGAAGCAGGTCGAGCAGCGCAACTTCGAGACCCGCAAGCACCTGCTCGAGTACGACGACGTGATGAACCGCCAGCGCGAGGAGATCTACCGCCTGCGGCAGGAGATCCTGGCGGGCCAGCGCGGCAAGGATCAGGTCCTCGAGCTCGCGGAGATGATCGTCGACTACCTCCTCGGTCGCCACCTGCTCGGAGGACAAGAGTGTCGCAGAGTGGGACCTGCCGGCCCTCGACGTGGACTTGAAGGAGTACTACGGCTTCGAGCCGGGGCGCTTCGACTTCTCGGGCAAGACGCGCGACGACGATCGCGCGAAGACGCTCGTGGCCGCCCTTCGCGACGCGTACGAAGCGAAGGAGAAGATGCTCGGCCCCGACACGATGCGCCTGCACGAGCGCTTCGTGATGCTGCAGGTCGTCGACCAGCAGTGGAAGGATCACCTCCTCGCGATCGACCACCTGAAGGAAGGGATCGGCCTGCGCGGCTACGGACAGCGCGACCCGCTCGTCGAGTACAAGAAGGAGTCCTTCGAGCTCTTCACTCTGATGAAGGAGCGCATCGAGGACCAGACCGTCCAGTACCTCTTCCGGCTGCAGCCCGTGGTTCGGGAGGTCGCGCAGGAGGAGGCCCCCATCGCCGTCGGCGACGGCCGCACGCGGCCGGCGGGGCTCCCCTCCCGCCGAAACGCCTCCTACAACTATTCCTACGGCGCCGCGGCCGCGGGCGGGCAGGACGCGAAGGTCGAGACCGTGCACCGGCAGGCGCCGAAGGTCGGGCGAAACGACCCCTGCCCGTGCGGCTCCGGCAAGAAGTACAAGAAGTGCCACGGGGCGGGGGGCGCCTGATGCCGCGGAGCCGAAAGACCCCGGCCGCGCCCGAGCGGGACATCGCGGTCGCCCTCACGTTCGACGACGTCCTGCTCCTGCCAGCCCACTCCCGGGTGCACCCGCGGGACGTGGACCTGCGGACCAAGCTGACCGAGTCGATCGGCCTGAACATCCCGATCGTCTCGGCCGCCATGGACACGGTCACCGAGTCGCGCCTCGCGATCGCCATGGCGCAGCAGGGAGGCCTCGGCGTCGTCCACAAGAACCTGTCGATCGCCGCCCAGGCCGACGAGGTGGACAAGGTCAAGCGCTCCGAGTCCGGGATGATCGTGGACCCGGTCACCTGCCGCCCCGAGCAGAAGATCGCCGAGGCGCTCGACGTGATGGCCCGATACAAGATCTCGGGCGTGCCCGTCGTGAACGACCGGGGCAAGCTCGTCGGCATCCTGACCAACCGCGACCTCCGTTTCGAGACGCGCCTCGACCGGCCCATCTCGACGCGGATGACGAAGGACCACCTGATCACGACGCCGGTCGGGACGACCCTCGAGCAGGCCAAGGAGCTCCTGCACGAGCACCGGATCGAGAAGCTCCTCGTCGTGGACAAGGCGGGGAACCTGAAGGGCCTCATCACCGTCAAGGACATCCAGAAGGCGATCAAGTACCCGAACGCGGCCAAGGACGGCCTGGGGCGCCTGCGCGTGGGCGCCGCCGTCGGCGTCTCGAAGGACCTGCTCGACCGAGCGCGCGAGCTCGTCCGGGCCAAGGTGGACGTGCTCGTGCTGGACTCCTCGCACGGCCACAGTCAGGGAGTGCTCGACGCGCTCGTCGCTCCTGAAGAAGAAGTTCCCTTCGACGCCGGTCGTCGCCGGCAACGTCGCCACGGAGGAGGGCGCCCGCGACCTCCTCGAACGCGGGCGCCGACGCCATCAAGGTCGGGATCGGACCGGGCTCGATCTGCACGACCCGTGTCGTGACCGGGGCCGGCGTGCCGCAGATCCACGCGATCCGGGAGTGCGCGCGCGCGACGCGGGGGACCGTTCCCCTGATCGCCGACGGCGGGATCAAGTTCTCCGGCGACATCACCAAGGCGATCGCCGCCGGCGCGCACCTGGTGATGGTCGGCTCGCTCCTTGCGGGAACCGAGGAGTCGCCGGGCGAGACGATCCTGTACCAGGGCCGCACGTTCAAGGCGTACCGGGGCATGGGCTCTCTGGGCGCGATGAAGAGCGGCTCCTCCGACCGATACTTCCAGGAGTCGATGGAGACGGCGCCTTCCGGCAACGGCGGCCTCTCGAAGCTCGTGCCCGAGGGGATCGAGGGGATGGTCCCCTACAAGGGGAGCGTCGAGGCGCTCGTCCACCAGCTGACCGGCGGCGTGCGGAGCGGTATGGGCCTAACCGGCTGCTCGGACGATCGAGGAGCTGCGCACGAAGTCCCGGATGATCCAGGTGACGTCGGCGGGCCTGCGGGAATCCCACGCCCACGACGTGATCATCACGAAGGAAGCCCCGAACTACAGGAGGGAGGAGAACTAGGGAAGGAATTGATCATCGATTCATTGAGCTCATTGATCCATTGAGAGCCGCAATCAACCGATGAATCAATGAGTCAATGAATCAATTCTTGTTTCGCGTTTTTCGGCCCTTCGTCTCCGTCCCCTCCTCCTTCTGCCACTTCTGCTGCCGCATCTTCAAGACTACTTCGAGGCGCCGGGACAGCTCCGCCTCCTCGCCGGCCGACGCGCGGGCGGTAATAGCGGCGCCCTTTCAACGACTCGGGCAGGCACTCGATCCCGCCGACCCCTTCCGGCTCGGCATGCGCGTATCGGTACCCGAGCCCGTAGCCGACCTCCTTCATCAGCCGCGTCACGGCGTTTCGGATGACGGGCGGGACGGGCTCGGCCGGCTTCTCCGCCACGTCGGTCTTGGCCTCGGTCTCCGCGACGTAGAGCGCGTTCGACTTGGGCGCGAGGGCGCAGTAGACGGCGGCCTGCGCGAGCGCGAGCGAGCCCTCGGGCAGGCCCAGGAAGTCGAACGCGTCCTTGGCGTCGAGCGCCACGCGGAGCGCCCGCGGATCGGCCAGACCGACGTCCTCCGAGGCGAACCGCACGATCCGCCGCGCGACGTAGAGAGGATCCTCTCCCGCCTCGAGCATCCGCACGAGCCAGTAGATGGTCGCGTCGGGATCCGACTCCCGCATCGACTTGTGCAGGGCCGAGATCAGGTTGTAGTGCTCCTCCCCCGCCTTGTCGTAGAGGAGGACCTTCCTCTGGAGGAGGTCGCGCAGGCGCGAGACCTCGATGCGCTTGGTCTTGCCCGCCTCGGCGTCCGCGGCGGCGGCCTCGAGGAGGTTCAAGGCGCGCCGCGCGTCGCCGCCGGAGGTCTGCGCGATGAAGGAGAGCGCCTCGTCGTCCAGCCGGAAGTCGCGGGCGCCGAGCCCGCGCCCGATGTCCTGGAGCGCCCGCCGGACGATCCGCACGATCGCCTCGGGCGCGAGCGGCTCCAGGACCACGACCTTGCAGCGGGAGAGGAGCGCGCCGTTCAACTCGAACGAAGGGTTCTCCGTCGTGGCGCCGATCAGGACGATGTCCCCCGACTCCATGAACGGGAGGAAGACGTCCTGCTGCGACGCGGTTGAACCGGTGGATCTCGTCGAGGAAGAGGATCGTGCGATGCCGGGTGCGGGCGCGCTGCCGTTTGGCGGTCTTCGAGCACCTCGCGCATCTCCTTGACGCCGGTCGCGACGGCCGAATAGGAGACGAACGTCGAGGCGGTCTGCGCGGCGATCAGGCGCGCGAGCGTCGTCTTCCCGACCCCGGGCGGCCCCCAGAAGACGAGCGACGGGACGCGGTCCTCGGCGATCGCCCGGCGCAGGAAGCCGTTGCCGCCGACGACCTCTTCGGGCCCCTCGACCTCGTCGAGCGAGCGGGGACGCATCCGGTCGGCCAGCGGCGTGTCCGGAGCCGGAGTGCCGGACTCCCCGGAGGGCTTCGGGCCCCGAAGGTCGAAGAGGTCGGTCACGACGCTTCGAGCCGCCGCCGGCAGCCTTCGGAACAGACTTCGATCGGCTCGCCCCCGCGGCTCCCGGTGACGGCGAGCCGCCGGTCGAACCACGCGCCGCAGACGGGATCGCGCGCCATCTCTCCCACCTTCGGCGCGGGGCGCCGGGCGGAAGCCGCGCGGATGGCCTTCGCGAGGAAGATCCGGAGAGCGCGCGCGAGGAGGAGGATGAAAAAGACGAGGAGAAGGAGGACGACGACCCGGGCCACGGACTACGCTCCCGACCGGACGTCGCGGACCTGCTTCTCCAGGCGGTCGAGGTTCGGGATCTCGGGATACCGCCGCTTCAGCTCCTCGAGCGCCCGCCCGGCCGCCGCGCCGTCGCGCAGGTCGAAAGCGTTGACGAGGACCAGGTTCAGGAGCGACTGCCAGTGGTCCGGATCGGCCGCCCGCGCCTTGCTGAAGAGGGCCACGGCCCGGCGAAACTCCCCCCGGTTCCGGTAGGCGGCGCCGAGATCCGAGAGCACCGCAGGGTCGGAGGGCGCCTTGCGCAGCGCTTTCTCGTAAGCGCCGATGGCGCCGTCCCAGTCCTCGCGGTCGTAGAGGGTGTTGCCGAGAGCGGTCCAGAGCCGCGGGTTCTCCGGGTCGCGCTCGAGCGAGCGCCGGATCTCGGAGACCCGATCGCCCGCGGCGGCCCCGGCGGCCGGCGAAGTGGCCGCCCCCGGGCGCCCGCCGCCGCCCGCGAAGTAGCCGGCGATGAAGCCGAGCAGGACGCCGACCGCGAGCGACACGAGCCCGGCGGAGCGCGAGATCGATCGATCGTTCATGGAGACTCCTCCCGCTCCTCCTCGCGGACCGCCCTCCAGCGCCCCGACCCCGACTCTCCCGTCCCGAAGGTCGTCGCTTCCCACGTCCCAGCGATCTCCCGGCCGTCGTCGGAGAGCCGACCGTAGAAGATCGCGTTGAAGCCGAGCTTCGAGTCGACGCGCTCGAGGCGCAACCGGTCGTTGACGAGCGTGCCCCGAAGCGAGCCGCTGTAGCCCCCTTCGAGCGTGTACTCCCCGGAGACGATCGCTCCCTGGAGGGTCAGACGAAACGTGCCGCGCTGCTCTCCCGGATCGAGGATCACCGTCCACCGGCCGTTCAGGACGTTGCCCGGCGTCCGGCCCGGAGTCTCGCTCTCGAGCATCGCGACGCGCCGCCGGCGATCGAGGACGCGCTCGGCGAGGATCCGGCGCCTGTCGAGCAGCGACCGGACGTCCTGCTCGGCCGAGGACAGGGCCTCCTCGCGCCGCAGGAGCTCGTCCGGGCCGTCGCCGCGCGCAACCCCGTCGGAGGCCGCCCGGCTCGCGGCCAGGAGATCCGAGAGTGCCGTCTCGAGCCGGCGCGAGACCTCGGCCAGGCGAGTCGTGTCCGACGCGAGGAGGCGCCGCTCTCGGGAGAGCTCGGCGCGCGCTGCGTCGGACGTCGCGTCCGCCGCGAGGAACGCGGAGGCGAGAAGGCCGGCGAGCGCCAGGGAAGAGCGGCGCGGCATCCTGCCGCGGATTCTAGCCTGCCGCGCGGCGCCGGCGGACCCCGGGGCCGGAAAAAGCGAAGGGGAGGCTTTCGCCTCCCCTTCTTCCCGGACCCTCTTTGGGGTCAGTGCGAGACGCGCATCTCGAGCGGTCGCGGCGGCAGGGGCCGCGTCTGAGCCGACTTGGCGAGCGCCCGATCCACCTGGCGCTCGACCTCGTCCTCGTCGAGCTTGTTGATCACCGCGATCTCCGAGATGATCAGGTAGCGGGCACGCTCGTACATCTTCTTCTCCCGGAAGGAGAGCGTCTTGCGCGCGGAGATGTAGTTGAGCGTCTTCAGAACCTCGGCGATGTCCTGGAGCCGGCCGCTCTTCATCTTGTCGAGGTTCTGCTTGTACCGGCCTTTCCAGTCGCCCGAGGCCGAGAAGCGCCCATCGGCGAGCGCCTTCATGAGCCCCGTGATGTCCTTGCGCTGGGTCAGCCGGCGCAGCCCGATCAGATCGGTGTTGCCGATGGGAACCATCACCTTGGAGTTGTTGGACAGGAGGCGGAGGTGATAGAAGCTGCGGGGCGTGGCCGGTTCCGTGCCGAATCCTTCGCCGATCTTTTCGACGACCGAAACGCCGTGATTGGGGTACACCACCTTCTCACCCACTCGGAAGCTCACTCAATCCTCCTAAAAGAATTAAACGAACCTGATACGCCGAACCTCGGATTTTAGGGCAAAATCGCCAAAAAGGCAACGATCACAGGGGTTTAGACGACCGGTGGAGGAGCCTGGCGGGCGCAAACTCTCGGAAAAACAGAGTCTTAGCGTCATCGGAGACCTCGCCGATCTGACCCGCCGGTCAGAGCTTTCGGACAGCGGGGCCCCCGGCTGGCCCCTCCCTACCCTCGGTGTCCGAACCTCACCATTTCGTCACGGACAGGTCGCAAAGGCCGAAGTGTCCGTCACGGTCACGAACTTCGTTCCGAGCGGGCTGAAGTAGATCCTCTGCGTGTTCGTTCGCGTATCCGTCACGATCAGGTTGACCTCCTGATCCGTGAGCCCTCCGGCGAACACCCAGATGTTCGGGGTGAAGCTGCAGGCGTTGAGCACCTTCACGACGAGCTCGACGCTGTCCGGGTTGTCGAAAGTATAGAACCCCGTCGCGTCGGAGAGGCTGACCGCGGTGCCCGCCCCCGAGCCGAATTGGTTGCGGTAGTCCGCCGTCACGCGGAACCGGCCGCCGCTCAGACAGAGCGTGGTGTTCGTCGGGGTGCAGGTGCCGGCGCCTCCGCCCGACGAAACCGTGAACGTCTTGACGTACTCGTTGTCGGTCTCATCGGTCTCCGAGACGCTGTTGTTCGCGTCGATCTTCAGGCGGAGCGTGTGTGCTCCGGCGGTCAGATGGCCGACCGAATAGTCATCCAGCCCGCCGTAGTTGTTGCTGGGCAGGCCGGCCGCCGTGCCTTGCCGGACCAGATTTCCGTCGAGATACAGGTCGTTCACGAAAGACGCCGAGATCGCACCGGAGTCCAGGTTCCGGAAGGCGTAGTCGACGTAGACCGTATCGGCCGTCGAAATGCCGGCAGCGTCCGCGTGCGTCCCGGTGATGTTGCTCACGACGATCGATCCCGTCCAACCCGAAGGCGTGTAGGGCACGAGGTTCGGGGTCCCCCCCCCGCCGCCCGTAGAAGCGGTGACGAGCAGCGTGTATGACCCGGTCGCGAAACCCGACTTCAGCGTCGTCAGTCCCACCGCATAGTTCGCCGTCTGGGGAAGCGTGTACTCGAAGACGAGCGGGCTCGCGCCGTTGTCCGTCGCCAGGACGTTGCCGCTCGAACCATCCTGAACCGTTCCGAGGAGCGGGCTCAATGCGGCGGACGTATAGGTGACCGTCAGGTGCTGGCCGCTCGTTCCGGCGAACCCCCAAAAGTCGGCGTAGGACGAGGTCAGGGCACAGTCGCTGCTGTCGAGCTGACCCGAGACCTGCGTCCCGAGGGTCAGGCTCGAGACCGTGCAGGCCTGCATCGACTCC
The DNA here is from genome assembly GCA_963707935.1 of uncultured Acidobacteriota bacterium. GTDB lineage: Bacteria > Acidobacteriota > Thermoanaerobaculia > UBA5066 > Gp7-AA6 > DATBFU01. Next base: position 728,581 of record CAVPRN010000005.1, on the reverse strand, counting down.
GGAGAGCTCCCGCGAAACAACTGCATCATGTGGTCGACGACCGGCGCGGGCGCCACGGGAGGAGGCTCCGCGGTCGCGCGATCCACTCCGTGGTCCTGGGCGAGCAGGGCTTGGGCGCCGAGGAAGAGCACGGTGATGACGGTGACCTTCGCCGCCGGTGTGTTCATGGAGTGTCCTCCTGCGTCATTCGTTGAAGGCGGGGCAGTTTCGGAGTGGTCGATGCGCCCGAAGCTCGGTCTTGCTGAGGACCTGCGAGACGCAGCTGCGGCAGACTGCCGATGGAGATCGGCGCGGCGTGACGGCGCAGTGAGACGCCTGCCATCGGATGCCCTGTTTGCCGAACCGGGTTGCTCGAGAGACCTATACGCCTTCGGCAGGCCGCCTGGCAAGCGTTTCGATCAGCTCGATCAGCCGGGTGGTGGTGCCGGAGGAGGGAGTCGAACCCTCACACCCGTGAAGGGCGGGGGATTTTGAGTCCCCTGCGTCTGCCATTCCGCCACTCCGGCAGGCAGATCGAGACTTTGCTTATACCACCCGGCCCGAGGGATGCCGCCCGAGCGGCGGGCCCCGGCGGCCTCAGTGCTCCAGCCCGTACTCTTTGATCTTGTTGTAGATCGTCTTCAACGAGAGCTTCAGCAGCTCCGCGGTCTTCCGCTTGTTGCCGAGCGCGAACTCCAGGGTCTTCTGGATCAGCCGCCGCTCGACGTCCGCGAGCGACTGGCCGACCGCGATGCGCACGACGGGCGCCTTCTTGCGGCGGGAGCGCCGGGAGGCGAGCGGCCGTCCGAGCACCGACGTCACGACGGTCGGCCCGATCGACCGCCCCTCGGTCAATCGGGCGGCCCGGCGGACGACCTCCTTCAGCTCCCGGATGTTGCCGGGCCAATCGTGGGCGGTGAGCGCGTCGATCGTCTCCGGATCGAGCGAAAGGGCCGGGTCGATCTCGTGGAGAAACTGCCGGGCCAGGCGCTCGACGTCCTCTCCCCTCTCGCGCAGCGGAGGCAAATGCACCGTGTGGTCCGACAGGATCTCGGCCAGGGCCGGCACGAGCCGGCCGAGCGTGGCGGCGACCCGCGGGTCCTCGTCCGTCGAGAGAATGAGGCGCCGCCCGGAGGGCTCCTCCGCTTCGGCGGCGAGCGCGGCCTGTGTGGAGTCCGACAGGCGCTCGATCTCCGGCACGAAGAGCGAGCCGCCGGCCGTTGCCGACCCCCTCCCGGAAGTCCCGTCGGCTTCGACGACGAACGGCTCCGAGCCGCGGGGCGAAAGCCGGTGCAGCGCCCGCGCGGCCGGTTCCTTCTCGGTGCCCGATTCGCCGGTCAGCAGGACCGGCGTCTCGAGCGGCGCCTCGCGTTCGAGCGCCGCGAGGGCCGCCTTCCAGGGCTCCGACCCGCCCGGGAGGCTGGTGGCGATCTCGCTCCGCGCGAGACGGAGGCGCATCTCCTCGATCCCGCCCTCCCGCTCGCGCCGGGAGGCGAATCGGGCCCGCAGGAGCGCCACCCGTCCTTCCGAGACCGGCCTCCAGAGGAAGTCGTGGGCGCCGAGGACCATCGCCCGCACCCCGTCTTCGAGCCGAGCCCCTTCGATCAGGGCGTACACGCCCCGGCGCGGATCGGCTTCGCGCGCCCTCGCGAGGAACGCGTCGAACTCCCGATCGGAGGGCTCGAGGGCGGCGACCACCACGTCGGGCGCGAACTCCGCGAGCAGTCTCTCCGCCTCGGCCGGCGCGGGGACCCCCCGGACCTGGTCGCCGCACGCGGAAAAGGCCCGGCGCAGCGCGTCGCGCGATTCCTCCCGGGGGTCGAGGACGAGGACTCTCATGGCGGACCCGAAATTCTAGCAGGGTGCGGAACGGGCCGGCTCGGCCGTGGCGGGCTTCCCGGGGCGGAATGCGGCCCTAGCCGCGGCCCGGGAGCCGGATCCCGAGGCCCGGCCAGAGCTCGTCCACCCGGCGGCGGACCTCCTCGCTCATCACGATCTCGGGGGGCCAGGGGCGCTCGAAGCCCTCCCCTTTCCACTTGCGCGTCGCGTCGATCCCGACCTTGCTCCCGTAGCAGGGAAGCCGCGAGGCGAAATCGAGCTCGTCCACGGGGCCTCGCACGAACTCGAAGTCGCGCTCCGGGTCGATCGCGGTGAGAGCCCGCCAGAGGAGCTCCGGCCCGCGCCGCAGCGGGACGTCCTTGTCCACGACGACGATCATCTTGGTGAACATCATCTGGCCGGTGCCCCAGATCGCGTGCATCGTCTTGCGCGCGTGGCCCGGGAAGCGCTTGTCGATCGCCACGATCATCAGGTTGTGGAAGATCCCCTCGACCGGGAGCCACATGTCCACGATCTCGGGGATCGCTTTCTTGACGAGCGGCAGGAACAGCCGCTCGACCGCCTCCCCGAGAAAGCCGTCTTCCATGGGCGGGCGGCCGACGATCGTCGTCAGATAGACCGGCTCGCGCCGCCGCGTGACGGCCGTCACGTGGAAGACCGGAAACTCGTCCTCCAGCGAGTAGAAGCCGGTGTGGTCGCCGAAGGGGCCCTCGACGCGGCGCTCCGCCGGCTCGACGTACCCTTCGAGCACGATCTCGGCCTCGGCCGGAACGAGCAGGTCCACGGTGCGCGCCGGCACGAGCGGGACGGCCTCGCCGCGCACGAAGCCCGCGAAAAGGAACTCCGAGAGGCCCGGCGGAAGCGGGGCGACGGCCGAGAAGACCGTCGCCGGGTCGCAGCCGATCGCGGCGGCGACTTCCATGCGGCGTCCCGCCCTCTCGTAGCCGCGCGCCTGACCCGCGCCGTCCTTGTGCTTCTGCCAGTGCATCCCGGTGGTGTTCCGGTCGAAGACCTGCATGCGGTACATGCCGACGTTCGTCTTCCCCGACTCGGCGTCCTTCGTGATGACGAGCGGCATCGTGACGAAGGGGCCGGCGTCCTCCGGCCAGCAGGTCAGGACCGGGAGCTTGCTGGAGGTCGACGTCGCCGCCGGTCTCGACGACCTCCTGGCAGGCGCCCGAGCGGACGGTCTTCGGGAAGACCGCCGCGAGCTCCGTCACGCGCGGGCAGCGCCTTCAGCTTGTCGAGGAGACCCTCCGGCGGCTTCGGGTCGAGGAAGAATTCGAGGCGCGCGTCCCACTCCTCGAAGGAGGCGAGCTCCAGGGCCCGGAGCATCCGGCGGCGGGAGGCGAAGAGGTTGATCGCGACCGGCATCGAAGAGCCCCACACGTTCTCGAAGAGGAGGGCCGGCCCTCCTCCCTTGACCGATCGGTCGGCGATCTCCGAGATCTCGAGCCGCGGCGAGACTTCCGCGCGGACGCGGGCGAGGTCGCCGTCCCGCTCGAGCACCTCGAGGAAGGCGCGGAGATTCCGATACGCCATGGCGGGCGGGATTATGGCCCAGCTCGGGGAGCGACCTCCGCTTCGATCGCGCCGACCAAGTCTCCCGCGCACGTTGCGCACGGCCGGCCGCCGGTAGCGGGAGAGCGCCGCGCGGGCGCGATCGGGCAGCAGATCGAGCCGCTCGAGCAGCGCCAGGGTGACCGCGTCCCGCGCCCGGGTCGAGCCGTCCTCGATCTTCAGCGCGATCCCGATCGCGCTTCCGCCGGACCTCGCGGACACACGAACCCCGACGGCATAGACGCCCTCCGCGCCCTCCTTCCCGATCCACTTCCCGCGCCCGGCGCGCAGAAACGCCGTCGTGAACCGATCCTTCCCGGCCACCATCCCGGGGCTCGCGGTCATCGCGCCGACGACCCGGCTCGCGGCGGCCTCGGCCGTGCCGGGCTTCCCTTCGGCGCCCGAAAGAAGGGCCGCATAGCCCCGCGCCAGCGCGGACATCGGGAGGAAGAAGACCGGCAGATTGCAGCCGTCGACCGCGACCGGAATCGAGTCCGCCGGCACGCCGCAGAAGAGGGAGATCCGGCGGAGCACCTCGCGCTGGATCGGGTGCGTCGAGAGCGTGTAGCCCCGGGCCGGGAATCCGTAGGCGCGGCAGGCGAGGAGAAGGCCGGCGTGCTTGCCGGAGCAATTGTTGTGGAGCGCCGTCGGGCGCTCCCCGCGGCGGGCGAGGCGGAGGGCGGAGGGCTCGTGCATCGGCCAGTGGGCGCCGCAGGCGAGGTCGCGCGCGGTAAAGCCCCCGCGCCGCAGGAGCCGCGCGGCGACGCGCACATGCCGCGGCTCGCCCCCGTGCGAGGCGCACATAAGGGCGATGTCGTCGTCGGAGAGCCGAAACGCCCGCTCGCCTCCGGCTTCGAGCAGCGGCAGAGCCTGGAAGGGCTTCCCCGCCGATCGGATGTAGATCCCGGCATTCCCATCGCCGAGGGCGAAGAGGACGCGCCCCTTCGCATCCGCGGCCGCCGCGCGGGCGCGATGCGCCGACTCGAGCCGGCCTCCGCGCAGGACCCGCGCCGCGACAGGCGGAGGAGCCCCTTCCGATGCGCGGTCCGCTCCTCCTCGAATTCTCAACGTCGGATTGCCGCCGAGCGGCCGCCCGAGTATAAAGGCCGCTGAGCTCCCGACGAACATGCCGACTTTCGCCCATCCGGATCGGGCCGAGGCCGTTCTGGCAGTCTCTCCGGAAGAGGAGGAGGCGCGCGCGGAGGCCGCGTCGCGCCGGCGGATTCTCGTGATGGGGGATTTCTCCGGGCGCGGAAGCCGCGGAGTCCGGGAACGCATCGGGCCCGATCGGGACCCGATCGCCGTGGACGTCGACGAGCTCGACGGTCTCTTGGCGCGTCTCTCCGTCGAGATCCGCCTCTTCCGGGGAGGAGACACGTCGACCGTCCTTCGCCCGAGGAGCCTCGAGGATCTCCATCCCGACCGGATGCTGGCGCGGGAGCTCCCCTTCCAGGAGCTCCGGCGCATCCGCCTGGGGCTCGAGGACCCGCAGCGTTTCGCGGACGCCGCACGCACCGTGCGCGGCTGGGGCGGGAAGGAAACGCCGGCGCCGCCGGCCTCGGGCCGGGCTGCCGAAGGACCGGCGCCATCGGGCGCGGACCTCCTCGACCAGATTCTCGGCGGCCCGCCGGCGTCGCGGAAACGGCCCGAGGCCGACGCGGATGGCCTCGGAGCTTTCGTCGCGGAGATCGTGAGGCCTCACGCGGTCGGGCCCGGCGACGCCGCCGAGAAGGCCGGTCTGATCGCTCGCGCCGATCAGGAGATCGGCCTCGCCATGCGCTCGGCACTCCACGATCCGGCCTTCCAGGCGGTCGAGGCGGCCTGGCGCGGCCTCGATTTTCTCCTGCGCCACATGGAGTCGGGCGAAGATCTCCGCGTCTCGATCCTCGACGTGACCCACGAGGAGATCGCGGAAGACCTGAAGTCCGCCCGCGACCTCGCCGAGTCCGGAATGCACCGGATCCTAGCCGGCTCGCCGCGCGAGGAGGCGACGCCCGACTGGTGGGCGGTCGCGGGGCTGTTCGAATTCGGACCGACGATCGACCACGCGGCTCTCCTCGCGCGCCTCGCGAAGATCGCGGACGTCGCGGGAGCGCCCTTTCTCGCGGCGGCAGCGCCGGCGCTCCTCGCCGCGGAGTCGTTCGAGGATCCTCTCGAGCCGCGCCGGTGGCAGGCCGCGGCCGGGCAGCCAGCCGAAGAGCTGTGGGCGGCCCTGCGCCGGATGCCCGGCGGCCGCCGGATCGGGCTCGCCGCTCCGCGCTTTCTCCTGCGCCTCCCCTACGGCGCGAAGACCGACGCGGCGGAGACCTTCGCCTTCGAGGAATTCGAAGGCGGCTGGAGCCACGCCGACTACCTGTGGGGCAATCCCGCCCTCCTCTGCCTCCTCGCCCTCGACTCGCCGGGCGCCGTCACGGGCCTCCCGCTCCACGTCTTCGAGCGCAGCGGGGAGACCCGAATTCAGCCGTGCGCCGACCGGATCCTCTCCCCGGCGGTTCTGGAGGCGATGCTCGAGCGAGGGATCATCCCGGTCGTCGCCCTGCCCGACCGCGACGCCGTCCGAGTCGCGCGCCTCCAGTCGATCGCCGACTCGTCGGCGCCGCTCGCCGTCTCCTGAGGCCGCGCCTCGCCACCGCGCCCGATCAGGTGATCGTCGTGTCGAGGATCACGTCCCCGTACGGGACGTTCGCCTTCGCTCCGTGGTCGGAATCGGTGTCCATCTGATCCTGTCGCGCTTTCATTCGCCGGTTTGCCGTCGTGACCATCGGGCCGACGAGGTCAATGCTCTTTCCGGGCAGATCCTTCAAGAGCTTGTTGGCTTCCTCGATGGCAATGTCGACGTGGCGCTGCTCGTGCGCCTCGAGCTTGGCGAACATCTTGTCCCACTCCGCCTTGACCGCAGCGGAGCCGCTGCCATAGCCCAGCCACTGGGGGAGAATCTTGACGAGGCCTCCATGGAGGACGACGTCCACGGTCGGACTGTTGCCCTCCGGGATGTTGTCCACGGTGATCTCGCCGCCGCCCTTGCCCCACTCCCCTTGTTGGTTCAGCTGATTGCCGACCTGCTCGAGTGTCGAGCCGCCCACGACGATCTCGGGCGTCGTCTTCGTCGACGGCGGCGTCCAGTCCCCGGTGACGTTGGCCACCTTCCGGTCGATGAATTTCGGCCCGCCGCCCTTCAGTCCGATCGGGTTGGGGTCGCCGAACCCGCCGCGGGTCGGCGAAGCGTCGTCGCCCTCGAAGAAGTCCTCTTCATCGACCCCCAGGATGCCGTCCCGCTCACCGGGCACCGCCGCCTCCTCGCCTCCGAAACTCCACGCCGGGTGCCACGCCGTTACTGTCGGACCGTGAAGGTCGCCGTGTTGGACACGAGCTCGTAGAGAGGCGCGTCGCCGCCCGGCTGGTTGTGAAATGCGTCGTAGACGGCGCGGTACTCGTGCGTGCCGGGGAAGAAGCCGTAGGCCTCATCCAGGCGTGCCCGAATCTCGAGGGATCCCCCTCCGGCCAGCCGGACGAGATCCTCGGGACGGGTCGCCTCACGCTTGGCCATCTTCAAGAGATAAGGCACGGCCTTTCCGGCGCTCTCGATGCGAAAGACCTTGTGGCGGACCTTTCCGTCCAGGCAGCCCATGAGCGGGTCGAGAAAGACGTCCTTCGCCGAGCGGTTACGGAACGTCAGCTTCGCCGTCACGGCCGGCCCTTCGGCGGCCACGGAGAGCTCGACGGAAATCGGGACTTCAGTCATCGTGCGATCTTCCTCGGGCCGCGCGCCGGCACGGCCCGCCGAGCCGGAGGCGGCGCAATGCGCGAGCGTCAGCGACGCGGCGAGCAGCAGCGCGCGCAATCAGTTCGCGTTCTCCAAATAGTACTCGAAGCTGTCGGCGTTGTTCATCGCCTTATCCGGATTGTCCTTCGCGAGCTTCTTCGAGGGTTCGGTGCCGTAGACGTGGTCGTCGGTTCCGGCTATGTCGTTGAAGTGGGACATCTCGTGGGAGATCGTGCCCGCCCGGGAGTTCTCGCCGGTGGCCGGCAACTTCTTGAAGGCCTTTCCGAGCTCGATCGTATGCGACTTGTCGGACGGATCGACTTCGGCGGCGAGGTGCGAAGACGGATCCTTCGAGGCCTTGAAATTGTTCTTCGTCAGCTTCTTGTTGGCTTCTAGCATCTTGTTGATTCGCGTCTTGATCGTGTCGCGAGAGGCGTCGTCGTCCTTTCCGAACCACTTCTTGAACGTCGCCTTGTCGGTGTCGTTCCAGCGCTCGAGCTCCTTCTTCTTGGCCTCGAGCATCTTCTTCTGGTCTTCGATGGCTTTCTCGATGGCCTTGTCTGCCTTCTCCGCCTCCATGTCGGGGGCCTTCGATTCCTCGATCTTCTTCTGTTTCACGACGCCGGCCCCGGATAGCGCCACGCCGAGCAGCGAGGCCAGCAACCCGGCGAGCCCCCCGACGAAGCAGCCGCCCATCCCGATCAGCGTGTTGAAGCTCCCGAGCATCACGGTCGAAGGGGGGCCGGCGCAGAGGCACATGTCGGTCATCCGGGCCTGCGGCATGCCGGAGAACAGGACGTTGAACGCGCCGAGCACGATGGCGCCGGTCGCGTGCGGGACGAGCACAGTGACCATCGGGCATGCGTGCATGTCGCCGATTCGGGCGGCCGGCATCCCGCCGATGAGAATGGGAGGCGAGCCGAGGCTCACCATCCCCCCATGCATCGTCATGTCGGAGATCCGCGCGGCCGGGAGGGTCAAGGCATCCCCTCAGGCGCCGACGCGCGCCGCGGCAGGACGGAGCGACTCGAGGCACTTCCGGAAGACCTCGCCGGTCGACGGGTCGGCGCCGCGCAGGAGCACGGAGCAGACGCTCCCGCCGGCATCGAACCACACGGCGCGCAGGTAGGCCTTCTCCCCCGCTTTCGTGACGAAGTCGAGGGAATAGCGATAGACCGGGCGGCCGGCGTAGTCCTCCTGCCTTGCTTCTTCCTTCGAGACCTGCGCGAGCTCCGGCGAGGAGCGCAGCGATGCGGCGGCGAGATCCGCCAGCTTTCGGGCGTCCGGGGCGGAAGGCTGCCGTTGGGCCGAGAGCAGCATCGGCGGCGGGGCCGTCCGCACGAAGATCCCGGGACCCGTCTCCCGCCAGGGGCCTTCGAGCTCGACCGGAAGCCAGGGGAGCGCCACCCGCAGGCGGCGGGCCTCGGCGGGCAGGAGCGCGGTTCCGGCGACGATCTGGGCGAGCGCCGCCCGCGCCGCGTCGTCCCGCGCGGCCGCCTCGAGCGTCAGTGCGAGGGCGCCGTCGTCCTCGAGGAAGATCTCCCGGACGATCCGCTTCTCGGTCTTCACCCAGGTCCCCCCGGGCGCGGCCTCGCTCTCGATCGCGGCAGCCTCTCGCCCGCCCGCCGTCGCTCCGCGATCCCACCGAAGGAGGACGCGCTTCTCGTCTCGAAGAGCGCGGCCGATCGCTTCGGCGAAGAGCATCTCGAACGTCGAGGCCGGGAGACCGCTCCGCTGGATCCGGATGTCGGCGCCGCCCCCCGATCGGAGCGTCGAGGTCGCCTCGTCGTACGTCCAGCCCGCCGGGACGGGAAACGAGACCTGCAGGTGCCCGACGGCCCGGGCCGCGGCGGGGCCGCCGGCCGGCCCCGAGACGCCCTCGGAGAGGAGCGGCGCTCGCGTCAGAGCGCGCAACTCTGCGGCAAACGGGATCTCGAACGAGCGCTGGACCGGCTCGAAGAAGCGCCTCCAGCCGGATGCGTCGGCGGCCGGGCCCGTGAGCGTCAGGCAGACGGCGAGCGGCCCCTCCACCATGAAGTATTGCTCCTGGCGGAGCGCGACTCCTTCGGGGCTCGCGATCTCGAAGACCTGCTGGTGCGCGTCGGGAAACCGCCCCCCCTTGACCGCGCCCTCTTCCGAAAGCTCCGCCGCGTCGGTCTGCGCGAGCACGGCCTTCCGCTGGATCTCGGCGAAACGAGCGGCCGAAAGCTTTTCGTCGAGCCAGTTTTCGACGATGACCGCGCTCTTGCGAAGATCGTCGGCCCGGCTCTCGAGGACCCCGGCGCCCGGGAGCACCGTCGCCCCCGAAGGCACTTCGAATCGACAGAATCGGGATTCGAAGAGCTCGGCCATCGCGGTCAGTTGGCCTGAATCAGCGAGCCCTTCAGGGTCATGAGGCCCGAGGACTTCAGGTCCACTTTCCCCATCCCCTGGATCTGGATGTCGGTGCCCTTGATCTGGATCGATCCGTCCATCTTCATGACGATGGAAGCGGCGCCGACCTTCAATTCGATCTCCTCGCCCGCCGCGAGGCTCAGCTTTCCCTTCGTGCTGATCGAGTCGTCGCCGTCGATCGAGACCGAGCGGTTGCCCTGCACGACCGATTCGCTGTTCCCCTTCGTCTTTTCGGCGTGGTTCCCGTCGGTCTGGATCGCCGCATTCCCCTCGACCTTGGTCGAGCAGTTCCCCGAAACCGCGATCTCGAGAGACGCGCCGAAAACGTAGATCTGGGCGCCGCCCACCGTCACCGTCCGCACGCCGCCGACGGCGATCGTCTGTGCCCCTCCCACGGCGATCTCCTGGGCGGCGCCCACGGCGACCGACTCGTTGACCGCGACGGACTCCGTGCGATTGAGCCCGATTGTGATCGTCTCGTTCTTGATGACCGATTCCGTCCGATCCATGCAGATCGTGATGGTCTCGTTGTTCATCACCGTTTCGGTGCGGTCGTGGCCAATCTTTCGTCGTCTCGTCGTGCGCGATCGTCTTCGTTCGGTCGTGGCCGACCGAGTGATCCTCATCCGCCTCCACGGAGATCGACTGGTTCCGCTCCGCGTGGATCCGGAGAAGCTCGCTCCCCTTCTTGTCCTCGAACTTGATCTCGTTGAAGTGGGTGGCCGCTCCGCCGAGAGAGCTGCGGCTCTGGATGCCGCTCTGGGTCTTGTTCGTCGGGCAGAGTGTAGGGAGGCATCATGTCGGCGTTGTAGACGCTGCCGACGATGACCGGCTGATCCGGATCCCCCTCGAGGAAGTCGACGAGCACTTCCTGCCCGATCCGCGGGATGTGGATCATTCCCCACTGCTTGCCGGCCCAGGTCGAGGCCACGCGGATCCAGCAGGAGCTGTCGGCGTTGTTCTTGCCCTCGCGGTCCCAGTGGAACTGGACCTTCACGCGCCCGTACTTGTCCGTGAAGATCTCCTCGCCGGGCTGCCCCACGACGACGGCCGTCTGGGTTCCCTGCACGACCGGCTTGGGCGTCGCGCGGGGCGGGCGAAACGGGAGCGCCAACGGAATGCAGGTGAACGTGCATGTGGTACGTCGCCGCCGCGTCGCTCGCCCGGTACTCGGCGCTGCCTCCTGTCACGGCGTGGTGGACGCTCGTCAGGACGTAGTCCCCGTCGGCGTTGAAGTGGCGCTGGAGCGTGAACTTGTGCCCGGAGACGAACTGCCGGCAGTTCCCGGCTCCCCGGATCTCCAGACTCTCGACGGCCTCCTGCTGCATCCGGATCTCGACCGTGCGCGACGTTGTCCTGGAAGATCTTCTTGAGCTCCGCCGGCCTGCTCCCCGCCGCCCTTGTCGATTCCGTCGAACCGCTGCGCGTACTCGCCGGGGAAGTCGTAGATCTCGAGCTTGTCGTTGTCGCCGACCTTGAGCTTGTGGGTGACGCTGCCGACCGAAACGGACTCCAGAATGGTCTTCTCCGCCTCGAGGTGCTTGTGCGGCAGCTCGAAGGAGTGGTCCCAGAGCGTGTACTTCCCGGACCGCAGCTCCTGCGCTTTCTCCCAGAACGACGATGCGGTTCTCCTCGCGCGAACCGCCGAACTTCTCTTCGAAAGGCACCGCGCCCTGCACCGGGACCTCCGGGTGCGCCCCGGGCGTGTTCGCGAGGACCATCGTGTGGCTTCCCTGCGAGTGCTTGAAGAAGTAGTAGATCCCCTCCTCCTCCATCAGCCGGCAGGCGAAGTTGAAATCGGTCTCGCGGTACTGCACGCAGTAGTCGCGGGGCTCGAACGTCCCCTGGATCTCGAGCTTGACGTCGATGCCCGTCAGAACCTTCTTCAGGATGTCGGGGACGGTCTTGTGCTGGAAGATCCGGCTCTGGGCCTTTCGCGTCAGGAGCCAGGCCTGGGGCACGATCTCCATGTGGTAGCGCGTGAAGAGGGTGTCCTGCTCTCCCTGGGAAATCCGCGAACAGATCCCGTTGAAGTAGCGCTCCTTCTTGTTGTCCATCCCCCACCGAAGGGTTACCGTGCACTTCTGGCCGAGGATCGCGTCGAAGGGAATCTTCGTGTCGTTCTTCGCGATCATGTCGAGTCGGTAGAGGAAGAGCTGCGAGAGGGCGTCGTCGCCCCGAAAACCGACGAGCAGCAGGTCATCCGGTCCCAGGGGCGTCTTGACGGCTAAAGGACGATTCGCCTGCGTGTAGCTTGCCGACATCGATCACCTCCCCTCGAGGTCCGCCCGCTCTTCAGGAGACTTCGTAGCAGAACTTTCCACTCTCCCCGACGGACACGTGGACCCGCTGGATGCCCTGCCCCGACGCCATGCGCGAGAGAAACTCGCCGGACATCTCCGGCAGGACCGTGCGCGTCAGGATGTGATCCACGTTGCGCGCCCCGCTTTCGACTTCCTTGCAGCGGTTGGCGATCTCCGCGATGACTGCGTCGTCGTAGGTGAACCGGGCACCGTGGTTCTCGTCCAGGCGCCGGCCGATGCGCGAGAGCTGTAGCCGGATGATCTCCCGCATCACCTTGTCGGCGATCGGGTAGTACGGCACGACGACCATGCGGCCGAGAAGCGCCGGCTTGAAGATCTTGATCAGCTCCGGCCGGATGGCCTCGACGAGCTTCTCCGGTTCCGGCGCGGTCTCGGGATCGGCGCAGAGCTTCATCATCGTGTCGGTGGCGGCGTTGGAGGTGAGGAGGATCACCGTGTTCTTGAAGTCGATCTCGCGCCCCTCGCCGTCCTCGAGCATTCCCTTGTCGAAGACCTGGTAGAAGAGCTCCATGACGTCGGGATGTGCCTTCTCGACCTCGTCCAGCAGGACGACGGAGTATGGCTTGCGCCGCACCGCCTCGGTCAGGACCCCTCCCTCGCCGTAGCCGACGTAGCCCGGGGGCGAGCCCTTGAGCGAGGAGACGGTGTGCGCCTCCTGGTACTCGCTCATGTTGATCGTGACGAGGTTGCGCTCCCCGCCGTAGAGCGTGTCGGCGAGCGTCAAGGCCGTCTCGGTCTTGCCGACCCCCGACGGCCCGACGAGGAGAAAGACCCCGACCGGTCGGCGCGGATCGGTCAGATTCGCCCGCGCGGTCCGGATGCGCTGGCTGATGGCCTCGAGCGCGTGGCTCTGGCCGATGACGCGCGCCTCGAGTCGGTCCTTCAGCTCCATGACAGTTCGGATCTCGTCGGTCAGCATCTTGCCGACCGGAATCCCCGTCCACCCGGAGATGATCTCGGCGATCGTCTGCGAATTGACGACCGCCTGCATCAGCGGCGTGTCTCCCTGCAGCGCGGCGAGCTCCGCCGAGAGCGTTCCGAGCTCGGCGCGCAGCTTTTCGACGTCCGCAAGCTCGCCGCCGGCGGCCGGCTTCGGGACGGCGCCTGTCTTCCGCACGCCCCCTTCGGATCTCCCCGCCCCCGGCGCGAGGGCCTCGAGCTTGCCGCGCACGTCGCGGAGCTTCGCGACGAGCTCCTTCTCGCGCTTCCACTGCACTTGGAGCTTCGCGAGCCTCCCCTCGACCTCCTGGCGAACGGCGCGCCGCTCGGCGAGCCGCTCGGCGTGGTCGGTCCCCGTCATCGCCTCCCGCCCGAGCGCATCGAGCTCCAGGTCGATCTCGTGGATCCGCTTCTCGGCGTCCTCGATGGCGGCCGGGGTCGCCGCCTGGCCGATCGCCACGCGGGCGCAGGCCGTGTCCAGGACCGAGACGGACTTGTCCGGCAGCTGGCGGCCGGAGATGTAACGATGCGAGAGGCGCACCGAGTCTTCGACCGCCTCGTCCAGGATCCGGACGCCGTGATGCTTCTCGAACTTCGACGACACACCGCGCATCATCGCGATGCCCTTCTGCTCGTCCGGCTCCTCGACCTTCACGACCTGGAACCGGCGGGTCAGCGCCGCGTCCTTCTCGAAGTACTTCTTGTACTCCGCCCAGGTCGTCGCGGCGATCGTGCGGAGCTCTCCGCGGGCCAGCGCCGGCTTCAGGAGGTTGGCGGCGTCGTTCTGGCCCGCCTGCCCTCCGGCCCCGATCATCGTGTGCGCCTCGTCGATGAAGAGGATGATCGGCTGGGGCGATCCTTTGACCTCCTCGATGACGTTCTTCAGGCGGTTTTCGAACTCCCCCTTGACGCCGGCGCCGGCCTGGAGCAGGCCGAGATCGAGCGTTCGAACCGCGACGTTCTTCAACGGATCGGGCACGTCGTCCCGGGCGATCCGCAGGGCAAAGCCCTCCACGACCGCCGTCTTGCCGACCCCAGCCTCGCCGGTCAGGATCGGATTGTTCTGCCGCCGGCGGGTCAGGATGTCGATGACCTGGCGGATCTCGAAGTCCCGCCCGAGAACCGGATCGATCTTGCCGGCCCTGGCCTTGGCGGTCAGGTTCTCGGTGTACTGGTCGAGGGCCTTGGTCGCCGAGGCGACGCCGGCGGGAGCCCCTTCGGCCGATCCCGGCGCCGGTGACGCCGAAAGGCTCCGCGCCTCCCTGTCCTCCGCCGACCCCGCCGTGATCTCCGGAAGCTTCTTGGCGAGCGACTCCGGCGAGATGTTGTTCAGCTCCTTCGAAAGGTTCCTCGCGACCTGCGCGAGGGCATGGTCGGTCACGAGCGCCAGCGTCAGGTGACCCGAGCGCACCCGGGCGGCGTCGTAGTCGATCGAGCCGACAATCCAGGCCGCCTCGACCCACTGCGGGATCCGATCCGACATGGAGATCGAGCCGCCGTTGCCGCGCTTCAGTTTCTCGATCGCGGCCGTCAGGTCCTTGGCGAGTCGCGAGGCGTCGACCTCGAAGTGTCGGAGGATTCGCGCCAGATCCGTGTCGGCCGGCTCGAGGAGCTTCAAGAGAAAGTGCTCGATCTCGACCGAGTAGTTCGTTCTGACCTGGCAGAGACCCAGCGCCCCCTCGAGCGCCGAGCGGCAGGTGTCGTCGAGTCTGCCGATCAAGGACTTCAGATTCACGCTCATCGCATCGCCCCTTCTCGAAAAAACTCTCCGGGGTGCCTAGTTTGCCACCGGCAAGACGACCGGCGAAGCGTCCTCGTCGACCGGGCGGGTCGTCAACCAGGTCGTCCAGCCGAGGCGGGGCAGCGCCTTCGCGTCTTCGGACAGGAAGCAGCGGGGCACTTCGGCCGCGGCCAGCACGAGCTGGACGTCGAAGTCGAATTCCATCCCGGCGAGAAAGCGAGTCAGGTCCGCCACCTCGGCAAAGGACGGACTGCCCGGGAGGAACGACAGGTACTGCGGCAGTCTCATCGGCCCGAGCCGCACGCGGAACTTCGACTGCACGTTTCGGACGCGCTCCCCGCAGACGAGATCCCTGCCGAGACCACTGTTGGCGACCCCGACGCGGGCGTGGTATTCGGGATCGAGGGCGAGCCACTGCGACGAGAACTGCTCGAGCTTGACGGGAACGCCGAAGTGATGCCGGAGGATCGAAGTGATCGCCGACGCGGAATGCGGTTTCTGCGCGATCAACCCCGCGTAGAGGAGCAGCCTCTGATCGGGCACGGCCAGCCGCCCCGAGAGCCCGGGCGTTCCCATTCCGATCAGGTCGAAGAGGTACTCGGTGAACGGGTCCTTCCGGCTCCTCTCGTAGGCGATCGGGAACCGGTACTTCTCCCAGGCGCGATAGAAGAAGGAGAGGAAGCGATGGTGAAAGAGATCGAGGAAGTCGAGGAGCGCCCGGTCCTGACGCCGGACGCGCTCGAGCAGCAGCTCCGTGTAGGGGTGGGGCAGGACCCCGAGGGGGCCCGTCATTCCGAAGAAGGCGACGGTCAGCTCCGCCTGGCCGGCGGCGGACTCGCGCACTTCGTGGATCTGGCTCGCCGGGAATTCGAGCGAGACGCGCACGCGAAACCGGGCGACCTCGGAGGAGGGAGGCCCCTCGCGGCCGACGGGCTCGCGCTCGGGCTCGAGCCTCTCGAGAAGGCGCACCGCCTGAAAGAACTCGAAACGGTGGCCTTCCGACAGGAGCTGGGTTCTCAAAGGACGAACTGCTCCCCCGCGCGGGGCGACCAGCGCTTCAGGATCCCCTCGCGCTGGCGCGTGGACGCGATGAGCTGCGAGAACGAGTTGATCGAGGCGTACAGCGCGAAGAACCGCTCCAGGACCGAAGCGAACAGAAACACTCCCGCTCCGATGTACTGGGTCTCGTCGAACTCCGCCGAGACCTCGATCCCTCGCACGAAGCCGGCCGACGCCGAGCCGGCCGGGCCGCAGAATCCGGCGCGCCGCGAGGCGGGTGATCCCGGCGATCTGCTGCCGCGTCGCGGAGGAATCGGCGAAGTCGTAGAGCTTCAGGATCTCCTGGAGCGCCTCGGGACCCCGCCCTTCGCTCTCGGCGAGCGAAAGGAAGTTCAAGGAGAGGTGCGAGATCAACCGCCACTGGGTGCCGCGGCGGAGGGGAGTCCGCAGACTCCCGGTCGGCTTCCGGAGGCATCGGATCCCCGTGAAGACGCCCGAGCCTTCGAGCTCGAAATCGGCGCCGCCCGTCGAGCTGCCGAACGGGAGCCGGGCGGGCAGGTCGCGGTTGGAGCAGGTGACCCGCACGGTCACCGTCTCGACGTCCGGCACCGACGGCCGGAACCCGAGATCCACGAGCGTCAGGAAGACTTCCGTTCCCTCGTCGTCCTTGCGGGCCGAGGATCGCCGGCTCGCGTGCCAGAACGTCTTCGCTTCCTCCCCCGCGGCGGCGTGCCGGATCGAGTAGAAGGGCTCGTAGAGAATGGGCTTCTCGAGGTCCGGGCGCGTCGAGGAGACCTCGTCGACCGAATAGACCTCCATCGCCGTCTGTCGGCCGACGTCCGGAATGACGCGGTACTCGCTCTGGAGGTGCGTGACTCGGATCGGCTCCGCCACGTGCGAGAACAAGTTCACGATCGGCGTGCAGTGGAGCCGGAAGACCTGGGCCGACACCGCCTTCTCCTGGGGAAACTCTCTCCGGAGCGAGAACACGACGTCGAAGGCCTGGAGGTACGAGGCGGTGGTCAGCCGCTCGAGCCCGGAAACGTCGAAGAAGAGATACTTCTCCGGAAACGCGAAGTACTCCTGCAGGAGTCGGTACCCCTCGAACGATCGGTCGGAGTGAGGCAGGAGACTCTCCTCCCGCTCGAAACCCACGGGCCGGAGAGGCGGCAGGACGATCGGCGCTCCGGCCGCGCCGCCTCCGGGCCGGAGCTCGACCTGCACCACGTCGTTCATCAAGAGCTCGTACAGGCCGTAGATCACTTTCCCGTCGCCCTGCAGCGAGAACCGAAGGGTCTCGATCGGCTGCGGCGCGGACTCGCCGCTCCCCTTCTCTTTGAGCTCGGCCGTCGGAACGCCGCCCAGCGTTCGCAGACCGATTCGCAGGATGCTCTTCGCTCCCGGGGCCGCCACCGCGCCGGGAGTCGGGCAGCTCGAACCGGGCCTCCCGGACCTCCAGAGGCCAGATGGTGACGGGGTAGCAGGTTCGGAAGCGGCACGGCTGGCCATCCACCGGCTCGGACCGCAGCACCGAGCCTCTGGGGACGACGTGCCCCATCCTCAGGTTCGCCTGCTCGGCGTCCAACTGGAACTGGACGATGGAGAGCGAAGGAATCGGCGCCAGGAAATTGGGGTAGAGGACGTTCAGGAGCGATTCGGTCAGCTCCGGGAACTCGTCGTCGATCTTCAGATGCACGCGGCTCGCGAGAAAGGCCGCGGCCTCGATCATCCGCTCGACGTGCGGGTCCTCGCAGCGATCCGGCTCGAGCAGGAGCCGCCCGGCGACTTTCGGATATTTCTGAGCGAACTCCGCGCCCAGCTGACGGAGGAAGGAGAGCTCGCGTTCGTAGTAGCCGAGCAGCTCCTCGCGCATTACTTCTCCCGGACCTGGACGTCGCCAGTGCCGATCTGGAGCATCGTGTCGAACACGATCGGCTCGGGGGCCGGTTCGATCCGGAGCTGTGCTTCGATTCGGAAGCGTACGGTGCGCTTGCCGTCCTCGAGATCCTCGAACTCGACCCGGACCGCCTCGAGCCTGGGCTCGAAGACCTGAACGGCGATCTCGATTCGGCGGCGCAGGCCCTCGCGCCCGTCGTTGGTCGAAATATTCGCGCCCGAGAAGTCGGGCAGTCCGAACACCGCGAGCGAGCGCGAAACCTCGGGCAGCTCCCCGAGCGGCTCGGGCGCCTCCCCGCGCGTATTCAGAAGCCACTCGAGGTCGCGGCGGACCGCGTTCTTCAGGAGGCGCAGGCTCGTCTGGCGCGAGGCGGGCGCCTCGCGTGTCTCCTCCGGCCGATCGTCGAGCAATCGGTCGAGCACGGACGGCGTGATCCGAATCTCGTTGTCGATTCGCGACATGAGTTGGCGAGCGCGGAGTGATCTTACTTCGCCCGCGAGGCCGGCATCAATGCTTCCGCGGTTTTCCCATCGAGAGGCGCGTCCGATCGCCGAACGAAGAGCGCAACGCCTCGCCATGTCGCGCGAGGCGGCGCCGAAAGCGCGGTGGAGCCCGACCCGGAAGGCTAGCCAGTCGCCGGCTTCGGCAGCTCCGTCACCAGCCGCAGCGAGACCTGGAGCTCGTCGAGCTGGAAGTGGGGGCGCAGGAACGCCACGGCCTTGTAGGCACCGGGCTTGCCGGCGATCTCGGTGACGTCGACGCGCGCATCCCGCAGCGGGAACTGCGCCTTGACGGTCGGCGAAGCCGTGTCGTCCGGCGTGACGTAGTTCGAGATCCACTGGTTCAGGTAGCGCTCGACGTCCGTGCGCGACATGAAGCTGCCGATCTTGTCCCGCATGATCGCCTTCAGGTAGTGGGCGAAGCGGGAAACCGCGAAGATGTACGGCAGTTGCGTCGACAGCCGGGCGTTCGCGTTGGCGAAGTCCTGGTCGTACTTCTTCGCCTTCTGGCAGGACTGCGCCGCGAAGAAGGCCGCGTAGTCGGTCCCCTTGCAGTGGACGAGCGGGATGAAGCCGAGGTCGGAGAACTCCTTCTCCCGCCGGTCGGTGATGGCGATCTCCGTCGGGCACTTCAGCGCGACGTCGCCTTCGTCGGTCTTGAAGGTGTGGGTCGGCAGTCCCTGGACGAGGCCGCCTCCCTCGACGCCGCGGATCGCGACGGTCCACTGGTAGAGCGCGAAGGCCTCGGTCAGGCGTGTCCCGAAGGAATACGCCGCGTTGCCCCACAGATACTTCTTGTGGTCCCGGCCGTCCACGTCCTCCTCGAAGTTGAACGTCTCGGTCGGCACCGTTTCCTTCCCGTAGGGCAGGCGCATCAGGGTGTGCGGGAGCGTCAGGCCGACGTAGCGGGAGTCTTCCGAGTCGCGGAACGAGCGCCACTTCGCGTACTCCGTGCGGTCGAAGATCTTGGCCAGGTCGCGCACTTCGGCGAGTTCCGTGAAGGTGTCCCAGCCGAAGAGCTCGGGCGAAGAAGCGGCGACGAACGGCGCGTTGGCCGCCGCGGCGACCTGCGAGATCTTCTCGAGCAGAGCCATGTCCTGCGGGTGGTTGGAGAACTCGTAGTCGCCGATCAGGGCGCCGAACGGCGCGCCGCCGAAGGTGCCGTACTCTTCCTCGTAGACCTTCTTGAAGAGCGCGGACTGATCGAACTCGGCGGCCCGCTCGAGGTCCTTGAGCAGGTCCTTCTTCGAGACGTTCAGGACCCGGATCTTCAGCATCGTGCTCGTCTCGATCTCGAAGACGAGGTGATGCAGGCCGCGCCACGAAGCCTCCAGCTTCTGGAAGTCCGCGTTGTGCATGATCTCGTTCAGCTGGACCGAGAGCAGCTTGTCGATCGCGGCGATCCGGGCGTTGATCGACGCCTCGAGATCGCGGGAGACGACCATCTCGCCGCTCATCACCTGCTGGACGAAGTCGCCGATCATGTCCTTGGCCTGCTCGATCTGACTGTCGTTGCGGGCGAGCCGCCCCTCTTCGAGGATCTGGGAGAGCAGGTCGCGCTCCCCCTGCTCTTCCCGGACGACGACTTCGGCCTTGCCCTTCTCGGGGTTCTTACTCATTGGATCCCTCTTCCGTCTTCTTGCCTTCCAGCCCCAGTGCGTCGGAGAGCTTCTTCTGGGCGTCCGTGTTCTGCATGACTCCCTGGAGGAGCTCCTCGAGCTTGTCGTTGCCGTCGGTCTTCGACAGCAGGTCGCGCAGCTTCTGCCGCGCCTCGACGAGCTTCCGCAGCGGCTCGACCTGCTGGACGACGTTGTCGGGCTCGAAGTCCTGCAGACTGTTGAACCGGAGCTCGACGTTGATCTTGCTGCCGTCGTTGGTCAGCTTGTTGTCCACCTTCATCGCCAGGCGCGGCGCCATGCCGGCCAGCACCTGGTCGAAGTTGTCCCGGTCGATCTCGATCAGTTTCCGATCCTTGACCCGCGGGAGCTGCTGCGCGGGCTGACCGGAGAAGTCCCCCAGAACGCCCAACACGAACGGGAGCTCCTTCATCTCGATCGCCCCGCCGATCTCGACGTCGTACGTGATCTGGACGCGCGGAGGCCGAACCCGCTTCAACTTCTGCTGGATGCTTTCCTTCTTGGGCATGTCGCTTTCTCCTCAGCCCCCGGCCTCGCCCGGCCGCGGAGCGCTACCCCGACGAGCTCCCGCTCTGCCTGTTGAGCCCCAACGTCTCGCGAATCGACTCGAGAAGGGCGCCGTCCTTGATCACGTCGGTCAGCCAGGCATCGAGCGGCATCTGACCCCACGTGATCGCGCGTTGCACCAGATAGGAAACGGGGCTGTGCGGCTCTGTGCGGCGGAAGTAGTCGGCCACCTCGGCCAGACGGCGAAGGGCGTCCTGCCGGGTCTTCACCGGCCCCGTCGCGGCTCCGGGGCCCGCGGCGGCTCCCTCGCCCTCGGCCGCCTCCGCTCCGGCCTCGGTCGGATCCGGCTCCTCGACGCGCTTCTCCTTGACCGTCTTGTCGATCCAGGCCCCGACCCGCTCGAGAGACTTTCGGAGCTCTCCGAGGCCCGGAGTCTCGCGCCCGAACTTCTCGTCCATGACCTTGTCGAGCGCCTTGAACTCCTCACGGCACTCGGCAAGCAGGCTCGCTGTCTCCTCGTAGAAGGCCCGCTTGGTGGCGTTGCGCGCCTTGGTGAAGGTCTCGAGGGTGATACGCCCCTCGGAGGCCGCCCGCTCGCGCTCCTGGTTCAGTGCGGCGAGGGCTTCCGCGGAGAGAGAGGCCGCGTTGGCCGGAAGCTCCAGCTTCTTGGCGTCCTCCATCTGGACGAAGGAATACGAGGCGCCGGGAGCCTTCGTGAGAGGAACGGCCTGAAAGGCCGCCGCCGCCTGCCGGTCGAGCCAGGCGAGCGAGTTCGCGCGCGCCTCGAGGTCTCCGTCCTCGACGGGGGGATAGACGGCGTCCCAGTACTTTTCGTGGAGGCCCCGGGCGATCCTCAGGCCGTCGCGAAGCCCGGCGAGCCCGCCCTTTTGGACGAGGGCTTCGGTCAGCCAGGCGGCGACCTGGAGATCCTTGGTCTTTTGAGAGAGGGCGTCGCGGCAGAGCTGGAGAACCCGGTCCCAGTCGGCCGTCTTCAGCTCCCGCTGCCAGTCGCCTTGCTCGAGCGCCTCCTCGGCACGGCGGGCCTCCCGGATCTCGTCGTGGAGGCCCGAGTACTGGAGGTTCTCCCCCGCGGGATTCTCACCCGCGACGGGGACCAGCAATGCCTCGACGTCGATCACTGCGGCCGCGGGCATCGGGACTCCATTTTCCGCAAGGCTGTAGCGACTCTACCATCCGGCTCGGGCCGGGAAGGAGCGACCAACCTTCCGAACTCGCCCGGCCGCCGCGGAATCGGTCGGCGACAGCTGGCGAACGGACCGGCGGCGCTTTGGCCCGAGAACTGGATCGTCTCGCACTCCTCCGGGGTCGTTTGAGGATAACTATCTGAATCTGAAGAGTCAAGAGCGGGTTGAATGCCGCTAGCGATCGGGAGGAGGTGGCGTCGCGAAGACGGATAGACTGCGTCGGCGGAGGTGGACATGCCCACACCCAAGGAGCTCCTGGACGCGGGCAAACTCGACGCCTCGATCGAAGCCCTGACGCAGGAGGTCAAGGCCAATCCGTCCGATGCCACGCGGCGCATCTTCCTCTTCGAGCTCCTCTGTTTCGCCGGACAGTGGGATCGCGCCGAGAAGCAGATCGAGGTCCTGGGCTCCGAGAGCGCACAGGCCTCGCTCGCGGTGCAAGTCTACAAGTCGAACGTCGCCGCCGAGAAGCTGCGCCTGAAGCTTTACCGCGAGGGTCTGGCGCCGCACTTCTTGAACGAGCCTCCCGCCTACGTGGACCTCCAGGTGGAAGGAATCCGCAAGCTCGCCTCCGGCGACGCGGCCGGGGCGAAGGAGATCCTCGACCGCGCCGAGGAAGCGCGGCCGTCCGTCGCCGGGAAGTGGAACGGAAGGACCTTCCTCGACTTTCGCGACTACGACGATGCCATCGCCGGAGTGCTCGAGCTGATCGTCAAGGACAAGTACGTCTGGCTCCCCTTCGAGCAGATCCGCTCGATCACGATGCGCCCGCCCGCGAAGCTGCGGGACCTCCTCTGGGTGCCGACGCGCGTCGAGGCTCTCGACGGCACGATCGGCGAGGTGTTCGTGCCCGCGATCTATGCCGCCTCGAGCGAGAGCCCGGACGAAAACGCGCGTCTCGGGCGGATGACCGACTGGAGAGAGGTCGGGGACGGACTCTCCGCCGGCGTCGGGCAGCGCCTCTTTCTGGTGGATGAGGCCGACGAGCCGATCCTGGAAGCCCGCACAATCGAGTTCGAGGCCAAGACCGCGGCCGGATCGCCCGCGAGCTAGGCGCCGCCTCCCGGTTCCTCAGCCCGCCGTCGCGAGCTCGTCCTGGGCGGAGTACGTCCCGCCGACCGTCCCCTTCGCCTGTTGTTCCTTGTAGGCCACCTCGATCGAGCGATAGACGAGGTGCACCGATTCGCTGGGAAGAGCCGAGGGCGCCTGGTCCGCGGCCTTGAAAGTGAAAGCGCCCACGTAGACTTCCTTGAGCGTCACCGTCAGGTATTCCTCCTGCTTCTCTCCCCCGCCTTCTTGAACTTGAACGTTCCCTTGTTGATCTTCTGGTTCTTCCAGAGGGCGTTCATGAGGAGTGCAGACGCCGTGTCCGTTGGCTTGACGAAGGTCACCCCGGGATGCTCCCGCTTGCCGTGCGGCTGCCCAGTGTAGAGATCTCGAGGAACGCGGCTGCTGAAGGTGACGTCCGTGACGTCGATCTCCCCGCTCTTCGCCTTCGACTCTCCATCGAACCCTTCGAGCTCGAGAGTGATATCGATGCCGGACATGGTGCCTCCCATTGGAAACGACCGCAGGAGGCGACCGAGCCCCCTGTGGGTGGAAGGGAAACCGAGGCCTCCGAGCCAGGGACCGTCTCCGAGCCCAGCCTATGTCTTCTTCTGTTCCTTCACGTTGTAGCCGGCTTTGGTCGACCCCCCCATGGTCCCGTCGGGCTTCTGCTCCTTGTACTCCCACTCGATCTTGGAGTAGTTGAAGGACACCTGCTCCTGGGGAAGGTGCTCGCCTCTCCCCATCAGGGAAGGCCGGACGCTCGAGATGAGGACGTCGGACATCGTCACGATCAGAAACTCCTGCTGATCCCCTCCGGCCTTGCGGCCCGTGAACTTGACGGTGCCGACGGGTTTCCCCGTCGCGCACGTCTCGAAGAGCTTGGGCGACGCCTTGTCCACGTTCTTCGTGATGACGAAGTCGTCATGCACGCTTCTCCCCGTCCCGCCTCCCCCTCCCGTTCCCACGCTCGAGGGATTCTTCACCTGCGACTCGTAACTGATGGCCTGAATCTCGTTCTTGTGCTTCGAATCCTGGCTCTCGCCATCGATCCCGTCGACTTTCAGAAAGTAGTCGTTGCCGGACTTCGTTTCGGGCACGTCGCCCTCCTTTCTCGATTGGTCCAAACGGCGGCGCGATCTCCCGGTCTTCGGAAGCTAGACCTTCTTGTTGGCCTTCACGTCCCAGCCGCCCTTGACCTGACCTCCTAGAGTCCCGTCGGCCTTCTGCTCCTTGACCTCGATCTCGAGCTTGGAGTAGCTGATCTGGACGCCTTCCGTGTCCGAGTTGCTCTCGGGATCGGGCTTCTTGAAGGAACGGTGTCCGGAGACAAGAACGTCGGAGAGCGTGTACTTCAAGTACTCCTGCTGGTCCTTGCCTGCCTTGCGAACCACGAGCTCCGCCTTCTTGATGTGCTCCCCCGTCGCGCAGGCTAGAAAGAGCTTCGGCGTCGCCTTGTCCACCCGCTTGGCGATGTAGAAGCCGTGGTGGATGCTCCGCCCCGAACCGGACCCGCCGCCGAAGTGAGCGGTGCCCGTCTGCTCGACCGCCCCGAGAAAGGCGATGACCTCGATCTCGTTTTTGTGTTTGGAATCCTGGCTCTCACCGTCGATTCCGTCGAACTTCAGGTAGGCGTCCACCGCGGCGCGCCCCGGCGTGCCGGCAGCCGCCTCGAGCGCCTGCCATGCGGCCTCCTCGTTCAGCCAGGTCTCGTCGTCGTGGAGCTGGACTTCCCAATCCCAGGCACCTTGCGCCATACCGACCTCCTTGTCTCAGACCTCTCGTGCGCGGAGTATATCGAGCGCGCCGGCGCAAGTCCCCGGCGTCCGGATGTCCGCGCCCCGAGATGTTAGAGTGATGCGAACGCGGGACCAGTCGCCATCGGGCGGGAAGGGAGAGACCCGGCATGGCAGACGTCATGAACAGCCAGAAACTCATAGAGCTTCGGAAGGTTACGCGGGCCGTCGCCGACCTGATGCGAAGCGATCTCAAGCAGTGGCTCGCGACCCTGATGCCGCTCCTCCAGCCCCGGACCCTTCTCGGGCACTATGTCCAGGGGGCGGGCAAGGAGCCGGTCCGGGGCGGCGACCGGGTCTTCAAGGAGCTGGTCGGCGCTTACGAGGCGGTCTCGGGCTCGAAGCCCTTCAGCCTGCCGCGAGACCTGAAGCCGCCGCTCCCGGTGGACAGCAGCGCGCTCGAGTTCGTTCCGCTCGTGTACGCGCATACGGCCAGAGGTCGCAAGGCGTCGAAGACCGTGACGGTGACCTCGCCGCTCCGCTGGGTGATCTCCTATGCCGGGTTCGGTCCGGATCGGCTGCGCGAGACGATCGCGTCCGGCGACTCGTCTGGCGCAACGCTCCAGGAGCAGGTGCTCCATCACGTCGTGCTGCACGTCGCCTTCCAGCAGAAGGGGGTCGGCGCCCTCTTCGAGTCGCTCCGGTTCCCCGCCTCCGCCGAGCACTTCCCCGACCTCGGAAAGCTGCCGATCTCGGTTCTCTCGGCGGCGGTTCCGACCGTCCGGCCTCCGGACGAGACCATCATCGAGTCCACCGAGATTTCGGGCTCCGACGCCTTCGAGGAGGTTGTGGACGTTGACGCCGTGCGGGAGCTGAAGGACCCGCTCCGCGAGAGGCTCGTTGCGGCGCTCGAGTCGGCGTCGAGCTAGGCCCGCGCCGACCCCGGTCATCGCTTCAGCCGCCCCGAGGCCTTCTCCTCGCGCACGGCCTGCTCGATGTGTTGTCGCTCGATCTCGCCGAACTTGGCGAGCTCGTCGGCGCGGCGAAGAACGTAATCGTTGACGAAGGCGGCGAGCTCGCGCAGCGCGAGATCCGCTTCGACCGTGAGAGTTCCCTTCAGCTCGTAGTCCTGGGGGTGTCTCGGGTTCATGCGACCTAGGCCTCCAGCAGCTCCGAGAGGCGGCGATTCTCAGCGAGCGGCGCCGAATCGCCCGAAGGGGGCGCCGCGCCCTCGGGGAGCGGCGAAAGATCCTCGGCGAACGGATAGTCGGTCCGGGACGGATGGAGGAGCAGGAAGTCCTCCGGCCTCAGGTTCCGAAAGAAGAGCGTGACGCGGCAGCCGGCTGGATCCGCCGGAAAGAGCATCCCCGAGACCGGGCGACGCCGGCTCTCCGCCGCGAGCCAGAGGAGCCAGAACTGAATCTCGCGCGAGCGCGGAAGGGCGCCGGAGAGCTTCAGCCTCACGGCGCCCGCCGAATCCTCGCGCTTCTCCGAAAGCGCCTTCAACTTCGCGAGAAGGTCCGGCCACGCGCCGGCCGACGCGGCGCCGAAGAGCGACGAGGCGAAGGACGACACGGTCGTCTTCTCGAGGTCGGCGCGCGTCTCCCGGGCGACGCGGCGCGCGGACCTCGCCGGCAGATCCACGGCGGCGCCGCGGTAGTCGCGGTAGAAGTCGGCGAGGGACCCGCCGGCGCCGTACTTCGCGACGACGCGGTCCGCCGTGCGGTTCAAGACCTCGAGATGCTCCGCCGCGGCCAGGGGCTCGGCCGCCGGGTGGCCTTCCGGAAGCGCCGCGAAGAGCGTGAACGGAAAGCGCCGGAGGCCCCCCTCGTCTCCGCTCCCCCAGAGGCATCCCGTCACGAAGATGCCCGACTCGGGCAGGCGCAGCAGGAAGAGATGGCGCGGGATGCCGGCCTCCTTCAATGCGTCGTCGGAGGACCAGCGGTGCGAGAAGCCCCGGTCGATCCAGTTGCGAAACTCGCGGGTCCCGGGCTCGGTCAGGCCCGCGGAGATGAAGTCCTTGTAGATCGGAAGCTTCCCGTAGGCGTTCAACGAGACGCTCACCGTGCGAACCGGCTCGCTCCCCTTGGAAGCCCCGCCTCGCAGGCCGTCCTTCAAACGCGAGAAGAGCCCAGGACGGCGCATCGAGGTGTCCTGCATCGCCGTCAGCGCGCAATGACCCCGGGCAGCGGATCGTCGAACTTGAGCTCGAACGCGCCCTGGAGGCGCGTGCCGGCGCGCTCGGAGTCGGGGATCTCGACCCGGATGTCCCAGACGCGCGGGTCGGCCCCCGGCCGCCGGTCGTCGCTCGCGCGCAGGACGTACCCGAAGAGCTTGAGCGGGCCTCCCGTCACGACGAGGGACCCCGTCCAGCCGCCCCGGGCGTCCTCGTTTCTCCCGACGATCTCGAGCGGCGCATCCGCGGTCGCCAGGCGCCAGGCGAAGGGCGGCGGGGTGCGCCCGGTCTTCACGTCGGTCGAAGGACGCAGGATCGTCGCGCGGTCGAAGAGCGCGACCTGGCCGACCCGGTCCCCCAGGAAGACCGTGCCGGCCGCCGGAGGCCGATCCACGAGCCGCACCTCGATGTTGTGCGACTTGGCCGTCGCGCCGGGAGGCGCCGCCGCGCCGAAGAGGAAGACCTGCCAGGCGCGCGCCACGGAGAGAACCGGCCGCTCGTCGCCGACGAAGTCGAATTCGCGCGCCTCTCCCGTCAGGATCGGGTCGATCGCGAACTCCGCCGCGAGCGCGCCGAACTCCGCGAGCGGCCCGTTGATGTCGGTCGTCCCGATCGTCGGGATGTCGATCGTGTAGCGGATCGCGCCGGCGGGGCCGCCCCGGGAGAAGCCCTGGCCTCCGGCGAGCTGCGAACGCTGGCTCGCGAGCTCGACTTCGTTGACGAACGGGAACTTCCCGAGGCAGCAGGCCGAAAACTTGCCCGCCGCGGCCTCGGCGCGCGGGGCGAACTGCGGGCGAATCGCGTCGCGCAGCAAGTGCGCGCCGTGGTCCTCGACCGAGCGCTTCAGACGCTGGGCGGTCGGGTCGGACTTCAGCCGCGCGTTCTCCGAGAAGGCCTTGTACTGCTTCAGCGTGGTGCCGCCTTCGCCCGTCGAGAGCTGCTTCCACGCTTTGAGGGGTTGGTCCGACACCGCGGTCACCGCGCCCCGAAAGGTCTCGGCCGCCGCGGCGAGCTCCGGCGCGACGCGCTCGGAGGCCGCGGCGAGGCGCGGGCGGTCGATGCGGCGGACGTACTCTTCGCGCACGGGCGCCAGGTGCTGGTTCGCCGCCGCAAACGCGTCGAAATCGGCGGCGGCGAGTTGCCCCGAGGGATCGGGCGCGACCGCGCCGCCCCCGCCCCCGACCGGCTGCCAGGTGCCGATCGCCCGCTGGAACGCCGGCCAGGTGCCGGCGCCCGCAGCCGCATCCGGAAACGCGAAGGCCGCCGGTCCTCCGGCGCGCCCCGCCATCTGGTCGATGTAGCGACGCAGGTACGTGGCCTCGGTCTCGGCCAGGGCGCCGACCGCGGGCGAGACGCCTTCGAAGGCGCGCAGCGACGGGAGCTGCGAAGACGCCGCCGAGACCACACCGCTCGCCGAGGGGATCATTGCCCGGGCGAAGGCCGGCTGGAAACAATTCCCGGGCGGACACTGCGTGACCAGGGACTCGTCGAAGAAAGGCTGGGCCACCGTCAACGTCCGCCAGACCAGGGCGAGCTGGGCCGACTGATCCACGGGCGGACGGCGCTCGGGCCAGAGGAAGCGCGGGTCGGGGTTCGCGGCCGAGAGCTCGGCGGACTTGCCGAGGATTCCCTTGGCGAGCCCGTCCTGCTTCTGCCGCCAGGCGTCGATCCGCTTCGGCTTCTCCGTCCAGGAGGGCTCCGTTCGGAGCGACTCGACGAGTCTCCCGTCCTCCGATGCCCCGTAGGCCGCTAGATCCGTATAGGTGGCGAGCTCGTTCAAGACGCCCCCGAGGGACGCGGCCCCGGGCGACCACTTCACCTTGCCGGCCGGATCCTTCTCGACCAGATAGGCGAGGTCGGCCTCCCGCTGGCGGAGCGTCTGGTGGTCCGCGTCGAGGCGCGACAGGATCGCGCCGCGGCGGGACTCGGAGATCCAGCCGGGGGCCACCGGGCTCCACTT
The DNA here is from genome assembly GCA_963707935.1 of uncultured Acidobacteriota bacterium. GTDB lineage: Bacteria > Acidobacteriota > Thermoanaerobaculia > UBA5066 > Gp7-AA6 > DATBFU01. The sequence continues at coordinate 700,378 of CAVPRN010000005.1, read as the reverse complement.
GGAGAGGGCCGCGTAGTCCTCGCCGAAGAACTTCTTCCACGAGTCGAGCGTCGCGCCGGGGAACCCCTTCTCCCCCGGGCGCGGCGTGCCCATGTGCTTCGTCGTGCGGTCGTAGTTCTCCCGGAACTTCTTGCCCGCCGCCGACACCTCCCCGAGATACGCCGGCGGCGGGGCCTTCGCGACGGACGTCATCTGACCGTAGAGCTGCATGAACGCGGCGAGCCCGTCCTGGAGCTTCGCGTCCCAGCGGGCGAGATTTCCGACCGTCCAGTACTCTTCGTATTTGGCGAGGGCCCGTGCCGGGTCGGGGACCACGATAGCGAGCGATCCGGCCCGGCGCGTCCCCTCGAGCACCTGGTCCGGGGCCGGATCCGCCGCGGCGAGCTTGCCGACCCACTCGTCGATCTCGCCCGCCTTGTCCGTCCCCCTCATCCCCTTCGTCTTGCGCGCGAAATCGACGAGCGGCAGGACCTTGAGATCCTCCGCGCGGGCGACGGGGGTCTCGGGCGGCTTGCGGACGGCGAGCCAGTCGAGGTGCGCGCCGAGCGCGTCCCGGAAGGAGCGGTAGTCGCCGAAATTCTCCCAGTCGAGGGCGGCCATCCGCCCTTCGGTCTCCGCAAGGAGCGGGGCGACGACGCCGCCCTGGTAGATCTTCTGCTGGATCTTCGCGAGCGTGTCCGTCAGCTCGTTCGAGCGCGTGCCTCGAAGGAAGAGCGCGAACATCCAGCGGCGCCGCACCGCGTTGCTCCGATCCTCCTCGAGATTGCGCGCGATCTCCCAGGATCGCGCCACCGAGCACGGCGCCTTCGCGCACTCCTGCGCCTCTTTCACGTGGCGCCGGATCGGGTTCAGGACTTTCTTCAGGGAGTTGAACGCCGGGATCATGCCGCCCAGGAAGAGCGCGAGGACGACCGCCCCCAGGATCCGCACCAGCCAGAGGGTGCGGCGCTGCTTCGCTTCGGCCGCGGCCGTGCGCGTGATCAAGCCTTGCTCGGGAAAGACCTTCTTCTCGTAGAAATGGCGGATGAAGAACGCGCGCGACTTCTTGAAGATGCTCTCGAGGCTTTCGACGACGCCTTCCGCGGCTCCGCCCGGGACCTCGAGCAGGTCCCGCGTCGCCTGCGCGATCGGGCGCCCCTGCTGAACGCCGCTCGAAACGTAGAAGCCGCGGAAGGCGAACGGCTCGTCGAAGCGCGTCGCCTGGAAGATCGTCTTCAAGTACGCCTTGAGCGGCGCCTGGAGCGCCCGGAACTCTTCGGGGAAGACGTAGAGCTTGTCGGCCTGGGCGGGATTCTCCTCGTCGGCGAGGAGCTTCAATCGCAGCTTGTAGAGGCGGGTCACGATCGCGTCGTAGACGGAGTCGAAGCCGTCCGGCTCCCACGCCTTGCCGGGCCCTTCGGCGGTCGACCAGCCGAAGAGCTGCTGCTGATCGACCGGATCGAGCTTCAGGAAGAACTCGGAGAAGCCGAGGATCCGATCCGCCTTCGTGACCATGATGAAGACGGGGAACCGGATCTGGAGCGCGCGCTGGACGTGGAGGAGTTTGGCGCGGATGTTCGCCGCCTTCTTCTCCTGCTCCTCGGGCGCGTCTTCGAGGAGCGACGTGCACGGGATGACGACGATGACGCCGTTGATCGGGCAGAATTTCCGATATCGGCGCAGGAGCTTCAGAAACGAGCTCCACTCCTGCTGGTCCGGCGCCGACTCCTCCTGGAACGTGAAGCGGCCCGCGGTGTCCAGGATCACCGCCTCGTTGGCGAACCACCAGTCGCAGTTGCGGGTCCCCCCCGCCCCCGAGAGCCCGTCGGTGCCGACCGGGAATTCGAGCCCCGAATTCTTGAGCGTCGTGGATTTGCCCGACTGCGGCTCGCCGATCAGCAGGTACCAGGGGAGCGAGTAGACCGAGAGCCCCGCCTGCTTGAGCTGCTGCACCGACTCGGTCCACTTCGCGGAGAGGTCACCGAGGGCCTGGCGGACCTCCTCCTTGGAGGCGCCGGCCTTCTGCGCGTCGCGCCGGAGCTCCCCCTCGAAGGCGCTCGCCTGGCGCTTCTCGCGGCCCTTGACCATGACGTTGAAGATGCGCGAGCACCAGGACGATGACGAGGATCCCGAGCGCGAAGACCCACCAGTACTTCTCGATGCCGAGCCAGCGCGTCACGACGTAGATGAGCGGGATCCCGAGGAAGACCGCCCCGAGGTACTTGATCGGGCCGCGGGAGGCGCCCGATCAGATCGAGCAGCTCGTACATGCCCTAGGAGATCCCCATGACCTTGGCCGCCTGCCGCAGCTCGCCCATGGCGCTCCCCCAGAGCGCGAAGGCGAGAACGTAGTAGAGGACCAGCACGCCGAAGGCCACGATCAGGACACGGTAGAGGTTCAGGAGAGGCGAGAGCTTGCGCGCCGGCTGCGGCAGGACCTGGTACGCCTCGGGGGTGAGCTTGTCGCCCAACGTCGCGATCCACTCCGCGTTCATGCGGTAGAGCCGCTTGCGGGCCTCGGAGAGCTTCTCCGGCCGCTCGCGGTACTTCCCGCCGAACCCGAGCGCGATCCCCGCCGACGAGGATGGCCGCGAGCTCCGTGTCCCGCGCCGGGTCGAGCTCGTTGGCGATCGAGAAGTACTTCTCGCCGCCGATGTTGGTTCCGAAGTACCTTCTCCTCGAGGAGTTGCCGCTCCCACTGGGGCGCGTACTCCCAGCCCGAGTGCAGCAGAATCTCGTCGGCCAGGACGACGAGCGGATAGCGCGCCTTCTCGTAGAGCGCGTCGATCCGGGGATCCTCCCGCGCTTCGCGGGCCTGCTGCGCGAGGATCTCGTCGAGCCGCTCGGAGACGTCCCGCAGCTCGACGCGCATCCCCTTGCGGACCCGGCGACGGAACGCCGTCAGGAAGAGGAAGAGCCCCGCCGTGACTCGGAAGAGCTCGGACGTGTCGTCGCGCGGCTTATCCACGGGCGCCCCCCGGGCTTGAGGATGATGTAGAGGGAGAATTTCATCTTCGGATCCGTCGCGCCCGCGATCGCGATGATCCGGTCCCTGACGACGTTCGCCCAGTACGGCCCGTCCTTCTCGATCGAGAAGTAGAAGTAGTCCTCGCGCGCCGGCAGCCCGGAGGGGACGCGCTTCAACATCTCGACGTCCAGCCCGAAGAGCCGCCGCTGCTTCAGGAGCGGGATGTCCGCGACCGTCCCGAGCTTCATGACCTCGATCCGGCTCCGGATCTCCTTCTCCTCCGAGGTCCGACTCGATCAGGAGGTAGACCTCGGTCTCCGGCGCGAGCCACTCCGGCGGCGAGCTCCGCGACCTGCAGGTCCTCGCGGATCTTGAAATCCACTTTGAGGTAGCGCGACGCGACGATCCGCTCGGCCAGGACCTCGAGGATGTGCGTGATCTCGAAGAAGCACGGGCCGAGGTTGTCGTGATCGTAGAGGGGCACCTTCGGAAGCTGCCGCTCCCCGGAGAACATGGAGAGCTCGCCGACGAGGCGGCAGAACTCCGTGTACACGGTGAAGGGATGGACCCGCGGGATCCGGGTCAGCTGCTGGAAGAGGTAGAGGAAGGACCCGAGGATCTGCAGCTTCAGGATCGGCTGCCAGCCCGTCGTCCCTTCGGAGTCGACCGTCAGCTTTCCCTCGGCGATCTCGCCCGCCAGGAACCGGTGCTTCGCCTCGAGGCGGTTGGTCACCGACTGGCAGAGGTTCTCGAGGATCGGCCAGGCCCCGAGCTCCGTCACCGGCGGGAATGAACTCGGCCGAGAGGACCGGCGTGTTCTTCCCCTGGCCGGAGCGCTCGACGAGCGCGACCGGCAGGCACTCGTAACCCTCGCGGCTCTCGCGCGCCGAAGAAGAAGCGGCCGTTGGCGCTGCCGCACGTCGATCGGCTGCGGCGTTCGAGCCGGTGTTCTCGTCGAGGGCCTCGACGGTGTTCACGCTCCATCGCCGCGCCTGGCCCCCGGGCTTCGGCTCCGGGCTCGAAGGCGTTGGCCTCGAGCTCCCTCCAGGCGGGCACGCCGAGCCACACCGGCATCCGACCGCCGGCCTGGTCGAGCTCGCTCTTGAAGCTGCGCGAAGGGAGCGTGAGATTCGAAGCGAGCGAGAGGGACGTCCCGTCCTTCAGCTTCACCTCGCGCGTCCCGGACCTCGAAAGTGAAGTTCTCCAGCTGATCGGCGGCGATGTCGACTTTCAGGATCCCCCAGAAGAACGGCTGGAGCCGGCGCACCTCCTGGCGCAGCTGCTCTCCCCGGTGGCGCTCCGCGAGCTGCAGATGGTGAGGACGCAGGAACATCCCTTCCGACCAGTGCACCTCCGGCGTCTTGGTCATGCCCGACTCCCCGCTGCTCTCATCGGATGCCGCCGGTTACCGCGCCGACACGGCGAGCTCGCGGTCGTGCACGGCGATGTCGAGCGTCTTGCCGCTCCACCGCTCCTTCGGCAGCGAAACGATCTGCCGGCTGGCGTCCGGGCTCTGGTACTTGTAGTCGGCGATGATGACCAGGTACTTCTCCTTCCCCTCGGCCTTCACGGACACGCTGCGCTCGCACATCCCCGAGGAGTCCTTCGTCGGAAACGTGACCGTGATCGTGCGGTCGCGGAGGCTATCGCGCATCGGATCGTAGAACCACTTCTCTCCGAGCGTCTCGATCTGACGCGCCTGCGCTTCGGTGGCGCGGACGACGTCCACCGTCAGCAGGAGACCGCCGTTGATCGGGCTGTCGCACCGGAAGTGGAGCGACGAGGAGCTGGCGCAACCGACGGCTCCGGCCAGGGCGACGGCGGCGGCGGCGAGGCGCCGCGAACGACGGCGAGGGAACGGTTCTCTCATGATGGCCTCCGCTTCGAGAGCTTGTCGAATTCCTCCTGCGCCAGACGAAACGTCGTCTGGAGCACCTGGTCCTGCACGACGTCCGGGGAGAGCCCCTTGACGGACTCCTTGTATCGGCTCCACCACTCGGTGGCCTCGCCGCGGATCTTCCAGGCGCCCCCCTTCTCCGTGGAGCTCTCGATCGCGGTCGGGCTCACCCGCTTCCAGTGCCTTTCGAACCAGAGACGGGCCGACTCGTGGTGCGCGGCGAGGATCGAGACCTGCCATCGCTCGAGCTCGCGCAGATATTCCGTCAAGTTCTTGACGTCCACCGGCTTGCCTTGCTCCAGGGCCGAAAGAAGCCCCTCCAGCGTATACCGGCGTCCCGGCAGGCGGAAACTCATCGTCGAGTCGCCCGGCATCGTGACGCCCTGCACGAGACCGAGGAGGAATTTCTCCATGTGCCGGGCGAAGGAGACGAGGGCCCGAAGGGCCCCGACATCCTGTCCTTCGTCCGTCGCCGCTTCCGCGGAGGGCTCCGTCAGAAGCGGCTTCCATGCGATCGCGCCGGCCGGCGCCCGTTCGGGCGCGGGGGCCGTTGCTTTCTCCGCGCGCGCGCGCTCGAGCCGCTGCTCGAGCTCCTGGATCCGGTGGACCAGCCTCGGCACTTCGTCGGCCTCGGCGGGAGGCGGGGCGCCGACGACCGGAAACTGGACGCGGATCTGCGCGAGGATTCGGGTCCGGTTCTCGGGGGCGACGGCGGCGAGCGCGCGGTTCACGAGGGTTTTCATGACGGCGCGCCGATCCTCGGGCGTCGAGAAGCGATAGAGGGTCGCCGCCTCCTCGAGCTCGACCGCGATGCCACGGGCGCGCTGGTCGAGCACGACGTCTCCGGTCGTCGAGAAGATGGGCTCGGGCGCGCGCCCGGGCGGCGGCTCCTCGAGCGCCGTCGGAAGCGCGGCTTCCTCTTCGGCCCGCGCGGCCGCGCGCGCCGCAGATGCCTCCCGGCGGAGCCGCGTGGCGGCCACGGTGTCCTCCTCCACCCGCGCGGGCTTGGCGGGCCGCGCGGCGATCGGGGTGGAGACGACGGTCTTTCTCGAGGCGGACCGGCGCGGGGGCGCCGGCGTCTCGGCGCGAACGCCGTTCTCGGCGAGCCAGCCGCCCACCGGACTCTCCAGGCCCGAGAGGATCGCCGCGAGCAGAGCGGCCGGCGCCAGGGACTCCGCCTCGGAGGCGGGAAACGCGGCGAGCCGCGTCGCCGCGGCGGAGGCGCACTGCCGCGCGCGGGGAGAAAAATGCGCCGCCCCCGGAGCCGCCTGCCCCGCGACGGGAGTCGCCAGGAAGCGGGCCAGCCATGCCGTCGAGCCCCGGAACAGCGCCCCCCTCCAGATCGCTCCGAGCGCTTCCTCTCTCGACAGCTTCGCCCGCGAGAATGCCTTCTCGACGGCAGGATCCGGCTCCCGCAGCAGAGCCTCGGCCAGGTGGCGCGAGTCGACGAAGCCGTCTCCGCGGCGGCCGGCGGCTTCGATCGCCCGGGCCAGCACCCTGGCGAGCGGAGACGATCCCGCCGTCAGCTCTTCGACCGAGCGCTCGGGGACCGAAACTTGAGTTCGGGGCTCGTTGGCGAGCTCCACTCGGACGGGCGTGGTGGAAAGCAGGAAGATCTCGCCCGACTCGATCGGCACCTCGCCGATCACCGGCTTGTTCCGGACGAAGCTCCCGTTGGTGCTCTTCAGGTCCTTCAAGAAGAGCTTGCCGGTGGAACAGCGCAGCTCCGCGTGGAAGGAGGAGATCCCCTCCCCTTCCGAGAGGACGAACTGGTTCTCCAGCCCGCGCTTCTCGTCGGCGCGGCGCCGACCGACGCGCACGATCGTGTCGCCGGAAGCCGAGGCGGTCTCGAGATGCCGCAGCCCCTCCATTGGGCCGAGCCAGACCTCGAGCGAGAGGACGGAGTCGGACACGCGCGCGACGTTCTCAGCCATTCCGGCGCCTCGCGCCCGGGGGCCGTCTCAGAAGTCCTCCGTCGCCTCTCGGCACATCTTGCGGGAGCCCTCGGTCCGCGAAGGGAAGGCGACCGCCGCTGGCCGCGCTCGCGGAGTGTTCGCGGACATTATAGCGAGGGGCGAGAGAGCGGCCGCGCGTCACGCGCTGCGCGTTCTCGGAGCGCCTTCCCGAGGTGTCGGTCCCGTCGAGTCGGCCATCTTCTCGGTCAGCAGCTCCGAGAGCACCTGCTGGACCTCCAGGTTCATTCCCTGCCGCCCGAACAGGAGGCCCCGCGCCTCGCCGGCGATCCGCTCGACCTCGTCGGAGAGCTTCTCGAGCTTTTCGGTCGGATGCTTGTCGTCGAAGTCCGCCGGGCTCGAGCAGATCGAGAAGCCCGCGATCCGTGTGGCCAGACGCAGGGCGAGGAGCAGCGCCCGTTTCCAGAGGGCGTCGGGCAGCGCGTTGGGGCGCTCGCCCCCCCGGTCGAGGGCCTGATAGAAGACGTTCGCCTTGCGAAACACGGTCGCGAGCTCGGTGTCCCGCTCGAGCAGCGCCGCGGCGCCGGGGCCGGCGAGCACGTTGGCGAGGGTCGTGTCCCCTGCCGCGGAGAGGCGCTTGCCGACGCGGTCGAGCGCCGCCTGGATCTTGCGCCCGTCCTGAGCGTCGTTGCCGAGCAGGAGGCGCAGCAGGATCATCCCGAGAGAATAGAGATCGCTCGGAGCCGAGAAACTCGGATAGACCTTGTACCGGGCGCCCGGGATCCGGACCCCGATCCCTTTCTTCAGCCGCTGCGCGGCGCTCTCCTCGAGCGCGACCGGCTCGCTCGAAAAGTGGATCTCGTGCCCGTCGGCCGCCTCCCCCGGGTCGCGCCGCGCGACGAACGTCAGCGCCGACACGCCGAGCGCCTCGTTGTCGAGGGTCACGAGGATCCAGTCGCGCAGGGAGGGCTCCGGGTAGATGCCGTACGGATCGGAAATTCGCCCTCGGAGGCGGAACTTCGTCTCCCCGCTCCGGTCGGCGGCTCCACCGACTTCGGCGAGCACGAGCTGTGCCGGGCGCGCCGGCGTCAGGTGGAACTCGAGCACCTCCGGAGCGGCGTACGGGGCGAGCGCGCCGCGCGGCGGAACGGCGACCTCGACCTGCCCGGCCAGCTTCTCGGCGCGCGCCGCCGCGGAGAGCCCGTGGAGGCGCGCGCGGAAGGCCCAGGCCGCGGGAAGCCCGTCGCCCGCCGCCGAAAGATCGAAGAGCACGTGGCGCGGCGCAAGATCGAGGTGCGGACGAGCCGTCTGCCGGACGTACGCGAGCAGGCCCGCGGCGACCTGTCGGAACGCGGACATCTTGAGATAGAAGACTTCGACGGCGTCGAGCCCGGAGCCGTCCGCCCCGAAGAGGAGCCGACCCTCGGCGGGCAGTTCGAGCGGGTAGCGAAGCCGCGCCGCGAGCGCGACCGCCCGCGGCGACGGTTTCTCGCCCGCGAAGGATTCGGGCGGGCGGCCGCCCAGCCAGTCGGAGAACTCGTCGAGCGACAGCTGCCCGAGGCCGGTCAGGAGGAACGGAGAGTCGTAGAAATTGAGCGGCGCCCAGCGCCCTTCCCAGAAGGGCGCCGCGCGGGCCCCGGAGGCGAACGCGGTCTGGAACTGCCGGGCCGCCTCGCGGCATCCGGGGCAGGGAAACGTTTGCGCGGCCGTCCCCGACTCGCCGGCCCCGACGAGCGCCTCGCCGAGGTCGCGGTAGAGGTCGAGCGCCGTGAGCGCTTCTCCCTCCGGCGCGTCGGCCGGCGCGTCGAAACTGTAGAAGGGGGTCGGCGGATTCTCCGAGGCGCAGCGCGGGCAGAAGAGGAAGCGCTCGAGGGATGAGGAATACGCCGGCAGCCGCGCCGCCGCGAGCGCCGAATCGTCGCGGCACGTTTCGAGAGCTCCCCCGCAGCGCGGACACGGGGGGGAGAAGGCGCGGCGGTCGGGACGGCAGAGGAAGAGGGGCGGCAGCCGGTCGGGAGTCCCGGCCCCGGGTCGGATCGGCCGCGCCACGGGCAGGCCCGCCGCGAAGAGCTCGCGCTGCCGCTCGCCCTCCTCCTTCCAGCGGCGTTCGACCGCCAGATTGTTCCAGGAGGGGTCCGGCGACAGCGGCACGGGATGAGCGTTGCGCGGGAGCTTCAGGGCCGCGAAGTCGATGACGCTGTCGTCGTCCCCCTTGATCACCGCCAGGTAGACGCGCGCGAGGTCCTCCTCCTCCGAGAGCACGACGAAAGGCGTGGCACCTTCCGGCTCCTCCGGGGAGAGGACGATCTGGACGGACACGGGCGCCGGTTCGGTCGGCAGGAGGGGCACGGACTCGACGCGCGCGGATGCCGACGCAGACGCCATGGAGGAGTCCATTGTAAGGCCACCGGCGCCGATCGCGAGCCCGGTGTGCCGTCGCGCCGGCGCGGTACCGGAAATATTCGCGGCCGCCCGGCCGTTCGACAAACCGATGCGCCTCCCCCCCGTTCTCGTCTCGCTCGCCGCGGCCCTGGCCCTCTCGGGAGGAGCGGCGCGGGCCGAAGGACCGGACGCGGCTTTCCCGGACCTCGAGCTCGCCGGGGCCGACGGCGGCGCGGTGCGGCTGTCGCAGCTCAAGGGAAACGTGATCCTGCTGAACGTCTGGGCCACGTGGTGCGGCCCGTGCCGCCTGGAGTTGCCGGTCGTCCAGAAGATGTATGACCGCTACAGCGACCGCAACTTCGTCGTCCTCGCCGTCAACATCGACGCCGACCGCGCGCGGGTCGAGCCGTTCCTGAAGCGCTACAACATCTCGCTGCCGATCTACTACGCCGCGCCCGAGGAAGCCGCCGCGATGACCGCGATGGGGATTCCTTCGACGTTCATCCTCGCGCCGGACCGCACGCTCGTCGATCGCGCCGTCGGCTATTCGCCGGACGTCGAGGAGCGATGGAAGCAGGTCGTCGAGAAGCACCTCCGAACCCGCAAGCCCGCCCGCTGACCACTCTCCAAATCCCACCCATGGGAGGCCCTTCATGAGATTTCGCGCGCTCGGAATCGCCTCGGCCGTCCTCCTCGCGTCCTCGGCCCTCTTCGGACAGATCCGGCAGGGCACCGTCGAGATCGAGCCTTTCGCGGGATATCTCTGGGGCGGCCGCTTCGACCAGGGTTCGACGGCGATCTTCCCGTTCACCGTCCACGTGGAGGACCATTTCACCTTCGGCGGGCGCGTCGGCTACAACATCACGAACCTCTTCGAGGTCGAAGCGCTCTACCAGCGCACCGAGACCAATTTCGTCACCGGCTCCGACAGCGGCCCGGTCTTCGGCGGCGGCAGCGAGCTGCGCCTCGGGAAGCTCGACATCGACTACTGGATGGGGTACGCGACCTTCAATTTCGGCCGCGGCCGGGTCGTGCCGTACGTCTCTTTCGGGATGGGCGCGGCGTACTTGAACCCCGACGTCCCGGGCACCGTGGCGGAGTCCGACACGCGCTACACGACGAGCGCCGCGGGCGGAGTCAAGATCTTCTTCACGCCCCACTTCGCCATGCGTTTCGACGGTCGGTACTTCGGCACGCTGCTCGACAGCACGAACCACGATCACGATCACTGCTGCTCGAACGACACCGACTGGCTCTCGAACGGACGCGCGACCGGGGGCCTCATCATCGCCTTCTAGGGGCGGAAGCGGAGGCGCCGCTCGACGGGCGACGCGATCGAGAAGGCGACTTCGCGGGTCGGCGGGAGCACGTCTCGGAGCGCCGTCTTCGGCCACTCGACCAGGACCGGGGCGCCCCGGACCGATTCGGGCAGACCCAGGGCTTCGAGCTCGCGCGCGGAGTCTGCCAGGCGGTAGAGGTCGAGGTGCCGCAAGACGATCTCGCCGCTCGGGCTCGCATACTCGTTGACGATCGCGAAGGTCGGCGAGGCGACCTCGTTCGGCGCGGCGCCGAGCCCCCGGGCGACGCCGCGGGCGAAGCAGGTCTTGCCCGAGCCGAGGTCTCCCTCGAGATAGACGACGTCCTCTTTCGAGAGCGTTCCCGCGAGGAGGCGTCCCGCCTCCTCGGTCTGCTCCTCGCTCGACGTCACGGTCTCCCGGCTCAATCGTCCGACTCCCGGCGCCGCCGCGCGCCGGCGAGGAGGAGGCGGCGGGCGGCCGGGATGCCGTCGGCCAGCTCCGAAGCGAGCAGGCCCGCATCGCCGAGACTCTGCGCGAGCCGCTCTCCCGAGGCGCCGTGGAGCCAGGCCGCCGCGACGGCCGCGTCCGCGGGCGCGAGCCCGCGCGCGAGATAGGCCCCGAGGGCCCCGGCGAGCACGTCTCCCGAGCCCGCCGTCGCCATGAGCGGCGTGCCAGTCGGATTGACCGTGACCTCGCGGCCCGGCCGGGCCACCAGACTCGCCGCGCCTTTGAGCAGCACCGTCGCCCGGCTCTCGCGCGCGAGCCGCCGCGCCGCCGCGAGCCGGTCGCGCTCGATCTCCCGGCTCGAGGTTCCGAGCAGACGCGCCGCTTCGCCCGGATGCGGCGTGATGACCCGGGTGGCTCCCGCGAACGAGGCCGGATGCCCGGCGAAAGCGTTCAACGCGTCGGCGTCGCAGACGAGCGGCAGCCGGATCCGGAGCAGGTACCGCAGGAACCGGACGGTGCCGGGAGCCGTCGAGAGCCCGGGGCCCACCACCGCGGCGTCGAAGGCGCGCAGGGCCTCGAGAGCCGGGGCGGCGGCGCGCTCGGCGATCGCGCCCCGCTCTTCGGGCAGACCGACGGTCATCGCTTCCGGCAGCGCCGTCACGATCGCCGGCTCGAGCGACTCGGCGCAGAAGACGGTCACCAGGCCCGCGCCGGCGCGCAGAGCCCCGCGCGCGGCGAGGATCGCCGCGCCGGTCTTTCCCCTCGAGCCGGCCACGACCGCGACGCGCCCGAAGGTCCCCTTGTGCGCGTCGCGCGGGCGAGGCGGGCAGAGCCTCCGGACGTCGGCGGCTTCCGCGAGGAAGAGGCGCGATCCCATCCGGCCGAGCGTTTCGCGCGGGATGCCGATGTCCGCGACGACGATTTCGCCGCACCGGCCGCGGGCGGGAAATGCGACATGACAGACCTTCGGCGCCGCGAACGCGACGGTCCGCGCGGCCGCGACGGCGGGGCCGATCAGCGCTCCCGTGTCGGAGGAGAGGCCGGAGGGGAGATCGGCCGCGAGCACCGGGCGCGAAGAGCGGTTGATGGCCGACACCGTTCTCGCGGCGAGACCCACGAGCGGGCGCGCGAGGCCCGTCCCGAAGAGGGCGTCCACGATCCCGTCGCACTCGGCGAGCGCGCCCGCAAGGCGCGCGGCGGCCCGCGGGGCCGCGAGCGACTCGAGCGTCAGTCCGACGGCCCGGGCACGCGCCGCGTTCGACGACGCGTCGCCTCGGTAGGCCTCCGGATCCCGGAGCGTGAACACCCGGACCGCGAGCCCGCCGCCCGAGAGGAGCCTCGCCGCCGCCAGGCCGTCTCCCCCGTTGTTTCCGGGGCCGCACAAGACGGCGACCGTGCGGGCGCGTGGCCAGGCGCGCCGGAAGGCCGCGGCCAGCGCCGAGGCGGCGTTCTCCATGAGCTCCGCCGACGGGATGCCGCCGCGGATCGCCGACGCGTCCGCCCGCCGCATCCGCGCCGAGTCGAGGACCGGGATCAGCGTCCGCCTCCGACGGGCAGGCGCGCGAGCGCGGCCGCCGTGGCGCTCGGGTAGTCGGGGTCCGAAGGGTCGCGGGCCCCGACGTCGGCGGCGAGCCGCCGGAGATCCTCCGGCCGGTCGACGTCGTACGAGGCGGCGAGCCGAACGGCCGGGCGGCCGGCGTCGGAGAGGCGCGCGAGCGTGACCGCGAGCACGTCGCCCGAGGACCAGGGAATCTCGCGAAAGACCTCCGCGGCCGGCGCCGACCGCGAGAGGCCGATGGCGCAGTAGCCGCCGTCCTCCGCCGGAATGAGGCAGGCCTCGGCGCCGGCCGCGAGCCTCTCGAAGACCTCCTCGACGCGTCCGCGCGGCAGAACCGGGTGGTCGGATCCGAGCGCCGCCGCCGCGGGAGCGCCCCGGCGAAACTCCTCCTCGAAGGCGAGGCGAAGCCGCCGGCCGAGGTCGCCCTCGGCCTGCCGCTCGCGTCTCCAGGGGGGCGGGAAGAGCTCCCGGATCGCGGAGGATTCCGGGTCGCCCTCGGCGCAGAGGACGGGCGACCAGGGGCCCGGCCGGCCGTAGGCCCGGGCCGCGTCCTCCAGAAAGGCCCGGTAGAGCGCGGCCGCCCCCGCGGCGCCGAGGACCGGCTCGAGCCGCGTCTTCACGCGGCGGGGCCGCGGATCGCGCGCGAAGAGGAGCAGCGAGGGGCGATCGTCCTCCACGCCCCGATTATCGGCCAACCGCCGGCGGAGCCGTCGGCTAGGAGGGGTCTTTCGAGGCGGTCTTCTTCTCCGGCGGAAGAACGGAGACGAAGAAGCTCTTCTGGACGTACGACGTGACGTTCGTGATTCCGTCCCGCAGCGCCACGGCGAGCTTCTGGCCGCCCGGCACGCAGATCAACGACACGTCGTAGTAGTAGTCCTTCGACTGCGGCGGCGTCGAAGTCCTTCGACGGGATCTCGACTTTCTGGCGCTGGACGGCGAGGTCCGACTGCTTGTCCGAGGCGTCGAGCACGACGAAGTAGACCGAGAAGCTTCCCTCGTAGCGATCCCCGGAGGGCACGAGGCCGAGCTTCCTGATCGGGATCGCGATGCGAACGGGCATCAAGTAGTTGTCGCGGTCGTACGGCTTCGCCTGGCCCATCGAGAGGCTGATTCCGAGCGGGTTCTCGTCGCGGGGATAGTGGAGGCTCGCGAGCACCGTCTCGGCGGTCCGCGTCTCGACCGATTTCTCGAGCAGGCTCCGCCGCGTGCGGACGCTCAGGCCCTTCCGCTTCACCGTCACCTCGATCGAATGCGCCCTGTCGACGGCGGCCTTCGACGACCGATAGCCGAGCGAATAGAAATTGGAGAAGTCCGCCGCGAGGTCGTCGAGGCTCGCCTTCCAGTCGTTGGTGTTGATCGCCGCGAGACCGCCCGTCTGCTCCGCCATCATCTGGAGCGGCGCCTGCGTGTTGGTGCGCATCACGAAGCTGGACGGGCGGTTTTCCATCGTTCGATTCTCGGCCGTCATCATGTCGTCCACCTGAAGGCCCGAAGCGTCGAGGGCCCAGATCGTGACCCCCTGCGCGTTGGCCGACTGGACGATCGCCACGTAGCGGCTGTTCATGTCGAATTCGAACTGACCGAGCGAGTTGGCGGTCTCGCGGAACTTCCTGCTGGATGGTGTCGTAGAGCTCGAGGCCGACGGTCGCCGGGAGACCGTCCGAGACGTAGACGAGCACCTTGCGGCCCGGCGATCCCCGCCAGACCGTTGACGGTCGTCTTGATTCCGTCGACCGTGAACTCGAGGTCGTTGCGGTACGACTGCGCGTACTGGCGCGCGATCGACTCCGCCTGCGCCGCCGACGTGCGCGTCGTTGATGCGCTCGAGGGCGTCCTTCCGCTCTCCGACCTGACGTCGTCGCGCCGCCCGTCTCCCCCTCGATCTGCTCGAGCACGCCCAGGATCTCGGACGAGTCTGACGTGAACTTGCGCCGCACCTTCAACGATCGGTTGAAGGTGACGACCATCGCCTCGGCCTGCTTGCCGACGGTCTGCGTCACGAACTCCTTCAACCGTTTGAACATCCGATTGCGGTTCTGCGGCTGGATGTTCAGGTTGTCGATGTAGAGGACGTACCGGGCCTTGAGCTCCTCGGGCACCTCGACCTTCTCCGTGCCCGGCACCGGCTCCGACAGGGAGACGGTCTTGCCGTCCTCGAGCAGGACGCTTGCCGCCCGTGACCGCGTAGAAGTTCGTGATCGTCTGCGGCACGCCGTCCTGGAGGACCTGGAAGTCCTCCTTGGTCAGCCCCGGGACCCGCTTGCCTTTCGAGTCGGTGACGACGACCTCGACGTTGGTCACCGAGACCTCGACGCTCTCGCGCGACGGGCGGCAGCCCCTGGGGGACGGCGCGGGGGCGCGGCTTCTCCTGGCGCGAGCAGGCCCGCGGAGGCGGCCAGGACGAACGGGGCCGCGAACAATCTCGTCAAGCTCTTCAAGCGGAATCCTCCCTCGGGGAACCGGAAGCGGCTCCGGGAACGCCGAAAATTCCCCCGTCCGAAGGCGGCGGAGCGCCTTCCCGAAAAACCATGTTGCTTTGTACCGGGGAATTCAACAGAATTCGGCCTCTCCGGGCGGGGCCTTCCGGCGCCCGGGATAGGAAGCGAAAGGCAAGGAGCGGTTCAGAATGCCTCGAAATCGGCAGCGGGCGGTGGCGCCTTCTCGCGCTTGCGGCGGCGCTTCTCGCGACGTGCGCCTGCGACAAGATCGCGTCGAAGCAGGCGATCAAGAAGGGCAACGAGTTCTTCAAGGCGCAGAAGTACGAGACGGCGCTCGCGAACTACCAGGAGGCGCAGCGCCTCGACCCGGGCGAGGTCAAGC
Source organism: uncultured Acidobacteriota bacterium (assembly GCA_963707935.1). Classification (GTDB taxonomy): domain Bacteria; phylum Acidobacteriota; class Thermoanaerobaculia; order UBA5066; family Gp7-AA6; genus DATBFU01. The sequence continues at coordinate 685,116 of CAVPRN010000005.1, read as the reverse complement.
TGAAGAAGAACATCGGCCTCGCGTACATGGGCATGTACCAGCCCGGCTCCAAGCACGCCAAGGACCTCGAGTTCGCCGGCAAGGCGATCGAGAACCTGAAGGCCTACGTCGACCGCGTATCCCGGAAGACAAGAAGGCCCGGGAGTTCCTCGTTTCGATGTACCTCGCGACCGACCGCTACGACGACGCGATCGTCTTCTACGAGCAGATGCTGAAGACCAACCCGAAGGACACCAAGGCGATGGGCTCGATCGCCTCGATGTACTTCAAGAAGGGCGACTTCGACAAGGGCATGGAGTGGCAGAAGAAGGTGGCGGAGGCTGGAGGGCGACAAGCCCGACTCCTACATCATGATCGGCGTCCAGGCCTGGGACCGCTCCTACCACTACCCGGACCTCGACCCGGCGACCGCGACCGCACATCGTGGACGAAGGGATGAACGCCCTCCAGACAGGCGCTCCAGATCAAGCCCGACTCCTTCGAGGCGCTGACCTACATCAACCTGCTCTGGCGCGAGAAGGCCAAGATGGAGACGGACCCGGCCAAGGCGCAGGAGTACACCGACAACGCCAACAAGTACCTGGCCCAGGCGCTCGAGCTCCGGAAGAAGCAGCAGGAGGAGGCGAAGGCGGCTCCGACGCCGGCTCCGGAACCGGGGCACTAGGAGCGGTGTCCATCAGGGTCGGGAGGGCAGTCCATGTTTGAAAACAGCCTGATCGAGTCGTCCCATCACAAGGGAGACCGCCGGAAGGCCCTGACGCTTGCCGGTCTCTCATCGTGCTCCACGGCCTCGTCATCGGCAGCCGCGCTCGGCGCCTCGATCTGGTTCGTCGAGGACGTCCCGGAGCCGCCGATCCCGGTCACCTTCTACGCGTCGGCGCCTCCGCCCCCGCCGCCGCCTCCGGCCGCGCCCGAAGGCGGCCGCCGAAGCCGGTGCAGCAGCGCGAAGCTGGTTCCGGTCAGGCCTTCCGAGATGACCGCTCCCGACGATCATCCCCGAGAAGATCCCCGAGGCCCTCGCCGAGCCCGAGCCGGAGGCGCCGTCCGGAGTCGAGGGCGGAGTCGAGGGCGGAGTCGAAGGCGGCGTGCCGGGAGGCGTCCTCGGAGGCGTGGTCGGCGGGACCGGGCCCGGGAACGGGCGACGAGCCCCTCCGCGTCGGCGGCGACGTCAAGGCCCCGGTGCTGCTCCAGAAGATCGAGCCGCAGCTATCCCGAGGCGGCCCGCAAGGCCCGGATGGAAGGGGTCGTCATCCTCGAGGCCATCATCACGGCCGAGGGCGCCGTCCAGGACGTCAAGGTCTTGAAGTCCGTCAATCCCCTGCTCGACGCCTCGGCCGTCCGGGCCGTCCAGCAGTGGAGATACAAGCCGGCCACGTTGAACGGGCGGGCCGTGCGGGTCTATCTGACCGTGACCGTGACCTTCAATCTGCACTAGGATTGCGTCGGGAGCTGACCGAGAACTTGGAGATGAGAAGGAGCGCTTCATGAGTTTCGATCCCATAGAGCTGTGGCACACGCATGACGATCCTGGCCAAGCTGGTGGCCGTCCTTCTGATCCTGATGTCGATCTACTCGCTGACGGTCGCGGTCGAGCGATTCCTCTACTACCGGAAGGCGAAGAAGCAGTCGGTCGACTTCGCGCGTCTGGTGACCGGCTACCTGAAGCAGGACAAGCTCCAGGAGGCGATCGACTCCTCGAAGAAGTACAAGCAGAGCCACCTGGCCCGCGTGCTCGCGGCCGGGCTCTACGAGTTCCAGCACGACATCGCGAGCGGGACCGCGGACACGCCGGGACACGATCCGATCGAGGCCGCCGAGCGGGCCCTCGAGCGCGAGGCGCTGATCACGACGGCCGACATGAAGAAGGGGCTCTCCGGGCCTCGCCACGATCGGGACGACGGCGCCCTTCATCGGCCTCTTCGGAACGGTCATCGGCATCATCAACGCCTTCCGCGGCATGGCGATGACCGGTTCGGGCGGCATCGCGGCAGTCTCGACGGGCATCGCCGAGGCCCTGATCACGACGGCCCTCGGCCTCTTCGTCGCGATCCCGGCCGTCTGGCTCTTCAACATCTTCATGAACAAGATCGAGCGCTTCCAGGTCGAGATGTCCAACGGAGCGTCCGAGCTGATCGACTACTTCATCAAGCGCCGCGGCGCGGCGGCCCGGGCCTCGTAGGGCCGGACAGGAGGAACCGTCCATGGGCATGGGCGGCGGCGGCAGGCCGCGACAAGCTCCAGAGCGACATCAACGTCACGCCGCTGGTGGACGTGTGTCTCGTCCTTCTCATCATCTTCATGGTCGTCACCCCGCTGCTCCAGAAGGGTGTCGACGTGCAGCTCCCGGTCACGGACAACCCGGACAAGAAGCCGGAGAACTCGAAACAGACGCTGATCTCCGTCAAGTGGGCGACGCCCCCGGTCTACTACCTCGGGGACTTCGCCCCTGTCGAAGCAGGACTTCCAGCGGCAGCTCGACGAGCTCTACCAGCGCAATCCGACCGCCGAGCTCGTCATCAAGGCGGACCAGCGTCTCAAGTACGCGCGACGTCAAGGAAGTCATGAGGATGACCAAGGACGCCGGCTTCCAGAACGTCGGCCTGATCGCCGACAAGAAAGTCGTCGCCCCCGCGGCGGCCCGGTAAGCGGGGAGCAAGAGGAGACCTCTCATGGCGATGGCGCGCCGGCGGAACCGGCGACTACAAGAGCGACATCAACATCACGCCGCTCGTGGACGTCGTGCTCGTGCTCCTGATCATCTTCATGGTGATCACGCCCCTCCTGCAGATGGGTTACGACGTCAAGGTGCCGCCGAAGTCCACGAACCCGAATCCGCAGATCGACCCCGATCAGTTGATCGTCTCGCTGACGCGCAGGACAAGATGCTCCTGAACAAGCAGGAGCTGACGGCGCCGCAGCTGGCGACCCAGCTCTCTTCGATCCTGAAGAACCGGCGCGACAAGACCGTCTTCTTTTCCGGAGACGACCAGTCGCTCTACGGCGACGTGGCGCGGTCATGGACATCTGTCCGCACCGCCGGCGCCACGAACATCGGGATCGTGCTCGAGACGGTTCCCATCCAGTAGGAGAGCTTCGCCGGTGAGCCTCGGCCGCGGTCCGGCGAGCCCGAGGATCGCCGACGGCCGACGGATTCCCTTCTGATATTCTTCCCCGCCCGCGCGCGGCGCGGGTCGAAACCCAAACGAGGAGAGTACGCGGATGTCCTACGAGATCGCCCTGCCCCTGATTCTCGTCTTTTCGATCGGCTCCCTCTTCGTGGCCGGGTACCTGATGTCCTGGGTCCTGAAGCGCGACCGGGGCACCTCGCCGATGCAGGAGATCTCCAACGCCATCAAGTCGGGGGCGGAGGCCTTCCTGCGCCGCCAGAACCGGACGATCGTCCTCCTGGCGCTCGTGCTCGCGGGCGTGATCTTCTTCCTCTACGGCTTCGTGCGCGGGCACCACGACTTCGATCCGGTGCCGACCGCCCTGCGCCTGGCCTTCTGGACGACCCTCTCCTTCGTCCTCGGCGCCGCCTGCTCGGTCGTCGCCGGCTACGTCGGGATGTGGATCTCGATCCGCGCCAACATCCGCACCGCGTCGGCCGCCCGAACCTCGCTGAACGACGCCCTGCGCATCGCGCTGCGGGGCGGCGCCGTCTCCGGCCTCTTCGTCGTCGCGATGTCGCTCTTCGGCGTCGGGCGGCCTCTACTGGCTCGTGAGCCGGTTCACCGAGGTGCCGAAGGAGCACATTCCGCTGCTGATCGTCGGATACGGGTTCGGCGCGTCCTTCGTGGCGCTCTTCGCGCAGCTGGGCGGCGGCATCTACACGAAGGCCGCCGACGTCGGCGCGGACCTCGTCGGGCAAGGTCGAAGCGGGCATCCCGGAAGACGATCCGCGCAACCCGGCCGTCATCGCCGACCTCGTCGGCGACAACGTCGGCGACTGCGCCGGCCGCGGCGCCGACCTCTTCGAGTCCACGGCCGCCGAGAACATCGGCGCCATGATCCTGGGAGCGACGCTCGCGGCGTCGCTCGCCAAGCAGAACCTCGCCTTCTCCGCGGGGGTCGTCGGCGTGATGCTCTTCCCGCTCGTGGCCCGCGCCTTCGGCCTGCTCGCCTCGATCGTCGGGCATCTTCGTCGTCCGCACGCGCGAAGACGCGGACCCGATGAAGGCCCTGAACCGCGGCTACTACGTCGCGGCGGCCCTCGCGATCGTCGGATTCTTCGTCGCCACGAAGTGGCTGCTCGCCAACCCCGCCGCGCCCCGACGCCTGGTGGATGTACTTCCTCTGCGGGATGATCGGCGTGCTGACCTCGGTCGCCTTCGTCTTCATCACGCAGTACTACACCGAGTACAAGTACCGCCCGGTGCGCGAGATCGCCGAGGCGTCGCAGACCGGGCCCGGCGACCAACGTCATCGCCGGCATCGCCGTCGGCTTCGAGTGCACGCTGATGCCCGTCATCGCCATCTCGATCGCCATCCTCGCCTCGTACAAGATCGGCGCGGCGGCGCTCCCGGGCGGCGGGCTCTTCGGCACGGCCGTCGCCACGATGGGGATGCTCGGAACGGCCGCCTACATCCTGGCGATGGACACCTTCGGCCCGATCACGGACAACGCCGGCGGCATCGTCGAGATGTCGCAGCAGCCGGAGGAGATCCGGAAGAAGACCGACCGCCTCGACGCCGTGGGCAACACGACCAAGGCGCTGACCAAGGGGTACGCCATCGGATCGGCCGCCCTCGCGGCGTTCCTCCTCTTCTCCGCCTACCTGGACGAGCTCAAGAACTACGGGGCGGCGCTCGAGTCCGTCAACCTCGCGAAGCCCGAAGTCTTCCTCGGCGGGCTGCTCGGCGCCATGCTCGTCTTCTTCTTCTCGGGCCTCGCGATCAAGGCCGTCGGCAAGGCGGCCTACGTCGTCATCCAGGACGTCCGCGCAGCAGTTCCAGGAGAAGCCCGGCATCATGAAGGGCACCGAGAAGCCCGACTACGGGCGGACCGTCGACATCGTCACGCGGGGGCGCTCTGCGCCAGATGATCGCGCCGGGCCTCGTCGCGGTCGGCACGCCGATCGTGACCGGCCTCATCTTCCGCTCGTTCGGCGTCGGGGCCGAGACCGTCGCGGCGCTCCTGATGGTCGGCACGATCGCGGGCATCGTCGTCGCGACGTTCCTGAACAACAGCGGCGGCGCCTGGGACAACGCCAAGAAGTACATCGAGACCGGCGCCTACGGCGGCAAGGGTTCCCCCACCCACAAGGCGGCGGTCGTCGGCGACACCGTCGGCGACCCCTTCAAGGACACGGCGGGCCCCTCCCTCCACGTCCTGATCAAGCTGCTCGCGACGATCACGCTCGTCCTCGCCCCGCTCTTCATCTGACGCCCGGCCCTCCGGTCCTCCGGGGGGCCGGACGACCCAGGTTCAGAAAGAGGTAGGTGACGTCCTCGAATCGCACACCCGAGGGGGGCGACAGCGCGGCGTCCTCCACCGCGGCCGGGATTCGGACCGCGGAGTTCCGATACTCGAGCTCGACCGTTTCGACCGGCGTCGCGCGATAGGGGATGCGTGCCACGGGCCGATCGACCACGATTCGGACGGGAAAGTCCTGGAGGTCCCGCGCGAGCCAGTACCTCCCCTTCCCTTCGTCGAAGGAGTCGTACTCGAAGACGTCGCAGACGTGGCCGTCCACTCGCTCGACCCCGGCGGGCCGGCCCCGCGACCGGATCTCGGAGCTCCGCCGGGCGTAATCGTGAGGCGGTCGGCCGCTCCGGCGGGCGAGCGCGGCCGACACCTTCGTGCCGGTCGGTTGGCCGGGTTGCCACGAGTAGGCGGTGCCGCCGGCGACGACGAGCGTCGTCGGAGGCAAGCCCGGCGTCGAGTCCTCGATGCGCATCCGCCCGCCCGCGAGCCAGATCTCCGCCTGCTGGAGCACGTCGCCGGCCCGGGCCCTGGAGGACGTGACCGTGGATTTCCAATGGACCGCCGGCGGGTCCGGCCGGGCCGGAGGCGTGGGTGTGGGCGGGAGCGCGAGCGCCGGACCGAGCCAGAGGGCGCTCCGAAGGAGGAGTCGGCCTCGGGCCCGCGGCCGCTCGGGCCTCAGAGAAAGCGGCACAGGATCTCGTTCGAGACGAGGAACCCTCGCTCGCTCAGCGCCACGCGCTCCCCCTCCCGCAGGATCCAGCCCGCTTCGCTCCAGGAGTCCCAGTCTTCGGACAGCGTCGCGTCGCCGCGGCCGGCGATCCAGGCTTCGACGAGCCGCCGATCGACACCCGCGGAGAGGCGCAGGCCGAGCATGATCTCCTCGGCCTCCCGCTCGCTCTCGGAGAGTGGATGGTCGAGCGCCGTCGGCCGATCGCCCTTCGCGAGCGCGGCGAGGTAGGCGCCGATCCCCGAGACGTTGGCCCGCCGCCGCTCCCCCCAGAGCTCGTGCGCGGAGACGCCGAGGCCGAGTGTGGGCTCCCGCTCCCAGTACTTCACGTTGTGGCGGGAGCGGCGGCTGGCGCGCGCCCAGTTCGAGATCTCGTAGTGCTCGAATCCGGCGGCGGCGAGGCGCTCGCCCGCCTCGAGCCAGAGCGCGGCCTGCGCGTCGTCGTCCAGGTATCGCGCCGGACGGAGGCGGCGATCCTCTTCGAGGGACTTCGACTTCTCCGCCTCGAGCAGGTAGATCGAGACATGATCGACTCCGGATCCCACGAGGGAGGCGACGCTCCGCCGAAAGGACTCGACCGTCTGGTCCGGCAGCCCCAGGATCAGATCCCCCGAGACCGCGAGGCCGGTTCCGACGAGGACCGCCAGGGACGACGCCGCCCGGGCGGCGTCGTGGCGGCGACCGACCGCGGAGAGCTCCCGGTCCTCGAAAGACTGCACGCCCACCGAGACGCGCGTCACGCCCGCATCCCTCCAGGCGCCCCTTCTCTCTTCCGAGACGTCTTCGGGGTTGGCCTCGAGCGTCACCTCGGCCCCCGGGGCGACGTCGAACGCCCCTCGGAGGCGGGCCATCAGGCGACCGATCTGCTCGCCCGAGAGGAGCGACGGGGTTCCGCCTCCCAGATAGACGGAGTCGAATCGCGCCCCGCGCGCCTCGGGCGCGACGAGGTCCGCCTCGCGGGAGATCGCGTCGAGGTAGTTCGTCGCCGACGAAGAGTCCGTCGTGACGACGAACGCGCAGTAGCCGCACCGCGAGGCACAGTAGGGAAGGTGGACGTAGAGACCGGCGCTCAAGACGACGCCTCGAGGGCGCGCTCGACCTCCGGCGCGATCTCGCCGCCGAAGGGGAAGATCTTGCGAAAGTTCCCCTCGGCGACGACCGGGGCGAGATCGCGGCCCCGCTCGTCGAGCCAGCGGACGGCCGCGCGAAGGAGTGCCGCCCGATGCTCGCTCACCGACTCCGAGTCCGCGAGCTCTTCCAGCCTCGCGGAGGCCGCGGCGTTGCCCGCCGGTTCCGCGTCGCCCCGCGGCCTCGGCGGCCGCACGGCGAGACCCCGCGCGCGCGCCGCCGCCTCGAGGGCGGCGAGCGCCCGATCCGACTCCTCCGCCCAGTCGCCGTGATGGACGCGGCCGAAGTAGGACTCCTCGCACCCGGGCTCGACCGCCGCCCGGGCCTCGACGACGCGCCGGCGGGATTCTCCGTCTCCCCGCAGCGTGAGACCCGAGACGAAACGCGCGCCGGCGCGCGCCGCCTGTGAGACCGTATCGCGGAGGAACTCGGGCTCGCTCGTCCACCCGGGCAGGACGGGGAGGAGGAGCCCGGAGGGAAGGCGCGCGGCGCAGGCCTCGAGCCGGCGCCACAGAGGCTCGTCGGGCACACCGCAGAAGAGGACGGTGAACGCGGCGCCCGGCGGCTCGGGCAGCGATTCGGGCTCCGGCTCGAGGAGATAGACGGCGCGGCCCGCCGAGCGCGCTCCTTCCGCCGCGGCGGCGAGGGCTCCTCGGACGCTCTCGGCGGCTCCGCCGGGGCCGACCAGCACCGGACCGGCCGGCGCGCGCTGGATCGCCAGGCGCCAGGCCGCCGGGTCGGCGGGACCGGCCGCGACGGTCCCGCGGGCCGGGCGCCCATGCACCGTCCGGGAGATCGGGTCGAAACGGAAAGCGGGCGGCCCGGCCTCTCCTTCGTACGGAACCGCGCAGGCGGCGATCCGGCGGCCGGCGACTTCGGCTTCCGCCGTCCGAACGAGGGGCTCGCCGCGCTCGTAGACGATCATCGACCGCGGCTCCGCGGGCCGCGGGCCCGTCTCCCGCTCCGGCCGTATCGCGCGAAGACGTCGACCTCGAAATTGACGGGATCCCCCGGCTCGACCCGGCCGAGAGTCGTGCGCCGGCGCGTCTCGGGGATCACGGCCACCTCGAACTCGCGCGCGAGCCGCCGGGCGACGGTCAGGCTGATGCCGTCGAGCGCCACGGAGCCCTTCTCGACGACGAAGCGCGAGAGTCCCCTCGGGATGTCGAACCGGTAGGTCCACGATCCCCCGCGCCGGCGGACGGATCGCAAGCGGGTCACGGCATCCACGTGCCCGAGGACGAAGTGCCCGGACAGGCGGTCTCCGAAGCGCAGGGCGCGCTCGAAGTTCACGGCGTCCCCCGACGCAAGGCCGGCGAGGCTCGTTCGAGAGAGCGTCTCCGCGGACAGGTCGGCCGAGAGGACGCGTCCGCTCGTCCGCGCCGTCAGGCAGACCCCCGACACCGAGACGCTCTCCCCCCGCCGAAAGGGTCTCTCGCCTCGCGGCGGCCGGACGGCGATTCGGACGCCGCGGCCGGCTCGGCGGAGCGAGACGACCCGACCCACTCCGACCACGATTCCGGTGAACACGCCGGAGGAGTCTACCGTCGGCCCGCGGCCTCAGCGCGACGCGAGGCGGCCGGTGACCATGAGGTCCGGTCCGAGCCGTTCGATCTCGACGCCCTCGAGCCCGGGCGCCGAGGCGAGGCGAAAGCCCCGGCCGCCGACGGCGGGGAGGCCGGCGCCGGCCAGGATCCGCGGCGCGAGAAAGGCGCAGACCCGGTCGGCGACCCGGGCCTCGAGGAACGCCGCGTGCGTCTCGGCTCCCCCTTCGACGAGGAGGCCCGTGACGCCCCGCCTCGCGAGCCGGCGGACGAGCGCGCGGACCGAGACCCGCCCTTCGGAATCGGCCGGCAGCTCCCAGACCTCGATCCCGCGCCGCCGCAGTCGCGCGAGCTTTCGGCGGTCGGCGCCCTTCGCCGTCGCGACGAGGAGACCCCGCGGGCGGCGCAGGAGCGCGAGCGGTCTCGGGGATCCGCAGCTTTCCGTCGAGGACGATCCGCAGATGGTCCCCGACGTTCTGGCGCAGTCGCCGCGTCAATCGCGGATCGTCCGCGAGGACGGTCCCGGCTCCGACGAGCACGGCGTCGTACTCCTCGCGCAGCCGCAGGGCGCGCCGGCGGGCTTGACGGCCGGTGATCCACCGGCTTCGTCCGTCCGCCGCGGCGATCCGGCCGTCGAGGGTCGAGGCCCACTTCAGAAGCACGAAGGGGCGCCCGAGGCGTGCCCACGTCAGGAACTTCTCGTTCTGGCGCTCGGCCCGGAGGGCCCGCTCGCGATCGCCTCGCCGAACCGCGACACCGCGCCGAGCGAGCGCCGCCATGCCGCCCCCCGCGACGGTCGGGTTGGGGTCCGCGAGCGCGACGATGACGCGGGCGACCCCCGAAGCGACGATCGCCTCGACGCACGGGGGCGTCCGTCCGACGTGGTTGCAGGGCTCGAGGGTCACGTAGAGGTCCGCTCCCCGCGCGCGCGGCCCGGCCGCCCGGAGCGCCGCGATCTCCGCGTGCGGGCCACCGGCCCGGCGGTGGTGGCCCTCGCCCACGACGCGCCCCACTCGGACCACGACGGCGCCGACCATCGGGTTCGGCGCGACCGTTGCCCGCCCGCGCTCGGCGAGCGCGAGCGCGCGGTCCAGGAACCGCAGGTCGATTCCGCGCGCGCGCCGTGATCTACGGCTCCTCGAGGAGGGCCTTCGCGTACTGCGAGGCATCGAACGGAACGAGATCGTCCAGACCCTCTCCGACGCCGACGATAGAGGACCGGCAGGCGCAGCTCCCGGTAGATCGCGAGGACGATCCCACCCTTCGCGCTCCCGTCGAGCTTCGTCAGCACGACGCCGGTTGCGCCCACCGCTTCGACGAATCGCCGGGCCTGGGCGAGGCCGTTGCCTCCCGTCGTGGCGTCGAGGACGAGGAGGACCTGGTGCGGCGCCCCCGGGACCTCGCGGCCGGCGATGCGGCGCATCTTGGAGAGCTCCTCCATCAGGTTCTTCTTCGTGTGGAGCCGGCCCGCCGTGTCCACCAGGAGGAGGTCGATCGCCTCGCGCTTTCGCGGCCGAGAGCGCGTCGAAGAGCACGGCCGACGGATCCGCCCCCTCCCGGTGCCGGACGACCGGAAGCTCGAGGCGCTCGCCCCAGATTCCGAGCTGCTCGATCGCGCCGGCCCGAAACGTGTCCGCCGCCGCGAGGAGCACCCGGCGGCCCTCGGCCACCGCGCGCCGCGGCGAGCTTGGCTGTCGTCGTCGTCTTGCCGGACCCGTTGACGCCGACGAGAAAGACGACCTCCAGGGGGACGTCCGCGCGGGCGGGCGGGCCCGGGGGTGCGCCAGCCGAAGCGAGGAGCGCCTCGATCTCCTCGATCAGGAGCGTCCGAAGCCCCTCGAGGTCCTTGCGGGCCGCGCCGTCGGCGCGCCGGCGCACGGCTTCCGTCAGCGCCGCCGCCGTCTCGGCCCCCACGTCCGCCTCGAGCAGCGCCTCCTCGAGGGCCTCGAGAACACGTCTCGTCGATCCCGAGCCCCTTCTTGACCGCCGTTCCGAGCTTCTCGAGGATCTCGGTGTGGGTCATGAAGAGCCCGCGCCGGATCTTCGAGAAGAAGCCGCCCGGGCGGGGGGCGGTCTCCTCCGCGGCTGCGGCCGTCTTCTCGGGATTCGATTCCATGGAAGCGGGAAAATATCGCGAGTCGGGCCGGATTGCGGCCTCGCGGCCGCGGCCGACTAGCGCGAGTTGGCGGCGGGGCGGTCGCAGACGCCGGAGTTGCGGTCGAGGGCGACGCGGGCCCTGGCTCCGGCGTCCCCGCTCGGCTCGAGCTCGACGGCCCGCTGGAGATAGCGGCAGCCGAGGGAACCCTTGCTCGAGCGTCGAGGAGCGTCAGTCCCAGGCGCAGGTTCGCGTCGGGGCTCCGCGGCCGCAGGCGCACGGCCTCCAGGTAGTCCTCGGCCGCGCCGGACCGGTCGCCCTTGGACTCACGCGCGACCCCGCGGCCGAGACGCGCCGGGTAGGAGGCGGAGTCCATGGTCAGGGCCGCCGTGAACTGCTCCTCGGCCCCGGCGTAGTCGCCCTTCGAGCTGCCGCAGGCGGCCCCGATTGATCGTCGCGGCCAGCCGATCCTCGCCGTTGGTCGAGGCATCGGCGACCTGGAAGTCCTCCTCCGCGTCGCGGTAGCGGCCGAGCTCCATGTACGCGAGGCCCCGGTTGATCCGGAAGCTCGCCTTCTTCGGCGAGGCCTTGACGGCCCGGTCGAACGACTCGAGGGCGTCCTTCGTGCCGCCCCTGCATGAGGAGCGACGAGCCGAGGCCGTCGTACAGCTCCGGGTTGTTCGGATCGTCTTTCAGGACCTCCCGGTAGGCCCGCTCGGCGTCGAGCGCCTGCCCCTCGCGCAGCAGGACGGCGGCCATCCGCTCGTTCAAGAGGACCTCGGCCGACGTCTTCGGCTGGTTCTTCGGATTTTGCGAGCAGGCGGCGAGCCGCAGGCCGCGAGCGCCAGGACGAGGAGGACGGAACGCCCTCTCAAAGGGCGCGCCGCAGAGGGGACGTGAGCTTCCTCCTCCGGCTCCACCACCTCCTCGCGCGGAGGCGGAACGAGCTTGCCTCGCGCGAAGGCGCGCAGGAACGCTTCCACCACGACCGGATCGTATCGCACGGAGGAGAAGCTCTTGATCCGCTCGACGACGTAGCCGATCTCCATCGCCTTCTGATAGGGGCGCGTCGTCGTCATCGCGTCGAACGTGTCGGCCACGGTCACGATGCGCGCCTGCATCGGGATCGCCTCGCCCTTCAAGCCGTCGGGGTAGCCGCCGCCTTCCCACTTCTCGTGGTGGTGCTTCATGCCGGGGATGACGTCGGCCAGCTGCGGGATCGCCCCCATGATGGCGGCGCCCTTGGCCGGGTGCGTCTTCATGACCTGCGAACTCCTCCTCCGTCAGGGCGGTCGGCTTGCGGATGATGCGGTCGTCCACGCCGATCTTGCCGACGTCGTGGAGCAGCGCCGCGAGGCGCACCTTCTCGACGTCTTCGGGAGTGAGCGCCATCTCCTCGGCGATGCGCCGCGCGTAGCGCGCGACTCGCTCGGAGTGGCCGCGCGTGTAGGGATCCTTGGCGTCGATCGCCTCGGCGAGCGCCCGGACGGAGGCGAGGAACAGCTCGCGGTTCTCGCGCGCGGCCCGCTGCACCTGCTCGAAGGCGTCGCGGATCGAGAGCGCTCATCCGGTTGAAGCTCGCCGACAGCGCGGCGATCTCGGCGGTCGCCGCCGACCTCCACCGTCGCGCCGTACTCCCCTTCGCTGATCGCGCGCGTCGAGTCGGCCAGGCGCGCGATGGGTTGCGACGAGACGGCGGGCGAAGAGGATACCGAGCAGAAGCGCGCCCGCGAGGGCCACGGCGCTCCAGACGCAGCGTGTCGCGGACCATCAGATCGACCGAGGCGAAGGCGAGGTCGAGGTCGCGCTCGAGCAGCACGCCCCAGTCCGGCTCGCCGACGGGGGCGATCGAGGCGAGCACGGCGCCGCGGCGCGTCTGTTCCGAGCGGGTCACCCGGGCGGGAAACCGCGTGAAATCCGCCACGAGGGTCGAGCCGTGGCGCCGGACCTGACCGCCCGGCGAGAACGGGAAAGAGGATCGTCCCGGTGCGGTCCACCAGCGTCGCCCGAACCTCCCGGCGCGCCTCGCCGCGAAACTCCTGCAGGATCGGCTCCCAGGAGACGAGCGCCTCGACGACGCCCTGCCGCTCGCCGCGCCGCATCGAGACCGGCGCGGCGAGCACGGCGACCGGCGTCCGAGCGCGGCGACCCAGAACGGCTTGCCGGAATAGCGCGCCCCGCGCCGAGCGGCTTCGAAGCCCTGGCGGAACTCGTCGTCCACCGCGGGCGCGCCGATCTCGCGGCCCGGCGAACCGGCCGGAGCCGCCGAGGTTGAAGCCGCGCAGGGCCACGAGCGACTTCTGCCCGCTCGAGAGCGTTCCCAGCATGCGCGGGCCGTCCGCCGAGGTGAACGGGTCCTTGCCCGTCAGCTGGGCGGCCAGCCGCATGCGCTCGGCCGCGCTCTGTCAAGCTGCGCGGCCGCCGAGGCGTAGTACGCGGAGACGCGGTCCGCCAGCGCCGAGGAGGAGCGCGTCAGGTACTTCTCCTCCAGCGTCTCCAGGGCCCGCCGGTTGCGCCAGATCAGGACGCGCATCCGACACGCAGCAGCGGCGCCAGAGACGCCACGACCAGGGCGCTCGAAAGCGAGCACAAAGAGGCGGATCCGAGACCGCCCGCGGGGTACTGTTCACTTGAGAGACATTATAGCCGCCGCGTCCAGCCATTCCGACGGCGGGAACGCCTCCTCGACGCGGGCGCGGCCGACCGCCTCGAGCAGCACGGCCGCGATGCCCGGCGCGGTCGCCTTCTTGTCGCGCGCGAGAAACGGCGCGAGGACGCCGGGATCGCGCACCGGCTCCGGAAACGGGCCCAGCCGCGACAGCGCCGTCCGACGGACCGAGGCGCTCGGTCTCCGAGAGGCCCGCACCGGCGGCGGGAGATCTCGAGCGCCGCGGCGATGCCCCAGGCCACCGCCTCGCCGTGCCGCAGGTCGCCGGTAGCTCGCCCGCGGCCTCGAGCGCGTGGCCGAGCGTGTGGCCGAAGTTGAGAAGCCGCCGCCGTCCGCCTTCCCGCGGGTCCGACGCACGATCGCGGCCTTGACCGCGCGCCGCTCCGGCGAGCAGGTCGAGCAGCGCCGCCTCCTCGCGGGCCAGGATCCGCATCGATCGCGCGCTCCGCCCGCGCCGCGAGCGCCGCGTCGGCGATCCAGGCCGCCTTGAACGCCTCGACGAGCCCGGCGCGAAAGTCGCGCTCGGGCAGCGCTCGCGGCGGCGCGCGGGTCGATCAGGACGGCGCGCGGCGGATGGAAGGCGCCGAGCAGGTTCTTGCCGGCGGGGTGGTCGACGCCGGTCTTTCCGCCGATCGCCGCGTCGGCCATCGCTCCCGTCGTCGTCGGCACGGCGTTCCAGGCGACGCCGCGCAGCAGGATCGCCGCCGCGAACCCGGCGACGTCGGAGGTCGACTCCGCCGCCGACGGCCACGAGCGCGTCGTCGCGCCGCAGGCCCGCCGCCAGCGCCGCGTCGGCGATGCGCCGCGACCGCCGCGAGAGTCTTCGACGCCTCCCGATCGTCGAGCGCGATGTCCGCGAGGATCCAGCGTCCCGCGAGAGCGCGCGGCGGATCCGTCGGCCGCGCGGCCGCCGCGCCGCGCGGAGAGACGAGCAGGAAGCGCCCCGACGGGGAGACGAGGAGCCGGCCGGCCTGCTCGAGGAGGCCCGGCGCCGATCCAGATCCGCGTGTCGGGAGCCGGCTCGCGCCCTCCCGGCAGGAGGATCGACTCCGGCTCCCCCGCGCTCACGCGGGCTCGGATCCGGGCGGCGGCGCGATGCCCAGCTCCTCCAGCTGCTCCCGAGGCGACGCCGGGCGGGAGCGCGCGTCATGAGGTCGAGGCCCGAGGTCGTCTTCGGGAACGCGATGACGTCGCGGAGCGAGGACGCGCCCGCGGCGATCGCGCAGATGCGGTCGAGGCCGAGGGCGATCCCGCCGTGCGGCGGCGCGCCGTATCGCAGGGCGTCGAGCAGGAACCCGAAGCGCTCGCGCCCCTCCTCGGCCGAGATGCCGAGCAGGCGGAAGACGCGCTCCTGCACGTCCGCGCGGTGGATGCGGATCGAGCCCGAGCCGAGCTCCCAGCCGTTGACGACGACGTCGTAGGCCCGCGCCCGCACGCGTCCGGGATCCGTCTCGAGAAGCGGCAGGTCCTCCTCGCGCGGGCGCGGTGAAGGGGTGGTTCATCGGAAACCAGGCGCCCGCGTCGCCTCGTCCCAGCCCGAAGAGCGGAAAGTCCGTCACCCAGCAGAAGACGTACTTCGACTCGTCGACGAGCTTCGGCCTTCGCGCGCGGCGGCCGCGCGGAGCGCCGCGAGCGCGGCGAAGACCGCCGTCTCCCGGTCGGCCACGGCGAGGAGCAGGTCGCCCTCGCCGATCGCCGCCTTCTCGAGCAGGCGCGCGAGCACCGCCTCGGACATCGCTTTCTTCGCCGGCGAGGTCGACCTCGCCGAGGCCTTCTTGAACCAGACGAGGCCCGCCGGCGCCGTGCTCTCGCGGCGAGCGCCGCGAGCTCGTCCAGCTTCTTGCGCGAGAGACGCGCGCCCCCCGGCACCCGCAGGCCGCGCACCGTCCCTCCCGCCGCGAGCGCCTTCTCGAAGGGGGCGAATCCCGAGCCGGCGCACGCCTCCGTGAGGTCGATCAGCGGAAGGTCGTAGCGCAGGTCGGGCCGGTCCGTGCCGTAGCGCGCCATCGCCTCGCGCGAAGGTCAGACGGCGGAACGGGCGCGCGCCTCGATCCCCGCGGCCGAGAAGCCGGCGGCGAGGAAGGCCTCGACGACGTCGAAGACGTCCTCCTCGTCGGGAAAGGACATCTCGAGGTCGATCTGCGTGAACTCGAACTGCCGGTCCGCGCGCAGGTCCTCGTCGCGGAAGCAGCGCGCGATCTGGTAGTACTTCTCGATCCCCGAGATCATCAGGATCTGCTTGAAGAGCTGCGGCGACTGCGGCAGCGCGTACCACTGCCCGCGGTGGACGCGCGAGGGCACGAGGAAGTCGCGGGCCCCCTCGGGCGTCGAGCGCGTCAGCATCGGCGTCTCGATCTCGAGGAAGCCCCGGTCGTGGAGCGTCTGGCGGATCCGGAAGGCGATCTCGTCGCGCAGGCGCATGTTCTTCTGCATCGCCGGGCGGCGCAGGTCGAGATAGCGGTACTGCAGGCGCAGCTCCTCGGTCGCGTTGGTGCGGTCCTCGACGAGAAAGGGCGGCGTCTCGGAGCGCGAGAGGAAGGCGAGACGCGAGGCGACGACCTCGACGTCGCCGGTCGGCTCGGTCGCCGTGGCGCTGCGCCTCGGCGCGCAGGACGACCTCCCCCTCGATCTCGACGACGTCCTCCGCGCGCGCCTGCGCCGGCCGCGTCCACGGCCTCGGCCGGGCACCGCGCCCGGTCGAAGAGCACCTGGACGACGCCGCTGCGGTCCCGCACCGTCAGGAAGATCAGCTCCCCGAGGTCGCGCCGCCGCCCGACCCAGCCCTGGAGGCGGACGCGGCGCCCCGCGTCGGCCGCCGCGCAGCTCGCCCGGCCGGCTGCCGCTGGCGCGCTCACGACTCGCCTCCCGGCGCCGAGGCGGCGCGCGAGCTCCGCCTCGGGAAAGGTCTCCTGCTCGCCCGGTCGCGAGGCTCTTGACGGTGACGGTCCCGTCCGCCCGCTCGTCGGCGCCGAGCAACGCCGCGAACATCCGCTCGCGGTCGAAGCCGCGCACGCGCGGCCTCCTCGAAGATGAGGTTCGCCCGCGACATCCCCTTCTTGAAGCCCCGCGCGATCAGGTCCACCTCCACGGACGACCCCGGGCGCCGCGGCGCGCATCTCGTCGCGCCACCGACGAGCGCGTCGGCGAACGTCGTCGGGCCCCTGCGGGAGCACGAAGACGAAGCCGCGCGCGGCTCGCGCCGGAAGGGCGCCGCCTGGCAGCAGGCGGTCCTCCCCGATCGCGAAGCCGACGGCCGGCAGTCGGCGGTCCGCCGAGCGACTCGACCAGGTTGTCGTACCGGCCGCCGCCCGAGGATCGCGTCCTGCGCGCCGAGGTCCTTCGAGACGACCTCGAAGACGGTGCGGGTGTAGTAGTCGAGGCCGCGCACGAGCGTCGGATCGCTCCCGCCACGGGATCGGCGCGCCGCGTCGAGCAGGCGCTGTGACCTCTTCGTGGTGGCGCGCGCGACGTCCTCGTCCAGGAAGTCGAGCGTCGCGCGGCGCGCCGGCGAGGCGCGGCGCGGACCTCGGGGTCCTTCGAATCGAAGAGACGCAGCGGGTTCTCCGCGAGCCGGCGGTCGGTCCTCGCTCGGAGACCGCGGCCGCGGCGGCGCAGATGGCGCGCGCAGCGCCTCGCGAGAAGGCCGCGCGGGTCTCGGCCGTTCCGACGCGAGTTGATCGGTGACCGAGAGGTTCGCGAAGCCGAGGGCGCGAGAAAGGCGAAGAGCATCGCCGAGGACCTCGGCCTCGCCGGCCGGGCCCGGCACGCCGAGGAGCTCCGCGCCGATCTGGCGGAACTCGCGGTAGCGCCCCGCCTGCGGCCGCTCGTATCGGAACTGCGGCCCCGCGTACCAGAGGCGCAGCGGCATCGGCCCGGTCGCGAGGCCCTTCTCGATGAGCGGCCCGGACGACGCCGGCGGTGTTCTCGGGCCGCAGGGTCAGCGACCGGCCCTTGCGGTCCGGGAACGTGTACATCTCCTTGTGGACGAGGTCGGTCGTCTCGCCGACCGAGCGCGCGAAGAGCTCCGTCGCCTCGAGGATCGGCGTGCGGACCTCGCCGTACCCGTAGGAGCCGAAGACTCGCCGGCGCGACGGCCTCCGCCGCCGGCGAACCGCTCGCTCTCCGGAGGAAGGAGGTCGCGCGTCCCCTTGACGGCCTGGTATCGGGGGTCATCGCGCCCACTTTCCGTCGACGCGGAAGTACTCCTCCTTGTAGCCGAGGTAGTTCGAGTGGTAGTGCTTCGAGGTCCTCGACCTCCGCGTCGGAGAGGACGCGCACCTGCCGGGCGGGCACGCCGAGCCAGAGCGTGCGCGGCGGCACGACGGTCCGGGGCGCCACGAGCGCGCCGGCGCCGATGAAGGCGGACTCGCCGATCTCGGCGCCGTCCAGGACCGTCGCGCGGATCCCGATGAGGGCGCCCGCGCCGGACGACCGCGCCGTGCACGATCGCGCCGTGGCCGAGCGTGACCTCCTCCTCGAGCACCGTCGGGTAGTGCACGTCCGTCACGTGGATCGCGCAGTTGTCCTGGATGTTCGAGCGGTCGCCCACGCGGATCGAAGTTGCAGTCCCCGCGGAGGACGCTGTTGTACCAGACCGAGACGTCGTCCCCCAGGACGACGTCTCCGATCACGGCGGCCGTCTCCGCGAGATAGACGCGCTCGCCCAGCGCGCGGCCGCTTGCCCGCGTACTCCTTGAGCAGGCCCATCGGGACGCGGATCTTAGCAGCGCGCGAGTCCGGCCGGCCGCCGCCGGCCGGCCGACCGCGGCGGCTCAGCGCTCGACCGCGGATCGCGCCCAGGCGTACGCGCCGGCGCGCAGCACCTGCGGGCGGCTCGGCCGTCGCGTCCACGACGGTCGACGGCTTGCCTCCCGGCGTCTTTCCGCCGTCCACGAGCCAGTCGATGTCGCGCCGGAAGAGCGCCTCGACCGCGTCGGGATCGTCGAGCGGAGGACTCCCGGAGCGGTTGACGCTCGTGCCGGTCACGCGGGCCGACCCGCTCGAGGAGCTCGCGGAGCTTGCCGATCGGCCGGCATCCGGACGCCGAGCTTCGGCACGCCGCGGGACGCCGCGATCGGCTCGCGGATCGACAGGACGACCGTCAGCGGCGCCGGCCAGATCTGGAAGTAGGACTCGAGCACGCCGGCCGGCGCCGTCGACGCCGAGCCGCTCGAGGTGCGCCCGCGCTGGCGAAGAGCACCGGCAGCGCCTTGACGGTCGTCGCGCCCCTTGATCTCGCCGATGCGCCGCACGGCCGCTTCGCTCCACGGGTCGGCGGCCAGGCCGTAGAAGGTCTCGGTCGGCAAGGCGACGACGCCCCCCTGTGCCGAGGAGCTCCCGCAGCCGGAAGATCTCCTCGCGCGAGAGCGATCAGATCGTCGATCGAAATGCGGCGCATGATCGGAACGCGGCTACCTCCCGACGTACTTCGCGTAGAGCGCCCGCGCCGCGAGCCGGATCGGCCGGTCCCGCGCACGACGCAGCGGCCGTCGGAGAAGAGCGTCAGGGCGACGCCCTCGACGTCGGCGGAGAGCAGCTGCGCCGACCGGCGGACCGGCCCGACGCGCGCGAGCCGCGCTCTCGAGCGCGTCGAAGTCGGGGCGCTCGCGGCCGCCCGGAGCGACCTGAACGGAACGCCGGCCGCAGAGCTTCACGACCTCCGAGGCGCCCTCCCCTTCGAGCGCCGGGAACCGCGCGCCCGAGCAGACCGGGCAGGCCGGCGACGGCCGCGCCGTCTCGAAGAGCCGCCGGGCCGTCGAGCGCCCCCTCCCAGACCTCCACGCGCCAGACGCCGCGGCTCGGCGCCGCGCCCGACGGCGAGCCGCAGCGCCTCCGTCATCGCGGCCGCCGCCACGAGCGGCGGCAGCGTCGGGACGACGCCGACCGTGTCGCAGGTCGGGCCTTCGCCCGCCGGCGGAAGCGCCTCGAGGTAGCAGCGCAGGCAGGGGGTCGCTCCCGGCACGGACGACGGCGACGAGGCCCTCCGAGCCGACGCAGGCGGCGTAGATCGAAGGCACGCCCAGCGCCCGCGCGGCGTCGGAGACGAGCAGCCGCGTCTCGAAGTTGTCCGAGGCGTCGAAGACGAGGTCGTGGCCGGCGAGCAGCTCGCGCGCGTTCCGGTGGTCGAGGTCGGCGACGACGGCGCGGACGCGAGACGCCGGGCGCGATCTCCCGCGAGCCGCGCGCCGCGCCGCCTCGGCCTTCGGGCGCGACGCCGGCCGCGTCCGTCGGCGTCGAAGAGAAACTGGCGCGACGAGGTTCGACTCCTCGACGACATCCCGGTCGATCAGCGTGAGGCGTCCGACGCCCGCGCGCGCCGCGGACTCCGCCGCCGCGGCCCCGACGGCCCGACGCCGACGAAGGCGATCGAGAACGCCCCGATGCGGCGCTGCCCCTCCTCGCCGATTCCCGGAAAGAGGATCGAGCGCGAGTGGAGAGGTCGGAGTTCGTCACCCGATCTCGCTCCTTGCCCGCCTCCAGGAGCGCCCGCGCATGCTTCCGACGCGGTCTCCGGAACCTTCTCGCCCGCGAGCATCCGGGCGAGCTCCGCGACGCGCTCGACGCCCTCGAGCCGGCGCACCGAGGCGACCGTGCGCCCCTTCCGCTCGCTCTTCTCCGCCAGGAAGTGGCGATCGGCGAGCGCCGCGATCTGCGGCACGTGGGTCACGCAGAGGACCTGATCCTGCCGGGCGAGCTCGCGGAGCTTCTTTCCCACGACCTCCGCCGTGCGGCCGCCGATCCCGGAATCCACCTCGTCGAAAACGAGCGTGCGGCCCGGCGTCTTCCGGCCCGCGGCGACCGACCGGATCGCGAGCTGCAGCCGCGAGAGCTCGCCGCCCGAGGCGATCTTCTCGAGCGGCTTCTCCGGCTCGCCCGGGTTCGGAGCGAAGAGAAGCGATGCCGTCTCGAGCCCGCCGGCGCGGGGCTCGGCTCCGGGACCGGGCGGAGCTCGACGCGAAATCGACGCCTTCTCCATCGCGAGTGCCTGGAGCTCCTTCTCGACCGCGGCGGAGAACCGCGGCGCCCGCCGTCCGCCGCTTCGCGCGGACAGCCGCTGCGCCGCGTCGAGGTAGACCGGCGCGCGCGCGCCGCGGCCTCCTTCTCCCGCCGCTCGAGCGCGTCCTCGAAGTCCGCGAGCTCGCGCCTTCTCGGCCTTCAGCCGCGCGAGCGTCGGCGCGAGCTCGCGCGGCCGGCACGCCGTATCGCGCGTCGGGCGCGCTCGATCTTCTCCAGGCGCGACTCGATCGCCGTCAGGCGGTCGGGATCGGCCTCGATTCCCGAGGCCGCGTCGCGGGCCGCGGCCGCGAGGTCGGCGATCCGGTCCTTCAGGTCCTCCGCCTCCTCGCGGCGCGCCGCCTCGCGCGGATCGATCGCCGCGAGCTCCGCGAAGGCCCGCGCCGCCTCGCCCGAGCCGGTCCGCGGCGGAGCCCTCCCCTTCCGAGAGCGCCGCGAGCGCCGTCTCCGCGGCCGGACCGGATCCGGTCGGCGTGCAGGAGGCGCTCGCCGTTCGATCGCCAGATCCTCGTCCTCCGTCGCGAGCCGGCACGGCCGGACTCGATCTCGCGGATCTGGAAGTCGAGCAGGTCGAGCCGCTCCTGGCCCGGTCCCGCCGCGAGGCCTCGAGGGCTTCGAGCGCCTCGAGCGCCGCCTTCCAGCTCGGCGGCGGCCGCCGCCGTCGCCTCCCGCTCGTCTTCGGGCCGCGCGAAGGCGTCGAGGAGCTCGAGCGGCGTCTCCGCGATCCGCGAGCTCCTGCTCCGAGCTCTGGCCGTGGATCGCCACGAGGCGCTCGCCGAGCCGCGCGAGCGTGCGGACCGAGGCCGGCTCGTCCTCGACGAAGGCGCGGCCCCGGCCGTCGGGCGAGAGCTCGCGGCGCACGAGCATGCGGTCCGCTTCGGGCAGCCCCGCGTCGGCCAGGATCGCCCGTGTCCCCGCGTCCGCGTCGAACTCCCCGGCCACGACGAGCCGGTCCGCGCCCTCGCCGGACGAGGTCGGCCGAGCCGCGCCCGCCCGCGAGAAGCGAGACGGCGTCCACGAGAATCGACTTGCCCGCGCCCGTCTCGCCGGTGACGACCGTCAGGCCGCCCTCGAGCTCGAGCTCCAGGTCCTCGACGATCGCGAGATTCCGGACGGTCAGCCGGCGGAGCATGCCGGCGATTATCTCAGCCGGATCGGCCGTCCGTCGGCGCGAGGCGCGCCGCGGACGACTACGGCCGCGACCTTCTTCTGGCCGATCGGCTTGGCGGGGATTCCGGCCGCGATGACGCCGGCCGGGATGGGCTTCGAGGCGACGCCCATCGAGCCCACCATCGCGTCGTTCTCGATGACGACGCCGGACGAGGACGACCGCGTGGTAGGTCACCCGCACGCGGTCCCCGATCACCGTCTTGTGGAGCGAGACGTCGTGGATGTCCTCGACCGCGTGGGAGTGCGAGTAGATGTTGGCGTAGTCGGAGATCGAGGCCTCGTTGCCGATGACCACCTCGCCGCGGTCGTCGATCAGCACGTTGCGGTGGATCGTCACGCCGTCGCCGACGGACAGGTTGTAGCCGAAGGAGAACTCGACCTCGTGGAAGATGCGGACGTCCTTGCCGCAGCGCTTGAAGACGCGCGGGCGCCAGCATCGCGCGCATCTGCGTGCCGAGCCGTACGTTCCGCCCGACGGGCGAGTGATCGAACATCTGCCAGAACCAGAGCAGCGGCTTGACGCGGGCCCACTTCTCGAGGTCGATCTCCCGGTAGTACTCCGCCTCCAGCGTGGCGTTGCGCGGATCGAACGACGCGACGCAGCGTCCGGCGGGCGAGCGGAACGGCCGCGTCGGCGAGCTCCCGGTCGAAGTCCGGGACTTCGCCCAGGTAGAGCAGGGCCAGCGCGTCGCGGACGATGACGTTGCGATCGAGCCTCGGGTCGTCGAAGCGCCGGCGAGATCCTCGACGAAGCGGGGATAGACTTCTTCGCCGGCCGGACCGATCGCGAACTGTCGGAGAGGCATATGAGAGCGCGCACCCTAACAAAGCGCCCCCAGGCCAGTCAAACTCGCGCTCGCCGGTCTCCTGCTCGCGGCGCTTCTCCCGGCGCAGGATCCCGGTCGAACCGCCGGGCGGCCGGCCGGAGCCGAAGGCGCTCGCTCCTCCGGCGGGCGCGATCCCGCGCTCCGAAGTGGACGAGACGGCGCCTCGAGACGACGATCGCCGAGCTCGTCGCCTGCGGCACGCGGCATTCCCTCTCCTCCTGGGACGATCCGAGCCGCGGGATCGGCTGCGGCCGGGACCGGATCGTCGACGCGGTTGACGGAGATCGCGCGCGGCTCCGGCGGACGGCTCCAGGTCGTCGTGGACCGCTTCGAGGCGACGTCGCCGCGCACCCACGATCGCCCGGCGCGCCTCGAGAACGTCTCGGCGATCCTGCCGGGGAGCGACCCGCTCCGCGCGAAGACCGTCTTCCTCGTCTCGGGGCACTTCGACTCGATGCCCTCCTCGGTCATGGACGCCGAGAGCGACGCGCCCGGCGCCGACGACGACGCCTCCGGGGTCGGCGGTCTCGCTCGAGTGCGCGCGGCTCCTCTCGCGCGGAACGTACCGCGCGACCCTCCTCTTCGCGGCGGTCTCGGGAGAGGAGCAGGGCCTCCTCGGCGGGAAGCGGCTGCTCGACTACCTGAAGGAGAAGGGCTACGAGGTCGGGGGCTTCCTCAACAACGACATCGTCGGCGCCGACTTCGCGCCCGGCGCGCCCGCACCGCGTCCGCGTCTTCTCGGGAGGCGGGCCCGACGGCGTCGACTCCCCCTCCCGCGACCTCGCGCGGGCGGTCGAGGAGATCGCCGGGCGGGACGCCGTGCGCCTCGTCTTCCGCCTCGACCGGCTCGGTCGCGGCGGCGATCACCGGCCGTTCGTCGAGGAGGGGCTTCCGGCCGTGCGATTCACCGAGCCGCTCGAGAACTACGACCACGAGCACCAGACCCCGCGGGTCGAGGACGGGCCGCGAATACGGCGACCTGGCCGAAGTTCCTGAACTTCGCGTTCCTCGGGAACGTCGCGCGGGCCAACGCCGAGGTCCTGCGCCAGCTCGCCCTCGCGCCGGCGGCGCCCGCGGACGTCGACGGTCTCCGGCGGCGTGACGCCGACGCCCGGGTCGTCCTGGTCGGCTCCGGAGGACGCCGAGCGCGCCGGATTCGAGATCCTCTGGCGGGAGACGACCGAGCCCGCGCTGGTCGGTCTACGACTTCGTCGCGTCCGCGGGCGAGACGGTCCTGACCGGGAGTCTCGACCGACAACCGACTTCTTCGCCGTCCGGTCCGTCGGCAAGAACGGCGCGCGGTCGATCCCGGTCGCCGCGGTCCTCAAGCCGCCGCCGCCGAAGAAATAGCCAGGCCGCGTCGAGCGCTGGCGCGGCGGCCCTCGCCGGAGGTAAGTGGGAACAAGAAGCCGCTGGGGCCGCCGCTTGGTTGCGACTCCGCGGCGGGCCGTGCCTGGCTGGCTCGGGTTCCAGGGCGCGCCCCGCAGAAGAGAGAAGAGCATGAGAAGGCGGCGGTTGCCGTTGTGCTCGCGCCGATCATGCGCATGAAGCTGACGGGCGCTGCATGGTTGCTTCAGGTCAGGCGTCTTGGGAACGAGGCTGGTTGACGGCTTGGTGCGCCCGCAGCTTATGCGCAGCCCGCTAGCCGCCGAACCGACGCCGCAGGAACTCGACCGTCAGCGCGACGCCGAATCCGGTCGCGCCGGCCGGCCAGCCCGCCTGCTCCTTCTCCATGTGGGCGACCGCGGCGAAATCGATGTGCGCCCAGGGCACTCCCTTCGGCACGAACTGCTTCAGGAAGACCGCGCCGTTGATCGTTCCGGCGTTGCGTCCGCCGGTGTTTCGCATGTCGGCGCACTCGGACTTCAGGTTCTCCAGATAGTCGTCCCAGACCGGGAGCCGCCAGAGCCGCTCGCCGACCGCCTCCCCCGCCGCCATGAGATCGGCCGGCCAGGGCGTCGTCGGGCGTCATGACCCCCGCGCACTCGGTTCCGAGAGCGACGAGGACGGCTCCCGTCAGAGTCGCGAAGTCGATCAGCACGTCGGGCCGGAAGGTCTCGGAGTAGGTCAGAACGTCCGCCAGCACCAGGCGGCCCTCGGCGTCCGTGTTGTCCACCTCGACGGTCTTGCCGTTGCGCATCCGGAGGATGTCCCCGGGCCGGCACGCCGAACCGGAGGGCAGGTTCTCCGTCACGGGCGCGAGCGCCACGACGCGCACCGGCAGCTTCAACCGCGCCGCGGCCTGCAGGGCGGCGAAGACCGTCGCCGCGCCCATCATGTCGTACTTCATCTCCCCCATCGAGGCCGAGGGCTTGATGGAGATGCCGCCCGAGTCGAAGGTGATGCCCTTGCCCACGAGCACCGCCGTGCCGCGCGCGCGCGGCCGGCCGTACTCCCCGACCACGAAGCGCGGGGGCCGGACGCTGCCGGAGTTGACCGCGAGCAGGCCCGCCAACCGCTCCTTCTCGATCCGCTTCTTGTCGAAGGACATCGACGCGGAGCCCGTGCTTCTTGCCGATCTGGCCGACGGCGCGCGGCGAAGCTCGCCGGGCCCGAGGTCGTTGGCCGGCGTGTTGCCGAGGTCGCGCGCCCAGGCCGCCGCCTCCGCCGAGGCCGCGGCGTCTCGGGCCGCCGCCGTGCAGTCGCGGCGCGCGGCGGCGGCGTCGGACACGACCACGGCGGCGCGGAGCTTCGCCGGGACCTTCGGGCGTCTTCGAGCGGTAGCGGTCGAAACGGTAGTCGAGCGCCGGCGAGCTGCGGAAGGACGCGCCGGACGTCGCTCTCCGAGATCCCCTTGCCGAAGAGGAACGCGACGCGGGAGGCGCCGGGACGCAGGGCCTCCCGGCGAAGCGCGAGCGACCGCCCGCCGCAGCCGGCCCGGAGACAGCGGAGCCTTCCCGAGGCCGACAGGATCCAGCTCCCCTGCCGATCCGGCGCGAGCGCGACCTCCTTCGATCGCCCCCGGAACGAAGCGCGACGCGGCACGCGCGGGCGAGCGCGGCCCGCGCACGACGCCGGCGACGCCGGCCGAGGGGTCCGAGGCTTCCCGCAGGAAGGCGACCCGGCGCAGGCCCGAGCGCCGCGCGGGACCGATGTCGTCACGTCGAGCTGCATGGCGGAGAAGACTAACAGAACGGCGGCGCGACGCCGTCTGGCCGGGTGCGGCGCGGCGTGCTATAAGAACGTCCCCCGATGGCGTCCGTGACCGAGACGCATCTGTCCGTGGCCCGCCTCTCCCGGCGCGGGCAAGGTCCGCGACCTCTACGACGTGGGGGACACGCTCCTCCTCGTCGCGAGCGATCGGATCTCCGCCTTCGACGTGATCCTGCAGCCCGGCGTGCCCGACAAGGGAAAGATCCTGACGCAGCTCTCGAACTTCTGGTTCGCGAAGTTCTCGGACGTCGAGAACCATCTGCTCGAGACCGAAGTCGAGCGGTTCCCCGAGGAGCTGCGGGCCGCCGCAGATCAGATCGCCGGCCGGTCCGTTCTCGTGCGAAAGACCGAGGTGATCCCCTTCGAGTGCGTGGCGCGCGGATACGTCGCGGGCTCCGGCTGGGCCGAGTACCGCAAGACCGGCGAAGTCTGCGGCATCCGGCTCCCGCCCGGGCTCGTCCGAAGCCGAGCGCCTGCCGGAGCCCATCTTCACGCCGGCCACGAAGAGCGAGACGGGGACACGACGAGAACGTCTCCTTCGCGCATCTGGCCGAACGCGCTCGGTACGGAGGAGGCCGGCTGGCTCAAGACCACGACGCTCTCCCTCTACGGCCGCGCACGCGACTACGCCGAGTCCCGCGGCCTCCTGCTCGCCGACACCAAGCTCGAGTTCGGGCGGCTCGAGGAGGGGCGACTCCTCTGGATCGACGAGGCCTTCACGCCCGACTCCTCGCGCTACTGGGACAGCGCCGCTCTACCGGCCGGGCCAGAGCCCCGCTCTCCTACGACAAGCAGTTCGTGCGGGACTGGCTCGAATCGACCGGCTGGAACAAGAGGCCTCCCGCGCCTCGCCTGCCGGAAGGAGTCGTTCGCACGACCCGGGAGAAGTACCTCGAGGGCTTCCGCATCCTGACGGGGGGGATGCCCCGGTCCGTGACCCCGTAACGCCTGCCGGAAACGAGAAAGGCCGACGGCCCGCGCCGCCGGCCCGTGCCGCCCGCGAGGAGCGAGTCCTACTTGCGCCGGCGGGTACGTCAGCGAACATCTTCGTGACGGCCTCGTCGACGTTCTTCTGCTTCGTTTCGGGAGACGCGCTCGGATCGAGCGTCTTGCTCGCCGTCCCGCGCCAGACGAGCTGTTTGCGGTTGGCATCCACCAGATCCACGATCAGATTGCCGACCGGGATTTCGTTGACCGTCGAGGTCGTCGTCCCCATGCCGGCGCCATATCCCCAGCCCCAGCCGTAGCCCCAACCGGTGTTGTAGGTGTTGATCTGCGTCTCTTTCGTCAGGCGCGGATGCGCGACGACCCAGAGATCCGGGTTGCTGTCGACCTTGTGCAGTGCCTTTCGTCGCCAGCGTGGAATCGACGGCGCTCTTGATGCGCCCCTCGAGGAGCGGCATTCTGCGTCGTCTCGACGTCCTTCCACGCGTAGGTCTTGAACGTGGAGAAGTCCACCGCGATCGGTCGTAATCCGAGTTCGTCGTCAGCGTCGAGCAGGCCGCTGAGAACCGCGATCCCGAGCAGGACCACCGCAAGCTTCCGATGGTGCTTCATGCATGCTCCTCCCTCGAATTCCGAAGCTCCTCCCCTCGAGATGGCGTCGGGGAACAGGAGGATTCTATGCCATCCCGCGCGGCGCGGCCTCCGATCGTCCGGAGGAAGTCGGCGACCCGGTCGACCGGGAGAAGCGTCACGTCCGGGAAGGGCGCGGCCTCGCCCGCGTTGCCGGCCGGGAGGTAGACCGTCGAGAAGCCGAGCGCCGCGGCCTCCTTCATCCGCGAGCGCGGCCGCGGGGACGCGGCGGACCTCGCCGAGAAGCCCGATCTCGCCGAAGACAGACGGCGTCCCGCGGGAAGCGGCCTGCCCGCGGGCCGAGGAGGCGAGCGCGGCCACGACCGCGAGATCGGCCGCCGGCTCGGCGATCTCGAGCCCGCCCGTGCAGGAGACGAAGACCTCGCGCGAGGAGAGCGGCAGGCCGGCCCCTTCGAGGACGGCGAGCAGCAGCGCGAGCCGCGCGCCGTCGAGGCCGATCGCGACGCGGCGCGGCGAGCCGGACGACGGCCGGACCGACCGAGGGCCTGGATCTCGACGAGGAGCGAGCGCGTCCCCTCGCGGGCCGCCGTCACGGCAGCTGCCCGGGCAGGCCCGCCCGCCGCTCCGCGAGCAGCGCGGCCGACGGCGTTGGCGATCTCGACCAGCCCCTCGCCCGTCATGTCGTAGAGCGCGAGCTCGTCCACCGGCCCGAACCGGTTCTTCGTGGCGCGGAGCGATGCGGCGCAGGGAGCTGCGCTCCCCTTCGATCGAGACGACGGCGTCGACCAGGTGCTCGAGCGACTTGGGCCCGGCGAGGCTCCCGTCCTTCGTGACGTGGCCGATGAGCAGGACGGGGACGCCGCTCGCTTGGCGAAGCGCTGGAGCGCGAGCGCCGCACTCGCGCACCTGCGACACCGTCCCGGCGGCGGAGGAGAGCGCCGAGTCGCGCACCGCCTGGATCGAATCGACGACGAGGAGGGCCGGCGCGCCGGCGCTCGGCCAGCGTCGACGATGCGAGCGACGTCCGTCTCCGCCAGCGACGGAGAGCCGCGGCTCGCGGATCGCGAGCCGCTCGCCGCGCAGCCGCACCTGGCCGGCCGACTCCTCGCCCGTGGCGTAGAGGACCTCGCCCGACCGACGCCGACACGCCCGCGGCCGACCTGGAGAAGGAGCGTCGACTTGCCGATCCCGGGCTCGCCCCCGAGGAGAACGACGGAGCCCGGGACGAGGCCGCCGCCGAGCACCCGGTCGAGGCCCGGCGAGCGTCGTCGAGACGCGGGCCCTCGCCGCCTCCTCCGCCGCCCGCGATCGGAGCCGCGACGCGCCTCGACCGTCGCGCGCCGGCGCCGCGCCGCGCCGCTCTTCGACGTAGGAGTTCCACTCGCCGCAGTCGGGGCAGCGGCCGAGCCACTTGGGCGACGTGGCGCCGCAGGACTGGCAGGCGAAGACCGTCGAGATCGTCGCCTTCACGGGCGCACGCGCCGGGACGGGCTCACGGCCGGACGGGCAGCGCGCCGAGCAGGTACTTGAGGTCGTCGTCGCTCCAGCGAAGGCCGGCGCCGAGGAAGATCGAGTCGGCCTTGCGGCTCGTGGTTCAGGAAATCGTCCCAGCCTCCCGTCACGTAGACCGAAGGGGAGAAGTAGAAGCGCGTGGTGACCTTCGCGTGCGGAGCGAAGTCCTGCGGCCGGTCGAAGTCCCACATGTCGGCGGAGAACTGGAGCCGGTCTGTCAGGAGCGTCGAGTAGTCGACGCCGGCGCCGCCCGCGCGACTCGATCAGGCCGGCCCGCGCAGGATCCAGTCCTTCCAGCGCTAGCCGAAGAGCGCCGAGATGGCCAGCTTGTCCTTGAACTCCAGGCTCTGCGTCGTGACCGTCTCCGTGTGCCCGTCGGGAAACGTCGTCGTGTCGATGCTCGTGGTCTCCTCCCGCCGGCCGTACGGCTGGCGTCACGAGCTCGAGCCGGTAGAAGCGGGGCGACTGCGGGGGATGATGTCGAGCGTGAAGTAGCCCTGCGCCGTGTTCGAGCGGGTCAGGTACTCCGAGCGCACGCCGAAATCGAAGCGCGTCCGGTAGACCGCGCCGAGCGCCGTGTTCAGGTCCGCTTGACGCCTTCCTTGACCTCGTTCAGCGCGTCGTTCAGGTTCTTGTGCGTCTCGTCGCTCTGGACGAGCTTGCCGATCGTGCCCTGGCCCGACTCGATCTTTCCGGTGATCTGGTTCAGGTTGTCGGCCGTCGTCTCGAGCTTGTGCGGAGACGTCCTGGATGTTGGCGATGCCCTGCGTCACGTTCTCCGTGTTCGAGGCGACCAGCTTGTCGACGCGGT
Organism: uncultured Acidobacteriota bacterium; assembly: GCA_963707935.1. Lineage (GTDB taxonomy): Bacteria > Acidobacteriota > Thermoanaerobaculia > UBA5066 > Gp7-AA6 > DATBFU01. The sequence goes on along the minus strand of CAVPRN010000005.1, from coordinate 655,506 downwards.
CGACGAGCTTGGTCATCGCCGCCGAGAACTCCCGCAGGTTCGCGATCGTCGCGTCGACGTTGCCGCGGTTGTGACGCGATCAGGATGCGCAGGTCGTCGGTGATGATCCGGACGTTCTCGACGATCGGTCCGAAGGCGCTCCTCCCCTTCGGAGCCGCCGAGCGACTGATTCAGATTCGTCGAGATGTCCTTGACCTGGACCTCGATGTCGCGGGCGAGCTTCGTGATCTCGTCGAACGATGACGGGGATGTCTCCCTTGAGGATCGTGCCCTCGGGCAGCGGCGGCCCGCCCGCCGGACCCGGGACGAGCTCGACGTACTTCTCGCCGAGCAGCCCCAGGTTCGCGATCTGCGGAACGGCGCCCTGCCGCAGCTCGACGCCCGGGGTCGAGCTCGATCTCGACGATCGCCTTGCCGGTCTCCGGGTTGACGCGGATCCGGCCGACCTTTCCGACGCGCACCCCGGCGACCCGCACGGTCGACTTCTCGTCGAGGCCCGCCACGTCCTTGAACTCGCCCGAGATCGTCTGGGCCGTCCCGCGGCCGACCCGAAGTCCCTTCGATCTTCCAGATCAGGAGCCCGGCGATCACGAGAACGACGAGAAACAACGCTCCGACTTTCGCCGCGGTGCTCATGGTCCCTCCGAAATGATTCGCCGAGCCGGATCCGCCAGGGCGTCGGTCAGCGGCCCCCGCGCTCGCCCCTCGACGAACTGCCGTACGGCCGGGTCCTGCGAGCGCAGGAACTCCTCCGGCGGAGCCGCCTCGAAGAGCAGCCGGCCGCCGAACAGCAGCGCGACGCGATCGCCGATCTTTTCGCGCGCTCGGCATGTGGTGCGTGATCGTCACGATCGTCGCCTTCGTCTTCTCGCGCATCTCGAGGATCACCTCGTCGATGATATCGGTCATGATCGGGTCGAGCCCCGTGTTCGGCTCGTCGAAGAGGAGGATCTCGGGCTGGTGCGCGATGGCGCGCGCGAACCCGACGCGGCGCCGCATCCCGCCCGAGAGCTCCGACGGACGCTTGTCGTCGACCCCCTCGAGGTGCACCGATGCTCGAGGCACTCCCGGACCCGATCGCGCACTTCCCGGGCCGAGCGGCCGGATTGCCGCAGCGGGAAGGCCACGTTCTCGAAGACCGTCATCGAGTCGAACAGCGCCCCTTCCTGAAACGACATCCCGAACTTGCGGCGCAGGCGGTTGCGCTCGAGGCCGGACAGCGCCCAGAGGTCGGTCTCTCCGACGAGGACCCTGCCCGGAATCCGGCTGGATCAGGCCGATCAGGTGCTTCAGGAGCACGCTCTTGCCGGTCCCGGACGGACCGACGATGACGAGCGACTCGCCGTCGGCGACGGAGAAGCTGACCCCGTCGAGGACGACCTTCTCGATCCGAACGACTTGTGGAGGTCCTCGGCGACGAGCTTGGCGGCGGGCTTGCCGGATTCGGCCATCGTTCAGAAGAGCAGCTTCGTCAGGAAGAAGTCGGCGACGCAGGATCGAGAGGCTCCCCGACACGACCGCGGCCGTCGTCGATCGGCCCACGCCCTCGGCGCCGCCCCGCGTGTCGTAGCCGCGCAGGCACGCGATCAGGGAGAAGAGGAGGCCGAAAACCGCCGCCTTGATGAGGCCGGAGACGATGTCGTCGTCAACCGTCGAGGTACTTGAAGGAGTTGTCGATGTAGGTCGACCGGGTTGGCGCCGAGGAGCTGCACGGCCACCAGGTACCCGCCGTACATGCCGACCGCGTCCCCCATGACGCACCAGCAGCGGCATCATCGACGATCGACGCGAGGACCCGCGGCACGATCAGGTACTGGACCGGCTCGGTCGCGAGCGTCGTCAGCGCGTCGATCTGCTCGGTGACGCGCATCGTGCCGAGCTCCGCCGCCATGGCGCTGCCGACCCGGCCGGTCACCATCAGCGCCGTCAGCACGGGCGACAGCTCGCGCGTCAACGAGAGGGCAACGACGCTGCCGACCAAGCCCTCGGCGTGGAAGCGGGCGAAACCGTTGTAGGTCTGGAGCGCCATGACCATCCCGGTGAAGAGCGTCGTCAGAAAGACGACCGGGATCGAATCCCAGCCGACCCGAACCATCTGGCGCAGCCACTCCGGGAAAGTCGAACGGGGAACGCACCGCCCAGAAAGCCGTTCGCCCGAGCATCTGGAAGAAGCGGCCGAGCTGCTCGAGGACGCGCAGGACGATTCCCCCCAGGGCCTCGAGAGGGCGCATTCAGGAGGGAGCGCCCGACGGAGTGTACACACGGGGGACCCGGGCTCCGATCGCGGAGAGGATCTCGTAGGGATTCGTGTCCGCCAGGCGCGCCAGCTCCCACGCCGTAATCCGATCGGCACCGGAGGTTCCGAGCAGAACGGCGCGGTCTCCCGGCTCGGCGCCCGGGCCGGTCGCGTCGACCAAGGTCAGATCCATGCTCACCCACCCCACGACGGGGACCCTCGCTCCCCGGAGGAGAACCGCCGCGCGGCCCGTGAAGGAACGCCGAAAGCCGTCATGATATCCGATCGGCAGAACCGCGATGCGCGAGGATCGGGCCGTCACGAACGCGCCGCCGTAGCCGAGCGGTGTCCCGGCTGGCACATTCTTGGCCGCGAAGACTCTGGTCTCGAGGCTCAACGCCGGCGTCAGCCCCGGATCGGGAAGCTCCTCGGAGGGAAGCACCCCGTAGAGGGCGAGGCCCGGCCGCACGGCGTCCAGGAGCGATTCGGCGTGCGTGAGGAGGGCGCCGGAGCTCGCCGCATGGACCGTCGACGGCAGGATGCCGGCGCCCCGCAAGATGTCCACACCGCGCTGCAGGGTCTCCAGGTGCCGCCGCGTCGGTCCGGGATCGAGATCCTTGCCGCAGGCGAGCTGCGTAAACACTCCGGTGACTTCGAGCCCCGGGGCGCCGCGGAGGAGCTCCGCCAGCGCGGCGACCGACTCGGGCCGAAAGCCGAGCCGCCCCATTCCGCGTGTCGAGCTTCACTTGCACGGGCAGTCGGGCCAGGCCGTTGCGGCACTTTTCGGCGAAGGCGCGCGCTTGCTCGAGATCGTGCCAGCGTCGGGACGAGTCCGTAGCCCCGAAGGAGCGGAAAGTCGGAGGCGTAGACCGTTCCGAGGATCAGGATCTCCCCGCCGATCCCCGCGCGGCGCAAGGCGACCCCCTCCTCCGCGATCGCGACGGCGTAACGGTCGGCGCCTTCCGACTGCGAGACGGCGCGCCACCGGCACGGCGCCGTGCCCGTAGGCGTCGGCCTTGAGGACCGGATAGACGGCCCGTTCGACCACACGATCGCGGAGCAGCCGGTAGTTGCGCGCGATCGCGTCCAGGTCGACGATCGCGCGGGTGGGACGGGACGGAAATCGGAGCCCGGAGGCGGGGTCGGAGATGATCAAGCTCCGAAAGGTTAGCAGCTCCCGAAGCGTCCGGCCCCCCCGTCGGCCTCAGAAAGGCTGCTCCGGGCCGCCCGCCGCCGGGGCCGGCCCCGCGTAGTTGGCGAACGTCATGTGGTCGGCGAGAAAGACGAGGGGAAAGTCGCCGGTCGGGCCGTTGCGCTGCTTGGCGATCAGGACGTCCGCGATCCCCTTCCTTTCGGTCTCCCGGTCGTACAGCTCCTCGCGGTAGAGGAAGACGACGACGTCGGCGTCCTGCTCGAGCGAGCCGGAGTCGCGAAGGTCGGCAAGCTGCGGCCGCCGCAGCTCGCCCTTGCGCTGCTCGGGCTGGCGGGAGAGCTGCGAGAGCGCCAGGATCGGCACGCGCAGCTCCTTGGCGAGGAGCTTCAGGCCGCGCGAGATCTGGGAGACCTCCTGGGTCCGGTTGTCGAAGCGCCCGTGCCCCATCATCAACTGGAGGTAGTCCACGACGATCAGGTCCAGGCCCTTCTCGCGCTTCAGCCGCTGCGCCTTCGCGCGCATCTCGGGCACGGAGAGCGCCGCCCCGTCGTCCAGGAAGAAGTTGGCGCCCGAGATCTTGGTCTGCGCCGTGACGAGGCGGACCGTCGCCTCGCGCGAAGCGAAGCCGTCGCGCACCTTCTTGGCGTCCACGTCCGCCTCGGAGCAGAGCACACGGAAGCCGATCTGCTCCTTCGACATCTCGAGCGAGAAGAAGCCGACCGAGCGGCCTTCGCGGAACGCGACGTGCTGGGCGATGTTGAGGGCGAGCGAGGTCTTCCCGACCGAGGGTCGGGCCGCGAGCAGGATCAGGTCGGTCGGCTGGAGCCCGGACGTCATGCGGTCGAGCTCGGTGAAGCCGGTCGGGAGCCCCGAGAGCATTCCCTGGCGGTTTCGGGCGTCCTCGATGATCTCGAGGTTGTGCTTGACGATCTGCCCGATCGCCGTGAAGCCCCCGCGGACCGCGTCCTCGGCGATGTCGAAGATCTCGCCCGTCGCCGAGCCGAGGAGTTGCTCGGCGTCCTGCTCCTGGGCGAGGCCCTGCCGCGCGAGCCGCTGGCCGGCCTGGATCAGGCGGCGCAGCGTCGACTTCTCCTTGACGATGCGCGCGTAGTGCTCGACGTTCGACACGTCGGGCACCGCGTCCACGAGCGCGGCGAGGTAGGCCGCGCCCCCCGCTTTCTCGACCCCGCCGACCCGGTCGAGCTCCTCCTTCAAGGTCAGCGTGTCGATCTCCGCCGACCGCTCGAAGAGCTCGAGCATCGCCCTGTAGATCCGGCGGTGCGTGTCGGGGAAGAAATCCTCCTGGCGGAGGACCGGAACGACGAACGAGAGGGACGAGGAATCGAGCAGAATCGCGCCGAGAACCGAGCGCTCGGCTTCCAGATTCTGCGGCAGGCCCTTTTCCAGAGTGACTTCTTCGAGCATCGCGGGAAAAGCGGGCGGATCTTTCATCCCGCGTGCCAACCTGTCAACGGGCCCGCGCGAAATCCGCAGGCGTCCGCCCCGTCGCGGATCGGAGGGCGGACGCGAAAAAAAATGTTGGCGTCTTTTTCCACAGCGCTATTGGGCGCTGCGGAAACGGACAAATGGCGTCCGAGCGAAAAAAGCGGCTAGCGTTTCGCGCGGGCGCGGAGGATGCCCAGCATCTCTCCGTCGCCGGAGACGCCGCCCGGGCGCTTGCGCCCTTCGGGCGTCCCGTGGAAATCGGATCCGGCCGTGACCGCGAGCCCGAGCTCCCGGCAGAGGTGGCCGAGACGCGCCTCCTCTTCGGGGCCATGGTCGGGGTGGAAGACTTCGACGGCGTCCAGTCCCGCGGCGGCGAGCGCCTGGATCATCGGATCGATGTCCTTGTACCAGACCGCGTGCGCGAGCGACGTGATCCCCCCCGCCTTCCGGACCGTCTCGATGACGTCGCGCGCGCCCCAGTTCTCCGGCGGAACGAACCAGGGGAGGCCCGCGTGAAGAAACCGGTCGAAGGCGTCGTTCAGGTCCTTGGCGTGGCCTCCGCGCACGAGCGCCCGGGCGATGTGCGGCCGCCCCCAGACGCCGTCCCCGACCTCGTCCCGAATCGCTTTCAGGTCGAGGGGATAGCCCGACTCGATCAGCTTCTCCGCCAGTTTCTCCCCCCGCAAGCGCCGGTTCTGCTGGCGGACCGTCAGCCGTTCGTTCAGCCGCTCGTTCTGCTCGTCCACGAAGAGCGCGAGGATGTGGACGTCGTCCTGCCCGTCGAAGTGCGCGGAGATTTCCGCGCCCGGGATGAGCTCGATCCCGAGGGACTCCGCCTCGCGGCGCGCTTCCGGCAGCCCGGAGAACGTGTCGTGGTCGGTCAGGGAGAACGCGGACACCCCCGCATAGGCCATCAGCCGCACGAGCGCGGACGGGGAGTCGAGCCCGTCGGAGACTGACGAATGGCTGTGCAAATCGATGCGCATGAACGAGCACATCTTACACGTGCGGCGGGAGGGACAGGAGTCTGGAGTCGGGATTCAGGATCTGGGATTCCGGAGCCGGGATTCGGGATTCCGAATTCGAGATCGGGCTGGCCGGGAGGCCGCCAGTTTCGAAATCCGGACGTAAATCCCCAATCCGGAATCCCGAATCCGGAATCCGGAATCCCTCGCTTGACAGCCTAAATAAGTAAATAAATACTTACTTAGTTATGGGCCGCCGGGCGCGGGTGAGCCGCGAGCAGGTCCTCCGGGCCTCGCGCGAGGTCTTCGCGGAGCGCGGGTACGAGGGGACCACCTTGACCTCGATCGCGGCGCGCGTCGGCCTTTCCCCCGCCGCGGTGCTACGGCACGTGCCGACCAAGGAGGCGCTCTTCCGGGAAGCGCTCGCCGCAGGAGAGGTCGAGCCGGCGCTCCCCTCCGACTTCCTGGCCGGCCTGCCCGACGACGCGGATCCCTCCGCCGCCCTGGCCCGGCTCGCCCGCACGCTCGCCCCCTTCATCGAGCGGAAGATGGGAGAGAACATCGCCCGATTCTTCAAGGCCCGAAACGAGGCCGAGGCGCGCACGGTGCGCCTCCCCTTCGACCCGCGCCGGAAGTCCTCCCCTCCCGCCCGCGTCCTCGCCGCCCTGGAGGCCTACTTCCGCCGCGCCCGGAACGCGGGAAGGCTCCGGTTGAGCGACCCCCGCGCCGCGGCGCTCGCTTTCCTCGGGGCGATCCAGTCCTACGTCTTCATGCACAAGGTCGCCCGCATCAGCCCGCCGGTGGCGCTCGATCGCTACCTCGCCACACTGCTCGAGATCTGGAGCCGCGGCGCGATCGCGTCGAAACGCCGAATCGGGAGGAAGTCGCGATGAAGCGGATGCTGGTCCTCGCGCTCGTTCTGATCCTCGCGGCCGGCGGGTTCTCCGTCTACCGAGCCCTCTCCCGCCGGGAGAAGCCCCTCGTGCTCTCGGGCACCGTCGAAGCGCGCGACGCGGACGTCGGGTCGCTCGTGGGAGGCCGGGTGGCCGCGGTGCGCGTGGACGAAGGCGCCTCGGTCCAAAAGGGGCAGGCCTTAGTCGAGCTCGAGCCCGACTTCCTCGAGTTTCAGATCCGCTCGCAGCAGGGGCGCCTCGCCGCGACGCGCGCCGACCTCGCCAAGATGCTGCGCGGGCCGCGCGTCGAGGAGCTCGAACGGGTGCGCGCCGACGCCGACCACGCGGAGCGCGAGCGAAAACGCCTCGAGAAGCTGCTGGCCGATGGCGTCGCGCCGCAGCGCGACTACGACGCCGCGGCGGCGGCCGCCCGGATCGCCGGGGAGACTCTTCGCGAGAGAGAGCGCGGGAATCGCCCGGAGGACATCGACGCGGCGCGGGCCGCGGTCGCCCGCGAGGAGGGCCAGCTCGCCTACCTCGAACGGCAGCGCCAGGACCTGACCGTCCGCGCGCCCGCGGACGGAATCCTGCAGACGATCGACTTGCGCCCCGGCGACCTCGTCGGCGCCGGCCAGCCGGTCGCCACGATCCTCGAGCCGGACCAGATCTGGGTTCGGGTCTACGTCCCGGAGCCGAAGCTCGGCCTCGTCCGCGTCGGGCAGAAGGCGCGGATCACCGTGGATACGTTCCCGGGGCGCGCGTATCCCGGGCACGTCGTCGAGATCCGGCAGCGCGGCGAGTACACGCCCCGCAACATCCAGACGCTCGAGCAGCGGATGGACCAGGTCTTTGGCGTCAAGGTCGCGATCGACCCGAATCCGGACGTCAAGCCCGGCATGGCGGCCGCCGTCGAGCTCGAGCCATGAGCTTGCCTCCATTGGCCGCCGCGGGCGACCCCGGGCTCGGGATCGAAGTGCGCTCGGTCTCGCGCAACTTCGGGAAGGTGCGCGCGCTCGACCGGGTCTCCCTCCAGGTTCGGCGCGGCGAGATCTTCGGGCTGCTCGGCCCGAACGGCTCGGGCAAATCCACTCTGATCCGGATCCTCTGCGGGCTGCTCGCCCCCACCGAGGGGGGCGCTTCGGTCGACGGCCTCGACGTCGTCCGGTCGGGCGAGGAGATCCGGCGCCGAATCGGCTACGTCCCGCAGCGCTTCTCGCTCTACGAAGACCTCTCGGTCCTGGAGAACCTCGATTTCTTCGCTTCGGTCTACGGTCTGGACGGCGAGCGCGCGCGGCAGCGCCGCCGGTGGGCGATCGACCTGACCGGTCTCGCGCCCTACCGCCATCGCCTCGCGGGCCAGCTCTCCGGCGGCTGGAAGCAGCGGCTCGCTCTCGCCGCGGCGCTCATGCACGAGCCGCGCGTCCTCTTCCTGGACGAGCCGACGGCGGGTATCGACCCGGTCGCGCGGCGCGAGCTCTGGAACCTGCTCTTCGACTTCGCGGCCCAGGGAGTGACCCTGATGGTCACGACGCACTACATGGACGAGGCGGAGCGCTGCGGCACGGTGGCGTACCTCTACCTCTCCAAGCTCCTCGTCCTCGGGAAGCCGGACGAGCTGACGCGGCTCCCGGAGGTCACGCCCCCCGGGATGCGCCGGGTCGAGGCGGAATGCGCCGAAGGGGCCGCGGCCTTCATGGGGCGGGCCCGCTCCTTCCCCTACGTCGAGGACCTCACGATCTTCGGGAACTCCCTGCACCTGCTGGTCCATGCGGGGCTCGATGACCGCCAGATCGAGCGCGACCTCTCGGAGTCCGCGCACGCGCGCGTCACCGTCCGCCCGATCGCGCCGACGCTCGAAGACGTCTTCGTCCGCCTGACCAGGCTGCAGGCCGACGCCACGGCGGCCGCCGAGCCCGCCGGAGCCGGAGTCGGCCGCGAAGTGAGGGGGTTCGTCGCCGTCCTCCGCAAGGAGTGGATCCAGATGCTCCGGGACCGCGGCACCCTGATGATGGCCCTCTTCATCCCGATCTTCGAGCTCATCCTCTTCGGCGTGATCGACACCAACGTGAAGCACGTGCGCACCGCGGTCTTCGACCAGAGCCGCACCCGCGAGAGTCGCGAGCTCGTCACGGACCTCGTCAACACCGTCTTCTTTCAGGTCGTCGAGGAAGCGCCCTCCCGCGAGGCCCTGCGGCGGGCGATCGTCGCCGGGCGCGCCGCGGTCGGCATCGAGATCCCTCCCGACTACGCCCGCCGGAGGCTGCGGGGAGTGCCGGCCGACTTCCTGGTCCTGATCGACGGCTCCGACTCGACCATCGCCTCCCAGACGCTCGCCGCGGCCAATGGCGTCGCGCTCGAGCGCTCGCTCGAAGTGATCACCCGCTCGAAGGGGGTGCCGGCGCTGCCGATCCAGGTGCATCCCCTGCTGCTTTTCAATCCCGACTCGCGCAGCGCCAACCTGCTCATCCCGGGGCTGATCGCCATCCTCCTGACTTTCTCGGGGACGGTGCTCGCCGCATTCGGGATCGTGCGCGAGAGGGAGCGGGGCACCCTCGAGCAGCTCATGGTGACTCCCGCCTCGCCGGTCGGCGTCGTGCTCGGCAAGCTCCTCCCCTACATGGGGCTCGGCTTCGTGCAGCTCGCGACGATCCTCGTCGTGATGGTGGCGCTCTTCCGTGTGCCGATCCACGGAAGCCTCCCGCTCTTCATCGGCCTTTCGACCGTGTATCTCTTCTCGCTCCTCGCCCTGGGCCTCGTCATCTCCTCGCGCGCCAAGACTCAGATGGAGGCGATCCAGTACGCGCAGGGATTCCTCCTCCCCTCCGTGTTCCTGTCGGGCTACGTCTTCCCGCTCTTCTCCCTGCCGGCGCCGCTGCGGGTCGTCGCGCAGCTGCTTCCCGCCACGCACTTCATCAAGATCTCGCGCGGCATCATCATCCGGGGCGCCGGATTCCTCGAGATCTGGCCGAGCGTCGCCGCCCTCCTCGCGATCGACACCGTCCTCATCCTGGCGAGCACGAAGGCCTTCCGGAAGACGATTTCCTAGGAGGCGGCGCCTTTGGGCGGAGCTTTCGATACAATGCCGCGCCTCGCGGGCCGGTCCGCGAGCGACGCAAGGAGCTTCCGAAGATGGCCCTGAAACCCGGCGATCCCGCCCCCGATTTCACCCTTCCCTCGACGGTCGGCGACAAGGTCACCCTCTCCGACTATCGGGGCAAGAAGAACGTCCTCCTGATGTTCTACCCGCTCGACTTCTCGCCGGTCTGCTCCGTCGAGAACAAGCAGTGCGCCGACCTGCTCCCCTCGAAGGGCTCGCCCGACGTCCAGGTGCTCGGCATCTCGATCGACTCCCTCTGGGCGCACAAGGCCTTCGCCGCGCAGAACGGGATCGAGTACCCGCTGCTCGCCGACTTCCATCCGAAGGGGGACGTGGCGAAGAAGTACGGGGTCTACCTCGAGGACAAGGGCATCTCGGCGCGCACGGCCTTCATCATCGGCAAGGACGGCAGGATCAAGGAGGTCATCGCGTCGGACATCCCGGTCGCCCGCGACATCGCGAAGCTGATCGAGAAGACGAAGGCGGCCTGAGGAGGCCGGAACCGTGAGCGAAACCGGGATCGTCGTTCCTTCGGTCGGCGACGGGGAGAAGATCGCCGAGATCTCGGAGCGCATGCGCGAAGTGATCGCGCTGCTCGGCCTCGACCTGTCGGACCCGAACCTGGCCGAGACGCCGGAGCGGGTCGCCAAGATGTACCTGGAGATGTTCCGCGGGCTCGCGGAAGGCGCCGAGCCGAAAGTGACCTTCTTTCCGAACGACGAGCACTACACCGCGATGGTGATGGAGAAGGACATTCCCTTCTACTCCCTGTGCTCGCACCACTTCGTCCCGTTCTACGGCCATGCGCATCTCGCCTACATCCCGAACGACAAGATCGTGGGCCTCTCCAAGATGCCGCGTATCGTCGAGTTCTACGCCAGCCGGCCGCAGCTCCAGGAGCGATTGACCGAGCAGATCGCCGGGTTCCTCGACGAGAAGCTCTCGCCGCAGGGCGTGATGGTCGTCATCGAGGCGCGGCACCTCTGCGTCGAAATGCGCGGCGTCAAGAAACCGGGGGCGCTGACGGTCACCTCCGCCATCCGCGGCATCTTCTTCCACAAGCCGGTGCGCGAGGAGTTCCTGGACCTGCTCAACCGGCGCGGGTAGAAACGCCGTAGAATCCGGCGAGCGGCTCGAATGCCACTCTCCGCCGGAAAGTCCCTGGGCCCTTACCGGATCGTCGCCCTTCTCGGGGCCGGCGGGATGGGGGAGGTCTACCGGGCGAACGATCCTCGCCTCGGCCGCGAAGTGGCGATCAAGGTCCTGCCCGCCTCCTTTGCCGGCGACCCCGATCGCCTGCGCCGGTTCGAGCAGGAAGCCCGCGCCGCCTCGGCGCTCAACCATCCCAACATCCTCACCGTGCACGACCTCGGCTCGGAGGACGGCGCACCCTACGTCGTCTCCGAGCTGCTCGAGGGCGAGACGCTGCGCTCGGCGCTCGCGGGCGGTCCCCTTCCTCCGCGAACCGTCATCGACTACGCCTTGCAGATCGCGCGGGGTCTCTCCGCGGCGCATGACAAGGGGATCGTCCACCGGGATCTGAAGCCGGAGAATCTCTTCGTCACGCGCGACGGACGGGTGAAGATCCTCGACTTCGGGTTGGCCAAGCTGACGCACGCGGAACCGGTCGCCTTCCAGGAGTCGAACGCGCCGACCGCGCCGGCCGGCACCGAGCCCGGCGTCCTGCTCGGCACCCTCGGCTACATGTCCCCCGAGCAGGTGCGGGGAAGGCCCACCGACGTCCGCAGCGACATCTTCGCCTTCGGCGCGATCCTCTACGAAATGCTCTCCGGGAGGCGCGCCTTCCGCGGCGACTCGGCCGCCGACACGCTCTCGGCGATTCTGAAGGAAGACCCGCCGGACCTTTCCTCGACGAACGCCGGCATCACGCCGGCCCTGGGCCGGATCATCCGACGCTGCCTGGAAAAGAACTCGGATCAGAGGTTTCACTCCGCGCACGACCTCGCCTTCGATCTCGAGCACAGCGCCGAGGCTCCCGGGACATCGGAGCCGCCGGCCGGCACCAGGCGCCGCTGGCCCTGGGTCGCCGCGACCGGCGTCGGGGTCCTCCTGACGGTCCTCGCCGTCCGCGCGGGTCTTCGACTCCGCCTTCCGGTCGCGGCGGGTCCGACTCGCATTTCGGCGGTCGCGGTCCTGCCGCTCCGAGACCTCTCCGCCGAGCCTCGCCAGGAATACTTCGCGGACGGGATGACGGACGCCCTGACGGTGAACCTCGCCCAGATCAGTTCCCTGAAGGTCATCGCGGGCAGCTCCGCGATGCAGTACAAGGGCACAAAGAAGCCCGTCCGGGAGGTCGCTCGAGAGCTCGGCGTCGACGCCGTGCTCGAAGGCTCGGTGACGCGCGTCGGAGACCGGGTCCGGGTCACGTCGGAGCTGATCGCGGCCGGGAGCGACACGCACCTCTGGGCGAAGACCTTCGAGCGCGACATCGCGGACGTCCTGGCGCTCCAGAGCGAGGTGGCCCGCGAAGTGGCGCGGCAGATCGAGGCGAAGCTCACCGGCGCCGAGCAGGCGCGGCTCAACCGAGGGCGGCGAATCGCTCCGAAAGCCTACGAGGCCTACCTGCTCGGCCGCTTCTTCCTCGACCAGGGAACCGAAGCCGATCTGAAGAAGGCCTTCGACCAGTTCACCCGGGCGCTCGAGATCGACGAGGGCTACGCCGAGGCCTACGCCGGCCTCTCCAGCTACTACGCGATTCTCCCCTTCTACAGCGCCCTGTCGCCCGCGGAGGTCTTTCCCAAGGCGCGCGCCGCGGCCGAGCGGTCCCTGGAGCTCGACGAGGGCCTGGCCGAAGCGCACGCCTCCATGGCCTACATCCGCGCCTACTACGAGTGGGACTGGGCGGCCGCGGAAAGGGAGTTTCGGCGCGCGATCGCGCTCCGGCCGAGCTACGCCGACGCGCATTTCTCCTACAGCCGGTTTCTCGCGGCCGCCGACCGGCTCCCGGAAGCCGTCGCCGAGATCCGGCGGGCCGAGGAGCTCGATCCACGATCCGCCGGCCTCAAGGCGAACACGGCGCTGCTTTCCTACTTCGACGGCAGGTACGACGACGCTCTCAAGGCGCTGCTCGAGATCGCCAAAGCCAATCCGGAGCTCTCGACGGCACAGTGGGGACTGGGCCTCGTCTACGAGCAGAAAGGGATGTTTCCCGAGGCGATCGCCTCGATCGAGAAGGCCGCGAGCGTCTCCGAGAGTCTCAACATCCGGTCGTCCCTCGCGCATGCGTACGCCGTCTCCGGGAAGAAAGACAAAGCGCGGTCGATCCTCGACATGCTTGTGGAGCGATCCCGGAAGAGCTACGTCCCCTCTTACTACTTCGCCGTGGTTCAAGCGGGCCTCGGGGACACCGATCGAGCCTTCGAGTGGCTCGAGCGCGCATACCAGGAGCGTTCCACCGTCCTCGCCTATCTCCGCATCGACCCGCGTCTGGCACCGCTGCGCCCCGATCCCCGCTTCGCCAGTCTGCTCGAGCGCGTCGGAGTCGCGCACGCGAAGCGGGCCGCAAGAGCCGACCCGGAACCGGGAGGATCGGGCTCGCGGGGAGAATCGAGCGCGGCCGGCTAGGAAAGGTTCCGAGAAGCACCCGGGGAGGGCCATCCGGTCGCTCGGAGCCGGCGCGCCCACGCGAGCCCCTCGAGCGTCCGGACCCCGTGCCAGCAGAAGTCGTCGCCGGGAACGAAGAGCCGCATCGCTCCGGGGAAGAGCCGCGCGGTCATCTCCTCGTGCCGGCCGGGTCGAAATGCGTATGGCTCGTCCGGGAAAAAGTGCACCCCGGCGCCGCGCGCGAGCGCCTCTTCCGGCGAGGCCGTCGGGTAGCGCTCATCGTCGGCTCCGAAGACGTCGACCCCGCCGGCGAGCCTCAGCAGGTCGGCGACGTACGTGTCGTCGGAGACCGTCATCCAGGGGTCCATCCAGATCCAGTAGGCGTAGCGGAACGAACTGGACGGCGGCGCGGCCTCGAGTGCCCCGAGTTCCCGCTCGATCCGGGACGCGAGCGCCTCGGCCCTCCGCTCGCACTCTCCCTCGAGGCGGCGGCCCCAGGTGCGGACGTCCGCCGGGACGTCGCGGACGCGCTTCGGGAACGTGACCTCCACGGCGACTCCCGCCGCGCGGAGCCGCTCCACGTCTTCGAGCCGGTTCTCCTCCTCGTTGGCGAGGACGAGATCGGGGGCGAGCGCGAGGATCGCCGGGACGTCCGGATCTTTCGTGCCCCCGACCCGGGCGAGCCCGCGCAGGACCCCGCGCGGCCTCGTGCAGAAGCGCGTCGCCGCGACCAGCCGATCCCGCGCCCCGATCTCGTAGAGCGTCTCCGTGATCGAAGGACAGAGCGAGACGACGCGCTTCGGGGGCATGGTCCCGGGCCGACCTACCGGGTCACGGAGTAGGCCTTCGCCAGGACCTTCTCGTCCGCCGCCGCTCCCCCGAGCCATCGGTGCAGCCAGTCCACCATGACGTTGTGCCAGAAGAGGGCGTTGCCGGGCTTCAAGACCCAGTGGCCTTCGTCCGGAAACTCGAGAAACTTCGAAGGCACTCCCTTGAGCTGGAGCGCCGTGAAGAGCTCGAGGCCCTGGTCGAACGGGACGCGGAAGTCCTTCTCGCCGTGGATCACGAGCATCGGCGTCTGGAACTTGTCGGCGAAGCGGATCGGATTCCACTTCTCGTAGACGGTGTCGGGCTCCCAGGGCCAGCCGCCGAACTCGGCTCGCGGGAACCACAGCTCCTCGGTGGCGAGGTTGGCGGGCGCGAGGTCCACCGTCCCGTCGTGGCAGACGAGCGTCGCGAACCGCGTCGTGTGGCCCGCGATCCACGCGACCATGTAGCCGCCGTAGGAAGCGCCGGCGGCGCCGATCCGCTTCTTGTCCACGTAGGGGAGCGTCTCGAGGTCGTCGGCCTGCCGCATCAGGTCGTCGTAGACCTTGCCGCCCCAGTCGCCGCTGATCTCGTCCACGAACTTCTGTCCCCACCCGGGCGAGCCGCGGGGGTTGCCGGCGTAGACGACGTAACCGTAGCCGGCGAAGGCGGCCAGATTCCAGCGATAGGACCAGGCGTCGGCCACGGGGACCTGCGGCCCGCCGTGGACGAAGAAGAGCGCGGGGTACGACTTCGAGGGATCGAATCCGGGCGGGAGGAGGAGCCAGCCCTGGACGCGGCGACCGTCCGCGGAGGTGACGAAGCGCTCCGAGACCGGGCCGCGGGCCGCTTCGGCCAGAAGCGCGGCGTTCCGGCGGGTCTCCCGCGTCGCCCCTTTGCCGTCCCATCCGACGCTCCAGAGGTCGGACGGCTCCACGAGAGAGCTCGCCAGGAAGTAGACGCGGCGACCGTCGGGAGCGACCCGCGGATCGGCGGCCGACCCTCCCTTCCAGAGGAGCTCGATCGGGCCGCCCGCCGCGGAAACCCGGTAGAGGCTCGCGCGCCCCTCGACCCAGGCGACGAAGACGAGCGACTTCGAGTCGGGCGCCCATGCGAATTCGTCCACCCAGTTGTCGAACGACGAGGTCAACGAGCGCGACGCGCCGGTCGCGCGGTCGAGGACCATCAACTCGAACCGGTCGGACTCCCGCCCGGGGCGCCTCTGCGCCCGGTAGGCGATCGAGCGGCCGTCGGGCGAGTAGGCCGGAAAGCCGTCGAACGCCGGGTTCGCCGCCGTCCGGTCGGAAGGGGCGCCCGCCCCGTCGAGGCCGACGACCCAGACGTCCGAGTTGGTCGAGACCGCTTCGACCTTGTCCGGGTTCGCGGCGAAAGCGAGCTCCTTGCCGTCCGGGGAGACGTCGAAGCCATGGTCCTGCCCGTAGGGCGGGGCGTCGCGGTCGCCCGGCGTCAGATCGACCGCCGCGCCTCCGGCGGCGGGTGCGCGAAAGACGTGCGTGCGCATCCCGTCCTTCCAGGAATCCCAGTGACGGAAGAGAAGGCGCTCCGCGATTCGGGCCTTGATCTTCGACTTGCCGCGCGCGGCGAGTCTCTCCGCCGTGCAGGCGGCGTCCGCGCAATCCGGGAAGACGTCGGAGGTGAAGACGAACGCCGATCCGTCCGGGGTCCATCGGAAAGCGGCGATGTCGTTGGCGAAGGCGAGAACGGCGCGGGGATCTCCGCCCGTGAGGTCGATCGTCCAGATCTGCTGGTTCCCCTCGCGATTGGAGAGGAAGGCGATCGACCGCCCGTCCGGAGAGAAGGCGGGCGCGCTGTCCTTGAACTTGCCGGAGGTGAGCCGGCGCGGCGCGCCGCCGCCCGTCGCCTGGATCCAGAGGGCCGACCGGGAGGTGTTCTCCTCGACGTCCGAGAGCGTGACCGCGTAGACGAGCCACTTGCCGTCGGGCGAGACGGAGAAGGACGACATCCGCTCGAGCTTCTGGAGGTCGTCGAATCGGAAAGGGTGTTCCGCGCGCGCGGCCGCCGCGCCGAGCGCCAGGCCCACGAACGCCGCCGCGAGAATCGAGCGTCCCATCAATCACCTCCGCGCGCGAATTCTAAGCAAGGCGGGCCTCTGGCGCTCGGAACCCCCGCGTTTGGTATGATTTCGCCCCCGATCGCGCCACTTCGGGCAAAGGAGAAGCATGTCCACCGCGGTTCTGGAAGACAAGGCGCCGGCTTCGACCGGGCCCCTCCCGGTCGTCAACGACTTCTCGATCCACGTCGCCACCGCGAACGGCTCGGGGAGCATGTCCTCGAACAACATCCTGATGCGGTCCATCTTCCAGATGGGGATCCCGGTCTCGGGGAAGAACCTCTTCCCGTCGAACATCCAGGGCCTCCCCACCTGGTTCACGATCCGGGCCTCCCGCGAAGGCTTCATCGCCCGCCGGCGGGACATCGGGGTCCTGATCTGCATGAACCCCGAGACCGCCCACGAGGATGTCCGGACGGTCTCGCCCGGCGCCGCGGTCATCTACGAGGAGAGCCTCGGCCTCAAGACGCTGCGCGACGACGTGCACTTCTACCCCGTCCCGTTCCAGAAGCTCGTGCTCGAGCTCGTGCACGACGGGAAGCTGCGGCGGCTCGCCGTCAACATGATCTACGTCGGGGTGGCGGCCTGGCTTCTCGGGATCGAGATGGAGGAGATCCGCCGCGCGGTGGTCAAGCAGTTCAAGGGGAAGGAAAAGGCCGTCGACATCAACGTCAAGGCGATCCAGGGCGGTTACGACTGGGCCGCCGCCAACCTGGCGAAGACCGACCCGTTCCGTGTCGAGCGGATGAACGGCACCGCCGGCAAGATCATCATCGACGGCAACTCCGCATCGGCGATCGGGGCGGTGATGGCCGGGGTCAACGTCGTGTCGTGGTATCCGATCACCCCGTCCTCCTCGCTCGCCGAGTCGCTCGTCGAGTACGCGAAGAAGCACCGCCTGGACCCCGTGACCGGCAAGCCCACCTGCGCCATCGTGCAAGCCGAGGACGAGCTCGCGGCGGTCGGGATGGTGCTCGGAGCCGGGTGGGCGGGAGCGCGCGCCATGACGACGACGTCCGGCCCGGGGATCTCCCTCATGTCGGAGTTCGTGGGGCTCGGTTACTACGCCGAAGTGCCCGGCGTCATCGTGGACGTCCAGCGGGTCGGGCCCTCGACCGGCCTGCCGACGCGCACGATGCAGGGGGACATCCTCTCGACCTACTTCCTCTCGCACGGCGACACCGAGCACATCCTCCTGATCCCCGGGTCGGTCCAGGAGTGCTACGAGCTCACGATCGAAGCCTTCGAGCTGGCCGACCGCTTCCAGACGCCCGTCTTCGTGATGTCGGACCTCGACCTCGGCATGAACAACTGGATGGCCGATCCGTTCCCCTATCCGGAGAAGCCGATCGACCGGGGCAAGGTGATCCGCACCGAAGAGGAGCTGAAGGACCACATCCGCAAGTTCCAGGAGTTCGCACGCTACCGCGACGTGGACGGGGACGGCGTTCCGTATCGGACGCTCCCGGGAGTCATCGACAATCCCGCGGCCGCTTTCTTCACGCGCGGTTCGGGCCACACGGAGCGCGCGACCTACTCGGAGCGCCCCGACGACTACCGGCGCAACATGGAGCGGCTCGCCCGGAAGTTCGAGACGGCCCGGCGCCACGTGCCGAGGCCCGTCGTGGACGCGCCGGGCTCGCGGATCGGCGTCCTGGCATACGGGTCTTCCGACTTCGCCGTCCAGGAGGCCCGGCACCTGCTCGCCCGGAAGGGCCGTCCGATCGATTCCTTGAGGCTGCGCGCCCTGCCCCTGACCGACGAGACCCTCGCTTTCGTGGCCGCGCACGACCGCGTCTACGTCGTCGACCAGAACCGGGACGGCCAGATGCACGCCCTCCTGCGTCTCTCGCTCCCGGCGGGAGACATCGCCAGGCTCCGCTCCGTCCGCCACTACGACGGCTTCCCGCTCGACGCCGAAACGGTCGTCGAGGGAATCGAGGCCGGGGAGAAGAACTGATGTCCTCCGTCGCCGAACCGAAGGCTCCCCCGACCAACCGCGTCGGCCTGACCGCCAAGGACTACGGCGGCCTGAAGTCGACGCTCTGCGTCGGGTGCGGGCACGACGTCATCACGCGCCAGATCACGCAGGCCCTCTTCGAGATGGGAGTCGCCCCCCACAAGGTCGGCAAGATGTCGGGCATCGGCTGCTCCTCGAAGACCACGGCGTACTTCGCCGACCGCGGGCACGGCTTCAACGCCGTGCACGGGCGCATGCCGGCGGTCGCGACGGGCGCGGCGCTCGCGAACCCGAATCTCCTCTACCTGGGCGTCTCGGGGGACGGCGACACGGCGTCGATCGGCGCCGGACAGTTCGTGCACCTGCTGCGCCGGAACGTCCCCATGGTCTACATCGTCGAGAACAACGGCGTGTACGGCCTGACGAAAGGGCAGTTCTCCGCGACCGCGGACCTCGGGTCGCAGTTGAAGACCGGCGTCGTCAACGACCTGCCGGCCATCGACCTCTGCGCGATGGCGATCGAGCTCGGATGCGGCTACGTCGCCCGCTCCTTCTCCGGCGACATGAAGCAGCTCGTCGCGCTGATCAAGGGGGCGATCGCGCACCGCGGCACGGCGCTGCTCGACGTCATCTCGCCCTGCGTGACGTTCAACAATCACGAGAGCTCGACCAAGTCCTACAAGTGGGCGAAGGACCACGAGGAGCCGATCCAGGAGATCGGGTTCGTCCCCTTCTTCGACGAGATCCGGGTGGACTACGACCCGGGCACGACGCAGGACGTCCGGCTCCACGACGGCTCGCACATCCGCTTGAAGAAGCTGCGCGCCGACTACGACGCCACCGACAAGAAGAAGGCCTTCGAGCTGCTTCGCGAGGCGCAGGAGAAGACGGAGTTCCTGACCGGCTTGATGTACGTCGAGCCGGACAAGAAGGACTTCCTCTCGCTCCTCGGCCTGCCGGAGGAGCCCCTGGCCCTGCTCCCCC
The DNA here is from genome assembly GCA_963707935.1 of uncultured Acidobacteriota bacterium. GTDB lineage: Bacteria > Acidobacteriota > Thermoanaerobaculia > UBA5066 > Gp7-AA6 > DATBFU01. Next base: position 636,309 of record CAVPRN010000005.1, on the reverse strand, counting down.
CCGAGAGGACGCGCCCGCCCCGGGAGGCGCTCCGGGCGATGATGGAGGAGTTGGGCTAGAGCCGCGGCGCCGGGAAGAGTTCCGGCGCCTCCCCGGTTATCCGCCTCCGGAGGTCCCATGCGCGCTCGCTCGACGATCCGACTCGCCCTGACGGCGCTCCTCGCCGCAGGGCTCGCCCAGGCGGCCGACAAGTCCGCCGACTCGGCGAAGAAGAAGGCGACTCCGGCGGCTCCGGCCGCCGCTCTCGCGACCAACTCGTGCAAGACCTGCGTCGAGCGCCGGCCGATCCTCGACCCCGCGAAGTTCACCGACACGCGGATCTACGAGAAGGACGCGAGCCGCTCCTACGAGATCGCCCGCCAGATGCCGGCCACGATCGACCGGCTCCACTGCTTCTGCGAGTGCGCCGAGAGCGCCCACTTCCGGCACAAGACGCTCCTGACCTGCTTCACCGACGCGCATGCCGCGGGCTGCGGGATCTGCATGAAAGAGGCGATCTTCGCCTCGGAGCTCAAGCAGAAAGGGGCCTCGGACGACGAGATCGTTTCGATGGTCGAGTCGATGTTCCGGACCGACGGGCACCCGCCGACCCACACGGGACGGGCCGGGAGCTAGCTCCTCGCCTCCGCCTGCGACGGGGCGTTCAAGGGGCCCGGTCCCGCGTCGCGGCCCGGAAGCGCCGCGCTCTTCTCGCGCAGCAGCGCCCGATCCCCCTGACCCGGGGTGACGGGAACCGCCGACGCGTCGCGCGGCGGGTTGGTGCCGTCGCCCGGGTAGTACGGACGGTAGCCGTAGCCGTCCTTGACCGGAAGCCCCGGCTTCTCGATCAGCTTGTCGATGCCGAAGACGGCCTCCTCGCGCGAGAAGAAAGCGAGCTCGTAGTCGCGGGTCATCCAGATCGCGTCCTTCGGGCACGCGTCGACGCAGAACCCGCAGAAGACGCAGCGCAGCATATCGATGTCGAAAACGACCGGATACTTCTCGTAGGCGATCTTCGGGTGCTCGCCGGCCACGATCGTGATGCACTCGGCGGGGCACGCCTGCTGGCACATGTAGCAGGCGACGCACTTCAACGTCCCGTCCTCGCGCGTCTTCAGAATGTGCTTGCCGCGGAAACGTCCGGAATAGTCGCGCTTGCGCTCGGGGTAGAGGATCGTGGGGAGCCGCCGCATGTCGGTCAAATTGCGCACGAGGTGGCGCATCGTCACCGCCATTCCGCGCAGCACTTCCGGCAGATAGAGCCGCTGCCAGAACGTCAGGCGGCGCGAGGTCCCCCGCGAGACGTCGACGACGCCGCTCACCGGTCGAGCTCCCCGGCGATGACGTTCAACGTGCCGAGTGTGGCGATCATGTCGGAGATCGTCCCTCCCAGGATCATCTTCTCGAAGGCCGCCATGTTCGGGAAGCAGGGGGGCCGCACCTTCAAGCGGTACGGACCGCCGCGGCCGTCGGAGACGGCGTAGAAGCCGAGCTCACCGTTCGCCCCTTCGATCCACTCGTACCGCTCCCCCGCCGGCACGCGGATCCCCTCCATGACGAGCTTGAAGTGGTAGATCAACGACTCCATGTCGTGGTACACGGCGTCCTTGGGCGGCAGCACGACGCGCCAGTCGTCGGAGTTGACCGGGCCTTTCGCCGGCAGGATGTCGAGGGCCTGCCGGATGATCTTGAGCGACTGGCGAACCTCCTCCGTCCGCACCAGGTAGCGCGCGAAGTTGTCGCCGTCGTTGGAGACCGGGACGTCCCAGTCGAACCGGTCGTAGAAGTCGTAGGGGCGTGCCCGCCGCACGTCGTACGGCACGCCGGAGGCGCGCAGCACCGGTCCCGTCAGCCCCCAGGCGATCGCCTGCTCCTTCGTGACGACGCCGGTCCCCTGGAGCCGGCCGCGCACGATCCGGTTGTTCTTGACGAGCTTCTCGACGTCGTCGACGAATTTCGGGATCGATTCGAGGAGCTGCCGGCAGCGCGGCACGAAATCGTCGGGCACGTCGATCGCGAGACCGCCGACGCGCACGTAGGAGACCGTCAGCCGCGCGCCGCAGCAGGCCTCCATCAGGCTGTAGAAATTCTCCCGGTTCTCGTAGAGGTAGATGAACGTCGTCAGGGCGCCGATGTCCACGAGATTGGCGCCCACGCACACCGCATGGTCCACGATGCGGCTGAACTCCGAGAGGATCGTCCGGACGAGCTGCCCGCGCTCGGGCACCTCGATCCCGAGCATCTTCTCGGCGGTGCGCACGTATCCGACGCCGTTGATCATCGCCGAGACGTAGTTCAGGCGGTCCGCGTAGGGAATCACCTGGTTCCAGTGGTGCGTCTCCGCCATCTTCTCGAAGCAGCGGTGGAGATACCCGATGATCGTCTCGGCGCGGACGATTCGCTCGCCGTCGAGCCGCGCCAGCAGGTGGATGATGCCGTGTGTGGCCGGATGCGACGGGCCGATCGAGAGCGTCTGCGTCTCGAAATGCCCCGCGCGTTCGTCCGTCTCCTTCGCCCACTCGGGCACCCGCAGGTCGCTCTCCTGGTAGTACCACCGCTGGCCCGGGGCGTAGTCCTTGCGCAGAGCGTGGCCGACGAAGGCGTCATGGCAGAGCAGGCGGTGGAGGTTCGGATGGCCCGGGAAATCGAAGCCGAAGAGGTCGAAGGCCTCGCGTTCGTACCAGTTGGCCGCGGGCCATACCGACTCGACGCTCGGAAGAGACGGCGCGTTTGGGTCGGGCAGCGGCACGCGCACGCGCGCGTGCCGATTGTGCGCGAGGGAGTGGAGGTGCGCCACGGCTTCGAAGCGCGTCCGCGCGCCGGCGCGTTTCAAGTTGTCCACTCCGGCGAGGTCCAGGAACAGGTCGTAGCGGCAGTCGGGATCGTCGCGCAGGAACCGGGCCAGCGCCATCCAGTCGGCCGGGCCGACCACGAGCGTCGGGAGGTCGAGGTCCTCGACCGTCACGCGGCCCGAGACCGGCGAGCCGGCGAGCCTCTCCCGGAGGCCCTCGGCCGGGGGCGAGAGGGTCGCGGTCTCGACCGCGCTCACGCCGGCTGCTCCGAGGCGAACTTCGCCGAGCGGCGGTCGCGCGACTTCTCGCCCGCGGCGATTCGCTCCTGAAGCCGGATGATCGCGTAGATCAGCTCTTCGGGCGTGGGCGGACAGCCCGGCACGTAGACGTCCACGGGGACGATCTCGTCGATCCCCTGCGTGACGTGGTAGGCGCGGTAGAAACCGCCCGAAGAAGCGCACACGCCCATCGAGATGACCCATTTGGGCTCGGGCATCTCGTCGTAGATGCGGCGCAGGATCGGCGCCAGCTTGTCGGTGACGGTGCCGGCCACGATCAGCAGGTCGGCCTGCCGCGGCGAGAAGCGGATCACTTCGGAGCCGAACCGGGAAATGTCGTAGTGGGCGGCGGCGACCGACATGAATTCGATTCCGCAGCAGGCGGTCGCGAACGGGAAGGGCCAGAGCGAGTTCTTGCGCGCCCAGGCCACCATGGTCTCGAGCCGGGTGGTCAGGAAGTCGGCGCCGGCGCCGCCGCCGGCCGCCTTCGGTTCGAAGGCGGGGAGCTTGTTCCCCTTGCCGAAAGCCATCGGCCCGATTCTATTTCAAAGGCGGGAGGTCGCCGCGTTCCGACCGCCCGGTGTCATCCGAAGTTCACCGTGTAGGCGAGTGACTTCATGTCGGGCATGCGGTCGAGGTAGACGAGCCCGTCCAGGTGGTCGATCTCGTGCTGCAGGACGCGCGCGTGGTATCCCGAGGCTTCGAAGGTCACGGGCTTTCCCGACCGGTCGAGCGCCCGCACGCGGATCGCCGTGAACCGCGGCACGACGCCTCCCCAGAGGAACGGCACCGAGAGGCATCCTTCCGAGTCCTCCTCCCGCTCCGCGCCGATCCCTTCGTACGTCGCGTTGAAGAGGGCCGTCAGCGGGACCTCGGGCTCCTTGCGCTCGCGCGTCTCGGGGTGCACTTCGTAAAGGAAGATCCGGTCGGGCGTGAAGACCTGCGGCGCCGCGATCCCGGTCCCGTCGTACTCCCGCATCGTGTCCTCGAGGTCCGAGAGGAACGGCTCGTAGTCGCCGCGGGCGATCGCCTTCGGATCGACTTCGGCGGAGACCTGACGCAGCGTCTTCACGCCGAGCTTGGCGACTTTCAGGATCATGGGGGGAAGCTATCAGCTATCCACCTTCCGTCGGACCGAGCCGGAGCGGACGCGCCAGATGGTGCCCAGGGACGGAATTGAACCGCCGACACACGGATTTTCAGTCCGTTGCTCTACCGACTGAGCTACCTGGGCTCGCGACTCGCAGTCACGGGGCGCGGAAGTCTAACGGAAAGGCCGCGAGCTGACAATCGCCGCGGGAATTCGGAGGGCCAGGCGGGGGTTTCGCCCGCAGATGCTCCCGGCCCTCGCGCTCGCCGCGGCCCGTTCGGCCCTCGCGGCCGCGCTCCTCTCCGCTCCTCCGGAGGCGACCACGCCCCCGACCGGCCCGCCGCCGACGCGCACTCCGGCGGTGCGCAGCCCCGGCAACGCCGACTGGGCCGCGTCCCTCGCGGAAGCCCGAAGCCGCGCCGCCCGCGACTCGAAGCTCGTCTTCATCGAGTTCGGACAGGAGGGCTGCGGCAACTGCCACCGGATGGACACGCTGCTCTACCCCGCGTTCGACTTCGAAGCCCTGCTGATCGGAATGGTCCCCGTGAAGCTCGACCTCGACTCGCCGGACGGGCGGGCGACCGCGCTGCGCTACGGGATCGACGAGGTTCCGTCGGTCCTGGTCGTGAACCCCGACGGCCGGCTCGTCTTCCTCATGCAGGGATTCCAGGACGCTCCGGACTTCTACGGCCACATCCGCAAGGACCTCGACGCCTACCGCGCTTTCGCCCGGAAGATCGACGCCCAACAGGTCGGCGCGCTTCCCGGCGCAGAGGCGCTCCAGAGCGGCCGCGACCTGTATCAGAGGCGCGATTCTGCGGCGGCCCTGCCCCGCTTCGCGCGCGCCGCGAGCGCGCCGGACTCGACGGCGGCCGAGCGCGACTCGGCCCTCGAGCTCGAGGCCGCGGCACTGCTCGACGTCGGCCGCGCGGCCGACTCCGAGAAAACGATCGACATTTTGATCGCGGCGACGAAGGACGCGGACACCCGCGAACGGGCCGAGCTCTTCCGCGCGCAGCTGCCGCTCTCGGACGGTAACCGAGACGAGGCGCTGCGGCGCTTCCAGGCTTTCCGGAAGGCGCACCCGCAGTCCAAGTACGCTACGGGCGTGGACCAGTTGATCCAGAAGCTCGAGTCCTCCCCGGCGAAATGAGGGGCACGCGCGGGCTCCTGATCGCGCTCGTGGCGCTCTCGGGCGCGCGCCTCGCGGCGGCCCCGGCCGAGCCCCTTCTTTCCGTCGAGGCCCGACTCGACGCCGCCTCGCCCGGCGCGGGGACGCTCCGCCTCCAGGCGACGCTCGCGGAGGGATGGCACGCGAACAGCCACACGCCGTCGGAGGAATACCTGATCCCGACCGCGGTCCGGCTCGAGCCGGCCGAAGGGGTCGCGTTCGGCGAGCCCGTGTATCCCGAAGGCGTGCTCCGCAAGTTCGCCTTCGCGGACAAGCCCCTCTCGGTCTACGAAAAGCGCTTCACGATCGAGGTGCCGGTCTCCTGGAAGGGAGGCGCGGCTCCGACGATCGCGGGCGCCGTTGAGTACCAGGCCTGCAACGACCGGCAATGCAATCCGCCCGCTTCCGCAAGCTTCCGATCCGGGGCGGCGGCGCCGGCGAGCGCCGGCCTTCCCGGAGGCGCGGTCTCCCTCGCAAGCGCCCCTCCCGGCGCCCCGGCCGGCGCGGCTCCCGCCGGCGGCACCGGCGCGGACTTCGGCGCCCTCCTCGAGCGGCGGGGGCTCTTCGGCGCGCTCCTGATCGTCTTCGGCTGGGGGCTCCTCCTCGAACCTGACGCCCTGCGTCTATCCGGTCATCCCGCTGACGGTCTCGCTTCTTCGGAGGGCAGGCGTCGGGGCGCCCGGGCCGCGCCTTCGGGCTCGCCGCCCTCTACGTCCTCGGCATGGCGACGATGTACGCCGGCCTCGGAGTCGCCGCGGCCCTCTCCGGACGGCTCTTCGGCTCCGCGCTCCAGTCCCCCTGGGTTCTCGCCGCGATCGCGGCGGTGCTCGTGCTTCTCGCGCTCTCGATGTTCGGGCTCTTCGAGATCCGGATGCCGACCTCCTGGATGCAGAAGGCGGGCGCGCGGGCCGGGGCGGCCGGGGCGTACGGGATGGGCCTCCTCGTCGGCGTCGTGGCGGCCCCCTGCATCGGACCGGTCGTCCTCGCGCTCCTCGCGTTCGTGGCGGCGCGCCAGGACGCCGGGTTCGGCCTCCTCGTCTTCTTCGTGCTCTCCCTCGGCCTGGGGCTCCCGTACCTCTTCCTCGGGGCGTTCTCGGGAAGCCTCGCGAGGCTCCCGCGCGCGGGCGAGTGGATGGAGGGGATCAAGCAGATCTTCGGGTGGGTGCTCCTCGCGATGGCCGCCTGGTTCCTGCGCACCGTCGTGCCGCCGCCCTACGGCACGTGGCTCGTCCCGGCGGTGCTCGTCGTCGGGTCCGCCGCGCTCTTCCTCCGGCGCGGAGGCGCCGGTCTCGCCCGCGGTGTGCGCGTCGGCGCGGCCGTCCTGATGCTCGCCGCGGCGGCGTTCCTCGCGCCGCGGACCCGGACCGCTTCGGGAGGAGCGCCCGAGTGGAAGCCCTACGAGGCCTCGGCCGTCGCCGCGTCCGGGCGCCCGGCCGTCATCGACTTCTCCGCCACCTGGTGCATCCCGTGCCTGGAGCTCGACGAGAAGACCTTCTCCGACCCGCGCGTCCGGGCGTCCCTTTCGCGAAGGGCGCTCTGGAAGGCGGACATGACGCGCACCGCGGCGCCGGACGTCGTCGCGGTCGCCGAGAGGCACCGGATCCTCGGCGTGCCGACGGTGATCTTCCTCGACTCCTCGGGAAAGGAGCGGGAGGAGCTGCGCCTGGTCGGTTTCGAGGGCCCGGACGAGTTTCTGAGGAGGCTCGAGAAAGCGCCCTGACCGGTTCCCGCGGGCGGCCTAGGGCAGTCTCCCGAGCTTCCGCAGCGCCTCCTTGGCGGCCTTGCGCTGCGCCTCGCGCTTCGAGGAGCCCTTGCCGAGCGCGAAGGATTCGCCGTCCCAGTAGACCTCGACGACGAAAGACTTCTCGTGGTCGGGCCCGTACTCGTCCACGACCCGGTACTCGGGCAGCGGCAGCCCCAGGCTCTGGGCGGTCTCCTGGAGCGCGGTCTTGTAGTCGTGGAAGGAGAGGTCTCCGACGTCGATCCCGGCCACGTCGGGCGTGAAGATCCGGCGCACGAATGCCTCCGCGGCCGACAGGCCTCCGTCGAGGTAGATCGCCGCGACGATCGCCTCGAACGCGTCGGCGAGGAGCGACAGCTTCTCCGAGCCCCCCGAGCGCGCCTCGCCCGCGCCCATGCGGAGGTACCGGCCGAGGCCGAGCTCCCTCCCCTTGGCCGCGAGTGTGGTGGCCGAGACCAGGTGGGCCTTGATCTTCGAGAGCGCGCCTTCCTGCAGGTTCGGGAACGTCCGGTAGATGAGATCGCCGACGACGAACCCGAGCACCGTGTCGCCCAGGAACTCGAGCCGTTCGTTGTTGGGCGAGCGCAGATCGCGCTGCTCGTTGGAGAAGGACCGATGGGTCAGCGCCCGCTCGAGCAGCGTCGGGTCCCGAAACGCGTATTCGAGGCGTTCCTGGAAGCCGCTCGCCGGAGTCTCCACCACCGCCGTGCTCAACAGCTCCTCCCGTTCTCTGGTGCCGGAGGCCGGAGTCGAACCGGCACGGGCCTTTCGGCCCTCGGGATTTTAAGTCCCGTGCGTCTACCCAATTCCGCCACTCCGGCCGGATTCGGATGCGTTTGTCCAGGTCTTGGGCGAACCGGCTCCCTCCCTTTCGACCGACGGGGAGCATTCGGGCCGCCGCGGTCACCCCCCGCGCGCTAACCGGCGGTGGAGGCGACGGGCGGATTCGAACCGCCGAATAAAGGTTTTGCAGACCTCTCCCTTAACCACTTGGGTACGTCGCCCTCGAAACCGGGCCATTCTAGCAGGGGGTCGCGGCGAGACGCCCTCGGAACCTACCGGGTCCGGCTCGATGCCCGCGAGGGGCGGGAGGCCCCGGGGGCGCGGGGCGGGCTCCGTAGCTGCGCATCAGGCCGGTCACGACTCCCTGGACGGTGACGTCCCGCGCGTCGTAGGTGAGCGGCTTCATCGCGGCGTTGGCCGGCTGCAGACGGACGCGCGTGCCCTCGCCGTAGTATCGCTTCAGGGTGGCCTCGCCCCGGACGAGCGCCACGACGGTCTGACCGTTCTGGGCCTGGCGTTCGCCGCGCGACGATGACGTAGTCGCCGTCGCGGATCCCGTCCTCGATCATCGAGTCCCCGCGCACGCGCAGGACGAAGTGCTCCCCCTTGCCGAGGAGCGAGGCCGGCACTTCGATCGTCTCCTCGTCCGGGAAAGGGCTCGATCGGACGGCCCGCCGCGACGAGACCGAGCAGCGCCACCGGGCGCGAGGAGGCGGGCGCTTCGGCCGGCGCGATGCCGCGGCTGCGGTTCCAGTCGCGGGAGAGGGCTCCCTTCTCCTCGAGCCGCTTCAAATGCTTCTGGACGGTCCCGAAGGAGGACAGCCCGAACCGCTCGCGGATCTCCCGCTGAGTGGGCGAGATCCCCTGCTCCGAGCGATAGGACCGGATGAAGTCCATGATTTCCTTCTGACGTTTGGTGAGATTCATTTCTGCCTAATAAAATTCGGATTACGAGCGTTCATTTCAAGAATTGGTTAGGCCGACGGAGCCATCGCGGTCGTTCCGTGGCCTGAGAAACGACCCGTCGGCCTCATGCCCGGAGATTAGGCGTAAAACGGGCGTAAGTCAAGTGGCCGCCGCGCCGGACGCGTCGAATCGGATCGGACGGCCGCAGAGCGGACACTCGACGAACCAGTCCTTCGAGTCGGGGGAGAAGGTCGCAAGGTGCACTCCTTCGACCTCCGTGCTGGCGGCGTGGACCGATCCCGCCGCCCGCTCCGGAAAGAGAGAATCGATGGATGAACTCGCGCGAAGCGCTCTCGACTTCCCCTTCGAGCCGGACCCCGCACGAGGGCGAACAGTTCGCGACGATCTTGACGCGAGACACGTGCGCGGATCTTAGCGGGTTTCCGATCGAGCGGCGACGACCCGAAGCAAGGCGAGGCGGCGGTACGGTCGGGCGCCGTTCGAACGCGGGTTCCGTTCGGCGAGCGGATTTGAACCTCCGACCACTCGGTCCCGAACCGGACGAGGTTGGCCATCCCTGACGTGGCCTGAACGCGATGGCTCGGGAATCTGTCGGTCCCGAGCACCGCGACCACGCCTGCTCCCTGGAGAACAGCTACGTTTCCGCTACGCCGTCGAGGACGCCTCCGGGCCGAGCGCCGGCCTCGAGCCCAAGCCGCGCCGTCCATCGCTGTAGCTTTGTCGGTTCCCTCACTCGATCGGCTCTCCCCAGAGATCGACGAAGAAGGCAAGCCCAGCTCCCCGGCGCTGCGAGGCCGACGACGAATTCCGTCGTGAACGACTCGCCCGGCTCCAGAATCCCGTCCGCGCCGACATCGGGCGTCAGAGTGGCCCCCGCCCCGCCCGGCCCCCCGTCGGCGTTGAGAAGCAGGTCTCCACCGGAAAACAATGACGACCTTGAAGAACGGGGCTTTTATCGAAGTGAGGCTCGTGTTCTTGAAGGTGGCCGTGATACTGAATGTCCCGGCCGGTCCACCTGGAACCGGGGTGGGATCCGATGACGTCACCAACGGAGCCAGCGTAACGAGACCGTTTACGACGATCGGGGCAACGATGTAGGCGCTCGCGCTCGTCGCCGTCCCAGCCGATGTGGTCACCACAATCGGCCCCGTCGTCGCCCCGGCCGGAACTGTCGCGGTAATCTGAGTCGGAGAATCGACCGTGAAGTCGGCCAACGCCAGGTTGAAGGTCACCGACATTGGTCCGCCGAAGTTGGTGCCGGTGATGACCACATTCGTGCCGACGGGTCCTTTGGCCGGCGAGAATTCCGCGATCGTCGGTGGCTCGGTCAACGCAGTCTTTAGATCGGCTGTCAGGCGCGCAACGAACCCGTCACCACCGCCCCCGCTTTCTGCCTGCGCCCCCCCTGTCGTACCGGGAAAATCCGTCGAGTTCGAGTCCGCACCGCCCGCCGCATAGATCTCACCAGACGTTGGGCTGACGGCCAGACCAAGGGCCTGCTCGAGGCCCCTGCCGCCCAGGTATGTCGATTGGTTGAGCGTCGTCAGGTCCGCGTTCAAGCGCGCGACGAAGGCATCCGTGAAGCCCCCTCCGTACGCTGCCTGCGCTCCGAGGGCCGTGCCCGGGAAGTTCGTGGATCGAGTGTCTCCGCCCACGTACACGTCTCCCGAGATCGGGTGGAGAACCAGAGCAAAGGCGTTGTCCTCGCTGCCGCCACCGAGGTAGGTCGCTTGACGAAGCACCGTCAAAGCCCGAGTTCAAGCGCGCGACGAAAGCGTCTGCGAGGAGGCTCCCCGATGTGCCGCCTGCGCCCCGCCACCGGTGCCCGGGAAGTCCGTGGAGTCTGTAGATCCAGCCACGTATACCCTGCCGGACGGCGCGATCGCAAGAGCGCCTGCTCCGTCTGTGGAGCTGCCGCCCAGGTAGGTGGCTTGCTTTATCATGGTCAGGTCCGCACTCAGGCGGGCTACGAAAGCGTCAGTCCCATTTGCGTGCGCTTGCGCACCCCCCGCCGTGCCCGGGAAGTCGTCCGAAGTCGTAAAGCCGGCGACATAGACATCACCCGATACTGGATGGACCGCAACGGCGCAGTGCGTAATCGTCTTCCCGGCCTCCGAGGTATGTGGCTTGATCCAGCCCTGTCAGCTCGGCGTTCAAAACCGCGACAAAAGCGTCCCGCGCGCCGGGCAAGTTCGTCGTCGTCGGCTGCGCCCCACCGCTCGTGCCCGGCAGATCCGTGGAAAACGTTTCCCCGAATACGTACACGTCGCCCGACGTCGGGTGGATGGCAATGCTGTTGGCCGCTTCAGCAGCGCTACCGCCCAGGTAGGTCGCCTGATGAAGCTCCGTCAATTCAGCGTTCAGGCGCGCGACGAAGGCATCTGCGCAGCGAGTCGGTGTGCCGCATGCCGCTTGCGCCCCGCCACCCGTGCCCGGGAAGTCCGAGCCTGTAGATCCAGCGACATACACATCTCCCGACACGGGATGGATCGCCAGGGCGGAGACGCGCGCGCCACCGCTGCCGCCAAGATAGGTGGCCTGAGAGAGGGTGGTCAAGTCGGCGCTCAGCCGTGCCACGAACGCATTTATGTTCTGATCCCCTCCCCCCCGCTCCGGCTGTGCCCCTCCGGTCGTGCCCGGGAAATCCGAGGAAGACGTGACCCCGGCCACGTACACCTCGCCCGACATCGGGTGGATCGCGAGAGCCGCTAAACCATCCCGGCTTCTGCCGCCCAGATACGTGGCCTGCAGAAGCGGATCGATCACGACGGGCAGCGTCGAATCGTGACTGCCCAGACGAAAGCCGTAGCGGTCGCCCCGAACCTCATAGGCCACCTCGATCGGGCGGCGCGCGCCGGCTCTCTCCTGGTAGGCGGCCGGAGGAGTGAACGCGAGGTCGCCGTGACCCGTCGTCGCCACCAGCGCTCCGGCGGCGTTGACCCGAAGCGCCCGAGCCCCGGCGACGCGAACTCGGATGCGGGAGGCCTTCGCTCCGGGGCGCACGGTGAAGAGCTTTTCCATGTTCCGCCGTACGCTCGAAGCCGAACGTCCACGCCGGGCCACACCTCGCCCAGTGCCACCGAATCGTACGTCGCGACACCGGCTTTCCAGCGCGCGGGGTCATCGCCGATGAAGTAGCTCACATGAGCCTGCGTCACCCCGTCGCCGCGCGGCCGGGGCCTGCCTCCGACGAGCGTCTCGGTGATCGTCCAGCCGGATCGCTTTCCTTCCCGGCCGCTCGCGGCCGTCTGGCTTTCCCGAGCCTGCAGCGAGTAGACGATCTCCCCATCCCGCATCACGTAGACCGTCCCCGCGAACGTCGAAGCATAGAAGGAGATTCTCGGATCGACTTGCGACTCATTTGCGACAAAGGGGATCCGGACCGTGGCAAGCGAGCTCGACAATCTCCCCTGATCCGGTATGGCGCCGGGCAGACTGGTCTGTGCCGTCCATCCTGCGGCCCGAGTTGATGGCAATACCAGCAAGAAAAGAGACAGTGCAAGAATTCTCGAAGAGGAGCCGGCTGCAGCTCTCTCGACTGTTGGTGTCGCGGTTCCGGGCAGATCTCGAATCGTCATGGGAGCCTCCCCCACCAGCATCGTGTTGCCGCAATCGGCAAGCCGAATGATCAAGACGCATCATTCGGCGCTCTTCCGGGCCGGACAACGGAAGGAGGCCGCGTCGCCTGCGACCCGTAGAACAGCTACGTTTCCGCTACGCCGGTCGGGCGCTTCGGCTCGCGGCCGCGGGTCCGATCGCGCGGCACAAGGACGGCCGCACCGATACGAGACCGGAGACGCGCCTATCGGACCGAGACTCGTCCGTCCACGCTCCAGGCGGGAGCCGGTGTGTGCCGTGAGAGCGGAGAGAACCGAGGCGCCTTGTTCAGATACTTCGCGCAGTACCAGCAGGGAAAGTGATCGAGCTCCGTGAACTCGCCCCGAGCGACCCGTTCCCGTTTGTCGGAAAGGTAGACTGCAACCCGCCGCCGGAATCGCCCGCAGGCCTCGGCGAGACTGATTTCCCGGAGGTTGCCCATGTAATCCGTGCCCGGCGTGCCGCCCTCGTAGCCCGAGAGCTGGCAGCACAGCGTCAGGTTTCCGCGATAGTCGAGATTGAACTCCTCGAGCTCGAGGGGGCCGCACGGGAAAAACGGAGACTCGCTGAAGTATCCGGGACCCATCGTGACCGGCAGCGGAGCGCTCTTCTGGAGCCGCCAGATCTCCTCTTCCGCCTCCCGGCGCTCCGGCGGCGGGAGATCCAGCCCGCGCGACGCCGTGTCCGGAGTCGGCATCAGGTAACCGAAGCGAACCGCCCGACTCCCCAGCCGCGCAGCCAGCGAGAGTCATCTCTTCGATCTCGCCCCGGTTGCGAGCCGTGAGGACCATGTTCAAGGTGAACGGGAGGTCGCGCGCGACACAGACCGTCGCCGCCCTCATCACCTGTCGGTAGGACCCCTTGCCGCGCAGCGCGTCGTGGGTCTCCTCGCGGGCGCCGTCCAGGCTGAACGTCGCGCCCTGGAACGCCGTTCGATGCCGCAGGAGCAGCCCGTAGATCTTCGGCAGAGTGGAACCGTTGCTGACGAAGCCGAACGTGTAACCCGCCTCCTCGACGCGGCGGACGATCTCGGCGAAGCGGCTGTGCATCGTCGGTTCGCCGCCGGTGAAGGAGAGATGGTCGATGCCGCAGTCCTTCCCCTCTCGCAGCACCTTCTCGAAGAGCTCCAACGACAGCTCCCCCGTCGCGGCGTGCCGCTCCCCGTAGCAATGCCGGCAGCGCAGGTTGCAGCGATTGGTCAGCTCGATCACGAGGCGAGACACGGTGCCTCACTTTCGGCCGCGGCGAGGAGGCGCGAGAGCGAGCCCGCGTCCTCGAGCAGATCGAGCCCGGCGGAGAGCTCGTAAACGGCGGCTTGCCGCAGCAGAGCGTTCAAGGTCGTGAGGTGCGGCGCCATCGTTGCTCGATCGAAGAGCTGCGGGCTGCTCTGGCCGATCAGCCGGCCGAGCGCGTCGGCGCGCTCCAGGGGGATCAGGGCGCTCTGCCGGCCGTGCGACACGCGAGGGAAGAGGAGGACCCGCGGCGTGCAAGCGGCGACACGCTGGTTCCGGGTAGGCCGTCTCGACGCCGACTCGCCTCCGCACGCCTCCGTCGCTGTCCGGCCTCTCCTCTCCGAGGGGCACGTCCGCGTAGTCGTCGGCCTCCGTTCCGACCACGTAGAAATGGCGCCGCAGCGCGAGCGCCTCGACGCCGTCCGGCCGGGAGCGCAGCAGGACGGCGTCGTCGGACAGATAGCGCCACCCGCGGCGGACGAGAGCGATCGCGAGCGTGGACTTGCCGCTGCCGGACTGCCCCACGACGAGCACGCCCGCGCCGTCCTCGGCAACGAGCCCCGCGGCGTGGAGTCCGTAAATTCCCGAGCGGCCGCAGGAGCTTGAGAAGCGCGAAGACCCAGAAGTTCTGCCGCAGGAGAAACGGCTTGCGAAAGAACGACGGCGCGAGCCGGGCTTCGCCTCTCCCCTTCCGAAGGTCGAGGCAGAACGAGGACGCGCCATCCGTCAGGTAGAAGTTCTCCGCGCCCTCCAGACCGCGAAAACCGTCCTTCCGAAGCACCTCGCGGGCCGTCGGAGGCGGGGCCAGATCCTCGCCGGGGCGAACCGATAGCGAAAGGTGGACCGCTCCGCACGAGCCCTCGGTCCTGTCCCACGAGAGCTCGCCGAGGATCCGATCGAGCTCGACCCCGCCCTCCGCTTCGGATCCCTCGACTTCCAGCGTCAGATCGTGGAAGGCATAACGAGTCATCGCCAACCTTCCCGAGGCCTGCGTCTAGACGCTGAATTCGCCGAAGAAGGAGTCCCGGTTCCGCTTCCTCCCCGTGATCTTCTCGAGATCCCCGTGCCTGGTCAGTTTCGGCTCGACGAAGGCGAGCTTCGGCTCTTCCCACGGCTTCTGGTCCGGGGGCGCGGAAGGCTCTCTCGTCTCCGGCGTGCCCTTCGATGTCTTCTCGTGCTTCTCCATCGTGTCCTCCTCCTACGGACGCCTACGTCAGTTGCGGCTCGCCGATACGCGGAAGCGCGGGGCGGCCCGAGGTCCCCGCGCGGGAATAGATCGTCCGAAAATCGTCGGCCGGGTCTCTCTCCCCGAGAGCGTTCCCGTGAAGCGTGACCCAGCTGTGTCCGCCCAGATTCCCACCGTCCTTCCGGACGCCAAAATGGATCTCGACCGGATATCCCATACGGGAGAGCAAGCGGAAGAGAGCCAGCGATCGCCGCAGGCAGAGCTTCGGGAAGACCGGCAGACCGAAGACCCCGAGCCCGCTGACGCGCCGGACGATCTGCACGACCCGGCCGGGTTCCAGGGAGCCGCCACGGATCGATCGTCCCCTGGCCGGTGCGAGCCGTTCGAGCAGGATGGGAAGTGCCTGCCCGCGCAGACGGAGAGGGAGAGAGCACAGGAACAGACCGACCCGAGCGGCGAGCCAGTACTGAGAAAGCGGCACGGCGGGCTCCCTCCCGGCGGTCGAGCATATCCTCGCCTGGAGCGGGCAGGCTAGGGAAGATCGTTCGGGGGAATGCCGGCGGAGCACCAGGAATCGAGCTGCGCCTTGCGCTCCTCTCGTTCGACGACGGCCGAGACCCATCGGGGGTGACGCGCCAGAGCCCACAGCCAGCGGCCATACTGTCGCAGAAGGTCCATCAGACGTGCAAGATACGGGAAATGGCGTCCAGCCGGTTCGATGGTGGCACGATGGTGCCGTGTCGCGGTTTCCGGCGACAGCGCCCGCCGCACGGCAGCCACTCGGCCCGCGGGGCTCCGGCGCCCCCACCGCAGCCGAAGCTCCGCCGCTCCTCGAACGTCTCCTTTCTCCTCGAGAATCCTCTCCCGCGCGAGCGCGAGCGTGCGATCGTTTCCGCCCGACCCCCGGAGGCTCGCCAGGATCGACGGAGGCACGCCGGCTCCCATCAGGTCGGCGGCCAGACGAAGAGGAACAAACGCGTATTCGGACGCGCCAGACTCCGTGGCGCGCGCCTCGACTTTCGCCCAGTCGAGTCGGCCGTCGTAATGGGAGACGGTCGCTGCGATATCGCACAAAGCGATCACTCCTCCGTTGAACCGGTGCCTGCAGAGGTGCAGGCAGAGGTGCAGGATGAGGTCCTCGGGGCCGAGCACGAGCGCGTCGGCTCCCGCAATCGACGCGGGCGTGGCCCTCTCGAAGAGAGCCCGGACGTCCCAGGCAACCGGCCGCCCGGGCGGATCGAGACTCCAGTGGAGCTCGACAGGAATTCCCCCAACGTCCGGCCGGGCGCTGCGAAAGACCCAGTGATGGTGGCGTTGTCTCAGTTCTTCCTTCGTCTGCGGATCGTGCGCCACCTCGTAGCCGATGCTTCGCAGCCGGCGCTCCGCCCCTTCCAGGTCCTCCTCCCGGATCAGAAGGTCGATGTCGGCCATCGGCCGCAGCGCGCGTTGCGGATAGACCAGTTCTGCCAGCGCGGCACCTTTCAGGACGATGACAGGCGTCCGTTCTGCCGACAGGACCTCGAGGACGGTCTTGAGGGCACGGAACAGGACGGCGTTGCGGGCCGCCGTCGCGACGTAGGCGCCCTTCAGGAGCTCCAGGGCGCCCTTCGCGTCGGGTGGCATTGAAAGAGACCGCAGGGCGGAATAGACGAGTGGCCCGACCCGATTCTGGCAGGCGATCGTGGCCGCGCGGCGCCAGCCGAACGGCGCGCTCGGAACGGGATGGATCGACGGTCCTTTGCCGCCGCGCAGTCCGGCACGCGCGGAGGAAAGCACCAGTTCCCATTCCGGCGAGAGATTCACCGCCGAGAATTCTCCACCCGGAGGATGGCGGCCGTCGGGCTATTCCGCCGGCTGCACCAGGTTCTGCTCGGCCAGCTCCCCGACCAGGTCCAGAACAGACCGGTCCGCCGTCTCCGCCTCGACCCGGAACTCCTCCTGGAGCCGCCGGCTGATCTCCCGCAGGGAGAGTCCCTGCTTGAGGCCCTGCCAGATGCGCATGCCCGTGAGATTGAGGCTGTAGTAGCTCTTGTCTTCCAGGTGCAGCAACGCGACCTCGTTGCCGTCGAGCTCCGCATCGACGGCGTCCGGATGCGGGCGCAGCTTCTGGTCCAAGGTGAGCGTCATGCCACGGATTCTCTCACCGGGGAGGCCCGAGGCGTTGACCGGCGGGATGGCAGGTGATGGCGGCAGTGGGTGGCTTGCCGCGACATCGCCCTCCACTGCCAGCCAAGCGGTCGCGCCGATGCCGCGCCTTCTTCTATTCGGTGTCGCCCCGGACATCTACGAAGAACGAGAATGACCTTCTGCTCTTCAGACAGATCACGAAGGAGACGTCAACCGATTCGCCTGGATCCAATACGCCGTCCGCATAGGCCCCCGTGGGCGGGATCGTCAACAGCGCCCCCACACCGCCCGGTCCTCCATCCGCGTTCTCCAGCAGCGCGCCATGGGTCAGGGTCGCCACCTTCACCGCGAGGTGCGAGAGAGAACGATTGCTCGTATTCGTGAGTCTCGCCTCGAAGCTGAAGGTCCCGGCGGCGCATGCAGCCGTCGGAGATCCGGAAACAAAGGTCGACCGAATGGGACCGAAAATGAGAAGGGGGTTGAGCACGTTGCTCAGATCGGGTGTCAAGCGTGCGACGAACCCGTCGTCGCCCTCTTCGGCCATGTCTCCCTTTGTCGGCTGCGCCCCGGCCGAGGTGCCGGGGAAGTCCGTGGAGTTCGTCTGCCCGGCCACGTAGATGTCACCGGACGTCGGGTGGATCGCGAGAGCCTGGGCGAACTCCCAGCCTTTACTTCCCAGGTACGTGGCCTTGACGATCTTCGTCAGAGTGCCGTTCAAACGAGCGACGAACGCGTCGACTCCGCCTCCGGATGTCGACTGCGCCCCACCGGTCGTCCCGAAGAAATCCCCTGAGAGAGTGCTCCCAGCCACGTAAACCGCACCTGACGTCGGATGGATCGCGACAGAAGTAGCGTTTACCTGGAAATTGCCGCCCAAGTACGTCGCGTTCCTCAACGTCGTCAGAGTGGCGCTCAAGCGCGCGACGAAGGCTGCACCGTTTACCGCCCCAGGGTTAGCCTGTGGTGCGCCGGGGAAGTGGTCGGAGTACGTGGTCCCAGCAACATAGACGTCTCCTGACGCCGGATCGATCGCGAGAGAGCATGAGTCCTCATGGCTGCTACCTCCAAGGTACGTGGCCGTGACGAGCGTCGTCAGAGAGCCGTCCAGGCGCGTGACGAAGACGTCGCGGCGACCTGCCAATACCGGCTGGGCCCCACCGGCCGTCCCGGGGAAATCCGTCGAGTCCGTAATCCCGGCCACGTAGACGTCACCGGACGTCGGATGGATCGCCAGATCGCGCGCGAAGTCGCCGCTACTACCTCCCACGTAGGTGGCCTTGACGAGCGTCGTCAGAGTGCCGTTCAAGCGCGCTACGAAAGCATCCGAGTCACCGCCACTTGCCGGCTGCGCCCCACCCGCCGTGCCGGCGAAATCCGTGGATCTCGTGGTCACTGTCACGTAGACGTCACCTGAGGTTGGATCGAACGCGAGCCGCGACCTACCGCCATCTTCGCCGCTTCCTCCCAGATACGTGGCCTGAATCAACGCTGTCAGCGTGCCGTTCAAGCGCGCGACGAAGACGTCGGAAGCGCCTGCGGATGCCGGCTGAGCCCCACCAGCCGTCCCGGGGAAGTCCGTCGAGTCGGTACCACCGCCCACGTACACCTCACCCGACAGCGGATGGATCGCTAGACTAGTAGCAATCTCGGTGCCGCGGCCGCCGAGGTAAGTGGTCTGGATCAACGTCGTGAGGGTGGCGTCCAAGCGCGCGACGAAGGCATCGGGAGCGCCTGCGGATGCCGGCTGAGCTCCGCCCATAGCGCCGGGGAAGTCCGTGGAGTGCGTCTGCCCGGCCACGTACACCTCACCCGACGTCGGATGGATCGCGAGTGCGTAGGCTCGATTATCATCGCTACCGCCCAAGTACGTCGCCTGAATCAGAGGATCGATCACCACTGGCAGCGCGGGATCGTAAGGACCCAAGCGAAATCCGTAGGCGCCTCGACGCACCTCATAAGCCACATCGACTTCGCGCCGCGCGCCGCCGTCCTCCTGGTAGGCCACCGGAGGAGTGAATGTCAGGTCGCCCAGGCCTGTCGTCGCCACCAGCGCGCCGGCGCCGTTGACCCGCAGCGACCGAGCCCCGCCGACCTGCATGCGGATCCTGGAGGGCTTCGCTCCCGGATGCACGACGAAGAGCTTCTCCATGTTCCGGCCGTACGCCCGAAGCCGAACGTCCACGCCGCGCCAGACCTCGCCCAGCGCCACCGAGTCGTACGTCGCAAGACCCGTCTTCCAGCGGGAGGGGTCGTCGCCGATGAAGTAGCTCACCTGAGTCTGCGTCACCCCGTCGCCCCGCGGACGAGCCTTGCCTCCGACGAGTGGTTTCGGTGATTGTCCAACCCGATCGCTTCTCGTCCCGAACTCCCGGAGGCGCCTGCTTCTCCTGAGCCTGTAGCGAGTAGACGATCTTCCCGTCGCGCGTCACGTAGACGGTCCCCGCAAACGTCGACGCGAAGTAAGCGACTCGCGGATCCATTCGAGACTCATTCGCAACGAAGGGAATCCGGACCGTGGCGAGCGAGCTCGACAATCTCCCTTGGTCCGGCAGGGCGTCGGACAGACTGTTCTGCGCCGTCCACCCTGCGGCCCGAGCTGATGGCAATACCAGCAAGAGAAGAGACAGTGCAAGAATTCCCGAAGAGGAGCCGGCGGCAGCTCTCTCGACAGTTGGCGTCGCGGTTCCGGGCAAATCTCGAATTGTCATGGGAGCCTCCCCCCGATCGGACGCTCGCGCCTGCCAGGAGACTCGCCGGGCCGTCACGAACCGCGCCAGCATCGTGTTGCCGCAATCGGCAAGCGAATGATCAAGACGAATCATTCGAAGCTCTTCCGGGGCGGACAACGGAAGGAGGCCGCGTCGTACGCCGACTCAGGGAGCACACGAACCGCCTAGAATCGCTGACGGGATTGGTCGGGGCGAGAGGACTTGAACCTCCGACCACTCGGTCCCGAAGCGAACTTCGCGGCCACATCGGGATCGAGATTCCCTCATGAATTCGGCTGCCCCCAAACATCGACGAAGAAGCGGAACCGACTTCGACTCTGGAGGCCGATGACGAACTCCGCCGTGAACGACTCACCCGGGCCCAGGAGCCTGTCCGCGCCGACATCCGGGGTCAACCTGGCTCCCACTCCACCTGGACTCCCCTCCGCATTGAGAAGGAGATTTCCTCCGGACAGCTCCGCGACGACGAAGAAGGGCACACCGATCGGGATCGAGCTGGTGTTCTCGAAAGTCGCTCGAATCGTCATCGTCCCGGCAGGTCCGCCGGGCACGGCCGCCTGGCTACGCGTCTGGGTGAGCGAAGCGAGCGTCATCAACTGATTCACGACCTCCGAAGGAATGAACTCCACGGCTCCGATGTCGCAGATGACACTCCCATTTCCGTCTCCGTCCACGCGAGCTCGCCCCAACTGATCCGTGGCCGTACACGAGGAAGGGTCACCGGCATCGATTGCCTGGCTCGTTTCCAGCAGGGGGACATGGCCATTGCCCGGTGTCCCGTCATCCTGGAAGGAACCAAGGCCCGGATCGCCGGTTTTGTCGCTCGCCAGGAGGGTGATGGTGCAATCGGTCGGATCCCCCACCAGGTTGTTGCCCAGGGAAGTGATGGGACCGAAGCAGTCCGGCCCTTGCCCGAAGCCCTTTGCATTACGAGCGAGGACCGTATTCTGCAGCTCGACCGTGCCGTAATTACTGATTCCTCCACCATCCACGAAGGCATCGTTATCCGTGATCGTGCTGTCGTGGATCCGCAAGCTCCCTTGGTTCAGGATGCCGCCTCCTGAACCGAGCCCGGAATTGCCCGCAATCGT
This sequence comes from uncultured Acidobacteriota bacterium, assembly GCA_963707935.1. GTDB lineage: Bacteria > Acidobacteriota > Thermoanaerobaculia > UBA5066 > Gp7-AA6 > DATBFU01. Next base: position 615,586 of record CAVPRN010000005.1, on the reverse strand, counting down.
GGTGTTCGTGATGGTCATCCCGCCGTTGTTGACGATGCCAGCAGAGTAGAAAGGGTCAAACTCCGCGTTGTCTGCAACTACGCTGTCCGTGATCGACGCCACGCCAGCGCTTATGATCCCTCCACCGACCTCCGCTCTGTTCCGGCTGACGGTGCTTGTCGTGATCTCCATCGTTCCAGACAAGCTGACGATACCGCCTCCAAGACCGTGGTCGCTGGTATTGCGTTCGATACGGCTACCGCGGATCTTGAGGATCCCCTCACTGGAAATGCCGCCTGCGTCACCCTGGGCGAAGTTCCGCGCGATGACGCAGTCCGTAATCGTCAAAGTCCCATGATTGGCGATTCCGGCGGCGCCGGGCGCGGAGGAGAACTCGATGTCACCGCCGCTGACCGTGAGCCCTTCGAGCTTGAGGTCGCCGGCCGCCGCCACATGAAGGATGCGGAACCCCTCCTCGAAGTCGGTTACGTCTCCGTCGATCACCGTCGTGGTCGCACCCGCTCCATGGATCGTGATGTCGCTCGATATCGAGGGCAGGCCGTTGGGTCCGGATTCTTCGGTATCGTTGTCCGCGGCGGTCAACGTGTACGTGCCGGCTTCCAGGAAGATCGTATCGGCTTCCCCGTTTCCGTTGGCCGTGTTGATGGCCGCGATCAGGCAGGGCACGTCACCGGCTGAGCAGTGAAAATCCGCCGCCGAGGCGGTGGAGCGTGTGGCGAGTACTGTTCCGATCGCGAGAATGATGGACCCGGCCAATGAGCCTGCTGCCCACGCTCCCTTGCGGTTGGCACGAGTCTGCTTTGAAGCTTCTGACATAAGGCCTCCCCAGCGCTCGACGGTGCCGCCACCATGGTCGCTGACGGGCATCCTTTCGCCGAAGCGGCACTCGTGCGTGATCCATCCGAATCAATTCCGCGCAGGCCCCGCGAGCAAGGCAAACGGATTGATCTGATCGCATCAGGGGGGAACAACAGGTTGATCGGGGCGAGAGGATTTGAACCTCCGACCAATCGGTCCCGAACCGGCCGAGGGTGGCCATCTCTGACACGGCCTGAGTCAAGAAGGAGGCTGGGATCCAAGACCCCGATAGTCGGCCACGCCGGGCACACCCCGGCGTCAGGCCGACTCTTGAATCATCGACAATCAGGGACAGGTCGAGAACGCCGTAGTGTCCTGAATCGGTGCGAAAGGCGTGCCCCGCTCGCTTCTGTAGATTTTCGCCTGGAAGGTGTGCCTGTCCACGACCGTGATTTCGACTTCCACATCGGTGAGTCCGGCGGCGAAGAACCAGTACGAGTCGAACGGATCGACGCACGCATTGAGAACCTTCACCACCAGCTCGACGTTGTTCGGGCCGAAGAACCAGAAGTAGCCGCTGTCACCGGTCAACTCCACCGCCGTGGCCGGGGACGTCGGGTCTGCCGGGGTGGCCCGGAACGATGCACTTACGGAGAAGCGGTCATTGTTCAGACACAGCGTATGCCCGTCCGCCACGCAGGGCCCCGCGGGTCCGGTCGTGATCCGGCCGATGTTGTTGCCGAGCTCCTCGGTGAACCAGATGTTTCCGTCGGGTCCCTTGGCGATGGCCGAGGGCCCGCTGTTGGCCGTGGGGACCGCGAACTCCGTGACGACTCCCGACGTCGTGATTCGGCCGATCTTGTTGGCCGAGTTTTCCGCGAACCACAGGTTTCCATCGATGCCGGCGGCGATTTCCCCCCCCTCGGGGAAGGCATTCGGCGTCGGAACCGGGAACTCGGTGAAAACCCCCGAGCTCGTGATGCGGCCGATCCGGTTGGCGGCAAGCTCGTTGAACCACATGGCTCCGTCCGGACCGGCAGTGATTACCGCCGGTTGGCTGCCGGCCGTCGGAACCTGGAACTCGGTGATGACCCCGGACGTCGTGATGCGGCCGATCTTGTTCGCATCGAGCTCGGTGAACCACAGGTTTCCGTCGGCTCCGGCGGCGATTGCCGCGGGCGAGCTGAGAGCCGTTGGGATCGTGAACTGCGTGACGACGCCTGACGTCGTGATGCGGCCGATGGCGTTGGTGCCTTCCAAAACGAACCAGAGGTTTCCGTCAGGGCCCGCAGCGATTCCAACAGGTCCGCTCCCGTCAGGCAGCGGAAACTCCGGCAAGGCGACGCCGCCCGTCGTGATCCGGCCAATCGCGGAATTCCCGGGAAGGTCCGACAGAGGCGCCAGCGCGAACCAGAGGTTCCCGTCGGGACCCGGTGTGATGGCGTACGGTCCGCTCGCCGGATTGGGAGGAAGCGGGAACTCCGTGATGGCGCCTTCCGGAGTGATCCGGCCGATCGTCCGAATGCCGGGGGTGAATTCGGTGAACCACGAATTACCGTCCGGGCCGGCCGTGATGGAAAAAGGCACGGAGGCCGGCGTCGGCACCGGATACTCCGTGATCGTCTGAGCGCGGGCTCGTGTGGCGGCAAACAGAAGCAGCGCGAAGCAAAGTCGAAACGTTGTCAGCAGGAGTCGACGATCTCGCGAGCGTAGGGAATACAGCATGGGATCCTCCCTTCATCGAGTTGTTGATGTCGGCAATTGGCGAAGGTTTGCGATGAGATGCCCGATCTCGTGCAGCGCTGTGTTCGTGAATGCCGGGGAGCTGGTCAACCACTTGCCGAAGGTTCTCGAAGGAGAGGAAGGCCAGCGGCAGGGGTAAGCCCGCCGCGCAGAGGTTGTTCTTGACAATGTTCTGCAGTGCCTTCGCCGCGTCGTTCGGCTCTGCCGATAGGTCGGGAACGTTGCCGCGATCAGATCGGCAGGTATCGTCGATCGGATGGTGTTCTCTCAGGAATGGAAGCGGACACCCCACATCGAAGGGCCGTGCTTGCAAGGCAGCGGCTGACCCAAGCAGCAGAAGCGCAAGAGCCGCCGGAAACCAGGGGCGGGCGCGGTGCATCGTAGTTCCGCCTTAGGTGGATCGAATTCTATCCCTGAGAGCGGACCACCTCGTCAACGCGGTCCTTCCCGGTTCCGTCAGGTTGTCGCTGCCGCTGGTGTTCCCTGCAGCCCTCGAGACGCTTCATCGCCGTCACGCGCCGCCGCGGGGAGCGGAGCGTGGCAGCGGGACTCGTTGGCGGGATTGGTCGGGGCGAGAGGATTTGAACCTCCGACCACTCGGTGCCGAACCCCTCGAGACTGGGCATCCCTGACGCTACCTGAGCGTGATTGCTCGGGAATCTGCCCGTGGCTAGCACCGCTGACCACGCCTGCTCTCCGGAGAACAGCTACGTTTCAGCTACGCCGGCGAGGATTCCGCCCGGGCCGACAGCCGGCCTCTCGCCCATGCCGCGCCGTTCTTTGCTGTAACTCTTTGTCGGTTGGTCGACACTCGGAGAGTCGCTGGAGACTCTGGCGCCCGCGCTCACGGCGGGAACGATCCGCGCCCGACCCTAATCTCCTCCGCAAGCCGGTGCTGGACGGCTTCGACTCAGGACGTCCCGCGCCGGACGGACCGCGATTTCCTCATGGAATCGGCTGCCCCCAGACGTCGACGAAGAAGCGGAAGCGGCGTCGGGACTGGAGGCCGATGACGAATTCCGACGTGAAGGACTCGCCGGGCGAGAGGATCTTGTCCGCCCCCACCTGCGCCGTCAATCGGGCGCCGGCGCCAGCGGGGCCCCCGTCGGCGTTGAGAAGAAGGTTTCCTTCGGACAGTTCTGCGACCACGAAGAACGGTGCATCAATGGGAGTCGAGCTCGTGTTCTTGAAGGTCGCTCGAATCGTCTTGGTCCCTGCGGGCCCGCCGGGCACGGCCGTGGGGTCGCTCGCCTGGGTGAGCGAAGCGAGCGTCACGAGTTGATTTACGACCTCGGGGCTCGCGGCGGCCTCGACGGGGATGCAGAGCTGAGAACTCCGAGGTGCTGTTGCTGTTGACTGACATCGGTCGCCGTCGCAGTGACGTATTGGCCGGGCGGCACGACTACCGGCAAAGGTGACATCGAACGTTGCGCTGCAGGGAGGAGCGTTTCCGTCGAAGTCCTCAGTCGTGACATTCGTAAATCCGAGAAATGTCTTGCCTTCTCCGAATCCCGATGGATCGCAGGTCGGGTTCGCGAAGAACTCGATCCGAGTAGGTTCCAGTTGCAGAGGTTCACGCCGTCGAGTCACCCCTCGGAGACGTGATGGCCGAGCCGGTTGCGACGGCGGTGTTGAAGACAGGGAAATTCTATCGACATTGAACCGGGTTGCCCGAGCGTTCGCAGAACCCAAAGTTGGGCCCGGGCCCGAGTCCCGGACCGCCGACCAGATCGATTCCCAGACCTCGCTCCGAAACGGAGCCGTCGCTCGTGTTGTCGAAGATCGCATTGCCGAAGATCGTTGGTACGTCCTGATACTGATGATTTGCGGTTCGGTCTGTGTCCAACGATCCCGCCGCCAACCGGGTCGCCGATTCCGTTGAATGCGATGATGTTTCCGCTTATCAGCGCTATGCTCCGAAACCCGTGTCGAGCCACAGCTGCCCTGTCGATCCGATTGCCGAGGGGAAGAACGCCGGAGATATCCGTGCCGATGAAGTTTCCCTCGATCTTCGCGCGCGCCGTTGTGCAGCGCACACGCCCGTCTCCCGGAGTTTCCGGATATCAGGTTGTTCCTGACCTCCACATCGGCAAGCTCTGAGTTCTCGATCCCGAGCTTCCGTTTGGTACAGCCTTCGTCCCCGTGACGTCCGTGCCAATGAAGTTACCCTCGATGACGATAGGGCCGGCACGGGCGTAGGAGACTGCTCCTGCGCCAAGATTTCCCGATATCACGTTCCCGGCGCCGGGCGTCGCGCCCCCGACGCTGCTGGCGTCAGGAACACCGACACCAACGTCGTTTGCCAGCGGTTCCGCGCCGCTTGCATCGACTCCGATGAAGTTACCGACCACCTCCAGCGAGAACTCGACTCCGTAGCCGCTGTTTCCGGATATGACGTTCTTGTCCTCCGGTGACGTCCCGCCGACGGTGACCGGGAAGTCGAGCCCAACAGTCCCGCCGGCAAAACCTCCTCCACCCAGAACACCTCCGCCATTTGCCTGGGATGGCTTGCCGGTCGGGTCGGTCCCGATCGAAGTTGCCAACGACGACTCCCTGGCCCCGCCGTTGCCGACGTCGGTTGACTGGACTGCGTATCCCCCGCAACGGTTGATGACGAGGCCTCGGATCGTGTTGGCCGCCGCCTCCGAACGCCAGGCATCCTTTCCCGTTGCCGTTGATCTCGATCGTGAGAACGGCGTTGTCGCGCAGGCCTCGGACCGTTCGTGTTGGGGCTCGAGCCCGACTGCGTGTAGCCGTCGATCGTCAGGTCCTCCCGGCAACGCCGGCAGGTCCGATGTCGAGCTTGATCGTGTGGACGCCGAGCCGGGGATCGCGAAGTGAATCTCGTCCGGTCCCGCATTCGCGCTCGCGAAGGTGATCGCGTCGCGCAGAGTGCAGGTTCCCGTTCCCGATGGCGCGCAACCCGAGATTGTGAAGCGCGTCCGAGGAGTCGTTGCCACTCGGTCCCGAACCGAGTGCGCTACCAGGCTGCGCTACGCCCCGGGAGGGAAAGGGTTATACGCGATTCTCGGGCGAAGTGCAAAGCGCGGCGCCGGCCGCCGTCGCGCTACTGGACCCGCGCGGCGAGCTGGCCGCTTGCGTACTCGACCCGCAGCACCTTGTTCTCGCCCGGCCCGAGCTGCGCCGTCGTCGTCGTGAAGGCCGCGGCCGTGAGCCCCTTGCCGGAGAGCCAGACCTTGACTTCCGCCGGTCCCGGCTTGACCTCGAAGGTCGCCTCGACTGTTCCGGTGCCGTCCACGCGCTTGAAGAGTCCGGCCTTGCGCGAGAAATCGAACGACTTCTGGACGGCCCTCTCGCCGTTGACGTATACGATGACGCTGCCGTCGGAGATCGGCGAATCGAAGAGGAGGTGCATCGTCGCCGGTCCCGTGGCGACGGCTACCGTGGGAACGGGAGTCGGAACCGTCCGCTCGGCGACCCGCGCGGCCGGCGCCGCGGTCGTCGGACGGCGACTGGCCGTCTTCTTCTCTTCCTTCTTCTTCTTCGCGAGATCGGCCGCGTCGGCCACCTTCTTCTGCGCGATCGCGGCCTGCGCCTGCTCGCGCACCTGCTGCGCCTCGACCCGGCCGGCGTCGATCGCGAGCGTCTCGTCCGCGAGGCGCACCGCGTCGTCCATCCGGCCTTCCGAGAGCGCGGCGCGCGCGGACTCGAGGCTCCGGTCGGCCTCGGCGGTCTTGCGCTCCTGCTCCGCCCGGCCGGCCACAGCGTTCTCCGCCATCTGGGCGTACTGGCGGGCCTGCTGGTTTCCGGGGCTCCGCGCGAGAACCTGACGCAGAAGCGCCAGGCTCTGATCGTACTTGCCGGCCGAGAAGAGCTTCTTGGCGTCCTCGAGCGCCTTCTTGCGGTCCTGCGTCTCCTTCTCGATGACCGGATCCATCGGCGCCGTCGGCCGCGCCACCATCGAGGCGCGCACGAGGATCGCGCCGGAGACGATGAGGAAGAAGAGGAGCACCGCGCCCGCCGTGCCCCAGACGTAGGGGGTGTTGACCTCGGACTGGAGGCTGCGGCGCCAGTCTTCCGGGACGAACCTGACCCAGAGGGCGCGCAGGCGATCGCCGATGGGAGGCGCGACCGCGGCCTTCGCCGCCTCGGTGAGCGGCTGCGTCGGGGGCATCGGTGACGGCGGCGCGGGCGCCGAAGGCGCCGACGGGCCCGAATCCCGCCGGGCCCGAGACGCCGCCGGCTCGCGGCGGGCCGGGGGCAGGGCGGCCGGCGCCGGCGTCGGCCGCGCGGGAGGAGGAGGAGGCGGCGGCTCGGGCGGACGCATCTCGGCCGCGAGCTCCGGAGGAGGCGCCATGCTCGTCAGGATCGGAATCGCGACCGTGCGCGCATCGGGAGCCTGTTCGAGCGAGGCGGGCGGACGCTTCGCGGCGGCGTCCGGCGGACGCTCGGTGGCGGCGGGCGCGGGAGCTTTCGCGGCCGCCCCCCTCGGGGTGAGGCCCGAGCCGCTGTCCTCGGTCAGGTCGGTGTGATCCTCGGGCGCGGCGGGCGCCGGCCCCGCCGCGGCGGCCTGCCGCGCCGCGGCTTCGGCCACGAGCTTCTCGAGGTTCTCGAGGCGCAGCGTCGGCATGTTCTCCGCCGCCGAGACCATCGAGCCGAGGTCGCGCAGCGCGCGCTGCTCCTCGAGGCGCGCTTTCAACTGATGGAGCGCCAGGGCGATGTCCTTTCCGCGCTGGTAGCGGTTCCACGGATCCTTCGCCATCGCCCGCGCCACGATCGCGTTGAAATCGGGAGGGACGTCGGGCGAGAGCTCGGCCGGCGGCGTGAACTCCTCGTGCACGATCTTGTAGGAGATCGCCGTCAGGTTCTCCCCCTGAAACGGCTTGCGGTTGGTCAGGAGCTCGTAGAGGACGACGCCGAGAGAGAAGATGTCGCTCCGCCCGTCCACCGCGGCACCGGAGACCTGCTCGGGGGACATGTAGTTCGGGGTGCCGAGGAACTGCCCGGTCGTCGTCAGGTTCGAGGACGCGACCTTCGCGATCCCGAAGTCCATGATCTTGACCTTGCCGTCGGTCGTGATGATGATGTTGGCGGGCTTGATGTCCCGGTGGATGATGCCCTTGCGGTGCGCGTAGTCGATCGCCTCGGCCACCTGCGCGATGATGTCGGCGATCTGCTCGAACGGGAACTTGTTCTTCTCCGCGAGCAGGGACTTGAGGTTCCTCCCCTCGATGTACTCCATCGCGATGAAGGAGGTCTGCGTATCGGGGTCCTCCCCGATGTCGTGGATGGTGACGATGTTCGGGTGGGACAGGATCCCGGCGGTCTGCGCCTCCCGGATGAACCGCTCCCGAAACTCGCGCGACTCCGAATCGTCCTCGCCGAAGCTCGACGTCCGAATCGTCTTGATGGCGACCATTCGGCCGATGACGGGGTCCTTGGCGAGGTAGACGACCCCCATCGCCCCCTTGCCGAGCTCGTTCAAGACCTCATAACGGCCGAGCTTTGTCAGCCTGGGACCGGAGACTCCCTTATCCGCCATGGATCGACGAGCTGTCCTCTCTCTCCCAGAGACGGAGATTCCCCACCCGCACCCGCACGATGGGATGGGACGTTGCAGAATTCTAGCCCCCCCTCCCGCAGGGGGTCAATCCAAAGAGACGGCGAAAGCCGCTAGGAACGCGGCCCGCGGCCCTTTCGCGACCGGCGGATCCGCTCGAGCCAGGCGGGCAGCAGCCAGCCGAGCAGGACGCCCGCGAGCGTCAGCAGCCCGACGGCGATGACGAGCGCGAGCCCGAGCGCGAGGCAGGACAGGAGGGTCATCGAGTGACGCCGGTGTCAATATAATCCGCCCCCATGAAAATCCTCTCCGCACCCGACCTGCGCAACGTCGCGGTCGTCGGCCACAATACCGTCGGAAAAACGACCCTCGTCGCGGCGATGCTCTACGCGAGCGGGGCCATGACGCGGCCCGGCCGGATCGAGGAGGGCACGTGCCCGACCGACTTCGACGGCGAGGAGATCGAGCGAAAGATCTCGATCAACCTCGCCTGCGCGCACGCGATCCACCGCGACACCCGGATCAACTTCCTCGACGCCCCCGGCTACGGCATCTTCTCCCCGGAGGCGCGGGCGGCCGTGGCCGCCGCCGACGCCGCGATCATCGTGCTCGACGCCGTTTCGGGCGTCGAGGTCCAGACCGAGAAGGCCTGGAAGTTCGCCGAGGAGTTCTCCCGTCCCGTCCTCTTCGTCGTCAACCGGATGGACCGGGAGCGGGCCTCCTTCGAACGGGTCGATCGAGTCCCTCCAGAAGAAGTTCGGCCGCGGACGTCGTCTCGCTCCAGATCCCGGTCGGCGAGGAGAAGGCCTTCCGCGGCACCGTCGACCTCGTGCGCATGGAGGCCCACCTCCACGAGAACGGGAAGCGGACCGACGGCCCGATCCCCGACGCCCTCGCGGCACGGGCCCGGGAAGAGCACGAGAGGCTCGTCGAGATGGTCGCCGAGGGGACGACGCCCTCATGGAGAAGTTCTTCGCCCAGGGGACGCTCGAGCCCGGCGGACCTCGTTCCCGGCCTGAAGCAGGAGATCGCCGCGCGCAAGCTCTTCCCGGTCCTCTGCTCCTCCTCGGCGCTCGGGATCGGCGTCGTCCGGATCCTGGACGCCTGCGTGGCGCTCCTCCCCTCCCCCGAGGGCTCGACCGTCGACGGGACGGGCAAGGACGGCAAGCCCGTCAAGGTCTTCTGCAACGAGAAGGATCCGCGCGGTCGGCGCAGGTCTTCAAGACGGTCTCCGACCCGTTCGCGGGCCGGATCTCCTACCTGCGCGTGCGCGGCGGGCACTTCCAGTCCGACGGCAGCTACTGGAACGTCGACGCGCGGGATCCCCGAGCGCTTCTCGGGGCTCTTCCTGCCGCAGGGCAAGGAGCACGTCAACGTCCCCGAGGCGCGGGCCGGCGACATCGTCGCCGTGGCGAAGCTGAAGGAGACGACGACCGGCGACACGCTCACGACCAAGGACCACCCGGTCGTGCTGCCCAAGCTCGTCGTCCCCGAGGCCTCGATCGCCTACGCCATCGAGCCCAAGTCGAAGGGGGACGAGGACAAGATCTCCGTCGCCCTCCACAAGCTGATCGACGAGGACCCGTCCCTCCACTTCCAGCGCGACGAGGAGACCAAGGAGTTCCACCTCGCCGGGGCCTCGCAGCTCCACGTCGAGATCGCCGTCGCGCGGCTCGAAGAAGCGCTACGGCGTCGAGGTCATCCTCCACCCTCCCAAGGTCCCCTACCGCGAGACGATCAAGGGGAAGGCCGAGGCGCACGGGCGGCACAAGAAGCAGACCGGCGGCCACGGGCAGTTCGCCGACTGCCGGATCCGCGTCGAGCCGCTGCCGCGCGGCGCCGACTTCGAGTTCGTGGACGACATCTACGGCGGCTCGATCCCGCGCAACTTCATCCCGGCCGTCGAGAAGGGCATCCAGGAGGCGCGCCGGAAGGGGTTCCTCGCCGGCTACCCGATGGTCGATTTCCGGGTCACCCTCTACGACGGCCAGTACCACGACGTCGACTCCTCGGAGCTCGCCTTCAAGATCGCCGGCGCGCTCGCCTACAAGGAGGCGATGGAGAAGGCGCGGCCGACGCTGCTCGAGCCGATCATGAACGTCGAGGTCTCGGCGCCGAACGAGTACGTCGGCGACCTCATGGGCGACCTCTCCTCGCGGCGCGGCCACGTCCAGGGCATGGACACGGCGACCGACGACACGATCATCAAGGCGCAGGTCCCGATGGCCGAGATGCTGACCTACGGCGCGCAGCTGCGCTCGATCACGCAGGGGCGCGGCTCCTTCCACCTCGAGTTCTCCCACTACGCCGAGGTCCCGCACTCCGCTCCAGGACAAGATCATCGCGCAGTCCAAGGCGCAGCATGCGGCGGTGGAGGGAGCCTAGGAGAAGTCGGGGTTAGGGGTTAGGGGTTAGGGATTACGGAGGCTTCGGGGTTAGAGTCGAATCCGGACTCCTTTCCCTCGCCCCTCATCTCGCCCCTCATCTCGCCCCTCATCGCAATCCCAGCGTCCTCCACCTCCGGCCTTCCCGCTCCAGGAACCGGTCGGCGGCGTCGGGGCCGTGGGTGCCGGAGGCGTAGTCGGGAAAGTCGGCGGGCGGCCGCTTCTCCCAGGCCTCGAGGATCGGCGTCACGACCCGCCAGGCGTGCTCGACTTCGTCTCCGCGCGTGAAGAGGGTCTGATCGCCGTGGGTCACGTCGAGCAGCAGCCGCTCGTAGCCCCCCTGGATGGGCGCGCCGAGCTGCGAGTAGGGAAAGTCCATCGTCACCGACTCGACCTGCATGACCGTGCCCGGGGATCTTGGCCTCGAACTTCAGCGAGACGCCCTTCGTCCGGCTGGATCCGCAGGCGCAGCACGTTGGGGTTCAGCGTCCCGGTCTGCCCTGCCGAAGAGCGCGTGCGGGACGCGCTTGAACTCGATCGCGATCTCCGAGATGCGCTGCTCCATGCGCTTGCCGGACCGGACGTAGAACGGCACGCCGGCCCAGCGCCAGTTGTCGATCGCGAACTTGACCGCCGCCCACGTCGGGGTCGTCGAGTCGGAGGCCACCTTCGGCTCCTGGCGGTAACCCGGCACCTGCCTGGCCTCCCACGACCCCCGGCGCCGTACTGGCCGCGCACGGCCCACTCGTCGATCGCGTCGGGCGGAAAGGGACGGATCGACTGCAGCACCTTGACCTTCTCCGCCCGCACGGCGTCCGCCTCGAAGGCGGCCGGCGGCTCCATCGCCGTCAGGCAGAGGAGCTGCATCAGGTGGTTCTGGAACATGTCGCGGATGACGCCCGCCTTCTCGTAGTAGCCGGCGCGGTGCTCGACGCCGAGGGACTCGGCCACGGTGATCTGCACGTGGTCGATGTAGCGCCGATTCCAGAGGGGCTCGAAGATCCCGTTGGCGAAGCGCAGCACGAAGATGTTCTGGACCGTCTCCTTGCCGAGGTAATGGTCGATCCGGTAGATCTGCCGCTCGTCGAAGACGCGCCGCACGTCGGCGTTCAGCTTCGCCCCCGACGCGAGGTCGTGTCCGAACGGCTTCTCGACCACGACCCGGGACCAGCCTCGGCCGGGCGCCGCGAGCCCCTGGTCGCCCAACTGCGTCACGATGACCGGGTCGGTCTCCGGCGGGGTCGCCAGGTAGAAGATTCGGTTGCGCGGCCGTCCCGGGCGGGCCTCGATCTCGTCGAGAGCGGCCCGGAGCCGGAGGTAGAGGTCGGGATCGCCGAAGTCCCCGGCGAGATAGCGCACGACGCCGGGCAGCTCTCCCGGCCGGCCTTGTGTCGGTGGCGTGTGCTCGCGCGCTCCGGCCGCGAGATAGGCGCGGAACTCCGGGTCGGTCAGGGGCGACCGGGCGATCCCGACGATCGCGAATTCGGGCGAGATCGCGCCGTCGCGCGAGAGGTGGGCGATCGCCGGCGCGAGGAGGCGCCGCGTCAGATCGCCCGACGCGCCGAAGATCACGAAGGTGCACGGCGGGCGAAGCGTCTCCTCGGCCCCCGCGGAGAAGGAGGTCTCCGTCGCCGGCGCGGCCGGCGTCGAAGGATCGAGGGCCGCGACGGTCATGGCGAGCCGAGGGCGGCGGCCACCGCCGCGTCCAGGTCCGCGAGGCCGCGGGGCACGTCGGACGGCAGCCGCACCGAGACGACGCGGCGGCCGTGTGCGACGAGGGCGAGGTGGTCTCCGGCCGCCTGCGCCTCGACGACCTTCTCGAAGCCCCAGGGGCGCCCGGGAATCGCAACGGCCCGCGCCGAATCGGCCGTCACCTGCAGAAAGACGCCCGTGTTCGGGCCCCCCTTGTGGAACTGGCCCGTCGAGTGGAGGAACCTCGGGCCGAAGCCGACGGTCGTCGCCACCTTCTTCGCCTCGCGCACGCGGAGCCGCGTCCGGTCGAGCGCCGTCTCGTTGTCGCCGGTCGAAGGCACGTAGGCGGTGATCGCGAAATAGTCCCCCGGCCGGATCGAGTCGAGGAGCGATCGGATCGCCGCCCGGTCCTCGACCGTCGTCTGCCGGCTCCCGCCCGAGACCCCGCCTCCCAGGATCTCGTTGGTCCGGTCCTTGGCTTCCTGGACGTTCGGCTGATCGAAGGCGTCGATGCCGAGGAGGGCCCCGGCCACCGCGGTCGCGAACTCCCACCGGAACATCTCGGCGCCGAGGGAGAGGGCGTCCGAGAGATCGTAGTGCACGGTGGGGTGTCCGGCGGCCGCCAGGGACGCGAGCCGCCCCCGCGCGTCCGCGTTGTCCTTGCCTTCGCAATCGATCCGGACGAAGAAACGGTCGGCGCCGTAGTCGCCGGGAGCGCCCAGGGGCTCGCCTTCGACCGGCAGCACGCCGGTGCCCTCCTTGCCGGTGCTCTCGGCCACGAGCTGCTCGATCCAGAGCCCGAAGCGCTCGACGGGGCGGCCCACGGAGAAGGTCAGCTTGTCGCGCCCCTTCATCTGGAGCGCCGCCATGGCGGCACCGAGGATGGCGCCCGGATTGCCCGGGGCGTCGCGGCGGCAGAGCTCCGCCATCTTCCGGGCCCGGCCGAGGAGCTCCGCGACGTCGACGCCGAAGAGGGCGGCCGGGACGAGCCCGAAGTAGGAGAGGGCGGAGTAGCGCCCCCCGATCTTCGGGTCGCCCGGGAAGATCCGGCGCACCCGGCGGGCGGTCGCCTCTTTCTCCAGAGCGGAGCCCGGATCGGTGATGACGACGAAGCGCTCCCCGGCGCGGTCGCCCGAGCTTCCGCCGGGCGTGCTCGAAGAAGTAGTCGAAGAAGATGTTGGGCTCGAGCGTCGTGCCCGACTTCGACGAGACGATGAAGATCGTCCGCGCCGGATCGCGAGCGCTCGGCGACCGCGAGCACGCTTTCCGGCTCCGTCGAATCGAGCACGTCGAGCGCCGGCGTCGCGGGTCCGCTGGCGGAAGGAGCGGGAGAAGACGAGCGGAGCGAGACTCGAGCCTCCCATCCCGAGGACGACGACGCGATCGGCGCCGCGGGAGGCCTCCTCGGCGAAGGAAGCGAGGGCCGGGAGCTCCGGCTCCAGGCGGTCGGCGACCGTCAGCCAGCCGAGAGCGTTCTCGATGATCTTGCGGTGCGCGTCCTCGCTCTTCCAGAGGGTCGGATCTCCGGACCAGATCCGGTCCACGGCCCGCTCGCGGGTGAGCCGCTCGATCGCGTCCCGATGGACCCGCTCGAAGGAGCCGAGCGCGAGTCTCAGGCGACCCTCACGGCCTTCTCCTTCTCCGCGACCGCCTTGAGCAGGAGCGTCGAAGGAGTCCGCGAACTTCTGGATCCCCTCCTCTTCGAGCTCCCGGAAGATCGCGTCCGTGTCGATCCCGAGCCGGCGCAGTCCGGGAAGGACGGCCTGCGGCGCCGGCCAGGTCCTCGCGGATCCGCACCTGCGGATTCGCCGTGATCCCGATACGCCTCGAAGGTCTCCGGCGGCATCGTGTCCACGCTCGCCGGAGCGATCAGCGCCTCGACGTAGTACAGGTCGGGGAAGGACGGGTCCTTCGTCGACGTCGAGGCCCAGAGCGGGCGCTGGACGGCGACGCCCCTGGCTTCTGAGCGACGCGAACCGCGCCGAGCCGAAGACCTCCTCGAAGGCCTCGTAGGCGATCCGCGCGTTGGCGATGCCGAGCTTTCCGCGCAGCGCCTTCGCGTCGGCGGGCGCCCCGGCGGACTTCGCGAGCGCGTCGAGCTTCTTGTCGGCGTTGGTGTCCACGCGGCTGACGAAGAAGCTCGCGACCGAGCGGATCTTCTCGACGGGAAGTCCCTTCGCGACGCGCTCCTCCATCGCCGACGAGATAGGCCTCCATGACCTGCCCGGTGGCGCTCGACCGAGAAGAGCAGCGTGATGTTGATGTTGATCCCCTCGGAGAGGCACGTCCGGATCGCGGGGACGCCCTCCGCGGTCCCGGGGATCTTCACCATGACGTTCGGGCGCGCGCACGACTTCCAGAGCCGCCGCGCCTCGTCGATCGTTCCCGGCGTGTCGCGGGCGAGCTTGGGCTGCACCTCGATCGAGACGAAGCCGTCGTCGCCCGCGGTCGCGTCGTAGACCGGCCGGAAGACGTCCGCGGCGCTCTGCACGTCCCGCACGGCGAGCCCCTCGAAGATCGCGCCGGCGCTCCGGCCGTCGGCGCCGAGGCTCCGGATGTCCTCGTCGTAGAGGTCCGTCTCGGCGATCGCCTTCTGGAAGATCGTCGGGTTCGACGTCATGCCCGCAAGGCCGTCGTCCCGGATCAGCTCGGCCAGCCGGCCGCTCTTGTACAGGTCGCGGCGGATGTAGTCGTACCAGACGCTCTGGCCGAGCGCGGCGAGTCTCTGAAGCGGATTGGCGGTCATGGGGTCCTCCTCTGGAACTGGTCGAAGACGCCCGCGCGGGCGTCCTCCTCGATCTTGCGGATCTTGCCGAGGCGCCGGACGTGCCGCTCGGCGCCGGAGAAGCTCGCCCCGAGAAACGCCTTCAGGACCTCGGCTGCGAGCATCGGGCCGATCACCCGCGCGCCCAGGCAGACGACGTTCATGTCGTCGTCCTCGACACCCTGCCGGGCCGAGAACGTGTCGTGGCAGAGGGCCGCCCGCACGCCCGGCACCTTGTTCGCCGCGACGGAGGCGCCGACACCGCTGCCGCAGACGACGACGCCTCGCTCGCAGGCCCCCGAGACGACCGCCTCGGCCACTTTCCGGGCGTAGTCCGGATAGTCGGCGGGAGCGGTCGAGAAGGTGCCGAAGTCGTCGGCCGTGTGGCCGAGCGCCGTCGAGCATCTCGAGACCTCCTGCTTCAGCGGGAAACCCGCGTGGTCGCAGCCGACGGCGATCCTCACCGCAGAAGCCCTCTGCGCGAAGCGGACGACGTGCTCGACGGTGAAGCCGAGCTCCTTCATGACGATCTCTCCGGGCGCGGACGCCCCGTAGCGGTCGAGGCCGATCGAGCCCCCGGCGTCCCCGACGTACTTCGCCCAGCCGAGCGTGGCTCCCGCCTCGATCGAGAGGCGCGCCCGCACGCCGGGCGGCAGCACGGACTCGCGATACTCCCGCGGCTGCCGCTCGAAGAGCTCCCAGGAGGGCATGCGAGACGACCCGCGTCGGGATCCCCTCCCCCTCGAGCTTCTCGCGCGCGGCGACGCGCGAGCGACGACCTCCGAGCCGGTCGCGATCAGGAGGACGCGCGGCGCTCCGCCCGAGGCCTCGGCGAGAACGTAGGCGCCGCGGGAGAGGTCGCCGCCGCGCGCTCGGACCGGTCGAGGACCGGCAGCTTCTGGCGGGTCAGCACGAGGCCGACCGGCGCCTTCCCGGTGCTCGATCGCCGCCCGCCAGGCCTCGGCCGTCTCGTTGGCGTCGCCCGGGCGGATCACCGTCAGGTGCGGGCATCGCGCGCAGCGACATCAGGTGCTCGACCGGCTGGTGCGTCGGGCCGTCCTCGCCGAGCCCGATCGAGTCGTGCGTCCAGACGAAGATGACCGGCAGCTCGTTCAGGGCCGCGAGCCGCACGGCCGGCCGCATGTAGTCGGAGAAGCAGAAGAAGGTCGCGACGAACGGCCGCACGCCGCCGTGGTAGGCCATGCCGTTGGCGATCGCCGCCATGGCGTGCTCGCGCACGCCGAAGTGGAGGTTGCGTCCGGCGCCCGTCTGCCGTCGAAGTCGCCGCCGTCTTCGATCCGGCGTCTTCGTCGACTCGGAGAGATCGGCGTCGCCGCCGAGAAGCCAGGGCACCTTCGTCGCGATCGCGTTCTGGATCGCCGCCGCGACGCGTCGCGCGTCGCGTCCGAGTCGCCCGGCCTTCCAGCTCGGGAGGCCGTCGTCCCAGCCCGGCGGGAAGGTCGCCCCTTGCGCTCGAGGCGCCACTCTCCGCGAGCTCGGGGAAGGCCTTCGCCCACTCGGCGAAGCGCCGCTCCCACTCCGCCTGCGCGTGCGACGCCGCGCTCGACCGCCTTCCGGAAGTGCGCGAGCGCCTCGGGGGGGACGAAGAACGGCTCCGTCGCACTCCCAGCCGAGCGCCTTCTTGGTCAGCGCGACTTCCTCGTTGCCGAGCGGGCTGCCGTGCGCCTTGCCGACGTGCCCGCCTTGTGCGGCGAGCCGTAGCCGATCGTCGTGCGGACGAGGATCAGCGTCGGCCGGCTCCTGCTCGGCGACGGCCTGCCGCGAGGGCCGCGTCGATCGCGTCGAGATCCGTGTTCGCCGTCCTCGACGTGGAGGACGCTGCCAGCCGTAGGCCTCGTAGCGGCGGCCGACGTCTTCGGTGAACGCCATGGACGTCGGGCCGTCGAGCGTCACGTGGTTGTCGTCGTAGAGATAGACGAGCTTGCGAGAGCCGCAGGTGGCCGGCCAGCGACGCCGCCTCCGACGGAGATCCCCTCCATCAGGTCGCCGTCGGAGACGAGGGCGAAGGTCCGGTGGTTCGACGATCTCGTGGCCCGGCCGGTTGAACCGCGCGGCGAGCGACCGCTCGGCGATCGCCATGCCGACGGCGTTGGCCGTTCCCTGGCCGAGCGGGCCCGGTCGTGGCCTCGACGCCCGGCGTCAGGCGAAACTCCGGGTGGCCGGGGGTCCGGCTCCCCCACTGGCGGAACGCCTTCAGATCGTCCATCGTCAGGTCGTAGCCGGTCAGGTGCAGGAGGCATGTAGAGCAGCATGCAGCCGTGCCCGGCCGAGAGCACGAACCGGTCGCGGTCGGGCCAGTGGGGGTCGCGCGGGTTGTGCTTGCAGATGCCGCTGCCAGAGGACGTAGGCCATCGGCGCGGCGCCCAGCGGGAGGCCCGGGATGCCCCGAGTTGGCCTTCTGGACGGCGTCGATCGCGAGCGTGCGGATCGTGTCCACGCACAGCTCGTCGACGGATCTCGCAACGGTGCTGCTCAAGCCTCCTCCCGTTTTCGAACCGCGGGGCAGGCCCGTCCAACTCCGCTCGCCGATCTTATTACGCGAGGCGCGACACGGTGGCTTCGTCTCGCCGGCCGGACACTTCCGCGGCTTGCAAGTTTCTGTAAGAGAATCACCTCATCCCGAGCATGAGCTCCGAAGACACAGCGATCCGCGCTGCCCGGCGGCCACCTCGAGTGGTCCGCCGCGGAGCTGCAGAGCCGCGAGACGCGGCTCTCCCTCGAGTGGCTCGAGACGGACGGCCTCGGCGGATTCGCCTGCGGAACCGTCGCCGGCGGCGCGAACCCGGCGCTACCACGGCTGGTACGTCCCGGCGATCCCGCCGCCGCGGCGCCGGTGGATGCTCGTCGCCGGCTGCGAGGAGTTCGTGGAGCGCGGTGGAGAGCGAGACCGGGATCTCGACCCAGATCTACGAGACGCGCGATCTACCCGGAGGGCGACCGAAACCTCGCCCGCTTCGCCCTCGGCCCCGTTCCCGTGCTGGACGTATCAGGCGGAGGACTGGGAGATCGAGCGCTCGCTCTGCCTCGTGCGGGACCGCTCGGTCGCGATCGTGCGCTATGTCAACCGCGGCAGCGTCGAGATCGGCCTGCGAGGTGCGGCCCGCTCGCTCCGCTTCCGCGGCGTCGGACGAGCTCCTCCGCGAGACGTCGGACGTCGAGGCGTCGATCGAGATCCGCGGCGAAGCTCGCTGGGTGCGGCCCGTCCCGTACCTGCCGCGCCTCTACCTGCGCGCCGTGGGCGCCGCGCCCGAGACGCTCGCCCCGTCTGGTACCGCGACTTCTTCTATCGCGCTCGAGAAGGAGCGGGGATACGACGCGGCCGAGGACCTCTGGAGCCCGCTCGCCTGGACCGGGACGCTGGCGCCGGGCGGGGAGGCCTATCCTGCTCTTCTCCCTGCGAGGAGGTCGCCGCCGACCCCGGGCACCTCATCGAGGCGGAGCGCCGCCGCCGGGACGCGTTCGCGCGCACGGGCGACCCGATGCTCGACGAGATGGCGCGGCGCGCGGAAGCCTTCCTCGTCGGAGGGCGACTACCGCGACGGCACGATCCTGGCCGGGTTCCCCTGGTTCGCCGACTGGGGCCGCGACAGCATGATCGCCGCCCCGGGCCTGGCGCTGGCCACCGGCCGCTTCGGCGCGGTCGCGCGAGTGCTCAACACCTACGCGGCGCTGCGTCGCGACGGGCTGCTCCCGAACAACTTCGCGGGCGAACAGGGGGAGCCGGAGTACGGCTCGATCGACGCCCCGCTCTGGTTCGTTCTCGCCGTCGAGTGGTTCGCCCGCGCCCGCCGCAACGCGAGCCGGCCGGCGCCCCTGCTCGCCGCGGTGCGCTCCATCCTCGCCGGCCTATCGCCAGGGAACGCGATTCGGCATCGGCGTCGGGCCGACGGGCTCGCTCTATCGCGTCGGCGCCCGGCCGCGCGCTGACCTGGATGGACGCCGTGGTCGACGGCGCAGCCGGTCACGCCGCGGGCGGGCAAGCCGGTCGAGGTCAACGCGCTCTGGCACGCGGCGCTCAAGGCCGCCGCGCGCCTCGAGCGGCTGGCCGAGGAGCCGGCGCGCGCCCGCGAGCTCGAGTCGGAGGCCTGGCACGTCGCCCGGCGCTTCAACGAGGTCTTCTGGAACGCCGAGAAGGAGTGCCTCTACGACGTCGTCGGCGAAGACGGTCCCGATCCGACGCTCCGACCGAACCAGATCTTCGCCGTCTCGCTCACCGAGGATCTCCTGCCGCCGCATCGCGCGCCGATCCGTCTACTGGACCGTGCGGCGCCGGCTCCTGACGCCCTTCGGCCTGCGAACGCTCGATCCGAAGGACGCCCGGTACCGGGGCGTCTGCGCCGGCGCGCAGAGGGAGTGCGACCTCGCCTACCACCAGGGGACCGTCTGGCCGTGGCTCCTCGGGCCCTTCGCCGACGCGCACTTCCGCGTCTTCGGCCACACGGAGGAGTCGCGCCGCACGATGCGCCTCTGGCTCGCTCCGCTGCGCGCGCACATCCGCGAGGCCGGGGCTCGGCTCGATCTCCGAGATCTTCGACGGCGATCCGCCGCACACGCCGCGCGGCTGCTTCGCGCAGGCGCTGGAGCGTCGCCGAGATCGCTCGCATCGTCTACACGCACCTCCAGACGCGGGAGGGCGACTAGGCCGGGCTCCGGCGGCGGACTCTCGCGGGCGGCGTAGAATCATCGGCCCGGCGGAACGCGGCGAGCGGACCTGCCGCCGGCTCGTCCACCATGCGCGTCCTGATGTTCGGGTGGGAGTTTCCCCCCAGATCAGCGGCGGCCTCGGCGTGGCCTGCGAGGGCCTCGTGCGCGGGCTCCTGCAGACCGGGACCGAAGTCGTGCTCGTGCTCCCGCGCCGCGTCCGCGCGGAAGACCGCGGGAAAGCTGCGGATCGTCGAGTCTCTCTGCGACGGCGCCTCCGGCCGCCCGAGGCTCCGGCGCCGCGCCCGACCGCGGGTCCGGCGCATCGCCTCGTCCCTCCACCCGTATCCCGGGCGGCGTCCTCGAGCGGACGGCGGCCGACCGCGACGCGAAGCCGCGCGAGGACCCGGCACCCAACTACGGACCCAACCTCGTCACCGAAGTCCTGCGCTACGCCGAGCGGGCGGGCGCGATCGCGCTCCGGGAGCGCTTCGACGTCATCCACGCTCACGACTGGCTGACGTTCCTCGCGGGCCTCGAGGCGCGGCGCGTCTCGGGCCGGCCGCTCGTCGCGCACGTCCACGCGACGGAGTACGACCGGGCGGGCGGCGGGGGCAACCCCTTCGTGCGCGACGTCGAGCGCGCCGGGCTCGCGGGAGCGGATCGCGTCATCGCCGTCTCCCGATACACGGCGGGGCTCCTCGCGCGGGAGTACGGCGTGCCCCGCCGCCGGATCCGCGTCGTGCACAACGCGATCGACGCGTCCCCGCGGCCCTGGGAAGGCGGGCTCTCGCGCGGCGAGCCGCTCGTGCTCTTCGCCGGCCGCGTGACCCGCCAGAAGGGGCCCGACTACTTCCTCGAGGCCGCGGCGCGCGTCGCGCGCGAGATTCCCGAGGTCCGCTTCGCCGTGGCCGGGTCGGGAGATCTCCTTCCCGCGATGCGCGAGCGAGCCCGAGCTCTGGGCCTCTCGCGGCGCATCTTCTTCACCGGGTTTCCTGCCGCCGGCCGAGCTCGACCGGCTCTACGCGCGGGCCGACGTGTACGTGCTCCCCTCTCTCTCCGAGCCGTTCGGTCTGACCGCGCTCGAGGCCCTCCAGCACGGCACTCCGGTCATCGTCTCCCGGAGCGCCGGAGTCTCCGAGGTCGTCCGGAACGTCCTCGCCGTCGACTTCGGCGACGTCGAGGACCTCGCGAGCAAGATGCTGTCGGTCCTGCTGTTCGCGCCGCTCGCCCGATCCCTCTCCTCCCGCGGGCGGCGCGAGGTGCTGCGCTTCTCCTGGCGCGATTCGGCCGAGCGCGTCCTCGACGTCTATCGGGAGCTGCATCCGGGGAGCGGCGCGATCGCCCCGAGCGGTCTCGAGCCGCGAGATGACGCCGATCTGTCTCGTCCTCCGGGCGCACGCGCCCCGGCCGTTGCGCCGCGTACAACTACTTCGACGTCGGCCGGCGCCACGACTACTTCGACGCCGAGGCCGGGCGGCGCCGCCTCGCGCGGCTCGACGAGGCGAGCCTGCGTCCCGCCGTCGACATGCTCGAGCGCCTGCTCGACGAAGAGCCCCGTTTCGCCTTCGCGGTCGCGCTCTCGGGCTCTCTGCTCGCTCTTCTCGAGCGGAACTTCCCCGCGAGGCTCGCGGCTTTCCGCCGCCTCGTGTCGACGGGGCGCGTCGAGCCCCTCTCGGCCACCTCGCACCGGCGCCTCCCCTGGCCGCTCTCCGACGGCGAGCTCGCGAGGGAAGTCCTCGGACATCGGGAGCGCACGCGCCAGGCGCTCGGACGCGCGCCGCGGGTCTTCGGAGGCGAGGAGCCCTCGCAGACCGCGGAGCTCGCTCGGGCGCTCGCGGCGGCGGGGTTCGCCGGGGCGGTCCTCGAAGGGTCGCCCGACTTCCCCTCCGGCGAGGCGCGGCACCGGCTCTACCGCGCCGGCTCGCTGCCGGTCCTCGTGGGCGACGACCGATTCTCGTCGGACCTCTCCGCGCGCTTCTCCGACCGGCGCTCCCAGGAGTGGCCGATCTCCGCGGCGAAGTTCGACGGCTGGATTTCGGCGACACCCGGTGACATCCTCTGCCTCGTGCTCGACTTCGAGATCTTCGGAGGAACGCACCGCCGCGAGACCGGGATCTTCGAGTTCTTCGAGGAGTGGGTCGCGCGGGCGCTCGGCCGGGAAGGCGCCCGGTTCTGGACGCCTTCCGAGGTCTTCTCGGAGCTGCCGGCCGCGCGAGACCCTGCCGGCGGCCGCCACGCCGCCTCCTCCGATCAACGAGCTGCAGCAGGACGTTCTGCTCGAGCTCGCGAGGCTCGAACCGTTCCTCGAGACGGGAGACCCGGCCGCGGCGGAGGATCTTCGCGCGCTCGCCGGCCACGACACGCTCGCCGCCATGGCGATGCGCGGGGCAGGCTCGACGGCGCCCGGACGGGGCGGATCTCGATTCGCCGTACGAGGTCTACATGACGCTGCGGCACGCCCTGTCGGATGTCGAGCGGCGGCTGTCGCGGCCGAGAGCCGAGCGGGCCATGCGGGCCGCCCCTTCCCCCGCTTGACGGGCCGGAGGCCGGTCCTCCTCCTCATCTGCGACGGATGGGGCTACGCGCCGCCGTCGGCGGGCAATGCCATCGCCCTCGCGCGCAAGCCCGTCTTCGATCGGTGGATCGCCGAGGAGCCCTGGACGCTGCTCGAGGCGTCCGGGGAAGCCGTCGGGTCTGCCGGCCGGTCTGATGGGGAACTCCGAAGTCGGGCACCTGAACCTGGGCGCCGGACGGATGGTCCCCCAGGACCTCCTCCGCGTCGACCTGGCCATCCGCGACGGCTCCTTCTTCGAGAATCCGGCGCTCGCGGCCGCGGCCGAGCGCGCGCGGCGGCCGGGCTCGACACTCCACTTGATGGGCCTTCTGTCCGACGGCGGCGTGCACTCGCACGAGCGGCATCTCGCGGCCCTGCTCGAGCTCGCGCGCCGCCGGCGGGTGCCGCGCGTCCGCGTGCACGTCTTCACCGACGGGCGCGACACGCCGCCCCGCTCGGCGCTCCGGTACATCCGGCGCCTCGAGGAGGTCCTGGCCTCGTCCGGCGGCGCGATCGCGACGGTCAGCGGCCGCTACTACGCGATGGACCGGGATTCGCGATGGGACCGGATCGCGCGCGCCTACGAGACCGTCGTCTCCGGGCGCGGCCTCGCGGCTCCGAGCGCGGAGGCCGCCGTCGAGGCCGGCTATGCCCGCGGCGAAGGCGACGAGTTTCTCCAGCCGACGGTCGTGGCGCCGCCGGGGGGACCGGCCTCCGGGATGCGCGGCGGGGACGCGGCGGTCTTCTTCAACTTCCGGGCGGACCGCGCGCGGCAACTGACCCGCGCGCTGACCGACTCGAGCTTCGCGGAGTTCCCGCGCGCCGAGACCCCCCGCCTCCACCTCGTCTGCTTCACCGAGTACAAGAAGGAGTTCGCGCTGCCCGTCGCGTTCCCGCCCCTCGCCCTCGAGAAGATCCTCGCCGAGGTCTGGGCGGGAGAAGGGGTCGCGAATCTGCGCCTGGCCGAGACCGAGAAGTACGCGCACGTCACCTATTTCTTCAACGGCGGCGTCGAGCGCGCCTGGCCCGGCGAGGAGCGGCTGCTCGTCCCTTCGTGGAAGGGAGCGACCTACGACCTCCACCCCGAAATGAGCGCCCGGGAGATCACCGATCGCCTGGTCGAGGCGCTGGCGCGCCCCGAGCTCTCGGCGTTCGTCGTGAACTACGCCAACGCCGACATGGTCGGCCACACGGGGAAGCTCCCCGAGACGATCCGCGCGATCGAGACGCTCGACGAGTGCTTCGGCCGCGTCGAGCGCGCCGTCGAGGAGCGGGGCGCGATCCTCGCCTGGACGGCCGACCACGGGAACGCGGAGAAGATGATCGATGCCGAGACGGGACAACCGCACACGGCGCACACCACGAATCCCGTTCCCTTCGTCCTCGTGGGCGCGGCGGAGCGGCCGCTGCTCCGCCGGGGCGCGCTCGCCGACGTGGCGCCCACGATCCTCGGGCTCCAGGGGCTCCCGGTGCCGCGCGAGATGACCGGACGGGATTTGCGGGAGCCGCCGCCGCCGGGCGCGGGATCGAGGGCCTGACCCGGCTCGGGCGCGGTGCTAGGATCGGCGCCATGCCGCTTCCGAAAGAGATCTACCGACGCCGGCTGGACGCGATGCGCGCGCGGCTCGGCGCGATTTCCGCCGATGCCCTCGTCGCCACGCCCTCCTCGAATCTCTACTACCTGACCGGCGTCGACTTCCATCGGAGCGAGCGGCTGACGGCTCTCTTCCTCCCGAAGGACGGCGAGGCCACGATGATCTGTCCCGCCTTCGAGGAGGCGCGCCTGCGCGGCATGTCGGCCATCGACCGGGTCGTCACCTGGCAGGAGACGGAGGACGCGTTCGCGGCGGGCGCTGCGCTCCTCCCGGGGGCCCGCGGGATCCTGGCGGTCGAGCCGTCCACGGCGTACGACGACGTCGAGCGCCTGCTCGCCCGCGCCGCCGGCTGGAAGCCGGTCTCGGCCGCCGCTGCCTTCGGCGCCATGCGGATGGTCAAGACGCCCGAGGAGATCGAGGCGATGCGGCGCGCGATCTCCGTCGCGGTCCGGCGCTTCGAGAAGGCCTTCGCGGCCCTCGCTCCGGGAGCGATCGAGTCGGACATCTCGACGCTCTTCGGGGGCGACAACGTCGTCCAGTTCGGACCCTCGTCCGCCTTCCCGCACGGGGCGTCGAGCGCGCGCGCCCTCGCGCGCAACGAGGCCGTCCTGATCGACGCCTGGGACCGTCCGGAGGGGTACTACTACGACATCACCCGGTCCACCTACTTCGGCCAGCCGACCGACGAGTATCGCCAGGTCTGGTCGGTCGTCCTCGAAGCGCAGACGGCCGCGATCGAGAAGGCGGCGCCGGGCGTGCCGTGCTTCGAGGTGGACGCGGCCGCGCGGCGAGTCATCGAGAAGGCCGGGTACGGCTCCTATTTCACGCACCGACTGGGCCATGGCCTCGGGATCGACGTGCACGAGCCCCCGTACATGGTGGGGCACGACGCGACGGTTCTCGAGCCGGGGATGACGTTCACGTCGGAGCCCGGCATCTATCTCGCCGGCCGCTTCGGCGTGCGGATCGAGGACGACATCCTGGTGACCGAGCGGGCTGCGGAGTCGCTTTCCCCGCGCGTGACCCGCCTCGAGCCGATCGGGGCGTAGGAAGGAATCGGTTCATCGGGTGATCGGGGCATCGGGCCATCGGCTCCGATCCCGATGACCCGATGATCCGATGATTCAATGATCCGATCGCTCCTGACCGTCACCATCCTCCTCAACGTCGTTCCATCCCTCGAAGCCCAACTCTCTCCCCTCGACCTCGAAGAGGCGGCCGAAGTGACCCGGCGGATCTCGGGGGCGGCGCTGCGGGGCCAACCGCGCCTCCTCTTCGAAGCGCTCGAAACGGATGCGATCCTCCAGGAACGCATCGAACCGGCCGTCTGGAAGCAGTTGACGGAGCGCCAGCGCGAGACCCTGCGGGCCGTCGTCCGGAGGACCTTCGCCGGCGCGCTCGGAGGGGTCCGGCCCGCTTCGGCCGAAGTCGCCTGGTCCTCGGCGCGGGAAGAAGCGGGAAAGGCGGCAGTCTTCCTCGGCATCCGCACGGGCGATCGCTGGATCAAGACACGCTGGACGCTTCGCCGGTCGGAGCCGGCCGGCTGGCGCGTCGCGGACGTGGTGCTCTCGGACTCCGGAGTCTCGCTCGCCGAACGCTCGCGGCGAGCCCTCGGACCGAGCCCCGTGCGCGCGCGCGCCCGGCGCGAGCAGGCCCGCGAGGAGGCGTGGCCGCGCCTCGCGATCCTCGCCGGGATCGCGCTCGTGGTCCTGGTCGCGCGCCGGCGCCTGGACGGAGAACGGCGCCGCCTGTTGTACCTGACCGCCGCGGCCCCGGCTCTCCTCTTCGCCGCCGACGGGGTCCTCTCCGTTCGGCGGGCGCTCGCGGAGCCCTACAGCGTCTCCGAGAACCTTCCGTCCGTCCCCTGGGAGCGCTGGCTCCGTCTGGCGCGGGAGTCCGAGCGCGAGGGGGACCTCCCGGCGGCGAAGTCGCACTGGGACCGCGCCGTCGCGGCGGGAGCGTCGCCCGCCGCGGTCGCCTACGAACGGGGGCTCGCGGCCCGAGAGCGGGGTGACGCGGAGACCGCGCGCGGGGAGCTCGAGGCGGCGATCGCCGCCCGACAGCCCGCGCCGGGCGCGGCCCGGGAGCTCGCGCTCCTCGACCTCGCGGAAGGGAAGAACCGCGAGGCGAGGGCTCTGCTCGACCGGTATCTCGAGGCGACCGGACCGGATCCGGACACCCTCGGGGTCCTGGCGGCGACGGAGGCGAACCTCGGAGAGACGCCGGCGGCCCTCGACGCGCTCCGGCGCGCGCGAGAGATGACGGGCGGGGGCGTTCGCGGCGCCGAGATCGAAGCGCGCGTCCGCGCCCGGACCGGCGACGCGGCGGGCGCGGTCTCCGCCCTGAAGTCGCTGACGGAGGGGGGCGAGCCCCCCGACCGGGAAGCGCTCCGATCCGATCCGGCCTTCAGCCCGATCGCGAACGACCCGGCGTGGGTGGCCTTCGTCAACGAGCTCCCGCCTCCGCCGCGCCCGACCCCCTCGGGCTGACCCGGCTCCGCGTCAGCGGCTCGAGTCTCGGGTCTCCCCGCTCTGCGGCCGCGGGGCCTCGGCTGGCGGCTCCGACTTGGCCGTAGCCACCACGTCCCGTCCCCGGCCGCCGTAGAAGTCCACGAGCCCCGAGACGACCGCCCGCGCCACGCGGTCGCGGAACGCCGGCGTGACCAGGAGCTTGCGGTCCTCGGGGTTGTTCAGATTGCAGACCTCGACGAGCACGCGCGTCGGAATCCGGTTGTACCGGAGGATCGCCGGCACCCACTCGCTCCCGCCCCGGATCACGTTCTGCCGCACCGGCTGGAAGTCGTGAAGCGGCAGGCCGGCCGCCCGGAAGGCCGCGACGATCCGCTCGGCGAAGTCCCGCGACATGCCCTCCGACTGGATCCGCTCGCGCCGCGAGAAGGAGACGCGCGGCGCCTCCCGGACCTCCCGGCGGGAGTCGTACGGGGCTCCCGACTTGCCGTACGTGCCGCGCAGGAACTTCTCGCCGGGGACGTAGACCATGAGACCGCGCACCGCCGGGTGGAGCGAGTCGGCGTGCAGCGAGACGAACACGGTTCGATCCTCGGAGCCCCCGTCTTTCGCCACCCGGCGGAGCACGGAGTTGGCCAGATACCAGCGGAAGTTCACTCCGGCCACGGCGTCCTCCAGATCGTAGGGGGGCGTCGTCAGCACCCGCGCCGTTCGCCAGTCCGAGTCCGCATCGGACCGCGAGCGCGAGCAGGGCTTGTCCTCCTTTCACAGTCCGCACGACGCGGGCCTTCGTGTGCTTCTCGAGCAGGGTCTCGACCCGGCAGGCGAGGTCGTACACCTGCCGCGCCTCCTCGACCCCCTCCACCATCGCACCGGTGTCCCGCCCGCCGTGGCCGGCGTCGAGCACGACGGTCACGCCGGTCAGGTCGATCGCGCGGACGCGGTTGGCGAACTGGGCCGCCTCGAGCCGCGCGTTCTCCTCCTCGATCCGCTCCGGATCGCCCGGCAGGCCGGAACTCGGCGGCGAGGTCGTCGATCGGGATCTTCACCGCGAATCCGACCGGGATCGCGCGCACGTCCTCGATCCCGCTCCTCCGGGCGATCTCCGCCGCCTTCTCGTTGACGTCCTCCGCATGCACGCGGCCCGTGAACCGAACGACGACCGCCGAGTAGAGGGCCTCCCCCTTCTGCAGCCGGTAGAGCCCGTAGCGCCCCTCCTCGTCCGAACCGAACTCGAGCGGCACGGACGGCGGGGAGAGACCGGCCGCGGCGGTCCGGAAGACCGGGAGGAGCAGCGCCGCCGGGATCCGAACGATCTGCCCCTTCTCGGTCTCGAGCGACGCGATCTTCCCGGCCTCGCGGATCTCCCGGTACTTGCCCCCGTCCCCGGTGAACCACTCCGCGATCCGCCAGAGGCTCTCCGGCCGGCCGGGGACCGCCGCCACGCGGTGCGACCAGCCGCCCGCGTCGGCCGTGTCGTTCGGGAAGAGCGCCTCGATCGCGATCTTCCGGTAGCTCGGGGAAAGGAGCGCGTACGGAATCCGATAGTACGTGTCGCGGCGCAGGAGGCGGCGCTGCCGCGTCCCGTCCGAGGATCTCGCGACGCGCCCGGGGATCCTCCGTCAGGCGCTGGACGAACGCGTCCACGCCCTCGTTCGGCAGCGGGCGGGCCGAGAGGAAGATCTCGTTGCTTTCGTTGATCGCGACGCGGACCTCGGCGAGACGACGACGACCTTCTCGGCGCCGGCGGAAACGGCCGCGGGCAGGAGCGCGGCCAGCAGAAGCGCTCCCATGCCTCCCATCGGTCAGCTCCCGAACGAGCGGATCCCGGCGGGCGGGTCCGTCGGAAACTCGATCTCCCGCTCGAAGGCCCGGGCCGCCGCGAACATCCGCTCCTCCTCGAAGCGCGGGGCGACGACCTGGAGGCCGAGCGGGCAGGCCTTCCGGCGAAAGGCCGGAAGGGACGGATACGGCCGGCAGCCCCGCGAGCGAGGCGGGGACCGTGAAGACGTCGGAGAGATACATCTGGAGCGGATCGTCGACCTTCTCGCCGAGCCGGAACGCCGGCGACGGGATCGACGGGCACACGATCACGTCGACCTTCCGGAACGCCTCCTCGAAGTCGTGATCGAGGAGCGCCCGCGCCCGCATCGCGCGGCCGTAGTAGGCCTCGTAGTATCCCGCGGAGAGCGCGAAGGTGCCGAGCAGGATGCGTCGCTTGACCTCCGGCCCGAAGCCACGCGTGCGCGTCTCGACGTAGAGCGAGGTCGGATCCGCGTCCGACGCGCGCGGGCCGTAACGCACGCCGTCGTAGCGAGCCAGGTTGGAGGAGGCCTCCGCTGACGCGACGACGTAGTAGATCGCGATCGCGGCGCCCGCACGGGGCACCGAGGCGGTCGTCACCCGGGCGCCGGCCCGCTCGAAGGCGCGGCGGCACGCCTCGAGATTCTCGGCGACCCGGGGATCGAGCCCCTCCGACTCGGCCTCCGCGAGAAAGCCGACCCGCATGCCCGAGACCCCGCGTTCGAGGGCCCCTTCCGGATCCCCCACGGGGACGGCCGCGGCGGTCGAATCGCGCGGGTCGGCCCCCGCCATCACCGCGTACAGCCGCGCCGCGTCGGAGACTTCGCGCGTCAGGGGACCGATCTGGTCGAGCGAAGAGCCGAACGCCACGAGCCCGTATCGCGAGACCCGGCCGTAGGAGGGCTTCATTCCGACCACCCCGCAGCACGCGCCGGGCTGGCGGATCGAGCCTCCGGTATCGGACCCGAGCGCTCCGGGGACCATCCGCGCCGCGACGGCCGAGGCGCTCCCGCCGGAAGAGCCGCCGGGGATGCGCTCCCGGTCCCAGGGGTTTCGCGTCAATTGCCGGGCGCTGTTCTCCGTCGAAGAGCCCATGGCGAACTCGTCCAGGTTCGTCTTGCCGACGAAGACGGCGCCGGCCCGGCGGAGGCGCTCGACGGCCGTCGCGTCCGCCGGGCGGCCGAAACGATCCCAGGATGCGCGACGCGCAGGTCGCCAGGCGGCCGTCGACCCAGATGTTGTCCTTGATCGCCAGGGGCACGCCCGCGAGCGGAAGCCTCTCCCCCGCCGCCACGCGCGCGTCCACGGCGGCCGCCTCCGAGAGGGCTCTCTCGGACGAAACTTCCAGAAACGACCCGAGCCGGGGATTCAGCCGTTCGATCCGATCCAGAGCCTCCCGCGCCACTTCGACCGCCGAGCGGGTGCGGCCGCCGACCGCCGCCGCGACCGAGCGCACCCCCTCCATCAGTCGCCTCCGACCACCCGGGGAACCACGCCGAATCCCTCGAAGCGCTTCGGCGCGTTGGCCTCGAGGGCGGCGGGGCCTGCGCCGGGAACCGGCTCGTCCGGGCGCAACGGCGTCGCCGGGGCCTCGGCTTCCGGCGGGAAGGCCTCCTCGGGGATCTGCTCGATCTGGTCGATGTAGGAGACAATCCGCGAGAGCTGCTCGGTCCAGAGGGGGAGCTCTTCGTCGGGGACCCGCAGCCGGGAGAGGGCGGCGACCTTTCGGACCACTTCTCGCGTGACGGTTCGGTCGGACGCCATTCGAACAATTCTAAAGAACTTTCGGGAGGATTCCGAACATCGATACGGCAAACCTGGCTTTCCACCGAAAGAAATCGGCCGTTTCCGCCCGCCTGCTCCGGCGGCGACCGGTCGCGGCCCTGCGGCGACTGGTCCGGCGCCGGGGCGTCCGCGCCTGGCTCGTCGGCGGGGCGCCGCGCGACGGCCTGATGGGGCTCCCCGCCCCGGACGTGGACGTCGCGGTCGCGCGCGACTCCGAGGGAATCGCGCGGGAGCTCGAAGCCCGGGGGCTCGGCCGGACCGTCCTCCTCTCCGAGGAATCGCCGCGGGTCGTCCGGGTCGCCGGGAGCGCCTCACTCGATCTGGCCGACCTCGTCGGCGATTCGATCGAGGCCGACCTCGCGCGCCGCGACTTCACGGCGAACGCGCTGGCGATCGACCTCTCGACCGGCGACTGGCTCGATCCCTTCGGCGGCGCCGCGGACATCGCCCGGCACCGCCTGCGCCGGGTGCGGGAGGAAAACCTCGCGGAAGATCCGCTGCGGGCCTTCCGGGCGGCTCGGTTCTTCGCGACGCACGGCCTGCGCCCGGACCGGGACACCGAGAAGGCCTGCCGCCGGGTCGCGCCGGCGCTTCGGACCGTGGCGCCCGAGAGGATCGCCACGGAGCTCGGCAAGCTCCTCTCCGCCGCGACGGTCGCCCCCGCCTTTCGCTGGGCGGCGCGGACGCGCCTGCTGCCGCCGGCCCTCGACCTCGACGCTCCGACCGCGCCTGCGGGAGGCGGCTCGCCGACTGGCGCGGCTCGATGCGAACGCTCCGCCGGCTCTCCGGCCGAGGTCCGCCGGATCGTTCGCCTGGCGGCGATCGCCGACGCCGCCGGCCTCTCCTCGGGTCCGGCACGCCACTGGCTCTCGAAACGGAGGTTCGTCCCGCCGGGAGGCCTCCGACGCGGCGCGGCTTCTGGAGCTGCGTCGCCGAGGCTCGCCGGGAGCCCTCCGGCCGGGCCGCCTGGGCCTGGATCTACGACGCGGGCCCGCTGGCGCCGGCGGCCCGAATGCTCCTCTCGGCCCTCGGCCCCCGCGGCCGGGCCGTCGCCGAGCGCCTGAAGCGGCTCGGACGGCGGCGCCGCGCGGCGCCGAGAGTCAGCGGGCGAGACGTCATGGCGTGGGCAAGGCTCGCGGCCGGCCCGAGGGTCGGCGAGCTCCTGCGGGAGCTCGGAATCGAGGCGGCCTCGGGACGCATTCGATCGAGAGCGCAGGCCCGCCGCTGGCTCTCGCAACGAGCGCGGCCGGGCGAGGGCGCCGAAGTTCCTAAGGAATTCCGGTGAGAATTCCGAAGAAGGGTGCTATCTGAAGTCACTCTCCCTTCAGAAATTCGGCCTAACTTGGTGCGCGCCGAACGCGCTATAATTCGCCAACTTTGACTCTCGCCGAGCTTCTGAAGTTCATGGCCAAGAAGGAGGCGTCCGACCTCCACTTGAAGCCGATGCGCCCGCCGCTGCTTCGGGTCAAGGGAAAGTTGATCCCGATCAACACCGAGGCGCTGCAGCCCAAGGACCTCGAGGAGATGCTCCTCGGCATCCTGACGCCGCGCTCAGAAGCAGAAGCTCGAAGCAGCACCAGTCGGTGGACATCGGCTACGGCGTGACGGGTGTCGCGCGCTTTCGCGCGAACCTCTACGTCCAGCGCGGGTCGATCGCGGCCGTCTTCCGCCGCATCCCGTTCAAGATCCCGGAGATCGCGGAGCTCGGACTGCCCGAGGTCCTCGAGACCTTCGTCCACATTCCCGCCGGGCTCGTGCTCATCACCGGGCCGACCGGCTCGGGCAAGTCCACGACGCTCGCGGCCATCATGCGGTCGATCATCGAGAAGCGTCCGGTCCACATCGTCACCATCGAGGACCCGATCGAGTACCTCTTCGCCGACGGGAAGGCCGCCGTCTCCCAGCGCGAGGTCGTCGACGGACACCCCCGGCCTTCGCCGAGGCCTTGAAGAACATGTTCCGGCAGGACCCGGACGTCGTCATGGTCGGCGAGATGCGCGACTGGCAGACGATCCAGACCGTCATCACGGCGGCCGAGACCGGGCCACCTCGTCTTCTCGACGCTCCACACGAACAGCGCCGGCCAGTCGATCGACCGCATCCTCGACACGTGCCCGGTCGGCCAGCAGCAGCAGCTCCGCTCGCAGCTCGCCCTGGTCCTGCGCGCGATCGTCTCGATGCGCCTGATCGAGAAGTCGGACGGTTCGGGACTCGTCGCCGGTTTGCGAGATCATGATCAACTCTCCGAAGATCGCCAAGCACATCGAGCGCGGCGAGACCAAGGAGATCCACGACGAGATCGAGACCTCGGTCGGCTACTACCGGATGCAGACGATGAACCAGTCGCTCATCGCGCTGCTCGTCAACGGCCGGATCACCTACGAGCGGGCGATGCAGCTCTCGACCGACCCGGAAGACCTCTCCTTGAAGCTGCGGAAGCTCTTCCCGCAGATCGAGGAGGACCAGAGAGGTGGCCTCATGGCTTCGGACAACGACTTCTCCGCGATCACGCAGCTGATGGACGTCAAGAGGCTCTACGAGGAGCAGGAAGAGAAGTGGAAGCTGCGCCTCTGCGGAGAAGGAAGAGGAAGTCGCGCGCTACGTGACGGAGCTGCCGGGAGCAGCGCCGCGTGACCCAGGCCCGCGAACAGTCGATCGGCGAGATGGAGGAGGAGGTCGGGCGCCTGAAGGCCGAGAACGAGCGCTCGACGCGCGACTTCCAGCAGAAGATCGCCCAGTTGAACGAGCGGATCAAGGAGCTGAACCAGCGGGTCATGATGGCGGAACAGGGCGGCAAGGCCGCCGCGGGCGGAGGCTTCTTCAAGAAGTGATTTCGCGCTCCGCGCAGCCGGCGCGCGAAATCATCCCGAGCGAAGCGAGGGATCCCGAGCTTCCCGCCTGAGCCTTTCGGCTCGCGAGTCCCTTCTCCGTCTCCCCACCCACGCCGCCGCCGTCCCGATCGCCGCGCCCGCGGTGTCCATCAGCGCGTCCCGCCCCTCCATCGAGCGCCCCGGGATGAAGGCCTGGTGCGTCTCGTCGGCCGTGCCGAAGACCGCGAGAGCGCCGACGACGCAAAGCGCGCGTCCGAGCGTCGGCCCCGGAAGCCCCGGCCAGGCGATCGCCCGCAGGAGGAGCCCGCCCTCCACACCGTAGAGGAGCGCGTGGACGACCTTGTCGATCGAGGGGATGCCCGAGAGGACGGGGACCGTCGGCGGCGACGGCCAGGAGGTCAGGGCGAGGAGGAAGAGACCCCAGAGGAGAGCGGCCCTTCGCGCGCGAGCGAGCCTCGCGGATCGGGCGATCGGGTCATCGGTCCATCGGTTCATCGAAGGAGCCCTCCGATCGCCCGATGATCCGATGACCCCGTTGATCCGATTTGTCGCTACTCGCCTCTCTTCGTGTGCCCCGTGCGGCTCGGGCCCTTCTTGGGGGCGGCCTTCGGCCGCCGCGCGGCCGGCGTCCCCGCGCGTGGGGCGCGCCTTCTTCGGCGGCTTCGGAGCCTCGGGCGCCGCCTCGGCGTCCTCCGGCTTCTCCTTGCGCACGGTCTCGACGCGACCGCCGGAGGCCCGCCGGGCTCGATCGGAGAGCGATTCCGTGCGCGGCGCCTTCTCCTTCGCCTCGAACTTGTAGTCCACGAACTCCAGGATCGCCGCCTCGGCCGCGTCCCCCTTTCGGGACCCGAGGCGCAGGATCCGCGTGTAGCCGCCCGGCCGGTCCACGAACCGCGGGCGCAGATCGTCTCGAAGACCTTCTTGACGGTCGTCCGGTCCGGGATCCATCGCGCCACCCTGCCGCCGCGCCGCCATGCCGTCGTTCTTGCCGATCGTGATCAGACGCTCGGCCAGCGGCCGCAGCTCCTTGGCCTTGGTCAGCGTCGTCTGGATCCGCTCGTGCGTCATCAGCGACTGGAGCTGGTTCGAGAACATCGCCAGGCGATGGGGCGTCGTTCGCCGGAGCTTGCGCCCGGCTCGGTTGTGCATCATGGCGGCTTACTCGCTCTTCGCTTCGGCCGGCTCGAGCTCCATCCCGAGCGACAGGCCCATCGGCCGCAGGATGTCGCGGATCTCGTTCAAGGACTTGCGCCCGAAGTTCTTCGTCTCGAGCATGTCCCGCTCGCGTCTTCTGCACGAGGTCGCGGATCGTCCGGATGCCCGGCGTTCTTCAGGCAGTTGGCGCTGCGCACGGAGAGCTCGAGCTCGTCCACGGACTTGTTCAGGTACTCCGCGAGGTTCTCCGGGCAGCTCCCCCTCCGCCACGCCCTCGAGCGCGGTCTCGTGCTCGGCGTTGACGAAGATCGTCAGGTGGTCGCGCAGGAGCATGGCCGCGAGCCCGACCGCGTCGGCCGGCGTGACGGTGCCGTTGGTCCAGACCTCGAGCACCAGCCGGTCATAGTCGGTCGCCTGGCCGATGCGGGCCGCCTCGACGTGGTAGTTGCACGCGGCGCACCGGCGAGTGGACCGAGTCGATCGGGATGTAGCCGATGCCCATGTCCTCGTCGAAGTTCTTGTCGGCCGAGACGTAGCCGCGCCCCATCGAGACGCGCAGCTCCATCTGGAGCTTCCCGTTCTCCGAGAGGGTCGCGATCGGCGCCGCGGGGTCGAGGATCTCGATCGTCGAGTCCCCCTGCAGATCGGCCGCCGTGACCTTCCCCTTGCGCTCGACGTCGAGCGTCAGGATCTTCTCCTCGGTCGTGTGCATCTTGATCGGGATCTGCTTCAGATTCAGGATGATGTCGGTCACGTCCTCGACGACGCCGGGCAGCGAGGAGAACTCGTGGAGCACCCCCTCGATCTTGACCGCCGTGATCGCCGCGCCCTCGATCGAGGAGAGCAGCACGCGACGCAGCGCGTTGCCGATCGTCGTGCCGAATCCGCGCTCGAACGGCTGCGCGTAGAACTTCCCGTAGGTGCTCGTCAGCGTCTCCGTGTCCGACCTCGAGCCGCTTCGGTTTTTGAAAGCCTTTCCAGAGCGTCATGGGATCTCTCCTCCGTTGCCGCGGTTACTTCGAATAGAGCTCGACGATCAGCTGCTCCTGGATGGGCAGCTTGATGTCCTCTCGTTTGGGGAGCTCGACGACCGTGCCGGAGAACGTCTCCGGCGAGAGGTCCAGCCACCCGGGGACGCCGCGGGCCCGGGCCGTCTCGACCGAGGCCTTGATCTGCTCGTTGGCCCGGCTCTTCTCCTTGATCGCGATGACCTGGCCCTTGGCGACGCCGTAGGACGGGATGGTGACCTTCCGTCCGTTGACCGTCACGTGCCCGTGGCGCACGAGCTGGCGCGCCTGCGCGCGCGAGGCCGCGAAGCCGAGCGCGTAGACGACGTTGTCGAGCCGCCGCTCGAGGTTCTCGAGCAGGTTCGACCCGGTGATCCCCTTGCGCCGCTCCGCCCGCTGGAAAGTGAGACGGAACTGGCTCTCGAGGAGCCCGTAGATTCGCTTGACCTTCTGCTTCTCGCGCAGCTGGATCCCGTAGCCGAGCAGCTTGCTCCGGCGCTTGCCGTGCTGGCCCGGCGGGTAGTTGCGGCGCTCGATCGGCGCACTTGTCCTTGAAGCAGCGGTCCCCTTTCAGGAACAGCTTCATCCCTTCGCGCCGGCAGAGCCGGCAGACCGCCTCGGTGTGACGAGCCATCGAAACCCTCCGCGGCTCCCTCGTTTCTTTTACGTCCTTCCTCCCGGCCGGGAACCGTGAGCCGGTTTACAGACGAGCTATCAGCTATCAGCTGTCAGCCGTCAGCTCGCTGTCAGTCGGTTTCCGGCTGAAAGCTGAGAGCTGACAGCTGAAAGCTACACTCTTCGGCGCTTCCTCGGCCGACATCCGTTGTGCGGAATCGGCGTCGTGTCCTTGATCGACTTGATGTCGAGGCCGTTGGCCTGCAGCGCGCGGATCGCGGTCTCGCGGCCGGCGCCGGGCCCCGTCACGCGCACGTCCACCGAGCGCACGCCGTGCTCCTTGGCCTTCTCGGCGCAGTTGGCGGCGGCGAGCTGGGCGGCGAACGGGGTTCCCTTGCGGGAGCCCTTGAAGCCGATCCGGCCGGCCGAGGACCAGGCGAGGACGCCCCCCTCCTGGTCGGCGATCGCGATGATCGTGTTGTTGAAGGACGCCTGCACCGTCGCGATCGCGTGCGGGACGTTCTTCTTCTCTTTCTTGGCGGCGCGAACGCGCTTGCCCTTGGCGGGCTTCGCGCCCTTCTCGGGGACCGCAGTTGCCGTGGTGGCTTCAGCCATGTCTTCTCTCCGAGTCTCGAGTGCCTACTTCTTCGTCGCCTTCTTCTTGCCGGCGATCGTCTGCTTGCGCGGCCCCTTCCGGGTGCGCGCGTTCGTGTGCGTCCGCTGCCCCCGCACGGGGAGGTTGCGCCGGTGCCGCATGCCCCGGTAGCAGCCGATGTCCATCAGCCGCTTGATGTCCATCGCGACGTCCTTGCGGAGGTCGCCCTCCACCTTGACGTCGTCGGTGATCACCTTGCGGATCCGGACGACCTCCTCCTCGGACAGGTCCTTGACGCGCGTGTCGGGCCGCACGTCCGCCTTCTCCAGGATGAAATTCGACTTGGACCGACCGATCCCGAAGATGTAGGTCAGCCCGATCTCGACGCGCTTGTTGAGCGGCAGATCGACGCCTGCGATTCGTGCCATATCCCTTTCCTCTGACCTCGGCTATCCCTGCCGCTGCTTGTGCTTGGGGATCGAGCAGATGACGCGCACGACCCCTTTGCGGTGAACGATCTTGCACTTGGCGCAAATTTTCTTGACCGACGCTCGCACTTTCATGGTCGGCTCCTACTTGTACCGATAGATGATCCGACCCCGCGTCAGATCGTAAGGCGAAAGCTCGACGAGCACCTTGTCCCCGGGCAGGATCCGGATGAAGTTCTTCCGCATCTTGCCCGAGATGTGCGCCAGCACCTGGTGCTTGTTCTCGAGCTCCACCTTGAACATCGCGTTCGGCAGAGGCTCCACGACCGTCGCCATGACTTCGATCGCCTCTTCCTTGCTCACGCCGTCACCCCGGCCGCGACCGACCCCGGCCGGCGCCGCGGACGCGGCGGCCGCGATGCGACCCCGTGCCCAGGATGACCGCTCCGCTCCGGCTCCAGCGCGACCGTGTACTCGAAGTGCGCCGAAGCGCTCCCGTCGCGGGTCCGCACGGTCCAGCCGTCCTTGTCCACGGTCACCTCGGCCCGGCCCAGGTTGAACATCGGCTCGATCGCGATCACCATGCCGGCCTTGAGGCGCGCGCCCCGGCCCGCCGGCCCGTAGTTGGGGACCTGCGGCTCCTCGTGGAGCGCGGTCCCGACGCCGTGGCCGACGAAGTCGCGCACGACGCCGTAGCCGTGGCCGAGCGCAATCGCCTCGATCGCCGCCCCGATGTCCGAGACGCGCCCGCCCGGGGCGCGCGGCGGCGATCCCCGCGGCGAGCGCCTCGCCGCGTCACCCGCAGGAGCTTCTCCCGCTCGGCGTCGATCCGGCCGACCCCGACCGTCCGCGCCGCGTCGCCGTAGTAGCCCGTCCACGACCGCCCCGCAGTCGATTCCGAGAATGTCCCCTTCCTTCAGAGCCCGCGCGCGCCGGGATCCCGTGCACCACCTCGTCGTTGATCGAGGTGCAGAGCGTCTTCGGGTATCCGCGGTACCCCAGAAACGCCGGCTTCGCGCCGCGCCGCCGGATCTCCTCCTCGGCGATGCCGATCGAGCTCGAGCGTCGTGACCCCGGGCGCGACCGCCCGCGACGACCTGGTCGAGCGTCTCGAGCACGACCCGCGAGGCCTCTTCGAGCTTCCGCAGCTCGTCGGCTCCCCGGACCGTGATCATGCCGCCCCCTGCGACCGAAACGCCGCGAGCGCCCGGTCGATCCGTCCCGGCGATCTCGGAAACCTCGCCCACCCCCGGCACCTCGGACAGGAGCCGCCGCTGCCGGAAGAACTCGACAGCAGAGGCTCCGTCTTCTCCTGATAGACCAGCAGCCGCTCGGCACCGCCTCCGGCCGGTCGTCGGCGCGGTCCTCCGCGCCCGACCGCCCGCGGAGCCGCTCGATCAGCACCGACTCCGGCACGAGAAGGTTGATAACGGCGGAGATGCCCGCTTCCATTTCCGGCGAGCTCGCGCTCCAGGGCCACGGCCTGCGCCACGGTGCGCGGAAACCCGTCCAGGATGAAGCCGTTGCCGCGCGTCCGGCGCCGCGAGCCGCTCCCGGACCAGGGCGATCATCGTCGCGTCGGGGACGAGCTCGCCCCGCTCCATGACCGCTCTGGACCTGCCGGCCGAGCGGCGTGTCCGCGCCGGACCGCCTCCCGGAGGATGTCGCCGGTCGAGATCGTCGGGGATCGACCAGCGCTCCGGCCAGGAGCCTGGCCTGCGTCCCCTTGCCGCTGCCCGGAGGGCCCAGAAACAGAATCGCGCATCAGCCCCGCCGCCCCCGGATCCGGCTCTTCTTCAGGAACCCGGTGTAGTGGTGCTCGACCAGCTTCGATTCGACCTGCTGGACCGTGTCCATCGCCACGCCGACGACGATCAGGAGCGAGGTCCCGCCGAAGTAGAAGGGGACGTTCAGGCCCTGCGTGAAGAACTGCGGCAGGACCGCGTCGAGCGGCGGGCCGATCCAGGGGATGGACTGGACCTTGAAGCCGCTCGCCAGGAAGTCGGGCAGGAGCGCCACGAACGTCAGGTACAGCGCGCCCGATGATCGTCAGCCGGGAGAGGACGGTGTCGATGTAGTCCGCCGTCTTCTTGCCCGGGCCGGATCCCCGGGATGAAGCCGCCGTACTTGCGCATGTTGTCGGCCGTGTCGGTCGGGTTGAAGACGATCGACGTGTAGAAGTAGCAGAAGAAGAGGATGCCGAAAGCGTAGAGGAGCACGTAGAGCGGCTGCCCCTGCGAGAGCGAGCTCGCCACCTTCTTCATCCAGTCCGCGCCCGAGAGCTGCGCCACGTAGGCCGGCAGCTGGATGATCGAGATCGCGAAGATGATCGGGATGACGCCCCCCGTGTTGACCCGCAGCGGCAGGTAGGTGTTCTGGCCGCCGTAGACGCGACGCCCGACGACCCGCTTGGCGTACTGGACGGGAATCCGCCTCTGGGCCCGCTCGACGAAGACGATCACCGCGATGATCGCCACCATGAAAGCGAGGATGCCGATCAGCGTCAGGATCCGGAGGTTCCCGCTCCTCAACTGATCGAAGAGCCCGAAGATCGCCGACGGCAAGCGGACGACGATCCCGGCGAAGATGATGAGCGAGATCCCGTTGCCGATCCCCGCGCTCGGTGATCTGCTCGCCGACCCACATGATGAAGATCGTCCCGGTCGTGAGCGTCAGCACCGTCATCAGCCGGAAGCCCCAGCCCGGATGCGGCACGAGCTTGGCGCCGTTGGGGCTCTGCTTCTCCAGCCAGAACGCGATGCCGGTCGCCTGGATGACGGAGAGCAGCACCGTCCCGTAGCGCGTGTACTGCGTGATCTTCTTGCGCCCCATCTCTCCTTCCTTGGAGAGCTTCTCGAGATAGGGCCAGACGACCGTCAGCAGCTGCAGGATGATCGACGCCGAGATGTAGGGCATGATCCCGAGCGCGAACACCGAGAGCCGCCGCAGCGCCCCGCCCGAGAAGATGTCGAGGAAACCGAGCGCCCCTCCGGCCGTGCCCTGGAAGAACGCGTGGAGCGCGCCCGGATCGATCCCGGGCGTCGGGATGTGCGCCCCGAGCCGGTAGACCGCAAGCAGGAGGAACGTGAAGATGATCCGCTTGCGCAGATCGGGGATGTTGAAGATGTTGACGAAGCTCTGAAGGGCGTTCAACGCGGAATCACCTCGCAGCGCCCGCCGGCCGCCTCGATCTTGGCCTGCGCGCCCGCCGAGAACTTGTGCGCCGAGACGGTCAGCGCCTTGCCGATCTCTCCGTCTCCGAGGATCTTGATCGGCCGGCGGCTGCGCGCGAGAGCCGCGCCGCCGCGAGCGACTCGGGCGTCACGGCCGAGCCCGCCTCGAACCGATCGAGATCTCCGAGAGTTGACGATGTCGTACTCGACGCGGAAGATGTTCGTGAATCCCCGCTTGGGAACGCGGCGATGAAGGGGCATCTGGCCCCCCTCGAACCCGCGCTGGTGGCGGTAGCCGGTCCGCGACTTCTGACCCTTGTTCCCGCGGCCGGCCGTCTTGCCGTGGCCGGAACCGGGTCCGCGGCCGACGCGCTTGCGATAGTGCGTCGCACCCGGAGAGGGAGCGAGGCCGTGCGGTCCCTGCGGCGGCGATTCGTGGCTCCGCGGCGGCCGGGCGCGGCCGCTCCGCGGGGGGCCGGGACTCCGGCGCCGGGCTCGCCGCCCGGGCGCTCTTCGCCTTGCTCCGAACCGGCGCCCCCGCCTTGCGCCGGGCCGGCGCGGCCTTCTTCGCCGCTTCCGGCTTGCGCGTCGTCGACTTCTTCTTCTCGACCATAGTCTTAGCTCTTTTCGATCTCCACGAGGTGGCTGACCTTGTGGACCATTCCGCGAATCGCGGGGGAATCCGGGCGCACCACTCTCTGGCCCGGACGCCGAGAGCCCGAGGCCCCGAAGCGTCGCCTTCTGGTCCTTCGGGGTGCAGATTCCGCTCCGGATCTGACGGAGCGTGAGCGTCGCGGAGGCTTTCGGCGCCTTCTCGGCCTTCTTGCTCGCGGGCTTTCCGGCCGACGCGGTCAGTTTCGCGAGCTCCTTCTCGGCGTCGATCACGTCCGCGCCTCGCTCGCCGCGGCTCCCAAGCCCCGCCGGCGCCGGATCTCGTCCTCGTTCTTCAGCTGCCGCAGGCCGTCGAACGTGGCCTTGATCACGTTGTGCGGGTTGGTCGTCCGGAGTGACTTCGTCAGGATGTCCGCGATTCCCACGGACTCGAGTACGGCCCGAACCGGCCCGCCCGCGATGACGCCGGTGCCCGCCGCGGCCGGCTTCAGCAGCACGCGGCCCGCTCCGAAACGGCCGATGACGGCGTGCGGGATCGTCGTGCCCTTCAGGGACACCGCCCGCATGTTCTTCTTGGCCATCTCGATCCCCTTCTTGATGGCCATCGGAACTTCCTTCGCCTTGCCCGAGCCGTAGCCGACCCGGCCCTGCCCGTCGCCGACGACGACGAGCGCCGAGAAAGAGAAGTTCTTGCCGCCCTTGACGACCTTCGTCACGCGGTTGATGTGGACGACGCGGTCGATCAACTCGCGACCCTGCGCGTCGCGTTCCTTCTCGCGCTCCCGGGGCGCGCGCGGACCCCCCCCGCGGTTACTGCTCATGCCGGTTCCTCGACTCTCGGAACATGCGTACCCTCACTCGGCCGGCGGCCGATTGCCGCCGACATGCTCAGAACTCCAGGCCCCCCTCGCGGGCGGCTTCCGCCAGCGCCTTGACCTTGCCGTGGTAGATGTAGCCGCCGCGGTCGAAGACGACGCGCGCGACGCCTTTCTGCTTGGCCCGCTCGGCCACGAGCTTCCCGACGTTCTTGGCCCCCGCGAGGTTGGCGCTCGCCTTCCCCTGGCGCAGGCCCGCGTCGAGGGTGGAAGCGTGCGCCAGCGTTCGGCCGCTCGCGTCGTCGATGACCTGGGCGTAGATGTGCCGGCCGCTCTTGAAGACGGCCAGTCGCGGCCGCTTCTCCGAGCCCTTCAACTTGTGCCGGATTCGGACCCGCACCCGCCGGCGCGCTTCGACTCGCTCTTCCGATTTCATGGCCTACTTCCCGCCCGCCTTGCCGACCTTCCGGCGGATGACTTCCTCGGCGTACTTGATGCCCTTCGCCTTGTAGGGATCGGGGACCCGGAGCTTGCGGATCTCGGCCGCCGTCTGACCGACCCTCTGCCGGTCCGCGCCCGTCACCGTCAGCTTGCCCGCCTTCGCGTCGAGCGCGACCGCGATTCCTTCGGGGATCGGGAACTCGATCGGATGCGAGTAGCCGAGCGAGAAGAGCACCGCCTTCCCCTTCAGCTCCGCCTTGTATCCGACGCCGACGATCTCGAGCTCCCGCGTGAAACCCTTCGTGACGCCCGTCACGGCGTTCGCGAGCAGGCTCCGCAGGAGGCCGTGAAACGCCCGCTGCTGCGGCTCGTCGTTCGAGCGCGTGATGCGGACCTCGTTGTTCTCGACGGCCACGGCGAGGCCGGGCGGGATTCGGTTGGCGAGATCCCCCTTGGGGCCCTTGACCCGCACGGACTCCTTGTCCGCCCGGACTTCGACCCCTTTCGGGATCGCGATCGGCAATCTTCCAATGCGCGACACGGCGTCTCCCCCTACCAGACCTTGCAGAGGATCTCGCCGCCCAGGCGCTCTTCGCGAGCCTGGCGGCCGGTGCGAATCCCCTTCGAAGTCGAAACGATGGAGATGCCGAGCCCGCCGAGGACCTCGGGAATCTCCTTGGCCGCGGCGTAGACCCGACGGCCGGGCCGCGAGACGCGCTCGAGCCCGCCGATGACCGGCTCGCCCTCCCCGTCGTACTTGAGGCCCACCCGGAGCACGGGCCTCCCGTTCTCTTCGACGCGGCGGTACGACGCGATGTAGCCCTCCTCGGCCAGGACCTTCAGAAGGTCTTCCTTCAAGCGGGCGGCGGGCAGGTCGACGCGGTCGTGGCCGGACCGCATCGCGTTGCGCAGCCGGTTCAACAGGTCGCTGATCGGATCGTTGATGTTCATTGTTCGCCCTACCAGGAAGCCTTCACGACGCCGGGGATGTATCCCGCCGACGCGTTCTGGCGAAAACAGATGCGGCAGAGGCCGAAGCGGCGCAGAACGCTGCGCGGCCGGCCGCAGACGCGGCAGCGACGCACGGTTCGCGTCATGAACTTCGGCTTCCTGGCCGCCTTGATTCTCATTGCTCGAGTCGCCATCGATACCTCTATTTGCCGAACGGCATGCCGAGCTCGCGCGAGCAGCGCCCGCGCCCGGTCGTCCCGCCCGGCGGTCGTCACGATCGTGACGTTCAATCCCTTCGACTTGTCGGTCCGGGAATAGTCGATCTCCGGAAAGATGAAGTGGTCGCGGATCCCGAGGGTGTAGTTGCCGCGGCCGTCGAACGCCTTGGTCGAAACGCCTCGGAAGTCGCGCACCCGCGGGAGCGCGATGTTGATGAGCCGGTCGAGGAACTCGTACATCCGCTCGCCCGCGCAGCGTCACGCGGGCGCCGATCGGCATCCCGGCGCGCAGCTTGTAGGTCGCGATCGCCTTCTTCGCGCGCGTCACGACGGCGCGCTGCCCGGCGATGGCCGAGAGCTCCTCGACGGCCCCCTCCATGATCTTCGGGTTGCCGACCGCCTCGCCCAGGCCCATGTTCAGCACGATCTTCTCGAGGCGCGGCACGGCCATCGGGTTGCGAGATCCCGAGCTCCTTCTTGAGAGCCGGAGCGACCTCCGCCGCATATCGTTCTTTCAGTCTCGCTGCCATCTGTCTTCGACCCTCTTCTTCTTCCCTCGCCCCTAACCCCCAGCCCCTGACCCCTGCTTGCCGCCCTACGCCAGCGCCGCTCCGCTCTTCTTGGCGAAGCGCTCGAGGTTGCCCTCCTTGTCCCGGCGGCGCCCGACGCGCGTCGGAACGTTCCGGTCCGGGTCGACCAGCATCACGTTCGAGATCGCGATCGGGGCCTCCTTCTCGGAGATGCCGCCCGGCGATGTTGCGCGACGGGTTGGGGCGCGTGTGCCTCTTGATCAGGTTCACGCGCTCGACGATGACCCGTCCCTTGCGGGGCAGGATCGCTCAGGATCTTGCCCTGCCGTCCGCGATCCTTCCCCGCCGTGATGACGACGAGGTCGTCTTTCTTCAGTCGAGTCCTCTTCATCAGAGCACTTCCGGTGCGA
Organism: uncultured Acidobacteriota bacterium; assembly: GCA_963707935.1. Taxonomy (GTDB): domain Bacteria; phylum Acidobacteriota; class Thermoanaerobaculia; order UBA5066; family Gp7-AA6; genus DATBFU01. The sequence continues at coordinate 572,033 of CAVPRN010000005.1, read as the reverse complement.
GCGAAATGATCTTCATGAACTTCTTCTCGCGCAGCTCCCGGGCCACCGGCCCGAAGACGCGCGTCCCGACGGGCTCCCCTTCGTTCGAGATCAGAACCGCCGCGTTGTCGTCGAAGCGGATGTAGGAACCGTCGCGGCGGCGGTGGTTGCGCCGAGTCCGCACGATGACGGCCCGCACGACCCGCTTGCCGTGCTTCTCGACGAACGGGCGAATCCGGCGCGGCCTCCTTGACCGAGGCCGTGATCACGTCGCCCAGGCGCGCGTAGCGCCCCGCCGAGCCGCCGCGCATCCGGATGCAGGCGATCCGCCGCGCGCCGGAATTGTCCGCGACCTCGAGGATCGTTCCCATCTGGATCATGGGCTAGGCCTCCGCCTTCACCAGAATCTCGCGCAGCCGCCAGCGCTTCCGGCGCGAGAGCGGGCGCGTCTCCTCGATCCGAACCCGATCCCCGACGTGGGCCTCGCTCCGCTCGTCGTGCGCGAGGAAGCGGCTCGTCCGCCGGATCGTCCGCCGGTACTGCGGCGTCCTCGACGCGGCGCTCCACTTCGACGACGATCGTCTTGGTCCATCCGGTCCGAGACCACGCGGCCCACCTTCGTGGCGCGCGGGCGCAGGGACGGTCACGCTCTCTTCCATCACTTCTTCTCCGCGAGCTCGAGCCGGCGCTGGTGCGTCTTGACGCGCGCGATGTCGCGGCGCACGACCCGCAGGCGGCTCGGGTTCTCGAGCTGACCCGTCGCCTTCTGCAGGCGCAGCTTCCAGGCCGACTCCTTCAACTGTTTCTCTTTCTCGAGAAGGTCCGGCAGCGCCTGCTGCGCCAGGATCTCCCGCTCTTTCTTCTTCATCGGATCCCCGCCTCCGAATGCGCGCGTCACGAATCGGGTCTTCAACCCGATCTTGTCGGCCGCGAGCGCGAGCGCCTCGCGGGCCGACGCCTCGTCGAGGCCCTCCATCTCGTAGAGGATCCGCCCGGGCTTGACGACGGCGACCCACCCCTCGGGCGCGCCCTTCCCCTTGCCCATGCGGGTTTCGGCCGGCTTCTTCGTGTACGGCTTGTCGGGGAAGATCCGCACCCAGATCTTCCCGCCGCGCTTGGCGGCGCGGGTCATCGCGATCCGGGCCGCCTCGATCTGCCGCGCGGTGATCCAGCCGGGCTCGAGGATCTGGAGACCGTAGTCGCCGAAGGCGAGGGTCGAGCCGCGGTACGCCTTCCCGCGCATCCGTCCCCGCTGCTGCTTGCGGTACTTGACCTTCGAGGGCATCAACATGGTTGTCGCTCGCTACGCTCGCCGGCCTAGGCCGTCTTCCTCCGGTTCTTGGCCTTGTGCTGTTCGCCGCGGTAGATCCAGGTCTTGACTCCGATCTTTCCGTAGGTCGTGTTGGCCTCCGCGAAGCCGTAGTCGATGTCCGCCTTCAGGGTGTGCAGCGGGAGCCGCCCCTCCTGGTACCACTCGGCCCTCGCGATTTCGGCCCCGTTCAGCCGTCCGGCGCACCGGATCTTCACGCCCTGAGCGCCGAACCGAAGCGCCGACTCGATCCCCTTCTTCATCGCGCGCCGGAAGGCCACCCGGCGCTCGAGCTGCAGCGCGATCGACTCGGCCACGAGCTGCGCGTCCGTCTCGGGCCGCTGGATCTCGATGATGTTGATGTGGACTTCCGACTTCGTCCGCTTCTGGAGCTCGTCGCGCAGCTTGTCGACCTCGGCGCCGCGCTTCCCGATGATGATTCCGGGGCGGGAGGTCTGGATGTTGACCTTGAGCCGATTCGCATACCGCTCGATGTCGATCTCCGACACGCCGGCGTGGGAGAGCCTCCCCTTCAGCTCCTTGCGGAGCTTCAGGTCCTCGTGGAGAAGGGTCGCGTACTCCTTCGTCGCGAACCAGCGCGAGTGCCAGCTGCGGTTGAAGCCGAGACGGAATCCGTAGGGGTGAACTTTCTGTCCCATTTTCAGGCCTCGTCGGAGACTTCGATCGTGACGTGACTCTTGCGGTGGAGCACGCGGTAGGCCCTTCCCATCGGAGCCGGCCGCACCCGCTTCTCCTGCGGTCCCTTGTCCACCGTGATCTTCCGAACCACCAGGCCATCGACGTCGAGGTGCGCCTGCTTCTGCTCGGCGTTCGCGACGGCCGACTTCAGAGTCTTGAGGAGATCCCGCGCCGCCACCTTCCGCGTATGGCGCAGGATCGCGACCGCGTCGTTGACCGACTTGCCGCGCACGAGATCCGCCACGAGGCGAACCTTCTGCGCCGAACCCTTCATGTACCGGAGCTTCGCCGTCGCCTTCATCGCTCTCAACCCTTCGCCGGCGCCGCGGGCGCGCCGCCGCCCGCGGGAGGAGCCGCGCCGGGAGCCCCGGGAGCGCGAACGCCCGGCGCCGGAGCGATGGCGGCGGCGGCTTCCGCCGCCTTCTTCCCGCTGTGGCCCTTGAAGATCCGCGTCGGGGCGAACTCGCCCAGCTTGTGCCCGACCATGTTCTCCGCGACGTAGACGGGGATGAACTTGCGGCCGTTGTGGACCGCGATCGTGTGGCCGACCATGTCGGGCACGATCACCGATCGCCGGGACCAGGTCTTGATGACCTCTCTTCTCGCGAGAGTCGTTCAGCGCCGCCACCTTCTTCGAGAGGTGGTCGTCCACGAACGCTCCCTTCTTGACGGAACGCGACATTGGACTCGCCCCCTAGCCCTTGGACCGCCGGCGACGGATGATGAAGCCGTCGGTCCGCTTGTTGCTGCGCGTCTTGAAACCCTTCGTCTTCCAGCCCCACGGCGAAGTCGGATGCCGTCCGCCCGAGGTCTTCCCTTCGCCGCCGCCCATCGGGTGATCGACGGGGTTCATCGAGACGCCGCGGTTGTGCGGGCGCCACCCGAGCCAGCGGTTGCGGCCGGCCTTTCCGATCGAGACGTTCTCGTGCTCGAGGTTCCCGACCTGCCCGATCGTGGCGTAGCACTCGATGTGGACCTTGCGCACCTCGCCGGACGGGAGCCGCACCTGCGCGTAGTCCCCCTCCTTGGCCATGAGCTGCGCCGCCGCCCCGGCAGAGCGGACGAGCTGCCCGCCCCGCCCGCGCTTCAACTCCAGGTTGTGGATCGTCGTGCCGAGCGGGATTCCCCGCAGCGGCAGCGCGTTGCCCGGCAGGATGTCCGCCGCGGGGCCCGGAGACGATCTCCGCGCCCACCCGGAGCCCGTCCGGAGCCAGGATGTACCGCTTCTCGCCGTCGGCGTAGGAGAGGAGCGCGATCCGGGCGGTCCGGTTCGGGTCGTACTCGATCGACGCCACGCGCGCCGGGATTCCGGTCTTGTCGCGGCGGAAGTCGATGATCCGATAGAGGCGCTTGTGGCCTCCCCCCATGAAGCGGGAGGTCTGGCGACCCTGGTTGTTGCGGCCCCCGGTCGAGCGCAGCCCGACCGTCAGGCCCTTCTCGGGCCGCCGCGAGGAGAGCTCCTCGAAGTCGAGCGTCGTCTGGAAGCGCCGCCCGGCCGATGTGGGTTTGTATTTCTTGACCGGCATCTTGCTTTCCTTACACGCCCTCGAAGAATTCGATCTTCTGGTCCGCCGCGAGCCGCACGTAGGCCTTCTTCCAGGCCTTGCGGCGCCCCGCGAACCGGCCCATCCGCTTCCACTTCCCCTCGCGGTTCGCCACGCGCACGGACGCCACCTTGACGCCGAAGAGCGTCTGGACGGCGCGCGCGATCTCGATCTTGTTGGCCGACGGCTCGACCTCGAAGCAGATCGTGTTGTTCCCCTCTTTGAGGCGCGTCGCCTTCTCCGTGATCAGCGGCCGGAGGATGATCTTTTGCGCTTCCACGTCAACCTCCCAGCGTTTCGACGACGCGCGACAGCGCCGGCTTCGAGAGGACGACGGTGCCGTGGTTCAGGACGTCGTAGGCGTTGACGCCGAGCGCGTCGACGAGCTTCCACGCCCTCTCGTTGCGCGAGGCCCGGGAGAAGTTCTCGTTCTCGCGCGAATCGACGAAGAGGGCCTTCCCCTCGATGCCGAGCCGCTCGACCGCCTGACGCAGCTCCCGCGTGCGATGGGTCGGGAGCTCCATCCCTTCGAGCACGACCAGGCGCTGCTCGCGCACCCGCTGCGAGAGCACCGCCTTCAAGGCGTTCTTCTTCTCGCCGACCGAGATCGCCTGGGCGTAGGAGCGCGGCACGGGGCCGTGCGAGGTGCCGCCGTGGCGGTGGATCGGCGGCCGGCCGCCCCCCTGCCGGGCCCGGCCGGTCCCCTTCTGCCGAAAGGGCTTCTTGCCCGTGCCCGAGACCTCCGACCGCGTCTTCGTCTTGTGCGTCCCGCGCCGCTGGCCCGCCAGGTGCGCCTTCACGACGCCCCACACGAGGTGCCGGCGGTACGGGTACTCGAAGACCTCGGCGGGCAGGTCCACCTCGCCGACGCGCTCCCGATTCCAGTTCCAGATTTCGACTTTGGCCATTGTTTCTCTCTACCTGGCGAAGCTCGAACGCACGATCTTCACGATCGAGTTGCGCGCGCCGGGAACCGCGCCCTCGGATGTAGAGCAGGTTCTTCTCCGCGTCCACTCGCACGACGACGAGGTTCTTGGAAGTCGCCTGCCGCCCTCCGAGTCGGCCCGAGGAGCGCGTGCCCGGAAACACGCGCGACGGGAACGCCGACGGGCCGATCGAGCCCGGGGCCCGGTGGAACATCGAGCCGTGCGTGGCCCCGCCTCCCCGGAAGTGATGGCGGCGCACGACGCCCGCGAATCCCTTTCCCTTGGAGACGCCGATCACGTCCACGTGGTCCTCGGCCCGGAAGGCGTCGCAGAGCACCTTGTCGCCCGGCTTTAGCTCGTCCCCCTTGTCCAGCCGCACCTCCGCGAGCGTGCGCATCGGAGCGACTCCGGCCTTCTCGAAGCGCCCCTTCGCGGCCTTGTTGGCGCGCCGGTCCGGACGGGACTCGACGAGGCCGATCTGGATCGCCTCGTAGCCGTCCTTGTCGGCGGTCTTCTTCTGCACGACCAGACACGGCCCCGCCTGGACGACCGTCACGGGGAAGACGACTCCGTCCGCCCCGAAGAGCTGCGTCATGCCGACCTTGCGGCCCAGAATTCCGTGTACCGCCATATGCCGTCTACTTCCCGAACGCCTTGATCTCGACGTCCACGCCGACCGGGAGATCGAGCTTCATGAGGGCGTCCACCGTCTGCGAGGTCGGCTCGAGGATGTCGAGCAGCCTCTTGTGCGTCCGCATCTCGAACTGCTCACGCGATTTCTTGTCGATGTGCGGCGAGCGGTTGACCGTGTAGCGCGAGATCGTCGTCGGCAGCGGAATCGGGCCCGCGATCTTCGCGCCCGTGCGCCGCGCCGTGTCCACGATCTCGGTCGCCGACTGATCGAGAATTCGATAGTCGAACGCCTTCAGTCGGATGCGGATCTTGTCGTTCTTGGTCATGGTCGCTCGCTTCGCTGAGCGGGGGTTGGGGTCTGGGGGTTGGGGGTTAGCGGCCGATTCCCTTCCCGCCCTCGTCCCTAGCCCCTGTCCCTCGCCTCTCGCCCCTACTCCAGAATTTCCGTAATCGTTCCCGCGCCCACGGTTCGTCCGCCTTCCCGGATCGCGAACCGCAGCCCCTTCTCCATCGCGATCGGCGTGATCAGGTTGATCTCCAGGTTCACGTTGTCCCCCGGCATCACCATCTCCACACCCTGCGGCAGCTGCGCCGTGCCCGTCACGTCCGTCGTCCGAAAGAAAAACTGCGGCCGATACCCGTTGAAAAACGGCGTATGCCGGCCCCCCTCTTCCTTCGTCAGGATGTACGCCTGCGCCTGAAACTTCAGATGCGGCGTGATCGACCCCGGCTTGGCGCACACCTGCCCCCGCTCCACGTCCTTCCTCTCCGTCCCTCGCAGCAGCAGCCCCACGTTGTCCCCCGCCTGCCCCTGATCCAGCAGCTTGCGGAACATCTCCACTCCCGTCACGACCTTCTTCTGCGTCGGACGTATCCCCACCACTTCCACTTCCTCGCCGACCTTGATCACCCCGCGCTCCACCCTCCCGGTCACCACCGTCCCGCGTCCCGAAATCGAAAACACGTCCTCGATCGGCATCAGAAAATCCTTGTCCACCGCCCGCTCCGGCACCGGAATGTAGCTGTCCACCGCCTCCATCAGCTCGAAAATGCACTTGGTGTCCGCCGAGCTCGGGTCCCCCGACTCCATCGCCTTCAACGCCGACCCCTTCACGATCGGAATCTTGTCCCCCGGAAACCCGTACGAGCTCAATAGCTCCCGCACTTCCAGCTCCACCAGCTCCAATAGCTCCGGGTCGTCCACCATGTCCGTCTTGTTCAAAAACACCACGATGAACGGCACCCCAACCTGACGCGCCAGCAGAATGTGCTCCCGCGTCTGCGGCATCGGCCCGTCCGCCGCCGACACCACCAGAATCGCCCCGTCCATCTGCGCCGCTCCCGTGATCATGTTCTTCACGTAGTCCGCGTGCCCAGGACAGTCCACGTGCGCGTAGTGCCGCTTCTCCGTCGCGTACTCCACGTGCGCCGTGTTGATCGTGATCCCTCGCGCCTTCTCTTCCGGCGCGTTGTCGATCTGGTCGTACGCCTTCGCCTGCGCCAGCCCCTTCTTCGCCAACACCAGCGTGATCGCCGACGTCAACGTCGTCTTCCCGTGATCCACGTGCCCGATCGTCCCGATGTTCACGTGCGGCTTGCTGCGATCGAATTTCTCTTTGGCCATCTCTCCCTCGCTCCCTACTTGGAGCCCACCTTCGCGATGATCTCTTCCGCTACGGACTTGGGAACCTCGTCGTAGGCGGCGAACTGCATGGTGTAGTTGCCGCGCCCCTGCGTCATCGAGCGCAGATTCGTCGAATAGCCGAACATCTCCGAGAGCGGCACGCGCGCCTGAATGACCTGCGACCCCGCGCGGAGCTCCGTGTGCTTGATGTGGCCGCGCCGCGACGAGAGGTCGCCGACGACCGCGCCGTAGTACTCCTCCGGCACGACCGCCTCGACGTCCATGATCGGTTCCTTGATGATCGGCTTCGCTTTCTTGGCGGCGTCCTGATACGCCATCGAGCCGGCGATCTTGAAGGCCATCTCCGAGGAGTCCACGTCGTGGTAGGAGCCGTCGTAGAGCTCGACGTGGACGCCGGTGGTCGGGTAGCCGGCGAGGACTCCCGTCTCGAGCGCTTCCTTGATCCCCTGCTCGATCGGCTTGATGAACTCCTTCGGGATGACGCCCCCGTAGATCTCGTTCTCGAAGACGAAGTGGTGCCCCTCTTCGGCCGGCTTGATGCGGATCTTGCAGTCGCCGTACTGGCCGCGGCCGCCGGACTGCCGGACGAAACGCCCGTGCCCCTCGGCCGGCCGCGTGATCGCCTCGCGGTAGGCCACCTGCGGCTTGCCGATGTTTGCGCCGACGTTGAACTCGCGGACCATCCGGTCCGTGATGATCTCGAGGTGGAGCTCCCCCATCCCGCGAATGATCGTCTGCCCGGTCTCCTTGTCCGTGTGGACCTTGAACGTCGGGTCTTCCTGCATGAGCTTCCCGAGCGCGAGGCCCATCTTTTCCTGGTCCGCCTTGGTCTTGGGCTCGATCGCGACCGCGATCACCGGCTCGGGAAAGTTCATCGCCTCGAGGATCACCGGGGCGTTCTCGTCGCAGATCGTGTCGCCCGTCGAGACGCTCTTGAGCCCCACCGCCGCCGCGATGTCTCCGGCCCAGACTTCCTTGATCTCCTCCCGCTTGTTGGCGTGCATCTTCAAGAGGCGCCCGATCCGCTCGCGCGAGTCCCGGGTCGAGTTGAAGACCGAGGACCCGGCGTCCAGGTGCCCGGAGTAGACCCGGAAGAAGGCGAGCTGGCCGACGAACGGGTCGGTCATGATCTTGAAGATCAACGCCGAGAACGGGGCGTCGTCCTTCGGCTCGCGGACCAGCTCCGCACCCACGTCGTCGTGCCCGACCATCGGCCGGCACGTCGAGGGGCGACGGCAGGTAGGCGACGACGGCGTCGAGGAGCTGCTGGACCCCCTTGTTCTTGAAAGCGGATCCGCAGACGACCGGCTGGACGTGCCCGGCGACCGTCGCCCGCCGCAGCGCGTCGCGGACCTCCTGGGGCTCGAGCTTGCCGCCGTGCAGGTACTTCTCGAGGAGCGCATCGTCGGTCTCGGCGACCGTTTCGATCAGCCGCTCCCGCGCCTTCTCGGCCTCGACCCGCAGGTCCTCCGGGATCTCGACGACGTCGAACTGGGAGCCGAGCGTCTCGTCCTTGAAGTCGACCGCCTTCATGTCCACGATGTCGATCACGCCGCGGTGCTCGGCTTCGGAGCCCCAGGGGATCTGGACCGGAGCGGGCTTGGCGTTCAACTTCGTCTTCATCATCGCGACGCATCGCTCGAAGTCGGCGCCGACCCGATCCATCTTGTTGACGAAGGCGATGCGCGGCACGTTGTAGCGGTTGGCCTGTCGCCAGACGGTCTCCGACTGCGGCTCGACACCGGCGACGGCGTCGAAGACGGCGACGGCGCCGTCGAGGACGCGCAGCGAGCGCTCGACCTCGGCCGTGAAGTCCACGTGACCCGGCGTGTCGATGATGTTGATCCGGACAAGGGGGCTCGGGGGAGCCGAAGGATCCCCCGACGCGGACGCCTTCCAGAAGCACGTCGTCGCGGCGGAAGTGATCGTGATGCCGCGCTCCTGCTCCTGAACCATCCAGTCCATCGTGGCCGTGCCCTCGTGCACCTCGCCCAGCTTGTAGTTGACCCCCGTGTAATAGAGGATCCGCTCGGTCGTGGTCGTCTTGCCGGCGTCGATGTGCGCCATGATCCCGATGTTCCGGGTGTCTTTGAGAGGATGCGTGCGGGGCATGGCGTATTCGGCGTCGGAGTTTCGGAGTCGAGCGCTTACCAGCGGTAGTGGGCGAAGGCCTTGTTGGCCTCCGCCATCTTGTGGGTGTCGTCCTTCTTCTTGACCGCCCCGCCGCGCAGGTTGGCGGCGTCGAGGAGCTCGGCCGCCAGCTTCTCGCGCATCGTCTTCTCCCCGCGCTCGGCGGCGTACTCGATGATCCAGCGGATGGCGAGCGACGTGCGGCGGTTCGGGCGGACTTCGACGGGGACCTGATAGGTCGAGCCGCCGACCCGGCGGGACTTGACCTCGAGCGCGGGCTTGACGTTCTCGATCGCCTTCTTGAAGGCCTTCATCGGATCGTCCTGGGTCTTCTCGGCCACGCGGTTCAACGCCCCGTAGAGGATCCCCTCGGCGAGCGACTTCTTGCCCCGCGCCATCACCGAGTTGATGAACTTCGTGACGAGCTGCGAGTTGTAGAGCGGATCGGGCAGGATCTCGCGCTTGGCGACGACGCGGCGTCTCGGCATGGTGCTAGGCCTTCGGGCGCTTGGCGCCGTACTTGGAACGCCCCTGCTTGCGGTTGGCCACTCCGACCGCATCGAGCGTTCCGCGGATGATGTGGTAACGAACCCCCGGCAGGTCCTTGACGCGCCCGCCGCGGATCATGACGATCGAGTGCTCCTGGAGGTTGTGGCCGACCCCGGGGATGTAGGTCGTGACCTCGATGCCGTTGGTCAGACGCACACGCGCGACCTTCCGGAGAGCCGAGTTGGGCTTCTTCGGGGTCGTCGTGTAGACGCGCGTGCACACGCCTCTCTTCTGAGGCGAGGATTCGAGCGCCGGCGAGGCGGTCTTCTCCCGCACTCGTTCGCGCCCCTTGCGCACCAGTTGGGAAATCGTCGGCATCGACTCTCCTGTGTCACCCCGAGGCCCCCGGAGCCGAGAGAGGGCCCGAGATCGACCGAAATCCTGTTGGCTCAGACCGGGCGAGACAGTCCCACCGACCTCGCCGGTGCCGAGAGAAAAACCCGCGAATGCTACGTGGGTAGACGAGGGTTGTCAAGTGTCCCTCGGCCGCCGGAGGCTCCCTCCGGCCGGGTCGAGTCTGGAAGGGCTACCGGCAGGCCACGCTCCCCGAGGCGGCTCGGCTCTCCCGCAGCCGGATCAGGCTCCGGCCTGGGCCTCGGCGAGTGTACGTTCCTGAGATATCACCCGGTGGGAGCAAACCAGACCGAAAAACCTCGAAACGATCTCGTATTTCCCCAGCCGGACGAAGCCCGCCTTTTCGAGCCCCCGCAGCGATTGCCGGTTCCAGGTCGCCGCGTAGACGATCACCGCCGCCTCGCGGCCGTCTTCCCGGATCGCGAGGCAATGCTTCAGGAGGCGTCCGTAGAGCCCCCTTCCACGGCTCTCAGGCGCCGTCCAGAAGTCACCGAGAATCGTCCCGCGCGGCGCGAGCCACCGCAGCCGTCGTGGGAAGGGATCCCACGCCCGGATCCAGCCGTACGCGAGAAAACGACCGCCTTCGGCGAGGTAGAGAAGCCTGCGCCACGGAAGACTCGGTACCTCGCGACCCACCAGTGGACCGCTCCCGAGCGTCAGGAGCCCCGCCCGAACGTCGCTCGGAATCGACGAGCGGCGGTCGAAGACTCGGATCCGATCGTCGCGTCCGGCCGCCGCCCTGCCTCGGCGAGTACGCATAGATCGCCAGCCAGACGCGCCGAACGGCCAGCCCCTTCAGCCGCAGCAGGGCCCGACTCAGGCGCTTCACGAGCCGGTCGACCCGAAGCAGGATCTCCGCGAGCGGCGCGACTCTTTGGCCGCCGCAGGCCTAAACCTCTCGACGGCTCCCGCGTCTGCCACGCCTCGCCGCTGGGCATGCCGCAACGCGGCGTTCAACGAAGGCGCCGGCAGGTGATCCGGGCGCGACGATCGCGTGACGGGACTGCGGTCGAGATCCGAACTCGCGAAGAGTCTGAGCGCTCTCCTGATCACTGCAACCCGACGACGATCGATCCCCCGGCCGCGCTTGCCTTCCCCGCCGACGCCAAGTCTGCAAGGGTTCCGCCTTCCGTCCTGCGGGTCATCCTTCGCTTTCCGGCGCCCTCCCGACACAGGCGGGCGCTCGGGCCGTCACCCGACGAACTGTGCCACTATACCTTCTACCGTGGAAATCCGAACGTCCCCGGAGGGGCAGTCGCCACTCTCCGAATCCGACGTCGCCGCCGACGCTCCGGGAGTACGCGCGCCACGTCGCGAAACGAGCGACCGTCCTTTGGGTGGACGATGCTTCCCTGGGTTCTCAGAGACCGCGCCTTCAAGCCGCTCTCGCCTCCGCCACCGGTGGAAGGAGCTGTGAAACCGGAAGCCGATACGGGCCGCACATGAAGCAGGACCGGGGCTCTGCTCGCCCAGTGGACGGAGGGCTGGGACGAACCGGTCTGCGATTGGTGGTACGTCTGCTGCGACAACAAGGAATACGACCTGACGACGTTGCGAAAGGACCCTCGCTACGAGACCCGCAAGGGCCTGGAGCAGTGCGAGGTTCGCCGGGTCGATTCTCGCTGGTTCGCCGAGAACGGATATGGCGTCTACGCATCCGCCTTCGGGCGCTACGGCACGCCTCCGCCGCTCCAGGAGGCCGGCTTCGTTCAGGAGTTCTTGAACCACGCGGAGTTCCCCGGCCGCGAGACCTGGGGCGCCTTCCGCAGGGGAAGACTGGTGGCCTGGCAGAGCTGCCTCGTGATCGACGACGTGGCCTTTTCGGTGTCTTCGAAGTCCGATCCGGCGCATCTCAAGGCGAAGCCGAACAACGCCCTGCTCTACACTCTGACCCGCCATTACCTGCGCGAGCGGAACGTCGCCTACGTGACCTCCGGATCGCGCGTCCTTGCTCCACGACACCCGCGCGCAAGACTTCAAGGAGCGGATGGCGGTACCGAAAGATCTACGCCCTCTTGAGAGCCGAGCTGCACTCCCGCCGCATCTCTCTTCGAGCTCGCTCGCGTTGCCGACGCTGGGCGCGTCGCTGCTCGGTCTCGAGAAACTCTTCGGTAGTAGCGATCGAACGGCTCGATGCCCTCCGCTCGGTCGCCCGGATCTCGTACGCCGTCCGGGATCGCAGGCCCGGCCGCGAGTCTCGGACCGCATCGGCCCTCCTTCGACGGGCGGGAGGCAGACTCCCCCTTCCGACTCTCGACAGTAAAGCCGCCGGCCGTCGGCACCTTCGCGAGGAGGCCCTCCTCCGTCGAGCCTCAGACTGCGGTCGCTCTCGGCGCGGTCACGGCCCTTTGTCGAGCGGGGCGTAATCCGGGACCGGATGCCTACTCCTCTTCCGAGGCGTCCACCTCCGCGTCGGCCTCGGCCAGGGCCAGCTCCTCGGCCGGGTCGGTCAGGAAGTCCTCGAGAGCCGGCTCCTCGACCTGCGGGATCTCCTCTCGCTCGAGCACGATCGACCGGTAGTAGTCCATTCCCGTGCCCGCCGGGATGAGCCGCCCGACGATGACGTTTTCCTTCAGGCCGCGCAGGTTGTCCACCTTGCCGGAGATCGAAGCCTCGGTCAGGACCCGGGTCGTCTCCTGGAAGGAGGCGGCCGAGATGAACGAGTCGGTCGAGAGCGACGCCTTCGTGATCCCGAGCAGCATCGGCCGTCCGATCGCCGGCTGGCCGTCGGCGCCGATCACGCGCTCGTTCTCCTCCTCGAACCGGAAGCGGTCCACCTGCTCGTCGATCAGGAACTCCGTGTCCCCGACCTCCTCGATCTTCACGCTCCGCATCATCTGGCGGACGATCACTTCGATGTGCTTGTCGTTGATCGCGACGTTCTGCGACCGGTAGACCTCCTGGATCTTGTCCACGAGGTACCGCTGCAGCTCCTTCTCGCCGAGGATCGCGAGGATGTCGTGCGGGTTGATCGGTCCGTCGATCAGCGGATCGCCGGCGCGGACGCGCTCGCCCTCCTGCACGTTGACGTGGGTGTAGCGCGGGATCAGGTACTCGCGCGTCTCCATGTCGTCCCCGGTGATGATGACCTTGCGCATGCCCTTCGTGATCGGGCCGTGCGAGACCGCCCCGTCGATCTCCGTGATGACCGCCGCGTCCTTGGGCCGCCGCGCCTCGAAGAGCTCGACGATGCGCGGGAGACCGCCGGTGATGTCCTTGGTCTTGGTCGTTTCGCGCGGGATCTTCGCCAGCACGTCGCCCGGGGAGACGTCCTGTCCGTCGGCGACCATGATGTGCGACCCGATCGGCAGGAGGTACTTGCGCTCGACCCCCTTGCCCTGCACGAAGACCTGCGGCGAGCGCTTCTCCGCGCCGACCGTCTCGACGATGATCTTCTGGGCCAGACCCGTGACGCGGTCCGTCTCCTCCCGAAGGTTCTCGCCCTCCAGGATGTCCCGGTAGGCGATCCGGCCGCCGACCTCGGTCAGGATGGCCGAGGTGTAGGGATCCCACTCGACGAGCTCCTGCCCCGGCACGACCTCCTGGCCGTCGGAGACCTTGATCGTCGAGCCGTACACGACCGAGTAGCGCTCCTTCTCGCGCCCCTTGTTGTCCACGATCGTGATCTTGCCGTTGCGGTTGACGACGACGAGGTTTCCGTCCTTGCGCTCGACGGTCGCGACGTTCAGGAACTTGACCGTTCCGGGGTTCTTGGCGGCGTGCTTGGACTGCTCGGTGACGCGGGAGGCCGTTCCGCCGTAGTGGAACGTCCGCATCGTCAGCTGCGTGCCCGGCTCGCCGATCGACTGCGCGGCGATGACCCCGACCGCCTCGCCGATCTCGACCATCTTGCCCGAGGCGAGCATGCGGCCGTAGCAGAGGCGGCAGACGCCGCGCTTCGTCTCGCAGGTCAGAACCGAGCGGATCTTGACGCGCTCGATGCCCGCCTCCTGCACCGCGTTGGCGAGATCCTCGGTGATCTCCTCCCCCACGCCCACGAGCTTCTGACCTCGGAGAGCGGATCGAGCACGTCCTCCTGCGCCACGCGGCCGACGATGCGGTCGCGCAGAGGCTCGAGCGTGTCGCCCCCTTCCATGATCGCCGTGACCGTGATGCCGTCGGAGGTCCCGCAGTCCTCCTCGATGACGATGACGTCCTGCGCCACGTCCACGAGACGCCGCGTCAGGTAGCCCGAGTCCGCCGTCTTCAAGGCCGTGTCCGCCAGACCCTTGCGGGCGCCGTGCGTCGAGATGAAGTACTGCAGCACCGAGAGGCCTTCGCGGAAGTTCGCCGTGATCGGGGTCTCGATGACCTCGCCCGAGGGCTTCGACATGAGACCGCGCATGCCCGCGAGCTGCCGGACCTGCTCCTTCGAGCCGCGGGCCCCGGAGTCCGCCATGATGTAGATCGGGTTGAACTCGCTGCCCACCTGGTCGGTCTTCTTCATCTCCCGGAACATCTCGTCCGAGATGGCTTCCGTCGTCCGGTGCCAGATGTCGATGATCTTGTTCTTGCGCTCGCCGGCCGTGATGACGCCGGAGTTGCGCTGGGCGTTGACCTCGAGGACTTCCTTGTCGGCCGCGTGGAGGAGCTCCTCCTTCTTGGCCGGAATGACCATGTCGTCGACGCCGATCGAGATGCCGGCCGTCGTCGCCGCCGCGAACCCGAGCGCCTTCAGGTCGTCCAGCATGAGGACGGTCATCTCTTCGCCGAAGGTCAGGTACACGTAGCTGACGAAGTCCGTCAGGCCGCGCTTCTTCAGGTTGCCGTTGATGAAGGGCACGACGTCCGGCAGCGCCCGGTTGAAGAGGACGCGGCCCACCGTCGTGTCGATCAACGTCCGCTCGATGTCCTGGACCTCGGCGTGCGTGATGTCCTGGTCGTTGTACTGCGTCGTCAGGTCGATGTACTTGCCCGAATAGCGCACGCGGATCGGGGTGTGCGTCGTGACCTCGGTCGCCTCCAGCGCGAGAATGACCTCGTCGAAGTCGGCGAAAATGCGCCCCTCCCCCTTCGTATTCGTGCGGGACTTGGTCAGGTAGTAGATGCCGAGGACCAGGTCCTGCGAGGGGACGGCGAGCGGCCGGCCCGAAGCGGGCGAGAGGATGTTGTTGGACGAGAGCATCAGGAGCTCGGCCTCGACCTGCGCCTTCGGCGACAGCGGCACGTGCACCGCCATCTGGTCGCCGTCGAAGTCGGCGTTGAACGCCGGGCAGACGAGCGGGTGGATCTTGATGGCCTTGCCTTCGACGAGCACCGGCTGGAAGGCCTGGATGCCGAGGCGGTGGAGCGTCGGGGCGCGGTTCAAGAGCACCGGGTGGTCGCGGATGACCTCCTCGAGCGCGTCCCAGACCTCGGTGACGCCCGACTCGACCAGCTCCTTGGCCGCCTTGATCGTCGGGGCGAGCCCCTTCTTCTCGAGGCGGTTGTAGATGAAGGGCTTGAAGAGCTCGACCGCCATCTTCTTCGGCAGTCCCGCCTGGTGGAGCTTCAGCTCCGGGCCCGACCACGACGACCGAACGGCCCGAATAGTCCACGCGCTTTCCGAGCAGGTTCTGGCGGAAGCGGCCCTGCTTCCCCTTGAGCGTGTCGGAGAGCGACTTCAAGGGCCGGTTGTTCGAGCCCTTGAGCACCCGGCCGCGCCGCCCGTTGTCGAAGAGGGCGTCCACCGCTTCCTGGAGCATCCGCTTCTCGTTGCGGACGATGACTTCGGGAGCCCGAAGCTCCAGGAGCTTCTTCAACCGGTTGTTGCGGTTGATGACGCGGCGGTAGAGGTCGTTCAGGTCGGAGGTCGCGAAGCGGCCGCCGTCCAGGGGCACGAGGGGGCGCAGCTCCGGCGGAATGACCGGGATGACGTCCAGGATCATCCACTCCGGCCGGTGCCCCGAGCGCCGGAAGGCGTCGCACACCTTCAGCCGCTTGGCGGCCTTCTGGCGTTTGATCTGGGAAGTCTCCGTCTTCATGATCATGCGGAGCTCTTCCGCGAGCATGTCGACGTCGACCCGCTGGAGGAGCTCCTGGATCGCCCCCGCCCCCATCCGCGCGACGAAGACGTCGCCCAGCTCCTGGCGCAGGGCCCGGTACTGCTCTTCGGAGAGGAGCTGGCGCTCCTTCAACTCCGTCTCGCCCGGATCGATGACGACGTACGACTCGAAGTAGAGGATCCGCTCGAGGTCCCGGAGCGAGATGTCCAGGAGGTGCCCGATGCGGGAAGGCAGACCCTTGAAGAACCAGACGTGGGAGACCGGCGAAGCGAGCTCGATGTGGCCCATCCGCTCCCGGCGGACCTTGGACTTCGTCACCTCGACGCCGCACTTGTCGCAGACGACGCCGCGGTGCTTCATCCGCTTGTACTTGCCGCAGAGGCACTCCCAGTCCGTGATCGGGCCGAAGATCTTCGCGCAGAAGAGGCCGTCCCGCTCCGGCTTGAAGGTCCGGTAGTTGATCGTCTCGGGCTTGGTGACCTCCCCGTACGACCAGGACCGGATCTTTTCCGGCGAGGCGAGCGAGATCTTGATCGCGTTGAAGTCCTTCAACGTCGTCGGCTTGTTGGCGAAAGCGAGAGTGTCCACTCTTAGTAGCTCCTTCCGCACTTCGGGTGCGTTCGTCCACGGGCGGCGGGCGCTTGGCGATGGGCGCCGGGCGCCCGCCAGTTGCTCCGTCCCCCGATTTCCGGTCATTTCCATCTTCCCTTCGCCTAGCGCCCGGCGACCCAACCCCCAGCGCCTCACTTCTTCAGCAGTTCCACGTCCAGGCAGAGGCTCTGAAGCTCCCGCACCAGGACGTTGAAGGACTCGGGCAGGCCCGGATCCGTCGGGACCTCGCCCTTGACGATCGCCTCGTACACCTGCGAGCGCCCTTCCACGTCGTCCGACTTGACGGTCAGCAGCTCCTGCAGCGTGTAGGAGGCGCCGTAGGCCTCCAGGGCCCAGACCTCCATCTCGCCGAACCGCTGGCCGCCGAACTGCGCCTTGCCGCCGAGAGGCTGCTGCGTGATCAGCGAGTAGGGCCCGATCGAGCGGGCGTGGATCTTGTCGTCCACCAGGTGCGAGAGCTTCATCATGTAGATGAAGCCGACGGTCACCTGCTGCTCGAACGGCTCGCCCGTCATGCCGTCGTAGAGGAGCGTCTTGCCCGAAGAGGGCATGTTCGCTTCCTTCAAGAGACGCTTGATCTCCGGCTCGCTCGCCCCGTCGAACACCGGGGTCGCGACCTTCAAGTCGAGCGCCCGCGCGGCCCACCCGAGGTGGGTCTCCAGGATCTGCCCGACGTTCATGCGCGACGGGACGCCGAGCGGGTTCAACACGATGTCCACGGGCGTGCCGTCCGGCAGGTACGGCATGTCCGCCTCGGCCAGGATCCGCGAGATGACGCCCTTGTTCCCGTGGCGGCCCGCCATCTTGTCGCCGACGGAGAGCTTGCGCTTCATCGCGACGTAGACCTTGACCATCTTGATGACGCCCGGGGGCAGCTCGTCCCCCTTCTGGAGGAGCTCGATCCGCTCGGCGTTGACGCGGTTCAAGACCTCGATCTGAGAGTCCTGCCGGCGCAGCACCGTGGCGATCTCCTCGGCGGCCTCCTCGTCCTTGAGCTTCAAGCGCTTCAACTGCTGAGGCGTCAGCTTCTCGACCGCCTCCGGGGTGAACTTGCTCCCCTTCTTGACGATCTCTTCGCCGTCGCGGTCCTTGACCTCGTCCTGCGTGATCTTTCCCACGAGCAGGTCGCGGATCTTCTTGTTCGCCTCTTCGCGGATGATCCGGATCTCGTCGCGTGAGTTCTTCTCGATCTTCGCGATCTGGTCCTGCTCGATCGAGAGAGCGCGCAGGTCCTTCTCCGTCCCCTTGCGCGAGAAGATCTTCACGTCCACGACCGTGCCCTCGATGCCCGGCGGGCACTTCAGGGACGCGTCGCGCACGTCGCCGGCCTTCTCGCCGAAGATCGCGCGCAGGAGCTTCTCTTCCGGGGTCAGCTGGGTCTCCCCCTTCGGGGTGACCTTGCCGACCAGGATGTCGCCCGGCTTGACGTTGGCGCCGATGCGGATGATGCCCGACTCGTCGAGATCGCGCAGCGCGTTCTCCGACACGTTCGGGATGTCGCGCGTGATCTCTTCCGGCCCGAGCTTGGTGTCGCGCGCCTCGATGTCGAACTCCTGGATGTGGATCGACGTGAAGAAGTCGTCCTTCACGAGCCGCTCCGACACCAGGATCGCGTCCTCGTAGTTGTAGCCCCGCCAGGGCATGAAGGCGACGAGCACGTTGCGCCCGAGAGCGAGCTCGCCCTTGTCGGTGCAGGGGCCGTCGGCCAGCACCTGCTCGCGCTCGACCCGCTGCCCTTCGAGCACCACCGGCTTCTGGTTGATGCACGTGTTCTGGTTGGACCGGCGGAACTTGGTCAGCGGATAGATGTCGGCGCCGAACTCCTTGCCGCCCATCTCGGTCCCCTCGACGCGCACGATGATGCGCTCCGAGTCGACCTGGTCCACGACGCCGCCCCGCTTGGCGAGGACGACGGCCCCGGAATCCCGGGCCACCGTCGCCTCGAGGCCCGTGCCCACGAGCGGCGCCTCGACCTTGAGCAGCGGGACGGCCTGGCGCTGCATGTTGGAGCCCATGAGCGCGCGGTTGGCGTCGTCGTGCTCGAGGAACGGGATCAGCGCCGTCGCGACCGAGACGAGCTGCTTCGGCGAGATGTCCTTGTAGTCCACCTTCTCGCGCTCGGCCGTGATGAACTCGCCGTTGAAACGCGCGATGACCCGCTCGTCCTTCAGGCGCCCGGCGGCATCGGTCTCGGCGTTGGCCTGCGCGATGACGAAGTTCTCCTCCTCCCAGGCGGAGAGGTAGAACGCAAACGGCAGGGCGTCGGCCGCCCGCTTGTGGTTGCGCCGGACGCGCTCGTTCTCCTCATCGAGCTCCCTCTTCTCGACGACCTGACCGAGCGAGTACGCGGTGTCGCCGACCTGGGTCACCTGGAAGTGGTCGATCACCCTCCCCTTTTCGACCCGCTTGTACGGGGTCTCGATGAACCCGAAGTCGTTGATCCGCGCGTAGCAGGAGAGCGACGAGATCAGCCCGATGTTCGGACCCTCCGGCGTCTCGATCGGGCAGACCCGGCCGTAGTGCGTCGGGTGCACGTCGCGCACCTCGAACCCCGCGCGCTCGCGCGAGAGGCCGCCCGGCCCGAGCGCCGAGAGGCGGCGCTTGTGCGTCACTTCGGACAGCGGGTTCGTCTGGTCCATGAACTGGGAGAGCTGCGAGGACCCGAAGAACTCCTTGATCGAAGCGATGACCGGCTTCGAGTTGATCAAGTCGTGCGGCATCGCCGAATCGATGTCCTGGTGGACCGACATCTTTTCCTTGATGGCGCGCTCCATGCGGACGAGGCCGATGCGGAACTGGTTCTCCAGGAGCTCGCCGACCGAGCGCACCCGGCGGTTGCCGAGGTTGTCGATGTCGTCCGTGCGGCCCACTTGCTTCTTCAGCCGCAGGAGGTACGAGACCACCCGGTAGATGTCCTGGGCCGTCAGGGTCCGGGTGTCCTCGGAGGAGTCCGCCTCGAGCTTGATGTTGAACTTGAAGCGGCCCACCCGCGAGAAGTCGTATTTCTTCGGGTCGAAGAACATCCCCTCGAAGAGGTTCTTGGCCGACTCGTACGTCGGGGGATCGCCGGGGCGCAGCCGGCGGTAGATCTCGAGGATCGCTTCGTTGCGGGTCTTGTGCGTGTCCTTCCGGATCGTGTTGACGAGCACGTCCCCGGTCAGGTCCCAATCGGGGAAGCAGACCTCGATATCCCGGATGTTGCGCTCTTTCAGGGTCTCGATCGCGTCGGGGCCGAGCTCCTGGCCCGCCTCGAAGAGCACCTCGCCCGTCGCGAGGTCCACGACGTCCGCGAGGAAGCAGGCCTTCTCGACGGCGGAGTCGTCGACCGACCGCTCGATCGTGCCCTTCTTCGCGATCTCCTTCTGGTCGTCGCCGGAAAGCTTGATCCCGGCGAAGACGAGGCGCGTTTCCCGCTTGACCCGCGCGTAACGCTCCTTGAGGTCCTCCTGCTTCAGGACGTCCTTCCCGATCGTCAGGTACGCCCTCCCCCGCTCGAACCGCGTCGGCACGGGGACGTAGAACTGCCGCAGGATCGACTCGTCGGTCTCGAGGCCGAGCGCCCGGAGGAAGATCGTGGCCGGGAACTTGCGCTTCCGGTCGATCCGGACGAAGAGGATCCCCTTCTGGTCGTACTCGAACTCGACCCACGAGCCGCGGTACGGGATGATCTTCGCCAGGAAGCCGTGCGCCGACTCCTTGGTGAAGAAGACGCCCGGGGAGCGGTGGAGCTGCGACACGATCACCCGCTCGGTCCCGTTGATGACGAACGTTCCGTGCTCGGTCATCAGCGGGATGTCCCCGAAGAAGACCTCTTCCTCCTTCGCGTCCCGCATCGTCTTGACGCCGGTCTCCGGGTCCTTGTCGTAGACGAAGAGGCGGAAGGTCACCTTGAGCGGAACGGAGTACGTCATCCCCCGCTCCTGGCACTCGGCGACCGAATACTTCATCTGGAGATCGACGGGGTTGCCGCAGACGTCGCAGAGCGTGACGCGGTTGGCGTTCGGCGTGCCGCAGTGCGGACAGGAGACCGTCTCCTCGTGCGGGTGCGCCGTGACGATGCGCTTGCCGCACTGCCGGCACTCCATCCGCAGGTGCTCGAGGCCCTTCAGCCGCCCGCACTTGCACTCCCAGTTGCCGATCGAGTAGCGGACGAACTGAAGCTCGCACGCGCCCCGGAAATCGGTGAACGGGAAGACGCTCGTGAAGACGGCCTGCAGACCCGAGGCCTCCCGCTCTTCGGGCAGGAGGTTCATCTGCAGGAACCGCTCGTAGGAGCGGCGCTGCACGTCGATCAGGTTGGGAAGATTCATGAAGGAACGAATCTTCGAAAAGTTCTTCCTCTCGGACGAGACGGCGACCTCAGTCATTCAGGCTCCTGGCCGGGCGACCCCGGCGTGTCGAGTTTGCGCACCCCGACCCTTCGGCCGCGCGGAGGCGGCCACCCTGGAAAACAATCGGATATTCCGAGTGTCGGATCTTGCGATTCCCTCGTTCGGAAATCGGACCTACTTGATCTCGACTTTGGCTCCAACTTCCTCGAACTTCTTCTTGATGTTGGCGGCCTCGTCCTTGGAGACGCCCTCCTTCAAGAGACCCGGGGCGCCGTCCACCAGGTCCTTGGCCTCCTTGAGGCCCAGGCTGGTGACTTCGCGGACGACTTTGATCGTCTTGATCTTGTCCCCCACGGCCGCCAGATGAACCGTGAACTCGGTCTTCTCCTCCTCCGCCGGGGCCGCCGCGCCCGCCGCCGGGCCGGCCGCCGCGACGGGCATGGCCATCGCCGCCGCCGACACGCCGAACTTCTCCTCGAGCGCCTTGACGAGGGTATTGAGCTCGAGGACCGTCATTCCTTCGATTTCCTTCACCAGGGTTTCGGCCGTCATCGCCATTTCCGTATCTCCTTACGTCTCAACAGACTTCGTTTGAGTTCTCAATTGGCGGGCGCGGCGCCGGCCTCGCCCGACTTCGACTTCTGCTCCGCGATCTGGTGCAGCGTGACCGCCAGGCCCCGGACCGGCCCGTTCAAGACCGTCACCAGGCGGCGCAGAGGCGACTGAATCAGGAAGAGGAGCTTCGAGACGAGCTCTTCGCGGCTCGGGAGCTCGGCGATCGCCGTGATCTCCTTGGCGGCGAGGGCCTTGCCCTCGACGAGCGCCCCCTTGAAAACGAGGTTCGGATTCCCCTTCGCGAAAGTCGTCAGGACCTTCGCCAGGGCCACGGCGCTCGCGTCGCCGTAGGCGACGGCCGTCGGCCCCTGGAAGTGCTCGGACATCGCTTCGAGCGGGGTCCCCTGGATCGCCCGCCGCGCCAGGGTGTTCTTCACCACGACGTACTTCGAGCGCGTGCCGCGCACCTGGCGGCGCAGCTCCGTGACCTCGGTGACCTTCATCCCGGCGAAGCCGAAGAGGATCGCCGTGTCCGCCTTGGCGAGCTCCTTGCCCAGCGCCTCGACCGCCGTGGCCTTTTCGGTGCGGTTCATAGCATCTCTCTCCGTTACAGAGCCTCGGTCGAGGCGGTGTCGATCTCGATGCCCGGGCCCATCGTGGAGGAGAGGGACACCGTGCGGAAGTACTTCCCTTTCGCGGAAGCGGGCTTGGCCCGATGGACCGCCCGAATGAACGCGGCCGCGTTCTCCTCGAGCTTCTTCTCGTCGAAGGAGGTCTTGCCGATCGAGGCGTGGATGATCGAGGTCTTGTCCACGCGAAACTCGACCTTGCCCGCCTTGATCTCCCGGATCGCCTTGCCCACTTCCATGGTCACCGTGCCGGCCTTCGGATTCGGCATGAGCCCCTTGGGGCCCAGCACCTTTCCGAGCTTTCCGACCAGCCGCATCATGTCCGGTGTGGCCACGAGGGCCTCGAAGTCGAGGAAGCCCGCCTGGATCTTCTCGACCAGGTCCTCGCCCCCGACGTGGTCGGCGCCCGCCTCTTCGGCCTCCTTGGCCCGCTCCCCCGTCGCGATGACGGCCACGCGCTTCGACTTGCCGGTGCCGTGCGGCAATACGACCGTGCCGCGCACCATCTGGTCGGCGTGCTTCGGGTTGACCCCGAGGAGCATCGCGATGTCCACGGACTCGTCGAACTTCGCGTACTTCAGCTCGCGCACCAGACGGCACGGCATCCGTCAGAACGTAGGGGCGCGGCTCGACTTTCGCCCTGGCCGCCGCGTATTTCTTTCCGGTTCTTCCCATCGTCTCCTCTCGTCGTTCAAACGATCCCGTTGGAGCGGGATCTCCGACTTCTTCGGGACCTCAGATGACTTCGATGCCCATCGAGCGGGCCGTTCCCTCCACGATCCGGACGGCCGCCGGGAGATCCGACGCGTTCAGGTCGGGCAGCTTCGTCTTCGCGATCTCCTCGACCTGCTTCTTCGTGACCTTCCCGACCTTCTCCTTGTTCGGTGTGCCCGATCCCTTGGCGACGCCGGCCGCCTTGAGCAGCAGGATCGAAGCCGGAGGCGTCTTCGTGATGAAGCTGTAGGAGCGGTCCGCGTACACCGTGATGACCACGGGGATGATCAGCCCCTTCTGCGCCGCGGTCCGCGCGTTGAAGTTCTTGCAGAAGTCCATGATGTTGACGCCCTGCTGGCCGAGGGCGGGGCCGACGGGGGGCGCGGGCGTCGCCTCCCCGGCGGGGATCTGCAGCTTGACGTACCCGGTGATCTTCTTGGCCATTCCTTACCCTCTCCCTCGCTTACAGCTTCTGGACCTGCAGGAACTCGAGCTCCACCGGGGTCGAGCGCCCGAAAATCGTGACCATGACCTTCAGCGTCGAGCGGTCGAGGTTGATGTCCTCGACGACGCCCGTGAAGTTCGTGAAGGGACCGTCGGTGATCCGCACGTGCTCTCCCTTTTCGAACGTGTGCTTCGGCTTCGGCTTTTCCTTCGTCGCCGTGACCCGGTGCAGGATCTGCTCCACCTCGTCGGCGGTCAGGGGTGTCGGCTCCTTGCCCGAGCCGACGAACCCGGTCACTTTCGGCGTGTTCTTGACGAGATGCCAGGCGTCGTCGGACATCTCCATCTCGATGATGATGTAGCCCGGGAAGAACTTGCGCTGGATCTCCCGGCGCTTGCCGCCCTTCATCTCGACGAGGGTCTCCGTCGGAATCCGAATCTCCCCGAAGGAGTTGGCCATCCCCATCGCCTCGATGCGCTGCTTCAGATTCTGCCGCACCCGCTCCTCGAATCCGGAGTAGGTGTGGACGATGTACCAGTTGCGCGTCTTGGCGCCGGCGGCTGCCGCCGCTCCGTTGCTCATGCCCCCACCCCCGCGAGCTTGAAGATCCGTTCCATGAGCCAGGAGAGGCCCGAGTCCACGATGAAGAGATAGAACCCGAAGAGAAAGCAGGCCACGATCACGACGGCCGTCGTCCCGACGACCTCGGGCCGGCCGGGCCAGCTCACTTTCTTCATCTCGACCCAGACGTCGCGGAGGAAGTCCCGCGTTCGGGGCCACCACTCTCGGATCGGTGTCATTTCTCGCTTCCACCGGCGAACGGCGAAACGCGGCGGGCGCGGGACGGACTCCCCGTGGCCCGACGCTCCTGGCCGCCCGCTCTCGTCACATTCGCCATTTCGCCTTCCGCCCTTCGCCTTCCTCTAATGGCAGGGGTGGAGGGATTCGAACCCCCAACCTACGGTTTTGGAGACCGCCGCTCTACCAATTCGAGCTACACCCCTGGGGACTTGTGATGTGCGATTGATGATTGGTGATTGAAGGATCCGCAAATCACCAATCACAAAATCACCAATCACCAATTCCTCTAGACCTTCCCTTCCTTGTGCGCCGTGTGCTTGCGGCAGAACGGGCAGAACTTGGAGAGCTCGAGCTTCTCGGTGTTCGTCTTCTTGTTCTTCGTCGTCGTGTAGTTGCGCCGTTTGCACTCGGCGCAAGCCAGACTGATGGTTTCTTGCATATTTCGCTCGCTCGCTTTGCTCGCTCGCGGGGTTAGGGTATGGGGGGTTGGGGGTTAGGGAAGATTCCCTTCCCGCCCTCGTCCCTCGCCCCTAATCCAGCCCCTCGCCCCTACTCCAGAATTTCCGTAATCGTTCCCGCGCCCACGGTTCGTCCGCCTTCCCGGATCGCGAACCGCAGCCCCTTCTCCATCGCGATCGGCGTGATCAGGTTGATCTCCAGGTTTACGTTGTCCCCCGGCATCACCATCTCTACACCCTGCGGCAGCTGCGCCGTGCCCGTCACGTCCGTCGTCCGAAAGAAAAACTGCGGCCGATACCCGTTGAAAAACGGCGTATGCCGGCCCCCCTCTTCCTTCGTCAGGATGTACGCCTGCGCCTGAAACTTCAGATGCGGCGTGATCGACCCCGGCTTGGCGCACACCTGCCCCCGCTCCACGTCCTTCCTCTCCGTCCCTCGCAGCAGCAGCCCCACGTTGTCCCCCGCCTGCCCCTGATCCAGAAGCTTGCGGAACATCTCCACTCCCGTCACGACCTTCTTCTGCGTCGGACGTATCCCCACCACTTCCACTTCCTCGCCGACCTTGATCACCCCGCGCTCCACCCTCCCGGTCACCACCGTCCCGCGTCCCGAAATCGAAAACACGTCCTCGATCGGCATCAGAAAATCCTTGTCCACCGCCCGCTCCGGCACCGGAATGTAGCTGTCCACCGCCTCCATCAGCTCGAAAATGCACTTGGTGTCCGCCGAGCTCGGGTCCCCCGACTCCATCGCCTTCAACGCCGACCCCTTCACGATCGGAATCTTGTCCCCCGGAAACCCGTACGAGCTCAATAGCTCCCGCACTTCCAGCTCCACCAGCTCCAATAGCTCCGGGTCGTCCACCATGTCCGTCTTGTTCAAAAACACCACGATGAACGGCACCCCAACCTGACGCGCCAGCAGAATGTGCTCCCGCGTCTGCGGCATCGGCCCGTCCGCCGCCGACACCACCAGAATCGCCCCGTCCATCTGCGCCGCTCCCGTGATCATGTTCTTCACGTAGTCCGCGTGCCCAGGACAGTCCACGTGCGCGTAGTGCCGCTTCTCCGTCGCGTACTCCACGTGCGCCGTGTTGATCGTGATCCCTCGCGCCTTCTCTTCCGGCGCGTTGTCGATCTGGTCGTACGCCTTCGCCTGCGCCAGCCCCTTCTTCGCCAACACCAGCGTGATCGCCGACGTCAACGTCGTCTTCCCGTGATCCACGTGCCCGATCGTCCCGATGTTCACGTGCGGCTTGCTGCGATCGAATTTCTCTTTGGCCATCTCTCCCTCGCTCCCTACTTGGAGCCCACGACCAGGATTGAACTGGTGACCTCGTCCTTACCAAGGACGTGCTCTACCGACTGAGCTACGTGGGCGCTCGTCTTCTCCGGATGGAAGACAGGAGACGGAAGACGAGGCTCACGAATCCGGGAGGCCCCTGTTGCTTTCAACCCGATCGACTCCTCTTCCCTCTGCCCTCTTCCGTCCACCGTCACCTGGAGCGGGAGACGGGATTCGAACCCGCGACCAACAGCTTGGAAGGCTGTGACTCTACCCCTGAGTTACTCCCGCCTCGTTCCGCCCCATCCCCGCGCCGCCACGTCCTCGAAACTTGGTGGGCAGGGAAGGATTCGAACCTCCGTAGCGCGAAGCGCGGCAGATTTACAGTCTGCTGCCATTAACCACTCGGCCACCTGCCCGCAGATCTCGATCGACTCGAGCCCGCCCTATGACGAATCGCGCTCCGCCCGACCGGTCCGCGCCGCCTTCCCTCGTGGAGCCGGCGGTGGGACTCGAACCCGCAACCTTCCGATTACAAATCGGATGCTCTACCCGTTGAGCTACGCCGGCGGAGACGGCCGGCCTTCAAAGAGCACACCCATCCCGACGGCGCGAACCGCGGAGTTTACCAGCGCTCCCCCGTCAGGATCAAGGGGTTAACCGGCGAGATCTTTGCCGGAGCGCCTCGAAGGCGGCGGCGGCGGCCGCCGCCGAGACGTTCAAGGAAGCCACGCGGCCCTTCATCGGCAAGCTCGCCAGGACATCGCATCCTTCCCGGACGAGCCGCCGCATCCCCCGACCCTCCGACCCGAGGACCAGAGCGAGATCCCCCGTCAGGTCCTCGCCATAGATCGACTGGCCGCCGGGGTCGAGGCCGATCACGCGAAACCCCTGATCCTTAAGACGATCGAGGAACCGCCGGAGGTTCCCGACCCGGTAGACGGACACCCGCTCGACGGCGCCGGCGGAGCTTCGGGAGACCG
Organism: uncultured Acidobacteriota bacterium; assembly: GCA_963707935.1. GTDB lineage: Bacteria > Acidobacteriota > Thermoanaerobaculia > UBA5066 > Gp7-AA6 > DATBFU01. The sequence goes on along the minus strand of CAVPRN010000005.1, from coordinate 545,468 downwards.
CCTCGGAAAGCGGCGCCGACCCCCGGTCGGGCAGCGCCACACCGGCGCCGGCCGCCTCCGCCACCCGGAGGACGGCCCCCAGGTTCTGTGGATCCTGGATCCCGTCGAGCACGAGCAGAAACCGCTCGCCGGGAGGCCCTTCGAGGGCCTGGGCTTCGTCCCGGTATGCCCCCGCGGAAAGCCGCGCCGCCACCCCCTGATGCCCCGCTCCCCCCGCCAGACGATCGAGGGCGGCGCGGTCGGCCCGTCGCACGGGCACGCCTTCGCGGCGGCAGAGCTCGATCAGGCGCACCAATCGGTGATCGCGCCGGTCCCGATCCACCGTGACCCACTCGATCTGCCGCGGGCGCGAGGAGACGGCCTCTTCGACCGGGTGCAGGCGGGAGAGGATCATGGACGTCGTCTCGCTTCCGGCGTCGCGGCGCGTCGCGTTCAGCCGGCGGGCTCGAGGAGAACGACCGACATCGCCGCGATGCCCTCGCCCCGTCCCGCGAAGCCGAGTCCGTTGGTGCTCGTGCCCCGCACGCTCACCCGCGCGACGTCGAGCCCGAGGATCTCCGCGATCTTCGCCCGAATGCCGGCGGCGTGCGGAGCGATCCGCGGGGATTCCGCGATGACCAGCGCGTCCAGGTGCGCGATCCTCCAGCCGCCGCCGCGGGCGAGCCCGGCCGCGTGCTCGAGAAACCGGGAGCTCGAGGCCCCCTTCCACTTCGGATCCCGGTCCGAGAAGTGCTCGCCGATCGAGCCCAGGGCGGCGGCGCCGAGGATCGCGTCGGTGATCGCGTGCAGCAGGGCGTCCCCGTCCGAATGGCCGGAGAGGCCGGGAGAGCCCGCGAGCTCGACGCCGCCCAGGACCAGGCGCCGCGCCGGGTCGAACGGGTGCGCGTCGAAACCGAGGCCGACCCGCCCGCTCACGCCGACACCCCGCGCTCCCGGCGCTTCAGGAGCGCCTCGGCGAGCTCCAGATCCTCGGGAGTCGTGATCTTCAGGTTCCATCGGGAGACCGGCACGGCCGCCACGACGACGCCGAGAGCCTCGAGGAGCCCCGCCTCGTCGGTCGCCTCGCGGCCCGTCTCGAAGGCGCGCGCCAGCAGCTCGGCCCGAAACGCCTGGGGCGTTCCCGCCGCGTAGAGGCCCTCGCGGTCGATGGTCGCGACGATCCGCTCCCCTTCGACACGTTTGACGGTGTCGACGATCGGCGTGGCCGCCGTGGCGGCGCCGCCGGTGCGCGCCGCGGCGAGGACGGCGTCGATTTCGGAGGGGGTGATCAAGGGGCGCGCCGCGTCGTGGATGCAGACGATATCGTTGGGCGCCGCGCCGAGAGCCTGGAATCCCCGCCGCACCGACGCGGAGCGCGTGTCGCCCCCCTCGACCAGGGCCGCGCGGCCGCGCACCGTTCGCTCGAAGTCCGCCAGCCCGTCGGGCGGAACGACGACCACCGTTCGATCGAAGTTCGTCGCAGAGAACGCCTCCAGGGTCCAGGAGAGGATCGAGTGGCCGAGGATCGGGACCAGAGCCTTCGGGCCCCGGCGCTTCAGGCGCGTTCCCGAGCCCGCCGCCGGGAGGATCAGGAGTGTGGCCATTTGCCCGCCTCAGACGGCGAGAATTTCCTGCTCCTTCGCCTTCAAGAGATCGTCGACCTCCTTGATCTTGCGGTCGGTCAGCTTCTGCGATTCCTCGAGGCCGCGCCGCTCGTCGTCCTCGGAGATCTGCTTGTCCTTGAACATCTTCTTCATCCGATCGTTGCCTTCGTGGCGGAAGCGGCGAATCTCGACCCGCACCTCTTCCGCCATGTGGTGCGCCTTCTTCGCAAGCTCCTTGCGCCGCTCCTCGGTCAGGGCCGGGATCGGAATGCGGACGACTTTCCCGTCGGACTGCGGGTTCAGACCGAGGTCCGACTTGCGGATCGTGCGCTCGATCTCCGCGGCCATCTTCGGGTCCCAGGGAGCCGCGACGATCAGGGTCGGCTCGGGCACGGAGAGATTCGCGACCTGGTTGATCGGAACCTCGGCGCCGTAGGCGGCGACGCGCAAGCCGTCCAGGATGCCGAGGTTCGCGCGACCGGTGCGCAACGTCTTGAAGTGGCCCTTGAGCGCCTCGACCGCGTACGCCATTCGCTTCTCGATGTCCTTCAACTCCTGCCTCATGCCGCTCCCTCCGCCGCCACGAGCGAGCCGATGTCTTCTCCCCGAACCACCCGCTCGATGTTGCCCTGTACTTTCAGGTTGAAAACGCGGATCGGGATGCCGTTCTCCATGCAGAGCGCGATGGCCGCCGCGTCCATGACCTGCAGTCCGGCCGAGAGGGCCTGCCGGTAGGTGAGCGTCTTCAGCATCTTCGCGCCCGGAGACTTGTCGGGGTTGGCGTCGTACACGCCGTCCACCTTGGTCGCCTTGAGCAGGACGTCGGCGTGGATCTCGTTGGCGCGCAGGGCGGCTGCCGAGTCGGTCGTGAAGAAGGGGTTGCCCGTTCCCCCGACGAACAGCACGACGCGGTCCTTTTCGAGATGGCGGATCGCCCGCCGGCGGATGAAGAGCTCGGCGATCTGCCGGACCTCGACGGCGGACACGAGGCGCGTGACGACCCCTCGCTTCTCGAGCGCGTCCTGAAGCGCGAGGCCGTTGATCACGGTCGCGAGCAGCCCCATGTGGTCTCCGGCCACGCGCTCGATCCCCTGGGCCGCGGCGGCCACGCCGCGGATGATGTTGCCACCCCCCAGCACCACGGCCGTCTGGACTCCCAGCCGGTGCACGTCGCGGACCTCGTCGGCCAGGCGGGCGACGACCTCCGGGTCGATCCCGAAGCGCTGCTCCCCCATCAACGCCTCTCCCGAGAGCTTCAGGAGGATCCGGCGGTAGATGGGGTCTCTTCCCATTTCGGCGGAGCGTCTCGCTACGCGCTTGCGATCCGCGCGGTCTCTCCCTGCGCCGCGGCCCGGCCGAGACTCTCGCCCGAGCTTGAACCGGGCGAAGCGCAGGTCCACGGCCTCCCGCCCCCCGCGCTCCGCGAGGACCTGTCCGACGGTCTTGTCCGGATCCTTGACGAAGGCCTGCTCGGTCAGGACGCTCTCCTGGTAGAACTTCTCGACCTTTCCGTCCGCGATCCGCTCGACGACGTTGGCCGGCTTCCCGGACTGGGCCGCCTGCGCCCGGGCGATCTCCCGCTCGGACTCGAGGATCTCGGGCGTCACCTCGGCGCGCGTCGCGAAGCGCGGGTCGGAGGCCGCGACGTGCATCGCGACATCCCGCCGCAATTCCTCGTCTCCTCCGAGCGCGCCGACGAGCACGCCGATGCGCCCGTTGCCGTGGACGTAACTCGCGAACTTCTCGCCGGGCCGCGGCACCAGCCGCACGAACCGGCGCACCTGGATGTTCTCCTTGAGCGTCGCGACGAGCTGGGCGACGGCGATCGCGACCGAGGGCTCGCTCGGCCAGGAGAGGTTCGCGACGTCGCCCCCCTCGCCGGAGCGGGTGTCGCCGAAGGCGTCGTGCGCGGCGATCCGCTCGGCGAGCTTGTCGACGAACTGGCGGAAGGCCTCGGTGCGCGCGACGAAGTCCGTCTCGCAGTTGACTTCGAGCAGGACGGCCGCCTGCGGATGGACGTGCGCGACGACGAGCCCCTCGGTCGTGGTGCGCCCCGCCTTGCTCGCCGCGGCGGCGAGCCCCTTCTTGCGCAGAATCTTGCGGGCCTCCTCGAAGTCGCCGCCGGCCTCGACGAGCGCCTTCTTGCACTCCATCATGCCGACGCCGGTCTCCGCGCGCAGGTCGGCCACCGCTCGAGATGAGATTTCCATTGTTCCTCTCCGGATGAGTCTATCGCCAACGCCGGCCGCAACAGGCGCGCCCCCATGGCTCCGCCCGGTTCCGGTCGACGGTCGAGGTTCGACGGGAAAAGCGCCCTAGGAGGCGACGTCCGAGACGACGGCCGTGGTCGAGAGCTCGGGCGTGCGCGGACGCGACTCGTCCGCCCGCCCCTTCCGAGACGGCCGGCCTTCCCTCCTGCGCGTGCAGCCCCTCGAGCACCGCATCCGCGACCCGCGAGGTGAAGAGCCGGATCGCGCGGATGGCGTCGTCGTTGCCCGGGATGACGTGGTCGACGAGGTCCGGATCGCAGTTGGTGTCCACGACCGCCACGACCGGAATCCCCAGGATGTTGGCTTCCTTGACCGCGATGTACTCCTGCTTCGGGTCGATGACGAAGAGCGCGTCCGGGAGCTCGTCCATTTCCTTGATCCCCTGGAGGTTCTTCTGAAGCTTCTCCTTCTCGCGCTCGAGGCGGAGCCGCTCCTTCTTGGTCAGGTTCTCGTTGCCCTCCTGGGCGAGGATCCCTTCGATCTCCTTCAAGCGGTGGATCGACTTGCGGATGGTCGTGAAGTTCGTCAGCGTCCCGCCGAGCCAGCGGGTGTTCACGTAGAACATCCCGCACCGGTTTGCTTCCTCGTAGATGGCGTCCTGCGCCTGCCGTTTCGTCCCGACGAAGAGCAGGTTCTTTCCGGACGCCGCGAGGTCGGTCACGAATTTCGAGGCTTCCTTGAACTGCTTGAGCGTCTTCTGCAGGTCGATGATGTAGATCCCGTTGCGCTTGCCGAAGATGAACTCGCTTCATCTTCGGGTTCCAGCGCTTGGTCTGATGACCGAAGTGGACGCCAGCCTCGAGCAGTTCCTTCATCGAAATAGACGCCAGATCACACCTCCCTTTCTCGTTGTCCCGAAGACTACCGCTTGCTGAACTGGAAGCGGGCGCGCGCGCCGCGCTGACCGTACTTCTTGCGTTCCTTCATCCGAGGATCGCGCGAGAGGAAGCCCTCCTTCTTCAGCTTCTTGCGCAACTCGGCGTTGTACTCGATCAGGGCGCGCGAGATGCCGTGCCGGATCGCGCCGGCCTGGCCCGAGGGCCCGCCCCCGGTCGACCGCCACGTGGATGTCGAAGCGCTCCGCCGTCTCCGTCGAGAGGAGCGGCTGCTTGATGATCATCTTCAGAACGTTGTTGGGGAAGTACTCGTCGAGAGGGCGCCGGTTGACCGTGATCGCTCCGCTGCCCGGAACGAGTCGGACGCGCGCGACGGACGTCTTGCGGCGTCCGACGGACCTGTGCTGGATCTCCACCGCCACGGATTCTCCTCCTACGCCTTGGCCTTCGCCGGCCGCCACCCGGCCGAGGGGCTTGGGCTGCTGCGCCTGGTGCGGGTGCGACGCCCCGCGATAGACCTTCAGCTTCTTGAAAACGCGGCGGCCGAGCTTCGTCTTCGGGAGCATCCCGCGAACGGCCTCCTCGATCAGCCGCTCCGGGTACTTCGCCCGCATCTCCGGCGCGGCGACCGACTTCAGCCCGCCGGGATAGCCGCTGTGGCGCCGATAGACCTTCTCCTCCCCTTTGCGGCCGGTCAGGCGCACCCGCTCGGCGTGCGTGACGATCACGAAGTCTCCCGAGTCGAGGTGGGGGACCCAGCCGGGGCGATGCTTGCCGGCCAGGACGCGGGCGACCTCGGTCGCCAGCCGTCCCGAGGACCCGGTCGGAGGCGTCCACGACGAACCAGTCGTGGCGTGATGTCGGCCGCGCGGGCCATCGGCGTACGAGAACTCATTTCCTGACTACCTCAGCCTGACAAAAAAAGCCCGCTGCGCGGAAGACGCATCCCGATCGGCCTTCCGTCGCGAGAGGGCGCGTAAGAATACGTAAGCCCAGCGGGCCTGTCAAGACAACCCGCGGACCCGGCCAGCGGCGACGAATCGGCCCTCGCGGTCCTCCCCGGAGGGCGACGGAGCCGCCTCAGGCGTGCTTGCGCTCGGCGAAGGAGAGCAGGATCAGGTCGGAGCGGCGCTTGACGCCGTGCTTGCCGAGCAGGTTCGAGACGTGGAACTTCACGGTCCGCTCCGACATGTGGAGACGGCCCGCGATCTCCTTGTTGGACAGGTTCTCCATCAGCAGCTGATGGACCTCCCGCTCCCGCCGGCTCATGTGCGCCCGGGTGCTCACGAGCTTCGGCCGGCGCAGCGCCGAAAGGGTCGAGTCCACGAAGCGGGAGAGGAGCGACCGGGGCACCCAGAATCCCCCCGCCGCCACCTCCCGCACCGCCGTCGACGAAGTGGCGCGGCAGCTCGACGTAGCGGACCATCCCCTTGGCCCCCAGGCGCAGGAGCGGGAAGGCGTCGGCGTCGTCGAACCGCTCCGCCACGACGAGCAGCCGTCGCGTCCGGACGGCGGGAGAGGATCTCCTCGACGATGACCTTGGTCGCCCGATTCCGGGCGTTGGCCTCGACGACGTGGACCGCCGCCGGCGCCACGGCGAGGCCGTCGAGCGCCGACATGCTGCTCGGCTCGAGGCGGTGCGACCGGGTCTGGACAGCCGCTCTCCTCGAGCAGGCGGCAGAGCTCCGCCAAGACCAATGGATGGAACGAATAGAGTGCGACCCGATGGCCGCTTGTTTCCTTGGGCACCGAGGGCGAGGTTAACGGATTTCGCGGGCGAGAGCAAGGCGGAGAGGGCCATTTTCGGGGATTTCGTCGTCCGGGAGCCCGGCGGGGCTCCCCGGGGGCTACTCGAAGTACCCGGAAACGTCCACCACGAGCTGCGCCGTCGAGCCGCTTCCCTGATCGCACCGGACGCTGAAGTCGCCGTCCCCGTTCAATCCGACGAGGGTCTGCGCCGCCCGGGTCTGGCCCGCCCGGTAGGAGATCGCGGAAGCGAGCGGGAGCGGCGAACCGGCCGGAAAGAGGCGCAGGTCCCCCCCGCCCGTGGCCCCGGTGACGGTGACGTTGACGGCCAGCGCCCGCGCGGCCGTCGGGATCCCGCAATGACCCGCCCCCGGGAACGTCCGCGTACTTCCGCCGGAAAGCGGCGGGGGCGAAGAGGACCGGGTGTCCACGAGACGGCAGGGGGGCACGGAGAAGAACTGGAGCGTGGGGCCGGGCAAGGGGGTCGGGGTCGGCGTGCCGGAGGAGATGGCGACGGTCGTGGCCGCTCCCGCTCCGGGAACGCTCGTCGGCCCGACCGCAGGCGGGCCCGGCTGGAGCGCGCTCACGAGGCTCAAGGCGACGGAAGCGAGAGAAGCCGATCCCGCCGCCAGGGTCGTGAAGGAGAGGACGGCGACCGTGACTTCTCCCGTCGGGGCCGTCGGCGTGGTGTGCGACGCCACGAGCGTCACCATCCCGTTCGCGTTGGCGGTCGCCGGACTCGAGAAGACCGGCGTCGACGTGAACCCCGGCGACGTGCCGCCGGCCGCCGAATCGAAGCGCAGACGCGTCTTGTCGAAGGAGACGCGGATCTGGTACCCGCCGAGCACCGCCGGCGTGTTCGTTCCGCTCGAGGACTTCCCGGAGACGCCCGCGAGTCCGACTCGCAACGTCACGAGCACCGAAGTTCCGACGGTCGCGGACGAGGGGTTCGGCGACGCGGTGACCAGGGCGCTTCCGGTCACCGGCGCTCCCTGGGCGAGTGCCGGACGGGAGGCTCCGAGCGACAGCGCCAGCAGGGAGAGCGCGGCCCGCGCCGCCATGGCCGAAGCCCGACGGCCCATGGCGGCTTCCGAGGTGCGGACGTTCCCCCGGCGTTTCATGGCGACTCAGGGCCTCGGCAGGCAGGTGAAGTTACCGACCAGGTAGTTCTGGAGGAGAACGAGGTCGACCGCGTCCACGGACCCCGAAAGATCGAGGTCCGCCTTCCCGAGCGGCGCGGGGAAGGAGGGCGAGCTCGGCGTCATGTTGCCCGCCAGATAGTTCGACAGGATCACCATGTCGAGCGCATCCATGCGGCCGTCCTGGTTCAGGTCACCGTAGGTCGCGTCGCAGCCCCCGCCCGGCGGTGTCGGAGTTCGCGTCGCCGTGCGCGTCGGAGTATCCGTCGGCGGCACGGGCGTCGCGGTGCGGGTCGGGGTCCGAGTCGGCGTGAACGTCGGCGGCACCGGCGTCGGGGTGCGCGTGGGCGTCCGGGTCGGCGTGCGGGTCGGCGTGAACGTCGGCGGCACCGGCGTCGGAGTCCGTGTCGGCGTTCGGGTCGGGGTGCGTGTCGGAGTGAGAGTCGGTGGCACGGGCGTCGGTGTCCGCGTCGGGGTCCGCGTCGGCGTCCGCGTCGGGGTGAACGTCGGGGGGACCGGCGTTCGCGTCGGGGTCCGCGTCGCGGTTCGAGTCGGCGTCCGCGTCGAGGTCCGGGTCGGCGTGAGCGTCGGAGGCACCGGCGTCGAGGTCCGGGTCGGCGTCCGCGTCGCCGTTCGGGTCGGCGTCGCGGTGGGGGCGGAGAACACCGCCGTGTACGTCGTGTCGGGGACGGGGGTCGAGATGTCGTGGGTGGCGGCCCCACCGTCCGACCAGGAAGCGAACGTGTAGGTCGTGCCTCCCACCGTCTGGGGCGAGACGACGCCGAGCGTCCGCTCGATCCCCTCGACGCCGACGACCGTCGCGGGCGTGGTGGTCGGCTGGCCGTCCAGGGTGATCTGCAGTCCCGCCGGGATCGTAATGAACGTCATCGTGGTCTTGCGCGGCACGATGTCCCGGTAGACCGAGTTCGTCAGCCCGTCCGAGTCGGTGACCGTCAGGTGGATGCGGTACCAGACGTTGTCCTAGGTGTGGCCCGTCGTCGGGATCACGAAGGAGCCGCTCTTGACTCCGGTGAACGGCGCGATGAACGGGTGCGTGTGCGTGTCGTGGTGGAGGACGACTTCCCACTCGAAGGCGCTCGCGGCGAGGGTGCCGTCCTCCGGATCGATTCCGGTTCCCGAGTAGTCGATCGTGTCGTCGCCGGCGTAGGTCGTGCCCGCCGTCGGCGCGGTGATCGTGGCGGTCGGCGGCTCGTCGGAAGTCACCGTGAGGGTCGCGGCGCTGCTCGTGGCCGTCCCGAAATCGTTCGTCACGACGCAGCGGAACGTCGCGCCGTCGTCGGACGGCTGCGGCGAGTCGAGCGTGTAGCTCGAGGAGGTCTCCCCGGGGATGTTGGCCGAGTTCCGCTGCCACTGGTAGGAGAGCGGCGGCGTGCCCGCGGCGCTGACCGAGAAGGTCGCGGGCTCGCCGATCGCCACGGTGACGCTCGTCGGGTTCACCGTGACGGTCGGGGGCGTGTTGAGCGTGTACTGGATCCGGAAGACGACCGCCGTTGGTTCCGCCGTTCTGGCGGGCCAGGTAGTACAGGCTGCCGTCGGCCGCCACGTTCAGGCTCCACCGGCTGGTTGATTCCGGTCGCGAAACTCGAAGCGGTGGCGTAAGAGCCGGCCGCGTCGAGACGCTTGATCCACCCGGCGCAGTAGTCGGCGAAGAAGTAGTCGCCGACGTAGGAACCGGGGAATTGGACCGTGGACGGGTTGTAGAACGTGCCCCCCGTGATGGCGCATTCGCCCGCCGTGTCCGAGCGATAGGCGTAAGTCGGCGCCTTGAAGCTCGGATTGGAAGTGGGCCCCTCGGTCGTCGGCCATCCGTAGTTCTTCCCCTTGAGCGCGTCGTTGACCTCCTCCCAGGTGCCCTGCCCGACGTCGTTGACGAAGATCCGTCCGGTGCCCGGCTGGATCGCGAAGGTGAACGGATTGCGCAGCCCGATCGCCCAGATCGCCCGGTTCTTGCCGGAGGCGCTCCCGTAGAACGGATTGTCGGTCGGAATCGAGCCGCTCGGATCGATGCGCAGGAGCTTGCCCGAGAAGGTTGGCGGTCGTCTGGGCGTTGCTGCTCTTCGCGTTCTCGCCGACCGCGATGTAGAGCTTGCCGTCCTGGCCGAAGTGCATCGCGCCGCCGTTGTGGTTGGTGGCGCTCGAGAGGTTGTCGAGATCGAGCAGGATCGTCTCGCTCCCCGACACCGCGACGTCGCCGTTCGCCGTGAAGCGGCTCACGCGGTTGTGCATCGCGGGCGTCGTGGCGGTGTAGTAGACGTAGACGTATCCGTTGCTGGCGAAGGACGGGTCGAAGGCGACGCCGAGGAGTCCGCGCTCGCCGGACGGAGTCGACCGTGACCGTCAGGAAGGGCGTCGAGAGCAGCGTCCCGTTCTTGATGACGCGGAGCTTGCCCCCCTGCTCGCAGACGAAGATGCGCCCGTCCGGGAGCGATGGCGAAGGACGTCGGGCTCGTGATGGGGCTTCCGACCTGCGAGACCGAGAACCCCGACGGGACGCTGACCGCCGCGGGCAGAGGCCCGCCCGCCGCGAGAAGGAAGAGGAGCGCCGGGCCGAGGCTCCGGAAAGGACGCGGACGCCGGCGGGCCGAACTCGCGGAGGTGGTCGCGCAGCTCATGGTCGGGACGAGCGCCCGAAGGTCCCGACCGGCAGACGGGTGCCGGTCCGGCGATCAGTCGCGCTTCTCCGGCGGTCCTTCCTCTCCTTCGGCGCTCTAACGGACGACTCGCTGCCTCGGGACGATCCCGTCCGTGCGGCCGCCCAGCCTATCAGCTCGCACAACGTACACAAAATGAGCCCCTTCCGAACGTACACGGACCGAACTGGCAGGCCCGGAAATCCCTTCCGGCGCCGCCGCTTCTTCGAGCCCCCGCGGGGGCAGAACGACCGTCGACTCTCCCAGGATCGCCCCGTCTTCTCCCTGCCACTCGAGGACCGCCGGGAGCGGATGCGTACCGGGGTTGAACAGCCCGATCGAAGGCGTCGCGACTCCCTCGGTCGATGCCGCGATGAGGAGGGTCCGGGACGCGAGCGCGTCCTCTCCGACGGGGGACAGCGGGGCGACGACGGTTCCGGGTGTCGACTCGGACCGGGCGGTCTGCCGGGCCGACACGACGAGATCGCTCGAATTCGCGGAGAGCTCGAGGAAGCCCGAAGTCGCCTCGACGCCGAAGAGCGTGCCGAGGACGTCCGGAATCCGCCGCGATTCTCCCGCGCCGAGCAGGAGGACGGCCGTCGGAGCCGACGAGTTGTCACGGTTCGTTTCGAAGAACGAGGCGCGCACGGCGAGCATTTGCCGGCCCGCGTTTGCGAGGACGACGTCCGTCGCGAAGAAGGTGTCGCCCGAACCGGCCGTGCGGCCCGCGGCCGGCAGGAAGTGCCGCGCGGAGGGGAGAACGGCGGGATAGGCGACACGGTCGCCGCTCGCCCAGTCGGTCACCGCCGCCCGGATCTCGGGCAGTGCCGCGTCCGCGGCGGATTCGGCCTCGAGCGTCAGACTCTCTCTCTCGACCGCGCCGAAGAGCTCGGCGAGACTCCACGCGCGCGACTCGCCCGGCTCGAGCGTCAGACCGTCGCGGACGGCGAGGACCTCGCCGCCGGAGGAGCGCAGCCGCAACGAGAAGGTCTCGACGGCCCCGGTCCGGTTGACGCCCTCGACTTCGGAAGTGAAAGCGCCCGACTCCGAGAGATCGGCGATCCACCGGCGCGCCGCCCGCTCCCGACTCGCGGGGACGAGGTCGCGCCGCGGGTAGACGCGGGCGCTCACCAGGAGCGACGCCGGCGGGTCGCCTGCCGAGGAGACGGTCAGCGTCCCCGGTCCTTCGGGCGCGCCGAGCCATCCGGAGACGGCGTCCCGAATCGTGCGGGTCTCGCCGGCGCGGAGCTCGAGCGCCGCCGCGGCTTCGGAGCCATTCTCCGCTTCGAAGACGAGGCGGGCGGAGACGGCGCGCGGCTCGCGGTTCTCGATTTCCAGGTCGATCGTGACGGGCCCGCGGCCGCCGTCGCGCCCGTCGAAGAGGTCGGGCGGGATGTCGAGCGAAGCGGCGCCCGCGGAGCGGACCGCACGGCGCGGCCGCAGCCAGACGGTCTCACCGCGCCGCTGCGAGAGCAGGTCGCGCGTGTCCATGGGAGCGTTTCCGCCGCCGCCCGGGAGCGGCGTGCGCGTGCGCGTCGGAGTCCCCTCCGGCGGCTCCTCCGTCGGAGTCGGGACGGCCACGGTCGGCGTCACCGGCGGCACTTCGGGCGTCTCCGTCGGAGAAGGAGGCACCGACGTCACGGTCGGCGAGGGCGGCACGGGTGTGCGGGTCGAGGTCACGGTCGGAAGCCCCGGAGTCGTCGTCCGCGTCGGCGTCGGCGTCTTGGACGGCGGCGCGAAGGTCGGCGTCCGCGTCGGGCTCGGAGTCCGCGTCGACGTGAAGGTGCGGGTCGGCGGCACCGGCGTCGTGGTCCGGGTCGCGGTCCTCGTCCGGGTGGGCGTGCGTGTCGCCGTCGGCGGCACCGGGGTCCGGGTGCGCGTCGGGGTCCGCGTCGCGCTGGCCGTCCGCGTGGGCGTCTGCGTCCGCGTCGGCGGGACGGGCGTCTGGGTGCGCGTGGGAGTCCGTGTCGACGTCGGAGGCACCGACGTCGGCGTCCGCGTCGGAGTCCGGGTCGCGGTCGGCGTCGGGGTCGAGGTCGGCCCGCCGCCGACGGCGACCGACGTGTTGCCTCCGATTCCCGGAATCGAGGTCGGGCCGACCGCGGGCGGTCCCGGCTGGAACGCGCTGACCATACTCAGGGGAGTGGCGGAGACCGAGGCCGTTCCGGAGCCGATCGCCGTGAAGGAGAGCGTCGCCACGGTCACGTTGCCGGTCGGCGCCGACGAGTCGGTCTGCGACGCCACGACCGTGACGCTCCCGTTGGCGTTGGCCGTCGCGGGCGAGGTGTAGGTCGGAGCGCCGGTGTATCCGGCGGAGGTCCCGCCGGAGCCCGAGTCGAAGCGCAGTCGCGTCTTGTCGAAGGCGACCGCGATCTGGTAGCCGCCGAGCACGGCGGGCGTGCTCGAGCCGCTTGGCGCCTCGCCCGTGACGCCGGAGAGATTGACGCGCAGGGTCACCTGGACGGTCCCGCCGACGTTGACGGCGGCGGGGCTCGGGGAGACGCTCAAGCTCGCCGACCCGGAGATCGGGGCGCCCTGGCCGAGGAGGCGGGCGGGCATCCCGAGCGCGGCCGCCAGCAGGAGGGCCGCCGGGCGGAGGCGGCGAGATTCCGTCGCCGAGAGTCGGACGATCGCGCTCATTTGGGCAAGCACGGCACATTCCCCGCCATGTAGTTCTGCAACACCACGAGATCGACCGCGTCCACGGCCCCCGACCGGTCGACGTCGGCCTTCGCGAGAGAAGCGGTAAATGGAGCCGCGCCGGGCGTCATGTTCCCGACGAGGTAGTGGCTCAGGATGACCAGGTCGGTGGCGTCGGCGCGGCCGTCCTGGTTCAGGTCGCCGAACGTGGCATCGCAGCCGCTCGCGACGGTCATTTCATAGAGGGCCGTCTCGCCGGCGGCGAGCGAGTCGGAGAAGAGGATGTTGGAGCCGGAGCGGGAGGCGGACACCGTGGTGTTGCCGACGAGCTCCTTCAGAGTGATGGCGCCCGAGCCCAGGTCGAGCGAGGCGCCGTCGACCGTCATCTGGAAGGTCCGCGTGGTGGTCGTCCCCGAGTTCTGGGCCGTCAGGTAGAAGGTGCCGCCCGATTGGTCGTCGAAGCGCTCGACGAGGATCGTCGAGTCCGACGGGACGGCGTAGGTCATCGGCCTCCAGCCCGCGAGGGCGATCTTCCTGATCAACGGCATGTACTTCTTGAAGACGGCCCGGTCTCTCTCGTAGGTCGCGCTGCTCGACCAGTACCCCTGGTTGAAGCCCGGGAAGAACCCGAACAGCAGCGCCTGCCGGAAGTACGCCAGCACGTCCGCCGCGTCGGGAGGACCCTCGGGGGATTTGGGCACGTACAGGTTGGTCCAGTTCTTCCCGTAGGAGAGAACCCGCCTCAGATAGGACGCCTCGGGGGGGTTGTAGTTGTTGACTTCCCCTCCCACGATGTCCAGCCACGGCGCCACCCAGATCAGGTCCTCCGAGTTGTTGCTCCCCATCAGGCCGCAGCCCCTTGGCGGCCAGATCGCTGCGCAGCCTCTGGCAGAACTCGATGATCGCGTTGCCGCCGTACTGAACGACCTTGCGCGAGGAGTAGGAGAAGGACAGCGGAAAGTCGCTGTAGGCCCACAGAGACCGCCGGTGGTTCTCCAGGCCCGTGAAGATGTAGGACAGGTTGTCCAGGAAGATCCCGTCCAGATGGTTCCCGCGGCCCGCCCACAGGGCGATCCGATCGTCCACCCCGTACTTCTTCAGCACGCTCCACAGGCTCGGCGCCGGAATGTCCGGGATCGGGAAGCGCCGGATAGATCTGATGGATGTTGTTGTACCAGAAGTAGTAGTTGTCCCGAACCGTGTAGAGCCCGCTGCTGTTGTAGGGAGAGGAGTTGATGATCGCCTGCGCCATCTCGTCGATCGGCGCGTTCTGCACCGTCGTCCCCGTCCCGTTGGCCGCCTGGTTGTTCGAGCGTCGCGATCAGCGTGTTGTAGGAGGGCTGCGTGCCGTCGGGAAGTCGTAGAACCACCCGTTCGGGAAAGATGTAGTGATAGACCGGAATCCCGTTCTGGTTGGCGAAGTCGATGTCGTCGAGCCCGTCGCCCTCCTGCACTCCCCAGCCGAAGTCCTTGAAGGTGGGGATGGTCGACAGCTCCTTGCCCCCTTCGATCACCCACGCCCCCTGCAGCTTGACAGGCGACGTGAAGCTCGAGGGATTCAACGCGTAGTACTTCTGCGCCGCCGCGCGGAATCCCCACGCCGGCGGGCTCGAGTAGATCCAGAACGTCCAGCTCGCCTTCGACTTCGTCTTCGTCGCCGCCGCCGACAACCCCAGATCCCACGTCGACCGCAGCCCGTTGACCGTGTCGTACCCGAACCGCTGCATCTGCGGCCCCATCGGCACCGCCAGCGAAATCGACGTCGCCGATCCCGTCACCGTCGCAAACGGGTACATCGACCGCCCCTGCGAGTTGATCGTCGATATCCACGTTCTCGTACCGCACCCCGTCCTGGATCGTCGAGGCGGCGTAGATGTTCTTCTGCCACTTCCAGCCCGGGACGTCGAGCGGCAGCCGGTACGACACCTCGACCGGCCGGTCCTGCCCCGTCGTGTCCGTCAGCGTCGCGTCCACCCGGATCGCCGTCCCCGCGTTCGTGTACCGCGCGTTCAGGCTCAACCCGTTGACGCTGGCCGTCTGCGTCAGGCCCCCGGCGTCGCTCGACACCGATCCCTCCGAACGCCACCGGCACTCGGCCCCCGAACACGTCCGAGAGCCGGACGTCGTCGAGCCACACCGTCCCGTAGCCGCTGTAGATCTCCGCCTTCAAGTACCCGGTCACCGCGTTGGCGCCCGTCGTGAACCGCAGCGTCTTCGTCCGTCCAGTCGGTCGTCCCCGAGTCGCGCTCGAAAAGTGCGGCTGCACCGATCGACCCGTCGGACCGCTGCTCCACCAGAAACAGCGTCATCCCCCCGCCCACGCCCGTCGTCTTCAACTGCGCCGTCATCGTGTAGGTCGTGTTCGGCAGGATCGAAAACGCGTTCGACTTCAACATCGGGCTGCGCTTGTTCGTCGTCCCCGGCACCGACACCCGCATCGACCGCGCCCCGGCGATCTTCATCGGCCGTGTCGAGCGCCCACGTCCCCGCGCTGTTGTTCGTCCACGACCAGGACGTCGGGCTCCCCGACCCGCTCTCGAACGATCCGTTGGGCGCGATGCTGCCCGCCGTCGCCGGCAGCTCCCGATACGCCAGCCCCGAAAGCATCCCCGACCGCGCGTACTCGACCCCGCTGACCTGCAGGCTCGTCACCGATCCGCTCGAGCCCAGTCCCAACCTCGGAGCCCGTCCGACGTCGTCAGACTCCCCTGCCCATGAAGAAGCGGCGAAATTGCGAAAAGAGAGACAGCCGCGAGAACGAAAGATCGCCCGGCAGACGCCCGAGAGAGTCCGTTGGGTCGGTCCATGGAATTCCTCTCCTTGGATCGAGATATGTGGAGAGGAGAACTGCTCGGCAGAAGTCAGCCGCCCCGCTTCTGCGGAAGAGACCCCCTCCCGATTCTCCCAGAGAGTAGCCGTGGAGCGGCTGCGGGAAGCTACTGACCGGACGTTGGAAAAGAGGACAGGTCTCGAACGATGTCCGAAAAACTGTACCCGCGGTCAGCCCGTCCCTGCGCGCCGCGCGCCCCGAGCCCGCTCCGCCACGGCCCCTACGGATCGGGCCGCGCGTGGGCGAGCAGGATCAGGTCGGCGCGGCGCCGCACGCCGTGCTTGGCGAGGAGGTTGGACACGTGGAATTTCGCCGTCCGCGCGGAGATGTGGAGCTGGCTCGCGATCTCCTTGTTCGAAAGATTCTGCATCAGGAGCTCCATGACCTCTCCCTCGCGCCGCGACAGGTTGCGAGTGCCCGTCAGAGGCCGGGGCCGCCGCGCTCCCTTCAGCGCCGACTCGACGAAGCGCGAGAGCAGCATTCCGCGGGACCCAGAAGCCCGACTCCGCGATCACCCGAAGGGCGCGCGCGAGCTGCGCCGCCACGTCCGAGTACGTCATCAAGCCCTTGACCCCGAGCCGCAGCAGGGGAAACGCATTCGCTTCGCCGAACTTCTCGGCGATCACCAGGAGGCGCGCGGTCGCTTGCCTGGCGGCGACCGCGGCGACGAGCGCCTCGGTCCGGTCGCTCTGTCGATGCGACTCGATCACGCACACGGAGGCTCGCGGCACGGCGAGCCGGTCGGGGTCCAGGCGGTCGTCCGGGTCGACGCGCCGGACGAGCACGCGGAAATCCTCTTCGGGGAGGATCCGATCGAACTCCGAAGGCAGCAGCGGATGGAAGGTCAGCAGAGACACCGTGATTCGGCGGCTTCGATTCGGCTGGGGCACTCCCTTCAGAGTAAACGAATTCGGAAGCGGACGGAAACCCGGCGGGGATTCGCTTCGGCCGCATGACGCGCCCGGACGGCGGGGGACGAGATTCTCGCGCCTCGGCAACCGCGTCGCCTCCTCGAGTCGGCCCAGGAGCGACCCGACTTCGCGGATCGACGGGAAGGCGACCGGCGAGCGGCGGGACGTCGCCGGCCGAGTCCGACCGCTGTGCTAGAATCGGCTGCGACTCGAACAAACGGAACCCCGATCTCTCAACCGCGGTGGAAGGGCCCTGCGCCCTACGGAGCCGGCGAGAGCAAACCATCATGAATCGAAGGGGTTAAGCGGCGGCGTTTGCTCGAAAACAGGAAAAAATGAAGAGGGTTTTCGATATCCCGACCCGCCGGGTGTGGAAGACTTGACGCCGATGCGCATCCTGGTGACGGGCCACAAGGGATACATCGGCAGCGTCCTCGCACGACTGCTCGAGGAGGCCGGGCACGAGATCGTCGGGCTCGACAGCGATTTCTACGAGGCCTGCACGTTCGGCGCGGGGCTCCCGCGCGTCCGCGAGATTCGAAAAGACATCCGCGACGTCGAGCGACGGGACCTCGAAGGGTTCGACGCGGTCGTCCATCTGGCGGCCCTCTCGAACGATCCGCTGGGCGACCTGAATCCCGAGCTGACGTACGACATCAACCATCGCGGCGCCGTGCGGGTCGCTTCGGTCGCGAAAGAAGCCGGCGTCTCGCGCTTCGTCTTCTCCTCCTCCTGCAGCAACTACGGTGCGGCCGGCGACGCCATGGTCACCGAGAGCTCTCCGCTCCATCCCGTCACGCCCTACGGCGAGTCCAAAGTGAGGGCCGAGCGGGACGTTTCGAGACTCGCGGACGACCGATTCACTCCCACGTATCTGCGCCCCACCACCGCGTACGGCGTGTCGCCGCGGCTGCGCTTCGACATCGTGCTCAACAATCTCGTGGCCTGGGCCGTCACGACCGGACGCATCCACCTGAAGAGCGACGGGACCCCGTGGCGGCCGATCGTCCACATCGAGGACATCTCGCGCGCGTTCCTCGCCGTCCTCGAAGCCCCTCGCGAGCTCGTCCACAACGAGGTCTTCAACGTCGGCCGCACGGACGAGAACTTCCAGATCCGGGAGCTCGCCGAGATCGTGGCGGAAACGGTGCCCGGCTGCCGGGTCGAGTTCGCCGAAGGCGCGGGGCCGGACACCCGCTCCTATCGCGTCGACTTCTCCAAGATCGCTCGAACGCTTCCCGCCTTCCGTCCCAAATGGACGGCGCGCGAAGGGGCGCACGAGCTCTTCGAAGCCTATCGGGGAAGCGGGTTGAAGCTCGAAGAGTTCGAAGGGCCGCGCTACCGGCGCATCGACCAGATCCGCGCGCTCATGGGAAGCGGACGGCTCGACGCGACGCTTCGCTGGAGCCAGCCGGCGCTGGCCCGCGCCTGAGGTTCGACCGGTGGCGATGAATTCCGTCTTCTTCGATTCCTCCGCGGGAGACGACGAGCGGCGTCGCCTGCTCTACGAGGGCCAGCTCTTCGTCTACTCCCACCGCCCGTCGGTCGCCGCCTTCAGCGACTTCGCGCGGGGCCTCGTCGAGGAAGCGTTCGCGCCGCACGACCCGCGGACCGCGCAGGACCACATGCCGGTCGAGAACTACGTCGCGATCCTCGCGAAGCTGAAGCCCGCTTTCATCCACCATCCCGAGTCGAAGAAGCACATCCGCGCGATCCTCTCCGAGTTCGGTTGCGATCCGGAGAAGACCTACTTCGACGTGCCGAGGCTGCGGACCGCCTGCCACGGCGACTACCTGTCGGCCGGCCTCGCCTACGCCTTCCATCTCCATCGGGACACGTGGTACTCCGCACCGCACTGCCAGCTGAACTGGTGGATGCCGGTCTACGACATCGCGCCGGACAACTGCATGGCGTTCCATCCGCGGTACTGGGCGCGCGCCGTCCGCAACGACTCGAGCAAGTACAACTATTACGAGTGGAACGCGACGAGCCGACGGATCGCGGCCCAGCAGATCGAGACGGACACGCGCGAGCAGCCCCACGCCCTGGAGAAGCTCGACCCGGACCCGCAGATTCGGATCATCTGCAAGCCGGGAGGGATCATGCTCTTTTCCGGGGCGCAGATGCACTCGACCGTTCCCAACACGTCGAAGACGACGCGGATCTCGATCGACTTCCGAACGGTCCACGCGGACGACGTGCGAAACCGGCGCGGGGCGCCGAACGCGGACTCGGCCTGCACCGGCACGACGATGCGGGACTACCTCCGGACGACCGACCTCGAGAGGCTGCCGGAGGAACTCGTCGCGCTCTACGACGACACGCCTCCGGCGGGCGGGGAGCTCATCTACAAGCCTCCCGCCCTCCACGACCCGAAGCTGTGATCCCCGCTTCGGACTCGACCGGCCTCGAGCCGGCCGCCCCGGTCCGCGCCGGCCCGGCGGTCTCCGCCGCGGCGCCGCGATGCCGCTTCTGCGGGCACCCGCTCTCCCGCATCTTCGTGGACCTCGGGATGTCCCCTCTTTGCGAGAGCTTCCTCTCCGCGGCCGAGCTCGACCGGATGGAGGCCTTCTATCCGTTGACCGTGCGCGTCTGCGACTCCTGCTTCCTCGTCCAGCTCTCCGAATATGTCCGCCCCGCGGAGATCTTCACGGACTACGCCTACTTCTCCTCCTATTCGACGTCGTGGCTCGATCATGCGAAGCGATACGTCGAGGGGATTTCCGAGCGACTGTCGCTCGGACCCTCCTCGCGGGTCGTCGAGATCGCCTCGAACGACGGCTACCTCCTGCAGTACTTCGTCCGGCTCGGGATCCCGGCGCTCGGCGTCGAGCCCGCCGCGAACGTCGCCCGCGCCGCCGAGGAGAAGGGCGTGCCGACCTGGGTCGGCTTCTTCGGCGCCGAGAGCGCCGAGCGACTCGCTCAGGAGCGGGGCCGCGCGGACCTGATGATCGGCAACAACGTCCTCGCGCAAGTGCCCGACGTCAACGACTTCGTGGAGGGCTACCGCGCGATGCTCGCGCCGGAAGGAGTCGCCACCCTCGAGTTCCCCCACCTGCTCCGTCTGATCGAAGGCAACCAGTTCGACACGATCTATCACGAGCACTTCTCCTACTTCTCCTTCCGCACGGCCGAAGCGATCTTCCGCCGGCACGGCCTCACCCTCTTCGACGTCGAGGAGCTCCCGACCCACGGAGGGTCCCTGCGCATCTACGCCGCGCACCGGGGCAGCGCCCGGGCGAAGGAGACGGCGCGCGTCGGACGGATGCGCCGTCTCGAGGAGGAGGCCGGATTCGGGCGGATCGAGACCTACTCCTCGTTTCCGGAGCGGGTCCACAAGGTCAAGCGGGACCTCCTGAAGGTCCTGGTGGCCGCCCGGGAGGCGGACAAGAGGGTCGCCGGATACGGGGCTCCGGGCAAGGGGAACACGCTGCTGAACTACTGCGGCATCCGGACCGACCTGCTCGACTACACCGTGGACCGAAACCCGCACAAGCACGGCAAGTTCCTGCCAGGAACGCACATTCCGATCTTTCCACCCGCGCGGATCCGCGAGACGCGGCCCGACTACGTCCTCATCCTCCCCTGGAACCTGAAGGACGAGGTCATGGAACAACTCGCCTTCATTCGCGAATGGGGGGGCCGATTCCTCGTACCCATTCCGGAGGTGCGCGAGTATGCGTGACCCCTCCGGCGCTCGCGAATGCCTCCGGGAGCGTTTCGGCCTCGGCGGAGTCCCGACCTCCCGCGGGGCGAACCTCATCTGTCGGGGCGGGAGATGAGCGCGCTGGGACCGGCCGGGTTGCATGGGATTCGCTGTCTCGTCACGGGAGGGGCGGGATTTCTCGGCGTGCACCTCTGTCGGCGGCTGGCCGCGGCCGGGGCGGAAGTCCATGCGACCTCTCGTCACGCGCGGGTCGACGGAGAGGGGGCCGCGCGCTGGTGGCGCGTCGGCGTCGTCGATCTCGACGCCGCCCGGCGCCTGCTGGCGGAGGCGCGACCCGACCTCTTGTTCCACCTGTCCGGGGCAGTCACCGCGGCGCCCGATCTGGCGCTCGTGCCCGAGGCGTTCGAAAGCCTTCTCGCGAGCACGGTGAACCTGCTCTGCGCCGCCGCGGAGAGAGGCTGCAGCCGATTCCTCGTGAACGGTTCTCTGACCGAGCCGGAATGGGGCCACCCGGAGGACGTCCCGTCGTCTCCCTACGCGGCCGCGAAGTGGGCCTCCTCCGCCTATGCCCGGATGTTTCACCGACTCTACCGGCTGCCCGTCGTGATCGTCCGTTCGTTCATGGCCTACGGACCGGGGCAGCACCCGACCAAAGTCGTGCCCTATGCGACCCTCGCCCTACTTCGCGGAGAGACGCCTCGCATCGCCAGCGGTCAATGGCGCGCGGACTGGATCTTCGTCGACGACGTCATCGAGGGACTGCTGGCGGCGGCCACCGTGCCGAACGTCGAGGGGCGGGACCTGGACCTCGGCACGGGTCGGCTGACCTCGATCGGCGAAGTCGTCGAGATGGTCCGACGGCTGGTCGGCAGCGACGCGCCGATCGAGTTCGACCCGGGCGCGGATCGGCCGGACCAGAGAGTGCGCATCGCCGACGTCGCGACGACCCGCGCCGTGCTCGGGTGGAACGCGACCACGGCTCTTCCGGAGGGGCTGGAGCGCACCGTCGCCTGGTACCGCGAGCGGGCGACGGTGGGACGCTCCGCCGAGACGGCCCGGCCGTGACCGGCGATCGTCCGCCGCTCGCCGGATCGTTCTCGATCACGGCCGCGGAGGGCTGTCGCGTCTGCGGTTCCGCGGCCGGCCGGGACTTCTTCACGCTCGAGCGGATGCCGGTTCAGGACGGCCAGCTCTACTCGACGCGGTCGCTCGCCCTCGAAGCCCCAGCCGGCGACATCCGGCTCGGTTTTTGCCCCGACTGCGGGCACATCGACAACCGCTCCTTCGAGCCCGAGAAGCTTCGCTACGACCGACACTACGAGGCGTCCCTCCATCACTCTCCGCTCTACGCCGAATTCCTTTCGGACCTCGCCGGCCGGCTCACGGTGGCCTACCGCCTGCAGGGCAAGACCGTTCTCGAGATCGCCTGCGGCAACGGCGACTTCCTGCGCCTCCTCTCCCGCCGCGCGGGCGCACGCGGCATCGGTTTCGACCCGAGCCTCCGGGTCGCCGGAGCCGACACGGACGGGGGCCGCCTGGAATTCGTCGCCGACTACTACACCGAACGGTATTCCGACCGTCCGGCCGACTTCGTCTGCTGCCGGCACCTGCTCCAGAGCCTCCCCGACCCCCGGGCGCTCCTCCGAACGCTGCGGAGCGCCCTCGGGGACCGGCGGGTTCCGGTCTATTTCGAAGTGCCGAACGCCCTCCGAATGTTTCACGACGAGGTGCTCTGGTACGTCACCTACGAGTACTGCTCGTTCTTCACGCCGGCTTCTCTCGCCCGGCTCTTCGAATCGGAAGGCTTCGAAGTCCTCGGCCTGTCCGAGTGCTTTGGCGGCGACTACCTCGGCATCGAGGCCAGACCCGCCACGGATGGCGGGCCGGGCCGGGACCGCCACGCCGAGGTCGCCGCGATTGCCGAGGACGTCGGCCGATTCGAGCGCGCGGCCGAGGAAATGCTCTCGCAGTGGGGATCGAGAGTGGAGGAGTTCCGCCGCTCCGGACGGCGAATCGCCGCCTGGGGCGCGGGGGGACGCGCCATCACCTTCCTCTCCCAGCTCCGGGTGGGTGAGGAGATTCCCTACGTCGCCGACATCAACCCGAACCGCCAGGGACGATACCTGCCGGGAACCGGGCAGCGCGTGGTCGCGCCCGAGTTTCTCCGGGAGTATCGGCCGGACGTCGTGATCATCACCAACCCCACCTTCGACGCGGAGATCCGCGCGCAGGCGAGGGCGCTCGGCCTCACCTCTGACTTTCTGACGCTCTGAGGCCGGCGATGAAGTTCGAAGCGACTCCGCTGCCGGGCGCCTTCGTCATCACGCCCGAGCGCCTCCGCGACGAGCGCGGCTACTTCGCGCGGACGTTCTGCCGGCGCGAATTCTCCGAGCGGGGCCTGAATCCGAACATCGCCCAGTGCAACCTCTCCGTCAACGCGCGCCGCGGAACGCTGCGGGGCATGCACTTCCAGCGTCCGCCGCACGAAGAGGCCAAGCTCGTCCGGTGCTCGGCCGGCGCTCTCTTCGACGTCATCATCGATCTGCGGCCTTCCTCGCCCACCTTCCGAAGGCACTTCGGCGTTCGGCTGGATCCCTCGGAAGCCCGCATGCTCTACGTTCCGGAAGGTTTCGCGCACGGGTTCCTGACGCTCGAGGACGAGACGGAGATCGTCTATCAGATCTCGGACTTCTACGACCCGGCGCTCGCCTCCGGGGTGCGGTGGAACGACCCGGCCTTCGGAATCGAATGGCCCTTCGAGCCCGCGGTGATGGCCGATCGGGACCGCAGTTACCCCGACTTTCGCGGATAGGATCCGAGCGAAAAATGAGAGTCGCCGACCTCGGCGCGAGTCTGGATCTCGCTGCCGCCAGCCGGGAGATGGGCGCGTTCATCGAACCGCTCTATCCCGATCTGCCGGAGCATCACCGGGGACGGCCTTCGGCGGACGCTGCGCGCGGTGCAGCGAGCGCGTACCCCTCGAGCTGCGCGAAGTGCCGACCGGCACGAAAGTCTTCGACTGGACGGTCCCGGACGAATGGAACATCACGGACGCGTACGTGCGTGACGCCGCGGGCCGGCGCCTCATCGACTTCCGCCGGTCGAACCTTCACGTCGTCAACTACAGCGAGCCCGTTCGCCGCAAACTCCCACTCGCGGAGTTGAAGCAGCATCTCTTCGCGCTCCCCGACCGGCCCGACTGGATTCCCTACCGCACCTCCTACTACGACCGAAGCTGGGGCTTCTGCCTGAGCCAGCGAGAGCTCGACGCGCTCCCGGAGGGGGAATACGAGGCGGTCATCGAGTCGCGGCTCGAGCCGGGCGCGCTCACCTACGGCGAGCTCCTGCTGCCGGGTGAGACGGACGAGGAGGTCCTGATCTCGACGCACTGCTGCCATCCTTCCCTCGCCAACGACAACCTTTCGGGGATCGCCCTCTCGACCTGGCTCGCCCGGACGCTCGCGGGAGCAAAGCGACGCTACGGGTATCGTTTCCTCTTCCTGCCCGGGCACGATCGGGTCGATCACCTGGCTCTCGCGGAACGAGGCGGCGACGTCCCGGATCCGCGCCGGCCTCGTCGTCGCATGCGTCGGCGACGCCGGCCCGCTTCACTACAAGAAGAGCCGCCGCGGAAACGCGGAGATCGACCGCGCGGCCGTCCACGTGCTCCGGCACTCCGGCGCCGAGCATCGCGTGCTCGAGTTCTCTCCTTACGGCTACGACGAGCGCCAGTACTGCTCGCCCGGCTTCGACCTCCCGGTGGGAAGCCTGACGCGCACGCCCCATGGCCGCTTTCCCGAGTACCACACCTCGGCGGACGATCTCGCCTTCGTGCGGCCCGAGTCGCTCGCCGAATCGTTTCGGACCTACCTGGCGGTGCTCGGCGTGCTCGAGGGGAACGCGCGCTACGGTCAACACCCACCCGAAGGGCGAACCGCAGCTCGGAAAGCGGGGCCTCTATCGCGCGATCGGGGGGCTGCCGGACCCCGGCCTCCACTCCTTCGCGATGCTCTGGGTGTTGAACCTCTCCGACGGAACGCGGGATCTCCTGTCGATCGCCGAGCGGTCGGATCTGCCCTTCGAGACGGTGGAAGCCGCGGCGCGGCGGCTGCACGAGCACGGCCTGCTCGCGCCCGTTCCGTCGAGCCAATCTCGTCCGGGGCCTCCCGCTTGACCGATCGCGCCGACTCGAGGCTCAAGCTCGTTTCTCAATGGAACGGAACCGCCGCATGCGAACACGCTCGTCGATAGGACCTCGTCAGAGCTCCCCGCGCTCGAAAGCGCCGAGAATCTTCTCCGCCGTCCGCGTCGCCACCGCTGAGATTGTGAGCGCCGGATTGACGGCGCCGCCGGTGGGAAAGACGCTGCCATCGCCGATGAAGAGATTGGGCACGTCATGCGCACGGCAGTCCGCACCCACGACCGACGTTTTCGGGTCCGTGCCCATGCGGCAGGTCCCCATGAGATGCGAGCCGCCCGGAAGGAGCGGCTGCTCCCACACTTCTTTTGCTCCCGCAGCCCACAGGATCTCGGCGTGCTTCTTGCCGATCGCCTTCAGCATCGCTCGGTCGTTTTCCCGAGGCTCGTAGACGATTCGAGGAACGGGAAGGCCGAAACAATCCTTGACCTCCGGGTCCAGGAGAATCTCGTTTCGAATGTCGGGCAATTGTTCGCCGACCGACGTCAAGGCCACGGAATGGGCAAACATGGACTTCACCCGTGCCTTGTGCTCGGATCCCCAGCCTCCGACGCGTTGTGCCACCGAGAGCGGCCAGTGAGTGCCGAAGCTGAGAAGCGTCGTCCACCCTCGCGCGAAACCGCGGCGACCGTCGGTCTCGTAGAAGTCCGAAATCGTCCCGCCGTTCGGTATGCCCCGCCAGGGATCGAGCCGCTCGTCGAAGCGTCCGCGAACCCAGACGGGCAGGTGTGTCATGAAGTACTTGCCGACGAGACCGCTCGAGTTCGCAAGGCCGTCCGGAAATCGCCTCGAACGGCTCAGAAGCAGGAGCCTCGGCGTCTCGATGGCATTGCCCGCGACCACGACTGCCCGCGCCCGGATTTCCTGTTCGAGCCCCTCCGCATCGAAATAGACCACGCCACGCGCCTTTCCATCCGCTCCCACGGTGATTTCCCGCGCCATGCACCCCGGCCGGATTTCGACGCGTCCCGTCGCTTCGGCTCTCGGCAGGTATGTGACGTCGATGCTCGATTTCGCGCCGATCTGACAGCCGAGCCTGCAGGTTCCCGCTCCGATGCAGGCCTTTCGACCCCTCCAGTCCAGGGAAGGAATCGCGACGGGCTCCCGAACGAAGTGAAGGCCCAGTTTGTCGGCTCCGCGCTTGACCACCAGGCTGGCGAGGTTGAAAGGGTGCGGAGGAGTCGGGAATCTCTTGCTGCGCGGTGGATCGAAGGGGTTGGCTTCGTCGCCGTCCGGCCCGGAGACCCCAAGCTCGTACTCGACCCGGGTGTAATACGGCTCGAGCTCCTCGTAGCGAAACGGCCAATCCTCGCCGACGCCGTCACGGCTGCGCACGAAGAAGTCCGATTCGTGAAGACGAGGAGAGATCGCAAGGTAGTGCAGGGTCGATCCTCCGACCCCTTTGACGCGGTCGAACGTGAATCCGAACGATCCGCGGATCGTCACGCGATCGCGGCGCGGATCCTCCGCGCGAAACACGTCCATTCCGACGGACTCGAAATCCTGCCGGTTCGTCAGGTAGTCGTGCGAAGGGTCGAAACGCGGACCGGCCTCCAGAACCACCACCGTAACGCCCGCTTCTCCCAGTTCCTTTGCCAGGACACCACCGCCGGCTCCCGAGCCGACGACAACGACGTCAACGGACCGCAGCCCTGGTTCCATACCGTGGGTTCTCCTTCCGGCACAGACGGCCGTTCGCGTAGAGCCACAGTCGGCTCCGAATCAGATTCTCGGCCGGATCGGATCGAGGTACCCGAGAGGCATCGGGGGACCGTCATAGTCGAGCCACTGCCAGGCCACCGGGCTCGTGTAGAACGCCTTCATCGTGTCGTCGACGAATTCCGGAAGAAAGGACGCGGCGGGAAAGCGCCACTTCTTGTAGAGGCGCCCGATCAAGCCGCCGACTCGGCCAGCCACGGAGGCGGAGAGGGATCGTCCGCTCGCAATACTTTCGAGTCTCCTCAGGAAACTCACCTGGTTGCCGGAACCGAGCTCCGGAAACGATCGACCCATCTCCCGACACGCCTGTCGGTCGAGACTCCGGAGGCCCCGGGCATAGAGCGGCTGGCGTCCCGGCATTTGGGCGATGAGGCGATTGAGTGTGTCCGCGACGCCCGCCTCGCGAGCTCCCGGCCCGTGCTCGTCGGAAGGCAGGATGACCGAGGCGAGCGCTTCGACGAGCCTGTACTCTGTCGGCGTGAACCAGTTGGTGGCGCCGGCACGACGCTCCCGATCGAGAGCGGCCAATCCCTCCGGGCGCGAGAGCCGACTCTCCAACCGGTCTTCCACGGACTGGATCGTCACTCTCGCGAGGTGCCGCATCTTGCGCTTCCACGGTGACAAGTGGCGACGGAAGTTGTCCCGGTGGCTCGCCATGACACTATTTTCGCACAGAACCCGAGACCGCTCGCCGCGCTCCAACGGGTCGACGCGACAGAAGACCGTCGGTCTCTCTCCCGACTCGCACGACTTGCTAGACGGTCGATGCGTTCTCGGACTCGAAGTGCCGGGGCTCGCGAGCCAGGGAGTCAAGAAACGTATCCGGAGGAGTCTCGGCATCGAATGGCCGAGCGTGCAAGTGGCGTCCAGGCCGTGTAGCCTTCGGGGCGGAGCCGGAGGACAGACATTCCCCAAGAAGAGGAGATCTTCGACCGAGGTCCGTCGATGAATTCGAGGCAGGAACGTCCGCCCCGGGCTGCCGGCGATCACCCCGCCGCGACGGCCCGATTCCGCGCGGGCCTCGGCGTCGCGCGCGTCGGCGACGCCGGTCCGCTCCCGTACGAGAAGCGCCGGGGAGACGCGGAGGCCGAGCGCGCGACCGTCCACGCGCTCCGGCGTTCCGGCGCCGGGCGACGGGTCTTCGAGTTCTTCGCACCCGGCAAGACGTCCCCCCCGCGATGAGCCACCCGTCGAAGTACCCCGAGGAGAAGCTTCTCTTCCGGCGCCAGTTCATCCTGGGGCCGCGATTCGTCGACCCGGCGCCCGGCTGGCAGCACGCCGAAGTCCGCGGCGCGATTCGCGTGTCGGCGCATCCCGACCTGCCCGTGACCCAGGCGGTCGGCGGCGGCCGCTCCGTGACCCTCCTCGGCTATCTGCTCGACCCGTCCGACCCGGGCGCCACGAACCGGCGGATCGTGGCCAGTCTGCTCGACCGACTGGCGACGACTCCGGACGCGGATGCGGCCGTCGGCTGGACCACGGGCCTCGGAGGCCGATGGATTCTCATCGTGGACGACGGATCCGCGGTGCGACTCTTCCATGACCCGATGGGGCTTCGGTCGGTCTTCACGACCGAAAGGTCTCTCGTCGGGGAGATCTGGTGCGCCACCCAGCCCGGCCTCATCGCCGAAACGCTCGGCCTCGCGCGGGATCCCGAAGCCGAGACCGGGTACGTCCAATCGAGCCTCTACCGGCGCTGGCCGGAGCCTCGCTGGCCGGCCGAGCGATGCGTCTACCGAGAGATCCGGCACCTCCTTCCAAACCACACGCTCGATCTCACGACCGGCCGCCGCCGCCGATACTGGCCCGATGGCCCGATCGGTCGGCTCGAGCTCGCGGAGGCCGCCGACACGCTGGCCGGGCTCCTGACTGCTCTCTACCGGGCCGCGGCCGCCCGCTTCCCGCTCTCGCTCGCGACGACGGCGGGCTGGGACACGCGGCTAATCCTCGCCGCTTGCCGGGAATTCCGCGACGGCATGTACTTCTACACGCGTCGCACCGCGGACCGCTCGGACGTGACTCGGGTCCCGAGGCTCATGAGGCGGCTCGGGCTACCGCACCACCTGATCTCGTTTCCGGACCGAATGGATCCGGAGTTCGCTCGGATCTACAACCGCAACATGACCGAGGCCCACGACTACTGGGGGAGGATGTGTCAGAGTCTGTACGAGGTCTACCCGGAAGAGCGCGTCTGCGCCAACGGGGACTCCGCGGAGATCGCCCGCGTCCGTCTTCGCCTCCCGCCGGGAGAAGCCGTGACCGCCCGGGCGCTCGCGGCCCTCACCTCGACCGGGAAGAACTACCAGGACGAGCTGCGGGCGAACCCCTTCGTCGTGCGGGCGTGCGCGGAGTGGCTGGCGGGCGTCGGCGAAGTCCACGACCTGCACGTCCTCGACCTCTTCTACTGGGAGCAATACTCGGGCAATTTCTCGGCAATCGGGGAGACCGAAGACGGAATCGTGATGGAGTTCTTCACCCCGTACAACTGTCGCCGCTTACTGACGACGATGCTCGCGGTCGACGAGAAGTACCGGGACCACGACCGGCCGCAGCTCTACGTCGAGGCCATCCGCCGGCTGTGGCCGGAAGTCCTCCGCGAGCCGGTGAACGTGCCGTACGAGGGGCCGCTGACGCCCCTCCTTCGACTGACCCGGCGGAGCGGACTTCGCCGACTCGTCCCGCAGCGCGTCCGCAGCGGCGTTCGCGCCCTCCTGGGTCTCGCGCCCCGAGGGCGCGAGAGAGACGACCGTCCGACCGGTGGCGGGCCCTAGGGAACGAGCCAGCGCTCGCGCAGTCCCTCCATGATCCGACGCGCGGCCTGCTCGGCCGTCCCCTCCTGCCAGCGCACGACCATCTCCGGCGACTCCGGCGGCTCGTAGGGCGAATCGATCCCCGTGAAGTTCTTGATCTTGCCCTCTCGGGCGCGCGCGTAGAGTCCCTTCGGATCGCGGCGCACGCACTCCTCGAGCGGCGTGTCGACGTAGATCTCGAGGAACTCGCCGGCCTCGACCAGCTCGCGCACCATGCGCCGCTCGGCCCGGAACGGCGAGATGAACGAGCAGAGCACGATCATTCCGGCGTCCACGAAGAGCTTCGCCACCTCCCCGACGCGGCGGATGTTCTCGACCCGGTCGGCGTCGGTGAAGCCCAGGTCCCGGTTCAGGCCGTGTCGCACGTTGTCGCCATCGAGCAGGTACGTGTGAACGCCCCGGGCATGGAGCTCGCGCTCGACGATGTTCGCGATCGTGCTCTTGCCCGAGCCGGACAGCCCCGTGAACCAGAGGATCGCGGGCCGGTGCGCGTTCAAGCCGGAGGCGCGCCGCCTTGTCGACGAGCAGGCTCTGGCGGTGGATGTTCGTCGCCCGCCGCAGGCCGAACGCGATCATGCCCGCCGCCACCGTCGCGTTGGTGAAGCGATCGATGAGGATGAACGCGCCGGTCTCCCGATTCTCGGCGTACGGGTCGAAGGCCACCGGCGTCGCCGTCGCCAGGTTGCAGAACCCGATCTCGTTCAAGGCGAGCGTCTCGGCCGCGATGTGCTCGAGCGTGCTGACGTCCACCTTGTGCTTCAACCTCGTGATTCGGGCGAGGACGTACTTGGTTCCGATCCGGAGCAGGTAGGAGCGCTCGGGCAACATCGGCTCGGCGGCCATCCAGAGCACGTGCGCGGCGAACTGGTCGGCGACCTCCGGTCGCGCGTCGGCCGGCGCGAGCAGGTCGCCGCGGGCCACGTCGATCTCGTCGGAGAGCGTCAGCGTCACGGCCTCGCCCGCCCGGGCCTCCGCGAGCTCCCCGTCCGCCGTCACGATGCGGTCGACGCGCGACGCCTCGCCGGAGGCGGCGACCACGAGACGGTCGCCCGGCCGGATCGACCCGGAAGCGATGGTGCCCGAGAAGCCCCGAAAGTCGGCGTTCGGCCGGTTGACCCACTGCACGGGGAATCGGAAGGGCGCGGCCGCCGACGCGCCCTCGACGTCCACGGTCTCGAGGTATTCGATCAGCGTCGGCCCCTCGTACCAGCCGAGGCGGCCCGAGCGCCGAAACACGTTGTCGCCGAAGCGGGCCGACAGCGGCATCGGCGTCACGGACGCGAACCCGAGCGGCCGTGCGAAGGCCTCGTAGTCGGCGACGATCCGTTCGAACCGCTCTCGCGAGAAGTCGACGAGGTCGATCTTGTTGACGGCGACCGCCACGTGCCGGATCCCGAGGAGCGAGCAGATGTAGCTGTGGCGGCGCGTCTGCGGGAGCACGCCCTTGCGGGCGTCGATCAGGATCACCGCCGCGTCCGAGGTCGAGGCGCCCGTCGCCATGTTGCGCGTGTACTGCTCGTGCCCCGGCGTGTCGGCGACGATGAACGAACGGCGCTGCGTGCGGAAGTAGCGGTACGCGACGTCGATCGTGATGCCCTGCTCCCGCTCGGCCTGCAGTCCGTCGACGAGGAGCGCGAGGTCGATGTCCTCCCCGGTCGTCCCGTGCTTCCGGCTGTCCCGTTCGAGCGCCGCGAGCTGATCGTCCGGGATCAGGCCGGCGTCGTAGAGCAGGCGTCCGATGAGGGTGGACTTGCCGTCGTCCACGGAGCCGCAGGTCAGGAACCGCAGGAGGCCCGCCGCCGGCGCATCCGGGCGCGCCGGGCTCTCCCCCGCCGTCGGAACCGCGGCCCGGGCCATCAGAAGTAGCCCTCCCGCTTCTTCTTCTCCATGGAAGCGAGCTCGTCGACGTCGATCATTCGCCCGGAGCGCTCGGAGGTCCGCGTCCGCGTCATCTCGTCGATGATGTCGTCCAGGGTCGCCGCCGTGCTCTCGATCGCCGCCGAGAGAGGATAACAGCCGAGAGAGCGGAAACGGACGGTGCGCATTTCGGGCTCTTCCCCCGGCCGGAGGGGCAGGCGGTCGTCGTCGCGCATGATGAGGAGACCATCGCGCCGGACGACCGGGCGGGGCGCCGCGAAATAGAGCGGCACGACCGGGATGTCCTCGGCGCGCGTGTAGAGCCAGACGTCGAGCTCCGTCCAGTTCGAGAGCGGGAAGACGCGGATCGTCTCGCCCTGGTTGATCCGCGTGTTGTAGAGGCGCCAGAGCTCGGGTCGCTGATTGCGCGGGTCCCAGACGTGCCCCGCCGACCGGAAGGAGAAGACGCGCTCCTTCGCCCGGCTCTTCTCCTCGTCGCGCCGCGCCCCGCCGAACGCGGCGTCGAAGCCGTACTGGTCGAGCGCCTGCTTCAAGGCATCGGTCTTCATGACCTGCGTGTGGAGCTGAGAACCCGAGGCGATCGGGTCGATGCCCCGCTTGCGCCCCTCCGGATTCGTGTAGACGAGGAGCTTGACGCCGTAGCGCTCCGCGATCCCCTCGCGGTGGCGGATCATGTCGCGGAACTTCCAGCCGGTATCGATGTGGAGCAACGGGAACGGGAGCCGGGACGGGTAGAAGGCCTTCACCGCCAGGTGCAGCATCACCCCGGAATCCTTCCCGATCGAGTACAGCATGACCGGGCTGCGGAACTCCGCCGCCACCTCGCGGAAGATGGCGATCGACTCGGCCTCGAGGAGCTTGAGATGCGCCGGCAGGGCGCGCGCGGCCGTCGGTTCCGCCATCGCCGGTCACCCCACGCAGGGAGGCGTCGGGGCTCGCCCGTCCGCGGACCCGCGGGGACGATCGGATCCCCGGAGCCCACCGGGTCGGCCGGCGGACGCCGGAGTCCTCTCAGGCATTGCGGGCAGGAATGCCGACCCTCGAAAAGTCGACCCAGGGATAGAACCGGGCCATCTCCAAAACCCTCTGGCGCTGGCCCTCGCTCAGGAGGACCTTGCCGCGGCCGACCTTCCCCTCGTTCTGCTTGTTCCGGTCCTTGCCGAGGCCGCGCGTGTGTTCGAGCGCTCTTTCGATCTCTCCGTCGCTCTTCTCGAGCCCGTGGAACTCGAGGATTTTTCGCAGGGTGCCGGACCAGTCGGCGACCATCTCATCGAAAGTGATCCAGAGGGCGTCGACCTCTCCCCGCGCGCACTTGTCGTACCAGGAGACGTAGAAGTTGAAGTACCAGGGGATGGCCATCTCGATGATGCAGTCGAGCTGCGCCGCTTCGTCGAGCTCCCGAAAGGTCTCGTTGCTGTGCAGGAAGGGGAAATAGAAGTCCCTCTGGTAGAGATGCTCGCGGATGCTCGGCACCACGTCCAGAAAATTGCGGACGACGATCACCGGCCGAATGCCGAAGGTCTTCATCAGCTCGACGTTGGCGGAGGTCGCGCGCGTATGGAGGCGGCTCAAGATGTTCCGGCCGTAGGCGTCGACGAGCCGCGGGAAGTAGAGGTCCTGTTCCTGGTGCCCGTGGCCGTAGCACAGCTGCGTGCTCGGAAAGTCCGTCACCGCGACGAGGGAGTTCAGAAGAAATGTCGAAGCGCACTTCGGTACGGAGGCGATGAAGATGAGATGGCCGGTCCCGCCGAGCATCCGCTTGACTCGGAAGACGGAGCGGACGAGGGCCTTGCCGGGCTCGTCCGCGAGCCCCTTGAGCTTCCTCTTCAACCGGAGCAGAGCCATCGAAGGGTTCCGTCCCGCGCGTCACGCAACGACGCGGGGGATGCCGACGCGCCCGAAATCGACCCAGGGATAGAACCGGGCCATGTCCCGGATCCGGCCGCGCTGCTCCTCGGTCAGCAGGAGCTTGCCGCGGCCGACCTTCCCCTCGTTCAACCGGGTCTTCTCCCGGCCGAGGCTCCGCGTGTGTTCGAGCGCCTTCGCGATCTCCGCATCGCTCCTCTCGATGCCGTGAAATTCGAGGATCTTCCGGAGGGCGCCGTTCCAGTCGGTGGCCATCTCCTCGAAGTTCATCCAGAGGCCGTCGACCTCTCGCCGGGCGATGGCGTCGAACCACCCCGCGTAGAACTTGAAGTACCACGGCATCGCCATTTCGATGATGGCGTCGACCTGCGTCGCCTCGTCGAGGTCCGGAAACCGGTCGTCGGCGTACATGCAGGGGAAATTCTCGAATCCCTCCCGGTAGAGGTAATCGCGGATACTCGGAACGACGTCGAAGAAGTTGCGGACCAGGATCACCGGTCGGATCTGAAAGGCCTTCATCAGCTCGAGGTTGGGCGACGTGGCGCGCGTGTGATGGCGGGTGACCTTGCTTTGGCCGTGGGCATCGACGAGACACGGGTAATAGAGGTCCTGTTCCTGCCGCTCGACGCCGTGGCTCAACCGCGTGATCGGATAGCCGGTGACCGCCGTGAGCGCCCGGAGGAGGAACGACGAGGCGGATTTCGGAACCGCGGTGACGAAGATCGTATCGCCCGCTTCCCGGGACATCCGCCGAACCTTCAACGTGTACTGGAGCATGGTCAGACCGGGTGCACGGGTCAGGTGGTGCACCGCTTCGCGCAAGAAACCCCAGTGGAAATGGATCATCGCGTTGATCGCCAAATACTCATCAAATTTCCGACAGGTGTGCGGAAGATTAGCACGCCCTGCGGCGGATTTCGGCAGGAGATCCAAGCTCGCCGGTGCCACGCCCGACGACACGGGAGTGCCATTGGCGGGGGGGCTTCATCCGGGGTACCCGCGCGAACTGCGGTAAAATAACGCACTCCCCAAGCGATGAGATGAAGGTTGTCCTCTTCTGCGGCGGTCTGGGAATGAGGCTCCGAGAGTACTCGGAGATCATCCCGAAGCCGATGGTCAACATCGGCTATCGCCCAATTCTCTGGCACGTGATGAAGTACTACGCCCATTTCGGGCACAAGGAGTTCATCCTGTGCCTCGGCTACAAGGCCGACATCATCAAGAACTACTTCCTGAACTACAACGAATACCTCTCGAACGACTTCGTCCTGACGAAGGGGGGCAAGGACCTGGCCCTCCTCCACAGCGACATCGACGACTGGAAGATCACGTTCGTGGACACGGGGCTGACCTCCAACATCGGCCAGCGCCTGGTCGCCGTCCGCGACCACCTCGACGGCGACGAGGTGTTCCTCGCCAACTACACCGACGGTCTCTCCAATTGCCCGCTGCCGAAGCTGATCGAGATGCGGGAGCAGAGACAGAAGACGGCGATCTTCCTTTCGACCCGGCCCGGCATCACGTTCCACATCGTCTCGACCGGGAACGACGGCGCGGTCAAAGACATCGTGGACGTCTCGAAGTCGGAGGTCTGGGTCAACGGCGGCTTCTTCGTCTTTCACAGGAGAATCTTCGACTACATCCGGCCGGGAGAGGAGCTCGTCCAGGAGCCCTTCCGCCGCCTGATCGAGAAGAACGAGCTGATCACCTGGCGCTACGACGGCTTCTTCACCGCCATGGACACCTTCAAGGAGAAGCAGCTGCTCGACGACATGTACTCGCGCGGCGAGACGCCGTGGGAGATCTGGAAGAAATCGCCCCCGGTCGAACGGTAGGCCTTGACGAAGATTCCGAGCTCCACGCTCCCCGCGACCGAGACCATGTCGACCGACATCGATCGCTGGCGCCAGCGCGTCCACGAGGTGATTCCCGGGGGCAGCCATACCTACTCGAAGGGGGACGATCAGTTCCCGTCGAATGCTCCCGCCTTCCTCGTGCGCGGAAAGGGCTCCCACGTCTGGGACGGCGAAGGCAACGAATTCCTCGAGTTCGGAATGGGCCTGCGGACCGCGACACTCGGGCACGCCCACGATCGGGTGGACGAGGCGGCGATGCGGCGCCTGCGGCTCGGGATCAACTTCACGCGTCCGATGCCCCTCGAGCTCGAGTGCGCGGAAGAGCTGCTCGCGCTCCTCCCGTCGGCGGAGATGATCAAGTTCGCGAAGAACGGTTCGGACGTCACGACGGCGGCCGTCAAACTGGCGCGCGCCCACACGGGGCGGGACGTCGTCGCCGTCTGCAAGGACCACCCCTTCTTCTCGACGGACGACTGGTTCATCGGATCGACGGCGATGCCGGCCGGCGTACCCGAAGCCGTTCGGAAGATGACCGTGGGCTTCCGATACA
This sequence comes from uncultured Acidobacteriota bacterium, assembly GCA_963707935.1. GTDB lineage: Bacteria > Acidobacteriota > Thermoanaerobaculia > UBA5066 > Gp7-AA6 > DATBFU01. The sequence continues at coordinate 510,318 of CAVPRN010000005.1, read as the reverse complement.
ACGACTTCGAGGGCGCCGAGGCGCTCTTCCGGGAACGGGGGGACGAGATCGCGTGCGTCATCCTCGAGGCCGAGACGACCGAGCCGCCCCGGGACCGCTTCCTCCACCGGTTGCGCGACCTGGCGCATCGAAACGGCGCGCTCTTCATCCTCGACGAGATGATCACCGGATTCCGGTGGGACCTGGGGGGCGCGCAGGCCTACCACGACCTCGAGCCGGATCTCTCCACGTTCGGGAAGGCCATGGCCAACGGCTACTCGGTCTCGGCGCTCGCCGGAAAGCGCGAGTTGATGGAGCGCGGAGGCCTCCGGACCGATAAAGAGAGGGTCTTCCTGCTCTCGACGACCCATGGCGCGGAGGCCCACGGCCTGGCGGCTGCGCTCGAGACGATGCGGATCTATCGCTCGGAGGGGATCGTTCCGGTTCTCTGGCGCCAGGGCGAGCGCCTGCGGCGCGGGTTCGAGGAGGCGGTCGTGGAGCTCGGGCTCCAGGAGCACGTCTTCCTCCTCGGCCGTCCGTGCAATCTCGTCCACGCGACGCGGGACCGGGACAAGAAGTCGTCGCAGCCGTTTCGGACGCTCTTCCTCCAGGAGCTCATCCGCCGTGGCGTGATCGCCCCATCCTTCGTGGTGAGTTTCGCGCACAGCGACGCCGACATCGACCGGGCGGTCGAAGCCGTCCGCGGCGCGCTCGTCGGTCTATCGGAAGGCCCTCGAGGACGGGGTCGAGAAATACCTCGTCGGCCCGAGCGTGAAGCCGGTCTTCCGGCCTCGCGTCTAGGGGTCGCGCACCGATGCTCCGTCTCGCCCTTCCGTCCCGCGGACGGGCCCCGCTCCGGGTCCTCTGCCTCGGCGCCCACGCCGACGACATCGAGATCGGCTGCGGCGGCGCGATCCTGCGCCTGGCGGCCGAACGGCGGTCCGAGGTGGATTGGATCGTCTTCAGCGCCGGTCCGGTGCGGGCGCGCGAGGCGCGGAAGGCGGCGTCCCTGTTTCTCGGCGGCGCGGCGGCTTCGACGGTTTCGATCCGGCGCTTCCGGGACGGCTACTTCCCCGCCCAGTTCGCCGCCATCAAGGACGAGTTCGAGAAGATCAAGAAGCGCGTCTCGCCCGACGTGATCTTCTGTCCGTCGCGGCTCGACGCTCATCAGGACCACCGGACCGTGGCCGAGCTCGTCTGGAACACCTTCCGCGACCACCTCGTCCTCGAGTACGAGATCCCGAAGTACGACGGCGACCTCGGAACGCCGGGGTTCTTCGTGCCGATCGACGAAGCGACCGGCCGGAAGAAGATCCGTTTCCTCCGGGAGGCTTTTCGCTCGCAATCCTCCCGGCAGTGGTTTCGCGAAGACACATTCTGGGCCCTGCTCCGCCTGCGCGGCATCGAGTGCAACTCGCCGACGTCGTTCGCGGAGGCCTTTTTCTGCCGGAAAGTCTCGGTTTGAGCGGGGCGAGAGCCCGGCCGGGCTCTCCAGGCTGATACAATGGATCCGCTTACCGCCAACTCCAATGCGTTCCACGAAGACCCGGAAGAGTTCCGTTTCGAAACCGGTTCCCGACGTTATTCGCGTCGCGGTAGCCACCCGCCCCGCGCTCATTCGCGAGATCCTGTGCCGCGTGCTCTCCGGGGAGCCGGGCATCACGATCGTGGGCCAGGTCTCCGAAGAGCCGGCGATCCGCGACCTCCTTCGGGCGGAAAAGCCCCGAGTCCTCCTCTTCGATTTCGAAGCGCTCGGGCCGAGCAGCGAAGGCATGATCTCGCGCCTGCGCCGCGAATCGCCCGGCACGCGGTTCCTGGTGCTCGCCACCCGATCCGGAGCCGAAACTGTCGAACGCGTTCTCCGCGCCGGCGCCTCCGGGCTCGTCGGTAAGGAGCTCGATCTCGAGACGGTCGTGCGGGCGATCCGGACGGTCGCGGCCGGCGAGGTCTGGGCGAACCGGCTCGTCACCGCGCACGCGCTCGAATACCTGGCGGGGCTTTCCGACCTGGGCGTCGCCCGCAGCGCCACCAACGGGCACCTGACGAAGCGGGAAGCGGAGATCGTCAACGAGGTGGGGCTTGGGCTTCGCAACAAGGAGATCGCCGCGAAGCTGCGGATCAGCGAGAAGACGGTTCACACCCACCTGAACAACATCTTCCGGAAGCTTCAGATGGGAAATCGCATCGCCCTCGCGCTCTTCGCGCGAGAGCTCGCGCAGCGCCCCTAGCCGAATCGGCCGCGGAACTCGACTCGGCTCCACCATAGCACCTAAAGGGTAGGAGTTTTTCCGACGACGGACTGGACCCTTCCGTCGATGGCCCGGGTCAGGGATGACCCCTAGAGTTTGGGGGGACCGGGGGGGTCTCAGGAAGGTGGCCAATACGGGTGTATTCCGCTCCAAGGGGATGAGGGAACGTGTCTTTGTCGCGGCTGCCCTCGGCGTCCTCGCGGCCGGGGTGCTGTCCGGCCAGACGCTCCCCCCCGGGTTCCGCGACAAGACGGTCTTCTCCTCGCTGACCCAGCCCACCGCCGTGGCGTTCTCGCCCGACGGCCGGGTCTTCGTCGCCGAAAAGCGCGGGGTCATCAAGGTCTTCGCGAGCCTGACCGCCACGACGCCGACCACCTTCGCCGACCTGCGGTTGCGCGTCTACAACTACTGGGACCGGGGCATGCTCGGCCTCGCCCTGCACCCGAACTTTCCCGGCCACCCCCTACGTCTACGTCCTCTACGCCTACGACGGCGACGTCGGCGGAGGCTTTCCCAAGTGGGGAACGGTGAGCCCCGTCCAGGACACGGAGGACTGCCCGAGTCCCCCGGGAGCGACGACCGACGGCTGCACGATCAGCGGGCGGCTCTCGCGTCTGACGATGAACGGAAGCGGCGTTTGGGACGGGACGGAGCAGGTCCTCATCGGCGACTGGTTCCAGCAGTTCCCGAGCCACTCGATCGGGACGTTGATGTTCGGCCCCGACGGCTATCTCTACGCGACGGGCGGCGACGGCGCGAGCTTCAACTGGGCCGACTACGGGCAGGCGGGCAGCCCAAAGAATCCGGGCGGAGACCCGCCGGTCCCGGTGGGAGGAACTCAGACTCCTCCGACCGCGGAAGGCGGGGCGTTGCGCTCCCAGGACCTGAGAACGGTCACGGGCACGGACCCGGTCACCCTGAGCGGAACCCTGATCCGGATCGACCCGAACACCGGCGAGGGGCTGCCGGACAATCCGCTGTACTCCGACCCCGACCCGAACGCGAAGCGAATCCTCGCCTACGGCTTGCGCAATCCGTTCCGGTTCACGATTCGCCCCGGCACGAGCGAGGTCTGGATCGGCGACGTCGGCTGGAACACCTGGGAGGAGATCAACCGGCTCCAGGACTGGACGACGGTCAAGAACTTCGGCTGGCCCTGCTACGAGGGGAACGGGAAGCAGTCGGGCTACGACAGCCTGAATCTCAACATCTGCGAGAACCTCTACGCGCAGTCGGGCGCGGTGACGCAGCCGCTCTACACCTACAACCACGGCGCGAAGATCGTGACCGGCGAATCGTGCACGACCGGAAGCTCTTCGATCTCCGGGATGGCTTTCTACACGGGGACCGGCTATCCGGCGACCTACCAGAACGCCCTGTTCTTCGCCGACTATTCGCGCCGGTGCATCTGGACGATGCTCCCGGGCTCCAACGGCGTTCCCTCTCCGGCCAATATCCAGAACTTCGTCACCCCCGCCGGCGGCCCCGTCCAGATCGTCGCCGGCCCCGGAGGCGACCTCTTCTACACCGACATCGTCGGGGGCAAGATCCACCGCATTCAGTACTTCACGCCGAACGCGGTCCTCTCGGCGAATCCGACGAGCGGCGCGACCCCGCTCACCGTCAACTTCGACGGGAGCGCGTCGACCCACCCGGTCCCGGGAGAGACCCTGACCTACTCGTGGGACTTGAACGGCGACGGCACCTTCGGCGACGCGACGACGGCGCACGACGAGCTACACCTACACGGACTCGGGCGACGTCACGGTGACGCTCAAGGTCAGCGACTCGACCGGGGCCTTCGACACCGACAGCGTCGTGATCCACGTCAACAACACGCCGCCCGTGCCGACGATCGCGACGCCCCTGCCGACCCTGACCTGGAAGGTCGGCGATCCGATCGCGTTCTCCGGTTCCGCGACCGACCTGGAGGACGGCGATCCGGCCAACGGCCACCTGATGCCCGCCTCGGCGCTCTCGTGGACCGTTCTGATGCACCACTGCCCTTCCGACTGCCACATCCACAACATCCAGACCTTCAACGGAGTGGCGAGCGGCTCCTTCGCCGCGCCCGATCACGAGTATCCGTCCCACCTCGAGCTGCAGTTGACGGCCACCGACTCGGACGGCCTCCAGACCACGACCAGCGTGCTCCTTTTCGCGCAGACCGTGACCCTGGGCTTCGCGTCGAACCCCGCCGGCCTGCAGCTCACCTGCGACGCGACGTCCGCGGCCGCCCCGTTCGACAGCGTCGTGATCAACGGGTCCCAGAACACGATCTCCGCGCCGACGACACAGAGCTTCGGCGGCGGCCTCTACGAGTTCGTCTCCTGGTCGGACGGCGGGGCCGCCACGCACACGGTTCCCGGCGACGCCCGCTTCCTACACCGCGACATATGCCCTGCGGCCTCCGGCCGTCCTCGGTCGCCGCGGCGCCCTCCTCCGTCATCGGCGGCAACGGCTCGACCGGCACCGTCACCCTCTCCGGACCCGCACCCCCCTCCGGCGCGACCGTCCTCCTGTCGAGCTCCAACCCCGGCGTCGCCGGGCCTCCCGCCGAGCGTGCTCATCTCGCCCGGCGAGACGTCGGCGACCTTCCCGATCACGACGACCGGCGTCTCGGTGGACACGACGGTCTCGCTGACGGCGGCCTACGGGGGCGGCAACGCCGTCGGGAGCCTGATCGTCACGAGCGTGCCGAACATCCCGCCGACGGTCTCGATCACGAGCCCGGCCGACGGGACGCACTTCACGGCCCCGGCTTCGATCGCCATCCAGGTCTCGGCGTCCGACTCCGACGGCACGGTCGCGCGCGTGGACTACTACTCCGGGAGCTCGCTCATCGGTTCGAGCACGACCTCGCCGTTCGGCCTCGCCTGGAGCCCGGTCTCCGCGGGCACCTACTCGGTGACCGCGGTCGCGACCGACAACGTCGGCGCGCCCTCCGCCCCATCCACCGCCGTGTCGGTGACCGTCGACAATCCGGTCACGACGCTGCCGCCCGGTTGGGCCGAACAGGACATCGGAGCGGTCGGGATCGCGGGCGGCGCGTCCTACTCGAGCGGGACCTTCACGGTGCAGGGCTCGGGTGCGGACATCTACTACGTCCCCGACCAGTTCCACTTCGTCTATCAACAGCTCTCCGGCGACGGAGAGATCATCGCGCGCGTCGTGAGTGTTCAGAACACGAACCCCTCGGCCATGGCGGGAGTCATGATCCGGCAGAGCCTGACGGACAACTCGCCCTACGCGATGATGGAGATCCTGGCGAAGAAGACGTCGGGGTTCCAGTGGCGGCTGACGGCCGGCGCACGAGCTTCTCGAACGGCTCGAGCGGCGGATCCCCTACTGGATCAAGCTCGTTCGCGCCGGGAACAACTTCTCCGCCTACCGGTCGAGCCAACGGGAGCGACCTGGACGCAGGTCGGCTCGACGACGACGGTCAACCTGACGAGCGACGTCTACGTCGGGCTCGCGGTCACCGCGCACAACAACGCGGCCTCGTGCACCGCCGTCTTCGACAACGTCACGGCGAACTTCGGGCAGTCGAACGCTCCGCCCACCGCGGCCATCACGAGCCCGACCGGCGGCGCGACCTTCCAGGATCCGACCACGATCCCGATCGTGGCGCAGGCCTCCGACCCCGACGGGTTCGTCACGCAGGTCGCCTTCTACGACGGAGCGACCCTGCTCGGGACGCTCACGTCGGCCCCCTATCACCTTCAACTGGACGAGCCCGCAGCCCGGCACGCACTCCCTGACCGTCAAGGCGACGGACAACGTCGCCCAGGTCACGACCTCGGCGCCCGTGTCGGTCACCGTGAACTACACGAGCGGCCTTCCCGCGCCGTGGCAGCAGCAGGACATCGGGCGCGGTCGGGCTGGCGGGCGGGGCGACCTTCCTGAACGGAACCTTCACCGTGCAGGGCTCGGGAACGGACATCTACTACTCCCCCGACCAGTTCCACTACGTCTATCAGCCGCTCAACGGGGACGGCGAGATCGTCGCGCGTGTCGTGAGCGTTCAGAACACGAACGATTCCGCCATGGCGGGAGTCATGATCCGGCAGAGCCTGACGGACAGCTCGCCCTACGCCATGATCGAGATCCTGGCGAAGAAGACGTCGGGATTCCAGTGGCGGCTGACGGCCGGCGCGCGGAGCTTCTCCAACGGCTCGAGCGGCGGAATCCCCTACTGGATCCAGCTCGTTCGCGCCGGCAACAACTTCACCGCGTACCGGTCGACCAACGGGACGGCCTGGACGCAGGTCGGCGCGACGACGACCGTCAACATGACGGCGAGCGTCTACGTCGGCCTCGCGGTCACCGCGCACAACAACGCGGCGCTCTGCACCGCCGTCTTCGACAACGTCACGAAGATCGGCAACTGACCGGGACACCCGCTGCCCGAACCCGCCTTTGACCGCGCCGTCGTGGGCGGCGGGATCGTGGGCCTCGCGGTCGCGAGGGAGATCCTGCGGCGCCGGCCGGATCGGAAGCTCGTCCTTCTCGAAAAAGAGCCGAGGCTCGCGCAGCACCAGAGCGGGCACAACAGCGGCGTCATCCACTCGGGCATCTACTACAAGCCCGGCTCCCTGAAGGCGCGGCTCTGCGCGGAGGGGCGCGAGCGCCTCCTGCGATTCTGCGACGAGAAGGCGATCCCCTATCGGCTCGACGGGAAGTTGATCGTCGCGGTGCGCGAAGGGGACCTCGCCCCGCTCGACGAGATCTTCGCGCGGGGACAGGCCAACGGCACGCCGGATATCGCGAAGATCGGTCCGGAGGGGATCCGCGAGCGGGAGCCCCATGCCCGGGGCCTCGCGGCGATCTGGGTGCCGACCGCGGGAGCGGTCGACTACGGGAAGGTCGCGCTCGCTCTCGCGGGCGACGTCGAGGACCTCGGAGGAGAGATCCGGCTGGGGGTCGAGGCGACGCGGATCGAGAGCGGAGCCGGGAAACCCGCGATCACGACCTCGGAGGCGACGGTCCGCGCCTCAAGGGTGATCGTCTGCGCCGGGCTCCAGTCCGACCGCATGGCGGCCGGGAAGGCGGCGCGAGGATCTCCGCATCGTCCCCTTCCGCGGGGACTACTACGTGCTGACTCCGGAGGCGCGGCACCTGGTCCGCTCGATGATCAATCCGGTCCCCGATCCCCGCTTCCCCTTCCTCGGCGTGCACTTCACCCGCCGCATCGACGGAGAGGTGCTCGCCGGGCCCAACGCCGTCCTCGCCCTGGCGCGCGAGGGCTACGGTCGCTTCCACGCGCGGCTGGCGGACGACTGGAGCACGTTCACGTGGCCCGGTTTCTGGCGGTTCGCCACGCGGCACTGGCGGACGGGCGCGGCCGAGATGTGGCGCGACTACGTGAAGACGGCATATCTGCGCCGGCTGCAGGCCTTCGTCCCGGAGATCCGCTCCTCCGGATCTGCTACCCGGTCCCTGCGGGATTCGGGCGCAGGCGCTCCGCCGAGACGGCAGCCTGGTCGACGACTTCGTGATCCGCCAGGAGGGGGACGTCACGCACGTGCTGAACGCGCCGTCCCCGGCGGCCACGTCTTCGCTCGCGATCGCGCGCGAGATCGTCGATCGCGTGGAGGGATCCGAGACCGGGGCGTCAGGAAAGACCGAGTAGGGACGCCGGGAATCGCCCGAGGCGCGGGCGCCAGCCGGTCCCCTCGACCGCCACGGCCGCCGCATACGCCTGGACCACCCGGAGGCCCAGCACCTCCCACCGCGCGACCTCTTCCGGTCCTCGATCCGAGCGCAGGAGGCGCGAGGCCTCGGGCTCGATCGAGACCGCAAAGCTGTCGAGGGGGATCGACAGGCCCTCTCCGCGCGCCTTGACGTACGCCTCCTTCCGCGTCCAGCAGCGGAAGAAAGCGTCGACCCGATCGGCGACGCGGGTCCGTCGGAGGGCTTCGACCTCCTCGGGCGAAAAGAAGCGCGCCGCGATCTCGTCGCCCGCCCGGGAGGCGTCGATTCGTTCGATGTCCACCCCGACCCGGCGCCCGGAGGCCAGGGCGAGCAGCCCCCAATCGCCGGAGTGCGACAGGTTGAAGTCGAGGTCGCTCTGCCCTTCCTTGAGGCGGGGCCTGCCGTGAGCCCCCGCCGAGAGCCGGAGGCGCTCCGGCGCGACGCCGAGACAGCGCCCGAGCACGTGCCGCAGCGCCGCCCGGCAGAAGAGGAAACGATTCCGGTCCGGCGCGAAGCGGAAGCGGTCGGCCCGCGCCCGCTCCTCCGGATCGAGAGATTCCCGAAGGCGCTCGACCCCGGGGTCGCCGGCGGCGAGGTCGAGGAGCCACAGATGGACCTCGGCTTCGTTTGGCCGGCGATCCAGGAACGGCGGCCCCGCAGACTCCACCTTCAAGACTTCCGCGGCCATCTCACTCGTCACGAACCGCCCGCGCATCGCCCGGCCCGGCCCGGCGCTCCTCGAGGACGGCCCGATCCAGGCACTCTCGGAGATGCTCGGCCAGGATCGCCGCCTGGGGCTCCTGGACGATCTCGCTGTGGTAGCCCGGCACCACGCGCACCTCGACGCCGCCCTGCGCGAGCTCCGCCCAGCCGAGCGTTTGATCGAGCGCGTATTCCTGCGGCTGGAGCTCGGCCCGAAAGAGCGTCGCCGGCCCGGGATACGGCTCCGGCCGATACTGGTCGGCGGCCCCTTCGATCGAATCTCTCAGCATTTGAAGATTCGGCGGAAGCGGGGGCGCCGACGACTTCCCCAGGAGCACGCGCGCGCGAATCCGGAGCTTTTCCCTCAAGTAGCCCGCCGTCCCCTCCTGGGTCAAGCCTCGCCAGAGCCGGCGGAACCGAGCCCAATAGTTCTCAAGCTTCAGCCGCAGGTACTTCTCGGGCATGAATTCGCCGTGCCCCGGGGCCCACGTGTCGAAGAGGCCCAGGAACGCCACGCGCTCTCCCCGCGCATGGAGCCGCCTCGCCATCTCGTAGGCGACCAGCCCGCCCGCCGAGTGCCCCCCGATGTAGAAAGGCCCGCGCGGCTGGAGGTGGAGGATCTCTCCGATGTAGCTCTCGGCCATCTCCTCGACGCGCTCGGGATTCGGATGCGTGTCGTCGAGCCCTCTCGCCTGCAGGCCGTAGAAAGGCTGGTCCGGTCCGAGCCGCGTCGAGAGCGCCCGGTAAGGCAGGACGCTCCCGCCGGCGGCGTGCACGCAGTAGAAGGGGGGGCGGCTGCCGCGGGGCTGGATGGGCACGAGCGAGGTCCAGGGCGACGCCCCTCCCCGGGACCGGATGATCTCCGCGATCTGGCCGACCGTCGGCGCGCGGAAGAGTGTCGCGAGCGGCAGCCGGGCTCCGGTCGTCTTCTCGATCTCGGCGAAGAGCCGCACGGCCAGCAGCGAGTGTCCACCGATGTCGAAGAAGTCGTCGTCGAGTCCGATCGGGGCGGTCTGGAGGACGCGCTCCCAGATTTTTGCGAGATGGAGCTCGAGGGCATCGCGGGGCGGCTCGTAGTCGCTTTCGAGCTGCCGCTGGTGCCAGTCGGGCGACGGCAGCGCGCGCCGGTCCACCTTCCCGTTCGACGTCACGGGAATCGCGTCCACGCGCACGAGGACCGACGGGACCATGTACTCGGGGAGCCAGTCGAGCAGATGCCGGCGCACGGCGTCGGCGCTCCAGGGGAGGCCCGGCTTCGGCACGACGTACCCGACGATCCTCCGATCGCCGGGGGTCTCCTCCCGGATCGCGGCGACGGCGTCCAGGACCGACGATTGATCGCGCAGGACGGCCTCGATCTCGCCCAGCTCGACGCGGTAACCGCGGATCTTGACCTGGTCGTCGGTGCGGCCGAGGTAGTCGAGGTTGCCGTCGGCTCGGTACCGCGCGAGATCGCCCGTGCGGTACAGGCAGGCGTCGGGCGAGGCCGCGAAGGGGTCGGGCACGAACCGCTCCGCGGTCAGATCCGGCCGATTCCAGTAGCCGCGCGCGACGCCGTCCCCCCCGATCCAGAGCTCTCCCGTCACGCCGATCGGAACCGGCTCGCCGTTCGGATCGAGCACGTAGAGCCGCGTGTTGGCGATGGGCCGTCCGATCGATACGGGCCCCGCCGGGGGATCGCTCCGGTCGGACCCGATAGATCGCGCAGCCGACGGTCGTCTCCGTGGGACCGTACTCGTTGAAGATCGCGACATCGGGGGCGTTCTCGCGCCAGAACCGCAGGCTCTCCGCGCGGAGCGCCTCCCCGCCGACCACGAAGGCGCGCGTTCCGCCCGGCGGCGAGCGGCGCCGGGATCTCCTGCGTCAGCATGTCGAGCCGCGTGGGAGTCAGCTTGACGAGGCTGAAGCCCTGCTGCGACCGGAGTGCGGCGCCGAGCGCCTCCGAGGCGAATCCTTCGGGGAGGAGCTCGACCTTCTTCCCGGAGAGGAGCGGCCCGAAGAGGGCGGTGACCGTCAGGTCGAACGAGAGCGAAGACTGCAGGGGCGCGCCGCCGCCCGCCGCGATGTCGTAGGCGCGCGTGCACCAGGAGAGGTAGTTCACGAGCCCCCGGTGCGGGACCATGACGCCCTTCGGCTTGCCCGTCGATCCCGACGTGTACATGACGTAGGCGAGGTTCGAGGAGGTCACACGGGGAGCCTCGAAGCTTCCCTTGCGGCGCAGAATCGCCTTGCGCTCCGTGTCGAGCCGCACCGTCCTCCCCGCGAACGCGGGGAGCGCGTCCTTCATCGTCTCGAGAGTGACGAGAACGCCGGCGCCGGAGTCGGCGAGCATCGCGGCGAGGCGCTCGGGGGGATAGGTGGGATCGAGCGGCACGTAGGCGCCGCCCGCCTTGAGGATCCCGAGGACTCCGACCACCATGTCCGGCGAGCGCGGCACGCAGATCCCGACGAGCGTCTCGGGGCCCACGCCGAGCGATCGGAGGTGCTCGGCGAGCCGGTCCGAGATCCGGTCGAGCTCGCCATATGTCAGCGAGGCGTCCCCCTGCGCAACGGCCACGGAGTCCGCCGCGACCTTCGCCCGCTCGCGGAAGAGCTCGTGCACGCACCGGTCGCGGGGGTACTCCGCCTCCGTCTGGTTCCACTCGACGAGGAGCCGGCGCCGCTCGTCCGCCGAGAGCATCGGAAGGCGCGAGACCGGGCGATCCGGATTCGCCACGATTCCTTCGAGGAGAGCCTCGAAGTTCGCGGCCATTCGAGCGACCGTCGGGCCTTCGAAGAGGTCCGTCGCGTACTCGAAAAGGAGCAGGAGCCCCTCGTCCTCCGCGACCGCGAGCAGCCGCAGGTCGAACTTCGCGCTCGCGTCGGGGAGGTCGACGGTATCGACCGAGAGGCCAGGAAACGACAGGAGCGCGCCAGTCGCCGGGTCGAGCTCGAACATCGCCTGGAAGATCGGGGAGTGAGCGAGGCTCCTCTCCGGCCGAAGCTCCTCGACCAGCTTCTCGAACGGGACGTCCTGGTACGCGAAAGCCGAGAGCGCCGACCCCCGCGTCGATCGGAGGAACTCGCGGAACGTCGGGTCGTCCGCGAGGTCGGCGCGCAGCGCGAGCGTGTTGACGAAGAAGCCGATCAGCCCCTCCGTTTCGAGGGAATTACGGCCTGCGACCGGCGTGCCGACCACGACGTCCGACTGGCCGGTGCAGCGCGAAAGGAAGACCTGGAACGCCGCGAGCAGGGTCATGAACGCCGTCGCTCCCTCTCGCCGGGATAGCGTCTCGAGTCCGCGCGTCAAGCCCCGCGAGAGCCGGCGGCGATGCTCGGCGCCGCGATGGCTCGCGACTTCGGGGCGGTCGCGATCGAGCGGGAGGGCGAGGACCGGGAGCGGGCCAGCCAGATGGCGCCGCCAGTATTCGAGCGAGCGATCGAGCGCCGCGCCGGACAAGCCGCTCGCGCTCGGCGACGGCATAGTCCGAGTACTGAATGGAAGGCGGCGGCAGCGACGCGCTGCGCCCGGCGACCCGCGCCGCATAGAGCTCCGACAGCTCCGAGAACAGGATCCCCATGGACCACTCGTCCGACACGATGTGGTGCATCGTCAGGAGCAGCCAGTGCTCCTCGTGAGCGAGCTTCAGGAGTTGGGCGCGGATGAGCGGCGCGCGCCGCAGGTCGAATGGCGTCTCCGCCTCGGCGTCGGCGATCGCCCGGGCGCGAAACCGCCGACCCTCCTCGGGAAGATCGGTCAGATCCGTCACGCCGAGCGAGAGACGGACCTCCTCGACGCGGGCCCGCGGCTCGCCATTTGCGCCTCCGATGGAGGTCCTCAGGATCTCGTGGCGCTCGACGACCTGCGAGAGGGCCCCTTCGAGCGCTCCGACGTCGAGGCGCCCGGAGAGCGCGAGCACCTCCGGGACGTTGTAGAGCGAGGAGTCCGGATCGAGCTCGTGCAGGAACCAGAGGCGCTGCTGGGCGAAGGAGAGTGGGGCATTCGCGGGCGCCGCGTCTGCGGATCTCGGCGGCGGGCGGGTTCGGGCGGGTGTCGTTTCGAGCAGACGCTTCTCCAGAAGCGCCCGCTTCTCGGGAGACAGGCTGGCGATGCGGTCGGAAAGATTGCTCATTCCAGAATCGGTCTTAGGCCGGCTGCGAGTCCCTCGGGCTCTCCCGCTCGATCTCCTCGAGCAGCCGCTGCAGCTCCTCGGGAGCCGCCTGCTCCGCCTGCCCCTGTGCGATCGCCAGCGCCAGCTCCTCCACCGTCGGCGACTCGAACAGCGTTCTCAGCGGCAGCTCCAGCCCGAACGCCTCCCGCAGCCTCGATACCACCTGTGTGGCCAAAAGCGAGTGCCCTCCCAGATCGAAAAAGTTGTCCTTCGCCCCAACCGCCTCCCGGTGCAGCAGCTCCCCCCAGATCTTCGCCACCGCCTCTTCCAGCGGCGTCTGCGGCGCCACGTACCCCTCCTCCACCCCGCCCCTCGCCTGCCCGGGCTCCGGCAGCCGACGCCGGTCCACCTTCCCGTTCTCCGTCCTCGGCAGCGCTCCCATCTCCACGAAATGCGACGGCACCATGTACCCCGGCACCCGCTGCTTCAAATGCTCCTTCACTCGACCCGCCGTCCCCTCCGACAGCACCACGTACGCCACCAGCCGCGTCTCCCCGGCCTCCTCCCGCGCCACCACCGCCGCTTCCCGCACTCCCGCTTCCTGCTCCAATGCCGCCTCGATCTCTCCAGGCTCGATCCGAAATCCCCTCACCTTCACCTGCCCGTCCAGCCTCCCCAAAAACTCCAAATTCCCGTCCCTCAGATACCGCACCCGGTCTCCCGTCCGGTACACACGCTCTCCCGCCTCTCCAAACGGATCCGCCAAAAACTTCTCCCCCGTCTGCTCCTCCAGTCCCCAGTACCCGCGCGCCACACCTCCCCCTCCTATCCAAAGCTCCCCGGCCACTCCCATCGCGGCCAGCCCCCCGTGCCCGTCCACCACTCGCACCCGCACCCCTTCCAGAGGCTTGCCGATCGGCACGCACCCGGTCGCCGGCAGCTCCCCTTCTGGAGGCTCGTACACCGTCGCCGTGATCGTCGCCTCCGTCGGCCCGTACCCGTTCAAAAACTTCACTCCCGTGTGCTCCCGCCACCACTCCAGCCGTTCCGGCTGCACCCGGTCGCTCCCGCTCACCAGCAGCCTCAGCCACCCGGGCACTCTCCCGCCTCGCCGCGACAGCTCCAGCACCCACTCGTGCCAGTACCCTGCCGGCAAATTCATCACCGTCGGCTGCAGCCTCTCCATCTCCTTCTCGAACTCCCCGATCCCCACCGCCTCCCCGGACCGATACACCACCGCCCCTCCCGCCGCCCACGTCGGATACATCTCTTCCCCGGCCACGTCGAAGGACAATGACGCAAACTGAAGCACCCGGTCCGACGCCTTCAGCTCATACCGCTCCACGATCGAACGAGCGTGCTGCGCCAGCGACCGATGCTCCACCATCACTCCCTTGGGCCGTCCCGTCGATCCCGACGTGTACAGGATGTAGGCCAGATCCGTCGGCTCCACTCCGCTCTCCGGTCGCTTCCCGCTCTCCTTCCCGATCGCTTCTCTCTCCGCGTCCAGCCGCACCGTCTTCCACGGCCCCTCTCCCAGAACCCCTTCGTGCCGGCTCTCCGTCACCACCACCGACACTCCCGAGTCCTCCAGAAAGAACCGCAGCCGTCCGGCCGGATACCCCGGATCCAGCGGCACGTACGCCCCTCCCGCCTTGAGCACCCCGAGCAGCGCCACCGGCAGATCCAGCGACCGCTCGACGCACACTCCCACCCGTACCCCGCGTCCCACTCCAAGCCCTCTCAGGTAATGCCCCAGCCGGTTCGCTCGCGCGTCCAGCTCCCCGTACGTCAGACGCTCCCCTTCGTACTCCGCCGCCGCCGCCTCCGGCCTCTCGACAGCCTGCTTCTCGAAGAGCTCGTGCACGCACTCGTCTGCTTCCGCACGCCTCTTCCCGCTCCACCGCTCCAGCTGCCCCCTCTCCCGGGAGTCATCACCGGCAGCTCCCAGATCCGTGCTCCCGGATCCGACACGATCCCTTCCAAAAGCACTTCGTAACTCGTCAGCCACCGGCGCACCGTCTCCCCCTCGAACAAGTCCCTCGCGTACTCCGCAGAGACCTGCATCCCCTCCCCCACCATCACCACGTCCCACGACAGGTCGAAGGTCGAGAGGCCCATGTCCACGTCGACCGGCTCGACTCTCAGGCCTTCCATCTCGAAGGGAGAGACCGGGCCGGCGCCGAGCGAGAGCATCACCTGGAAGAGCGGGCTGTGGGCGAGGTCCCGGTCGGGCCGGAGCTCCTGCACGAGCTTTTCGAAAGGGAGGTCCTGGTGCGCGTACGCCCCGAGCGCCGTCTCCCGCACCCGACCCAGAAATTCCCGAAACGTCGGATTCCCCGAAGCGTCCCCTCGCAGCACCAGCGTGTTCACGAAACAACCGATCAGCCCCTCCGTCTCCGTCCGATTGCGCCCCGCCACCGGCGTCCCCACCAGCACTTCCTCCTGCCCCGTCAGCCGCGCCAGTAGCACCTCAAACGCCGCCAGCACCACCATGAAGAGGGAAGCGCTCTCGCGGCGGCCGAGAGCCTCCAGGCGCTCCCGGAGATCCGAGGAGAGGAGGCGCCGCTCCGTCGCGCCGGCGAAGCTCGGAGACGCCGCGCGCGGCCGATCGGTCGGGAGCTCCAGACGCGGAGCGTCGCCCGCGAGCTCGCGCCTCCAGTATTCGAGATGCGGCCCGAGCGACTCGCCCTGCAGGCGCTCCCGCTGCCACGCCGCGTAGTCCGCGTACTGGATCGGAAGCTCGGGAAGCGCCGCCTTCACCCCGCGCCGCTCCGCCTCGTACAGCGCCGAGAGCTCCGACAGCAAAACCCCCACCGACCACCCGTCCGACGCTATGTGGTGCATGGTCAGAACGAGCCAGTGCTCCTCCGGCGACAGGCGCAGCAGCCGCGCGCGCATCAGAGGCGGGCGGCCGAGGTCGACCGGAACGCGAGCCTCCTCGGCGGCGATCCTCGAGGCCTCGCTCTCGCGCCGGGAGGCGGGGAGCCCCGAGATGTCCGTGACGGGAAGTACCAGCGACGCGCGCTCGACTTCCACGAACGGCTGTCCGTCCCGCTCCGGAAACGCCGTCCGCAGAACTTCATGCCTTTCGACGATCGCGCGAAGGGCCGACTCCAGGGCTCGAACCTCGAGCGTCCCCGAGAGGCGCAGGACTTCCGGGACGTTGTAGATCGACTGGCCGGGATCCATCCGATCCAGGAACCAGAGGCGTTCCTGCGCGAAGGAGAGTGCGCCACCGGAGGCGCGCCTCCGAATCGGCGGCGCCCCCGCGGCGCGCGCGGGAGCCGGCGCGGAGACGGCGGACGCGAGCTCTGCGACGGTCGGAGACTCGAAGATCTGCCGCAGCGGGATCTCGAGCCCGAACCGGTCCCGCAATCGGGAGACGAGCTGGGTGGCGAGCAGGGAGTGCCCGCCGAGGTCGAAGAAATTCTCGTTCGCTCCGACGCGCTCGACGCGCAGCAGCTCGGCGAAGATCCCGGCGACGGCCCGCTCGTGCGGCGTCGAGGGCTCGACGAACTCGACCGGCTCCCGCGAGCGCCCGGGCTCGGGCAACCGGCCCCGATCGACTTTGCCGTTCGCCGTCCGGGGCAGAGACTCCATCTTGACGAACGCCGACGGCACCATGTAGTCCGGGAGCGTCTCCTTCGCGACCCGCCGCAGCGACTCCGCGGACGCCGGCTCCCGGCCGGGCACGACGTAGGCCACGAGCCTCTTGTCTCCGGGGACGTCTTCTCGAGCCACGACCGAGACTTCGCGGAGACCCGCGCACTCCTGGAGCACGGCTTCGACCTCGGCGAGCTCGATCCGGAACCCGCGGATCTTGACCTGGTCGTCCCGACGCCCCACGAATTCGAGGTTGCCGTCCGGCCGGTAGCGGGCGAGGTCGCCGCTGCGATAGAGACGGTCTTCTTCCGGGTTCGAGAACGGGTCGGGCACGAACCGCTCCGCGGTCTGCTCCGGCCGATTCCAGTAGCCCCGTCCCACGCCGGCCCCGCCGATGAAGAGCTCCCCCGCCACGCCGATCGGAACCGGCTCGCCGTGCCCGTCGAGCACGTGGAGACGCGTGTTGGCGATCGGCCGTCCGATCGAGACCGGCCCCGCGGGCGGGTCTTCGGCTCTCACGCGGTACACCGCGCAGCCGACGGTCGTCTCCGTCGGGCCGTACTCGTTGAAGAGGGCCGTCTCCGGCGCCCGCTCGCGCCAGAAGGCGAGGCTCTCCGCGCGCAGCGCCTCACCGCCGATCACGAAGGCGCGCGATCGCCCCGCCGCGCTTCCTCCCGGCAACTGGCTCGCCAGGAGCTCCAGGTGCGCGGGCGTGATCTTGACCAGGCTGAAGTCCCCCTCCCGGGCGAGGAGCTCACCCAGCGCATCCACGGGCGCCGTCTCGCGGAGGAGGCGCACGGCGCGCCCGGCCAGAAGCGGAGCGAGCAGGCCCGTCACCGTCAGGTCGAAGGAGAGCGAGGAGTGGACGGGGGCCCCTCGGCCGGATCGGACGGAGTAGGCCCCGATACACCACGTCAGATAGTTGACGAGCGCGCGGTGCGGGATCATCACGCCCTTGGGGCGCCCCGTCGATCCCGACGTGTAGATGACGTACGCGAGGTTCTCGGGCGTGGCAGTCGGCGCGGGTCGCGCCGGTCCTTCCGACGCCGCCTCCCGGTCGGAGTCGAGGAGGACGACCTGCCCCGAAAACGCCGGGAACGCTTCGGCGAGGCTCCGGACGGTGAGGAGCACCGGCGACCCCGTGTCGGCGAGCATGAATTGGAGGCGCTCCGGCGGGTACTGCGGGTCGAGCGGCACGTACGCGCCGCCCGCCTTCCAGACGCCGAGGAGCCCCGCCACCATGTTCGGAGATCTCGGAACGCACAGTCCCACGAGGGTCTCGGGGCCCACGCCGACGTCGCGCAGCCGCTCCGCGATCCGATCCGCCCGGCGATCGAGATCGCGGTAGGTCCATGCCGGCTCTCCCTCCGATTCGAGAGCCGCCGCGTCGGGGCTCTTCTTCGCCTGCTCCTCGAAGAGCTCGTGCGCGCACTTGTCCCGCGGGTAATCCGCCCGCGTGTCGTTCCACTCGACGAGAAGCCGGCGCCGCTCCTCCTCCGTCAGCAGGGGGAGGCGCGAGATCCGCTCTCCGGGATTCGCGACGATGGCCTCGAGCAGGACCCCGAGGCTCCCGAGCCAGCGCTCGATCGTCTCGCGATCGAAGAGGTCCGTGCTGTAGAAGAGCGAGGCGCGCAGCCCCTTCTCCCAGGTGGTCATGGCGAGGGTCAGGTCGAAGTAGGAGGCCGGCGGATCGATCTCGATCGGCTCGAGCTCGAGCCCCGCGACCTTCGAATAGTCGATCCGGTAGTTGTCGAGGCCGAACATCGCCTGGAAGATCGGGGAGTGGGCGAGGCTTCGGTCGGGCCGAAGCTCCTCGACCAGCTTCTCGAAGGGGAGGTCCTGGTGCGCGAAGGCCGAGAGCGCGTTCTCGCGCACGCGCCCGAGGAGCTCTCGGAAGGTCGGGTCACCGTCGAGATCCCCTCGCAGGACGAGGGTATTGACGAAGAAGCCGATCAGGTTCTCCGTCTCGACGCGGTTTCGCCCCGCGATCGGCGTCCCGACGAGGATCGTCTCCTGACCCGCGAGCCGTCGCATCAGGACTTCGAAGGCGGCGAGGAGCGTCATGAAGAGAGTCGCCCCCTCTTTCCGGGAGAGTTCCTCGAGGGCGTGCATCCGGTCGGCCGGGAACCAGCGCCGCTCGACGGTTCCGGCGAAGGTCTGCCGGCTCGGGCGCGGCCGGTCCGCCGGGAGGGTCAGGACGGGAAGCTCGCCCGAGAGCTCTTTCGCCCAGAAGCCCAGCGATTCTTCGAGCCGATCGCCCCGCAGTTCGTCGCGCTGCCAGACTGCGTAGTCGGTGTACTGAATCGGAAGTTCGGGAAGGGCGGCGTCCCGGCCCGAGCCCGCGGCGGCGTACAGCTCGGCGAACTCGCGCAGGAAGATCCCGAGGGACCAGCCGTCGCCGGCGATGTGATGCATGCAGAGGATCAGGACGTGCCGGTTTTCCGCCTCGCGGATCAGGGTCGCGCGCAGCATCGGCCCGCGGCCAAGGTCGAAAGGCTTCGCGACCTCCTCGGCGAGACACCGCGCGAGCGCGTCGGCCCGCTCCGGCTCCCGAACGCCGGACAGATCGCGCCCCTCCAGGGGCACCCGCCGGGGAGGTTCGACGATCTGACGCGGCTCTCCGTCCGCGTGGGTGTAGACGGTGCGCAGCGCCTCGTGCCGCTCGACGATCACGTCGAGGGCCCGCGAGAGGGCCGCCCGATCGAGCGGCCCTTTCAGGCGCACCGCGAGCGGGAGGTTGTAGTGCGGCTTCTCGGGGTCGAGCTGGTCGAGGAACCAGAGTCTCTGCTGGGCGAAGGAGAGAGGGGCATCGCGGGCGCCGCGGCGTGGGATTTCGCGTCGGGTCTCTTCCCGCGGGGTCGCTTCGAGCAGACGCTTCTCCAGAAGCGCCCGCTTCTCGGGCGTCAGGCTGGCGATGCGGTCGGAAAGATTGCTCATTCCAGAATCGGTCTTAGGCCGGCTGCGAGTCCCTCGGGCTCTCCCGCTCGATCTCCTCGAGCAGCCGCTGCAGCTCCTCGGGAGCCGCCTGCTCCGCCTGCCCCTGTGCGATCGCCAGCGCCAGCTCCTCCACCGTCGGCGACTCGAACAGCGTTCTCAGCGGCAGCTCCAGCCCGAACGCCTCCCGCAGCCTCGATACCACCTGTGTGGCCAAAAGCGAGTGCCCTCCCAGATCGAAAAAGTTGTCCTTCGCCCCAACCGCCTCCCGGTGCAGCAGCTCCCCCCAGATCTTCGCCACCGCCTCTTCCAGCGGCGTCTGCGGCGCCACGTACCCCTCCTCCACCCCGCCCCTCGCCTGCCCGGGCTCCGGCAGCCGACGCCGGTCCACCTTCCCGTTCTCCGTCCTCGGCAGCGCTCCCATCTCCACGAAATGCGACGGCACCATGTACCCCGGCACCCGCTGCTTCAAATGCTCCTTCACTCGACCCGCCGTCCCCTCCGACAGCACCACGTACGCCACCAGCCGCGTCTCCCCGGCCTCCTCCCGCGCCACCACCGCCGCTTCCCGCACTCCCGCTTCCTGCTCCAATGCCGCCTCGATCTCTCCAGGCTCGATCCGAAATCCCCTCACCTTCACCTGCCCGTCCAGCCTCCCCAAAAACTCCAAATTCCCGTCCCTCAGATACCGCACCCGGTCTCCCGTCCGGTACACACGCTCTCCCGCCTCTCCAAACGGATCCGCCGAAAACTTCTCCCCCGTCTGCTCCTCCAGTCCCCAGTACCCGCGCGCCACACCTCCCCCTCCTATCCAAAGCTCCCCGGCCACTCCCATCGCGGCCAGCCCCCCGTGCCCGTCCACCACTCGCACCCGCACCCCTTCCAGAGGCTTGCCGATCGGCACGCACCCGGTCGCCGGCAGCTCCCCTTCTGGAGGCTCGTACACCGTCGCCGTGATCGTCGCCTCCGTCGGCCCGTACCCGTTCAAAAACTTCACTCCCGTGTGCTCCCGCCACCACTCCAGCCGTTCCGGCTGCACCCGGTCGCTCCCGCTCACCAGCAGCCTCAGCCACCCGGGCACTCTCCCGCCTCGCCGCGACAGCTCCAGCACCCACTCGTGCCAGTACCCTGCCGGCAAATTCATCACCGTCGGCTGCAGCCTCTCCATCTCCTTCTCGAACTCCCCGATCCCCACCGCCTCCCCCGACCGATACACCACCGCCCCTCCCGCCGCCCACGTCGGATACATCTCTTCCCCGGCCACGTCGAAGGACAATGACGCAAACTGAAGCACCCGGTCCGACGCCTTCAGCTCATACCGCTCCACGATCGAACGAGCGTGCTGCGCCAGCGACCGATGCTCCACCATCACTCCCTTGGGCCGTCCCGTCGATCCCGACGTGTACAGGATGTAGGCCAGATCCGTCGGCTCCACTCCGCTCTCCGGCCGCTTCCCGCTCTCCTTCCCGATCGCTTCTCTCTCCGCGTCCAGCCGCACCGTCTTCCACGGCCCCTCTCCCAGAACCCCTTCGTGCCGGCTCTCCGTCACCACCACCGACACTCCCGAGTCCTCCAGAAAGAACCGCAGCCGTCCGGCCGGATACCCCGGATCCAGCGGCACGTACGCCCCTCCCGCCTTGAGCACCCCGAGCAGCGCCACCGGCAGATCCAGCGACCGCCCCACGCACACTCCCACCCGTACCCCGCGTCCCACTCCAAGCCCTCTCAGGTAATGCCCCAGCCGGTTCGATCGCGCGTCCAGCTCCCCGTACGTCAGACGCTCCCCTTCGTACTCCGCCGCCGCCGCCTCCGGCCTCTCGACAGCCTGCTTCTCGAACAGCGCCTGCACGCACTCGTCTGCTTCCGCACGCCTCTTCCCGCTCCACCCCTCCAGCTGGCCCCTCTCCTCTGCCGTCATCACCGGCAGATCCCAGATCCGTGCTCCCGGATCCGACACGATCCCTTCCAAAAGCACTTCGTAACTCGTCAGCCACCGGCGCACCGTCTCCCCCTCGAACAAGTCCCTCGCGTACTCCGCAGAGACCTGCATCCCCGACCCCACCATCACCACGTCCAGAGAGAGATCGAAGGCGGAGGTGAGCGTTCCCAATTCGAGCTCTTCGAGCGAGAGGCCCGCAATTTTCGGCCGGACGGCCGGCTCGTTCTCGAACGTGAACATGACTTGAAAGAGCGGCGAGGCCGCGCCGTGGCGCTCCGGGCGAAGCTCCTCGACGAGCTTCTCGAAAGGAAGGTCCTGGTGCGCGTACGCCCCGAGCGACGTCTCCCGCACTCGACCCAGAAACTCCCGAAACGTCGGATTCCCCGAAGCGTCCCCTCGCAGCACCAGCGTGTTCACGAAACAACCGATCAGCCCCTCCGTCTCCGTCCGATCGCGCCCCGCCACCGGCGTCCCCACCAGCACTTCCTCCTGCCCCGTCAGCCGCGCCAGTAGCACCTCAAACGCCGCCAGCACCACCATGAAGAGCGAGACCCCCTCTTCCCGCGACAGGACGTCGAGCCGTTCGGCGAGCTCCCGCGAGGAGCGGCGGATTTCCTGCGCTCCGGAGAGCGTGCGGCGCGATGGGCGAAGCCGGTCGCTCGGAAGCTCGAGCACGGGCAGGTCTCCCGCGAGGCGCTGCTTCCAGTAGGAAAGCGCCGACTCGAGCGGCTCGCCCTGCAGCCGCTCCCGCTGCCACGCCGCGTAGTCCGCGTACTGGATCGGCGGCTCCGGAAGCTCCGCCCTCGCCCCACGCCGCTCCCCCTCGTACAGCGCCGAGAGCTCCGACAGCAACACCCCAACCGACCACCCGTCCGACGCTATGTGGTGCGTCAGGAGGATCAGAACGTGCGAGCGGTCGCCCTCGCGGATCAGCAGGGCGCGCACGAGCGGGCCGCGCGCCAGGTCGAACGGCTTCCGGAGCTCCTCCAGGAAGAGCCGCTCGAGGGCGGCGGCCCGGCCCTCGGGGCGCGTCGAGACGTCGTGTCTCTCGACGGCGAGGCGCCGGGCGGGCCCGACCACCTGCACCGGCTCTCCGTCGCGCGTCGTGAAAGTCGTGCGGAGCGCCTCGTGCCGCGCCACGATCGCGTCGAGCGATCGGGTGAGCGCCGGGACGTCGAGCTCCCCGGTCAGCCGAAGCGCCAGCGGCAGCGTCGAGTGGGCCTGGCCCGGATCGTACTGATCGAGGAACCAGAGGCGCCGCTGCGCGAAGGAGAGCGGCGCCGGCCCCGCCGACCGCCTCCGGGGGATCGCTTCGACCGGAGCCGCGGCGGCATCGCGCAGGAGTCTCGCTTCGAGAAGCGCCCGCTTCTCGGGAGAAAGGCTGGCGATGCGGCGATGGAGGTCGCTCATTCGAGGATCGCCTGGGCGCGGAGAGTGCAGAGACCGCGGCCCGTCGCCGGGACCGCGGACCGAGGCCGGTCGCCTTTCCTGGCTCCCCTCAGCAAGTCACGCCGCCGTCGACGACGAGCGTCTGGCCCGTCATGTACGCCGACGCCGGGGAGAGGAGGAAGAGAACCACGCCGGCCACGTCGGCGGGGACCCCCAGCCGACCGAGCGGTGTGCGCCGGATCACCTGGTCTCGCTGGAAGTCGGAGAGCCCGTGGGTCATCTCGGTCTCCAGATAGCCGGGGGCGATCGCATTGACCCGGATGTTCCGCGACCCCAGCTCTCGGGCGAGGGCCCTCGTCATGGCGTCCAGCGCGGCCTTCGTCGCGCTGTACGCGGCCAGGCCCGAATACCCGCGCCGGCCGATGATCGAGGAAATGTTGAGGATGGTACCGGCATTACGCAGGAGCATTCGGCGGATGACGAGCCGGGAGAGGAGCAGGGATCCGGTGAGATTGACGCCGATCAACTGCTCGATCTGGACCCGGGGCATCAGCGCGAGCACGCCATCGTAGGCGATCCCGGCGTTGTTGATCAGGACGTCGATCGGCCCCGTCTCCTTCTCTACTGCGCGGACGACGCGGGAGAGGGATTCCGAATCGGCCATGTCGCCGGCCTGAAACGTGATCCGGCCCGGGTACTCGGAACAGAGGGCTTTCACTTCGGACGTCGCTTTTCGGCTGAACGTGGCGACGCGGTAGTTCGCTTCGAGAAGCGACCGCGCGATCGCCAGCCCGAGCCCGCGGCTCCCGCCGCTCAGCAGAACCAGAGGGGACGAGCTCATGCTTACACTTCCCTCCTCAGGATCTTGAACACATCGCTCCGCGCGATCTCCGGCACGACTTGAATCGACCGCGGCACCTGGTAGGACGCGAGCCTCTCGCGGGTCAGACGCTGGGCTTCGGCCGTCGTCTGCGCGGGATCGGCGCCGGCGGCGAGCACGAGGTCGGCGGCCACGAGCTGGCCGGCCAGGCTGCTCTTGCGCCCGTACACGCGCACTTCCTGGACGCCCGGGATCGTCCGCAGCACGGCCTCGACGTCGGCCGGCATGACCTTGCGGCCGCCGACGTTGATGACGTCGCTGTTGCGCCCGCGGAAGAGGACGCGGTCTCCGCGGATCTCGACGACGTCGCCGGTCGCGAACCAGCCGTCGTTCTGATCGCGGAGCGAAGGCTGTCCGTCGTAGGCGAGCGCCGCGTGGCTGCTCCGGGTCATGAGCATCCCGTCGACGACCTTCAACTCCGTGCCCGCCCTCGGCGGCTCGTCCAGGAGTTTCGCGGGAAATCCTTCCCGCCCATCGGTCACCGAGAACAGGCGGCCCGTCTCCGTCAGGCCGTAGACGTGGGCGATGCGCGCGGCCGGAAAGACCTGGTGCAGGCCGTCGAGCACGTCCTGCGTCGCCACCTCGCCCCCGAGGGTGATCTGCCGAAGATCGCAGGCCTGCAGCTCCCCCCTCGGAGCGAAGGCCATCAGCCATCTCCAGAACGTGGGCGTGCCGGAGGCGTACTGGGCCCCCCCCTCGCGCAGGGCGCGGGCGATCTCCCCGGGTCTGGGCGACGCGGGGATGACCAGGGTCGCGTTCGTCACGAACGCCTGGAGGAAGGCCTGGAGCCCGCCGTAGAAATTGAGCGGATAGGAGCAGAACCAGCGCGTCCCGGCGTACTCGTCGTCCCGGCGGATCGGCGCGGCGAGCCGCTCCCAGGTGTGGTTGACGGCCTTCGGGATTCCGCTCGTGCCGGATGTGAGGATCGTGGCGAGTCCCCGGCCCCCCGCGCCGGTGAGAGCGGATTCCGGCGCCGCGGTCCCCGCGCTCCCCGCCGTCTCGGAGACGTCGGATTCGTCGATGCGCGCGTTCCACGCAAAACGCTCCGAGAGGCTCGAGAGCTCGGCCTCGGGACGCTTGCCGGCGAGAAACACGTGCGCGTCGAGCCGGTCGAGCGCCGTAACCGCCGCGATGTAGGAAAACGGGTCGGAGACACAGAGCCCGACCCTCTTCCCGGCGAGATGTTCCCACCGGCGGACGAACGCATCGCTGCGGCGAGCGATTTCCCGATAAGTCTCCCGGCGGTCTCCCCGGATGACCGCCAGGTGATGCCCGAAGCGGTCCAGACGACTTCGAAGATGCTGCGCGATCACGTTCGAGGCGCCGTTTCCGGCGGAGCGCCGCCCGCCGCGTCCTCACGCATTCCGCGTCTCCTCATAGAGGGTGATCAGGTCCTGGACGACCTTCAACTCGCGCTCGACCGGCTTCTGGAAGGGATCGATCCCCGTCGCCTCCTCGAGGCGGACGATGACGGCCGCCCAGTCGAGCGAATCCAGCCCGAGCGATCCGTCGATCGGCGTGCTCGGGCCGAGAGTGGCCGGAGGCGCCAGCCCGCGCGCCGCCAGAGTCTCCCGAATCGCCTGGATGACACTCTTCCCAAGATCGTTATTCGACGGCATTCGACTTTTCTCCTTGATGGAAGGCCGATGGAAGGGTCGCCCCGCCGGGGAACCCGACCGTCACTCCGCACCAGTATTACAAATGGATCGGTCCGTCGCCATCTCCGCGGGTCATGTGAATCCGGTGGCACGTCGTCTCGAACGGGTGGATCCGCAGGGAGAGCTTCGGCGAAGAGAAAAAGATGAAGTTCGACGGCCCCGGGAGATACCCGGCGCGCCGGAACGCGCCCACCCACGAGTCGTGGAGCTGGTTGGTGACGACGAGGTCGACTCCGGCGTCGCGCAGATGCCGGGTCGACAGGCGGATCACCGCGGCCTCTTCGCCGGGCAGTGCCAGGCAGTCCACGACCGAGCCGACGCGCATGTCCCCAAACTGCCGATGGCCGCTCATCGGCGTATCGAGCATCACGGCCCATCCGACGGTCTGGCCCCGGCGGCTCACCCGGAGTCGGACGAATTTCCCCTGGCTCTCGGGATACAGGACATCGAGCATCGCGCGGTCGCGAACGGCGATCAGGGCATAGTCGCGCTTCGCACTCTCCCAGACGTCGTCGGCCCAGGAACCGAACGCGGGCACCGGCTCGGCCGCGTATTCGCGGGAATCCGGGAGCGCCCGGGTCCTCGCGAGGTGCGCCGCCCGAACGGCGAGAGACCCGAGGCCGGTGAAGGCGGCGGCGTCCAGGGCGAGCCGCCGGCTCCGCCGCCCGCGGAGGAACCGGATCTCGCGGAAGAACCGGAAAGGGTGATTCACGCGAAAGAAGAAGGGGCAGGCCACCATATCGAACCGCATGTTCTTCAAGAGGCGGGACACCGGTTCGTCGAAACCCCCCGCGCCCAGACCGTACATCAACGGCTTTCGGCGCAGGGCGTCCTTCAACGTGAGGAGCCCGACCATGGCGAAACGAGGATCGCTTCGCCCCTCCGAAATCGGCAGCTGGTAGTCACCGAGGCTGACGATCTCCCCTCCGAGCAGGAACGGCTGATGCTTGAGGATGTAGGCGCCGCGCACCGCTGCCTCGTCCCGGAGGACGAAGTACTCCTGGAAGAGCAGATCGGAGCGGGACCGTGGAAGCCATGCGGGGATCGGAGACTCCGGAAACCGGCTCCGAACGCCGCCCGCCGCCACCCGACGGTTGAACGCCGCGACCGCGGAGATGTGCTCCTCCGAATACGGCTCAAAGACGGCCGGCAAGATTCCCCTCTCCGCGGCGGGCGAGCTTCGACCCGACGACGCGGCTCCGAAGCGGCGGCGTCACGTCGTCCCCCGGGTCCGGAGCTTGTGCGCGAGCCACTTCCGCTCGAGCCGGCTCCGCTCGCGATCGGTGATCGTGTGGACGCCGCGAACCGAGACGATGTAGTCGAGCAGAGTGCGCACGGGCACGAACCAGCCGTTCATCCGGGAGAGCCGCTCCATGAGCGCGCGGAACCGGCCGTCGATCCGGCCGTCCCGGCAGAAGTCCTTCGCCAGATGCGCATACATGATGCAGGCTCCGCCTTCGGAGGCGAGCCGGTCCTGGGCCGCCTCGTCGATCGTCCGGCAGAAGGAGTCGCACGTCGGCCCCTCCGAGGAAGCGAACCAGGCGCGCACGTAGGGCCTCTTCGGATCGTGGTACGGCATGACGGGGCAGGTAGCGAGCGTATTGATCTCGCGGTACACGAAATTCCTCACGTAGGTCACGCGCTCCCGGCAGAGATCCCCCCAGAAGAGCGCGCTCCCTTCGACGTGACCCTGGAACTTCCCGCGGTTCCGGGATCGCGTGAGCAGGTTGTAGGCGAGCTCGTTCCACCCGCTCAGTCGGTCGTTGCCCCAGTAGATGCTCTCCTCGCAGCCGGTGTGATTCGCGTGCGTGACGGGATCGTGCCCGAAGATCTCGCGGAACCGGTCGAGGCCCCTCCGCGTCTCGTCTCGGGAAGACGTGTGGAAGGTGACGTTGTGCAATCCGATCTCGAACCCGCGAGCCTGCGTGGCGAGGGCCCAGTCCCGATAGGGGACGTCCTCGCACGTCAGCCCTCCGACCCGGGGCGTCCGGGTCCCTCGCAACGGCCACACCGATTTCGTGGTCTTCATGCCCAGGTCGTTCAGAAGGTCGTAGACCGTTCGGATCGCGTGCATCTCCGCGCAATCGGTATCGTCGAAGATCGTGAATGCGAACGGCCGCTCTTCCGGCCAACGGATCGCTTCCGGCATCGCCTCTCTTACCGCGGGAAAGCGCGCTCAGGCGCCGGGGTGCGCCTCTTCGGCCGCCGCGCCCTCCAACCTCGCCGGGCGGTCTCGCGTCTCGCGCCGCACCGCGAGCTTCGCCTCCGGAAGGAAGGAGTTCAGGAATCGGCGCGCCTCGTCGTTGTTGGCATCGCGGGCGAACTCCGCGAGCCTCTGCAGCGCCCGCTCCACGTCTTCCGAGGAATAGGACCCGAGTTTTCCGATGAAGATCTTCGGGTGTCGCGTCTTGGCGATGTCCTCGCCGAAAAGTTCCAGCTCCTCGTAGAGCTTCTCGCCGGGACGCAGGCCCGTGAAGACGATGTCCATGTCTTCGAAGGGCTTCAAGCCCGTGAGCGTGATCATCGCCACCGCGAGATCCAGGATCCGAACCGGCTCGCCCATGTCGAGGATGAAGATCTCGCCCCCCTCTCCCATGGCGCCCGGCCTGCAGGACGAGCTGCGCCGCCTCCGGGATGGTCATGAAGTAGCGCCGCATGTCCGGATGGGTGACGGTGACCGGGCCGCCGCGGCGGATCTGCTCGCGGAAGATCGGCACGACCGAGCCGGCCGAGCCGATGACGTTGCCGAACCGCACCGCGACGAAGCGCGTGCGGTACTTGCGGCCGAGATCCTGGACGGCCAGCTCGGCCACCCGCTTGGAAGCGCCCATGACGGAGGTTGGCCGCACCGCCTTGTCCGTCGAGATCAGGACGAAAGCTTCGACGCCGAGCTCGCCGGCGAGCTCGCCGAGCGTGCGTGTTCCGAGGATGTTGTTCTTGATCGCCTCGGCGGGGTTCGCCTCCATCATCGGGACGTGCTTGTGGGCGGCCGCGTGGAGGACGACGTGCGGTCGGTACGTCTCGAAGATCGAGCGCATCCGCGCGGTCTCCCCGATGTCGGCCACGAGCGGCATGGATCGAGAGCTCCGGAAAGGAGCGGCGCAGCTCCTGATCGATTTCGAAGAGCGCGAACTCGGCGCGCTCGACCAGCAGCAGTTGCGACGGCCGGAAACGCGCGACCTGGCGGGCCAGCTCCGAGCCGATGGAGCCGCCGGCGCCGGTGACCATCACCGACCGATTCGCCAGGAAATGCCCGACCTGCTCCTCGTCGAGCTCGACTGGCTCTCTCCCGAGCAGGTCCTCGATCTGGACGTTCCGAATCCGCGACACCTGCACCTTCCCCTGGATGATCTGGTAGAGGCCCGGGATGATCCGGAGCTTGACCGGGACCTTGTGGCAGACGTCGATGATGCGGAGGATGTCTCGCCGCGAGATGCGGGCGATCGTGATGACGACCTGAGCGATCCCCATTTCCTTGACCAGACGCGGCAAGTCCTCGGTCGTCCCGAGAACCGGAAAGCCGTGGATCACGCTCCCCTGCTTGGCGGGGTCATCGTCGATGAACCCCTTCACCTCCAGCGCGACGTCTCCGACCCCCACGATCTCGCGTGCCGCGAGCAGCCCGGCCCGTCCCGCGCCGACCAGCAGCGCCGGCTTGCGTTCGGGGCTCCCGACATCGTCGGAGCGCTCGCGCTTCTCCCGATACTCGAAGAGCGCCCGGCGGGTGACCCGCATGGCCAGGGCCGCACCGAAGGCGAGCACGGTGTCCATGAGGATGACCGAAAGGGGGACGCGCAACGACTGAAGGCGGTCGGGGAGCGCGATCCGAAGGATGAGCAGCGGCACGGCCGACGCGCAGGCCGCACCCACGAACGCGCGGATCTCGGCCATGCCGACGTAACGCCAGATGAAGCGATAGACGCCGAAGAGGCCGAGGGCCAGGAGCTGGATGCCGACAACGAGGGGAAGCTGGCGCTTCGCGTCCGCGAGCGTCGACGCCGGAATCTGGAAATCGAAGCGCAGAAGGTAAGCGAACACGAAGGCGGCCAGCAACGCCGCGAGGTCGAGACCGAACTGCACCGCCCGGATGACCTGACGTCCCCGGGAGAACTTGCCGGAGACCGATCGTCTCACCGGGACGTCAGCGGCGATCGCCATTCACAACTCCCGCAAGACGGTCGCGGACCGGCCGGGTGAAGTCCTCGCCTCGGAGCGCGCATGCCTCCCGGACATGAGTCATCTCTTGCCTTTCGAAGTGACACCTGCCGTCGATCGGAGCGAGGGAGAAAGGGCGCCGGTGGCCAGCCATCGGCGCACTTTCCTCCCCGCCCACGATGGGTCGGGGACCATCGACATTCATTTTCTCACAATCGGGCGAGACTTCGGAGGGACTCAAATCTCCCGAGTCACCCCTCCCGCAGCGTCCTTGACGGCGGCTGCCGCCTCGACCGAGCGCTCCCGCCCGGGAAAGAGCACCTTCGCGACCGTCTGAAAGAGCACTCCAACGTCGCTCCCCGGGCTTCGCCGCTCGAGATACGCCGCGTAGGCGCGCAGCTTGGCCGGCTGCAATTCCTCCCGGTAGAACCGCTCCGGATCTCCCTCGACCGTCGCGAGCACCGCTTCCTCGTCTCGAAGCCGCAGCGTCACCGGATCCGTGATCCCGGGCCGCACGGCGAGGACGCGCTTCCAGAGCGGGTCCTCGAGATCCACATACCGGGGAACCTCCGGGCGGGGGCCCACCAGCGACATCTCTCCACGGACGACGTTCCAGAGCTGCGGCAACTCGTCGAGCTTCGAACGGCGCAGAAAACGGCCGAGCGGCGTGATCCGGTGGTCGCCGCGAGTGGTCACCTCGGGGCCCTCCGAGGAGACTCTCATGGTGCGAAGTTTGTAGAGGGTGAAGGTCCTCCCCTTCCGGCCCACCCGGGGCTGGCGGAAAAACGCGGGGCCCCTCGAGGTCGCTCGAACCAGAATCGCCACGAGGCCGATCAGCGGAAGACAGACGGCGAGCCCGACTCCCGCGAGCGCGCCCTCGATCGGCCGCGGGATCCCCGCCCGGAACGGAAGCTCGCTCTCCGGCATCAACTCTCGGCCGCGCGCGCCGAAACGACCGCGCGCCTCGCGAATCGCGCACAGAGGCTTTGGACCGTCGCGATGACGTGATCGATCTCCTCCTCGCGCATTCCGGGGAAGAGAGGCAGGCTGATGAGCCGTTCCCAGACGCTCGTCGCCTGCGGGAGATCCTCCGCACGCCAGCCGAACGTCTCCTGGTAGTAGGGATGGAGATGCAGCGGGCGCCAGTGCACGGAGCATCCGACACCCAGGCTCTTGAGCTCGTCGAAGAAGGCATTCCGATCGACGCTCAGGCGGTCGAGGCGCAACCGGATCGGGAAGAGGTGCCAGGAATGGATGCGGTCGGGGCCGTGCGCCGGAAGCTCGAGCTCCTCGACATCCCGAAAGGCCGCGAGGAAGCGGTTCGCGACCTCCTCGCGCTGGCGCCGCATCGGCTCGGCTCGCGCGAGCTGGTGGATGCCGATCGCCGCGGCGACGTCGGTCAGGTTGTACTTGAAGCCCGGCGCGACGATTCGATAGTCCCAGCTCCGCCCCCCCGAATATCGATCCCAGGCGTCCTGCGAGAGACCGTGCAGGGACATCATCCGCATGCGCCGGGCGAGGTCGGCGTCCTCCGTGATCGCCATGCCTCCCTCCCCCGTCGTGATCGTCTTGTTGGCGTAGAAGGAGAAGCAGGAGACGGCGGCCGTCTTCTCGCCGCAGCGCCGCCAGGGCTCCCCGGGACCGCGGCGCCAGGAAGCCGGGAAGGCGTGCGCCGCGTCCTCGACGATCCAGAGATGGTGCTCCTGCGCCCAGGCTCCCAGGGCGTCCGTATCCATCATCCAGCCGCCCACGTGGACCGGGATCACGCCGACGGCACGGGAGCCTCGAGGGATCGACGCGGGCAGCCTTCCGGCGGAAAGGTCCGAGAGCCGGCGGGCGGCGTCCGTGAGATCCATGTTGAGCGTCACCGGATCGCAGTCGACCAGGATCGGGATGGCGCCCAGGTAGCGGACGATCTCCGCCGTGGCGGCGAAGGTCATCGTGGGAACGAGGACGGCCTCGCCCGCCTTCAGGCCGAGGGCCTCGACCGCCAGGTGCAGCGCGGCCGTGCAGGAATTGACCGCCACGGCATGGCTTCCTCCGACCGCGGCCGCGAACTCCTCCTCGAAGCGGCGGACCCTCGGCCCGGTCGTCAGCCAGCCGGAGCGAAGAGCCCGGACGACTTCGTCGACCTCCTCCTGGGCGATGTCCGGGCGGAAGAACGGGACTCTCATGATCGGCACCTTTCTGCGGCCGAGCGCCGGCCGGGCGATACGGCGATCCGATTACTTCTCGGGCTTCCCACGCGGGCTTCCGTCGCGGGCCGGGCGGGACGCCCCTGCGCGCACGAGGAGACCGTGGACGGTCCCGACGGCATACGCCCCGTGCGCGGCCGGAAAGACCAGAGGCAGGAGAAGGACCCCGCTGCCCGCCCTCCGCAACCACGCCAGACATTCGGCCCCGATGCCGAGGAGATAGGTTCCGGCGAGGGCGAGCAAGATCCACTTCCACGGTCCGCCGAAGACGCCGGCGAGGACTCCGGAGACGGCGAGCGCTCCATAGAAGAGCACCGGCGCCACGTGGCGCAGTCCGTGCGCCGACAGGCGCCGCCCCACCCAGAGCCCGTTGCCGTACATCTGGCGAACCAGATGCTTCCAGGTGCTCGGCGGCGAATACCGGCACTTCAGGGCCGGGCGACGTCACGACCGAGAGTCCCGCCTCCCGCGCCCGCGTCGTGAACTCGATGTCCTGGTTGCGGATCATCTCCTCGTCGAAGAACCCGATCCGGTCGAACACCTCCCGCCGGATCACGGGAAACGTCGCGATCTCCGTCTCGGCGACCGTCGTCAGCCGCGAGTAGGAGCCCTGCCGCCGTCCGAGCCGGCTCTCGACGAACGCCTGGGAGGCCTTCTCGAACGCCGTGGTCGGGTTCGGGTACTTGAGGACGCAGCCGGCGATCGCCGCGTCCGTCTCCGTCAGGATCCGCTCCGCCTCCGCCAGAAACCCCGGCTCGAGCGCGCTGTGGCCGCTGACGAGGAGGACCGCGTCGGCGCCCTCGTCGAGGCAGCGACGGATCCCGATGTTGAACGCGACCGGAGCGATCCTCGCCGGGTTGTCGAGCACGCAAAGCCGGGGGAGTCGCGCGCGCCACGTCTCGAGGATCTCCCGCGAGCCGTCCTCGGACCTTCCGTCCACCGCCGCGATGCAACAGACGGCGTCGAGCCCCTCCTGCTCCCGGATCGACGTCAGGAGATCCTCGATCCACCGCGCTTCGTTCCGCACGCCGAAGACGATCCCGAGCCGCGCCCCGGCCGGGGCGGCTTTCGGCGCGGGTGCCGACGCCCTCGGGTCGGATCCTTCCTCGAGCATCACGGCTGCGTGGCGACGAGCCGGCCGGGAACGGCCCCGACGCGGCGCGCGACCGCAAGAGGCCCTCGTAGATCTTCATCCAGGATCGCGCGTTCGCGTCCGCGTCGTAGCTTCCGTGGATCACCTCTTCCAGCCGCGAAGCGCGCCGGCGCGCGGCCGCCGGGTCGTCCAGCGTCGCCTCGAGCGCCGCGGCGAGCGCGGATTCGTCCCGGGCGGGGACGAGGAGTCCCCGATCGTCTCCGAGGAGCTCCGGAATTCCGCCGACGGCGGCTCGCGACGATCGGGAGCCCGGCGGCGCCGGCCTCGACCAGCACCGTCGGCATCCCCTCCGAAAACGAGGGCAGCGCGAGGAGGTCCGCCGCCCGCATGTACAGGGGGATCTGCTCGTTGGGAACGGCGCCGACGCGCCGGATGCCGCTCCGAGTCGGCGAGCGCGGGGCGGAGCGGCCCGTCGCCCACGAAGACGCCGAGGACGTCCGGTCCGATCGAGACGCTCGAGCGCGTTCTTCAGGACGAGCACCCCCTTCGCTTCGAGCAGCGTGCCGACGAAGAGCACGATCGGCCTGCCGGCGGGGAGGCCGAGCCTCCTCCGCGCCTCGTCCCGGTCCGGAAGGTCCGCATATCGCCGCAGGTCGACGCCGATCGGCAGGATCACCGGCCTCCTCCCCGAGAGGCCCTCCGTCTTCTCCGCGAGCGCCGCGCTGACGGCGGAGAGGAAGGTCGCTCCCCGAACGGCGCGGAGGAAGATGCGCCGCGTCCGCCAGTTGACCGACGGCGCGAAGTTCACGTCGCTGCCGTGGAGGGTCAGCACCACGGGGACCTGCCACTTCGAGCCGGCCTTGAGAGCCGCGAGCCCGCTCGGGTAGGCGAAATGGGCGTGGATCACGTCCGGCTTCGAACGGACGCTCTCCATCAGGCACCGCGCGAAGGCGCCGTGGCGCGAGCCGAGGTAGTTGGCTTTCGGCAGCTGCCAGTGGCGCGGCCGGTGCACGATGACGTTTCCGAGCTCGTATCTCTCCGGAATCCTCGACCCACACGGCGCCAGCGAGGGTGCCTGCGATCGGCGATCACGTCCGGAATCCTCGGCATCGGAGAAACGACCTCCACGGTCGCGCCGGCGCGGTCCAGCGCTTCGGCGAGCGTTCGATGAAAGACGCAGGTCGGCAGCTCCCGAGGGCGTCGGGTAGTCGGTGACGAGAAACGCGACCTTCATGAGGACGCTCCGCGCCGCCGGGCTGCCGGCCGCCCATCGCGCCTTCCGGTCGTCCGGGATCGCGAGAGACCCGGACGCCCGGCCCCACCCGGCGCCGCCGCTTCTCGTCGGTCGATCGGCCGCGAGCTGGCCGCGGCGAGGCCGAGGAGGAGCCAGTGCTGCTTTCGATACTGCCAGGTCAGGCTCAGGTTGACGACGAGCAGGCTCGTCACGAGGGCGAAGGGGCACGAGCCCGAAGGCGAGTCGACGGGCCCGCCAGGCCGACCGGAAGCAGAGGTAGAGGCCGATGAAGTAGGGAATGCCGCCGATCAGTCCCTCTTCGGTCAGGACCCAGAGGTAGGTCGTGTGCGTGTCGCGGGGCTTGTCTCCCAGCCGGTCTCCGAGAACGACGTCGTTGACGCCGAAGCCCCAACCCGCGATGGGCTTCTCGAGAAACATCTGCAGGGCGATCGGAAAGATCCTCTCGCGTCCGGCGAGACTCCCCCGCTCGAGGGTCAGCTCCCAGCGACTGCGGGCCACCTCGGAGGCGACGACAGCACCACGAGCGCGGCGAGCCCCAGGCCGACGATGGCGACGTTGCGGAATCGGATCCACGCCGATCCCTTCCGGAGCAGGAGGATCGCGATGCCGACCGCCAGCGCCACGAGGGCGCCTCGGGAGGCCGTTCGGATCGACCGCGACGCTGATGGCAGCGAAGGCGACCCAGGCCGCGGCCTTCGCCCAACGGCCGCCCGCGCTCGTTCCGTACGCGATGCCGACGGCGGCCACGAGTCCCAGCGACAGAACCGCGCCGACGTTGTTCGGGTCCTCGCCCCACGCGGATTCCCGGTCGCCGACATCCGATGTCGTCAATCCCGCCAGCTGCATCGCCGACAGCAGCACGCACGAGAAGACGAAAGCCTTCAGGGAGAGGAGGAAGACTCGCCGGTAGCGAAGCAGATTCGAGGCCGCCAGGAACACGACGAAGAGCTGGACGAGGAGCAACGCGCGCGACCTCAGGTCCGTCAGATCGACGGGTCCGGCCGATGAAAGCCCTCACCAGAAAGATGGCCACGAACGTCACGAACCACCAGAAGGCCGCCGGGGGACGCCGGAAACAGACGTCCGGCTGCATCAGCGCGACGAAGAAGAAGGCCCAGCCGATCAACCTCGGAAGCGAAGCGACGCCAACCACCCTCACTCCCTCGAACGGGATCGACGCGACGAAGAGGATGAAGGTGAGACGAACGAGGAGCCAGGGCCGCGGCACCGCGCGCACCCGTCGCTTTCGCGGCGCGATCGGCGGGCCCGGGATCGCGCGGGGCGCGAGGTTCGCCGTCATCGGTCGGCCACCCGCGAGACCGAACCGGCTCGCCGACTCACGAGAGCCCCCCGGCCGGCGCGGAAGCGCGGATTCGCTCCCCGTTCGCCGAGCCCGCCGGTGACAGCCGCCGGTAGACATCGATCAGCTTCGCCCGCTCCCGCTCCCAGTTGTACTTTCCGAGAGACCGCGCGTCTTCCGTTCTCGCCGAGCCGCCGGGCCTCCTCCGGATGGTCGAGCAGGAACTGGATCGCCTTCGCGATCTCGCGGGGCCGCGAGGGATCGACCGAAAGGCCGCAGTCGTTCTCCTCCAGAATCCGCTTCCAGAGCGGGAAGTCGGAGCAGACGACGGGGATCCCGGCCAGCATGTACTCGAACATCTTGACGGCGAGGGCGTTCGGATAGTGCCCCACCGGGTGGAGCGTCGCGAGCCCGACGCGGGAGACGCGCGTAGATCTGCATGGCCGCATCTCCCGCGAGGCGAACCCGTGGAACACGACTTTCTTCCAGCCGGGCTTCTGCTTCACCTCGTCGAGCAGCTCCGGCGGCGAGAAGTGCCCGCCGAGATGGAGCGTGACGTCGACGAGGTCCAGGGCGTCGAGCAACTCGCAGATTCCACGGCTTCGCGAAATCGATCCGATGTAGCAGATCGCGTTCTCCTTTCTTGCCGTCGAGAGCGAAGCCCTCGAACTCCTCCGACACGGGGTAGTTGGTCACGTCGCACGTTTCCGGGTTCAGACGCCGCAGACGGTCCCGCAGGTAGGGATAGGCCGCCACGACGGCGTCGAATTTCGCGACCATCCGATTCTCGTAGATTTCGACGGCCCGTGACACGAGCGGCCGCACCCACGCGGGCAGGTAGTGCTTCGCGAGAATCTGCCGCGGCAGGTCCTCGTGGACGTCGTAGATCACCCTCTTGCCGGCGCGCTGGAGCTTCCGCCCGTACGGGATGAGCTCCGGATCGTGGAAATGATAGACCGCCGCGTCGACCTCCAGCGCCTTTCGATAGACGTCGCGGCTCGTACGAAGCATCCGGGAGAGGCGGCGTCCGGTTTTCTGCGCCGGCGTCCACGATTCGCACTCCGTCGCGAATCTCCTCCCCCTTGCCGTCCGCCACGACCATGGTGACGTCGTAACCGGCGTCGGCGAGGCTCCGGCACTCCTTGACGAAGATTCTCGTGTCCCAGCGAGCATGCGCGCTCGTCATGTGACAGACGCGGACAGTCATACGGATCCTCCAGCGCCGAGGGTTCCCGCCCCGCAGCATCGGCCGTGACCAGCTTCATCGGTTTACGAACTCAGGAATTCGGCGATGGCTCCGACGACCTCGTCCTGCTGGGAGCGCGAGAGCTCCGGGTAGATCGGGATGCTCAAGCATTCGGCGGACAGCCTCTCCGCCTCGGGAAGGGGGTGCCGTGACGACGGAACGTCGGCGAAGCACTCCTGCCGGTGCATCGGAACCGGGTAGTAGATCTCGCTGCCGATCTTCCGCTCCGTCAGGAGCGCCTTCAGGGCGTCCCGACGCCCGGGCCCGAGGACGCGAATCGTGTACTGGTTCCAGATGTGCTCGTTGTGCGGATAGGAAGCGGGCAGCACGATTCGCGCCGAAACCGGAATGGAAGCCGCGCTCGAGGAGTGGGCGCAGATCGAATCGGCCAGGCTCGAGGGGACGACTCCCGGGATCGCCGAAAGCTTCGCGGTGTAGCGCTCCGCGTTCGCCCGGCGCTTACGCGTGTACTCGCCGTAGTGCGGAAGCTTGACCGAGAGGAGGGCCGCCTGCAGCGGATCGAGCCGGAAATTGCCGCCGACGTACTTGTGGTAGTACTTCGGTTTGGCGCCGTGCGCCCGGAGCATGCGGGCCTTCGAGGCCAGCTCGTCGTCGTCGGTCACGAGCATTCCGCCGTCCCCGAAGCCCCCCAGGTTCTTGGACGGGAAGAGGCTGAACATCCCGAAGGCGCCCATCGCGCCGACCATTCGGCCGCGGTACCGGGCGCCCATGGACTGCGCGGCATCTTCGATGACGGGGATTCCTCGGTCGCGAGGCGAGCGCCAGGATCGCGTCCATCTCCGCCGATTGCCCGAAGAGGTGGACCGGCACGATCGCCTTCGTCCGCGCCGTCGCCTTGCGCGCCGCGTCGCCCGTGTCGATGTTGAAGCAGAACCGGCAGGAGTCCACGAAGACCGGCGTCGCCCCGACGCGCGAAACGCATCCGGCGGTCGCGAAGAACGTGAAGCTCGGACAGAGCACTTCATCGCCGGGTCCGACTCCGAGCGCCATGAGCGCGAGCAGGAGCCCGTCGGTCCCGGAGGACACGCCGATGGCGTGCCGGACGCCGACGAGCGCCGCCAGTTTCTCCTCGAACTGCTGGACCTCCGCGCCGAGGATGAATTGGCCCGACCGCAGAACGCGCTCGAAGGCGGTCTTGAGCTCCTCTTCGAGGGCGAGGTTCTGGGCGTTCAGATCGAGCAGAGGGACCGGCATTCTCTCTTCCTTCTTTCGCGCCGGGTTACGGTCTCTTGAATTCGTCGTAGGTCGTCTTCCCGACCGTCAGCTCCGCCGGGAGCGGCGCCTCTTCGTCCAGATCGAGGCAACGGAGCACGCCCGGCTCGACCTCCCGGTAGCGCAACCCCGATTCGGGGCAGCGCATCACGCCCGACGGATCCGGCCGGAGCACGTGGCCGTGGCGGCTCATCCAGCCTCGCTGCCGCGCCGGAACGCCGACCATCGAGCGCGTAGTCCGGCACGTCCTTCGCCACGACGGCCCCGGCGGAGACGAAGCAGTACCGTCCCGAGGGTGATCCCGCAGACGATCGTCGCGTTGGCGCCGACCGTCGCGCCCCGGCGGATCCGGGTCTCCTCGTAGAGCGCGTGCCGGTTGACCTGCGACCGCGGGTTCGTCACGTTGGTCAGGACGCAGGACGGGCCCAGGAAGACGTCGTCCTCGATCGTCGTGCCCGTGTAGATCGCGACGTTGTTCTGGATCTTCACGTTGTCCCCGATCACGACGCCGTCGGCCACCATGGTGTTCTGGCCGAGGATGCACTTCCGACC
The DNA here is from genome assembly GCA_963707935.1 of uncultured Acidobacteriota bacterium. Taxonomy (GTDB): domain Bacteria; phylum Acidobacteriota; class Thermoanaerobaculia; order UBA5066; family Gp7-AA6; genus DATBFU01. Next base: position 472,168 of record CAVPRN010000005.1, on the reverse strand, counting down.
GATCTTCGCCTTCGGAAAGACGTGCGCGAAGTGCCAGATCTTCGTGCCCTCTCCGATCGACGGTCGGGTCGTCGACCACGGCGGTCGGATGCGCGAAGAAGCTCAAGCCCGCGCGCTCCCCAGAACCGGCGTCTCCTCCGGCAGCTCGACGGGCCGCCCGTTCGACTGGAGCGATCTCTGGCAGGCCTCGAGCACGCGCAGCACCTGGATGCCGCTCGACGCGTCGGTCAGCGGTGGCCGCCGGCTCTCGAGGCACTCGAGGAAGTGGAGGCACTCGTTGCGCAAGGGCTCGTCGGCCGCGATGTCGATCGGCTGCACTCCATTCTTCTGGAGCACCGGGCGGCGGTCGTTCCAGTTCGACGCGCTGGTCGTAGAGCACCAGCTTGTCCTGCGGCGTCACGTCGTTGAAGACGGCCATCCTCCGGTCCCCGACCACGACCAGCTTCTGCTCCTTGAAGGGATTCAGCCAGCTCACGAAGACGTGCGCCCGGAGGCCGGACGAGAATTCCAGGCAGGAGACCGTCACATCGGCGAGGTTCGCCGTGACGTAGCTCCCGCCGCTGCACGTGACCCGGGTGGGCAGCGTCCCCGCGATCCGAAGGATCACGGCGATGTCGTGGGGCGCGAAGCTCCAGAGGGCGTTCTCCTCGGTGCGGATCTTTCCGAAGTTCAGCCGGTTCGAATAGATGTAGTTGACGCGCCCGAGCGCCCCCGCGCCGACGAGCTCCTTCAGCCGGAGGACCGCCGGATGGAACTCGAGGAGGTGGCCCACCATCAGAATCCGGCCGCGGCGCTCCGCCTCCTCGCGCATCTCGATCCCGTGCGCGTGGGTCAGTGCGAGCGGCTTCTCGACGAAGACGTCTTTCCCGGCCGCGAGCGCCCGCAAGCGTCAGCGGATGATGGGTCTCGGCCGGCGTCGCGATGACGACGGCGCCGAATGTCCGGCCGCGCGAAGGCCGCGGACGACGTCGGACTGGGTTTCGACACCCGGGGCGATCTGGCGGACCCGATCGCGGGCCGCCGGCGAGGGATCGCAGACGAGCCGCAGGGCCCCGAGGGCGTGGAAGTTCCGGACGAGATTCTCGCCCCAGTATCCGCACCCGAGGACCGCGACGGAGTCCCGCTCGCTCATCGTCGGCTCAGGCGACCTTTCCCGGCAGGAGAGAGATCCGGCGCCGCTTCGCGGAGCGCTCGACCACGCGCGAGTTGGAATCCGCGCTCCGAAGACCGAAAGCACGAGGTACTGATACGGCTTCAGCCGACAGGGCGAAAGCCGCACCGCGCGCCAGAAGGCCGCGCGCCCGTGCCCGGTCTTTCCGACGTGGAGGTAGTGGAGGCCCAGACCGAGATAGAAGTCGCTCAACTCCCGGGGATGCCGCTCCAGATACGCGAGGTGCTTGTCTCTGAACTTCTCGAGTCCCCGGATCCGCCAGTCGACGTTGGTGGTCATCCGAGCGGAGTGGATGCCGTAGCGGACGAGCGCCTCGGGAACGCAGGCGAACTCGACGCGCTCGGCGAGGCGGATCCAGAAGTCCCAGTCCTCCCCGAACTCCAGGACTTCGTCGAAGTAGCCGACCTCGGCGAAACAGCTCCGGCGCACGAGAACGGTCGAAGGCGGTCCGACGGAGTTGCGCCCGAGAACGTCGAGCATGCGCCCGCTCTTCCGGGGCAGGAACGTCCGGAGGAGGGCGCCGGTCGACCGATCGAACTCCTGAAAGCCCGTGTAGACGACGCCGGTCCCGGCCGGGCTCTGGTCGAGAACGGCCACCTGCCGCTCGAGCTTCCGGGGCAACCACTCGTCGTCGTCGTCGAGAAAGGCCACGAGCTCGGACGTCGAGCTCCGGACTCCGGTGTTCTTGGCCGCGCCGCACCGCCTGTTCTTGTCGTGCGCCACGTATCGAATCCGCGCATCGCCGAAGGATCGGACGACCTGCTCGGTGTCGTCGCCCGAGTTGTCGTCCACGACGACGATCTCGAAGTCCTGGTACGTCTGCGCGAGAACGCTCCGGATCGCCGCGGACAGGAGCTCCGGCCGGCGATACGTCGGCATGACGACGGTTACCCTCGGCATGGTCGCGGCCTCGTTCGTCGGATCATCGCGCCGCGCCCCGCCTCGGCCTCCGAAGGGCCCAGAAGGGGCGGAGCGCCCGTTGCCACGCCGCCGTGACGACGGCTCCCGCCATGTAGAGACGGCCTCCCGTCTCCGCGATGCGCCGCCGCGCCGCGCCGTGATAGTCCCAGAATTCCCGGCCCGGACGCTTCAAGAAGCTCGCGCCGAGAAACCGGCGGTAATCGGACAGCATCGTCCGCATCCGCGCCTCGTGCTCTTCCGGACTCAGGTAGATCGGTCCGAACATCTTCACCATCAGGAGGTGCTCCGGCAGAAGCGTGCCGAGTCGCTTCGACACCGGCGTGCGAACCGCGCCGTCGCGTCGCGTGAAGGTCAGGACCTGATGGACGAAGCCGAAATCCCGGTCGCGCAGGATCTCGTAGCACACGGCCGTGTCCCAGTGGCGCGGATAGTGATCCTCGTCGTAGAACGGAACCCGGCTTCGAATCGCATCCGAGCGGATCAGGAGCGACGTCGGCGAGCCGAACAGGTACAGCTTGTTCAAGAGCGTGAGGCGGCAGATCTCCCGCCCGGGGACGACGCTCCGCTCGACCGGCAAGCCGTCCATCGTGACCTTGGCATCCTCCAGCCGGTAGGAGCTCACGACGACGACCGAGGGGTTCGCCTCGGCGAGGGCCACCATCCGCTCCACGCACTCGGGGAAGATCCAATCGTCCGCGTGGATCACCTTGCAGTACCGGCTGGCCGCGGACATCAGTCGGAACCCGACCTCGTGATTGAGACCGGCGGTGACGAAATTCGTGTTTCGGTGCACCCGGATCCGCGGATCGCGCTTCGCGTAGTCGTCCGCGATTTCGGCCGATCGGTCCGTGCTGCAGTTGTCGACGACGATGCACTCCCAGTTCCGGTAGGTCTGGCGGAGAACGCTTTCCAGGCACTCCGAAAGGGTTTCGGCGCCGTTGTAGACGGGGATCATCACGCTCACGAGGGACGGCGCCGACGGGGAATTCGGGGCTCCGGATCCCCCTCGAACTCCTGGCTTCTCGATTCCCACAGTCACTGGATTTTCGCCTCGGTCCCGGCTTCGGAGCGACGGCCCGGCTCAGCGATCCGCACGCAGCGGCTTCGCGTTCCCCTCTCGCGTTTCCGTTGGACGGCTCGTCCTCCACTCGAGAAGCGGCCGCACGACACCCGCCACCGCCCCCCCGATGTCCCCTCGGGCGGAGTCTCCGTCGAGACTGTCCACGACCTGGAAGGCCACGACGTCCTCTTCGTAGAAATGGCGCTGCCGGCTGGTCGCAGCGAGCAGGCTGGCGGTCACGAACATCGTCCCCTCGGCGAGGAGATTCCCGGGGATCCGAACCAGGCTGACGTAGCGGCCGGCCGGGCGGGGCTTCCTCCGCCACTCTGGATCCATGTCGTAGCTCCGAAACGCCGTGATCCCCTCCTCGTTGTCGAAGGTGAAGCTGGGAATGAGGACGTGACCGGGCTTGATGACCTCGTACTCCATCTCGACGAGGACCGGCCGCCGGATGTCGACGGCGTCGGCGATTCGCCCGTCCTCCGACAGCACCCGGACGGCATGGAGGCCGGCGATCGACGTGGGCGACGCCATCGAGGGCTTCGCAAACTCCCGGGCGGCGGTGCTACCGAGGCCGGACTGCAGGTAGGCGCCGACGACGTGCGAGGGGGGACCGTCCTCCAGCACGCGCCCTTCGCCGAGCAGGATCACGCGCTGACAGAGCCGGGTGACCGCGGGCATGTTGTGCGACACGAACAACACCGTCCGGCCCTGATGCCCGACGTCCTCCATCTTGTTCAGGCACTTCTTCTGAAAATTCGCGTCCCCGACCGCGAGGACCTCGTCCACGATCAGGATCTCCGGCTCCAGATGCGCCGCCACCGCGAACGCCAGACGCATGTGCATCCCGCTCGAGTAGTGCTTGACCGGCGTGTCGATGAACCGCTCCACCTCCGCAAACGCCACGATCTCGTCGAATTTCCGGTCGATCTCGGCCTTGCGCATCCCGAGGATCGCCCCGTTCAAATAGACGTTCTCGCGACCCGTGAGCTCCGCATGGAACCCGACGCCGACTTCGAGGAGGGAGCTGACCCGGCCGCGGATCTCCGCGACCCCCTCGGTGGGCTCCGTGATCCGCGACAGGATCTTGAGCAGCGTGCTCTTGCCGGCCCCGTTTCGTCCGATGATCCCGACCACCTCGCCGGCGCGCACCTCGAAGCTCACGCCCCGCAGCGCCCAGATCTTCTCCTCCCCGCGCTTGACCCTCGCCGGTCCCCGCCGGAACAGCCGCAGCGGCGCCGTCGCCATCCCGGTCAGCGCATCCCGCATCGTCTTGTACCGGGCCCGGCGGCGCTCCCCGATCTGATATTCCTTTCCGAGGCCCTCCACCCGCACGGCGATCGCGCTCATTGCGCCCCGCTCCTCTCGGTCATTCCGGCCGACGCGCGGCCCGCGTCGTCAGCCACGGCGAGGCGCCGCCTCCCGACGCCGCGACGCCGTCCTCGGGAAAGTATTCCGTGCTCCACGGGAGCATCGGGCGGAGCACCCCCTCCATGTGCTCCGCGACGTCCCCGCGCGCGGAGTCGCCGTCGAGGCTGTCCACGACCTGGAAGGCGACGACGTCTCGCTCGAGGAACTGATCGATCGTCGGATCCAGGCTGACGAGACCGACGGTCACGAACATGGTCCCCTCGGCGAGGAGATTCCCCGGAATCCAGGCGGTGCTCACGTATCGCCCCGCCGGGCCGTGCCCGCCCTCGCCATTCGGGATCCAGGTCGTGCGCCGAGAAGGCGACGACCCCTTCTTCGTTGGAGATCTGGAAGTGCGGCATCAGCGACGTAGCCGGGCTCGAAGACATCCCACTCCATCTCGACGCGCACGGGCCGCCGGATGTCCACGGCGTCGGCCAGCGCGCCGCTCTCGGTGCGGATTCGAACGCCGAGCAGGCCCGCCACTTCTCCGGCCGGACGGTTGGGGTCGTTCCTCTCCCACTCCCGGGCGGCGGTGGTGCCGAGACCGGTCTGGAGGTACGCGCCCACGACGTGGGCCGACGGGCCGTCCTCGATCACGCGTCCTTCGCCGAGCAGGATCACGCGCTGGCAGAGCCGGGTGACCGCCGTCATGTTGTGCGACACGAACAGCACCGTCCGGCCCTGATGCCCGACGTCCTCCATCTTGTTCAGGCACTTCTTCTGAAAGTTCGCGTCCCCGACCGCGAGGACCTCGTCCACGATCAGGATCTCCGGCTCCAGATGCGCCGCCACCGCGAACGCCAGACGCATGTGCATCCCGCTCGAGTAGTGCTTGACCGGCGTGTCGATGAACCGCTCCACCTCCGCGAACGCCACGATCTCGTCGAACTTCCGGTCGATCTCGGCCTTGCGCATCCCGAGGATCGCCCCGTTCAAATAGACGTTCTCGCGACCCGTGAGCTCCGCGTGGAACCCGACGCCGACTTCGAGGAGGGAGCTGACCCGGCCGCGGATCTCCGCGATCCCCTCGGTGGGCTCCGTGATCCGCGACAGGATCTTGAGCAGCGTGCTCTTGCCGGCTCCGTTTCGCCCGATGATCCCGACCACCTCGCCGGCGCGCACCTCGAAGCTCACGCCCCGCAGCGCCCAGATCCGCTCCCCCCGTACCCGCCGTTGCCGATCCGGCGCCGAAAGAACCGGAGCGGCGCCCGGGCGACGCCCATCAACGAATCGCGGAGCGTCTTGTAGCGCAGCCGCTCGCCGATTCGATACTCCTTGCCCAGACCCTGCACCCGGACCGCGATGGCGCTCATCGAGGGACTCCCTTCACGCCAAGGGAACGGGACAAGGCGATCCGAAGTGACGCGTCAAATGATGTCGGCAAAGCTGCGCTCCATCCGGCGGAAGTAGAAGGCGCCCGAAATGAGCGCCACGATCGAGACGGCCGCGCTCGCCGCGAGCACCGGAACGTTGAGCGATCCGCTGCGGAGCAGCGCCCATCGGAATCCCTCCACCACTCCTGCCATGGGATTCAGTCCGTAGATCCAGGGCGGCAAGCCCATTTCGTTCAGCTTGGCGATCACCTTGCTCGCCGGATAGATCACCGGCGTAACGAACAGCCACATCTGGACCAAGAAGGGAACGACGTAGCGGACGTCCCGATATTCGACCGAAAGGGCCGACATCCAAAGACCGATGCCCATCGCCGTGATCACCGCGAGCAGGAAGAACAGAGGAAGCCAGAGAACCGCTGCCGTCGGCCAGATTCCGTACCACACCATCATCACGATGAGAATCAGGAAGGCGATCGCGAAATCGACGACGCCGGCCAGGACCGACGCGATGGGTATGACGAGTCGCGGAAAGTAGATCTTGGTGATCAGGTTCGAGGAGCTCAGGATGCTTCCGGCGGACTGCGTGAGCCCCTGCGCGAAAAACGTCCAGGGCAGGAGGCCGGCGAAGGAGAAGATGGGGTACGGGAGGCCGTCCGAGCCGACCTTCGCCAGTTGGCCGAAGAAGATCGTGAACACCAGCATCGTCAGGAGCGGCTGCAGAATCGCCCAGGCCGCGCCGAGCACCGTCTGCTTGTATCGGATCTTGACGTCCCGCCAGACGAGAAAGTAGAGGAGCTCTCGATAGACCCAAATGTCTCGGAGCCCGAGCGAGGACCACCCGCGGGTTGGCTGGAGCACGATGATCTCGGGACTGGGCACGGCTCGCGAACTCATCAGCGTAACTCTCCATTTCGGTTGGACCGTCCCATGACCCGGTCCTTCATTTCGTGCACGGCCCGGAAGACCGGGGACCCGAACAACGAGAGCGCGAGATACAGAGGTGCGTGGACTCTGCCGGGGTTCAGCCGCACCGAACGGGCGAGAGACCGTCGGCCCCTGCCGACCTGATCATGCGAGCAGAACTGGACGCCGACCGCGAGGCTGTGTCGCGCCATGTGCCGGCGCAGCGCGGAGAACGATCCGTGTTTCTCGAGCATCCGTTCGATTCCCCGATCGACCGCATCGAGGTCGGTCGAAATCCGCTTCCGGTGGACGGCGTACTTCACCAGGTCTCGATCGATGAAATCGAAGTGGAAGTCGCGGGACATCCGAAGCCAGAGATCGTAGTCGATGTAGCTCGGAAGCTCGGCGTCGAAGAGTCCGCTCTTCTCGAGGCAAGCGCGCCGCACGACGATGCCGGAGATCCCGCCGAGGAAGTTCCGCGCCGGCAGGTCGCGGGAGAGATCGCCCCGCCTCTCGGCGACGAACCGGCCGGTGACCCGTCCGCTCTCGGACTCGACGAAGAGGAAGCTCGAGTAGACGATTCCCACGTGCGCCGGGCTTCGGCGGAAGAGTCCGATCTGCAGCTCCAGCTTGTCGGCGAACCACTCGTCGTCGTCGTCGAGAAAGGCGATGTACTCCCCGCTCCCGTGCCCGATGCGGCGTTGCGGGAGGCCGCGGATCCGCGGGCGGTCTCGTGACGGATAGTAACGGAGCCTGGGATCGTGGAATCCGGCGACGACGGCCGGAGTCTCGTCGTCGGACGCGTCGTCGATGACGATCACCTCAAGGTCGCGGAAGGTCTGACCGAGAGCGCTTCGGATGGCGTTCGACACCAGATCTCGCACGATTCCGCGTCGGGATCACGACGCTGACGGCCGGTGCGCTCATGCGGTCGCTCCGCCCCGGTTCGTCGGCTTCCATCCGGGGTCGGTCGTTGCGGGCGTGCCCGGCCTTCGTCCCGGAGAGGGCGAAGCCTCCCTCCCGCGAAGCCGGGTCTCCGAAACGCCGCCTCGTCCGGCGCACGGCGTCGAAGGCCCGATTCCCGAGAAGCGCCAGCGTCAGCGTGAGGTAGGGCGTCGGCTCGGTGGGCGCGAGCCGGATCGCGCGAACCAGAGCACGCCTCCCCTTCCCGGTCTCGCCGCGCGAGCAGTACTGCACGCCGATACCCTGACTATGCCGGGCGAGATTCCGTCGGAGCTCGGGAGAAGAGCCGTGCTTGCGACACATGAGGTCGATGCCGCGATCGAGCGCCCCCAGATCGGTCGAGATCCGCCGGCCGTGAACGTAGTACTTCACCAGGTCGTTCTCGACGAAGTCGAAGCGATGGAGCGGTGCGAGGCGGAGCCACAGGTCCCAGTCCTCGAAGCTCGGCAGCTCCTCGTCGAAGCGTCCCGCCCCCTCGAGACAGGATCGGCGCACGACGACTGACGACGTGTTGCCGAGCACGTTGCGGACGAGCAGATCGCGGGACAAGTCACCGCGGCACTCGGCAGCCTTGCGAAAGAGGACGTCCCCGCTCTCGCGATCGACGACCACGTAGCTCGAGTAGACGATACCGACGCCTGGATTGGCGCCGAAGAGGGCCAGCTGGCGTTCCAGCTTGTCGGGCAGCCACTCGTCGTCGTCGTCCAGGAACGCGACGAAGGCTCCTCGGGCGGCCTCGATCCCCGCGTTGCGCGCGGCCGACCCGCCCCGCCGGGACGGCTGGCGGTGATAGCGCACGCGGCCATCCGAAAACCCGGCGACGACGTCGGCCGTTCGGTCGTCCGAGGCGTCGTCGACGACGATGACCTCGAGATCCCGGAGAGACTGGTCGAGGGCGCTCCCGACCGCGAGCGGGAGCAGACGCTCGCGATTCCGCGTCGGAATGACGACGCTCACGCGCGGCGTCACGCCGCGGCCTCCTCTCGGCCCGAGTCCGTGAACGACAGGAGAAAACGCAGAGTTCGCTCGGGAATCCCCGCGAGGGCCGCCACCGCGATCCGGAGCGGGCTCGCCGAGAGCCCGAGGTTCGCGAGCGCACCGGCGGTGATAGGCCCAGAACTCCCGATCGAGCCGCCGCGGCACGCACCGGCCCAGGAACCGGTAGTAGTCGCGGGTCAATCTCGCCGGAGCCGCCGGTCGTACTCCGCGCTCGTCGAGTAGACCGGCCCGTACTTCTTCAATATGCCGAGTGTTCCGGATAGGCGCTGCCCATGCGCCGTGAGATCGGAGTCAGATGCGACCCGCGGCGGCGCGTGTACGTCAGGACCTGATGAATGAACCCGAAGTCCCCTTCGCGCAGGACCTCGTAGCAGACCGCCGTGTCGCAGTGCCGCGGGAATTCCGCTCCGTCGAAGAACGGATCGCGGCTCCGGATCGAATCCGATCGGATCAGCAGCGAGGTCGGGCGTTCCGAACACGTACAGTCTCGTCGAGAAGCGTCCGGCGGCAGATCTCGTCTCCCCGACACGACCGTGCTCGGGTAGGGCAACCCGCAGAGGGTGACGTCGAGGTCCTCGAGCCGGTAGGCGCTCACCATGCGGACCGACGGGTGCGCATCCGCCAGAGCAACCATCCGCTCGAGACACTCGGAGAAGAGCAAATCGTCCGCCTGGACGACTTTGCAGTAGCGGCTCTCCGGAGACATCTTCCGGAAAGCGACCTCGTGGTTCGCGACGGCGCTCGACGAACGTCTCGTTGTCGTGGATCCGGATCCGAGGATCCCTTCGCGCATAGCTCTCCGCAATCTCGCGAGTGCGGTCCGTGCTCCGATTGTTCGCGATGATGTATTCGAAGCGGTCGTACGTTTGCCCGAGCACGCTCTCGATGCACTCGGGCGAGACCGTCTTCGCCGTTGAAGACCGGTGTCACGACGCTGACCAGTGGTTTCTGCGCCGCCGTCATCCGGTCCGGGGCGATCTCCGGATGCCGTCCCGGTCCGAGCCGCCGAGACGGTCTCCGCCGGCCGAGACAGGCGAAACGCGTCCGCCGCCGTAACCTCCCTCGTCATGCCTTGACGACGTTGGGCGCCGGCCGGCGATAGACGCCTCGCGCGTCGACAACGAGAGACGCCTCCCGAGCCACGAGGGCGTAATCCACCGCCGTGTGGTCGGTGACGATCAGGACGGCGTCCTGCGCCTGCAGCATCTCCCGGGTGAGCGGCTGGGATTCCATCGGAGGAAGCTCCGGCCGGGCGCGCGTCCGGGGCGCTTTCCGAACGTGCGGATCGTGGTAGGAGACCTGCGCGCCCCGAGACAGCAGGATCTCCAGGATCTCGAAAGAGGGACTTTCGCGCGCGTCGTCGATGTCCTTCTTGTAAGCGAGCCCCAGCACGAGAACCCGGCTTCCCTTGATGGCCTTGCCGCGGTCGTTCAGGGCGAGCTGGAGCTTCTCGACGACGTAATGCGGCATCTGGACGTTCACTTCTCCCGCGAGCTCGATGAATCGCGCCGTCATGCCGTACTCACGCGCCTTCCACACGAGATAGAAGGGGTCGAGCGGAATGCAGTGCCCCCCCCAACCCGGCCCGGGGTTGAAGCGCATGAACCCGAACGGTTTCGTCGAAGCGGCGTCGAGGACCTCCCAGATGTCGATCCCCATCCGATCGAAGACCATCTTGAGCTCGTTGACCAGGGCGATGTTCACGGCCCGGAAGATGTTCTCGACGAGCTTGGTCGCTTCGGCGGCGCGCGAGCTCGACACACGGACGGTGCGAGCGACGACGCGGTCGTAGAGCGCCTCGGCCAGATCTCCGGAGACGGGATCCACACCCCCGACGACCTTCGGAATCGTGGCGGTGGCGAAGCTCTTGTTTCCCGGGTCTTCGCGCTCCGGCGAGAAGGCGAGGAAGAAGTCTTCCCCGCACTTCAACCCCGTTTCCTCGAGGATTCCCCGCACCAGCTCGTCGGTCGTTCCCGGGTACGTCGTGGACTCGAGAACGACGAGCTGCCCGGGCCGGAGGGCGGCCCGAATCTGCCGCGAGGTCTCGACGACGAAGCTCATGTCCGGCTCGCGCTGCGGCGTCAGCGGGGTGGGAACGCAGATCAGGAGGACATCGGGCTCTTTCAGCCGCAGGAAGTCGGCGGTCGCTCGGAACTTCCCGGATCCGAGGGCCGCGGTCAGCCGGCTGCCGTCCAGATGCTGGATGTAGTTCTGGCCGCGGTTGAGCGCCTCGATCTTGGCCGGATCGATGTCGAACCCGAGCACGGAGTAGCCCTTCTCCGCCATCGTCAGGGTCATGGGGAGGCCGACGTAACCGAGCCCGATCACGCCGACGCGGGCGGAGCGGGCTTCGATTCGGCGCCGGAGTTCAGCGGCCGCGGCGCCCGGACCGGGCGTCCCGCGAGCATCCCCGGCGGGCTCGGCGGAAAGGCGAGAGCTGCTCATGGCCTCAACTCCTGGTCGTGGTCTCCGGGACGAGCCCACGACGACATGGATCGACAGACTCCGTCCCCTTCGGTGTACAGGCCCGAAGGAGCGATTCATCGCTTGAGACGCGCCGGCCCCCGAAGTGGAGCTACGCGACGGCGCTTTGAAATTTCCGGCTTGCCGCGCCCGAAAGCGGCGCCACGGCGCCCCGCTCGAGCTCGACAGCGACGGCTTTCCGCAGGATCGAGATCGAAACCACGAGGCGCGGCCGCTCCGCCCCGCGCACGACGATTCCGCGATACCCCTGAAACGGGCCTTCGACGACGCGAACCTCGTCGCCGGGCGAGAGCGGCTCGCACGGAGTCAGCGACGCGCCGCGAGGACTGCAGCGAGTAAAGCTGCCGGAGCTCCTCGGCCAGCAGCTCCTGACTCGGCACGTCGAGGACCTTGACGATCAGGTTGCTCCGCAGGGCCTGGAGACGGTCAGCGGCCGATCCCCGGAAGAAGAGGTACCCCGGGAAAAGCGGCAGGTAGGAGACGAACTCCCGCCTCGCCCGTCGGACCCGATGCTCGCGCTGGGGCAGATAGTGGGCCACGCCGAGCGGCCGCAGGTACCGGGCCAGAGCCTTCTCCTGCCGGCTTCGGACGTGCGCGACCCACCAGGGCGATTCCTCGATCTGCCGATCGAAGATCGCGATGGGAAAGATGTCCGGTTCCTTCTTGAGCAGCGGCACGTCGACCCCTATCCTCCCGCCGCACCCGACGCCGTCGGGATCGCTCCTCGCGGTAGTTCACTTTTTGATCAGAATCTTACCATGCGAAGAACGACCGCCAATTCGGTGTAAATACCTAGTGCGTCTAAACTTTTCGGCCTACGAGTCTCTTCGGACGAGGCCGTGGAGAGTGCGCCCTTCCCCGCCGACCAGGAAAGAAACCCAGAGCGTTTTCTGGCCGCTCAGCCCCTCGAGCGGGGCCCGCAGGAACGTTTCTTTCGCGGGAACGGAGAGCGTTCCGGCGCGCCCGCCGTTCCATCCCCATTGGAGCAGCGCCGGGGCGCCCGGTCCGATCGCGACTTCCAGGATCCGCCCCGCGCTCCAGCCGGGATCCACGCAGAGAGTCACGGCTCCGCGGGACGACCAGTCGTCCGGGGCCGGCTCGCGGAGCGTGAGCAGCCGGCGCTCGGTCGTCTCGACCTCCTCGGCGTCGCCGAGCCGGCGAGCGACTTCGCGCCGAAGCTGCAGCGCCTCGCACCCGTTGCGCGCTTCGAATCCGAGGTTCGCCAGAGCGCCCTGCGCCTCGGCGATCCGGCCCGCCGCCAGTTCTCGCCGCGCCAGATCGAGATCGTAGTCGGCCCATTCCGCGGAGAAGGCCTCGCCGCTCGAGGCCGCGAGGGCCCGCGCCGCCGCCTCGTCCCCCGCCGCGAGCTCCACGCGCGCGCGAAACGAGTCGGGGACCCCCGTGAGCGCCGCCAGCGTCCGACGAAACGTCTCGGGAGAGACCCCGGGCGGCGATCCTTCCAGGAGGAACCTCAAGATCCGAGCGCGGCGGTCTCCGGGCCAGGATCCGAATCGGTAATCCGGCCAGAGATCGAGCAGCCGCGCGAGATCGCGACGGCCATCGGCATCGCCGAGCCCGGCCAGCGGATACCGATCAAACCACGCGATACATCCCCGGCCGAGGCCCTCGACATCGCCCAGGCCGCGCAGGCGCTCGAGGCCCGTCAGGTCTTCGATCCTCTCGCGGCGCTCGGCCTGCTCGGCCCGCACGAACAGGCCGGCGGCGCTTTCGACCTCTCCGGTGTGCGCGAGGCTGCCCGCAGCCGCTTCGAGCACTTCCGAGTCTTCCGGCAGCAGCGCGGCCGCCTTCGCGCCTCCGAGCGCCGTCGCCATCTTCGGAAATGCCGCCCCGGCGAAAGCGGGACTGCGCGCCGCGCGGCGCAGAGCGGCCTCGGCTCCCGAACGCTCCTCGGCCGAGAGCGCGCCCCAGGCCGCGAGGTTCGCCCGTCCCAGAGCCGACCACGCCGAATCGAACCCCGGCGCGCCATTGGCCGCCAGCCGCAACGCCAGCCGGGCGCGCGCTGTGGAATTCGGCTCCTCGCACCGGGCGAGCAAGTACGGGTGCATGGGCCAGCCGGGTCGCGCGGCCGCCGCCTCGAGCATCAGGTGCCGTGCGGACCGAAGCGTCTCGGCGGAAGGGAGAGGTCCTTCCGCGCGCACGGCCGCCGAGACGACGGCATCCGCGGCGAGGTCCCAGGCCGGCTCGAGCGCGAGCGTCTCGGCGTCCAGGGCGCGGGCCCGTTCCAGTCCCGAGACGCGGAGGAGGCCTTCGACGCCGCGCCGCCGCTCGAGATCCCTCGCATAGAGAGCGCCGGACAGGACGGAGGCGAGCAGGTACAGGAGGGCGAGGAGGCGGCGCGGCCAACGTCGCCTGGGGCCCACCTCGCTCTCGGGATTCAATTCCCGCGGCTCCTCGCCGGCGGCGGGGCGGCGCTCCAGGGCAGCGGCTCGGAAGCGAGCAGCGCCGTGGGATTCGCCTCGAAGAGGCCCTGTTCCGCGTCCTCGCCCCAATCCCGCCGCACCCGCTCGCGCGCGGCCGAGAGCCGCGGGGGACGGCGATCGACCGAATGGGCGTCGGAGGCCACCAGATGCACGAGCCCCCGCCGAAAGAACTCCTGGCAGGCCTCGGAGGGTCCATCTCCGAAGTCCCCGACCAGGCTGCCCGCGGTGATCTGGACCATCGCCCCGCGCGCCACGAGGTGCGCGAGCCGCGCACGGGTCGCCGGAGAACCGGCGGTTTCGCTCGGGATGCGCGATCACGGGAGTCACCTCCAGCATCGCGAGCTCGTGGAGCACCGCGTCGGTCGACGGCGGCAGCGGGCCGGGAAGGAACTCGACGAGCAGGTAGCGGCCCCGGTTCAGGGTCGTCACGGGGCCGGACGCTCCGCGCTCGAGCAGCTCGACGGCGTCGGAAGAGAACGCGTACTCGCACCCCGCCAGCACGGCCGGCGACCCGCCCAGCATCGTGTTGAGCTTCAGGACGAGCTGGTCGCGAACGGCGGGGTCCTCGTTCAACCAGCCGTCGCGCAGGACGTGGGGAGTCGCGACGAGGGTCCGCGTTCCCTCCGACGCCGCCGCGCGGCAGAGCCGGACGGCCTCCTCCCAGTCGCGGGGGCCGTCGTCGATGCCCGGAAGGCAGTGGAAGTGGACGTCGATCACACCCGCGCGTCAGACGGTTCGGGCGCGGTGGGGCGGGGCTTCGGCGCTCTCCGACGGCTCGCCGCGGCCCGGATATCCATCCTCGTACCCGTACGGGTCGGCGTAGCCGCCTTTCTCCTCGGCGAGATCGTTGATGACGACACCCAGGATCCGGACGTTGCTCCGGTAGAGCTTGTCGCGCACCCGCGACACCAGCTCGCGCGGCGTCTTCCCGCCTTTGACGCAGAGGACCACGCCGTCGGTCTGATTGCCGAGCACGAGCGCGTCGGCGACGGGAACCACCGGCGGCGCGTCCAGAATCACGTAGTCGAAGTTCATCTGCGCGAGCGAGAGGAACCGGCTCATGGCCTCCGAGGAGAGCAGACCCGAAGGGTTGGGCGAGGCCGGGCCCGACGGGATGACCGAGACTTCGGCGATCTCGGTCTTGACGATCGCGCGCGCCGGATCGACGTTGCCCGCGAGGATCGAGACCAACCCCGTACGGTTCGGCACGCGAAGGATCTCGTGCAGCCGAGGACGATGCAGGTCCGCGTCCACGAGCAGCACCTGCTTGCCGAGCTGTCCCAGGACGACCGCCAGATTGACTGCCGTGGCGGTCTTTCCTTCGCGCGGCAGGCAGGAGGTCACGACGATCGACTTGATCCCGCCGGCCCTCGACAGGAGCAGCGCCGTCCGCAGGTCGCGGTAGCGCTCCGCGACGCGCGAGCGCGGATGCGTCTGCGGCAGGAGCTCGATCGACTCCGGGGATTCCTCCGCCGCTTCCTTCTTCCGCTTCCCGAGCAGCAGCCGGTAGCCGTTCCCGGCTCCCGCCGCACCCAGCGACGGGATGACGCCCAGGGACGGAAGGGACAGGAGCTGCTCGACCTGCTCGGGGGTGCGGAGGCTTCGGTCGAGCAGGGAGAGGAGGAAGGAGAGGCCGACCCCGAGGACGCCGCCCAGGAAAATGCCGATCGCGGCGTTCCGGATGTAGTTGGGGCTCGAGGGCATGCCCGGCGAGAGCGCCCGATCGACCACGCGGACGTTCGCCTCGCCCGCGACCGTCAGCCGCGCCATCGCTTCCATCTCGGCCTGCCGCTTCATGAGGTTGTCCAGCATCGACCGCTTCGCCTCCACCTCGGTCTTCAGGTGGTTGTACTCGACGGCGTTGCTGTTCAGGATCATCGCCTCGTTCTTCTGCACGCCGAGGACGCGTCTTCAGGCTCTCCTCGCGGCGGAGCGCCGTCAGGTAGTCGCTCTTGGCGGCCTCGCGCGCCTTCGCCAACGTCTCCTGCACGACCTGGTCGAGGTGCTCCCTGCCCTTGTCGATCTGCGCCTTCAGCTGCAGCATCGCCGGCCACTCCGGCTTGAAGAGGTTCAGCTTCTCGGCGTAGTCGCGCTCGAGCCTCAGTTGGTCGGCGCGGAGCTGGGAGACCAACCCCCCGGAGAGCGAGTCCGCGATCGCCTCGGCTCTCGCGTTCTCCACCTCGTGGAGATGCGCCTCCTTGGCGACCCGGTCCGAGACCGCGCTCGTGTAATCCCGATTGAGCGACTCCAGTTTCTGAAGGGTGACGTTGGTCTGGGGATCGACCGAGATGATGTCCTTCTGGCGCGAGTAAGCGAGGAGCTGCTGCTCGAGCACGTCCAGCTCCTTCTTCAAATCCAGGATCTGGGCGCTGAAGAACTTCGAAGCGCGGTCCGTCATCTCGGTCTTCGCCTCGAACGTCCACTGGATGTACGCCTCGGCGACGGCGTTGGCGATCGAGGCGGCGAGGCTCGACGTGGGGGCCTCGCACGTCAGCTGCAGCAGGTTCGTCCCCTTGACCTGATCGACGTCGATGCTTGCCTGAACCCAGTGGGCCATCTTGATGACTTCCGACTGCGCGGGCGGGACGGGTACGGGAGCGGGCTTGGCATCCTTCGAATCTTCGGAACGAAAGAATCCGCTCTTGCGAGGGTTCAGGTCCGGATTCGACAGGAGGCCGAGTTTCCGCACGACGCGCTCGGCGATCTGGCGGCTCGCGAGCAGCTTCGCCTGGGTCGGGAGGAAGTCCGGATCGCCCGCCCCGTAGAGCTGGGGGCGCCAGTTCGCGTCCATGGGGCTGCCGGGATCGCGCTCCACGGAGAGGATCGTGTTCGCCGTGTAGCTCGGGTCCGAGAGGACCGAGTAGAGCATGGCGACGGTCACGGCCACGGCGGTCGAGAGCAAGATGAGCCGCCGGTGCTTCCAGACGATTCCGGCGTATTCCCGGAGCCGCTCCTGGAGGGAGGGTTCTTCCAGAGGGGATTCTTCGAGGAGTTCCGGTTCCTGTGCCATTAGAAGAATGACTCCTTCACGATCACGACATCATCCGCCTGAAGTTTCGGATCCGGCTCCTTGCCCCCGACGATCCGCCCGAAGCGATACACGAGTTCGACGTCCTTGCCGTCGGTTCCCCGCCGCTTGACCCGGATCGTCGACGAGGCCTTGTCCGTGAGCCCGCCGGCCCTGGCGATCACCGAGAGAAGGGTAATCCGGTCGTCGCCGTCGAGCTCGATCGCGCCGGGAGATCGGACGGCGCCCAGGCAGAAAACGCGGATCGACCGCCTCGCCTCGACGTTGACGATATCGCCCGGCTGCAGGGGGACGTTCCATTGCGTCGAGGAGCCGTGGAGCAAATCCTCCACGCTGACTTCGAGCGTGTCGGAGAGGCCGTTCTCGGATCGCCGCATGACGTAGATCGTCCTTCCGGCGCGCTCCGTCAGCCCGCCCGCCGCCGAGATCGCCTGCAAGAGCGTCCAGCGACCCGAAATATTGAGCGAGCCCGGCTTCTGCACGGCTCCGAGAACCGAAAGGGGCTTGTTCGCATACTCCTTGACGACGACCGAGACATTGGCGCGATTCAGATACTTCGCGGTCAGCATCTTTTCGAGCTTGTCGCGCACCTGGGAGGCGGTCAGGCCCGCGACCGAGAAGTCCCCGAGCGTCGGGAGATCGATCGTGCCGGCGTCGATGACCCGCCGCTCGAGATTCAGCTCCGGGATCTCGAAGACCCGGATCTCGAGGAGGTCTCGAGGTCCGATGGCGTACTCGCCCGAGTAGTCGTCCGAACTCGGAACCGAGGGCGCCGCGGCCGGCGCGGCGGGCCTTCCGGCCTCCTGCGCGGCGGACGCGAACGCATTCCCGGACGTAGCGGCCAGGAGCGCGACCAGAAGAGAAAGCGTTCTTGGCGTCATTCGCGTTTGAACTCCCCGTTGAACGAAAGCCCCGTCGTGAAGCGGAAGACCTTCCGCTCGGGATCGCCGGTCGAGGGTTTCAAGTTGTTTTGCCTCGCCTCGAGCTGCACGGCCACGTTCTGGAGGAATCGGAAGGTCAAGCCGCCCCCGTACGCGATCCCATCGTCGTCCCGGTGCTCTCCGTTCGATAGAAACTGGACGGGGTAGAAGTTTGTTCCGACCTCGCCGTATCCATACACGGAGGTGCGGGAGCCCAGCCAGAGTTGGACCCGTCCTCCGTAGCGCGTCTCGATGTAGAACAGGGCCGTATTGGATCGGCTGTAGATGGGGCGCCGGTGGCCGAACGACTGGAGCTCCAGGGGACCGGCGACCCTCCAGGAGGCGAAGTAGGAACCGACCGTCGTCGCATAGTCCGGAAAGCTCGAGTCGTTGAAAGAGCTGGCCCGTCGGTAGCCTCCCGCCAGATTGACGAAGAACCGGGGCCGGTCGAAGTGGATCGCCCCCAGGAACGCGTACGTCTGGTTGTCCCGCTGCAGGCCGCGTTCTCGACGAACTCGGCCCGCGTGCCCTGCACGCCGCCCGTCACGTCGAGCGAGGAGGTCAGGCGCAGCCTCAGTCCGGCGAGCGCCGAGGTGTCGGTTCGGTCGAAAAGTTGCACGTCGATCGGTTCCGGCGAGCCAGCCTGCGACTCGGGCAGGTAGCGGGTTTGCTTCCATCCGACGCCCCCGACCAGCGACAGTGCTCGCGTCAGACCGACCTCCAGTTTACCCCCGACGCGTCGTGTCGGTCTCGACGACGGTGGCCTGCGTTTCGGAGGAGAGGAGCGTCAGTCCCCGGTTCAACCGGCCCGTCGCTTCGAACTGGAGGCGATTGCCGAGGGCGAGGTAGGACCCGCCGAAATCGCCGGCCCACGTTCGGCGATCGGCGAGCTGGTTGTACCAGATGTACTGCGGCACCGCGATCAGCCGCAGATACATCTTCGAGCCGAGCGGAAGGATCCCCCGTGCTCCGAAACCGACGGTCGCGGTCCAGTCGCCGACGATCTCTTCGGGACGGCTTTCGGGCGCGTTGAAGACGTTGCTGTCGTAGCCCGCTTCGTCCATGACGATCACCGGGATGACTCGCATCGGCCCGAGATGAATGCGCGCGCTCTGCATGTCCGCGTCGACGACCTCCGGGGTCGTGACCGTGCGCTCGCGGGGGACCTGGTCGATCATCGCCTGCGCCGCGGCGCCGCCCGCGTGGGCCGCGAAGAGGACCGCAAGAGCGCCGGAGCGGACCAGTGGCATGATCGGCCCGTTGTGCGCGCGTTTCATCGGTTGAGACAGGCCCTCGCCGAGGGGTGGTCGTCGGCCGACTCGGACAGGCTGGAGTCGGCCTCCTTCACGCTCCTGATCCTTTTCTCGGCGCTCGGCCCCCTGTTGACGACGGCTCCCGGCGAGATCTCTCGGAGGGCGATGGGCGGAGGCACCGTTGCGCTTTCGAGCAACACTCTCCTGTGCCTCCTGGCGTTTCTGATCGCCGCGCTGACACTCTTGTCCGGCTCCACCATTTTCTCGCTTCGTCCCGTCGCGACGCCGCTAGCCGCAATGACTGCGCTCGCCGTTCTCGGCGCCGTGCAACTCGTTCCGTTCCCGAAGGGGATTCTTACGGCGATCGGCCCCGTAAACATGCAAATTTACCACGAAAATGCTCAGATTCTGAGGTCCTTCGGGGCCGAGGCGCCTCTGCCCCGCTTGTCCATCGCTCCGAGCGAAACCATCGAAACCCTGCTCTTGTTGCTCGCCTATCTGGGCCTCTTCGCCTGCAGCGTCAGCCTCCTGCGAACCCGCGCCCGGCGGCGGCTCTTCGCCGGGACGATCCTGGCATCGGCCTTTCTGCAGATCCTCGCCGCCGCCGCGGGCCAGT
The DNA here is from genome assembly GCA_963707935.1 of uncultured Acidobacteriota bacterium. Lineage (GTDB taxonomy): Bacteria > Acidobacteriota > Thermoanaerobaculia > UBA5066 > Gp7-AA6 > DATBFU01. The sequence continues at coordinate 452,662 of CAVPRN010000005.1, read as the reverse complement.
CGGGCGATCGGCGGCTGCACGGGTCCTTCTCCAACCCGGACCACTTCGCGGCATATCTCGAGATCGTCCTCGCCCTCGCCTTCGGGGTCCTGCTGGCGGAGGTGTTGATCAACCGAGAACGCGCCGTGGAGGCGATGGAACCCGCCGAGACTTTCGAACGGCGCGTTCCTCCGATCGCGGCCCGGATTCTCCTCTGGGGTCTGATCGCCGGGGGCATCGCGTTGACCGAGTCTCGAGGCGGCGTTCTGGCGGCGGGCTTCACCGTTCTCGTCCTGGCGGGAGGCGCGCTCCTGCACCGCCGCCTGCGACAACACAAGCGTGTCGCGACGATGATCGCGGCGACTCTGCTCGCCGGCGCGGTCTTCGCGGGGGTCGCCGCCGGCGCCAGCCGCTTCTCCCGCTTTCTGCTCGCCGATCCTCGCGACTTCGCCTCGACGACGCGTGCCGCCCTCTGGAGGACGTCGCTCGAGGCGTGGCGCGAGTTCCCGTGGCTCGGTTCCGGGCTGGGGACGTTTCGGGAGGCGTTCCGGCGCGTTCAGCCCCGCGAGGTCCGTGGCCTGGTGGAGCAGGCGCACAACGATTTCCTGCAGCTCGCGGTGACCGGAGGTTCGGTGGGAGCGGCGCTCGGACTCGCGCTCTTCGCGTCCCTCTTCTTCCTGCTCGGGCGCGCGTTCCTGCGTCAGCGGCACCGGGAGGAGAGCGCCATCGCCCTTGCCGGTCTGGGGGCCCTCCTCTCCATCACGCTGCACGGCCTCGTCGACTTCAATCTCTCGATCCCGATCATCCCGGCCACCCTGGCCTGTGTCCTCGGGTGCGCCTGGGCCGCCGCCAGCAGAACCTGAGCATTCCGCCTAGCGGCGGGACGGCTCGAACGGGACCGCCACGGTCGTCCAGGCGAGCACGGGCGCTCCCCCCTTCTGACCCGGCTCGAATCGCCACTGCCGCACGGCCGAAACCGCGGCCTCGTCGAGATCCCGATCCACCCCGCGGGCGATCTCGGCGCGGAGTGGCTCGCCCGAAGGCGAGACGAGAACGCGCACGAGAACGATGCCGCCGATCCGTTTCTCCACCGCGCGCGGCGGGTAGATCGGGCGCGTCGTCTTCTGGATCTGCGGTTGGCGATCCAGTCGCTCTTCCGGGACCGGGGTCGCTTCCGGCGGACTCCCCCGCGGCGCGGGCGTCCCCGTCGCGGAGACCGGCGCCGGAGGACGCGTCTCTCGAGGTTCGGTGGGGGAAGACTTGGGCGTCTCGGTGGGTCGCGCGAGGGTGGGGATCGGCGTCGTCGCGGGCGTTGCCGGAGCGGGCGTGGCGGGCGGAGGTGCCGCCGTCGGCGCCCGTGTCGCCGTCGGCGGTGAAGTCGGGGGATTCGTCGCGCGGGACGGAGTCTCCCAATCGAGAAGCGCCGAGGGCAGGCGGCGTCTTGCGAGCGCCGCGAGCTCGGCGCGCCAGGCCCCGTCGATCGACGCCTCCCGACAGGCGGGGTAGTCCCTTCGAATCAGAACGAGTCGCTCGAGCACCGCCCGGGCCTGATCTGCCTGACCGGACGCCTCCTCCGCGAGCGCCCGAATGGCCAGAGACTCGCAGAGCAGAGCCGGCCGATCGAGCAGCCCGAATCCACCGATCCGCAATTCGGCGGCCGCCTCCGCCGGACGGCCGAGGCGCATCAGGCCTTCGCCGGCGCGCAGCCGCGCGACGTAGAAGTTATCCGCCGGAGGCGGAGCGACCTGAGAAGGAGGAGCCACGAGAGAACGATCACGGTTCGATATCCTTCCCTCAATGTCGCACGATTGCGCGCTCCCCGCAAACCGGATCATCCGACGCCTCGCCGAAGACCGTCGGGACCCGAGCGGCGTCTCGCCGTCGCTCGCGGCGGCGCTCGCGGCGGCCGTTTTCCTGGCGGCGTGTCCGGCAGTCGCTACGGACTACTACCTGTCTCCGACGGGCAGCGACTCGGCGAGCGGCCGGGACCCCGCGCATCCCTGGAAGAGCTGGCGGCCGGTCGCGAAGCGGAGCGTGCTCGCTCCCGGCAATCGCGTTCGCCTGATGGACGGCGTCTACCCGAGCGACGAGACCGGGTTTCTCTCGGTCGACTGTTCCCAGTCGACCGGACAGAACGGAACCGAGTCGAACCCGGTGACGATCGAGGCGGTCAACGAGCGCCAGGCCTTCCTGAAGGGGGACGGCTCCGGCCGAGTGCTGTCTCTGCGCAACTGCTCCAACTACACGATTCAGAGGCCTTCACATCGAAAGCGGCGACAACCCGCTTTCAAGAGGGCGCACGGCGCGCTCGAGGTCGCCGGGAGCGAGTCCCGCCCGGTGACCGGCCTCGTTCTGCGCCGGAACATCCTCGCGCACAACAACCGGTTCGCCAACTCGCACCTGATGCAGGTCGCGCTACACGACCGGCACCGTCGTGGAAGAGAACGAGTTCTACTACTTCCACCGGCACGCCCTCCTCCTCTACTACTCCGACTCGTGCGGTCGTTCGCCGGAACTACGCCAACTCGAGGGGCTACCCCGACCTCCCCGGGGGCCACCCACCGAGACGAACCGCGGGGACGAGAGCTTCTCCTGCTACCCGTGCTCCCGCGGCACGTTCGAAAACAACATTTCCGAGGGGAGCGAGGAGGGATTCACGACGAACGCTTCGGCGCCCGCCTCGAACAACCCCTACTTCGGCAACGTCAGCCTGGACGAGGGCGAAGGGTTTCGCCCGAACTCTCGGGGCGACCGGCTCACCCGATGCCCCAGGACAACGCGGTACGAGCACAACGTCGCGGTCGGCGTGCACGTCGATCGCCGTGCACAACCGCTCGACGAAGAACACGAGCGTCCGGCACATGTCGGTCTTCACCAACGGCGCGCGGGCGCAGGCGCTACGAAGCGGACACCTACACGAAGGGACACCGCGGCGACGGCGACTATCGACTTCTCCTACCGGGATTCGGTCGCCGTCGCCGCACCCGCAGGGGGCCTTCGGCGTCAAGATCGAGTCTCCGGCCAGCTACGGAAAGATCGACTGGCTCGTCGATCACGTGTGGGCCTACGGCTTCGCGACGAACTTCGCCCCGCCGCTTCGAGGCGGTCACTACGCCGACACGGCCGAGCGCGACCCCGGATTCGGTCCGTGTCGCCTCTGGTGCCCGGACGGGGCGGCTTGCAAGGGAGCTGCTTCGGACGGGAGCGATCTCGGCGCGACGATCCTCTATCGCTATGAGAACGGAAAGCTCACCGGCAACCCGCTCTGGGATCGGGAGACCGGGGCCTTCCTCGGCGCGGGCGCGATCGTCGCCGGCTTGAACGACGTGCCGGGTTCGTCTCTCTTCGACGTGCCCAAGCGCCTGAACGTGAACCAGAACGGCTGCCGCTTTCCCTCGGGCTATGCCTCCGGCGCTGCCTCGAAGCCGGAGACCGAGAAGCGCCCCACGCCCGAGACCGGGGCCGGGAGGCCGGACCCGCAATGAGCGCTACAGCCAGTCCGCGTGATTTCGGAGGAAATCGACGACCCGGCCCGCGTAGCCCGGCGTCACGCCCGGCTGGGTCGGCAGGTTGACGACCCGGCGGCTTCGCTCTTCGGCGACGGGGTTCGAGCCCGCCTCGTAGAGCCACTTCTCCCAGCCGTCGCGCACGGGATGGATCGGGGAGCAAAACCAATCGGACAGGGCGATCCCCCGGGCCGCCGCGCGCTCCAGGAGACGGCCGCGGTCTCGCGCGAAGACCGGGTACTTCAGATACGTGTGCGGGACGTCCGGAGGCTCGACCGGCGTCGGGATTCCCATCTCGGCCAGGGCGCGGTCGTAGATCTGCGCGATCGAGCGCCGATGAGCGATGTAGGAGTCGAGACGGGGAAGCTCTCGAAGCCCCGCTCGCGCCTGCACGGCGGACATCCCCTTCAGGAACCCTTCCGGCCGCGACGTGCCGGTCACCTCCGCCGTTTCGGAGGAGCCGAGCACGATCCCCGCGCGCGAGACCGCGCGGTAGCCGCGCGCCGCCATCGCGAACGCCTCCGGCCGGGCGAAGACCCTCCGAAGGCGAAGCAGGAAGGCGAGAGTCGCCTCGTCCCGCCGCGTCGGCGCCCCGGCGCGACCCTCGATCTCGCGCAGTTTCGCCGCGATCGACGGATCCGGGGTCACGGCGATTCCTCCGAGGCCGGTCGAGATGGGCTTGTTCCACTGGGTGGAGAAAAACGAGGCATCGGCGAGGGTCCCGTTCTTTCGCCCGCGATAGGTCCCGCCGAGACCGTGGGCGCAGTCCTCGATCAGGGCCAGACCTCGGCGCGCCGCGATCTCCCGCAGCTCCGCGACCGGCGGCGCCAACCCGAAAGTGTTCTGCGCGAGGATCGCCCTGGTGCGGGCCGTGATGCGCGCCTCGAGCCGCGCGACGTCCAGGTGAAACGTCACGGGCTCGATCTCCCCGTAGACCGGCCGGGCGCCCGCGTACAGGATCGCGTTGGGCACGACGACGCACGTGAAGGCGGGCACGACGACTTCGCCCTCCCGGATGCCGAGGGCTTCGAGGATCGCGTAGAGGGCGACGCGACCCTTCCAGAACAGGGTGACGTGCTCCGGCGGCAGGTCCAGATATCGCGCGAGCGCCTGCCGGTAGGCGCGCCGGTCGTCGCGTGCCATCAGGCCGGAGGGCTCGGGAGAGCGCGATGCGGATGCGCGGGAGGGGAAACCGGATCTCGCGGCGGCATCGTTTATCCTTCGAGAATGTCGCACGATTCGCGGCCGGCGGCAAATCTTCTCGACGGAGAAGCGGTGGCGCGATCGATCCGCGAGGAGGTCCGCGTCGAGGCCGCGGAGCTCTCCGAGAGCGGTACCATCCCGCGCCTCGTCGTCCTCCTGGTCGGCGAAAACCCCGCCTCGCAGACCTACGTCGCGAGCAAGACGCGCGCCGCCCAGGAGACCGGCCTGCGCGCGGAGACGCGCCGTCTCGACGCCTCGACCTCCCCGGAAGGCCTCCTCCGGGAGATCGACCGCGCCAACAGGGACCCGGACGTGGACGGGCTCCTCGTGCAGTTGCCGCTGCCTCCCGGCCACGACACGCGGCGCGTCCTGGACCGCGTCGATCCCGCCAAGGACGTGGACGGCTTTCACCCGGAGAACGTCGGCCGTCTCCACCAGGGGCGGCCGCGTTTCGTTCCCTGCACTCCGGCCGGGATCCTCGCGCTCCTCGACGCCTACGGCGTCGCGATTCCGGGAATCCGGGCGGTCGTGCTCGGGCGGAGCGACATCGTCGGGAAGCCCATGGCGGCGCTCCTGACCGCGCGCGATGCGACGGTGACGCTCGCGCATTCGCGGACGCGCGACCTCGCGTCCCTCTGCCGCGAGGCCGATCTGCTGGTGGCCGCGGTCGGGCGGCCCGGCTTCGTGACGGCCGACTTCGTCCGGCCGGGGGCGGTCGTCGTGGACGTCGGAATCAATCGCCTCTCCTCCCTCGCGGAGGCGCCGGAGCACCTGCGCCGCGCGCCGCGAATCGTTCGGGCGATCGAAAAGCGCGGGCGCGCGCTCGTGGGAGACGTGGACTTCGACGCGGTGTCGGCCGTGGCGGGGCGGATCACCCCGGTCCCGGGCGGCGTGGGACCGCTGACGGTCGCGATGCTCCTGAAAAACACCGTCCTCGCGGCGAGACTGAGGCGGGTGCCGCCTCCCGGGGCGGCGTGACGTCGCCTGGTTATGACAAGTTTACTTTACTCACATTAGAATTCGGAGACATTCCTATAAATCAATTAATAATTAGTTAGATAACTATATTTGTCTTATTTAATTCGGCTACAGTACGTGCCAAGCACCAATTCCATCCATTCCGGTCGTAGCGAAATCCAAACGCCGCGAGCAAGATGGACGAAGGACTCCGCAGTCGGCAATAAGGGTCCGCAAGCGTCCGAAAGCGGACAGTCGCTTCCCGCAACCGGGCATCCGTATTGATCGGTTGTAGCCGTTCTCCTTTGGTTTCAATATCTTGAGACGCCCCGATTGTGGCACGCCTCTCGCCCTATGTTCGAGACGCGATGGATGTCGTTCGCGAGGGAGTGGTCGAGGCCAAGCGGAAGCGCCGCCTGATCCTGATCGGATCCGGTGTCGCCGCGGCGCTCCTCGTCACGCTCGGACTCTCGCGGTTGAAGCCGGCGGCGCCGACGGTCGAGAAGAGCACGGTGTGGATCGAGGCCGTCAAGCGCGGGCCCATGCTCCGGCAGGTGCGCGGCCCGGGCTCCCTCGTGCCGGTGCCGGAAGGCATCCGCCACATCACCGCCGCAACCGACGGCCGCGTCGAACGTCTCCTGGTCCAGCCGGGCGCCGTCGTCCAGGCCGACACCGTGCTGCTCGAAATGTCGAACCCCGAGCTCGCCCGCGACGCCCTGGACGCCGAGTGGCAGTTGAAGGCCGTGCAGGCCGAGGCCGCCAACGTCCGCGTGCGTATCGAGAGGGAGCTGATGGACCAGCAGGCGGCGGCGGCGACTGTGGAATCCGACTTCCATCAGGCCGAGCTCCAGGCGGAGACCAACGAACAGCTCTACAAAGAGGGTCTCGTGGCGGGGCTCACGCTCAAGATCTCGCAAGTGCGCTCCCAGGAGCTCGCGACGCGTAACGAGATCGAGAAGAAACGGCTCGCCGTCTACGCCGATTCCGCCCGCGCCCAGAACGACGTGCAGCAGGCCCACGTCGAGCAGCTGCGCGCCCTCTCCAACTTGAAGCGGTCCCAGGTCGAAGGGCTGCGGGTCCGGGCCGGGATCGACGGCGTCCTCCAGGAGCTCCCGCTCCAGGTCGGGCAGCGCGTGGCTCAGGGCTCGACCCTCGCCCGCGTCGTCCAACCGGAGAAGCTCAAGGCGCAGCTGCGGATCGCCGAGACGCAGGCCAAGGACATCGAGATCGGACAGAGCGCGTCGATCGACACGCGCAACGGCATCGTGCCGGGCCGCGTCTCCCGCGTGGATCCCGCCGCGCAGAACGGGACGGTGACGGTCGACGTCGCGCTCGAGGGGGCGCTGCCGAAGGGGGCGCGGCCGGATCTCTCCGTCGACGGCACGGTCGAGCTCGACCGGCTGGCCGACGTCGTCTTCGTCGGACGCCCCGCTTTCGGGCAGGAGCAGAGCCAGGTCAGCCTCTTCCGCGTCAACGGCGACGGCGACGAGGCGACGCGCGTCAAGGTGCGCCTCGGAAAGAGCTCGGTCTCGACCGTCCAGGTGCTCGAAGGGCTCCAGCCGGGCGAGCGCGTGATCCTCTCGGACATGAGCGCCTGGGATTCGTATGACCGGGTGAGGCTGAAGTAGCAGGAGTCGGGATTCGGGAGTCAGGAGTCGGGAGTCGGGATTCAGGGAGGAACGATGAGCTCGAACGGACACCCCGTCATTCGCCTGGAAGAGGTCGCCAAGGTCTTCTTCACCGACGAGGTCGAGACACACGCCCTGGCCGGGGTCCACCTCGCGATCCAGAGCGGCGAGTACGTCTCGATCGCCGGTCCCTCCGGATGCGGCAAGTCGACGCTCCTCTCGATCCTGGGGCTGCTCGACACGCCGACGGGCGGCCGGTACTGGTTGAACGGCAAGCCGGCCGAGACGCTCACGCTCTCCGAACGGGCCCGCATCCGCAACCGCGAGATCGGCTTCATCTTCCAGAGTTTCAATCTGATCGGCGACCTCTCCGTCTACGAGAACGTGGAGCTGCCGCTGACCTACCGCGGCATGCCCTCCTCCGAGCGCAAGAAGAGGGTGCAGGAGGCGCTCGAGAAGGTCGGCATGGCGCACCGCATGAAGCACTTCCCCTCGCAGCTCTCGGGCGGCCAGCAGCAGCGCGTCGCCGTCGCGCGCGCAATCGGCGGGAAAGCCGCTCGTGCTCCTCGCCGACGAGCCGACCGGAAACCTCGACTCGGCCAACGGCGAAGCGGTCATGGGACTGCTGCGCGAGCTCCACCGGGAAGGCTCGACGATCTGCATGGTCACGCACGACCCGCGGTTCGCCCAGCACGCCGAGCGCACGATCCACCTCTTCGACGGGCGCGTCGTGGAAGACGAGCGGGGCGAAGAGCGCGCGCACTCCGAGGAAGAGCTCAAGGAAAGCGGCTACCGGGTGAGCTGATGGGCGCGCTGCGGCAGGACCTCCGCTACGCCACGCGATCCCTCTCCCGCAATCCCGGCTTCACGCTCGTCGCTCTCGCGACCCTCGCTCTCGCGATCGGGTCGGTTACCTCCATCTTCTCGGTGCTGGACGCCGCGCTCCTGCGGCCCCTCCCCTACCGGGACCCGGCCGCCCTGGTCACCGTTTCGCTCACCCGGCAGGAGCCGGGTCGGCCGGCGGAGCCCTACCCCTGGTCCTATCCGAAGTTCGAGAGCCTGCGCCGGCACTCCCGGACGCTCTCTCCGATCGCGGGCTACTGCGACGTGAACCTGAATCTGACCGGCACGCCGGAGCCCGAACGTCTGAAGGCCGAGATCGTGTCCGCGGCCTACTTCTCGACATTGGGCGTCGGGGCCGCCCTGGGCCGGACGTTCCAGCCCGAGGAGGACCTCGAGCCCGGCGACCGCCCGGCGGCGCTCATCGGCTGGGGTCTCTGGCATCGCCGCTTCGGCGGCGAGCCCTCGGTCCTCGGCAGAAGCATCGAGCTCCAGCGCACACCGATCACGATCGTCGGCGTCCTGCCGAGAGGCTTCTCGGGGCTGACCGGCTCGGCGGAGATCTGGGTGCCCACGTCGACGACCAGGGCCATGCTCTACCCGGACGTTCTCCACGAGGCGGGCAACCACTGGCTCCAGGTCGTGGCGCGGCGCCGGCCCGGCGTCGACGCGGCGGCCGCCGCGGCCGAAATGCCGGTGGTCGGATCGCAGGTCGATCGGGAGTACCCGGACGACGTGGCGAAAGCGGCCTGGAGCGCCACGCTATCGCCGCTGGACGCTTCGCGGGCCGATCCGCGCCTGCGGCGATCCGTCCTCGTCCTCTTCGGCGCCGTCACTTTCGTCCTCCTGATCGCCTGCGCCAACGTGGCCGCGTTGCTGCTCGCCCGTTCGGCGGGGCGCGGCCGGGAGGTCGCCATCCGGATTGCCGTGGGAGCGGGGCACCGAAGGATCCTCCGCCTTCTTCTGACGGAGAGCGTCCTGCTGGCGCTCCTCGGGGGCGTGGCCGGGACGCTCCTCTCGCTGTGGGGAGTGGACGCCCTCTCGCGATTGGATTCGAGCAGCTTCTCCGGTATCGAAGACTCGGGCTTCCTCTTTCGCTTCGAGTCGGTGTCGCTCGATCCGCGCGTGCTCCTCTTCGCGCTCGGCCTGTCCGCTCTGACCGGGCTGCTGTTCGGGCTCGTGCCGGCGCTTCGCGCCTCCCGGCGCGACCCGATCGAGGCCTTGAAAGAGGGGGCGGTCACCGCCGGGTCCCGGGGCCTCGGCCGGCCACTCTCGGCGCGCGCCCTGCTGGTGCCGGCCCAGGTGGCCCTGGCGCTCGTCCTGCTGGTCGGGGCGGGGCTCACCGGCAAGAGCCTGCTGCGGCTCGAGCATCTCGACGCCGGGATCCGGCCGGAGCGCCTGCTCACGATGCACATCCAACCCAACGCGAACGGGGAGGAGGAAGTGCGCCGCGCCGTCACGTTCCGGCGGCAGCTGCTGGAGCGGGTCCGCTCCCTGCCCGGAGTCGTCCGTGTTTCGTTCGGGCCGTCCACCCCGCTCTCGGGCCGCGGAATGATCGCCGTCGTGAGGCAGGTCGACGATCGCACGTTCACATCCGGCGGCGGCGCCCCGGACATCGGCGTCCACGACGTCGGGCCCGGCTACTTCGCGACACTCGGAGCCCGAATTCTGCGCGGCCGCGAGTTCACGGACGCCGACCGCGAGGGGTCCCCCAAGGTCGCGGTCATCAACCAGGCGGCGGCGCGCCGGTTCTGGCCGGGCCAGGATCCGATCGGACGGCGAATCGCGGCCACGACGTCTTTCTTTCCCAAAGGGGAGACGGCCGAGATCGTCGGCGTCGCGGCGGACATCCGATACGGCCGGCCGGACGATCCCCTGCGCCTGGACCTCTACTTTCCGTCCCTGCAGGGAGGTCTGCCGCGCACCACCCTCTTCCTTCGGACCGCCGGTGATCCGGGAGCCCTTTCGGAGTCCGTCCGCCGGGAGGTCCACGCGCTCGACCCGAATCTCCCGGTCTTCGACGTGCGCACGATGGAGGAGCGCGCGGCCCGCGCCTACTCGCCGGAGCGATTCGCGGCGACGCTGCTCGGGTTGCTCGCCGGAATTGCCCTGGTCCTGGCCTCGGTCGGACTCTATGGCCTGATGGCGGAGATCGTCGCCCGACAGAGGCGGGAGATCGGCGTGCGGATGGCCCTCGGCGCCCGGCCGTTCGACATCCAGAGACGCTTCCTCGCCCGCGGTCTCGCGCTGGCCGGAATCGGACTGGCCGCAGGCCTCGCCGGCGCCGTGGCGCTGTCGCGATTGCTCGCCCGGCTGCTCTTCGAGGTCGAACCCGTGGATCTCGCGACCTACGTTTCGGTCTCGGCCTTGCTCTTCACCGTCGCCGCCGCGGCGAGCTGGCTCCCGGCCCGTCGCGCGATGCGAGTGGACCCGATCGCGACCCTCCGGTCCGAGTGAGATGACCGACCTCCTGCGAGACCTGCGCTTCGCGCTCCGGTCGCTCGGCAAGAGCGGCGGATTCACCGCGGTGGCCGTGGTCACCCTCGCGCTCGGCATCGGCGCCAACACGGCGCTCTACGGCTGGGTCCGTTCGCTGCTCCTGTCGCCGCTGCCCGGCGTGTCGAGGCCGCGCGAGATCGTGGCCATCGAGACCCGCACTCCGGCCGGCACGCGCATCGACTCCGGCTGGGCCGACTACACCGACCTCCGCGCGCAGGCGAGCTCGTTCACCGGACTGGTCGCCTTCCAGCAGCGGCACGTGACGCTCCAGGAGCCGCGCGGGGCGCGCCGCCTCTACGCCCTCTTCGTGTCGGGCGACTACTTCGACGTGCTCGGCGTGAAGGCGAAGCTCGGCCGCACGTTTCTGCCCGAAGAGGGCCGCGTTCCCGGAGGGGCGCCGGTGGCCGTGCTCGGGTACGGGTTCTGGCGCCAGCACTATCGCGTCGGACTCCGGAGCCGTCGGCCGATCCGTCCGCGTCAACGACCAGGAGCTGACGGTGGTCGGAGTCGCTCCCCCCGAGTTCAAGGGAACGATCAACGGGTTGAACTTCGAGCTCTACATCCCGGTGGCGGCCGCGCCGCGCCTGGGAGGCGAGGTCGGGCGGCAGCCGGGCGGAGCTCGAGGGCAACCGAACGACGCGGTGGCTCGCCCTGATGGGACGGCTCCGGCCGGGCACCGAGGCGCGTCTGGCGCAGCTCGAGCTCGATTCGATCGCCGCGCGGCTCGCGGCAGCCTACCCCGACTCCAACCGCGGGATGGGATTCGTCGTCGAGCCGGTCTGGAAGGCCACGTACGGCGCCTCGGCCCGATTCGGCCTGGTCGTCGTCGCGCTCTTCGCCGCGGTCGGATTCGACTCTGCTCGCCGCCTGCGCGAACGTCGCCGGTCTCCTGCTCGTGCGCGCGACGGCGCGCCGCCGCGAGATCGCTCTGCGCATCGCCCTCGGCGCGACGCGCCGGACCGTGATCCGGCAGCTCGTGACCGAGAGCGTCGTTCTGGCCCTGGCCGGCGGTGTCGCGGGGCTCCTCGTCATCCCGCAGGTGAACGCGCTCATCGTCGGCATCCTGCCGCCCGGGATCCCCCTGCCTCTGGACCTCGACCCGCCGCTCGACGGCAAGATCTTCGGCTTCGCTTTCGCCCTGTCGCTTCTGACCGGGATCCTGTTCGGCCTCCTCCCCGCGCTCCAGTCCTCGCGCCCCGACGTCCAGCAGGCGCTCCAGGAGGGAACGCCGGGAGCCGGCGCCGCGCCCGGGCGGCAACGGCTTCGGCGCGCGCTCGTCGTGGCGCAGCTCGCCCTCGCGGTCGTGCTGCTCGCCGCGACCGGGCTTTTCCTCGTCAGCCTGCACAACGCGGCGCGGATCGATCCCGGCTTCGACCGGCAGGGCGTTCTGCTCGTCGGTTTCGACTTTCCGGCGGCGATCGATCGGACGAGCGCGATCCCGTTCTACCGGCGCGTGCTCGAGAGGGTCTCGGCGCTGCCCGGAGTCGAAGCCGCGAGCTACGGCAACCACCCTCCCCTCTGGATCGAAGGGGGCGACTGGGAGGAGGTCGCCGTGGACGGCTACACGCCCGGGCCCGAAGAGAACATGAAGATCGACGTCACGCTGACGTGGCCCGGCTACTTCGCGCTGATGCGCATGCCGCTCTCGGCCGGCCGCGACTTCGCGGAGCGGGACGACGCGCGGTCGCAGCGCGTCGCGATCGTGAACGAGGCGTTCGCCTCGAGGTATCTGGCGGGCCGTCCGCCGGTCGGCGCGAAGCTCCGCGTCGCCGGGAACGAGACGATCGTCGTCGGCCTCGTCCGCACGGCCAAGTATCGAAACCTGACGGAGCCGCCGCGCCCGTTCGTCTATCTCCCGCAGCTCCAGACGCTCCCCGCCGGCACGGCGCTGCACGTCCGAGTCGCGCCGGGCACGCCGCGACGGCCCGATGCTCGCCCGGATCCAGGAGCAGGTCCGCTCGATCGACCCGCGCGTGGCGACGGTCGGCGCCGTCCTCGCCGACGCCACGGAGACGGCCGTCCTCCCGCAGCTTCTCGGCGCGCGATTCCTCGGCGCCCTCGGAGTCCTGGCGCTCCTCCTCTCGTCGCTCGGGATCTACGGGGTGACCGCGTATGCGGTGTCGCGCCGGACTCCGGGAGATCGGCGTGCGCGTCGCGCTCGGCGCACGCCCGAACGAGGTGCGGGCGATGGTGTTTCGCGAGGGCTTGAAGCTCACGGCCCTGGGCCTCGGACTCGGGCTCGCCGGCGCTCTCGCCGCCACGCGACTCCTCGGAGGTCTCCTGATCGACGTCCGGCCGAACGACGCGCGCGTGCTCGCCGCGGTCGTTGCCGTGCTCGCGGGGGCGGCGCTGCTCGCCACGTGGCTGCCGGCGCGGCGCGCGGCGAGCCTCGACCCGGCGGAGTCGTTGAGGACGGAATAGCCGTGAATACCTTCCGGCAGGATCTGCGCTACGCGGTCCGAAGCCTCTCGAAGAGCCCGGGATTCACGGCCGTCGCGGTCGCGACCCTCGCTCTCGCCATCGGCGCGAACACCGCAATTTTCAGCCTCGTGCGCGGCGTGCTCCTCCGGCCCCTGCCGTTCCCCGAGGCGGATCGCGTGATGGCGGTCGAAGAACGGAATTCGTCCAAAGGCGACGTCACGGTCTCGGCGCCGAATTTCCTCGACTGGCAGAGCCAGAACCGCGTCTTTTCGGCGATGGGCGCCTATTACACGATGAACCTGGCGTTCGCCGACGGCTCCGAGCCCGAGCGCCTCCGCGCGACGGGCGCGACTCCCGGGTTCTTTCCGGCCCTCGGTGTCCGGCCCGCTCTGGGCCGCACTTTCTCCGAAGCGGAGACGGTCCGCGGCGCGCAACCGCGTGGCCGTCCTTTCGGACGCCCTGTGGCGGCGTCGGTTTCACTCGGACCTCGCCGCCGTCGGCAAGCCGATCCGGCTCGACGGCGAGAGCTACACCGTCGTCGGCGTCATGCCCTCGGGCTTCCGTTACCCCGAAGAGGCAGCCGACCTCTGGATCCCCGCGGACTTCGGACCGAACGTCGCCTCCCAGCGCGGCGCCCACTACCTGGACGTTGTCGCGCGGCTCGGGCCCGGCGTTTCGCTCGACCGCGCTCGGACGGAGATGGCGACGATCGCGGCGCGGCTCGAGCGGCAGTTTCCGAACACGAACAAGGGCTACGGCGCCTCCGTGCGTCCGCTCCAGCACAGGCTCGTCGAAGGCGTCCGACGCCCGCTCTGGATCCTGCTCGCCGCCGTGGCGATGGTCACGCTGATCGCCTGCGCCAACGTGGCGGGCCTGCTCCTCTCGCGCGGCACGCGCCGGCGAACGGAGCTCGCGGTGCGAACGGCTCTGGGCGCGCCGCGATCGCGGCTCGTCCGTCAACTCCTGACGGAGAGCGCGGTGCTCGCCGCGGCCGGCGTCGCGCTCGCCCTGCCGCTCGCGTCCGCCGCGATCGACCTCGTCGTCTCGGCCGGCCCGAGCCTGCCGCTCCTCTCCCGCGTCTCCCTCGACCCCGGCGTCCTGGCGTTCACCTCCGGCCTGACGCTCCTGACCGGCTTCCTGTTCGGGCTCGCACCGGCGCTCGCGACGTCGCGGCTCGCGCCGGCGTCGGCGCTGTCGGGCGCGCGCGCGGCCGGCTCGGACCGGAGGGGCCTGGCGCTCCGCCGCGCGTTCGTCGTCGGCGAAGCGGGCCTGGCGCTCGTGCTCCTGACCGGCGCGGGCCTGCTCTTGAAGAGCCTCCAGAGACTCTCCGACGTCGATCCGGGCTTCGAACCCGCGCGGGTCCTGACCTTCGATCTCTCGCTGCCGGCGGCCCGCTATCCGAACGAGGGCGCGACCGCCGTCTTCATCGACACGCTGACGGCGAGCCTCTCGACGCTCCCGGGAGTCCGCTCGACCGGCAGTCGTCTTCGGGCTGCCGCTGACCGACCTCTCCTTCAGCAGCAGCTTCCGCGTCGAAGGCCGCCCGGTGCCGGAGTGGGGCGAGCCGTCGGCTCAGCTGCGCGTCGCGAGCCGCGGCTACTTCTCGACCCTCGGCATCCCCTTGCGGCGGGGCCGCCTGTTCGACGAGACGGATCGGCGCGGCGCTCCCCAGGCCGTGCTCGTCTCCGAGTCCGCGGCCCGCAAGTTCTTCCCGGCGGGCGACGCCCTGGGGAAGCGCGTGCGCTTCGGCGCGCGCCCGAGCGAGACCCGGATCGAAGGCGAGATCGTGGGGATCGTCGGCGACGTGCACGACGCCGGCCTCGACGCGGGCCCGACTCCGGAGTTCTACGGATCGTTCGAGCAGGTGCCCGTCTCCGAGTTCTCCGTCGTCCTCGCGGCTTCGGGCGACCCCCGGGCCCTGGCGCGGGCGGCGCGCGAGCGGGTCTCGGCGCTCGATCCGGAGCTGCCGGTCACCGGCCTCCGCGCGCTCGACGACGTCGTCGCGCGGTCGGTCTCCCGGCCGAAGTTCTTCCTGATGTTGCTCGGCGCCTTCGCGGCGCTGTCGCTCTCGCTCGCGGCCATCGGCCTTTACGGGGTGATGGCCTCGAGCGTCGGCCAGCGGACGCGCGAAATCGGCATTCGGATGGCGCTCGGCGCGACCCGGGGGAGCGTCGTCCGCGAGATCGCGGGCGACGCCGCGCGCCTGCTCCTTCTCGGTTCGGCGCTGGGGCTCGCCGCTTCGGTCGCCGCGACGCGCGTGATGGCGGGGCTCCTCTTCGAAGTTCGACCGACCGATCCGGCGACCCTCGCCGCGGCCACGGCCGCGCTCTCGGCCGTCGGAGTGGCCGCCGCCTACCTGCCGGCGCGGCGCGCCGCGAGGCTGGACGCCGTCGAAGCGCTGCGGACCGAGTGACGGCGATGACGGGCCTCGGGAACTCGATGGCCGGATTGAAGACCGAGTAGCGCGGAGATCGAAGTCATGAAGCAGGACGTTCAATACGCGATCCGGACCCTGGCGCGCACGCCCGGGCTTCACCGCCGTCGCGGTGCTGACGATGGCCTTGGGCATCGGCGCGACGACCGCGATCTACTCGGTCGTGCGCGCGGTGCTCTGGAATCCCCTCCCCTTCCGTGATCCGGACCGGCTCGCGGTCGTCTGGGAGACCGACGCGCACAACAAGAGCTTCGAGGAGGGCGCGTCGGTTCCGGACTTCGTCGACTTCCGCCGGCAGGCCCGCTCCTTCTCGGGCCTCGGCGCCGCGCGCGGCCTCTGGATGAATCTCTCCGAAACGGGGCGTGAGCCCGAGCGGATCTCGACGGACTCGGTCTCGCACGGTTTCTTCGAGATCCTCGGCGTGCGACCGGCGCTCGGCCGAGGGCTGCTCGCGGAGGACGACCGGCCGAACGCGCCGGGCGTGGTGGTCCTCTCCGACTCCCTCTGGCGCTCCCGCTACGGCGGCTCCACGGCGGCAGTCGGCCGCAGCATCTCGCTCGACGGCAATCCCTACACGATCGTCGGCGTCATGCCGCCGCGCTTCGACTTCCCGGAGGAGACGCAGGCCTGGATCGCGCTCGAGCCCGCCCTCGGGGAGATGGGGCGGTTCCGCGGCGTCCACAACCTCTTCGTCGTCGGCCGCCTCGCCGACGGCGTGACGTTCGGCCAGGCCGGCGCGGAAATGGCGTCGATCGCCGACCGGCTCGCCCGGCAGTATCCGGACGACAACGCCGGGCGCTCGACGCGCGTTGTCTCTCTGTCCGAAGCGGTCTCGGGAGACGTCCGCCCGTCGCTCCTCGTGCTGCTCGGCGCGGTCGCCCTCGTCACGCTGATCGCCTGCGCGAACGTCTCCGGCCTGCTGCTCGCCCGCGCGGCGGCCCGGACGAGGGAGCTCGCCATCCGACGGGCGCTCGGCGCCGGACGCGGCCGGATCGCCCGTCAGCTCCTGACGGAGAGCGTTCTCGTGGCGCTCGCGGGATGCGCCGCGGGACTCCTGCTCGCCGCGTGGGGAATGGACGCGCTCGTGTCGCTCTCGCCCAGGACTCTGCCGCGGGTCGCGGAAGCGGGGCTGAACCGGCCCGTCCTCCTCTTCTCTCTGCTGCTCTCCGCCCTGTGCGGAATCGTCGCGGGCATGGCCCCCGCCCTTCGCGGCGTGCGGGAGATCGAAGAAGCGCTCAAGGCCGGAGACCCGAGGACGGCCACGCGCGCGAGAGCGCGCGGTCTGCTCGTCGGCGCTCAGATCGTCCTCGCCTGCATCCTGACGGCCGGGGCCGGACTCCTGCTGCGCAGCCTCCAGAACCTGCGGCGCGTGGACCCCGGGTTCCGGGCGGCGGGTCTCCTGACGGCCCGGCTTGCGCTCCCGCGCTCCAAGTACCCGGAGCCGCCGCGCGAGGACTACTTCCGCTGGCCGGAGGTCCTCCGGTTCTACGACGAGCTGATTCCGCGGCTGCAGGCGCTGCCGGGAGTCTCCGCCGCCGCTCTGGCGGCCAATCACCCGCTGCGCGCGGGATGGACCTCGCAGCTCGACGTCGAGGGGCAGGTCCAGCCTCCGGGGCGGCGCGACGAGACGCGGATCCGCCCGGTCTCGCCCGACTACTTCCGGACGACCGGCACGCCGGTCCTCGCGGGGCGTCCGATCGAGGCCGGCGACCGCTCGGGCGCTCCGCTGGTCGTGGTCGTCAACGAGGCGTTCGTCCGCCGCTACTTCCCCGGAAGAAATCCCATCGGCCGGACCGTGCGCTTCTGGGATCGTTCCCGACAGATCGTGGGAGTGGCGCACGACGAAAGGTTCCGAGGGCTCGCCCGCGAGAGCGAGCCCGCCGTCTACCCCTCGCTCCTGCAGGTGCCGATCTCCGACGTCTTCCTGCTCGTGCGCAGCGCCTCGGACCCCTCGGTCGCGGCCCGCGAGCTGCGCACGGCGGTGCGCGCCGTCGAGCCCGACGTCGCGCTCTTTCAGATCCGAACCGCGGATGAGCTGCTCGACCGAATCGCTCGGTTCCTCGCGCTTCGAGACGACGCTGCTCTCGCTCTTCGGCGCCGCGGCCTTGCTCCTTTCGGCGCTCGGGCTCTACGGCCTGCTCGCCTACTCGGTGGCCCGGCGGACGCGAGAGATCGGGATCCGGCTCGCCCTGGGGGCCCGGCGCGCGGATCTGGCGGGAATGATCGTGCGCGAGGGGATGTCGCGATGCCTGTCGGCCCTCGCCGTCGGCGCCGTCGCCGCGCTCGCGTCCACGCGCCTGCTCTCGAGCCTTCTCTACGGCGTGCGCCCCGGGGATCCGTTCATCTTCGCGGGCGTCTTCGCGACGCTCCTCGCCTTCTCGATCGCCGCCTCCGTGCTCCCGGCTCATCGCGCGGCGCGCGTCGATCCCATGAAAGCTCTCCGGACGGACTGAGGAGGATCTCGTGACGCACTCCGCCTCGCTGCTCCAGGACCTCCGGTACGCCGCCCGCACGCTCGCTCGCTCGCCGAGGTTCGCGGCGGCCGCGATCTCGATCCTCGCCCTCGGGATCGGCATCCAGACGGCCGCGTTCAGTCTGCTCGACGCGGTCGTGCTCCGATCCCTGCCCGCGGTGGCCCGGCCCGAGGAGCTCGTGGACCTGCGCGCCGGGGGTCTCTCGTACCCGACATTTGCCGACGTGAGGCGGGAGACGGGCGGAGTCCTGTCGGGCCTGGCGAGCTCCGGAAATCGATCCTTCGCCATGCAGATCCTGCGGTCGGAATAAGGGGGAACCATGATCGAGCTTCGAAACCTCGAGAAGGCCTTCGAGACGCCGCGCCGGGCAGACCTTCGTCCTGCGGCGGATCGACCTGACGATCGCCGAAGGCGAGTTCGTGACGGTCATGGGACCGTCCGGGCGCCGGCAAGTCCACGCTCCTGTCGATCCTCGGCATGCTCGACCACGCCTGGACCGGCGAGTACCGCTTCCTCGATCACGACGTGCACGCCGTGAAGCCGAAGGACCGGATCGAGCTCAACAAGAAGCACATCGGGTTCGTCTTCCAGCAGTACCACCTCCTGGACGACCTGACCGTCGCCGAGAACCTGGACATCCCCCTCTCCTACCGGAACATCAAGGGCTCGGAGCGCGCGGCGACTCGTCGCCGACACGCTCGACCGCTTCCAGATCGTCGGGAAGAAGGACCTCTTCCCGAACCAGCTCTCGGGCGGACAGCAGCAGCTCGTCGGCGTCGCGCGCGCCCTGATCGCGAAGCCGCAGCTCCTGCTCGCCGACGAGCCGACCGGCAACCTCCATTCCGACCAGGGGCGCGAGATCATGCGCCTCTTCCAGAAGCTGAACGAGGAGGGGACGACGATCGTCCAGGTCACCCACTCGGAGGAGAACGCGCGCTACGGCCACCGAATCGTCCGCCTGCGCGACGGCTGGATCGTGGGCCAGGAGAACGTGGCGGATCGGATCGGGGCGCCGGCCGGGGCGGCGCCGTGAGGCTCCCGACGGCCGCCGCCGCGTTCGCGCAGGACCTGCGCCAGGCCCTGCGGAGCCTGCGCCGCGCCCCGGCGACCGCCCTCGTCGTGATCGCGACCGTGGCGGCCGGAGTCGCCGCGAGCGCGACCGTCTTCGCCCTGATCGACGCCCTGTTCTGGAAGCCGCTGACCGGCGTCGCCGACCCGTCGCGTCTCGTCAACGTCCACGCGACCGGTCCCGACGGATCGACCTTCCACTCCGTCTCCCGACTCACCTGGAGCGACATCGGCGACGGCGGCCGAAGCTTCTCGGGCCTCGCGGGGTTCGGTTCGCACCTGGTCAGCTTGAGGGACTCCGGCGGCGAACCCCGCCTCGCCCTCGCCCAGATCGTCACGGGAAACTACTTCGCGGTGCTCGGGGCGCGTCCCGCGCTCGGCCGCCTCTTTTCCCCGTCCGACGATTCCGTCCGCGGCCGGGACGCGGTAGCGGTGCTCGCGTACGGCGCCTGGAAGAGCCGGTTCGGCGCCGATCCGTCGATCGTCGGCGCCTCGATCGCGATCAACGGGCGCTCCTTCACCGTCGTGGGCATCGCGGAGCGCGGCTTCACCGGCACCTTTCTCGCGACGCCTTTCGACCTCTGGGTCCCGACGATGATGGCCGACGCGCTCTCGATCGGGGAGGAGCTCGACTCGCGGAGCATCGAGTGGCTCGAGCTCGTGGGCCGGCTCGCACCCGGCGTGACGCGCGAGGAGGCGAGCCGCCGAATGCGGGTCGTCGCGCGGGGGCTCGAGCAGCGCTTCCCGGAGTCTCAGCGCGGGGTCGGCTACGACCTGCGGCGAACGACCGGGTTCGAGGATGAATGGCGCGACGCCGCCGTCGGCTTCTTCGCTTTCCTCGCCGTCCTCTCCGGCCTCGTCCTCGGCCTCGCGGGGATGAACGTCTCGGGAATCCTGCTCGCGCGCGGTCTCGCGCGGGAGAAGGAGCTCGGCGTGCGCCACGCGCTCGGGGCGGGGCGCCGGCGAATCGCCCGCCTCCTCCTTCTCGAGACGCTCCTCCTCTTCCTCGCCGGCGGCGCCGCGGGGGCGTTCCTTTCGACGGCCACGACGCGCTGGCTCGAGCGCTTCCGCCTTCCCCTCCCGATCCCCCTGACGATCGACATCTCGCCCGGCCCGCGCGTCATCTTCTTCGCTCTGCTCGCTTCGGCTGCGGCGGGACTTCTGTTCGGTCTCGCCGCGGCCCTTCCCTCGACGCGCCCCGCCGCCCTCGCGCTCCTCGGCTCCGGTCGAAGCACGACCCGGAGCGAGACGTCGCGCCTTCGAGCGACGCTGGTCGCCCTTCAGGTCGCGGGATCGGTCCTCATGCTCGCAACCGCCGGCCTCTTCCTCCGCTCGTTTCAGACGGCGGCCCGCACGGACCCGGGATTCGACGCCGACGGGCTCCTTCTGACGTCCTTCGATCTCTCGATGCTCGGATATGGCTCCGAGCGCGCGGGCGCTTTCCGGGACGCGCTCGTCCTGCGGGCCGCCCGGCTGCCCGGCGTCTCGTCGGCGGCGATCGCGGGAGTCGTCCCGCTCGGCCCCGGGAACCGCTCGACCGCGGTGAATCTGCCCGGCCGTCCCGCCCCGGAGGACCGGATCCCCGTGGATTTCTCGGACGTCGGAGAAGGGTACTTCTCGACGATGCGGATCCCGATCGAGAGCGGGCGGCCGTTCGACCGGCGCGATTCCGCCGACTCGACGCCCGTCGCCGTCGTCAACGAGACCCTGGCCCGTCGCCTCTGGCCGGGCCGGGACCCGATCGGGCAGGTCCTCGTGGAAGACGGCAAGCCGCGGACGGTCATCGGCGTCGCGAAGAACGGAAAGTACCGCCGCCTCTGGGAGGAGCCGAGGTCGTTTCTCTATGTCTCGGCCCGACAGGAGGGCCGCACGCGCCATACGCTCCTCCTGCGGACGAAAGCGCCGCGAGAGGCCCTCGCCGCCGCCCTCGGGCGGGAGCTCCGGGAGCTCGATCCCGCGCTGCCGCGCTCGGCGCTCTTGACCGCGCGGGAGCACATGGGCTTCGCGCTCCTCCCGCAGCGGGTCGGCGGTTCCATCGCAGCGGCTCTCGGTGCGATCGGCCTCGGCCTGGCTTCGATCGGTCTCACGGCGCTCGTGGCCCACTCCGTCAGCCGGCGCCGCCGCGAGATCGGCGTGCGCCTCGCCCTGGGCGCGCGGCCGGCCGACGTGCTGCGCCTGGAGATGCGGCGCGGCGTCCGCGTCGCCGCGGCCGGGCTCGTCCTCGGAACTTTGGCCGCTTTCGGAGCGGCGCGCCTGATCGAAGGGCAGCTCGTCGGGGTCGGAGCGCTCGATCCGGTCACCTTCGGCGCCGTGCTCCTCATCCTGAGCACGATGACCCTCGCCGCGACCTACATCCCCGCCCGCCGGGCGGCGCGCGTCGATCCCATGCGGGCTCTCGGAGCGGAGTGATGCCGACTCTGTCGCTCCTCCTCCAGGACCTGCGCTTCGCTCTCCGCGCGCTTTCGAAGAAGCGGGCCTTCGCGGCGATCGCGATCGGGACACTTGCTCTCGGAATCGGGGCCTCGACCGCGATCTTCAGCGCGATCCGCGCGCTCTCCTTCCGCCCGCTGCCGGTCGAAGACGCGGATCGGCTCGTCGTCGGATACGCGCTGCGGGAGGGATTCGATCCGTACGCAACGTCGCTCCTCGAATACGCGCTCTACCGATCGCAGAGCCGGTCCTTCGCCGAGAGCGGGATGGGATCGCCGCGCTCCTTCCAGCTCGCCGGAAAGGGGGAGCCCGAGCGCGTCCCGGCCTCGGCGGTGACGGCCGGCCACCTCGCCGCGCTCGGCGTCCGGCCCGCGCTCGGGCGGCTCTTCACGCCGGAGGAGGACCGCCCGGGCGGCCCGGCCGTGGCCCTCGTCGGCGACGCGTTCTGGCGGCGCCGTCTCGGAAGCGACGCGGGGGCGCTCGGCCGCCCGCTCGATCTCGACGGCCGTCCCTACACGATCGTCGGCGTCCTGCCGCCCGGCTTCGACATGCCGTACGCGGCGCAGGTCTGGGTGCCGATGCAGGTGGACATCGAATCCCTGCCGCTGCCGGAACGCGCGGTCACCGGCCACGAGATGGTCGCGCGCCTGAAACCGGGCGTCCCTCTCGCGCAAGCCGACCGCGAGTTGAAGGAGCTCGCTCGCCGGCTCGCCGACGAGTACCCGCAGATCCGCCGCGGCTGGAGCTACCGGCTCGTCCCGCTCCGCCGGCATCTCCTGGGAGATCTCGACGGGCGCATCCAAAAGTCCCTCACCGCCCTCGCGGCGGCGGTCGGTTTCCTCCTGCTCATCTGCTGCGCCAACGTCGCGAGCCTCCTGCTCGTGCGCGGGGTGGCGCGGCGGGGAGAGATGCGCCTGCGCCGCGCGCTCGGCGCGAGCCGGGGGCGCCTCCTCGGCCAGACGATGCTCGAAGGGATGTCGCTCGCGCTGCTCGGCGGGGCGGCCGGACTGCTCGTCGCGTTCTGGATCCTCCCCTTCCTGAGGGCTCTGAACCCGATCTCCGTCGTGATGTTCACGTCGGTGCTCGCGGACTTTCGGATCGACGGTTCGGCCGCGATCTTCTGCCTGGCGCTCTCCCTCCTGACCGGCGCGGCCTTCGGCGCGATCCCGGCCGCCGCCGCCGCGGGCGAGCGCCGCCTGCTCTCGGGCCTCTCGGCGCGGGAGGGCAACGCGGCGGGCACGGCCGCAGGACGAAAAGGTCTGGGGCTCCTCGTGACCGCGGAGATCGCGGTGGCCGCGACGCTGCTCGTGGGCTGCGGCCTGCTCGTCGAGAGCTTCCGCTTCCTCCAGCGGCTCGATCCCGGCTTCCGCCCCGACCCCGTGCTCCTCGCCGAGCTGCCGCTCTCGAGAGCCCGGTACCCGCGGCACGCCGACCGGCTCGCCTTCGAAACCCGCCTGGTCGAGCGCGTCCGGAGCCTGCCGGGCGTCGTCGACGCGGGGACCACGACGAACGTCCCGCTCCAGCTCGGCGTGACAATCGACGCCCCGTACACGGTCGAGGGACGGCCGCCCGGAAATCCCTCGGAGGTGCCGATCGCGGCCCTGCGCCTGGTGAGCCCCGGCTACCTCGAGGCCCTGGGCGTCACCCTGGTCCGCGGGCGCCTCGTCTCGGAGGAGGACCGCCCCGACACCGCGCCGGTCGCAGTCGTGACGGAGGAGCTCGCGCGGCAGGCGTGGCCCGGGGAGGACCCGCTCGGCCGGCGCCTCCGTCGCGGGCGCACCGGCGATCTTCGCTATCCGTGGCGGACGGTCGTGGGCGTCGTGCGAGACGTCAAGGAGGACCGGATCAATTTTCGGATCGACCGCGCCGCCCTCTACCTGCCGCACGCGCAGGACGGATCCGTCGCGGTCCAGATCCCGCTGAATCTCGCCGTCCGAACCGACGGCGACCCGAGGGCGGCGGCCGCCGCCGTGCGCGAAGCGATCCGCGGGCTCGACCCGGAGCAGCCGGTCGAGAACGTCCGCTCCGCGCGGGAGCACTTGAGCGGCGTCCTGACGACCGAGCGATTCAGCGCGGCCCTCGCCGCGGCCCTCGCTCCGCTCGGACTCGCCCTCGCGGCCCTCGGTCTCTACGCCGTCATGGCCTATTCGGTGGCGGAGCGCCGCGGCGAGATCGGCATCCGGATCGCGCTCGGCGCGGGGCCCCGCGCCGTCTTCGCGCTCGTCCTGCGGCGAGGGATCGTCCTCTCCGGCGTCGGCCTCGCGATCGGCCTCGCCGGCGCCCGGGCGATGGCGAAGCTCCTCTCGGGGACTCTCTACGGCGTCGCGCCGACGGACCTTCGGACCTTCGGAATCGCGGCCGCGGTGCTCTCCGTCGTCGCGCTCGCCGCCTGTCTCGTTCCGGCGCGACGCGCGACGCGCGTGGACCCGATCGCCGCGCTCAAGGGGGAACCATGACTTCTTTCCTCCAGGACCTCCGCTACGCCGCCCGCATGCTCGCGAAGAGCCCCGGGTTCACCGCGGCCGCGGTCGCGACACTCGCGCTCGGCACGGGCGCCAACGCCGCGATCTTCACCGTGGTCAACGCCGTGCTCTTGAAGCCCCTGCCGTTCCCGCGCCCGCAGGAGCTCGTCCGCATCACGTCCGACCTCGCCGGGCGCGACCTGCCCGACGCCGGGCTCTCGATTCCCGAGCTCTTCGACTACCGCGATCGGGCCGGCGCCTTCGCGCAGGTCTGCGGCCTCTTCCCGATCAACGCGAACATCACCGGGCTCGGGCGCCCCGAGCGCGCCGAGGTCCTCCTCGTGGACGTCAACTACTTCGACATGCTGGGTGCGCGCGCCCGGATCGGCCGGCTCTTCCGGCCCGAGGACTACCGGCCCGGCATCGCCGAAGTCGCCGTCGTCAGCGACGGTTGGTGGCGCCGGCACGGCTCGGATCCGGACATCGTCGGCAAGAAGTTCCGGCTCGACGACGACCTCTACACGGTGCTCGGCGTCGCGCCGCCCGGATTCCACCACCCGGGCCGCGGCATCGAGACCGAGGTGGACGTCTGGTCTCCTTCCGGCTGGATCGCGTCCCCCTTTCCGGCCCCGAACCGCCGCGCCTACTTTCTCAAGGGGGCGCTCGCTCGGCTCCGGCCCGGGGTGACGCCCGCCGCCGCGGAGGCGGCCCTCGGACGCCTCGCCTCGTCGCTGCGGCGCGAGTTCGCCAACGACTATCCGCCGACCGACCGGTGGACGCCGCGCGTCGTGCCCCTCCAGAGCGATCTCGTCGGCAACGTCCGGCCGGCCCTCCTCGTCCTCGCCGCGGCCGTCGGCCTCGTGCTGCTGATCGCCTGCGCGAACGTCGCGAACCTGCTGCTCGCCCGCGCGGCGTCGCGCCAGCGCGAGATCGCGATCCGGCGCGCCCTCGGCGCGGGCCGCGGCCGCCTCCTCCGGCAGCTGCTGACGGAGAGCCTGCTCCTCGCTACCTTCGGCGCGGGACTCGGCCTCGCCCTCGCCTCCTGGGGGACGGCCGCCCTGGTGCGCCTCGCGCCCGCGGGCCTGCTCCCCTCGTCGGGAGTCGCCGTGGATTCCCGCGTGCTCCTCTTCGCGCTCGGGACCGCGGTCCTGACGGGATTCGCGTTCGGCCTGGCTCCGGCGCTCTCGGCCTCCGGACGCCGTCTCGAGTCGTCCTTGAAAGACACTTCGCGCGGCTCCTCCGGAGCGATCGGCAACCGCATGCGCGGGGCGCTCGTCGCGGGAGAGCTCGCCCTCGCCGTCGTGCTACTCGTCGGCGCCGGGCTCCTCGTGCGGACGCTCTGGAGGCTGCAGCGCGTCGAGACGGGGTTCGACCCGCGCCGCGTCACGACCGCGACACTCTGGCTGCCGCAACCGAACCTGCCGGAGACCGGCCGCTATTTCCGGGTGGCGGCCCGCGACGTCCTGACCCGCAAGATTCTCGAGCGCGTCTCGCGGCTGCCCGGCGTCGAGAAGGCGGCGCTCGCGACCTTCGTCCCGTTCGGAGCCAACCGATTCGCCGGGCCGTTCTCGATCGAAGGGCGCGATCCGAAGGGCGACGGCGCCGGGGCGACGGAGTTCTCGAGCGTGACGGAAGGATATTTCGCCGCGGCCGGGATCGCGGTCCTCCGGGGGCGCGGGTTCACCGAGCACGACACGGAGCAGTCGACGCCCGTCGCGATCGTGAGCGCCACGTTCGCCCGCCGCTATTTCCCGTCGGAGGACGCGATCGGCAAGCGCGTGCGCATTCCGGGGCGGGACGGCGACGGCCCCTGGTTCACCGTCGTCGGAATCGCCGCGGACGTGAAGACCCAGGCCCTGGACCTCCTCGAGCGCCCGCTCCTCTATCGCTCGATGCGGCAGGCCTCGACGCTCTCGATGACGCTCCTCCTGCGCGGCGGCGCCGCGCCGTCCGCCCTGGCGCCGGCGCTCGAGCGGGAGATCCAGAGCATCGACCCGGAGATCCCCGTCTACGGCGTGCGCCCGATGGCCGAGGCGATGGCCTCGACGCTGACGGCGAGAAGGGCCGTGATGGTCCTGCTCCTCCTCTTCGCCGGGCTCGCGCTGACGCTCGCCGCGGTGGGTGTCTCCGGGGTCATGGCGTACCGGGTCTCCCAGAGGACCCGGGAGATCGGAATCCGCGTCGCGCTCGGGGCGCGACCCGCCGACGTGGAGTGGCTTCTGCTGCGACACGGGCTCCGGCTGACCGCCGTCGGTCTCGCCCTGGGACTCGCCGGAGCGGCCGCCGCGACGCGCGGGCTCGCCGCGCTCCTCTTCCACGTCTCGCCGCGGGACCCCGCGACCCTCGGCTCGATCGCGGTCCTGCTCGCCGCCGTGGCGCTCGCGGCGTGCTACGTGCCGGCGCGCCGGGCGTCGCGCCTCGATCCGGTCCGCGCCCTCCACTCCGAGTAGCGAAAGGAGAACCGTCTTGAGCTCGTTTCTCGGCGACTTGCGCTTCGCGCTCCGGACCCTCGCCAAGAGTCCGGGCTTCACCCTCGCGGCGGTCGGCACGCTCGCGCTCGGCATCGGCGCCGCGTCGACGATCTTCGCCGGCGTGGACGCGCTCTTCCTCCGCGCGCTGCCCCTCCCCGAGCCGGACCGCGTGATGACGCTCTGGGCGGAGAACCGCGCGGCGGGCTTCGACCACGCGAACGTCTCCTATCGCGACTTCGTCGACTGGAGACAGCAGGCGAGGAGCTTCGAATCCATGGCGGCGGGTCTGACGACGAGCCAGACCCTGACCGGGCGCGGCGAGCCCGAAGCGGTGGACACGGCGCTCGTGACCGGAGACTTCTTCCAGGTGACGCGGATGAAGCCGCGGCTCGGACGCCTGATCGAGGCGGCCGACGACCGGCCGAGCGCGGACCGGGTCGCGGTCCTGACTTCGGACGCGTGGCGCAAGCGGTTCGGCGCGGATCCGAGCGTCCTCGGTTCGAAGCTGATGCTCGACGGCCAGCCCTTCACGATCGTCGGCGTCCTCGCCGACCGGCGGCTCCCGGGCTACGAGGCGCTGCAGGCCTTCACGGCGCTCGGCCCCGACCTCGGCGAGCCGGAGCGCGGCGACCGAAGCTACTTCGTCATGGGCCGGCTGCGCCCCGGCGTCTCGGTCGAAGAGTGCCGCGCGGAGCTCGACGCCGTCTCCCGGCGGCTCGCCGACGCCTACCCGAAGAGCAACGCCGGCTTCGAGGTGAACGTCGTGCCGCTGCCGGAGGACCTGTTCGGCGAGAAATTCCGCGTCGGCCTCTACGGCCTTCTCGGCGCGGTCGGGCTGGTCCTCGCGATCGCCTGCGCCAACCTCGCCCAGCTCCTCCTCGCGCGCTCCGCCGCCCGGGAGCGCGAAGTCGCCGTGCGGGCTGCGCTCGGTGCTTCCCGGGCGCGGATCGTCCGTCAGATGCTGACCGAGCACGCGCTCCTCGCCCTCGCGGGAGGCGTGGCCGGACTCGGCGCCGCGGTCTGGGGCCTGCAGGCGTTCGTGCACTTCCTGCCCCCGGACACGGCGCGGCTCTCGGAGATCGGGTTGAACGCCCGCGTGATCGCATTCAGCCTCGGTCTGTCGCTCGCGACCGCGGCGGCCTTCGGCCTCCTGCCCGCCTTGCACGCTTCGCGCTCCGGATTCTCGGATGCCCTCCGCGCCGCCTCTTTTCGGGGCGCGGCCGGCGGCCGGCGGGCGCGCATCCAGGCTCTGCTGGTCGGCTCCGAGGTCGCCTTCGCGCTGGTCCTGCTCGCGGGCGCGGGCCTCCTCGCCAAGAGCCTCCTGCTCCTCGCGGGCGTGGACCCGGGACTGCGCCCGGATCGCGTCCTGACGATGCGGATCGATCTGCCCGAGCGCGAGTTCCCGGACGGCGACAAGCTCCGATCCTTCTACCGACCGGTGCTCGAGCGCCTCGCGGCGCTCCCCGGCGCCCGGGCGGCGGCGGCCGTCTCGACGCTCCCGTTCACAGGGAACAATTCCTGGACTTTCATCCAGGCCGAAGGGCATCCGCCCGACCCTCCGGGGAAGGAGCCGCGGATCGGCCGGATCGCCGTTTCGCCCGACTACTTCCGCGCGATGGGAATTCCGATTCTCCGGGGCCGGGCGCTCGCCGCCTCGGACACCGAGACGTCGCCGCGGGTGGCGGTGGTCAGCCAGGCGGCGGCGCGCCACTACTGGCCGGGCGAAAACGCCGTCGGCAAGCGCTTCCGGCGCCCTCGGGCCGGCCCGGACTCCCCGTGGATCGAGGTCGTCGGGGTCTCGGGCGACGTGCGGCACCGCGGGCTCGCCGCGCCCATCCGGCCCGAGATGTACTTCGCCCTCGCGCAGGCGCCGGAGTCGAGCTTCCACCTCGTCGTGGCAACCACCTCGGATCCGGCCGGCCTCGCCGGCGCGGCGATCCGCGAGATCCGCGCGATTCGACCCGACCAGGCCGTCTCGGACGTGAAGACGATGGAACGCTGGATCGCCGAGGACATCGGATCGGATGGACTGTGGACCTGGCTCACGATCGGCTTCGCCGCCTCCGCCGCGGGGCTCGCGACGATGGGCCTCTACGCCGTGGTCAGCCTCGCGGTCGGCCAGAGCCGGCGCGAGATCGGCATCCGCATGGCGCTCGGCGCGCAGGCGCGCGACGTCCTGGCGCTCATCCTCGCGCGATGGATGCGCCTGGCGGCGATCGGGATCGCGGTCGGCCTCGCGGCGACTCTCGCGCTCTCCCGGGCCGTCTCGAGCCTGCTCTATTCCGTGCGCCCCACGGACCCGTCGGTGCTCTCGGGAATCTGCGCGCTGCTGGCGGCCGCGGCGCTCGCGGCGAGCTACGTCCCGGCGCGAAAGGCGACGCGGCTCGATCCGGCCCGGGCGCTGCGGAGCGAGTAGGACGGAACGGAGGTCGCTCGTGGAAGCTCGCCGGACGGAAGTCCGGTACGCGCTGCGGGACCTCGGACGCGGCCGCGACAGCCGGGTGGCGCTCGTTTCCGACGCGCTCGCCCGCCGCCGGTTCGGATCGGGACGCGCGGCGTTCGGTGGCAAGCTCTTGCTCGACCAGGCGCCGCACACGATCGTGACGGCCCGGCCCCGGTTCCGCGCGTGACTCGCTCCCGGGCACGGTAAGCTCGCTCCGCCATGGCCGCGTCGAGCCGCGTCCTCGTCGCCGACGATCAGAAGGACGTTCTGGAGGCCCTGCGCCTCCTCCTGAAAGCCGAAGAGATGGAGAGCGTCACCGTCTCTTCGCCCGCCGCCGTCCTGGCGGCCGCCTCCGAGCGCGAGTTCGACGCGGTCTTGATCGACCTGAACTACGCCCGCGACACGACGTCCGGGCAGGAGGGGTTGGACCTCCTCGGGCGCCTCCAGGAACTCGACGCGAGCCTTCCGGTGATCGTCATGACGGCGTGGGGGAGCGTCGACCTGGCGGTGGAGGCGATGCGGCGGGGCGCCCGCGACTTCGTTCAGAAGCCGTGGGAGAACGCGCGCCTGCTCGCGACCCTGCGCACCCAGATCGCCCTCGGGAGGGCGCTGCGACGCGGCGCGCGCCTCGAAGCGGAGAACCGGATCCTGAGGCCGGAGCCCGATCCGACGCTCGTGGCGGAGTCTCCGGCGATGCGCCCGGTTCTCGAGCTCATCGCCCGGGTCGGGCCCTCCGACGCGAACGTCCTGATCGTCGGCGAGAACGGCTCGGGGAAAGGCGTCATCGCGCGGGCGCTCCACGCCGCGTCGAGACGCTCCTCGCGGCCGCTCGTGACGTTGAACGCCGGCGGCATCTCCGAGGGGGTCTTCGAAAGCGAGCTCTTCGGCCACGTCAAGGGCGCTTTCACCGACGCCCGCGCGGACCGCGTGGGCCGATTCGAGCTCGCCGACGGCGGGACGCTCTTCCTGGACGAGATCGCCAATGTCCCGGCGAGCCAGCAGGGGAAGCTCCTGCGGGTCCTCGAGACCGGCGAGTTCGAGCGCCTCGGATCGTCGCGCACACGGAGGGTGGACGTGCGGATCCTCTCGGCGACCAACGCCGACCCGACGGCCGAGGTCGCCGCGGGCCGGTTCCGGCAGGACCTCCTCTTTCGTCTG
Source organism: uncultured Acidobacteriota bacterium (assembly GCA_963707935.1). Classification (GTDB taxonomy): domain Bacteria; phylum Acidobacteriota; class Thermoanaerobaculia; order UBA5066; family Gp7-AA6; genus DATBFU01. Next base: position 422,689 of record CAVPRN010000005.1, on the reverse strand, counting down.
AACACGATCGAGATCCGCGTGCCCCCGCTCCGCCGCCGGCCGGAGGACATCCCGCTGCTCGCGCAGCAATTCCTGCAGGCGCACGCCCGGCGATACCGCAAAGACCCCGCCGCCTTCGAGCCGGCCGCGCTGCAGGTGCTGCTCGACCACTCCTGGCCGGGCAACGTCCGGGAGCTCGACCACGCCGTCGAGAGGGCGGTCCTGATGGCGCCGGGCAACCGCGTGCGCCCCGGCGACCTGGGCCTCAATCCGCCGCGCGAAGGCGCGGAAGCGCCGCTCGAGGAGCGGAGCCTCGAGGAGGTCGAGGGAGTCCTGATCCGCAAGGCGCTCTCCCGGCACGGCGGCAACGTCAGCCGCGCGGCGGAAGCGCTCGGCCTCTCGCGCAGCGCGCTCTACCGCCGGATGGAGAAACACGGGCTGTAGCCCCGAGCGGCGCGAGCGCCCATGCGTGAGCTTTCCCCCGAAGACCGGATCGGGCTCGCTCCCCTGTTCGCCGGCCACCGCCGGCTGCGCGCCGTCGTGGACGCGGTGCTCGAGGGACGCCTCGGCCGCGCGTACCTTTCGGACGGAACACACGGCGCCGCGCGCCTCTCGATCGGCTGTTACGAGATCTTCGGCGGGGCTCCGGACGCCGACGCCGCGCGGGAGCTCGCGATTTCCATCGCCGCTTCGCGGGAGCTCGTTTTCGGAAACGATCCGGCCTGGCGCAGCGTCCTGCAGGCGCTCTTCGGGGAGCGCCTCGTCGACCGGCCGATGAAGGGCTATGTCGCGAGCGCGCGCGCCGACGGGGCGGGCGACCCGCCGGCGGGATTCGAGCTCGTCCGGATGGACGCGCGACTGGCCGCGGAGCTCGACTCCGAGCTCGCGCCGCACGCGATGCAGGTCTTCGAGAGCGCCCGGGACTTCGAGCGAAACGGCGCCGGGTTCGCGGTCGTGTCGGGTGGGCGGGTCGCGAGCGCGGCCACGACCTACGCGATCGCCTCGAGCTCCCTCGAGGTCGCGATCGCGACGCGGCCGGCCTTCCGGGGCCGCGGCCTCGCGTTCGCCGCGGCCCGCGCCCTGCTCTCCCACGCGGCCGAGCGAAATCTCGCGGCGCACTGGAACGCCTCGAATCCCATCTCGCAACGCCTCGCGGCCCGCCTCGGGATGCGGGAAGAAGGGGTCTGCGAGGTGCTCCTCCTCCCGTGACGCATCCGGCGACGACACCATGAAAGCGCTCTCGCACGACAAGCGCGTCCTCCTCCTCGCCTTCTCGGCCGGGCTGCCGGCCGTCGTCGTCTCGCTCGCGATCCTCTGGACCGGCGACTACACGCCGCGAGTCCGTTGGACCCTGACCGCTCTCGTCCTCCTCGGCCTCGCGGGGTTCCTGCGGGCGCTCTGGGAGCGCGTGGTCCGGCCGCTCCAGACCGTCTCGAATCTCCTCGCGGCGATGCGCGAGGAAGACTTTTCGATCCGCGCGCGCGGCGCCCGCGGGACCGACCCGTTGGGCGAGGTCCTTCTCGAAGTCAACGCGCTCGCGGACACGCTCCGCCGGCAGCGGCTCGGCGCCCTCGAAGCGACGGCGCTCCTCTCGCGGGTGATGGCGGAGATCGACGTCGCGATCTTCGCGTTCGACGAGGAGGGCAAGCTCGCGCTGACCAACCGCGCCGGGGAGAGGCTCCTCGGACAACCGGCGCCGCGCCTGCTCGACCGGAGCGCTGAAGAGCTCGGGCTCGCGGGGTGCCTCGAGGAGGAGACGCCCCGTATCCTCGACACGACCTTCGCCGGCGGCGCCGGGCGGTGGGAGGTGCGGCGCAGCTCCTTCCGCCAGGGGGGCCGGCCGCATCATCTGCTCGTCCTGGCCGACCTGTCGCGGCCTCTGCGCGAAGAAGAGCGCCAGGCCTGGCAGCGGCTGATCCGCGTGCTCGGGCACGAGCTCAACAACTCGCTCGCGCCCATCCAGTCGATCGCCGGGAGCCTCTCGTCGCTGCTCGCCCAGGAGTCTCCCCCGCCCGACTGGCGCGAGGACGCCGAGCGCGGCCTCGGGGTGATCGCGGCGCGGGCGGACTCGCTCTCGCGGTTCACCGGGGCCTACGCGCAGCTCGCCCGACTCCCCTCTCCCCGTTTCCAGCGGGTCGAGCTCGAGCCGCTGCTTCGGCGCGTCGCCGAGCTCGAGACGCGGGTCGCCGTGCGGATCTCGCCGGGGCCTCCCCTCGTCCTCTCGGCCGACCCGGACCAGCTCGAGCAGCTCGCGATCAACCTCGTCCGCAACGCGGCCGACGCGGCGCTCGAGACGAAAGGCGGCGTCGCCGTCTCCTGGTCGCGCTCCGGCGGACCTCCCCCGCTGGCGGTGGTGCGCGTCGAGGACGAGGGCCCGGGGCTCACGCGGACGGAGAACCTCTTCGTCCCCTTCTTCACGACGAAGCCCGGCGGCTCGGGGATCGGCCTCGTCCTCTCGCGACAGATCGCCGAGGCCCACGGGGGCGGCCTGACGCTCGAGAACCGGGCGTCGCGGAGGGGATGCGTCGCCGAGCTGCGGCTGCCGCTGTGAGGAAGGCGAAGGAGGAATCCCCCTCACTCGACGCCCTCTCCCCGCCGGGGAGAGGGGGTCAACCCCGGAAGCGCTTCAAGCGGCCGCGGTAGCCCTCCGAGAGCGTCAGCTGCGTGCCGTCCTTCAACGTCACGCGGTAGTCGCCGTGGAACCAGGGGGAGAGCTCCTTGACCCGGTCGATCCGCACGATCGCGGATCGGTGGATGCGCAGGAACCGGTTCGGATCGAGGCGCGCTTCGATCCCCGACGTCGTCTCGTGATGCACGTAGCGCTCCGGCCCGACGTGGAGGATGACGTTGTTGCGGGACGACTCGATCCAGTCGATGTCCGAAACGCGCACGAAGATCGAGCGCCCCTCCTTCTTGACGAGCAGCCAGTCCTCCATCTTCCGGGACGGGGACGGCCGGGCCCCTTCGCGCCGCGCCTGCGCCCGGGCGAAAGCCGCCGAGATCCGCTCGGGCTCGAAGGGCCGGACGACACAGTCGGCCGCGTCCACTTCGAAGGCCCGGCACGCGTCGGATTGCTCGGACGTCAGGAGGACCGCGGCGGGGCGTTCGCCGGGCTCCAGGGCGGCGAGCACCTCGAAGCCGGAGAGCCCCGGGAGCGCGACGTCCAGGAAGACGACGTCGGGGCGCCGCGCGCGAATCGCCTCGATCGCGGCCGCGCCGTTCGAGACCTCGGGCGACTCCACGCTCGCGAGTCGTTCGAGCGAGCGGGTCACGCGCGTTCTCGCATCGCGGTCCGCCGTCGCGACGAGGGCTCGCAGGCGGGGAGCGGCCGGGCGCGGCACGAGGCCGAGCGCCGCGGGGCGCGCGCCGGGGGTCGGGGTCGGAAGAGTCGCGGCGGACTTGACGGTCGACATGCGCCGCAATCTACGTTTCGCGCGCCCGGGCGTCTTGGAAGAATCCGACATCGCCCTTCGCGCGCCGCGGCGGCCGCCTACGCGAGGCCGGCCGGCGCCGGGGAAGCCGGGCAGACCCGGAGCCCGGATCCCCCGTCGAGCGTGAAGCCCGGTTCGTCGGAGGCCGCGCCACGGCGGCGCTCGAGGAGGCCGCGGGGGGTCAGTCCCGAGAGACGGCGCACCTCGTTGACCAGGTGCGCCTGATCGGAATAGCCGAAGTCGAAGGCGAGGCCGGCCCAGTCCGGGCGCCGGAGGCGGGAGAGCCTCGCGACGAGCGACTGAAACCGCACGACCCGGCAGAGCGCCTTCGGCCCGATCCCGAGGGCGGCGGCGAAGCGCCGTTCGAGCTGCCGGGCGGAGAGCCCGGCCGCCCGGCCGAGCTGCGAGACGCTCGCCCGGCCCCGCCGGCGCCGGATCTCGCCCGCCACGAACTCGACCCGTTCGTCGCGCCGGCCGCCGGCCGACAGCCGCGCGAGCAGGAATTCCTCGGCGAGTCGCGAGCGCTCCGCGTCCTCTTCCGCCGAGAGCAGCCGCTCCTCGAACCGCTCCCCCTCGCTCCCCCAGACGTCGGAGAAGCCGACGATGCGGTCGGTCAGGTCGTCCAGGCGCGTGCCGAAGAAAGCGGACGCGCCGCCCGGGCGGAATCGGATCCCCATCGTCTCGACCGGCCCCGCCGGCTGGATGTAGAGCGGACCCGTCAGCTGGCCCGCGACGACGCCCCGAGCCAGGGTGTTCGGACCGCCCTCACCCCGCCACTCCCGGAAGGCGCTCCGGTGGTGCAGGACGACCTCGACCGACCCGATCGGGAGGAGGCGCTCGAGCGGACGCGGACCCTCCCGCTCCTCGTCGGCGAGATACCAGAAGCACTCGACGAACGGTGCGAGACGGCCTCGCGGGCTCTCTTCCCGGTAGCGCAACGGGGCTCCTGACCCATTGATACGGCGATTCGTCCCAAAAGATTCGGCGCCAGCGGGACGGTGATCGGCACGCAGAAATGGCGGTTCGTCACAGAAAAAGAACCGTTCGTCACAACGAGAACGCGAACGGGTGCGAGCCCGATCCCGGACCGCGCTTGAACAGCCCCTTCGCCGGTGTCCTAGGCGCGCTGCGGGACTCCGGCGCGGTACTTCTGCGTTGCATATCCGACGATGAGGCCCACGATCGCGCCGGGCAGCATGATCTCGAAGTAATAGTGCTTCCCGTCGGGACCGGGGAACGAAGCGACGATCCAGGCGAGCAGGAGCCCGATCGTCCCGCCGAACAGGATTCCGAGGGGGAGCGAGTTCACCTTGCGCGCGAACCACCCGATGAGAACGCCCGCGATCAATCCCTTGATCGTCGAGCCGATGACGATTCCGACGATCTGCACGCGGGCCTCCGGGGTGAAGAGGGCCGTCAGCCCGTCGAAGATGCCGAGGATGCCTCCGAGGACCAGGCCGAACACCGGCTTGCTCATGCGAATCCTCCTCCAAAAGGGATTAACCGAAGGTCTTCGAATCTTGAGGCGCCCGCGCGATCCGCGGCGCGCCTCACCGGCCCAGGAACACCAGAATCGCCGCCCGCATGACGAGGTAGGCGGCGATCAGGAGGATCGCCGTCCGATACCGGCGGAAGAAGCGGGCCGCGCGCTCGAACGGCGTCTCGCGGTGCGCCGCGGGCGCCTCCCCGTCGAGATAGCGCCCGATCTCGGCCGAGAGCGCTTCGACGGAGGGATATCGATCCTCCGGCCGCGCGGCCTTCGCCCGAGCCGCCACGGCGGCGAGCGCCTTGACGGCATCGCCGCCGAGCAGGTCTTGGAGCACGGCGCCGAGCGCGTAGACGTCGGCGCGCGCGTCCACGCGGTCCGTCTTCCCCTCGGCCTGCTCCGGCGCCATGTAGGCCCGCGTGCCGAGCACCGTGCCGCCCGGCTCCGCCGGATCCGCCGCGCGCCGGGCGACCCCCCAGTCGAGCACGAGCACCTCGCCGAAGGAGCCGATCATCACGTTCTCGGGCTTCAAGTCGCGGTGGATGACGCCCCGCGCGTGCGCGAAGGCGACCGCTTCGCAGATCTTGCGAAACACCGCGAGGCGCTCCGAGAGCCTGGGCTCCGCCTCCATGTACCGGTCGAGCCGGGCGCCCTCCACGCGCTTCATCGCGTAGAAGACCCGTCCGTCCGGGAGGACGCCGGCATCGTGCACGGGGACGAGCCCCGGGTGCTCGAGGCGCGCCATGATCTTGCGCCTCGCGGAGCAGCCGCTCCGCCTCGGCGGGATCCGAGGCCTCGAGGGAGAGCACCTTCAGGGCGACCGGACGCTCGAGCACCGTGTCTTCGGCCAGGTAGACCGTCCCCATGCCCCCGCGTCCGATTTCCTCCCGGATCGCGTACCGGGTGCCCGAGACGTCCGGCCGGTCGGCCGTCCTCTGGAGTCTCGCGACGGCCTCGTCGGTGAGCCAGCGCACAGTGGGAAAATACGACACTTCGGTCGCCGGAGCGACCGGCGGGCGCAACCCGGCGCGCGCCGGGCCGTAAGCCGATGAGGAGGATCACGAGCCGTCCATGAGCGTCGAGCGATTTCCCTCGCCGGCCACTCGCCCGCCCGCGCGCGACTTCGCGCTCGAGGGGTGCGTCGTCCGAGCCCGCCTGAACCGCGTCGTTACGCCCCGCGAGACCGTGTCGCTCGAGCCGAAAGTGATGCGCGTCCTCCTGCGCCTGGCGGAGCGCCCGGGCGAGGTCGTCACCAAGGAGGAGCTGCTTCCGGGACGTCTGGGACGGGGCCTTCGTGACCGAAGACGTCCTGACGCGCGCCGTCGGCGAGCTGCGCCGCCTCTTCGGGGACGACGCCGCCCGGCCCCGCGTAATCGAGACGATTCGAAAATCGGGCTACCGGTTGATCGCGCCGCTGTCGGCGGCTCCGTCGGAGGCGGGCGAGCCCGCGACATCCGAGGGGGCTCCCGAAGCGGCTCGGGCGGCGGGACGCTCCCCGCTCCCCCGCCGCGCGGCGGTAGGCGCCGCCCTTCTCGCCGCGGCCGGCCTCGCAGCCTTCCTCTTCCTCTCGCGCGAACGGTCCCGCCCGCAAGCCGGCCGCGATGCGGATCCGGCCCGTGACTTCCTATCCCGGCAACGAGCGCGACCCGGCGGTCTCCCCCGACGGCACGCGCGTCGCCTTCGGGTGGAACGGCGGGAGCGGAGAGGCCATGAGCCTCTACGTCGCGCTCCTCGACTGCGAGACGCCGCTGCGTCTCACGTCGCTGCCGGGGGTCGAGGACCGCACACCCGCCTGGTCGCCCGACGGGCAGCGCCTCGCCTTCACGCGCGCGTCGCCGGAGGACTGCCGGATCCTGCTCGTCTCGGCGCTCGGAGGCGAGCGAGCGGCCGCTCGCGCCGTGCGGCGACTCGGACTACCGGCCGCGTCGCGTGGTCGCCCGACGGCCGGTGGCTCGCCCTCTCCCGCCGCGGCGACTGCGGGAGCGCTCGCGCTCGAGCTCCTCGCCGTCGAGACGCTCGAGCGGCGCGTCCTGACGCGCCCGCCGGCGGGCATCGCTCGGCGACACTTCGCCCGCGTTCTCTCCCGACGGCCGGACGATCTCCTTCACGCGCAACCGCACCGACGGCGTCAACGACATCTACCGCGTGGGCTCCGAGGGAGGTGAGCCGCAGCGCTTGACCTTCGACGAGCGCGACACGATGGGGAGCGCGTGGTCGGAGGACGGGGAGAGCCTCGTCTTCTCCTCCAGCCGCGCCGGCATCTACAGCCTCTGGCGCGTCCCGTCGCGCGGCGGCGAGCCGGTCTGGGTCGCGGGCGGCGGAACGAAGATCAAGCACCCGTCGGCCGCGCGCACGCGCCGCCGTCGTGGCCTTCGAGAACTGGATCTACGAAGTGAACCTGTGGCGGGTGCCGGCGGGCCGGAGCCCCGCGGGCGCCGCGCCGCCGGCGTCTGACCGAGGCGACCGACGAGTGGAACTTCGAGCCGAACGTCTCGCCAGACGGGGGGCGCGTCGCCTTCGTCTCGACGCGCTCGGGGAGCGAGGAGATCTGGGTGGTCGGCGCCGAAGGCGGGAACGCAACGCGCCTGACCTCCTTCGGAGGCGCGCGGCTCGAGACGCCGCGCTGGTCGCCCGACGGCCGGCGCCTCGTCTTCTCCGCACGCGTCCCCGCCCGCGCCGACCTCTACACGGTCTCGGCGGAAGGGGGCGTGCCCGACGCGTGCGACGTTCGAATCGTCCGACGCGCTCGTTCCGCGCTGGTCGCGCGACGGCCGCTCGATCTACTTCGCCTCGCGCCGGGACGGCTCCTGGCGGGTCTGGAGGCTCGACGTCGCGTCGGGAAAGACCGCGCCCGCCACGCCGCCGGGCGGATACGCGGCGGAAGAGTCCCTCGACGGCCGCTGGCTCTACTTCACGCGCGCCGACGCGTCGGGCATCTGGCGACGCCGGCTCGACGCCGGCCCCGAAGCCGAGGCCGAGCGGGTCACCGACCGTCTCGCCCCGGAGGACTGGGCCAACTGGGCGGTCGGGTCGGGCGGCATCTATCTGCGGCAGGCGCGCCGCGGCGAGGCGCACGGCTCGGTCGCGTTTCTCGCCGAGGGCGCGGCGGAGCCGGTCGAGATCGCACCGCTCACCGACGCGGGCTGGTCCGGGATCGCCGTCTCGCCGGACGGCGCCTGGTTCGTCTACGCGCGCGTCGACCGCCACACCTGCGACATCCGCGCGATCGAGAACCCGGCCTAGAAGAATCGGGTCATCGGATCATCGGATCATCGGGTCATCGGATCATCGGATCGGCGCGTCGGGGCGTCCGGCGAAGTCCGCGGGACGGATCGGGAGCGCGCGCAGGCGCGTTCCGGTCGCGGCGAAGATCGCGTTGGCGACGGCGGGTGCCACGGGCGGCACCGGCATCTCGCCGAATCCGGAGGGGGGCCGCTCCGACGCGCACGGTGTGCACCTCGACCGCGGGCATCTCGGACAGCGCGAGCACCGGGTAGTCGCGAAAGCTCCCCTGCTCGACACGGCCGCTTCGCGATCGTGATCTCGCCCTTCAGCGCGTAGGAGAGGCCCCACGCCACCCCGCTCTCGACCTGTCCTTCGAGCCCGAGGGGATTGACGACGAGCCCGCAGTCGACCGCGCAGACGATCCGGTGGACGCGCACGTCCCCCGCCGTTCCGACGGAGACCTCCGCGACCTGCGCGACCGCGGTGCGCCCGTGGTAGACGTTGCACGCGATCCCCCGCCCCGAGCGCCGGCCGGCCGGCGCCGCGAGCGGGGAGCCCCATCCGGCCTTCGAAGCCGCGAGATCGAGCACGCCCGCGGATCGTCGATCGGTCCACGCGGCGGGACGCGAAGGCGAAATCGCCGGTCAGCAGCTCCCGCCGCAGGTCGAGGGGGTCCCGGCCGAGACGGTGCGCGATCTCGTCCAGGAAGCACTCGCGCGCGAAGACGTTCGGCGGATAGAAGACGGAGCGCCAGGCTCCCGTCGGGATCGGGGACTCGACGTCCAGCCACTCCGCCTGCAGGTTCGGGATCGCGTAGGGGTTGTCGTAGCCCCCCCAGGGATTGACGTCGGGGGAATCGACGGCATTCGGGATCGAAGGCGCCGAACATCGAGAGGTGGTAGCGAGGTGTAGCGCTGCTTCCACGCGACGATCCGTCCCGAGGCGTCGAGGCCGGCCTCGACGTCCACGCGCCCGGCCGGGTGCAGACAGTCGCTCGAGGAAGTCGTCCTTCCGCGACCGGACGACCTGGACCGGGCGGCCGCCCGCGCGTTCGCGACCTCGACCGCCTCGGTCGCCTCGTCCGCGCCGAGCCGCCGGCCGAAGGCCCCTCCGAGGAGCGTCACGTGCACGGTCACCTTCTCCGGAGCGATCCCGAGAAGCTTCGCCGATTCCCGCTGCACGCGCTGCGGGTTCTGCGTGGGCGCCCAGATCTCGCAGCGCCCGCCGGAGACGCGCGCGACCGCATTCCCCGGCTCGACCGTGGCGTGCGCCTGGAACGGGTCGCGGTAGCGTCGCTCCGATCCGCGTCGCCGCCGACGCGAGCGACGCCGCGGCGTCGCCGTCCCGGCGCGAGACGTGGCCGGGCTTCCCGGCCGCTTCGTCGAGCCGGCGCCGGAGCTCGGCGGTCGTCGAGCGAGGCGTTCCGCCCGTCGTCCCAGGCGACCTCCAGCGCGTCGCGGCCGGAGAAGCGCGGCCCACGTGTCTTCGGCGACGACGGCGACGCCGGTCGAGATCGACACGACCTGCCGCACGCCCGGGACCCGCTTCGCCTTCGCGATCGTCGAAGCCGGACGACCTTTCCTCCCGCGACGGGAGCAGCGCGCGACGGCGGCGAAGAGCATCCCGGTCGCGCGCGAATCGAGACCGTACTTCGCGCGACCGGTGACGATCGCGGGGCCGTCGATCCGCCGCACGCGGGTCCCGACGAGCCGGAAGTCCTTCGGGTCCTTCAGCGCGGCTCCGCCGGCACGGGCAGCTCCGAACGCGGCCGGCGCGAGCGCGCCGTAGGAGAGCCGGCGGCCCGCTCGCCGCGTGGAGGACGGCCCCCTTCTCCGCCCGGCAGTCGCCGCGGCTCCACCTTCCAGGCGCGCGCCGCGGCCTCGATCAGCATCTCCCGCGCCGCCGCCGCCGCCCGGCGAAGCGGCATCCAGGAGGAGATCACGCTGTCGCTTCCGCCGGTGTTCATGTCTTCGAAGGCGGGAGACGGCGAGGCCTGCTCGATCGAGACCGCGGTCCAGTCCGCCTCGAGCTCCTCGGCGAGGATCATCGCGCAGCGACGTGCGCACGCCCTGCCCCATCTCCGACCGGGCGACGACGAGCGTCACGCGGCCGTCCGCCGCCGATCCGAGAGCCACGGGTTCGGCGCGAACCGCGCCGGCGCGCGGCGCCGGCCGCCGCCTCGGCGAGGAGCGGGACCCGCAGAGCGAGCGCCCGCCGCCGGCGAGCGAACCGTGGCGCAGGAAGTCCCGGCGCGACGCGCTCATCGCGCGCCTCCCGAGAGCTCGCCCGCGCGGTGCACGGCGCGGCGGATGCGCGGGTAGGTCCCGCAGCGGCAGACGTGCCCCTCGAAGGCCGCGTCGATGTCGGAATCGGTGGGCCGCGGCTTCTGCCGCGAGGAGCGAGGCCGCCTCCAGGATCATGCCCGGCTGGCAGTAGCCGCACTGGGCGACGTCCTCCTCGAGCCAGGCGCGCTGGCACGGGTGCGACGCCGTCCTTCGAGAGGCCCTCGATCGTCGTGAACCGGCCTCCCGCCGCTGCCGAAATCGGCGTCTGGCAGGAGAGCACGGCCTCTCCGCGACGCGAGCACGGTGCAGGCGCCGCAGACGCCCATCCCGCACCCGAACTTCGTGCCCGTCAGTCCGAGCCGGTCGCGGAGCACCCAGAGCAGCGGCATGTCCGGGTCCGCCGCGTCCACCTCGACCCTCCGGCCGTTGACCGTCAACGCGAACTGCGCCATCGTTCCTCCTTCGCCTCCGATTATTACGGCTTCCCCGCGCCTGCGGTCCCGAGGTTCCGCCGAAGTTTCGCCGAGGAGGGGGACGAAAGGCCCGAGCGGGAGGACGGCGGCGGCTCGAGAAGGCCGCGGCTCCGAGAAGGCGTCCCCCCGGGAGACGCCCCCCGGATCAGTCCGAGGCGCGCGCGGAAGGGCGAACCCCGAGCACCGAGCGGACCTCCTCCCGATACTCCCGCTCGCTCCCGGTCAGCCGCCGGAGCCTCGCGAGCACGATGCGGCGAAACGTCCGGCGGGCGAAGGCCAGCTGGTTCGTCACCTCGGTCTGCGACAGCCGGAGCTCCCGCGCGAGGTCCGCGTAGGACGGCGTGCCCGCCGGTCCGGGGTCGAGGTCGTAGCGGTCGAAGAGCTCGAAGGCCGCCCGCTTCCCCCGCTCCGCGCACTCGGCTTCGAGCTCCGCCACGGCGGCGCCGAAGAGGGACCGCACGAACTCCTCGTGGAAGAACTCCTCCATCGACTTGCCCGCGGGGATCGGGCGCTCCGCGAGCTCCCCTTCCGCGCCTTCGAAGTCGAGCGGGAGGAGCGGCGTGCCCGGATCCCGCTTCTGGCGGCGCGCGGCCTTCCTCTCGTTGGCCACGAAGCCGTCGAGGCACGTCCGCAGAAAAGTTCGGAAGCTCCCCTTCTTCGAATCGTACGCGGCGAGCCAGCCCTTCTCCAGGGCGCGCGCGAAGAACGACTGGGTCAGGTCCTCGGCCGCTTCGTTCTCCTCGCGCCACCGAAGGCGCACGTACTTGTAGGCGGGCTTCCAGTAGGCCTCGACGCACGGCGGTGAAACCGCGCTCGCGCGTCTCGCGGTCCGCGCTCGCCGCCTCGCGGATCGCCGAGAGGCGCGTCGTCGGAAAGCGGCTCCGCGCCCCCCCGATCCCGGTGTCGTCGCGCACGCGGCCGGAAGGATATTCGGAGCGGCGCTCGGGTGGGCCCTCAGAGTCCGATTCGCGCGAACGTGTCCTTCGTCTCGGAGTTTCGGTCGTAGCCGGAGAGGCGCCCGGGCGCGACCCACTCGGCCGCGTCGAACTCGGAGTTCAGATGCGGCTTCCCCGGAAGCGCCCGGCAGTCGAACACGAGGAAGACCATGTGGAGCTCCCGGCGGCTCCCGTCGGGGAAGAGCTTCGGGGCGCGGCGCTCCTTGAAGAAGAGGGGCCGGATCTCGCCGATTTCGAGCCCGACCTCTTCCCGGACTTCGCGCCGCAGGGCCTGCTCGAGCGTCTCGCCGGGCTCGACTCCCCCGCCCGGAAGCCCCCACTGCCCCGGGAAGACGCCGCGGTCCTCGGGCATCCGGCAGAGCAGGTAGTCGCCGGCTTCGTTCCGGACGAGCGCGGCGACGACGATCCGATGGGGCGGCGGACCGCCCGCTCCCGGCGCCGGGCTCGCTTTCTCCCGCCGAGGCCGGGCCACGAGCTCGCCGCCGCAATTGGGACAGCGGCGCGCGAGCCTCTCGGCGCACGCCGCGCAGTACGTGCACTCGTCGCTGCAGATCGAGGCCGCCGCGTCCTCGGGGAGCGCCCGGCCGCACGTCTCGCAGCCCGGCTTCATCGCGAGACCGGCCAGGTTCTATCCCTCCCCGCCGCCGGCGGCGCCGAACCGCCGCGAGCGGAGCGCCGACGGCGGGACGCCGAAGGCCCTTCGGAAGAAGAGCGTGAAGTGGCTGTGGCTCGCGTAGCCCAGCTCCTGCGCGAGATCCGTCAGGCGCGTGCCGCGATCGGTCACGCGGTCGAGCGACGTCCGGAGGCGCATCTGGTGCTGGAACTCCGAAAGTGTGAAGCCCGTCTGGATCCGGAAGACGCGGCAGAGGTGGAACGGAGAGCAGGCGAGGTCGCGCGAGAGACCGGTCAAGTCGAGCGGCTCGGCCGAGCGCTCGGTCAGGAGCGCCTTGGCGTCCTCGGCCAGCCGCTCGTGGCGGCGCCGGCCGGCGGGGCCGGATCGCTCCCGGACCCGCTTGGCCCGGGACGCGCCCTCGACGACGCGGTCGAGGACCCGGATCATCGTCTCCTCGAGGTAGAGCCGGTCCGGGCGCTCCGCCGCCGCCGCGTGGAGGAACGCACGCCGCTGCTCGAGGTACGTCCGCGGGTCGCTCGGCCCCCAGGCGAATCGAAACGGCCGGGCGCTGTCCGCGGCGGCCGGATCGAACCGCGCGACGACCTGCGCGATCGTGCGCGGCTCGATCCCGTACCAGTCGCAGCGATCGCCCTCCGGCGCGAGGCGCGTCCGCGTGAACGCCTGCCCGGCGTTGTAGAACGTGACGAGGTTGGGGCTCGCGACGAAGGGGGACTGCCCCTCGTGCCGGATGCCGACCGCCGTGCGCGGGAAGACGAAGATGGCGTTCCCGATCGGCCCCGAGTCGGAAAAGAGGGGGTCGTCGGCCGGGCACCGGAAGGTCGCCATCGCGAGGAGCGGGCTCCGGAAGATGAGCCGGTCGACCCGCGTCAGGGCTCGGGCGATCGGATCTTCCGGGGGGAGCCGCGACTCGGCCGAGACGGCGCGAAGGTCCGCCATGGCGCTCTAACCTACACCCCGCTCGCCGCTCGAACTATCAAACGATTGCTCGGGCCTCGGGAGGGCTCACACCTCGATCTCGCCGCCCAGCTCCTTCAGGTGCTCGCGGAAGGTGAGCCCGGGGCGATCCCGGCGGCGCGCCAGGAACTCTTCGAAGCGAAACTGCTGCGAGAGCGTCCGGCCCTCGCGGACCCGGCGCGCCTGCTCCTTCTCGGTGCCCGCGATCGCGCCGGCGGCCGCGAGGACGTCGGAGACGCGGTCGGCCGCGACGAAGAGCGCGCCGTCGTCGTCGGCGAAGACGAAGTCGTCCCGGCCGGCGGATTCCCCTCCGAAATCGACGCGGGCGAGCGCGTCGGGAGGACGCGGGTCGAGCCGACGCGGCCCGCATGGAAAGGCGCCATAGCTCCAGACCGGAAGGCCGACCGCGGAGAGCTCCGCCGTGTCGCGATGGACGCCCCAGAGCACGATGCCCGAAAGGCCGGCGGCCCGGACTTCGAGGGCCGTCAGGTCGCCGATGCACCCCTCGTCGCGGCGCCCCGCGTTGTCGATGACGAGCACGTCCCCCTTCTCCGCGCCGCGGCACGCTTCCAGGAAGACGTCCACGCTCCCGACGTGGCGCGCCGGCACGACCCGGCCGGCGGCGCGCGCGCCGCGGAGGACGGGGGCGAGTCCCGGCGCGGCGAGCCGCAGCGGAAGCGCCCGGCGCAGGCAGGCGTCGGCCACCGCCGGCGTCGAGAGGGCCGCGAAGGCCGCGGCCGCTTCGAGCGAAGTCGGAGCGGCCACGTCAGTAGAGCCTTTCGGGGAGCAGGAGCGCGAGCGAGAGCGGGCGGCCGATCGCGCGCCGCCGGTCGAGGATCTGAGCGAGATGCCTCTCGCCGTGGTCGGCGTAGATCTCGAGGAGCTGCCGGAGCGTCACCGTCCCCCACTCGCGGTGGTCGCCCGTGTTTCCCCAGGCCGAAGCGTCCGCGCGGCGGAGCAGCCGCGCCGAGAGGGAGCGAAGGCGTCCGAAGAGATCGAGCGTGTCGGAGAAGAGGGAGCGGTCGAATTCCGCGTACGCGAGCGCGTCGGCGAACCGGTCCTGGTCGTACGCGGGGAGCGCGGAGCCGGGCTGCGCCAGGGCGAGCCGGAAGCGGAGCGCCCCGCAGGTCTCCGAGTCCGCGACGTGGCAGACGATCTCCTGGATCGACCACTTGCCCGGGATCGGGCGGGCCGAGAGCTCCTCCGGCCCGAGCCCTTCGACCGCTCCGGCGATCCGCGCCGGCGCGGCCTCGTAGACCGAGAGGAGGGTCTCGGTCGCGATCTCGCGATAGACCGTCGGAAAATCCGTGACCGCGGCGGGGGCCCCCTTCCTCATGGCGCGAACCTCCTCATGCTTCCGCAGAGACCCTTCCCGCGAGGCCCGCCGCGGCGTCCGGCTCGCTCCCGGCCCGCAGCAGACCGAAGGCCGCGCTCCCGGGCGCCCGGCCCCGCCCCTCGACGAGCTCGACGGCGAGCTGGGCGAGCGGCTCGAGCCACCGGGCGGACCGGAGCGGTCCCGCGAACTCCGCGTCGAAACCGAGGGATTCGATGAAGGCGGCGACGAGGCCGACGGCTTCCGGGTCGTCGCCGCAGTAGAAGACCGTGGCGGGAAGCCCGCCGAAGCGCCGGCCCGCTTCCACGACCTCCGCGTACACGTGGTTGAAGGCCTTGACGACGCGCGCCCGCGGGACCGCGCGCGCGATCTCTTCGGCGCCGGAAGTGACGTGGCCGAGCACGAGCTCGAGCCCGTCGGGGGTCGACGGGTTGGTCGCGTCGAGCACGACGCGGCCGGCGAAGCTCCCCGCTCCGGCGAGGGCGTGGAACGTCTCCTGCCAGCGCGTCGCGAGGAGCACGAGGCGGGCGTGCGCCACGGCTTCCGAGCGGGTGCCGGGCAGGGCGCCCCGTCCCGCGTCCCGGGCCGCGCGCGCGGCGGCCTCCGGGCGGCGGGAGCCGAAGACGACCTCGTGCCCCGCCCGGGCGGAGGCGAGGCCGAGCGCGCGCCCCATCCGGCCGCAACCGACGACGCCGACTCGCACGGAGGCAACGTAGTCCTGCGACAACTTCAAAACAATCTCTTTGTTTTCACATCTGCGATGAGATATGTTCATATCGCTCATGAAGCCCGCGGCGCCCTCTCCCACCCTCGAAGTGCGGCACCTGAAGCTCCTCGCGGCCGTGTGCGAGGAAGGCTCGCTCACGGCGGCGGCCGCGCGTCTGAACCTGACCCCGTCCGCGCTCTCGCATCAGCTGCGCGACGTCGAGCGCGCCCTCGGCCGGCCGCTCTTCCTGCGGGAGGGGAGGCGCATGCGGCCGACGACGGCGGGACTGCGCCTCAAGGAATCCGCCACGCTCGTCCTCGTGGAGCTCGCGCGGGCCGAGTCCGAAGTGCGCGACGGAGAGCGCTCCGTCGAGGGCACCGTCCGGGTCTCGACCGAGTGCAACACCTGCTACCACTGGCTGCCCGCGGCCCTCGAGGCCTTCCAGGAGCGTTTCCCCGCGGTGGACGTCGAGATCGTGGTCGAGGCGACGCGCGAGCCGGTGCCGGCGCTGCTCGACGGGAGGATCGACGTCGGCATCGTGAGCGACCCCGTGCGCAGCTCCCGCATCGCGCTCGAGCCGCTCTTCGAGGACGAGCTCGTCGCCGTCCTCCCGGCGGACCACCGTCTGCGCCGCGCCCCGTTTCTGTCCGCGCGCGACTTCGCGTCGGAGAACCTGATCACGTACGACGCGCCGAAATCGGAGCTGACGATCTTCACCGCCGTCCTCCAGCCGGCCGGGGTCAAGCCCCGGCGCTGGACTCCGATCCAGCTGACCGAGGCGATGCTCGAGATGGTGCGCGCCGGGCAGGGGGTCGCCGTGATGGCGCGCTGGGCCGCGGAGCCCCACACGGCCCGCGGCGCCCTCGCGTTGAAGCGCGTGACCCGGCAGGGCCTGCCCCGGCGCTGGAGCGCCGCGTTTCTCCGGCGGCGCCGCCCGCCGGCGTATCTGACGGAGTTCGTGCGCGTCCTCGCGAGGACCGCGCGCCCGACGGTCGCGGCGTTCTCGCGCAGCGGAACGCACGGCTAGACCCCGGCCGCGATCGAAGAGGCCGCAGCTATATCAATTCTGATATAGTCGCTCAAAGCCGGTCGAGCACTTCCACGGTCCGATCGGTCACGGCGTCCCCGGTGTTCAACGTCGACTTCGGCTCGACGAGCATCACGTGGACCTCCTCGTCGGCGACGGGCAGGTGCTCGACGCCCTTCGGCACGACCACGAGTTCCCCGGGCCGGAGCTCGACCTCCCCGTCCCGGAATCGGATCGTCAGCCGCCCGGCGAGGACGAGGAAGAGCTCGTCTTCGAGGTCGTGCTTGTGCCAGACGAACTCCCCCTGGAGCTTCACGAGCTTGACGTAGAAGTCGTTGACCTCCCCGACGATCTTCGGGCTCCACCGATCCGAGAAGAGCGAGAGCTTCTGCGCCAGGTTCACCTTCGCGATCGTCACGATCCCTCCCTTCCTCCTCCGGGCGGGACGCTCCGCGCGCGGACTTCCTCGGACGTCAGCCCGTAGAGCGGGGGCGTCTCCACCCCCAGCATCGAGAGCTGGAGATAGATCTGGCCGCGGTGGTGGATCTCGTGCTCGAACATGAGGCGCAGCCACTTGCCGACGGAGATCTCGGCGCCGCCCGGCGTCACGCAGCGCTTCGCGAGGTCCGCGTCCGAGAGCCCGCGGAAGATCTCCATCGACTCGGCGTGCAGCCGCTCGAAGTAGTCGCGGACGGCCGCCCAGCCCGAGGCGAGCTCCTCGCCGTGGCCGGCGTAGCGGGACGGGCGCCGCATTGCGTTCTCGGCGTACATCCAGCGCTCGATGCCCGCCAGGTGGCGCACGAGGTCCCCCGGCGTGAACTTCCCCGGCTTCCACGCCCACTCGAGCCGGTCCGGGGGGATGCAGTCGACGACGCGGCGCGTCCGGCCCCGCACCTTCTCCCACTGCTCGAGGAAGGGCGCGACGCGCGACGAGCTCCATCGCCCTACCCGGCCTTTCCGCCGAAGCGCCGCAGGATCGCGTCCGCTTCCTCGTCGATCCGCCGGACGACGGCCCCCGCCGACTCGATCGCGTCGATCAGCCCGGCGTCCTGCCCGTAGAAGAGCGGGGTGTAATCCGGATCGCCCGCTTCGCGCGCGCGGCGGATTCGCGCGCCGACCTCGGCGCGCCGCAGGCGCAGCTCGCCTTCCCGCCCGCTCCACTCCGAGATCAGGCGGTTGCGCCCCACGCGGGAGAACGCGCCGGGCCAGACGCTCGAGTTCGCGATGTCGGGGATCTCCGACAGGAGCGTGTCGTGGCCGTCGCTCGCGAGGATCGCCCGCTTGTACGCCGCGGCGATGGGCGCCTCCTCCGTCGCGAGGAACCTCGTGCCGAGGAGGACGCCGTCGGCCCCGAGGGCCAGGGCCGCCGCGAGCCCCGCCCCCGTCGCGATGCCGCCCGCCGCGAGCACCGGCACGGGCGAGATCGCCCGGACGACCTGGGGCACGAGCGTCAGCGTCCCCATGAGCCCGACGTGACCGCCCCCCTCCGTCCCCTGCGCCACGATCGCGTCGGCCCCCGCCTCCGCGCCTCGGCGCGCCTCCCCGACCGTCGGGGCCATGTGGACGACTTTCGCGCCGGCGGCGCGCGCCTTGCCGAAGATCTCCGCGAGGTCCTGCTCGGGCCACGGCCACGCCGTCGAGAAGACCGGCGGCTTCGACGCGAGGAGACCGTCGATCGCCGCGGCGTCGGCCCGGAAGAGGAGGAGGTTCACGCCCCACGGCTTGTCGGTGCGGCGCCGCAGGGCCCGCGCCGCGTCGGCGACTTCGGAAGCCGCCATCCCCGAGCCGCCGAGGATGCCGAGGCCCCCCGCCTCCGAGACCGCCGCCACGAGATCGACCCCGCTCGCGAGCGCCATCCCGCCCGAGACGACCGGGCGCTCGATGCCGAGTAGCTCGCAGATCCGCGTGCGCAAGAGGACGCTCCTACTTCGGGAACTCCGAAGCGTCGAGGCCGGGCATCACCGCCAGCGCGTTCTTGTAGTAGATCTTCTTCAGGACGTCGTCGGGCAGATCGAGGCCGTACATCTTCCAGAAAGCGTGCCGCTTGCGGTAGTAGTCGAAGTACTCGTCCGCGGTCTCGAGCACGCGGAAGTACACCGGATACTCGGAGGCGGCCCATGCGTCCTTCCCGAACAGGACGCGGTCCTGATACCGGATCGAACCAGGCCCTCGCGAAGCGCGGCTGCCTCCCGAGCTCCGCGAGCACGGCGCCGATCTCGGTGTAGACGTTGGGACGCTCGTCGAGCAACTGTCCGAGCCGCGCGAGGTCGCCGCCCAGCCACCCGAGGTGGGCGTCGATGAACTTCGTCCGCGGGTGGTTCGCGAAGAGCCGGTGCTGCTCGCCGATCAGCTGCTCCCACGGCGGGTACTTGTCGGGAGGCCGGGCGCGCTGCGGGAACTGCTGGAGCTCGAGCCACCGCTCGTTGTACCGGTCGCTGCGGCTCGAAGAACGGCTTCGGCTCGGCCGTGTGGATCAGCACCGGAATCCCGAGCGCGGCGCACTTCTCCCAGACCGGATCGACGCGCGGATCGTCCACCGCGATTCGCCGGCCTGCCGAGTCCTTGACCGTCATGCCGAAGTTCTTGAAGATCTTCAGCCCCTGCGCGCCGTTTCGGACGTCTCGCTCGAGCTGCGTCGCCGCCTTCCGTCCCCACGTCGGATCGTCGATCCCGGAGAAATCGAGGTTGGCGAAGACGACGAATCGCTTCGGGTACCGCCCCTTCAGATTCTGCGAGGCCGCGGACGAACTCCTCCGCCTGGCCGCCCGAGAGGTTCACCATGACCCGGAGGTTGATCTCGTCCATCTCGCGGACGAGCGTCGCGGCGTCCGCGGCCGACGTGCCGGTGTCCTGATGGTTGTGGACGTCGATGAAGGGGTACTTCGCCCGCGGGACGAGATGCCCGGGCACGACGAGCGTCGACTTCGGCTCGTACTCCTCGATCGACATCGTCGCCGCGGGAGTCGCCTCCCGCACAGCGGCGCCCGGCGCCTGCGCGAAGAGGGACGAAAGGACGAGGAGGAGGGCCAGGCCGAGGAGACCCGGCGCAAGCCGCCGAACGATCGCCATCGCGGGAGATTACGTCGGAAGCCGGTGCGGGGTTGCAGGCGGGCGGCGGAGAGCCGGGCGGCCGCCCGGGAAGTGGACTACTCGATTGGCCTCAACTCGATCTCGCCTCCGTGCGCGAGGTGCGGGCAGCGCCGGGCGATCCGGAGCGCGTCCTGGCGGCGCTCCCCCGCCCGGTTGCACCGGTCCACCGGCCGGCGGAGTGGCCCTTTTCCTCCCGGCGGCGGTCCGGTAGAACTCGCCGCATGGGAACGCCGCTCTTCGTCGTGGACGCCTTCACGGATCGGCCCTTCGCCGGCAACCCGGCCGCGGTCTGCGTGCTCTCGGAGGAGAAGAGCGAGCGCTGGATGGCCGACGTGGCGCGCGAGATGAACCTCTCCGAGACCGCCTTTCTCCGCCGCGAAGGCGGCGTCTGGGATCTGCGCTGGTTCACCCCGACGGTCGAAGTGGCGCTCTGCGGGCACGCGACCCTCGCCTCGGCGCACGCGCTGTGGCAGTCGGGCCTGGCGCCGGCCGGCGTGCCGCTTTCCTTCTCGACGAAGAGCGGCCGGCTCGGGGCGGTGCCCCGGGGCGACGCCATCGAGCTCGACTTCCCGGCCGAGCCCGCGTCGCCGCTGCCGCCGCCCGCGGGCCTCCTCGAGTCGCTCGGCGTCGCCGCGCCCCGATTCTTCGGGAGGAACCGGCTCGACTATCTGGTCGAGGTCTCGGACGAGGCAGCGGTGCGGGCGCTTTCCCCCGACTTCTCCGCGCTCGCGGCCGCGACGCGGCCGGATCGCGGAGTCATCGTCACCGCGCGCTCCGCCTCCCCGGAATTCGACTTCGTCTCCCGCTTCTTCGCTCCGGCCGCCGGCATCGACGAGGACCCGGTGACCGGCTCGGCGCACTGCAGCCTCGCGCCCTACTGGGCGGATCGGCTCGGCCGGCGGGAGCTCACCGGGTTCCAGGCTTCCGCTCGCGGGCGGCACGGTCGGAGTTCGCGTCGGCGGGGACGGGCGCGTCGCCCTGATCGGCCGCGCCGTGACGGTCACCCGCGGCGAGCTGCTGGACTAGGTCCTCCCCGGCCGCCCGCCGCGACCGGCGGGGGCGCATTAGAATCCGCTGCCAGGAGAACCACGATGAAGAAGCTCGCCGTGTGGGGCCTCGCCGCCGGGCTCGCCGCCCTGGCCGCGCCGGCGGAAGAACCGGCGCCGATCGCGGTGCGCGCCGCCCGGCTGCTCGACGTCCGCGCCGGGAAGCTACGTCTCGAACCCGGTCGTCGTCGTGCGCGCCGGCCGGATCGAGAGCGTCGGCGCCGCCGTCGCCGCCGGACGCGAGGGTGATCGACCTCGGCGACCGGACGCTCCTGCCCGGCCTCGCCGACGTCCACACCCACGTCGCTCCTCCAGGGAGACGCCACGGAGCCCGAGTACCACGTACCAGATCCTCCAGGAGTACCCGGCCCACCGGGTCGCGCGCGCCGTCCGGGCGCTCAAGATCGCCCTCGAGCACGGTTTCACGTCGATCCGCGACCTCGAGACCGAGGGTGCGGGCTACGACGACGTCGCGCTGCGCGACGCGGTGAACGAGGGCGTGATCCCGGGCCCGCGGATGCAGGTCGTCGGGCCCGCGCTCTCGACGACCGGCAGCTACCCGATCACCCACTTCCGCCCCGACTGGAAGTTTCCGATCGGCGTCATGACCTGCGACGGCGCGGACGGCTGCCGCGCGCGCGGTGCGCGAGCAGGCTCTCCTACGGGACCAACTGGCTGAAGATCTACGCCAACACGGGCGGGCTGCGGCTGACCGAGGACGGCTACGTGGACTCGCCTCCCAACTGGACGAAGGAGGAGATCGAGGCGGCCGTCTCCGAAGCGCACGCCCAGGGACTGAAGGTCGCGGCCCACGCGCGCTCCGACACGGGCGCGCGCCTCGCCGTCGCGGCCGGCGTCGATTCGATCGAGCACGGCGACTCGATCCGGCCCGAGGCTCGCCGCGGAGATGGCGCGCAAGGGCATCGTTCCTCTGCCCGACGCTCACCGTGGCGAACTACGTGGCCGGCCCGCGCGCGGCCGCCGGCTGCGCGGTCTGCGGAGAGCTGCCGAAGGCGCACGCGCGGTCGCTCGCCAACGCCCGCAAGGCCGGCGTCAAGATCGCCTTCGGGACGGACGCCGGAGGCTTCCCGTGGACCGAGATCAACCAGGCGAAGGAATTCGAGTGGGAGGTGAAGCTCGGCATGACCCCGATCGAGGCGATCCGCAGCGCGACGACCGTCGCCGCCGAGCTCCTCGGCTGGCAGGGGAAGGCCGGCGTCGTCGAGACCGGGGCCTGGGCGGACCTCGTCGCGGTCCCGGGAGACCCGCTCGCCGACGTCTCCGTCCTCTCCCGGATCGACTGGGTGATGAAGGGGGGCGAGGTCGTCCGCGATCTCCCCGCCCCGCGCTGAACTCGTGCTGCGGGTCGGGCTCACCGGCGGCCTCGCATCCGGAAAGTCGACGGTCGCCCGGATACTCGAGCGCCTCGGCGCCGAAGTCTTCGACGCGGACGAGATCGTGCGCGGCCTCTACGCCCCGGGCGGGCGGGGCGAAGCCGCGGCGAAGGAGCTCTTCGGCGAGGCCGTCGCTCGACTCCCGCGGGCGCGTCGACCGGGCGAAGATCGCCGGGCTCGTCTTCGCCGATCCCGCGCGGCGCCACGCGCTCGAGGCGCGCATCCACCCGCTCGTCCGCGAGGAGCGGGCGCGCCGCTTCGCCGAGGCAGAGCGGCGCGGAAAGGCGGTCGCCGTGGCGGAAGCCTCGCAGCTCCTCGAGTCGAAGACCGAGTCGGACTACGACCGCATTCTCCTCGTCGTCGCGCCGGAAGCCGAGCGCCTCCGGCGGTGGGAGGAGAAGGGCGGGCGACGCCGAGGACGCCCGCCGCCGGATGTCGGTGCAGATCGCGCCCTCCGAGGCCTTCGATCGGGCCGACGACGTGATCGTCAACGACGGATCGCTCGAAGAGCTCGAGCGCCGGGTCGAGAGGATCTATCGGAGCTGGCTCCCCTAGCGATCCCGACGAGTTCCCCGTGCTACGCTCGATCCCATGAAGCCGAAAGTGGCCGCGGCGCCGATCCACGTCGAGACCGGCGACCCGATCCTCCTCGTCGGGACCATGAAAGGGGCGTTTCTCCTCCGCGCCGATCCCGGCGCGACGGAAATGGGAGATCGGCGGGCCGCACTTTCCGGGCCTCTCCGTCTATGCCATGGCCTTCGACGGCCGCGCCGGGCGCCGGCGCCTCTGGGCCGCCCCCAAGAGCATGCACTGGGGGGCGGAGCTCGTCTCCTCCGACGACTTCGGTCGGAGCTGGCAGCGGTCGGAGGTGCCGCTTCTCCGATTTCCGGCCGAGGCCGGCGCTTCGCTCGCGAACATCTGGCAGATCGCGCCGGGCGGCCCGGACGAGGCCGACGTGCTCCACTGCGGGGTCGAGCCCGCGGCGCTCTTCACGTCGCGCGACGGAGGCGAGAGCTGGAAGTTGAACGAGGGCCTCTGGAACCACCCGCACCGAACCAAGTGGATGCCGGGAGGCGGCGGTCTCTGCCTCCACACGCTGCTGCCGGGAGACCGGTTCGCCGTCGCCGTCTCCACCGGCGGCGTCTACCGCTCCGACGACGGGGGGGCGACGTGGAAGGCGCGCAACCGCGGGATCTCCGCCTATTTCCTACCGGACAAGGAGCCGGAGTTCGGGCAGTGCGTGCACAAGGTCGTTCGCGACGCCGACCGGCCGCGGCGCATGTACCTCCAGCATCACTTCGGCGTGTATCGGAGCGACGACGGAGGAGATTCCTGGAAGGACATCGGCCGCGGTCTCCCCTCCGACTTCGGCTTCGGGATGGCGATTCACCCCCGGGACGGCGAGACGATCTGGGTCCTGCCGCTCGCGGCGGACGAGTTCCGGTGCACGCCCGAGGCGCGCCTGCGCGTCTATCGGACGCGCGACGGCGGCCGCACCTGGGAGGCGCAGACGCGGGGCCTGCCGCAGAAGCTCGCCTACGAAACGGTGCTGCGCGACTCCCTTTGCGCCGACGACTTCGACCCGGTCGGCGTCTACTTCGGAACGCGCTCCGGCAAGCTCTTCGCCTCGCGCGACGAGGGCCGCACCTGGCAGGCGATCGCCGAGGGACTTCCTCCCATCACGTGCGTGAAGGCCGCCCGTGCCGGCGAGAAGCGTCGGCCGGCTCGGGCCCGCCGCGCGGTCTCGCGGCGCCGGCGCCGGGCCGCCTGATGCCGGTCCGGATTCCGCCTCGCCTCGTACCTCGCGCCGTTCACCGGAGAGCGGCGCGAAGTGGTGCTGTCGGGGGACGTCGAGACGGTCGGAGCGGCGCTCGACCGCCTCGGCCGCCTCCATCCCGGCGTGCGCGAACGCGTCCTGACCGAACAGGGGGACGTGCGGCCGCACGTGAACGTCTTCGTGGGCGAGGAGAGCATCCGATATCTCGACGGCCTCGCCACACCCCTGCCGGAAGACGCCGAGATTTCGATCCTCCCCGCCGTCAGCGGCGGATAGGACAGGACCGAGGTCGGACGCCGGAGGACCGGAGAATCGCGGAGAAGGGAACGCTCTCGCCGATGAAGCTCGCCAGCCGAACGCCCCCGGCGTGGGTCGCAGGCCGTCCTCGCGGACTTCGACTCCTTCCTCCTCGACCACGCCGCCTGCGAGCGAAAGGCTTCGGCCACGGCCCTCGGGCTCGTCGCCCACTACCCCGACCGGACGGCGCTCGTGCGCGCGTGCATCGAGCTCGCGCGGGAGGAGCTCGAGCACTTCGCCCGCGTCTGGGAGATGCTCGTGGCCCGAGGCCGGACCCTGGCGCCCGACACGGCGAACCCGTACGTCTCGCTCGCTCTCCCGGGAGTATCGGAAGGGGAGCGACGCGTATTTTCTCGACCGGCTCCTCGCGACGGCGATCGTCGAGGCGCGAGGCTGCGAGCGCTTCGGCCTGGTCGCCGCGGCGCTGCCCGAGGGGGAGACAAAGGATTTCTACCGCGAGCTCGCGCGCGCGGAAGTCCGGCACCACGAGACGTATCTCGGGCTCGCCTCGACCTACTTCCCCGCGGGCGAGGTCGCCGGACGGCTCGACGAGCTCCTCGAGGCGGAGGCCCGCGTCGTCCGAGAGCTCCCCGTGCGCGCGGCGATGTACTGATGGCGCCCGAGAGCAAGGCGGTCGCGAAGTATCTCGCCCGCCACGCCGAGCCGGAGGCGGCGCTCGCGGACCGGATCCCGGGCCGCTTCGGCCACGTCCTCGTCGTGCCGGCCTACGGGGAGCGGGAGAGTCTCTTCCGCCTCCTCGCGTCCGTGCCCGCGGGGCCGGATGGGCCGGTCCTGATCGTCGTCGTCGTCAACGCGCGGAGCGACTCCCCCGCGGCCGTGCACGAGGCGAACCGCGCCGCCGCCCTCCGCTTCGAGCGGGAGCTCCCCGCGCCCGAGGTCCTCTCCGAGGGCCCGGCCGCGCGGCTCCACGACGTCCCCGGGGGGAAGCTCCTCCGAATCGACCGCGCCTGCCCGGGGCACTTCCTCCCCGAGGGTCAGGGAGTGGGGCTCGCCCGAAAAATCGGCAACGACCTCGCGCTCGCCCTCTCGCGCTTCGGGGCGGATCTCCTCCGTCTGGCTCCACAACACCGACGCCGACACGGTGCTCCCCCGCGACTACTTCGAGCAGACCGCGCCGTTCGACGCCGGGGAGACGGCGGCGGCCGTCTACTTCTACGCGCATCGGTTCGAAGAGGATCCGGACCTCGCGCTCGCCGGACGGCTCTACGAGATCTCGCTCCGCTACTACGTGCTCGGACTCGAGTGGGCCGGCTCGCCCTACGCCTACCAGAGCATGGGCAGCTGCCTCGCCATCCCGGCGCGCGCCTACGCCGAGGTCCGCGGGTTCCCCCGCAAGAACGCCGCCGAGGACTTCTACGTCCTCGACAAGCTCGCCAAGATCGGCGCGATCGAGCGCCTCGCGGGCTCCGCCGCTCACGCTCGAAGGCCGGCCTTCCGACCGCGTGCCCTTCGGAACCGGGCGGGCCCTGCGCGACCTGACCGGCGGCCGCCGGCCCCTCGCGAACTTCCGCCTGTATCACCCGCTCGTCTTCGCGCACCTCGC
This sequence comes from uncultured Acidobacteriota bacterium, assembly GCA_963707935.1. Taxonomy (GTDB): domain Bacteria; phylum Acidobacteriota; class Thermoanaerobaculia; order UBA5066; family Gp7-AA6; genus DATBFU01. Next base: position 397,032 of record CAVPRN010000005.1, on the reverse strand, counting down.
CGCGTGGCTCTCGGTGATCGAGCGCCTGGCCGAGACGGGCGATCCCGCCCGCGCGCTCGGGGAGCTCCCCGCCGAGAACCCGTTCTTCCGCACCGACCTTTTGCGCGAGTCGCTCGAGAAGATGGGCGTCTCGCGGGCGATGGCGGAGGCTCGCGAGCGATCGGCCGACCCCGAGACGCTCCGCCGGCACCTCCACACCTGGTTCGACGCCTTCCGGACCCTGAAGCTCGCACACGCACTCCGCGACGGCGGGCTTCCGTCGCTCCCCTGGCGCGAGGCCCTTTCCGAGGCCCCCTTCACCGCACTCTCCTCCTCGACGGAGGACGACGCGGAAGAGCTCCGGGCGGCCATGGCCGACGAGGAGCGGAAGCTCTCCGCGGCGCCGGCCGGCCTCCCTCAGAAGGGAAAGCCGATCGAGATATAGAACTGGCCCGGGCTCTCGAGCTCCTGGCGTTGCAGCAGCACCTGGGGGTTCAGCTTGTCGGTCACGTCCACGATGTCCGTGGGCACGAGCCGCCGGTTCAGCTTCCACGCATACTCGGCGCGCAGCGGTCCGATCGGAAGCATGTAGAAGAGGCCGACCCCCGCTCCCTGCCGCAGCCCGTCGGCGCCTTCGAACGACAGCTTGACGCTCGTGAACCGGCTCCAGACCTGCGCCGCGTCGTAGAAGACGACCCCCCCGAGGTTGCCGGCGATCGGGAAACGCAGCTCGGCGTTCAACGAGAGGAAGCCGTTCCCTCCGATGATGCGGGGGCCGGAGTGGCAGTCGAATTTTTCGTGATCCTCGAAGGTGTCCGGGCAGTTCCCCTGGCCGTCGTCCGGCACGTGCGGGGTCGCCTGCGTCGTGAAGTCCACCGTGGCCGTGTCGGCGGACCCGGGCGTCTGCGGGTCGAACGGGATGCCGAGCAGGTCCGTCTCGAAGGCGCGCCCCGTCGAGCGCCCGCCGACGAAGAAACGCTCGGCGATCGGCACGGGGACGCTCGAGGGGCCGTACGGGAAGATCCCGCCCCAGCGGCCCGAGACGGCGAAGACGGCCCGGCCGAGGGGCTGGAAGCGCGTCGCCTGCACGGCGAACTTCGTGTAACGCGCCTCGGCCGAGAAGACCGGAAACGCGTACTTGCCCGCGACCGAGAAGTAGTAGCCCTTGTGCGGATCGATCGGGTCGTCGCGCCGGTCGTAGAAGAACGCCGGCCCGATCGTCGCCTCCTCGATCGGCTGATCGGCGCGCGGCAGCTCGACGACCGAGAACTCGTCCGGGTTGAGTCGGGCGGATGCTCTGGTACTCGGCCCGGAGCGACGTGCGCAAGTACGTCCAGAAGACGTGCGAGACTTCGTTCACGAAGCCGAATCGCTCGAGGTTCACGTTCTGGATCGTCTCGCGCGAGGCGAAGAGGACCGACGCGAACGGATAGCCGTTGCCGATCAGGAACGGATCGCGGTAGGAGAGCTGCAGCCGATAGCGTCCCGAGAGGTTGATCTGTCCTTCCAGCCCCGCCGATCGGAGCCCGCCGAAGAGATTGCGCGTCGCGACCCCGCCGACGACGAAGGGATCGTTGCGGTTCTCTCCGGCGTCGGGGACGTACTGGTAGCCGAAGCCGTAGAGGAGCGAGAGGGGCCGGCCCTCCTGGAGCTCGACCTGGACGTTCCGCTCGTGCCCGGCCGGATCGGGCGGCTCGGGGCGGACCTCCACGCGGCGGAAGGCGGCCGTGCGCGAGAGCAGCCGCTGCGCTTCGAGGAGCTTCTCTTCCGAGAAGGGAGCCCCCTCCGTCCAGGCGGTCAGCCGCCGGATCCGGTCGTTTCGGGTCACGACGTTGCCGCGCACGATCGTCTTGCCGAAGTAGGAGCGCGTCCCTTCGACGACCTGGTACGTCACGTCCACGCGGGTCCCGTCGGGGGAGACGCGATACTCGTCGCGCGCCGAGGCCTCGAGCCAGCCGCGGTTCTGGTAGTACTCCTGGATCGCGGAGATGTCCGCGCGCAGGCGATTCGGATCGAAGGGCTGGCCGGCCTGGACGGAAAGGCGCTTCTCGAGCTCAGCCGCTTCGTCCGGCGCGGCCCCCTCGAGGGAGCGCGTCCCGACGTACGCGCGCGGACCCTCTTCGATCGGGACGTGGACGAGGAGCCGGTCCGGTTTCGAGCCTTCCCGGACCTGCGCGGGACCCACCTTCGCGGCGATCCAGCCGCGGGCCTGATACCAGCCGAGGATCGCGTTCACGTCCCCCTTCAACTCGGCGTCCGTCAGCCGTCCCGGACGCGCGATCGGGACGCCGCGGGGGGCGGTGACCATGAGCTTGCGGAGCGTCTTCGCGGAGGCGGAGGCGTTCCCTTCGAATTCGATGCTCTCGACAGCGTAGCGCGGGCCGCGGTTGGCCGTGATGCGGACGGTCACGCGGTCGGGAGTCGAAGCGAGCGCGTAGTCCACCGTAGCGCGGTAGTACCCCTTCTTCTGGAGCCTGGCCTTCTCGGCCTCGGTGAACTGCAGGATCAGGTCCTCGTCGAAGACCTGGCCCTCGAGCATCTCGTGCACCTGCCGCCGCACTGGCTTCTCCGCGATCCCGGAGACCTCGAAGACGACCTCGGGGCCGACCGTGGCCCGGTAGGCCGGCGAGATCCTCCCGTCCTCGGTCGGCTGCGCGGCGATCAGATCGATCTGCGCCTTGAACCGCCCCTGCGCGTGCAGGAACTCGCGCATCCGCGTCGCGTCGGCGAGGGCCTTCGCCTCGCGATACCGGTCGCCCGGCTTCAGCCGCGCGTGCGCGCGGAGCTCGTCGCTCGTGTAGGGCGAGAGCGCTCCGAGAAAGATCGGAGGCGCGACCCGGGCCCTTTCGCCGGCCTCGATCCGGTAGACCACGCGCGCGTCGAAGCGCCCGCGGTCGAAGATGGTCTCGGGCCGGACCGAGGCCCGCGGATACCCTTCGGCGACGAGGCGCCGCTGGATCGCCTCGGCGCCGTCGGAGACGGCCTGCTCGGAGTAGAGGCTGCCCGCGAAGAACGGAAGGGTGCGACGGAGCTCCTCGGCGGAGACGCCCTTGCGGCCGGAGAAGCTCAAGGGATGGACGCGAAAGGCGCGGAAGAGAAGGATCCGCACCACGACGCTCCCTTCCGCCGCGCTCGCCTCGACGCGGACGTCGGAGAACTGGCGCGTCGCGAAGAGATTCCGGACGGTCGCCGCCGTCTCGGCCTCGGTCAGGGGCTCCCCCGCGCGCACGGTCGAGAGCCGCGCCACGTCCTGCGGGTCGACCGGTCCGTCGCTCGAGTAGGCGACGGAGGCGACCGGCGATCCCCAGAGCGCCCCCGGCCCCTCCCCCCGCGCCGCCTCCGGGGCCACGGCCAGGAGGAGGATCGCGGCGGCCGCGATCGTCGGCCACACGCGCGTCGTCATCCTCAAGGCGTCCGGCTCCGATTCCCTACGGCCGCGTCCGGCGCCGCAGCTCGATCGTGTAGACGTTGTTCTCGTCGTGTCGGAGGCGCAGGATCCAGGTCTGGGAGATGCGTCCCTCGACGTCCACGACCGGCTCGCGGGTCCCGGCCTCGAAGAGGGGCTGGGAGTAGGTCACGAACCAGTTGGGCGAGACCTGCTTGCCGACCGTCGTCGTCGCTCCGGAGAGCCCGCTCGAGGTGAAGATCGGCTCGATCTGAAAGCGGTCGAGCTTGAAGAGCTTCTGCGCGGGCCGCGTGAAGACGCCCGTCGCCGCGCCGCCCACGAGGCTCCCGGCGGTCGAGGCGAGCGTGTCCGAGAGTGTGCGGCTCGATCCCGACTGCGGGCTCGCGCCCGTCAAGAGCAAGTTCACCACCGCTTCTTCGGTCAAGGGCGGGTCGGAGGAGAACGTCGTCTCGACGCGGGGCCAGGTCCCGGCGAGATTGACGACGATGTCGTAACCCTTGACCTCCGCGCGGGCGCGCACGTCCAGGATCGGCGCCAGCCCGCGGGCGCTCGCGAAGGTCATCGAGCCGGACTCGATCTCGTAGCGGACGTCGCGGAAGGTGACGCGGCCCCCTTCGTCGAGCGTGACCTGGCCAACGAGCCCCGGCTCGGCGAGCGTGCCCCGGGCGAGGAGGTCGACCGTCCCCGTCAGGCGGGCGAGATTGTTCTGCACCTCGAGGGCCTGCGAGGAGACGACGTGGACCTCGAGCCGCGTCCTCTCCTTCCATCGCTCGCGGGCCGCGATGCCGGTCGGCCGGGAGCGGCCGAGCAGGTCGGACAGGGTCAGGTCGATGTCCCGCGCGTACGTCCCGCGGAGCAGCACGACCTCGCCGCGCACGAGATTGCCGGAGGGGCCGCCGGTCCCGACGAGGTCGGCGTCCACCACCAGCCGGACGTCCTCCGGATAGCGCACCGTGATCCGCCGGCCCTGAAGGGTCACGCGATAGTCGGTGAGGGACAGCCCGTCGAGCCCGAAGCGGCCCGACGACGTAGGCCTCTCCCCCGCCGACCTTCGCGCGCGCCTCCACTTCCCCGGAGCCGGATCCGCCGAAGCGGATCGCGCCCTCGATGTCGTCGAGCAGCTGGGACATGCCGGGCAGGCGGTACTTCCCGTTCGCGAGGGAAATCTCGCCCGAGAGGTTCGGCTTCGAGATCGGACCGGCTGCGGTCACGGCGAGGCGCAGGTCGCCGGTGAGCGAGAGATCCGGGAGGACCAGCGCGAGCAGGGCGGGGTCGAGCGGCCCCGTGGCCTTCAACGAGATCTCCGCGGGGTCCGAGAGGCCGACCCAGCCGGACACCGCGAGAGAGGTCCCCGGCCCTTCGAGGTCGAAGGGCTCGAGCGTCACGCGATCGCGCGCGAGCGTCGCGTCCACCGGGCCCTTCGTCGAGAACGCGCCGGGCCGGTTCGGGACGTCCAGGGTCGCGCGCGAGACGCGGATCTCTCCCGTCGCCGACTCTCCCGCGCGCGCGGGCAGGACGATCGTCCCCGAGGCGGCGAGAGAGCCGCCGTACCCTTCGGGCAGTTCGGCCGACGTGAAGCGGAGCAGCCGGGCGAGGCTCGGGGCGTCGAGCGCGACCTCGAGCGGCGCCCCTTCGCGAAACGGCTCTCCCGAAGCGGTCAGCCGGAATCCGCCCGGAGCCGAGACTTCGCCCTCGAGATGTCCCCCCTCGACCTTCGCGGAGAGCGTCGGCGGCCCCTCCGCCGGCAGAGCGTGCCCGAAGAAGCGGCCTTCCGCGAGCGAGGCCCGGACCGTCAGGTCCGGCCGCTCGAGCGGGCCCGACCCCGAGACCTCGAAGGAGAGCTTCCCCTCCAGGTCGCGGCGGTGCTCCGCGAGTCTCTCGATCGCCGCAAGCGCGATGCCGTCTCCCGACGCATGGGCCTCGAACCGTTTTTCCCGGAGCGCGATCGAGCCCCGCCCCGCGACCGTCCCGCCGCCGGCCGGCGCCTTCACGTCCTCGAGCGCGAAGCGGCCCGGCGTCAGGACCGCGCGCCCCGCGATTCGCTCGAAGGGCTGGCCCCAGACGACTCGCGCGTTCGAGCTCCGCCGCGCCTCCGCCGGTGAGTTCCTCCTTCGAGCCCTGCAGCGGGAAGCTCCCGGAGAGCTCCCCGGAGATCGGGAGGTCGAGATCGAGGTAGTCGAGCAGGCGCGCGATCGGATAGCGACGCGCCGAGACGACGAGGTCGAAGAGGGGCGGGCTCGCCCCTTTCCGATACGCCGCCCTCCCTTCGAGCGACAGGGTCGCTTCCCCTTCCGTGACGTGCAGCGGCCGGAAGAAGAAGGCGCCGCGAGACATGTCCACGGTCCCCCGCGCGCTCCCGAACGCGACGCCGGCGAACTTCGCCTCTTCTGCCGCGATGCGGGACGTCGCCTCCGGATCCGACCAGGATCCGGAGAGATGCCCCTCCACTTCCCCGCTTCCGCCGAGGCCGAGCGGCTCGGGCTTGCCGCCGCCCGCGGCCAGGAAGTTCTGGAAGATCCGATCCGCTTCGGAGAAATCGCGCGAGCGCAGGCGAAAATCGAAGTCGGGCTGCCAGGAGCCGATCGGGATCGGCCCCGTGAACTCGACGCTCGAACTCGCGAAGCGGAGCTCGCAGCCCTCGAACCAGATGGCTCCGCGCCGGATCGCGAGCGCCCCGCCCCCTTCTGTCGGGATGCCGTAGCGGCCGCGCACCTGCGAGACCGCCGGCAGGGCTCGGACCCGGAGCCGCCCTCCCCCGTCCGCGCGCTCGATCCCTTCGGTCCCCCAGTGGAGGGAAGCCTCGAGCCGCGCCGCGCCGGCGAGCCCGGTTCCGGGGAGACCCAGGTCGGCGAAGAAGCTCTCGAGGGAGATCCCATCTCCCTCGATCGCGAGGGTCATCGGCGTCTGGGCTCCGACGAGATCCGCGATCGAGAGCGACCCCTGCGCCTCACCCCCCGCGTAGCGGGCGCGCTCGATCTTCGCGACGAGGGAAGCCGGGGTCGCCGAGACGTTCGCGAGCACGTCCTGCAGGACGAAAGGGGAGCGCCGGGCGCGCGCCGACGCGAGCGTGCCCGTGACTCGAAATCCGCCCGTCGGCGGGAGGTGGACCCGGGCGCGGATCGCGGCCCGCCCTTCGAACCCGAGTTTCGAGTGGAAGATCCGCTCGACCTCCTCGATCGAGAGGTCGCCCGAAACGAGGAGGGTCGCGCGCGAGGGGTCCGGCTCGAGGGCCCCCGACGCCGTCAACCGGCCGAAGGCGCCCTCCAGGCGCAGGTCGTCCACCGTCAGGCCGCGCCCGGCGTCGAGCCGGAAGCGCAGCTCGACGGCGCCCACGATCGGCTCCTTTCGCGGCAGCTGGAAGGTGCCCCGTCGCGCGAGAAACGTGCCGCGATATTCGTCCGGGCTCGTCGAGACGAGCTCCGCGGCGAAACCGTCGAGCCGGCCGTCGAGCCCGATCCGCTTCCCCTGGAACTCGAGGAGGCCTTCCTGCACGAGGAGCGAGCCGATGCGAACTTTGATGCCGCCCGTCCGCGACGGACCCGACAGACCGGGCGGGAGGTTCCAGCGCCCGTCGGGCATCTGCTCGAGGAGGATCCGCGGGCGCAGCGCGCGCAGGCGCCCGAGGCGGAGCTCCCCTCCCGAGAGCGATCGGCCGCCGCCGATCGAGACTTCCTCGGCGGTCAGAAGCGGCCGGTCCTCCGGGATTTGGAGCTTGGGATCGTTCCCGACGCGCACGTGAACGAGGGAGACCGACGGCGGAAGCAGGCGCATCTCCACCGTGTCGAAGTCCACCGGCACGCCGAGGGCCTCGGAGAGGCGCGCCTGCGAGACGCCGTGCACGAGATTCTGGAAGCGCTCCGACCTCCAGACCGACCATCCCGCGAGCGCGAGGAAGAGGACGAGGACTGTGAAGAGACGCGTCGTCGAGAAGCGCCGCAGGAGGGGGAGCGCCTCGGGTGGCGTCGGTGCGGATTCGGGCGGCTTTGGATCGGACAAGCGGGAACGGCTCCGTCGGGATCCTCAGATCCCCCAGTTCAGCTTCTCGGAAAGCTTGTGGAAGTGGTCCGACTCCGGCGCGCGGAGGAGCCGCACCGACGACCGGCTCGAGCGGACTTCGATCCGGCGTTCCGGGCCGCACCGGAAAGCCCTCCTGCCCGTCGAGCGTCAGGTGAAGCCCCTCGCGCCGGCCGCGGTCGAGCACGACCAGGCCGATCGGGTCCGACGCGCGGACGACGAGCGGTCGCTGGGCGAGGGAATGCGGGCAGATCGGCGTGACGACCAAGGCCGGCAGCTCGGGATGGAGGATCGGCCCCCCCGCCGAGAGGTTGTACGCGGTCGATCCGGTCGGGGTAGCGACGATGACGCCGTCGGCGCGGAATCGGGCGACGGGTTTCCCGGCGACCGAGACCGAGAACGTCGAGATCCGCGCGATCGCCTCCTTGTTCAAGACCGCGTCGTTCAAAGCGCGATAGGTGCCGCGGTACGGGCCCTCCCGCACCGAGACGTCGAGGCGGCGCCGCCGGTCCTCGCGGAACCCGCCCGCGAGCACCTCGTCCAGGCGCGAGAGGGCCTCGTCGCGGCGCAGTCCCGCGAGGAAGCCCAGGACCCCGACGTTGATGCCGAGCACCGGCGTGCCGGAGGGCGCGGTGCGGGCGACCGAGAGCAGCGTGCCGTCCCCGCCGATCACGAGGACGAGGTCCACGTCGCGCGCGATCCGGTTCCGGGCGACTCCGTCGGGCAATCCGAGCGCCGCCGCCGTGGTCTCGTCGAAAGTGACGGGCAGTCCGCGCCGCTTCAGAGCGCGCGGGCGAGCGAGCGGGAGAGCCTCAGGGCGTCCGAGACCGGCTTCGCGACGAGCCCGATCCGCCGGAACCGGAGCCGCCGCCGCGCGCGCAATCCCTTCACACCGAGAGTTTAAGGGGAAACGGCGGATTCCCGGAGACGAAAGGCGAGCAGAAACTCCTGATTGCCGGAGGCCCCGCGGAGCGGCGAGGGCAGGGAGCCGACCCGGGTCAGGCCGAGATCCTCGGCGCGCTCGGTCACCTCCCGGACCACGCGCTCCTGCGTCTCGTCGCGACCGGACGACGCCGCCGCGCGGCACCTCGCCGCGCCCGGCTTCGAACTGCGGCTTGACGAGGACGACGAGCGCTCCGCCCGGAGCGAGCCGCGGGACGACCGCCGGCAGGACGAGACGCGCGGTGATGAAAGAGACGTCGATGGCCGCGAGCGCCGCCGGCTCCGGCACGTGCTCGGCGGAGAGGTGGCGCGCGTTGACCCCTTCGCGGAGGACGACTCTCGGGTCGGCGCGCAGCCGCGCGTCGATCTGTCCGGATCCGACGTCCACGGCGTAGACGCGCGCGGCTCCCCGCTGCAGGAAGCAGTCGGTGAAGCCGCCGGTCGAAGCGCCCACGTCGAGACAGACCTTTCCGGCGGGATCGAGGACGAAGGCGTCGAGCGCCGCCGCGAGCTTCACGCCCCCGCGCGAGACGTACGGGTGCGGCGGGCCCGACGACGCGGAGCGCGGCGTCGGAGGCGACCGGCGCGCCCGCCTTCTCGACGCGGCGCCCGTCCACCTCGACGAGGCCGGCCAGGATCATCGCCTGCGCCTTCTCGCGCGTGGGCGCGAGGCCCCGGGCGACGAGCAGGAGATCGAGGCGCGACTTCATGGAGCGGCCCGCCGTCCCCCGGACGTCACGGGAACGTCAGCATCACCTTGAGCGAGCCCTCCGGGTCCCGGGCCCGCGCGAAGGCCTCGGGCGCGCGGTCGATCGGGAAGCGGTCGCTGACGAGGTCGGAGACTTCGACGCGGCGCTCGGAGAGGAGCGCCATCGCGAGCCGCGTCTCGACGGGGCCGCACGAATAGGAGGGCACGATCTGGACCTCCCGGAAGTAGAGGTCGTTGCCGTCCAGGGGCAGGACGTCTCCCGGCTCCGGCATCGTGAAGAGGAGGAGCGTCCCCCCGGGAGCGACGGTGCGCAGGGCCTCGACGACGACGGCGCTCCTGCCCGGGCAGACGAGGACGAAGTCGAAGCCCTCCCCGTTCGAGGTCCGGCGGGCTCCCGCTTCGAGCGGCTCCCGCCCGACGTCGATGGTCTCGGACGCGCCCGAGGCCGCCGCCATCGCCCGGCGCGAGGAGACGCCGTCGGCTCCCACCATCCGCGGTCGCGCCGAGTCGAGCGGCGTATCGCAGCGCGAGCTGGCCCGCCGTCCCGAGGCCGACGACGAGCAGCCGGTCGTCGTGGTGGAAGCGCCCCTGCCGGAAGGCCTTGACGACCGTCGCGAGCGGCTCGGTGAAGGCGGCCTCCTCGTCGGAGAGCCCCTCCGCGACCTTCTGGGTGTCCCGCGCGAGGACCCCGGCCGGAATCCGGACGAGCTCCGCCATCCCGCCCGGGTCGAGCCCCGAGGCGCGCCACTCCCGGCAGTGCACGAAGCGCCCCCGCCGGCAGGCCGCACACTCCAGGCAGGGCGCGTGGTGGTGCGGCACGACGCGGTCCCCCGCCCGAAGCCCGCGGACCCCGGCGCCGACCTCGACGATCTCGCCCGAGACTTCGTGCCCGGCGACGGACCCCGCCTTCTTCTCGGCGTACCAGCCGAGCAGGTCCGAGCCGCAGATCCCCGACGCGCGGGGGCGCATCAGGGCCTCGCCCGGCCCGATCACCGGGGCCGGCATTTCCACGACTTCCACGGCCGCCGCCGGAGACGAAGCGGACGGCCTTCATCGGTTCCATTATGCGCGATCGGAGGGGGCTCGGGCGACTATATCATGATTGATATAGATACCCGGAGATCGCTCTGTCGCCCGGGACGACGACGAGGACGTCGTCACTCCACCCGCAACGCGTACCGCACGCCCTCTCCCCTCTTCTGCGCGTCGAGGAAACGCGGCAAGTCGGAGAGCGCGCCGACCTCCGTCACGAGGGGGCGGGGATCGACCTCGCCGGGCGGCGAGGATCGCCATCGCCGCCCGGGCCTCCTCCGGCGTGTAGTGGAAGGAACCGATCAGCGACAGCTCGCCGTAGTGGAGCCGGTCGGCCGCGTAGGTCGCCTGCGCCCCGGGGCCGCACCCGCCGAAGAGGAGGATCCGGCCTCCGTCGCGCACGAGGCGCGGCAGGCGCATCCAGACGCCCGGATCGCCGGTGCAATCGATGGCCGCGTCGGGGAGCGTGCCGGTGCGGGAGAGGAGATCCTCGGGCTCGTGCCGGCCGAGGTCGAGCGCCTCGGCCCCGATCCCGGCGGCGAGCGAGAGCTGCTCGGGCCTTCTGCCCGCGACGATCGCGCGCACGCCCCGCGCGTGGGCGGTGGCCGCCCAGAGCAGCGCGAGCGCGCCCGCGCCGTAGATCAGGATTCGCTCGGGGGAAGGCGCGCCGAGGCGGTTCCAGCCGTGGACCACCGAGGCCAGCGGATCGAGAAACGCCGCCGCTTCGTCGGGAAGCGACGCGGGAGGCCGGTGGAGGTTCCCGGCGACGATGGACGCCGGGATCCGGAGGAACTCCGCGAACGCGCCCCACGCGCGGTCGCCGTGCGCGACCGGGCAGAGGTTCGCGAACCCGCGCCGGCAGTCCGCGCAGCGGCCGCACGGGCCGGTGACCGCCGGGACGACGCGCTTGCCCAGAAGCTCGCGGTCGACGCCCTCGCCCAGTTCGACGACCTCCCCGCAGAGTTCGTGGCCCATCGTCACGGGGAGCCGGATGCGGGCGTGACCCCGGTGGAGGAGCTTCAAGTCGGTCCCGCAGGTCAATGCCGTCCGGACGCGGACGATCGCCTCGCCCGGGCCCGGTGCGGGCCTCGGAATCTCCTCGAGCCCGAACCGTCCGACGGCCGACTGGACCCAGGCCTTCATGGGGAATTGAGGGATTGATTCATTGAGTCATTGATTCATTGAGTTGTCCCAATGATCCAATGATTCGATGAATCAATGAATCAATTCCTCCTCTCGCCAACATATCGCGCAATCTCCGGCAGTATTCCTCCGCCGCCCGGCAGCTTCCGCGCCTCCGCGACCGCCTCTTCGATCGACTGCGCGAGCATCGCGCGCGAGCGCTCGATCGCCCCAGACGGCCGGGAAAGTCGCCTTGTCCGCGGCGGCGTCCTTGCCGGGGGTCTTGCCGAGCGTCGCCGCGTCGGATTCGACGTCGAGCAGATCGTCCTTGATCTGGAACGCGAGGCCGACGGCGCGGCCGTAGCGGTCGAGCCGGCCGAGATCCTCCTCGGTCGCGAAGGAGAGGATGCCGCCGAGGGCCAGCGACGCCCGCATCAAGCGCCCGGTCTTGTTCTCGTGGATCGCGGCGACGAGCTCCTCGGTCGCCGCCGAGGCGCCGGGCGCTTCGAGGTCCGCGACCTGCCCCCCGATCATGCCGGTCGTCCCGATCGCGTCGACGACGGCCGTGAGGGTCTTCCGTTTCGGCGGCGTCGTAGATCTCTTCCCTCGGGTAGAGCGCCATCACGCCGAGGCCGTGCGTCAGGAGCGCGTCCCCCGCGAGGATCGCGATCGCCTCGCCGAAGACGACGTGGCAGGTCGGCACCCCGCGCCGCAGGTCGTCGTTGTCCAGAGCCGGCAGGTCGTCGTGGATGAGGGAGTAGGTATGGATCATCTCGAGGCCGCACGCGGGCGAAGAGCACCGGCCCGGCCTCCCCCCCGACGGCCTCGGCCGCCGCGAGCGCGAGGATCGGGCGCAGGCGCTTGCCCCCGGCGAAGAGAGAGTGCCGGATGGCGCGGTGGAGCGTCGAAGGCCAGGCGTCGCCCGGCGGCACGAGGGTTTCGAGCGCCCGGTCGATCTCGCCCTTGCGCCGCGGCGAGCTCGGCGGCGATTCCGCTCAGCCGCGATCGTCGTCCTCGTCCTCGCCGGAGGCCTCGCCCGATTCGAAGGGGGCGGTCTTCCATTCGCCGGCCGCCTCCTTCAGGACGATCTCGACGGACTTCTGGACCTCGGAGAGCTTCCCGTCGCAGAAGCGCGCGAGCTCCATCCCCTCGCGGAAGAGCTCGAACTGCTTCTCGAGGCCGAGCTCCTCCGACTCGATCTCGCCGACGATCTCCTCGAGGCGCGCCATCGCGTCCTCGAAGCTCCTCTCCTTCGCGCGCGCGGTCATCCTTCTCCCTCCTCCGTCTCGGGAAAGAGCGAAGGGGGCTCCGGCGGCTCCTCCCGGAAGAGCGGCGCGTCCTCGCGGATCGCGGCCCCCGTCGCGCACGACCGCGCCGAGCTCCCCCTCGTGGAGCCGCACGCGGATCCTCTCCCCCGCCTTCACTTCCGACGAGGAGTAGAGCGGCCGCCGGGTCCCGGGCTTGTAGGCGACCGCGTAGCCGCGCGAGAGGACCGCGAGGGGCGAGAGCGCGTCGAGCTTGGCCGCGAGGCCGGAGAGGCGCTCCCGCTGGCGCTCGAGGATGCGCGCGATCCGGCTCTCGAGGCGGTGCGAAGCGTGCGTCAGGAGGCCGCGGCGCTCGGCGCAGGCGCGCGGCCCGCGAGAAGGCTTCGAGCGACCGGCGCGCCCGCGCGAGGCGCGCTCGCTCCTCCGCCGGCCGACGCGCGAGCGCGTCGACGAGCGTCTCGCGCGACTGGGCGACGCGCTCGCGCCACTCGCGCAGCCGATAGCGCAGGCGCAGGAGCCCCTCGGCGCGCGAGAGCGCCGCGAGGCGCGCCCGCTCGAGCGACAGCCGCGCGCCGAAAGCGCGCTCCGCGCGGCGCCGGGCGTCGGAGACGCGGCGCGCGAGGCCGTCCTTCCTTTCGACGACGAGCTCCGCCGCGGCCGACGGCGTCGCGGCCCGCAGGTCCGCCACGAGGTCGCAGATCGTGACGTCCGTCTCGTGCCCGACCGCGGAGATCGTCGGGATCCGGCACTCGACGAGCGCCCGCGCGACCCGCTCGCTGTTGAAAGGCGCGAGGTCCTCGAGCGAGCCGCCGCCGCGCGCCACGATCAGGACGTCGAAGCGCGCCGCGGGCGCTGCAGGCGCGGATCGCCGCGGCGATCTCGCCCGCGGCGAGGTCCCCCTGCACGCGGGCCGGGTAGATCGTGACCGCGAGGCCGTCGAAGCGGCGCCGCAGCGATCGAGAGGATGTCGCGCACGGCGGCCCCCTCGGGCGACGTCACGAGCGCGATCGAGCGGGGCAGCATCGGGATCGGCCGCTTGCGCGCCCGGTCGAAGAGCCCCTCGGCCTCGAGCTTCTTCTTGAGCTGCTCGAAGGCGAGCTGGAGCGCTCCCGCGCCCGACCGGCTCGAGCGTCCAGGCCTTGAGCTGGAACTTGCCCTGCGGCGCCCAGAGGTCGAGCGAGCCTCGGGCCACGACCTCGAGGCCCGGCTCCGGCCGAAACGGCACGCGCGCGAGCTCGGTCGAGAAGATCACGGCGTTCAGGGTCGCCGCCCGGTCCTTCAGCGTGAAGTAGCCGTGCCCGCCGCGCAGGTCGAAGCGGCCGATCTCCCCGGCGACCGAGACGTCGCGCCAGCCGGTCTTCAAGCTCGAGGCCGACCTCGGACAGGAGCTCCGAGACCGTGTAAGGGCGAGGCGGCGCGGCCGCCGGGACGGGTCTCGGGAACATGCGCGACATTCTAATCGGAGGGGGGCTCGCCCCTCCGGCTCCGTCGCGCCGGAGAAGGGGATCGCCCAGACGATCAGGGTCGCCATCTCGATCTCGGTGTCGCCGAAGTTGTACTCGAAGAAGCCGGCCGCGAAGAGCGCGACGGAAGCGAGGAGCGCCCCGGAGAGCAGCGCCGCCACCTCGGGCCGGCGCTCCCGGCGCAACCGCCGCGCGGCCTGGACGATCACGCCGATCGCCAGCGCCAGGTACGCCGCGGCCGCCGGCAGGCCGTTGGCCGCCGCGATCTGCAGGGTGTTGTTGTGCAGGTGCGGCACGCGCCAGCGCGGCGCGTCCGGGTCGCGGTAGAGCGGGTAGTAGCGCTTGACCATCTCGGGCCCGAGGCCGAAGAGCGGGAAGTCGCCGATCATCCGCGCGCCCGCGTGCGCCATCGCCACCCGATCGCGGTTGCTCTCGTCCGAGAGGTCTCCGATCGAGCGGACGCGGTCGCGGATCGGCGCGGGCAGCAGCCAGAAGACGACGAGGAGGGCGGGCAGCACGTAGAGCAGCCCCCGCGGGCGTGCGCCAGGCCAGGTAGGCCACGAGCCCCGCGAGCAGGCCGACGTACGCGTTGCGCGTGAAGGTCAGCAACATCGCGCCGAGCGGCGCCGCCGCGGCGACGCCGAGCCAGCGCGCCCGGCCGCGATCCTCGAATGCGAACCCGAGGAGGAGGCACCCGGAAAGGAGCACCAGCCCCGAGTAGGTCATGTAGGTCGAGAGGTGAGCGGTGATCCGATTGCCGAGGTCGTTTCCCGAGTGCGCGTACTGCCAGAAGCCCGCGGCGGCGAGCCCGAGACCCGTCGCGCCGAGCGTCCCGAAGAGGAGCCGCGCCCGGCGCGCGTCCCCCGCGAGGTCGATCGTCGACGGGCAGAAGGAGGAGCAGCAGGACCCCCGGAAGGTGCCGCGCGGAGAGACGCGGATCGCGCGAGAAGATCGTCGAAAGGAGGGTCCCGAGCGCCAGGGCCGCGGCGAGGAGGGTCGGCCAGGCGGAGAGCGACGGCGGCATCCGCCGCCGCCGCGCGGCGTCCGCGATCCAGACGACGAGGAGGAGCCCGGCGGCGATGTACGCGGGGGCGATGAACGGGGAGAGGAGGGCGACGAGGAGGAGGAGGGCGAACGCGAGCTTTCGGATCGGCGAGCCTCGCGTGCCTAGCGCGCCTCGGAGCCGGGCAGCGCTTCGTCGATCAACATGACCGGGATGTCCGAGACGATCGGGTAGACCAGGTCCGCCTGCTTCGAGTAGAGGCCCTGGGTCACCACCGGCTCCTCGTCGCGGAACTTCTCGCGGTACTTCTCGACGAGCTTGCGGCGCGTGTCTTCCTTCAGCTCGATCAGCTCGAGCGGCCCCTTCGTCTTGGGGCAGACCAGAATCGCGAGGAGCTCCGGATCGACGGCCATGACGAGGCGAGTATATGGCGGGCGGTATTCTCGGCCGCAAATGCGCGTTCTCGAGCTCGTGGACGGCGATCGCTGGACGGGGCCCGCGGCGGTCGTTTTCGACCAGACGGCGGCTCTCGTCGCGGCCGGAGTCGAGGCGCAGTTCGGCTTCATCGGACGGAGCCTCCTCTCGGAGCGCCTCCTTCCGCTCGGCTGGGCGAGGCCACTGCTCTCCCGGCCCAAGAGCCCCTTCTCCTACGCCGGAGAGGCCCGGAGACTCCGCGAGACGCTCCTGCGGGAAAAATTCGACCTCGTCCACGCGCACCGCTCCTACGACCACACGCTCGCGGCTCTCGCGGTCCGCGGCACCCCGGCGAGGCTCGTCCGCACGCTCCATCACCTGCGGCACGCGCGCCCCGACCCCCTGACGCGCCTCGTCTTTGCCCGCACGGACGCCTTCGCCTACGCGAATCGCGAGATCGCGGAGCGATTCGGGAAGCCGGGGCCCGTGCTCCCGCCGGTCGTGGACGCGGAGCGATTCCGCCCGGGGCCGGGCTCCGAGGAAATTCGCAGGAAGTTCTCTCTGCCCGCCGGACGCTTCCTCGTCGGCACGGTCGGGAAGCTGTCGGCCGGGCGCGGGCACGCGGAGGCGATCGAGGCCCTCGCGTCGCTCCCCGCTCCGGCGTCGCTCGTCCACGTCGGGCACGGCGAGCACCGCGAGTTCCTGGAAGCCTTCGCCGCGGAGCGCGGCGTCGAGGACCGGAACTTCTGGGTGGGCTACCAGGAGGAGACGCTGCCCGACCTCTACCGGCTCTGGGACGCCTTCCTCTTCACCGCGTCCGGCTCGGATCAGGGCCAGCGCGCGATCCTCGAAGCGATGGCCTCGGGTCTTCCGGTCGCGGCGCTCGACCTGCCGGGAGTGCGCGACCTCGTGACCGACGGGGCCGACGGCTTCGTCGCGAAAGACGCCGCCGGCCTCGCGGCGGGCCTCGGCCGGCTCATGGAAGACGGGCGCTTCCGGCGGGCGATGAGCGAGCGCGCCCGGGCCCGGGCGCTCGCGTTCACCAGAGAGAAGTTCGTCGAGAAGGCGCTGGCGTTCTTCCGCTCCCTCTCCCCCGCGGGGAGAGGGACGGGGTGAGGGGGCTCTTCCCTACACCGACTCCAGCACTTCCTTCGGGTGCGCCTTCGGCGAGACTTCCGGGTGCGCCTGCAGGACGGCGCCGTCGGGCCCGATGACGTACGAGATCCGCTTCGCGAAGCGAGCCTTCTGAGAATCGCACGCGCCATAGGCGAGGCCGACCTTTCGCTCGGTGTCGGAGAGGAGCGGAAACGGGAAGTTCTGTTTCTTCGCGAACTTCGCGTTCTTCTCGACCGAGTCGAAGGAGGCGCCCAGGATCTCGACGTTCTTCTTGACGAACTCTTCGTACAGGTCGCGGAACCCGCGCCCCTCGGCCGTTCAGCCCGGCGTGTCCGCCATCGGATAGAACCAGAGGACGACCGTCTTTCCGCGGTAGTCGGAGAGCCGCCGGGTGGCTCCCGTGTGGTCCGGGACCTCGAAGTCGGGGGCCGCCTGGCCAACGGTCAGCATCGGAAGCTCCTTTCGCCGGAAGAACCTCATCCCGAAGCCCTCGTCTCGACCGCGCCGGCCGGCGGCGGCTCGGGCCCGAAGCTCGGAAGCGCCACCGTCTCGCCGCGCCCCTCCATCCGGCTCCACTCCCAGAGCCGCGCGTACTTCAGGAACGTGCCGTATCCCTGCAAGCCGCAGACCACGAGCCCCGCCGCTCCGTCGAGGAACCCGGCCTGGAAGACGTACATCCGGAAGAAGCGCCAGGCGGGACGGAGCGCCACCGCGAGAAACCCGGCTCGCTTCCCCTTTCGGAACCGGTCCGCGGCGCCCCACTCGGCGTAGCGGTGGAGCTTTTCGACGTAGTCGGGGAAGGAGCGGTAGGTGTAGTGCGTCAGGCGGTTTCGCAGAAACGGAGCCGGTCCCCGGACCTCGACGTCCGCGTGGACCCGCTTGTTCGGGTACCAGGCGGAGCCCTTTCGCAACAGGCGCACGAGGCCGTGCGCGCCGAGGCCGCCGTGGCGAAGGACGCGCCCGAAGAAGACGTCGTCCCGGCGCACCCGATAGTGCTCCGCGCCCGGCTTCGCCTCGAGGAGCGCCTCGATCTCGCGCGCCAGGGCCGGAGGCACGCGCTCGTCCGCGTCCACGATCAGGACCCAGGGGTGCGCCGCGCGCTCGATCGCCCAGTTGCACTGAGGGCCGTTGCCGAAGTACTCATGCTCGAGGACGCGCACCTTCGGGACCGCCTTCGCCCGCTCGACCGTGCCGTCCGTCGAGAAGGAGTCCACGACGAGGATCTCGTCGGCGAAGGAGAGCGTCGCGAGGCAGTCCCGGATGTTCCCCTCTTCGTTGAAGGTCGGGACGATGGCGGTGAGGAATTGCTTCATTGATTCATTGATTCATTGTCCGGATGCTTCCTCAATGACTCAATGAATCAATCCTTCAATGATCAATTCCTCAGTCCACCCTCACCTGCACGCGCTCGATGGCCGTCGCCCTCCCCGTCGTCTCGTCCACGGCGACGACGGCGCCCGAGAGCCGGATGTCGCGCTTGGCGGTCTCGAAGGAGCGCGGCGTCTGCGAGAGGAACTTCTCGATGATCCGGTCCTTCGAGAAGCCGATGATCCCCTCGTAGGCGCCCGTCATGCCGACGTCGGACTGATAGGCGGTGCCGCCGGGCAGGATCGTCTCGTCGGCCGTCGGCACGTGGGTGTGGGTTCCGAGCACGGCCGAGACGCGGCCGTCCAGATACCAGCCCATCGCCATCTTCTCCGAGGTCGCCTCCGCGTGCATGTCCACGACGACGACCTTCGCCTTCAGGCGCGCGAGCTCCTCGTCGGCGACTCGAAAGGGCGAGTCCGCGTTGGCCGGCATGAAGACCTGGCCCTGGAGATTCAACACGGCGACGGGGATGCCGGCGGCGGTCTGCTGGACGGTCGCGCCGCGGCCCGGATTTCCGGGCGGATAGTTCGCTGGCCGCAGGAGCCGGTCCGACGCATTCAAAGCGTCGTAGATCTCCTTCTTGTCCCAGATGTGGTTGCCCGAGGAAAAGACGTCGATCGGCATCTTCGAGAGCTCCTGGAAGAGCTCGACCGTCAGGCCGAAGCCCCCCGCCGCGTTTTCGACGTTGACGATCGTGAAGTCGATCTTCTTCTTGTCGATGACCGAGAGGAGGGCGTCCGCGAGCGCCCGGCGCCCGGGAGAGCCCACGACGTCCCCGACGAAGAGGATGTTCATGAGAAAGGCCCTTGGTTCTTCGTCTCTCGTATCCGACTGAGGACTGTGGACTCGGGACTGAGGACTTTACGGACTTCAGCCACGTGAGTCCTCAGTCCTCTGTCCTCCGTCCTCAGTCGTTACCTCGCGTACTCCACCGCCCTCGTCTCCCGAATCACCGTGACCTTGATCTGCCCGGGATACTGCAGTTCCGCCTCGATCTTCTTGGCCACGTCGCGCGAGAGCCAGAGCGCCTCGTCGTCGGTGATCCGGTTGGCCTCGACGATGATGCGGAGCTCGCGCCCCGCCTGGACGGCGAAGGCCTTCTGGACCCCCTTGAAGCCGTCGGCGATGTGCTCGAGCTTCTCGAGGCGCTTGACGTACGTCTCGAGGATCTCGCGCCTCGCCCCGGGCCGCGCCGCCGAGAGCGCGTCCGCGCCGTTGACGAGCACCGCCTCGAGCGACCGCGGCTCGTAGTCGCCGTGGTGGCACTCCATGGCGTGGATGACTTCGTTCGTCTCGCCGAACTTCTTCAAGACCTCGCGCCCGAGCTCGAGGTGGGTGCCCTCCATCTCCCGGTCGATCGCCTTTCCGATGTCGTGGAGGAGGCCGGCTCGCTTGGCGACCTCGACCTTGCCGCCGAGCTCGGCCGCCATGTTGGTCGCGAGCCACGAAACCTCTTTGGAGTGCTGCAGCACGTTCTGCCCGTAGGAGGTGCGGAACTTCAGTCTCCCGAGCAGCTTGATCAGCTCCGGGTGAAGGTCGGCGATCGAGAACTCGAGCGCCGTCGCCTCCCCCTCCTGACGGATGCGCTCCCAGAGCTCCGAGCGCACCTTCTCGACGATCTCCTCGATCCGCGCCGGATGGATCCGGCCGTCGACGATCAGTTTTTCGAGCGCGAGGCGCGCCACTTCGCGGCGCAGAGGCTCGAAGGCCGAGATGACGATCGCCTCCGGGGTGTCGTCGATGATCAGGTCGACGCCGGTCGCCGCTTCGAGCGCCCGGATGTTCCGGCCTTCCCGCCCGATGATCCGCCCTTTCAGGTCATCCGAAGGCAGCTCCACCACCGACACCGTGGCCTCGACCACGACGTCGGAGGCCAGGCGCTGGATCGCGAGGCCGATGATGTGCCGGGCTTTCTGGGTCGATTGCTCGAGGGCCTCCTCTTCGATCCGGCGCATCAGGCCGGCCCCCTCGACCCGGGCCTCGTTCTCGATCGACCGGACGAGGTCCCGCTTGGCGTCCACCGCCGTCATGCCGGAGATCTGCTCGAGGCGCTTTCGCTGCTCCTCGACGACCCGACCGACCTCGGCGTGCAACTCTTCCGCCTTCTTCTGCAAGTCGGAGAGCCCCCGCTCCTTCCGGGCGAACTCCTCCTCCCGCCGCTCCTGGGTGGCGAGCTTCCGGTCGAGGTTCTCCTCCTTGGCGAGGACCCGCTTCTCGAGGTCCCCGATCTCCTGCCGCCGGGCCGCGACACTCTTCTCGAACTCCGCCCGGGCGGCCAGGACCTTCTCCTTGGCTTCGACCGACGCCTCCCGCAGCTTCGCCTCGGCGGCCCGCGCGGCCTCGGAGCGGATCTTCTCCGCTTCCGCGCGCAGCCGCGAGCGCTCCTCCTGGAGCTTCTTGCGGGACACGGCGAACGCGACGAACCCCAGGACGGCGGCCACGAAGAGGCCCGCCGCGAGGGCGATCGCCACAGTTGTGCTCATTTCGGCTCCCCTCTGCCCGGGGACGCCGAAGGGGGACGGCGGCTACACGACGAGTCGCAAGTCTCTCCGCTCGATTGCGTTGGAGCTTGCCGGCATCGGGGAATCCGTCGGATCCGATCGTTTCACTTCGTGTGCCCCTTTCGGGGTTGCCGACGCGTCGCCTTCAGGCGCCCAGGGCGTCGTCCAGTCTCCGGATCAGACGCTCCGCCCGCGCCACCGCGTCCGACGGGTTGTCCATCCGGCCCTTCTCGACTCGATGCAAATCATCCGAGATGTTGAGCGCGGCGAGGATGGCGATCTTCGTCGTATCCACCGTCGCCGTCTGTTCCGCGACTTCTTTCATTCGGGAATCCACGAAGCGGGCCAGGTCGTGGATGTAGGAGCTGTCTCCCTCGGCGCGGACGTTGTACGTCTGGCCGAAAATCTCCACTTGAGTCACGCTGCCCCGCTTGTCCAAGGCAGTAGAAGACTCCTTTCGGAGGGGGAGTCTAGCCGTTGGAGTGAAAGGGAGTCAATTTGACGAAATCGGGATTGGGAGGACGGGAGTTAGGGGCCGGGGAGGGAGTCAGGATTCAGGAATCAGGAATCAGGATTCAGGAGTCGGAAGTCGGGAGCCAGGATTCAGGAGTCCCGGCGCCTGGGTCCGCACTTGTCGCTCCGAACCCGGAATCCTGAATCCCGAATCCTTCTTTACTTCCCCTCCGCCGCCTCGAGGGAGTCGATCAGCTTCTGCAGCCGGGCGCGGACTGCCTCCTGCTCCTTCTCGAGCTTCTCGGCCGCCCCGCGGTGAGTCCGCGACCTCCTTCTCCGCCCGGCGGGCCGCCGCGAGATCGGCCTTCAGCTTCTCGTTCTCCTGCTCGAGCGCCGCGCAGGCGCGCCAAGACCTTTTCGATCTGGCGCTCCAGGTTGTCGAAGATCTTGGCGTTGTCCATGGGCCTCCCGACGTCCGCGGCCGGCGGCGACCGGTCAGAGCTCCACTCCCAGTTTCTCGCGCAAGGCTATCGCGAGTCGCGCCACTTCGCGGTTGACTTCTTCCTGTTCGAGCGTTCGGTCCGGGGCGCGGAAGGTCAGGCGGAGCGTCGTCTTGACCTTTCCTTCCGGAACGCCCTTCCCCTCGTACCGATCGAGGAGCCGCGAGGACTCGAGGTTCGCGAGGCCCTGCCCGCGGACGAACCACTCGAGCTCGCTCCAGACGAGATCGCGCCGCTGGAGAAACGACAGGTCCGCGGAGACCGGCGGGAACGGCGAATCGGGCCGGAACCGGACGGCGCCCGCCTCCTCGGGGATCTCGTCGATCCGGATCTCCCCCGCGAGCGCCGCTTCCGGGAGCCGCCGCTTCTGGCGCTCGGCGCCCGAGAGCATCGCCGACGACCGCGAGCGGCGCCCCGGCGGCGGTCCGCGCGAGGGCCGTCGCGCCCGGCGCGAAACCCTCCGCGGCGAACGCGCTCCAGACGATCGACTCCGGCGGAAGGAGCGGCGAGAGGAGCCGCTCGGCGATCCCCTTCGCGTCGAAGAAATCCGCCGCCCGGCGCGCCGGCGGCTCGCTCCAGTGCGTTCGCGCACTCGCCGCACACCGCGAAGGCGAGGCGGCGGGACTCGAAGGACTCGGGCGCCTCCGGCCGGCCGTCGCGCCCGAAAGCCCGCCCGATCTCGAAGAGCGCGGCGTCCGTCTGGCCGTGGCGGACGTTGAACGAGAGCGCGTCGAGGACGCCGGGCAGGAGCGTGGCCCGCAGGTGCGCCTCCCCTCGTCGAGCGGGTTGGAAAGCGGCAGGCGCTTCGACCGCCGCGCCCGAGGCCGCGAGCCACGCCTCGTAGGGGAGCTCCTCGCTCGGATCCGCGAACGGGAAGCTCACCGTCTCGAAGAGGCCAGCGTGGGCGGCGGCGTCGGCCAGGCGCTCCTCCATCTGCCTCCGGGGCTCGAGGTACGCGCCGGCGCCGCGGGCCGGGGGGAGACGCGACGGGAGGCGGTCGTATCCCCAGACCCGCAGGACCTCCTCGATGAGATCTTCTTCGCGGCGGACGTCCTGGCGGAACAGGGGGACCGACACCGACAGGTGCTTGCCGCGACGCTCGGGCGCGAAGCCGAGGCGGGCGAGCGCCTCCTCGGCGAACTCGAGCGTCAGGCGCTCGTCCCCGGAGAGCTCGCGCAGCCGCGAAAGGCGCAGCGTCGCGCGCCGCACCCGGAATGGCGCACCCGGCGCGTCGAGCAGGCCGGGGGCGAGCGTGCCCCCCGAGGCCTCGAGGACGAGGCGGGCCGCGAGGTCGAGCGCCGCCGGGAATCGCCTCGAGGTCCGCCCCCCGCTCGAAGCGATGGGAGGCGTCGGTGTGCATGCCGAGGCGGCGCGAGGTCCGCCGGATGGCGGTCGGATCCCACCAGGCCGCCTCGAGGAGGACGTTGCGGGTCGACGCCGTCACCGCCGTGTCGAGCCCGCCCATGATCCCGGCGAGCGAGACCGCCCGCTCGGCGTCCGCGACCACGACGTCGGAAGGCGAGAGCTCGCGCTCGACGCCGTCGAGCGTCGTCGAGCTTCTCGCCCTTGCGCGCCTTCCGGACGATCAGAAGGCCCCCCGCGAGCCGGTCGAAGTCGAAGGCGTGGAGCGGCTGGCCCGTGTCCCAGAGCCCGTAGTTGGTGGCGTCCACCGCCGACGAGATCGACTTGACGCCGAGGCGCTGGAGTCGCGAGCGCACCGTCTCGGAGGCGCGGCGCCGTTCTCGATCCCGCGGATCAGACGCACGCCGAACCGCCGGCAGAGGCGCGGCACCTGATTGACGACCGAAGTGAGCTTTTCGACCTCTTCGCCGGAAGCTGCGAGCGCGCCCGACGGGGGCTGCCCGTCCGGGCCCGTCCGGCCATCGCCGCGATCTCGCGCGCGAGGCCGCGATGGCCCATCGCGTCCGGGCGGTTGGGGGTGATCTCGACGTCGAGGATCGTGTCGCCGCCCGACTCCTCGGCCGACTCGACCGGGAGCCCCGCCTGCTCGAGCAGCGCGGCGCACGCCCGCGGCGCCCGCCGGCGGCGCCGACGTCCACGTGGTCGGAGAGCCACTCGAGCGAGAACTTCACACGGCCGCCGAGTCGCGCGAGAACTGCGAGAGGAAGCGCTCGTCCCCCTCGAAGAGCAGACGCAGGTCCGGGAACTCGTACGTCAGGAGCGCCACGCGGTCGAGCCCCAGGCCGAAGGCGAAGCCCGAGTACTCCTCGGGGTCGATGCCGCCCGCCTCGAGGACCTTCGGGTGCACCATGCCCGACCCCATGATCTCGATCCAGCCCGGATTCCTTGCACTTTCGGCAGCCCGAGCCCTTGCAGAAGATGCAGCTCATCGCGACGTCCATCCCCGGCTCGACGAACGGGAAGAAGGTCGGGATGAAGCGCGTGCGGGTGCCGCGCCCGAAGAGCTCCTCGAGGAACGCCGCGACCGTGCCCTTCAGGTCCGCCATCGAGATCCCGCGGTCCACGACGAGGGCCTCGACCTGGTGGAAGACCGGCGAGTGCGTCGCGTCGACCTCGTCCTTGCGGTAGACGCGGCCCGGGCGCGAGGATTCGGAGCGGCGCGCCGCGCCGCCGCATCTCCCGGATCTGCACGGGCGACGTGTGCGTGCGCAGCAGGAGCGGCGAAGGGGCCTTGCGGTCCACCACGAGCGTGTCCTGCGTGTCGCGGGCCGGATGCTCGGGAGGGAAGTTCAGCGCCTCGAAGTTGTAGTGGTCGTTCTCGAGCTCGGGCCCGTCGGCGATCGAGTAGCCCATCCGGAGGAAGATCCCTTCGATCCGGCGGCGCACGATCGTGATCGGGTGGAGTCCGCCCGCGCGCGGGCGGCGCGCGGGCAGCGTGACGTCCACCGCCGCGGCGGCTTCGCGGGCCCGCTCTTCCCGCGCGACAAGGGCTTCGCCCAGGCGCTCGATCGCCCGCTCGATCTCCGCTTGGCGGCGTTGGCGCGCTGGCCGAAGCCCGCGCGCTCCGACGCGGGAAGGTCCTTGACCCCCGCGAAGAGCCCGGGCACGAGCCCCTTCTCGCGGCCGAGGAAGCGCCCCTTCAGCCGCTCGTATTCGGCCCGCGAGGAGACACCGCGACCCTCCTCCTCGCGAAAGAGCGCGAGGACGCGCGCGATCGAATCTGCCGGCGGGGTCGAGGGCAAACTACGCGGAGCCGAGCGCCTGCTTGGCGACGCCCACCAGCTGCGAGAACGCCCCCGGGTCGGTCACGGCCAGGTCCGCGAGCATCTTGCGGTTGATGTCGCTGCCCGCCTTCTTCAAGCCGTCCATCAGGCGGCTGTAACTGATCTCGTTCTCCCGGGCCGCGGCGTTGATCCGCACGATCCAGAGACCGCGAAACTCGCGCTTCTTCGCCTTCCGGTCGCGGTAGGCGTAGACGAGCGACTTCTCGACCTGGAGCTTCGCCATCCGGTACGACTTCGACTTCGTGCCGTAGTACCCCTTGGCGAGCCTCAAGCATCTTGGCTCGCCGGTTCTTTCTCTTGGGTCCTCGTTTGACGCGTGGCATTTGTCTCTCCTCGGAGGCTGGGCGCTCGGCGTTGGGCGTTGGGCGGCGGCGCGGGCATCCTCTTCGCCGAGCGCCTGACCCCCAGCGCCTGGCGCCTTACGCGTACGGCAGCATCTCCCGCACGCGGTGCGATGTCCGCGGCGGAAACGACGGTCGACTGCGCGAGGCCGCGCTTACGCCCCGGCCCCTTCTTGGTCAGGATGTGGCTCTTGAAGGCCTTCGCCCTCTTGAACTTTCCCGAGGCGGTCCGCCGGAATCTCTTCGCGGCGCCGCGGTGCGTCTTCAGTTTCGGCATGGTGTTCGGTCCTCCGTTCGGTCCGGAAGCGCTCTAGCGATCCGCGGCCTGCGCGCCGGAGGGCTTGGCGCCCTTCTCGTGCACGCGCACCGGCGCCAGGATCTGGTAGAGGCGGTTGCCCAGCATCTCCGAGCGCGACTCCGCCACGGCCTTGCCGGCCAGGTCCTGGAGCAGCCGGTCGAGCACCTTCTGCCCGTTCTCGCGCCGCGCCATCTCGCGGCCGCGGAACTGGACGGTGGCCTTGACCTTGTCGCCGTGCGCCAGGAACTTCACGATGTTCTTCACCTTGAAGTCGTAGTCGTGGTCGTCGATGTTGGGTCGGAACTTCACTTCTTTGACCTGCGTCGTCTTCTGCTTCTTCTTCGAGTCCTGCTGCTTCTTCTTCTGCTGATAGATGAACTTCCCGAAGTTCATGATCCGGCAGACCGGCGGGTTGGCGGTGGGAGCGATCTCGACCAGGTCGAGGGCCGCCTCCCGCGCCTTCTGGAGGGCGTCGGCCATCGGGACGAATCCCCAGAGCCTCTCCCCACTCGCCGACGACGCGAACCTCCTTCCACCGGATCTGTTCGTTGACCCGAATGCTCTTCTTATCGATTCTTCACCTCCGCGAAAAGTTCCTTCCCTCGCGACGCGATCGCCCGGCGGGCGGCCACGGCGAACTCCTCGATCGGCATCGTCCCGGCGTCCCCGCCGTGCCGCAGACGCACGGAGACGGTTCCGGACGACGCCTCCTTCTCCCCGACGACGAGCATCGCCGGGATCTTCTGCATCTCGGCGCGCCGAATCCGCGCCCCGAGCTTCTCGTTTCGGTCGTCGATCTCGACCCGCAGCCCCGCGGCCGCGAGCCGCTCCGCCGCGGCGCGGGCGGCCGGCGCGAACCGATCGGAGACCGGCAGGACGGCGGCGTGCACCGGGGCGATCCAGAACGGGAAGTTCCCCGCCGTGTGCTCGATCAGGATCCCGAGGAACCGCTCGACCGAGCCGAGGATCGCGCGGTGCAGGACGACCGGCCGATGGGCCTTTCCGTCCTCGCCGATGTAGCTCAAGTCGAAGAGCTCCGGCTGCGCGAAATCGACCTGGATCGTGCCGAGCTGCCACGGGCGGCCGATCGCGTCTTTCACGCGGAAGTCGATCTTCGGCCCGTAGAAGTCTCCGTCCTTCGGCGTCACCGTGTAGGGGCGTCCGAGCTTTTCGAGCGACGCCGCGAGCACGGCCTCGGCCTTGTCCCAGTGCTCGTCCGAGCCGATCCGCTGGTCCGGGCGCGTGCCGAGCGAGATCTCGACGTCGGAGAAGCCGAACGTCGTGTAGACCGAGTCCAGGAACTCGACGAAAGCGAAGATCTCCGACTCGATCCGGTCGATCGGCGTGAAGATGTGGGAGTCGTCCTGGGAGAACGTCCGAACGCGCGTCAGCCCGGCCGTGACCCCCGAACGCTCGTACCGGTGGAGCCGTCCGAAGTCGGCGAACCGCACGGGCAGGTCTCGATAGGACCAGTGTTGGCCCTGGAAGAGCAGGTAGTGGCCGGGGCAGTTCATCGGCTTGACGCCGAACTCCCGCTCGTCGATCTCCGTGAAGTACATGTTCTCGCGGTAGTTCGCGTAGTGCCCCGAGATCTTGAAGAGCTCCGCGTCGAAGATCTGCGGCGTGACGACTTCCTGGTAGCCGCGGCGGCGGTACTCCTCGCGCAGATAGTCGAGCAGACCGTTGTAGAGCGCCGCCCCCTTCGGGTGGAAGAAGGGCGAAGCCGGTGCCAGCGGATGGAAGGAGAAGAGGTCGAGCTCCTTGCCGAGCTTCCGGTGGTCGCGGGCCTTCGCCTCCTCGACCTGCTTCAAGTAGTCGTCGAGCTCCTTCGGGGACAGAAACGACGCCCCGTAGATGCGCTGGAGCATCGGGTTCTTCTCGTCCCCCTTCCAGTAGGCGCCGGCCGTGTGCGTCAGCTTGAAGACGCCGAGGCGTCCCGTCGAGGGAACGTGGGGACCGCGGCACAGGTCGATGAAGTCCTTCTGCCGGTAGCAGGAGACGCGGTCGTCCGGGATGCCGCGAATGATCTCGACCTTCAACGCGTCGTTCTGCCCTTCGAAGAGCGGATCGCCTCCTCCTTCGACATCTCGATCCGCTCGATCGGGTTGTTCTCCGCGACGATCCGGCGCATCTCCGCTTCGATCGCGGCGAGGTCCTCGGGCGTGAAAGGGCGTTTCGGGTTGAAGTCGTAGTAGTAGCCGTTCTCGATCGCCGGCCCGATGCCGATCTGGACGTCCGGGAAGAGGCGCTTGACGGCGTTGGCCGTCAGGTGCGCCGTCGAGTGGCGGTAGATCGTCCACGGCCTCGGGCGACTTCGGCTCGTCACGATCTCGATCGTGGCGTCCGACTCGACGGGCCGGGACGAGGTCCACGACCCGTCCGTCGAGCTTCCCGGCGAGCGCGTCCTGGGCGAGGCGCGGCCCGATCGACTCCGCGATCCGGGCAAGGGTCGTCCCCTTCGGCACGACCTTCGTCGAGCCGTCCGGGAGCCGAACCGTCACCGTCTGCGCCAGGGCTTCCATCGTCCGTTCTCCAGACTCCTCTCAAAAACGAGAAAGACGCGGTTCCCCGCGTCCTTCGGCTCGTCTCTGGTAGGCGCTAACGGGATCGAACCGTTGACCTCTACCGTGTGAAGGTAGCGCTCTTCCAGCTGAGCTAAGCGCCTTCGTATCGAGCGATGTTGGTAGGCTCGAGCGGATTTGAACCGCTGACCCCTACCGTGTCAAGGTAGTGCTCTCCCCCTGAGCTACGAGCCTTCCGTCGGTCCCGAGGCGCTCTGCCCCGGGGGGCTACGGGCCGGGAGCCCGCGGGGCTTTGTCGGGGACCGCGGAACCGCGAGGTTCCCGTCCCGTCTCTTCCCGGCCTTCGTCCCTGATTGAAAAAGAGCAATCCCGGGGTCGTGCCCCGGGAAACCGCGAATCTAACACAAACGATCTCGACGCCAGGCGGGGGCAAGCCTCGCCCCTACACAGACGGCGAAACACCCTTCGACGGTACGTGGTCATTGGCTCGCGGCGCGCGGAATCTCCGCGAGGGCAGCGGAGGACGTCCGCGCGCCGCGGGAGCCGGAGCGCCGCGAGGGTTCAGGCCGATCGTCGAGCCCCTTTGGGCGAGCGATCGGCCGGTCGCGGCCGCGGGACATGCGGAACAGAGTCACGACTTGCCGGCGGCCGCGAGAACCCGAGCAAGCTCCGGCGACGGCTACGCCCAGTCCCCCGCCTTTCGGGACAGGACGGGAGCGCCTTCGAGCAGCGTCAAGATGGCCTTCGTGCTCTCGGCCACCGCGAAGAGGATCCGGTCCTCCGGCCGGGCGTACTTGCTCCGGATCGCGGCTTCGAACTGCTGGAGCAGCGGGTCGAAGTAGCCGCCGATGTTGGCGAACACGATCGGCTTGCCGTGGATGCCGAGCTGCTTCCAGGTCAGCATCTCGATGATCTCCTCCATCGTGCCGAATCCCCCCGGAAATGCGACGAAGGCGTCGGCGAGATCGAACATCCTCTGCTCTCGCTCGTGCATCGTCGCCACGACCTGGAGCTCGGTCAGCGCCGCGGTGCGCCGACTCCCGTCCCTCGAGGGCCTTCGGCATCACGCCGATCACCTTGCCGCCAGCCGCGAGCACTTCGTCGGCGATCGAGCCCATGAGCCCCGCGAGCTCGAGCCGCCGTACACGAGCGCGACGCCGCGCTGGGCGAGACTCGCGGCCGAACGCGCGGATCTCCGTCTCGACCGTCGGTTCCCGGGAAGTGCTGCTGCTGCAGTAGACGCAGACGCGCTTCAGATCCATGGCAGCGATCTTACCTTCGCCTCTCCGCGAATCGGCTGCCCGGGGTGTCCAGCGGCACGTCCCTCGCGGCAGAGGGGACAGTCCGCTTCCGTCCAGGCCGGGACCGGAGGGGACAGAAGCGACCGCGACGGCACCGGCGAGCGCCCCCTCCGGAAGACCCCGGTCCACGATCGAGCCGACGGCGACGACGCGAGCGCCGTGGCTCTCCGCGGCCGCGATCGCCTCCCGCGTGGACTTGCCGGTCGTGAAGACGTCCTCGACGACGGCGGCCGGCTCGCCCGGCTCGAACCGGAAGCCGCGGCGGAGCGCGAAGGCCCCCTCCTGCCGCTCGACGAACACGAAGCGGACCGAGAGCGCCCGCGCCGTCTCGTGCCCGATGATGAGTCCCCCGAGCGCCGGCGAGACGATGACGCTCGGCCGGAAGGGCTCGAGGAGCTTCGCGAGCTCGCGGCCCGCCACCTCGGCGCGCTCGGGCCACTGCAGCAGGCGCGCGCACTGCAGGTAGCGGTTCGGAATGCAGGCCGCTCGAAGAGAGGCGGAAGTGGCCGTCGAGGAGGGCCTCGGTGTCGATGAAGTCCGAAGGGAGAGCACGGCGAGAAGATACAAGGATTCGGGATTCAGGATCCGGACTGCTCCTCGTCTCCGAATCCTGAACCTGACCCTGATCCTGATCCCTACCCGTCGTTCTCTCTCGAGATCCCGTGGTGCTCGATCTTCTTGTAGAGGTTCGACCGCGGCGTCTGGATCACTTCGGCCGTTCGGCTGATGTTCCAGCCGTTCTCGCGGAGCTTGGCGACGAGGAACTGCCGCTCGGAGAACTCCTTGAACTCGGAGAGGGTCGCGAGCTCGCACGCCCTTCTCCGAGATCTCGGCGGGCGAGACGCGAGCCTCCGGCGGCAGGTCCTTCGCCTCGATCGGATCCGCGTCGGTCATGATCAGGACCCGCTCGATCAGGTTGCGCAGCTCCCGGACGTTGCCCGGCCAGGACCGCGCCTCGAGGACGGCGAGGGCGCTCGGCGGCGAACCGGCGCGGCTTGCGGTGATCGCGCTCGGAGAAGAGCCCGCGTGAAGTGCTCGACCAGATCCGGGATGTCCTTCGGTTCGCTCGCGCAGGGGCGGCGTCGCGAGCGGGACGACGTTCAGACGGAAGTAGAGGTCCTCGCGGAAGCGCCCCTCCCGGATCCAGGCCGTCAGGTCCCGGTTGGTCGCCGCGAGGACGCGCACGGTCACCTGCCGCACGCGCGGCGCGCCCACGGGCTCGACCTCGCCCGCCTCGAGCACCCGCAGCACCTTGGCCTGCGCGCGCGCCGACATGTCGCCGATCTCGTCCAGGAAGATCGTTCCGCCGTCGGCCTCGACGAACTTCCCGACCTGCCGGCGCACCGCGCCGGTGAAGGAGCCCTTCTCGTGGCCGAAGAGCTCCGACTCGATCAGCTCCTCGGGAATCGCCGCGCAGTTGACCTGGACGAACGGGCCCGCGGCGACGCGGGAGGCGCGGTGGATCTCGCGCGCCACGAGCTCCTTGCCCGTGCCGCTCTCGCCCTGGATCAGGACCGTCGCGCCGGTCGGCGCGGCCCGGCGATGTCCTCGCGCAGGCGCCGCATCGGCGCGCTCGTCGCCGACGAGGACCGAGTCCTCCTCGAGCCGCCGGCGCAGCCGCTCGTTCTCGGCGGCGAGCGATCCGCGGGAGAGGGCGTTCTCGAGCGAGACCAGGATCCGCTCGCGCTGCGGCGGCTTCTCGAGAAAGTCCACGGCGCCGCGGCGCGTGCCTCGACGGCCGTCGCGATGTCGCCGTGCCCCGAGATCATGAGCACCGGCGGCGCCCCGTCGCGCTCGACGATGCGGTCGAGCACCTCGAGACCGTCCATCGCCGGGCATCTTGATGTCGAGCAGGACGGCGTCCGGCGGGTTCGCGTCGAGCTCGGCCAGGGCGGCCTGCCCGTCGGCCGCCGCCGAGACGTCGTAGCCTTCGTACTCGAGGATCATCCGCAGC
Organism: uncultured Acidobacteriota bacterium; assembly: GCA_963707935.1. Lineage (GTDB taxonomy): Bacteria > Acidobacteriota > Thermoanaerobaculia > UBA5066 > Gp7-AA6 > DATBFU01. The sequence goes on along the minus strand of CAVPRN010000005.1, from coordinate 366,123 downwards.
GTGTCGCGGATGCCCGGCGTCGTCGTCGACGATCAAGATGCGTCTGGCCATGCGCCTGTCCTCCGATTCCCGAATTCTCAGAATCCCAGGCCGCGCGTCCCGCATTCCAATTCTGGGCCGGACCCGAAGTCCGACGTCAAAAAGAAGCGCCCGCCGGAGCGGGCGCTTCGGTTCCGGCGGGGCCAGGCGCTCAGTCGATCTTGACCAGGGCGAAGAAGGAGACCTTCCCCTGCGGGCGGAAGACGTAGAGCCGCAGGTAGTCTCCCGGCTTCGCCGCCTTCACGATCCGGGAGAACTCCTCCATCTCGGTCACGGTCTGGCCGTTGACCTGCGTGATGATGTCTCCGTCGGACAGGCCCGCGTCGGCGGCCGGCGAGACCTCCTTGACGTGCACCACGAAGAGGCCCTGCGTCGAGGCCTCGAGACCGGCCATCTGCCGGACCTGCGGGGTCAGCTCCTGGACGGACACGCCGATCTTCCCGCGCGAGTCTTCGTTGCTCGCCTTGCCCTTGTCGTCCTGCTCCGAGCCCTCGGCGCCGCGCTCGGAGAGCGTCGCCGTCATCGTCATCTCCTTTCCGTCGCGGACGCACGTCGAGCTTGACCTTGCTCCCCGGCGGACGCGAGGAGACGTAGCCGATCAGGTCGCGGATCTCCTTGACCGGGGTCGAGTCCACGCGGACGATCGTGTCGCCCGGGCTTCACGCCGGCCTTGTCGGCCGGCTCGCCGGGAAGGACCGACTGGACGAACGCGCCGTCCTGCGACTTCAGCTTGAAGGCCGCGGCCTTGTCGCCGTCGACGTTCTGGATGTTGATGCCGAGGTATCCGCGGACGACCTTGCCGCGCTCGCGCAGCTGCGGAAGGATCCCCTTCAGCGTGTTGACCGGCACGGCGAAGCCGATGTTCTGGGCCGGGCCGGTACATCGCGGTGTTGATGCCGACGACCTCGCCGCGCGTGTTGAGCAGCGGGCCGCCCGAGTTGCCGAAGTTGATCGCCGCGTCCGTCTGGATGAAGCTCTCGAAGGAGCGGGTGGCCGTGTCGGCGGTCAAGCCCGAGCGGTCCTTGGCCGAGACGACGCCGACCGTGACCGTCTTGTCGAAGTTCAACGGGTCGCCGATCGCCATGACCCACTCGCCGACGCGCAGCCGGTCGGAGTCGCCGAGCGGAAGGGCGGTCAGCTTCTTCTTCGTTTCGATCTTCAGCAGCGCCAGATCGGTCGCCGGGTCGCGCCCGATGACCTTCGCGGTGTAGCGATCGCGCCCGACGCGCACCTCGATCTTGTCGGCGCCGTCGATGACGTGGTTGTTCGTCACGAGCTCGCCGTCCTCGGAGATGACGAACCCCGTGCCGCCCTGGAGCTCCTTGTGGTCTTCTTCGTCGCCCCCGCGGCTGCTGTCCCCGCCGCCCGAATGGCTGGCCGAAGAAGAACTCGAAGGGATCGCCGCCCCTCCGCCCTGGAACGGGCTCATGCGATAGCGGTTGGAGCCGCCCTTGACGATGTCGGTCGACGTGATGGAAACCACCGACGGCATCGCCTCGTCGGCGATGTCCGCCATGTTGGGAAGAGCCTGGGAAACGGATCGGGCCGGGGCCGGCGCCGGCTCGCGCTGGGCCTCGGATCGGGGCGTCAGGTCGACCGATCCGGCCACGACCATGCCGAAGATGACGGCCGCGGCGATCAGGACCGAGAACGACAGAGCCCTTTTTGTGGACTTCTGCATGGCTCTTGTTACTCCTTCAGGGCCCGGGAGATCTGCCCGGGCACGAATTGGGAACGCGTGTCTAGGCCGATGAATTCCGCCGCCGCGCGGAGATCCCGAGCCGGCCGTGCTCGACGGCCAGGCAGCGGTCCATGGCGACCGGGATCCCGGCCGCCTCCAGCCGCCGGGCGGCTTCCTCGTCCACGACCCCGTGCTGCATGACGAAGAACCCGACCCCCCGCCGGATCGCCTGGGACGCGATCTCCGCCACGTGCTCGGACCGCCGGAACACGTCCACGATGTCGATCCGGATCTCCGCCGGGATCTCGGCGAGGCTCCCGTAGCCGGTCTCCCCCAGGATCTCGCGATGCCCCGGGTTGACCGGCACGATCCGGTACCCGGCCTCCTGGAGGTAGCTCGCGACCGAGTGGGACGGGCGGGCCGGATTCGGGGAACAACCGACGACGGCGATGGTCCGCGCCTGCTCGAGTGCGCGTCGGATCTCTTTCGGATCGTTCATCGCCGGGCCCGGACGAGATTCTCGAACTCCGAGACCGAATAGTTGTAGATGAACGTCACGGTCACGTGCTCGCGGTGCTGCGCGCCGAGAGATTCGAGCAGATCTTTCGGGAGTGCCCGGAAGGGGTTCGACGTCTCGATGGCCCGCCGGGCCATGGCGTCGTACGCCGGGTTGCCCGACGAATCGAGCATCTGGAGCTCCGCCACCTGGCCCTCCGGAAGGATGGCCCAGCGGTAGGTGACCCATCCCTTGAAGGGATCCCGGAGGATCGCGTGATGCAGCTTGATCCGGCGGAGCATCGCCGCCATGTACTCGCCCCAGTCGTACCACTTGGTTTCGAAGGAGACGGGCCCCGTGTCGACCAGGCCCCCGTCGGGGTTCGGGAAACCGGCGCCGGCTTCTCCTCCCCCTTCGGAAACCACCTGCCGCGCCGCGTCCTTGGCGACGCTCGCGATGTCGGAGAGAGCGCGCGGTTCGGACGTTCCCTCCCGGCTCGGCCCGTTCCGGGGGACACGAAATCCGTCGGGCGCCGTTTCCTCCTTGGCCTCGGGGGCCTGCGCCATCTTCGAAGGCGACTCGGGCCCGGGTCGGGCGGGTGCGGGGGGTTGGAACGGCGCCCGCACGATGGGAGCGCCCGGCCGGAGTCCGGCGATCCCCGGTCTCTCCGGCACGTACGGCGACTCCGCGCGCTTCTTGGACGGGTCCCCGCCGCCGGCGCGGCGATCCGCGTCCGAGAGATCCGCGGACTTCTTCGGATTCTCGCGCGTCGGGCCGGGCGCTTCGCGGAAGATGATCGGAACCTTGTCCTCCGCCGGATTCTCCTTCGGGACGAGACCCGCGAGGAGGCCCTTGCGAGGGTCGTGCGAGACCGACGGCGCTCGAAAGAGGAGGAGCAGCAGGAGGGCGTGCGCCAGGAGCGACGCGAGCACGGCGCGCTCGACGGGGAAGGCGGGCTCCGCGCGATGCTCGACGTCCCGCTCGAACTCCGGAACCATCTCCGCCATCTCGGCGGGCGCGATCGAACGCATGCGGGCCGGAGGCGCCTGGAGGCCGAAGAAAGAGCGGCTGACGGGTTCCGCCGGACGCCGGGTCTCGGGGGCCCTCGCCGGAAGCCCGAAAAACGAGACGCTCCCCGCGGACGCGGCGACGCGAGGCCGAGCGGGCCGCGATCCCGGGGGCGGGCGGTAGGTCGCGAGTCCGAGCAGAGACCGATTCGGCGGCTCCTCGTCCGGATTCGGCGGGACCGCCGGCAGGATGAGCGGGGAGCGACGCAGCTGCTGGAGGCCGAGGAGCGAGGCGGTGGGAGGGGCTCCGTCCGCTCCGTCCGCCGACGCCGGCAGGGGCTTGCCCGCGTACTCGATGTCCTGGAGACCGAGGAGCGAGGAGGTCGGCGGCGGCCCGCCGTTGGCCCCGCCCGGCGGTCGCGCGATCCGAAACGGGGCCGGCTCGACCCGTCCCAGGCCCAGGATGGACCGGGCCGGCGATTCTCCCCGCTCGTCGCTCTGTGTTTCTTGGCGCAAAAAGTCTCCGACCCCCCGACGCCTACGTCTCGTAGCCGTAACGCGCGCCCGCTCCGCCCGATTTCGCCCGCGCCGCAGCATTTCGGGATGCGCCGCAAAACCCGCTTCTCCAATGGCTTGGACGCGGCCGTCCCCGCCGCCGGTTTGCCTCCGCCGGGCGCCTTCTGATAAAAAGCGTCCGGTTTCGGCTTCTCGCGAAGAGGGAGCGGGCCTTGGCCCGCTTTTTTGTTCGATGCTGCACTTGAAGGAGGAGACGGTCGAGGAGATCCGGGCGATCGCCGCGGAACGGGGCTGCCGGTTGCTCGGCATCGAGTCGAGCGGCGCCGGCCGGTTCTCCGTCCTGCGTCTGGTGCTCGAGCGGGCCGACGGCTCGCCCGTGACGCTCGACGAGTGCGAGGCGGTCTCGCGCGAAGTATCTCCCCTGCTCGACGTCTCCGACGAGATCCGGCACCGCTACTCGCTCGAGGTCTCCTCGGCGGGGCTCGACCGGAAGATCTACTCCCTCGAGGACGCCTCGCGATTCGTCGGCCGCCGCGTGAAGGTCCGCGTGGAGACCCCCCTCCTTCCCGTCGCCTCGGACGTCTCGCGCGCCGCTCCATCTCCGGCGCGCAACATCGCCGGAACGCTCGCCTCGATCGAAGGCGACGTGCTCACCGTCGTTGATGAGGAGAATCGCAAAACCTATAATGTCCGTTTTGCCGATATTCGGCTGGCCCGGCTCGACTTCGAATGGCCGAACCGGGACAGGAGAGCTTTTTCGAGATGATCATCGATCCGTCGGTCATTCGGCAGGTCTCGCGCGAGAAGGACATCGACCCGGAGAAGATGTTCGGGGCGCTCGAGGAAGCCATGTCTTCGGCGGCGCGCAAGTACTACCACGACAAGGCCGTGGTCACCTCGATCGACCGGAAGACCGGGGAGATGACAGTCACGTCGCGCCGGACCGTCGTGGCCGAGCTCGACACCGAATCCGAGGAGCCGCCGCCGCAGATCCTGATCGATGAAGCCAGGGAGCTCGTCGAGAAGGGGGGGACTTCCGGGGAAATCCGGATTCTCCGGCCGGGGGCCGAGGGAGAGCCGCCGGCGGAAGTCTCCGACGTCCAACTGGGCGACGAGATCCGTCAGCACCGCGAGCCGGTGGGGCTCGGCCGCATCGCCGCACAGACGGCCAAGCAGGTGCTCTACCAGAAGGTGCGCGAGGCCGAACGCGACAATATCTACAACGAGTACTTCCCGAAAGTCGGCGAGCTCATGAACGGAACGGTCAAGCGCTTCGAGCGCGGAGACATGATCGTGGATCTGGGCCGCTCGGAGGCCGTCATCCCGCGAGACCAGCAATCGCGCATGGAGCGCTACGGCCAGGGGGAGCGCATTCGCGCCGTCCTGCACGACGTCCACAAGAACCCGAAGGGGCCGCAGCTCATCCTCTCCCGGACCGACCCGCGGCTGCTGATCCGTCTCTTCGAGATGGAGGTCCCCGAGATCTACGACGGCACCGTCGTCATCAAGGGCGCGGTGCGCCAGCCGGGCGAGCGCGCGAAGATCGCGGTGCGGTCGCGCGAGCGGGACGTCGATCCCGTCGGGGCGTGCGTCGGGATGCGCGGCAGCCGCGTCCAGTCGATCATGCGGGAGCTGCACGGCGAGAAGATCGACGTGATCCTCTACTCGGACGACCTGATCACGTTCGCCCAGAACGCGCTCGCGCCCGCCAAGATCACGCGCGTGTCGCCCATCCACCACGAGGACGGCTCGATGAGCCTCGACTGCGTCGTCGAGGACGACCAGCTCTCGCTCGCGATCGGCAAGAAGGGACAGAACGTCCGGCTCGCCTCGGCCCTGATCGGCATGAAGATCGAGATCAAAGGCGAGTCCGAGGTCAAAGGAGAAGTCGCCGAAGCGCTCTCCCGGATGCTGCGCGCTTCGAAGCTGCGTCAGACGCCGGTCGCGCAGATCGCCGGAGTCGGCGAGAAGACGGCCGAGAAGCTCGCCGAGGCGGGGATCGCGACGCTGGGCGACCTGCTCGACAAGAGCGCCGCCGATCTCGCCCTGCTCCCCGGGATCGGCGAGAAGTCCGGCGAGAAGATCCTGGAGGCGGCGCGCGCCGCGGAGCAGGCGGCCGCCGAAGCCGAGAGGGCGGAAGAGGAATCCGAAGAGGGCGGCGAAGGCGAGGCGGCCGAGGAGGCCGCCCACCAAACGACGGTCACGGAGTAAACCCCGACCTATGGGAAAGATTCGAGTCGAAGAGCTCGCGGAACAGATGGGGGTCGGCAGCAAGGAAGTTCTCTTCCTCCTGCAGTCGATCGGCGTGGACGTTCAGTCGCCCCAGGCGACGCTCGACGAGTCGACGGTCCAGGCGATCCTCCAGGGAAAGACCCACGCCCCCAAGCAGCTGATCGTGCGCGACCCGGAGGCCCGGACCTTCCGGCCGCAGAAGAGCGCGCTTTCGCGCATCAAGATCGTGGACCGGGTCCCCACACCGGTGCCGGCCGAGGCGGCCGAAGGCGCGCCGCGGGCGGAGGCCCGGCCCAAGTCGCCGGCGGAGCCGGCACGCACGGCCGTCGTCGCGTCGGAGCCGGAGCCCGAAGCGGCCAAGCCCGCGCCGCCCCCGGTGCCCCGCAAGATCGTCCTGCCGCCGCGGCCGACGGCGCCCGCTCCGGGGCCCCGACCGACGTCGGCGGCCGGGCCGGGAGCGGGAGCGGTCCGCCGCGAGCCGTTGCGCCCGACCGGGCCGGCCGGACCGGCCCGGCCGATGGGTCCGGCGCGCCCAGGACCTTCCGTCTATCGCCCCGGGCCCGGAGCTCCCCTGCGGCCGATGGGTCCGCGCCCCGGCGGCCCCGCCCGTCCGGGCGGGCCCATGGGCCGGCCCGGCGCGCCGGCCGTCGGCCGGGCGGCTCCCCCGGCGACGGCGGATCGCCCTTCGATCAAGCGGAAGAAGGACGACAAGGAGAGCGACGCCAAGAAACCGGCCAAGAAGGGGGGCGCGAAGCCCAAGATCACCGTGGCCGACGAGGTGGATCTGCGGGAGTTCGTCGGCGTCTACCAGGAGGACACCTACTCGGACATCACCCTCCCCTTGATCGAGAAGACCCCGGAGACCGAGGAGGTCGTGGCCGCCGAGCCGGCGCGCCCGATGTCCAAGTCAGCCATGCGCCGCGCTTCCAAGGAGACGCGCGCCCACGACTCGGGCAAGCTCCTCGAGTTCAAGAAGCCGCTTCCGACCGGCCCGGTCTTTCTCTCCGAGGGTGTCACCGTCAAGGAGCTTTCCGACAAGCTCGGCGTGCTCGCCAAGGACATCGTGCGCCTCCTCATGCAGCGCGGGATCCTGGCGACGATCAACCAGCCGCTCGACGCCGCGACGGCGATCCAGATCGCCAAAGAAGCTGGGGTCGAGGCCGCGGTCGTCTCCTTCGAAGAGGAGATGGAGCTCTCGCGCGCGGCTCCGGCCGACGAGGCGGCGTCCGCGGAGGCGGCGCCGAAGCAGACGCGGGCCCCGGTCGTGACGGTCATGGGGCACGTCGACCACGGCAAGACCTCGCTCCTCGACGCGATCCGCGAGACGAAAGTCGCGCAGGGCGAGGCCGGCGGGATCACACAGCACATCGGCGCCTACCGCGTCGAGGTCCAGGGACGCCCGATCGTGTTCCTGGACACGCCGGGGCACGAGGCGTTCACGTCCATGCGCGCGCGCGGGGCGAAGGCGACCGACATCGTCGTGCTGGTCGTGGCGGCCGACGACGGAGTGATGCCGCAGACGATCGAGGCGATCGATCACGCCCGGGCGGCGAAGGTCCCGATCGTCGTGGCCATCAACAAGATCGACAAGGCGAACGCCAATCCGGACCGGGTGAAGAAAGAGCTCGCCGACCGCGGCGTTCTGCTCGAGGCATGGGGCGGCGACGTGCCGTCTGCGGAGATCTCCGCCCTGAAGAAGCAGGGGATCGACCACCTGCTCGAGCTCATCCTGATCTCCGCGGACCTGCTCGAGCTGACGGCCCCCACCACCGCGGAAGCCAAGGGCGTGATCCTCGAGGCGCGCCGCGAAGCGGGGCGCGGCAACATCGCCACGGTTCTCGTCCAGTCGGGCACGCTCCACGTGGGCGACGTTTTCTTCGCCGGCTCGGCCTTCGGCCGGGTCCGCTCGATGCAGGACGACACCGGCCACAAGCTCGCCGAAGCGGGTCCGGCCACACCCGTCGAGGTGACAGGGTTCGAAGACCTGCCCCAGGCGGGCGACCTCTTCCAGGTGACGGAAGACGAGGCAAAGGCGCGCGCCGTCGTGGGGTTCCGCCGCGAGCGCGAGCGGGAGAAGGCGGCTTCGGCGGCCGGGAAGCTCTCGCTCGACCAGCTCTTCTCCAAGATCCAGGAGGGCCGGATCAAGGAGCTGCCGATCATCCTGAAGGCGGACGTCACGGGCTCCGTCGAGGTGCTTTCGCAGGCCCTGCTCCACCTCTCGACGGACCAGGTGAAGGTCTCGCTGCTGCACGCCGGGGTCGGGGCGATCAACATCAACGACGTCCTGCTCGCCTCGGCGTCCGGCGCGATCATCGTGGGCTTCAACGTCCGCCCGGAGAAGAAGGCCGAGGCGGAAGCCGAGAAGGACGGCGTCGAGATCCGTCTGCACACCGTCATCTACAACGTGACCGACGAGATCAAGGCCGCGATGGAGGGCCTGCTCGAGCCGACCTTGAAGGAGGTCGCGCGCGGGCGCGCCGAAGTGCGCAACACGTTCAAGGTGCCGAAGGTCGGGGTCGTCGCCGGCTGCTACGTCACCGAGGGCTCGATCGGCCGGAACTCGAGCCTGAGACTCCTCCGCGACAACCGCGTCATCTACGAGGGGAAGGTCGGCTCGCTGCGGCGCTTCAAGGACGACGTGTCGGAGGTCAGGCAGGGATTCGAGTGCGGAATCGGCCTCGAAAAGTACCAGGACGTGAAAGTCGGCGACGTGCTCGAGGCCTATCAGATCGAGAAGGTGGCCGGGGTCCTGAACGCCTAGGGAGTTCTCCGCTCGCAGCCGTCGGCATTCAGCCGGAGATCTCGTTCGCGCGAGCCGACAGCGGACAGCCGATCGCTGACGGCCGGCAGCATCATGGTCATCGCGTACGCCCTTTTCGACCTGCACTTCCCGGGGTCCCGGGGCCTGAAGGAGAAGCGGATGGCCTTGCGGAGCTTGAAGAGCCGCCTCCGCAACGAATTCGAGGTTTCGGTGGCCGAGGTGGACGGGCAGGACCTGACCCAGCGTGGCGCCCTGGCCGTCGCGGTCGTCGGTCCGGACCAGGCCCCGCTCGACGCGCTCCTGCAGCGGGTCTTGAGCTTCGTGGAGTCGAATTTCGACGGCGAGATCCTGAACTATGAGAACGAGTTTCTGCATGTGTGAGAGCGGATTGCCGATTGGTGATTGCCGATTGCTGATTGGCGGGAACGAGTAGCCGATGACGACTTCGTCTCGCCGCAGCCAGCGCGTCGCCCTGCTTGTCCGCGAGGAGCTCTCGCGCCTGGTCCTGACCGTGGCGCACGACCCGGACCTGCACCGCGTGACGATCACCGACGTCGAGATGCCGTCGGACCTGAGGTCGGCCCGCGTCTACTTCTCCTGCCTGGGAACCGAAGCCGAGCGGAAGAAGGCGGAGGAGGCGCTCACGCGCGCCGCGGGCTACCTCCGGCGTGAGGTCACGCGCCGCTGCCAGCTGCGCTACGCGCCGGAGCTTCACTTCACGTTCGATCAGACCCTCGAGCGGGGCGCCCGGATCGAGGAGCTCCTCGCGCGCGTGCGATCCGAGCCGCCGCCGGAAGAGGAAGAGGAGCCGTGAACCGCGCCGCCCCCGCCGGCCTGCCCGAAGGGCTGCGCCGCGGCTTTCTCCTCCTCCTCGACAAGCCGGCCGGGTTGACCTCCCACGACGTGGTCGAGCGGGTCCGCCGCACCCTCGCCCTGCCCCGCATCGGACACAGCGGGACGCTCGACCCGATGGCGACGGGCCTCCTGCTCCTCTGCGCGGGCAACGCGGCCCGGCTGCAGGGCTTCTTCACGCGCATGGACAAGTCCTACGAGGGGGCCATTCGCCTCGGCCGCGCGACGACGACCTACGATCGCGAGGGAGAGCCGGTCGGCCCCGACCGCGACGCCTCCGGTGTCACGGCGGAGCAGGTCGAGTCGGCCGCGGCGTCGTTCCGCGGAGAGTTCCTCCAGGCGCCGCCCCCCTATTCCGCCAAGAAGGTCGCCGGGCGCAAGCTCTACGAGCTCGCCCGAAAAGGGGAGACCGTCTCGGTCGAGCCGAAGCGCGTCCGGGTGACGTCCCTGAAGCTCGGCCCGCTCGCGGAGGGCCGGCTCCCCTTCTCGATCTCCTGCAGCTCCGGCACCTACATTCGCTCGATCGCCGCGGAACTGGGCGAGAAGCTCCGCTGCGGCGCGCACCTGGAGAACCTGCGCCGGACGCGGGTTGGCGACTTCGACGTCCGCGACGCGATCGGGCTCGCGGACTTCGAGCAGGCCCCGGCCGAGACCCGGCTCGGCCCGCCCTCCACCGTAGCGCTCTCGCGCGTCCCGTTCCCCTTCGAGCGCGTCCGCGTCGCCTCGCTCGAGGCCTGGAAGCTGCGCAAGGGGCAGGCGATCCCGCTCTCGCGAGCCTCGGCGGGCGAGGGCGACTGGGTGACGCTCGTCGGGCCCGGCGACGAGATGGTGGCGATCGGGCAGATCACCCCGATCGGGCACGGCGGCATGAGCCTCGTGCGGCCGAAGATCGTTCTGGAGTAGCCGCGGGAGGCTGCCGGGGCGGCAGCTGACAGCCCACCCCGGCTGTGGTAGCCTTCGCGGTTTGAGAAAAAGAGTGAGTGAGGCGTAAGGAATCGGAGGATCAGTGAACGTCACGGAGTACGCGGCAGAGAAACCCAAGATCGTCAAGGACTTCGGCACTCACGGGAGCGACACCGGCTCACCGGAAGTGCAGGTCGCCCTCCTGACGACCCGCATCGGCTACCTGACCGAGCATTTCCAGTCGAACGCGAAGGATCACCATTCGCGCCGCGGCCTGCTGAAGCTCGTCAGTCGGCGCCGGCGGCTGCTCGACTACCTGAAGAGCGAGAGCCCCGAGCGCTATCAGAAGCTGATCGACCGCCTCGGCCTGCGCAAGTAGACCCGGCTGCACCGTCGGGTCTCGGGCGAAGGTCCCGAGGAGGCGCGGCCTCGCGCCGCCCCCTTCTTTTCCGCCCGCTCGGCGCCGCCAGAACAATCGAGGAACCGCCATGATCCACAACACCCGCATTCCGATCGGCACCCGCGATCTCGAGATCGAGATCGGCAAGCTCGCCAAACAGGCGGACGGCTCCGCCGTCGTCCGCTACGGCGACACGGTCGTGCTCGCGACCGCCGTGTTCGCCAAGGAGCCCAGAGAGTCGGCCGAATTCTTCCCGCTGACGGTGGACTACCGCGAGAACACCTACGCCGCCGGGCGCATCCCGGGCGGGTGGTTCAAGCGGGAAGGCCGCCCCACGGAGAAGGAGATCCTGACCTCGCGTCTCATCGACCGCCCCATGCGCCCGCTCTTCCCCAAGGGCTTCTTCCACGAGACGCAGATCATCGCCTTCGTCCTCTCGGCGGACGGCCAGAACGACCCCGACGTGCTCGCTCTGAACGCCGCCTCGACGGCGTTGACCTGCTCGCTCATCCCCTTCTACTCCCCCGTCGGCGCCGTGCGCGTCGGGCGGCTGAACGGGGAGCTCGTGCTCAATCCCACGAACGCCGACCGCGAGCGTTCCGACATCGATCTCATCGTCGCCGGGACCGAGGACGCCGTCGTCATGGTCGAGGCGGGTGCCCGCGAGGTCCCCGAACGCGACATGATCGACGCGATCTTCTTCGGCCACGAGGCGGTCAGGCGCCTCGTGGCGGCGCAGAAGGATCTCGCCGCCCGGGCCGGCTATCAGAAGCCCTCGTGGCAGGCGCCCGAGCCGTATCCGGCTTCGGTTCTCGAGGAGGTGCGGCGCAAGTGGGAGGCGCCGATGATGGCCGCCCTCACGATGAAGGGGAAGATCGCCTCGTACGCCGAGATCAAGGCGGTCAAGAAGGCGGCCGAGTCGCTCGTGCCGGAGACGGAGGTCGAGCGCCGGAAGCAGACGGCGCAGGCCGCCGACGACCTCGTCAAGATCCTGACCCGCGAGACGATCCTCGGGCGAAGCGCCCGCCTCGATTCGAGACGTTTCGACGAGATCCGGCCCATCTCGTGCGAGGTGGGGCTGCTCCCCCGCACGCACGGCTCGGCCCTCTTCACGCGCGGCGAGACGCAGGCCCTCGTCACGGCGACGCTCGGCACGGCCGACGACGCGCAGATCGTCGAGGAGTACGAGGGAGAGTCGGAGCACACGTTCCTCCTCCATTACAACTTTCCCCCGTTCTCCGTCGGCGAGACGAAGTTCCTGCGCGGACCCTCGCGCCGCGACATCGGCCACGGCAACCTCGCCCGCCGGTCGCTCTCGCCGGTTCTCCCGACCGAGGAGGTCTTCCCGTACACGGTTCGGGTCGTCTCGGACATCCTGGAGTCGAACGGTTCTTCCTCCATGGCGACCGTGTGCGGCGGGACGCTCGCGCTGATGGACGCCGGGGTCCCGATCAAAGCGCCGGTGGCGGGCGTCGCGATGGGCCTCGTCACCGACGGGGACCGGTTCGCGATCCTGACGGACATCGCCGGCCAGGAAGACCACTACGGCGACATGGACTTCAAGGTCTCCGGGTCTTCGGAAGGCATCACCGGGCTCCAGATGGACATCAAGATCAAGGGGCTCCGTCGCGAGATCGTCGAGAAGGCCCTCGATCAGGCGAAACGGGGGCGCCTCGAGATCCTGCAGAAGATGTCGACCGCGCTCGACAAGCCGCGCCCGAACATCTCCCCCTACGCTCCGCGGATCTTCACGATGCAGATCCCGCGCGACCGGATCCGCGACGTCATCGGCTCGGGCGGCAAGACGATCCGCTCGATCATCGAGGCGACCGGCTGCAAGATCGACGTCGAGGACTCGGGGCGCGTCTCGATCGCGTCCTCCGACGAGGCGGCGGCGCTGCGGGCGATCGAGATCATCGAGAGCCTCACGCAGGAGCCGGAGATCGGCAAGATCTACAAGGGCAAGGTGCGGCGCGTCGAGCCGTACGGCGCCTTCGTCGAGATCCTCCCCGGCCAGGACGGCCTCGTCCACATTTCGGAGCTCGCCCCCTACCGGGTCCGCGAGACGACCGACGTGGTCAAGGAGGGGGACGAAGTCACGGTCAAGATCATCGCCGTCGATCCGACGGGCAAGATCAAGCTCTCGCGCAAGCAGGCGCTCTCCAAGGAGGAGATCGAGGCCGAAATGGCGATGGCGCCGGTGGGCGCCGCCGGCGAGGACGAGGGCCGCGGGGAGTTCCCGCGCGGCGGCCGGGGGCCGGCCGAGCATCGGGGCCACCCGAACCGCGACCAGCGCGGGCCGCGGGGGCCGCGGCGGTAGAAGCTACTCCCTCCACTTCTCGAGGTCATCGGGTCATCGGGTCATCGGGTCATCGGGTCATCGGGTCATCGGGTCATCGGGTCATCGGGTCATCGGGTCATCGGGTCATCGGAGAGTCGATCCGATCTCTCGATCTCCCGATCTCTCGATCTCCCGATCTCTCGATCTCTCGATCTCCCGATCTCCCGATCTCCCGATCTCCCGATCTCCCGATCTCCCGTCTAGTACGGCATCTCCTCGTCGCCGAGTCCCAGCATGTGCCCGATCTCGTGGACGACGGTGTCGCGGATCTCGTGGACCGCCTCGCCGCGGGTCTGGCAGGAGCGCAGGATGGGACCGCGGAAGATCGCGATCTGGGCGGGCAGGCTCGAGATGGATCGGTCGCGCTCGAAGAAGGGCACGCCCCGGAAGACCCCGAAGAGCTCCTCGTCGTCCGGCGTGTCGGTCTCCTCGTAGTCTTCCTCTTCTGGCTCTTCCTCGACGACGACGACGACGTTCTCGAGGTAGGTTCGAAACTTCTGCGGCACCGAGGCGAGGGCCTCCTCGACGTAGCTTTCGAACTGCGCGGGCGTGACCCGCGAGGAGCTCACCGCTTCACCGCTCGCCGGCGAAGAGGCGGTCGAAGTTCGCGGTCGTCGCCGCGGCGACCGCGTCGAGCGGAACGCCCTGCACCTGCGCGAGCTTCTTCGCCGTCTCGACCACGAAGGCGGGTTCGCACGGCTTGCCGCGGTGGGGCACCGGGGCGAGGTAGGGGGTGTCGGTCTCGAGGAGCATCGCTTCGAGCGGAAGGCCCGCCGCCGCTGCCCGGATGTTCTCCGCGGCGCGAAACGTGATCATTCCGGAGAACGAGACGAGGTAGCCCCGCTCGAGCGCCTGCCGCCCGAATTCGGCGTTCTCGGTGAAGGAGTGGAAGACGCCGGGCCGCTCGCGCCGCGCGAACCGGTCGATTCGCGAGAGCATCTCGGCGCCGCTCTCCCGGTTGTGCAGGATCGCCGGCAGCCGAAGCCGCGCCGCGAAGTCGAGCATCCAGTCGAGGACCCCGAGCTGCTTTTCCCTCGGCGAATGGTCGTAGTGGAAGTCGAGGCCCACTTCGCCGATGGCGGCCACGCGGGGATGCCGGGCGAGCTCCTCGAGAGCCGGGCCGTCCCGCGCGGGATCGAAGTCTTTGGCTTCGTGCGGGTGGATGCCAACCGCCGCCCAGACGTCCCGGTGACGCTCCGCCAGAGCGACGGCGGCCGCCGAGTCCGTGAGCGTCGTGCCGGGCACGAGAAAGCGGCCGACCCCCGCTGCGCGCGCCCGCTCGAGCAGCGCGTCGGCGTCCGGCGCCATCTGGAGGTGGCAGTGGGAGTCGGAGAGGATTGGTGATTGGTGATTGGTGATTTGTGATTGATCCAGGAGCCAACCTCCGACCTCGCTTCTGTCAATCACCAATCTTCAATCACCAATCTTCAATCTACTTCACCCGGCTTCCCGGCGGCACGTCGGCGGCGACTTCGAGGAGCGAGGGCTCGCCCGCTTCTCCCACGGTCGCCGCGAGCACCATTCCGTTCGACTCGACGCCCATCAGCTTCGCCGGCTTGAGGTTCGCGACGACGACGACGTTGCGTCCGACGAGAGCCTCCGGCTCGTAGCGCGCGGCGATCCCGGCGACGATCTGACGCTGCTCGCCTCCTCCGAGGTCCACCTGAAGGCGCAGGAGCCTGTTGGACTTCGGCACCCGCTCGGCCGCGAGGACTTTCGCGGTCTTGAGCTGAACCTTCTGGAAGTCCTCGATCCCGATCCGGCCGTCGACGGGAGCGGCGGCCAGCGCGGGCATCGCGGGGCCGGCCCCGGGGGTCTCTGCGGGCTTGTCGTTCATGGTCTGCTCCTTTTCGCCGAAATAGGCCGCGGCGTCGGCTCGGGGAAAGAGCGCGGGAGACTCCGGCATCGGAGCGCCAGGCTCGAGCCTCCCCCACGCGAGATCCTCCGCCGCGGCATCCCGCGGCGGCTGTCCGAACACCGCAAGAATTCGTCGCGACGTCTCGGGAACGAACGGGGAGATCATCGCCCCGAAGAGCCGGACGCCCTCCGCGGCGGCATAGAGGATGTGCGAGAGACGCGAGGAGGCCCCCTGCTCTTTCCGGACTCGCCAGGGCTCCTTCGCCACGACGTACCCGTTGATCTCGGTCAGGAATCGCCAGACCGCCTCGAGCGCGCGGTTCCAGGCGAAATCCTCCATGGCGGCGCGCCACTCCGGCAGCGTCTTCTCGAAGGAGGCCCGGACCTCGTCATCCGAGCCGCGCTCCGGGGGCGCTCCGCCGAACGATTGCCGGCAGAGCGCCGCGACCCGCGAGACCGTGTTGCCGAGGTCGTTGGCGAGGTCCGCGTTGTAGCGCGCGAGGAACGCCTCGTCGGAGAACGAAGCGTCCTGCCCGAAGGCCATCTCGCGCAGCAGGAAGTAGCGCAGCGCGTCCGGCCCGAACCGCTCCACCAGGGCGTCGGGGCGCACGATGTTGCCGACGGACTTCGACATCTTCTTCGCGTCGCGCAGCCACCAGCCGTGCGCCCAAACCGTCGTCGGAAGCGGCAGCCCGGCCGAGAGGAGGAACGCCGGCCAGTACACGGCGTGGAAACGCAGGATGTCCTTGCCGATGAGGTGCACGCGCCGGCCGTCGGGCGAGCTCCCAGAACTCCCGGTAGAGCCGGTCGTCCGGCGCGCCGAAGCCGAGCGCGGTGATGTAGTTGGTGAGCGCGTCGAGCCAGACGTAGACGACGTGGCCCGGCCGGCCGGGGAATGGGATGCCCCACGTCAGCTTCGTGCGCGAGACCGAGAGGTCGGTGAGCCCCGACGCGAACGAAGGACACGACCTCGGCGAGACGGGTCTCGGGCCGCACGAACTCGGGGTGCGTCGCGTAGTGTCGCGAGAGCGGCTCCGCGTACCGCGACAGGCGGAAGAAGACGTTCTCCTCCGACTCCCACGCGCAGGGCGTGCCGTGGTCGGGACATCGGCGCTCGGCCTCGATCTCCTTCTCCGTGTAGAAGGCCTCGCAGCTCGCGCAGTACCACCCCTCGTGCTTCGCGACGTAGAGGTCGCCGGCCGCCTCGATCCGGGCGATCAAGGCCTCGACCCCGCGGCGATGGCGCTCCTCGGTCGTGCGGATGAAGTCGTCGTAGGCGACGCTCGAACCGCCGGTACAGCTCGTGGTAGCGAGCCACGACGCGGTCGGCGAGCTCGATCGGGCGGACCCCCTGCGCCGCCGCCGCCTTCTCGATCTTCTGGCCGTGCTCGTCGGTGCCGGTCAGGAGCCGCGTCGGGTCTCCGATCAGGCGGTGGAACCGGGTGGCTACGTCGCCGACCACGGTCGAATAGATGTGCCCGATGTGCGGCAGGTCGTTGACGTAGTAGATCGGGGTCGTGAGGTAGAAGGGGCGCATCGGAAACGCGAAAGATATCAGGGCGCGCCTTCCGTTCCCGCTCCCGGCGACTCCTACATCAGCCCCGCCTCGCGGAATGACACGCACCCGTCCCGCGCGACGACGATGTGGTCGAGCAGGCGCAGTCCCACGGACTCGGCGGCGGAGGCGAGGCGGCGCGTGAACTCCCGGTCCTCGCGCGACGGCGTCGGATCCCCCGAGGGATGGTTGTGGTACACGATCAGGCCCGCGGCGTTGGCGAGGAGGGCCCGCTTCAGCAGCTCGCGCGGCTCGACGACCGCGCGGTCGAGCGTGCCGCGGTAGATCTCGGGATCGTGCCGGAGGAGACGGTTGCGGGCGTTCAAGAACAGGGCGCCGGTCCGTTCCTGCGTCCCGTCCCCCTGCGACTGGCGGAGCGACTCTTTGACGAGGCGCGGCTCGTTGAAGAGGTCGCGCCCCGCGAGCGTCTCGGTCGCCAGGCGCCGCGCGATCTCGAGCGCCGCCTCGATCGCCGCGCCGCGGGCCTCCTTGATCCCGCGCTCGCGCCGCAGCTCCGCGCCCGAGAGGGCGGCGAGCCCCGCGAGCCCGCCGTGCGCCGCGAGGATCCGGCGCGACCGGTCGAGCGCGCTCTCGCCGCGCGCTCCCGTCCCGAGGAGGAGCGCCAGAAGCTCCTCGTTCGAAAGGGCGGACGGCCCGAGGCGCGCCAAGCGCTCGCGCGGGCGGTCCTCGAAAGGGATGTCCTGGATGCGAAGGGTCGAATGCGTCTGGATTTCCGTCATGGTCCTTCTGCCTCGGACGAGGCCGAAGGGGGCGCGTGAGGACTCTGGAATCCTGCCACCGGCCGGGGGACAATTCAAGACGATGCGCGGCGTGCTGATCGCCCTGGGTGCCCTGCTCCTCGCCGCCGGCCTGCTCTGGCCCGTTCTCTCCCGCTACGCGGGGCGTCTTCCGGGAGACATCGTCGTCCGCAGGCCCGGTTTCACGTTCGTCTTCCCGCTCGCAACGTGCCTGCTCCTTTCGCTCCTGCTCACACTGCTCTTTTCGATCTTCCGGCGATGAGCCGGCGGTAGAGGTCCTCGATCCGGTCGAGGCGCCTCTCGACGGTGAACCCCGACTCGACCCGCTCCCGCCCTCCGCGGCCGAGCCGCGCCGCGAGGGCGGGATCGCCGAGCACCCGCTCGAGAGCCGAAGAGAAGGCCGCCGGATCGCGCGGGGCAACGAGGAGCCCGGAGCGGCCGTCCTCGACGAGCTCGGGATTCCCCCCCGCCGAGGACGCGATGACGGGCTTCCCCATGGCCATCGCCTCGCGAATCGTCCCCGTGATGCCGAGCCCTCCCCAGGAGAGGTCGGCCACGACGTCCGCGGCCGCGAGGACGTCGGGCATGTCGCGGCGGTAGCCGATCGCGAGAACCCGGTCGCCGATCCCGAGCCGGCGCGCCTCGCCGCGAACGGCGTCCTCGGTCTCCCGGTCGGGACACGCCACGAGCACGACGCGAAGCTCGAGATGGGCGGCCGCGGCGCGGGCGGCGCCCGCGAGAAGGTCGCGCCACCCCTTGTACTCGCGCGCCGAGACCTGGACGAGGAGCCTCGCGCCGTCCGGGATCCCCCATTCGCGGCGGACCCGGACGCCGTCGGCCCGGCCCGGGTCGAAGACCTCGAGATCGACCCCCGCATGGACGACGTGGACCTTCTCCGGCGGGATACCCCCCGAGCGGACGATGACCCGCCGGATGTCTTCGCAGACGGTTACGACCGCGTCGAGGCGCACGCGATACTTCCAGCGGTTGAAGACGTCGAGCGGAAAGGAGACGCCCCGGTTGGCCACGATCGCCGGCCGACGGCTCGAGAAGAAGGTCGCCGCGAGCGCGGCCGAGTGGGCGATTCCCTTGTGCGCGTGGGCCACTTCCACGCCCCGCTCCTCGTAGATCCGCGCGAGCCGGCGGGCGCTTCCGAGATCGAGCTCGTGCGAGAGCGGCAGCTCCACCACCTCGAGATTCTCCCGGCGCGCCCGGTCCGACACCTCGCCCCCCGGCCGGGTGACGATCGCGACCCGGTGCCCGCGTCGGGCGAGCCCGGCCGCGAGCTGGTACATCTGGACGACGCTGCCCGTGTGGAAGCTCCCCTTCTCGAGGACCTGGAGGATGGAGAGAGGTCGAGGCCGGCTCACCCGATCATCCGATGTCCCGATCTCCCGATCTCCCGATATCCCGATTCCCGTCAGTCTCCGTCCGGCCAGCGCCTTTGCGCCTCGGTGACTCGGAGCACGATCTTCCCGTGCTGCTTCCCCTCCTCGAGACGCGCGTAGGCCTCGCGCGCCTCCTCGAGCGGGTAGACGCGATCGATCCGCGGCGTGAGTCTTCCGGAGGCGACCGCCGAGAGGAGCGCGCGGAACTCGCGGTCGTTCGACATTGTCGATCCCAGGATCGAGAGCTGTCTCCAGAAGACGAGCCGGATCTCCTCTTTCGGGTTGGGGCCGGTCGTCGCGCCGCACGTGACGATCCGCCCGCCCTTGGCCGCCGCCTGGAGGGAGGTCTCCCACGTCTTCTCGCCGACGCTGTCCAGGACGACGTCCACGCCGCGCTTCCCCGTGGCCGTCCGGACCGCCGCCCGGATGTCCTCCTTCGTGTAGTCGATGACGAGCTCGGCCCCGGCCTCCTGGAGGCGCGCGGCCTTCTCTTTCCCCGACGTCGTCGCGAAGACGCGCGCCCCCGCGAGCACCGCGATCTCGAGCGCCGCTCCGGCCACGCCGCCGCCCGCGCCATGGATCAGGACCGTCTCGCCCGGCCGGACGCGCCCCCTCCCGAGGACCATCCGCCACGCGGTCTGGTAGACGAGCGGAAACGCCGCGGCCTGCTCGAACGAGAGCCTCGCGGGGATCGGGAAGACGTTGCGGGCCGGGACCACGATCTTCTCGGCGAACGTCCCGGGTGCGTGCTCCCCCAGGATCTTGAACTTCACGCAGAGACACTGCTCGCCCCCGCGGCAGAACTCGCAGGCATTGCAGTAGAGGCCGGGTTGCAGGAGCACGCGGTCTCCGGGCGCGACGGAATCGACGCCCGATCCGAGCGCCTCGACGACTCCCGCGCCGTCCGCGCCCGGAATCTGCGGGAGCGGGACGCCCGGAATACCGTCGCGAACGAAGAGGTCGAGGTGGTTCAGGGCCGCGGTGTGAAGCGCGATCCGGACCTCCCCGGCAGCCGGCACCGGGTCCGGGAGGTCGCCGAACTGGAAGACCTCGTTGCCCCCGTGCTTCTCGAAGAAGAGCGCCTTCATGCGGGAAGCCTAATTCAGGTATCCGAGCGACCGGAGCTTCTCGAGATACTCCCGGTCGCCGCCGCGCCGAACGGCGCCCGCGGGGGCGACGCGCGGGCCGTAGGTCTCGACCGTCTCGGTCTCGAGGCTGCCGGGGGCGAAGAGAGCCTCGGCCGGCCGGCCCGGCAGGTCGCGCGCGGGTGGAACCCCGGCGCGCGCGAGAATCGAGGGAGCGACGTCTTCCCACCGGATCCGGAGGGTCTTCTCGCCGGATCGGTCGAGGACGAGCGCGCTCTCGAGCTCCCCGGCGGTCGCGTGGCTGTCGGCCGCGATCACGATCAGCGTGTCGCCGCGCGCGCGGGCGCCGTCCGCTTCCTCGCGCAGGAACGCCGTCGTCTCCGCGAGCGCGTATCCTCGCCGGACCGGGTCGCCGCGCAGGATGTCGAGGCCCGGGAGGTAGAGCGTTCGGATGCGTTCGCCTCCGGAGGTCCGGGCCCGGAAGAGCTCGCGGGCCCTCCGGTCCGCCTCGATCCCGTCGCGTGCCCCGGAGAGGACCTCCTCGTTCGAGACGACGTTCGCCCCTGGCCAGGGACCCGACGCCCACCAGCCGACGGCGAGCGTCGGCAGACCCGCCGAAGCGGCGACTTCCCAGAACGCGAGCCTCCGCCGGTCCTCCGCCGAAACGGGGGCGCTCGACACGAGACCGAGAGCGGGGCCGAGCCGCTTCAGGTACCACCCGGTCCCCCAGGGCGCCCGCAGCGCGACGGGCGAGCCCGCAGGCCGAACCCGCTCGAGCGCGGCGACCCCGTGCCGCGCCGGAAGCTCTCCGGTCGCGAGGCCCGTCCAGAGCTCCGGTGGAGAAGCGGGGAGCGCGGGCCACCAGCCGAAAGCGGCGCCGGGCAGGAGCCCGGAGTCGGGCGACCGCGCCGCGACGCTCTCGTCGCGGGAGAGCCCATCCACCGCCACCACGACGACGGCGCCCGGCCTCGGCGCCGGCCGGGGCGGTGAGACGGCGGCCGCCTCGCGCCGGGACCCGGTCAAGGCGGCGGCGCCGACGACCGTCAGGAGCAGGGCCGCCGCGAGGACGATGCGGCCGCGCCGGCGCGAAGGCAAGACGCGCGAATGCGCGTACGCGCGCGCGAGGAACCCGGCGCGGGCGCTTCCGGCCGCGGCGAGCGCCGCCCCGGCGATCGGCAGGCCCCAGAGGAGCGCGCGCGCCGGCAGATTCCGGGCGAGGCTCCACACGCCGCCGACCCAGAGCGCCACGACGAAGAGCGCGACGGCGAGGCCGAGGGCGGTCGCGGCCCCTCCCGGAGAACGCGACCGATCGGCGAGAAAGACGGCGAGGACCGCCGCGGCGAGCGCCGGGAGCGCGTTCGCGGAAAGTAGATGCGCGAGCAGGACGACGATCGGCCGGATCGAAGACCCGAAGCCCGGCTCGGAAGACTCGACCGCCGCGACCGAAGCGAGCGCCGTCGCGAAGGCGGAGAGCAGGACCGCCGGAAGGAAGAGGCCCCCCCGCCCTTCGAAGGCGCGGCGGAAGAGGAACCGATCGACGCGCCCGTCGAGGTAACCGAGCTCCGCGGAGCCGCTGCCGCGTCTCCTCGAGCGAGAGAGGTGGAACGGAGCTCAAGCCCGGCGCTCGCGCACGAGCCGGGCCAGGTCGGCGAGCACGCGGCCGCGCCGTCCGAGCGGGGCCAGGGACTCGACCGCCGCCGCGGCGAGCTCGTCCACGAGACGCCGGGAAGCGGACGCGCCGAGCAGGCGCGCGAAGTTGGCCTTGTGGGCGTCGCGCCCCGCGTCCTTTCCCATCACCGACTCGTCGCCTTCGAGGTCGAGCAGGTCGTCGGTGATCTGAAAGGCGAGCCCGACGTTGCGCGCGAATCGGGTCAAGGCCTCGAGCACCGGTTCCCGGGCTCCGCCGGCGATCGCTCCGCCGCGGACCGCCGCCACGAAGAGCGCCCCGGTCTTGCGGGCGTGAATCGACTCGAGGTCCTCGAGGCGCAGCTTCTCGGGCACGGCCCCGAGATCGGCCGCCTGGCCGGCGCAGCACGCCTCGACGGCGAGGGCGAGCTCGCGCAGGAGTCTCGCCCGCGCGGCGGCCGAGGTCTCCGGTGCGCCGCCGAGCAGCTCGAACGCCCGGGCCACGAGACAGACCGAGACGAGCTCCGCGGTCGCGGCGCCGTGCTCGACGTGGAGGGCCGGCTTTCCCCGCCGCCGGCGGGCGTTGTCCATGGAGGGGAGGTCATCCAGGACGAGGGAGGCGGCGTGGACGTACTCGACCGCAACCGCGACGGCCGAGGCCGCGGAGGCCGGGGCGCCGGCGAGGTTGCCCGCGGCCAGCGCGACGAGCGGTCGGAGCCGCTTGCCGGGCGAGAGGACGGCATCCCGCACCGCCCGCGCCAGAGTCTCGGGGGAGGAGTCGGGAAGGGAGCGTTCGAGCTCCGCTTCCAGGGCGGATCGCGCCGATTCGGCGAATCGGTCGAAGGGCTTTTCGGCGAAGACCATGACGGGGCCGCGCGAGCGCGACGGGCTCGCCCGGGCGAGCACCGGAGGGCCGGCGCTCGGGGCTCCGGCGGCCCGGCCTCGGTCCTACGCGTAGCTCGCGAGGGCCTCCGGCTCCGCCTCGTAGACGTCGAAGACCGTGATCAACTGCGTGACCGTCAGGACGTCGCTGATCTTGGGGGGCAGGTGGAGCAGCTTCAGCTTCCCCCCCTTGTTCGTCACGGAGGTGTAGCAGCCAACGAGCTCGCCGATTCCGGAGGAGTCGATCGTGGTCACGTCCTGCATGTTGATCAGGATGTGTCTTCTTCCCGCTCTCGACGAGCTTGTTGATCGTCTCGCGAAGCTGGACGTCTCCGGATCCGATCGTGATCTTCCCCTTGAGGTCGAGGACCGCCACGCCCCGAACCTCCCGAACGTTGGTTTTCATCCTTACTCCTCCCTCTCTACGGGTTGCCCGCGTTCAAGTTCTTCGTCAGGACGATCTCCATGCCGCCCTCTTCCGGCTGGCCGAACCGCACGTCGTCCATGAAGGTTCTCATGTAGAAGATGCCCCGCCCCGAGGTCTTCAGGCGATTCTCCGGCGCGAGCGGATCGCCGACGCGGGTCGGATCGAAGCCCGGGCCCTCGTCCCGAATCCGAATCTCGAGAGTGTCCCCCTCCACGCGCATCTCCACGTGAACCCTCTTCGCGACGTTCTGGCTGTTGCCGTGCTTGATGGCGTTGGCGAGCCCTTCGCGCAGCGCCATCAGGATCCAGTGCTTCGTCTCCTCCGAGAGCTCCCTTCCCTCCAGCAGCTTACCGCACAGGTGTTGGGCCATCTCGATGTTTTCGAACCGGCTCGAGAGCGACAGTCGCACCGGGCCGGGTTCGGCGGAGGATTTCGGAGACGTCATGGCCAGCGGCAAATTCGGCGGATCTTATGCGAAGTCCCCCCGAAAAAGGAACTCGCGGGGCTTCGGAGGGCCGCCCGCGCGGGCGCGTTCCCCGGGGGCGTGGAGCCGCCGGCCGGCGCCGGCCGCATGCTACCCTGCCCGCGATGCGACGCGCCTGCCGGGTGGGAATTCTGGCCCTGTCGGTCCTGGCCGCCGCCGCGACCGACCTGCTGCCGGCGAAGGTCTCGGAGTTCGCCCGCGTGGTGGAAACCGTGCGCGGCCACAAGTTCGACCGGCCGGTTCCGGCGGGCCAGATCGACGCCGGGGAGCTGCGGCAAACGCTCCGCGCCAAGCTCGGCGAATCGTTCCCGGCCTCCCCCGAAGACACGAGGAAGAGCCTCGTCGCGCTCGGCCTGATCGAGGACACGCCGGATCTCGTCGACCGCCTCGTCGATTTCTACGCCTCCCAGGTCATCGCCTTCTACGACCCCGAGCCGCGGCGCTTCTTCGTCGTCCACGGCACCGAACAGTCGCTCGAGGGAGTGCCGCTCGAGGGCGCGGCCGAGAAGCTGATCTTCACGCACGAGCTGACGCACGCGCTCCAGGACCAGAACCTCGATCTCGACCGCCGGATCAAGGCCTTGAAGGACAACGGCGACCGGGCGCTGGCGCTCCAGAGTCTGCTCGAAGGCGAGGCCACGCTCGTCATGATCCGCGCCGCGCTGGCCGATCTGCCGGGCGCGACGGACGCGATCGAGGACGAGCTCGCGCCCCTGCTCTCGGCGGGGGCGCTCGAGAAAGCGAACACACCGAAGGACGTCCCGGCGTACTTCATCGAGCAGCTCTTCTTCCCCTACGTCGAAGGGACGGCGTACGTCCGGCGCGCCTTCAAGAAGTCGGGCTGGGCCGGCGTCGACCGACTCTGGAAGAGTCCGCCGCTCTCGAGCTCCGAGATCCTGCATCCGGAGGCGCCGCCGTTCTCCCCGGCGGCGGACCTCCTCCCGGCGCGCCCCGACGGGCTGGGACCGGAGGGCTTCCGGGTTCTCTATTCGGACACGATGGGCGAGTGGGGCCTGCGATTCCTCCTCCGCCGCGGCGTCCCGGACGCGGAAGCCGACGCGGCCGCAGCCGCCTGGCGCGGAGACCGCATCGTCTTCTTCTCGAGCGCGGGAGGTTCGATCGCGTACCTGTGGCGCGTGCGGCTCGAGAGCCCGGAGGCCGCCGCGAAGCTCGCCCTGACCCTGAAAGCGTCGCGGGAGAAGAATCCGGCTTCGCGGCCCGAATCGACGCGGCGGGAAGGCGCGGACCTCGTGGTCACCGGGGGGCCGGAGAAGAAGTAGCTCTCCCGCCCTACACCTGCAGCGCCTTCAGCACGAACGGGATCACCACGAAGAGCTGGATCGCGTCGAAGACGCCGTGCGCCACGATGCAGGGCAGCACGTTTCGGTAGAGCGCCAGCACCGCCGAGAGCACCGTCGAGATCACGAGGATCCAGAGGAGGAGCAGCGGCTGCCGGTAGGCGCCGTGCGCCGCCGTGAACATCAGGGTGGCCGCGAAGGGGCCGATCCTCGTCTGGAGGAACGAGCGGAAGAAGAACTCCTCCACGAACATGGCGGAGACCACGATCGCGATCCGCACCGCGACCGGCTGAGCGACGAGCCACACGATCATCGGCGAGACCGTCGGGCCGATCGCCTCCTTCTCGGCCGGCGGAGCGCCCGAGAAGAGCGCCCGGGAGCCGAGCAGGAAGATCGCGAGCAGAAGGTTCAACAGCCACACACCCCCGCCGATCGCCACCCCGGCGCCGAGGTCCGACCCCGGCCGAGCGCTCCGGAGACGAAGGAAGTCGGGGACCGAACGGTGCCCGGAGAGCAGGTAGTAGAGGACCAGGAAGACGGCGAGGATCGCGTGCACGCCGAAGAGCGAGAGAAACGACGGCTTGCTCGGCCCGGCCGTCTCGACGCCGAAGATGCCGCCGGCGAACGGCACGACCACGGTCAGCAGGAGCACCGCGGCGAGGAGGAGAGCCGCCGCGGCGCCCCGTGCGGGATTCGGGAACGCGTCCGCGGTGAAGGCCGCGCGCGCGCGGGCGCGCCGGAAGGAGAGGAAGATCGCGCCGCAGCAGAGCAGCAGCGCGGGCAGCGCGAACGAGCCTCTCATGCCGACGGGGATCTCACGGAAGGCGCTGCCATCCTACCGCATCGGCGTTTCTGTCTCGTCTCGCGGCGCGGCGGCTGGACTTTGCGATCGGTCCGGGAGACGATCGGCCCCCGCATGGCGAGCGCGCTGCCTCTCGAGGCGAGCGGCCTCCGAAAGTCGTTCGGCGGCCGACTGGCCTTGGACGGCGTGGGCCTCTCGCTCGCGCCCGGCGAGATCCTGGGCCTGCTCGGCCCCAACGGCGCCGGCAAGACCACTTTCGTCCGCAGCGTCGTCGGGCGGGTCCGACCGGACGCCGGGTCGCTTTCGATCTTCGGGCTGTCCCCCGCCGACTCGGGCGCCGCGGCGCTGCGGGGCTGGGTCCCGCAGGAGATCGCGCTCTACCCGCTCCTCTCGCCGCGGGAAAACCTCGCGAGCTTCGGCCGCTATCAGGGGCTCGCTTTCCCCGACCTGACGGCGGCCGCGGCGCGGAGCCTCGCGTGGGCGGCCCTGACCGAGCGCGCCGACGAGCGGGCCGACCGCCTCTCGGGAGGCATGAAGAGGCGGCTGAACATCGCCATCGGCACGATCCATCGGCCGCGCCTGCTCCTCCTGGACGAGCCGACCGTGGGCGTCGATCCTCAGTCGCGCGAGCGGATCTACCGGATGATCGAGGAGCTCCGCGCCGAGGGCGTCTCGATCCTCTACACGACGCACTACATGGAGGAGGCCGAACGGCTCTGCGACCGGATCGCCATCATCGACGGCGGCCGGATCATCGCGCAGGGAACGCGGGATGAGCTCGTGCGGTCGACGCTCGGCAAGGCCCGGACCCTGACGGTCGAGTCGGAGGCGCCCCTTCCGGAGGGCCTCCGGCGGCGCCTCGCGGAGCGCGGGGCGACCGTGCGCGCGGAAAGCGCCATCGTCCCGGTCGATGATCCGGCCCGCGACGTGTCCGAAGTCCTCGAGCTCTTCCGCCGCGAGGGCGCGGCCGTGGCCGACCTGAGCCTCAAGACGACGAGCCTCGAGGAGGTCTTTCTCCACCTGACGGGTCGGGAGCTGCGGGAATGATCCTCGCGGTGGCCCGCACGCACCTGGCGAGGCTCCGCCGCGACCGCGCCGGCTTCACGCTCGCCTTCGTCGTGCCGATCGTCTTCTTCTCCGTCTTCGCCCTCGTCTTCGGCGGGCCGCGAGGCACGACCCGCCGCATCCCCATCGCCGTTGTCGACGAGGACGCGAGCGAGACCTCGAAGCGGTTCGTCGAGGCGCTCGGCCGCGAGCCCGGCCTGCGGGTCGCGACGCGCGCCGCCGGGGCAGAGGTCCCGTACGACCGCGCGGCCGCGCAGCGGGCGGTCCGCGAGGGGGACTACTCGGTGGCCCTCGTCGTCGCGAAGGGGTTCGGGGAAAAGCCGATCCGCTTCGGCGGCGCATCAGGACCGGCCAACCTGCACCTCTTCGCCGACAGCGCCGACCCGATCGCCCCTCCCATGGTCATCGGCCTCCTCCAGAAAGTCGCTCTGACGTCCTTGACCGACGCCGTCGCCGCGAGCGGGATGGAAGAGATGGACCGGTGGGGTGCGCCCCTCTCCGCCGACCAGAAGGCGCGCCTCCAGGAAGGGCTCGGGAGGCTGCGCGAGCGTCCGCCGGCCGGATCCTCCCGGCCGGGCGAGACCTCGGGTCTCGTGGCCGTGAAGGTCGAGGACGTCCTCGGCTCGACCAAGCAGAATCCGGCCTCGGCCCTCCTCGCCGCGGGGCTCGGCGTCATGTTCCTCCTCTTCTCCGCGGCAGGCGCGGGCGGCGCACTCATCGAGGAAGCGGAGACCGGCACGCTCGACCGAATCCTCGGGACCCGCGTGACGATGACCAAGCTCCTCGTGGGCAAGCTCCTCTATCTCACCGGGGTCGCGGTGGCGCAGCTCACGATCATGTTCGCCTGGGGACAGCTCTTCTTCGGCGTCGAGTTGACCGGGCACCTCCCCGGCTTCCTCGTCATGACGGTCGCGACCGCGCTCGCGAGCTCCGCCTTCGGGCTCGTCCTCGCCGCCGCTTCGAAGACGCGGATGCAGCTCGTAGCCCTCTCGAACCTGCTCATCCTCGTCGATGTCGGCCCTCGGCGGGAGCATGGTGCCGCGATACCTGCTCTCCGAGACGATCCAGAAGCTCGGCCTCGTCACTTTGAATGCCTGGGCGATCGACGGTTTTCTCGAAGGTGTTCTGGCGGGAGGAGCCGGTCGGGAAGCTGTGGCCGCAGGTCGCCGTCCTGCTCGGCGCCGCCCTGCTCCTCTTCGCGGATCGCGCGGCGCCTCGCGAAGCGGTGGGATGTGGCCTAGAAGAAGGATTCGGGATTCGGATTCGGGATTCGGGGTGCGGAGTTCGAGATCGGAGGAGGCCATGAAGAGATTCGTTCTTGCGATGGCTCTGGGCGTGGCGGCGGTGTCCGCGGGCCGCTGCGGGGCTCACGCCGCAGGAGCGCGACTTCGTGATGAGGGACTTCCACTTCGGAAGCGGCGAGACGCTTCCGGAGTTGAAGATCCACTACCGCACCCTGGGCTCGCCGCAGCGCGACGCGAAGGGGGTCGTGCGCAACGCGGTCCTCGTCTTGCACGGCACGACCGGCTCGGGCCGGCAGTTCCTGACCGACGCCTTCGCCGGTGTGCTCTTCGGGCGTGGGCAACTCCTCGACACCTCGCGGGACTACGTGATCCTGCCGGACGGCATCGGACACGGCGCTTCCTCGAAGCCCTCGGACGGACTGCGCGCCCGCTTCCCCCGCTACACCTACGACGACATGGTGACGGCGGAGTGGCGCCTCGTGACCGAGGGCCTCGGCGTCGACCACCTGCGGCTCCTGCTCGGCACCTCCATGGGCGGCATGCACGCGTGGGTCTGGGCCGAGAAGTACCCGGAGTTCGCCGACGGATTCGTGCCGCTCGCGGCGCTGCCGGGCCCGATCGCCGGACGAAATCGCGCCTGGCGACGGATGATCCTCGAGGGCATTCGCACCGACCCGGAGTGGAAGTCGGGCGACTACGCGAGAGAGCCGCGGTCCCTGACGACGGCCGTTCAATTGATGCTCCTGATGTCGAACAATCCCCGGCAATGGCTCGCGATGGCGCCGACGCGCGACGCCGCGGACCGCTATCTCGCCGATCAGACGCGCACGCGGCTCCAGGCCGCCGACGCGAACGACTTCCTCTACGCGTTCGATGCCTCGCGCGACTACGATCCGGAGCCCGGCCTCGAACGGATCACGCGCCCGCTCCTCGCGATCAACTTCGCCGACGACCTGATCAATCCGCCGGAGCTCGGCGTACTCGAGCGCGCGATCCGGAGAGTTCCCCGGGGCCGCGCCGTGGTCGTCCCCGAGAGCGACGCCACGCGCGGGCACGGCACGCATTCCCTGCCCGCGGTGTGGCAGAAACACTTGAAGGAGTTCCTCGACGGCCCGCTCGCGGAGCCGCGCGCTTCGGGCGAGACCGGCACTTTTCGGTAGCTGACCGATCGGCCAGTTCCCGTTCGCGGAACAGGCCGCGTCTGCGTCAAAGTCGCTGCCGCGCAAGCGGTTGGACGCCGAGGACCGGTTATCCGAATCCGCATTGACAAGGGTCAAACCAACCTCTAACCTCGTCCGCACTCGAGAAATGAAGCCACCGCCCAAGAGGGGCGGGGGAAGCAGAGCGCCGGAGGTCACCCCGGGGCTCTGCTCCTCTCGCTCTCGGCGTCCGGCGCGACGGCCCGAGTTCGGGCCGATTCGCGGGTTCTGTCTTCTGCGAGGCGATTTCCGTCCGATTTTTGTCGAGGAACTCGACAACCATTTCCTCGAATCGTCGTCCGATTCGAGAGGTCTCTTTTCGGGAAGGGACTCATGAAGAACGGAAGACGGCTCCACTCCCTGGCGCTTCGAGCCCTCGCAGGAACGGTCCTCCTCGCGGCGTCCCCCGCGGGGGCGAGCTCCCTTCCCTCCGCGCCGGCGAAGCCGGCGGTCGCCGCCGCCGCGACGAACTCGAGCTTCTACACCGTCCCGCCCTGCCGGTTGATCGACACGCGCAACCCGACCGGCCCCTACGGCGGGCCCGCCCTCGGCGCCAACTCATCGCGCACGTTCGTCTTCAGCGGCCGCTGCCGCACTTCCCCGACGGCCGGCGCCATCTCGATGAACGTGACGGTCACCGGGTCGCCCGCGGCCGGTTACGTCAAAGTCGCGCCGGGCGGCCTCGCTCTGCCGAACACGTCCACGCTCAACTACGGCGCCAACCAGACCCGCGCCAACAGCGCCATCGTCGCGACGGGAGCCGGGGGCGACATCGTCATCTACTGCGGGCAGCCGACCGGTTCCGCCCAGGTCATCGTGGACATCAACGGCTATTTCGACGACCCCGCCAACAACCAGCCCCCGATCGCCAACGCGGGACCGGACCTGTCGATCCACCTGCCCGACGCGGCGAACCTGAACGGCGCCGCGGACGACGACGGCAAACCGAGCGGCACGGTGACCTACCTCTGGACCATGATCACGGGACCGGGCGACGTCTCCTTCGGCGATGACTCATCGGCCGTCACGACCGCGACCTTCACGCTGGCCGGCACCTACGTGCTCCGGCTCTCGGTGAGCGACTCGATCCTGACCGACAGCGACGACGTCGTCGTCAACGTCAACCCGGCCGAATCGGCCAACCCCGCGGGGGACGCCGCGCGCTTCCTCGAGCAGTCGACCTGGGGGCCGACGGAGGCGCTCATCGCGCACGTCCAATCGGTCGGCTTCATCAACTTCCTGAACGCGCAGTTCAATACCCCCTCGACCGCCTGGCCGTCGCTGGCGCTGTGGCCGAACGACTCGCCGGACACGTGCGACTCCACCTGCTTCCGCGACAACTACACGATGTACCCGTTGCAGCGGCGCTTCTACACGAACGCCCTCTACGGGACGGACCAACTCCGCCAGCGGGTCGTCTTCGCGCTCCACAAGCTGCTCGTCGTGTCGGGCCGGGACATCTCCATGCCGAGCCAGTTCAATCCGTACCTGCAGATCCTCGACCGCAACGCGTTCGGGAACTTCCGGCAGCTGCTCTACGAGATCACGCTCAACCCGGCGATGGGGCAGTACCTGAACATGAACACGAACACGAAGAACAACCCGAACGAGAACTACGCGCGCGAGATCATGCAGCTCTTCACGGTCGGCACGGACGTGCTCGACTCCGAGGGGACTCCGCAGCTCGACGTCGACGGCGTCCCCTATCCGACCTACGACCAGAGCGCCGTCACGAATCTCGCGCGGGTGCTCACCGGCTGGCGGTTCGCGCCGGATCTCGTCTATCCGCCCGATCCGGACAACGACATCGACGACTACGTCACCCCCATGGTGCTCTCGACGACCCGCCACGACACCGGGTCGAAGACGATCATCAACGGCCAGGTCGTCCCCGCCGGACAGACGGGGCTCCAGGATCTGAATCAGGCCCTGGACGTCCTCTTCAACCATCCGAACGTGGGTCCCTACGTCGCCCGCCAGCTCATCCATCAGCTCGTCACCAGCAACCCCTCTCCCGCCTACGTCGGCCGGGTCGCCCACGCCTTCAACGACAACGGCGCGGGAGTCCGCGGCGACATGAAGGCCGTGATCCGGGCGATCCTGCTCGACCCGGAAGCGCGGGGGGACCTCAAGTCCGATCCGTCCTACGGCAAGTTGAAGGAACCGGTGCTCTTCATCACGAACCTGCTCCGGGCCTTCAACGTCCAGGGGGACGGCCTGCCGCAGAGCGACGGGAACCTGAACGGCAACACGAGTGGCAGCACCGGCATGGGCCAGGACGTCCTCCGGCCGGCGACGGTCTTCTCCTACTTCCCCGCCGACTACCAGGTGCCGGGAACCACGCTGCTCGGTCCGGAGTACGGGATCCTGTCGGCGACGACGTCGCTGCGCCGCGTCAACTTCGTCAACACGATGGTGTACTCGAGGATTTTCAAGAGCTCGAACCCCGTGACCGGTAGCACCCCCTATGGCACGGCGATCGACCTGACGCCGTTCCTTCCGCTGGCGGGCACGCCGGGTCCTCTGATCGACCGCCTGAACAAACTGCTCCTCCACGGGTCGATGTCCACGTACGCCACGGCTGGCCCGAACAACATGTGGGACAGCATCTACCAGGCCGTTGCGGCGATCTCCTGTCCGGCCCCGTGTTCCGGCTCCAACGCCACGGCCCGCGTCCGGCAGGCCGTCTATCTCATTGCGAGCTCCTCGCAATATCAGGTGCAGAGATGACGAAAAAAGAGCAGTCCCGCCGAGACTTCATCCGCCGGACTTCGTGCGCCGCTCTCGGCGCCGCCGCGGCGTCCGCGAGCCTCAGGCACTTCGGCCTCCTGACGGCCAAGGCGCTCGAGTCCCACGCGCTCGCCGCCGACCCGACCTACAAGGCCCTCGTCTGCATCTTTCTCGACGGCGGCAACGACGGCAACAACGTCGTCGTGCCGATGGGCGCCGGCTACGCCGCGTACAACATCGCGCGTCCCGCGGCCTCGGGCCTCCAGATTCCCCAGGCCCAGCTGCACCCGATCACCGTGCCCGGGTTCCCGTATCAGTTCGGCCTCCACCCGACCCTCGGAACCAACGCGAACCAGACCGACCCTGCGAAGGTCCTGCACACACTCTGGGCGCAGCAGCGCCTGGGGATCGTCTGCAACGTCGGACCGCTCGTCGTGCCGCTGCCGAACCGCACCGAATACAACAAGAACTCGAACCCGAAGCCCTACCAGCTCTTCTCGCACTCGGACCAGGTCGCCCAATGGCAGACGTCGATCGCCGGCAAAGTCAGCCAGACCGGATGGGGAGGGCGCGCGGCCGACAAGACCGTCTCGTTCAACATTGGTTCGGGGTTCCCGACGGTGACTTCGATCTCGGGCTCGAGCTCGGCCGTCTTCTCTCAGGGAATCCTGACCCGGCCGCTCGGGATCCAGGCCGCGCCGACCCAGCTGAACCGGATCCTCGTCCTGAACGGGTTCACCACGTCGACCGCCGACATGGCGCGCAAGGCCTCGATGGACTTCCTGCGCACGATCGACGACACGGCGCTGCTCGTCGCCGCGGCGAGCGGCGCGACCCAGCAGGCGATCGACATCTCGACCGTGCTCCAGACCGATCCGGTGATCACGACGGTCTTCCCCGACTCGAACCTCGGGAACCAGCTCCTCCAGGTCGCCAAGGTGATCAGCATCCACCAGGCGCTCGGCATGAAGCGCCAGATCTTTTTCTGCTCCCAGGGGGGATACGACACGCACCAGGACCAGATCAACAACCAGGGGGACAACCTCTCCGAGCTCTCCGAGGCGATGAAGGCGTTCTACGACGCCACCGTCGAGCTGCAGCTCCAGAACCAGGTGACGACGTTCACCCTCTCGGACTTCGGCCGCACGCTCCAGGCCTCCGGTTCCGGAGGCGACGTCGGAACGGACCACGGCTGGGGCAATCACCAGTTCGTCATGGGAGGCGCCGTGCTGGGAGGCCACTTCTACGGAGTGGTCGGACCGAGCGGGAACGTCTTCCCGACGATGGTCTTGAACGCGCCCGACGACACGGACGACCGCGGTCGCTGGATCCCTTCGGTCGCCGTGGATCAGTACGCCTCGACCCTCGCGACGTGGTTCGGCGTGGCGCCGGCCGATCTCCCCTACGTGTTCCCGAACATCGGCAATTTCTCGACGCAGAACCTCGGTTTCCTCTCCTGACCGTGAGATTCGGGCGGCTCCCGGCGCATCTGGTCGCGACGGCTCTCGTGTCGCTCGGGGGCGCGGCGCTCGTCCTCGCGCAGGGAGCAGAACCGTCCGCGGCCGTCTCGGCCCGGAAGGAGGCCGAAGAGGGGCTCCGGCTCCTCCAGTCGCGCGACTGGGCGGGGGCCGAAGTGCATCTCGAACGCTCCCTGGCGCTCGACGGCTCCTCGACGCCGACGCGTTTCTGGCTCGGGCGCGCGCTTTCGGCGCGCTTCCGGGAGAGCCGGGACCCGTCGGAGCGCTCCGACCTGGCGCGCCGCGCCCTGGCCGCCTACGAGCAGGTCCTCGCGGCGGACCCGGGAAACGCCGAGGCCTATCAGGCCCTCCTCGGCGTCGCGAGGGAGGCCGACGACCGCACGGCGGTCCCCGTTCTCGAGCGGCTGGCCGGCGACGAGAGACTCTCGGCGTCGGCCCGCGCGGGCGCGTACCTCACCCTCGCGACGCGAGACCGGACCTGCGCCGAGGAGCGGCTCCAGGCGATCGCGTCGGAGCCCGTGCTCGCCGGCTCGAGCGGAGACGCCCGCGCGTGCGCCTCCCGGGGCCTGACCGCGGTGGACAAGGCCCTGGCGCTCGACTCCGAGCGCGAGTCGGCGTGGAGGGAGCGTGCGAGCCTCTTCGCCTGCCTGGCCCAGGCGGCCGCGCTCGAGGGGAAGACCGACGAGCAGGCCGGCTACGAGAAAAGGGCCGGGGAGTCCCGACGCCGAGCGGAGCAGCTGCGAGCCTCGCGCGCGCGAAAGACGACCCCCCGCTCCTATTGAGCCGGGGAAGACCGCGATGGAAGGGAAGGGGACCCGAAGACGCGGGGCGGCGGCCGCGATCTTCGCCGTCGCCGGGCTCGTGGCCGAGCGGGAGGCTCCGAGGGCGTCCTTCGAGACGGCGCCGGGGAGCCCTTCGGCCGGCGCGGCGGTGCAGTTCCAGGACCGGACTTCGGGCGCCGCCTCGGCCTGGCTCTGGTTCTTCGGCGACGGTTCGAGCTCCGACGAGCGCAGCCCGACCCACGTCTACGGCGAGCCCGGGCTCTACCCGGTGACGCTGCGCGCGTCGAACGCCCGCGGCGCGTCGGAAACGACGTCGGTGTTATCGGTCGCGGCCGCGGACACCATCGTGCTGATGACCGGCGCCGGAAATCCCTTCGAGATCACGCTGACCGCCACCGACCCGCGCACCGGACACACGGGAATCGGACAAGCGATGCCGCAGAACGACGTCTTCGGTTTCTTCACGGTGCCGGACCTCGTGCCGACGGCGCCCGGATCGCCATTCGTGCCGGAAGTCTTCGTCAAGATGCTCGACGCGCGGGCGATCCCCGGGGAAGACTTCTGGCTCTTCTGGGGAGGGCTGACGGATCTCGAATATCAGTTGACGGTGCGCGACACGGTCCGCGGGACGGTCAAGACCTACGAGAACCCCGTCACGCGGAGCCCCGCCTGCCTCGGCGCCGACACCAGCGGATTCGAAGGCGCGGGCGGCACGCCGACGCCGACCCGATCGGCCGCGACGCCGACCCCGACGCGCACCCGCACGACCGGGACCGGGCTGTCCCCGACGACCACGCCGACCCCGACGGCGACGCCAACGCCGACCGTCTCCGCGACGGTGGACGTCGCCCTGGAGGCGCGGCCGTACCAGTGGGACTTCCTCGCCGGCCCGGACATCGCGTCGGACCCGCACTGGCCCGGCAAGAACCAGGTGACGCTGCGGGTGGGCCAGACCTACCGGTTCGACGTTTTCAACGGAAGCCCCGAACTCGATCCGCCCCTGCCTTCCCACACTTTCAGCGGTGTGGCGGCCCTCGGCCTTCCGGGAGGCGACTTCGCGCCGGGCGAGCACATGCCCGCCCGCACCATCACGATCACCGGCGCGATGGTCGGCAGCTACACGTACTCGTGCATCGACTCCTCCTGCGGCTCGAGCAGCCAGCACGACCAGATGGGGGGCCGGATCGTCGTGGTCAACTAGGCCGCCTCGCCCGCTCCCCCGGGACCACGGCCTCCCCCTGGACCAGGCCGCGTGGCCGTTTCCGTCCACCACCGCCGTGCTATTGTCGGCCCACACCTCCCCGATAGCATGAACGGTGGAGGTGATGCCGGGGGCCGAATGACACACTCGCACGCGAAGGGCAAGCGGCCGTTTCTGATGGAGTGCGCGCACTGCGAGAAGAGCCTCCTCGTGCGCGGATTCGACCTGGAGGACGCGGCGACCCGCGTCCTCGTGCACGGCTGGCGAGCCTTCGCGGACAACGTCCTGCACTGCGCTCGCTGCGACGGGCGCGAGCGACAGCAGGTCTGCGAGCACTGGACGCCGCAACGCAAGCCCCGCGTGCGGCGCGCCGAAGCCTAGACAGTCCCCCTGCCGTCGGCCCGCCCGGGCGGGCCGAGGGGCAGTCCCCTGGAGCGCCGACTCCGGCGACGTCACGGCGCGTGTGACAATGCGCCGGTCTACGAGCTCGTCGCGGCGGCGGAGCGGGACGCGCGACTCGATCGGAGGACTTCCGCCCTCGCCGGGCGGCGGGAAGGGACCGTGGCGGGGCCGACGGGACTCGAACCCGCGACCTCCGGCGTGACAGGCCGGCGTTCTAACCAACTGAACTACGACCCCGCGGTCGAACGGCGCATCATAAGGGAAGAGCGGCCGGGAGTCGAGCGAAAAGCCCTCGCTATACTGCCGGCCGCATGCCCCTCGATCGAGGCCGGTTGAGAGACCTCCTCGCGCGCGAGCGGGTGCAGTTTCGTCGCCCGCGCACCCTCGCTCGCGCGAGCTCTTCGCAGCGGGCGCGCGCGAGCCTGCTCGCCGGCGTGCCGATGAACTGGATGGTCCGCTCCGCCGGGGACTTCCCGATCTTCGTCGAAAGCGCGTCGGGCGCGCACTTCACCGACGTGGACGGCCACCGGTACCTGGACCTCTGCCTCGGCGACACGGGCGCGATGACCGGCCACGCGCCCTCGCCCGCGGCCGCAGCCGTCGCGGAGCAGGCGCGCCGCGGCTTCACCTTCATGCTGCCGACCGAAGACGCGGTGTGGCGTCGGCGAGGAGCTCGCCCGCCGCTTCGGGCTCCCGTACTGGCAGACGGCGCTGACGGCCACCGACGCCAACCGCTTCGCGATCCGCCTCGCGCGGCACGTCACGGGGCGCCGCCGGATCCTCGTCTTCAACTGGTGCTACCACGGGACGGTGGACGAGACGTTCGCGACCCTCCGGGACGGCGCCGTCGTCGCGCCGTTCCGGAAACCTCGGGCCCCCGGTCGATCCGGCCGTCACCACCCGCGTCGTCGAGTTCAACGACGTTCCCGCGCTCGAATCGGCGCTCGCCCATGGCGACGTCGCGTGCGTGCTGGCCGAGCCGGTGATGACGAACATCGGGATCGTGCACCCCGAGCGCTGGTTTCCACGAGGCGCTCCGGGAGATCACGCGGCGGACGGGAACGCTCCTCGTCCTCGACGAGACGCACACGATCTCCGCCGGCCCGGGCGGGTACACGGCGAGCGCACGGCCTCCAGCCGGACATGCTGACGATCGGCAAGCCGATCGCCGGCGGCGTACCGGCGGCCGTCTACGGGATGACCGCCGAAGTCGCCGAGCGAATCGGCCGATCCACGCGCGTCGACGAGGCGGACACGGGCGGCATCGGCGGAACGCTCGCCGGCAACGCCCTCTCCCTGGCGGCGATGCGGGCCACGCTCGGCTCCGTCCTGACCGAGGCGTTCTACGAGCGGACGATTCCGCTCGCGAGGCGGTTCGCCGAAGGAGTCGAGTCCGCCATCGCGGAGTTTCGCCTCCCCTGGCACGTCGCGCGGCTCGGCTGCCGCGCGGAGTACTGGTTTCGGGCCGAGCCGCCGAGCAACGGCTCCGAAGCCGCGGCCTCGATCGACCCGGAGCTCGACCGGTACATGCACCTCGCGGCTTTGAACCGCGGCATCCTCATGACGCCCTTCCACAACATGGCCCTGATCTGCCCGGAGACGACCGAGGCGGACATCGATCGGCACACGGAGGTGTTTCGGGAGATCGTTGCGGAGTTGGTGAGTCGGGGTTAGGGGTTAGGCATGGTGGAATTCCTGGCCAGGCCCCGGGCCCTAACCCCTAGCCCCCCGACCCCAACCCCTTTCTTCTGGTGGGAGGTGAGGGGATCGAACCCCCGACCACCTGCGTGTAAAGCAGGCGCTCTACCGCTGAGCTAACCTCCCGAGAAGAAGCGAGTCATCGGGTATCGAGTCATCGGGAGGTCGGGAGATCGGATCGGGCCTCGTGATGAACCGATCTTCCGATCCCCCGATCACCCGATTCCTCTAGATCTTCACCTTCTTGATGTCCCGCAGGTCGGCCAGCGGCATCGGGCGCGCGAGGAGGAATCCCTGTCCGTACGGCACGCCCAGAGTCTGCAGGACCCGCAGCTCCTCGCGGGTCTCGATCCCTTCGGCGATGACGCGGGTCCGCATCTTGCGCGCGAAGGAGAGGAGCGCTTCGAGCAGATCCTGCTTCGTGCGCCGCCGGTCGATGCCCCGCACGAAGACGTTGTCGAACTTCAGGTAGTCGGGCTCGATCTCGGCGAGCGAGGAGAGACTGCTGTAGCCCGTGCCGACGTCGTCCACCGCGATCCGGAAATTCTGCGAGCGGAACTTCGAGAGCACCTCCCGGAAGAGGCTCTCGTAGATCGCATAGGTGCGCTCGGTGATCTCGAGCACGATCCGGTCGGGAGAGAGGCCGAAGGAGCCGACCTGCTCGAGGAAGAGCGGGCCCGAGGAACTCGGGGTCGGAGGCCGCGGCCGGCGAGAGGTTCATGAAGATCTGCCGCTCGCCGTTGGTCCCCGCCACCGCCTCGAGCGAGCGCTGGCGGCAGACGCGCTCGAGCGGGAGCAGGAGCTCCGTGCGCTCGGCGAGCGAGAAGAGGGTCTCGCCCGACTCGAACTCGCTGCCGCGCGGCCCGCGCGAGAGCGCCTCCATCCCGATCATGTCCCCGGTCGCCAGGTCGAAGACCGGCTGGAACACGGGATGGATTTCGCCGCCGCTGGATCGCGTCCTGAAGCAGCTCCCCGCCCCGAATCTCCGCGCGCACGGTCTTGCGCGTCACCTGGTCGCGCGCGTCCTGGACGCCGCGATAGATCAGGCGCTCGGACCGGTACTTCGAATCGTTCGTGACGCGGCCGGCGCCGACGAAGGAACGGAAGCGCCCCGAGAGATCGGCCCGCTCGGCGAGATATCCGCGGATCAACTGGTCGAGCTCCGCCGCCTTCTGCTCCAGCGCGCCCGAGTCGTTCAGGAACGGTTCGTCCGGGTTGATGATGAGGATGATCTCGTCGGAGCGCACGAACGGAAGACAGAACGTGCCGGCGGGCACGATGCCGTCGGACTGGAAGGCCTTCAACCGGCGCACGAAGTCGAGCAGCAGGTCGTCGTAGGCCTCGTAGCCCCAGACCTGCTCGACCCGCCCTTCCGAGCCGGGCCGGAAGATCAGGACCGCGAGCGAGCCATGCTGCCGGATCTGCTTGCCGAGCTCGTCGGTCAGCGTCGCGAGCGTGGGCAGGCCCGTGTCCCGGTCGTACAACCGGGTGCGCTCCTTCAGCCACTTACCCCGAAGGGCGACGAACTCGCTCTCGCGACCCTTGGTGCTCATCGGCAGACCGGCCCTCTCAGGATAGCACCTCGGCGGCCGGCCCCGCCGCGTGCAGGCCCCCGATGGCCTCGTCCGTCGCGAGGACGATCAGGACGTCGCCCGGCTCGAAGCGGTCCTCCGCCCCCGGGCACGAAGCGCCGCTCGAGGCCCTCGCGCGAGCGCCGCCGTACCGCCAGCACCGAGACGCCGTAGCGGCTGCGCAGGCCCGCTTCGGCGATGGTGCGCCCCGCGAGCGCGGCCGGCAGGGGCACCTCGGCCAAACGGTGCTTCTCGGGGAGCTCGAAGTAGTCGACCTCCGACTCCCCTTCTCCGAGCGGGACCGTGCGGACGCGGGCGAGCAGGCGGCTCCGCTGCAGGACCTCGTGGTCGAAGGCGCCGAGCAGGTCGCGCCGCGTGACGATCGCCGAGGAAGCGGCGCGTCTCGGCCGAGTCGACGACGGGGAGCTGGCCGAGATCGCGGAACCACAGTTTCTCGTTCACGCTCGTCAACGGCTCCTCGGGCGTCACGAACGGGATCTCCGTCACGAGGTCCTCGGCGATGACGAGGTCCGAGAGCTCCGGGTCGGCGAAGCGGCTCTTGACGTCGTGCAGGTCGATGACGCCGAGGAGGCGCCCCTCCTCGTCGCCGATGTACAGATAGAGGCTGCGCGTCTCCAGGAACGTCCGCACGACCCGGGAGAAGGGCGCCGTCCGCGGAATCAGGCGAGACGTCGGTCCGCACGATGTCGGAGACCTTGAGCGTCGACATCGCCGTCGCCTCGGGCGTCTTCTCCCAGACGATGCCCGCCGAGCGGAGGCTCTCGACGTAGATGCGACTCCTGCTCGAAGACGCGCGCCGAGAAGCATCGCGGCGACCGAAATGACCATCATCGGCAGCAGGACCTGCGTGTTCTGCGTGAGCTCGAAGATCATGATCACCGCCAGCAGCGGCGCGCGCGTCATGCCGGCCATGAGCGCGCCCATTCCGAGCAGGGCGTAGCCGCCGACCGGGGCCTCGAGGCTCGGTACGGCCGCCTGGACGATCCGCGCGACGGCGCCTCCGAGCGCCGCTCCAACGAGAAGCGTCGGCGTGAAGACCCCGCCGACGCCGCCCGACCCGATCGTCGAGGAGGTCGCGACGACCTTCCCGAACAGGATGAAGAGCAGGAAGAGGAGCGTCGGGTTCCCGTGCAGGATCCGGTTGGTCGCCTCGAATCCGTTGCCCCACACCTCCGGCAGGAAGATGCCGATCGCGCCCGACGACCGCTCCGCCGAGCGCCATCGAGAGCGGCGGGGGCAGCTTCGTCGCGGCGAAGAGCTTCTTCGGCCGGTCCGCAGGCTCCGCACGAGGAGGGCCGACGCCGGGCCCGCGAGCACGCCGATCAGGGCGAACGGGACGAACTCCGCCACCGACTCGAGCCGGAACGCGGCGACGCGGTACACGGGCTCGTCTCCGAGGAAGAATCGCACGAGGAGCGTCGAGGTCACCGCCGAGACGACGGCGGGCCCGAAGATCGTCATCGAGAAGGTGCCCGACGACCACCTCGAGCACGAAGAGCGTGGCGGCGATCGGCGTGTTGTAGGCGCCTGCGACGCCGGCCGCCATGCCGCAGGCCGTCAGGATCCGGAGGCGCTCGGGGGAGACGTTCAAGCGCCGGCCCGACGGTCGAGGCGAGCGCGGCGCCGACCTGGATGATCGGGCCCTCGCGCCCTTCCGATCCTCCGGTCGCGATGACGGCGATCGACGACGCGGCGCGCCCGAGCGACTGGCGCAGGCGCACGCGGCTCCGACCGAGCGTGACGACCTCGATCATCTGAGAGATGCCCTGGGTGCCCGACTCCTTGTAGAAGCGGGAGACGACGAGCCCGCCCGCGAGGCCGCCCGCAGCCGGAAGGAAGATCCGCAGGAGGACCGGGAGCGACTCGGCGCCGGCGACGACGTCGCGCGCGTCGAGCAGCAGAGCGGTCAGGCGGGTCGTGGCGGCGCGGAAGAGGATCGCGCCGACGGCTCCGAGCGCCCCCGCGACCGCCGCGAGGAGGACGAACTGGGTGTTGGGATCGCGCGCGAGGAACTGCCCGAATCGGGGGAAGCGCGGGCGGGAGCGCGCCGGCGCGGAGCCGTCCTCCGCCGGGCTCATTCCTCCGCGCCGCCTTCGCCCCCCTCGTCGTCGTTGCCGAAGAGGAAGGAGTGGGCGCAGGCGCGGCTGCAGAAGATGCTGCCCCCCGTGCGGACCTCGCACGAGCTGCAGACCGACTTGCGGCACATGCGGCAGCGCGGCAGCGTGTACCCGAGATCCTGTCCGCAAAGGGCGCAGCGGTCGCCCAGACCCGGCACGAATCCAGTATAGGCGCCAAACGTCTATAATCCGCCGTCCGACCGCGGCGGTGTAGCTCAGTTGGTCAGAGCAAGCGGCTCATATCCGCTGTGTCGGGGGTTCAAATCCCTCCACCGCCACCACGCATCCCGGAGCGATGCGGCCCAGGTCGTGAAGGGAGACCCGCAGAACACCGGGAGCCGCCGGAGGGACGTCCGCGTAGATTAAGCTCGCGGGGTGACCGAGAGTTTTCGAAGCGGATCTGGCGAGAGTCGTCCCCAACGAGAAGGCTCTCGCGAGACCCGAAGAAAACGGATTCCAGCTCGGGTTGCCGGCCGCCACCATCCCCATCCCCGCCCGCCCGCCCCCGCGGGGGAAAGATCGACGCGACGAGCGCCGTCATGCTGAGCGATATCCACGGCTCCGACGAGCTCGCGCCGGAAGACCGGGCGCTGGCCGAGATTCTCAGTTCCGGCACCGATGAGCGTTCCGCGATCGGTGCGGATGGTCTGAGCAAGTACGGCTGCGCTCCTTACCCGCGGCCGGTCGTCGCCTTCGCCAGTTGCACGGCATCCACCGTCACGCCGCGCGGCTGGTCCGCGGCGCGATCGGCATGGCAGCAGTTTCAGGAAGCGGCGAAGCAGTCCGGAAGTCTCGCCGCCGCCGACGCCATGGGAACCCGGATCCAACAGACACTGCTCGCTCTGATGGAGCTGGCCGATGTGCCGGGGTTGAACGTCGTGTTGACGCCGTCCGGTTCCGACGCCGAAACGATTGCCTCCTTCTTCGCGGCGCTGCCCGACGAGACGCCGATCGTCAATGTCGTCGTCGGCGCCCGGGAAGTCGGCTCCGGCACGGTTTTGGCCGCCGGAGCCCGATACTTCTCTGAGCGCGTTCCGGCCGGCCGTTCCCGTGTGCCCGGCGAAACGGTCGATGCCGCCCTCGCCGGCCGGATCACGGTCCACGAGGTGAAGGTCCGATCGGACACGGCCGCCGAGCGGTCTCCCGACGATTTGGACGCGGAAATCCGGGATCTGGTGGAGAGCAGCCTGCAAATTCATGCCCGCGTCGTCGTTCACATCGTCGCTCACAGCAAGACGGGAGTTCACGCGCCGCGACTCGACACCATGAACGAGCTGATCGCGCGGCACGGCGAACGAATCGTGCCGATCATCGATGCGGCCCAGGGGAGGTTCAGCCGGCGGGGATTGCGCGACTACGTCTCCCGCGGGTTCATGGTGATCCTGACGGGCTCCAAGTTCTACGGCGGCCCTCCGTTTTCAGGTTGCCTGCTCCTTCCCGGGCGATTCCTGCCGCGAGATCCGAAGAGCATCCGGTTTCCGGCAGGATTCTCCGACTATCTGACCCCGGCTCAGCTCCCCGCGGGCTGGACTGCCGCGCGTCAGTCGATCGAGCCAACGGCCAATGTCGGCCTCCTCATGCGCTGGTCGGCCGCCATCGAAGAGATGCGCGCCTATTACGCCACTTCGGCCCGGGCGCGCTATCGCATTCTCCGTTTCTTCGAATCGCAGGCGCCGATCATCCTGGGCCGAAGCCGACTCCTCAGGTTGATCAACGCGCCGGTTCCGGTCCTTGGGGACGACGTGGAGCGGCTCCTGGAATCGAAGACGACGGTCTTCAGCTTCCGTGTGAACCGTTCGACGGGGCAGCAGCTCGACCACGCCACGTTGAGCCGATGGAATCGCTGGATGAATCGGGACATCTCCTCTATGGCCCCGGATTCCGTTCCGTCGAAGACTCGGGAAGCGGCCCGACTCTGCTTCCAACTCGGCCAGGCCGTCCACGTCGGCGAACAGCAATCCGGAGAGCACGACCACGTCATTCGCGTGGCTATCGGTGGAGCTCTCATCACGGACATCGCCGTCGACGACCGTCTGGGCCCGAACCTGGATTCCCGCCTCGGCTGGCTGGAAGGGAAACTGGAGCAGCTGCGCTTGAAGATCGAGTTCCTCGCGGAGCACGAGGCGGCGATTTCTCGAATCTAAACGCGAAGCCCCGATGCCCTCTCCTCCGCCTTTCGACTGGCAGCGCCGCATCGAACGCGATGAGGCGGGCGAGGTCCTGGAGACGGCCCTCGCACAGGGCCAGGTCGGAAACCGGTCCGCGTTGGTCTTCCACGATCTGGAGGCGCTCGCGCGGCGCATCGAACATCTGCGACGGTGCTTCCCTCCGGAGACCTCGCACGCCCTCGCGATCAAGGCCAATCCCGTCGTGGCGCTGCTGCGATATGCCGTGGATTGCGGCATGGGCCTGGAAGCCGCTTCGATCGAAGAAGTGGCTCTCGCCCGCGCGGCCGGCTGCCCTCCCGATCGCATCGTCTACGACTCGCCGGCGAAGACGCGAAGAGAAATCGCGCTGGCGCTCTCCGCCGGGATCGCCGTGAATGCGGACAACTTCGGGGAGCTCGAGCGCATCGACGAGGCGATGCGGGCCGGCGCGGCCAGCCAAAGTCTGATCGGCCTTCGGATCAATCCCCAGATCGAGATGGGAAGTATCGGGATGTTGAGCGTGTCCGGCCGGTACTCCAAATTCGGCGTGCCGCTCGAGGAGCGTCGATCGGAGATCATCGAGGCCTACCGACGCCATCGCTGGCTCCGCGCCCTGCACCTGCACATCGGCAGTCAGGGAGTCAGCCAGGAGCTGCTGGTCGGCGCCGTGCGGTCCGTCTTCGAGCTGCGGGAAGAGGTCCATGCCGCGCTCGGCGAATCCCGGATCGAATCGGTGGACATCGGCGGTGGATTGCCCTGGCGCTATCGCGACGAAGAGAGCGTGCCGACGCCCGATTCGTACGCCGCAGCCTTGAGAGAGCAGGTCCCCCGGGCCTTTTCCCCCGACGTGAGGCTCGTCACGGAGTTCGGCCGCGCCATCCAGGCGGGATGCGGTTTCGCCGCCAGCCGAGTGGAGTACGTCAAGCAGGAGTGCGGCAAGCGAACGGCCGTGATTCATTTCGGCGCCGACCTGATGATGCGCCGCGTCTATCGCTCGGCGGACTGGGTTCACCGCGTCTCGGTTTTCGCGCCGGACGCCCGCCCGAAGCGGACCCCCGATGAGCCGCATACGATTGCGGGGCCGCTGTGTTTCGCGGGCGACCTCCTCACGCAGGACATCCACCTGCCTCGGATCGAGGAGGGCGACTGGATCGTGTTGCACGATGTCGGCGGATACACGTTGAGCCTCTGGTCGAGACACTGCAACCGCGGATTACCGCTCGTCCTGGGGTATTCGGGCAACCCGTGGCAATTTCA
This sequence comes from uncultured Acidobacteriota bacterium, assembly GCA_963707935.1. GTDB lineage: Bacteria > Acidobacteriota > Thermoanaerobaculia > UBA5066 > Gp7-AA6 > DATBFU01. The sequence goes on along the minus strand of CAVPRN010000005.1, from coordinate 321,821 downwards.
GGTGTTGCTAGCCGGAGAAACGCCGGACGACGTGGTCCGATTCTGGGGAGGGTGAGCCCGGTCGCGCTCTCCCGGGGCCAGGCTCGTTTCCCCCGGCCGCAGTTTGGACAACCCGGGAGGGGAAGGCGAGCCCCCGTCGACCGGCGTCATCCGCCGGAAACCCGCGCTACCATCGATCCATGGAACCGTTCGCCTTCGCCCTGCGACGGGCGGCTCGGGGAGGACTCCTTCCCCGGGGCGCTTCGATCCTCCTCGCGGTTTCCGGAGGGGCGGACTCGATGGCGCTCCTCCACGGCTGTGCGGAGGCGGCGGGCGCGAACCGATGGAGGCTCGTGGTCGGGCACGTGCACCACGGCCTGCGCGGCCGCGAGGCAGATCGGGATCTCGCGTTCGTGCGCGATCAGGCGCGGCGGCTCTCCCTCCCCTTCACCTTCCGGCGGCGGGACGCGCGGGCGGAAGCGCGCCGCCACGGACTTTCCCCGGAGGCCGGCGCCCGGCGGGCGCGCTACGAGGCCCTCCGCGAAATGGCGGGCGAAGTCGGCGCCGAACGCATCGCGGTCGCGCACCAGAAGGACGACGTCCTCGAATCGCACCTCCTCGCCGCAGGGCGGCGCGGCGGCGTCTTCGCCCTCGCGGGCCCGCGCGAACGGCGCGACGACGGGGTCGTGCGGCCGCTCCTCGGCGTGACGCGCCGGGAGATCCTCGAATACCTCGAGGCCCGGAAGATTCCGTACCGGCGCGACGCCAGCAACGGCGACCTCCGGATGCCCCGCAACCGCGCGCGGCGGGAGCTCGCCCGGCGCGGCGCCGCGGAGCTCGAAGAGCTCGACCGCTCGGCCGGGCGATCGCGTGCCGAGCGGGATCGGCTGGAGCGAGAGCTCGAGGACCGCCTGCGCCCGCGCCTCCACTCCGGCCCGAATGCGGTCCTGGCGGATGCCCGATTCCTCGCCTCCTGCCCGCCGGAGCTCGCCCGGAGGGGCCTCGCCGAGGCCGCCGGGCGCTTCGCGCGGGAGGGACGTCCCCCGTTCACCGGGCGAGAGCGGGAGCGGATCCTCGAGCTTCTGGCCGCGGGCGCGGACTTCCGGTTCGAAGCGGGCCGGCGTATCCGAGTCGAGCGCCGGGGCGGGCTCCTCCGAATCGCCCCGCGCCCGGCGCTTCGGTGAGCGCCCCGCGGGTGTAGGATTTTCGCGAGCTCCCGAGAAAAACGGATGGAAGGCGCGAACTTCGAGAGACGCTTCGAGGCGGAAAGGATCGCGGCTCGCATCGGCGAGGTCGCCCGGCGGATCGACGAGGACTTCCGCGGGCGGCCTCTCGTGCTCCTCTCCATCCTCAAAGGCGCCGCGTTCTTCGCGGCGGACCTCGCCCGCCGCCTGACGATCCCGAGCGCCCTCGAGTACATCAGCGTGCGGCGCGCCGAGGGGGACGAGATCCTCCAGATCGACTTCGCCACCGGCTTCGAGGTCGCGGGACGGTCGGTCGTCCTCTTGAAGGACGTCGTCAACACGGGGGTGATCGAGACGTACCTCTCCGACCAGTTGAAGGGCGGCGGGGTCGAGAGCGTGGGGATCGCGGCCATCGTGGACAAGCCCCACGAGCGGAAGACCGATCTCGCCGTGGACTACGCCCTCTTCACCTCCGAAGGGGGGACCTTCGTCGGGTACGGGATGGAGTACCACGGGCGCTGGGGCAACCTCCCGTACGTGGCCGAAATCCCCGCCGGGCAATAAATTCCGGCCCGCGTCCGTTAAACTGGCGGTCGGCCCCGAGCCGGAGGAGTAACCGAATTGAACGCCACCATCAAGAACCTGCTCGTCTGGATGGTCATCCTCGTCCTGATCATCCTCGCCTGGAACGTCTTCAAGACGGGGGCGACCGCGATCGAGGAGGTCAGCTTCTCGCAGTTCATGGACCAGGTCGCCCAGGGGCACGTCCAGAAGGTGACCATCCGCGGCGACGAGATCCGCGGCGTCTATGCCCCCTCGGCCGGAAAGCGCGAGGCGACGTTCAAGACCTACGCTCCGAACTACCCGAAGCTCGTGGAGGACCTGCGCGAAAAGGGGGTCGGCATCGAGGTCGCCCCGACGAAGGACTCCTCCTTCGTCTCGGCGCTCGTCATGTACGGTCCGCTCATCCTGCTCGTCGCGATCTGGTTCGTGATCATGCGGCAGATGCAGGCGGGCGGGAACAAGGCGCTCTCGTTCGGGAAGTCGCGCGCCAAGCTGCTGACGCCGACGCAGAAGAAGGTGACCTTCAAGGACGTCGCCGGCGTCGAGGAAGCGAAAGTCGAGCTCCAGGAGATCATCGAGTTCCTGAAGGACCCGCAGAAGTTCCAGAAGCTCGGCGGGAAGATCCCGAAGGGCGTGCTCCTGATCGGGCCTCCGGGCACCGGCAAGACGCTGCTCGCCCGGGCCGTCGCCGGAGAGGCGAACGTCCCGTTCTTCACGATCTCGGGCTCCGACTTCGTCGAGATGTTCGTCGGCGTCGGCGCCTCGCGCGTGCGGGACCTCTTCGAGCAGGGGAAGAAGAACGCGCCGTGCATCGTCTTCATCGACGAGATCGACGCCGTCGGCCGGCACCGCGGCGCGGGCCTGGGTGGCGGGCACGACGAGCGCGAGCAGACGTTGAACGCGCTCCTCGTCGAGATGGACGGCTTCGACACGAACGAAGGCGTCATCCTCGTCGCCGCGACGAACCGGCCCGACGTCCTGGATCCGGCTCTCCTGCGCCCCGGCCGCTTCGACCGGCGCGTGGTCGTGGACCGGCCGGACCTGCGGGGCCGCGAGCAGATCCTCCGCGTGCACACGCGCCAGACGCCGCTCGGCGAGTCGGTGGACCTCTCGGTCATCGCCCGCGGCACGCCGGGCTTCTCCGGCGCCGACCTCGCCAACCTCGTCAACGAGGCGGCGCTGAACGCCGCGCGCTTCAACAAGAAGAAAGTCGAGATGATCGACTTCGAGTACGCCAAGGACAAGGTCATGATGGGGCCCGAGCGCAAGTCCATGATCATGACCGAGGAGGAGAAGCGCAACACGGCGTACCACGAAGGCGGACACGCGCTCGTGGCGGCGATCCTGCCCGACGCCGATCCCCTCCACAAGGTCACGATCATTCCGCGCGGGCGCGCCCTCGGCGTCACGATGCAGCTCCCCGCCGAGGACAAGTACTCGCACACGAAGGAATACCTCGAGGCGACGATCACGGTCATGATGGGCGGCCGCATCGCGGAGGAGAAGTTCCTCGGGTCACATGACGACCGGCGCGGGAAACGACATCGAGAAGGCGACGGATCTCGCCCGCAGGATGGTGTGCGAGTGGGGCATGAGCGAGCTCGGGCCGCTGACCTTCGGCAAGGTGGAAGGAGAGATCTTCCTCGGGCGCGACTTCGGCCGCACGCAGGACTACTCCGAGGCGACGGCGAACCAGATCGACGCCGAGGTCAAGAAGATCGTCACGGACGCCTACGAGCGCGCCCGAAGATCATCACCGAGCACGAGAAGGTGATGCACCGGCTGGCGCGGACCCTGCTCGAGAAGGAAGTCCTGGACGGCGAGGAGGTCCTGCAGATCCTCGCCGAGGAGACCGGCATCGACGTCGCGAAGCTGCGCAAGGCCGGGCCTCCGAAGCCCCCGATCGCGAGCCCGCCGGGCGCCCCCGCCGTGGCCGACGACAAGGTCGGGCCGCTGGTTCCCGAGCCGGCGTAGCCAGGAGCCCGACGGAGGAACTCGCCGGCCGACCGGCAGTGCGCGCGGTGAAGCCGACGGCGAAACGCTCCTGCGTCGGCGGTCGTAGAATCGGGACGGAGGAATCGCCTGACGATCGCCGAAGGCTTTCTGCCCGAGTTCGACGCTGAAATGGCGTCCACGCGCCGCGTTCTCGAGCGCGTCCCGATCGACCGACTCGACTGGAAGCCCCATCCCGAAATCGCGCAGCCTCGGGGAGCTCGCGACCCACGTGACCGAGACCGCTCGCTGGGGCCTTCGCTCCGAAGCACGATCTTCCGGATCGGGAGCGAGAAGGCTCCTGCCCTCACGAGCACCGCCGGGTTTCTCGCGCGCTTCGACGAGAACGTTTCGCAGAGCCGGGCCGCCATCGCCCGGAAGTCCGACGCCGAGATGGCCGAGGAGTTCCAGGTCCTGCGGCCCGACGGCGAGGTCTTCTTTGCCCTGTCCCGAAGATCGGTCCTCCGCCGGTTGCTGCTCAACCACCTGATCCACCATCGCGGCCAGCTGACCGTCTATCTCCGTCTGAACGACGTCCCGCTTCCTTCCGTCTACGGCCCGACGGCGGACGAAGCTCTCTAGCGGCCGCGGCCTCCGCTAGACTCGCGCCATGGGCGTGCCGGCCGACCTCGTCTTTCCCGCGAAGGACCGCGAGACGCTCCTCGAGATCGTCGGCTGGGACGGGGTTCGGCCGGCTTCGTTTCGCCGCCTCCGACTTTCCGGTGGACGTCGTCCGATTCGCCGGCTCGCCGTCCCCTCCGCTCGTCGTCTCCCGGGCGCGCCGCGCCGAGACGCTGAAGGCCGCTGCCGGCGACGCCTGCGGGACCGCGCCCGGCAGGCTTTCGAGCGGGCGGAGCGTCCGGCCGGGAAACTGGCGCTCGCGCGAGGCGGGCACCTCGACCTCGCGGGCGGGACCGCCGTGATGGGGGTCGTCAACGTCACGCCCGACTCGTTCTCCGACGGAGGCCTCCACTTCGACCGCGGACGCGCCGTCGCGCGAGCGCTCGAAATGTTCGAGCAGGGCGCCGCGATCGTGGACGTCGGCGGAGAATCGACGCGCCCCTCGACCTACGGAGCGGCGACCGAAGTCGCGCTCGAGGAGGAGCTCGCGCGCGTCGTCCCCGTGATCGAAGGGATTCGACGCGCGAGCGGCGCCCCGGTCTCGGTCGACACGCGCAGGTCGGCCGTCGCCCGCGCCGCCCTCGGCGCGGGGGCCGACGCCGTCAACGACGTCTCGGCGCTGCGCCACGATCCGGCGATGGCCGAGACCGTCGCCGCGGCGGGGGCGGGGCTCGTCCTCATGCACATGAAGGGGGACGATCCGCGCCGGATGCAGGAGGACACCCGCTACGGCCACCCGGTCGCCGACGTCGCGGAGGCGCTCCTCGCCGCGGCCGCCCGCGCGCTCGAAGCGGGGCTGCCCGCCGACCGGATCGCGGTCGATCCGGGCCTGGGCTTCGGGAAGAGCGCCGAGGGAAATCTCCTGCTGCTGCGCCACCTGGCCGCCTTTCGCGCCCTCGGCTTCCCCGTCGCCGTCGGCGCTTCGCGCAAGGCCTTCGTCCGGCGGTTCACCGACGTCGGCGAGGACTCCCCGGCGGCGGACCGCCTTCCCGGTTCGCTCGCGGCCGTCGCGGCGGCCGCGGCGGCGGGGGCGGCGATCGTCCGGGTCCACGACGTCGCCGGAGACCGCGCGGTTCCTGCGGATGGCGAGAGCGATCGCGACCCCGGCGCCGGCGCGCGCCGTCGAGGCCGCGCGATGATCGAGCGGCTGACCGGACCGCTCGGCGTCCTCTCCCGCACCGACGTTCACGTGGCGGGACGCCGTGGACATCCTCGCCGTCGCGCTCATCACCTACACGCTGCTCCGCCTGATCCGCGGGCACGCGCGCCGTGCAGATGGTGCTCGGCCTCGTGATCGTCTTCCTCGTCTACCGGCTGGCCGTGCGCGCTCCACCTCTCGGCGCTGCGCGAGGTGCTGAAGACGCTCATCTTCTATCTCCCCTTCGGCATCATCGTCCTCTTCGCCCAGGAGCTGCGGCGAGCCCTCGCGGCGTTCGGGAGGACGCCGCTCTGGTTTTCCGCCTACCACGCCGAGGAAATGATCTCGGAGATCGTCCTCGCGACGACTTCCCTCTCGACGCGCCGCGTCGGAGCCCTCATCGTGCTCGAGCGGCAGGAGGGATTGAAGACGTACATCGAGAACGGCGTGCGCCTCGATTCGGCCGTCTCGTATGATCTGCTGGTGACGCTGTTCGCGCCGGGCACGCCGCTCCACGACGGCGCGGTCATCGTTTCGAACGAGCGGATCGCCGCCGCGTCCTGTTTCCTGCCGCTCTCCCTCAAGGAGGGCTTCTCCAAGCGGTTCGGCACCCGCCACCGCGCGGCGATCGGCATCACGCGAGGAGACCGACGCGCTGGCCATCGTCGTGTCCGAAGAGCGCGGCACGATCTCCCTCGCCCGCGACGGTCAACTGCTCGACGAGCTCGACGCGAAGAGCCTGCGGGACACGCTCCTGCGCGAGTTCGCCGCGAGCCGGTAGGCGGAAATGGCGCTGTCGCGCACCCTCTTCGCGAAACCCGGGCACGAAGCTCCTGTCCCTCGCGATCGCGGTGGCGGTCTGGTTCTCGCTCTCGGGAGAGCGGCGCGAGAGGACTTCGGAGCGCAGTTACCATATGCCCCTGTCGATCGTGAACATCCCCGCGCGCTCGCTCATCGCCTCGTCGCTGCCCGCCTCCGTGGACGTGCGGCTGCGCGGCCCGTTCACGGCGCTCCGGCAGCTGGAGCCGGACAAGCTCGAGGCGGTCCTGGACCTGAAGGAAGCGGAGCCGGGAGAGCTCGTCTACCGCCTCACGGCGGAGGACGTCAACGTTCCGCCGGAAGTCGAGGTCATCTCGATCTCTCCCTCCGAGGTTCGTTTCCTGCTCGACACGATGCAGGAGAAGACGCTCCGCGTCGAGCCGGCCGTCACGGGAGAGCCGGCCTCGGGGCTCCGGGTCGGAGACGTGCGCGCCGAACCGGCCGAGGTCCGGATCGCCGGACCCGCCGCCGCCCTCGCGAAAATGAGCGCGGATCGAGACGGTCCCGGTTTCGGTCGAGGGGCGAACCGCGAGCTTCTCCTCCACCGCCCCGCTCGCCCTCTCCGGAACGGGCCTGCGGCTCCGAGGGGCGCCCGTGATCACGGTCTCGATCCGGCTCGAGCCGGTGCCCGCGCCGTCTCCCGCGCCGACCCCCGAGCGCCGGAGGAAAGGCCTTTGAGGCTCTTCGGGACCGACGGCCTCCGCGGCCGAGCCGGGGCCTTCCCTCTGGACGCGGCGTCGCTCCACGCGATCGGGCGGGAGCTCGGCCGCCGCGTCGTCGCGGCGGGGCGCCCGCCGGTCGTGATCGGCGGCGACACGCGGGAATCGACCCGGCGGATGATCGCGTCAGCTCGCCGCCGGCCTCTCCGAGAGCGCGTGCGGCGTCGCCTCGGCGGGCGTGATGACGACGCCCGGGATCGCCGAGCTCGTCGCTCGCCTGCCGCGCGGGAGCCGGCGTTTCCGTCTCGGCGTCGCACAACCCTTTCGAGGACAACGGCGTCAAGATCTTCGGGCCCGACGGCCGCAAGTGGCCGGACGAGGAGGAGCAGTCTCTCGAAGAGATGCTGATCGCCGCCCGGGATTCGCTCGCGGACGCGCCGACCGACGGCGACGGCGCGCCCGAGGCGCCCCCCGATCCGCGGCTCGCCGAGACCTACCTCGAGCGCCTGGCCCGGCACATGCCGGCGGACCTCTCCGGGCTCGCGGTCGTCGTGGACGCCGGAAACGGCGCCGCCTGGGACCTCGGCCCCCGGGCGCTCGTGCGGGCCGGCGCCCGCGTGATGGCGATGTCGGTCGAACCGGATGGCCGCAACATCAATCACGGCTGCGGCGCGCTGCACCCGGAGGGGATGGCCCGGCGCACGCGGGAGAGCGCGGCCGCGATGGGCGTCGCGCTCGACGGCGACGCCGACCGCTCGATCTTCGCCGACGAGACCGGGCGGATCCTGGACGGCGACGACGTGCTCTGGATCGTGGCTCGAGAGTGGAAGCGCGCGGGACGTCTACGCCCGGGCGGGGTCGTCGGGACCGTCATGTCCAACTACGGCCTCGAGGCGGCGCTCGCGCGGGAGGCGATCGCGTTCCACCGGGCCGCCGTCGGCGACCGGAACGTGGCCCGCCTGCATGGAGGAGACGGGCGCGACGATCGGCGGCGAGACCTCCGGCCACATCCTGCTCTCGCTCTCGCCCGCCGGAGACGGCATCCTGACGTCGCTCGCCGCTCGCGCGGATCCTCTCGGAGAACGGCGGCTGTCTCTCGCGCCTGGCGACGCTCGAGAAGGTCCCCCAGGCGCTCCGAAACGTCCGCGCCGCGGAGCGCGTGCCGCTCGGAGACGTGCCCGCGATCGGCGCCGCCGTGAAGCGGGCCGAGGACGCCCTGGAGGGGCGCGGCCGCGTCTTTCTGCGCTACTCGGGCACCGAGCCCCTCCTCCGGATCCTCGTCGAAGGGACCGAGGAGAAGACCGTGCGCGACGTCGCGGACGAGCTCGAACGCGTGGCGAAGAAGGAGCTCACGTAGCGCGTCTCCCGCGCGCGGCACGCCGCATGGGGCCGGTTCGAGCGATCCTCTTCGACGCGGGCGGGACGCTCATCCACGTGGACGGAGCCCGCCTCTGCGCCGCGGCGGGGGCCCCTTGGGAGGACGGGCGTCTTCGACGCCGCCGAGAATCGCGCCGTCGCGGCCGTCCAGCGGTGGGTGAGGGCCCACCCGACGTCGACGGACGCCGAGCGCCTTCCGCTCTTCCTCGACACGCTGCTCTCCGAGCTCGGCGTCCCCGTCGAGGCCCGCCGCCGCGCGGCGCGGGCCGTCGCCGCGGAGCACCGACGCGCGAACCTCTGGTCGCGCGCCTATTCCGACGCCCCCGCGGCGCTCGCGGCGCTCTCCGGCGAGGGCTATCGACTCGGCGTGGTCTCGAACGCCGACGGCCGCGTTCGGCGTCTCCTCCAGGAGACCGGCCTTTCGCCATACCTCGAAGTCGTCGTGGACTCGTCCGAGGCCGGCGTCGAGAAGCCGGACCCGCGCATCTTCCTCGCGGCGACCAGCGCCCTCGGCCTCGGACCGGAGGACTGCGCGTACGTCGGCGACATCTACGAGATCGACGTCCTGGGGGCCCGGGCGGCGGGGCTCGAGGGGATCCTGATCGGGCCGGGGACCGCGCCGGCGGACGTGACGCGCGTCGAGACGCTCACCGAGTTGGTGGAACTCTTCGCAACGACTAAGGACTGAGAACTAGGGACTGAGGACTCCTGTGGCTCATGCCTCGGAAGTCCTCGGTCCTGGTCCCAGTCGAGCTCGAACTTACCTCTCCAGATCCGGTATCTCGCCCACCGTCGAGTTCGGCTCCTGGAAGACGAGCGCCGTGCCGGCGATCGGGACGTAGACCGCATGGTTCCGGTCGGCGAAGTCGACCCACACCTCGTAGAAGCCGTTGGGCGAGATCGCCATCAGCCGGCCGGGCTTGTTCTTCAACTCGAGCGTCGGACAGAAGACGATCACCCGCGCGGGAAGATCCACTCCGAGCCTCCTCGATGGTCTCGCGATTGAACCACAAAGCGGCCGGGGCCGGTAGCGGCCCGGCGCCTACGCTTCGGCTTCGATCTTCGCGAGCAACTCGGACCAGCTGACCACCGGGACGCCGAGCGCCCGGGCGCGCTCGAGCTTCGACCCCGCTTCGTCACCCGCGACGACGAAGTCGGTCTTCTTCGAGACGGAACCGGAGATCCGCGCGCCCGCCGCCTCGAGCCGCGCCGCCGCTTCCTCGCGCGTGATCCCGGGCAGCGTGCCCGTCAGAACGACCGTCTTGCCGGTGAGAGGCCCGGGCCCCGGCCGTCCCCCGGCCTCGCGGAAGTTGACCCCGTGCCGCCGCAGCCTCTCGACGAGCTCCCGGTGGCGGGGGTGCGAGAACCAGGACCGAACCGCCGCCGCCGTGTTCGGGCCGATCTCCGCGACGCCCTGGAGCTCCTCCTCGGACGCCGCCGCGATCGCGTCGAGCGTGCCGAAGCGTCGGGCGAGGCTCCGGGCCGCCTTTTCCCCGACGTGCCGGATGCCGAGAGCGAACACGAGGCGGGAGAGCTCGTTGCCGCGTGCTCGCGGCGATCTCCTCCATCAGGTTCGCCGCCGATTTCTCGCCCCACCGCTCGAGGGCGGTCAGGGCCTCCGGCCGACAGGTCGTAGATCGAGGCCACGTCGGTCAGAAGCCCCGCGGAGACGAGCTGGTCGATCAGCCTCTCCCCCAGCCCTTCGATCTTCATGGCGCGGCGCGAACAGAAGTGGCGAAGCGCTTCGCGCACGACGGCGGGGCAGGCCGGGTTCACGCAGCGCGACGCGACCTCCTCGGGCTCGCGCACGACCGGGTCGCCGCACGCGGGACAGCGCTCCGGCATCGCGAAGGGAACGGCGTCGGGCGGGCGCTGCTCGAGGATGACCCGCACGATCTTCGGGATGACGTCGCCCCCCTTCTCGACCACGACGGTGTCCCCGACGCGCACGTCCTTGCGCGCCAGGTCTTCGTAGTTGTGGAGGGTGGCGCGCTGGACCGTCGTGCCGGCGAGCCGGATCGGGTCGAAGTGGGCGACCGGCGTCAGCGTGCCCGTCCGCCCGACGCCGGCGGAGATCTGACGGACGACGGTGGTCGCCTCCTCGGCCGGGTACTTGTAGGCGAGCGCCCAGCGCGGCGACTTCGCCGTCGCGCCGAGCTCCTCCTGGAGCCTCCGGTCGTCCACTTTGATCACGACGCCGTCGGTCTCGAAGTCGAGCTCGTTGCGCTTCTCCGCCCACTCGTCCAGGAACTCGCGCACCTGCCCGAATGTCTCGCAGCGGCGCCAGTGGGGGTTGACGGGAAATCCCCAGGAGCGCAGCCGCTCGAGGATCCCCGACTGCGTCGGCGGCGCCTGCCGGGCCTCCGCAATCGCGTAGAGCCAGGCCCCGAGGCGGCGCCGAGCCGTGATCCGCGAGTCGAGCAGCCGCAGCGTCCCCGCCGCGGCGTTGCGCGGGTTGGCGAGGAGGGGCTCCCCCTCCCCCTCCCGCTCGGCGTTCAGCCGTTCGAAGGCCTTCGTCGAGTAGTAGACCTCGCCGCGGACCTCGACCGGCGAGGTCTCCGGGATCCGGAGGGGGATCGCGCGGATCGTCCGCACGTTGTCGGTCACGTCTTCGCCGCGGACGCCGTCGCCGCGCGTCGCCCCGCGCACGAGGACGCCCCCTTCGTAGCGGAGCGAGATGGAGAGACCGTCGATCTTCAACTCCACCACCCAGGCGGGCGGCTCCCCTCCGCCGAGGGCGCGCCGGACGCGAGCGTGCCAGGCCTCCGCCTCCTCCCCGGAATAGGCGTTCTCGAGCGAGAGCATCGGCGCCGCGTGCGCCACGGTTGCGAATTCCTCCGCCGGCGCTCCGCCGACGCGGCGCGCGGGAGAGTCGGGAAGGCCGAGCGCGGGGTATCGCTCTTCCAGGGCGACGAGCTCCTGCATCAGCGCGTCGAACTGTCGATCGGTAATCTCGGGGCGGTTCTCGACGTAGTAGAGACGCTCGTGCCGCCGGATCTCTTCCGAGAGCTCTCGGGCCCGGACGACGGCGTCGGGCGGCGCGACCTCCCCCGCGCGCGCGGCGTCGCCCGCGTCCGCCTTCGTCATCGGCCGCATGCTACAGTCTGCCCGATGCTCCGGGCAAAGACGCGACTCGCGCTCGCGTCCCTCGCCGCGCTCGGGATCGCGCCCGTCCTCTCTGCCGCTCCCCGGACGCGCGCCGTCGCGTCGTACGAGATCTCGTGCCGCCTCGATCCGGACGCGAAGACCGTCACCGGATCGCAGATCCTGACCTGGACGAACACGACGTCGCGCGCGACCGAGGCGCTCCGGTTCCACCTCTACTTGAACGCGTTCCGCAACACGCTCTCGACCTTCTGGCGCGAGCATCGCGGGAGGCGAGGCGATCGCGACGTCCCCGAATCCTGGGGCTCGATCGAGCTGACGGGGCTCGCCCTCTCCTCCGACGGGACCGACCTCCTCCCGGGCCTCCGATACGTCGCGCCGGACGACGGGAACCCCGACGACCGCACGGTCGCCGAGGTCCCGCTGCCGCGCCCGATCGAGCCGGGCGCCGCCATCTCGGTTGTCGCCCGCTTCGTCGCGCGCCTGCCGCGCGTCTCCGTGCGCACCGGATACAAGGGCGACTTCTTCCTCGTGGCCCAGTGGTTCCCCAAGGTCGGCGTCCTGGAGGAAGGGGGCTGGAACTGCCACCAGTTCCACTCCAACAGCGAGTTCTTCGCCGACTTCGGAGACTACGACGTGACGATCGAAGCGCCCGGCCGCTACAAGGGGAAGATCGGCGCGACCGGATCGATCATCTCCGAGCGCGAGACCTCCGACGGCCGCGTCTTCGTCCGGTTTCGCCAGGAGAGCGTGCACGACTTCGCCTGGGCCGCGGACCCCGACTTCCGCGTGGCGACCGACATCTTCCGCGAGCCGGGGATCGGCGACGCCGAGATCCGGCTCCTCCTCCAGCCGGAGCACGCGGGGCAGGCCGAGCGCCACTTCCGGGCGGTCAAAGCGGCGCTCGTCGGATACGGAAAGATCCTCGGGCCCTACCCCTACCCGACCCTGACGGTCGTCGATCCGCCCTGGGGCGCGAGGGGCGCGGGCGGCATGGAATATCCGACGCTCATCACCGCCGGCACCCGCCTCGTCGCGCCCGCTTCCCTCCAGGAGCCCGAGGGGGTGACGGTCCATGAGGCGGGTCACCAGTGGTTCTACGGGCTCCTCGCCTCCAACGAGTTCGAGGAGCCGTGGCTCGACGAGGGCTTCAACACATACATGACCGACCGCGTGATGAAGGGCGCGTACGGCGATCCCCACTCCTTCGTCGAGGTCTTCGGCGTGCGCGCCCCGCTCGGGATCGACGTCCGGCGGCCGCTCGACGACAACCGCCGCTACTTCGCGCACGCGACCGACGCCCCTCTCGGGTTGCCGAGCTGGAAGTACCGTGACCGCGAGAGCTACGGCGCCCTCGTCTACTCCAAGACCGCGCTCGCGCTCGCGACGATCGAGCGCCTCGTGGGAACGGCGGCGATGGACCGGGCCCTGCGGATCTACGCGGACCGCTGGCGCTTCCGCCACCCGAGGACCGCGGACTTCATCGCCACCCTTTCGGAGGCGACCGGCCGCGACGAGCGTTGGCTCTTCGACCGGACGTTCTTCTCCTCCGGCACAGTGGACTACGCCGTGACGGAGGCCGTCTCGGCTCCCTCCCGCCCCCCGCGCGGTCTCTTCGAGAAGGACGGCCGGCTCGTCGCCGACGTGCCCGCCGCCCTCGCGAAGTCGAAGGGCTGGGATACGCGCGTGACCGTCTCCCGGCTCGGGGACGTGGCGCTTCCGGTCGAGGTGGTGCTGCGGTTCGACGGCGGCCGTGTCCATCGCTCCGCGTGGGACGGGGAGGCGAGGTCGAAGACCTTCCGGGTCGAGCGGGGGCCGCGCCTCCTCGAAGCGGCGGTCGATCCCGACGAGAAGCTCCTGCTCGACGCCAACCGGACCAACAACGGCCGGCGCCCGGAGCCCGACCCCCGCGCCGCCACGCGCTGGACCGCCCGCGCCGTCTTCTGGCTGCAGAACCTCCTCGACTTCGCGACGGTGGCCTGGTGAGCCGCCCTTCGTCGCTCGCCTGCCTCGCCCGCGGGCTCGCCCGCTCCCTCTCGAAGCCGTATCTCGGCGTGTCGCTCTGGCTGATCCAGCTCCTGCTTGCGGCGGCGTTGATCCTCCCGATCTCCAACTCCCTGCACACCGACCTCGACCGCTCTCCGCTGGCGGACCGGATGGTCGGCGTGCCCGACTACGGCTGGTGGGAGACCTTCCAGCGCACCCACCGGGACCTGCTCGGCGACTTCGGCAAGCTCGTCGAGAGCGCGCTCTCGCCGAACGGGCCCGAGCCCGAAGCCCTCGCCGGGCTCCAGGGCATCGGGGCCGCGGCGTTCTCGCTCGCGCTTCTGGCGATCTTCCTGCACGCCTTCGCGCTCGGCGGCGTGCTCGGCGCGCTTCGGGAGCCGAAGAGCTCGCTCGTGACGTTCGGCCGCGAAGGGCTCCGGCGCCTCCCCGCCTTTCTCGCCTTCACGTTCGCGGCCTTCGGGGCGGCGATCGCCGCGTACCGCTGGATCTACATCGAGTCGGGGCGCGCCCTCGCGCGGCGGATGGAGGAGCTGCCGACGGAGGGAGAGGCCCTCGCGGTCACGGCGCTCCGACTCCTGGCGCTCGCCGTCGCGCTCGCGGCGATCAAGCTCCTCGTCGACTCGGTGCGGGCGGTCTGGGTGGCCCGGCCCGACCTGCCCCCCGTGTCCCGCTTCCTCATGGGGATCGGCGGCGCACTCGCCCGCCCCGCGAGCCTGCTCGGCGTCCTCGCGGGCTACGTCTTCGCGACGCTCGGCCTCTACGTGCTCTGGATCGTGCTCGACCCGCCGGCCGGAGGCGAGGCGCGATTCGCGCTCGTCCCGCTCATCCTGACCCAGCAGGTCTTCGTCTTCGTCCGGAGCCTGATCAAAGTCGGCTACTACGCCGCGGTCTCCGAGGCGCTCATCCGAACGCCGTCGCCCGAATATTCGTACGTGCCGGCCGCCGCGGAGCCCTCACTCGCGAAGCCCGAAGCTGCTGACGACCGCGCTCTCGAGGGTCCGGCCGGCGGGATCTAGGCGCACGCGGTAGAGGAACGGGCGGCGGCGGAGCGTCCCCTTTCCGTCCATCTCCCACGGCCCAGCGAACCACGGCAGAAACCGCAGGTCCTCCCAGACGACGACCGCGCCTCCGTCCGGCTCGTTGCGCACGGTGGCCCGCGGGAAGCGGGCGAACTGGAGGTAGGCCTCGACGTCCGGCAGCGCCCGGGCCGTCTGGAGCGCGGCAGAGGGGGGCGGCTGCGGAAATCGGCGGATCGCCATCCGCGAGGGGGGCGGGTAGAAATCCGAGAGGCTCCGCAGGATCTCGCTCCAGCGGCGCGGAGGCTCCGGGTTCGCGACGCCGCGCGCGAACGGCCCGACGTCGAAGAAACCGACGTGGACGGAGTCCGGGCGATCGGTCAGGCCGAGCCACCGGAACGGGGAGAGGAACTGGGGAAGCGCCGCCGCCCGAGCGCCCTCCGGGGGCCGGTCGGCCTCCTCCCAGGCGGCGAGGGCGCGGGCATGGAGGCCGGCGCAGAGGACGACGTAGAGCGCGAGGAGCGCGGTGCCCGCCACGACGATCGCGCGCCCGCGCTTCCGAAACACGGCCGAGGTCGCGAGCGCGACCGCGAGGATCCCCGAAAAGATCGGGTCGAGGATGAAAACCCAGTCGAGCGAGTAGCGCCGATGCGAAAGGGGGAAGAAGAACATCGTCCCGAAGGAGGTGATCCAGTCGAAAACGATGTGGGAGGCGATGCCCGAGCCGGCGAAGAGCCAGAGCGTCGTCAGCCGCGTGCGCCGGAAGACGAGCCGGGCGGCGAGCGCCACCGCCAGCGCGAAGAAGGGAAGCACGACGAACGAGTGCGTCCATCCCCTGTGGTAGCGGAGGTAGGCGAGGCGGTCGGGGAGGAAGAGGATGTCGAGATCCGGAAGCATCGCCGCGACGAGGCCGACGCCGAGCGCCGCCCGTGCGCCGGCGCGGTCCGCGAGCGAGCGGGCCAGGACCGAGCCGGCCAGTCCATGGGTCAGGGTATCCACGCCACGCGAGATAACGCTCCCGGCCGGCGCGCATTTCCGTCCGCCCTATAATTGGGAAGTGAACTCGGTTCTGCTCGTCGACGACAACGGGCTCTTCCGCGAGGCGGGCGAGGCGATCCGGCGCCGGACCTCCTGCCGGCTGCTGACCGCTTCCACCGGATCCGAGGCGCTCGCGGTGGCGCGGCAGGAGAAGCCGGACGTCGTCTTCCTGGACGCGGAGCTTTCGGGAATGAGCGGCGTCGACGTCTGCCGGGTGCTCAAGGCCGATCCCCGATTCGCGCGCACGCCGATCGTGCTCGTGACGGACGAGGACGGAACGGACGTGCGGCGCGCGGCCGCGGACGGCGTGCTCCCCCGCACCTTCGACAACGCCGCGTTCTTCGGGACGCTGCGCCGTTTCCTGCAGCTCTTCCCCCGCAACAACGAGCGTTCCCCCGTGCAGTGGCCGGTGACGTTCTGGAGAGACGGCGCCGAGCACTCCGGCTCGATCCGCGACCTCTCGCGCGGCGGATTCTTCGTTCGCACGAGCGTGCGGCTCCCGATCGGCGCGCGGATCGAGGTCTCCTTCGAGCTCCCGGGAGAGCCGGTCGAGAGAAATGTCGTCGCGGAAGCGATCGTCGTCCGTCTGGGCCAGGAGCCGGAGCGCGGAGTGGGGTGCCGCTTCTTCCGACTGACCCAGGGCTCGCGGGCCCACCTGGAAGACTGCCTGAGGCTCCTGTCGCTCGCGGAGGCGCCGGAGGTTACGCCGTGACGACCAAGGACTACGGACTAAGGACCAAGGACTCGGCGGAAACAGAAGTCCCTAGTCCCTAGTCCTTCGTCTCCAGATCCACGAGCTCGATTCCCGCCTGGCTCGCGACGGCGAGCGAGCGCTCGTCCCGATAGAACTCGCCGTAGTAGACGCGGACGACTCCGGCGTTGGCGATCAGCTTGAAACAGGGCCAGCAGGGGCTCGCCGTCGTGTAGAGCTCCGCGCCGCCGACCGGGACTCCGTTCTTGGCCGCCTGGAGGATCGCGTTGGCCTCGGCATGGACCGTCGCGACGCAGTGCCCGTCCTCGATCAGACACCCGACGTCCTCGCAGTGGGGCAGGCCCCGGATCGAGCCGTTGTAGCCGGTCGAGAGGATCGTCCGGTCGCGCACGATCACGGCGCCGACGTGCTTGCGCGGGCAGGTCGCCCGCGTGGCGACCTGCCGCGCGATGTTCATGAAGTAGGTATGCCAGTCCACCCGTTCCGACACGGGGCGGATTATGCACGATCGAACTCCGGCGCCGGGCGGGCCCGTGTGTCAGAATCGATGACTCCCATGAAGCAAGACCGCAGGGTGGTCGTGACGGGACTCGGCGCCGTGACGGCGATCGGCGAGAACGTCGGCGAGTTCTGGAAGAACCTGACGGAGGGCGTCTGCGGCATCCGGCCGCTCTCCCTCTTCGACGCCTCGTCCTACCGCACGCAGACCGCGGCGGAGGTCTCCGAGATCCCCGACGCGTTTCTCTCCCCCGCGGAGCGGCGCCGGATGTCGCGCGCCGACCGGATGGGCATCGCCGCGGCGGCGGAGGCCATCGGAGCGGCGGGGCTCGACCTCTCGCGGGAGGACCCGACTCGGGTCGGCGTCATCCTGGGCGGCGGGACCTCGGGCCTCCTCGACTCGGAGGAGTTCTACGCGCGGCACCTCGCCGGGAAGAAGGCGCGCCCCTCGCGCGTCCTGAACCACCTGCCCGACGCGATCACCGACCGCATCGCCCAGCGCTGGAGCCTCGACGGCATCAAGTCCACGATCACGACCGCCTGCTCCTCCTCCGCCAACGCCATGGGCTATGCCTTCGACGCCATCCGATCGGGGCTCGCCGACGTCGTGATCACCGGCGGCTCCGACGTCCTCGCCCGCCTGACCTACGGCGGCTTCAACTCCCTGCGCTCGGTCGATCCCGACCCCTGCCGGCCTTTCGACCGGGAGCGGCGCGGGCCTCTCGATCGGCGAGGCGGCCGGGATCCTCGTCTTCGAGGAGGCAGGAGCGCGCGCGCCGGCGCGGGGCGCCGATCGAGGCGGAGTTCCTCGGCTACGGCGTGACCTCCGACGCCTTCCACATGACGGCGCCGGACCCCTCCGGCGCGGCGGGAGGCCGCGCGATCCGCGCGGCGCTCGCTTCCGCGGGAATCGACGCCGATCGCGTCGACTACGTCAACGCCCACGGCACGGCGACGCCCCAGAACGACTCGGCCGAGACGGCGGCGTTGAAGTCCGCCCTGGGCGAGCGCGCGCGCCGGATCCCCGTCTCCTCCATCAAGTCGATGATCGGCCACTGCCTCTGCGCGTCCGGCGCGATCGAGGCGGTCGCGACCGTGATGACGGTCCGCGAGGGGACGATCCCGCCGACGATCCACTACGAGAACCCGGACCCGGCCTGCGACCTCGACTACGTCCCCAACGGGCGCGCGAAGCGGACGTTCGGATCGCGCTCTCGAACTCCTTCGCCTTCGGCGGCAACAGCACCGTGGTGGTCCTTGGGCGTGTTTGAGGCCCGGACTCGGTCGAGGAGAGCCGCCCGCCGATGTCCCCGCGCGGCCTGATCACCGGCACCGGCGCCGTCTGCCCGCTCGGCCGTTCGGCGGAAACGTTCTACCGGCGCCTCCTCGCCGGCGAGAGCGCAATCCGGCCGATGACGAGCGAGGAGCGCGGGAGCCTCCAGGCCACGCACGTCGCGCGCTGCGACGGCTTCACGCCCCAGCCCGAGATCCCCGCGATGAAGGCGCGGCGCTTCGACCGGGGCAGCCAGTTCGCGATCGTCGCGTGCGGCCCAGGCGATCGCCGAGGCCGGCTACGACGTCGCGGGCGACCCCGAGTCGATCGGCATCGCGCTCGGGACGGGCTCGGCCGGAGCGGGCGCGCTGACGGAGTTCCTGCGCGTCCTCCTGACCGAGTCGCCGGAGGCCGCCCCGCCGTTCCACTTTCCGAACACCGTCGCCAACGCCCCGGCCTCCCAGGTCTCGATCGAGCTCAAGCTCCACGGCCCGAACGTCACCGTCACGCAGAAGGATCCTTCCGCCGTCAACGCGCTCCTCTTCGCCTCGCTCTCGGTCGGCTCGGGGCGCGCGCGCGCGATGATCGCCGGCGGCGTGGACGAGTGGAATCCGGTGTACGCGCTCGGCTTCGACCGCGTGAGCGCGCTCCGCGGCGAGAAGCGCGCCTCCGGGATCGTCCAGGGCGAGGGCGCGTTCGCGGTGCTGCTCGAGGAGGAGGGCGCGGCGCGGGCCCGGGGCGCGCGGCCGCTCGCCGCGCTCGCCGGAATCGGCGTCGCCGGCGTCCCGACGGAGCCTTACCGCTTCGCGCCCGATCCCCGGGCCATGGCCCGCGCCGTCGAGGGCGCGCTCGCCGACGCCGGGACCCGGCCGGGCGAGATCGGACTCTGGTTCCCGTCCCGGGACGGCGTCGAAGAGATGGACGAGGCGGAGCGGGAAGCGATGCGGACGCTCTTCGGCGCGCCCCCTCCCGAAATCGCCGTCAAGCAGGCGATCGGCGAGATGGCCGCCTCCGGAGGCGGCCAGCTCGTGGCGGCCTGTCGGGCGCTGGCGGATCCGGCCGGCCCGTTCGCCGAGAGCGGCCTCCCCCGGCGCGCCCTCGTCAACTCGTTCGGCGCCGGAGGCAACTTCCTCGCCGCCGTGCTCGCGGCCGTTTCCCCGGAGGCCGACCGGTGACCCGCGCGCGGCGTGAGGCTCCTCCGCTCTCGGGGCTGACGGTCGAGATCCCGGTCCGCTTCGCCGAATGCGATTCCTACGGCGTCGTCTGGCACGGGCACTACAGCCTCTACCTCGAGCAGGCGCGCGAGGCGCTGACGGGGCGCCACGGTTTCACCGCGACGCGCGCCCTCGCGCTCGGCTACCGCGTCCCGATCACGCGCATGGAGGTCCGCTACCGGATGCCGATCCTGGCCGACACGGTCGTCCGCGTCACGGCGCGCCTCCGGGAACCCTCGGTCGCGCGCCTGGAGCTCGACTACGAGCTGCGGGACCAGGCCGGCCGGCTCCTCGCCTCGGCCGAGACCGAGCAGGTGGTCTTGAATTCCGAGGGGGAGCTCCTCGTGACGCTGCCGGCCGCGATCGCGCGCCTCGTCCGCGAGATCCTGGAAGAGCAGGACCGCGTCGGAGCTTAGGGTCGCGCGGAGCGGGACGACCGCAGAGACGGAGGCGAGAGGAGGGCGGAGCTCGAAGAGTCAGCCGCGGCGGTTGCGCTCGCGGCGGAGATATCGGTAGTCGGGGATCCCGTACTCCTTCAACTTCGCGATCAGCGAGCCGCGCGAGATGTTCAGGATCTGCGCGCCGCGGCTCTGATTCCCCTCGACCCGCCGCATCGTCCGGTCGATGACTTCCCGCTCGACCGACTCGATGATCTTCTTCAGGTCGTCGGACTGGCGGAGCACCGCCGAGAGATCGCCCGCTCCCCCCGAGGCCGGGGCCGGCGCGTCGGGCGGCGGCGTCGCCGGGGCCTCGGCCAGCGCCCCCGAGCGCCAGTGCGGGCGCATGACCAGGCCCGCCACGGAGACGAGCTCTTCGAGAAAGAGGAGCGATCGCGCGGCGAGCCTCGGATCCTCGCGCACGAAGAGCGCGGCACCGGCGCCGTCGCCGGCGGTCTCCGGCTCGACTAAGAAGCTGAACATGCCGGTCACCGTGTCCACGCGCGCCACGCGATCCCCGCCCCGCACGTCGGCGAGCAGCTTCTGCGGGACCGCGGGCGCCTCGCGGAAGGTCGAGGAGAGGGGCCGGAAAGCACCGCCGGCCCACTGACCGAGCGCCCACTCGGTCGGCGGGAGCTCCCGATCCAGAAAATCCACGAGCCGCTGCGCCAGGTCTTCGGGCCCGCTCGACTCCTGGCAGAGCCGATAGGCCGAGACGCGCAGCGTACGGTACTCGACTTCCGTCTGCGGCCCGGTGGTGACGGTCAGAAGCGTCGCCGGAGCCGCTTCGGCGCGCGGCGTTTCGACCGCGGTCGTCGCGCGCAAGGCGGGCCGGCCGCCGAGCACGGTCAACGTCGCTTCGCCGATCGTGATGCGGTCTCCGACGGCGATCGGGCCGCCCGTGAACTCGCGCCCGTTCAAATTGACGGCCTCGACTCCCTTGTAGAGGTCGAGGTGGTAGTGCCCTTCGCGCTCGAAGATGCGGCAGTGCCGGCCCGCGACACCGCGCGCCCGCACGACGACCTCGTTGCCCGACGAGGCGCCCACGGTCAGTGCGGCCGAGTCGACACGGTGAACTTCCGCGCCGCCCGTTCGCTTACGGACTTCGAGGCTCAGCATCTTGTCTCTTTTTAGTTCGCCATCCGGAATTTACTCCCATCTCACCCGCGTGGGAAACAACTTTCTTCGCGAGATGTGCGCCTCCCGCACAGCCGCAAGGGGGCGAAATGCCTCACTTCCGGCGAGCCCGCGACGCGGCGTCGAGGCGGGCGCGGAGCGGGGGCTCCGCGGCGCGGGAAGCGGGCCGGACGGGTCGAGTGCGGACGACGAAGGCGGGGAAGGACCGCTCGGACCGGTCGGAGGACGGGCCCGGATCGAATCGCGGCATCCGCGGCCGGACCCGGATTCGGAATCTGACCTCCCCTTGAACAGTCCGATGTCGAGTCTCTAGGCATTGGGGCTCGGCAAGCCGGAGACCCAAGATTTTGTGGCACCGGCGGGCCACATTTGCTAGATTCCAGGAAACTCATGTTTCGCCTCGAGCGCGTCGAGATCGCCGGCTTCAAGTCTTTCTACGAAAAGGTGGATCTCGCGTTCCCCGGCAAGGTGACGGCCGTCGTCGGCCCCAACGGCTGCGGGAAATCCAACATCTGCGACGCCGTGGCCTGGGCCCTTGGCGAGCAGAGCGCGCGCGTGCTCCGGGGCGAGCGGATGGACGACGTGATCTTCAACGGATCCGCCCGGCGCCGGCCCGTCGGCATGGCGGAAGTCACCCTGACGCTCTCGCGGCGGGGCGCAAACGGCGGTGGCGACGCCGCCGCGGAGGAGCCGGAGTCGCTCCGGATCGGGCGCCGCGTCTATCGCGAAGGGCACGGCGAATACTTCCTGAACGACAAGCAGGTGCGCCTGAAGGACATCCAGGACCAGCTGTCCGGGACGGGCCTCGGCGTTCGCGCCTATTCCGTGATCGAGCAGGGCCGCATCGATCAGGTCCTTTCCACCAAGCCCCAGGACCGCCGGCGCCTGATCGAGGAGGCTGCGGGCATCACGCGCTACAAGCTGCGCAAGCGGCTGGCGGAGACGAAGCTCGAGGAGACGCGCGGCAATCTGCTGCGGCTCTCGGACATCATCTCGGAGATCGAGCGCAACGTCGCGTCGTTGAAGCGCCAGGCCTCGCGCGCGGCGCGTTACAAGGAGCAGTCCGAGGCCCTGCGTGGGCGCCGGGCGTCGCTCCTGCGCGCGCGGCACGAGCGCCTGACCGAGGCGGTCTCCGCGGCGGCGAAGCTCTCCGACGAGCGGCGCGACCGCGAGGCCGAGTCCGCCGCCGCGCTCGCGCGGGCGGAAGCCGGCCTCGCGACGCGGCGCCTCGAGGCGGCGGAGGCGGGCGCGGCGCGCGAGCGCGCGAGGGAGACCCTCGCGGCTGTTGAGTCGGCGATCGAGCGCGACGAAGCGCTCGTCGAGTCGAGCCGGCGCGCCGCGGCGGAGATCGCCGCGCGCCGAGAGACGCTCGAGCGCGAGCGGCGCGACTTCTCCGAGGAGCGGTCGCGCACGGCGCAGGAGATCGAGGAGATCGAATCCCGGCTCGAGCGCGCGGTCTCGGAAGCGCGGGCCCGCTCGCTCGACCGCGAGGAGTCGGACCGCAAGGCGTCGGCGGCGACGGCGGCCCTCGCCGGGCTCGAGGAAGGGCTCGAGAAGATCCGCGCGGAGGCTCTGTCGGCCGCGGGCGACGGGGTCGCCGCCCGGAACGCCCGCCACGAGCTCGACCTGGCGGCCGAGCGGGCGCGGGCCTCCCTCGCGCGGTCCGAGGCGGCGGCCGCGAAGGTCTCGGGCGAGCTCGCCGCGCGCGAGGGAGAGATGGCCGCGGCCGAAGGCGAGCACCGCAGTCTCGCCTCCGAAGCCGCCGCCGCCTCCGAAGCGCTCCTCCTCTGCGAGCGGGAGCTCGCGCGCCTGACGGCCGAGCGGGAAGCCGCCGACGAGGAGCTCCGGCAGGCGCGCGGGGCCCTGGGCGAGATCGAGCACCGGGCGGCGGCCCTGGAGGAGACGGCGCGAGGCCGCGAGGTCTCCTCCTCCGAGGTGCGCCGCGCGCTCGAATCGGCGGGCCTTACGGCGCAGGGAGACCTTTCCGGGCGGCTCCGTCCGCAGCCGGGATGGGAAGAAGCCGTGGACATGCTGCTCGACCGGGACGCCGAGGCGCTGCTCGTCGCCGGCGACGCCGCGCGGGCCCTCGACGCCGCGGGCCGACTCGCGGCGGCCCGCTTCGTGGCCGCGGAATGGACGGGAGGCTCCGGGGCCCCGGCCAGAGACGGCTGGAGCTCGATCCTCGCGAACTGGGACGCGCTCTCCCCGGCCGAGCGCGCGGCGCTGCCGCCGGCCGGCTTCGTCGAAGACCTCGCCCAGGCCCTCGAGCGATCGCGCCGCGAGCCCGAGAGGACGTTCGTCACGCGCGGCCGACAGCTCGTCCGCGGCTCCCTCTTCGCCTGCGTTCGCACCGACCCGGCCGTGTCGGGCCGCTTCGGGCTCGACCGCGAGCGCGAGCGGCTCGAGCGTCGGGCGGCGGAGGCCCGAAAGGCGCGCGGCCGCGGCGGAGGAGCGCGCCGCCGGCCTCGGGCGCGACCAGGGACGGCTCGCGGCGGAGGCCCCGTCGCGCCGCGAGGCGGAGCGGGGTCTGGCCGCGTCCCTCTCCGCCTTCCTCGGGCGCCTCGAGGAGCGCCGCGCCGAGCGGGACCGGCTCCGGCGCGAAGCGGACACGCTCCAGGCCGAGTCGCAGGTTTTCGCGCGGGAGGCGGCCGGCCTCGCCGCGCGCCGCGAAGAGATCGTCGCCGCGGAGGAACGCTGCGCCCGCCGCGAAGCCGAGCTGCGCGGCCGCGGCGACCTGCTCGCCGCGCAGCTGCCGGAGGCGCGCTCGTTCTCCATGGCGGCGACCGAGGAGCTCGCCCACCGCCGTACGGAAGCGGAGGTCGCGGCGGAGCGCCGTCGGGCCCTCGAGAGCGCCCGCGCGAAGCTCGACGAGACGCGCGGGATCCTCGACCGGCGGCTCTCGGAAACGGAAGAGGAGGAGCGGCGCCTCTCGGAACGCACGATGGAGCTCTCGCGCGAGCAGGATGAGGCGCGGCGCCGCCAGGCCGCGGCCCTGGGCGAGCGCGCCGCGCGCGCCGAGGAGGTCTCCCGCTCGGCCGCGGCCGCCGAGGAGTCGACCCGCGCGATCGCGGGCGCCGAGGAGGAGACTCGCTCCCGCCGCGAAGCGCTGGACGCCGCGCGCGAGGGGCGCTTCGAATCGGAGGTCGCGGAGACGCGGCAGCGCTCGGACCTCGAGCACGTCGAGTCGGAGGCGCGCTCGGAGTTCTCGGCGGAGGCCTCCGAGCTGCCGCTGCCGGCGGACACGTCGGAGGAGGCGCTCGCGACCCTGGAGCGGGAGGCCGCGGAGCTCGCCGCTTCGATCGAGCGGCTCGGGCCCGTCAACGTCCTCGCCTTCGAGGAGCACAAGCAGGAGACCGAGCGCCTCGTCTTCCTGACGGCGCAGCGGGACGACCTCCTCCGCTCGATCGCGGAGCTGCAGGAGTCGATCCGGAAGATCAACGCGACCTCGTCCGAGCGCTTCCGCGACGCGTTCGCCGCCATCAACGAGAACTTCAAGGGGGTCTTCGCGCGGCTCTTCCAGGGGGGACGGCGGAGATGCGCCTGCTCGACGAGAACGACCTGCTCGAGTCGGGGATCGAGATCGTCGCGCACCCGCCGGGCAAGCGGAATCAGTCGATCCTGCTCCTCTCGGGGGGCGAGAAGGCTCTGACCGCCATCGCGCTCCTGATCGCGATCTTCCGGTACAAGCCGTCGCCCTTCTGCATCCTGGACGAGGTGGACGCGCCGCTCGACGAAGCCAACATCGACCGATTCACGCGCCTGCTCCAGGACATGACGGAGGAGACCCAGTTCATCGCCATCACCCACAACAAGCGGACGATGGAGACGGCCGACGCCATGTACGGCGTGACCATGGAAGAGCCGGGCTGCTCGAAGATCGTGTCCGTCCGTTTCGACTGACGCCCGCCCGGCTCCCGGCCCACACACCCCCTCGCCTTCGCCGTAGAATCCCCGCGTTGCAGAGGAAGCACACCCCGCTCGCGGGCGCCCTCCTCCTCGCCCTCGGGTGGGCCGCGATCGAAGATCCGATCCTGCGTGTCGCGCGGCCGCCCTCCGCGCTCGCCGCCCCGCGCGCGTGCGGCTGCAGCCACGCCTGCCGCCCGACGACGTACCAGGGCTGCGGCTGCCGCGAAGTCGGCTGCTTCCCCGGAGGGGACCGCCTGCGGTCGCTCGCGGCCGACCCGGCGGCCGCGGCGACGCTCCGGTCGAGCGCCGCGCCGGCGCCCTGCGCCGGGGGGCTCGCCGCCGGCGCCTTTCCCTGCGCGGGGATCGATCTCCAGAGCTACGTCCCGCTCGAGTCCCTCTCCCCCGGCGCCGCGAGTGCCAGCAACCTCTGGGGCTTCTCCGACGCGGACGACGGCCGCGAGTACGCCGTCATCGGGGTCTCGAACGGCACCGCCGTGGTGGACGTGACGGAGCCCGCCTCGCCGCGCGTCGTCGGCGCGGTGCCCGGGCCCGAGTCGATCTGGCGCGAAATCAAGGTCTACCAGAAGTGGAACCCCGAAGCCGGGCGACACGACGCCTTCGCGTACGTCGTGAGCGAGGCGCCGACCGCGGGCCTCCAGATCCTGGACCTCTCGAGCCTGCCCGACTCCGTCTCGCTCGCCGCGACGTTTCGCGCCTTCGACACCTCCCACACCGTCACGCTCGCGAACGTCGACCCCGCGACGGGAGCGGCGGCCGAGGGAGGGCCCGCCCCCGTGCTCTACGTCCAGGGCGCCCGCCAGCCGACCGTCGGGATCTTCGCGCTGTCGATCGCCGATCCGAGGGCCCCGACCGTCCTCGGGGAGTACACGGAGACGTACGGACACGACACGTGGACCGGGCGCGCCGAGGGTGCGCGCGCCGCCGCTTGCGCCCCCGGACACGACCCGTGCGACCTCGTCGTCGTCTGGACCGGCCGCTCGATCCGCGTCCTCGACTGGACCGAGAAGGAGAACCCCCGAGTCATCGGCGAGACGATCTACGCGAACCTCGGGTTTCCTCACTCGGGCTGGATCTCGCCGGACGGCAACTTCCTCTTCAGCATGGACGAGCTCGACGAGCGCCTGACGGGAGAAAACAGCCTCGTGCGCGTCTTCGACGTGGCGGACTGGGGACACCCGACGCTCGCGGGCGAGTGGCGCAGTGGGACGCCCGCGATCGAGCACAACGGCTACACGCGGGGCAGCCGCTACTACATCTCGCACTACGAGCGGGGAGTCACGATCCTCGACGTCTCCGACCCGCGCGCCCCGGCCGAGGTCGGCTTCTTCGACACCTACCCGGCCGGCGAGGCGGACGAGTTCCACGGCGCCTGGGGGATCTATCCGTACCTGCCGAGCGGCACGCTCCTCGCGAGCAACATCGACGGCGCGGGCGGGCTCTTCGTCCTCCGCGAAACGCCCCCCCTGCCCCGCGAGCCGCTCGTGCCCCCCTCGCGGCGGCACCGGCACGGGGGAGCCCGGCGCGTTGACGGCTCGCGCCCGATTCCGTAAGATGCGCCGCTCCCGGCCCCCATCCGAGCCGACGTAGCTCAGTCGGTAGAGCAGCGGTTTCGTAAACCGCAGGTCACCGGTTCAAGTCCGGTCGTCGGCTCCAAGAAACGGCCGTGTCGGAGAGGGCTCCCTGCATCGAAGCCGTCGTCTCCCCCTTCTCCCGTGCGTCCTCGCGGGCCTCATGGCAGCGGCGGGACGTTCGTCGGCATGGCGGGCGACGCAGTCCGGGGTCGGACACCACAAAGCGAGCTCATCACCGCCTGGGGCCGCCCGCGAAGACCTCGCGGACGGCCACGGAGGGCGATTCGGATCTACGCCGAACCGGAGGTCGGCCGGGAACTGGGACCGGCTGCGTGGATGCCCTCGGAGTTCCCATTGCACGGATCCCCCACGTGGTTTCGCGTCCCCGTGAAGATTGGCCGCGGCGGCGCCTTTGAGGCGAGACGGCCAGCTATATCAATATTGATATAGTTTCTCGCGAGACGTTCACCTGCGCCGCGTGGCCTCGACGAGCTCCCCCGAGCTGCCGGTCGGCGTCGGCTCCTTCGATCCCGGGTCAGCCCTCCCTCGACGGATCGGCAACGCGCCCGAGAAAAAGGATGGCGTCCCACCTCCGATCGCAGATCGCGAAAAAGAAGGGGTGATCGGCGCGAAATACCGGGATGGGCGGCGGCTTCGAAGGGACAGGGGCCGATGCCAATGCCGCCAAGACCGCCGTGGCGGCCGCGGCGGTCGTTCCCTCCTCGTGGACTTCCACGAACGCCTTGTGAGCGAGGATCGACAGGAATAGAGAATCTTCCTCCGGCGCCCTGCGGCCGTTGATCCCGGAGAAGTCCGCCAGCGAGCGGCTGAATGCGTGCGTCATGCCGAGGGCGGTCAGCTCGTCGTCCATGGCCCGAGCCCACGTCAGCTGGAAACGCGGCAGGAAAATCTTGACCTCGCGGATGTCCATGCGCGAGACGCATTCCTGAAACATCCGCGCGGAAAACTCCCTCTCGAGATCGGGAAGACCGTCTTTTCGGTCCGGAAGGAGCACGATCATGGACAGGTCGCCGCCGCGATAGACGAGCTCGACGGCCTGGTATCGGGCCGCCCTCACGTATCGAACTCTGGATTGCCGGGCCATCAGGTCGGCCGGGACCGTGCCGCCGCCCTCCAGGTGGAACGGTTCCCGGAGAGTCGCCGCCCGCCGGAATGGCTGCTCCCACACTCCCTTGAAGTAGATCGCGTTGGCGAGGACGAGGCGCGTCTCGGCGGAAAGACTTCCCGGAGCGATGATTTCTCGGATCTTCTGCCTCGTCGCGTCTTCGACCCACTCGTTGATCGCCGCGCGAGCCGCTTCAGCGGCCCGGCGGAAGTCGACGAGCTTCAAAGACCCCCCGTACTCCTGGGCGATGCGGTCGAGGTATTCCGGCCGGAGCGGCGCGCCCTCCTGGCCCCAGAGCGAGGTCGCGACCGACAGTTCGAATTCCCCGCCGCTGCTCGCGTGGAGACGCCGGATGGCCCGGCGGATCACGCTCTCCGGAGAGTCATCCGACGCCGAGATGTGGAGGACGCGTTCCATCTGCGCAGCGGTCTCCCCCCTCGCACCGGCGTGAGCCATGGCCAGGGCCGCGCGCACGCCAAACGGCGAGAGGAAGAGGTTCCCCGATCGCTCCCGCAGCTGCTGGTAGATCGCGCAGGCGAAGTCGTTGCTTCCTTCGGCGTACGACGATCCGCCAGATGGATCGCCGACGGAGGTCGGCCCGGCATCGAGGGCGGGCATTCGTTTCCTGCCGAGCAAACCGCGGAGCCGCGCTCCGAAGTCCGCGAGGCGACCGGTAAACCGCTCGAAGGCCCCCGGCCGGTCGTCCCGGCCCACGAGCCGATCCGATGAGGCGTATCGAGCTTCGGTGCCTCCGTCCCGGTCCAATGCTGCCAGCCGCTCGGCGAGTTCTTCGAGCGAAGCGTACCGATCTTCCGGGCGTTTTTCCAGCCACTTCATGCAGACCTCTTCCAGCTCCCCGTAGTAGGAAAGACCCCGCACACCGGAGGAAAGATCCCGGAGATGTCCCATCTCGAAGACTCGGAGAAAGTTCGCATGTTCGAGTCGCGCCAGCCGGGAATCGCTACGTTGGCGGGAAGCCGCCCTCGATGCGGGAGCCTCATGGTCCGACCTTCCCGCAAGAAGAGGACAACATCCGGAACAGGCCCGGGAGCTCGAAGACCAGGAAATCAGGTGATCGAGGCGAAGGAGGCTCCTCTCGGGCCTCTGCCTCTTTTCGAACCCCCGGCAGTCCTGCTCGGTGTCGAGCCCTGCAACGGCCCGGCCGCGGCCACGAGCGAGGGGCTCACCTTCGGGTCGTCGTCGTGCTCGACCACTCGAGTCCACCGCGGGGCGCGCGATTTTCCCGGCGTGAATAGATGCGCCGTTCTCGACGACCGGCCGGCGAGGCCCTACCTCCCGCAGACTAGAATGGGAGCGAATTCCCAGTCCCCAGGGAGCGAGAGGACAGCTTCGGCCGATGCGCCCCGCCCGTGAAGAAGAGTTCCGAGGCACGGAGCGCTTCGTCATCGAGCGTCGCCTCGGCGCCGGAGCCTTCGGCGTCGTCTATCGGGCCCTGGACCGGGATCGCGGGCGCCCGGTCGCCCTGAAGACGCTGCGGGATGGGAACGTCGAGGCGCTCTATCGCCTGAAGCGGGAGTTCCGGGCGCTGGCGGACATCGTGCACCCGAACCTGGTCGCGCTCCACGAGCTCCTCGCGCACGAGGAGCAATGGTTCTTCACGATGGAGCTCGTCGAAGGAGTGAACTTTCTCCAGTACGTGGCCGGAGAGACGCCGGCGGAGACGTCGCTTTCCGACGCGCCCACGACACCCGCTCCCCGCCTCGCCTCGAGCGCCGACGCCTCCGCCCCCGCCTCCCGCCACCCCGGCCGGCCCGAGAGGATCCGCTCGGCCCTGCGCCAGGCCGTGGCGGGAGTTCAGACGCTCCACCGCGCGGGCCAGCTGCATCGGGACATCAAGCCTTCCAACGTCCTCGTCACGCGCGAAGGTCGGCTGGTGCTGCTCGACTTCGGCCTCGCCACGGACCTGTCTCACTCCGCGACGGGATCCTCCAAGCGGAGCATCTCGATCGTCGGAACCCCGGCGTACATGTCCCCGGAGCAGGGCTCGGGAGACCGCGTGACCGAAGCGACCGACTGGTACAGCCTCGGCGTCATGCTCTTCGAGGCGTTGACCGGCCGCTGGCCCTTCACGGGAAGCTTCATCGAGATCATGTGGGACAAGAGGCACACGGAGGCTCCCGCGGCCCGGGACTTCGCGCCGACCACCCCCGAGGACTTGAACGCGCTCTGCCGCGACCTCTTGAAGAGCGACCCCGCGAAGCGCCCGGGAGGCGAAGAGATCGTCTCCCGACTCGGCGGCGTCCAGGCCGCGACCTGGGAGCCTTCCGCGGCGCCGCCGCCCATACCGAGCCGGACGCCGCCTTTCGTCGGACGAGAGACGCACCTCGAAGCGCTCCGGTCGGCCTTCGAAGGCGCGCGCCGCGGAGGCACCGTCGTGGTCCGCCTGCACGGGGCGTCCGGGAGCGGGAAGACGGCCCTGGCGCGTCGTTTCCTGGCAGAGGCCCGGCGATCCGGCGCCGTCGTCCTCGAGGGGCGCTGCTACGCTCGGGAGTCGGTTCCGTACAAGGCGCTCGACAGCCTCGTCGACGCCCTGAGCCAGTTCCTGAAGAAGCTCCCGGCCGAGAAAGCGAACGAGATCCTGCCGCGGGACGTCCAGGCGCTCGCGCGCGTCTTCCCGGTCTTGCGGCGCGTCGAAGCGATTGCGCGCGCAAAGCGGAGGGTCCTCGAGATTCCGGACTCCCAGGAGCTGCGCCGGCGGGCCTTCGCGGCGCTGCGGGAGCTGCTGTCGCGCCTGGGCGAGCAGCACGATCTCGTGCTGCTTCTCGACGACCTCCAGTGGGGCGACGTGGACAGCGCGACGCTCTTAGCCGAGCTCCTCCGGCCGCCGCGCCCCCCCTCGCTCCTGCTGCTCGCCTGCTACCGGGCGGAGGAGGCGGCGACGAGCCCCTTCCTCCGCAGGTTCCTGACGCCGGGCGCCGCGCCCGCGGAGGGGGAGGACGTCCGGGACCTGCCGGTCGGAGAGCTCGACGGCCCTCGAGGCGCGCCGGCTGACGCTGGCGCTGCTCGAGACCGGCGAGGGCGTGACCGAGGATCGGATCGAAGAGATCACCCGCGAATCGCGAGGTAATCCCTTCTTCCTCTCAGAGCTCGTGCGCTTCGGATCCGCCGGAATCGATCCCTCCGAGCGCGACTCGGCCGGACCGGCCGAGTCTCCGGCGCGGCCCGAGACCGGGACGACGCTCGAAGAGGTCATCCGCTGGCGGGTTGAGCGCCTGCCCGACCCGGCGCGGCGGCTTCTCGAGATCTTGTCGGTGGCGGGCCGTCCGCTCCGCCCGGGAGTGGCCCGGCGGGCGGCGGGGCTCGAGGATCCGGAGGAGGACGCGATCGCCCTCCTCGGCGCGAGGCACCTGACGCGCACGCGGGTCTCGCAGAATCGCGACGAGATCGAGCCGTACCACGATCGGATTCGCGAGACCGTGGTGGCGCAGCTCTCGGCGGAGACGTTGAAGGCCCACCACCGGCGACTGGCTCTGGCCCTCGAAGGCTCGGGCACGACGGACCCCGAGGCGCTCGCGCTCCACTTCCAGGAGGCGGGCGACACGGACCGGGCCGCCGAGTACACGGGGGCGGCGGCCGCGCGCGCCTCGGAGGCCCTCGCATTCGACCGGGCGGCGAGGCTCTACCGGCTGGCGCTCGAGCTCCTGCCGCGCCGGGACGAGGCGGCCCGGCGAGCGCTGACCGTCAAGCTCGCCGACGTCCTCTCCAACGCCGGGCATGGCGCCGAGGCTGCGGAGGCCTATCTGGCCGCTGCCCCGGGCGCGGCCGCCGCCGACGCCCTGGAGCTCCGCCGCCGCGCCGCGGAACAGCTCTTGAGCGGCGGGCACATCGACAAGGGACTCGCCGTTCTGCGGGAAGTGCTCGGCGCCGTGGGCATGAGCATGCCGCAGACGCCGCGGGCGGCGCTGCTGTCGCTTCTCTGGCACCGACTGCGGCTCTGGCTCCGCGGCACGGGCTACCGCGAGCGTGACGCCACGCAGGTTTCGCCCGAGAAGTTGACGAGGATCGACGTGTGCTGGTCGGCCGCGAAGGGCCTCATCCTCTCCGAGCCGATCCGCGGCCAGGACTTTCTGGCGCGCCAGCTCCTCCTGGCGCTCCGGGCGGGCGAGCGGTTCCGGATCGCGCGGTCGCTCGCGATGGAGATCGCCCATTCGGCGACCTACGGGGGGCGCCGGCGGACGAAGACGCAGAAGTTGATCGAGTCCGCTTCGGCCCTCGCTCACCGCATCGAGCAGCCTTACGCCATTGGCTTCACGATGTCGGTCGCCGGCACGGCCGCGTTTCTGGAAGGGCGGTGGAAGACCGCGCGAGAGCTGACCGAACGCTCGGGTTCGTTCCTACGGGAGCACTGTCTCGGTGTGTGGTGGGAGCTCGACAACACGAACTACTACTCGCTGATGGCCCTCTACTACCTGGGAGAGTTGAAGCGCCTCCAGGAGGCCCTTCCCGGCCTCCTCAAGGAAGCCGAGGACCGCGGCGACCTCTACGCGGCGACCAACATTCGGACGCGCATCTCGTACTTGACGCTGCTGGCGCAGGATCAGCCGGCGCAGGCCCGCGAACAGCTCCAGAAGGCCATCGCCTTCTGGTCCGGAGGCGCTTTCCGGCTCCAGCATCTGTACGAGTTCTTCGGCCAGGTCGAGTGTTCGCTCTTCGCCGGAGAAGCCGCGGAAGCCTGGCGGCATCTGGAGACGCGGTGGCCCGTGCTGACGAGATCGCTCATGCTTCGAGTCCAGAGCCTTCTCATCCACTCGCTCTACCTGCGCGCGCGCACGGCGATCGCGGCGGCCGGCGAGGCGGGAGACGAAGCCGACCTTCTCGGTCTCGCCGCCAAGGCCGCCCGGCGCATCGAGCGCGAGAAAATGCCGTGGGGAAACGCTCTGGGCCGGCTGCTGCGCGCGGGGATCGCTTCGGTCCGGGGAGAGCGGGAGACGGCGATCGGATTGCTGGCCCTGGCCGAAGAGGAGCTCTCGGCCGCGGACATGGCCCTGCACGCGGCAGTGGCCCGCCGCCGGCACGGAGAGCTCCTGGGCGGAGAGGCGGGCCGGGAGCTCGTGACGCTTTCGGCCGAGTGGATGACCGGTCAGGGCATCCAGAACCCGGCGCGGATGGCCGCGATGTTGGCGCCGGGCCGGTGGTCGTAAAGCGCGTTCCGCGCTAGGGAATTCGCCGCCCTGCCTAGCGGAGACCCTCGACCGAGTAGAGCTCCGAGAGGATGCGAAGGAACGAGTAGGCGTAAGCGGTTTCGTCGGGCGTCGCGCGAACCGACGGGAAGCCCAGGACTCCGGCCGGGTCGGAGGGCACGAGCCTCCGCCACGGCTCCGTCCGCCCCGTCGCGACGTCCACGCGGAGCGCGTCGGTCGGCGATTCCCCGAGGCGGCAGACGAGGAGCGAGCGCCCGTTCGCTGTCCAGCCGATCGGAGCGAGGCCGACCGAGAGGCCCGGAATGGGCCGCGCCGGGCTCCCGTCGAGCGGGAAGACCGCCAGGCGGCCGTCTGGGAGCAGGGCCGCCGCGGAAAGCCCGTCGGGCGAGATCGGCACCCCCTGATAGCCCCGGCAGGAGGACCGATTCCGAGGTGATCGCGCGCGTCGATCCGGTCTCGATGTCGCACACGTAGAGCCGCGTCTTGCCTCCCGGCTCTCCCCCGGCCACGAGGATGCGCTTCCCGTCCGGCAACCAGTTGGCCCACTCGAAGAGGGCGAGCCCCTTCGGGACGATCCGCCGCGGCTGCCCTTCGCCCGTCGGAAGCAGGTGCAACTCCGGCGGTTCCGTCGGTAGGACCGAGAGCACGAAGCGCCCGTCGGGCGAGAGCGTCCCGACGAAACCCTCCCCGACCCGCATCGGGCTCTTTTCATTCCGCCGCCGCAGGTAGATCGCGTAGGTGCGATCGACCGTTCCCCCGAGCTGCGTGAAGAGGAGCCGGCTGCCGTCGGCCGACAGGTCCGTCAGGAGCGATTCGTCGAGCGAAGAGACGTCTCGCTCGGCCGCGTCGCCGCTTCCCCGCGCGAAGATGCCGATCTGCCAGCTCTCCCGCGTCACCAGGGCGCGGCCGTCCGGTGCGATGTCGTGCAACGTCAGCTTGCCCGGCGCGCGCGCAACGACGCGCGTCGAGCCCGAGAGGTCGACGGCCTGGATCGCGCGGGAGGAGCGCTCGATCGTGGCTCCGAACCAGATCTCCTTGCCCGAGGGATGCCAGGCGAGCCCCTCCTCGGCCGCCCAGGACGAGGTCAGCGTTCGCTTGCGGCCGGCGGCGTCCACCACCGCGACGGTCCCCCGATTGTCGTCCGGGCTCGGATGGTCGAGGAAGGCCACGAGGTCCCCTTTCGGCGAAACGCGCGGGTAAGAAATGGAACCGTTCGTCTCGAACACCCTCTTTCCGATCGGGTACTCGAGAACTCGCTTGCCGTCCGCGTCGCGGACGACGGCGAGGTCCTTCCCGTTCGGCGCCCAATCCGCGAACAGGACGTCCCGGGCGAGGTCTCGCGGAGCGCCTCCTTCGGCCGGCGCCTGCGCGAGCATTCCGAGCGCGCGCACCGGCTCGACGAGCCGGTAGCCGACCGAGAGCGCCAGCTCCCCGGAGCGAGAGATCGAGAGGAGGTTGGCGTCCGGCAGGTCGAGCTCTCGCGAGTCGCTCGCCTCCGGAGCCTTCCGGAAGACCCGGAACGGCCCGCCCTCCCAGGCCGCGGCGTAGACCACGCTCCGGCCGTCCGGCGCGAAGCGGGCGCCCAAGACCGTGCCGCGGCGGAACGTGAGCTGCTGGAAGACCGGCGGCGGAGCCGGGCGGCGCCAGAGGGTCGCCGCGAGGGCTCCCGCGGCCACGGCGGCCAGAATGAGCGCCGGCACGGCGGCGCGGCGGAGCCCGGAGGGCCGGGGCTCGGCCCCCGCCCGACCGGCGATCCCGGTCGCGCCCGCGAGCGAAGAGCGCGAGAGATGCTCCCGGAGACCCTTCAGGTCCCACGCCAGGTCGCGTGTCGATTCGTAGCGCCGGTCCGGCTCCTTGGCGAGACAGCGCTCCACGATCCAGCAGAAGGGCCCGGGAAGGCTCGGGTCGGCCGCCTCGAGTGGGCTCGGCTCGTCGCGGAGGATCGCGGACAGAGTCTCGATGGCGGAACCGCGATCGAAGGCGCGGCGCCCCGACGCCATCTCGTAGAGGATGACCCCGAGCGAGAACTGATCCGAGCGCGCGTCCGCGGGCTCTCCCCTCGCCTGCTCCGGCGACATGTAGCCGACGGTGCCGAGAATGGTCCCGGGAGTCGTCAGGGAGCGCTCCGCGGTGACGCCGGCCTCGTCCGCGCCGAGCGACTCGGTGCCGACCTGCTTGGCGAGGCCGAAGTCGAGGATCTTGACGAGGCCGTCCCGCGTGAGCATGACGTTCTGGGGCTTCAGGTCCCGATGGACGAGGCCTCGCGCGTGGGCGGCGGCGAGCCCCTCGGCGATCTGCGCGCCGATCTCGAGGATGCGGCGAATCGGGAGTCGCCCGTCGTTCATCACGTCGCGCAGATTCCTCCCCTCGACGAGCTCCATCGCGATGTAGGAGACCGATTCGGCGGAACCGACGTCGTAGACCGTGACGATGTTGGGATGATTGAGCGCCGAGGCGGCACGCGCCTCGTGCTCGAAGCGCCGGAGGCTCTCCGCATCCGAGGCGAAGGCGGCGGGCAGCACCTTGATCGCCGCGTCCCGGCCGAGCCGTTTGTCCCGGCCCCGATAGACCTCGCCCATCGCCCCGGCGCCGAGCGGCGAGATGATCTCGTAGGGACCGAGTCGGGTGCCGGCGCCGAGAGTCATCGAAGTCGTGCGCCGATTGTAACGCCGGCCGCCGGATCAGAAAGTCAGACGCAGCCCGAACTGCAATCGCAAGGGGTCCGCGACTCTCGTCGGCGAACCGAACTCGGGGTTCGGTTCGAGCGAGGGGCCGAGGTATCGGACGTTCGCGACCTCCAGCACGTTCCCTCGGTCGAAGAGGTTGAAGACGTCGAGGGTCAGGTCGAGCTCGGCGGGGCCGGCGGGAATGCGGCGCCCGACTCGGAGATCCACATTCCAGTACGCGGGGAGGGTCTCCCGGTTGCGGCCGACCCCCTCCGGCCGGTCGGACGCGGGATCGCCGTTCTGATTCCGGTCGAAGCCCGCGAGCTCGTTGTACGGTCGCCCGATCGAGACGTCCGAGATCGTCGAGAAGGTCCAATCGCGCGACCACCAGGGTCCGGCCCGCGGCGTCGAATAGACCGCCGCGAGCGTCGCGCGATGCCTCGGCACGTGGATCGTCGGTCCGATCTCGTCTTCCGGGTGCAGAGGGTCCTGCAGCGCGCCGACGGAGAAATCGACGTAGTCCGTCTCGGCATGCGCGTAGGTATACGAGGCCGAGAGCTCGAACGCCCCGCGGAAGCGCGCATGGGCCGACGCCGTGACCGCGTCGTACCAGCTGTTCCCCGTCGACTCGTAGCGGCGGATCTCGCCGAAATCGGGGTTCGGGCGGCTTCCCTCGACGATCGGGTTGATGTTGCGCTCGACCAGGATCTTCCTTCCCCGCGCATGCACGTAGTCGAGAGCGGCCGACCAGCTTCGACCGAGCTCCTTTTCGATACCGAGGCTCGCGAGGTCCGTGGAGGCGCTCCGGAATACCCCGGGCGAGAGGACGGTCGGCGGCACGATCGACCCTCCCGCCTCCGATTCGCTCGCGAAACGATGCCCCGGTAGGAGCCAGGGCTCGATCGGCGATGGTCCCCCTTCGATCGTCCGGATGGAGATGCGCGCGGCGACTCCGTCCTGGACTCCGACCGCGAACATCGGGCCGATCGGAGCCACCGCGTAGAAGCGTCCGAGGCCGCCGCGCACCCGCCAGGTCTCGCCCGGCGCCCAGGAGAAGGAGAGGCGGGGCGCCCAGTTGTTCGAGTCCGTCGGGAATGGGTCCACAGGGTTCTCGACCTCATAGCGCAGTCCCGCGCGCAGCAGGAAGCGGGGAGAGGAAATCCATTCGGCCTGCGCGAACGCGGCGAAGAGGTCCGTGCTCACGGTCCGCCCGGGGTTCCCGAACCCCTGCGCGAACGCGGCGGGAATCCCCGCCGCGAAGGCCTCGAGCGCCGACAACGGCTCGGGCAGAACATCCGGGATCTCGGGAAGCCCGGCGAACTGGTAAAAGCCGGCGAAGTAGAGCGGGAGCGATCCTTCGAGGGTCCGTGTGGAGGTAGTCCACTCCCGCCTTGACGGTCACCGCCCCCGAGAAGAAGGACACGGCGTCGAAGACCTCGACGGTCCGGCTGTCGCGGGGCTGCGGCAGGAAGGACTGCGTTCCGAAAGTCGCGACCCCGAGAATCTCGACCGAAGGCCCGGCGATCGGGTCGAGCGACCGGAGGCGGTGGCTCCGGTCGGCGTAGAGCGCGCGGAATTCGTTCGAGGCGCCGCCGCCGAAGAGCGAGATCCCCGTGAGCCCCACCGCCTTGTCGTCGATGTCCCGCACGCCCCCGGCGCTCCGCGCGACGAGCCCTCCCCACGGCTGCTGGTTCTCGTCCGACTCGGCGGCCCACGTCCCTTTGAGCGCCCAGGCCTGCGAAGAACCGAACGCCGCGTCGAGTTTCGCGAGCACCGCCGTCCGATCCCGGCCGAATGCGAGGATGCCGGTCTCGAGCGGAAATCCCTGGGCGCGGATGACGTCGGCGGCGCGCTCGTCGATCGTCACGAAGTTCGCGTCGATCGCGTCCAACCGCTCCGCCGCCGCGAAGAAGAAGAGGCGGTCCGCGAGGATCGGACCGGACAGGGCGCCGCCGTACTGGAACTGTTCGTAGGGGGTCTTCCGCTCGCGCAAGAGCGTTCTGCGCGGAGAGCGCTTCGTCGCGGTAGAAGAGGAAGACGGTCCCGTGCGAGATCGTTCGAGCCCGACCGGGTCACGACGTTCACCACTCCCCCGCCGGCCCGGCCGTATTCGGCCGAGTAGGGGACCCGAATGACCTGGTATTCGCGGACCCCGTCCTGCGGGACCGCCGCGCGGACGGCGCCGACGGTCGCGTCGTTGTCGTCGAGACCGTCCAAAAGCACGTTGTTCAATCGCGGATCCTGTCCGTTGATCGAGAGGCCGGAGGTCGTTGCGGCTCCTGTCTGCGGGCCGCGGTCCGCCGTGACGCCGGGGGTCGTCAGCGCGAAGTCCAGGTAGTTGCGACGGTTGATCGGAAGGTTCTCGATCTCGCCCTCGGTGATCGCGGAGGCGAGCTCGGTCGAGGTCGGATCGACCGGACTCGTCTGCGCGTCCACGGACACCGCCTCCGCGACCGGTACCACCCGCATCGTGAGCTCGAGGTGCGACGTGGCTCCGAGGGCGACCGCGACACGCTCGACCCGGAGGGTCTGCAATCCGGGGTGATCCGCCGTGAGTCCATAGTCCCCCGGAGGCAGCAGGC
The DNA here is from genome assembly GCA_963707935.1 of uncultured Acidobacteriota bacterium. GTDB lineage: Bacteria > Acidobacteriota > Thermoanaerobaculia > UBA5066 > Gp7-AA6 > DATBFU01. Next base: position 284,017 of record CAVPRN010000005.1, on the reverse strand, counting down.
GCAGGACGAAATCGCCTTCGGCGCCGGTCGAAGTCGAGCGGGCGAGGCCCGTCTCCGTATTGACCGCCGAGACCGTCACGCCGGGGAGCGGCGCGCCCGATTCGTCCACGACCCTGCCGCGCAGGTCCCCGGTCGTCACTCCCGTCGCCTGGGCCAGGACGACGGCCCCGGCGAGCCAGTTCAGTGCCGTGGCCGCGGCCCGGAGGAGCCGCGGATGCCCGACGATCGGGAAGCCGGCGAACCGGGCTCCGAATCGGGTGCGCATGCTTCGACCTTGGAGATCGTCGAAACCATACCTCACTCGAGCCCCCATTCCCCGAATTGGGGTCGGCGAAGCAGAATCGCAGTCGGGCCTCTTCGAGTCGAGTGCGAGTCGCATGTTCGCCTCTTCTCGCCCCCGAAGGGGACAAGGGCGATACCAGGGAGGTAGCCGCGTCCAGGGGGAGTCGCGCGAGCGCGAAGCCTCTGCGGCCGGAGCGGGTTGGCGCCGGGCCAGCCGGCGTCGTAACCGGCGTCTGGGCCGGGTTCCCTATCCTTCCGGTTGCCCGGCTATCCGGTCGGATAGTCGCGCGGAGACGGAAGCGCGCCTAGTCGCCGCTCTGCTGGATCAACTTCGCGACGAGCCCGGTCCAGCCGGTCTGGTGCGAGGCGCCCAGGCCGAATCCCGTGTCGCCGTGGAAATACTCGTAGAAGAGGATCAGATCGCGGAAGTGCGGATCGGTCTGAAACTTCTCGATCCCGCCGTAGACGGGACGCCTCCCGGACGCGTCGCGCAGGAAGATCCGCGAGAGCCGGCGGGAGAGCTTCGCCGCGACGTTCCAGAGGTGGAACTTCTGGCCGGAACCGGTCGGAAACTCGACCCGGAAGTCGTCGCCCAGGAAGTAATGAAACTTCTGCAGCGACTCGATGATCAGGTAGTTGACGGGAAACCAGACGGGGCCCCTCCAGTTGGAATTTCCGCCGAACGTGCCGCTGCGAGACTCGGCCGGCTCGTAGTCCACGCGGTATTGGTGCCCATCGAAGTCGAGCGTGTAGGGGTGGTCCTTGTGGTAGCGCGACAGGGCGCGCACCCCGTAGGGCGAGAGGAACTCGCTCTCGTCCAGCATGTAGCGGAGCACCGAGACGAGGCGCGTCCGGTTGACGAGCGCGAGCAGGCGCCGCACGCGGTTGCCCGCGACGGTCTGTGTCTCGATGTAGTCGGAGAGCTCGGGCCGGTTCTCGAGAAACCATTGCATCCGGCGCTTGAATCCGGGGAAACGGTCCACGACCTCCGACTCGAGCGTCTCGACGCCGAAGAGCGGGATCAAGCCCACCATGGAGCGCACTTTCAGAGGGAATTGCCGGCCGTCGGGCAGCTGCAGCACGTCGTAGAAGAACCCGTCCTGCCGGTTCCAGAGCTCGATCCCGCTGCCGCCGATGTCGTTCATCGCGCGGCAGATGTAGGCGAAGTGCTCGAAGAACTTGGAGGCCACGTCCTCGTAGGCCGGGTCCTCCACCGCGAGCTGGAGCGCCATCGCGAGCATGTTCAAGCAGTACATCCCCATCCAGCTCGTGGCGTCCGACTGCTGGATCGTCCCGCCCGTCGGGAGCGGTGCGCTTCGATCGAAGACGCCGATGTTGTCGAGCCCGAGGAATCCGCCCTGGAAGACGTTGTTGCCGGCGGCGTCCTTCCGGTTGACCCACCACGTGAAATTCAGAAGCAGCTTGTGGAAGACGCGCTCCAGGAAGTTGCGGTCGGCGGTTCCCCGCCTTTTCCGGTCGATCTTGTAGACGCGCCACGCCGCCCAGGCGTGGAGCGGCGGGTTCACGTCCGAGAACGCCCACTCGTACGCGGGGAGCTGGCCGTTCGGATGCATGTACCACTCGCGCAGCAGGAGCACGAGCTGCTGCTTGGCGAAGTCCGGATCGATGATCGCGAGCGTGACGCAGTGAAACGCCAGGTCCCAGGCGGCGTACCAGGGGTACTCCCACTTGTCCGGCATCGAGAGGACGTCGGCGTTGTAGAGGTGCTGCCACTCACGGTTGCGCCCGTGCCAGCGCTCCGGCGGCGGGGGCGGCTCGCCCGGATCCCCTTTGAGCCACCGCCCCACGTCGTAGTGGTAGTACTGCTTCGTCCAGAGCATCCCCGCCGCGGCCTGGCGCTGCACGACCCAGCCGTCGCGGGAGACTTCCGGCGAGGCGAAGGGCGCGTAGAACTCGTCGGTCTCCGCGATCCGCCGGGAGAAGGTCTCGTCGAATTCCGCGCCGAACGGAACGGGAGAGGCCGCCGGCGAGAGCCGCAGGCGCACGCTCGCGCTCCCGCCGGGCGGAACGTCGAGGCGATAGAGGGCGGCCGCCTTCGAGCCCCGGCGGCCCGGGTTCACCGCGTCCTTCGCGCCCTCGACGAGATGCCGGTGGAAGGAGTCCTTCACGTAGGGCCTCGGATTCGGCACGCCGAAGAGCCGCTCGAAGTTCGTCTCGTTCTCGGTGAACAGGAGCTCCGGCTCCCCCTCGGCCGCCAGAGACAGGCGCCCGTAGTAGGTCGAATCGAGCTCGATCGCGCGCCGCCCCGCCGTCTCCTCTCCCGCCCAGAGCCGCTGCCGGCGCTCCCCCAGCCCCCACGACCACGTGTTGCGATACCAGATCGTCGGCAGCACGTGCAGGCGCGCCGTCTCCGGGCCGCGGTTGAACACCGTGAAGCGAACGAGCACGTCGTCCGGCGAGGCCTTGGCGTACTCCGTGAAAACGTCGAAGTAGCGGTCCTCGTCGAAAAGGCCCGTGTCGACGAGCTCGAACTCCGGAGCGTCCCGGCCGCGGCGCGCGTTCTCGCCGACGAGCCACGCGTAGGGAAACTCTTTCTGCGGATACTTGTAGAGACACTTCATGTAGGAATGGGTCGGCGAGGAGTCGAGGTAGTAGTAGTACTCCTTGACGTCCTCGCCGTGGTTCCCCTCCGGGCCCGAGAGCCCGAAGAGACGCTCCTTCAGGATCGGGTCCCGGCCGTTCCACAGGGCGAGCGCGAGGCACACGTACTGGTGCCGGTCGCAGATTCCCGCGATCCCGTCCTCTCCCCAGCGATAGGCGCGCGACCTCGCGTGTTCGTGCGGGAAATAGCTCCACGCCGAGCCGTCTGCGCTGTAGTCCTCTCGGACGGTGCCCCAGGCGCGCTCGGCGAGATAGGGACCCCACCGCTTCCAGTTCTTCTGGCGCTTCGCGTCCTCGCCGAGACGGAGCGTCTCGGGATCCCGGCCCGCCGGCAGCGTCGCGTCGTCTCCGAGGGCCGTGGTTGGACGGCGGCTCATGCGCGGCCGCCCGACCGCCGCCCGAGGGCGGCCCGCCTTCGCGGGTCGAGGGTCAAAGTCTGGTCATCATATGAGCGGCCGGACGCTCGGCCAACCGGGGGGCGCGCCCGCGGCCGAGAAACGGAGCTTGGACCCGTCCCGGCTTTTCGACATAATGTCGCCGCTTTCATGGAACTCACCACGCGGGAGGAGGGGCGGGTCACCATTCTGACCGTCCGAGGCGATCTCGTCATCGGCGAAGCGGAGTCCACGTTCAAGAAGACGGTCATCCGGCTGCTCGAGGACGGCAGCGTCAACCTGCTCGTGGACCTGGAAAGGGTGGGATTCCTCGACAGCTCGGGCCTCGGGGCGCTCGTTCGAGCCCTGACCAACTCCCAGAAGGAGGGGGGGCAGACCAAGCTCCTCCACGCGGGGCCGCAGGTGCGGAAGCTGCTCGAGATGACCAAGCTCGATTCGGTTTTCGAGCTCCACGACGACCTGGAGAAGGCGGTCTCGAGCTTCTAGCCGGCGGGAGCCGGAGCAGGAGCATCGGATGCCGGACGATCCCGAAGGGCAGGATCCGGAGGGCCTCGAGGGCGAGCGTCCCTTGACGGCGCTCGCCGAGCTCGCGCTCTGCGAGAACCTGGCCCAGACATCGGGTTGGGCCGCGCGCTGGAGCGCCGAGGTAGCGCACGCCGACGGCGCGCTGCTCTGGGCTCCGGACACGGTTCATCCCCTCTTCCTCTGCATCGCCGGGCACGGCGAGGGGACCGAGAAACTGCTCCGGCGTTCCGCCCCGCGCGATTCCGGGTTCATCTGGGAGCTCGTTCGCGATCGCCATCCCATCGCCCTCGAGCATTCCGAGATCGCGGGCTCGGGAGATCCCTTCGTGGCCGGGCTGCCGCCCGATACGGCCGCTGCCGTCGCGATTCCGCTCGAAGCGGAGGGGCTCGTCGTCGCCCTCCTGCTCCTCCTCTTCCACCGCCGCGAGGACCCCGACGCCGCGCTCGGCCGGCTCTCCGCCTTCCTCGAGGACGCCGCGCCGGCGCTCGGCCGGGCGCTGCGCTCCGAGCGGAAGACGGTCGGGATGCTCCGCGCGATCGAGCGGCTGACGAACCTCTACGATCTATCCAAGGCGTTCGGCTCGACCATCGACTGGAAGGCGCTGACCGATCTGATCGTGCGGAAGGCGGCCGACTTCGCGAGCGCCGAAGTCGCCTCGCTCTGGATCCTCGAGGGAGAGGAAGTCGCGCTCGCCGCGACGACCGTCAACGACAACTACGACGTGGACCATCCGCCGGACGCGGTCGGCGCCTCCGCCGTCGGCGACGTTCTCGCGGACCAGACCTCCCTGAGGAGGAATCGGATCCCGGAGGACGACCCGACGCGCCAGGAGACGCCCGGGTACGAGATCCAGTCGCTGCTCGCCGTACCGCTCGTCGAGGACGAGGTCGCGATCGGGGCCCTCGTTCTGACGAACAAGCGGGGGCGCCACCCCGAGTTCGCGCCGGAAGACGAAGAGCTCCTCCAGGACGTCGCCCGGCAGGCGGTGCGCGCGCTGCGCACCGCGCGGCAGCACGAGGCCGAGAAGAAGGTCGAGGAGCTCGACGCCCTGCTGGCGGTGAGTCGCGAGATCACTTCGACGCTCGACCTCGACAAGGTGATGCAGACGATCGTCAACGCGACCGCGGCTCTCATCACCTACGACCGTTGCGCGATAGGCATCATCGAGCGGGGGAAGATGCGGTTGGGCGCGATCTCCGGGGCGACCGAAGTCGATCGCTCCAAGCCGGACGTTCGGCACCTGGAGGAACTCCTTCAGTGGGTCTTCTTTTCCGGATCGGGCGTCTCCGTGACACAGGCCGAGGACGGCAAGATCATGGCGGATCGCCCGGAGACCGAGGAGAAGTTCCGGGTCGTGTTCGCCGAGACCGGTCTCCGTTCCTTCTATGCCGTCTTGCTCGCGGACGAAGAGGGCAAGCTCGGTGTCCTCTCCTTCGAAAGCAAGGAGCCCCTCGTCTTCGACGAGGAGACGCAGGACCTCCTGCAAATCCTCGTCAACCAGGCTACGGTTGCCGTGCGCAACGCGCAGCTCTATCAGCAGGTTCCCCTGGCCGGGTTCTGGAAGCCGCTGCTCGAGAGGCGCCGCAAGCTCGCGGACATTCCGAAGCGCCGCCGAACGGCCTGGGCAATCGGTCTCGCGGCCGTCCTGATCTTCCTTCTGGTGCCCTGGCGGTTCCGGGTCGCGGGACCGGCGAGAATCCTGCCGGTCCGGCGAGCCTCCGTCGCTGCCGGGGTCGAAGGCGTCGTCGCTTCCGTCGTGCGGCACGAGTCGGACCGGGTCGCCGCGGGGGACGTCATCGCCACGCTGAAGGACGAGTCGTATCAGGCGAGTCTCGCCGAAGCGCGCTCGGCGCTCGCGATCGCCGAGAGCGACATGGCGCGTTTCCGGGAGGCCGGGGACGCCGCTGCGATGTTCGAGGCGCAGTCGCGGCGTGACCAGGCGCGCGCCCGCGTCGACCTGGCCGAGGAGGATCTCCGGCGCACACACTTGCGCGCGCCCGCCGCCGGCGTAATCGTCACGAGCCGTATCGAGGAGCGGGTCGGCCAGCTCCTCCACCGGGGCGAGGAGTTCTGCGTCGTCGCCGACGTCAATACGGTCACGGCCGAAGTGGCCGTGCCCGAACCCGACGTTTCGTTGATCCGGCCGGGCCAGCCCGTTTCGCTGAAGATCAACGCCTATCCCACGAGGACGTTCCCGGGCACCGTGGCGCGCCTCGCCGCGCGCGTCCGGGAGGATGGAGAGGACCGCTTTCTCATCGCCGAAGTCCGCGCCGAAAATCCTCAGGGACTGCTGAAGACCGGGATGCTCGGCACCGGAAAGATTCGCGCGGGCACGCGGCTGGTCGCAACCCTGCTACTCCGCAAACCCGCCCGTTATCTCTGGCAGAAGATCTGGCCGCTCCTGCCGTGAGCGCGGTCCGAAAACCCACCTCTCTCCTGGCCGCCCGACCGGGGCAGGCCGCCGCCGCGCTTGCCGAGCGCCACGGCGCTGCGGGCGACCGGCCGGCGCTGCGGCCCGACCTCGTCATCCGGCGAATCGTCCAGATGGGCGAGATCACATGGGTGGTCAAGAACCCCGAGACGATGAAGTACTACAACTTCGGGGACCCGGAGTGGGGCCTGATTCAGCTTTTCGATGGAACGCGAACCCGTACGGAGATCTTCGAGGAATACCGAAGCCAGTTCCCGAAGGAGGACATCCAGTACCGACTCATCCTCGACTTCGAGGAGATGCTGCGCAAGATCGAACTGATCGAGCAGGGCGTGGCAGAGCGGAATCTCGCTCTGCTCGCGACGGCGAAGACGGTAAGGCAGCGGGCGGCCGACGAGCGAGCCGAGGGACGAAACATTTTCTTCATCCCATTTCATGTGCTCGACCCGGACCGGTTCCTGAACCGGACGGTGCGTTACGTGCGGTGGATCTGGACGCCACCGGTCGTCCTCGTGTGGTGCCTCGGCGCGATCTGGACCATCAGCATCTTCATTCGCCACTGGCACCCGATCTGGAGCGGGACGATCGAGCTCTACTCCTTCCTGGCGAAGCCCCTCCTCGACGCCGTTCAGTTCTTCTTTCTGCTCTCGATCATCGGCTGCATTCACGAGTTCGCGCATGCGTATGCCGTGAAGATTTATGGCGGTGACGTCAACGACATCGGCATCGCGCTCATCTACGTCATCACACCCGCGTTCTATTGCGACACGACCGATTCCCTTCTCTTCGAAAACAAGTGGCATCGGCTCTGGGTCACCGCGGCGGGCATCTACACCGAGGGATTCATCTGTATTGGAGCGACCCTCGCCTGGGTGCTTTCCTATCCCGACAGTTTCCTTCACGACTTCGCGTACAAGACGATGCTGTTCACAGGCGTCTCGACGATCTTCTTCAACATCAACCCCCTCATCAAGATCGACGGCTACTACGCCCTGACGAGCCTGGTCGAAATCCCGGAGCTTCGCGAAGAATCGCTCCAATACCTCGGGGCCCTCTTCCAGCGAAAGATCCTCAAGTTGCCCGTCGAGGTCCCGGAAGTCTCCCGCCGCAAACGCCGCATCTTCTGGATCTACGGTCCCCTCGCGCTCGCCTACGTGGGCGTCCTGATGTCGCTGATCGGCGGGCTCTTCTACAACTTCTATTCGAAATACTTCCCCAACGTCGCGGTCGTGCTGCTCCTCCTGACGCTCTGGAGGCTGTTCCGAAAGCGCGTTCGGCTGGTGACACGGACTGCGCGGCTCTTCTATCTCGACAAGAAGGACTTGCTGATGTCTCACAGAAGCCGCAAACCGCTCTTGATCGCCGGCGCAGCGCTCGCACTCGTGCTTCTCGTTCCCTGGACTCATCGAAAAGTCCGCACGGAGATTCGTCTGCGCCCTTCGACGCAGGTCAGCCTCGTGGCTCCGGAGGACGCGATCGTCGTGGAGGTGCTCGCCAACGAGGGCGAAGTCGTCGCTGCCTGCGCAGCCGGTACTGCGTCTCGAGAGCGCGGCCCTCACGGCGGAAGGAATCGCCCTGGAGGCCGAGCAAAGGCGACTCGAGGGAGCAGCGAAAGAAGCCCGAGGGTCGAGCCAGCCCGCTTCGGCCTACGCCGCCGAGCGACGGGAAGGCTCGGTCGCCTCGGCGCTCCGAAGCGGCGCCGCCCGCCGCGAACTGCTCGTCGTCCGGAGCGCGATCCAGGGAACGGTCCTGACTCACCGGCTCATGGATTGGAAGGGAAGGTTCGTCTCCTCAGGCACGGTCCTTGCCGAAATCGGCGATTGCCGCCGCCTCCAGGCGGACCTCGACTTCTCCGAGAGAAGGCTCGATGACGTCCGACCCGGAGCGCCGGTCACCGCCATGCTTCCGGGAAGGCCCCTGCGTCCGGTGAGGGGTCGGATCGTCGCGGTCTCGGCCGCCACACTCGCGCAGCCGCCCACCGCGTCCGGCCAGGCCGATCCGCCCGCCCCCTCCGAGCGGCCCGACCGATTCGTGGCTCGGGCCGAGTTCGACAATGAAGACGGAAGCCTGCGTCCGGGGATGATGGGGCAGGCGAAGATCCAGGGCCCGCGCACGTCGCCGCTCGCCAACACCTGGCGAGTCCTTCGCCGCTGGCTTCAGACCGTCGTCTGGTGAGACAGAAGCGCCCCGCCCGTAGGGCGGGGCGCACGATGGATCACCGATTCGGAGCGGGTTACAGGGCGCTCGGGTTTGCCCGCGTCGAGCGCGTCGCCTTGGTCGAACGGGTCGCCCTGGCGGCGTTGATGCTGCCGGCCCGCGTCGCCTTGGTCGAACGGGTCGCCCTGGCGGCGTTGATGCTGCCGGCCCGCGTCGCCTTGGTCGAACGGGTCGCCCTGGCGGCGTTGATGCTGCCGGCCCGCGTCGCCTTGGTCGAGCGGGTCGCCTTGGCGGCCATCACGTTGCCGGCCCGCGTCGCCTTGGTCGAGCGGGTCGCCTTGGCGGCCATCACGTTGCCGGCCCGCGTCGCCTTGGCGGAGAGCACGGAACCCGCCCGGGTCGCCCTGGTGGCGCTGGCGGTCTTCGCCGAAACAGCCGGGTTGTCGCCGAGGCTGCCCACGCGAATCTCGGGCATCTCCTTGCCAGTGGCTTCCTTGATCTTCGCCTTCTGCTCGTCCGTCAGCTTGATCCTCACTTCGTTTGCCATTGTTCCCTCCTTTGGTCGCTAACTCCTAGTCGCAAGAACAGGACCAGATCGCGGGCGAAGGCCTCGCTTTGTAAGGCATTGCTCAAGAACGACTTAAGAAAAGATGAACGGACCGGTGTGAGCGTCGAAACGGAGAATTTTCAACTCGCAGTTGATTTTCTCAACCCCTTAACCCCTCGGCTCGCTCTTCGCCCCTCGCCCCTAACCCCTCGCCCCCCTCAAACTGCCTCTCACCCCCGCCTACAGCCCGTATTTGCGGCACAGATACTTGATCTGATTCGAGTCGAGGCCGAGCCTTCGGGCGGCCTCGGCCTTGACGCCGCCCGACAGCTCGATCGCATCGCGAAGCAGGCGCTTCTCGAAGTCTTCGACGGCCCTCGCAAACGGGAGCCCCGCGGCCGCCGATGACCCGGCCGGGGCGGGAGCCCCGGCGCGGAGAACGCGGGGCAGGTCGTCCTCGCCGATCTCTTCCCCGTCGGAAAAGAGCACGAGCATCTCGATGACGTGCTCGAGCTCGCGGACGTTGCCTCGCCACGGATGCGCGCGCATCCGCTCGAGGACCGCCGGCGCGAGGCGCCGGCCCGGCCGCCGGTGGCGCTCGCCGAATTTGACGAGGAAATGCTCCGCGAGGAGGGGCAGGTCTTCCAGTTTCTCGCGCAGAGGCGGGATCCGGACCTGGATCGTGTTGATGCGGTAGAAGAGATCCTCGCGAAAGGCGCCCTCGGCCACCCGCGCCTCCAGATTCTCGTTGGTCGCCGAGATCAGCCGCAGGTCGACGCCGATCGTGCGTCGCCCTCCGACCCTCTCGATCTGCCGCGACTCGATCGCGCGCAGGAGCTTCGCCTGCACCGCCGCCGAGAGCGTGCCGACCTCGTCCAAGAACAGGGTTCCCCCGCTCGCGAGCTCGAAGCGCCCCGGACGGGACGAGACGGCGCCCGTGAAGGCGCCGCGCTCGTGGCCGAAGAGCTCCGACTCCGCGAGGCTCTCCGGCAGCGCCGCGGCGTTGACGGCCACGAAGGGGCCGCGGGCGCGGGCACTCCCCTCGTGGATCGCGTGGGCCACGAGCTCCTTGCCCGTCCCGCTCTCTCCGACGATCAGGACGGTCGCTTCGGAGGGGGCGATCCGGCGAACGTCCTGGAGGAGCCGGCGCATCGGCTCGCTCTTCCCCACCAGACGGTCGAAGGGCCCCGGCGCAGCGGCGCTCGCGCGGAGCTCTCGATTCTCGGCGACGAGCCGGCGCCGTTCGAGAGCGCGCAGGAGGATCACCTGGAGCTCCCCCGCGTCCACCGGCTTCCGGAAGTAGTCGAAGGCGCCGAGCTCGATCGCCCGGAGCGCTTCGCGCCGATCAGTCTCGCCCGACATGACCACGACGGTCGCGTCCGCGTCCCGCCGCCGCGCTTCCCGCAGGAGACCGAACCCTTCCTCGACGGTGTTCGAGGGCGGGAGGCGCAGGTCGAAGAGGAAAATGTCGGTCTCCGTCGCGAGGCGCGCTTTCCCCTCGACGGCGTCCCGCGCCCCCGTGACGGCGAACTTCCCCTGGAGCGCCCAGGTCAGCTGTTCGAGGAGAAAGGGGTCGTCCTCGACGATCAGGACGCGGGGCAGCTCCGGTCCCGGCGAGGTCACGGCTCGGGACGGATCGAAGGGAAGGCGAGCTGCACGACGGTCCCCTCCCCCGGCCGAGTGTGGATTCGCACCGTGCCCCGATGGTGGCGCACGATCTCGTTGGCCGTGAAGAGACCGAGGCCGACGCCGTCCGATTTCGTGGTCTGGAAGGGGCGCAGCAGCCGGTCGCGCACGAATTCCGGAGACATCCCGGGGCCATTGTCGATGATCTCGATCCGCGAGCGCTGCCGCGCCCCCCGGCCGCTCGAGAAGCTGCGGACGAGCACCCGCCCTGAGGGCCCCGCCGCCTCGAGCGCGTTGTCGACGAGGCTCGCGAGCGCGTCGCGCAGGTAGTAGGGGTCGCCCCAGACCGGCGGGGGCTCGCCCAGGGCGAGCGACAGCCGGGCGAGCGCTCCGGAGGCGCGGGAGTTCCGCCCCCCCGCCGGGCCGGCGCGGCGGCCACCTCGCGGAGCAGGCCGTTCAAGTCGAGGGCAACCTTGATCAGAACGGCGTCTTCGTGCGCGGACCAGCGGCCCACGATCCGGTCGAGCTTCTCGACCGTCGCGGCGAGCAGCTCCTGGACCGACCGGCGGAAGTCGGCCTCGCCGTAGTGCTCCTCCAGGTTTGCCCGGAGCATCTCCAGCCGGAAGCCCATGTTCTTGATGTCGTGGATCAGGACCCGGTCGATCGTGTCGCGCAGTTTCCGGGAGGACCGGGGAGTCCGGCCGGCCATCGATTCGCCTCCGGCTAAGGCCGGGCCCCGCGGAACCGGATCCGAACGGCCACCCCCGGCCGCAGCTCCGGGAGCGAGCCGTCCTTCCGGACCTGCACGACGACCTGGAAGGTGCCGCTCGCGGCGTCCACCGTCGGGCTGATGAACTGGACCGTGCCCGTCGCTTTGGCCCTGGGAAAGCGATCGAGGGTGACCTCCACCGGATCGCCGCGCTTGACCGTCAGCAGCTCCTCCTCCGGCAGGTACACCCGCGCGAGGAGGGGCTCGGAAGCGGTGATCTTGAAGAGCGGCTCGCTGCGATCCTCGATCACTTTCTGTCCGACCCGGGCGTACTTCTCGGTCACGATTCCGGCGAACGGCGCGCGAATGACGGTGTAGTCCTTCATCGTCCGGACCCGGTCGTGGCGGGCCACCGCGACCTGGTACTGCGCCTTCTTCTCGTCCAGGTCCGCGGCCGAGACGACCTTGCTCGCCGCCAGGGCCTGGGAGCGATCGTACTCGGCCCGCCGCAGCTGCATCTCCTCTTTCGCTTCCTCGAGCTCCGCGTCGAGCTCGCGGGCGTCCAGCCGGGCCAGCGCCTGATCCTTGACGACCGCGGTCCCGCGCTCGGCCAGGACCTCGTCGACGATCCCGGTGATCCGGGCGGTCACGACCACGTCCTGGTCCACCATGAGATGGGAGGGATAGACGCGGTCGCCTTCGCCGGCCGCCGCGGCGGCGGCCAGACACAACGCCACGGGAGTCGCGAATGCGGCTTTCACAGTGCTTCGTTTTGACGCGGATGCTATCTTTAAACGAAATCTATGTCGATTGCGCTGGCCGCCGACAAGCCCGAGGTCCAGCACAAGGGAGCCCGGGCGAATTTCCGCTGGATGCTCGTGGATCCCTGGGACGAGCGCCGGCTGGCCGCGTTCCTGATGACCAAGCACCGGCGAAACGAGTCGGACTGGACCCGGCGTCCCTCGCCGTTTTTCGCCTCTCTCGGCTCGAGCGCGATCGAGTGCTCGGTGCCGCTGGCCGATCCCTGCGACGCTCCCGGAGCTCGAACGGCTCCTGACGGCGGAGCTGCGCGGCATCCTCGCCGGAGCCTCTCAGATGCACGAGCGGATGGCCGGCGCCCCCGACTGGCGGGCCGTTTCGCCTCCCTAGGGCCTCCGGGGGGGAGCGCCGGGGGCCTCCCGGGCCCTTTCATATAATGCGCCCCCGACGAAGGGGGGTCAGGATGCTCTCTGTTCCCTCGCTCCGGCTCAACCAGTTCGGCGTTCGCTTCTACGAGGCGCTGCTCTCGGGAGCCGACCTGCAGTCCCTGGTGGGCTTCGAGGTCCTCTCCTTCGGCCCGCAGGCCCAGACGACGCGGCCGCACCCCCGAAAGAGCAAGGAAGGGCGCGTCAACTGGGAGTTTCTCGAGAGGAAGATCTCGGCGTCGGAGCAGGCGTTCCAGCGCCCGATCATCCAGAAGAAGATCGAGGAGCTGGTGGCCTACTACCTTCAGTGCGCCGACTCGGGGACGCTGCCGGCGATTCCCGGGAGCGTCCTGCTCGTCTCCGAGAAGCGGCTCGACTTCTCCCCGTCGAGCGGCCGGTCCGACGCCGGGTCGCTCAAGCTCCCGGAGGAGTCGGGGATCCTGCGGGCCCTCGACGGGCAACACCGGCTCCTCGCCCTCCACCAGCTCGCCGAGAAGCACAACTTGAAGGATTTCCAGGTGCCGGCGGTCGTCTTCGACAACCTGACCGCCGACCAGGTGGTCGAGCTCTTCGTCACGATCAACAGCAAGCACACGAAGCTGAACCCCTCGCATCTGATCTCGCTCTCGGGCCGCCGCCTCTACCGCGACAACAACCTCGCCGCGGCGCACGACATCATCCGGGCCTTGAACGAAGAGGAGAACTCCCCGCTGCGCGGCCAGATCAAAGTCCTCGGCATCGGCAAGGGCTCCGTGACGCAGGCCTCGCTCGCCGACGAGCTGCGCGACGTCTTCGCCGCCATGGACGCCGCCGGGGGCCGGATCGCCCGCGAGTTCCGCGAGAATGCCCGGCGCTTCTTCCTGAACTACTTCAAGGCGGCCGCGAAGGCGTTCCCGGCGGCCTTCGCCGGGCGCAAGTACTCGATCAAGAGCTCGACGGCGCTGCGCTCCTTCATCCGGATCGTCCCCTACGTCATCGCGATGATCCGGAGCCGCGGCGGCGACGTCTGGTCGGCGAGCGAGCTCGACGCCGCGCTGCGCCCGTGGGCGGAGTCGATCGGAGACCGCCGTTTCGAGACCGAGACCGTCTGGAAGGACAAGATGACGGGAGGAACCCGCTCGGCCGTGGAAATCCTCGCTCGGGAGCTGAGGCAGGGGCTAAATGCCTAGCTCTCGGCTTTCCGCTCTCAGCTTTCAGCCAGACCGAGACCGGGTGACGGCTGACGGCTGATGGCTGATAGCTGATGGCTGCTAGCTCGCCACTAAAGTGCCGCCACCGAACTTGCGCCCCGATGTTCCGTAACATGTAAAGGGAGCTAGAGCGAAACATGGGCTTCATCGGCGGTTGCCTCTTCCTCCTGGTCGCCATCGCATTTCTGGCGGCGATATGGGCCATCTGGCGGTACAACAACCTGGTCGCCCTGAAGAACCAGGTCGCCAACGCCTGGCGCCAGATCGACGTGCAGCTGAAGCGCCGCCACGACCTGATCCCGAACCTGATCGCCTCGGTCAAGGGGGAGATGCAGTTCGAGCAGGACACGCTCGAGAAGGTCATCGCGGCCCGCAACAGCGCGGTCGCGGCCCGCGGCGTCGCCGACACGGCCGAGAAGGAGAACCAGCTCACACAGACGCTGTCGCGACTCTTCGCGCTCTCGGAAAACTACCCCAACCTGAAGGCGAACGAGAGCGTGCGCGCGCTCATGGAGGAGCTGTCGTCGACCGAGAACAAGATCGGCTTCGCGCGGCAGTTCTACAACGACCTCGCGACGCGCTTCAACACGGCGCAGCAGATCTTCCCCGACAACTTCATCGCTCAGACCTTCAAGTTCCAGCCGGTCGAGCTCTACGAGATCCGCGACGCCTCGGAGCGCGAGGTGCCCAAAGTGGACTTGAGCGTGAGGCCGCCGTCCTAAGCGCGTCCTCTCCGTGAGGCCGACGGACCAAAGGGCTTGTCTCTCCCCGCGAATCTCTACGACCAACAGCGGCGCAATCTCGCGCGCACCCGGCTCTTCCTCGCGGGCTTCGTCCTGCTCCTCGTCTTTCTCGGCCTCGGAGCGGACGCCTTCCTCTACGGGGCCGGCGGGTCGCCGGGCATCCCGTTCTGCACGTTCGGCGCGCTCGCCTTCGGCGGGCTCTCCGCCTGGTGGGCGCTCCACGACGGGGATCGCGCCGTGCTCCAATCCGCGACCGCCCGGCCGCTCGATCCGAACGATCCGCGGGAGAAGGCGCTCGACAACATCGTAGAAGAGATGGCGATCGCCGGAGGCCTGCCGAAGCCGCGCATCTACGTCGTGCCCGACTCCGATCCGAACGCCTTCTCGACGGGCCCCTCGCCCGATCGGGCGTCGATCGCGGTGACGCGAGGCCTCCTCGAGAAGCTCGATCGCGAGGAGCTGCAGGCCGTCGTCGCCCACGAGATGGCGCACGTGCGCAACTACGACATCCGATTGATGACCGTCGTGGCCGCCCTCGCCGGCGCGGTGCTCCTCCTCTCGGACTGGACGCTGCGCGGCATGCGGTGGGGCGGAGGCCGGCGGTCCGGGCGCGGGCGGGACGGGGGCTCGGGGCTCGCGGGCGTCGTGCTCTTCTTCCTCTGGCTCTTCTCCCTCCTTCTCGCGCCGTTCGTCGCGCGCCTCGTCGCGATGGCGGTCTCGCGGGAGCGGGAATACCTGGCCGACGCCTCCGGCTCGGAGCTGACCCGGAATCCCCTCGCCCTCGCCTCGGCCCTCGAGAAGATCGACGCGGCGGTCGAGCCGACGCCCTCGATCAAGCAGGGGGTCGCGCACCTCTGCATCGCCGACCCGCGGGGCCGCCCCGCGGACGCCCGGGAGAGCTGGTGGGCGGGGCTCTTCTCGACCCACCCGCCGGTAGCCCGGCGGATCGCGCTGCTGCGCGGGATGGGTTACCGGGACCTGCCGGCGCGGGCGTGAGCCTCCGCGCGGCCCCTCAGAGGTAGCGGCGTCCCTCGAAGAACATCCGCACGGATCCGAAATAGCGGGTGTTCCGGGAGGGGGCCTGGGACCCCGGCGAATCGATCACTCTCGCGACGTCGGCGCCGAGATCGCCGGCTCCCCGATCGCGAGCGCGACGCGCGTCGGCCGGGCTCCCCGCCTCGCGAACGCAGGCGGCGAGGATCCGGGCGCCGTCGCGAGAGGAGGCTTCCTCCCGGGCGCGTTCCAGTACCGAGCGCCAGGAATCTCCGAGGAGCACGAGGGGGCGCGGCGCCGCGAGACCCTTGACCACCGACTCGGCGATCCACACGAGCTCGAGCATCGTGCCGAGGCCCCGGGGCAGGAAGATCCAGGCGTCGGCCAGATCCCGCAGCCGCGTCAGCCGCCCCGACAGATCCGCCTCGGCGATCGAGCGCGAGACCCAGCGGTTCGGCTCGCCGCCTCCGGCGAGGATGACGCCGATCGACTCCCCGCCCGCTTCCGCCGCGCCGCGGCAAGCCGCCTCCATCACGCCACCGTATCCCCCGCAGAGCACCGTCGCGCCGCGCCGGGCGATTCCGCCCCCGAGCTCCCGGGCATCTTCGTAGGCCGGCTCGCCGGGCCGCGGCAGGCTCGAGCCGAAGACGGCGATCTTCACGGAGGGAGCCGCGCGAGAAGGCTAGTCCAGGTCGATGTCCCGCACCGGCTTCGAGGTGTCTCCCTTCGCCTTTTCGAAGAGCTCCTCGAACTTCCGGTTCAGGACGTCCTTCTTGGTCTTCTCGGCTTCGACGGAGGCGGCGAACTTCTTCTCGCGCTCCTCGTCGTGGGTCTTCAAGGCCCCGACGGCGTCGTCCACCGAGGCGAACTTGCGGGGAACCTTCGGCGCCTCGTGGTCGATGACGGCCTTCAAGTCGGGGTCGACCTTCAGCCGCGCGTTGCAGCAGGGGCAGAGCAGCTCGAAGTCCATGGCACCAAGTCTAGCCCGACCCGCGGGGATCGGCTGGCCGGCTACCACCCCTTCCGGCGGCGACGCTCCCGTCTCTCCCGGCGATCGGGCCTCCCGGCGTCGCGCCGCGGGGCGAGCATCCGATCGAGGCGCCGCACTTCGAGCTCCTCGGGAGTCGGGGCGGGCGTGACGTCCTCGAAGAGCTTTCGCGCCTCGCGCCGCGAAATCGAGCGCGAGGCCACGCCCGCGACGACGAGCTCGCGCCGCGACCCCGCCCCGGTGGTCACGGAGATCCGGTCGCCCGCGCGAATCAGCCGATGGGGCTTCGCCCGCTCCCCGTTGACGTCCACTTTCCCCCCGACGCAGGCGGCCTTCGCCTGGGAACGGGTCGGCAGCACACAGGCGACGTCCAGCCAGACGTCGAGGCGCACGGTTTCGGGAGGGGCCGGCAGCGACTCCGTCTCGCCGCGGCCGGCGGACCTCAGAGCTCGTCCGCGGGCTCGGCCGGGCCTCCCGCTTTCTCGACGGGCTCGGCCGCCCCGGTCTCGGGCGTCGGCGCGGGCGGCGAGTCCGGCGGCGCGCCCTTCCGGGAGGCGATCCAGGCCCGGAACTCGCTCGAGGCCTCGGCCGGCTCCCCGGCCGGCCGAGCGAGGAAATAGCCCTGAGCGGCGAAGACCCCTTCTTCGAGGCAGACGTCGAGGTCGTCGGCGCTCTCGATGCCCTCGGCGATCAGCGCGA
This sequence comes from uncultured Acidobacteriota bacterium, assembly GCA_963707935.1. Taxonomy (GTDB): domain Bacteria; phylum Acidobacteriota; class Thermoanaerobaculia; order UBA5066; family Gp7-AA6; genus DATBFU01. The sequence continues at coordinate 266,926 of CAVPRN010000005.1, read as the reverse complement.
CGCGCGCCTCGCGGGCGACCTGGGCCAGAAGCTGAAGGATCGCCCGCCTCTGCGCGTCGCCCCGGATGTTGCGTGTGATCTCGCTGTCGATCTTGATCCACCTCGGCGCGAGCCCGGAACAGTACTTCAACGTGCCGTACCCGGAGGTGACGTCGTCGAGCGCGATCGAGACTCCCAGGTCGTGCGGCACCGCCAGCGCCTGCTGGATGCGCTCGAGGGACTCGATGCGCTCGATCTCGACGAGATCGAGGGCCAGCCTCGCGTAGGGGAACTCCATTCGCTCGGCCTCCTCGCCGAGGCGGGAGAGGGAAGAGCCGTCTCCCATGAGGAGCAGCGGGTTGACGTTCAGGAAGACCATGGAGTCGCGCGGCAGCCGCTCCGCCGCTTCGAGCACGGCGATCCAGGAGAGGCGCTCGAACGGCAGCTCGATGCCGAGGACGACCGCCGCCGGGAAGATCTCGGCCGCCAGGTGGCGGGTGCCGTCGGGGGACTGGGCACGCAGCAGCCCCTCGAACCCGATCGGATCGCCGTTGCGCAGATCGAAGATCGGCTGGAACTCGACGTAGATGCTCCCGGCGCGCAGCGCGTCGAGCAGCCACAGGGCCCGCACCTGCCGGCAGGCGAGCGGCAGCGGCATCAGGTTGCCGATGGCGTCCCACTTCGTCTGGTTGACGTCCTCGGGAGAGACGCGCACCTGCTCCGCCGCGGGCCCGAGCTTCTGAGCCAGGTCGGCCAGCAGGGTCGGGATCCGGTCCACGAGCACGCGGCGGGCCCGCCCGTAGATCTGCGCGCGCTGCCATCGGCGCTCCAGGGCCGCGCCCAGGGCGCGCTCCGCGGTGGCGGTGTCGGGGCGCAGGAAGAGCGAGCGCGCGAGCCGCCACCGGTCCAGCCTCGAGAGGACGCGAGTGTCGAAGACCGACTCGAGATTCACCGGCACCCATTGTAAAGGGCGCGGCGGCCGGCTAGGGCTCCTTCTCCTCGTACTGCGTCTTGAGCGAGGCCACGACCGACGGATCGGCCAGCGTCGTCGTGTCCCCGAGGACGTGCCCTTCCGCGATGTCCCGGAGCAGGCGCCGCATGATCTTGCCGGAGCGCGTCTTCGGCAGATCGGCCGTGAAGAACACCTTGTCCGGCCGGGCGAGCGCGCCGATCTTCTTCGCCACGTGGGCCTGCAGCTCCTTCTCCAGGCCGTCCCCGCGCCCGGCCGCGCCGGCCGTCGCCTTCTCCTTCAGGATGACGAACGCCGCGATCGCCGTGCCCTTCAGGTCGTCGAGTCACCCCGACCACCGCCGCCTCGGCCACGGCCGGGTGATCCACGAGGGCCGATTCGACCTCCATCGTGCCGATCCGGTGGCCCGCGACGTTCATGACGTCGTCCACGCGGCCGAGAAGCCAGAAATACCCCTTCCGGTCGCGCCGGGCGCCGTCGCCCGGGAAGTAGAGGTTCGGCCCCCACTTCGACCAGTAGGTCTCGACGTACCGGCGGTCGTCTCCCCAGATCGTGCGGAGCATCGCCGGCCAGGGCCGCGTGATCGCGAGATATCCGCCGCCGGCCTGCACCTCCTTGCCGGCCTCGGGCGAGCATGATCTTCGCCTGGATCCCCGGGGAAGGGGACGCGTCGCCGAGCCCGGGCGCGTCGTCGTGATGCCGGGCAGCGGCGTGATCAGGATCATTCCGGTCTCCGTCTGCCACCAGGTGTCCACGATCGGGCAGCGGCCGCTGCCGATGTTCTCGTGGTACCAGATCCAGGCCTCGGGGTTGATCGGCTCGCCGACCGGACCCGAGCAGGCGCAGCGAGGAGAGGTCGTGCTTCCCGGGCCACTCGGTCCCCCACTTCATGAAGGCGCGGATGGCGGTCGGAGCCGTGTAGAGGATCGTGACGCCGTGGCGCTCGACGATGTCCCAGAACCGGTCGCGCGCGGGCGTGTCGGGCGCGCCTTCGTACATCAGGCAGGTCGCGCCGTTGGCGAGCGGGCCGTAGACGACGTAGGAGTGGCCCGTGACCCAGCCGATGTCGGCCGTGCACCAGTAGACGTCCTCGTCCTTCAGGTCGAAGACCCACTTCGACGTCGCGTACGTGCCGACGAGATACCCGCCGGTCGTGTGGAGGATGCCCTTGGGCTTCCCGGTCGTGCCCGACGTGTAGAGGATGTAGAGCGGATCCTCGGCGTCCATCACCTCGGGCGCGCACTGCGCGGAGGCGTCCCTCATGAGGTCGCCCCACCAGCGGTCGCGCCCTTCCGTCCAGCCGATCGCGGAACCGGTGCGCCGGACGACGACGACGTTTTCGATCGTCGGCGCGTCGCCCAGGGCGCCTCGTCGGAAATCGCCTTCAGCGGCACCTCCTTGCCGCGCCGCCAGCCGCCGTCCGCCGTCACGAGCAAGCTTCGCGCCCTGGTCGTTGATGCGGTCCCGCAGCGACTCCGCCGAGAACCCGCCGAAAACGACGGAGTGGATCGCCCCGATGCGCGCGCAAGCGAGCATCGCGATCGGGAGCTCCGGGATCATCGGGAGGTAGAGCGTGACCCGGTCGCCCTTCCGGATCCCGAGGGACTTGAGGACGTTGGCGAACGGCAGACCTCGCGGTGGAGCTCGCGGTAGGTCAGGACGCGCTGGTCTCCGGGCTCCCCCTCCCAGATCAGGGCCGCCTTGTTGCGGCGGGGGCCCGTCGAGGTGGCGGTCGAGGCAGTTGACGGAGACGTTCAGCTTCCCGCCGACGAACCACTTCGCCTTCGGCGGCTTCCAGTCGAGCACCTTCTTCCACGGCCGGAACCAGGCGAGCTCCCGCGCGAAGCCCTCCCAGAACTTCTCGAAGTCGCGGTCGGCCTTCCGGTAGACGGCCGGCGTCGCGCACGTTCGCGCGCGCGGCGAACGCCTTCGGCGGGCGGAACTGCCCGGTTCTCCTTCAGCAGGGCGTCGATCGTCTTGTCGGGCGGGTTGGCCATGGCGCTCCCTCGCCCCGCGCGCGTCCCTCTCCGATTCGATCCGTGACGGGGCGCTCTATTATCGCCATCCCGCCGGCGGCGCGGAGCGCCCTTGACAGGGGACGACCCGGAGCAAGAACACTGCGCCCGCATCGGACACCGATCCCGGCCGCACAACGAGGAGAGTCGAGAGGCATGGCGACGCCCGCCCCGGCTGCCGCACGAGCGACCCTCACGCGCGAGGAGCGGCGCGTGCATCTTCGCCTCCTCGCTCGGAACCGTCTTCGAGTGGTACGACTTCTACCTCTACGCGACGCTGGCCCCGTTCTTCGCCGTCGCTCTTCTTCCCGAAAGGAAACGACACGGCGGCCCTCCTCTCGGCGTTCGCGACGTACGCCGCCGGCTTCCTCGTTCGCCCCTTCGGCGCGCTCGTGTTCGGCCGGATCGGGGACCTGGTCGGCCGCAAGTACACGTTCCTCGTCACGATCGTCGTCATGGGGAGCGCGACGGCGGCGGTCGGAATACTCCCGACCTACTCCCGGATCGGCATCGCCGCGCCGATCCTGCTGACGCTCCTGCGGCTGCTCCAGGGGCTCGCCCTCGGCGGCGAGTACGGCGGGGCGGCGACCTACGTGGCCGAGCACTCCCGGCCGGGCCGGCGGGGCTAGAGCACGAGCTGGATCCAGACCACGGCCACCCTCGGCTTCTTCCTCTCCCTCGTCGTGATCGGCGGCGTGCGGGCGAATCTGGACGAGGCGCGCTTCAAGGAATGGGGATGGCGCCTCCCCTTCCTCGTCTCCCTCTTTCTCCTCGCGTTTTCCGTGTACATTCGCTTGAAGCTCGAGGAGTCACCCGTGTTCCGGCGGATGAAGGCGGAGGGGAAGGGCTCGAAGGCGCCGCTGACCGAATCGTTCGGCAACTGGAAAAACGCCCGGGTCGTGCTCCTCGCGCTCTTCGGCGCGACCGCCGGACAGGGGGTCGTCTGGTACACGGGACAGTTCTGGGCGCTCTTCTTCCTGACGATCACGCTCAAGGCCGACTACGTGACGGCCTACATCCTCGTGGCCGCCGCGCTCGTCGTCGGGACTCCGTTCTTCGTCTTCTTCGGGTCGCTCTCGGACCGCATCGGGCGAAAGAAGATCATCCTGGCCGGTTGCCTCCTCGCCGCCCTCACTTACTTCCCGCTCTTCCGGGCCCTGACACGCGCCGTCAACCCGGCGCTCGAGCGATACGGGGCCTCGACACCGATCTCCGTCGCGTCCGGCCCCTGCCCCATGCACGTCTTCGTCTTCCCCGGAACGAAGTACGCCGACTGCGAGAAAGCCAAGGACTTTCTCGCGAAGGCCGGACTGTCGCATCGGTCGCTCCCGCCGGTCGGGGGACGGTCGGTCGTGACCCGGATCGGCGACCGCGAGCTTTCGGGCTTCGACGAAGCGGCGTACAAGGCGGCGCTCGCCGCGACGGGCTATCCGTCCGGCTTCGACCGCGGGGCCGTCCGCTGGCCGCTCGCGATCGGGATTCTCGTCCTCCTCGTCCTGTACGTCACGATGGTCTACGGGCCGATCGCGGCGTTCCTGGTCGAGCTCTTTCCCACCCGCATCCGCTACACGTCGATGTCGCTCCCGTACCACATCGGCAACGGGTGGTTCGGCGGAATGCTGCCGCTGCTGGCGACCGCGATCATGGCGTCGACCGGCAACATCTACGCCGGCCTGTGGTATCCGGTCGGCGTGGCCCTCGCGACCTTCGTCGTCGGAGCGCTCTTCCTGCCGCGAGACGCGGGACGTCGACATCGAGCAATTCTGAACCGATGGCGATCCTCGAGACCGTCCGACTGACCAAGGTCTTCCCGAAGGCGGAGATCGGGGCGGTCGTCGGACGTGACCCTGACGACCCGGGAAGGAGAGTTTCTCGTCCTCCTCGGCCCCTCCGGCTCGGGAAAGACGACGCTGCTCCGCATGATCGCGGGCCTCGAGGCAGCCGACCTCCGGCGAGATCCGGATCGGCGGCGAAGTGGTCAACGACCGCACCCCGCGGGAGCGCGGCATCGCCATGGTCTTCCAGAGCTACGCGCTCTACCCGCACCTGACGGTGCTCGAAAACATCGAGTTCCCGCTCGAAGGCGCGGGGCGTGCCCCGGGCGGCGCGGCAGCGAGAAGGCGGACTGGGCGGCGGGCCTGCTCGGCCTCGTGCCGCTCCTCTCGCGAAAGCCGCGGGAGCTCTCGGGCGGCGAGCGCCAGCGCGTGGCCCTGGCGCGCGCGATCGTGCGGGAGCCCGTCCCTCTTTCTGCTGGACGAGCCCCTCTCGAACCTCGACGCGAAGCTCCGCGCGACGCGCCCGCGAGGAGCTCGAGCAGTTTCAGAAGCGGATCGGCACGACGACGGTCTACGTCACGCACGACCAGGTCGAGGCGATGGCGATGGGCGACCGCATCGTCGTGATGAACCTCGGGCGCGTGCGCCAGATCGGCACGCCGGCCGACGTCTACGACGACCCGGCGGACACGTTCGTCGCGACCTTCCTCGGCTCGCCCCCGATGAACCTCGCTCGAGACGCCCGAAGCCGTCATCGGGTTCCGTCCGGAGCACCTGATGCCGGCCGCCGGCGCGGACCCGCGCGAGGCGAGCGCGGCGTCTGCGGGTGCGGGTCGTGCACGAGGAGTACCTGGGCGCCGAGCGGATCCTGTACGGCGCCTTCGAAGACGGGCCCTTCGCCGGGCAGAAGGCGATCGCGCGCGATCCCGTCGACCCACGCCGTCACGCTTCCCGCCGGGCGCCGTCCACGAATTCGTCGTTCCCGAGCGCCACGTGCGGACTGTTCGACCGGCGGACGGGTCTCGCGACGAGACGGGCGTCGGAGCCGGTGAGCCGGACCCGCGAGCGCTGGCTCGGGCCGGCGATGCTCGCTGCCGGCCGATCCTCTACGTGGCGGGCCTCGTGGGCCTGCCGCTCTTTCTCGCGCGCGCTCTACAGCGTGGGCGACGTCCGGATCGGGAGCACGGGGTTCCGGTTCGTCGGACTCCAGAACTTCGCCTCCGTGCTCGCGAGCCCCGCGTTTCGCCGGGCGCTCGTCGACTCCTTCGTCTTCACCGTCTCCGCGCAGGCGCTCGTGATGGTCGGCGCGACGCTCCTCGCGCTCGCGCTGAAGGACGCCTTCCGCGGCCGGCGGCTGCATGCGTTTCGTGATCCTGCTCCCCTGGGTCGCCCCGGTCTCGCTCGGCTCGATCGGCTGGAAGTGGATCCTCGACTCGATCTACAGCGTCGTCTCCTGGATCCTCGTGCGGCTCCACCTCGTCCAGCCGTTCGAGCGCGCCGATGTGGCTGGGAGAGCCGCGCCTGGCGATGCTCTCGGTCATCCTCGTGCACGCCTGGCACATGCTCCCGTTCGCGACCGTCATCCTGCTCGCCGGCTGGACGGCCATCCCGAAGGACATTCCGGAGGCGGCCGCGGTGGACGGCGCCGGGTTCTTCCGCCGGCTCTTCCAGATCGAGCTCCCGATGATGCGTCCGATCATGAACGTGGCGCTCCTCTTCGGCGTCGTCTTCACCTTCACCGACATGACCGTCATCTACATCCTGACGCGGGGCGGGCCGCACGACTCGACGCAGGTCCTCCCGTCGCTCGCGTTCTTCACCGGCATCCTCGGGAGCGACCTCGCGGCGGGCGCGGCGATCTCGCTCTTCCTCGTGCCGCTCCTCGCGGCGGCGGCCTGGTGGATGCTGCGGGCGGCCCACCGCGCGGAGGTCGCGTGAGCGGCGCGAGCCGCGGCGGCCGGGCGCGCTCGCTCCGCCGCTCCACGGTCGCGGCGTTCACCGCTTCTCCTCGGCTTCCCCTTCTACTGGATGCTCGTCACGACTTTCAAGCGCACGGGGGACCTCTACGACACCTCAAGAACAACCCCTTCCTCTTCCAGCAGCCGCCGACCCTCGAGCACCTCCGCTTTCTCCTCGCGCAGACCCTCTTCCTGCGGTGGCTCGGCAACACGGCTCTGGTCGGCGCGCTCGTCGTCGCGATCACGCTCGCGGCTGGCCGTGCCGGCGGCCTACGCCCTCGCCCGGCTGACCGGGCGCTGGGGCGGAACGGCTCGGGATCGGGATCTTCCTGACCTACCTCGTGCCGCCGACCCTCCTCTTCATTCCGCTCTCGCGCGTCGTCTCGAGCCTCGGCCTCCAGGACACGCTCTGGGCGCTCGTCGTCGTCTACCCGAGCTTCACGATCCCCTTCTCGACCTGGCTCCTCATGGGGTTCTTCAAGTCGATCCCGCGCGATCTCGAAGACGCGGCGATGGTGGACGGCCTGACCCGCTTCCAGGCGTTCTGGAAGCTCGTCGTCCCGATCTCGCTCTCCGGGATCCTGACGGTCGTGATCTTCGCCTTCACGCTCGTGACGCAGGAGTTCGTCTACGCGCTGACCTTCATCTCGACGGCGTCGCGCCAGACGGTCGGCGTCGGCGTCCCGATCTTCCTCGTGCGCGGAGACGTGTACTACTGGGGGTCCCTCATGGCGGCGTGCCTCATCGCGAGCCTGCCGACGGCGATCCTCTACAACCTCTTCCTCGACCGGTTCATCGCGGGCTTCACGGTCGGCTCGGTCAAGTAACGTCGCGATCGCTTGCTTGGGATCTCGCGGCCGCCTCCATGCGTTGCGGCGCCTCGAACGGTCGCCCGGGGTAGGGGCGGGGCTTGCCCCCGCCCGGCCCGACATTCGGCCCTCGTCGGTTGTTCCGCCGGGCGGCCGCGAGGGCCGCCCCTACACAGCCGGCGAAACCGCTGCCAACAATCGCCGGACGGGGGACACGTCCGTCCGCCGGGTAGGATGCCTCCGATGGACCCCGTCGAGCGCGTCCGCGTCCGCCGCCGGGAGGGCGAGACCGAGACCGAGCGCGAGGACCTCCTCGCCGTCGAGGAGCCCCTCGAAATCCGGATCCGGGCGGACGCCGGTCCGGCAGAGTCCTTCGTCACGACGATGCGAACGCCGGGGCGGGACGAGGACCTGGCGGCGGGCCTCCTCTTCGCCGAAGGCGTCCTCGAGAATCGAGCCGACCTCCTCGGCGTCGAGCCGCTCGACGATCCGCGCGTCGACCCGGAGCTCCGCGCGAACGTCGTGGTGGCCGCCGTGGCTTCCGCCGCCTTCGCGCGCGCCCGGAAGCTCCAACGGAAGACCGTCATGGGCTCGGCCTGCGGCGTCTGCGGCCGGACGTCGATCGAGAGGGTGATCCCGACCGACGAGCCGCCGCTTTCCTCGCGCGTGCGGATGACGGCGGAGACGCTCCGCGCCCTGCCCGACCGCCTGGCGGCGCGGCAATCGGTCTTCGCTTCGACCGGCGGGCTGCACGCCGCCGGTCTCTTCGACGCCGGCGGAGGGCTCGTCGACCTCGCCGAAGACATCGGGCGCCACAACGCGACCGACAAGCTCGTCGGGGCGGCGCTCCGGAAGGGGCGGCTGCCGCTCTCCGAGGCGATCCTTCTCGTCTCGGGGCGCGCGGGGTTCGAGATCGTCCAGAAGGCGTATCGGGCCGGGATCCCGATCGTGGCCGCCGTCTCGGCGCCTTCGAGCCTCGCCGTGGCGCTGGCCGAGGCCACGGGGATGACCCTCGTCGGATTCCTGCGGGGCGAGCGCTTCAATCTCTACGCCGGTCCCGAGCGGATCGGCTGAGAGCCCGGCCTCAGCCTCCGCGGGTGTGCATCTCGAGGTGCGGGTCCCGCTCCAGGGCCGCGCGCGGAAGCAGCGGCGCGCGGTCGCGGGCGGCCAGCCGTTCCTCCGCGCCGCGGTCGGCGCGGACGCTCCAGGTCGGCTTCGATCAGGCCGCCGGAGATCCTCCGGCGACGCGCCCGCGCGCAGCGGCCCGCGCAGATCCACGCCCTTCGTCGCGTAGAGGCAGAGATACCAGAGGCCGTCGGCCGTCAGGCGGCTCCGGTCGCACGCGCGGCAGAAGGGCGCGGTCGTCGAAGCGATGATCCCGAAGACCGACCCGTCCGGCAGCCGGAATCGCTCGGCCGGCGCGTTCCCCGCGGCGGGGAGGGCCTCGATCGGGCCGTGCGCCCGCTCGATCCGCTCGAGGATCTCGGGACGCGGCACGACGCGCTCCCGGGACCAGTGGGTCGCGCCGCCGACGTCCATGTACTCGATGAATCGCACTTCGGCCCCGACGCGGCGGCCGTAGGCGAGGAGATCCAGGATCTCCTCGTCGTTGACGCCGCGGATCAGAACGGAGTCGATCTTGAGCGGCGTCAATCCGGCTTCGGCGGCGGCGTCGATGCCGGCAAGCACGCGCTCGAGCTCGTCGAAGCGCGCGAGAGACCGGAACCGCTCGGGCGAGAGCGTGTCGAGGCTCACCGTCACGCGCGCGAGGCCCGCCTCCTTCAAGGCCCGGGCCTGCCGGGCGAGCAGGACGCCGTTGGTCGTCAGAGCGAGGTCGGCGAGCGCCTTCTTCTCCGCGAGGAGCCGCACGAGCCGCGGCAGGTCGCGCCGCAACAGCGGCTCCCCGCCCGTCAGCCGGACGCGATCGACGCCCAGACCGGCGAAGACGTCCACGAGGGCCGCGATCTCCTCGAAGTCCAGGATGTCGCGCCGCGGCAGCCACTCGTAGTCCCGCTCCGGCATGCAGTACTCGCAGCGCAGGTTGCAACGGTCCGTCACCGAAATTCGGAGACTCCCGAGCGGGCGGCGCAGGGCATCGAGGACCATCGGGGAGATTCTACGTTTTCCGGCCGACCCGCAGGGCGAGGTCCCAGGCGATCGTGCGGGCGAGATCCGGCGGGCCCCAGGCCCGCGCGAGGTCCGGCTCGACCCTTCCGATCGGGTCTTCCCCCGTCGCCTCCCGGTAGCGCTTCGCCGCCGACCAGGTGCGCAGGTACCCGACGAAATCGGCCAGGGTCCAGCGCTTCTCCATCCGGAAGGCCGGGGGCTCGATCTCGTCGAACGGGAAGTCGATCGTCCGGTAGCGCTCCTCCGTCAGGGCCCTCTCGGGGGGCCAGTACGGCCCGACGATGTCGGTGTAGAGCCGCCCGACCACGGCGTCCACGCCGGCACCCGCGTGGAGCAGGTCGTAGCACCAGACCGCGATCGCGCCCCGCGGAACGAGAACGCGCCGGGCCTCCGCCCAGAAGCGCGGCCGGTCGAACCAGTGGACGGCCTGCGCGGACGTCACGAGCTCGACGGACTCGGCCTCGAGCCCGGAATCCTCGGCCCGCGCCGCGCGGTATTCGACGCGCGGGTGCGGGCGAGCGCTCCGGAGCTGCTCCGCGCTCGCGTCGGTCGCGATCACGCGGTCGAAGTGCGCCGCGAGGCCGAGCGCCGCCTGCCCGTTGCCCGTGGCGCAATCCCAGACCGCGCGGCGCGCCGGAGCGAGGCCGGCCAGGTAAGCGAAGAGGCTCGCGGGATAGTCGGGGCGGTACCGCGCGTAGTCCGGGGAAGCGGCCGAGAAGTGGTCGGCGAAGCCCTGGGACGGAGACACGGGCGCGTCAGGCCGGCCGGCTCCAGCGCTCGAAGATCCGCCGGACTTCGCGGTCCGCCGCCGCCGCGGCCTCCTCCGGCTCCGCGTCCCCGCGCGCCACGCGGCCGAACATCGTCGGGATGACGAAGGTGTTGAACACCTCGTCGATCGCCGCCGTCGCCCGACCCGGGAAGCCCACGTTGGTCGACCACTCGAGCGCGCCCGAGAGGACGCGGTACTTGCCCGGAGGATCGGCCTTCGGGTCGCGGGCGAGCTCTCCGGAGAGATCCGGCACCGTCGCCGGAAAGGCCGGCATGTTGTAGAACTCGCTCTCGCGGAAGACCGACGCGAAGTTGTCCACGAGATCCGCGAGGAACGCCTTGGCGCCCTCGATGTTCTCGGCGAACTTCCAGATCACGTAGCAGCTGATCAGATGCTCCGCGGCGATCCGGCGCACCGGCCCGGCCAGCGCCGGCAGGAGGCCGATCTTCTTCGCGAGCTCCGGGTTGTCTTTCTCGGCCGTGCGCGTCACCGAGATCGCGTTCTGGACGAAGGAGCCCCGGCCGGCGAGCATCATCCGGTTGTTCGAGGAGGGGTCCCAGGTGAAGACCTCCGGCGTCATCGCCTCGCGGTAGAGCGCCCGGGCGAACTTGAGCGCCTCGACGGTCTCCTTCGAGCGGAGGACGACGCGGCCCGCCTCGTCCTGCTCGGCGCCTCCGAAGGACCAGAGGAGCGCCCGCAGCGCCATGTTCGAGTCGAGCTCCTGCGAGAGCCCGATGCCGACCGGGTTGCCGGCCGTCGCCTTGATCCGCGCTCCGCCGACGCGCAGGTCTTCCCAGCTCGACGGGCCGTTCGGGAATCCGGCCGGCCCCCACAGGTCGATCCGGTAGTTGCCGGGGTCCGGCACGTAGGAGTCGCAGAACGCGAAGTACTTCCCGCGTCTTCTCGTTGCGGATCGAGCGCTCCGCGAGAGCCACCATCTTGCCGTGCTTCTTCTCGACGGCCTCGACGATCTCCCGATGATCGATGACCTGGTCCTCGTAGGCGGCCGGGGGCGACAGGAAGAGGAAGAGATCGTGCCCGCGTCCGGCCGACGCCTCGGCCGCGCCGCGCGCGTTGACCTCGGTCGAGGCCATGTGATCGACGATGACCTCGGTCGCGTTGCGCTCTCCCCACTCCCGCGCGTAGCGGCGGTCGAACCACTCGTCGTAGGCCGGGACGAAATGGCTCCACTGGAGGATCCTGAGCGTCTTCTTCCGGGGAGCGCCCTTTCCGGTCCGCTCGCCGCAAGCGAGCGGCAGCGCTCCCGCCGCGAGCGCGGCCGCCGCGGACCGGACGAAGTCGCGGCGCGTGACGCCCGACGCGCGTCCGGCGGGCCGGCGCGCGCGGTTCTCGGTTCTCGCTCTCATGGCTCGCTTCGGCGGCGCGCGGCGGCGCGCCGTCGACGGCGGAGTCTATAATCGGCCGGTGGCCTCCCCGGACCCCGGGATCGTGTTTCCCATCCAGGACCTTCGCACCGAGGAGGGTGCGGCTCGCGCCCGAGCCTTCCGGAGAATCCCTCTACGCGTTCTTCCACACCGAGTGCCCGACCTCGGAGATGGCGATCCCGTTCCTCGAGCGCCTGCAGGCGATCGGCGAGGGACGCGGCTTGAGGGTCTTCGCCGTATCCCAGGACGAACCCGAGGAGACGGCGCGCCTTCCGGGACCGCCTGGGCGTGCGGATCGAGACCCTCTACGACCCGCCGCCCTGGAAGGCCTCGGGAGCGCTCGGTCTGGCGAGCGTGCCGACCTTCGTGAGCGTCGGCCGCTCGGGTCGGGTCGAGAAGCTCGTCGTCGGGCTCCAGAAGGAGCGGCTCGAAGCGTACGCCGAGCGGGCGGCGTCGCTCGCCGGGCGGCCGTCGCGACCCTTCTTCCGGCCGGAGGAGAACGTCCCGGCGATCCGGCCCGGGTGAATCTCACGCAACGCCGGCAGGTCGAGCGCCGGCGACGGAACCAGAAAGGTGTGACCCTTGATCGGCCAGACCATCCACGTTCGGGGAGCTGAAGTCGAGCGGATATCGTCCGCGGACCGTCAAGGAGGAGCTGCGCGCCAACCTGCGCCGCTCGCTCGTGGCCGGCAAGAACCCGTTCCCCGGGATCCACGGTTACGAGCGGACGGTCCTGCCGGCGCTCCACAACGCGATCCTCTCCCGGCACGACCTGCTCCTCCTCGGCCTGCGCGGACAGGCGAAGACGCGCCTGCTGCGCCTGCTCGTGAACCTGCTCGACCCGGAGATTCCGGCGATCGCGGGAAGCGAGCTGAACGAGGATCCCTGCGCTCCGATCAGCAAGTACGGCCGGCGCATCCTGGCGGAGAAAGGGGACGCGGCGCCGATCGTGTGGATCCCCCGCGAGGAGCGGTACCGCGAGAAGCTCGCGACACCGGACGTGACGATCGCGGACCTGATCGGCGACGTCGACCCGATCAAGGCGGCCAACGAGCGGCGCTCCTACTCGGACGAGGAAGTGATCCACTTCGGGATCGTCCCCCGCACCAACCGGGGCATCTTCGCGATCAACGAGCTGCCGGATCTCCAGCCGCGCATCCAGGTCGGGCTGCTGAACATCCTCGAGGAGCGGGACCTGCAGATCCGCGGATTCCCGGTGCGGATCCCCCTCGACATCCTCCTCGTCTTCTCCGCCAACCCGGAGGACTACACGAACCGCGGGAACATCATCACGCCGCTCAAGGACCGGATCTCGTCGCAGATCCTGACGCACTATCCGGACGACGTGAAGACGGCGGCGAAGATCACGGCCCAGGAGGCGTGGCTCGATCGCGACGCGGAACCGCGCATCGAAGTGCCGGACCTCTTCCGGGAGCTCGTCGAGGAGATCGCCTTCGCGGCCCGGACGAGCGAGTTCGTGGACCAGTCCTCCGGCGTCTCCGCGCGAATGCCGATCTCGGCGATCGAGGTGCTCGCCTCGAATCTCGAGCGCCGGGGTCTCGCCAACGGGGAAGCGCGCGTCCTCCCGCGCCTGTGCGACCTGCCGGCCACACTCCCGGCGATCACGGGCAAGGTCGAGATGGTCTACGAAGGGGAACAGCAGGGAGCCGAAGTCGTCGCCAAGAAGCTGATCGGGACCGCGGTCAAGAAGCTCTTCGACTCGAAGTTCCCCGCGCCCGACTCGGGTCGGCCGACCGAGCGCCGACGCACCGAGCTCGAGGAAGCCGGCGAGGAGGCGCCGTCGCCGCGGCGGGCCCGCGCCCCCGCCCCCGAGAAGATCCACCCGCTCTACGAGCCGATCGTCGAGTGGTTCGCCTCCGGCAAGAAGGTCACGATCTCCGACGACACCCCCTTCGACAAGCATCTGGCGGCCCTCGACTCCGTGCCGGGTCTGCGCAAGGCGGTCGAGGAGCATTTCGCCCCGGCCTCGCCCGAGGAGCTCGCGATCGGCATGGAGCTCGTCCTCGAGGGGTTGACGCAGCACCTGAAGATCGCCCGCGAGGACCTCGACTCGAAGGTCTCCTACACGGAGATGCTCAAGTTCAATCTGGTGAGGAGCCGGGGTTAGCTGTCAGCTATCAGCTCTCAGCTGTCAGCCAGAGGATTGTGCAGGATTGTGCAGAACTTCAGGAATCTCAAGGTCTGGAAGCGGGCACACGACCTGACGCTGGATGTTTACTCCCTGACCCGATCGTTTCCAACCGAGGAGACGTTCGGATTGAGGAGCCAGATGCGTCGAGCGGCAGCGTCGATCGGAATCAACATCGCCGAAGGCTGCGGACGTCGGGGCGATGCCGAATTTGGACGGTTCCTTCAGATCGCGATGGGTTCGGCTAGTGAGCTCGAATACGCGGTTCTCCTTGCGCGAGATCTGAAACTTCTCCCCGGCCCCCAGGCCTCTAGGCTCGAGGCTCGCGTCGAAGAAGTCAAGAAAATGACGGCAGTCCTCCTCCGAAAGCTGAGAGCTGAAAGCTGACAGCTGATAGCTCTTTGCGCGAGCGCGTCCGCGGCGGCGAGACCCTCCTCGGCGGCTTCCTGACCTGGCCGACGGCCGGCATCGTCGAGCTCGCGGCGATCGCCGGCCTCGACTTCCTCGTTCTCGACATGGAGCACGGCTTCTTCTCGATCGAGTCGATCGAGGCGATGGCCGTGGCGGCGGACGCGGCGCGGATCCCGGCGATCGTGCGCGTGCCCTCCTGCGGCGCGGCGGAGACGGGGCGCTGCCTCGACGCCGGGGCCGCGGGGCTCCTTTTCCCCCGCGGGGACGGCGCCGCGGCGATCCACGACGCCATCGCCGCCGCGCGCTATCCGCCGGAGGGACGGCGCGGCCTCGGAGGCGTGCGCGCGAACCGCTACGGCACGGTGTCGTACGACCGGTACGTCGCCGAGGCGAACGCGTCGAACCTGCTCGCCGCCCAGATCGAGACGCCGGGCGCGCTCGCCGACCTCGACGCGATCTCCCGAGAGGACGGGCTCGACGTCCTCTTCGTGGGCCCGAACGACCTCTCGCAGGCCCTCGGGATCCCGGGCCGCTTCGACGACCCGCGTTACGAGGAGGCTCTCCGGCGCGTCGCCCTCGCCGCGAAGAAGGCCGGCAGGACCGCCGGCATCATGGCGGGCCGGCGCGACCAGGTCCCGAAGCTCCTCGAGGCCGGGTTCCGGTTCCTGACGGTCAGCGACCGCGCGCTCCTCCTCGAGTCGGGCCGCGCCTGGCGGGCGGCGGTCGGCGGCGCGCCGTAGAATCGAGAGCGCCGTGCGCTATCGCTACTCGGACTTCCCCGTCGATCTGCTCCGCCGGCTCCTGACGTATCAGGAGCTCGTCAAGCTCTTCCTCCAGCTCGTGCTCCAGACCGGCGGGGACGTCGAGGAGGCTCTCCGCTGGATGAAGTACCTGCAGGACCGCGGGATCATCGGCGAAGAGGTGGACCTCGACGCCTTCGCGCGCGCGCTCGAGAAGAACGAGATCGTGGAGGACCGCGGCGGCTCCCTCGCGCTCTCGGCCGCCGGCGAGCGGCGCATCCGGCGGTCGGCGCTCGAAGAGATCTTCTCCTCGCTGTCGAAGGCGGGGGCGGGCTACCACGCGATCCCGCGCTCCGGCTCGGGGGCGAGCTCCTCCCGGAGACGCGGCCCTACGAGTTCGGCGACAACCCGACCGCGATCGACGGCATCCGGACGATCGGCAACGCCGTCCGGCGCGACGCCGAGGAAATCGCCCTGAAGCCGGAGGACTTCGAGGTGCACGAGGAGGAGCATCTGACCTCCTGCGCCACGGTTCTCGCGATCGACATCTCGCACTCCATGGTCCTCTACGGCGAGGACCGCTTCACGCCGGCCAAGAAGGTCGCGCTCGCGATGGTCGAGCTCATCCAGTCGAAGTACCCGAAGGACTCGATCGACGTGCTCCTCTTCGGCGACGACGCGTCGCGCGTGCCGATCTCCGAGATCTCGAAGGCGCAGGTCGGCCCGTTTCACACGAACACGAAGGCGGGCCTCGCCCTGGCGCGCAAGCTCCTCGTCCACCGCAAGAACCCGAACAAGCAGGTCTTCCTCATCACCGACGGAAAGCCCTCGGCGATCTGGGAGCACGGGCGGCTCTACAAGAACCCGTTCGGCCTGGATTTGAAGATCGTCAATCGGACGCTCGAAGAGGCCGACGCCTGCCGGCGCGACGGAATCACGATCACGACGTTCATGATCGCGACCGACGCCTACCTCGTGGATTTCGTGGACAAGCTGACCAAGATCAACCGCGGGCGGGCGTACTACGCCTCCCCCTACAACCTGGCGGAGTTCCTCTTCACCGACTACATCAAGAACCGCAAGAAATTCCTGCATTGAGCCCGACTCTGGCGATCCTCCTCGGGGGCGCCCTCCTCTTCCTCCTCGTCGCGATCTCGCTCCCCCGCCGCCTCCTCTCGCGCGCCCAGGACCGGCTGGCGCGCGAACGGCTCGACGCCGCCCCGAACCGCTTCCGCCTCCTGACGCGCGCCGAGCTCGTGACGGGGCGATACCGCCGGCTGCCCGGGATCCTCGGCCTGACCGACGACCGGCTCGTCTTCGAAGGGCTCTTCGGGGAGTCCCACGAGCTCGCGACGTCGCGGATCGTGAAGGTCGAGACGGGCCGCAGGCTCTCGAACGGCCGGCTCTTCGCGCGGCTCGAGGTCCTCCGCGTGACTCCCTCCTCCGGCACGCCAGTGGAGTTCGTCCTGACGCGCCCGGCCGCCGGCGCGTGGCGGAGCCACCTCGGCCTCTGGGCCATGAAGGAGCGGCAGGCGGACGCGGATCGGGTGATGCCGGGAAAGTAGGCGCTAGGCGCTGGGCGCGAGGCGCTGGGCGGGCGAGAGCCGGCCGCGATCCGCGCGCGTCGCGGAGAGAACCTGCGCCACGAGCAGCAGGATCCCGAGATCCCGGACGATCGTCCAGCGCATCTCCGACAGGAGCTCCGCGCGCGGCTTGTCCCGGGCGTGGAGGTCGAAGCAGCCGCAGTTGACCGGGTTCCCGCGGGCGAGATTGATCGACAGCGCGGCGATGAAGGCGGCGAGAAGGGCGCCCGTCACCCACGCCGCCGTCCGCTTCCCGAAGCCGATGACCAGGGCGAGCCCGGCCACGAGCTCCACCCAGGGCAGCACGAGCGCGAAAGCGTTCACGAGGGGCCCGGGCACGAGCCGGTAGTTGTAGACCATGTGGGCGAAGGAGGGGGGGTCCAGGATCTTGGGGATCGCCGCGGCGACGAAGATCGCGCCGAGCGCGATCGGCGCGCGGATCGTGAGCCACGGCGAAGTCCACCAGGAGCGGCGCTCGGGCATCATCGCGGCGCGCCCTTCTCGACGGGCATCCCCCGCTTCTCCCAGTCGGGGAAGCCCCCGGTGTACACGAGCGCGTTGTTGAAGCCGTAGCCGTGCAGCCGCTCGGCCAGCATGTGGGAGTCCTCGCAGTCGCCGCCGCTGCAGTAGACGACGAGCGGCGCGTTGACGTCGTACCCCTCGTCGAAGAGCTTCTTGATCCCTTCGTCCACCGTGGCCTCCCAGATCGGGAAGCTGCGCGCTCCGGCGACGTGCCCTTGCCCGTAGACCGCGGTGCGCCGCGCGTCGAGAAACGGCACGCCGCGGGAATGCAGCGCGACCGCCTCGTCTCCGGTGATGTCCACCCAGGGCCGATCGGGGTGGGGGGGATGGTCCTTCGCGGCCGCCGGGGCGGGCGCGGCCGGCGCGGGAGTCGCGCTCGCCGGAGGCGTCGGGGCGGCCGCTTCGGAGGGCGCCGGGACCTTCAACGCGTTCGGGTAGCGCCCGATCCAGGGCAGCCGCCGCGTCGGCGACGCGAAGCCGTTCGAGATCGCGGCGCAGAGCGCGGCCGCCGCGACGATCGCGAGAGCCCCTCGAAGCCTTACCATAGCGTTTCGACGGCCTCCGCTGTGGGGTAGTTGAATTGGTACAACATCCGGCTGTTAACCGGAAGGTTGGTGGTTCGATTCCACCCCCCACAGCCATCATAAACGTCAAACGCGAGCGTCCGGCCCGCGCCGGCGACAGAGGACGAACCCGCAAACGTGCAGCCCGCCCGTGAGATCCCGACGAAGCTCCTTCCCGCGCTCGTCCTCCTCTTCGGCGCCGCCCTCTTCTTCGTCGGCCTCGGCGAGACGCCGATCCAGTGCGGCAACGAGACGATGTACGCGCTCCCCCCGATCACGATGCTCGAGACGGGCGACTTCCTCGTCCCCCGCTACCTGCACGGGCCCTTCCTCGACAAGCCGCCGCTGACCTTCTGGATCGTCGCCGCGAGCGACCGGCTCCTCGGCGTCTCGATCTTCGCCGCGCGCTTGCCGGCCGTCCTCGCCGCGCTCGCGACGATCCTCGCGGTCCTCGTCTGGGTCCGCCGCCGATCGGGGCCTTCCGCCGGCCTGCTCGCGGCCGCCGCCCTGACGTTCTCCTTCAAGTTCGTCGCCTTCTCGCGCCAATTCGCCGCCGACACGTTCCTGACCCTCGCCGTGACGCTCGCCGTCATCGCGCTCGAGACGGCCTCGCGCCGGGAGGACGCTCCGGACGCGCGCGTGGGCGCGATCGCCGGCTTGGCGCTCGCTTTCGCGTTCGGCTTCAAGGGCCTGATCGGCCTGGTGCTCCCGATCGGCGCCACGGCGTCGGCGCTCCTCCTCGACCGCTTCCGGCCGATCCGGTTCCCGCGCCGCGCCGGGATCGCGGCGGCGGTCTTCCTGCTCGCCGTCCTCCCCTGGCACGTCGCCATGACGGAGCGGCTCGGGCTCGCCTTCTGGAGAGACTTCTACTGGTCGAACCAGCTCGTCCGCGGCGCGACCGCCTTCTTTACCTCGCACGCCCGCGGGCCCCTCTTCTATCTCGCGGTGCTCGCGTGGGGGGCCTTCCCGTGGATCCTCTTCGCGCCCGCCGGCCTGGCGAGGCGGCGCCGGCCTTCGACCCCGGCCGGGTGGCTCCTCTTCGGGCTCCTCTTCCTCTCGCTTCTCGTCATGAAGCGCGAGGTCTACGTCATGCCGCTCCTGCCCGCGGCGGCGGTCCTGGCCGGCGAATACCTGGCGGAGGCGGCCCCCGGCCGCTCCCGGGGCGCCCGGATCGCCTGGGTCGCCGCTTTCCTCGCCGCCGCGGCGGGCCTCGTCCTCTGGGGACGGATGTCGCCGGCGCTCTCCGACCTCGTCGGCCGGCCGGCGTCACTTGGCCTCGGCGCCGCAGTGGCCCTCCTCCTCGCGGCGACGGCTTTCGCCGCCTTCTCGAAAGCCCGGGCCGCCCCGTTCGTCGTGGCCGGCGCCTGCGGCGCCGTCTTCCTCGCGGTCCTCGGGATCGAGACGCGGACGTCCCGCTACGATCCCTTCCCCGCTTTCGGCGAGCGCGTGCGCGCGCTCTGCCCCTCCGGGTGCGAGGCCCTGCGCGTCGGGATCCCGTGCACGAGCATGGAGTACTACTCCCGCCGGGAGTGGGTGGATCTGATCGAGCCCGGGCAGCTCGCCGGCCGCGTGCCTCCGTCCGGCGGTTTCGTGATCGTCCGAACGCGTCTCGAGCGCCTCGTCGAGAAGATCGGATTCCGGGTCGAGGTCCTGGACCGCCGGCCGTGGCTCGAGCAGAACTGGGCCGGCGCCACCCTCTCCGGCGAGAAGGAACCCCTGGTCTCGCTCTCGCTCCTTCGGGTCGTGCCCCGTTCGGACGGCCCCGCGGGGGCGCGCCCGGCGCCCTAGCGCGGCGGGAGGAACGGAACGACCCGCTCGGAGAGGCGGTCGGGCAGCGCCCGCAGCGCTTCCCGGATCTCGCCCGCCGAATAGCGCTGCGAGAAGTGCGTCAGCACGATCGCCTCGTTCTCGAAGAGCGAGGCGCGATCCAGGAAGTCCGGCAGATGGAGGTGGGCGTAGAGGCGGGCGCGGTCGACGTCGTCCGGCCGCAGGAAGGAGCATTCGATCAAGAGCACCCGCGCCCCGAAGATTTCCGGGGCGGCGTCGAAGATCTCCACACCGCAGTCCCCCGGATACGCGAGAAGCGGGAGCTCCTCGCGCCGCGTGACCTCGACGCCCCGCGCGCGCAGGTCGGCGATCTCCGGGCCGGCGCGCCCGGCGAACTCCTCCCGGAGCTTCTGCTTCACTTCCGAAAAGAGGAACCCGACCGTCGGGACCCGGTGCCGCCCGGGCAGGACCCGAACCTCGAGGTCCTTTCGCAGGGGGACCCGATCTCCGGGACGGGCCGCGGCGAGATCGACGCCGTACCGCACACGTTCCAGGCGCTCCGAGGCCGCGATCCACGTCTCGAGATCGTCGAGCGCCTCTTCGGGAGCGAAGACGCGGGCCGGCGGGAGCCCCGCGAGCTTTCGCCGCGAAGCGTGGTGGGCGAGCCCCGCGGCGTGATCCAGATGGCCGTGGGTCAGGAAGGCCGTCGCGTACGAGACCGCGTCCTCGGGCGCCCGGCCGAAGTCGAGCAGGCAATGGAACGAGGGGATCTTGTAGAAGGACTCGTGGCCGGCGATCGAGACGCCCTCGATCTCGATCCCCGCAGCGTGCACGCGCACGCGGCCCCGGCCTTCCGGGTAGTCGTCGGCCACGGCCGCAGGCTACCAGCGATCGCCGGGCGCTCCCGGCCGGTGGCGGGGGCGGACGCCGGATAACCTAGGCTCGTGCGCGTCGATCTTTTCGACTACGAACTCCCCGCCGACCGGATCGCGCAGACCGCCCGGCCGCGCGGATCGAGCCGGCTCCTCGTCCTCGAGCGTTCGAGCGGCCGCGTCTCCCATCTCGCCTTCACGGACTTCCCGGAGCTCCTGCGGCCCCGGGGACCTCCTCGTGCGGAACGACGTGCGCGTGCGTCACGCCCGGCTCTACGGACGCGACGCCGCCGGCCGGCTGGTCGAGATCTTCCTCCTCCGGCCTTCGGGGGACGACGCGAAGGTCTGGACGGCGCTCGCCCGGCCGGGACGCCGCGCGAGGCGCGGCTCCTCCCTCCGCTTCGCCGAGGGCCTGACCGCGTCCGTCGAGGAAGTCGCGCCGGACGGCCGGCGGCGCGTCGCCTTCGACCGCCCGGTGGAGAACGCGTTGCTCGCGCGGATCGGGAGCATCCCGCTCCCGCCCTACATCCGCCGCCGGCCCGGCGAGCCCGACTCTCCGGAGGACCGGGAGGCGTACCAGACCGTCTACGCCCGCGAGCCCCTCGCGGTCGCGGCGCCGACGGCGGGGCTCCACTTCACCCCGGAGGTCCTCGGCCGGATCGCGGCGCGCGGCGGCGGGATCGCGGATCTGACGCTCGCCGTCGGGGCGGGCACCTTCAAGCCCGTGACGTCGGAAGACACGGCCGGCCACGTCCTCGATCCCGAGGAGGTTCGAATCCCGCAGCGCGCGCTCACACTCCTCGCACGGGCCCGCGAATCGGGGCGAAGGGTCGTCGCCGTCGGGACCACGGTGACCCGGGCCCTCGAGGCGGCCGTGCGGAGGGAGAAGCCTCCCGGGGACCGAGACCTCGAATTCTCGACCGACCTCTTCATCACGCCGGGATTCGAATTCCGGGCGGTGGGCGCGCTCCTCACCAATTTCCACCTGCCCCGGTCGACGCTGCTCATGCTGGTCTGCGCGTTCGGGGGGCGGGACCGGGTGCTCGCGGCGTACCGGGAGGCCGTCCGGGAGGGATACCTCTTCTACTCCTACGGCGACGCGATGTTCATTCGGTGACGAGGGCGTCGATCATCTTCCGCAGGGCCGCCGTGTGCGCGGCCGTCGTTCCGCAGCAGCCGCCGACGATGCGCGCGCCGACCGCGATCCACTCCCGCGCCAGACCGGCGTAGTCCTCCGGGTCGATGTGACCGGTGAAGAGGGTCCCTCCCGGGCCGGAGGGAGGCCCGAGGTTTCCGTAGGCGGCGAGCGGCGCCGCCGGCGACGCTTCGGAGAGGCGCCGCAGGTCGGGGAGGAGCGAGCGCGCCGGGACGCAGTTGATCGCGAGGGCGTCGGGCCGGAGCGGGCCGAGCGCCTTCGCCGCGTCCTCGACCGGTTCTCCCGAAAGGAGCTTCCCGCTGCCGTCGGTCACGGCCGACGCGATGACCGGCAGGCCCGTCTCCTTCGCGGCGCGCACCGCCGCGACGAGCTCGCGGATCGTATTGTGCGTCTCGGCGAGGATGAGATCGGCTCCCGCCGACTGGAGCAGGCTCGCCTGCTGCCCGTGCTCCTGCCAGAGCGTCCCGTCGTCGGGCACGAGGTCGGGGCGATAGCAGTCCTCGAGCGGCGAGAGGGAGCCGGCGACGAGGATCGGCCGCTCCGACTCCCCGGCCGCACGCCGCGCGAGCTCGACGGCCTGGCGGGTCAGCTCTTCGGCGCGCCGCCGCTTGCCGACCTTCTCGAGGCTGCGCCGATGGGTCCGAAAGGTATTCGCCGTCAGGATGTCGGCGCCCGCTTCCAGATCGTCGCGGTGAATCGCGAGCACGAGCGTCGGCGACTCGAGCAGGGCCCAGGCCGACCAGAGCGGAAGGGCCGACCGCGCCCCCCGCCGCTCGAGCTCGGTGCCCATCGCCGAGTCGAGCAGCAGCGGCCGGTCGCCGGCCAGACGTTCTTTCAGGGGACGGCTCTTCATACCTTAAAAAATTAGGCTGATCAGAAGATCAGCCTAATAATATTTGCAAAGCTCCGCCGGACGTGCGCGGGCGGCATCCGACTACGAGCTCAATACGCCTCCAGGTACTTCTCCGTTTCCCACGGCTGCACCTTCGAGATGTATTCGGCCCACTCGCCGCGCTTGGCCTCCAGGAAGTGGGACAGGATGTGCTCTCCGAGAGCGTCCGTGACGACCTCGTCCTTCTCCAGGTTGTCGAGGGCGTCGGAGAGGTTGGCCGGAAGCTGCTCGATTCGCAGGCGCCGCTTCTCGCGTTCGCTCATCTTGAAGACGTTGCGGTCCACCGGCTCGCCCGGATCCATCTTGTTCTTCACGCCGTCCATGCCCGAAGCGAGCATGACCCCGAAGGCGAGATAGGGGTTGCACGAGGGGTCGGGCATCCGCACCTCGATGCGGGTCCCCATGCCCCGGCGCGCCGGGACGCGGACGAGCGGCGAGCGGTTGCGCATCGACCACGCCACGTTGACCGGGGCCTCGTAGCCGGGCACGAGGCGCTTGTAGGAGTTCACCAGCGGATTCGTGACGGCGACGAAGGCCCGCGCGTGCCGGAGGATTCCCCCCGTGTAGTGGAGGGCGGTCTTCGAGAGCTGGTACTTCGCCTTCGCGTCGTAGAAGACGTTGTTGCCCTTCTTGTCGAGGAAGGACTGGTGCACGTGCATGCCCGAGCCGTTCACGCCGAAGATGGGCTTCGGCATGAAGGTCGCGTGCAGGCCGTGGTCCATCGCGACCTTCTTGACGACGAATCGGAACGTCGAGACGCGGTCGGCCGTCGTGACGGCGTCGGCGTACTTGAAGTCGATCTCGTGCTGGCCGGGCGCGACCTCGTGGTGGGCCGCCTCGACCTCGAAACCCATCTGCTCGAGCGCGAGGACGATGTCGCGGCGGGCCTCCTCGCCCCGGTCGACGGGGGTCAGATCGAAGTAGGCCCCTTCGTCGTGCGTGTCCACGATCGGGTCGCCGTTGGCGTCGCGCCGGAAGAGGAAGAACTCGGCCTCGGGCCCCGTGACCATCGTGTAGCCGAGGGCCGCGGCCTTGTCCATCTGCTTCTTCAGGGTCATGCGCGGGCAGCCGGCGAAGGGGCTCCCGTCCGGGTTGTAGACGTCGCAGATCAGGCGCCCGACCTTCTCGCCGCCCGCGTGCGCCCACGGGTAGATCGCGAACGAAGCGAGGTCCGGGACGAGGTTCATGTCCGACTCTTCGATCCGCGTGAAGCCCTCGATCGAGGAGCCGTCGAACTGGATCTCGCCGTCGAGGGCCTTCTCGAACTGGGAGCGCGGGATCTCGACGTTCTTGATGACGCCGAGGATGTCCGTGAACTGGAGCCGCATGAACCGAACGTTCTCGGCGTCGCAGACCTTCAGGATCTCGGCCTTCGAGAGGCCGGGCCCGGCGGCGTCGAATTTCAGGATCTTCGCCTTTGCCATTCTGTCCTCCGTTTTATGCAGAATGTGCGAGATTCTAGCGACAGTTTTGCAGTTTTCAACCCCACGTTCGTGGAGAACGGGTCAAAACCGTGCACAGTTGCACAAGTAGCTGTGCAACTAGCTGGAAAAGCCGATCCCGATCGCATCGAGGGCCCGGAGCAGCAGCCCGCGCCGCCCCCCCCGGTCCACGGCCCGGAGGCGCCGCGTGACGAGGGCCACCGCCGCGCGGCGAAACGGCTCGGGGGGATAGGGAAAGGGCTTCCGGCGGACCATGGCGAGGTCGAGGAGTGGGCTCGCGCGCTCCGAGGACCCGGTGCGCGAGGATCTTCCCCGCGATCCGGGTGCTTCCGATGCCGTGCCCGGTGTACCCGAGGCCGTAGTGCACGCGCCCGCCCGCGGCCGACCCGAAGAAGGGCGTCAGGCGCGTGGTCGAGCAGATGGGCCCGCCCCAGGCGTAGGGGAAGCGCAGGCCCGAGAGCTGCGGGAAGTGGCGCTCGAAGCTCGCGCGCAGCGCCTCGACGTGCCGAGGCGAGTGGTCGCACGTCCGGTCCACGCGGTTGCCGGGGTAGTACGCCGCTTCGCTCGTCCCGAAGAGGATTCGCCCGTCTCCGGTCAAACGGTAGTAGTTGAAGAAGGCCCGCGCGTCGGTCACTCCCTGCCGCCTCTCCCAGCCGATCGAACGCCTCTCCTCCGGCGCGAGCGGTTCGCTGACGAGAACGTAGTCGTAGAGGGGCAGGAAGCGCGGCAGGAGGCTCGGCCAGAGCAGGTGCGTGTAGGCGTTCGTCGCGAGGACCAGCTTCCCGGCCGAGACGGAGCCGGTCGGGCTCCGCGCGACGACCCGGCCGCCGGAGACGGAGATCTCGCCGATCGGCGTCTCCTCGTGGAGCGCGACGCCGAGGCGGCGCGCCTCGGCGACGAGCCCCTCGACCAGCTTCACGGGATGGATCGTCCCGCTCCTCGGCGCCAGGGCGGCTCCGAGGAAGAGCGGGCTCGAGAGCTCGGCGCGCGCTTCCCGGGCGTCGAGCCACCGCCAGTCGGCAAGCCCGAGCCGGTGCGCGAAGGCGACCGATTCCTGCAGGCTCGCCGCGTGCCGGGGCGTGTGGGCGGCGACGAGCTGTCCCTGGCGCTCGAACTCGGCGTCGATCCCGCGCGTCGGAGAGAAAGGCCTGGAGCTCGTCCAGGTTCTCCCGGCCGAGGCGCGCGAGCTCGCGGGCTTCCTCGAAGCCGAAGTGCGCCGCGGCGAGCTCGTGGGAATGGTCGAGCGTCTCCCCCACGATCCCGCCGTTTCGGCCGGAGCCGCCGTAGCCCGCGATCCCCTGCTCGAGGACCACGATCGAGAGGGCCGGCTCGAGCTCCTTCAGGAAGAGCGCGGTCCAGAGCCCCGTGAAGCCCGCGCCCACGATGGCCACGTCGGCCGTCCGGTCGCCGACCAATTCCTCGATCCGCCGGGGCGGGCGCGTCGCGAGCCAGTAGCAGGAGGACCGGATCGGGAGGGGGTCGCTCGGGTTCACGCGATCGAAGGCCGCGGGCCGGGCCTTCCGTCCCTAGAGCTTCTCCGCCCGGTAGACCTCCTGCAGCGATTCCTCGAGCATCGCCAGGAACCGGTCGAGCTGCGGATAGGAGATCGGCAGCGGCGGCTCGACGCGCAGCACCTGCGCGTTGATGTAGGTCCCCGAAATCAGGATGCCGCGCCCGAAGAGGGCCTTGGCGACGGCGTAGCCGAGGTCGTGGCTGACGAACTCCATGCCGAGCATCAGGCCGCGCCCGCGCGCGCTTTGCATGACCTTCGGGTACTTCTTCGCGAGCGCGTTCAACCGGGGGAGCAGATACTCCCCCTTCTCCCCCGCCTGCCGCGGCAGGTCCTCGTCGAGCAGCACGTGGATCGTCGCAATCGCCGCCGCGCAGCACACCGGGTTGCCGCCGAACGTCGTCGTGTGCAGGAACGGGTTGTCGATGTACTTCTCCCACGTCTTCGGCGTGCCGACGCACGCGCCGATCGGCATCACACCGCCGCCGAACCCCTTCCCGAGCGCCATCAAGTCGGGCACGACGCCGTCGTGCTCGCAGCAGAACATCTTGCCGCTGCGCCCCATGCCGCTCTGGACCTCGTCGAAGACGAGCATCGCCCCGAAGCGGTCGCAGATCTCGCGCGCCGCGGCGAGGTAACCCGGGGGCGCGACGTTGATGCCGCCCTCCCCCTGGATCGGCTCGAGAACGACCGCGGCCACCTTGTCCCCCGAGAAATCGCCGCTCGCGACGATCATGCGGAGAGCGTCCACGTCGCCGAACGGAACGTGGGTCCACCGCTTCAAGGGGAGGAAAGGCTCCCGGAACATCGCCTTGGAGGTGCCGCCGAGCGAGCCGAGCGACTTGCCGTGGAAAGCGCCGATCGTCCCGACGAAGTGGTGCCGGCCGGTCGTCAGGATCGCCATCTTCAGGCAGGCCTCGATCGACTCGGTGCCGGAGTTCGTGAAGAACGAGTACTGCAGGTCTCCCGGCGCGATCATGGCCAGGAGGTGCGCCAGGTACGTCCGGAGCGGATCGATGAGCTCCTGGGAGTGGATGGCCTGGCGGTCGAGCTGCTCGCGGACGGCCTTCAGGACCTTCGGGTGCCGGTGGCCGGTCACGTAGATCCCGAAGCCTCCGAGCATGTCGAGGAACTCCTTCCCCTGCACGTCCTGGAAGACCGCGCCCTCGTCGCGCCACTCGACCGCCGTGTAGTCCGTCGAGACGGACTTGCGATATTCGAGGAACCCCGGGTTGACGTAGTCGGTCCAGTAGCGCACCGCTTCCTCGATGACCCGCCGCTGCTCGGGCGGCGTCAGCGTCTTCTTTCCGATCAGATCGAGGACGTAGGCGGATTCCTCGCGCGCGCCTTTGAAGTCCTGGGTCATGGAGAGCTCCTCCGCTCGGGGAAGGCCGACGCCCCGGGGCGACGGCCGCGCGGCATCATAGACCGGTCCCGCGCGCCAGGCGCTTGCCCTTCGGGATGAGCAGCCAGCCGATCACGACGGTCGCGACGGTCAAGGCGCCGAGGATCAACCCTTCCTTCAACGGGGCCTGGCTCGTCGGCGAAGGCACGAAGAAGAGGACGCACGCCCCGAAGATGTAGAGCGTGCAGACCCACCCGGCGACGGCCGCCCCCACCGGGCCGCCTGGGACTCGGTAAGGGCGAGGCTGGTCGGGCCGCCGGTGGCGCAGGACGACGAAGGCCGGGAAAGACGAGCAGGTAGCAGAGGAGCAGACAGAGCGCCGTCATCCGGAACGTCATCCAGAAGATGTTGGACTGGCTGCTCGAGAGGAGGCGCCGCCGACGAGCAGGCCCGTCGAGACGAAGCCCATCGCGACGAACGCGAGATACGGCGTGCGGAATCGCGGGTGGAGCCGCCCGAGCGCCGCCGGCAACATGCCCTTCTTCGGCCGCGACGGCGGCCACGCGGTTCGCGCCGAGGCTCCACGTGACGACGTTGGCGACGCACGCGTACAGGAAGCCCGAGGCCGAGCAGGAACACCACCGTGTCCCCCGCGCGGCCCCACTCCTTTCCGAGGACGGCGAGCGCGTCCCAAGTCCCGGTGACGATCGACAGCTTCTCGGTCGGCACCGCGAAGAGGATCCCGCCGATGGCGAACGAGTAGAGGACCGCGATGACCGCGCCCGACCAGAAGATCACGATCGGCACGTCGCGTTTCGGGTGCCGCATCTCCCCGCCGGCCGAGCTCATCAGCTCGAAGCCGAAAGTCGAGTAGAGGAGCGCCGGGAGATACGCGAGGGTGTCGTTCCACCGCGGCAGCCAGGCTCCGCGACCGAGAACGTCGCTCGACGGCGGCCGCCCGCGGAGGAGCGCCGACAGCCCGAGCACCCCGAGCGCGAGGAAGATCAGGGCCTTGACCACCGCGCCGAGGTTCGGCACCCACTTCGAGACCTCGAGGCGGACGACACCGACGGCGACCGTGATCCACGTCAGGACGATGGCGATCCCGGCCTCCTGCCACGTCGAGTGGGTCTTCAGGAACATCTGCGAGAAGGTGCCGGCGAAGATCAGGTAGACCGACGGGAATCCAGGTCGCGTTGTTGATCCAGTACAACCAGGCGACCGTCGAGCCCCACTTCGGCCCGAAAGCCTCGCGGACCCAGACGTAGACGCCGCCCTCTCCCGGCCAGGCCGACCCGAGCTCCGCCGTGATGAGGCCGTACGGGATGAAGAAGACGATCATCGTGATGGCCCACCAGGAGAACCACGAGTACGCCCATGGCCGCCGACGAGGCCAGCGTGTCGATCGTCAGGATGGCGCAGACCGTGAAGAGGACCAGGTCGAAGCGGCCGAGGACCCGCGCGAGGCCCTCTCCCGGGGCGGGAGCGGCCGGACCGGGTCTGGAAGCCGACTCTTCTCTCACGCCTGCTCGCGCCCTCCCGCGGCCCGGCCCGGCCGGTCTCGAAATCGAGCGCATCCTACACCGGGCGCGGGCCGGAAGCCACGATATTTCAGGAGGTTAACCCCGTCCCGGCGCGATTTTCGGCCCCCGTGATAGGCTCCCGTCCGAGCCGATTCCGGCTCATCTTCTTCGACCTTAGGTCGCCGCCATGTCTCGCTCGATCGTCTTGAAGACCGCCGTCCCGGGCCCCCGCTCGGCCGCCCTCTACCGGAGACGGGAAGCGGCGGTCCCGGCCGGGATCTCCCACGCGACTCCGATCTTCGCCGAGCGGGCCTCCGGGGCCCTCTTGACGGACGTCGACGGGAACGTCTTCATCGACTTCGCCGGCGGGATCGGGACCTTGAACGTCGGCCACGCGAACCCGGCGGTCGTCGCGGCCGCCCGGGAGCAGCTCGGCCGCCTGACCCACACCTGCTTCTCCGTCGCGCTCTACGAGGGGTACGTGGCCCTCGCCGAGCGGCTGAACCGGATCACCCCCGGCTCGTTCGCGAAGAAGACCATGCTCGTCAACAGCGGCGCCGAAGCGGTCGAGAACGCCGTGAAGATCGCGCGCAGCGCCACGGGGCGCGAGGCCGTCGTCGTCTTCGACCACGCGTTCCACGGCCGCACGCTGCTGACGATGTCGATGACGAGCAAGGTGCGCCCGTACAAGTTCGGCTTCGGGCCCTTCGCCCCCGAGGTCTATCGGCTCCCTTACCCCTATCCCTACCGGATGCCCTACGGGAGCGTCGAGGGCTGGATCGCCGCCGTCGAGGAGTTCTTCTTCACGCAGGTGGCCGCCGAGAAGGTCGCGTGCGTCGTGATGGAGCTCGTGCTCGGCGAAGGGGGCTTCGTCGTCGCGCCGCCCGAAGCGGTCGCGCACCTCGCGCGCCTCTGCCGCGAGCACGGAATCCTCTTCGTCGTGGACGAGGTGCAGACCGGCTTCGGACGCACGGGCCGGCTCTTCGCGTGCGAGCACTACGATGTCGAGCCCGACCTCCTGACGATGGCGAAGTCGCTGGGCGGCGGGCTCCCGATCTCGGCCGTGACCGGGCGGGCCGAGATCATGGACCGCGCCCCGGTCGGCGGGCTCGGCGGAACCTACACGGGCAATCCGGTCTCCTGCGCCGCGGCGCTCGCCGCGCATCGACTTCCTGGAGGAGCATCGGCTGCCCGAGCGCGCCGCCGAAATCGGGCGCGATCGTCGAGAGCCGCTTCCACGGCTTCGTCGAGCGCTTTCCTTTCATCGGCGAGGCGCGGGGCCTGGGCGCGATGCGGGCGCTCGAGATCGTGACCGACCGCGCGAGCCGGGAACCGGACAAGGAGCGGACGGCCGGCGTGATCCGGCGAGGCGTACGAGAACGGCCTGATCCTCCTCTCGGCCGGCACGCACGGCAACGTGATCCGGACGCTCATGCCCCTGACGATCACCGACGACGAGCTCCACGAGGGGCTGGAGGTGCTCGAGCATGCGCTCGCGTAAGCGGCGGTATCTTCTTCTCGGTCGCCGACTCCTAGTCCGCCGCGACGAGCCCGCGGACAGGAAGAGTCTTCACGAACGGAAGTGGGGTCACCATGGACACCAAGGAAATCCTGAAGGAGTCCCAGCGCTGGCTGGACATCATCTCGACGCCGGAGCTGTCGGACGAGCAGAAGGCGAAGATCGTCGCCGACACGGTCGACAACTTCTCCTTCTATTACAACCGCGGCTACCTCGACTACCGCAAGTCGGTCATCGAGATGCGCGAGAGCCCGGCGCTCGAGTGGGAGGGCCAGGGCTCGATGTTCCGGGACATCATGGGGCGGGAGTTCATCGACTGCCTCGGGCGGATACGGCATCTACAGCGCCGGCATCCGCCACCCGAAGATCGTCAAGGCGGTCGCGGATCAGCTCGCCCGCATGCCGCTCTCCTCCCAGGAGCTGCTCGACCCGCTGCGCGGCGCGCTCGCGGAGCTCCTGGGCGAGATCGCGCCCGGCGATCTCCAGTACTCCTTCTTCATCAACAACGGCACCGACGCCGTCGAGGGCGCGATCAAGCTCGCCCGCCTCTACACCGGGAAGCCGAACTTCATCTCCTCGCTGCGCGGCTTTCACGGCAAGAGCTGCGGCTCGCTGTCGCTCCTCGGCAAGTGGCAGTACCGGGAGCCGTTCCTGCCGCTGCTGCCCGGCATCCAGTTCGTCGAGTTCGGCGACGCGGACGCCGTGATCGACGAGCTCTACAAGGCCGACGCGACGGGGGCCGGGGTCGCCGCCGTCATCATGGAGCCGGTCCAGGGCGAGGCCGGCGCGATCGTGCCGCCGGACGACTTCTGGCCGCGGATCCGGAAGGCGTGCGACGAGTACGGAGCGTTGCTGATCGCCGACGAGGTGCAGACCGGGCTCGGGCCGCACCGGCAAGATGTTCGGCGTCGAGCACTGGAACACGGTCCCCGACATCATGTGCCTCGGCAAGGCGCTGGGCGGCGGCGTGATGCCGCTCTCGGCCTTCATCTCGACCCCGAAGATCTGGAACGTGCTCGAGACGAACCCCTTCATCCACACCTCGACCTTCGGCGGCAACCCGCTCGCGTGCGCCGCCGGCATCGCCGCGGTCAACGTCACGCTCGAGGAGGACCTGCCGGCGCAGGCGGCGCGCAAGGGGAAGTACTTCCTCGGGCAGCTGATCGCCCTCCAGCTCTCCTACGACCGGATCATCCGCAAGGCGCGCGGCAAGGGGCTCCTCCTCGGCCTCGAGTTCGCGAACTCCGAGGTCGGCTACAAGGTCGTGGCGGGGCTCTTCAACCGCGGCGTTCTCGTCGCCGGCACGCTGACCAACTCCAAGGTGGTCCGCATCGAGCCGGCGCTGAACATCTCGAACGCCCTGATCGACAAGGTCCTCGACGCCCTCGAGGACACGCTGAAGGAGGTCGATCAGGCGACCCCCGAAGTCGTCCCGGACGAGGAGGACTGAGCGCCTGCGCATCGCCGTCCTCGGCGCCGCCGGCGCCATGGCCTCCGTCGTCGTGCGCGACCTCCTCGAGTTCGCGCCCGACGTTTCGATCACGGCCGCCGATCGAGGGCCGGTCGCGACTCCCGACCGGCGGGTCGCGGCGGCCGTGGTGGACGTGCGGGACGAGGAGGCGACGGCGCGCCTCCTCGAAGGGCACGACGCCGTCGCCAATTGCGTGACCTACTACTTCAACGTCCCGGTCATGCGGGCGGCGCTCGCGGCGCGCGTGCCGTACACGGACCTCGGCGGCCTGTACCACGGCTCGCGTGAAGCAGTTCGCGCTCGACGAGGACTTCCGCCGCGCGGGCGTGCCGGCGCTCCTCGGCATGGGCTCGACCCCCGGAATCACCAACGTGATGGCCGGAGCGCTCGCCCGAAGCTTCGACACGGTCGAGGAGATCCACGTCCGGGTGGGGTGCGTCGACCGGCGGGCCTCGGGACCGCTCCCCGTGCCCTACGCCCTCGACACGGTCATCGACGAGTTCTCGCTCGAGCCGATGGTCTTCCGCGACGGACACGCCCTGGCCGTCCCGCCCGGGAGCGGCGAGGAGGAGATCGAGTTCCCGCCGCCCGTCGGAAGGGTCCGCGCGTTCTACACGCTCCACTCCGAGGTCGCGATGTTCCCGCGCTCCTTCCCGACGCTCCGCGCGGCGAGCTTCAAGGTGGCCTTCGAGCCGGAGTTCACCCGGAAGATGAAGTTCCTGGTCGATCTCGGATTCGCGTCCCGCGAGAAGCTCGTCCGGGGTGTCTCGCCCCGGGAAATGCTGCTCGCGCTCGCCGCCCGCCAGGCGCCCCCCGCGGAGGGCGAGCCCGACGACTGCGACGTCTTGCGGGTGGAGGCCTCCGGCCGGCGGCGCGGCCGCCGCGAGACCGCCCGCGCGCGAGATGACGGTCCTGCCCCACGAGGCCTGGGGAATGGCGGCCGGGGCGCTCGACACCGGAGTCCCGCTCTCGATCGCGGCGCAGATGCTCGCCTCGGGCGCGATCTCGCAGCCGGGCGTCCTCTGCCCGGAGACCGCCGTCGCCCCCGAGTCGTTCTTCGAGGACCTCTCGCGGCGCGGCATGGCGGTACGCTTCGACCCCGGAGGAGGAGAGCCGTGAGCATCGAATCGATCAATCCCGCGACCGGCGTCCTGCTCAAGCACTTCGAGCCGGCGACCCCCGACGAAGTCGAGCGAAAGCTCGCGGCCTCGATCGCCGCCTTCCGCCGCTGGCGGGAGACGCCGTTTGCCGAGCGCGCGGCGCTCATGAAACGGGCGGCGGAGATCCTCGAGACCGAGAAGGCGCGCTTCGGCGAGCTGATGACGCTCGAGATGGGAAAGCCGATCGGCGCCGCGGTGGCGGAGGCGGAGAAGTGCGCCTGGGTCTGCCGCTACTACGCCGAGAACGCGCCGGCCTTCCTCGCCGACGAGCCGGTCGCAGTCCGACGGGACTTCGCGAGCTTCGTGCGCTACCAGCCGCTCGGCCCGGTGCTCGCGATCATGCCGTGGAACTTCCCCTTCTGGCAGGTCTTCCGGTTCGCCGCGCCCGCGCTGATGGCCGGGAACGTCGGCCTGCTCAAGCACGCCTCGAACGTCCCGCAGTGCGCGCTCGCGATCGAGGAGATCTTCCGGCGCGCGGGCTTCCCGGAAGGGGTCTTCCAGACGCTCCTCGTCGCTTCGGCGCGCGTCGCGTCGCTCATCGAGGATCCTCGGATCGCGGCCGTGACGCTGACGGGAAGCGAGGCGGCCGGCATCCGCCGTCGGGCGCGCCGCCGGCGCCCAGATCAAGAAGGTCGTCCTCGAGCTCGGCGGGAGCGACCCGTTCCTCGTGATGCCCTCGGCCGATCTCGAGGTCGCCGCGACGACGGCCGTCCGAGCCCGCACGATCAACAACGGCCAGTCGTGCATCGCGGCCAAGCGCTTCCTCGTCCACGAGGCGATCGCCGCGGAGTTCGAGCGGCGTTTCGTCGAGAAGATGGCCGCCTTGAAGGTCGGCGACCCGATCGATCCCTCCGTCGAGATCGGCCCGCTGGCCACCCCGTCCATCCGCGCGGAGGTGGACGAGCAGGTCAAGGCCACCGTCGCGGCGGGGGCGAAGCTCCTGCTCGGAGGGAAGGCGCTCGAGCGGCCCGGAAACTTCTACGCGCCGACGGTGCTCGCGGAGGTCCCGCTCGGGAGCCCCGGCGCCGACGAAGAGATCTTCGGACCGGTCGCGAGCCTCTTCCGGTTCCGGAGCCTCGAGGAGGGGATCGCCCTCGCCAACCGCACGCGCTTCGGCCTCGGGGCCTCGGCCTGGACGAACGACCCCGCCGAGCGCGAGCGCCTGGTCTCCGGCATCGAGGCGGGTGCGGTCTTCGTCAACGGCATGGTCAAGAGCGATCCCCGGCTTCCCTTCGGAGGCGTCAAGCACTCGGGATACGGGCGCGAGCTCTCCGTGCACGGCATCCGCGAGTTCGTCAACGTCAAGACCGTCTGGGTCGCGTAGCCGGGCGCTCGCGGCGCAGCGCCGCCAGCAGCGTTTCGAGGGCCGGAGGCGCGGGGGCGGCGTCCGGCCGCGTGGCGAGACCCACCGGAAGCGCGAGCGCGAGGTCGTCGAATCGGCGGAGCACGGTCCCCGGCGGCGGCGGGCTAGCCGCCAGGCGCGGGAGGATGGCGAGACCCAGGCCATGCCGCACGGACGACCGGAGGGTCTCCGTGCTCCCGCATTCGAGCGCCCACTCGACCCGGACGCCCCGCTGCTGGAGGGCGGACTCGACGGCCTGGCGATAGGAGCATCCCTGCTCGGTCAGGAGCAGGGGCTCACCGACGAGGGCGCGGGCCGGGAGGCGTTTCGCCCGCGCGAGACGGTGTCGGGCCGGCACGAGGAGCGCCATCTCCTCCGAGAAGAGGGGCTCGAAGCGAAGCCCGAGCTCCGTCGGGGGCGCCGAGCAGAGGCCGACGTCGACGAGGCCGTCCGCCACAGCGCGGCTCACGCCGGCCGTCCCTCCCACCTCGAGCTTCACGCGCAGCGCCGGGCGCCGGGCGCGCAGGCGAGCCAGGAGCGGCGCCACGCGGCGGCTCGCGGCCGGCTCGATCGAGCCGATGCGCAGGAGGCCGCTTCGCCCGTCTCGCAGCTCGGCGGCGCTCCGGGCGAGGGCATCCAGGGCGTCCAGGATCGGGAGCGCGCGGGAGGCGAGCAGGTCCCCGGCGGCCGTGAGCTCGCGCCGCCTTCCCCGGCGGTCGAAGAGCTCGAGGCCGAGCTCGGCCTCGAGCCCCTGGATATGGAGGGTCACCGTCGGCTGGGCGATGCGGAGCGCGGTCGCGGCGCCTCGAAAGCTCCCTTCGCGCAGGACCGCCTGGAAGGTCTGGAGGTGGCGGAGATCCACCGGACCGGCCCTACTTCACATCCACTGATATCAGTGTCATAAAACTTCATCATTGATGATATCAGATCCGATTGCTACGTTGCCGGGTGGGAGGCCTCCCCCATGCTCCTCGCTCTCCTCCGCGATTTGCGCTCGTCGTCGCGCGCCCAGATCCGCCGTCCCGCCTTCGCGGCGGCCGTCGTCGCGACGCTGGCGGTCGCGATCGGCGCCAACACGGCCATGTTCACGGTCGTCCACGCCGTCCTCCTCTCCCGGCTCCCGGTCGCGGACGCCGACCGCCTGGTCGTGCTCCACTCGCGCGAGCCGGGAAGCGACCGCCAACCCTTTTCGATCGCCGACTTCCTGGACTTGAAGGCGACCGTGCGGACTCTCGACGCTCTGGCCGCGTGGGCCGGCGGCAGCGCGAACCTGACCGGCGTCGAAGAGCCGGTGGCGTTGCGCGCCCAGTGGACCTCGAGCGGATTCTTCCGGCTCCTCGGCGTGCGCGCGGCCCTCGGCCGGACTCCCCTTCCGGAGGAGGAGCGACCGGGCGCCCCTCGCGTCCTGATGCTCGGCCACGCGCTCTGGACGTCGCGCTTCGGAGGGGACCCGGCAGTCCTGGGGCGCGTCGTCACGATCAACGGCGAACCCTTCACCGTGATCGGCGTCCTTCCACGGGAGTTCCCCTTCCTCGCGGCCGGGGCCGAGCTCGCTGCGCCCGTGGCCTACGAGGCCGACCCGAGGCGCGCGTCGCGGGCGTCCGGGTTCCTGCGCTTGATCGGCCGCCTCCGCCCGGGGGCGACGCTCGGGAAAGCCACGGAGGACTTGAACGCGCTCGCTGCGGGGCTGAAGGCCGAGCATCCGGACGCCAACGCCAACCGGGAGGGAATTCGCGTTTCGCCGCTGGCCGAGCAGGTGGTCGGCGGCTACCGGCGCGTCCTCCTCGTGCTGCAGGCGTCCGTCGGCGTCGTGCTCCTGATCGCCTGCGCGAACCTGGCCAATCTCCTGCTCTCGCGGATCCTCGCCCGCCGCGGCGAGCTCGCCCTGCGGTCCGCTCTCGGGGCGCGCCGGAGCGACCTCGTCCGGCGCCTCCTCGCCGAGGCGACCGTCCTCGCGCTCGCGGGTGGCGCGCTCGGCCTCCTGCTCGCTCGCGCGGGAATCCGCGCGCTCCTCGCCCTCGGCCCCGCGACCCTTCCGCGCGCCGCGGAGATCGGCCTCGACTTGCCGGTCCTCGCGTTCAACCTGGCGCTGTCGCTCGCGGCCGGAATCGCCATCGGGCTCGTTCCGGCGCTCCAGGGCAGCGGCCGCGGGTTCGCCGAAGGCCTCCAGGGAGCCGGCCGGGGGGGCTCGGGCGGCCGGCGTAACGGCCGCGCGCGGGCCGCGCTCGTGGCGGCGGAGGTCGGGCTTTCGCTCGTGCTCCTGGTGGGTGCGGGCCTGCTCCTGCGAACGCTCCACCGCCTGCAGTCGGCCGACCCCGGCTTCGAGCCCCGGAACCTCTTGGCCGTTCAGCTCTCGCTTCCCAAGAGCCGTTACGGCACGCCGGAAGCGATCCATCTCTACTCCGAGCGAGTGACTGAGCGCCTCGCCGGGCTGCCGGGAGTGACCCGCGCCGCGGCGGCCTCGCTCAACCCGCTGACGAACTGGCGCGCGAACATCTCCTTCCTGATCGACGGGAGCGCCGAGGTCGACCGGACGAAGGCGCCGCTCGCCAACTACCGCGCCGCCGGTCCCGGATACTTTCGGACGCTCGGGGTGCCGCTGCGCGCCGGGCGGGAGTTCGACGCGCGCGACTCGGCCCGCGGCGTGCCGGTCGCGCTCGTGAGCGAGACGCTCGCCCGGCAGCGCTTCCCCGGCGCGAGCCCGATCGGCGCGCGCTTGAAGATCGACGACACCGAAGCCTGGCGCACCGTCGAGATCGTCGGCGTCGTCGGCGACGTCAAGCACACGGGCCTCGACGCCGAAGGCACGGCCGACGTCTACGTGCCCTTCGCCCAGACTCCCCCGGACGTGTCGGTCTGGCTCGCCAACATCTTCTGCGTCGCCGTGCGGACCGACGGCGACCCGCTCCGCTTCGTCCCCGCCGTGCGGCGAGAGATCCAGGCGCTCGACCGGGACGTCGCCGCGGCGAGCATTCGCCCGATGGAGGAGGCGCTCGACGCCTCGCTCGCGGACCGGCGCTTTCAGACCCGGCTCCTCGAACTCTTCGGCGCCGCGGCCCTCGCCCTGGCCCTGGCCGGGATCTACGCCGTGACGTCCTTCGGGATCGTCGAGCGCACGCGGGAGATCGGGGTTCGCCTCTCCCTTGGCGCCGGCCGGAAACGGATCCTCGGGCTCCTCCTCCGCCAGGCCCTGATTCCCGTCGGCGGAGGGTTGCTCGTGGGCCTCGCGGCGGCCCTCGCCCTCGCGCGGCTGCTCACCGGCCTTCTCGTGGGGGTGCCGGCCCGCGACGGGGCGACCCTCGCCGCCGCCACACTTCTGCTCGCCGCGACGGCTCTCCTGGCGAGCGTCGTCCCCGCCCTGCGCGCGACCCGAATCGATCCGGTGCGCGCCCTGCGCGCGGACTGACTACGCCGGCAGGAAGCTCGCGCCCACGACCTGCGCGATCCGGGCCATGACGTGCTTGACCTGCGTGTAGTCCTCGAGGGCGTACATCGACATGTCCTTGCCGTAGCCGGACTGTTTGTAGCCGCCGTGCGGCATTTCGGAGACGAGCGGCAGGTGATCGTTGATCCAGACCGTCCCGAAGCGCAGCCGCCGCGCCGCGTTCAAGGCGCGGTTCACGTTGGAGGTCCAGACGGAGGCCGAGAGGCCGTAGTCCACGTCGTTGGCCCAGCGCAACGCCTCGTCGTCGTCCCGGAAGCGTGTGACCGTGATGACCGGGCCGAAGACCTCCTTCTGCACGATCTCGTCCTTCTGCAGGGCGTCGGCGACGATCGTCGGCTTCAGCCAGAAGCCTTTTCCGCTCCCGGCCCCGCCGCCCGTCAGAATCCGCACGTGCCCGCTCGACTTCGCTCGGTCGAGGAAGCCCGTGACCCGCTTCCGGTGCTCGGCCGAGATGACCGGGCCCATGTTGGTGCTGTCCTTCTGGATGTCGCCGACCTCGAGCGACTCGACCGCCGGCACGAGGTCCGCCAGGAACTTGTCGTAGATGCGCGCGCTCGCGTAGAGCCGGCAGGCGGCGGTGCAGTCCTGGCCGCTGTT
This sequence comes from uncultured Acidobacteriota bacterium, assembly GCA_963707935.1. Lineage (GTDB taxonomy): Bacteria > Acidobacteriota > Thermoanaerobaculia > UBA5066 > Gp7-AA6 > DATBFU01. The sequence goes on along the minus strand of CAVPRN010000005.1, from coordinate 229,130 downwards.
CGCGAAGCCCGCCATCTTGATACCGGGGATGACGAGATCCATGTCGGCGTCGTCGAAGATCACGACGGGCGCCTTGCCGCCGAGCTCGAGGTGGACGCGCTTCAGGGTCGCCGACGCGGCCTTCGCGACCTCCTTACCGGTCGCGACGTCGCCCGTCAGAGACACCATGTTGACTCTCGGATGCCGCACGAGGCCGGCGCCGACGGGCTCGCCATGCCCCGTAATGACGTTGAAGACTCCGGGCGGAAAGATGTCCGCCGCGAGCTCGGCCAGCCGGAGCGACGTGAGCGGCGTCTGTTCCGAGGGCTTGAGCACCACGGTGTTGCCCGCCGCCAGCGCCGGGCCGATCTTCCAGATCGCCATCATGAGCGGGTAGTTCCAGGGCGCGATCGAGCCGACGACCCCCACGGGTTCGCGGCGGATGATGCTCGTGTAGCCGGCGAGGTACTCACCCGCGGCCTTGCCCTCCTGACAGCGGGCGGCGCCGGCGAAGAACCGCAGGTTGTCGACCAGGAACGGAACTTCCGAGCGCGCGAGGCCGATCGGCTTGCCGACGTTGACCGCCTCGAGCTGGGCCAGCTCCTCGGCGTTCTGCTCGATGCGGTCCGCGAGCTTCAACAACATCAGGCTCCGGTCCTGCGGCGTCGAGTCGATCCACTTCTCGAAGGCCACCGCCGCGGCGCCGACCGCCCGGTCCACGTCCTTCTCCGTTCCCTTCGGCACGCGCGCGATCGTCTCCTCGTTGACCGGGCTGACGATCGGCTCGTCCTGACCCTCCACGGCCGCGACCATCTGGCCGTCGACGAAGTTCTGATAGCTCTTCATGGAGGTCGGCTCCTTTCGGCCGGACAATCCTACTTCGCGTCGAGCCTCACTGCGCCTTGATCTCGGTCCAATACTCGTCCAGGATCGTCGTCGCGTCCCCGATGTCCTTGACGAACTCGCAGCGCGAGAGCGCTTCGGCCGAGGGATAGATCGCCGTGTCGTTCAGGATCTCCGGCCGGATGAACCGGCGCGCCGCAACGTTCGCGCTCGCGTAGCTGACGCCGTTGACGATTCGGGCATTGACCTCGGGCTCCAGAATGTAGTCGAGAAAGGCGTAGATGGACTCGACGTTCCGCGCGCCGTACGGGAGGCAGATGCTGTCCATCCAGATCGTCGCGCCCTCCTTCGGAAGCGCGTAGGCGAACCGCGCCGGGTCGCGCGCCACGACCTTGGCGATCTGGCCGTTGTAGCCGTGGGAGTAGGTCACGTCTCCGGAGGCCAGGATGTTCTCGTAGTCGCTGCTGTTGTAGGTCTTGACCAGGGGCTTCTGCTTCTTCAAGAGATCCGCCGCCTGCTTCAGGATCGCCGGATCGGTGCTGTTCAAGGAGTGGCCGAGGTACTTGAGCGCCACCCCGAAGCACTCCCGCATGTCGTCGAGCATCAGGATCTGGCCCTTGTTGGCCTCGATCGAAGAGCGGGGCCCAGCTGTCGAGCACGCGCCCCGCCTTCCGGCGGTCGTAGCCGTATCCCGTGGTGCCCCAGACGTAGGGGAACGAGTAGCCGTTGCCCGGATCGAACTCCTGGTCGAGGAAGCGCGGGTCGAGGTTGCCGAAGTTCTTCAAGCGCGCCTTGTCGAGAGGCCGCAGGAGCTTCAACTGGATCAGGATCCGCACCATGTAGTCGGAGGGCACGACGAGGTCGTAGGCCGCGACCCCCGACTGGAGCTTCTCGAGCACCGGCTCGTTCGAGTCGTAGAGGTCGTAGTTCACCGCGATTCCGGTGCGCCGGGTGAACTCGTCGATGACCTCCTTGGGGAGGTACTCCGACCAGATGTAGATGTTGAGCTTCTTCTCGCCGGGGCCGGGATACGGGGGCTCTTCCGCGCGGCGGCAGGCGGCCGACCAGAGGACGGCCCCGACGAGCGCGGCCCCGAGCGCCCGCGACCCGGCGCTCACGAAGACGTCTCCCTCTCGGCCGGGGACTGCTGCAGTCTCTGCGCGATGACGATCAGCACGACCGTCACGGCGAGCAGGATCGTCGAGACCGCGTTGACCTCCGGGGTCACGCCGACTTTCAGCATCGAGTAGATCTGGAGCGGCAGCGTCGTCGCGCCCACCCCCGCCACGAAGGACGTGATCACGTAGTCGTCGATCGAGATCGTGAAGGAGAGGAGCGCCCCGGCGACGATTCCGGGCGTGATGAGCGGCAGGGTCACCCGCAAGAACGTCGCGAGCGGCCGGGCTCCGAGGTCGAGGGCGGCCTCCTCGAGCGACCGGTCGAAGCCCGCGAGCCGCGCCCGCACGACGATCGCGACGTAGGAGATGCTGAACACGATGTGCGCGATCACGACCGTCACGAGCGACAGGCGAAACGCCAGGACCCCGAAGAACGTCACGAGCGCCGCCCCCAGCACGATCTCCGGAATGATGATCGGGAGATACAGGAGGCTCCGGGTGAAGCCTTCGCCGCGGAAGGCGTAGCGGCCGAGCGCGAGGGCGACGAGCGTTCCGATGACCGTCGCGGCCGCGGTGCTGACGAGCCCCACGATCAGGCTGTTGCGCATCGAGGCGAGGATCAGATCGTTGTGGAGGAGGCTCCGGTACCACTCGAGCGTGCCACCCTCCCACACGGCGGTCTGACGGCCGCGGTTGAAGGAAAAAACGACCAGGATCGCGATCGGCGCGTAGAGAAAGAGGTAGACGAGCCAGGCGTACGCGGTCAGCCAGGCGCCCCGCTTCACAGGAGCACGTCCTGGCCCTTCCGTTTCGTGTACAGCGCGTAGGCGAAGAGAAGCGCCAGCACGGCGGCCGTCAGCTCGAACGCCACCGCCGAGCCGAACGGTTTGTTCCGCGCGACCGCGAACTGGTTCTGGATCAGGTTCCCGGCCAGGATCGTCTTCGCGCCGCCGAGCAGGTCCGAGACGATGAACTGTCCGAGGCTCGGAACGAAGACGAGGATGACGCCGGCCACGACGCCCGGCATCGTGAGCGGGACGGTGACCCGGCGGAACGTCGTCGCGCCGGCGCTCCGAGGTCCGCGGAGGCTTCGAGCAGCGTCCGGTCGAGCTTCTCGAGCGACGCGTAGATGGGCAGGATCATGAACGGGAGCTCGCCGTACACGAGGCCGAGAAGGACGGAGAAGTTGTTGTACAGGAGCTCGAGGGGCTGCGAGATGAGGCCGAAGCCCAGGAGCGTGTGGTTGATGAGCCCCTCGGTCCGCAGGATGAACATCCAGGCGTAGGTCCGGATCAGGAAGCTCGTCCAGAACGGGACGACGACGAGGCCGAGCAGGAGGTTTCGGCGGCGCGCGGGAGCGGCGATGGCGATGTAGTAGGCCACGGGATAGCTGATCGCGAGGCAGAGCCCCGTCGTGACGACCGCCATCCAGATCGACCGCCAGAAGATCTGGAGGTAGATCGCGTGGAACGACCGGGCGTAGTTGGCGAGGAACTTCCCCGACGTGATGTAGAGGGCGAGGTCCTCGATCGGCTTGAGCCCCCCGTAGGTACCCCGCTGGCCGAAGCTGATGGCGAAGAGGATCGCGAGCGGCAGGAGGAAGAAGACGCCGAGTGTGAGCCACGTCGGCAGGGCGAGCGCGTAGCCCGCCCGCGCCGGGCCTCCGCACTCGCGGCGTCCATCACGCCTTCCCGGGCTCCCGGCGCCGACGCAGCACGGCGTGCCGCGCGTTCCAGCACAGGAAGGCGCCGCCGCCGACGGCGAACTGCGAGCCCTCCTCGAACGGGCGCTCGTTCTGCTCGTAGACGACGAAACGCTCCCCCGCGCCGTCGCGGACCATCCAGACCGTGCTCACGCCCTGGTAGACGCGGTCCTCGATCGTCACGGCGACCGACGGCACGCCGTGCGCTCGAGAGATCCCGTCCGCGCAGGTCGAGCTTCTCCGGGCGGACGACGAAGCGGACCTCCTCACCCGGCGCGGTACCGCGTCCCGTTGACGGACAGGCGCACTTCGCCGCCCGCCGCGAGTACCAGCCCCATCGAACCCGGCCGCGCCTCGCGCACGCGGGCGGCGAAGAAGTTCGAGGCGCCCATGAAGTTCGCGACGAACTCGGTCGCGGGCCGCTCGAAGACGCGCGCCGCCTCGTCCATCTGCTCGACGCGTCCCCGGTTCATCACCGCGATCCGGTCGCTCATCGTCAGCGCCTCTTCCTGGTCGTGGGTGACGAAGACGAACGTGATGCCGAGCGCGCGCTGCAGATGCTTCAACTGCACCTGCACCTCCTTGCGGAGCTTCTGGTCGAGGGCGCCGAGCGGCTCGTCGAGGAGCAGCACCTCCGGCTCGAGCGCGAGCGCCCGGGCGAGCGCCACGCGCTGCCGCTGTCCTCCGGAGAGCTCGTGCGGGCGCCGCTTCTCGAAGCCCGAGAGCTGCACGAGCTTCAGGGCGTCCGCGACCTTGCGCCGCCTCCTGCCCGCGCGGGATCCCCTTGTACCGCATCCCGAAGGCGACGTTCTCCTCGCACGGTCAGGTGCGGGAAGAGCGCGTAGTGCTGGAAGACCATGTTGACCGGGCGCCGGTACGGCGGCACGTGCGTCATGTCCGCGCCGCTGGATTCGCGATCGTGCCCTTCGGTCGGCAGCTCGAACCCGCCGATCATGCGCAGGAGCGTCGTCTTGCCGCAGCCCGAGGGGCCGAGCAGCGAGAAGAACTCGCCGCGTCGGATGTCGAGCGAGACGGCATCGACCGCCGCCGAGTCCGCCGAAACGCTTCGTCAGGCCCCGGATCTCGACGCTGTACTCGGTCGGCATGGGTGAATGCCTGTCCGGAGCGGCCCGGCGCCGCCGCAGCCGGACGGGCGGACTTCCGCCTAGAAGCTGACCCGCAATCCGAGCCGCAGCGTGCGCGGCTGCTGGAACGTGTTGGGCAAGCCGTAGTGATCGTTGGTCGGCGTCGGGCGAGTCGTTGTCGGCCTGGTCGAAGCGCCCAGACCTGATCGACGTCGAGGGTCTGCTGACGGTTGAGGGCGTTGAAGAGGTCCGCCAGGAAGTGGATGGTCACCGGCCCCAGCGCACAGACCGTAGTCGAGATGCAGATCGACTTCGTAGGTCTCGGGCGAGCGGCCCTCGCTTCCGCGGGGAGTCAGGAAGAGCTCCGGGCCCTCGTAGCCGTTCCACCAGCCGATCCGCGAGAGCGGAGTGCCGCTCTGGTAGTAGCCGGACGCGGACAGCGTCAGGTTGAACGGGAAGACGTACGCCGCCTGGAGCTTGACGGTGTGCGGCCGGTCGAGCGTCAACTTGCCGTTCGCGTTGACCTGGAACTCCGGGTAGTCGAAATCGTCGGTGATGTTCGGGTTGCGGGCGAAGAAGCCGCCGATCGCCCGGAAGGACCCGTCGTAGTTCCCCTTGAGGCTGCCGTACAGGTAGCTCGCGAAGATCAGCCAGTTGTCCGCGAGCCGCTTCTGGGCCGTGACCTCGACTCCCCGGAAGTAGCGGCGGCCGGGACCGAACTGGGGCGCGGGCTGGCAGACCCCTTCGAGGCAGACCTCGGTCGAGAAACCCGGGTTGAAGAACGCGTAATTGTCGCAGCCGCCCTCCGGGACGCAGCCGTCCTCGAGCACCATGCGGATGCTCCGATAGATGCCGCGCAGGCCGAAGGTCCAGGAGGTCCCGACCTGGCGCTCGAAGCCGACCAGGATCTCGTCGCCGTACGGCGGGCGGATGTTCGGATCCACGTCGTCGAGCGCGCTTCCCCGGATTTCGCACGGCGTGTCATCGGTGTCCGCCTCCGGGTCGCAGGCGAGGTCGAGCGGGTCGAAGTTGAAGGTCGAGCCGTCCCGCTCCCCGTTCAGGGAGCGGATGTTCATGTCCATCGGAATCATCTCGGCGAAATGGCTGTAGGAGCCGTAGAACTTCGTCTTGCCGTCGTTCAGGAAGTCCCATGCAAACCCGACCCGCGGCGAGAAGTGGTTCACGTTGATGAACGTGATGTTGTCCAGGCCCTTGATGAGCTGCTTCTCCCAGCGCACGCCCGCGTTGACCGTGAGGTTCGGGAGGACGGTCCAGCGATCCTGCAGGAAGGCTCCGAAGATGTCGTGCTGCGGGGTCGCGACGACCGGCGCGATCGTCGGGTTCTCCGTCGTGGCGTCCAGGCCGGCGAAGAAGAGGTGGTGATAGACGAGCCGGCCCTCCGGATCGTCCTCGAAGGCAGGCAGAATCGTCACGAACTGCCCCCCGCTCGTCGTGCGAAGGACATCCGCGTCCAGGCGCTGAAAGTCGAAGCCGGCCTTGAGCTCGTGGTTCGCGAGGAAGAAGCTCGCGTCGGCCCGGTAGTTGTAGCGGGTCAGGGTCTTCGTCGGAGCGAACTGCCCGTCGCCTCCGACGCCCCCGAACCCTCCGGACGCCAGGACGGGATCGACCGTGTTGTCGTTGAAATAGACCTCGTCCCCGCCCGGCGCCGGAAGCTGGCTGACGTTCTCCCGGTGGTACCCGAACTGGCCCGTCACGAGCCACTGCGGGGAGAGGATGCCCTGGTAGCGTGCGCCGAAGTCCGTCCCTCCGACGTCCACCGTGCCGTCGTAGGTCGACGGCGGTCCAAACAACGGGCCGACCGCGCCGGTGTCCGTCGTCGGGTCGCCGAAGACCGTGCCGATCAGGGTGTTGCTGTCGTTGATGCGCCAGGTGAGCTTGCCCGCGTAGAGGTCGCCGTCGGTGTCGGTGCCGGCGAGCGTCCCGTCGAAGGGCGGGGTCGTGAGCTGCTGGGTCGAGCGTGTTGCGGACGTGGTCGTACGCCCCGAAGAACCAGAGCCGGTCCGGGACGATGAACCCCCCGACGTCCACGCCGATGTCGTAGCGCTGAAAGCCGGCGGGAACCCCCTGAGACGTCAGCTCGCCCAGGTGCTTGTTGTTGGCCTGCATCTTGTCGTGGTCGAGGTAGCCGAAGACGTCGCCGTGGAACTCGTTGCCTCCCGACTTGGTGACGACGTTCAGGATCCCGCCCTGCGCGCCGCCGAACTCGGCCTCGTAGCCGCCGGACTTGAAGTCCACCTCCTGGATGAACTCGAAGTTCAGGACCTTGCCCTGGCTGCCGATCTCGATGCCGGTCGTGTTGGCGCCGTCCACGAGATAGCTGTTCTCGAGCCCGGTCGAGCCGTACACGGTGATCGACTGGTTCCGCGTGTCCGAGCCGTCCGTGTTGGTTCCGCTCGCGAGCTGCGCGACCGAGGCGTAGTTTCGCCCGGTCGGCAGGGCCTGAAAGACTTTCGAGTCGATGTTGCGACCGGCCGAGTTCGACTCGGTCTCGACGACGCCCGCGACGGCTGTCACCGAGACGCTCTCGGTCGCGGCCGGGAGGATCTCGAGCTTCGTCGAGACGTTCTGAGCGAGCCCGAGCTGCAGCGTCTCGCTCTTCGGCGCGAACCCCTGGAGGGTCGCGGTCACCGTGTAGGTCCCCGGCGGGAGGAGGTTCAGGCTGAACCGCCCCTCGGCGTCGGTCACCGACGTTCGGGTGCCCTGGAGATTCGGGCTCTTCGCCTCGACCGCGACGCCCGGCAGGGGCGTGCCCTGCGTCTCCACGGTCCCGCGAATCGATCCGGTGGTCTGGGCGGCGGCCTGCGAGGCGAGCACCAGAAGGAGCAACGCAGACCCGAGGGCAACCGAGTGCTTGGCCATGGTTCCGGCTCCTTTGTCGTTGGGTTTCTCTCCGGAAACAGGCTTTCACTGGCCGGGGGGGAGTGTCAAGGTCGCATGAAGCGCGAGGCCGCGCCGGTCGGCGAGCTCCGACGCGGTCCCGACGCGATACGATGTGACCGATGGTCAACGGAGCGGGACGGTGGCCTTCCCGGCCGGAAGCCGAAGCGCTCCTCTTCGAGTTCACGAAGTCCGAGGCGTTGCGCCGCCACGGGCGCGCGGTCGAAGAGGTCATGCGCGCCTACGCGCGCCGATTCGGAGTGACCGATCCCGCCGAGATCGAGAAGTGGGCCGTCGTCGGCCTCCTCCACGACTTCGACTACGAGCAGAACCCGACCGAAGACACGCACCTCCACGTCGGGGGCCGCATCCTCGCCGAGCGCGGCTACGCGCCGGAGATGATCGAGACGATCCAGTCCCACGCCGACTTCATGGGCATCCCGCGCGACACGCCGATGAAGAAGGCGATCTACGCCTGCGACGAGCTGACCGGCTTCGTCGGCGCCTGCGTCAAGGTCCGCCCGACGAAGAAGGTCGCGGACCTGCCCGTCGCCTCGGTCGTCAAGCGGCTCAAGGACAAGGCCTTCGCGCGGTCGGTCGACCGCTCCTACGTCTATGGCGGGGCGGAGGCCCTCGGGCTCCCGCTCGAGGAGCACATCGGGTTCGTGATCGAGGCCTTGAAGCCGATCGCCGACGAAATCGGCCTGTAGGGTCGGACCGCCCCCGGCCTCGGGATCCCGGCGGCGCCGGCCCGGGCACATTTCTTGCCTGTCGCGGCATGGGTGATAATTGCCGCTTCTTCGGAGAGGGGACACGATGAGCACCGTCGAGACGGCTTCGCCCCGGACGGTTCGGGCCGAAGAGCCTCCGCAAGGACCTCACGGGCGAGCAGCTCCGCGCCCTCGCGAAGCGCGGGCGAGGTCACGACCGAGTACGGCTCTCCCGTCTACTCGACCCGCGTCAAGAACCGGTCCGCCAAGAACACCTACGTCGTGTCCGAGGGAGTTTCGGTCGGCGTCATGCAGCAGCCGATCGACCCGGGGAAGGCCGCCTCCAGTCATCCGCGACGTGCAGGAGAAGCTGCTCGAGATGGACATGCTGCAGGTGGACCGCCGCATGGGGGACAGCCCCGAGGCGACGCTCCGCTGCCGCCTCTACGTTCCCGTCGAGTACGCCCGCATCGCCTTCATGTGGCACAACATGCTCTTCCCCTCCGCGTCCTCGTACGAGCCGGACTTCGTCTCGATCTACGTGCCCGACTGGCCCGAGCGCCTGATCTTCTGCGACGTCAACCAGCGGCTACACCTACATCCTCGGCTCCGACTACCCGGGCGAGGCGAAGAAATCGATGCTGCGCCAGGCGATGTACTGGATGAAGCGGCGCGGCGGGCCTCGGCCTGCACGCCGGCTCGAAGATCCTGCGCGTGACGGGGCCGGACGGGAAGATGCGCGACGTCGGATTCCTCCTGTTCGGGCTCTCCGGCACGGGCAAGACGACCCTGACGCTCCACGACCATGGCCTGCAACCGCCGGAAGCGGCGATCATCAAGCAGGACGACGTGGTGCTCCTGACCCGCGACGGGCGCGCGTTCGGGACGGAGGACGGCTTCTACATCAAGACGGAAGGGCTCGAGCCCTCGCAGACCGTGCTCTGGGGAGCCGCGACGCATCCGACCGCCGCGTACGAGAACATCAAGGTGGATCCGGCGACGGGGAAGGTGGACTTCCTCGACACCTCGATCACGTCGAACGGCCGGGGCGTCGTGCTGCGGCGCTACATCAAGGGGACCGGCGACGGGATCGACCTGCCCAAGGCGAACAAGATCGTCTTCATCACCCGGCGAAACGACATCGTTCCCGTCTGCGCGCGCCTGACCTCGGAGCAGGCGGCGGCCTACTTCATGCTCGGCGAGTCGATCGAGACCTCGGCCGGCGACCCGACGAAGGCCGGTCAGGCCAAGCGCGAGGTCGGCACGAACCCGTTCATCGTCGGCCCCGAGTTCGACGAGGGCAACCGCGTCCTCTCGATCCTCCGCGAGAACCCGGACATGCAGGCCTACATCCTGAACACCGGCTCGATCGGGGCGAAGGACGGCTCCTCGGGCGAGAAGATCTCGATCAAGGTCTCGACGGAGATCATGAAGCAGATCGCCAAGGAGGGCATCGTGTGGCGCCGCGATCCCGACTGGGGCTACGAGGTGCCGGAGAGCGTGCCCGGTGTGGATCTCGGCAAGTACGACCCGCGGCGGCACTACTCCGAGGCGGAGTACCGGGCCCTCGTGGACAAGCTCCGCGGCGAGCGCCGGGCCTGGCTCGCGAAGTTCCCGGGGCTCGACCCGGTCATCCCGAAGGCGATCGAGCCGTAGCCGCGGCCCGCGCCGGGCCGGCCCGAACAGGAAAACGCCCGGCCGGCGCCGGGCGTTTTCTCTCAGGCGAAGGGCGAGCGCTCAGGCGTTGCGGGTCGTGAGGTTCGACCGGACTTCGCGAACTCCCTCGACTCCCCTCGCCAACCGGATCGCCTGATCGATCTCGGCCTGGCTCTTCAGGTTGTCGCCCGAAAGCGTCACCACTCCGCCGTTCGTGTCGACGTCGATCTTCAAGCCCCCGACGAGAGCGTCGGCGAGCAGCCGGGCCTTCACCTTGGCCGTGATCGCGGCGTCGTCCACCGCCTGCGCGGCGGATTCCGAAATCGGCACGCCGCTCGCCACATCTCCCTGCTTGACCGTGAGATTGTCGATGACGTCGGCCACGCCCGCCGTGGCGTGGGCGATCTCGACTGCCTTGTCCCGGGCCGCCGGCGAATCGACGATCCCGTTGAGGCTGACGACACGGTTCTTCGTATCGACGTTGACCTCGTGGGCCGCCACCGTCGGTTCCGCGGCGAGCTTCGCCTTCACCTTTGCCGTGATGCCGGCGTCGCTCGGGGCGCAGGCGACCGACAGGCGCGAGCAACACGCATGATCCGAACACAGCTAGTCTCTTCATCACACTCCTCCTCGAGACCGGGACCGTCCCGGCGGGGGAACTTCCCCGACCCGCGGTCACTGCAGCTTTCGTGCCGGATCGTTCCGCAAGAAGCCTCTCCCAGGCTGACAGCCTCGTGTCCTCGCCAAGGCCTGGCGGGATCGAGGGTCAGGAGTCCTGGCAGCCGTTGGAGCTCGAGGAGTATCGGGTGGTCGGCGTCGGCCACGGCCAGCAACTTCAGCAGCTCCGCTTCGATACGTTGAGCCTCCGATGAACGACCGCCTCTCCGGTACAGCCTGGCGAGAAGCAGCTGGTTCCTCGTCCAGAAAGCGCCATTGCTCACGAAGTTGAGTGCTGCGTGCCGCTTCCACTTCGAGCCTTCCTCGAGAACACCGATGGCGCCTGCAAGATCGCCGCGCCGGGCCAGGGCGGAGGCGAGAGTCTCCCTGCCGAGCCAGAAGCCAGACCTGCCCACGAGTCTGGTCTCTTCCAGGCTCTTCCTCAGGTGGTCAATGGCTTGGCCGGTCCGGCCTCGAGCCATCGCCACCTCGCCGCGCAAAGCCTCCAGAAGCCCGGGATGGGTAAGCAATGACCTGCGTTCTTTCTCGGTGAGGACTCCCTCGGCTTGGTCCACGAGGCCTCGCCGAGCGAGGAGGACTACGATGTAAGGATCCGCGGAGTCCAAGTCCACTACCAGCGCTCGCGATCGGGGCTCGAGCTCTTTCTCACGACCCCTGATCAAAGAGAGGGCGGTGAGATGGTTGGACGGAGGCGAAACGCGATTGAAGAAATCCTCCGCGGTTCCGAGCCTTCCAACGGTCTGGAAAAAGGCACCGAGCTCTACCAAGGCTTCTTCCCGCAGCGACGATGGCAACCGTAGTGATGCCACTGTGCCTTCGAGGCTCGTTGCAATGGCGAGCGCTCCCGCTGCGTCTCCCTCGAGCCAGCGCTCGTAGGCCGGAAGAAGTTCCAGCCAGGCGACCTCGCCGGTCCGCTCCTGCATGACAGCCGGGGTAACCAGTTCGCGCGCTCGGCGCACATAATGTTTCGCCCGAGCGGAATCGGCCTCGAGCCGGGTGAGAAGCCAGGCCGCCCGAATTGTGATGTCAAAGTCCTTTGGACGCAGGTCCGCTCGGCGCGACGCGAGTCGTGCGGCCTCGCCGTCGCGTCCGAGTTCCTCGTAGAAGAGCATCAGATTTTGTGTGCCCCAGAAGTGGTCGGGATACAGACTCAGCAAGGCCTCGTACGCAGCGACAGCCTGTTCCTTCTGGCCTAATAGGTCGTAATAGCTCGCGCGAATGAAATACCGCTCCCGCTCGGTCGTCCGTTCTGAGAGGCGGTAGGCAGATTCGGCCGAAGGCAAGAATTCCTTCTTGGGCCTGCCTTGATTGAGGATCGCATAGGCGAGGTGAATATGGGCAGAAGCAAACTCCGGGTCTTCCGCCACGGACTGCTTCAGCAGCTCCTCCGCGGCCGCCGAGCTTCCCGCTGCGATGAGGGTGTCGGCCTGGGAGTAGAGCTGCAGGGCACGCAACGAGGACGTCGTGACCTTCAGGAGATTGCCCTCGCCCTCCCGCGCCAGGGGCGGCTTCTCACCCAGCATCGCCCGAACCCGATCGGAAATGCGCCGCGTCGCGGGCAGCAGATCGTCGTCTCGAACCGCCTCCTCCACGGCGCTCGCCATCGACGTCCCTTGACTCGGGTCGACCAGCTCGACACTCAAGAGGTACTTCGGTCCGAACCTCTCGATCCGTCCGGTGATCAGGGCATGGATGTTCCCATCCCGCAGGCAGATCTCCCTCGCGAGGCCGGCATCGACTCGCGTGTCGAGGGGTTTCCTCATCAGGCGCAGGGCATCACCGACTCGCTCCCGAGGGACCACGTTGACGTAGCGCGAGTTGGAGAGCTCCCGCGCGAGCGCGTATTCCAGCGTCCCGTCGAATAGCGGCTGCCCGCTCCGGTTCTCGAAGCCGGCCACGAGGACCCAGTCCCGGGCCTGGAAGGGCACCAGCCGCACCGATCCGATCGGCGCGCCTGAACCATTTCGGGAAAGCCAGGCAACAACACCCGCCAGCAGAACCGCCAACGCGAAACCGGCCCCGACCAGAGCGGTCTTTGAAAGTCTTCGCGAAGAGGGAGGGGAAATCTCGCCGATGCTCACTCCATGCTCGACGCGGGAAATGCTCTCAGCGCCCTCCGGTTCCGGCGCAACGGCCCCTTCGACTGCGACGTCCCGCTCGGCGAGCGTCGCACCGCGCTCCTTCCACCAAACATCCAGCTCGGACTTGAAGGCGTAGACCGTGCCGCGCTTCTCGTGCTGGTGCCGGTGGACCGGCATCCCCTCCTCCGCCTCCCAGCGCTGCACGCTGCGAACACTGCGCCTGAGATGGGAGGCGATCTCCTTCCAGGAATCCAGCCGTTCGCCGGATTCGGCGATCGGCTGAGGCTCGAGAGAAGAGTCGTCCACTGACTGTTGCCGGCTCGCGCCGGGTGCTCACCAGTCTATTCCTCAGCTCCTCAGCCGAATCGCCGCCGAAGGGCCTGGCGAGGCACGCCATCACGCGCCACGAAGGCCGTTGGCGCCTCATGACGCTTGACCGGCTTTTCACCCGGATAGACGCTGCGACTGCTGAGGCCTCGACACGAAGTCTCAGGGAGTCGATCAGAGAAGGCGTGAACGAAGCGTCCCATCTTGAGTGATTTAGAGCCGTTCTATGGCGCCGAATGCAGATCTCAGTTGAGGTGACTGTGGAGAAGCGGGAAAGTGCTTAAGAAGGTCTGGTCCCGGCTGCCCGGCGCGTCTCACTTCGGCGCAAGGGCATCGGAAAACGCGACGACCGCCGACCTCCATCTTCCTCCGAAAACCTCTTCGCACCCGGGGCCAGACGAGGTCACGGGGATCTATCAGGACGGCAAAGGCACCTACCTGACGGGAGACTCGGTTACATTCTTCCAGAGCGACCTGAGGATCACTCCTCTCTGCTCGGCCAACCGCTCATTCAACGTCCTCCTGCCCCCCGCGGCCCTCGCACGGCTGACGGGGCCGATGGAGGACTGCCGCGGGACAGGGGCTCTGCTGAAGATCCCCGCCCTGCTCGACGCCAAGACCGGTGTCGTCGGCGAACCTTCTCTGCCCCCGGACTACCCCAAGGGCGCGAGCGTCTTCTACTACTTTCTCGTCGATACAACGGGTGAAGGCAGGTTCTCTTCCTCGACCGACGACGCGTACTACCTCGTCTGGCAAGGCGGGATCCATCTGACCCGGACCGAACACGTCGACCGAACCGTCTTCGAGCTGACGACTGACCTCACCTCCTCCGACGCAGAGCTGCTCCGCGAGACCGACACCGGCAGCGAGAGCGAAGGCGCCTTCCCCGTCCCGCTCCGGCTGATCGCGACGCGTCTGAAATGAGCATGCGGACACTGAGACATCTCTGGGCCTTGCCAACGGTTCACGGCGATTCACTCGGATCTGACAACTCGGCCTGGCCGATGAATCAGGCTCATTGCAGGAACAGCTCGATGAAAGGACCGGCAAGCATTGTGACCACCCTTCGGCCATTGCTCGCAGGCCACGAAAGGAGGTCAGCGGGATACGAACCAGAGCGACCAACGCTATCCGTATCGCTTTAACGGCGTCACTAATAGGAGTAGAGACAGATGCGACCCAAGAACACCTCCATTCCCTCCACCCTCCTTCTGGCGATCTTTTCGATCCTCATGTGCAACACCTCTCTTCTTGCCGCAAAACCCCCGAAACCCACCCCCACGCCCACGCCCCCGCCCTCGCCGACCGTGGACCTCTACCTCGCCCCTAGCACACCTCCGTGTCCCGGACTGGCGGAGGTCACCGGTATGTACCAGGATGGACAGGGCATCTACCTTCCGGACGAGGGAGTCGCCTTCAACTCCGACGGGGACCTGAACATCAGGCCCTCTTGCCCGGCGAATCGTCGACTCAACGCTCTTCTGCCGGCCGCGGCCCTGGCCCAGCTGACCGGACCCATGGGCAGTTGCCTCGAACAGGGTTCGGTTCTCTTGAAGATCCCCGGTCTGTTGAATGCCCAGAGCGGAGTCGTCGGACTGCACACTCCTCCCGGCCCAACCACTCACTACTACTTCATCGTTGATTCCAATGGCAACGGAAGATTCAGACTCCAGCCCGATCGAGACAATTCGTACAACCTCATCTGGCAGAGGGGTATCTGGCTCGAGCGCACGGAGTACATCGACCGCACCGTCTACGATCTGCAGACTGGGATCCCCCCCACGACGCACGACGCGGACCTGGTTCAAGTTCAAGGAGACCAGAGCAAAGGCACCTTCTGCGTCCCCCTCCGCATGATCGTGACGCGCATGAAGTGACAAGGCTCCAGCCGCGGAGAACGTGCGTGCGGGGGCATCGCCTGGCCCGGGCATCTGGAATCCGCGTCGGTACAGCGACCCCGTTCCTGAATCAGACCGCCTTGAAGCCGGCCCTCTCGCGAACCAGCGCAGGGCCGGCTTCAGCCCGAGGAAGAGTTTCCTCGGCCATTTGAGGAGGTGACATGAAGCACCCGGGCGTTTTCTTCCTTCTCCTCAGCGTCCCGTACGCCGCGGGACAGACGTTCAGCGAGTTTCCGGTCCAGACTGCTGCAGGCCCCGCCGGGATCACGGCGGGCCCCGATGGGAACGTCTGGTTTACCGAGTTCAGAGTCGAAGGCAACTCGATCGGCCGCATCACACCCGAGGGGGTGATCACGGAGTTCTTGATCCCGGACTTTGCTGCGCACCCGCTGGGGATCACGACTGGCCCCGACGGCGCCCTCTGGTTCGCCGAGAACCGGGGGCCAAACCGAATCTCGCGCATCACGACTTCGGGCGAAATCACCGACTTCGAGAACCTGGGCGAAGAAGCCAATCCCTGGGGAATCACGACCGGCCCGGATGGCGCCCTGTGGTTCACGGAGAATTTTGGCAGCACGATCGGCCGCATCACCACGTCGGGCGCGATCACCGAGTTCCCTCTTCCAAGGTTTAGCGGGCCGGGAGAGATCGTGCCCGGCTCCGACGGTGCCCTCTGGTTCACCGAGCAATATGCCAACAAGATCGGCCGCATCACGACCTCGGGCGCCGTCACCGAGTTCAAGATCCCGACACCGGATTCATACCCAAATTGCTCGAGCGGAGGACCATGCGGGCCCATCTCCATCGCGGCAGGTCCCGACGGCGCTCTGTGGTTCACCGAATCGAGCGAAAACAAGATCGGGCGCATCACGACCTCTGGCGAACTCACCGAGTTCCCGATCCCGACACCCGGGAGCGCGCCCTGGGGCATCGTTGCCGGCCTCGATGGGAACCTGTATTTCACCGAGCGGGCGGGCAACAAGATCGGCCGCATCACGATATCGGGTGAGATCACGGAGTTCCCGGTCCCCACGCCGGGCTCGAAACCTCAGGGGATCGCGCTCGGCCCGGACGGCGCGATCTGGTTCACGGAACAAGCCGTGGACAAGATCGGCCGGCTCTCACTCGGCCCGCTGACCTGCGAGTCGGACCCGACGACCATGTGCCTGAACGCCGGGCGCTTCCGCGTGACGGCCGACTGGCGGACACCCGACGGTGCCACCGGGCAGGGCCACGCCATTCCCCTCACCGCCGACACGGGCTACTTCTGGTTCTTCAACCCAGACAACGTCGAGATCGTCATCAAAGTGCTGAACGCCTGCGTCGACCCGTTCAACGCTCACTGGGTCTTCTCCGCGGGGCTGACCAACGTCGAGGTCACGCTCAGAGTCGTCGACACGCAGACAGGCTCCGTCAAGACCTACTTCAACCCGCTCAACACCCCGTACCCGCCGGTCCAGGACACCTCCGCTTTCGCTAGGTGCCCGTGAGCAACAACAGGAAGCGGATGATCGAACACTATATCACTTCTGATATAGCTTCTCGCCCGCTTCCCTACTCCCCCAGGTAGGCTTCCTTGACCCTCGGGTTGGCGGCGACGTCGGCGGAGGCGCCTTCGAGCGCCACGGTCCCGGTCTCGAGAACGTAGGCGCGGTTGGAGTGGCGCAGGGCCGCGTTGGCGTTCTGCTCGACCAGGAGGACGGGCGTGCCT
Source organism: uncultured Acidobacteriota bacterium (assembly GCA_963707935.1). Taxonomy (GTDB): domain Bacteria; phylum Acidobacteriota; class Thermoanaerobaculia; order UBA5066; family Gp7-AA6; genus DATBFU01. The sequence continues at coordinate 212,444 of CAVPRN010000005.1, read as the reverse complement.
TCGCGGTGGATCTCCTCGATCGCCTCGAAGATCGTGTGGACGAGAAGCGGGGCGAGGCCGAGCGACGGCTCGTCCAGGAGGAGCACCGTCGGCCGCGACATCAGGGCCCGCCCGATCGCGAGCATCTGCTGCTCGCCGCCGGAGAGCGTCCCGGCCGTCTGCTTGATGCGTTCCTTCAGGCGCGGAAAGATCCGGAAGACCTTCTCGAAGTCGGCCTCGACCTCGCGGTCGCGCCGCGCGTAGGCCCCCATCTCCAGGTTCTCGCGCACGGAGAGGTTGGCGAAGATCGCCCGCCCCTCGGGGACGAGGATCAGGCCCCGCCGCACGAGCCGGTAGGTCGGCGTGCCGCGCGTCGGCTCGCCGCGGAACCGGATCTCGCCGCCGGCCGGCGCCACGAGGCCCAGGATCGCCCGGAGCGTCGTGGACTTGCCGGCGCCGTTGGCCCCGATCAGCGTCACGATCTCGCCCGGCAGGAGCCGGATCGAGATCCCCTTCAAGGCCTTGATGGCGCCGTAGGAGACGACGAGGTCCGAGACCTCGAGGATCGGCGCGGCGCCCGCCCCGTCACGCGCCCCCCAGGTAGGCCTCGATGACCTTGGGATCCTTCTGGATCTCGGCGGGCGGCCCGACGGCGATCGTCGAGCCGTAGTCGAGCACGTGCACGGTCTCGCAGATCCCCATCACGACCTTCATGTTGTGCTCGACCAGGAGGATCGCCATCCCGAACTGGTCCCGGATCCAGCGGATCAGGTCCATCAGCTCGTTCGGCCTCCTGGGGATTCATCCCGGCGGCCGGCTCGTCCAGGAGCAGGAGCCGCGGCGAGGTCGCCATGGCCCGCGCGATCTCGAGCCGCCGCTGGCTGCCGTAGGGGAGATTCCGCGCCTTCTCCTCGGCCAGGTGGTCGAGGTGGAAGATCTTCAGGAGCTCCCGGCTCTCCCGGTCCACGCGCTCTTCCTCGATCGCGTGGGTCTTCGTGCGGAGCATCGCCGCCCCGAGGTGGGCCGCCTGCCGGCAGTGGAAGGCGACCTTGACATTCTCGACGACCGTCATGTCGGAGAAGAGCCGGATGTTCTGGAACGTCCGGGCGACCCCGTGGCGGGTGATGCGTCCGGTGCGCTTGCCGCCGAGCGACTCCCCGTCCATGACGATCTCGCCCGCGGTCGGCCGGTAGACGCCGGTGATCACGTTGAAGACGGTCGTCTTCCCGGCGCCGTTGGGCCCGATCAGCCCGTAGAGCTGGCCCGGGCTCGACCGCGAACGAGACGTCGTTGACGGCGACGAGGCCGCCGAACCGCATCGTGACGCCCGAGAGCTCGAGAGGCAGCGCCATCTCCCCGCTCGCCCTATCCGCGGGCCGGCGGCGCGTCGACGCCCAGGCGCCAGCGCTTCGGCAGGAGGGTCAGGAACTCGCGGTGCCCGAGGATCCCCTGCGGCCGCACGATCATGAGCACGACGAGCAGCAGCGAGAAGAGCACCATCCGGTACTGCGCGAACTCCCGCAGCCCCTCCGTCAGGCCGATGTAGAGCACGGCGCCGAGCACCGAGCCGGTGATCGAGCCCAGGCCGCCGATCACGATCATGATGATGATCTCGATCGACTTGATGAACGTGAAGGAGTTCGTGTGGAGGTACATCAGGTAGTGGCCGAAGAGGCCGCCGGCGATCCCGGCGAAGGCCGAGGAAACGATGAAGGAGATGACCTTGCTCCGCGTCGTGTCGACCCCCATCGCCTCCGCCGCGATCTCGTCCTCGCGGATCGCGATCAGCGTGCGGCCGAAGGAGGAGCGGACGATTCGGGACACGACGAGGATCGTGATCGCCGCGAAGAGGTAGATCCAGAAGAAGTTGGCGAGCTTCGGAGATCCCGGTGTAGCCGCGAGCGCCGCCGACGGCGTCGATGTTCAGGATGAAGACGCGGATGATCTCCCCGAAGCCGAGCGTCACGATCGCGAGGTAGTCCCCGCGCAGGCGCAGCGACGGCACCCCCACCAGGAACCCGGCGATCGCCGCGAGCACCGCGCCGACCGCGAGGCCCGCGAGCAGCAGGGCCCCGTCGCGGCCCGCCTCCGGGAAGGAACGACGAGGGCGCCCGGATGCGCTCCCCGAAGGTCACCGTGATCCAGGCCGAGGCGTAGGCGCCGATCGCCATGAAGCCGGCGTGGCCGATCGAGAACTGGCCCGTGAAGCCGTTGATCAGGTTCAGGCTCACGGCCAGGATGATGTTGATGCCGGCCAGGCACATGACCTGGAGGAAGTAGGGGGAGATCCGAACGCCCGGCACGAGCGTGCCCGAGAGCAGGCCGTTGGCGAGCCAGAGGGCCGCGACGACGCCGACGGCGATCGCCGCGCGCTTCACACCTTCTCCTTCTGGACGCGCCCGAGAATGCCCTGCGGCCGCAGGAGCAGGACGAGGATCAGGATCCCGAAGGCGATCGCGTCGCGGTAGGTCGAAGAGAGGTAGCCGACGACCATCACCTCCGAGGTCCCGATCAGGAGGCCGCCGAGCACCGCGCCCGGAATGTTCCCGATCCCGCCGAGCACGGCGGCCACGAAGGCCTTGAGGCCGTAGAGGATCCCCATCAGGGGATCGATCTTCGGGATCTGCATGCCGATCAGGACGCCCGCCGCCGCGGCGAGCGCCGAGCCCAGGGCGAAGGTCACCGCGATGATCGCGTCCGTCGAGATCCCCATCAGCTTCGCCGCGTCCAGGTTGAAGGAGACGGCGCGCATGGCCTTGCCGGTCCGGGTCTTCAGGATGAAGAAGCGCAGCGCGATCATCAGGAGGAACGAGACGCACGATGACGGTCAGCTGCTCGCTCGTGATGCGGACCTGGCCCAGGCGAAAGTCGGCGCGCGGCGCGAGCGAGGGGAAGAACTTCGGATCCGGCCCGAAGACGAGCTGCGCGCCGTTCTCGATGAAGAGCGAGACGCCGATCGCCGTGATGAGGAGCGTCAGGCGCGAGGCGCGCCGGACGGGGCGATAGGCGAAGCGCTCGATCACGACCCCGACGACGGCGCAGGCCGCCATCGCGCCGATCATGACGAGGATCGCCGAGACGAGCGACGGCTCCTCCCCGCGCAGCTTCCGGGAGAGGAAGTAGCCGGCGTAGGCGCCGAGCATGTACACGTCGCCGTGCGCGAAATTGATCAGCCGCAGAACGCCGTAGACCATCGTGTATCCGAGCGCGATCAGCGCGTAGATCGACCCGAGCGAGAGGCCGTTGACGAGCTGCTGGAGGAACGTGCTCATGCGGGAGGGCGGAACCCGAGAGCGCGGGCGCGGGCGGGCGTCTCCGGTCGGAGGACGCCCGCGGCGATAGACCTCAGCGCCAACGTCCGCTCTTGCTTTTAGATCTTGACGGATTCGGGCTTGATCGTCTCGACGAGAGTGAACTTCCCGTTCTCGACCTTCAGGATGACGGCCGGCTTGACGGCGTTGCGGTCCTTGTTGATCGTGATCATCCCGGTGACGCCCTGGAAGTCCTTGGTCGCCGCGAGCGCGTCGCGGACCTTCGGGCCGTCGGTCGAGCCCGCGCGCGTCATCGCGTCGGCGAGGATCCGCGCGGCGTCGTAGCCGAGTGCGGCCAGCGCGTCGGGCAGCGCGTTGTAGCGCCGCTTGTACTCGGCGACGAACTTCTGGACGAGCGGGGAGGGGTCGTCGGTCGAGTAGTGGTTCGAGAGGTAGCAGCCGTTCAAGGCCTCTCCGCCGATCTCCCAGAGCTTCGGGGAATCCCAGCCGTCGCCGCCCATCAGCGGGACCGTGATGCCGAGCTCGCGGGCCTGACGCGCGATGGTCCCGACCTCCGTGTAGTAGCCGGGGACGTAGATGCCGTCGGGGTTGGCCGCCTTGATCTGGGTCAGCTGCGCGTGGAAGTCGGAGTCGCCCTCGCTGTACGACTGCTCCGCCACGACCTCGCCGCCCAGCTCGCGGAAGTGCTGGCGGAAGAACGTCTGGAGCCCGACCGAGTAGTCGTTGCGGACGTCCACGAGGATCGCGACCTTCTTCAACTTCAGGGTGTCGTGCGCGAACTTCGCCATGACCGCGCCCTGGAAGGGGTCGATGAAGCAGACGCGGAAGATGTAGTCGCCGACCTGCGTGACGCGCGGGTTGGTCGACGACGGAGACACCATCGGGATCTGCGCCGCCTGGGCGATCGGCGCCGCGGCGAGCGAGCGCGACGACGCGACCTCGCCGATCAGGGCGACGACGTGGTTCTGGTTGACGAGCTTCGTGGCCGCCGTGGCGGCCTCTTCCGGCTTCGACTGGTCGTCTTCGACGTAGAGCTTCAGCTTCTTGCCGAGCACGCCTCCCGCCGCGTTGATCTCCTCGAAGGCCATCTTGACCGCGTTGTCCGTGGAAATGCCGAACGTGGCGGTCGTTCCCGTCAGCGAGCCGTACTCGCCGATCGGAATCTCGTCTCCCGCGCCTCGCTTGCCGCACCCGCCGGCCGGGAGCCCGGCCGCCAGGAGCAGAGCTGCGGCGAACCAGCGCAACCTCATTGGGATCCTCCTCCCCCTTGACCTTCGAAAGACGCGGTATTCTTTCGCAGGGGTGCCGCAAAGTCAAAACCCCAATTCGATCAAGCCTTTCGGCTAGAATTCGCGACGGATGAGCTCGACTCCGCCGGGAGGTCCCGAGACGGCCGGGCCCGATCCGCCCCCGCGCATCCGGCCTCGCAGCCAGCACCCGATCTCCCGCAAGCAGATCGACCCGGACGCGCTGAAGGTGCTCTACCGGCTCTCGGGCGCCGGGCACAAGGCGTACCTGGTCGGCGGCAGCGTCCGCGACCTGCTCCTCGACCGCGTGCCCAAGGACTTCGACATCGGCACCGACGCGCACCCCGGCGCGCTCCGCCGCCTCTTCCGCAACTGCCGGCTGATCGGGCGCCGTTTCCGCCTCGCCCACATCCTCTTTCCCGGGGGGAAGGTCGTCGAGGTCGCCACGTTCCGCCGGCGGCCGGAGCCGCTCGACCCGAACGCCCCGGAGCTCCTGATGACGGAGGACAACACCTTCGGCACCGCGCGGCAGGACGCGCTGCGGCGCGACTTCACGATCAACGGCCTCTTCTACGACATCTCCGACTTCTCGGTGATCGACTACGTCGGCGGGCTCGACGACCTCGAGGCGGGCCTGATCCGCACGATCGGCGATCCGGACATCCGCTTCCGCGAAGACCCGGTCCGCATGCTGCGCGCGGTCGAGTTCGCGAGCCGCCTCGGCTTCGCGATGACCCCGGACGCCTACGAGGCGATCCTCGCGCACCGCAAGGAGATCACGAAGTCCGCGCCCCCCCGCGTCACCGAGGAGATCGCCCAGATGCTGCGCGGCGGGCATGCCCTGCCGACGTTTCTCCTGCTGCGGGAGGTCGGGCTCCTGGACGCCCTGCTGCCGGAGCTCGCGACCGTTCTCCGCGAGATCGATCCCGAGCACCCGCACGGCGCGGGTCACCTCTTCTGGGCCCTGCTCGACGTCCTCGACGCGGAGCGCCGACGCGGCCGGGCCTTCGACGACGCCGCCCTCTTTGCCCTCCTGGTCCTGCCGGTCGTTCGGGCCGCGCGTCGGCAGGAGCGCGCCGGCGGGAGAGCCCTCCCCGGGAGCGCTCGCCACGCTGATCGAAGAGACCGTGACTCCCATCGCGCTGCGCATGGCCTGGCCGCACGCCGTCTCCCACCAGATCAAGCAGGCCCTCGCGATCGTCGGGAGGCTGTCGCACCGGCCGGACCAACGCATCGCGACCCGCCGTCTGGTCTTCCGCGAGGCGTTCCCGACGGCGCTCGCCCTCTTCGAGCTGCGGGCCATGGCGACCGGGCGCGGCGACGACCTCGCGCGCGACTGGCGCTCCCTCTTCGATCGGATGCAGCGGGCGCGGCAGAGCTTCGAGGCGGAGACCGGCCTCGAGGCGCCCCGGCCGGCGGATGCGGCGCCGCCGCCGCGCCGGCGCCGGAGGAGGCGCGGGGGAAGGAGAAGAAGCAGTCCCTAGTCCTTGGTCCATAGTCCTTCGTCGAGTTTCTGGCGACGACCGGAGACCAAGGACTAAGGACTAAGGACCAAGGACTAAGTACCAGGACCTCCCCTTTCTCCAACACCCGATATGATTCCGCCATGTTCCTCTCCTCCAACTTTCTCGGGATCCCCGAGGAGGAACACGGGTTCGAGAAGAGCCGGGTCGTCGTGCTCCCGGTCCCGTACGAGCGCACCGTCTCCTACGGGGTCGGCACGAAGAACGGGCCCGCCGCGATCATCGAGGCCTCGCACTACGTGGAGCTCTACGACGACGAGCTCGACGAGGAGCCGCACCGGATCGGCGTCCACACGCTGCCGGCCTGGATCCCGGAGAACATGGAGCCGGCGCAGTGCGTCGCGGAGCTCGAGCGCGTCGTCGCGGGCCTCGTCGGGAAGGGAAAGTTCGTCCTGACGCTCGGGGGCGAGCACTCGATCGCCGCGGGGCCGATCGCCGCGCACCGCGGGCGTCACCCGAACCTCTCCGTCCTCCATTTCGACGCCCACGGAGACCTGCGCGACGAGTACGAGGGGCAGAAGTTCTCGCACGCGTGCGCCGCCCGGCGCTGGGTGGACCTCGATCTGCCCACGGTCCAGGTCGGCATCCGCTCGATCTCCCGGGAGGAAGTCGAGTTCGTCCGGGGCCGAAAGGACATCCGCGTCGTCTCGAACCGCGAGATGCACCGTTCCGACGACTGGATGAAAGACGCCTTCGCCCTGCTGAAGGAAGACGTCTACGTCACCTTCGACGTCGATTTCTTCGACGGCTCGCTCGTGCCGGGGACGGGAACGCCCGAGCCGGGAGGCGGGACCTACGATCAGGCCCTCCGAATCCTCCGGACCCTCGTCCTGTCCCGCCGGATCGTCGGGGCCGACGTCGTCGAGCACTCGCCCCTGGCCGGAAACCGGGCGCCGGACTTCATGATCGCCAAGCTCTGCTACAAGTTGCTCGCGTACGCCCACTTCCCGGAGAAGGCCCGCCGCCCCGTGCTGTCGCCGGAGTGAGGTTGGAGACGGCCGTCCGGTATCCCATTGCACCGCAGAGGCTTCCGTCGGACGCCGCGCCGCCGCGACGCGCAAACCGCCCTAACTCCTCCCGAGTCATGAACTTTCCCGGGGCGAATGCGTCTTGTCGAGTGAGGAAGCGTTGAGCGTGCCGGATGAAAAGGACCTCGTCGAGCGCTGCCGCAAGGGGGACGACGAGGCCTGGAGGCAGATGGTGGACCACATGGGTCAGCGGGTGTACTCCGTGGCGTACCACTTCACGCTGAAGCGCGAGGACGCCGAGGAGCTGTCTCAGGAGATCTTCCTGAAGATCTTCGAGAACCTGCACCGCTACGACGGGAGCTTCCCGCTCGCGGCCTGGGTCATCTCCGTCGCCCGCAATCTCTGCATCGATCGCTACCGGCGGCGCAAGCGCGAGCGGTCCTTCCGATTCGTTTCCGACGACGCGGTCGCCCCGATGCTCCAGTCGGGCGACGACCCCGCCGCCGAGGCTCTGCGGAAGGAGCGCGCGAAGCTCCTCTTCTGGGCGCTCGGGGAGATCCCCGAAGACCTGGCGGAGATCCTGGTCCTGCGGGATCTCGAAGGCCTCGCCTACGACGAGATCGGCAAGGCCCTCGCCCTTCCGGACGGAACCGTGAAGTCTCGCCTCTTCCGCGCCCGCGCGGAAGTCGCGCGCAAGGTCCGCGAGCGGCACGAGAGCTCGGGCCCGACGGCCCTCTCCTCGCTCGCCGTCGCGGTGGCGGCATTCGTATGAGCCCCTGCCGGGAGCTCCCGGGCATCCTCGAAGGAGGTCGGGAGGCCGACTTCGCGGCCCACCAGGCCTCGTGCGAGAGCTGCCGCGAGATCGCGAGGGAGATCGAGGCGACCACCTCCGCCGTCGCGGCGCTCCGGCCGCCGGCGATGGGCCCCGCGCTCACCCAGGCGCTCTACGCGATTCCGACGCAGACGGTCCACTGCGAGGCGGCCGGAGAGCTGCTCGCCCGGGCCGCCGAGGACGCGATCGCGCCGGCGGAAGCGAGGCGGCTCGAGTTTCACCTCTCGCGCTGCCCGGCGTGCGCCGAGGCCTCGGCCGTCCTCGGCGCCGCGCGGTCCCTCTCGAGCCCGCAGCCCGCGCCCTGGCTCGCGACCCGGCTCGTCGCGGTGCGCCCGAAGGCGCCGGCCCGGCGCGGGGTGCTCGGATTCCTGTGGAGCCCGAAGGGCGCCATCGCCGTCGCCTACGGGGCGGCGTTCCTCTTCATGGTCCTCGGTTTCAATCCGGCGGATCTGGCGCGGAAGGCCGGCACGGCGCGCCTCGAGCAGACGGCGCGCTCGGGCGCGGAGATCGCCCGCAACACGCTCGCCGACCGCTTCGGCGCGCTGCAGGAGCGCGCCCTCCGGACATTCGAAGCCGCCAAGGGGCGCGTCGGGGGCTACTCCCGCGCCGCCTTTTCCAACGCCCTCGCCCTGGTCATGAGAAGCGACACGTCTCGCCCCCCGTCCCGTCCGCGCAACGAGGACGGCAGCGGCGCGTGGAACCCGCGGCAAACCGAAATTTGGACATGGCGCGCCGAGATCGCGCCAGGAGGAGAGTCATGAGCGAGCCCTACCCCCCGCCGCCGCCTGCGCCGCCCCCGGTCGCGGCTCCCCAGCCGCCTCCGCCGGTCGCCCCGGTCCCCTTTCCGGCGACGGCGCCGGTCGTCCTCGAGAAGAAGTCCCCGGGTCTCGCGGGCTTTCTCTCGATGTTCCCGGGCCTCGGCCACGTCTACCTGGGTCTCTACCAGCGGGCCTTCGTGATCGGCGGGGCCTTCATCCTGGGTATCGCGATGACTTCGCACGGGCGCGCCGGCGAATTTTTCGGGCCGCTCCTGGGCTTCCTCTGGTTCTTCGCGATCATCGACGCCGTGCGTCAGGCCAAGGCGATCAACCGCGGTCAGCTCGCGGAGGCGGGATTCGCCGGAGAGGCGCAGATTCGCAAGGCCGGCGGCACCGGCTCGCTCACGTGGGGCGTCATCCTGGTCGGGATCGGTTCCCTGTGGCTCGCCGACCGCTACCTCGACCTCGAGGCGTTCTGGGACTGGATGGGCGAGTGGGGCGGGCCCGTGGCGATCATCCTGCTCGGACTGATCCTCATCGTCTCGCACATCCGCAAGAAGCGCGGCGAGAACGAAGCCGGCCTCGGAATGCCGCCGCGGTCCTCCTAGCCATCCCCGGCTCGCCTCTCCCCGCGCCGTGCGGGGAGAGGCGGGACCCTTCTCACGCGATCGTCGCCAGCTCCTGCAGGTACTCCACGAAGGATCGCGTCGCGCCGTCGAAGCCCTGGATCTTCGGGTTCGCGGACTCGATCACGTAGTACTCGTCGGGGGCGTGGGCGCCGCTGCCGTGGCCGAGGCCGAAGTGGCCGGCCGCGAGCTTCAGCGGTTCGCCCGTGAAGACGTAGCCGGGCCAGGAGCCGGCGTTGCGCGGCCACATCACCGGGTCGATTCCGTTCGCGCTTCAGCACGGCGACCTGCGCCCGGATCATCGCCGCGTCGGCGGCGCGTGCTCGTCGGGTCGTAGCCGCCGGTCATCTTCGACCTCGATGTCCTTGTAGCCCTTCTTCTCGAGGTGCGCCTTCAAAGCCGCGAGCGCCTCGGAGGCCTTCATGTCCGGCACGAGGCGCAGGTCGAGCTTGGCGATCGCACGGTGCGGCAGGATCGTCTTGCCGCCCGGCCCCGTGTAGCCGCCGACGAGCCCCTCGATGTTGACCGTCGGGCGGGAGACCAGCATCTCGAGCGCTTCCTGCCAGCCGACGTCGCCGATCCAGCGATCGACCCCCATCTGCTTCTTCGCGAGCCCCTCGTCGAGCCTCTTCGCGGCCTCCGCGATCATGGCTTTCTCGGCCGCAGAGATCGGGCGGGCCCGGTCCGCGAGGCCCTCGATCGCCGGCGTGTTGCCGTCGGCCGAGACGAGCGTCGACAGCGCCTGCACGAGGTGCCAGGCCGGGCTGTCCACGCGCGCCTTGTTGCTCGAGTGGATGTCCTTCTTCGGCCCGCGCCCCCAGAGCTCGCCGCTCGAGGTCAGCTCGCACTCGATGACCCCCTTGGCGCCGAGGGAGACCGTCACGACTCCGTCCGAGCCCCTGGGACGCGCTCGGCATGAAGACGCCCATCGCGCGCGAGAGCGCCTGCGCGATCTCGGGTCGCCTCACGATCTGCGGCGAAGTGCGGGGAGCCGATCTCCTCCTCCCCTTCCGCCACGAAGACCAGGTTGACGGGGAGCTTGCGGCCCGCCGCTTTGTAGGCGTGCAGGGCGGCGAGGAAGGCGGCCTCCGGCCCTTTCTGGTTCACGGCGCCGCGGCCGACGACGACCTTGCCGAGGTCCGGCTTCTCGACGATCGCCGCGTCGAACGGGGGCGAGGTCCACTCGGAGGGGTCCACCTGCTTGACGTCGTACATGAAGTAGAGAGCGGCGGTGCGGGGCGCGCCGGCGTCGAGCGTCGCGAAGACGCCGGGCTGCCCGTCGGTCGGCACCCGAACCGCGCGGTCGAAACCGGCGTCCGTCAGCATGCGGACGAGGAGGTTGCAGCCCTCCTCCATCCCGCGGTTCTCGGCGGCGATGGACGGCTGCCGGATCCAGGCCTGCAGTCTCTGGACCGCTTCGTCGTGCCGCTTCGGGATCTGGGCGAGGACGGGCGCGAGGTCCGACGCCGACTTCTTCGCCGGGGGAGGGAACGCCACGGTGGCCGCGCCGGCGGCCATGCCGTGCAGAAAGTTTCTTCTGTTCATGAGGGCGGAACTTACCAGTTGTGTGCGCCCCTGGGAAAGCGGACTACTTCCTCTTGAAGTACTTCTCGAGCTCCTCCTCGCTCATCGACAGCACGACCGGGCGCCCGTGCGGGCAGGTGAACCGGTCGGCAGCCTTCAGCCCAGTCGGTCAGGAGGCGCCGGATCTCTTCCGAAGCGAGGTGGTACCGGATCGTGACCGCCGAGCGGCAGGCGAGGCTGGCGGCGAGGCGGTCTCGCCTCTCCTCGGGCGTGGCCGAACCCCCTTCGGCGAGTGTCGCCAGCACGTCGTGGAGGATCTCGTCGGGCTCCCGGTCGGTCGACTCCGCCGGAAGGGAGGCGATGGCGTAGGAGCGTCCCGACATGGGCTCGATTTCGAAGCCGGCCGCCTTCAGGTCCTCGAAACGCGCGGCGATCGTCTCGACCTCCTCGGGGGAGGCCTCGAACAGGACCCGCAGGAGGAGGCGCTGGGAGAGAACGCGCCCCGACGCGATCCGGTCGCGGATGCGCTCATAGAGGATGCGCTCGTGGGCCGCATGCTGATCGAGGATCAGCAGCCCCTCGGGTCCGCTCGCCAGGATGTAGGACTCCCGGTGCTGGCCGATCGGCACGACCTCGGGCGGCTTCGGGGCGGGCGGCGGCGGTTCCGGTCGCGCGATCGGCGGCACGCCGACCGGCTGCGTCGGGCCGGCCGGCGCGGCGGCCTCGCCGTAGGGGGATGCGGGCTCGGCGACCGCGGGCTCGGCCGGGACCGCCGTGAGGCGGCGCTCCTCCTTCCCCGAAAGAAGAGCGGAATGGAGCGCGTGGTAGACGAGCCGATAGGCCGTTCCGGAGTCGGCGAACCGCACCTGCGTCTTGGCCGGCGAGACGTTCACGTCCACGGCGCCCGGCTCGGCCGACAGGAACAGGAAGACGGCCGGGTGCCGATCCGTTCGGATGGCGTCGCGGGAGGCCTGCCCGATCGCGCGGGCGATCGAGCGATCCTCGACCGGCCTCCCGTTGACGAAGAGGTATTGGTTCCGCCGCGAGGCGAACGTCACCGAGCCGCGCGTCGCGTATCCGGTCAGCCGCAGCCCGCCCGCCCTGGCCTCGAACTCGACGAGGTCGCCGAGCGTCTCGCGCCCGAAGACCTGGAGGATCCGCGCGGCTCGGTCCACGGCCGCCGGAGCGTCGAGGATCCTGCGGTCCTTCGACCGGACGAAGAACGCGACGGATGGCGCGGCGAGCGCCGCCTTCGTCACGGCGAGCGCGGCCGCGCGGCCCTCCGCCTCCGGAGAGGAGAGGAACTTGCGGCGCGCCGGCGTGCGCTCGAAGAGCTCCTCGACCAGGACGTCCGTGCCGCGCGGGCGGGCGGCCGGCTCCTCCGAGGCCTTGCCGCCGTACTCGATCTTGAGGCGCAAGGCTTCGGGCGAGGCGCCGTCCGAGGTCGTCAGCTGGAAGCGGCTGACCGACGCCACCGAGGGGAGGGCCTCTCCCCGGAAGCCGAAGCTCGCGACGGACACGAGGTCCCGGTCGGACGAGATCTTCGAAGTCGCGTGGCGCTCGACGGCGAGCCGCGCGTCCTCGGCCGACATGCCGCTCCCGTCGTCCCGCACCAGGATCCGCGCGATCCCCCCGCCCTCGATCTCGACTTCGACGCGGGACGCCCCGGCGTCGAGCGCGTTCTCGACCAGCTCCTTGACGACCGAGGCGGGCCGCTCCACCACCTCTCCGGCGGCGATCCGGTCGATCACCTCTCCGGAGAGCCGGCGGATTCTCGGCATGAACGGCCAGTCTATCGAAGCCGCGGTGGAGTGGAGGGCGCGTCCGGCCGGCGGCCGGCCCGGCTCGTCCTCGTCGTCATCGCGAATCCCCCGATCCCCGCACCGTCGCGAGCCTAGGGGAGCGAGTACACGACCTTCCCTCCGACGACCGTCTTCTCGACCGCGATCTTCTCGATCTCCGCGGAAGGTACGGAGAGCGGGTCGGCCGAGAGGACGACGAAGTCGGCGAGCTTCCCGACCTCGAGCGAGCCCTTGTCCTTCTCCTCGAAAGCGGCGTAGGCGGCGGTCGCCGTATAGGCCTCGAGCGCTTCCTCGGGGCGGATCTTCTGCTCCGGCACCCAGCCGCCCGGCTGTTTCCCGTCGATCGTCGCGCGCGTGACGGCCGCGGCGATCCCGAGGATCGGCGAGAGCGGCGCGACGTCCCAGTCGGAGCCGAACGCGACCCTCGCCCGGGCGTCGAGGAGCCAGCGGAACGCGTAGGCCCCGCGCGCCCGCTCTTTTCCGAGGCGGCGGTCCGCCCAGCGGCCGTCGTCCACCGCGTGGTAGGGCTGCATCGAAGCGATGACGCCCTGCTCCGCGAATCGGGGGACTTCGTCCCGGCGCAGGTGCTGCGTGTGCTCGATCCGGAACCGCCGGTCCTTCGGCCCGTTTTTCTTCGCGACCCGCGCGTAGATGTCGAGGAGCTCCCGGATCGCCTTGTCGCCGATCGCGTGCACTTCGACCTGGAGGCCCGCGGCGTCGGCGCCCGCGATCCGCTCCTCGATCTTCCAGAGCGGGATCGCCTCGGCGGCATGGAGCCCGGAGTTGCCCGGGTCGTCCGAGAACGGCTCGAACATCACGGCGGTCCCGGCGCCGAGCGCGCCGTCCATGAACCCTTTGACTCCCCCGACCTTCAGCCAGTCGTCCTGCCGGTAATCCGCCTGCGCCTTCTTCGCGGCCGGCCAGTCCGTGAGGGAGGGACGGTAGTTGACGCGGACTGTCAGGCCGCCCGACCGCCGGATCTCGTCCCAGGCGGGCAGGTCGAGCGGATCTCCCGGGAGGTCCTGCACCGACGTGATCCCGTTCTTCGCCGCGTGCGCGACCGCGGCGCGCAGGCCCGCGACGATCTCCTCTTTGGTGCGCGCCGGGCGGACACGGAAGGGGATGCTCATCGCCGCATCCTTCAGGACCCCGGTCGGCTCGCCCGACGCGTCGCGCACGATGACGCCTCCCGGCGGATCGGGAGTCGCCCGGTCGATGCCCGAGAGCTTCAGCGCCAGGCTGTTGCAGACCATCATGTGGCCGTCCTGCCTCTGGAAGCAGGCAGGATGGTCGCCGGTGGCCGGATCGAGGAGCGCCTTCGTCGGGAGGCGCGGCGGGCTCCACTGCTCGTGGTCCCAGGCGCCGTCGGTCAGCCAGACGCCGGGCGGCTGCCTGCCCGCGTACGCCGCCACCATGCTCGTGAACTCCGCGGGGTCTTTCGTCTTGCGGAGATCGATCGCGAGGAGGTCGAGCCCCCCCATGGACATGTGCGTGTGGCAGTCGATCATCCCCGGGACGACGCGCCGCCCGCCGGCGTCGATCACGAGGGTCTTCGGTCCGCGGAGGCGGGAGATCCGGGCGTCGTCCCCGACGGCCACGATCCGGCCGGCCGAGGCCGCAATCGCGGAAGCCGCCGGGCTCGATGGATTCCCGGTCCAGATCTTCGCCGAGACGAGGATCAGGTCCGCCGGCTCGGGCGCCGACGGGGACGTCATGGCGAGGAGGAACGGCAGAAGGAGCTCCATGCCGCTAGGCGGTCGAGGCGACGCCGCCCTTGCCTTCGGACATCGCCGCCCGCGCCGCCGCCAGGCGCGCGATGGGCACCCGGTAGGGAGAGCAGGAGACGTAGTCGAGGCCGACCTCGTGGAAGAACTCGATCGACCGCGGGTCGCCGCCGTGCTCGCCGCAGACGCCGACCTTGAGCTTCGGGTTCGCCTCGCGGCCCCGCTTCGTCGCCAGGGCGACGAGCTCGCCCACCCCGGCCCGGTCCAGGCTCGCGAACGGGTCCTCCGGCAGGATCCCCTTCTCGATGTAAGCCGGCAGGAACGAGGCCGCGTCGTCGCGCGAGTACCCGAACGTCATCTGCGTCAGATCGTTCGTTCCGAAGGAGAAGAACTCGCAGTTCTCGGCGATCTCGCGCGCCTGGAGCGCGGCCCGCGGGATCTCGATCATCGTGCCGGTCTTGTAGGCGATCTTGCGGTCCGTCTCCTTCTCGACGATCCGGGCCGTCTCGTCCACGAGCGTCTTCAAGCGGTCGAATTCGGCCTTCGTCCCGACGAGCGGGATCATGACCTCGGGATTGGGGCGTCCCCCGACGCGCGCGGCCTCCGCCGCGGCCTCGAAGATCGCGCGAACCTGGGTCTCGTAGATCTCCGGGTGCGTGATGCCGAGGCGGCAGCCGCGGTGCCCGAGCATCGGGTTGGCCTCGTGGAGCTGACGCACCCGATCGCGCAGCTTCTCGGGAGTGACCTGGAGCTCCGCGGCGGTCTTCGCGATCGCGTCGTCCTCGTTCGGCAGGAACTCGTGGAGCGGCGGATCGAGGAGGCGGATCGTGACCGGGCGGCTCCCCATCTCCCGGAAGATCCCGACGAAGTCCTGGCGCTGCATCGGCAGGATCCTGGCGAGAGCCGCGCGGCGCCCTTCGGCCGTCTCCGCGAGGATCATCTCCCGCACGGCGAGAATGCGCTTCTCCTCGAAGAACATGTGCTCGGTGCGGCAGAGGCCGATGCCCTGCGCGCCGAAGACGACGGCGACCTTCGAGTCGGTCGGCGTGTCGGCGTTGGCGCGCACGCCGAGGCGGCGGCGCTTGTCCGCCCACGCGAGAATCCGGTCGAAGGCGCGGTACGTCGCCGACTTCTCCGGCGCGAGCGTCTTCTCGAGGGCGACCTGCAGCACTTCGGAGGGGCGCGTCGGCAGTTCCCCCAGGATCACTTCCCCGGTCGTGCCGTCGATCGAGATCCAGTCCCCCTCCGAAGCCGAGAGGTTCTTCGCGCGGAGGCGGCCAGCCTCGGCGTCGGCGTGGATCTCCCCGGCGCCGACGACGCAGGTCTTTCCCATCCCGCGCGCGACGACGGCGGCGTGGCTGGTCATCCCTCCCCGCGTCGTCAGGATCCCCGCCGAAGCGTGCATGCCGGCGATGTCTTCGGGGGACGTCTCCTCCCGCACGAGCACCACGGGCTTGCCCTCCGCGGCCATCCGGACCGCCCGCGGCGCGGTGAAGGCGATCCGGCCGCAGGCGGCGCCCGGACCGGCCGGCAGCCCGCGGCCGAGGAGGCGGCCCGCCTTCATGGCCGCTTCCTTCTCCTTCGACGGAAAGACCGGGGCGAGCAACTGGACGAGCTGCTCCGGCTCGACGCGCGAGAGCGCCTCGTCCTCCGAGATCAGCCGCTCGTCCACCATGTCGGTGGCGATTCGCACGGCCGCGAAGCCCGTGCGCTTCCCGTTCCGTGTCTGGAGGAGGTAGAGACGCCCCCGCTCGATCGTGAACTCGAGGTCCTGCATGTCGCGGAAGCGCTTCTCGAGGAGACCGCGCACCCGCAGGAGGTCCCGGTAGGCCTTCGGCATCGTCTCTTCGAGCGAGGTGCCGTTGCCGGTCGCGCCGATCGGCCGGGGCGTCCGGATGCCCGCGACGACGTCCTCCCCCTGCGCGTTCGGGAGGAACTCGCCGTAGAACTTCTTCTCCCCCGTGGACGGGTCCCGCGTGAAAGCGACGCCCGTGGCCGAGTCCTCGCCCAGATTGCCGAAGACCATCGCCTGGACGCTGACGGCAGTCCCCCAGCTCTCCGGGATGCGGTTCAATTTCCGATAGGTCTTCGCCCGCTCGTTGTTCCAGGAGCCGAAGACGGCGCCGATCGCTCCCCAGAGCTGTTCCCGCGGATCCTCGGGCACCGGTTTTCCCGCCTCCTTCCGGACGATCTCCTGGAACTCGTCCACGAGGCGCCGGAGCGCCGCGGCCGGAAGCTCGGCGTCGGTCTTCGCCTTTTCGCGCTCGCGCGCCCGCGCCAGGGCCTTCTCGAACGGGGCCTTGCCGACCCCGAGCACCACGTCGCCGTACATCTGCGTGAAGCGCCGCCAGCAGTCGTAGGCCGAGCGCTCGCCCGCGAGACCGGCGAAGGCCGCGGCCGCCTTCGCGTTGACGCCCAGGTTCAGGATCGTGTCCATCATCCCCGGCATCGAGGCCCGCGCACCCGAGCGCACCGAGACGAAGAGCGGGTCCGAGCCGCCTCCGAAGGACTTCCCGGCCGATTTCTCGACGTGCGCGAGAGCGGCCTCGACTTCGCGCTCGAGCCCGGCCGGGTACTTGCCCCGCGCCGTCCAGTGGGCGCAGACCTCCGTCGAGATCGTGAATCCGGCCGGCACCGGGATCCCGAGCGCCGTCATTTCCGCCAGGCCGAAGCCCTTTCCGCCGAGGAGCTCCTTGCCCTTCCCCGCCCCCTCCGCGCGGCCGTCTCCGAAGAAGAAGACCGACTTGCGACGAGAGGGTCCCCCCGGCTTCGCGCGCCGGCGAGAAGCGGCCCGCGTCTTTCGAGGCTTCCGTTTCATGCGCGCATCCTCCCCGAGGGCGGCGGGAACGTCAAGGAACGTCGCTCCGGCTTGCTCGGCATCTGCGCCCTTCGGGCGCACCGCCGGGCGGCTCGCCCAAAGGGGCTCGACCGCCCGGCTGATGCCTCGCTGCGCCTCCGCTCCCGCGGCGCGCGCCTCCTCCCTCGCTTCCGCTCGGGAGACTTCGCACGCCGCGAGCTCTTGAACCAGGTCAGCAAAAACGATTCACACCTCAGTGGAACCTCCGCTCGCAACGCGACCAAGTTTCGCGACCTAAGGAGCGAAACGACTCGCGTTGCGGGAGCCGGAGCGCGGCGAGCGGACCAGGCGAGCGGTCGAGGCCCTTTGGCCGAGCCGCGAGCCGGTGGCGACCGACGCAGTGCATCCGAGCAAATGTCGCAGTTGCCTGCGGCGGTCGCCAGGGACGCGAGCAAGCGAAGGCGACGTTACTTTTCGACCACGATCTCCGAGAAGTCGGCCAGCCCGGCGAACTCCCTCTGGATGGCCGCGAGGAGCGCCCGCCGATTGCGCCTCAGGTCCTCTTCGGGGCAGTTGACGAGAACTTCGACGAAGAACCGGTCGAGCGAGGGGGCGATCGAGGCGATCGTCTCCATCGCGTCGCGATAGCGCTGCGAGGCCGTCAGGTCGGAGACGAGCTGGCGCGCCTGCAGGAAGTCCGCGGCGAGCTGGCGCTCGGCGTCCTCGCGGTAGAGCGCCGGGTCCGGCGCCCCCGGGGTCTCGTCGCCGAGGATGTTGCGGATCCGCTTGGCGGCGAGGATCAGGGGTCGGAAGTCCTGCCCCTGGCGCGCCTCGGAGAGCGCCGCCGCGCGGTCCGCCGCGTCGGCGAAGTCCCAATCGCCCCCGCCGAGCACGGCCGAGATCTCGTCGTGGGAGTGGCCCCGCCGATCGAGCAGATTGCGGAGCCGCTCCGCGAAGAACTTCTCGAGCTCCGCGAGCGACTCCTCGAGCTTCGGGCCGGGAAGCTCCGTCGGGTACTGCGCCAGCGCCTCGCGCGCCACCGGCTTCCAGTTGACCCGCCACTGGCGCCCAACGACGATCGCGACGATCCCGGAGGCCGCGCGACGGAGCCCGTACGGATCGCGCGAGCCGGTCGGCACGAGGCCGAGGCGAAAGAGGCCGCCCAACGTGTCGAACCGGTCGGCGACCGCCACGATCGCGCCCGACACCTCGCGGGGCGGCTCGTCCGCTCCGCTCGCCGGCCGATACTGCTCATAGATCGCCTTCCAGACCGGCTCGGGGTAGCCCTCCAGCCGGGCGTAGATGCCGCCGACGATCCCCTGGAGGTCGGTGAACTCCCGCACCATCCGCGTCGTCAAGTCGGCCTTCGCGAGGTTGGCGGCCGTTCGGACGGCCTCCACCAGGTCCGAGCGTCCGACCGCGTGCGCGATCGTGTCGGCGAGGCGCTGCACCCGTTCCGTCTTCTGGCGGTAATCGCCCAACCGGTCCTGAAACGTGAGACGCGACAGTTCCGGAAGCCGCGCCTCGAGGGAGGTTCTCCGATCCTCGTCGAAGAAGAATCGCGCGTCGGCGAGCCGGGCGTTCAGGACCCACTCGTTGCCCTTCGCGATCAGGCCCCGGCGGTCGTCGGCGTTGTCCATGACGGCGACGAAGTGCGGCATGAGCCCCCCGGGGCCGCGCACTGGCAGGTACTTCTGGTGGGTCCGCATGGCCGTGGTCGTGATCTCCTCGGGGAGCTCGAGGAACTCGGGGGCGAAGGCCCCCCGCACGACCCCGGGGCACTCGACCAGATCGGCGAGCGTCGAGGCCAGGTCGGAGTCGGCGTCGATCGAGCCGCCGACGCCCTCGGCGAGCTTCCGCGCCCCTTCCAGGATCTTCAGGCGCCGAGCCGCGGAGTCCGGCTCGACGTGCGCGGCGCGCAGCTTCCGAAGGTACTCGTCCGGCCCCGACACGCGGATGCCGAGCTCGGAATCGATCTCGTGGCCGACGGTCCGGTTTCCCGATTCCACGCCGAGGATCTTCATCGGAACGACCTGGCCGGCGAAGACCGCGACGACGCCGCGCACCGGCCGCACGAACGACCGCGAGCCGTCCCCCCAACGCATCGTCTTCGGAAACGTCATCGCCGAGACGGCCCGCGGCACGACCTCGGAGAGCACATCGGCCGCCCGGCGCCCCGGGATCGTCCGCCGCGCGGCCACGACGGAGCCCCGCGGCGAGTCCACGACGACCAGATCCGCGACCGGTATCTCCTGTGCCCGGGCGAACCCGCGCGCGGCTTTGGTGGGATGTCCCTCGGCGTCGTACGCCGCCGAGGCCGGCGGGCCCAGCACCTCCGAGTGGCGATCCTCCTGCTTTTCCGGAAGGCCGCGCAGCGCCAGCACGAGGCGGCGCGGCGTGCCGTAGGACTCCGCGCCCTCCGCCGCGAGCCCCTGTTCCGCCAGGCCCTCGGTGACGAGCCGCGCGAGGTCCCGGCGCGCCGTCGCGACGACGGGGCCCGGAATCTCCTCCGTCCGGATCTCGAGGAGAAAATCTCGAGTCGTCATGGGCCGGGCGCCGGGCGTTGCGCGAGGGGCGTTCGGCGGGACGGAGCCGAACGCGGTCGACCGGAATCCTGCCGCGCCAAGCCGCTACGCCGAGCGCCTACCGCCGAGCGCTGCCCGCCCAATCCATCACACCGCGGCCGGAACCGGCTCCAGGGGCTGCCCGGCCCCCTCCCGCGCCGACAGATGGAGGCGGGCGCTCGCGCAGGCGAGGTCCCGGACCCGGCGGATCCACCCGACGCGGTCCGTGGCGGACACGGCGCCGCGGGCGTCGAGCACGTTGAAGAGGTGCGAGCACTGGAGTGTGGCCTCATACGCGGGGCGCACGAGGCCGGCCTCGAGGCAGGCCATCGCTTCCTTCTCGTACTCGTCGAGAAGCAGCGACGTGCGCGCCGTGTCGGCGACCTCGAACGCGTATCGCGACATCTCGGCTTCGTCGGACTGCCGCAGCTGCCCGTACGTCCAGTCCTCGTTCCATCGGATGTCGTAGATCGAGTTCACTTTCGAGAGGAACATCGCGATCCGCTCGAGCCCGTACGTGATCTCGGTGGAGATCGGGGCGAGATCGATCCCCCCCGCCTGCTGGAAGTAGGTGAACTGCGTGATCTCCATGCCGTCCATCAGGACCTGCCAGCCGACTCCCCACGCTCCGAGGGTCGGCGATTCCCAGTTGTCCTCTTCGAACCGGATGTCGTGCTCCCCGCGGTCGATGCCGAGCCGCTCGAGGCTCCGCAAGTAGAGCTCCTGCGCGTCGTCGGGGGACGGCTTCAGGACCACCTGGAGCTGGAGGTGCTTGCCGAGGCGAAACGGGTTCTCGCCGTACCGCCCGTCCGCGGGCCGCCGGGAGGGCTGCACGTACGCGCAGCGCCACGGATCGGGGCCGAGGACGGCGAGGAACGTCGCCGGATGCATCGTGCCGGCGCCCATCGGCTGGTCGTAGGGAAGCTCGATCAGACAACCCTGCTCCGCCCAATAGGCGGAGAGATCCGCGATGAGCTTCTGCAGGGTGATCACGCGCCGACAGTTTAGCCGAGTCGGACGCGGCTCGTCGACACCGCTAGGCGAGCGCGTCGGCGAGCACGCGTTGCGACTTCAGCTCGTGGCCGAGGAAGTGGCGCCGCGCGCGCCGGGCCACTTCGGCGATCTCGGGAAGGCGCTCGAGCCTCGCGGACGGATCGAGCGGCGACGTGAGGATCCGAAGGAGCGAGCCTCGCGCCGCGGAGGAGAGCCGGAGCACTTCACCGCGGCGGCACTCCTCGCCGACGAAACCCGGCCGCGTCTCGTCGAGGAGAAGCACTCCCGCGGGCTCGAGCGGACGGCCGCACCCGGCGCATTCCCCGGGGTTCGGGAAGAGTCCCGAGAGCCGCAGGATCCAGACGTCGAAGTAGGTCGAGACGAGCTCGGCGCGGGCTCCCGCGAAGAGGGCGTCCATCGCGTGGCGCGCCAGCCGGTAGAACGATTCGGCCGGCTCGGAATCGGCGACGAAGGTCTGCAGGCTCTCCGCCATCGCGGAGAGGAGCAGCGCCGAGTCGAGCGCGCGAGAGAGCGGAAAGGAGGAACGCACGACGTCGGCGGAGTCGATCGAGACGAGCTCGCGGGCCTCCTTCTCGAAGAAGACGACGCCGACCTCGGTCATCGGCTCGAGCGCGCCCGCGAATGCGCTCCTGGGACTGCGGGCGCCGCGCGCGACACCCCGCTTCTTGCCCGTCTCGCGCGTCAGGAAGGAGACGATGCGGTCCTTCTCCCGCAACGGGTAGGTCGCCAGAACGAACGCCTCGGCGCGCAGGTGCCGCACGGGGCGATTATGATGAGTCCGAGCGAGCGCCGCCCGGCACCGCGCGGGAGGATTCGTTGGCCGAAGATGTATCCGGTTGCCGACGAATGTGACCTAATGAAATTAGGATAACTGTGCAATCATCCGAATTTACTATTCGATCGGACGGGGCCCCGCCTCGGGCCGGAGGATGAAACCGAAGACGCCTCGTATCCCGAAGACTCGCCGCGGGCCTTCGGCTCGCCTGCCCCTGCCCGCGAAGACGGGGGCCCGCCACGGCGATTCCACGAAATTCGAGCGGGCCCGCGAGAAGGAGAGGCTTCGCCGCGAGATCCGTTCGCCGGAAGGAGAACGGTGACGGGAGCGGGGCCGTCCCGGCGGATCGACGCCGTCGTCGTGCACTTCGGGCCGAGCGCCGCGACCGAGCGCGCGCTCGAAACCCTTCGGACGACGCTGCCCGAGGCGGCCGTCTCTGTGGTGGACAACGGCGGCTCCCCCCTCGCGGCTTCCGGGGCCCACGCCGGCGTTCGCGTTTTCTCGCCCGGCCGGAACCTCGGCTACGGGGCGGCGTGCAATCTCGCCGCGCGAGAGGGCTCCGGAGAATTCCTCCTCCTCCTGAACAACGACGTCGAGCTCGAGCCGGGCGCGGCCCGCGCGATGGCCGCCGTTCTCGAGCGGGAGCCGCGCGTGGCCGCCGTCGGGCCGAGGCTCCTCGACGCGAGGAGGCGCCCGATCCGCTCGATCTTCCGGGCGCCCACGCCCCGGCGGGTTCTCTTCGAGAGCCTCTTCCTCCCGCGCCTCTTCCCGGGGATCCCGTTCTTCCACGGGCACCACACGGCGTACTCCTCCCACCGGAAGGCCCGTGACGTCGAGACGCTCTCCGGCGCCGCCCTCTTGCTCCGCCGGGCGGCGTTCGACGAGGTCGGCGGCTTCGACGAGTCCTTCTTCTTCTACGCGGAAGAGAGCGACCTCCTCGCGCGCCTTCGGCGAGCCGGCTGGCGCGTGCGGTTCGATCCGGCCGCGCGGGTCGTCCACCACGGGGGGCTCGCGAGCGCCGGGGTAGAGCGAACCGAGCTCGACCGCCGCCTCTTCGAGGGTCTCCGTCTCTACGCGCGCAAGCATCACGGCGTCGAGGGTGAGCGCCGGATGGTCCGGGCGCTCGCGGCGGGGGCGCGCCTGCGATGGGCGCTCGCCCACCTCCAGGCCGGAAGCGGCGGGCGCCGGCGCCGCCGACGCTTCGCGGCCCTCCTCGAGACCGCGCAGGCGCGGTGATACGATTTCTCGCTCGATGGGGCCGGTCTGGAAGTTGATCCGCGGTGAGAAGGCCGCGTGCGACCGCTGCGGCCGCCCGATCGAAGAATACCCGGCGGTCGGCCGCGTCGTCGACTTCGTGTTTCGCCCGGAGGAACGGTACTGCTGGGAGTGCTACGCCTACTTGAAGCCGTTCGTCGACGACGTCGCCCCGGTGTCCCGCGACCCCTACCAGCCCGTCACGAAGCCGGCGATCCCGTGACGGCCGAGCTCGATTCCTTCCGGCGATCGCCGCTCCGGCCCCTCGCGGAGAAGGCGCTCGCGGGCGAGCGGCTCTCCTTCCAGGACGGCCTCGCCCTCTTCTCGACCCGGGACTTCCTCGGCCTCGGCCGACTGGCGAACCTCGTCCGGGAGCGGCGGCACGGAAACCTCGCCTTCTACAACGTCAACCGGTACCTGAACCCGACCAATCTCTGCTGGGTGGATTGCGCGCTCTGCGCCTGGGCGAAGAAGGTCAACGAGCCGGGCGGATACGAGATGGCGATCGGCGAGGTCGTCGAGGAGGCGAGCAAGGGCTATTCGGAAGCGGTCACGGAGTTCCACATCGTCGGGGGACTCCATCCCACGTGGCCGTTCGAGTACTACACGAGGCTCCTGCGGGCCCTGAAGGAGCGCTTCCCGGACGTCCATCTCAAGGCCTTCACGATGGTCGAGATCGATTGGATCGCGCGGGTGGGCCGGCGCTCGATCGCGGAGACGATCGCGGCGCTCAAGGCCGCGGGGATGGACTCCTGCCCCGGCGGGGGCGCCGAAATCTTCGAGAAGCGCGTGCGGGACGTGATCTGCAAGAACAAGATCACGGGAGAGGAGTGGCTCGCGATCGCACGGGAGTGCCACGGCCAGGGGGTTCGCACGAACGCCACAATGCTATACGGCCACGTCGAGACGGCGGAAGACCGCGTGGACCACCTCCTGCGGCTGCGCGACCTCCAGGAGGAGACCGGGGGGTTCTCGGGCCTCATCCCCCTCGCCTTCCACCCGGAGAACACGCCGCTCGCGCACCTGCCCGAGACGTCGGGGAGGCTCGATCTCGCCGTCATCGCGGTCTCCCGGCTCCTCCTCGACAACTTCGCGCACGTCAAGGCCTATTGGATCCAGATCGGGACGAAGCTCGCGCAAGTCGCTCTCCACTTCGGAGCGGACGACCTCGTCGGGACCGTCGTGGACGAAACGATCACGCACGCCGCCGGCGCGAAGACCGCCTCGGGGATGACGCGACAGGAGTTCGAGCGGATCATCCGCGAGACCGGTCGCGAGCCCTTCGAGCGCGACTCCGAATACCGGCGCGTCGTTCGGGACCGGCCGCCCGCGGAGCCGGTCGCCGCGCCGGCATAGAGGGGCATGCGCCGGCCCCGGAAGACGACGAGGTTCTTTTGGGCCGCGACCCTCGCGCCGGCTCTCTTCGCTTCGGGCTGCTTCCACTCCCGGTTTCGCGCCGCGCCGCGCGTGGCCGTCGTCGACGGCGACCCGATCGTGCAGATGACCGAGCCCGGAAAGCTCCCGAGCCTCGACGAGCCGCGGCTCGTCCCCATCGAGAAACACACCGATCCTCCGCCGCCGTCGCAACCCGTGCTCGGCCTCACGATCGGCGGGGAGCAACGCGGATATCCCGTCGGCCTCCTCGAGACCTACGAGGTCGTCAACGACCGGGCGGCCGACCTCGACTACGTCGTCGCGCGCTGCGCGCTCACGGAGATCACGGCGGTCTACGACCGCCGCGTGGCGGGGCGCGTGCTCACCTTCATCAACTCCGGCGCCCTCTGGCGGGACACGCTCGTGCTGCAGGACCGCGAGACCGGCACCTTCTGGACCGCGGCGACCGGCGAAGGTCTCCACGGCCCGCTCGCCGGGGAGCGCCTCCGCGCCGTGCCGGCGAGCCACTCCCGCTCCGGCGCTTTCCGGCGGGCGAATCCCGACGCGCGCTACCTCGACACCGGAGACTCGACCGGAACGCCGGCCGCGCTCGCGCTCTACGCCGCGTCCCCCTGGCAGGGCGTCTCCGGCATCGCGACGACGGACCGACGTTACGACCCGAAGGCGAGGCTCTTCTGTGTCGCCGACGGGAGCGAGGCTCTGGCCTTCCTCGCGGACGATCTGAAGCGCCTCGGACGCGTCGAGGAGACGCTCGCGGGACGGCCGATCGTTCTCGAGTGGGATTCCCGCGACGAGTCGCCGACCGCGTGCCGCCCGGAGCCGTCGGGCGCCTCCGAGGAGGTGGCGGTCCTGCCGATCTACTGGTTCGCCCTCGACCGCCACTTCGCGACCGTGCGCACGCTCTCGGACCCCGGCGCGCGGGCCGGCGCGAACATCTCGCCGTTCCCGGCCGCTCCGACGCCGCCCGCCGCGGAAGACGGGCGCTCTCCGGACTGACGCGGCCGCACGCGCGGCCCGCGGGTGCGCGGCCGCGGCCGTTCGGGTAGATTGCGGCGAGTGCGCCGCCGGTTCCCCTTCTACCTCCGGATCCTCCTCGCCATGGCCGCGGGGGCCGCCGCGGGCCTCCTCGCCGGGCCGCGCGCCGCGCCGCTCGGGGAGGCGGGGAAAGTCGTCATCACGCTCATCAAGGCGCTCGCGGCGCCCCTCCTCTTCTTCGCGATCCTCGACGCCTTCCTGCGCACGGAGATCCGCGGGCGATCGGCGGCGCGCATGGTCGGGATCTCGCTCACGAACGGCGCGATCGCTCTCTCGATCGGCCTCGCCATCTCGAACCTGCTCCGGCCGGGCGAGGCCTCCGATGCCCTGCGGCGCGCGGCGGCGCAGGCTTCGCCGGCCGCGAAGGCGCCGGAGGGCCTCGACTTCGGGCGCGTGGTCTCCGGCCTCGTTCCGTCGAGTGTGGCGGGGCCTTTCGTCGAAAACAACATTCTCGCGATCGTCGTGCTCGCCGTCCTGCTCGGGGCGGCGCTCCGCCACGTCAAAGCCGAGCAGGTCGCCCGCGGCGAGACGGGGTGGAGGCACGTCGAGGACGGCGTCTCGGCGCTGCTGCGCGCCTTCGAGCTGATGCTCTCCTGGATCATCGCGATCGTCCCGTTCGCCGTCTTCGGCGTCGTCGCGCAGACGGTCGGCCTGCACGGCTTCGCGCCGTTCGCGGGCCTCGGCCCCTACGTGGGCGTCGCGCTTCTGGGTCTTGCCATTCAGGTCTTCGTCGTCTACCAGACCTGGCTCCTCCTCGCGGGCGTGCGTCTGACGCGGTTCTGGCGCGGGGCCCGGGACCCCGTCGTCTACGCCGCGGGGGCCTCGAGCAGTCTCGCCACGCTGCCCGTGACGCTCCGGAATCTCGACCGAATGGGGGTCTCCCCCGCTTCGGCGCGCCTGGCCGCCTGCGTGGGGACGAACCTGAACAACGACGGGATCCTGCTCTACGAGGCGATGGCCGTTCTCTTCGTGGCGCAAGCCCACGGGATTTCCCTCTCCCTGCCGCAGCAGATCGCCGCCGCGCTCGTCTGCCTCGTCGCCGGCGTCGGCATCGCCGGCGTGCCGGAGGCCGGGCTCATCTCGCTCTCGCTCGTGCTCGCGACCGTGGGCCTGCCGCTCGCGCTGCTCCCGCTCCTCCTCACGGTCGACTGGCTGCTGTCGCGCGCGCGGGCGATGACGAACGTCTCGAGCGACATGCTCGTGGCCGTTCTACTCGACCGTTTCGACCGGCGCGAGGCGGCCGCCCGCTAGCCCCGGTCGCCGGGTCACTCGGCGCGCAGGGCGACGAGCGGATCCACCCGGGTGGCGCGGCGCGCCGGCGCGCCGCAGGCCGCGGCGGCGACCGCGAGCAGGACCGCGGAGATCGCGACCAGCACCTCCGGATCCGTCGCGGCGACGCCGAAAAGGAGGCTCCCGAGCACGCGCGTCGTCAGGAGCGCTGCCGCGAGCCCCGCCGCACAGCCGACGAGCGCCATCGACAGGCCGTCGCGCACGACCTGCCGGACGACGATTCCCGGCCGGGCACCCAGGGCGCGGCGAATGCCGATCTCGCGGGTGCGCTGCGCGACCGCGTGGGACAGGACGCCGTACAGTCCGATCGCGGCGAGCGTCAAGGCCACGCCCGCGTAGGCCGAGGCCAGGATCGCGAGGACGCGGCTCCCCCGGTCCTGGCGCGCCAGGCGCTCCTCGACGAGCGCCGCGTCGTACACGGGGAGCTCGCCGTCGCGGCGGGAGACGGCGCTGCGGACGGACTGCAGCGCGAGGCCCGGATCCGAGGTCCGAACCGCGAGCACGAGGGCCGGGTTCGGCCGCTGGAGATAGGGGAGGTAGATGTCGCGCTGGGGACCGAGCCCGGAGGGGGGAATCCCCATCGCGGCGTCGAGCAGATCGAGGCGCTGGCGATGGCGCGCGTCCCGCGCCACCCCGACGACCGTGATCCCCGACCCGTGACGGAGGGAGGAGAAGCGCTTGCCGACCGGATCCTCCCCCGGCCACATCGCCCGGGCCGTGCTTCCGCTGACGATGGCGACGGCCGGGGCGCGCGCGTCGTCGCTCCAGGCGAAGTCGCGCCCGCTTCGGAGCGGAATGCCCAGGTTCGCGAGGCCGCCCGGGTTCACGCTGTGCCGGAAGGACATGACGACGCTCTTCGGGTCGTCGCGCGGCGCACCTTCGGGGAGCGTCTCGATCACCCACGTGGCGCGCCCGAGCATGCTCGGGCCCCAGAGCGTGGCCGACTCCACCCCGGCGCCGCCTTCGAGCGCCTCGACGATCTCGCGTCCGAACCGGGCTCGCGCGCCTTCGCCGGCGTAGCGCTCCCCCCGCAAGTCGATTCGCATCGTGAGGAGCCCGGCCGGCCGGAACCCGAGATCCGCCGACGTCAGATTGTGCAGGCTCTTCGCGAGGAGGCCCGCCCCCGCCATCAGAACGAGGGCGAGGCCGACCTCGACGGCCACGAGGGCCCGCGCGGCGGACCGCCGGCCGCGGCTTCCGGCTTCGCGGACACCCGTGTTCAGATCCGCGCGGAGCCGCACGCGCGAGCCCGCCAGGGCGCACGCGAACCCGACGGCCACACCGGCCGACACCGTCAGGAGGAGCGAGACGAGGAGCGTCCAGCGGTCGACCCGGAAGCCGACGATCGAGGGGAGGCCGGGCGCGACCCACCGGCGGATGGCGGCGACGCTCCCGACGGCGAGCACGAGTCCGACCATCCCGCCGAGAGCAGCGAGGAGCACGCTCTCGAGGACGACCTGGGAGAGCAGCCGCCGCCGCGTCGCGCCGTGGGCCACCCGCACCGCGAGCTCCCGGCGGCGCCCGAGCAGGCGCGCCAGGAGCAGGTTCGCCGCGTTCCCGCACCCGATCAGGAGAATGATGGCGGCGCCCGCGGCCAGGATGCGGACCGGCACGTAGAGCTCGCCCAGCAGCTGGTCCTT
Source organism: uncultured Acidobacteriota bacterium (assembly GCA_963707935.1). Taxonomy (GTDB): domain Bacteria; phylum Acidobacteriota; class Thermoanaerobaculia; order UBA5066; family Gp7-AA6; genus DATBFU01. The sequence goes on along the minus strand of CAVPRN010000005.1, from coordinate 184,425 downwards.
CAAGGGACGCGCCACCAGACCGAACCCGCGGTCGGTCTCCGGGTAGGTTCGAGCCAGCCGCTCGCCGATCGCCGCGATGTCCGCGCGGGCCTCCTCGATCGAGACGCCCGTTCGGCGCCGTCCGATTCCCCAGAGGATGGCGCCGGACCGATCCCCCGGACCGAACTGACCGAGGACGCGGTGGGCCAGCCCGAGCGGCAGCCATGCGTCGACGGGCTGGCCGAACTCCTGCTCGGCCGGCGCGTCGCGAAATTCCGGTGGGGCGATGCCGACGACCGTGTAGGGCAGGCCGTTCAAGAGGATCTTGCGGCCGAGCGTGTCGCGAGCGCCGCCGAACTGGCGGAGCCAGAAGGCGTGCGAGAGGAGAACGACGGAGTCGGCGTCCTCGTACCAGTCCTCCTCCCGGCGAAACGTCCGGCCGAGGCGCGGACGGAGGCCGAGGAGCTCGAAATAGTTGGGTGTGGCGTAGTTGACGGTGACCCGCAGGGGCTCCGGCCCCCCGGTCAGCGCGAGCGCGCCGTACGCCTGATAGGCCGCGAACGCGTCGAACGAGCGGTTCTCGCGGGCGATGTCCACCACGGCCGGATAGGAGAAGTTGCCGCCGCCCTGCGGAAACCCGGGATAGGCGCGGGAGACGAAGACCAGCCGGTCCGCGTCCGGATAAGGGAGGCGCGACAGCAGCACCGAGTCCACCGCGCTCCACACCGCCGTGTTGGCGCCGATGCCGAGACCGAGCGTCAGGGCCACGGCCGCGGCGAGCGACGGCGAGCGCGCGATCAGACGAAGCCCGAAGCGCAGATCCACGAGAGCGCTCAAGCGCAGCTCCGGCCCCTTTCCGTCGCCTCGACGGCGAGGCCCGATCCTCCCGCGGCGAGCGCGGGCACCGCGGCGTCCGCCCGGCCCTCCCACTTCTTCCCGATCCGCCAGCAGGTGGCGGTCCAGACGATGCCGACCGGCACCGAGATCCACGCGGCCGGCGAGAGGCCCGCGCCGCCCGCGCGGAGGGCCGCGAGCGCCCAGGCGCTCGCGGAATCGGAGAAGCGGAACACCGCCGTGTCGATGAAGCTCTTCGCCTTGTAGCGCGACTCCGCGTCGAGCGGAACGAAGAGGGTCTCGCGCGCGGGCCGTCCGACCGCGAAGTGGCCGGCGCGGTGGAGCACCTGGAGCACGACGACCGCCGCGAGCGACGGCGCCGCGGCGAGGACGGCCGCGCCGGCGGTCACGAGGGCCGCCACGGCGGCCAGAGCCCCGCCGACGCCGATCCGCCGCACGAGGGGCGCGGTCACGAGGAGCTGCAGCACGATCGTCAGGGCGTTGACGGCGAGATCCATCCGGGCGAAGAGCGCCGTACGCCGCCCCGAGTCGCGGATCGCGGCGCCCACGATCTCGGTCTGCGCGAAGTAGAGGACCGTCGAGAGAAACGTGTAGCAGACGAGCGCGAGCGCGACGGCGAGGAGAAAGGGGGACCGGGCGGTCCGGCCGACGCCCGACAGCGCCGAGCCCCCGATCGGCTTCGAAGGCGGCTCGTCCTCGGCGGCCGGAGCGGTCTTCGCGAGCCGGCGGGAGAGGCCGGCGCACAGGAGGAAGAGGCCGGCCGAGACGAGGAGCAGGATCGCGGTCGGCACGCGCGGCGCGAGGAGCGTCATCGCCGCCGGGCCGGCCAGGGCGCCGGCGCTCCCTCCCGCCGCCAGGATCCCGAAGAGCCGGCGAGACTCCTCGCGTCGGTAGATGTCGGAGAAGAGGCTCCACGAGGCCGACACGGCGAAGACGCTGACGACGGAAACCCAGACGAAGAGCGCCGGCCCGGCCCACCGCGCGCTACCGGGGTCCCGGATCGCGGGCGAGAGCGCGATCAGGTTCGCCGCGAAGAAAAGGTTCAGGATCGGCACGAGGCGCCGCCTGGGGAACCGAGAAGCCGCCCACCCGAACGCCGGGACCGCGGCGAACATCGCGGCGGAGGTGCCGGTGAAGAGCCACGGCATTCGGGAGACGCCGGCGCGCACGCCCATCTCGTCGCGCACGGGGCGGAGCACGTAGTAGCTCGACATCAGCGCGAAGAAGTAGAACGCCGAGAGGCCGACTCGCCGCCACTCGCCGGGGCGCACCGAAACGCCTGCTCTCGAGCGGACCATCGCGGACGGGCCTTCGCGCTAAAGGACCGCCGCGGCGGCCTCGGCCATCCGGCGGCGTTGCGTCGCGTCGGGCACGGGGCCCTCCGCGGCGGCAAGATTGTCTTCGAGGTGGCGGACTTTTCCCGTGCCCGGGATCACGCACGTCACGGCGGGGTGCCCGAGGATCCACTTCAGGAAGAACTGCGCCCAGGAGGCGCAGCCGAGCTCCGCGGCCCACGTCGGAAGCGGGCGTCCGGACGCACGCCGCAGGGCCTCTCCCCCGCCGAAGGGCCGGTTGGCGATGACGGCGACGCCCCGCTCGGCCGCGAGCGGCAGCAGCCGCAACTCGGCTTGCGGCTCGGCCAGCGAATAGTTGATCTGGAGGAAGTCGAGCCTCTCCGAGCGCAGCACGCGCTCGACCTCCGGATACGCCCCCGCCGAGTAGTGCGTGATCCCCACGTATCGGACGCGCCCCGCCTCCTTCCACGCCGCGAGCGTCCGCAGGTGCGTGGCGACGTCCACCAGGTTGTGGACCTGCTCGAGATCCAGCCGGCGGCCGCCGAGCAGCGAGAGCGAGCGCTCCATCTGATCGACGCCGGCCTGCCGCCCGGTCGTCCAGACCTTGGTCGCGAGGAAGAGCGAATCGGTCACGCCGAGACCCCGCGCGAGGTCGCCGACCACGCCTTCGGAGCGGCCGTACATCGGCGAGGAATCCACGACCCGGCCGCCTCGCTCGGCGAAGACTCGGAGGACCTCCTCGAGCGGCCGGCGCTCCGATGCGGACGCGCCGACGTCGAAGGTTTGCCACGTGCCGATGCCCACGACCGGGAGGGCTTCGCCCGAGGACGGGATGGCCCGGGCCCTCATGGGCGCCGGCCGGTTCGATTCCGGCGCCCCGAGGGCGGCCGCGGCCGCCGCGCCCGAGAGCATCCGCAGCGTGTCGCGCCGCGAGAGCCCCGCGGAGGAGTTCGACGGCGTTCTCGCCCCCATGCCGGGAAGATACGGAGAAGTCCGCTGCGCGGACGCGTCTTTTCGACGAAGCGGGGCGGGGAAGCGGCGGGCCGCGGTCGGAGCGCGGTCAGCCGCGCCCCGTCAGACGATCGATCGCCTCGCGGCGGGTCCGGGAGAGGCGCAGGGTGTCTCCGCTGTGGAGGCGGACCGTCCAATCGCCGTTCTCGAGCGAGTCGAGCTCGCGCACCCGTTCGGCGTTGACGATCGTCGAGCGATGGATGCGCACGAAGCGGCGCCCGGGGAGGCGCCGCTCGGCGGAAGCCATCGTCTCGCGGACGAGATGCGAGCGCCCGCCCGCGTGGATCCTCACGTAGTCGCCCTCCGCCTCGACCCAGTCGATGTCGGAAAGGCGCACGAACGTGACCTTCCCGCGCGACCGGACCGGCCAGGTGCTCGCGGCCGGCCGGCGCGCCGGCGCCTCGGCTCCCCCGCGGAGCTCAGCGACGGCGTCGGCCACCCGGCGGCCGAGGTCGCTCTCCCGGTCCCGCTCGACCTGTCGGACGGCGCGCCGCAGCGTGTCCTCGAACTGATCGTCGTCGATTGGTTTCAAGACGAAGTCGAGGGCGTGGACCCGGAACGCCCGCACGGCGTGTCTATCGTGGGCGGTCACGAAGACGACGTGCGGCTGCTCCTCCTCCGTCAACGCCTCGAGAACTTCGAACCCGTCCTGCCCCGGCATCTGCACGTCCAGGAAGAGCAGATCCGGCCGCAGACGGCGAACCGCCTCGATCGCCTCGCGGCCGCTCGCGCACTCGCCCACGACCTCGACGGCGTTCGACCTCTGGAGCCGCAGCACGATCCCGCGGCGGCCGAGCGGCTCGTCGTCCACGACCACGGCGGAGAGCGGCATCGGCCGGCGCTAGCTCCCGGCGCCCGCGGCCCGCCGACGGGGCGCACCCGGCTCCGTCGTCCCGTCCGGCGATTCGCGCCATCCTCCCGACGCGCGGAACGGGAGGCGCACGGACACCGCGAGCCCCCCGCCAGGGCCGCTCGTCAAGAGAAGCTCCGCCCCCTCCCCGTAGAGCTCGGCCAGGCGCTGCCGCGTGTTCGTCAGCCCGACTCCCCGCCCGCTCTCGCCTCCGGCCTCGATCCCCGGACCGTCGTCGGCGACGCCGAGGAGGAGCCAGCGCTCGCGCCGGCGCGCCGTGACTTCGACCGACCCTCCCCCCTCCCTCGGCTGGATTCCGTGGCGCACCGCGTTCTCGACGAGAGGCTGGAGGATCAGGGGGGGCACGAGCGCGGTCTCGGCTTCGGGCTCGATCGCAATGTCCACGCGCAGGCGGCCGCCGAGGCGCGCCTCCTCGATCTCCAGGTACTGCGCGACAAAATCGATTTCTTCGGAGAGGGGAATCTCGTCGGTTTCGGTCCGCTCGAGCGTCGCGCGCAGGAAGTCGGAGAGACGGGCGAGCATGCGATTGGCCTCGCCGCTTCTACCCTCGGCGACGAGGGTCGAGACCGCGTTCAGCGTGTTGAAAAGGAAGTGGGGATTGAGCTGGAGGCGCAGCGCCCGGAGCCGCGCCTCGTGCGCCAGCGCCTCGGCGCGGCGCAGGCGCTCCCGTTCGGCGAGCAGGTCCCGGTAAGCCTGGGCGCCGAAGTAGAGAACGCTCCAGGCGAGCAGGACGAAGAAGAAGTAAATCGTGTTCACGAAGTCGGGAAAGCCCGAGAGCGGGAGGCCGCGCGCTCCCTGGCGCCACGCCTCGAACGCGGCGACGGCGAGGTTGTGGGCCGCCATCCAGACGCCGGCCGCGCCGAAGGAGAGGGGAATCGCAGCCCCGAGGAGCACCGGCAGCGGCGCACCCGCACTCCGGAGACCACGGTAGAGAACCCAGAGCAGGAGGCTCGCCCCGAACCCGAAGATCGTCAGGCTCGACTTGACGACGGCGGCCCGCAGGAGCGTCCACTGCGAGAGGCCCGCGACGAACATCCCGGCGCCGAAGAGACCCCAGCCACCGAGCTGGAGGATCCAGAAGAGGGAACGGCGGGACGGGAGGGCGCTCTTCACGACGGCTTCGCGCTCGGCGAAACGACCCCCGGATTCTAGCGCAGCGGCCCGAGCGCCCGAACGACCGCGTCCTCGACGGAGAAGCGCGAGGCGCCGAGGTCGAAGCGCCCCTGCAGCTCGTACGCCATCCGCTCGAGCGGGATCGCCTCGTAATAGAAGCCGTGGTCGGCCCAGCCGTGGACGTACTCGGAGACGAAACGGTCGATTCCGAGAACGCGGTACTGGACGACGTGCACCAGCTCGTGGAAGAGGAGCGGCCTCCAGGTGGCCGGCCCCTCGTACTGGCTCCGCGAGACCACGATCGTGTCCGCGAACGTGATTCCGGTCATGAGCCGGAAGTCGAGAGGCATCGGCAGGCCCGCTTGCTGGATCGCCGCGTAGAAATCGGGATTCGCGATCTCGTCCGCCCACGCGAGCCGGCTCGACTGCAGAACCCCGTGGCCGAAGTAGTGGCGCAAGACCGAGCGGTCTTCCTCGGAGATCGGGTCGGAGGTGGGCAGATACGCCTCCCGCTGCGCGGCCACCCAGTCCCGCGCATTCTCGACCATGAATCGAACCATCTCGTCGGTGGTCATGTCGCTTTTCCGCGCAGAAGAAGTAGCAAGAGACCGGCGAAGGCTTCGCGACATGATAGCAGGCGCGCGGAAGGCGATCCGGGCCGGCGGAAAACGATAGGATTCCGCGAACGTGCTTCTGGCGCTCTGCCTAGGATGACGCACCGGGTCCGTCCTTCCGGGGCACGCTTCTCCCTTTGAGCGTTCCGAACAGGACGTCGACCGCCCCCGCGACCGGCCCGTAGAAGAAGACGGAGGCCATGGCGGCCTCCTGGTCTCGATCATGGCGGTTGGAAGAGAGGAGCTGGACGCCGAGACAGCCGGCGGCGGCGCCGATGAGGAAGAAGGCGGCGCCCCGCAGGAGAGCGATCCGGCGCGTCTCACCGAGTCGGCGCGGAGCGCGGCTTCACAGACGCGTCAGCAGCCGGGGCCCGCCCGCCGTCACGACGAGCGTCTGCTCGTAGTGCGCCGCGAGGCTTCCGTCCGACGTGCGGACGGTCCAGCCGTCGGCCGCGAGGCGGGAGTCCCCCGAGCCCGCGCTCACGATCGGCTCGATCGCGATCACCATCCCCTCCTCGAGTCGCTCGCGCGAGAAGGGATCGTCGAAGTTCGGAACGGCCGGCGCTTCGTGAATCGTCCGGCCGATGCCATGGCCCGAGAGCTCTCGCAGGACCGAGAACCCGAATTGCCGCGCCACACCCTCGATCTCCCGGCCGACGCGGCGCACGGGCAGCCCGGGCCGGACGAGCGCGGCGGCGCGGCGGAAAGCGATCCGCACGCACGCGGCCAGGTTCACGGCCACGGAGGAAGGGGGCCCGACCGCAACCGTCCTCGCGGCGTCCGCCATGAAGCCGTCCTTCTCGGCGGTCACGTCGAGCTTGACGAGATCGCCGGCCTCGAGACGCCGGCTGCCCGGCACGCCGTGCACGACCTCGTCGTTGACGCTGATGCAGCAGATCCCGGGAAACCCGTAGACGAGCGCCGGCGCGGAGCGCGCGCCCTCGCGGTGGAAGACCTCCCCGGCCACCCGGTCGAGCTCGGCGGTCGAGATCCCGGGCCGCACGGCCGCCCGCATGGCCGCAAGAGCCTTCGCGACGACGCGGCCGGCCGCCTCGAGGGCCGTCCGCTCCCCGACCGCCCGGATCGTCATCGCCGCCCCCCTATCTCCCCCGCCAGATCGCGGGGCGTTTCTCGAGGAACGCGTCCATGCCTTCCGCGGCGTCCGCGAAGAGGAGGTTCTTCGCCATGACCTGACCCGCCGTCTCGTAGGCCGCGGGAAGGGGCCGGTCGATCTGCTCGTAGAAAGCGGCCTTGCCGAGGCGGATGACCGCGGCGCTGCGGGCCCGGATGGCGTCGGCGTAGCGCTCCACGGCGGCGTCGAGCTCCGCGGCGGGCACGACCCGGTTCACGAGACCCCACGCCATCGCCGTCGCGGCGTCGATCGGCTCGCCCGTCAGGAGCAGCTCCATTGCCCGCTTCCGGCCGACGTTGCGCGCGACGCCCACCGCCGGCGTCGTGCAGAAGACGCCGACGTTCACCCCGGGCAGGGCGAACTTCGCCGAGTCGGCGGCGACGGCGAGGTCGCACATCGAGACGAGCTGGCAGCCGGCGGCCGTCGCGATTCCGTGCACCCGCGCGATGACCGGCTGCGGAAGGCGGGTCAGCCGCAGCATCATCCGACTGCAATCGTCGAAGAGGCGCCGCTGCCACGCTTCGTCCCCCGCGTGAGCCCGCATCTCCTTCAAGTCGTGGCCGGCCGAGAAGCCGCGGCCCTCCGCGGCGAGGACGACGACGCGCGCGGCGGGATCCGCGGCGATCGCTTCGAGCTCCCGCTCGAGAGCGGCGATCATCGCGGACGAGAGGGGATTGAACCGCTCGCCGCGGTTCAGGGTGAGGCGGACGATTCCATCCTTCCGGCTCGCGAGGACGAACGGCGCATCCGGCGCCGGCGCGGCAGCGGACATGGTGGCCTCCTATCGAATCGCGAAGACGCCCTCGACTTCGACGGCGACGTCGTAGGGCAGGGCGCTGACGCCGACCGCCATCCGGGTGTGTCGGCCGGCTTCGCCGAAGACGTCCACGAAGAGATCCGATGCGCCGTTGACGACCTGGGACTGGCCGGTGAATTCCGGAACGGAGTTCACGTAGCCCGCGATCCGGACGCACCGCGCGACCCGATCGAGGTCTCCATCGAGCGCCTGGCGCAGGTGGGCGATCAGGTTCAGGGCACAGAGGCGCGCGGCCTGCCGCCCCTCCTCCACGCCGAAATCGCGCCCGAGCTTCCCGACGAACCGGCGCTCCCCGTTCCACTGGGAGAGCTGGCCGGTCAGGAAGAGGAGATCCCCCGAGCGCACGGCCGGAACGTAGTTGGCGCCCGGCCGGCTGGGCTCCGGGAGCTCGACTCCGAGCGCGCGCAGCCGTTCCTCGACTCTCGGCATTTCGTCCTCCGGTCGAAGATCGTACCGCGTCATCCCGGGGGGAAGAGGCGGTTCGAATCCTCGAAGGCGCGGAGGGTCTTCTCGACGTCGTAACGCTCCTCGAGGAGCCGCTCCGGATCCCATTCGCTCCGCGGGGCGGCGAAGAAGTCGCCGCCGTACACGTGGATCGCCCCGGTCAGCCGGCCGATCGGGTTGGTCACCGAGTGGATGACGTCGCGCCCGAGGGGCACCGCGTCCTTCTCGCCGAGAGCTTTCGCCCCGGCGGCTTCGATCGCGCCTCCGGCGCCGGCGGGCGTCCGCCTCCAGAAGATGTTGTCCTCGCGGCCGGTGTAGATCCCGATGACCGCCCACATCCGATGATCGTGCGGGCGGAGCGTCATCCAGGGCCCCCAGACGAGGTTCAGGATCGTGAGCTCCGGCGATCGGTAGAGCGTGTGCACGCCCGCGCGCGCCGGCTCTCCGAGAGCGCGAAGCACTTCGGAGGGCGCGCCGACGGCCTCGGCCACGATCTCCCGGACCGCCGTCTGGCCAGAGCCGTCGGCCACCGCGGCCCGACAGCTCTCGCGGAAACGGTCAGGATCGAACAAGCGCCGTCCGATCCGGACGCACCCCGGACGGGCGCCGCTCGTCGGCCGCGACGCCGGCCCAGACCAGCCGGTGAAACAGGTCGTCCATCTCCGCCGGGGTCTCCGCCGCGCCCCGATCGATCCACCACGTCATCAGCGAGAGGAACGCCCCGGCGAGCGCCTGGGCGAGGGCGCGCCGACTCTCGGCCGGGATCGAGCGGCCGCGCGGCAACTCGGCGAGGCGCCTCTCGATCCCCCTCGCGAAGTGCCCCTGCGCGAGCTCCAGCGTGTCGCGGAGCTTGTCCGAAGCGACGAGGGCGTCGTAGTAGCGGCGCATCTCGGCGAGGTGCACGAACATCTCGCGCACCGGCGCCACGCGATCCGACGGATCGCGGCGCCGCGAGAGCATCGAGGCCGTCGCGCCCCAGAAGTCCTCGTTGTCGCTCAGGAAGAGGTCGTTCTTGTCCCGAAAGTGCGCGTAGAAGGTGGAGCGACCCACCCCGGCACGGTCGAGCACGTCCTGCACCCGGATGCTCTCGAAAGGCCGTTCGAGCATCAGCCCGACCAGGGCGTCTCCGAGCCGCTCCCGTGTGCGAAGCACCCGGCGATCGATGTTCCGGTGGGAGGCGCTGGAGCTCGAGGACATCTTCCCCCTTCTTCCCCCTTCGCGCGGCCGACCCGATCATAGCCGCGGACCGCCCCGGCCCGCTCTCCACGCACGGATCGCGCTCTTCGTCCCTCGCGAGACCGTCCCCGTCCTCACGGGCTTCCGAAGAGCGGCGCGCCGTCACTCCTCCGGATCCGAGCCGAATCGGAGCACGTTGCCGTCGGGATCTTCGATCTGCATCTCGAGCGCCCAGGGCTCGTTCGTGGGCGCGCGGCGGATGATCGCGCCGCGCTGCCTGTAGGTCTCGTGGAGGGCCCGCACGTCGCCCACGCCGATCCAGACCCAGGCTCCCCGGTGGCCCTGCCCTCCCCGGCAGAGGTAGATGCCGCGGCCGTCGCGGCCGACGTGCGTGAACGCTTCGCCGCCCCACGGCGCCTCTTCGAATCCGAGCACGCCGACGTAGTACGCGACCGCGGCGGCCATGTCTTCGACCCGGAGGATCGGGTCGATGCACTCGACACGAGTCGGAAAATTCACCGCCATGACTCTCCTCTCGGGCCGGCGCCGGCCAGGATCTCCCCGCCCCGGGCCGACGGCGTCACGGCGCGGAGAGGAAGCGGACGATCTCGCGCATCAGCGGCTCGCCCTGTTCGGTCTCGAAGAGATACTGGGCGTGGGCGGAGCCGGGGAGAATCACGAGCTCCTTCGGCTCCGCGGCCCGGTCGTACTGCTTCCGAATCTCCGGGAGCCGAGGCCCCCCTCCCCCGCTCGCATCGTCGCGGGCGAGGATGTAGAGCTTTCGCCCCCGGAGCTTCTCGCCCGGCGTGTAGCCCCCTCCGGCGAGAAGCACCAGGCGATCGATCTCCCCCGGCTCGGCGCGAATCGAGGCCCCGCCGGCCGCGTCCGCTCCCATGCTCGCGCCGACGACGGACACCGCTTTGGCCCCCTCGCGCCGCAGGTAACGGACGGCGGCGAGCACGTCCAGGGAGAGCGGTGCGGAGAGGGGATCCGCCATCCCCGGCCCGCGAGACGGACCGTATCCTCGGAAGTCGATCGCGAGCGCGCGGAACCCGGCCGAAACCAGAGCGCGAGCCTGTTTCTCCCAACTCTCCTTGTCGAACCGCCCTCCGTGGGCGAGGACGACCCCCCGGTCTCCCCCGCCGTACAGATCGCCGAAGACGAGCCCCCCGTCGTCGGTCGGAAACGAGACGAGCCGGGGAGGCGAATGGGAAGTCTCCGCGAGCGACCGGCCCGCGAGGAGCGCGATCGCGAGGACGCTCGCGGCTCCCGCCCATCTTCCTCCGCGGTCGGTGAGCCGAGTCGGCACGGCGGCGTCGGCCTCAGGCGATCCGGGTCAGCGACGCCCCTCCGCGCGGTAGAGGAACGCGGCGACGCATCCGAGGACGAGCACCAGGATGCCTTCGAACAGGATCTGCTTGACGACGAGCGCGCCCGGCATCGGCTGCACGACGTAATAGATGATGTACATCGGCACGGTCGCGAGAAACGCGACCGCGAGCCCGAAGCGCAGTCCCTGTCCCGGCCACGGCTTCGGCTCGACGCCGCGCGCGTAGATCCAGGCGAAGGCGCCGGACATGAGGACGTGCGCCAGGATCATCAGCGGGAAGTGGGACTGGGCGTCGGCTTCCGAGCGCATCAGATTCGGCAGCTGCGCGTAGTCGCCGTGGATCAGCACCCCATGCACGACGAAGTCGCCCGCCATCCAGACGACGAAGAGGACGATCCAGGCGAGGAGAAATCTCTTGCTCATCGCACCTCTCGCTTTCGCGTGCGTCCGATCCTATCGCTCGGCGCCGCGGCTCGTTCTCAGACCCACGGCGGGGGCGGCGTGACCCCGGCCCGGGCGTCGGCTTCCCGGGTGGCGTCGTCCAGCGCCGCCGCGATCTTCGAGAGGGCGGCCGCGTCGCTCATCCCTTCGGGAATCGGGAACGTCTCGCCGTAGGCCACGACGTTGCCGGAGAAGGGGGCGGGGAGGAGGTACCGGTCCCAGGACCGGAGAAACCGCGGGCGCGCGGAGGAATACGTGATCGGGAGGATCCAGGCGCCGGTCAGCCGGGCGAGCTCGACCGCGCCGCGCTGGACGACGCGGGGCGGGCCCGTCGGCCCGTCCACCGTCAAGGCCGCATGGCGGCCGGAGCGGACCTGTCGCACCATCTGGCGGAGCGCCTCCCCTCCCCCGCGCGTCGTCGAGCCGCGAACGACCCGATACCCGTTCCGCTCGAGCCAGCGGGCGATGATCTCGCCGTCCTCCGACTGCGACGCCATCGTCACGATCCCCTGGTTCCGGTGCGCCTGGATCGGCAGGAACATGCGGCCGTGCCAGAGCGCGAAGAGGATCGGCACGCCGCGACCGCGCAGCTCGAGGTAGCGCTCGAAGTGGAGACGCTCCGAGCGGAGGGTCGAGCGGAGCAGCGCGATCGAGATCCCCGCCAGGCGCGCGAGGATCGCGGAACGGCTCACGAGACCGAACGGGCCGCTAGCGCGGCGCCGCGATCGGGCGCTTCGCGAAGTGCGCCGCCACTCTCTCGTACGCGCCGGGAATGACGCCGGGGACGGTCTTGACGCCCCGGGTGAAGACGGCGATCACGAAATCCGAGCCGTTCGGGAGAACGACCCGCCCCACGAGATGGTGCACGTCGTAGGCGTCGCCCGACTTCGCCCAGAACCGGCTCCCCTTCGGCAGGCGCTCCCCGGCGAGGCGCGCGTCCTCGGGCTCCATCTCCTCGAAAGGCTTCTCCGCCGCGACGTCGCGCGAGAGCAGCCGGAGCATCTCCGCGGTCCCCTCCGGCCCGGCGAGCTCGCCGCGCGCGATCTCCTTGAACTGCCTCGCCGCCTCCGCCGCCGACATGCGGTTTCGATTCTTGCCGTCTTCGCGGAAGGCCTGCTCGCGCCCGTAGGCGTCTTCGCAAAACGTCTTCTGGTTGGCGTTCAGCGTCGGGAAACCGCCCCGCTTCGCGTAGAAGCGGTTGACGGCGTTTCGCTTCTCCTTCCACTGGTCCCACTCCCGCCCGGAGAGCTCCGGCCCCGACGTGGTCCCGGTCATCGAGTCGACGACGAAGCCGGTCGCGTCGTTGTAGGAGAGCGTGATCATGTCCTGGACCGCCCGCACGAGCTCCGGAGTGTCGCGCAGGCGCCCGGCTTCCTTCTCCGATTCGTAGTAACCGACGTAGAAGATCTTGACGACCGAGGCCGGGTAGTACGGCTCCGCGGCGCGAAACCCCCCGGCGGGGAAGGACGGATGGGGGCCCGGCGCCGTCAGGTCGATGAGCGCGATCGAGATACCCTCCTCGGTCAGGCCCTTCGGGGCGAACTCCGCGACCGTCTCCTTCGCGGCGGCCGCGGAGACCCGGTCGAGCTCCGGCGACGGGTCGAGCGCCGAGACCGGCTGCGGACCGGCGGCGGACGCAGTAGAAGCCGAGAGGGCGAGAGCGAGAAGGAGAACCCCGGTCCTCTTCAGGAGGCCGCACCCGCCGTCCCGCGCCGCCTCGACCGGTAGATGCGGAAGAAGAGGCCGCCCACCACCGCGAACGGAGCCGAGACCATCAGGAGGATCGAGTAGTAGAAGCCGCGGCCGAGCTCGTTCGGCACGCCGCCGTTGCTTGGCCTGGTCCTCGAGCGCGTCTTTGCAGAGCGGGCACGCCGCCGCGAGCGCGGGCAGCAGCAGAATGAGGAGCGCGGCGGCGACCAGGGCCTTCTTCGAGGAGAGCATCGGCGCAAGCTTATCGAAGCCCCGGAGGCGGGTAAAGATGATAGAGCATCACGTAGACGACGACGCCGGTCACCGAAACGTAGAGCCAGATCGGAAGCGTCCAGCGCGCGATCCTCCGGTGCCGGTCGTCGCGCCGCCGGAGTCCTAGGTAGAGCGTGCGCACGACCAGAGGCAGCGTCGCGACGGCGAGGATCGTGTGGGACCCGAGGACCGCGAAGTAGATCGCGCGCGGAACGCCCGACGCGGTGAAATGCACGGAGCCGACCCGCGCGTGATAGGTCAAATACGAGACGAGAAAGACGGCCGACGTGGCCGAGGCCGAGAGCATCAGGGCCCGGTGCGTCTCGATCTCCCCCCGGCGAACCGCGCGGTAAGCGAGCACGACGAGGACCGCGCTCGTCGCGTTGAGAAAGGCGTTGAGCGAGGGGAGGGAGTGCAGGCACTGTCGGAGTGTGGGTTGGGGGTTGGGGGTTAGGGGTTGGGGGTTAGGGATCGGATAGATTGCGGCCTCGTCCCTAACTCCCAGCCCCTCGCCCCTCGCCCCTCGCGATGAGCCGCCTCGGCTCAAAAGAGATAGATGATCGTGAACAACACGATCCAGACCAGGTCCACGAAGTGCCAGTAGAGCCCGATCGTCTCGATCCCCTGGTGGCTCTCCTGGGTGTACTTGCCGAGAAAGGCCTTGCCGGTCACGAAGGCCATGCACACGACGCCGCAGAAGACGTGGAAGCCGTGGAAGCCGGTCGTCGTGAAGAAGACCGAACCGAATAGAGAGACGTGCGGGTTGAATCCCTCGTGGAGGAGCTTCCAGTACTCGACCACCTGAACCGAAAGGAAGCTCGCGCCGAAGAGGAGCGTCAGGCACAGGAAGAGCTTCATCTTCCGGGAGTCGCCGCGCTGGATGGCCGCCAGGGCCTGGACCATGGTCACCGAAGAGCAGATCAGCAGAAACGTGTTGCCGGCGGTCAGCCAGATGTTCAGACGTGTTGCCGGGATGCGGCCAGTTCGGCGTCCCGAAGCGCAGGACGATGTAGGAGCCGATCAGGCCGGTGAAGAACATCACCTCGGAGCAGAGGAAGACCCACATCCCCATCTTGTCGTGCGGGATGCCGGTGGTCGGCTCCTCGCCATGCCCGTGCGAAACGCCGTGCAGGGCGTGCGCGGGGGCGTGCGATCCGGGGAGAGCGGCGGCGGCGGCGTGGTCCACGTCGTCTCCTAAGGCCTCGGCAGGACCTGCTCGGCGATCCCGACCGAAACGAGAATCAGTCCGAGGATCAGAGTCGAGGCGAAGATGATCCCGAGGCTCTTGCGCTCGAATCTCAAGTGCATGAAGAAGAGGGCGACCATCGTCGCCTTGATGACCGCGAGCCCCACGAGGACGGTCATCAGAGCGACCTTCGGCGGGTGGGTGAACACCGAATAGCAGACTTCGAGCACCGTGAGACCGAAGAGCCACCAGAAAATCGCCATGTAGTTCGGCTGGGCGTGGACGCGGCGCTCCTCGTCCTCGGCGAGCTCCACCCGGTGCGCGATCTCGTCTTCCATGCTCTTCCTCCTAGGGGGGGGCCTGCGACGCGATGAATACGATCGAGCCGACGAAGAGGGCCGCCGCGATCAACGCGAGCAGCCACAGGACGCGGCGGTTCCCGGCGGCGTCGAAGGCCTTCATCGATCGAACACCATGAGTCCGAGGACCGCGGGCAGATACAGGACCGAAGCGAGGAACATCCGCCGCGCCCAGGCTTGCTCGCGGCGCCGCGCGAAGAACGCCGCTCCGGCGAGAAACGCGAGACCGCCGGCGAGCGCTCCCCACAGGAAGACCCGGCCGGCTCCGGCGAAGAGGCCGGCCGCGAGCGTGACCGGGAGAAGCGCCGCCGCGTAGAGCAGCGTCTGCCGCCCGGTCGAGGCCCCGCCGGAATCGGAGACGGCGAGCATCGGGAAGCCGCCGCGCGCGTAGTCGTCGCGATAGAGCCAGGAGAGCGCCAGGAAGTGCGGGAGCTGCCACAGGAAGAGGATCGCGAAGAGCGCCCAGGCGGTCCGGTCGAGCGACCCCCGGGCGGCCGCCCAGCCCATGAGCGGCGGGATCGCGCCCGGCACCGCCCCGACGACCGTGCAGAGCGAGGTCACGCGCTTCAACGGCGTGTAGGCGAAGACGTAGCTCGCGAGCGCCGCGAGGCCGAGGGCGGCGGTCAGGGCGTTGGTCGCCGCCGCGAGGAGCAGGAGCCCCGCGCCCGACAGCGCCACCGCGAAGGAGAGCGCCTCGCGTCGGCGCGAGCCGGCCGGCCGGGAGCGGCCGGTGGCGCGTGCGGAGCATCCGCGCGTCGGCGTCGCGCTCCGCGTGCTGATTCCAGGCCGACGCCCCTCCGGCGACGAGCGCCGTCCCGGCGAGCACCGCCAGGAACGTGGCCGTTTGGAACGCGGGGGCGCCGAGCGCATAGCCCACCGCGGCCGTGACGACGACGAGAAACGTGATGCGCGGCTTGGCGAGCTCGACGAAATCGGCCGCCCGCGAGGTCTCGGTCGCAAGCGGCATGGCGGCCGGGTGGCTGCTCATCGCGAGACGCTCCGGAAGGGACGGGCCGACGCCGTCGGGCGCGCAGCCGCCGGCGGCATCGCGACGACCCGCCCTTCGGTCCGGCTCGACCGCGGCGGTCCGGCGCGCGGTGAGCGACAGGACGAGGGTCGCGCCGAGCAGGAGCGCCCCGGTCGCGACGTGCGCGGTCGCGAGCCGGAAGTCCTTCCCCGAAAGGACGGTCAGGCCGCCGAGCGCGATCTGGGCGAGGACGAGGAGGGGCAGCGCGAAGGCGGCCCACCGCAGGCCGGCCCGGCCGGACCGGCCGGCGCGGACGGCGCAGATCCCGGCCGAGGTCGCGACGGCGAGGGCCAGGACGCGGTGCGCGAAGTGGATCCCGACCGCGAAGGACGCGATCGGAGGAAGGAGCCTTCCGAAAGCGAGCGGAAAATCGGGAATCGCCAGGCCCGCCTTGGTGTGGCGCATGACGGCGCCGACGACGAGCTGCAGGAAGACGAGCGAAACCGTCGCGACGGCGGCGCGGCCGACCCGGTTCGATCCGGCGGGCGCGGCGTCCCTCCAGCGCGGCGAGGTCACGACGGCGAGGGCCACCGTCAGCCCGAAGAACGTCTGCGCCAGGCACGCGTGCGCGACCGAGATCGGCGTGGGGAGGAGGAACCGGACGGTCAGGCCGCCGAGGATCCCCTGCGCCACGACCGCGGCCAGGGCGACCCAACCGAGCCGCCGGACAGAGGCGCGCGGCTCGCGCCGCGCGAGCCACGCCGCCAGAACGACGGTCGCGAGCCCCACCGCCGAGGCGACCAGACGGTGCGTGTGCTCGAAGCGAATGCCTCCGACCCACTTCGAAGGCGGAAACGTGAACGGGTTCTGCCCGTAGGTCGTCGGCCAGTCGGGCACGGAGAGGCCCGATTCGGTCGAGGTCACGAGACCGCCGGCGACGATCAGGCCGAGGGTCGCGACGGCGAGAGCGACGGCGAAGCGGTGGAGGCCGAGGCCCCGCGGACGGTCAGGCATGCGCGGGTCGGGACCTCGGCGGGTGCGGATCCGACGCCATCGCCGCCGGCGGCTCGCTCTGCGGCCAGTGGTCGTCGGCGCCGCGCTCGGGCGCGCTGTACTCGTAGGGCCCGCGATAGACGGACGGCACCGCGCCGACGAAGTTCTCGTGCGGCGGCGGCGAGGCCGTCTGCCACTCGAGCGTGTTGGCGCGCCACGGGTTCGGGCCCGCCACTTTCCCGCGCCGCATCGAGAGGAAGAAGTTGACGATGAGGATGATCTGCGCGATGCCCAGCACGAAGAGCGCGATCGTCATGAACTGGTTCATCGGCTGCAGGCCCTTGAGGTGCTGATACTGCGTGTAGTCGTAGATGCGTCGCTGCATCCCGCGCATCCCGAGGAAGTGCATCGGGAAGAAGACGAGATTGAAGGTCACGAAGGTGATCGCCCAGTGGATCTTGCCCCACCGCTCGCTCATCAGCCGGCCGAACATCTTCGGGAACCAGAAGTACATCCCCGCGAACGCCCCGAACAGCGACCCGCCGAAGAGCACGTAATGGATGTGTCCGACGATGAAGTAGGTGTCGTGGATGAAGATGTCCACCGGAGTCGCCGCCATGAAAATGCCGGAGAGCCCTCCGATGACGAACATCGAAACGAACGAGAGGGCGTGGAGCATCGGCGTCGTGAACCGGATGTTGCCGCCCCAGAGCGTCCCGAGCCAGTTGAAGGTCTTGATGGCGGAGGGTACGGCGATGACCATCGTCGAGATCATGAACGTGGTGCCCAGGTACGGGTTCATGCCGCTCTGGAACATGTGGTGGCCCCAGACGATGAACCCGAGACCCGCGATCCCCATGATCGAGTAGGCCATGGCGCGGTATCCGAAGATCGGCTTGCGCGAGAAGACCGGCAGGATCTCCGAGGTGATCCCCATCGCCGGCAGGATCATGATGTAGACCTCGGGGTGGCCGAAGAACCAGAAGAGGTGCTGCCAGAGGAGCACCTGGCCCCCGCCCGCGTTCGGCCACGTCTGCCCGGAGACGACGAGGCCCTTCGGCAGGAAGAACGTCGTCCCGAGCACGCGGTCGAAGAGCAGCATGATCATCGCGCCGGAGAGCACGGGCAGGGCGAGCAGCAGCAGGATCGCCGTGATGAAGAGGGCCCACACGGTCAGCGGCAGCCGGAAGAAGGTCATCCCCGGCGCCCGCATGTTGATGATCGTCGTGATGAAGTTGACCGCCGTCAGGAGCGACGAGATCCCGAGGACGAGAAGCGACAACAGCCAGAGCGTCTGGCCTCGGGGCGTGATCGCCGCCAGCGGCGCATAGGAAGTCCATCCGCCCTGCGCCGCGCCGCCCGCGACGAAGAACGACCAGATGATGAGCACGGCGCCCGGCACGGCCGTCCAGAAGGAGAGCATGTTGAGCGTCGGAAACGCCATGTCGCGCGCGCCGATCTGGATCGGCACGACGAAGTTGCCGAACGCGCCGATCAGGATCGGCATGATCGCGAAGAAGATCATGATCGTCGCGTGCATCGTGAAGAGGGAGTTGTAGAACTCCGGGAGCATCTGCCCGCCGGGCATCCCCTCCGGCGCCAGCTTGCCCATGAAGGCGAGCGGCCGGCCCGGCCAGGCGAGCTGATAGCGCACGAGCGTCGCGAGCAGCCCTCCGACGACGAGCATGAAGAGGGCGTAGAACATGTACTGCTTGCCGATGACCTTGTGGTCGAGCGAGAAGACGTACTTGCGCCAGAACGACGTCGGCGCGGCGTGGACACCCGGCGGCAGCGGATGCGCGGCGGCCGGAGCGGCGGGCGCGGCGAGTCCTCCCATCGAAGTCGTCGTGGTGCTGCTCATCAGCTCTTGGCCTCCTGCGGCGACGCGGCGGGCGCCGGAGCGGGCGCCGCCTCCGCGGCGGCCGCCGCCGCCTGCTCGGCGAGCCACTTGTGGAACTCCTCGGGCGTCTCGACGGTGACGAAACCCTTCATCCGGTAGTGGCCGAGCCCGCACAGCTCGGCGCACGCGATCTCCCAGTGGCCCGTGCGGGTCCCCTCGAACCAGATCCGGGTCGCGAGCCCCGGCACCGCATCCTGCTTGACGCGGAACTCCGGCAGGAAGAAGGAGTGGATGACGTCCTTCGAGTGGAGCGTCACGACGATCGGCTGCCCCACCGGAAAGTGGAGCTGGTTCAGGGACAGGACGTCGTCCGGCGTTTCGAGCCGGTTGTCGAGCCCCGCGTAGCGGACGTTCCACGCGAACTGCTCGGCCGTCACCTCGATCTGGACGCCGTCCTTCGGGATGTGCTGCTTGATGTCCGCCCAGGTGGCCCGCGAGAGGAGCGCCAGCACCACGCAGATGACCGCCGGCACGATCGTCCAGATCACTTCGAGACGATTCGAACCGTGGGTGTAGTGCGCGCGCCGCCCTTCCCGGTGGCGGTAGCGGAAGAGGAAGAAGAGGAGGAGGACCTCGACCACCACGAAGATGATTCCGGTGATCCAGAGGATCAGCCAGAAGAGCCCGTCCACACGGTCGCTGTAGGTCGAGACCCCGTCGGGCAGCTTCAACCAGAACGGGAGCGCGGACGCGGTCGCGGGAACGACCGCACCGATCGCGGCGAGGAGGCCCGCCGCGAGGATGCGCCGCGCTGCCCGGATCATCGCCGCCCCACCCGGAACGCCCGCGCCCTCACCCCTTGAAAGCGAACTCGACGGTCTTCGACTCGGTCCCGGAGATCGTGACCGTCTGCGTCTGCGGCCCATACTTCTCCTGCCACGCCTCGATCGTGTACGTGCCGGCCGGGAGATTCTTGATCTCGAAGGTCCCCTGGTCGTTCGTGACCGAGAAGAAGGGGTGCGGCAGGACCCCGACGTACGCCCCCATCCACTTGTGCACGTCGCACTTGAAACGGACCGGAAACTCCGGCTTGTCGAACTTCTTGGTCGTCGCCATCCCCTTGAACGGCTGCCCGATGTTGAACTCCGTGTTGACCTTCGGCAGCGCGTGGATGTTGTGGAGCGTCCCGTCGCTGTTGACGATCTTCAGAGGCTGGCCGGCCTGGATGCCGAAGACGTGGGGGTGATACTGGCATCCTTCCTGGTCGAGCTCGACGGGAGTCGTCGGCGCGGGATAGCTCCCGGTGACGCCCTCCTTGACGTAAACGAAGACGTCCTTCAACGTCCCGTTCGAGTTGACCTCGACCTCCTGCGTGTAGACCGGCGAGCTGTGCGCCGCCTTGCAGTAGGCGTCGGCGTCCATCTTGATCGCCTCTTTGGCCGGGAGCGGAGCCGGTGAAGGTCACTTTGCCGGTCAGGGTGGCTCCGCCCGCGGCGGGAGCGGCGGCGGGCGCCGGGGCGGCGGCGGCCGGCGCCGCCGTCGAGCTCGCGGCCGAGGAGGCCGTCTCCTCCTCGAGGAGATCGTCTTCCTTCCCTCCTCCGCAGGCGAGAAGCGTGACGCTGGCCGCGCCGGCCAGCAGGTAGAGCAGAGCGCGCTTCGACATCGAATGACTCCTTGGCAATTTGAATTTGAGCGAGACTCCGCGGCGGCGGCGCGCGTCGGAGGCGACGGGCCGAACGCCGCGGCTTCGAAATTCTTCCAAAACGCGCCGAATCATATAAAGAGACGAGCTGCCTTTCAAGGTCGGGTGAAGGAATCGGTTCATCGGTTCATCGGTTCATCGGGATCCAATCTCCCGATCTCCGGATCCCCCGATCTCCCGATCCCCCGATCCCCCCGATCCCCGATCCCCCGATTCCCCATGCTATCGTCCGCGAACACCGTGGTCGCGTTCCGGATCGAGGCGCGCGCGCTCTCCAAAGGGTACTCCGGCCCCCCGCTCTTCACGGAGCTCTCCTTCGAGGCCTCCGCGGGCCTGACGGCCGTCGCCGGACGCAACGGCAGCGGCAAGACGACGCTCCTGAAGATCCTCGCGCGCCTGCTCGCCCCGGGGAGCGGCCGGGTCGCCGTGTTCGCCGGGCCGCGCGAGCTCTCGGGCGAGGAGCGGCGTCTCGCCGTCGGCTGGGCGGGGCCCGATCTTTCGTTCTACGAGGACTTCACCGCGCGCGAAAACCTGCGCTTCTTTCGCCGCGCCGCGGGCCGCCCGGCGGAGGAGACGGAGATCGCGCGGCGCCTCGGCGCGGTCGGGCTCGGCGCCGTGGCCGACCGCCGCGTCGGGGCCTTCTCGTCCGGGATGAAGCAGCGCCTGCGGCTCGCGTTCGCGACGCTGTTCGAGGCGCCGATCCTCCTCCTGGACGAACCGGCCTCGGGCCTCGACGAAGAAGGGCGCGGGATCCTCGACGAGATCGTGCGCGAGCGGCGCGTCGCCGGGCCGGTCGTCCTCGCCTCGAACGATGCGCGCGACTTCCCGGCGCCCGATCAGAGGCTCGAGCTCGGACGGCGATGAGCGCCGCGGCCCCTCGAGCGAACACCGGCGCGGTCGCGCGCATCGCCGCCGTTTGCGCCAACGACGCGGCCCAGGAGCTCCGGCGGCGCGTCGCCCTCTTCTCCGTCTTCTTCTTCGCCGCGACCTCGTTGACCCTCGTCTCCTTCGCCGTCGGGCCCGCGGCGTTCGCTCCGGAGGAGCGCGCGGGGCTCGACGCCGCCCTCCTCTGGATCCTCCTCTTCTTCTCGACGGCGACGGGACTGCCGCGCTCCTTCGTCCGCGAAGAGGAGACGGGCACCGCGCTCGCGCTCCGCCGGGTTGCCCCGGCAGCCCTCGTCGTCGCCGGAAAGACGCTCTTCAACTACGTCCTCTTCCTCGCGATCGCCGCCGTGACCGTGCCGGGCCTCTCGATCCTTATCGGTTGGCGGATCGCCTCCCCGGCCCGGCTCGCCCTCGTGCTCCTCGCCGCGGGGTGGGGGGTCGCGGTCGTCTCGACGTTCCTCGCGGCGCTCGTGGCCCGCGCCGGAGGAAAGAACGTCCTCTTCGTCCTCGTCTGCTTCCCGCTCCTGGTGCCGCTGCTCCTCGCCTCGATCGCCGCGACGGTCGCGGCCGCGGCGGGCGAGCCGGCCGCGACTCCCCTGCGGGTGATCCTGGCCTACGACGGCGCCGCGACGTGCGGGGCGTACCTGCTGGCGGCAGCGGCGTGGGAGGAATGACCGTCGCCTTCGCTTGCGAGGGGATCTGCGCCTGACGGCGCACCGGCGAGCGGCTCGCCCAAAGGGGCTCGACCGCTCGCCTGATCCCTCGCCGCGCTCCGGCTCCCGCAACGCGAGTCGGTTTGCTCCTGACGTCGCAAACCTTGGTCGCGTTGCGAGCGACTGGATCGCCGCGGCGCGATCGCTACTTCGCCGCGGCTTCGTCCTTCCGCCAAAAGAACTTGGGCGGCGGCTGGAGCGTTGGCGACTCCCGCTGCATGGTCTCGCCGTCCCAGATCTCGCCGTTCTTGACGACCCAGCGGATCTTCACGGTGTTGTGGATGTCGGCGAGGGGATCGGCGTCGAGCACGATTAAGTCCGCGAGCTTTCCCGGCTCGATCGAGCCCAGGTCCGGCGCGAAACCGATCTTGTCGGCGGCGAGGATCGTCGACGCGCGGAGCGCCTCCATCGGCGTCATCGCCGAAGCGCCTTTCGGCTGACCCTCCCCCGCCATCATCCAGAGCTCCCAGTGGGGGCCGAGCCCCTGAACCTGTCCGTGCGCCCCGAGAGAGACGTTGCCTCCGGCGCGCAGAATCGCGGCCGCGCCCCGCGCCACCGTCGGGAAGTGGTACTCGGACGGATCGATCCAGGGGTGGCGCCGCGCCATGACGTCCAGAACGCGGTGCGGCGTGAAGCGGTTCAACTTCGGATCGTCGTGCGGGTTCTGCGTCTGCCAGAAGTAGAGCTCGCCCCACGGCCCGCCGTACGCGACGATCAGGGTCGGCGTGTAGAACGTCGTGGACTTCGCGACGAAGTTCACGACGTCGCTCTTCAAGTCGACGGGCAACGCGTGCTCGAAGGCGGTGAAGCCGTCGAGCGCCATCGTCATGTCCGTCTGGAGCTCGCCCGCTCCCTCGGCGGTCAGCAGCATGTGCTCGTCCCGGCACGCCTCGGCGAACCAGATTCGCTGCGAGCGGCGGGGCTGCTGGTACACCTTGATCATCCGCGCCCCGTACGCCTTCATGCGCCGCACCTGGCGCCGCGCGTCCTCCTGGTCGTTGACCTCCGCGAAGATGTCGGTCTGCTGGCCGCCGTAGAGAACGTCTCCCGAGGAATACACGCGCGGCCCCGTCATCAGGCCCGCGTCCACCATCTCCGCCTGAGCGAAGACGTCGAGCGAGGGGGCGGAGGGGTCGTACACCGTGGTCACGCCGTAGGCGAGATTCGCGACGTACTCCCACTTGGTGTCCGGGAAGACCTCAAAGCCGGAGTAGTGGAGGTGCGCGTGCGTGTCGATCAGGCCCGGCAGGATCGTCTTGCCGGCCGCGTCGAAGACCCGGGCGCCGGCCGGGACGGAGAGCGAGTTCGTCGGCCCGACGGCGGAGATTCGATTGCGCTCGACCAGGATGTCGGCCCGCTCGAGGACCTCGTCTCCCTTCATCGTGATGACGCGCGCGCCGCGCAGGAGAAAAGTGCCCTCCGGGTCGGGGCGCGGCAGGGTCAGCCGGATCGCGATCTCTTCGGCCTTTGGCACGCGGAGCTTCGGCTCCTCCTCCTTCTTGGCGGAAGCGTCCTCTTTTTCGGCGGAGGGCTTCTTCTTCGCCTCCGCCTTCTTCCGCTCCTCCTCGACGAACTGGATCGCCGAAGCGACCGGGAGCCGGTAGAAGGTGTTGCCGAGGCCCCAGGTGATCGTCTTGCCGCCGTCGGCCCAGCCGACGTAGCCGCCGGCCTCTCCGGAGAGGCGCCACACCGGGACGGAGCCCTCTTTGAGCCCCACGACCGGCGGCTCTTTCATCTGGACCGCCGGAAGGGTCGTGACATAGACGTTGTCGCGCGAGGTGAAGACGACCCACTCCCCGTCGGGAGACGGGACGACGTCTCCGACCGCCGGGAACCGCAGATGCGACTTGCGGTCGGTTCCGTCGAGCCGCACCGAGACGAGATCGTTCTTCGGGTCGTCGGTCGGCTTCTTCGCCGGGATCGGATCGCGGAAGTAGATCCGGGAGCCGTCCTTCGAGAAGAACGCCTGCGGGTGGAACTTCAGCGTGTCGGCGCCTCGGACCGAAGCGACCCGCTGCGGCTCGCCGCCCGAGGCGGGGAGCCACGCGATCTCGAAGAACTCCTCCTCCTCGGGCTGCTGGCCGCGGAACTCGAGACCCGACCCGCGGATGACGACGAGCCGGTCTCCCGAGGGAGACCACTCGGGATTCGAGTAGTGCGCGGGCACCTTCGTCAGGCGCTGCGGAGCGCCGCCCCCGGCCGCCGAGACCGGCGCCTTCCAGATCGCGCCCCCGTCGGCGTCGGACCAGGTGACGTAGGCGATCGAGCGTCCGTCGGGCGAGAAGGCGGGCGCGTACTCGCGGCGGGGCGCGGAAGCGGAGTCGGCGGTCAGTCGCCGCGGCGATCCGGCCGGACGGCCGCCCGAGAGCTCCTGCAGCCAGACCCGGCCGAAGGCGTCGAACGCGACCCAGCGGCCGTCGGCCGACTGCGAAGGCCAGCGCAGGATCCGGGCCGCGACCGGGCCGGTGGGCAGCTTCTCCTGCCACGTCACGCGCGGCGCCGGCCACTGCTCGACCTCCGCGCGGAAAGGGATCTCGGCGCGGGAGCCGGAGGCGAGCTCCAGGCGGGCGATCCCGCCCCGGTCGAAGAACACCAGCGACTTGCCGTCCGGCGTGAAAGCGTAGCCCGGCCACCCGTCCATCTGGGCGAAGCCCTCCTGCTCGTCCCGGGTCACCTTCGTGGCGAGGATCCGCTCGGCGCCCGAGGCCAGGTCCCGCGCGACGAGCACGGTATCCGCGTCCCGACGGCTCGCGAAGACGAGCGTCTTCCCGTCGGGAGAGACGGCCGGGCGCACCGCGCCCCCGACCCCGCTCGTGACGGGAGAGACCTCGCCGGTCGTCCGGTCGAGGCGCTGGATCTGCCAGAGGCCGTGCGAGAGATCCGGGATGTAGCTGAAGTTCTTCGACCTCGCCGAGAAGAAGAGGTAGCGGCCGTCGCGCGACGCGACGACGCCCGCGGAGTTGTTCGCGTCGTCGGAGGAGACGAGCTTCACGCCGCTGCCCCCGTATCGGTTGTACATCCAGAGCTCGACGGGCGGGATTCCGGCGCGCTTGCCGTCCTCCTTGCGCGCGACGAGATAGTTCCCGTCCGGAAGCCAGGCCGCGGTGCGCACGTAGGAGTCTTTCTCGTCGGTCAGCGCGCGCGGGTTCGATCCCGAGGCGTCCATCAGCCAGATGTTCTCGATGCCGCCGCGGTCGCTCGTGAACGCGATCGTCTTGCCGTCGGGCGAGAAGCGCGGCTGCATGTCGTACGCGGGCCCGCGCGTCAGCGCCGTCGCGCGGCCGCCCGCGATGGGAAGGGAGTAGATGTCGCCCAGGAGGTCGAAGACGATCGTCGAGCCGTCCGGCGAGACGTCCACGGACATCCAGGTCCCTTCGGTCACTTCGAAAGCGAGTTTCCGGGCGTCCGC
This sequence comes from uncultured Acidobacteriota bacterium, assembly GCA_963707935.1. Lineage (GTDB taxonomy): Bacteria > Acidobacteriota > Thermoanaerobaculia > UBA5066 > Gp7-AA6 > DATBFU01. The sequence continues at coordinate 159,331 of CAVPRN010000005.1, read as the reverse complement.
TCGCGGCGCGTTGATGTCCGCGGCGGCGTCCCGCTTCGTCGGCGTGGGCGTCGGCGCCGCGGGCGTCGGCGTCGGAGTCGGCGTCTGGGCTTCGAGCGCGGAGCAGAGCGCCAGGATCGGAAGGAGTCGTAGGATCGGCCGCACGGGCACCTCCTGGGCGCGGCATCCTATCGGGGGTCGGCTCCGGCGCAAATCGAATTGACGCCGGGCGCGGGGGACCGACCGGCCCGGTGCGATAGTCTCGGGCCGTGGGCTCGGTGAAAGCCTTCTTCGGGTTCTACATGGCGGCGTTCGTCGGGGCCGCGTTTCTCTGGCCCGCCCCGGCGGAGGGGTTCGTCGGGGAGTCCTCCCGGATCGTCTTCTTCCATGTCCCCTGCGCGTGGACGGCCAGCCTCGCGTTCGTCGTGGCCGCGGCGTACTCGCTGGCGTACCTCGCGCGCCGCAGTCCGCGCCACGACGCGATCGCGAGCGCCGCCGTGCGCCTCGGGCTCCTCTTCGCAGTGCTCGCCCTCGTGACCGGGTCGCTCTTCGCGCGGATCATGTGGGGCTCCTACTGGAACTGGGACCCGCGCGAATCCTCGTTTCTGCTTTTGATCTTCCTGTACGCGGCCTACCTCTTCCTGCGGAACTCGATCGAGGACCCGGAACGGCGCGCGAAGATCGCCGCCGCCTACGCGCTCTTCGCCGCGGTGCTGATGCCCTTCCTCGTCTTCGTGGCGCCGCGCGTGACGCAGTCGCTCCATCCCCAGACCGTCATCAACCCGCAGGGGAAGATCCTGATGGACACGCCGACGAAGACCGTCTTCTTCGCCGGCCTCCTCGGGTTCTCGGCGCTCTTCCTCTGGATGCTCTCGCTCGAGTCCCGCGTCTCGCGGCTCCGGAGCCGGGAGTGATCGACCGGCCGGTCGCCCGCGTCGCCGATTTGACCGACCCCGCCCGGAGCGGGCCGTCGAACCTCCCGCTCGAAGAAGCGCGACGCCGCCTCGCCGCGGGCGACCCCGCGGCGGTGCGCGGGTGGGAGGGCTCCTTCGCGCTCGCGGCGGTCCGCGGCGAGAGCGTGTTCCTGGCCCGCTCCCTCGACCGCCCGCTGCGCTACTTCCTGGCCAAGCAGAAGGACGGGCCGCTCCTCGTCGTGGCGGACCGGATCGACCGGATCCACGGCCACCTCGACGCCCTCGGGCTCGCCGACCAGTTCCACCCGAGCTACACGCGGATGGTGCCCGGCGCACCACGTCGTCGAGATCCGTCTCGTCGGCTGCCCGGACCCGCTCCCCTCCTACCGGCGCTTCTTCGACCCGCCGCGGGGCGGGCTGCCCGCCGACACCGCGGAGATCGGGCGGCTCTACGTCGGCGCTCTGGCCGACGAGGTCCGCCGCTGGCTCGCGGCGCTCCCGCCGGACGAGCCGATCGGCGTCTGCTTCTCCGGCGGGATCGACAGCGGCGCGGTGCTGCTCACGATCGAGCACGTCCTGCGCGCGCTCGGCATGAGCCCGGCGCGCCTCAAGGCCTTCACGCTCGCCGCGCCCGGCGGGGCCGACCTCGACCAGTCGCGCCGGTTCCTCGAGGCGGTCGGCCGCCCCTTCTACCTCGAAGAGATCCCGGTCGCGCCGGAGGCGATCGACTTCGCGGAGGCCGTCCGCGTGATCGAGGACTACAAGCCGCTCGACGTCGAGGCCGCGGCCATGGCGCTCGCGCTCTGCCGCGGGATGCGCGAGCGGTACCCGCGATGGAGGCACCTCTCCGACGGCGACGGCGGCGACGAGAACCTGAAGGACTACCCGATCGAGGCGAACCCGGAGCTGACGATCCGGAGCGTGCTCGACAACCCGATGCTCTACCAGGAGGGCTGGGGGGTCTCGAGCGTCAAGCACTCGCTGACCTACTCGGGCGGGCAGAGCCGCTCCTGCACGCGCACCTACGCGCCGCTCGCGCGCTTCGGATTCGAGGGGTTCAGCCCCTTCACGCGACCGACCGTGATCGAGATCGCCGAAGCGATCCCCTTCGGCGAGCTGACCGGCGGAGATCCCGAGCGCCTCTACGCCCTCAAGGGGGAGATCGTCTCGCGCGGGGTCGCGGCGGTGACCGGGGTCCGGCTCCCCGTCTTCGCGAAGCGACGCTTCCAGCACGGCGTCTTCGCGGACGGGGGACGCGCCCCCGAGCCCCGACCGGAGTCCGCCTACCGCCGCGCGTTCCTCGCGCCGTACGCGGAGCGCCCGGGTGTCGAGCCCCTATCCTGAGACGCCCGGCTGGCGTTCCCGCTGGATCCTCGCGAGACGAGGCGCGCGGGATACACCGGATGGCTCGCGCGCCGTCGGCAGCCTGATCGAGCGGGAGCGCACCGAGAAGGGGGACGTCGCCGACGTCGCGACCCTCTTCCTCGCCAACCGCGAGTGCCCGTGGCGCTGCCTCATGTGCGACCTCTGGAAGCGCACGCTCCCGACGTCGGTCCCGCCCGGGTCGATCCCCGGTCAGATCTCCGCCGCGCTCGCGCGGCTCCCGCCGGCCACGCGCGTCAAGCTCTACAACGCCGGCAGCTTCTTCGACCCGAAGGCGATCCCGCGAGCGGACCACGCCCCGGTCTCCCGGCTCCTCGCGCGCCTTCGATCGGGTCGTCGTCGAGAGCCACCCGGCGCTCGTCGGCGAAGACTGCTTCCGCTTCGCCGGGATGCTGCCCGGGATGCTCGAAGTCGCGATGGGGCTCGAGACCGCGCACCCGGCGGTCCTGGAGCGCCTGAACAAGGGGATGACGCTCGATTCGTTTGCCCGCGCGGCCGAGGCGCTCGACCGCCGCGGGATCGCGATGCGCGCGTTCCTGCTCGTCGGCCTCCCGTTCCAGTCGCGGGAGGACTCGCTCGAGTGGTGCTTCCGCTCGGCCGCCTTCGCGTTCGACTGCGGCGCGACCGCCATCGCGCTCATCCCGACGCGCGCCGGGAACGGGGCCCTGGACGAGCTCGCGCGCCGCGGCGACTTCCTCCCTCCCACACTCTCGATGCTCGAGCGCGCCGCCTCCGAGACCCTCGCCTGCTTCGCAGGGCGGGGGCGCGTCTTCGCCGACCTCTGGGACCTCGAGCGCCTGCGGGCTTGCGGCGCATGCTTCCCTGCGCGACGCGGGCGGCTCGAGTCGCTCAATCTCGAGCAGACGATCCCGCCGCCCGTCCCCTGCCCCGACTGCGGAGGCTCCGCGTGAAAATCGAAGCGGACCTCGCGGTCGTCGGCTCCGGTTTCGGGGGTTCGCTCGCGGCGCTCGTCGCGCGGCGTCTCGGCCTCTCGGTCGTTCTGCTCGAGCGGGGCGCTCATCCGCGCTTCGCGATCGGCGAATCCTCCTCTCCCCTCGCGAACCTCCTCCTCGAGGAGATCGCCCGGCGCTACGACCTGCCGCGCCTGCTCCCTCTCTGCAAGTGGGGCACCTGGCGCCGTGCCTATCCCGAGATCGCCTGCGGCCTGAAGCGCGGGTTCTCCTTCTACCGCCACGAGGCGGGCCGCGCCTTCGGCGGCGACCCCGAGAGACGAGATCAGCTCCTCGTCGGGGCGAGTCCGAACGACGACGTCGCCGACACGCACTGGTACCGGCCGGACTTCGATCACTTCCTGGTCCGAGAGGCCGAGGAGGCGGGCGCGGAATACCTCGACCGCACGGCCGCTGGACGGCGCCGACATCCAGGAAGACGCCGTGCGGCTCTCGGGCGAGCGCGGCGGAGCGCCGATCGAGATTCGTTCCCGACTTCGTCGTGGACGCTTCCGGTCCTCGCGGGTTCCTCTCGCGGGCACTTTCGATCCCGGAGAGCCCCTTCGAGTCTCTGCCCGAGACCTCGGCTCTCTACAGCCACTTCACCGGGGTCCGGCGCCTCGAGGAGACCGATCCCCGAACGGTCGCGGGCGCGCCCCCCTATCCCATCGACGACGCGGCGCTCCACCACGTCTTCGACGGCGGGTGGATCTGGGTCTTGCGCTTCGGAAACGGAATCACGAGCGCCGGTGTGGCCGCCGAGGCCTCGTTCGGCGAAGAGCTGCGATTCTCGGACGGCGAGCCCGCCTGGCGGCGCCTGCTCGAGCGGCTTCCCACGGTCCGCGCGCAGTTCGAAGGGGCGCGCGCGGCTGCTTCCGTTCGTCCATCGCCGCCGCCTCTCGTTCCGGACCGCGCAGGCGAGCGGGCCCGGCTGGACGATGCTCCCCTCCGCCGCCGCGTTCGTGGATCCGCTCCTCTCGACCGGATTCCCGCTCACCCTCCTCGGGGTCGAGCGGCTCGGACGGGCGCTCGAAGAGGACTGGGGGTCGCCGCGCCTGCGCGAGCGGCTCGAGCGGGACGGCCGGCGGGCCCTCTTCGAGGCGGACACCGCGGCGCTCCTCGTCGCCTCTCTCTACGCGAGCTTCGGCGACTTCCCTCTCTTCGCGGCGCTCTCGAAGCTCTACTTCGCGGCCGCGAGCTTCTCGGAGGCGGCGCGTCGGCTCGGGCGGGCGGAGCTCGCGCCCTCCTTCCTCTGCGCGGACCGGCGCCCATACGGCGACGACCTGCGGCGAGGCTGCCGGGAGGCGATCGCGCGGAGCGGATCCGGAGCGCCGCGCGACGCGCTGATCGAGCGCATCCATCGCGCGATCGAGCCCCTCGACGTCGCGGGACTGACCCGCGCCGACCGCCGCAACTGGTATCCCTTCCGCGGCCAGGACCTCGTCGAGAACGCGTCGAAGCTCGGCGCGACCGCCGGGCAAGCGCGGGAGCTCCTCGCGCGCTGCGGCCTCGCGATCGAGGGCCGGGCGGAAGCCGACGCCTCCGCCTCCTTCGCCTCGCCCTAGCCCGCGGGACGACTTGACCTTCTCCGGGAACGGCGCCGCCCGAGCCGCGACCTGCCCGCGTGGCCACGGCTCGAGCCCGCCCCGCGGCCGTCCGGGCGGCCGGTTGCTTTTCGGGCGCCCGGCGGAAAGAATCGCCCTGTGAACAGTCTGGCCTACCTCGCCGCCGTCAACCTGGTGATCTGGGGGGGGCTCTTCTTCTACCTCTGGCGGCTCGACCGGCGGATCTCGGAGAAGGAGCGCGGCGAGTGAAGAAGGGGTACTGGATCGCCGGCCTGCTCGCGCTCGCCTTCGTCGCGCTCGGCGTGACGGCCTTCCAGAAGACGCTGACCCCGTACCTGACCTTCGACGAGGCCGCGCAAGTCGCGCGGCGTCGTCCAGGTCATGGGCGCGCTCGACAAGTCGAGCGACCGCTACGACACGGCGGTCCAGGAGCTCTCCTTCAACCTGCTCGACGAAAAGGGGCGCTCGATGCCGGTCGCCTACCGCGGCATCAAGCCCGGCAACTTCAAGGACGCGATCTCGATCGTCGCGATCGGCCGCTACAAGAACGGGCGCATCGAGGCGGAGAAGCTGCTCGTCAAATGCCCCTCCAAGTACCAGGGAGCGGAGGTCGAGAAAGCCTACTCGGCGGCGCCCGCGTCCGGCACCTGACGCCCGCCTGATGACCTCCACCTACTTCTGGCCGGGTGTCGCGGCGATCTGGGGGGCGCTCTCCGCCGGGACGGGCTCGCTCGTCGTCTACTGGCGCGCGGACCGCGGCCGGGCCGAGCTCCTCCCGCTCGCGCGCCGTCTCTACGCCGCCTTCGCGATCGTCGATCGTCGCGGCCTCCGCGGCGCTGATGGCCCTGATCCTCCAGCATCGCTTCGACGTCGCCTACGTGAACGCCTACTCGAGCCGCGACCTGCCGCTCCACTTCCTCGTCTCCTCCTTCTGGGGGGGGCAGGAGGGCTCGTTCCTCCTCTGGTGCTTCTGGGGAGCGGTCATCGGGCTCGTCGTCTGGCGGAGCGCGAAGGAGCTCGAGGCGCCGGTGATGATCGTCTACCTCGCGACCTTCCTCGGCATCGTCGCGATCCTCTGCAAGCAGAGCCCCTTCAAGCTGCTGCCGCCTCCGGCCCCGGAGGACGGCGTCGGCCTGAACCCGCTGCTCCAGGACCCGTGGATGGTGATCCATCCGCCCGTGATGTTCTCGGGCTTCGCGTCCCTCTCGGTCCCCTTCGCCTTCGCGATCGCCGCCCTCTGGAAGAAGCGGTGGGACGGCTGGATCGCGCGCGCGATCCCCTGGGCGCTCTTCACCTTCGTCACGCTCGGGACCGCGATCCTCATGGGCGGCTACTGGGCCTACAAGACGCTCGGCTGGGGCGGCTACTGGGGCTGGGACCCGGTCGAGAACACGAGCCTCGTGCCGTGGCTCGCGACGGCGGCCCTCGTGCACGGCATGTTCCTCCAGCGCGCGCGCAAGCGGCACCGCAAGGTCAACCTGCTGCTCGCCTGCTTCGCCTACGTGACGATCCTCTACGGGACGTTCCTCACGCGCTCCGGCATCCTCGCCGACTTCTCGGTGCACTCCTTCATCGACCTCGGAATCACCGGGTGGCTCGTCGGCGATCCTGCTCGCGTTCCTCGTCCTGTCGCTCGCACTCGTGGCCTGGCGCTGGCGCGAGATCCCCGTCGAACCCGAGGAGGAGACGCCGGCCCTCTCTCGAAGCGTGCTCTTCATCCTGGGGATCGCGTCCTTCTGCGCGCTCGCCTTCGTGATCCTGCTCGGAACCTCGGCGCCCCTCCTGACGCGCCTCTCGGGCAACCCCTCCCAGGTCCAGACCTCGTTCTACGGCCGGACGACGACGCCGGCCGCCGCGCTGATCGCGCTGCTCGCGGGGCTGGTCGCCTTCGTCTCCTGGAAGGGGGAGTCCTGGCGCGGATTGCTCGCGAGCGCCCGGCGCTCGCTCCTCGTCGCCGCGGCCGGGGTCGGTCTCGCGCTCGTCCTCGGCGCGACGAACCCGGGCTCGCTCCTCCTCCTCTTCCTCGCGTTCTTCGCGGCCGACATGAACCTGCGCGCCGTCCTGCGCAAGGCGGGCAACGGGAAGTTGGGCGGCGCCGGCGGCTACCTCGCGCACGTCGGATTCGGGATCATGCTCGCCGGCATCGTCGTCTCCGGCGTCTACGCGAAGTCCACTCGCTTGACGCTCCCCGCCGGCAAGCCGGTCCGCGTCGGCGGAAACACGCTGACCTTCCTCCGGGTGCTCCCGGCGACGGCGACCGAGAAGCAGGCGATGGAGGTCCGCGTCCGCACGGCCGAAGGGAAGACCTTCTACGCCTACCCGAAGATGTACGTGAACTCGCGGACCAACCAGCTCATGGCGAACCCGTCGATCCGGCGGACCGCCGCCGCCGACCTCTACCTCGCGCCGCAGTCCTACGACCCGGGGCAGCCGGAGCAGATCGGCCGCGACGTGCGCCTGACGAAAGGCACGACTCAGAACATCGACGGGATCGGGCTCACGTTCCGCGACTTCAACGCCGACCGCTCCGCCATGATGCGCGGCGAGAAGACGATCCTCGTCCTGGCCGACGTCACCGTCACGGCGCCCGACGGGGTGAACCGGGACACGACGCTCCGATACACCTGGAACCTGGAGACGCGGGAGGCCGACGCGGTCGAGGCGGACGTCCCCGGAGTGCCGGGGGGCAAGATGCGCGTCGTGGCCGTCTCCCCCAACGACGGCGCCGCCGTCCTGCGGCTGACGGGGGTCTCGAAGGACCCGAAGGCCGAGCACCAGGCGGCGACCGACGGAGTCGCTCTCCCTCGACGTGACGCGAAAGCCCCTGATCTCGCTCGTGTGGGGCGGCTTCTACGTGCTCATGGCCGGGGCGATGCTGGCGCTCGTCAAGCGGACCCGGGAGGCTCGGCGGGCCGTGCTCGGCGCCGAGGCGAGCGCGCGGCGCGCGGCGGCCGAGCCCGTCCCCGCGCCGACGGGGCCGGCCCTGCCGGCCCACGGGCGCTCGCGGCTCTAGCAGGCTGCTGAAAAATGGATGCGGGCGTCGTGTCCGGCACTTTGCAGTCGGCGCCCGTGAGGAGGCTCCTTTGGAGGTTCTCTGAATCTCTTTGGCAGGCGCCGGCAAAGTGCCGTCCACCCTTCGGGTTACGGCGGCGCGGGGCCATCTCCGTCGTCATCGCTCCTCGCCGATGCGATGGCATCGCCGTCGTCGCGCTTCCTCGGATCTGACCCCGCGGCGCTCGTAACGCCATCCCACACCGTTTTTCAGCAACCTGCTCGCGGAGTAGAATCGGGCGTCGTGAAGAGACGCCTTCTCGGGGCGGCGCTCGCCGCCGCGGGCGCCTTCGTCCTGGCGACCCCGGCGCGCGCGCAGTTCGTGCCGTTGACACGCTGTCACGGGGCCTGGCCCTGCTCCCAGCCCTTCGGGCTGCAATACAAACCCGACCCGCTCCTTGCGGGCCCGTGGGCCCAGGGCGCGCCGACATCCGCCGTGTCGGCGCACGTCGAGTTGAAGGCGCAGCCGAAAGTCGAGCTCGACAAGCCGAAGACGCCGGCCGCCGACGATCCCGTCGAGGCGTCGGTGCGCTACTTCGTCAAGAAACACCCGGGCCCGAAGAAGACGAAGGCGACTCCGCCGCCGGAAGTCTCCGCACTGCCGAAAGAGCCGCCGGAAAAGAAGCCCTAGCCCGGCGCCGCAGGCTCGAAGACCCACCCGTCGCGCGCGGCGCGGACCTCGCACCCCGGCGCCTTCTCCGCGGCGAGCTTCTCGAGCGCGCGCCCGAGCTCCGGCTCCCCCATCTCGATCGGCCCCTTTCCGAAGTGGGAGAAGACCGCCCGGGGCACCGCGTGGCGGGCGAGCCAGGAAAGCTGCGCGGAGACCGTCGTGTGGCCGATCAGGGCGCCCGACGCGTGCCGGCGCACGAGCGACCCCTTGAGCGTCGAGCCGTCGCCGACGTAGAGCGACGCGCCGTCGAGCGCCGCGGCCGGGTCCTCGATAGCGACGACGTCGCCCGAATAGACGACGACGCCCTCCGGCGTATCGATCCGCGCGGCGACGCACGGGCAGCGCACCGAGTGGACGACCGGAAAGGCCGTCAGCGTGAGCGGGCCGACGCCGACCGGCACACCCGGCTCGAGCGACTGCCGGTCCTCGATCGGCAGGGCCTTCGTGATCTCGTGCGTCGCCCGCGAGGCGTAGACCGGGACCGTCGTCCCCTCTTCGAGTCCCCAGGAGTGATCCGGGTGCGCGTGGGAGACGAAGATGGCATCGGGGGCGATTTCGGCCAGCATCCCCTTGCGGTTCTGCCCGAAGTCGCAGAGCAGGCGAAAGCCGCCGACTTCGAGCACCCAGGCCGAGTGACCGCGGTGCTCGGGGGACTCCTCCTCGACATAGCCCTTCGTGCCGAAGAAGTGGAGGCGCATCGAGACGACTGCGTGCGGACCCGACACTATACCAATATTGATATAGTGTCCCCGGGAGCGGGACTACACCGCCCGCAGGGCCGACGTGATCTTCAGCCTCGCCGCGCGGAAAGCCGGAAAGAACCCGCCGAGCAGGCCCATGGCGAGCGAGAAGGCGAGCCCCGCGATGATCAGCGGGAGCGTGATCCGGAAGTTGAACAGCACCTCGGAGAAGGTCCGGAAGTTCATCGTCCCCGTCGGCTTGGTCAGGAAGAGGTTGAAGACGAGGAACGTGAAGATGACCCCCAGCACTCCCCCCGCCAGGCAGAGCATCAGGGCCTCGAACACGAAGGACGCCAGGATCGAGCGCCGGGAGAAGCCGATCGCGCGCAGGGTTCCGATCTCGCGCGTCCGGGCCGACACCTGCGCGTACATCGTGTTCATCGCGCCGAAGGCGGCGCCGATGGCCGTGAAAATGCCGACGATGAACGCCAGCGCCTTGATCGGGTCGCCCGTGATCATCTGCTCGTCGTAGTACTTCCGCTCGGTCTTCCCCTCGAGCTTCAGACGCTGGTCGCCCTTGATCGTCTCGATGAAGCGGCTGGCGGAGGCCTCGTCGGGGAGGCGCACGAAGACCGAGGAGTAGATGTTTCGCTTCGTCTGCTGCTGGAGGTCCGACACGTCGGTCCAGATCTCCGACTCGTAGGCGCTCCCTTTCGCGTCGAAGATTCCGACGATGACCCACCGGTAGCTCCCCGTCTTCAACGTGTCGCCGACGTTCATGTCGGCGAAGCGCTTCGCGAGCTTGGCCGAGACGATCGCCTCGTTCGTGGCGGGGGTGAAGAGCCGCCCTTCCGTGATCTTCACGTCCGGCCGCGTCTCGAGGCCCACGGACCCCATGCCCCGGACCTGCACGTTCGAGAAGGTCTTGCCGTCGGCGCGGGCGATGTTGATGAGCGAGATGAGCTCGGGCGAAATCGCGGGCCTTCCCGAGGCGTTGCGTTCGGGGCCGGGCAGCGCCACGATCTGCTCCGCCTGGTCCCGCGTGATGACGCTCTGCATCTCGGCCTGCGATCCGACGCGCATCGCAATCACGTTGCGCTTCGAGGCCGTGACGGAGAGCGTGCGCGTCACGCCCTGGACGAGAGCCAGGACGCAGAGGAACACGGCGACGACGAGGCCGATCACGAAGGCCGTCATCCCCGTGGAGGTCTTGCGCACGACGAGGTTGCGCAGGTTGTACTTGATCGGAATGGCCATGGTCACACCACCTGGCGCAGGCCGTCCACGATCCGGCGCTGCGAGGACCGGATGGCGGGGACGAAGCCCGCGAGGATCCCGACGCCGACCGAGACGACGAACGCGAGCACCAGGGTGCTTCCCGAGACGCGGAAGTTGACGAGCCAGGCCGAGATGGAGGTCTTGTTCCCGGCAGCCACGAGCGCGGGGACGAAGAAGAACTTCGCGAGAAGGACGCCGAGCAGGCCGCCCAGGAGCGACATCACGACCGACTCCGAGAGGATGAAGCCCAGGATGTGGCTGCGGCGGAACCCGAGCGTTCGCATCACCGCGATTTCCGTCACGCGTTCGCGGGCCGACATCGCGACCGTGTTGGCGACGATGAGCGTCACCGCGAAGAGGATGATCAGGGAGATGCCGTTGATCAGGAGCTTGACGTTCCCCATCATCTCCATGAACTGGAGCTGGAACTGCTTCTCGGTGAGCGTCTTCGTCGGCGCGTCGCTGTTCTCGAACATCTTGTCGATCGTCGCCGCGACGCGGGGCACGTTCTCGCCGCTGTCCACCTTCAGGTAGTAGAGGCCCGTGTACTTGTTCGCGCCGAACCAGCTCGACTGGTTCAGATACTCGTTGTGGAAGAAGATGTTCGACTCGTCCCCGGCGGTATAGGGGCCGATGTAGACGAGGTCCGCGTTCAAGGGGATGTAGGTCCCCTTCAGAATGATGTGGTCTCCCTTCTTCCACTTGAACTTGTCGGCGGTCTTCTGTCCCGCGACGAAGCCGTTGCGCGTGGCCTTCCACTCGGCGTTGACCTCGGGGGCGATCGTCGCGTCGTCGAAGATCTTGTCGAAGTAGATGTCGGGATCGGCCGAGAGCTGCCCGATCCAGTTCTCCGGCTTGTCGTCCTTGTAGACGCCGCCGAACCAGGTCTCCGGCGAGACGGCGACGACCCCGGGGATCTGCTCGATCCGCTGGCGCTGGGAGAGGGGCAGGAAGTTGCCGAGCCCCGTCGCGTGCTGCACGACTAGGCGGTTGGCGCCCCTGCCGCCCGAGGGATCGGCCTGCATCGCCTGGAGCAGCGAGGTCAGGATCACGATCAGGACGAGCACGAGGACGATCGAGCTCGCCGTCAGGCCCGTCCGCAGCCGCTTGCGAAAGACGTTCTTCCAGATGAGGCGGAAGTACTTCATACGGACCTCAAGGATCCGGCGCGCTCTTCGGCGTGGAGGACCCCCTTGTCGAGGTGCACCATCCGGTGGGCCCGCGCGGCCGCCTTCGGATCGTGCGTCACCATGACGATCGTCTTGCCGAACTCCTCGTTCAGGCGCTTCAGGAGGATCAGGATCTCCTCCGCCGACTTCGCGTCGAGGTCGCCCGTGGGCTCGTCGGCGACGAGGATCTTCGGGTCCGAGACGATCGCGCGCGCGATCGCGACCCGCTGCTCCTGTCCGCCCGAGAGCTGCCGCGGGTAGTGGTCCATCCGGTCGGCCAATCCCACGATCGAGAGCGCCGTCTCGACGTGCTTGCGGCGCTCCTTCCTCGAGAGCTTCGTCAGGAGCAGCGGGCAGCTCGACGTTCTCGAAGGCGTCGAGCACCGGCAGCAGGTTGTAGAGCTGGAAAATGAACCCGACGGTGTTCGCCCGCCAGGCCGCGAGCTCCGTCTGGGACATCGTGGCGATGTCCCGCCCGCCGATGACGATGCGCCCTCGCGTCGGCGAATCGATTCCGGCGATCAGGTTCAGCAGGGTCGTCTTCCCCGAGCCGGACGGCCCCATCAGGGCGACGTACTCGCCTTCGGGGACCTCGAGGTTGATGTCGTTCAGGACCGGGACCTCGATCTGGTCCCGCCGATACACCTTTTCGACGTGCTCGATGTCGATCAACGCGCTCATTCCTTCTCCCCTTCCATGCGAACCCGCTCTCCGTCGCGAATCGCGGCGCCCGGCGGGACGACGATCAGCCGCTCCCCGCCGGAAAGACCCTTCGTCACTTCGATCTGCCCCTGGACGTCGCCCCCCGTCTCGACGGGCTCGAACTTCGCGCGGCCGTCCACGACCCGATAGACGCCCGGCTTCTCGTCCCGCGACGCGATCGCCGGCCTCGGCACGAGGACGCGCCGGCGGCTCGAATTGCCCTGCGTCGGCTGCGACGTGAAAGCGACCCGCGCCGAGAGGTCCGGCAGGATCTTCTCGTCGGCGTCCAGGAAAGCGACCTTCACCCGCACGGTCGCTTTCTGCCGGTCGGCGGCCGGGACGATCTGGCGCAGATACCCGTGATACGTCTTGTCGGGCACCGCATCGAGCGTGATCTCGGCCGGCTGCTTCGGCGCGAGCTTGGCCAGGTTCGCTTCGTTCACGTCGGCGCCGACGTAGAGGCTCGAGAACTCGACCAGCGTCGCGATCGCGCCGCCCGACCCGCCGCCGGAAGGCGACGAGCCGAAGGGCGAGACCGCCTCTCCGACGAAGGCCCGCTTGGCCGTCACGACGCCGGAGAACGGGGCGCGGATCACCGTGTAGTCGATCAGGGCCTTGACGTAGTCGGCGCGCGCCCGAGTCGCCCGCTCCGACGCCACGGCCGCGTCGAGGGTGGACCGGGGAGCGAGCCCCTGCTCGTAGAGGGACTTCTGGCGCTCGAGATCCGCCTGCGCGTTGACCCAGTTCGCGTTCGCCTCGGCCAGTTGCGCGCTCAGGTCCGTGTCGTCCAGACGCGCGATGACGTCTCCCTTCCGGACCCGGGAGCCTTCCGTCACGTTCAACTCGACGATCCGGGAGGTGAGCTTCGGCGAGAGGTCGGCCTTTCGCTCCGCCTCGACGTAGCCGGTCGCGGTCAGGAGCGTCGTGGCCTGGCCCTCGGTGACGATCGAGGCCGTCACGGTCTCCACCTTCTTCGGCGCCGAGCGACCGGCCCGTCAGGAAGTAGGCCGCCGCGCCCGCCCCGACGACGAGAAGGGCGAGCAGCAGGATCCAGCCGCGCGGTCCCCGGGAGCGGTCCGGCTCCCGATTGATCCGTAGGGCGGCGAGATCCGCCGGGGCCTTTCGCTCCTGGCTCAAGGGTCTCAACTCCGAGGGGCGCATTCTATTGCCTTCAACCTTGCAGTCAGGCTATTCGTTCCAACTCGCTCGAAGGACGCCCTTTCGGCCAACTGCCGTTCGAAGCGGTCGAGCGGCCGCCTCCGCCGTTTTCACGAAACCCGGTCCCGCGGGAATTCCCGCGCGGAAGGGGCTTTCGAGGATCTCCGCGGCGTGCGGCGCCGATGGAGCGATAATTCGCATATGCACTACGCCGCCCTCCTTCTCGCCGGCGCCGTCGCCGCTGCTTCGCCCGCGACCGACCCGAACGCCGTTGCGCTCTATCGGATCGACCTCGCCGGAGGCCAGTCCGACTGGGCGATCGGGAAGCCTCAGCCGAACGGAGCGCTCCTCCTCTATCGCCATTACCCGAACGGCGCGCTCATGAGCGTGCGCGCTCGGGACGTCAAGCGGATCACGGCCGGCTCTCCGGCCGAGGCCGGCAAGCGCATCAAGCCGGGAGAGCTGATCGAAGTCGGGGCGACCGGCGGCGGGGCGGCCGCGACCGCCGCGGGCGGGACGACCTCGGGCGGCAAGGCGCTCGCGATTCCGCCACCCGGAGCCCGGAAGGACGGCACGGCCCTCTTCAACCCGGACCGGCCGTACAAAGCCGACTGGGACTCGAAGCAGGTCCCGGGCGCGACGATGGGCTACCCCAACTCGTTGAACGACTACGTCGAAGGCAAGACCGTCGCGCGTCCGCCGGCGCCCGCCGTCCAGAGCGTGCCGGGCGACGTGCCGCGCGCGCCGGACCCGCCGAGCCCCCAGTAGGCGATTCCCCCGCGGCGGGCGATCCGCATCGCCCTGCCGGAGAACCGGTTGCGGCTCGTTTGACAGTCCCCGACAGCCGAGCGACCATATTCGGAACCGAGACGCCTCTTCCGACGCCCGCGGTGTCGCCGACGCCCGAAGAGTTGTCTCGAGCCGGAACAAACCGATGCTCGAGAAAAGCGATCGCGCGAGGCGCGTCGGCCTCGCTCTCACCCTCGCCGCCCTGCTCGGGGCGCCGCTCTTCGCGCAGAATCCGGCCGTCTCGATTCAGGTCGATGCCGCCCTCGACCGCCACGCGATCTCCCCGGAGATCTACGGCGTCGCCTTCGCGTCCGCGGCCTCGCTCACGGACTTGAACTGCCCGCTCCATCGCTCGGGCGGGAACGCGACGAGCCAGTACAACTGGCAGGTCAACGCGAGCAACCGGGGGAGCGACTGGTACTTCGAGAGCCTGGCCGACGGCCCGGCGATCGCGGGTGCCGGCGCCGACGACTTCGTCGCAGCAGAGCCGGAACGCGGGCGCCTCCCCGATGCTGACGATCCCGATGATCGGATGGGTGGCGCGCCTCGGGCCGGGCCGCTCGGGCCTCGCGAGCTTCTCGATCGCCAAGTACGGCCCGCAGACGGGCAACGACTGGCAGTGGTTCCCCGACGCCGGCAACGGGATCGCGACGGGCGGCGCCCTGGTCACCGGCAACGATCCGAACGACGCGAACACGCCGGCCGACGCGACGTTCCAGCAGGGGTGGGTCCAGCATCTCGTGACGAAGTGGGGCGCCGCGTCCGCCGGCGGCGTCCGCTACTACATCCTCGACAACGAGCCCAGCATCTGGCACGCGACGCACCGGGACGTGCACCCGATCGGCGCGACGATGCAGGAGATGCGCGACAAGATCGTCGACTACGCGGCGAAGATCAAGGACATCGACCCCGCGGCCCGGATCGTCGCGCCGGAGGAGTGGGGCTGGAGCGGCTATTTCTTCAGCGGCTACGACCAGCAGTACGGCAGCCAGCACGGCTGGGGCACGCTCCCGGACCGCAACGGCCACGGAGGAGCGGACTACCTGCCCTGGCTCCTCGGGCAGTTGAAGAGCGCCTCCGCGGCGGCGCGGCCAGGACCTCCTCGACGTCTTCACCGTCCACTACTACCCGCAGGGCGGAGAGTTCTCCGACGACGTCTCGACGCCGATGCAGCTGCAGCGCAACCGCTCGACGCGCTCGCTCTGGGACCCGAGCTACGTGGACGAGACCTGGATCTCCGACCGCGTGCGGCTCGTGCCGCGGCTGAAGGAGTGGGTGGCGCTCTACGGCCCGGCGCTCAAGACCGCGATCACCGAATACAACTGGGGCGCCGAGGGGCACATCAACGGCGCGCACGGCGCAGGCCGACATCCTCGGCATCTTCGGCCGCGAGGGCCTCGACCTCGCGACCCGCTGGACGACGCCGGCCGCGGGGACCCCCGCCTACAACGCGATCCGGATGTACCGCAACTACGACGGCGCCGGATCGACCTTCGGCGACATCAGCGTGCGCGCCGCCGTCCCCGACCCGGACACGCTCTCGGCCTTTGCGGCGCTGCGCTCGGGAGATCGCGGCGCTGACGGTCATGGTCGTCTCGAAGGCGCTCTCCGGATCGACGCCCGCGACGATCGCGCTCGCGCACTTCGTCGGGAGG
The DNA here is from genome assembly GCA_963707935.1 of uncultured Acidobacteriota bacterium. Lineage (GTDB taxonomy): Bacteria > Acidobacteriota > Thermoanaerobaculia > UBA5066 > Gp7-AA6 > DATBFU01. The sequence continues at coordinate 143,388 of CAVPRN010000005.1, read as the reverse complement.
AGCAAGGCGCGGGTCTGGCAGCTCACTACCGGCGGACTGGCGCACCCGCCGGACGTCGACGTCCTCGGAAACGCGATCGCGACGTCGCTTCCGGCGCAGAGCGTCACGCTGTTCGTCGTGCCGCCGGCCGGCGGCGCTCTCTACACCGTGCCCCCCTGCCGCATCGTGGACACGCGCCTCGCGCCGGGCCCATCGGGCGGTCCGTCGCTTACGCCCGGCGCGGCGCGGACCTTCCGCCTCGCGGGCTCCTGCGGGATCCCCGCGACCGCCACCTCCGTCGCCGTCAACGTGACCGTGGTCGGCCCGGGCGCCGCAGGCCACTTGAGCCTCTATCCCGACGGCTCGACGCCCTCGGGAACAAGCACCGTCAACTTCCGGACCGGTCAGACGCGCGCGAACAACGCGGTCCTGACGCTCGGAGCCTCGGGAGGAGTGACGGCCCTCGCCGCGATCCCGAGCGGCAAGACGGATTTCGTCCTGGATGTGACGGGGTATTTCGAGTAGGGGTCGGAGGTTCAGCGGTCAGGAGTCAGCGTCGGCGGGCTCCCTTGAGAAATCCTAGGAGTGCCCGAGTCCCCTGACTCCTGAATCCTTCGACCACTCGGCGCCCGCCGCTAGATATGTATCGCGTGCCCTCCGACCGCCTCCGCGGCCTCGTGGATCGCTTCGGACAGGGTCGGGTGCGCGTGGACGGTCCGGACGAGGTCTTCCGAGGTCGCCTCGAGCGTCATCGCGGCGGCCGCCTCGCCGATCAGCTCGGTCGCCCGCGGCCCGATGATGTGCACTCCCAGCACCTCGTCGTACTTCTTTTCGGCCACGATCTTCACGAAGCCGCCGGTGTCGTTCAACGATCCGGGCCTTGCCGATCGCGCGTGAACGGGAACTTCCCGACCGCGACGTCGTAACCCCGCTCGCGCGCCTTCGCCTCGGTCAGGCCGATCGAGGCGACCTCCGGCGAGCAGTACGTGCACCCCGGTATCTGGTCGTAGTTGACCGGCCGGGTCTCGCGGCCCGCCATGTGCTCGACCGCCACGACGCCCTCGGCCGACGCGACGTGCGCGAGCCAGGGCGTCGGGACGACGTCCCCGATCGCGTAGATCCCGGGCACGTTGGTCCGCAGGTAGCCGTCCACCTTGATGTAGCCCCGTTCCGTCGCGACTCCGGCGCCCTCGAGCCCGATCCCCTCCGAGAGGGGCTTTCGGCCGACGGCGAGGAGCACCTTCTCGGCGCGCATCGTCTCGGTCTTCTCCGCCGACGTGCGCGCCAGGACCTCGACGCCCCCCTCGGTCTTCGTGACCCGCTCGACGCGCGCGTCCACGTAGACGGTCATCCCCTGCCGCTTGAAGGAAGCGGCGAGCTCGCGCGAGATGTCCTCGTCCTCGACGGGCACGATCCGCGGCAGGATCTCGAGAATCGTCGCCTTGGAGCCGAAGCGGGCGAACATCGAAGCGAACTCGACGCCCACGGCGCCCGAGCCGATCACGAGGAGCGACTTCGGAACCTCCGCCAGCTCCAGGATCGAGTCGGAGGAGAGGATCGTCTTGTGGTCGATCTCGATGCCGGGCAGAGACCGGGGCGAGGAGCCCGTCGCGACCAGGATGTTCTTCGCCGCGTAGATCGTCTCGGCCCCGTCCGCTCCGGTGACCGAGACCCGCCCGACTCCGGCGATGCGCCCGAACCCGTTCGCGACGTCCACGCGGTTCTTCTTCATCAGGTACGAGACGCCGTTCGATGCTCTGCCGGACGACCTTCTCCTTGTGCTTCATGGCGCCGCGGGAGGTCGAGCCGCACTTCGCGCGCCGCCACGCCGACGTCGGCGCCGTGCCGGGCCTCCTCCAGCAGATCCGCCGTATGGAGGAGCGCCTTCGTCGGGATGCACCCGCGCAGAGTGCAGACTCCTCCGAGGCGCGAGTCGAGCTCGATGATCAGAACGGTCATGCCGAGCTGCGCGGCGCGGATCGCGGCCACGTATCCGCCCGGTCCCGAGCCGATGATCGCGACGTCGTAGGTCTTGCTTTCGGCCATCTCCACTCCGAAGAGCGCCAAAGATTATCAGGATCCGCAGAGGGTGAGGACTGAGGACAGAGGACGAGGACTGAGGACTGAGGACTACCCGGGCATCAGCCGAGACAGTCCTCAGTCCCGAGTCCACAGTCCTCCGTCGAGTCGAGGGCCGCCCGCCCCTGTAGAATCCGCAGGTGCGCCGAGCCGCCGCGGGTCTCGCCCTCCTCGTCGCGGCGCTCGTTTCGTCGCGCTGCGGCGAGGAGAAGGGCGGCCCCGCCGCGCCGGGCATTCCGATCGGGTTCTACGGCGCGCTCACCGGGCCGCAGGCGACCTTCGCGCAGTCCGGCCGCAACGGCGTGCGGCTCGCCATCGACGAGATCAACCGCGCGGGCGGCGTCCTCGGAGTCCCGCTCGAGCTCCACGTCGAAGACGACCACAACGAGCCGGCGGAGGCGGCCTCCGTCGTCTCGAAGCTGATCACGCGCGACCACGTCGTCGCCCTGATCGGCGAGCAGGCCTCGTCGCGGACGCCTCGCCGCGGCGCCGATCGCGCAGAGCTATCGGGTCCCGATGATCTCCCCCACGTCCACCAACGTCGAGGTGACGAAGAAGGGGGACTACATCTTCCGCGCCTGCTTCACGGACGCGTCCCAGGGCCGGGCGCTCGCCGCGTTCGCGCGGAAGAACCTCGGGCGCCGCGACCGCCGCGCTGCTCGTGGACGCGCGAAGCGACTACAGCGTCGGCCTCGCGGGCGCGTTCCGGCAGGACTTCACCGCGTCCGGCGGCCGCATCGTCGCGGACCTCAAGTACACGGAGGGAGACAGCGACTTCTCCGCGCAGCTGACGGCGATCGCGGCGGCGAGGCCCGACGCTCGTCTTCATCCCCGGCTACTACACGGACGCGGGCCTGATCGCGCGCCAGGCGCGCGGACTCGGAATCGCGGCGACCCTGCTCGGCGCCGACGGGTGGGACTCGCCGAAGCTCGCCGAGATCGGGGGCGAGGCGATCGAGGGGGCCTACTTCTCGAACCACTATTCGCCCGACGATCCCCTCGCCGGCCGGCGCGAAGCTTCGTCGCCGCCTATCGGCAGGCCTACGGAAGCGCGCCGGACTCGATCGCCGCGAGCTCCTACGACGCGGCCCGGCTCGTCGCCGACGCGATCCGGCGCGCCGGCTCGACCGAGGGCAAGCGCGTGCGCGACGCGCTCGCCTCGACCGCCGACTTTCCCGGCGTCACCGGAGCGATCACGTTCGACGCCGACCGCAACCCCGTCAAGGCGGCGGTGATGCTCCAGGTCGAAAAGGGGAAGTTTCGGTACGTCGCGTCCGTGGCGCCGGGCGACGAGCCGGCGAAGCGGGTCTCCCCCGGCGGGAGGCCCGGTTCGTCGTGACCGATCCCGACGGCCACGTCCTGGTGTTCGGCGAGTGCGGGTGAGGCGGGGGCGCAGCTAGGGCGACTCGATCACGAACTCGTCGAAGGAGGCGTTCCCGGCCCCCTCCGTGGCGATGCCGGCCCGGCCGGAAGCGGGCTTCGGGTCCTGCCCTTCGAGGAGCGGCTTCTCGATTCCAGGTCGCGGAGATCGACTTGCCGGCGACCCGGATCGAAAGGTTCCCCCACTCCCGATCGATCTCCGCCTTGCCCTTGCGCGAGGACCGTCGCCTTTCCGTCGCGCCACGACGTCAGCTTCGCGTCTCCCGAAGTCGCGTCGAGAAGGAGCGCCAGGAAGTTCTTCTCGTCCTTCACGCGGAACGCGACGCCGGCTCGCGACGGAATCTTCTTGATGGACACCGATACGCGCCCGTCCTGAAAAGCGACGTTGCGGCGCAGAGCGGCCGCCACCGATCCGTCCGGGCGGGACACGTAGGTCTGCGTGACCTGGTTCGGCGCCGACGGCGGATTGCGGTCGGCGAGGACCATCCAGTTCGCCTTGCCCGGCTCTCCGAGCGTGACGAAATCGAAGAACCCGGGAGGGCGCGACGCGCCGTCGGAGTCGAAGTGGCTGCGCCAGGTCTCCGCCAGCGCGCAGGGCGCGGCGGCGAGGACGCCGGCCGCGAGGAAAACCGGGAAAAGTCTCTTCCAGCTCATCGAGCCGAACGAAACAGCGGCCGATCCGGTTAAAATTCCCGCATGACCCAGACAACCCCCTATCGCATCGAGAGGGGAGGCTTCCGCTTCGAGCTGCCGGGCTCCGAGGTGGATCGCCTCCGGAAGCTGCCCGATTTCGAGACCGAAGAGGAACCGGCGGTCGCCGACGAATTCCTCCGATTCCGAGCGGAAGGATGGGCGGAAAACCTGTCCGACGCCGGTGCCAAGCCCGGACCGGTCCTGATCCGCATCGACACCCACGAGAGAAAGACGAAGCTCTATCGAGACGAAGAGCTCCTGTTTTCGGCGGATATCTAGACATCGAAGCGGCGCGGGCCGAGAACGACCTCTTTCGCCGTCACCACCGGCCGGGCCCGCGCCGGAAGAGAGTTTTCAAGGCATCCCGGCGACGTGAGCCGCGAGGACCTAGAAACTCAGGATCGAGCGGATCGTTCGATCGATCGCCAGGAAGGCCTGCCGCGAGTAGGGGTCCACGACGACCCGGACCTCGGCGGGCGGCGTCACGTCCTCGAGGAGGGCCTGGACGAACCGCTCGGCCTGCTTCTCGAAGAACTCCTCCCCGAGCTCGCGGTCGGCTCTCCCCCGCGAGCCCGGAAGCTCGCGCAGACGAGCGAGATCCGGCGGCTCGAGTCTCAAGCGGAAGCCTCCGGCGTCCCGGAAGAGGGGCTCGCGCTCCACCGAGAGCGCCGGGCGCGCCTCGTCCTTCCCGCCGCGGCGGGCCGGACCGTGGGGACCGGCCTCCCGCGCGCCGCGCGGAGCGGCCGTCTCGCCGGCCGAACCGGGAGCGGGCCCCGGGGACGCCTCGGACTTCGCCGAGGCGGCCGGGGCGTCGGGCGCCGGCGCGGCCGGCTCGACCGCCGCCTCCGGCGGTTCGGCGTGCTCATCCGGATCCGGGATCTCTTCTTCGCTCATCGCCCCGCCAGCAGGTTCTTCGAGATGACGATCCGCTGGATCTCGCTCGTGCCCTCGTAGATCGTCGTCACGCGGGCGTCGCGATAGTAGCGCTCGACCGGATACTCCCGGGAGTAGCCGTAGCCGCCGAAGATCTGCACCGCCTGCGCGGCGATCGCGTTGGCGGCCTCCGTCGCGTAGACCTTCGCCATGGAGCTCTCCTTCGAGTGGCGCCGGCCCGGGTCCGCCGAGTGCAGCGCCGCGCGATACGTCAGCCACTTCGCCGCCTCGATCTTCAAGCTTCATGTCGGCGATCTGAAAAGCGATCGCCTCGTGCTCGGCGAGCTTCCGGCCGAAGGTCTCCCGGGTGCGGGCGTATTCGACCGAGACGTCGAAGCAGGCGCGCGCGATGCCGATGCCCTGCGCCGCGATCCCGATCCGGGAATGGTCGAGGGTCGCCATGGCGATCGGGAAGCCCTGGCCCTCCTCGCCCAGACGGCGCGAGACGGGAACGCGGACCCCCTCGAGGAAGATCGCCGCGGTGCGCGAGGCGCGCAGACCCATCTTGTCCTCCGGCGCTCCCACGCGCAGACCCGGGTCTTCCGAGGAGACGAGAAACGCCGTGATCCCGTGCGTGCCCCGCGACGGCTCCGTCATCGCCATGACCACGTACCACTTCGCCTCGCCGGCGTTGGTGATCCAGGCCTTGGCGCCCTCGAGCACGTAGTCGGCGCCGTCCCGGACCGCGCGCGTCTTCTGGTTCGCCGCGTCCGAGCCGGACTGCGGCTCGGTCAGTGCGTAGGCGCCGAGCGCCCGGCCCGACGCGAGCTCGGAGAGGATCGTCTTCTTCTGCTCCTCCGAGCCGAACTTCCAGATCGGATAGCAGACGACGGAGTTGTTGACCGAGACGATGACCGCCGTCGAGGCGCAGACGCGCGAGAGCTCCTCGATCGCCAGGACGTAGGAGAGGGCGTCGGCGCCGGCGCCGCCGTACTCCTCGGGGACCATCATCCCGAGGACCCCCATTTCGGCGAGCTTCGCGAGGATCTCCCGCGGAAACTTGCCGGTCCGCTCGCGCTCGGCCACACCGGGGGCGATCTCGGCTTCGGCGAATTCGCGAACGGCGTCGCGAATCCGCCGCTGCTCGTCCGTCGGCTCGAAGTTCATGTCGCGCGCGGCGGGGGAGCGCCGCCGCCTCCGGGCCCGCTCGCGCCCCCTCCCCCGCGCCCGCGCCGGCGACGCCGGAACCGTCTGCGGGAGCCGGGCGGGCGGGCCCCTCCCGGAGCCGCGGCCTCGGTCGCCCGCTGCCCTGCGGCCGGGGCCGGCCGCGGGGGGGGCGGAGTCGGCCGGGGCGCCCCGGCCGGCGGGCGCGGCGAAGCGGGACGGCCGCGGTCCGGCCTTCTCCGGCGGCCGCCCGGCGCCCCGGCCGCGGCGGCGCCGCCGACGGGCGGGGCGCGGCTCGGGCGTGTCGGTCCAGCCCTCCTCGAGATGGCGGAACGTGACGACGATGTCGGGCCGCGAGGCCCGCTGGCGGAGGAACTCGACGACTTTCGCGCGCAGAACGCTCGCCGGCTCCGCCGCGATCGACGGCAGCCGCTCGGCGTCGAAGAGCACCATGCGCGTCCATCCGACCTGCTTCCGCCGGCCGTCGGGCGCTTCGAGCACCATCAGGAAGAGGTCTCGCTCGTGGTCGAGCGCGTGCTCGCGGTATCGGAAGTCGGGGAAGGCCTCGAGGCAGAGCGCCTTCAAGAGCTCCAGGTGTTTCTCTCCCCCCTCGAGGGTCTGTTCCATCGAGACCACGCGGTCCCGGAACATGCGCGTTTGAGCCATCGGAATCGCTCGTTCCTCGTTCGCCGGTCCTCAGTCCCCCGCCCGGGGCCCTTCGCCCCGGACCCCGGACCCCGCCTTCGGACTCCGGCTATCCAATCGCCAGCCCCGCGTCCTTGAAGATCTCGCGGGCGATGATGAGACGGTGGATCTCGCTCGTGCCCTCGTAGATCTCGGTGATGCGCGCGTCGCGGAAATTGCGCTCGACCGGGTACTCCTTCGTGTACCCGTATCCGCCGTGGATCTGGAGCGCCCGGGTCGTCACGCGCTGCGCCATCTCGGCGGCGAAGAGCTTCGCCACGGCGGCCTCCATCCCGAAGCGGCCCCCCGACTTCCTCGGCGGCGTCCTTGGCCGCGGCAGCGCGTCGGGTCAACAGCCGCGCGGCCTCGAGCTCGGTCGCCATGTCGGCGAGATAGAACCGGATGACCTGGAAGTCGGAGATCGGTTTGCCGAAAGCGCGCCTCGCTCTTGCGTACGCGAGCGCCGCTTCGAAAGCCTCGGTCGCGATGCCGACCGCCTGCGCGGCGATCCCGATGCGGCCGCCGTCGAGCGTCGTCATCGCGATCTTGAAGCCGTCCCCTTCGCGGCCGAGCCGGTTCTCCTCCGGGACGAGGACGTCGGTCAGGAAGATCTCGACGGTCCCGGAGGCGTTGACTCCGAGCTTGACCTGGTGCCGCGAGCGGTCGAAGCCGGGCGTCGAGGCGTCCACGAGGAACGCGGAGATCCCGCGCGCTTTCTTCGCCGGATCCGTCATTGCGAAGAGCAGGCAGACGTCGGCCTCCTGCCCGCAGGTGATGAACACCTTCTGCCCGGAGATCCGATAGCCGTTTCCCTCGCGCACCGCCCGCGTCTGCTGGTTGGCGGCGTCGGAGCCGGCGTTCGGCTCGGTCAGGGCGAAGCAGCCGAGCTTCTCGCCCCGGGCGAGCGGGGTCAGGAAACGGCGCTTCTGGTCCTCGCTGCCGAACCGCTCGATCGGATCGCAGACGAGCGAGTTGTTGACCGACAGGATGACCCCGAGGTTCGCGCAGGTCCGCGAGATCTCCTCGATGACGATGGCGTAGGAGACCGTGTCCATCTCCGCGCCCCCGAAGGCGCCCGGCACGCAGACCCCCGCGAGGCCCAGCTGGCCGGCCTCGGCGAAGAGCTCCCGCGGGAATCGCCCGCTCTGATCGATGGCGGCGGCCTGCGGCCGCACGCGCTCCTCGGCGAACTGTCGCACCGAGGACCGGAGAAGGGCCTGCTCCTCCGTGAGATCGAGGTCCATCGGCCCGGGAGGTTATCAGGTCCGGGCGCGCCCTCAGCGCGGAGCGAGCGCACGCGCGCGCGACCGCTCCTCGCACTCGGGATAGCCGGCGGCGAATCGAATGCCTCCGGCGAGGTGCTCGAGAAAGAGCGGCTCGGTGTAGCTCTCCCGCGTATGGCCCATGGCCGTGTAGAACGTCCGCCCGCCTCCGTAGAAGCGGCACCAGGAAATCGGATGGTCGCCTCCCATGGTCCCGCCCGAGTAGGTCCCTTCGTCCAGACGGGCGAGCACGTGCGCGCGGCCGCGCGGGTTGTCGCGGAAGTTGTACCACTCGTCCGTTCGAACCCACCGCTCGGGCAGCCCGCGGGTCGAGGAATGGACGCGGTCGGTCACGGTCACCGCCGCGCTCTGAATGGCCGGGTGGCCGGCGAAGTACGCTCCGACGAGCTCGCCGTACCACGGCCAGTCGTACTCCGTGTCGGCCGCCGAGTGCACGCCCACGAAGCCGCCGCCGCGCGCGATGTAGTGCTGGAAGGCCGCCTGCCCGGCGCCCTCGAGAACGTGCCCCGTCGTCAGCAGGAAGACCACGGCGTCGTACCCGGCGAGGAAACCGTCCTCGAAGACGGAGCCGTCCTCGGTCGCGTCGACCTCGAAACCGTTCTGCTCACCGATCCGGCGGATCGCGGCGATCCCGTCCGGGATCGAGTCGTGCCGGAAGCCGGACGTCTTCGAGAAGACGAGGACTCTTCGGGTCGTCTCCGGGCTTTGAACGGTATCGCGCGGCGGCACGGGGAGTGTGGCGACGAGGAGCATCAGGAGCGCGCGGCGAGCCATAGCCCCTTCAAGTATTCTCCTTCGGGGCAGTCCAGGGAAGTCGGGTGGTCCGCGCCGGCGCCCTGGCGCGCCTCGATCGAGAACGCCCGGCCGGCCTCGAGCGAAGCGGAAAAGACGATCTTCTGGAAGAGATCCGCCGAGACGAGGCCCGAGCAGGAGCACGTGAGGAGCCGGCCGCCCGGGGCGACGAGCTTCATCGCCAGGCGGTTGACGTCCTTGTAGCCGCGCGCCGCGCGATCGACGTCGGCGCGCTTCTTCGCGAACGCCGGAGGATCGCAGACGACGACGTCCCAGCTTTCCGCCGACTCCACGCGCCGCCGCAGATCCCGGAAGACGTCCTCCTCGTCGAAGTCCTCCGGCGGGGCCGGGAGCTCGTTCGCCCTGCGATGCTCGCGCGCGAGTGCGAGCGCCGGCCCGGAGGAGTCGACGTCCACCGCCCGGGTGGCGCCGCCCGCGAGCGCCGCCACGGAAAAGCCGCCCGAGTAGGAGAAGAGGTTCAAGACCGTGTGGCCACGCGCGAGCGCGCGCAGCCGGGCCCGGTTCTCACGCTGGTCGAGGTAGAAGCCGGTCTTCTGGCCGGCGGCGACGTCGGCGAAGAAGCGCAGGCCGTTCTCGAGAAACGGCGCGAGCTCTTCCTCCCTCTCCCCCGCGGGGAGAGGGGCGGGGTGAGGGGGGCCCCTCTCGCCCCCGGTCCCGCTTGCCCCCCGACTCCTCGACGACGAGGCGCTTCGGCTCGAAGACCTCCCGCGCCGCCTCTTCCAGCTCGGGGCGACACTTCTCGATCCCTTCGGTCAGGAGCTCGAGCACCGCCGTTTCCCCGTACCGGTCGAGGAGGACACCGGGGCAGAGATCGCCCTCCGAGTTGACGGCGCGAAAGCCCGTCGTATCCGACGGCACGGCGACTTCCCGCAGACGGCGCGCCGCGCGGAAGCGCTCCCGGAAGAGCGAGCCGTCCACGTCGCGCCCGTCGAACGTCCAGAGCCGCGCGAGGAGCTGGGAGCCGGGCGAATAGACGCCGCGCGCGAGCGGACGTCCGTCCGCGCCGAGGATTTCGGCGAGCCCGTCCGAACCGTCGCCCTCGCGCGAAGCGACCGCTCCCGAGAAGAGCCAGGGATGCCGGCGGAGGACCGACGCCTCGCGGCCGGGCTTCAGTCGAAGCCGGATCAAAGACCCTCGAGGATGTAGATGTCACCCGTCTTGCGGGAAACCGAGAAGTACACGCGCTTGCCGTCGCGCGACCAGCTCGGGTAGTCGAGGATGTAGCTTCCTTCGGAGTAGCTCGGCAGGAACTTCACCTTCCCGGTCGAGACGGATACGACGGCCAGGCGCTTGTGGTCTCGGAGGAAGAGGATCTCGTCGGGATTCGTCGGAGACCAGGCGGGGTGGGAGTCTTCGAGGTCTTTCGTCAGCGGCCGCGGCTCGCCTCCCTCGGCCGGGACGACCCAGATCTCCCGGATCGCGCCGCGCTGAAGTTGAAAGGCGATCCGTCTTCCGTCGGGCGACCACGTCGGATAGTCGATGTCCTTCTTGAGGGACGTGACGCGCCGGAGCTTGCCGGTGACGGCATCGAGGACCACGACGTCGCCGACGGGCCCGTCCGCGGCTCTCGAGCCCACGGCGATGAACTTCCCGTCGGACGACCAGTCCATCGCGCCCCCGTCGGTGACGGCCGTGGTCTGCGCGCCCATGCTCCCGATCGGAAGGATCCACACCCGGCCCTGCCGGACGAAGCTGATCTGGCGGCCGTCCGGAGACCAGTGGGCCTGCGGCTCCGTGCTCTGCCCCGCCGTGAGCTGCGAGAGAAAACGCCCCTCCAGGTCCGTGGTCCAGACGGCCAGATCGCCGGTGCGATTCGACTGGACGAGGAGGGTTTTGCCGTCGGGAGACAGCTGGGGGTAGTCGGCCCGGTTGGTCCCGGACGTCACCGCGCGCAACCGTCCGCTCTCGACGTCCAGCTCCCAGATGTTGGGATCGTTTCGCACCGCCGCGAACGCGAGCTTCCGGCCGTCCCGGCTGGCGGAGACGCTCGTGTCCTGGCCCTGGCCGAGGGTGACGCGCGAGGGAGGCTCGGGACGCGAACCGTCCCACGCGAGCTTCCAGACGTTCAGGACCCCGTTTCGCTCCCCCGAGAAGAGAACGTCCTTCCCGTCGGCCGACCACGTCGGCCTGCTGACGAACCCGTAGTCCTCGGCCAGAACGACCGGCGTGCCGCCGGAGGAGGCCACGGCCTTGAGAACGAAATTGCCGGGCGTGCCCGATCCGTACGCGACCCATTTCCCGTCGGGAGACCAGGCGGGCTGGTAGTTGATGGAGTCGTCGCGGGTGAGTGGAACGGGCGCTCCGCCGTCGGCCAGAACCGTCCAGAGGCCGATCCGCCCCTCACGGTTCGACATGAAGACGATCCGCTTCCCGTCCGGGGACCAGCTCGGGTAGTAGCCGTCTTCGACGAGCTTGACCGCGGCTCCCCCGAGGGCGGGCGCGAGATAGATGTCGCCGAATTTGGCGTTCAGGTACGGCTCGAGAGCCGAGACGTTCAGGGCCACGCCGAAGCGCCCGCCGTGGTCTCGCGCGGAGACGAAAGCGAGCCGGGATCCGTCGGGAGACCAGGCGGGCTCCCCCTCGTCCGCGTCGGTCTCGGCGATGCGGATCGCCTGACCGCCGGAGAGGGGCTGGACGAGGACGTCGAGATTTCCCCGCTCGTCCGTCGTGTAGGCCAGGAACTTTCCGTCCGGCGAGAACGCGGGCTCGTCCTCGAGGCCCGGCGCGAAGGTCACGCGGCGCAGAGTCGCCGGCTTCGCCTTCGCCGCGGAGGCCGACCGCAGCCGCAGCGCCACGTCCCCCGCGACGGCCGCGAGCACGGCGATGCAGGGCCGCGGCCCACCAGGCCGCGCGGCGCCTCGGCCGGCGTACGGCCGGCGCCGGCCCCGAAGTCTCCGAGATCCGGTCGAGCGTCTGCTTGAGGTCGCGGGCCAGGTCGCGGGTCGAAGCGTAGCGGTCGGACGGATCCTTGCCGAGGCAGCGCTCGACGATCCAGCGCAGCGGCGCCGGCGCGGCGGGATTGAGCTCGGCGATCGGCTCGGGTTCCTCGCGGATGATGGCCGAGAGCGTCTCGACCGCGGTCTTCTTCTGGAAGGCGCGCCGGCCGGTGGCCATCTCGTAGAGAATCGAGCCGAGCGCGAACTGGTCGGAGCGAAAGTCCGCGGACTGGCCGCTCGCCTGTTCCGGCGACATGTAGCCGACCGTCCCGAGAACCATGCCCGGGCGCGTGCCGGGGCTGGCGAGTGTCGCGAGCTGCGAGCCCGCGTTCTCCGAAGGGACCGCGAGCTTCGCGAGACCGAAGTCGAGGATCTTCGCGAAGCCGTCCTTGTTCACCATGACGTTTTCGGGCTTCAGGTCCCGATGGACGATCCCGACCTCGTGGGCCTTGGCGAGGCCCTCGGCGACCTGCGCCGCGATCGGGAGGAGGCGGCGCAGCGGCAGCGGCCCCGCGGCGAGGAGCTCGCGCAGCGTCTTTCCCTCGACCAACTCCATCGCGATGAAGAGCGAGCCGTCCGCCTCGCCGATGTCGTAGACGGTCAGGATGTTCGGGTGATTCAGCGCGGAGGCCGCGCGGGCCTCCTGCTCGAAGCGCGCGCGGGCCTCGCGATCGCCGGCGACGTCGGAGGGAAGGACCTTGATGGCGACCTCCCGGCCGAGCCGGGTGTCGCGAGCGAGGTAGACCTCCCCCATTCCTCCGGCGCCGAGCGGGGAGCCGATCTCGTAGGAACCGAGCCGGCTTCCGGCGGGCAGCGTCATCGCGGCTAGAAAATACACGCAAGCCGCTTCTCTCGAAAGCGTTATCGCGGCCTCAACGCTCGCGCGTCAGGCTCCGTAAGAAGCAGTGAAACACGCGCAATCCGATCTCCTCCTCCCAAAGCCCCCTTCGCGGGGGCTTTTTTTTAGGATCCGGGATTCGGGATCTGGGATCTGGGATCCGGGCCCCTGAATCCCGAATCCTGAATCCTGAATCCTTCCTCCTGCTACTCTCCTCGACTCGGAGGCTCTCAATGCGAATCGAGACTTTCCGCATGGAGCGCATGCAGTGCGTCTACGAGAAGGAGGTCGATTTCGACCTCTCCGAGAGCGGGGTCGCTCCCCTCTCGGTGTCGGAGCTTCTCGGCGGAGAGCCTCCGGAGCGCTTCCTCGAGACCCGTCTCGCCTATCCGCGCTCGGACGGGTCGGCGGAGCTGCGCGATCGCATCGCCGCCTGGTACCCCGGGGCGACTTCCGAGAACGTCACCGTCGTCAACGGCGGCGCCGAGGCGAACCACGCGGTGCTCTGGTCGTTCCTCGAGCCGGGACAGAACGCCGCGATCGAGCTCCCCAACTACATGCAGGCCTGGGGGCTCGCCCGCCACTGGGCGGCGGCGACGGCTTTCCACCTCCGCCACGACCGGCGCGCGGGTCGCTGGGCGCTCGACGTGCCCGGCCTCCGCAAGGCCGTGACGAAGAGGACGAAGGTCGTTCTCGTCACCAACCCGAACAACCCCACGGCCGCGGTGTTCACCGAAGAGGAGATGGACGAAGTCGTGGCGGCCGCCCGGCGCGCGGGCGCCTGGCTCGTCGCCGACGAGATCTACCGCGGCGCGGAGCTCTCGGGCTCGACCACGCCGACGTTCTGGGGGCGCTACGAGCGCACGATCGTCACCTCCGGGCTGTCCAAGGCCTTCGGCCTGCCGGGGCTGCGCACCGGATGGGTCGTCGCGCCGAAGAAGGCGATCGCCGAGATCTGGCGCCGTCACGACTATCTGACGCTAACCCCCGGGATGCTGTCGGACCGGCTCGCGGCGATCGCCATGGAGCCCGCGCGGCGCGAGGAGCTCCTCGAGCGGACGCGCGCGATCCTCCGGCGGCAGCTCCCCGTCCTCGAGGGCTGGATCGCGGAACGCGCGGGCGTCTTCGATTGGATCCCGCCGCGCGCCGGCGCCATCGCGTTCACGCCGTACCGGCTCGCAATCTCACCGGCCGCGCTCGCGGAGCGAATTCGCCGGGAGCAGTCGGTCCTGATCGTGCCGGGAGACATGCTGGGCGGCGGCCGCGCGCTGCGCTTCGGGTTCGGCTACGACGTCGTTCGCCTGCGCGAAGGGCTCGCCCGCGTGGATCGCGTCGTCCGGGCGCTCGCCGGCAACGGACGGGCCGCCCGGCGGGCTAAGGCTGGTTCGGCGCCCAGTCGTACTCCAGGAACTCCGGCTCCTTCGGCGAGGCGGCGAGCCACCGCGCCGTCTCCGGATCGGAGACGTACTTCGACACGTATCGGTTGAGCGTTCCGCCGTCCCGCTCGAACTCCTTCCGGTTCCACTCGAAGATCTTCGAGAGCGCGACGCGGCCCGACTCCCGATCGATCCGGTTCTTCGAGGGATCGGCGAGTAATTCCCGGGCCTGGCGGTCGAGCGCTTCGGAGAGTCCTCCCGCGCGATAGGCCCTCGCCGCGAGCGGCGGGCACGACTTCGCGGCGCAGACGATCGCGAAATGGATGCGCGCGTCCCCCGTCGCCCGCAGCCGGTTCTCGATCTCGTCGAGCGTCAACGACTCGCCGCCGACGCGACGCTTCGTAACCCGGAAGGCCCCGTCGATGTCCGTGATCTTCTTCCCCGGATTCTCGAGCAGGGTCTCGATCGCCCAGGCGTTGTAGGCGTTGACGTAGAAGGCCTTTCGCTCGTCTGGCGTCATGGCGGCCGGATCCGCGTCGCCCAGGTTCGAGAGGTAGGCGGCGAGCCGCTTGCGGTCCTGCCCGGAGGCCGCGCGATAGTCGAAACCGCCCTGCCGCACGCGCGCCGCGAGAACCGCATCGAACGGAGCCGGGTCGGGCGCGCCGCCCGGGGCGATCGCCGCCGACAGCAGAGCCGCCGCCGCGGCCGCGAGCTTCCCCGTCACCGCCCGCCGCGGGACGAGAGGATCCCGAACGCGATCGCGCCGATCGCGGCGGCCATGGGAATCGTCAGGATCCACGCATAGACGATCCGCCCGGCGACCCCCCAGCGGACCGCGGAGAACCGCTGTGTCGCGCCGACCCCCACCACCGCCCCGGTGATGGTGTGGGTCGTCGAGACCGGAACGCCGGTCAACGATGCGAGGGCGATCGTCGCGGCAGCTCCGGTCTCCGCGCAGAATCCGCTGTAGGGCTTCAGCTTCGTGATGCGGCTCCCCATCGTCCGGACGATCCGCCAGCCGCCGGTCAGGGTGCCCATGCCGATGGCCGCGTGGGCGGAGAGGATGATCCACCACGGCAATTGCTGGATGCTCGGCAGGTGCATCCAGTGGAGGGTCGACGACGGCTCGGCGAAGAGCGCGCGGTTCGCCACGAGGAGGCTCGCGATGATCCCCATCGTCTTCTGGGCGTCGTTGGCACCGTGGGAGAGGGAGTACGCCGCGGCCGAGAAGAGCTGCCCTCTCCGGAACCAGCGATCCACGGCGCCATACGGCGTCTTCCGGAAGATCCACGACACCGCGACCATCAGGGCCCAGGCCACCGCCATTCCGAGGAGCGGCGAGATCACGATGAACGAGAGCGTCTTCACCCACGCCATTCCGGGCACGATCGCCCGGACCCCGACCCGCGCCACGGCCGCCCCGGCGTAGCCGCCGATCAGCGCGTGCGAGGAGGAGGACGGGATCCCGAAATACCAGGTGATCAGGTTCCAGACGATCGCCCCGAAGAGCCCGCCCAGGACCACGTCGGAGTTCACGACCGCGACGTCGATCAGGCCGCCCCCGATCGTCTTGGCGACCGCCGTACCGAACACGAACGCCGCGACGAAGTTGAAGAACGCCGCCCAGCCGACGGCCACGAGGGGGGAGAGGACGCGCGTCGAGACGACGGTGGCGATCGAGTTCGCCGAGTCGTGCATCCCGTTGATGAAATCGAAGACGAGCGCGACGCCGATGATGAGGAGGACGTAGGTCACGGAGCGGCGATCCGCTATCCGCGGGCGGCCCGGAGCGAGAGGCCCGGGAGAGCGTTCCGGCGAGCCATGCCGGGTCGAGAGCGGACGGCTCCCCTACGCATGCTTCAACACGACGCTCTCGAGGACGTGCGCGACGCCGGCGCACTGGTCGATGCACCGCTCGAGGTTGTCGTAGATGTCCTTCCACTTGATGACCTCGATCGGGTCGGTCGGGTCGGCGAAGAGGGAGGCGACCGCCTCGTGGTAGGCGACGTCTCCTTCGTTCTCGAGCTTCTTGATCTGGATGCAGTGCTCGGTGACCCCCTTCTGCCGCCGAAGGTCCGCGACGGCCTCGACGAGCTCCCGGGTCGCCTTCACGACGATCCGGGACAGGGGCCGGGAGAGCAGCGTGGGCTGCGAGACCTTGTAGAGAAAGAGGCGGCGCACGGTCCCGTCGATGAGGTCGATGACGTCGTCGAGCCGAACCGCCAGCTGGTGGATGTCCTCCCGGTCGATCGGCGTGATGAAGGTCTGGTCGATGTCCCTCAGGATCTCGTGCGAGATCTCGTCGCACTCGTGCTCGAGGCGTTTGATCTGGTCCGCCACCGGCCCGACCGCCGACTCGGCTTCGAAGAACCGGTTCAGGATCCCGGCGGCTTCGTGGATCCGCCGCGCCATGTCCGTGAATCGGTCGAAGTAGCGGCCGGCCCGCGGCAGGAGATTGAACATTGTCCCGTCGGCCGGGCAAGGATATCCCACCGCTTCACACCGAATTGACGTCCGCCTTCACGCCTCGGAGAGCCGCTGCGTCGCCGTGAGGACTCAGGAGGCGGGCAGGCAGACCCGGAACGTGCTTCCGCGGCCGATCTCGCTCTCGACTTCGACGCGACCGCCGTGGAGCTGGACCAGATGTTTGACGATCGCGAGCCCGAGCCCGGTGCCGGGGCGCGTCTTCGAGCGGGAGCGATCCACCTGATAGAAGCGCTGGAAGATCTTCTCCTGCTCGGCCCTTGGAATGCCCGGGCCCTCGTCCACGACGGCCAGGTACGCTTCGCCGCCGTCCCGGCCGGCGTAGAGCCGCACGGATCCGCCTTCGCGGGAGAACTTGATCGCGTTGTCGAGGAGGTTGCGCACGACCTGGGAGAGGCGCCGCCGATCCGCTTCGACCGGAACGTCGCCGTTGGCGTCCACGACCACGCGGATCGACCGGTCGGCGGCGGAGGCCGAGAGATCCCGCGCGACTTCCCGCAGGAGCTCCGAGAGCGAAAGCTCTTCCTTCCGCAGCTCGACGGCGCCCGACTCGATCTGGGCGAGGTCCATGAGGTCGTCGATCAGCTCCCGCATCCGGTCCGACTGGCGCCGGATCATCTCGAGGAGGCTCGCGGTCTCCGACTCGTCGGTCGCCCCCTCCGCGAGAGTCTCGGCGGCGGCCGCGATCGAGGCGATCGGCGTGCGGAGCTCGTGCGAGACGTCGGCGACGAAGGTGCGGCGCATCCCCTCGGTCCGCTCGAGTCGCGTGACGTCGCGGAGCACTCCCACCGCGGCCGCGCGGGAGCCCTCGGGGAGAGCGACCACGGTAACGTGCCAGACGATGTCGTCGGCCAGGCGGACCGTCTTCTCGGCGGTCTCGTGGGTCTTCAGCGTCGATTCGAAGATCTCGTAGAGCGAACGGTGGCGGAGCAGATCGTAGAGCGCGCGCCCCGCGGGGGCCGGCACGCCGATCAGGCGCCCGAAGCGCGCGTTCGACTCGAGGACGTGCAGTTTCTCGTCCACGACCACGAGGCCGTCGGGCAGCTGTTCGAAGACCGAAGCGGTCAGGAGCCGCTCCGCTTCCGCCCGCTCGGCCGATTTCTCGAGCGACTGCTTCATCCGCGTCAGGGCCGCTCCGAGGAGCTGCACTTCCTCTCCTCCCGAGTCGGGGAGCACCCGTCCGGTCTCGCCCGCGGCGATCGCCGAGGCCGCGCTCGTCAGGCGGGCGATCGGCTCCGAGAACCGCCGCGAGAGCGCGCGCCCGATGAGGAAGAGCGCGAGGCAGCATCCCACGATGGCCGCGCGGGCGGACCAGAGATAGGGTTGCTCGAGCTGCCGCGCCTGCGCCGCCGCGACGGAGAGGCGGAGCACGTCCCCCGTCGGGAGCCGGCGGGCGAAATAGAGGCGGTTCTCACGCTCCGTCGAGGAGAGTCGCCGGGCCGTTCCGGCCCCGAGCCGAAGGGCCTCGAGGACCTCCGGCCGGCTCCCGTGGTTCTCCATGGCGGGAACGTCGGCCGGCAGAAGGTCCGTGTCGTGCGTGACACGCCCGTCCGGCGCGATCAGGGTGATCCGGCAGGCGAGGCTTTGGGCGGCCCGGCGCAGGTAGGCGTCGAGCGCCTCGGGTTGGCCCTCGAACCGGCCGATTTCCGCCGAGAGCAGCTCGACTTCGCGCTCGACGCGGTCCGCGATCCGATCGTCCACCGCTCGGCGCAGCGTCGAGTCGAGAACGGCGATCAGGAGCACGGCGGCCGCCGCCGAGAGGACCGCGAAGAGGATCGTGAACCGAGGGGCGAGCCTCATGGGACTCGCGATCGGGCGGCGGTTCTTCGGCGGTCGGGCCGGGCCGGAGGCATGGGAGGCCTACTTCGGCGCCGGCTCCCGGTACCGGTAGCCCAGCCCGACGACCGTCTCGATCCGGTCTTCGCCGAGCTTGCGGCGCAAAGCCCGGATGTGCACGTCCACGGTCCGCGTCTCGACGTCCGCGTCGTAGTCCCAGAGGCGCGCCAGAATCGCGTCGCGCGTCACGACCCGCGAGCGGTTGCGGATGAGCAACCAGAGCAGGTCGAACTCCTTCTTCGTCAAGTGGACCCGCTCCCCCTTCAGCCGGACCTCGAAGCGCGCGCGGTCCACGTGCAGGTCGCCGTCGTCGAAGAGCTCGTCTTCGGAGGTCTCGAACGAGGCGATCCGGCGCAGGTGCGCGTTGACGCGCGCGAGCAGCTCCCGCATCGAGAAGGGCTTGGTGATGTAGTCGTCGGCGCCGATTTCGAAGCCGAGCAGCTTGTCCCGCTCCTCGACGCGGGCGGTCAGCATGATGATCGGCACCCGCCGCGTCTCGTCCACGCGCCGGAGCTCCCGGCAGAGGGCGAGCCCGTCGATGTCCGGCAGGTTCAGGTCCAGGATGACCAGGTCGAAGGGCTTCTCCTGGAGCGCCGCGAGCGCCGCGATCCCGGAGACGTAGTGTTCGACCTGGTACCGTTTCTCCTTCTGCAGGTTCAGGCGGATCGTATAGGCGATGTCCGCGTCGTCCTCGATCAGGGCGATGCGCTTCATGCCGGCCGCTTCGCGTCCGGCGGCCGGGGCGGCGGCTTTCCCGCGGGGTGTTGCGGTCTTCATGGGGCGAGACACCGGCTAGCCGAAGCGGCCGGTGATGTAGTCCTCCGTGATCTTCTGGCCCGGGTTGGTGAAGATCTTGTCGGTCCGGTCGTGCTCCACCAGGCGTCCCATCATGAAGAACGCGGTGTACTCCGAGACGCGCGCCGCCTGCTGCATGTTGTGCGTCACGATCGACGATCGTGTACTTGCGCTTTCAGCTCGTAGATCAGCTCCTCGATCTTCTGCGTCGCGATCGGGTCGAGCGCGGAGGCCGGCTCGTCCATCAGGACGACCTCGGGCTCGACCGCGAGCGCACGCGCGATGCAGAGCCGCTGCTGCTGGCCGCCCGAGAGTCCGAGGGCGGACATCGTCGAGCCGGTCCTTGACCTCGTCCCAGAGCGCGGCGCCCTGCAGGGCCTTCTCGACGCGCTCGGGCATCTCGGAGCGCCGGGCGAGCCCGTTGATCTTCAGGCCGTAGGCGACATTGTCGAAAATCGACTTCGGAAACGGATTCGACTTCTGGAACACCATCCCGACCCGCCGCCGCAGATCGACGACGTCGGTGCCGGGCCCGTAGATGTCCTTCCCGTCCAGCAGGACATTCCCCTCGACCCGGGTCTCCGGAATGATGTCGTTCATCCGGTTCAGGCAGCGCAGAAAGGTGGACTTGCCGCAGCCCGACGGGCCGATGAAGGCCGTCACCGATTTCTCCGGAACTTCGATCGAGACGTCGTAGAGCGCCTGCGTCTCGGCCGTAGAAGAAATTCAGCTTGCGCGTCTCCATCCGGACGCGCGAGACGGGAGGAGGCCCCGGCGCCTCGACGCCCGGGCGCGTCGGCACCTCGGGCCGGACGGCGGACGATTGGTCCCGACCTTCGCTCGCGAGGAGCTCAGTCATCGTGCGTGCATCCTTTCCAGCCGCTTGGTGACCGAGCGGGCCAGAACCGAGAACGTGAAGATGACGCCGACGAGGACCAGCGCCCCCGCCCACGCCTGGCGGTGCCAGTCATCGTAGGGGGAGATCGCGTAGGTGTAGATCTGCACCGGCAGCGAGGAGATCGGCTGGTCGATGCGCGTCGAGAAGAAGCGGTTGTTGAACGCGGTGAAGAGGAGCGGCGCGGTCTCTCCGGCGATCCGGGAAAGGGCCACGAGGATGCCGGTCATGATGCCGGGCAGGGCCGCGGGGAGCATGACCGAGAAGGCCGCGCGGGCCCGCGTCGCGCCGAGGGCGAGCGCTCCCTCCCGGAGGCTCGACGGGACGAGATTCAGGAGCTCCTCGGTCGTGCGCGTGATGATCGGGATCATCATGAAGCCGAGCGCCAGCCCGCCGGCGAGGGCCGAGAAGCGCTGGACGGGCATCACCGCGAGCCCGTAGGCGAAGATCCCGATGACGATCGACGGGATCGCCGTTCAAGACGTCGGCGGTGAAGCGCGCGAGCAGACGCGAACGGCTTGCGGCCGTACTCGGAGAGATACGTCCCGGCGATCAGCCCCACCGGCACGGCCACGGCGGAGGCGATGGCGATCAGGATGAGCGTCCCGACGATCGCATTGGCCATCCCGCCGCCCGGCTCCCCGACCGGCTTGGGCATCTTCGTGAAGAAGTCCCAGTTGAGCGACGTGAAGCCCTGCTTGATCACGTAGAAGAACACGAGGACGAGCGGAAGCAGCGCTAGGAGTACGGAGGCGCCGCACAGGAGCACCACGACGTAAGACACCGCCCGGCGGCGGCGGGCGAGGTTCACGCGGCCTCGCGGGCGGAAAGCGGCTCCGCCTTGGGCGTCTTCACGCGCACCTGCCGACTGACCCTCCAGATCAGGAGCCGCGACAGGACGTTGATCGACCAGGGTGACGACGAAGAGCACGAGCCCGATCTCGACGAGAGCGTTCAGATAGAGGTCGTCGGCGGCCTCCGTGAACTCGTTGGCGATCACGGCGGCCATCGTGTACTGCGGCGCGAAGAGGGAGCAGGAGACCTGGGGGTTGTTGCCGATCACCATCGTCACGGCCATCGTCTCGCCGATCGCGCGGCCCAGTCCCAGGATGACGGCGCCGATGATGCCGGTGCGCCCGTACCGGAGCGCCGCCTGGATCGCCTCCCAGCGCGTGGCCCCGAGCGCGTAGGCCGCCTCCCGCTGGGTCGCCGGCACCGCCTTCAGGACCTCCCGCGCCACGGAGGACGTGAACGGAATCACCATGACCGCGAGGACGAGCGCGGCCGAGAGCATCCCGACGCCGACCGGCGGCCCGGAAAAGAGCGGCGTCTTCCGGAGCCAGTCCGGGCGTCGAGGTCTCGAAGCTGAGCGGACGACAGGGACGAGGACGAAGATGCCCCAGAGACCGTAGACGATCGAGGGGATGGCGGCGAGGAGCTCCGTCAGGAAGGCGAGCGGCGTCCGGAGCAAGCGCGGCGACAGCTCCGAGAGGAAGATCGCGATGCCGAGCGCGATCGGCGTCGAGATCAAGAGCGCCAGGAACGAGGAGTAGAGCGTGCCCCAGATGAACGGGAGCGCGCCGAACTCTCCGGCCACCGGATCCCAGACCCGGCGTCCGCCAGAAGTTCAAGCCGAACTTGTCGATCGAGAGCCGCGAGGTTCGGAAGAGCTCGAAGGCGATCGCCCGCCACGAGGAGGACGACGAGGAGAGCGAAGAACCCCGTCCCCAGGCGAAACAGCCGGTCGTCGGCGCTTCGGCGGCCGGGGGACGGGGTACTCATCGCAAACTCCGCGCGCGGCCCGCTAGATTCGGATCTTCTTGAGGGCTTCCATCTCGAGCTGGACGACCGCCTCCGGGAGCGGAGCGTATCCCAGGTCCTTCGCGAACTTCTGCCCGTCCGTGAGCGCCCACTTCACGAAGTCCACCATGATCTTCGCCTTCTGCTTGTCCTTCGGGCTCTCGTAGAGGAGCAGCCACGTGAAGGAGGAGATCGGGTAGACGCCCGTGCCCGGGGCGTTCGTGATCGAGACGCGGAAGTCCGGGGGCATCTGCTTGGCCGCGGCGGCGGCGGCCGCCGTGACCGACGTCGATCGAGCACCGGATGAACTCCCCGGCGGAGTTCTGGACCGAGCCGTAGTCGATCTTGTTCTGGATCGCGTAGATCAGCTCGACGTAGCCGATCGAGCCCGGCGTCTGCTTGACGAGCCCGGCGACGCCTTCGTTGCCCTTTCCGCCGAGGCCCACGGGCCAGTTGACGGAGGTGGCGACACCGACCGTCTTCTTGAACGCTCGGCGAGACCTTCGACAGGTAGTCCACGAAGATGTAGGTCGTGCCCGACCCGTCCGAGCGATGCACGACCGTGATGTCGGAGCCGGGCAGATTGACGCCCGGGGTTCGACGCCGCGATCGCGGGATCGTTCCACTTCGTGATCTTGCCCAGGATGATGTCGGCGAGCGCCGTGCCCGTGAACTTGAGCTCGGCGTCGACGCCCGGAATGTTGTAGATCGGAACGACGCCGCCCAGCACCGTCGGGAGGTGGAGCACCTTGCCGGAGCGCGGCCTGCATGCTGATCCGGGGTCATCGGACCGTCGGTCGCTCCGAAGAAGACGGTCTGGTTGGTGAGCTGGCGGATTCCGCCGCCCGATCCGATCGACTGGTAGTTGATCTGGACCTCGGGATGGAGCTTGTTGTACTCGGAGAACCACTTCGAATAGATCGGGATAGGGGAAGGTCGCCCCCGCCCCGTCGATCTGGACGTTTTGAGCCAGGGCGGGCGCCGCGATCGCGAGGAGGAGCGCCGCCCGAGCCAGCAAACGGATGCCTTTCATCGTCTCACCTCGTGCGCAAGATGAAGTTCGCGTGTTAAGTCCGTGCGAAATCAGCGTTAACTAGAAGTTGAAGAGCGTGTGGAGCGCGAACCGCCTCTCCGTCGGCTTGAAGTTCACGTTGCCGGGGAGGAAGCGGTCGTACTTCACCTCTTCCCAGTCGGCGAGGAGGGCGCAGGCGATCCCCGGCCGGATCATCGGGAACCAGTAAGCGAGGCCGGCGATGTAGCGCTTCTTGTGCCCCGGCTGATCCTTGTTCGGCCGGAGGTTGTCGTAGCGCAGCAGCATTTCCAGTCCCAGGCCCGTCCAATGGTCGCTTTCATACACGTACGGTATCCTCGGGGTCGCCCAGACCGAGTAGCCGTCTCCCTTGACCAGCGGCCTCGTGGCCGAAGCGTTCTGGTCTTCCGTCCAGAGGTACTCGAACCCCGCATTCAGGTAGGGGGATTCGAAAGTCGCGTTCCCGAGCGCGCGGTTCTTCTTGGCGTTCTTGACATACCGATCGCGGTCGTAGAAACCGGTCAGACGCAGGCCGCGCAGGATCGGAATTCCCGGCGCCGGCCGCAACGTCCCCCGAATCATGTACGCCTTCTGGTCGTTCGCTTCCGGCGCCGTGTAGCCCTCGCCGTTGTACACGCCCGCGTGGACCTCGAAAAAGTTGCCCGGAGTGATCACGCGCGTCGAGGCGCCGAGGTCCGAAGAAGTCAAGTAGCCCTCGCGGTCGGCGAAGACGGTCCCCTGGAAGCGATAGCGGTAGATGCCCTCGAGGTAATCGATGACCGGAGTCTGCTGCATGCCGAATCGAAACCACCATCCGCGGAGCGCGTCGTCGAAATTGATCTGGCCGTACGCGTACTTGAGCCGGTAGGTCAGAGTGTTGGTCAGACCGGGGACGGCGACGCCGCCGACGTTGCCCACCCGCACGATGTCGGGCGTGATGCGGAAGGAGATCCAGTGGGAGACGCTCCCCGTGACGTTGATGTAAGCGCGCTGGATGTTGAAGCCGCTCACGTGCGAGCGATGCCCGTCCGAGTCCGTGACGAGAGGATCCATCTGATACGTGTAGTCCGCGAAGATCGTGCCGCCGACGTTGACCTTGGGCGTGTCATCGGGCGGCGTGTAGCCGGCGGCCGGTGTGACTTGACCTCGGGCGTCCCGAGATCCCGCGAGAAGACCCGCGACGGTCGCCAGAACAATCCAATATCGATGCTTCATGGCGCGCATGACCTCCTGTCTTGGACCGCGAGTTGTAAAAGCGACAGGTCAACGGGAAAGGAACTTCCTGTAAATTCAGCTTGAAGCGCCGCCGACGCTGGTTCTCGGCGACGAGAAAAAAAGGCCCCGATGTTTCGGGGCCGATCGGGGGAGGTGGAACACGCCTCGCCCGCCGAATCTCTCCGCGCGACTTGAAAGCGGCGGGAGAAGGGAGCGAAGCCCCTGTAAGAAATCGAAGCGCGAGGACGGCGCGGCGCTAGCGGGCGAGCACGGCCTGGATGACCCTCTCGTCGATGCCCGATTTCTTCCAGTCGATCACGTCTTCCGCGGAGAGCGCGGGCCGGTCCGACTGGCTCGACACCCAGGCGACGATGACATCGACCCCGACTCCCGCCTCCATCATGGAGAGGATTTTCCCCTGGAGCACCCGCGCCGCCGGCGCGGGCGTGGCGGCGGCGGGAGCGGCTGACGCCGCGGGCGCCGGAGACGAAACGGCAACCGGGGCCGGAGGCGAAGCGGGCGCAGGCGCGGAAGGAGGCGCGGGCGGCGCTGCGGCCTTCGCGGGAGCGGCCGGCTCGCGCTTTGCGAACCGGAACGAGAAGATCGGGCCCGGAGAGGTCGCCGCCTTCGCCTCGGCCTCGAGCCTCTCGGCCGCGGCGGAGGAGCAGGCGTAGTAGCCGAAGGACGTGCGATACCAGGTCTGAGAGGTCTCGAGGCACTCCGGCGACGTGTCGCGCGGCGAGCAGTCGAGCGACGGACGCCTCACGACCGCGTCGGAGAAGACGAGAAGGACGTTGCCGCCGAGAGCGCCGGCCGCGTCGCGGTGCTTCTTGTAAGGATCCCGCGCGGCTCGCTCGCTCTCCTCCTCGAGGACGGGCTCGGTCTTCTGGAGGAGCCGGCAACCGTCGAGCTCGGCCGGCGCGGCGGAAATCCGCGATGCATCCGCGCCATAGACCTTGACCTGCGCGCCCTCGCCGGAGAGCGCCGCGGCGCAGGCAGCGATCGCGAGAGGCACGAAGGGAAGGAAGACTCGGAGCGTCCGTATCATGGGGGGGATTCTAGGGGTGCCGAGGTTAAGCCGGCATGAAGTCGCGCCGAAAGGGCGCCTCTACGAAACGTGCGCCTTGAGCGCGCGCATCCAGCCCTGCACCTGACGCAGATCTTCCACGACCGCGACTCCCGCCGGAGGATGCGCGCGCCGCGCCCCGCGGCCGCCGACGACGATCGGGACCGTCGTGGGAATCGTGTCCCGCAGCTGGCCGAGGCGACGCCGGGCGATCGGCCCGCCGGTCGAGAGCGAGATGCTGACGCCGATCGCCTCGACGTTGCGGGCCACCCAGGCCTCCGCGATCTCCTCGACCGGCGTCTCGGCGCCGAGCAGGTGCGGCCGGAGCCCCGATTCCGCCGCGACGAGCGCCACCATCTGGAGGCCGAGGAGGTGGTGTTCGCCCACGAGGGTCGTGAAGATCATGCTCGGGCCGCGCGCCTGACGCTCGTACGGCAGTCGGATCGTCCGGAGGACGTCCTCGGCGCATTCCGTGAAGAAGTGCTCGTTGTGGACTCCGATCTCTCCGCACGCCCAGGCCTCTCCGACCGCGTCCGTCAGAGGCGCCAGGCGCTCGTTCAAGAACTCGAGCGGCCCGAGTGTGGCGGCCTCGGCGAGAAGCGACGACGTCAGCTCGTTGCGCCGGTGGGCCTTCACGTGCTCGAGGAGCGAGGCGACCGGGTTCCGGCGAGCCTCGTTCGAAGCCCCGAAGAGCTCGTCTTCGGCGAGCAGGCTCTCGAGCTGCGACTCCGAGAGTGGAACGACTTCGGCGGGGCGGTGCCCTCGGGAGATGGCCTCGGCGATCCGCCGAAGGCGGCGCACGTCTTCGGCGGAGTAGAGCCGGTGCCCGGAGGGCTTGCGCCGCGGGACCGGGAAGCCGTAACGCTTCTGCCAGACCCGCAGCAGATCGGGAGAGAGGCCGGTCGCGCGGGCGACCGCCCCGATCGAGAATCGGGCGGCCGGGGACGCCGCGGCCGGGCCTGGCTTGGAACGCCGGATCATCTCGGAGCCCTCCTCAAAACCGGCGAAACCCGGGGATCGAGTCCCGCAGAATGACTATATCTTGTTGAGGTATTTATATCGACGATCTTCGAGGATCAGCGAAACGAAAACAACCTCGGATCATTGAATTGAGATGCTTTATCTCAAACATTTATGAGTAGAACCGGGAGCGTTCTTGCGGCGCGGAGGCGGGCGTTCTGTCGAGTTTCTATCGGATTAACATCGCCTTCCCGGCGGGGTGATACCCTCCCATCCCCCCATGGAAGAAGCGAGGCTGGCCGGCGAGTCTCAAGCTCCCGACGACACGTTTCAGGATCGCTCGCTCTACTTCAACCGCGAGATCTCCTGGCTCGCCTTCAACCACCGGGTGCTCGAGGAGGCCCTTGACCCGGCGTGGCCGCTCCTCGAGAGGTTGAAGTTCCTCTCGATCTTCCACTCGAACCTCGACGAGTTCTTCATGATCCGCGTCTCGGGCCTGCACGAGCAGCTCGAAGCCGCGGTGACCGAGCGAAGTCGCCGACGGGCTCTCGGCGCACGAGCAGCTCGCCGCCATCGGCGAGGCGGTTCGCCGCGATCTCGCCCGGGCCTCGGCGGTCTTGAACGACGAGCTGCTGCCGCGCCTCGCCGAGGCGGGGATCCGCATCGTGCGCTGGGCCGACGTCGACGCCGAACGGCGCAAGGAGCTGACCGCCTATTTCGAGAGCGTGGTCTTTCCGATTCTGACGCCCCTCGCATTCGACCCGGCCCATCCGTTCCCGTTCGTCTCGAACCTCTCGCTCTCGCTCGCCGTCGAGCTGACCGAGAAGGACGACGGGCGGGTCTCCTTCGCGCGCGTCAAGGTGCCGCCGTCGCTGCCGCGCTTCGTCCCCCTGCCCGGCAACACCCCGCGGTCGGCCGAATTCCTGCTGCTCGAGGATCTCGTCGAAGCGCACCTGCCGCACCTCTTCCCCGGCATGAAGATCCGCGGCGCCTCCTCCTTCCGCGTCACGCGGGACGCCGACATCGAAATCCGCGAGGAGGAAGCGAGCGACCTCCTGCGCTCCGTCGCCGAAAACGTGCGGCGGCGCCGTTTCGGCGCGGCCATCCGCCTCGAGGTGGACGACCGCTCCCCCGCGGGCGTGCGCGATCTCCTGCGCGCCCAGCTCGAGCTCGACGCCGAAGACGTCTACGAGATCGCCGGGCCCGCTGGCGGTCTCCGACTGCATCGCGGTCCAGCGGCTCGACCGCCCGGACCTGAAGGACGCCCCCTACCTCCCCGCGTCGGGCTC
Organism: uncultured Acidobacteriota bacterium; assembly: GCA_963707935.1. GTDB lineage: Bacteria > Acidobacteriota > Thermoanaerobaculia > UBA5066 > Gp7-AA6 > DATBFU01. The sequence goes on along the minus strand of CAVPRN010000005.1, from coordinate 115,920 downwards.
GCTCTTCGCCCACCCGGGAGACTGCTTCGAGACGATCCGGCAGAAGGACGTCCTCCTCCACCTCCCCTACGACTCCTTCGATCCGGTCGTCCGTTTCCTCGAGGACGCGGCGACCGACCCCGACGTCCTCGCGATCAAGATGACGCTCTATCGGACTGGAGCGGACTCGCCGATCGTCGCCGCCCTGGCGCGCGCGGCGGAGAACGGGAAGCAGGTCGCCGTCCTGGTCGAGCTCCAGGCGCGCTTCGACGAGGAGAAGAACATCCAGTGGGCGCAGTCGCTCGAGCGCGTGGGCGTCCACGTGGCCTACGGCGTCGAGGGACTGAAGACCCACGCCAAGATCGCGCTCGTCGTGCGCCGGGAGGGCACGGCGATGCGCCGGTACGTCCACATCGGCACCGGCAACTACAACGGCGCGACCGCGCGGATCTACACGGACCTCGGCCTCTTCACGTCGCGCGCCGACTTCGGCCACGACGCGTCGCAGCTCTTCAATTTCCTGACCGGTTTCTCGAAGAAGACGCGCTACAGGCGGCTGACCGTGGCGCCCGTTCGCGCTCCACGAGAAGGTCCTCGCGCTCATCGACCGCGAGGCGGAGAAGGCGAGGTCGGGCCAGCCCGCCGCGATCGTCGCCAAGCTGAACTCCATCGTGGACGCCGAGGACGATCCGCGCACTCTACCGCGCGTCCTCGGCGGGCGTGCCGATCCGCCTGGCCGTGCGGGGAATCTGCTGCCTGCGCCCCGGAGTGCCGGGCGTGTCGGAAAACATCTCGGTCGCGAGCGTCGTGGGCCGCTTCCTCGAGCACTCGCGGGCTTTCTCGTTCGGCGTCGGCGAAGAGGAAGAGATCTACATCTCGAGCGCCGACTGGATGCCCCGCAACTTCTTCCGCCGCGTCGAGCTGATGGTGCCGATCCTGGACGAGAAGGCGAAGGAGAAGATGCGCCAGGAGGTCTTCGAGCCCATGGAGCGGGACAACTGCCGGGCGCGGGACCTCGGCTCCGACGGCACGTACCTGCGCCGTTCGCCGGCGCCCGGGGAAGCGCCCTACGACTCGCAGCAGACGCTGATCGACCGGCTGGCGCGGCGGGGGCTGCGGGCGGTCGGCCAGGAAACGAACCGGGACCGGTAGCCAGTCAGCCGCGCTCGGCCGCCGTGGCCGGGAGTCCCTCCGGCACCGGTCCCCTCCGCGGTCCCCTTCCTCCGGATTCGAGCAGCGTCCGCCGACCGACCGTCAGCGTCCGTCCGCGCCACGCGGTGCGCCGTCCGAAGAGCCCGGCCCAGAAGAGGGGCGCCGAGGCGAGATCCCGAAGCGGGATGCCGAGGAGCTCGGAAGCGGGGAGTCGCCGTCCGGGCCGCGCGAGCACCGGAGCCTCGACGGCGATGCGAGCCGACCAGAGGAGGAGCGCGGCCGCGACGACGGCGGGCTCCCCCGAAGAGCAGGCGATCGCGCCGGCGACGAAGGGGACCGGGCTCGCGAGCGCCTCGGCGGCGTAGGACGGCCCGCCGAGCCTCTTGCGCAGGATCGCCCAGCGCCGGTGGCGCTGCCAGACCGCCGAAGCGGACCTCGCTCCGAGCCGGGTCTCGACTTCGTGGGGCGAAAGGACCACGCGGTATCCGGCGCCGCGGACGAGCTCGCCCAGCAGGAAGTCCTCGGCCAGATGGTCGCGCAGGGCCGAGAAGCCCCCGATCGCCTGGAACGCCGCGCGCCGGAGGAGGAGCGCCTTGCCGACGACGCAGGGCCGGCGCAGGAGGAGGGTCACCGCCGCGGTCGCCGGACGCAGGATGCCGTCCAGATAGAGGGCCTCGAGCCGCGCGCCCAGGGTCGAGGCATCCACCGCGCGAAAGAGGTGCGAGACGAGCCCGACCGACGGGTCGGAGAGAAGCGAGACGGCGTTGCGCGAGGAAGTCGGGCGAAACGCGCACGTCGCCGTCGGCCATCAGGAACGCGGCTCCTCTCGCGCGCGCCAGCCCGAACGCGAGCCGGTTGACCTTCGCGTTCGAGCCGGGCTCCCGCGGATCCACGACGAAAACGCTCGAGACGTGGGGGTGTCGGTCCGCCACGCGCCGGGCGACGGGCAGGGCCGGGTCCTCCGCCGACGCGAACGAGAAGACGATCTCGTAGTGGGAGAGCGGATAGTCGAGCCGGTAGAACGACTCCAGGTTCTCTTCGAGGACGGCGTCCAGGCCGCAGAGGGGTTTGATGATCGAGACGAAGGGAGGCTCGGCCGAAGCGGGCCCCGTGCCCGCCCGGCGCCGGTGTCGCGCGAGCGCCGCCGCAGCGACGGCGTGGATCGCGACGGAGAGGGCGAGGCCGGCGAGGAAGACGAAGGCCGCGGTCACGCCGTCGCCGCCGCGGCGCCGGGCGTCAGGCGCAGCATTCCGATCCCCGTCGCCTGACGCAGCGCCTCCAGAACCGACGGCGCGTTCCTCTCGGCGCGCAGCAGCGTCTTCCAGGCGTAGAGGTGCTCGGGCCGGTGGAAGTCGCTGTTGGCGATGTGCGGGCAGCATCTCGCGCGAGACGACCGGGAAGAGGTCCCAGCGGCAGCCGACCTCCCAGAGGTCGACCAGCCCCTCGACGATGCGCCGGCGGTTCCAGAGGTACCAGGTGTTCGCGTAGAACTCGCTCATCTCGTGCGGGATGGCAGGCGACGGAGACCGCCTTCCGCGCGCGGATCTCGCGCAGTATCTCGAGCGGGTCGCCGTCGGCCGACAGGAATTCCGTCAGGCCGAGCGCCAGCACGTGGACCGAAGTGTCGCGATTGATCGTGTTGCGGGTCATCTCGGCCCCCGGCAGCACGAGCATCCCGTAGGTCTTCCAGGCCCGCCACGCCTCGCGGGCGATCTCGTCCACGTAGCGCTTCCAGCTCTCGGGGTTCAGCGAGTGGCGGATCGCGTGCGCGATCTTGCCCGAGGCCGTTGTCGCGATTGACGACGTGGTCGGTGATCGCGATGACGTCGTGGCCGGAGCGGCCGAAGAGGTCCACCACCTGCGGCACGGAGAGCGCCCCGTCCGAGTACGTGGTGTGGACGTGAAAGTCGCAGAGCAGCATGTCGTTCGCCCGCCCGAAGCATCCGCTCCGGTGACGAAGTTCCCGGGAGGGGCGCGCGAACCGGGCGAAAATTCGGCGTGAGGAGGGCTTGAAGCTCGATGCGCGCCCGCGCCCGGCCCGCCGCTAGCAGGTTGCTGAAAAAGGGTGTGGGGTGGCGTTACGAGCGCCGCGGGGCCAGATCCGAGGAAGCGCGACGACGGCGATGCCGTCGCATCGTCGAGGAGCGATGACGACGGAGATGGCCCCGCGCCGCCGTAACCCGAAGGGCGGACGGCGCTTTGCCGGCGCCCGCGAATCCGGGGCGACGGCGCATTCCACCATGGCTGGCGGGCGCCGAGTGCAAAGTGCCGGACGCGACGCCCGCATCCATTTTTCAGCAGCCTGCTAGAGCTTGTTCAAGCCGTCGAGCCCGGCGACCTTGTAGGCCTCGGCGAACGTCGGGTAGTTGAAGACCGTGTCGCGGAAGTACTCGATCGTGCCGCCGAAGGAGAGGACGGCCTGGCCGATGTGGATGATCTCGGTCGCCCCCTCTCCGATGGCGTGGACCCCCAGGACCTTCAGGGTCTTTCGCTCGAAGAGAACCTTCAGGAGCCCGACGTCGGCTCCGACCATCTGTCCCTTGGCGAGCTCCACGTACTTGGCCTGCCCGACTTCGTAGGGCACCTTGCGCTCCGTCAGCTCCTGCTCGGTCGCGCCCACCATCGAGATCTCCGGGATCGTGTAGATGCCGTAGGGGATCGATTCGGGAAAGGAGTGGCAGGCGATGCCGAACATGCTGCAGGTCGCGAGCCTCCCCTGCTCCATCGAAGTCGACGCCAGCGCCGGGAACCCGATGACGTCGCCGGCGGCGAAGATGTGGGGCACCGACGTCCGGAAGCCGGCGTCCACGGCGATGCGACCGCGCGAATCGGCCGTGAGCCCCGCCGCCTCGAGGCGGAGGTGGTCCGCGTTCGTCTGACGCCCGACGGTGTAGAGGAGGGCGTCCCCGTGGACCTCCTTGCCGCTCTCGAGGCACGCGACGACGCGCCCGCGGTCGTCGTAGCCGACCGAGACGACCCGCTCGCCCAGGCGAAACGTCGCGCCGCGCTGCCGCATCGAATAGAAGAGGACCTCGATCAGCTCCCGATCGACGAAGTCGAGGACCGTCGGCCGCTGCTCGACGATCGTCACCTTGATGTTCAAGGCGGTGAGCATCGAGGCGTACTCGAGCCCGATGACGCCGGCGCCCACGACGATGAGGTCGCGCGGCAGCCGCTCCGCGGTGACGAGCTGGTCGGAGTCGATGATGCGGCGGCCGTCGAGCGGCACGGAGTCGCTGTGCGCGGGGCGCGTGCCGCAGGCGATCAGGACGTGCTCGCCCGGAGAGGAGCGTCGTCCCCTCCGAGGATTCGACCTCCAGCGTGTGCGGGTCCACGGAACCGCGCGGCTCCGTGGTAGGTCGCGACCCCGTTGCGCTTCAGCTGTGCGCGGACGATCTCCATCTCGCGCGCCATGACGGTGTTGATCCGAAAGGAGAGGTCCGCGACGGAGACCGAGTCCTTCAGCGAATAGTCCCGTCCGTAGAACGTCCGCTGCTGGATTCCGGAGAGATAGAGGATCGCCTCGCGCAGCGTCTTCGAGGGGATCGTACCGGTGTGGAGGCAGACGCCGCCGACCATTTCCTTGCGGTCGACGATCGCGACGCGCTTGCCGACCTTCGCCGCGGCGATCGCCCCCTTCTGCCCGGCGGGCCCCGACCCGATGACGACGAGGTCGTACGAGTTGGCTTCCAGGTGATCGCTCCGCACGCGGAGTCTATCCGGACCTCGAGCGCGGTGCCCGCGCCCTTCAAGTCCGCGCGGCCGGGGCCCGGCCGGAGCGCTCCGCGGCGAGCGCTTTCTCCGAGAGCTCGAGGGCGGCCCGGCAGATCGCGAGCGGCCGAGAAGGAGAGCTCCCGGTCGAGAGCCCCCGCTCGCCGCCGTTCCAGAGCAGGCAGTAGTGGAGCCCCTCGAGCTCCTGCACCTGGAACGCGACCCCTCGCTGGGCGAGGCGCCAGAGGAGGAGATCCGCGGCCCGGTCCTCCGTCGAATAGGGCGGAACGCGCGGCTCTTCGAGCCCGAGCACCCGAAGGGAGACCTCTCGATCGAGACGGGGACCGGCGGGAAGGGACATGGCGACCTCCAAGCGAGTCCGCATGCCACCAGTTCGCTCTGGAGTCGAGTCGAAGTTCGAGTGAAATCGACGGGAAGGTCGCGGAGTATCATCGGCCCTTCATGGCCACGGAACACCGGCCGCACGCGCGAAGCGATGCCGCCGGCGACGCGGTCGCCGATCGGGCGGCGAAGCCCCGGCGCGCCGCCGCCGGCGGAAAGCTGAGGCTGCCGCGGCGCCGTCCGCTGCGCGAAGGGGTCCTGACGGCCTTCACGCGAAGTCCTCGGCGTCGCCCGGCGCGCCGCCCGATCCGCCGGCCGCGATCCCGTGGCCGAAGTCCACGAGTATCGGAAAGCCCTGCGGCGGGCGCGGGCCGTCGTCTCCCTGCTCGCTCCGTCGCTCGGGAAGGGCGCGGCCCGCGGGCTCAACCGCCGCCTGCGCGACGCCTTTCGGACGACGAGCGCCTTTCGAGACGCCGACATCCTGCTCCAGACGCTGTCCGCCGTCCCGGCCGTTCCCGAGGAGGATCTGGCGCGGCACACTATCCAGGTCGCCCTCGAGCTCGAACAGCGCCGGTCGAGGCGCGAGACCTCCGAGACCCTCGCGAAAGGCCACTCGAAGATCGCCGCGCTCCCCGCCGCGCTCGACATCCTGCTCGACCCCGGGTTCTCGGCACACGACCTCGAGCGGGGCCTCCTGCGCGGGCGCCGACGGGAACGCCGTTCCCTCGAGCGCGCCCGGCAGACCGGCGAGCCCGCGGAATTCCACGAGTGGCGCAAGCGGGTCAAGGAGCTGCGCTACGAGATCGAGCTCCTCGCGTCCACCGGGAGCCGCGAACTGAAGAAGCGGGAGAAGTCGCCTCGCGGACCTCGCCCGGGATCTCGGGGAGCGTGACGGACCTGACCGTCCTCGCGCGCGAGATCGAGCGGCGCGGGGAAGAGGGCACTCGTCCCGCCGGCGCCCGCACCTGGTCGAGCGGATTCGCGCGCTCGCGGCGGGCCGGGCGGCCGATCTCCTCGAGCGGGGGGGACGGCTCTTCGAAGAGGATCCGAAACTCTTCGCCCGCCAGGTCATGGCCGAGCGCGGCTAGGCGCCGGAGAGCGCGGCCGAGGGAGCCCGCTGAGGGGCCTGCCCGACTACCACGTCCACACGTTTCGCTGCGGCCACGCGGGCGGCGCGTCGCGCGACTTCGTCCGGCGCGCGATCGCGCTCGGGGCCTCGGAGAGATCGCTTTCACGGACCACATTCCCGCTCTACTTCCTTCCGCCCGAGTCGCGCGACCCGAGGCTCGCGATGAGGGAGGAGGAGCTCGACGGCTACCTCGAGGAGGTCGCATCGCTCTCCCGCGAGTTCTCGGGCGCGATCCCGGTCCGTCTGGGGCTCGAGGCCGACTACGCCGAGGGGCACGAGGACGAGCTCGCGCCGCTGGCTCCGCCGCGGGGACTGGGACCTCGTCCTCGGCTCGGTCCACTGGGTCGCCGGCGACTGGGTGGACGCGCCGGAGTCCGCGTCGCCGGCGCTTCGCCCGCGAGGGAGCGGAAGCGCTCTACGCCGAGTACTACCGGCTCCTCGCGAAGGCGGCCCGCACGGGCCTCTTCGACGTCCTGACGCACTTCGACCTGCCCAAGAAGCACGGCCACCGGCCGGCCCGGCGCGCTCGTCGAGGCCGAAGAGGAGGCGATCGCGGCGGCGGTGGAGACCGGCTGCGCCGTCGAGATCTCTTCGGCGGGGCTCGCGCAAGCCGGTCGGCGAGGCGTATCCGGAGGCGCGCCTGCTCGAACGCCTCGTCGCCGCCGGCGTGCCCGTCACCTTCTCTTCCGACGCGCACGCGCCGGCCGAAGTGGGCTGGGGCTACGCGCGCACGCTCGAGCTCGCGCGCTCGTGCGGTGTGGCGGAGTACGTCACGTTCGAGCGGCGCCGGAAGATGTTCCGGCCGCTCCCCGCCTGAAGTCGCCGCCCGAGCGAGGCGAAGAGGTCCGCCGAGGGGCGCCGCCGGCGCCGGAACGTCGCGTAGTCCACCTCGTAGAGGCCGAAGCGGGGGCGCAGCCCCTCGAGCCACTCGAAGTTGTCGAGCAGCGACCAGTAGAAATAGCCCCGGACGTCGAGCCCGCCGGCGCGTCGCGTGCGAGAGCACGAGCGCGTGCTCGCGCAGGAAGTCGCGGCGGACGCGGTCGTCGGCCGTGGCCACCCCGTTCTCGGTCACGAGAATGCGGGCGCCCGGACTCCGCCGCCGCGCGCGAGGACCCGCTCGAATCCCTCCGGATGGATCTCCCAGCCCGTCTGCGTGAGCCCGCGCCCGCGCGGGTCCCGGTAGAAGAACTCGCCGACCCGGCCCGGCAGGCCCCGGAAGCGCAGGTGCACGCGGCTGTAGTAGTTGACGCCGAGGAGATCGGTCGCCGCCGGAAGTTCGTCGACCCGGAAGTCGCATCGGCCTTCGCCGGGAAACGCCCAGCGCACCGTCCCGGTCGCGACCGCCTCGATCAAGGCTCGTGTTGTAGAGGGCCTCCCCCTCGGCCGTGAGCCGGCGGTCGAGCGGATGGACCGGGCGGTCGGGCGCGAAGTCGAGCATGTTGTGCGCGATCAGGACGCGCGCCGCGGCGTTGCCCGGCCCGCAGCGCCGCCGCGGCCTCGACGTGGGCGCGCAGCAGGTGCTCGAAGCGCCTTCGCGGACCGGGCGAAGCTCCGCTGGCCCGGCGGGATGACGCCGGCGAGATAGCCGCCGAGGAGGAAGACGATCGGCTCGTTCAGCGTCGTCCAGAAGCGCACGCGCGGGGCCAGGGCCTCGCGCGACGGCCGCGCGAATCGGGCGAACCACGCCACGCTCTTCGGGTTCTCCCAGCCCCCCTCGCGCCAGAACCAGATCGGGTGCGTGTAGTGCAGCAGCGTGACGACCGGCTCGATCCCGAGTCGCTCGAGGAGGGCGACGCGCCGGCGCTCGAGCAGCAGGGCGGCCGGATCGAACTGCCCCGGCGCGGGCTCCATCCGGCTCCACTCGACCGAATATCGGTAGGCGTTGGCGCCGATCTCCGGGAGGAGCGCGAGGTCCTCTTCCCAGCGCGTCCGGTGTCCCGCTCCCCGGCCGCACGGCTCCGCGCCCGGCTTCAGCCTCCCGGCCCGCTCCCACTCCGTCCAGTCGTTCTCGACCGCGCCCTCGACCTGGTAGGCCGAGGTCGCGACGCCCCAGAGGAAGCGGATCGCAGGTTCGCGCTCGGGGAGGCGGCCGTCCGGGCGGCGCAACGGCTCGCGGCCGACGGCCCGGCCCTCTACTGGGTCAGCTCCGTGGCGTGGTGCTTCACCCAGCGCGCCTCGGCGATGAAGATCGTGTCCTCGCAGATGTTGGTCGCGAGGTCGCCCACGCGCTCGAGGTTCTTCGAGATCGAGATGAGCTCGAGGCAGTAGGTGATGAGCGACGGGTGCTCCGCCATGTAGGTCAGCAGCTCCCGGATGATCGACATGTTCTTCTCGTCCAGGATGTCGTCCTTCTTGATGACCCGCTTGGCGAGCTCCGCATCCCGGTTGACGAAGGCGTCGAGAGACTGCTTCAGCATCGACATCGCCACCTCGGCCATGTAGGGGATGTCGATGAACGGCTTGAAGGGCTTCTGGCCCGCGAGGCGCTGGGCTCCCTCCGCGATGTTGACGGCGTGGTCGCCGATGCGCTCGAGGTCGTTGTTGATCTTCGAGCGCCGCGACGAGGAAGCGCAGGTCGACCGCCACGGGCTGCTGCAGCGCGAGCAGCTGGACCGCCTGCTCCTCGACCTGCATTTCCATGCGGTCGATCTCCTCGTCGGTCGCGATGACCTCCTCCGCCTTCCTCTCGTCGGCCTCGATCAGGGCCTCGATCGAACGCTGGATCTGGCGCTCGACCTCGCCCCCGAGGAGGATCAGGTTGCGGCGCAGCTCCTCGAGCTGCTCGGCGAAATGTTCTTTCATCGGCTCCGTCCTCTCCTCAGCCCCAGAGGGCCTCGGTCGACAGGATCTCCAGGTCCTTCTGGTGCACTTTCTCCTCACGCTCGGCGGGCACCGCTTTGCAGCGAGACGCGGCGGTCGAAGACCCGCTCGAAGAGGTCCGCCTTCCGGCGCGATTCGGTCAGCTCCGCCTCGCAGTCCGCCGCGAGCCGACACGGTCAGCTCGACGCGGCGCGACCGGAGGCGGCATTCGACTCCCGTGACGAGCTGCCGGTGGCTGCGGTCGAGCCCGTCGGCGATCCGCACGATGGCCGCGAGCTTCTCGACGACGGGACGCAGGTACGGGTCGAGCCGCTTCCAGTTCTCGTGCCGCGGCTTCGGCCCCCCGCCCTTGTGATACCGGGCGATCGAGGCGAGGACCTCGACCTCGTCCGCGGAGAAGCCGGTCAGGTCGCCGTGCGTGATCAGGTAGTACGAGTGGCGCTGGTGCTTCGCGTAGCCGATGTGGCAGCCGATGTCGTGGAGCAGCGCGCCGTACTGGAGCCACTCCCGCTCGGTCGAGGAGAGCTGGTGGAGGGGATGCGTCTGGTCGAAGACCTCGAGAGCCAGCCGCGCCACGTGGGCGGCGTGGAGGACCTCGGCGTTCCCGCGGCGCAGGAGCCGGTCGATCGAGCGGGCGCGCACGTCCCGATCGAGCACCCGCTTCTGCCCGTGCCGGGCCACGTGGTCGAGGAGGATCCCCTCTCGCAGCCCCCGCTCCCCCACGATGATCGCCTTCGCGCCGGAGCGCTTCAGGATCCAGGCGAGGAGCACGCCGCCGGGGACCGCGATGTCGCGGCGGCGGGGGTCGAGCCCCGGGACCCGGAGCTTCTCGCGGGCGGTCGTCCGCCGGAGCAGGCGGTTGACCTTCTTCAGTCCCTCGCGGGTCAGGGTCCGGTGGCCCGTCGGTGTCGCCTCGCGCCCCAGGATCGCGGCCTCGTGCACGAGCGAGAGCGACTGGATCGTGCCGGAAGAGCCGACACAGGTCTTGAACCCCGTCTTGCGAACCGCGTCCACGGCGCGCTTGGCCGCCGCCCGGATCGCCTTCTTCATCGCGCGGCGATCCTTGTCGCTCGGGGGGTCGTTTCGCGCATAGCGATCCGACAGGCGCACGACGCCGAGGGGAAGGCTCTCCGTCAGCCGGACCCGGGAGCCCTCGGAGATCACGAACTCCGTCGAGCCGCCGCCGATGTCCACGAGGAACATCGGGTCGAACCGCGCGGGAAACTCGCTGCGGACCCCGAGGTTGATGAGGCGCGCCTCCTCTTCCCCGGAAACGACGTCCACGGCGACGCCCGTGCGGCGCCGGACGCGCCTCGAGGAAATCGGCGGAATTCGAGGCCTCCCGCACGGCGCAAGTCGCGACCGCCCGCACGAGCTCCGCCCCCGCCGCCCGGATCGACCGGCAGGAACTGCTCGACGGCCGCGACCCCCGCCTCGATCGCCTCCTCCGACAGCCGGCCGGTCGCGAGCGTCTCGCTCCCCAGGCGCACCAGCGACTTCTCCCGGGAGAGGACCTGGAGGGATCCGTCCTCCTCGACCGAGGCGATCAGGAGCTTGATCGAGTTGGTGCCGATGTCGATTGCGGCGAGCTGCTTCACGGCGGCCGAATTCTCGGGCGGGGACCCTCGGCCCTCCTGAAGGCGATGTGAAAATCGCTTGAAGTCGCGCTTCTCTTCTATCTCCCTATAATAGCGCCCCGTGCGCGAATCCGAGCCTTTCTGGAAGAGGGAAAGGCGTGCCCTGGACCGAGGCGCGAAGTCGATTCGGGGGAGGGGCTCCGAGGCCGCGGACGATCTCGCCTCGCTTCTCGCGCGCATCAACGCCGCGGCGGGAGCCACCCGAGAGCCCGAAATCGCGCGGCGCGCGCGCTGGCTCGGCGATCGCATCTCGAAGTTCCGGGCGATCGATTCCGATCGCGCCCTGCTCGCGCGCCTCGAGCGCCTCGGCCTGCTGACGGGCGAAGCGGTGACCGTGCTCGGCGCGGGCTGGGAAGAGCAGGCGCGCGAGCGGCTCGAGAGAGCCCGGCGCGCCGCGCGCGGCCGCTTCGATGCGCCGGCTTCGAAAGGCGCTCGCGCGCGCGGATCGGAAGGAGGCGCGCTTCTACCGGCGCGTCGCGAAGGCGCATCGGAAGTTCGCGGCGACTCCGGTCCCGGGCTCCGGCGCGAAGAGCCGCGAGCTCGCCCGCTACCGGAAGGTCCTCCGGGCGAAGGCCTGCCTCGACGCCATCCTCTCGACCGCGGCGGCCCCGCCGCCCGAGGCCGGGGCGCCCGCGCCGTCGAGCGCCGCTCACCCGATCGAACTGCTCGACCGCTGGCACGCCGCGCGGCGCTTCCGAAAACGTTTGAAGCGCGAGCGGCGGGCTGCGGAGCGCCGCGGCGCGGTGACTCTGGTCCTCGAGCTCGACCGGGCGATCTCGGCCCTCCGAGGCTCGATCGAAACGGCGCGGCGCGGAGCGCTCGCACGGGCCGCGAGCCGCGCGTCCAACGTCGTCCCATTCCAGCGCCGCAGCGCCTGACCGTCCGGCGCGGAGCTAGTTCGCGGGGATCCGGAACGGCCCTTCGGGGAGAGACGGCGCGAGCAACCAGTTCCCGTCGGACTTCGGGGCGAGCTCGCCCCGCCGGCGCGCGTCCTCGATCAGGAGATCTCGCAGCGACGTCTCGCTCTCGGAGACCCGGGGACAGGCCTTCCAGACCGCGATAGCCGCCGCCCCCCGCCGCCCGGTAGGAATTGAGCGCGACGAGGAACGTGTCCGAGTCGGAGACCTCCTTGCCGTCGCGCCGCAGATAGACGAGGCGCTCCCCTTCCACGCGCGTCGGGTCGAGCGCGTACTCGGCGCCGTCGAGCGTGTCGCAGTTGTACCCCCAGACCGCCGCGTTGCGCTTCCAGACGGCTTTGCCGGAGGTCTCCTCGATTCCGGAGACGCACCGCGCCGCACGCTCGAGCGCCTCGCGGATCTGCCGGCCGGTCGCCCGGACCGTGACGAGCGTGTTCTCGTACGGGTAGAAGGACCAGATCTGCCGAACCGTGAGAGCGCCCGGCGGCCAGGTCGGGAGCGTGCCCGGCAGGAGCGAGGCGAACGAGAGGTCCGCCTTTCCCTCCCGGAGCTGCACTCCGTGGAGCCAGTCGAGGATCGCGGTGTCCCGCACGCGGGCGTCGCGAGCGTCGAGCGGCACGGCGAGGCGGGCGACGGTCTCGCCGAGCTTCGCCATCGCCGCGTCGTGGGCGGGGGTCGCGAGGCGGACGATCTCCGGGTCCGGTTCGACGGACTTCATCGGCAGGTTCGTCCCCTGGATCGCCGCGACGCTCCACCCCTTCCCGGCGCGCGCGAGGGTCACATCGAATCGCGTCGACGGCGTTGCCGAATCGCCCCGGCTGCGAGACCCAGGTCGTCCCGAGCCGGCGGGGCTCGATCACGGTGTGCGTGTGGCCGGTCAGGAGGAGGTCGATCCCCGGGACCTTCGTCGCGATCGCGTAGGCCTGGTTCTCGTCCCCGGTGCCGCGCTCCTCCCCCGACTCCAGGCCCCGCTCGAACCCCTCGTGGGCGAGGACCACGACGAGATCGCAGCGCTCCCTGCCCCGCAGGACCGGGACGTAGCGGGTCGCCGCTTCGACCGAGTCCTCGAACCGGAGGCCCGCGACGCGCGAGGTCGGCTCCCAGCTCGCGATCAGGGGCGTCGTCAGGCCGAGGATCCCGACCCGCACGCCGGCGACGGTCCGCACCATGTACGGGGGCGAAGGCGGGCTCGCCGGTCTTCTCCTCCCGGATGTTGGCCGAGAGGAAGGGGAACCGGGCCTCCGGCGCGCGAGCGGGCGAGCCGCTCCCGGCCGAAGTCGAACTCGTGGTTTCCGACGGCCATCGCGTCGTATCCGACCCGATTCATCGCCTCGATGATCGGATCGGGCGCGCCGGGATCGCGCCGAAGACGAGGGCCTGCTCGGGAGTGCCCTGGATCGTGTCGCCCGAGTCGAGGAGGAGGACGGGCGCGCCCTCCGCCCGGACGGACCGGACCGCCGACGCGACGCGGGCGAGGCCATCCCCGTAGTCGCGGTCGGCCAGCGAGTCGCGCGGATCCGACGTGGCCGTGCAGATCGGAAGTGTGGAGGATCGTGAGCGTCGCCGTCGGCCCCGCGGGAGCGCGCGCGGCCGAGAGCGACGCGCCGAGGAGGGCGAGCGCGGCGAGCGACGGCGAAACGGGCTTCCGGCGGATGGCGTCTGTTCTCCCGGCGCGGCAGCTTAGCCGAAATACAATGCCGCCGCGTGAAGCGGCCCGCGAAAGAAACGCGCAACCCGCGCCTCGCGGACGCGGCCCCCGGGAGAGCTTCGAGGAGAAGAAGGCGCCGCGCGGCGGAAGATCCTCCGTCGGCTCGCGAAGGCCTATCCGGACGCGCGCTGCGCGCTCGACTACGGGAGCCCCCTCGAGCTGCTCGTCGCGACGTCCTCTCCGCGCAGTGCACGGACGTGCGCGTCAACCTGGTGACGCCGGCGCTCTTCCGCGAAGTACAGGACGGCCGCCGACTACGCGCGCGCGCAAGCCGGGCGAGCTCGAGCGCGACATCCGCCAGACCGGCTTCTTCAACGCCAAGGCGCAGCAGCCTGCGCCGCGCGGGAGCCGCGATCGCCGCCGAGCACGGCGGCCGGGTCCCCGACACGATGGAGGCCCTCCTCGCGCTTCCGGGCGTCGGGCGCAAGACGGCCAACGTCATCCTCGGCAACGCCTTCGGCAAGGACGAGGGGTTCGTCGTGGACACGCACGTGGGGCGCCTCGCCCGGCGCATGGGCTGGACCCGGCAGACCGACCCGGTCAAGGTCGAGCAGGACTTGAACGCCCTCGTTCCGAAGGGGCGGCGGACGATGGCAGCGCACCGCTGATCTTCCACGGCCGGCGGGTCTGCCTCGCCCGCAAGCCGCGCTGCGAGGAGTGCCCCGTCCTCCCCCTCTGCCCGCGGATCGGCGTGCCGTGAGGATCTACCTCTCCGGAGCCATCGAGTGGAGCGCCGACGAGGGGCGCGGCTGGCGGCGCCTCCTCGGAGCGCGGCTCGCCTCCCTCGGCCACGACCCGTACGATCCCGCCGCCGACGAGAAGAAGGACTTGGACGAGGTCGAGCGCCGGGAGTTCCGCCGGTGGAAGACCGAGGACCCGGAGCGTTTCCGCGAGACCGTCCGCAAGATCGTCGCCTGGGACCTCGCCCGGATCGAACGCGAGTCCGACGCCGTCGTGGCCCTCTGGGACGACGCGGCGGCGCGGGGAGGCGGAACCGCCGCGGAGATCACGCTCGCCTACCGGCTCGGAAAGCCCGTCTACCTCGTGCTCGGAATGCCGCGCCGCGACGCGTCGGGGTGGGTGCTGGCGTGCCGCGGAGCGGATATTCGAAGATTTCGAAGAGCTCGAAGAGTTCCTGACCGAGGACTTGGGACTGAGGACCGAGGACTCCTGAGGCAATAGCCCCGATAGTCCTCGGTTCTCAGTCCTCGGTCCTCAGACCCGTCCTTCGTAATAACATCCGCCCCCCATGGCGTCTCGTCAAGACCCAGCTCGGCTGGATCGAAGTCATCTGCGGCAGCATGTTCTCCGGCAAGAGCGAGGAGCTGATCCGCCGGCTGCGGCGGGCCCTGATCGCCCGGCAGCGCGTGCAGATCTTCAAGCCCGCGATCGACTCGCGCTACGGGCAGGAGGAGATCGTCTCGCACAGCGAGATGCGGCTCCCCTCGATCGCCGTCTCCTCGAGCGCCGAGCTGCTGGAGAAAGCTCGACCACCGACCGAGGTCGTCGGAGTGGACGAGGCGCAGTTCTTCGACGCGGGACTCGTCGAGGTGTGCCAGCGCCTGGCCGACCAGGGCAAGCGCGTCATCGTCGCCGGCCTCGACAAGGACTACCGCGGGGCGCCCTTCGAGCCGATTCCGTCGCTCATGGCGATCGCCGAGGACGTGACGAAGACGCTCGCCATCTGCATGCGCTGCGGCGCCCCGGCCAACAACACGCAGCGGCTGGTCGAGAGCGCGGAGCGGGTCGTCGTGGGCGCCCAGGGCCTCTACGAGGCCCGCTGCCGGCGCTGCTTCGAGCCGCCGGCTCCGGGCTCGAACCGCTGAGAAATCCGCCGAAATCCCGGCAAAAACGGGCTGCGGACAGTTTTCCGGAGAAGCGGCGGAAAACCCTGTCGAAATGCCTGTGGAAAGAGCCTCGAAAAACGCGAATGCGAGCGGTCCTCGACCGGATTGCACCGACTCCTGTGCGAACCGGGAAAGCCGAGAGCCATGAGCGATTTAGCCGCTTGCGCCGGAGTTTCGCTCTTCCGGCGCGGCCGCCGGCGCGACGCCCGGCGCGATTTCCACACCGGCAACCGCCTCGAAGCCCAGCACTTAAGCCTCCCTTAACCGCCCGGCCGGTGCTCTCCGAACACCGACTTCAGGGAGGAGACGATCTCGCCCAGCGTCGCTTTCGCGACGACCGCCTCGACGATCGCCGGCATCACGTTCCTGTCGTCGGAGGCGTCCTGCCGCACTCTCTCGAGCGCCGCCGCGGATGCGGACGCCTCGCGGGATGCCCGAAAAGCCGCGAGGCGCTCGACCTGTTCCTTCTCGATCGATGGATCGACCGTCAACGTGGGCGGCGCCCCCGATTCCGGCTCGCGGTAGGCGTTCACGCCGACGACGAGGTGACGGCCTTCGTCGAGCTCTCTCTGAGCCGCGTAGGCCGACTCCTCGATCTCCCGAGCGACGAAGCCGTTCTCGATCGCGGCCACCGCGCCGCCCATGGCGTCGATCCGATCGAGGAGCTGCCGCGCCCGCGTGCGGATCTCCCGGGTCCATTCCTCGACCAGGGCCGAGCCTCCGAGCGGATCCACGACGTCGGCGACACCGGTCTCCGCGGCGATCACCTGCTGCGTGCGGAGCGCCAGGCGCGCCGACTTCTCCGTCGGCAAGGCGAGCGCTTCGTCGAAAGCGTTGGTGTGGAGCGACTGCGTCCCCCCGAGAACGGCGGCCAGGGCCTGCAGCGAAACGCGCACGGCGTTGACGTCGGTCTGCTGCGCCGTCAGCGTCGAGCCCGCGGTCTGCGTGTGGAACCGCAGCCTCCAGGAGCGCGGGTCCTTCGCCCCGAAGCGCTCCCGCGCGATCTCGGCCCACAGGGAGCGCGCCGCGCGGAACTTGGCGATCTCTTCGAAGAAGTTCGAGTGCGCGTTGAAGAAGAAGGAGAGCCGCGGCGCGAAATCGTCGATCGCGAGCCCCCGCGAGAGGGCCGCCTCGACGTAGGTGACCGCGTTCGCGAGGGTGAAAGCGACCTCCTGGACCGCCGTCGAGCCGGCTTCGCGGATGTGGTACCCGGAGATCGAGATCGTGTTCCAGCGGGGGACCTCCCGGCCGCAGAACTCGAAGATGTCGGTCGTGATCTTGAGCGACGCCTTCGGCGGAAAGATGTACGTTCCGCGCGCGGTGTACTCCTTCAACAAGTCGTTCTGGACCGTGCCCGAGAGCTCCGTCCATGCGACCCCGCGCTCCCGAGCCACCGCGAGGAGGAGCGCGAGGAGGATCGACGCGGTCGCGTTGATCGTCATCGAGATCGAGACGTCCGCGAGCGGGAGGTCCTCGGTCAGGAGCCGCATGTCCTCGAGGGTCGCGATGGCGACCCCGACCTTGCCGACTTCTCCCCTCGCCATCGGGTCGTCCGAGTCGTAGCCCATCTGTGTGGGGAGATCGAAGGCAACCGAGAGGCCCGTCTGCCCCTGCGAGAGGAGGTATCGGTACCGCCGGTTCGACTCCCGGGCGCTCCCGTAGCCCGCGTACTGCCGCATGGTCCAGTACCGCTTTCGGTAGCCCTCTTCGGAAATCCCGCGCGTGAAGGGGTACTGGCCCGGGGCCGGCTCTCCCAGGAATGGCGGCACGGGCAGGCCGGAGCTCGTCTTCTCGGGCGGCCCGGGCCGCGCGGGTGGCTTCGCGGCCCGGGGCTCCTTCTCCTTGGCCGGCACGCCCGGATTCTGGCACAGCACTCGGGCCCGAGCCCGAGCCCCGCTCTGTCCAGCCAAGCTACAATATTGGGACAGGCACGAAATTGACGGCACGACTGACCGGAAGGCTGGAGGTCTTCGGCTTCGCCGACCTCCTGCAATGGATGGAATTGAACCGCCGGACGGGGCGGCTGACGCTCGAGCACGGGCGGGACCGCCGCGTGCTCGACTGGCGGGACGGGCAGATCGTGTACGTCTCCGGCTCGCAGCCGCGGCACCGCCTCGGAGTCCATCTGCTTCGGAGCGGCGCCCTCCCGGCGGCCACACTCTACGAGCTGCTGGCGCGGAACTTCACGAGCCAGGAGAACCTGACCCGGCTGATCCTCGACGCGGGCTACGACACGCTGGACGGCCTCTCGCTGCGGGTCGAGGAGCTCGCCCGAAAGCTCCTCTTCGAGACCTTCGAGTGGCGGGAAGCGCGGTTCGACTACGACCCCGACTTCCGCGTCCAGCCGATCCTGCGCATCGGCCTATCGCTCCGGGGCCAGGCGCTCGCCTTCGAGGGCGTCAAGGCGCTGGACGACAACACGCGCCGCCGCCGGCGGGGCGCCGGCGCATCCGCCCCGGCGACCCCCGTGCTCCCCTTCGACCCGGCCGAGGCGGACGACCGCTTCTGGGAGATCCTGGAGCGCCTCGGCGCGCCGATCGAGCCGGAAGGAGCCCGCGGCGCTCACCGCCAGTTCCTGGAGTTCACGCGCCGGCTGCGCCAGCGCGTCGCGCGCCACGTCGTCATGCACCCGGTGTACGAGGACACGGCGGAGCTGCTCCAGCACATCCTTCGAAAGTCCCCGATGGACGTCTCCGCGGTCATCCCCGTCGCCGCGCTCGACCCCTACCTGACGCTCGATCTCCTGATCCTCGCCAACGCCCTGTCGGTCGACCGGGACAACTCGGTCGGGGCCGTGCCCGACGTCATCCACCGCGTCGGCGCGAGAGCGATCACGGTCCTGATCGACCGCCTCTCGGGGCCGGATCTCTCCCGGATCGCCGCCGACGACAAGCCGGCGCGCGTGCTGCGCCGGGCGGCGGTGGCGGCTGCGGTCGCGGCGGGCCGCTACGCCGAGCGCTTCTCGATCACGCGCGAGCGCGGCTACACGCTCGGGCTCCTCCACACGATCGCCTACTCGGAGATGCTGGAGCTCCTGCACGAGATCGAGTTCCCGTCGGGCCCGTTCCGCGCGGCGGCCCTCGAGGTCTACCGGCCCGCGCTCGGCGGGGCGCTGGCGGAGAGCTGGGGCCTGCCCCTCGATTTCGAATCGGTCATCTGCGACGACGGAGCCGAGCCCTCGGCCGGCGCCGCGCTCGTGCGCTCCGCGCGGGGCGCCGTCCCCTCCTGCGCCATCGGATCGGTCGCGCCGGAGACGGTCGAGCCGATGTGGACCGACGAGATCGCGCAGGAAGTCAACGTCGTCTTCGATTTCCTGGGGCTGGAGGCCGTCGAGATCAAGTCGATCTAGAGCGCGACCGGGGACTGAAGACCGAAGACTGAGGACTCCCGTGGCCTCAGTCTCCAAAGTCCTCAGTCCCTGGTCCTCAGTCCTCCGTCGGTCCCCTTCAAGATGTCCTAAAGATAGGACTCTCTCGGAATCCACGCCTCTCCCGGTGCGTTGCTAGCGTCGGGATGGTGAAGCGATGAAAAAGACGAATTTCCTGGCCTGGATGGCCCTGGCCTCGACCGCGATCGCGCAGACGGCGCCAGAGGCACCCCCGCCGCCGCAAGCTCCTGTCTTCAAGGAGTCGGTCGAAGTGCGCGCCATGGACCTCGACGTTTCGGTGACCGACTCGAAGGGGCAGCCGGTCACGGATCTGACGAGGCAGGACTTCACGATACGGGTGGACGGCAAGCCCATGCCGATCGACTACTTCGCCCGCGTGGACGAAGGGACGATCCACGCGCCGGACCTTTCGAGCGCCTCTCCGGATCGCGTGCTCGACGTCTACAAAAGCGGCGGCGAGGCCTTCGTGCCGCGTCACTTCCTGATCTACGTCGATTCGGGGGACCTCTCTCCGCTGATCCGCAACCGCGCGCTCGACCAGCTGAAGGACTTCATCACGCGCCTCGGCCCGACGGACACGGCGCGCATGGTGCTCTTCGACCGCCGGGCGAAGGAGCTGACCGAGTGGACCTCGAGCAAGGAGACGCCTCCTCTCGGCGGTCGAGCAGATGGAGAAGGGGGTCGGGATGTCCCGCCTCCAGAACCAGATGCAGACGCTGCGCTCGATCGACTCGTCGCGCTCCCGGCAGAGCCGTGTCATGCTCGCGCAGACCTACGCCGACCAGGAGGCGACCGAAATCGACACGATGTTGAAGGACATGCGGGCGCAGCTCTCGACGCTGACTCCCCTTCCGGGCAAGAAGGCATTTCTTTTCGTTTCCGGAAGTCTCCCCTCCCACCCCGGCTACACGATGTATCAATACGCGGTCGGTTCCTCATTCGGCGTCGGGAGCCTCGCGTCGGTCGACACGAGGCGAGTCGATCTCCAGACCGCGGAGCTCGCGAGAGCCGCCAACGCCGACGAGATCACGTTCTACTCGATCGACGCCAAGGGCCTGACCGCCGAAGGCGCCACGGCCTCGAGCGACGACCCGCTCGCCTTCCGCCCCGGCGTCTCCTTCTTCGCGCGCACGGAGGCGCAGTCGGGGATGCTCGAGCTCGCGACGGAGACGGGGGGACTCGCCCTCATCAATTCGAACGACTTCAAAGGAGGCCTCGCGCGGATCTACCAGGACTCCTCGATCTACTACTCGGTGGGCGTGAACTTGACGAACCTGCCGGCCGGCGCCTACCAGAAGGTGGAGGTCGCGGTGAACCGCCCCGGAGTCAGCGTCCGGTACCGGCGCGGCTACGCCACGAAGACCGATGACGAGCGGGCCCGCGACGTGGCCCGGGCCGCTCTGAAGACGAACGTGGCCTACAGCTCCTTTCCGGTCAAGCTCCAGGTCGGACCCTCGACGAAGGCGAAGAAGCAGTACGACCAGCCGATCACCGTCCTGCTCCCGCCCTCGGCGCTGACGTTCCTGCCGGAGGGCGACGGCCGGAAAGCGAGCGCGGAGATCTACGTCGGGGTCGTGGACGAGAACGGCCGCACGAGCGACATCGGCCGGGAAGAGGCGGTCTTCACGCAGCCCAAGCAGGGCTCCCCCGACGCCCTCGCGTACCCCATCACGCTCCAGATGCGCAAGGGAAACGCGCGCGTCGTCGTCAACGTGCGCGACAAGGCCACCGGAAAGATGGGGACGGCGAAGGCGGATATTCGCGTCGAGTAGCCCGTCGGCTCCAGCTTGGTCGCCGTCTGTGTAGGGGCGGCCCTCGCGGCCGCCCGGCGTTGCAATCGCCATCACGCCTGATGTCGGCCGGGCGGGGACAAGCCCCGCCCCTACGTCCGGAGGGCGAGATTGTCGCCTTCTGTGTAGGGGCGGCCCTCGCGGCCGCCCGCGGTGCAGTCGCGCTCACGTCCAATCCAGGCCGGGCGGGGACAAGCCCCGCCCCTACGTCCGGAGGGGCACCGTTCGGCCGGCCGATAAGGCGCCGGCAGCGCGCCGCTACTTCTTGACCCGGAACTCCGCCGACCGCAGCTCGTAGTCGTCGGGCGGCTTCACGCCGTCGCGCACCATGACGTAGAGCCGGTAGTCGCCCGGCGCCAGACCCGAGAGCGGCAGCTCGAACCCGCACAGGGCGCGTCCCGCGGCGAAGACCTGCGGCGCCGCCGGAAAAGCGGGCTTACCGCTGATGACTTCGGCGCCCCGGCGCAGGCGCACCTCGAAGGTCACCTTCCCGGGATCGGGGGCGTTGGCGAACTCGAGGATCACCCACAGGCTCTCGGAGGTCGAGAAGGTCGCATCCGCCCGCGGCGGGACGAGCGCCGTCCCGATCGCGAAAGGGGAAGCGGTCGCGGGATCCCGACCCGTGGGCGCCCGAGTGACGATGAGCGAGGAGACGGCGAAGCCGGAGTCGAGCTTCGGAACGGTGAGCCTCGTCGCGGCCGAGGCGACGGGGGCGGAAGACCCCTCCTCGGTCACCGCGAAGGCGCTTTCGTAGACGCCGGGAGGGAGCGGCAGGCGGCGCAGCAGCACTTCGCCCGGAACCGCCGACGAAAAAGCGTCCGAGGAGAGGGCCGGCTCCGAGATCGCGGCGACCTCCTCGCCGCCCGCCTCGGGCCGGACGACTCCCTGGAGCGTGCGGCGTTTTCCGCCGGCCGCCGGCGGCAGGTAGAACCAGACGAAGGTCTCGGGGTCTCCCGAATCCTTCCAGAGGACGGCGCTCCCGAAGACGTTCTCCCCGGAGCGCGAGGCGTAGGGGGCCTTCTCGAGGATCGCTCGCGAGGCCGTCTCGAGCGAAGCGCGCGGGAGAGCGGGGGCGGCGGGCGGGGCCGGGGCCGGCGCCTCGGCCGAAGCCGGGGGAATGAGGTCCGGGTTGACGATCGTCTTCCTCGCGAGCGTCTCCCGGAGCTCCTTGACGAGGCCGGGGCTCATGACCGCATCGGAGTGGCGGGTCGGCTCGAGGATTATCTCGATCTCGAGGGAGGGGCGCTCGAGCGCTTCGAGCACCCGGGGTGTCCGCTCCTGATCGTAGATCCAGCGCGAGATCGTCTCGGTGCCTTCGAGCGATCCGACCGGCGCGCGGGTGCTCGACGAGGGCTGTCCGTGGACATCCTGGATCCGGGCCGGGCTTCCGAACACGATGAAGACGAAGCCGCGCGCCGTGCGGGAGCCGGGGGTCCTCTCGATCGGAAAGCGCTCGTCGGCGACCTTGATCCGCGCGGCCACGAACTCCCGAAACTCGTTCTTCTCGGTGCCGGGCGTGGGATCGCGCTTCAACCAGTACCGCTCCTGAAAGGCATGGCGCGTATCGCGGGAGTCGATGGCCTTCCACTCCGCGTGCTCCTCCGCCGTCAGGAAGTAGGCCTCCGGAGAGTCGGCCCAGTCTTCGCTGCCTCGCACGGGCTGCGCGGCGGCCAGGGGGGCGAGGAGCGCGAGCGAGAGGCCGGCCGTGACTACGCGAACCGCCGACATGGTCCGCATTTTCTCTCCGATCCCTCCCGTCAAGATCAAGAAAAAGGGGCCCCTTTTCGGGGCCCCTCGGAGCGAACCGGTCTTACGGAGCTAGAACCGAAGCAGACCGCTGAAGCGGAAGCCCCGCGGCGCCTGCTGAGCGCTGCGCGAGGTGGGCACGCCGAAGTTGGCGTCCGGAACGAGCCGGATGAAATCCGTGCGGATCGTCTCCTGCTGGTCCGTGATGTTGAAACATTCCGCCTTGAACCCGAGCTCGACGGGGCCTCCGACCAGACTGAAACCGCCGTTGCCGAACGGCATGAAAGTCGCCTCGACGGCCATGTCGAGCTGGTAGGTGGCCGGCAGCCGGCTCGAGCCGCGCGGTGAGTAGAAGTAGGTGTTGGTGGTGGCCCCATCCGGGGTCGCGACCCCGCGCTGCTGCTGGTAGGGCAGCCCGAAGAAGTACGTGAACGTTGGAGCGGCCGTCAGGTTCATGAACGGAAGCGTGAACGTGTAGGCCGTGAAGAGGTTCACGATGTGCGTCCGGTCGTACGCGGCAATCCCGTTTCGGTTGGTCGTCAAGGCATCCGCGCAGTTGACGCGCCCGACTCCGGTCACGTTGCAAGTGTTGTTCGGGAAGTCGAAGAGCTGCGAACCGAAGTCGCTGAACGCGTTTCCGCGGGCGCGGGAGAGCGTGTAGTTGATCAGGGCCTGCCAGTGGTTCGAGAAGCGCTTCTCGAATGTGAACTCGAGCCCCTTGTAGTTGCGCTGGTCCACGCTGCTGTCGGCGTTGAACGGCGTCTGGATGAGGCTTCCGGCCTCGTTGAAGTCCTTGATGTCCTCGATCAGGTTGTACCACTTGCGGTAGATGCCGCGCACGCCGACGGCCATCGTGGCGCCGATCTGGCGCTGGAAGGCGATGTTGAACTCGTCCGTGTAGGAGGGGTTCAGATCCGAGTTGACCGGCTGCGACGATCCTCCTCCGACGACGGGACCCTGGAACACCCATGCGGATCCGTCCCAACGGAAGATGTCGCGGTTGATCAAGACGGGCACGCCCGAGAAGACGCTGTCCGCCAGCGCCTGGATGACGAATTGGTAATAGCGGCCGTAACCGCCCGAGATGAGGGTCTTGCCGTCGCCCATGACATCGAAGGCGGCGTAGAGGCGCGGCGAGACCCGGGTCGAGTCGATGACGCTGTTGCCGATGTCGCTCGCGCCTGTCTGATGCTCGACGCGCGCGCCGAGGTTCAACGAGAGGCGCCCGACTTCCATCTTCTCCAACCCGTAGAAGCCCCAGATCTTGCCCCGCGAGACCGAAGGCACCGGAGTCGCCAGCCGGTCCCACTCGTCCCCGACCTGGAAGTTCTGGTTCTGCCCGAGCGCCGGGTCGAAGTCGTTGACGATGAAGAGCTCGTTGTTCGGGTAGGTGTACGACGCGAGGGACTTGAGGATCTGGTAGTCCACGCCGGCTTTGAACTGCGCGGCATTGCCGAAGAGCTCGTGGTAGACGGAAGCCGCGACGTTGACCTGCGTGCGCGGGCGCTCGACGATGCCGTCGAAGGTCGCGCCGTTCCAGAAGAGCCCCTCGCTCGGAACGTAGAACGGGCTGCCGTGCCCTTCGAAGGGGTGGACGGAGATGTACGTGCCGCCGCCGTTGCGGGCCCAGGCGGCCTCCGCCGAGACGCGAGAGCCGAAGACGCCGGACCACCGGATCTGCCCGGTGCAGCCGAGGCCGGGGCACTGGGCCTGATCCTGCTGGGTCAGCGCCGCGCGGTCGGCCGAGCCGCCCCAGTAGTCGACGACGAAGCCCGAGATCGGCTCGCTGTTGAACTGCGCCGTCAAGAGCTGGGACGGCGTGACCTGTGCCGAGAGCTTGCCGTCCCAGAGCCGGGTGTCGGTCGATCTGCTGGAAGCTCTGGCCCGAGCCTTCGGGGTGGACGTCGGACGTGAACGTCTGGCGCTGGGCGGTCGTGTTCGTGACCGTCTCATAGGCCCCGAAGAACCAGACGTGGTCCTGCCAGACCGGCCCGCCCAGAGTCGCGCTGTAGGTCGGGATGACCTTGTCGAACTTGACGCGCTCGAAGGAGGCGCCACTCAGCGCGTTGGTCCCCTTGTTCTGCGCGTCCCAGTCGTCGTTTCGGAAGAGGTACTTGAAGGAACCGTGGAGCTGGTTCGTCCCCGACTTGGAGATGACGTTGACGACGGCGCCCTGGGCCCGGCCGTACTCGGCCGAGATGGCGGAGGTCGAGACGTTGACCTCCTGGATCGCCTCGAAGTTGTAGTTCTGGCCGAAGGTGCCGGTCGTCACGTCCGTCCCGTCGATGCCGTCGAAGAGATAGAGGTTGTTGCTGTTCAGGGCCCCGTGCGAGTTGGGGTTGCCGAGCCGTTGGCGTTGACCACTCCGGGCGCGAAGGCAAGAGGGACTGGTAGTTGCGCCCGACGGCGAGCTTCTGCGTTAGCTCCGAGCTCACGTTGGTCGTCGCCGTGACGTTCGTCTTGTCCACCATCGGCACCTCGCCGGTCACGGTGACCGCCTCGGTCGCGGCCGCGAGGCGCAAGCGTCGCCGGGACGGCCGTCGTCTTGTCCGGCGAGACGACGACGCCCGTGGCCTCGAAGGACTGGAAGCCCGCCAGTGTGACCCTGACGATGTAGGGCCCGGGCTGAAGCAGGGGAAAGTTGAACGATCCGACGGCGTCGGAGACCGCCGAGCGCTGGAAGCCTTTGTTCGCGCTCGTGACCTCGACGGTCGCGCCGGGGAGGGCCTTTCCGTCCTGATCCAGGACCCGGCCGTTGATGGTCCCGAGCAGCGTCCCATCCGCGAGGAGCGCCGGGGCAACCAGCAGAGCCGCCAGGCCGAGAATCAGGCATGCCGCAGTGCTTCTAAATCGCATGCTGACTCCTTTTGAAATGAATTTCGAGACAGGAATCCGGTTCACTAAACGCTCCTCTTACGCAAGAATCGTCCCAATCTTGAAGAAGTTAAAGATAATTGAAATTAAAAGACTTACTTGTATTTCGAGCATTGAAGAACAGCGTTGACTCTATTTTTTTGGATTCGAGTCCATGGGTCCGTAGGGCGAGAAGCAAATGCCGGGATTCTCCCATTGCGGAGAAAGAAAGAGGGCCCCGTCGGGGCCCTCACCGCCTGAGCCGAGACGCGACTACTTCTTCTTGGGTCTCGGCGTCGGCGTCGCCTTGGGCGGGACGGGGGTCGGGGTCGGCGGCATCGCGCCGTCCGGCGAGAGGACGATGAAGTCGCCGCTGCGGTCGATGCCCTTGAACGCGGCCGAGTCGCGCGGCGCGTTCAGGTCGCGGACGTTCAGGGTGAAGGTGTAGTAGCCGGGCTCGAAGGTCGCCAGCGGGATCTCGCTCCCGCTCGCGTAGTAGTCGGTGCCGAGCGGCTGCAGCTCCGCCGGAAGAGTCGCCGGCTGGAAGGCGGGCTTCCCGTCGCGCAGCACGCCGATGCGGGTCATGACCCGGGGCCGGGGCGCGGCCGGAGCCGCCGCCGCGGGAGCCGCCCCCGCCGCCCCGGGGGTCGCCGACGGCGCGGGCGCCTCGGCCGTGGCCGCCGCCGGAGCCTCGGCGGGGAGCGCGGGATTCGAGACCGTGTAGAAGTACCAGAGCCCGTCCTCGCGGGAGAACATGCCGTTGCCCTTCGGCTCGACGCGAATCGGCTTCTCCATCCCGAAGACGAAGGGGTCCGTCGGATTCGGGCGCTTGGTCAGCGGAGTGAGTGTCGACGCCAGGATGAGCGGCGAGACCTGGAAGTCGCTCGCTTTCTCGGGAATCGTGAAGCTCGTCGCGGCCGACGTGAGCTCGGTCGAGCCGTCCGGCGAGTAGATGCCGAAGGCGCCGCGGTACTGGCCGGGAGGAAGCACGATCGAGTGGTCGGCCGCCTTGTCCGTGACCGCGCCGCTCCGGCTGTCGACGAGCGCGGCGTCCTCCCAGAACGTGGCCGCCTCGGCGCCGGCCTCCGTCGTGACGACGCCGCCCAACTTCGCCGCGCCGCCGGCGGCACCTTCGCCGCGGGCAACTGCATCTGGAAGGCGTAGAAGGGCTCGCCGGTGACCGTTCGGAAGGCGCCGCCCCAGTAGCCGGCGGGCGGCCTGGAGCCGGCCGCCTTCATGGCCGCGTCGAGCGAGGTCTTCGCGGCCGCCGGGATCGACGCCGCGGGGGCGGGCGGCGCCACCGCGGCGGCAGCCGCGGCGGGCGGCGGCGCGGACGACGCGGGAGCCGACGCGGCAGCGCCCCCTCCCCGGCGGCCGCCGCGCCCTTCTTCGCGGCGTCGGCCAGGCGATTCTCGTTGACCTTGTCGATCGCCTTGTTCACGAGGCCGGCGTTCTGGAGCTCGTCGCGTCCCCGTTGCGGGTCCACGTTGATCACCGCGCGGACTTCGCCGACGTCCCAGGAGGCGTCGAATCTCGACTTGTCGTAGATCCACGTCTGCACGACCGGCCCCGGCCCGCTCTCCTGCTGCAGCGCCGAGAGGCCCGAAGCCGAGCCGGCCGCACCCGAGTCGGTGCCCGACTGCCCATCCGCTCCGGGAGCGCGGGCCTCCATGACCCGGGTCGGGGTCCCGAGCGTGATGAAGATGCGGCCGCGGGCGGATTCGGAGCCCTTCTGACCGCGCATCTTGAACTGCTGGTCCGCCGCGGCGATCCGGCGGGCGACCTCCTGGCGAAAGGGCTCTCCGCCCCGCTTGGCCCAGTAGTCCGCGATGAACTTCTCGGCGTCGGCGTCCGTCGCGACCTTGGACCATTCCGACCTCTCGGCCGGCGTCAGAAAGTCCGCTTCGGGCGACTTCGGCCAGTCCTTGTACTTGGAGAGCTGACCGAGCGCGGCGATCGCCAGACCAAACGCCACGGCGGCCGACAAGAGCTTCTTCACGGGGGAACCTCCTTCGCGAGGGCGCATTCTAGCCCCAGAGAGCAAGAGACGCGCCCCGCGCCGCGGCTCTTGACCCGAAGCTCAGCGCTTCGAGCGATCGGTCCGGGCGAGCGCGCCGGAGTCCTTCGGAATCGGTCGTCAGGGCGAACCGGCGGTCGATCTGGCCCCGGCGGGTCCCCATCTCCTCCCGGATCACGGTCAAGCAGCTGCTGGACGTCCCCCTGGATCGACTCCATCCGCTCCTTCATGTGGAGGATCACCTCGACCCCCGCCAGGTTGACGCCGAGGTCTCGCGTCAGGGTCAGGATGATCTCGAGCCGCTCGATCGTCGTCGGCGTCGTAGAGCCGCGTGTTGCCTTCGGTGCGGGCCGGGCGCAGCAGCCCCTCCCGCTCGTAGAGGCGCAGCGTCTGCGGGTGGATCCCGAATCGCTCGGAGATGGCCCCGATGCGATAGACCCCCGTGCGGCGGGGCGCTCATCTTCGCCTTCTTCGTCTCGACCGCGATCGCCTGGCCCCGGTCGCTCTTGGCCGCCGCGATCTTGAGCACCCCCGCGCGCAGGGTCGCCTTGATCTGGGACGGATCGAGCGACGACGGCACCGCGAACTCTCGCGAGAAGCTCCCGTAGATCCGCTCCATGCGGACGAAGTGGCGGGGCTCGACCCCGTTCTCCGGGCGGCGGTGGCCCGAGACCCGGAGCTTGCCCTCCAGGGACTCGAGCCGGACGTCGTCGAGCCGCACGCCCGGCAGCTCGATGTGCAGGATGATCTCCTCGGGCGTCTCGTAGACGTCGGCGGCCGGCGACCAGAGCGCGCGTCGAGAGCCCCTCGTCGGGGAACTCGGTGCGATGGATCGTCTCCTCGAAGAGGCGGTTCATCTTCTCCTGGATCCCGAAGAGATCCTGCAGCGAGTTCCAGCGGAAATCGGTCATGGAGTAGCTATCAGTTTACAGCTGTCAGCCGTCGAGCCTCCTCAGTCAGCCTTGCCGGCTGAGAGCTGAGAGCTGCACGGCTGACGCAGCTCCCTTCACTTCTTCTCCGTGTCCACGTACTCCGTGTCGATGACTTCGTCCTCCTTGCCCGCGCCGGCCGGGCCCGCGGAGGGCCCGCCGCCCGAGGCCGGGCCCGACGACGAGGACGCGGCGCTCCGGTACATGACTTCGGCCAGCTTGTGCGAAGCCTGCTGGAGCCGCTCGGCCGCGGAGTTCATGTTCTCCGTGCCGCCCGGCTTCGAGCGCCTTCTTGGCGTCGGAGAGGGCCGACTCGAAGCTGCCGATCTCGCCCGGCGTCGAGCTTCGACCGGTTCTCGTTGAAGGACTTCTCCGTCGCGTAGATCAGGCTGTCGAGCCGGTTCTTGGCCTCGATCTCCTCGCGCCGCTTGCGGTCCTCCTCCGAGTGCGCCGAGGCCTCCTTGACCATCCGGTCGATCTCGTCCTTGTTGAGGCCGGACGACGCGGTGATCGTGATCTTCTGCTCCTTGCCGGTGCCGAGGTCCTTGGCCGAGACGTTCATGATGCCGTTGGCGTCGATGTCGAACGTGACCTCGACCTGCGGCATCGCCGCGCGGCGCCGGCGGGATGCCCACCAGGTGGAAGACGCCGATCGTCTTGTTGTCGCGGGCCATCTCGCGCTCGCCCTGGAGCACGCGGATCTCGACGGAGGTCTGGTTGTCCGAGGCCGTCGAGAACGTCTCGCTCTTCTTGGTCGGAATCGTCGTGTTGCGCTCGATCAGCCGCGTCGTGACGCCGCCCAGCGTCTCGATGCCGAGCGAGAGCGGCGTCACGTCGAGCAGCAGCAGGTCCTTGACGTCCCCGGCGAGCACGCCGCCCTGGATCGCGGCGCCGACGGCCACGACCTCGTCCGGGTTGACGCCCTGGTGCGGCTCCTTGCCGAAGAGCTCCTTGACGAGCGCCTGGATCCGCGGCATGCGGGTCTGGCCGCCCACGAGGACGACCTCGTCGATGTCCTTCGCCTCGAGGCCGGCGTCCTTCAACGCCTGCTTGCAGGGGCCGACCGACTTCTGGATGATGTCCTCGACCAGCTGCTCGAGCTTCGAGCGCGTCAGCTTCAACTGCAGATGCTTCGGGCCCGAGGCGTCCGCCGTGATGAACGGCAGGTTGACGTCGGTCTCGACGACGTTCGAGAGCTCGATCTTGGCCTTCTCGGCGGCCTCCTTCAGGCGCTGCATCGCCATCGGGTCCTTCGAGAGGTCGACGCCCTGGTCCTTCTTGAACTCCGCCAGGATCCAGTCGATGATCCGCTGGTCGATGTTGTCGCCGCCCAGGTGCGTGTCGCCGTTGGTGGACTTGACCTCGACGACGCCCTCGCCGACCTCCAGGATCGAGATGTCGAAGGTGCCGCCGCCGAAGTCGTAGACCGCGATCGTCTCGTCCTTCTTCTTGTCGAGCCCGTAGGCGAGCGCCGCCGCCGTCGGCTCGTTGACCAGCCGCTCGACCGTCAGGCCCGCGATCTGGCCGGCGTCCTTGGTCGCCTGGCGCTGCGAGTCGTTGAAGTAGGCGGGCACGGTGATGACCGCGCGCGTCACCTTCTCGCCCAGGTAGGCCTCGGCGGCCTCCTTCAGCTTCGTCGAGGATCATCGCGGAGATCTCGGGCGGCGAGTACTCCTTGCCGCCGGCCTTCACGCGCACGTCGCCGTTGGCGGCCGCGACGACCTTGAAGGGCACCATCTTCATTTCCTCGGTCACTTCCGAGTACTTGCGCCCCATGAAGCGCTTGATCGAGAAGACGGTGTTCGCCGGGTTGGTGATCGCCTGCCGCTTGGCCACCTGGCCGACCAGGCGCTCGCCGGTCTTCGAGAACGCGACGACCGACGGTGTCGTTCGATTGCCTTCCGCGTTGGGGATGACGACCGGGTCGCCCCCCTCCATCACGGCGACACACGAGTTGGTCGTGCCGAGATCGATTCCGATGATCTTGCTCATTTGGGTTCTCCCTCCGCCTGCAAAAAAACCTACCCGCGCGGCGTCAGGCCGCCCGAGGAAGGAGAACTCTAGAATCTTAGTCGAGCATTGTCAAGCTATTTTTGTCTTTTTCTAAGCCTAATAGACTCAAGCTATTCCACAACCTGCACGGAAGGCTGGCCTTCCGGCTGGCGGGGCGCGTTCTGGCCAGGGCGCACCTCCGCGACCGGAGCGAGGGTCCGGTCGAAGGAGAGGTCGAGGTCGATGTGGCCCCGCTCGTCCTTGCCGTAGAGGCCGAACTTTCCGCGCTCGGGCCGCAGGATGTAGCGATACGAGCGGCCCCAGGGATCGGTCAACGCCGCCTCGGGGAGGATCCCGCCGTTGGTGAGATCTTCGAGCGTGCGCGGGATACCGCCCGGTCGCGTCGTAGGAGACGCGCACGGCCCGCTCGACCGCCGAGAGGCGATCGAGCGAGACCGACTTGGCGAAGACGCCGAACGGCGAATTCTCGGCCCACGGACGCAGCAGGAAGTTCCAGGGGTTTCGAGGAACGCGCCAGAGGGCGAGCGCCCCGACCGCGAGGACCCCGAGCCACAGAGCGATCGCTCCGAGCGAGACGCCGCGGGCCGCTTCGACCGGCTCGGAAGGCGGCGGCAGCTCGGCCGGCTCCGGCTCGAGGATCGCCTCGGGCAGCGGCTCGGGGGCGCGGCCTTCGACGACGAGCTTCCGGTCGAGCAGATCCGACAGCCCCTTCAGGACCTCGAAGTCGGAGAGGAACGCGCTCTCGAGAATCTGCGTGACCGTCCGGCGGCCGTCGATCCACTGCCAGGTCTCCTGCTCGGCCCGCGAAGCGGCGAGCGTCCCCTCGGCCGGCGGCTCGGCCGCCGAAGAGAGCTGGAGCGTCTCCTTGCCGGGCGCCCGCCGAAAGACGATGTCGTTGCTCCGGATCTTCTCCTTCAGGCGCGGCAGCTCGTCGTGGATCTGCGCCGCCTCCATGAGCACGCTCTCGGTGGGCACCGGCGCCATGTGGTCCGCGTCGTACTCGATCCGCCCCTCCTGGCTGAAGCGGAAGCTCCCGTCGGTCAGCTGGAAGGCGCGCTGGAGCGTGCGGAAGATCTGGAGGCGCAGCGCCTCCTTCAGGTCCTCGGGCGAGACCATCCGCTCGCGAATCAGGAGGAATCCGAGGCGCTGACGCGTGTCCTTCTGGAGCTCGAGAGCGCGCGCGAGCTCGCCTTCGGTCAGCCGGCCGGAGCGCAGCATCAGCTTCCCGATCTGGTTCTCCTGCCGGTGCAGGCGCGACTCGGCGGACACGATCTGGCCGCCGAGGAAGGAGATCGTGATCGTGTCCTCGCCGTCCTCGACGATCAGGACCCCGCTCTTTCGCTGCATGCCGAGCACCTGGAAGATGTCGGCGAGCGAGAAGGCCTTGAGGGTCCCTTCAAGCCCCATGCGAGTTCCTCCAGGCCGAGACGTTCCCCGTCACCCAGAGCGCGAGCGCCGCGGCGCCGGCGCCGACGGCGAGCGGGGCGAGAAGGGGCCGCGGGGCGAGCGGGCGGATCTGGAAGAAGTGCCAGCCGACGAGCGCCGCCGCGAGCGCGAAGAAGAACGCGAAGAGGAGGGCAAACCCCCGCCCGGCCCGCTCGGCGAAGAAGGGGTGGGTGCCCGGCAGGAAGAGGGAGAGGGCGCGACACGCCCGGTCCCTCCCGCGCACGCGCCGGCGCACCTCCTGCGTCTGGAGGACGTGCGCTTCGATGCCCGGCTCCTCGCGTTTGATCTCCAGACGCACGCAGGGCGTGCAGAAGAGGGGCGGATCTCCGTACCGCTTGCAGAGCGCGCAGAACGGACGCCCGCAGCGCACGCACTCGGCCGCCACCCCGCGCCTCCCGCGCCACCAGGCCCAGAGGAGGGCGAGGACGAGCGCCGCCGCGGGGCCGAGCGTCGCGGGAGACCGGACGGCGTCGAGGAGGCCGCTCTCCGGCAGGTGGCCCGGCAGGCGCCGGCTCTTCGACTGGGCGTTCCAGGTCTCGATCCGGCGGCGCGCACGGGCCTCGGGGTAGGCCGCCGGCACGACGCGCGACAGCGTGGAGCGGCTCGACCAGTCGTCCACATTCGACTCGGAGACGGCGCGGGCGCGCCCCATGGCGTCCGCCTGTCCCTGGAAGTCGTACAGCTCTCCGCGCGCGACGGAGAGGTTGTAGAGCGCCTCGGCGGCGCGCGGATTGCGCTCGACGGCGACCGAGTAGTCCCGGCTCGCCTCGGCGTAGTCGCCCTCTTCGAAGCGGACGTTGCCCCGGTTGACGTAGGACCGGTAGTCCTTCGGATCCGCCGCCACGGCCCGATCGTAGGAGGCGATGGCACGCTGCGTGTCCCCGGCGCGCTGCGCGTACATCCCGAGCAGGAACCAGACGTCCGGGTCTTCCGAGAACACGGTCGAGGCCTGGCGCAGCCCGTCCTCGGCGGCGCCGTCCTCCCGCTGCTCCTCGAGATCCACCGCCGCGACGTAGAGCGGGGACCGCCGCAGGATGTTCTCCCGGCCGAGGGACGCGAGGAGGAGCGGCACGAGCGCGGTGACGGCGAGGCCGGCCGCGATGAACCCGCGTTCGCGCGAGGTGCCGTAGGGGAAGACGAGCACCGCCCACCAGAGGAGCAGCCAGACCGGCCCGAGGCCCGCGGCGAGCGGAAGAGCGAGGAGGACGAGCGCGAACGGGAGCCCGGCTCCCGACCCGAAGATCCGCTGCGCGCGCTCGCCGAGGTCGTGGGCGAGCCTCGGCCCGGCGCGCGCGAGCAGGATGACGACCGTGCCGAGCCCCGCCGCCACGAAGGCGATGACGCCCCAGATCGTGAGCGACGAGAAGAGCGCGAAGCGCGCTTCCCGAGTCTGCAGGAGCGCCCCGGCCGCGTCGGGCAGGAGCGCGGCGGCCTTGCCGATCTGCTTCTGCCGCAGGAGGAACCCGATCTTCGAGGCCACCGCGTCGTAGCTCGTCGCGTCGAGCGCGATCGCGGCGTCGAAGGCACGGGCGGCCCGCGCCGTCTGCCCCTGCTGCTCCGCGCGCCGGCCCTGGTACACGGCCGTCCGGGAGAAGTCGGAGAGGTACCGCACGCCGGCCGCCTGCGCCGCGCGGCGCAGGCGCGTCAAGGCCTGAGTGGCCGCGGACTCGTCGTCCTCGAGCAGGGCGTTCAAGAACTCGAACCAGTTGGCGCGGTAGAGCCCGCGCGTCACCGGCGGCGGCAGCGGGGAGACCGCTTCCTGAGCGAAAAGGGCGGCGCCCGCCGCGAGGGACACCGACAGCCAGATTCCGAGGAGGAGGCGGGCCCGCCCCCGCTCACTTGGCGGGCGGACGGCTCACCTCCACGAAGGCCAGGCGCAGATCGTAGAGGACTCTCGAGAGGAAGTTCGACTCTTCGAACGAGAGGTTGCCCCGCGTCTTCTGTTCGAGGAGCGCGAGCAAGTCGATCATCTCCCGCGCCGCGGTGCGGTCCACGCGCTGGCGCCCTGTGGCCGGATCCGGCACGAGGCCGAGCGACGCGTAGGCCGGCATCGCCAGCATCTGCACGAGGAGCGCGAAGGCGCCCCGCGGCTCCGCGGGGGCCCCCTCGTCCGGGGAAGCCGGCGGCGGCTCGCCCGCCGGCTCCGCCGGGGCGGCGGGCGCGGGGGGGGCCGAGGCCGCCGGCCGCGGCGGGGGCTCCGGACGGCTCTCCTCGGTCGCCTCGAAGTCGGGGCGCAAGTCCCCTTCGGGCGTGAACATGCGGCGATCGACGACGCGGATGGGCTTCTCTTCTTCTTCAGCCATGGCGCTCGAGGAGAGGAACGCGGAAATCTTAGCAGGTCGCAGGGCTCCGGTCCCTTTCCCCGGGCCCGCGGGCGCGCGGCGATGAATATGATCGCTCGGGTGAGCCGGCCCGAGACCCTGGAGCGCCTGGTCTCCCTCGTCGAACGCCTCCGCCGCGAATGCCCCTGGGACAAGGAGCAGACGCCGGAGACGATTCAAGCCTTCCTCCTCGAGGAGTGCCACGAAGTCCTCGCCGCGATCGACACGAGCGACCCGGGGATGCTCCGGGGAGAGTTGGGCGACCTGCTGTTCCAGATCCTGTTTCTCTCGGTGCTCGCGTCCGAGCGCGGCTGGTTCACCGTCGAGGACGTCGCGGACGGGATCACCCGAAAAATGATCGAGCGGCACCCGCACGTCTTCGGAGACGTCCGGGCCCGGGACGCGGAGGAAGTGGCGCGCGGATGGGAGGCGCGCAAGCGGCGGGAGAAGAGTGCGGGGTCCGACCCGCTCGAGAGCATTCCGCCGGCGCTGCCGGCGCTCGCCGCGTCCTTTCGGATGACGTCGCGCGCCGCGGACCTCGGCTTCGACTGGGAGCGCGACGCCGACGTCGCGGCCAAGATCGCCGAGGAGCTCGAAGAGTGGCGCGAGGCCGCCGGCCGGGGCGACGCCGAGGCCGAGGCCCGGGAGATCGGCGACCTGCTGCTCTCGGCCGTCAACCTGGCGCGCCGGCGCGGGATCGACCCGGAGGCCGCCCTGCGCCGGACCAACCGGCGCTTCCGGGCGCGCTTCGCCGGCGTCTCGCGGCGGGCGCACGCGTCGGGAAGGGAGATGGGAGAGATCCCGATCGCGGAGCTCGACCGATACTGGGAGGAGGCGAAGGAGGAAGAGAAGGATTCGGGATCTGGGATTCCGGATTCGGGGACCTCCCTGAATCCCCAATCCTGAATCCTGTTTCCTACCTCACCAGTTCCCGCACCCGCACGAGCCTCACTCCCCGCGCCGCCAGCGTCGGCAGCTCGCGCTCGAGCACGTCGAGGGTCGCCGCGTGTGGGTGTCCGATCGCCAGGGCCTCGCCTTCGGCCGCCGCGCGGCGCAGCAGATCGTCGAAGGCGCGCCCGACCGCCTCGGGGGTGGCGATGTCGTCGAGAAAGACCCGCCGCGACGTCGACGGCACGCGGGCCGCTTCGGCGGCGTCGCGAGCCACCGTGGACACGGTCGTGCGGCTGTCCACGAAGTAGAGCCCGCGGCGGGCGAGCACGCGGGCGACGGCGCGCATGACCCGCGGGTCGGCCGTGGCCGCCGAACCCATGTGGTTGTTGATGCCGGCGGCGCCCGGGACCGTGTCGAGGTCCCGCTCGAGTGTGGCCGCGATCTCCTCGTCGCTCTGAGAGCGGAGCACGACGCCCGGTCCGGGCCGGACGCCCGGATAGCCATGCGGCTCCATCGGCAGATGCAGCAGAACTTCCTTGCCCGACGACGTCAGCGCGCGCGCCGCGTCGGCGCTCCCGGGCAGGCCCGGCAGGACGGCCGCCGCCACGGGATAGGGCCAGGACGCGATGCGCCGGACGGCGGCCCGGTCGTTGCCGAGATCGTCGATCAGAACGGCGATGCGCGGAGAGGTCGGGCCGGCCGAGGGCGGCGGGGTGCGGCGCTCGCGCGGGGCGGCCGCCGGACGCGGCGTCCGGGGCGGCCGCGTCCGGGCCGGGGCGGGGGTGAGCGCCGCGGGCGCGGGAGCCGGCGCCGGGCGCGTGCGCCAGAGCCAGACGACGGCGACGGCGAGGACGAGCGAGAGGCTGGCGAAGAGGAGGGTCGCCGCGGAGATCCGGCGAGGGCGCCGAGGCAATGCCGGTCAGGCCGCCTTGCGGTCCGAGACGGGCGCGCGGGCGATCTCGAGGCCGCGCTCGAGGATCGAGTCCTTCGCTTCCGTGCCGTCTCCGGGAATCACGAGGACCCTCTCGTCCGGCGAGAGCCCCTTGCCGCCCAGGACCGCTCCCGAAGGCGAGACGTAGCGGGCGACGGTCATGGAGAGGAGCCCTCCGGAGGGGGTGGGGACCTGGCGCTGGACGACCGCCATTCCGGCCGTGGTTTCGCCGACCGTCGTCGCCGACCCCCGATCGTGGAGCGCGGCGGCGAAGACCTCGGCGGCGCCGGCGGTGGAGTCGTCGATCAGGATCACGATCCTTCCGCTCCAGGCCTTTTCGCCCGCCGCGTCGAGCGGCGGCATCGGCGCGCGGCGCGAGACGACGGTCGCGATCGGACCCTTTCCGACGAACGGGGAGGCGGACGCGGCGGCGTCGGCGGCCTCTCCTCCGATCGCGCCGCGGACGTCGAGGACGATCTTCGAGACGGAGCGCTGCTTCGCCTCCTCGATCGTTTCCGAAAGCTGCTTCGCCGTGGCCGGGCCGATCGACGGGACGCGGACGATCGCGACGTCCCGATCCCATCGCGACGAGACCGGCGGCGCGTCCCAGCGGTTCCGGGGAACGCGCAGGCTCACGCGGTTCTCGTCCCCCGCGCGGAATACGATCAAGGCGACGCTCGTGCCCTCGGCGCCGTCCAAGGCCGAGCGGATCTTCCAGAGCGGCGCCGTGCGAACGCTCTTTCCGTCGATCGTGTCGATCAAGTCGCCCGGCCGGACCCCGGCCTTCTCCGCGGGCGATCCCGGGAGCGGCCCGATGACGTACGGAAATCCTCCCCGGCGCGCCACGAAGATGCCCGGATTCGTCTCGCCCGACGCCCGCTCCGTGCGGAACGCGGCGCGTTCGGACGCGGGCACGTAGAACGAGTAGGGATCCAGGGCGTCCGACATCCCGTCGTAGGCCCCTTCGAGGAGCGTCTTGTTGTCCACCGGCTCGACGTAGTTCGACCGGGTCAGGGAGAAAACGTCGGAGAAGATGGAGAGCGCCCGGGTCGCGGGATCCTTCGCCGCCCCTTCCGTGCCCGACACGGCCCGAAGGGAGACGAGCGCGGCCACCGAGCCCACGACGAAGAGGAGGCGGGAGCGGTTGGATTTCATCATCGCGATGGTAACAGAGGCACTGGGGAGCATCTTCCTGGTAGGCCCAGGGGTTAGGGGTTGGGGGTTAGGGGTTGGGGGGTTGGGGACGAGGGATCGGATCTGCTTTCCCTCGCCCGTCCCCTCGCCCCCCGCCCCTCGTCTTCCCTAACGCAGCCACGCCACGGGGTCCTGCGCCTTCTGGCGGTCCCGAACCTCGAAATAGACCCCCGGCTCGTCGCGGCCGGGGCCCGTCCCGGCGGTGCCGACGGCGGTGCCGGCGGGCACGTAGGAGCCGGGAGCGACCGTGCACCGTCTGCAGCCAGGCGTAGAGCGTCAGGACCCCGTCGCCGTGGTCGAGGATCACGAGGTTTCCGTACTCGGCCAGCCACTGCGCGTAGACGGCCTTCCCGCGTGTAGACGGCGCGGACCGGCGTGCCCGCGGGGAGCGTGAGCGAGACGCCGTTCGAAAAGGTCCAGGCGTCGAATCGCGGGTGCCGGTGGCGGCCGAATGTCTCGATCAAGGTGCCGCGCGCCGGCCAGTCGAGAACGCCCTTCCAGGGGCGGATGCTGCCCGAGGGGCTCGACGGCTCGTCGCTCGACTGGCGCGACAGGGTCTCGAGCAGTCGCTCCAGCCGCGCGGCCTTGTCGGTCAGGGTCACCACTTCCTCACGCCCGGCCGCCGTGAAGCGGCGCTGGCGCGCGAGGAATTCCTCCCGCTCCTGGCGGATCGCGGCGACCCGGATCGCCTCGCGCCGGCTGACCCCGTAGAGCCGGTCGATCTCCTTCTTGACCTGCTGCTCGCGGGCGAGATCCGCGGTCAGGCGCTCGCGCGCGGCGCGGTCGCGTGAAAGGAGCTGGCCGTCCCGCCGGGCGAGCGCGTCCAGGCGATCGATGCTCGAGAGGAATGCGCCGAGGTCGCGGGCTTCGAGCAGGATGCGAAAGTATCCGTATCGGCCGAAGCGCTGGAGCACGCGGGCCCGGGCGACCAGCGACCCGCGGCTCTTCTCGGCGGCGGCGGCCGCCGCCTCCCGGTCGGCCGAGAGCGACTTCAAGCGCCGCGCGAGGTCGTCCCGCCTCGCCTTCAACGCCCGATGCTCCTCCGTCGCGAGGTCCAATCGCAGGTCGAGGCGCTTCAGCTGATCCTCGGCCGTCGCGACGTTGCGCTCGCTCTCGGCGAGCTTCTTCTCGAGGGACTGGATGCGGGCCTGGATCCTCGCGAGGTCCTCGCGGCCCTGTTGATCCCCGGATGGGGAGTCGGGAGCCTGGGCGGCGAGGGGCGCGGGGAGGGCGAGCGTCGCGATGAGCAGGAATCGGATCATTGATTCATTGACTCATTGATTCATTGACTCGATGAATCGATGATTCAATTCTTTCTCACCACAACGACTTTCCGGCCGCATCCGCGACCGGCTCCGCGCCGAGCAACGACCGCACCGAAGCCGTCACGTCGGCGATCGCCGGCACCGGAGCCGCGCGGAAGGGTTTCGAGGCGAAGAGGATCCCGCGCACGAGGTCGGGGTCGAGCGAGCAGTGGTCGCCCGACCAGACGTCGCGGTTGTCCTCGAAGACGCTCTCCGTCGGCACGCCGAGCGAGGACTGCCAGGAGACGCGGTAGCCCGGCCGGTTGGTCACGATCAGGTCCGGGATCAGGCGCGGGTCGAAGCGGCGATAGACCTGCTCGCGCTTGAAGACCCGCGAGACGGCGCGCTCGCCGCCGTTCGGATCCGTCAGCGGCTTCGAGCTTCGCGACGAGCTCGTCCCGCAGCGCCTCGTACGGCGCCCCCGGCTTGACGATCCCCCCGGCCTCGCGCCCCTTCGAGGTTGACGTAGATGTCGCCCGAGGCCCATCGCGTACGCGCGCGACTTCGACCAGTCGACCGACTCCCAGAACTGGCCCCGCGAGAAGAGGGCCTCGAGGTTCTTGCGCTCGGCGCCCCCCTTCAGGACCAGGTAGCCGTTCTCGACCAGCCACGTGTTGTAGTTGACCGAGCGGCGCCACGTCGCGAAGCCGTGGTCCGAGAGGACGATCAGCACGTCCTCCGGCGTCAGGGCCTTCGCCGTGTCGCCGACGATCGCGATCCATCGTCTCGTAGGACTTCTCGATCGCGTCGCCGTACTTGGCGGCGAGCGCGGCGTCGTAGGCCGGGTGCTTCGGATCGCGCAGCCGCCAGAAGACGTGGCCGACGCGGTCGGTGAACTCGAAGTAGTGGAAGAGCAGACGCGACCGCTCCGCGAGCAGCGCGGCGAGCATCTTGCGCTCCTGCTCGACGGTGTCGGCGACGTCCTCGAGGAAGGCCTCCTCCGTGAAGCGTGCCCGACTGGATGGACCAGGTGTCGATCGCCCAGCCCATCGTCTTGTAGCGGCCGAACCGCTCGAGCAGGCTCCCGCGCGAAGCGCCGCGGCGAGGAGAGGGCGAAGCCGGGCGGCAGCCGCTCCGGGTCGAACTGGATCGGCGAAAGGTAGAGCGCGATCTCGGGCTTGACGCTCTCGAGGCGGAAGCGCGCGTAGCCGTGCACGGTGATGAGCGGGTTGACCCGGAACGGAGTCGAGACCCATTCGCTCCAGCCGCCGGCCGCGAGCTCGACCTTCTCGCCCGCGACCGCGACGGTCAGCCGGTCGCGCGCCGGCGAGACCGTGAGCGTCAGCGGCAGCTCGATCGAGCCCCTCGAGGCCGAAGGGCTTGCCCGGCGGGCCCGACGATCTTCGTCGCCGAGCGTGCCGACGTTCGACTCGAGGCGCGACGAGCTCGATCGAGAAGTCGTTGCCCTCGCGCGGCGCGAAGAAGGGATCCGACGTGTAGAAGGCCGGCTTGCCGATCCGGCCCGAGATGTCGGGCACGCCGAGGCCGGAGAGCAGCCGTCCCGTCCCGGAAGGGCTCGGGCGGAAAGGTCACCGGCATGCGCATCACGGTCGCCGGACGCGCGCTCGCGACGCTCCAGAAGGTCTCGCCGCGCCGGTTGTTCTTCACGGCCGGCCGGGTCGCGGCGGAGCCAGGCGCGGACGGCCAGGAAGACGCCGAGGAAGGCCAGCGATGCCGAGCGAGTCGAGGATCAGGAAGACGAGCGAGGCGCCGGCGCGCGAGGAAGAGGAGCGCGGCCGCGACCAGAAGAGGAGCCCCGCCGCCAGGCCGAGGGCGATCGGGTTCGCCCGGCCGAAGAGGACCGGCGCGGTCGTCTCGTCCGCCACGGCGAAGGTCGGCACGCGGTCGGCCGGGTCCCGCTTCAGGAAGTCGAAGATCTCGTGGCCGCCCGGGTCGAGCCCCGTCGTGAACGTCGCCCAGGACACCGGGGTCTGCGCCGGCACCGTCGGCGTCAGCGGCGAGTAGCCGCCGCGGCGCTTCAAAGCGGAGAGATTCGGCAGCCGGCCCGCCTCCATCATCTCCTCGACGATCGCGGCGTCGGCCCCGTCGAAGCCCAGGATGACGACGCGCGGCGCTTCGGCGGCGGCGGCCGGGGCGGCAAAGAGCAGCAGAATTGCCGCCGCAGCGACACAATTTTTCATCTGAGAAACAACAGTGTAACTGGAATCGGACTGAGGACGGAGGACTGCGGACTGAGGACTACTGTGACTCGAGCCGCGCGAGTCCTCAGTCCCGCGTCCACCGTCCTCAGTCTCTGTCTCCACCGCTCCCATAGAATCGCCGAATGGTCGCCCGCACCGAAGAGCTGCACGACCTGCTCGCCCGCATCCCCGACCTCGAGATGCGGGCCCTCTTCACGCCCGCCTTCATCCTCTGCGCCGAGCACTTCGACCGGTTCACCGTCGAGATGCTCCTGCGCCTGATGCGGGAGCTCGACCTCCTGCCCGATCTTCGCCGGGGCGCCACGGTCGAGGGCCTGCTCCAGGCGAAGGGGTACGCGCCGCGGGCGGCGCCGCCGCTCGAGTGGTTCCTCCGCAAACTCGCCGCCGAGGCGTACCTCGGACGCCCTCCCGTCGCGCGACGGGCCGATCTACCGGCTCCGCGAGCCGCTGCCGCCGGGCGACCCCGACCGCGCGGAGGCGATGGCCCGGGCGACGGATCCCTCCTCGCTCCCCGCTTTCGCGGTCGTCCGGGCGATGGTCGAGCACGTGCCGGAGTTCCTGCGCGGCGAAAAGACCGGAGAGGAGATCCTGTTCGCCCCAACGCGCCTCCCCCTCTGGTTCGACTACTTCTCCAATGACCACCTGCTCTACCAGATCAACAACCGACTCGGCGCCGAGGCCGTCGCGCGGCTGCTGCCGCGTCGCCCGGCCACGATCGTCGAGATCGGCGGCGGCTCCGGATCGGCGGCCCTCGCGGTCGCCGAGCGCCTCGCACGCGACGCGGCGCTCCCGCGCATCGGCCGCTACGTGTTCACCGAGATCGTGCCGACCTTCCTGCGGCGCGCGGAGCGGAACCTTCGGGCTCGCTTCCCCGAGCTGCCGGTCGAATTCCTGCGTCTCGACATGGACCGCGACTTCGCGGAGCAGGGCGTCGCGCGTGAGAGCGCCGACCTCGTCTACGCGGTCAATACCGTCCACGTCGCCCGGGACCTCGGAGCAACACTCGGCCGGATCCGGGAGACGTTGAAGCCCGGGGGCGTGGCGGTCTTCTCCGAGTGCGTCCGGCCTTTCGAAAGCCAGCCGATCTACGTCGAGTTCGTCTTCAATTTCCTCCAGAACTTCACCGGTGTCGCGACCGACGCCGAGATCCGCCCGACGCACGGATTCCTGACGCCCGAGAGCTGGCGGCGCGCCTTCCGCGCCGCGGGGTTCGTGGACCCGCGGATCCTGCCGGACGTCGAGAGCCTCGCCCGGCACTACGCGGCGTTCTTCGTGGCGGCGGTGTGGGCCGTGAAGCCGGGGAGGTGAAGGATTCGGGATTCAGGATTCGGGATTCAGGAGGGAGACCCTTGTCGTGGCCCGGAATCCCGACTCCCGACTCCGGAATCCTCGTTCCTCCTCCGGCTCGGGTCGTCCCAGAACGGATAGAAGCAGTACCACTGCTCCGGGTACTGACGGACGTAGCGCTCGAGGATCGCGACGTACCGCTCGAGGTTGCGTCGGAGCGACGCCTCCCGGTCCCCGCCGCGGTCGATCGAGAGGGGCTCCTCGAGGATCGCGCGATAGCGGCCGTCCGCGACGCGCACGATGAAGGCCGGCAGGACCGTCGCCTCCGTCGCCATGGCGATCCGCAGCGGGCCCCGAGGAAAAAAGGCGCCGCGGCCGAAGAATTCGATCTCGACCCCCGTGTTGTCGAAGTCGCGGTCCCCCTGCATCGCCACGATCCCGTTGGAAGCGAGCGTCCGGAGGACCGCGAGCGTCGGGCCGAAGCTCCGGTCCACGCGGATCTCCGTGACGCCGGCTCGCTCGTGCAGGCGGCGGCGGGCCCGCTCGACCGCCGGGTAGATGTCGGGCACGAGGACGACGTGGATCGGCTGGCGGACCGCCGCGAGCATGAGCCCGCCCACCTCCCAGTTGCCGAGGTGCGCCGTCAGGAGGAGCACTCCCTTTCCCTTCGCCCGGGCCTCGAGGATCCGCTCGAAACCCACGACCTCCTCGACGAGCTCCGCCCCCCTCTCCGGCGGAAGGGTCGCGAATCGGAGGAAGTCCCCCCAGGCGATGAAGTGGGCGTCGATCATCTGCCCGACCTTCCGCGCCACCTCCGGAGAGTCTTCCGGCATCCCCAGGATCCGCGAGAGGTTGGCGCGCAAGGCGGCGATGTACTTGGCTCGTCCGCGCATGTAGCGGCCCGTGATCGAGCGGGCGGCCGCATCGAGCACGCGCTTGGGGAGATATCGCGCGCACACGAGGCTGACCGGAAACCAGAGGTGGGACGAGGCCGAGGCCAACGCCCGGACGACCGGGTTGCGGCTCGACATCTTCTCCTGCACGGGAGAATCGTCCGGAGTCGGGGGCGCCGAGTCAAGCCGGGTTAACATCGGACGTGCCCAGCAGGCTCGATCGCGACGAGCCGCCTCCGCCGCCTGCGCGGACGCTCGAGGCGGCCCTCGCGGCCCTGCCGTACGCGGTCTTCCTGCTCCTCGCGCTGCTCTCGTGGAATCGGTGGATCGAGCCGTACGTGGACGCGGGGCGGGAGCTCGAGACGCCGTGGCGACTCTCCCGCGGCGAGGCCCTCTATCGCGACGTGCGCTTCTACCATGGGCCGCTCGGCCCGTACCTCGCGGCCGCGGTCGACCGCGCCGCCGGGCCTTCGATTCCGGCTCGAGTCGCGCTCGCGGCCGTGGTCGCCGTCGCGAGCCTCGAGGGGCTGCGCCGCCTCGCGCGGCGGCTGTTCTCGCCGGTCCGCGCCCCGGTCTCGACGGCCCTCCTCGTCGTCGTCTGCTTCTTCCAGCGGCCCGGGGGCTGCCACCTCTTCCCCTTCAGCCTCGACACGGCGATCGCGTCCGCGGCGATCGTCTGGGCGCTCGCCGCCGCGTCCGGCCGGCAGAGCGCCGCCGGGGACCGAGCCGCGGCGATCCTCCTCTTCGCGGCGCTGACGTCGCGGCCGGAGATGGGACTCGCGGCGATCGTCGCTCTGGCGCTCGAGCGGAGAAGCCTCCGGCGCCTCGCCGTCCCCGCGCTTCTGCCGCTCCTCGCCGCGGCCGCGATCTACCTCGCCCTCTCCACGGGCACTCCCCTTCCGATCCTGCGCCGCGAAGGATGGCTCGCCGTCGTCGGACCGCCCGAGACCTTCCGCAACATCTACGCGGCCTACTCGGGCCTCGACCGGCCGGCCTTGCGCCTCGCGGAGCTCGCCCTCGCGGCCGTCCTCCTGCTCCTCGTCGGGGCGCTCCTC
Organism: uncultured Acidobacteriota bacterium; assembly: GCA_963707935.1. GTDB lineage: Bacteria > Acidobacteriota > Thermoanaerobaculia > UBA5066 > Gp7-AA6 > DATBFU01. The sequence continues at coordinate 72,458 of CAVPRN010000005.1, read as the reverse complement.
GCCGCGGCCGCGGCGGTCGCCGCCCGCGCGAAGACGGCCGGCCCATGGGTCGAGGCCGCCGCCGTCGGAATCCTCGCGTCGGCCGCTCTCGCGACTCTCTTTCCTCCGTCGGGTTTCGCCGAGACCCTCTCGCTCTTCCCGCCGCTCGTGCGGGTGGCACCCCCGTTCGTGGCTCTCGCCGGAATCGCCCGCCTCGGCCGGAGGGTCCTCCCGCGCGCCGGCGCGGGTCCCGCGGGGACGATCCCCGATGCCCTCCTCTACACGGGTGCGTTCTTCGCGGCCCGCCTTCTGCTCGCCGCCGGGTACACCGGGCCTTACAGCGCCTTCCTCCTCCCCTTGCCGCTACTCCTCGCGCTCGCGGCGCTCGCCCGCCTCGCCGATCGGGCCGCTCCCGCGCTCGGCGCCGGGCTGCCGGGTCTCGTGACCGCGGCCCTCGCCGTCTTCGCCTGCGCCCGCGGGGTCGATCTCGCCCGCGTCTTCCGCGCCGACGGCTGGTCCCGCGTCTCGACGCCGGCCGGCGCCGTCTGGCTGACCGAGCCCGTCGCCGCGGCGACGCACGCCGCCCTCCAGGATCTCGAGGCCCGCGTGCCGGCCGGGGGAACCCTGACCGGATTCCCGGAAGGCGGTTTCTTCAACTACGTCCTCGCACTGCGAAATCCCCTGGCGCAGGATCAGTTCTTCCCCGGGCACCTGGACGCTTCCGCCGAGGCCGAAGCGGTCGCGCGGCTCTCCGGCCATCCGCCCGACGCGGTGCTGTACGCCAACGTGCTCGCCGTCGGACACGGCTCGGTCCGCTTCGGGCGCGACTACCTGACCGATCTCGACCGCTTCGCGCGCGAGCGCTTCGAGGCCGCCGCGGCCTACGGCCCGGGCGCCGGACCCGAGCCGCGAATCGGAGACCCCCAGTTCTTCGTCGAGATCCGGGTGCCGCGCCCGGCGCCGCCCGCTCCCCGGTGAGGCTCGACCTCACGGTCGCGCGGCGGTTCGGCCTCTCCCGCCGGGCGGCGCGCGAGGCCGTGCGCTCGGGGCGCGTGGACGTCGCCGGAAAGACGCGGGACGAGCCGGGCGCGGAGGTGCCCGAGGGCGCGGCCCTCGACTTCCAACCGAATCGCCCGCCCCGCCGAAGCGTGCGCGCCCGGGTCGCGGTCCTGCACGAAGACGCGGATGTCATCGTCGTCGAGAAGCCCGCGGGGCTCCTCGCGGTGCCGACGGCCGAGAAGGAGAAGGACACGCTCCTGTCGCGGGTCTCCCTCTATCTCCAGCACCGCTACCGCCGGCGCCCGTACGTGGGTGTCGTGCACCGACTCGACCGCGACACTTCCGGGGCGATCGCGTTCGCGCGCACGCGCGAGGCGCTCGTCTTCCTCCAGGAGCGGTTCCGCGCCCACGCGATCGAGCGCGAGTACGTCGCCCTGGTCGAAGGGTCCCCTCCCGCGTCGGGCACGCTCGAGGACGCGCTCGCCGGTGACGGCGAGGCGATCCGAAGGAGGGTGGCGCGCGGCGGCGAGCGCGGGCGGCGCGCCGTCACGCGGTACCGGGTGATCGAGCGGCTCTCCGGCGCGAGCCTCGTCTCTGTCGAGCTCGAGACCGGCCGGACCCACCAGATCCGGATCCACTTCGCCCACGCCGGCCACCCGGTGCTGGGGGACCGCGTCTACCGGCCGCCCGCTCTGCCGCCCCCTCCGCTCCTCGCCCCGCGCCAGATGCTGCATGCGCGGAGGCTCGGCTTCCCGCACCCCGCGGGGACGGGTTGGGTGCGCGTCGAGTCGCCGATCCCCGAAGACTTCGCGCGCGCGACCGCGAGCCTCCGAGCCGGCGCGCGCCAAAAGAAAAGCGCCCCGGGCCGGCCGGGGCGCTCTCCGAATCCTCCGAGACGAAGAAACTAGGCCAGCACCACCACGACGACCCGGCGGTTCTTGGCCCGCCCTTCCTTGGTCTTGTTGTCGTCGATCGGCTCCGCCTTGCCGTAGGAGATGGTGGACATGCGATTCAACGCCACGCCCTTCTGGTTCAGGTAGCGCCGCACCGCGTCCGCCCGCTGCTCGCCCAGGCGATAGTTGTAGAGCTCCGTGCCGGTCGCGTCCGTGTGCCCCTGGATCTCGAGGTACACGTTCTTGTTCTCGGTCTTCAGGCGCGAGGCGAAATCGTCGAGCTTGGCGATTGCATCCGGAGAAAGCTCGTACCCGTTGACCGGGAACTTCACCGCGTCGTCCGAGAGCACCAGCGAGTAGACGAACTTGCCCTCGGCCAGCTTCCCGGCCGCCTGGGCCCGCTCGAGCGCCTCGCGACTCGTCTTGTCGAGCTCGGCGATCTTCGTGCCGTGCTCGCGGACGGTCGTCTGGGTCGCCTCGACCTGAGACTCCACCTGACTGATGTGCTTCTCGGTCGCAGTGCTGCTTTTAGAAACTTCGTCGCCCACGTAGCGCTTGGTCGCGCAACCCGTGAGACCGAAAGCGACTAGAAGAAGCGCTCCGCTAACCACCATCCACCGACTCCACCTTCGGTTGCCCATGACTCCCTCCCTTGAGAAATGTTGTTCTTCAGCGCGCTACGGGGCGGTTCCCCGATAGCCGCGCCGCGTCCGGACGTCCCAGGAACCGGGCTTCGTCACGGACACCACGACCACCCGATATTTTACCTCGCCCTGACCCGACGGTGTAAACCCCAGCAAATACTGCTTTCGGACCTCGGAGTCGATCCGGCCGGCCAGGGGGCGCAGGTCCTCCTCACCCGCCGCCAGGAACATCTGGCCCCCCGAGGACATCGCCAGCATCTTCAGGTTGTCCAGGGCGAGCTCCTCCCTCTCTTCGTCGGTCAGCCGGTCGAACGACGCGTTCTTGATGCCGATTGCGTAGACCGGTGTGGAGACCTGTTGCAGGATTTCTGCCATCTCCAGGCTCGAGAGACGGCTGGCGTTGTCGACCCCGTCGGTGAAGAGGAGAATCGCCCGCTTCGAATTCTTCCCTTCCACGAGCCGCGAGGGCGTCGCGGCGACCGCGTCGAAGAGCGCCGTCTGCCCCTCGGGCTCCAGGGTCGCGAGACCCCGCAGCAGGGGGGCCGGGTCTCTCGAGAACGGGGAGACCGGCCGGACCTCGCCGTCCGAGAAGGCGAACAGAGCGAACTCGTCGCCCGCCCGCCGATTGGCGACGATCTGGCGGATCGCCTCCCGCGCCATGTCGAGCTTGTCGGCGATCTTCATGCTGCCCGAGGTGTCCACGAGGAAGGCGAAGGAGACCGGGGCGCCGTCGTCCTTGTCGAACGTGTCCAGGGAGACCGACTTCCCTTCGACCCAGACGCGGAAGTCGCCTTGCTCGATCCCCTCGGCGAACCTCCCCTTCTTGTCGAAAATGACGACCGGGAGAAGCACGTATTCGGAACCGGCGGATTCGGTGTAGGTCGGCAGCTCCTCGGCGGCGGGTGTCGGGTGCCGCGCCTGGCCGGAGGCGGCCGCGGGGACCCCGAGGACGAGGAGCAGGAGCGGGAGGGGAAGCCATCCCCGGAGGCGTTTCACCGAAGAATTATAAGGCCTCGGCGGTCGACGATAATCCGCCGCATGCCCTCCGAGAGACCGGCCGTCGTGCTCGTCCGGCCCCGTCTGCCGGCCAATCTCGGGTCGGTCGCCAGGGCCTGCGCGAACTTTGGAGTGAAGGACTTACGCCTGATCGAGCCGGCCGCCCCGGTGGACGACGAATCGCACCGGCTGGCTTCCGGGGCCGACGCGGTTCTCGAAGGGCTCGACCGGTTCGACTCGCTTCCGGCGGCCCTCACCGGCTTCGACGCCGTCGTCGCGACGTCGTCGCTGCGCGGGCGCGAGGAGCGGCGCTTCCTCACCCTCTCGGAGCTCGCTCCGTTCCTGGACGGCCTCGGGGAAGGGTCGCGCGTCGCCTTCGTCTTCGGCCCGGAGCGAAGCGGACTGACTGAGGAGGAGCGCAGCCGCGCGAGCGCCTGCCTCAAGCTGCCCACGCGCCCCGAGTTCCCGACGCTGAACCTTTCGCACGCCGTCGCCGTCGTGCTCGCGGTCGCGAGCCTCGCCCGGGAGAAGAAGGCGGAGACGGCCGAGCCGTGGGCGCCGGCGTCCGAGGTCGAGGCCGCCGATCGCGCACTGGGACCGCGCCCTCGACACGATCGGCTTCTACGACACCGGGCATCGCGAGCGCTCGCTGCGCGAGTGGCGCCGGATCGTCGCCGGCCGCCCGCTCTCCCGCCGCGAGGTCGCGATGCTCCGGGGGGTGGCGAACCGGGTGCTGGTGTCGCTGCGGAGGAAGGGTCCAGGATCTGGGATCTAGGATCTAGGATTCAGGAGCGGGAGCGTCCAAGATCCCAAATCCTGGATCCTGGATCCGAATCCTGAATCCTGAATCCTGAATCCTGAATCCTGCTACAGCAACTCCGCCTCGCTGAAGAAAAACGCGACTTCCTTCGCCGCGTTCTCGGGCGAATCGCTGCCGTGGATGGCGTTTCGCTCGATGTCGGTGCCGTGGAGCTGACGGACCGTGCCGGGCTCGGCCTTGCGCGAGTCGGTCGCGCCCATGGTCTTGCGAAGGTGCCCGACCGCGTCGGGACGCTCGAGAGCCACGACGACGACCGGCCCTTCCGTCATGAATCGGACGAGCGCGTCGTAGAAGGGGCGCTCGCGGTGGACCGCGTAGAAGGCGCGCGCCTGCTCGGGTGAAAGGCGGGTCCGCTTCATCGCGAGGAACCGGAATCCCTCGCGCTCGAGGTGCGCGAGAATCGCGCCGACTCTCCCGGCGGCGACGCTATCGGGTTTCAGAATCGTCAGAGTGCGTTGCATCGGCGGTCCTCAGTCTTTCGAGCGCGGTCCATGATCACCGGGTCGGGGGATCCGCTAGAAGCTCCGGATGTCGGCCGGCAGCTTGTCCTCGGTCTCCACACCCGCCATGGCGAGGGCGGCGAGGAGCTTGCGCGGGTCCTTCGATCCGACGAGGACGGTCGAGCCGTCGCGGCGGACGAGCAGGACGCCCCGGTTGCCCCGGGCGCTGACCGCGCGGCGGCGTCCGAAGCCGCGCAGGCCCCAGCCTCCGTAGTCGCGCACGGGGCGATACTCCACCGCTTCGGCGCGGACGACGTCGTCGAGCGGGACGCGCACGGAGCCGAGGAACCCGAACCCCGCCGTCAGCTGCTGCGGCGTGAGCGTCGTCCGCATGCGGAGCGACAGGACGCCCACGAGGATGGCGAGCACCACCGTCAGGAGCGCGTAGACCCACGGCGCAAAGCCCTGCGTTTCCTCGTAGAGAGCCGGCGCGTTCATCGTCCGAGAACCTCCTTCATGCGGCTCCCGAGGTCCGCCGGCGACTTGACGACGGCGACCCCGGCCGCCTCGAGCGCCTTGACCTTGTCCGCCGCGGTCCCGCGGCCCCCCGCGATGATGGCGCCCGCGTGGCCCATCCGCCGCCCGGGCGGCGCCGTCTGCCCGGCGATGAACGCCACCACGGGCTTTGCGAAGTTGCCCGAGATCCAGCAGGCCGCCTCTTCCTCCGCCATCCCGCCGATCTCGCCGATCAGCACGACGGCCTCGGTGCCCGGATCGTCTCGAAAAGCGGCGAGGCAGTCGATGAAGCTCGTCCCGTTCACCGGGTCGCCGCCGATGCCGATCACGGTCGACTGGCCGAGCCCGAGCCGCGTCAACTGATCGACCGCCTCGTAGGTCAGGGTGCCCGAGCGCGAAACGACTCCGACGGTGCCCTCGCGATGGATCCGACCCGGCATGATGCCGATCTTGCACTGTCCCGGCGTGATCAAGCCCGGGCAGTTGGGTCCGATCAACCGCACCGGCGCCCCCGCGTCGTCGCGCCGCGCGAGGAAGGCCTTGACGCGCACCATGTCGTTGACCGGGATTCCCTCCGTGATGCACGCGATGATGCCGACTCCGGACTCGGCGGCCTCGGCGACGGCGTCGGCCGCGAAGGGGGGAGGCACGAAGATCATGGACGCGTTCGCACCCGTCGCTTCGACCGCGGCGGCGACGGTGTCGAAGACGGGGATCCCCTCGTGGATCGTGCCGCCCTTCCCCGGGGTCACGCCCGCGACGACCTGCGTCCCGTAGTCCCGGCACGCGAGCGCGTGAAAGCTCCCCTCGCGCCCGGTCAGGCCCTGGACGAGGAGGCGCGTCTGCTTCCCCACCCAGATGCTCATCGCGCGGCCTTGACCGCCCGGCGGGCGGCGTCGGCCAGGCCGTCGGCCGCCTCGATCTTGAGGCCGGACCGGCGGAGGATCTCCTTGCCCTGGTCGACGTTCGTCCCCTCGAGCCTCGCCACGACCGGGATCGCGAGCCCCATCTGCCGGACCGCCTTCACGACGCCGTTCGCGATGACGTCGCACCGCATGATGCCGCCGAAGATGTTGATCAGGACGGCCTTCACGTTCTTGTCGGAGAGGATGATGCGGAAAGCGTTCTGGACCTGCTCCTCGTTGGCGCCGCCGCCGACGTCGAGGAAGTTGGCCGGCTCGCCTCCGGCGAGCTTCACGAGATCCATCGTGGCCATGGCGAGGCCCGCGCCGTTGACCATGCACCCGACGTTGCCGTCGAGCTTGATGTAGTTCAAGCCGAACTTCGAGGCCTCGACCTCGAGCGGATCTTCCTCGGCGAGGTCGCGCATCTCTTTGACGTCCGGGTGCCGGAAGAGGGCGTTGTCGTCGAAGTTCATCTTCGCGTCGAGCGCGAGCACCTCCCCGGACTTCGTCAGGAGGAGCGGATTGATCTCGGCGAGCGAGGCGTCCGTCTCGACGTAGGCCCGGAAGAGCGCCTGCAGGAACGAGACTCCCCGCGCGAAGGCGCCGCCCGATAGCCCGAGCGCGAAGGCGAGCCGCCGCGCCTCGAACGGGAACATCCCGACGGTCGGATCGACCGGCTCGCGCACGATCGCCGACGGGTCCTTCGCCGCGACCTCTTCGATGTCCATGCCGCCCGACCGCGACACCATGACGGACGGGAGGCCCCGCGAGCGATCGAGCGTGACGCCCGCGTAGAGCTCGCGGTCGATGTCGAGCGCCTCCTCGACGAGCACCTTCTGGACGACCCGGCCGGCCGGCCCGGTCTGCGGCGTGACGAGCGTCATCCCGAGGATCGACTTCGCGAGGGCGAAGGCCTCTTCCGGATCCTTCGCGAGCTTGACCCCGCCCCCTTTTCCGCGCCCCCCCGCGTGGATCTGCGCCTTCACGACGGCGCGGCCGCCGAAGCGCTTGGCGATCTCGCGCGCCTCCGCCGGGTTGTCCGTCACCTCTCCGCGGGGCACCGTGACGCCGTAGCGCGCGAGGATCGACTTGGCCTGGTACTCGTGGACCTTCATGGGAGGGGGCGGATTATATGGAAGACGGCGGACCGAGGACCGAGGACCGAGGACTGAGGACTGACGACCAAACTGGCCTAGTCCACCTTGCTTTTCGGCAACGGTGCTGGAGTCCTCGGTCCCGAGTCCTCGGTCCTCGGTCGAGTCATCCGCCGAAAAGTTTCTTCAGCCCATGGACCGTCGTCGCCCGATACATCTCCCCGATCGCCGTCGTCAACGGGATCTCCTTCGGGCAGGCCCGCACGCAGTTCTGCGCATTTCCGCAGTCGTCGATGCCGCCGTCGGCCATCAGGGCCTCGAGCCTCTCGGCGGCGTTCATCGCGCCGGTCGGATGGCTGTTGAAGAGGCGCGCCTGCGCGATCGCCGCGGCGCCGATGAAGTTGGAGCGCCCGTTGACCTGCGGGCAGACGTCGAGGCAGTTGCCGCAGGTGATGCAGCGGGAGTACTCGTACGCCTGCTGTCGTTCGGCCTCCGCCATGCGCGGCCCGGGGCCGAGGTCGTGGGTCCCGTCGATCGGGATCCAGGCCTTCACTCTTTTCAGCGCGTCGAACATCGCCTGGCGATCCACCGCGAGGTCGCGCAGCACCGGGAACTTCCCCATCGGCTCGAGGTGGATCGGCTGATCGAGCGGGTCGATCAGAGCCGTGCAGGCCATCCGGGAGACCCCGTTGACGCGCATCGCGCAGGAGCCGCAGACCTCTTCGAGACAGGCGCGGTCGTACACGACCGGGGAGGTGCGCTTGCCGTCTCGCGTCTTCGGGTCCTTGGCGATCTCCATCAGGACCGAGATGACGTTCTGGCCCGGCCGATACGGGATCTCGTACTCCTCCCAGTAGGGCGAGGAGGTCGGCGTGTCCTGGCGCTTCACGCGGAGCTGGATGACGCTCGGAGGCATGGCCGATGATAGTCCGGGGGCGCTAGGCGCGTAGGCGCTGGGCGCTCGGCGCTGGGCGAGGAGAGATCGCTGGAGGGACCCGAGCATTTTTTCTTCCTGAAGGAGTTTCTCCTCGAGATCTCTCGCCTCCGCTGCGTCAAGAAAATGCTGGTCTTCGGCAATCATCACGAGCGAGCGCAACTCTCCGCAGGAACCCAAGGCAACCGAGACAAATCTCTGAAACTCGCGACTCCCTCTCCGATTGAACCCCTCTGCGATGTTGGAAGCAATCGAGACGGCGGAACGCCGCATTTGATTCGAAATGCCGAAAGTCTCCTCGGGCGGGAAACCGCGGGTCAGCGCGTAGACCGCGCCCGCGATCTCACGGCCCTTTCGCCAGACACCCAGTTCTCGAAAGTCCTTCGCCCGGGGCCTTCGCCCAGCGCCCGGCGCCAACCGCCCAGCGCCTTCTTCCATCAGTATTTCCTCGCCCTCGGCCGGATGAGCGACGTGTCCACCGGGGCGTAAGTGATCTTCGGCCCGTCCGGAGTGTGCTCGGCCATCGTGGTCTTCAGGAAGTTCTCGTCGTCGCGCGGGAGCGTGTTCTTCTCGTCGATCGGGGCCGCGAGATCCCGGACCTTGAAGTGGGCTCCCCGGGACTCGTCGCGGAGCAGCGCCCCCCGCGTCATGACGCGGGCGATGACCAGCATGTTGCGCAGCTGGTTGACGAACGAGATCTCCCGGTTGGCGTAGCCGGACCGGTCGGTCAGGCCGATCCGGCCCCAGCGCAGGGCGAGCTCCTGGAGCTTCGCCTCGGTCTCGGCGAGCTTTCCGTTCTCGCGGATGACGGTGACGTTGTCGGTCATCCAGTCGCCCATCTCCTCGGCGAGGACATGCGGGTTTTCGGGGCCGTTCATTTCTGCGATGCCGCGGAACTCCTCCTCCCACCGCTTCTTCGCGGCGGCGAAGGCCTCGTCGGCCGAGGGAAGCTTCGCCGCCGTCTCGCGCCCGTAGCGCACCATCGCCGGACCGCCGATCTTCCCGGCGTAGAGGCAGGAGACGAGCGAGTTGGCGCCGAGACGGTTGGCGCCGTGGATCGAGAAGTCCACCTCGCCGCCGGCGTAGAGCCCCGGGATGTTCGTCGCCTGGTTTCGCGGCGAGCGCTCGTCGAGCATGCCGGTCCTCTCGTCCTTGGCGAAGTCCACCCAGAGGCCTCCCATCGAGTAGTGCATTCCGGGAAGCACCCGCATCGGAACGCTGGCGCGGATCCTCCCCGACGAACTTCTCGTAGATCTCGAGGATCCCGCCGAGCTTCACGTCGAGCTCGCGGGCCGGAATGTGGGTCAGATCGAGATAGACCTGCCTCTCCCCGTCCACTCCGAATCCGTTGCGGCAGACGAGGAAGATCTCGCGCGTCGCGATGTCGCGCGGCACGAGGTTCCCGTAGGCCGGATACTTCTCCTCGAGGAAGTACCAGCGCTCCTTCTCGGGAATCGCGCCGCGGCGCCCGCTTGTCGCCGCGGGTCGCGGGGCACCCAGACGCGCCCCCCTTCGCCGCGCGCCGACTCCGACATCAGCCGCAGCTTGTCGCTTCCCGGGATCGACGTGGGGTGGACCTGGATGAACTCGCCGTTGGCGTAGATCGCCCCGTCCTGGTACGCGGCGGAGGCGGCCGTGCCGGTGTTGATGACGGAGTTGGTCGAGCGCCCGAACACGATCCCGGGCCCGCCGGTCGCGAGCATCACCGCCATGGCGGGAAACGCCTCGATCCGCATCGAGTAGCCGTCGAGCGCCACGATGCCGCGGCAGTTGCCGGCATCGTCGCGCACGAGCCCCAGGAACTCCCAGGCCTCGTACTTGCGCACGAGCCCTTCGACTTCGTGCCGGCGCACCTGCTCGTCGAGCGCGTAGAGGAGCTGCTGACCGGTCGTCGCGCCGGCGAAAGCCGTGCGGTGGTACTTCGTCCCGCCGAACCGGCGGAAGTCGAGGAGGCCTTCCGGCGTCCGGTTGAACATGACGCCCATCCGGTCGAGCAGGTTGATGATCCCCGGAGCCGCGTGGCACATCGCCTTGACGGGAGGCTGGTCCGCCAGGAAATCGCCGCCGTAGATCGTGTCGTCGAAGTGGATCTCGGGCGAGTCCCCCTCCCCCTTCGTGTTGACGGCGCCGTTGATCCCCCCCTGGGCGCAGACCGAGTGGCTCCGCTTGACCGGCACGATCGAGAAGAGATCGACCGCGACACCCATCTCCGCGGCCCGGATCGCCGTCATGAGGCCCGCGAGCCCCCCGCCGACGACGATGACGCGCTCCCGGGCCTCTCCCACGCTCTCCTCTAGAGGCGGAACGCCGAGATCGAGCGCACGCCGATCACGGAGAGAGCGACGAAGACGAGCGCCGACACGAAGGCCATCCGCCGCTGCGCCGCCGGCGAGACCGTGATGCCCCAGACGATCGCGAAAGACCAGAGGCCGTTCGAGAGGTGGAACACGGCCGAGAGGATCCCGGCGACGTAGAAGGCGTAGATCCAGGGATTGCCGACGGCGGCCTGCACCTGGCGGAAGAGGTCGAGGCTCTCGTGGTCGTGGAGCTGCACGAGACGCGTCGTCCAGTAGTGGAAGAGCAGAAACGCGAAGACGACGACGCCCGTCGCGCGCTGCAGGAAATACATCCAGTTGCGCATGTACCGGTTCGAAATCACGTTCGGCTTCGCCGTGGAGGTCAGGAAGAGGCCGTAGATCCCGTGGAAGAAGAGGGGAACGGCGATGACGAAGATCTCGAGCGCCACCGCGAAAGGCACGGTCTGGAGCTTGCGCGTCATCTCGTTGTAGGCCTCGGCGCCCTTCGTCGCGGCGTAGTTCTCGTAGAGGTGGAAGGCGAGGAACCCGCCCACCGGGACGACGCCCGAGAGCGAATGCAGGCGGCGAAACCAGAAGTGGCGGTCGCGCGACTCGCGCGGCTCGCTCATGACTTCAGGATCCGGAAGAGCTCCCGGACCGCCGCGGCGGACTTCGCCAGGGCCTCCTTCTCGGCATCGGTCAGCGTGATCTCGACGATCTGCTCGGCCCCCTTCCGGCCGAGCTTGACCGGCACGCCGAGATAGACGTCCCGCATTCCGTACTCCCCCTGGAGGTAAGCGGCGCACGGCAGGATCTTCTTCTTGTCGCGGAGCACCGCGTCCACCATCTCGACGACGGCCGAGGCCGGCGCGTACCAGGCCGAGGTCTTGAGCAGGTTCACGATCTCGACGCCGCCGTCGCGGGTCCGCTGAACGATCGCGTCGAGCTTCTCCTTCGGGAGGAGCTCCGTGACCGGAATGCCCGCCGACCGTCGAGTAGCGCGGCAGGGGGACCATCGTGTCGCCGTGCCCGCCGAGCACGAAGGCGTGCGTGTTCTCGACCGAGACGCCGAGCGCCTCGGCCAGGAACCACCGCATCCGCGCAGAGTCGAGCACCCCCGCCATGCCGAAGACGCGCTCGCGCGGGAGCTTCGAGACGCGCCGCGCCACCTCGCACATCGCGTCGAGCGGATTCGAGACGACGATCAGGATCGTGTCGGGCGAGCCGGGCAGCACCTTGCGCACGACGTCCGACACGATGCCTTCGTTGATCGAGACGAGGTCGTCGCGGCTCATTCCGGGCTTGCGCGGCACGCCGGCCGTGATCACGATGACGTCGGAGCCGGCGGTCGAGTCGTAGGAGTTGGAGCCCGTCATTCGGGCGTCGAACCGCTTCGACCGGGCGACGACTCCATCAGTCGAGCGCCTTTCCCTGCGGGAGACCCTCGACGATGTCCACGAGGGCGACGTCCGCGAGCTCCTTCTCGACGATCCGCTGCGCGGTCGTGGCGCCGACGTTTCCCGCGCCGACGACGGTGACTTTGTGCTTCATCGGCGCGGCATCTTATCGGACGGGACGGAAAGTCGAAAACGCGCGAAGCCCCGCGGCTACAATGGCGGGCGTGACGTCGCGACCGGAACAGCGAGCGCCCCGCCTACAAGGAGCACCCCCTCTGGAACCGGGCGATGGCGCTGACGCGGGAGGCCTACACGCTCGCTCGCTCGATTCGCGGGCGCGACGAAGCCGCCGCGGCCGCCCTCCGACGCGCCGCCGTCGCGGTGCCCGCGCACGTGGCCGGCGCGATCGCCGGCGAGGGACCGCGCCGCGCCGAACAGGCGCTCGCGGCGCGAGGGCGCGCTCGCCGAAGTCGCCCGCCAGGCCCGGCGCGACGGGTCCCACGCCGCGCGGCGGCTCGAAAGCGATGCCGCGGATCTGGACGCCCGGGTCCTCTTCGATTTCGGCGCGGAGACCGGGACGTTCTCGTGAGCGAGGAAGCCGAGGCCCCTTCCCGCCGGCTGTATCTCGTCCTCGGCGCCGTCCTCCTCGCGGCGGCGGGCGCCCTCTGGCTGCCGCGCTGGTGGGAGATGCGGCTCTACCGCCAGGCGGAAGCGCTGACCGGGGTCGGGGCCCGCGTGCATGCCGGGCACGCTCACGGACGCGCGAAAGAAGATCGACCCGGGCAAGTCCGGCCCGGACGTGCTCGCCGCGCTCGGGCGGCCTTCGCTCGGAGTCGGCGTCCGACGGCAGCTCGAGCCACAGATCTGGACCTACTACTACGCCGACGGGACGATGATCGTGAACCTGACCGACGGCTACGTCGCGCGCGTCTCGATGACGTATGGCCCGCCGCGGATTCCGACGAGCCGGAGAAGGTAGAATGGTGATTGGTGATTGATGATTGGTGATTGGCGATTGCCGATTGATGATTGGGAGCGACTGCTGAAACGTGAGACCTGAGATCTGTCGACGATGAGCTCCGGCGAGCCCTCCATCCGCGTCATCATGATGCCCAAGGACACAAACGCGCACGGGACGATCTTCGGTGGGGTCATCCTGTCCTACATCGACCAGGCGGCCGCCGTCGAAGCGAAGCGGCACGGCGCGTCGTTCATCGTGACCGTCGCGATGCGGGAGGTCGTGTTCCACGAGCCGGTCTTAGTCGGCGACCTCGTGAGCTTCTACACGAAGCTCGTGCGGATCGGGCGCACTTCGATCACGGTGTCGGTCGACGTCGTCTCGCAGCGCGACGAGCGCAGCGCGGCCCCGGTCAAGGTCACCGAAGCGGAAGTGACCTTCGTGAACCTCGACGAGCGCCGCCGGCCGCTTCCGATTCCGAAGTAGATCGCCCGCTTCGAAGCCGAGCTTGGCGATCGAGCTCGCCGGGACGGGCGGGGACGTGCCGAGCGCTCGCAGAGCGCGACAAGCGCCGGGTTCGCCGGCGCTAATCCCCGCCCCGACATCCCGAGGGCCAGGCTCTGGCCGTCTGTGTCGGGGCGGCCCTCGCGGCCGCCCGGCGCTGCAAGCGACTCGGAAGAGATCATCTGGCCGGCCAGCCGCGCGGAGCTCTCGCGACTCACCTGGCCGAATTGGGCGGGGACAAGCCCCGCCCCGACATCCGGAGAGCCACGCTGTGGCCGTCTGTGTAGGGGCGGCCCTCGCGGCCGCCCGGCGCTGCAATCGACCTGGAAGAGGTCATCCGACCGGCCGACGCGCGACGGCGAGAAACAACATGGCCGCGCAACGAACGAAAGGCCCCGATTCCTCGGGGCCTTTCTTCTCGACCAGCCGGGCAAGAGCCCGGCAATGGGATCGGACTAACGAGATCCTACCACTCCGGCTCTTCTTCCGCACCCCCGCTCGCGCTCTCGGCCAGATCGTCGTCCTCGTCGTCCCGCAGGTCCGGGGGCAGCTCCTCTTCGGCTTCGCGGGCCAGCTGCTCCGCGTCGTGGGTGGCGGACCACTCCTGGAGGTCTTCCCGGTACTCCTCGTCCGCCTTCCAGTCGCCCTCGCCGTACATCTCGCCGGCCGGCGCCGCCGTCAGGCGGGCCGGGGCCTTCCGGGCAGCGGGACCGCGCGCGGCCTTCTTCGCCTTCGGCCGCGAGGCCGCCGCCTTTCGCGGCGCCTTCCGGACCTTCTTGCGAGCCGGTTTCTTTCCGGCCTTCTTCACGGCGGCGCGCTTGTTCCTCCTTGTTGCGCTTTTTTTCGCCATCTTCTTCCTGGCCACGACGCCCTCCTGCGCCGCCTGGAGGCGGCGGATTCCGATCATACAATCGCGTCATTGAGCAAGGGGGCTTCGGGGAGAGTCGTCGTACAGGCCTCAGCCGGCGGGATTTCGATCGAAATCCGTCCCCTCGTGAGGACGCGGGCCGCCCGCTGGCGGATCGGCTTTCTGGCGGCGGCCGTGCTCGCGGCGGCGCTGTACCGGCGGCGGGCGACTCGTCCGGGTCTGGGAGACGGGCCTGCGGCGGGGGGCCTTCGACGAGCTGCCGGTCGCCGCTCTCCTCGCGATGACTCTCGCCGTCGGCGTCTCGACGCCGCTCGCGCTCGCGGGACTCGCCGCCCTCGCCTTCGCGGAGGAGCGGATCGAGGTGACGCCCGACCGGGTCTCGATCCGCTCGACGGCCTTCGAGCGAACCCGCGTCGAGGTCATCGCTCGCGGAGACCTCGACGCCTGGGTCGAGACCTACCGCCCGCTCCCCCCCTGGTGGACGTGGGCGTTTCGACGACTGGCGGCCCGGGCGGGAAGGCGTCTCGTTCCGGTCGCGGGAGCCGCCGGCCACGCCGAGAAGCGCGCGATCGGCCTCGCGCTGGCGCGCGCGACGGGACTCCCACTCCTCGGCGTGTCGGGGCGACCGGTGGCCGAGCCGGGAGCTGCTAAGATCCACAGGTGACAACGACTACGAGCGAGGCCACGACGACCGCCCCGGACTCCGCCAACCGCCACCTCACCGACACGCTCCTCTCCTCCTACGACCTGCCCGAAGAGGTGCGCTGGGGCATCGTCGACGCCGGCTTCGTCTTCGCCACCCCGATCCAGGAAAAGGTGCTGCCGCTCGCCCTCGCGGGGCGCGACGTGGCCGGCCAGGCCCAGACCGGGACGGGCAAGACGGCGGCCTTCCTGATCACGATCTTCACGCGATTGCTCCGGCGAAAGCGCCCCGGCCCGGCCCGGGGGCCGCGGGCCCTCGTCATCGCGCCGACTCGCGAGCTCGTGGTCCAGATCCGCGGCGACGCCGAGGCGCTCGGCCAGCACACGGGCCTGCAGACGCTCGCCGTCTTCGGCGGGATCGACTACCACCGGCAGCGCGACGAGGTCCGGAAAGTCCCCGACCTCCTCGTCGGGACGCCCGGGAGGCTGCTCGACTACGAGGGGCAGCGCGCCACGAACTTCCGCGACGTCGAGATCCTGGTCATCGACGAAGCGGATCGGATGTTCGACATGGGGTTCATCCGGGACCTGCGGCGCATCCTGCGCCGCTGCCCCCCGTATCACAAGCGCCAGACGCTCCTCTTCTCGGCCACGCTCTCGATGCGCGTCCAGGAGCTCGCCTACGAGCACACCAACAACGCCGAAAAGATCGAGATCGAGCCGGAACGGGTGCTTGCGCACGGAATCCGCGAAGTCCTGTACCACGTCTCGTCGGCCGAGAAGTTCCGGCTCCTCCTGGGGCTCCTCGAGCGGGAGGGGGGCCGCCGGGTACTCATCTTCGTCAACCGGCGCACGACGGCCGCCGAGCTCGTGCGCGGCCTCACGGCCAACGGTTACCCCACTCGGGCGCTCGCGGGGGACGTGCCGCAAGAAAAAAGGTTGAAGATCCTGAACGACTTCAAGGACGGCAAGCTCGCAGTCCTGGTCGCCACCGACGTGGCCTCACGCGGCCTCCACATCGAAGCGGTCTCCCACGTCATCAACTACGACCTTCCCGAGGACGCGGAAGATTACGTGCACCGCCTCGGCCGGACGGGCCGCGCCGGGTTGGAGGGCGACGCCGTCTCCTTCGCCTGCGAGGACTACGTCTTCTCGCTCGACGCGATCGAGAAGCGGATCGGCCGCAAGATCCCGGCGGTGTGGCCGACGGAAGACCTGCTCCGCTCGGGCCCCCTCGCCTCCGCGCCGCGGCCGCCGCGCGCGCGCCGCCCGCCTCCCCCCTCCGGACGGGCCCAACGGAACCGCCCGGCGGCGTCGCCGGCATCGGCCGAGGACGCCTACGGCCGGACGAAGCGGAAGAGCCGGCGGCGATAACCGTCGCCTCCACTTCGGCGAGCGACCTGGCCTTCGGCCACCTGTCGCCTGCAGCGCGATCAAGCTTCGCGAGGTAACCGCGCGAAGCGACTCGCGTCGCGGGAGCCGGAGCGCAGCGAGGCAATCAGGCGAGCGGTCGAGGCCCTTTGGCCGAGCCGCGAGCCGGTGCGCCCGGCGGGCGCAGGTCCTTGGGAGATGTCAGCAACAATGGCCGAAAGCCCGACGGGAGCAGGTTGCCGAGCAAGCTACGGCGACGGTTCCGGCGCGAGCGCGCCCTGCTCGACCCAGTGGGCGAGCAGCCGGCGGACCCGATAGGCGTCGGTTCGGACCTCCGCCTCGCACTCGAGGGGTGTCGCGCCCCGGGAGACGCGCGTCCAGAGCGCCTTCTGCATCGCGCCGTCCTTCTCGCTCGGGTGCGGGACCGGGCGCACGTCCGTCGTCTTCAACCGCACGCCGTCGGGAACGAGAACCGAGGCCTGCTTCAGCTCGTCGTACCGCCGCATCGCCTCCAGCGTGAGCGGCAGGATCGCCTTCAGGTTCGCCGTGTTCGTCTCGTCGGCCGCATCGGCCATCTTGACGAACTGAAACTGCCCCGGCGACGGCCGCTCGAGGAGCTGATAGAAAGCGTCCTCGCCGGAGAGCGCGCCGCTCTGGCAGGCGCGAAGCTTCCCCCCTTCAGACGCAGAGCTCCGAAGACGTCGCCGCGGGGGCCGCGCAGCGTGAGCGAGCCCGACGCTCCGGAATCCGAAAGACTCTGGAGGAGCGCCGGCAGACCGAAGACCTCGAGATCGCCGCTGACGGTCGCCGCGGCCGGAGACGCGGCCGGCGCGGCTCCCGCTCCGGAGCCCGCGGCCGGCGTCGTTTCCCTCTTCCAGGCCGCGAGCGCACGGGCCGCGGCCCGTGAGATCTCCTTTTCCGGAAAGCGCGCCACGATCTCCTCGAAGGCGGTCTTCACGGAGGGCGCCGGGGTGCCCGAGAGGGCTGCGAGCGTGTTCAAGAGGATCTGATCGTTCTGGTGCAGCGCCAGACCGAAGAGCTTGAAGGGCAGGTTCGACTTGAGCGTCGCGAGCAGGCGCGCGACGAGCTCCGAATCCTCGGAGAGATCCTGCGTTCCGAGCTCCGCCAGCCGGGCTCCGGTGTCGCCCAGCTTCGGATCCTTCTTCTCCGCGTGCTCGAGCAGGGCGCGGCGCGCGCCCGGGGTTCCGAGCCGCGCCAACGCCGAAGCGGCCCGGTCGAGCAGAGCGACGAGCTCCTTCGGATCGTAGGGCGCGTCGGCCGGCTTCCCGAGGACGCCCTCGATGTCCCGCACCAGCGCCTTCAACCCGGCCTCCGACTTCTCGTGGCGGAGCTGGGCGAGATTCGCGATCGCCTCTTTGAGAAGCGGCGGCGGGAACTTCAGGTCCGCGTGGAGCGCGGTGACCTCCGCCTCCTCGGCCAGCGGAGCGTCGGTGGGCCGCGGGATCTTGCGCAGGATGTAGAGCAGGTTCCTCCGGAAGTACCAGTCCTGCCCCGCGTGGTCGCTCGGAGTCTGCGCGAGCGCGCCGAAGGCCGCTGCGCGCGCCGACTCGCCGTGCACCTCGAGCAGCGCGAGGAGCAGGCGGCGGCGCTCCCGCTTGTCCTCGCGCGACAGCTCCTCGAGGAGCCCCTCGGGGGAGAGCCCCGGAAAGAACGACAGGAAGCGGCGGAGGGAATCCTGCTGGGCCGGGCTCTCGGAGGCGGCGCGAAGGCGCTCCGGGTCCACGGCGTCGTCCCCCCGGCGGCGCGCGAGATCGGCCGTGCCCGAGTCGACCTTCTTCTCGGCGATCAGGCGCTCGGCCGCCTCGAGCGTCGCGACCGCCTGGGGCAGCGAGCCTTCGTTGAATCGATCGACGGCCGCCCGCACGAGCTCCTGGAACCGCCGTCCGCCCTCGAGCGGATCGCCCGCCTCGGCGACCATCCGGCGCATCGCGTCGAGCGCGGGGGCGGCCGGCGCCGCGCCCGCCGAGCCGGCGCCCGCCGGGAGTGTCCACGCAGGCAGGCTGCTCGCGAGGGCGCGAAACACGTCGGCGGTTCCCACGTCGAGCCCCATCCCCTTCAACCTCGCAAGGCTCTCTTCGATGTCCCGGGCGCTCGGCGACTCTCTCGCCGCGGCCGCGAGGGTCTCGGCAAGCGCCGCCCGGCCGGCCGGCAGGGCGGCCTGCCGCGCCTGCGACTCGAGCCGCTCGAGAAAGATGGCGAGACGCCGGTGGCTCGCTCCCGTGGCCTCCGCGGCCGCCGTGCCGCCGCCGGCTCCGCGCGGCGCGGCCGTCTGACGGTGCAGCGTTGCGACGGGGCTCGCGGTCCCGGCGCCCGTCGAAGCGGTCGTCTCGGCGAGCCGCGAGAAGTTGTCGGCCAGAACGGACCGGTCCTCCTCCGGGCAGTCGGCCAGCACGAGGGACTTCAACCCTTCGAGGTAGGCCCCGAGCAGCTCCCGCGGCAGGAGCTTGAACTCCCCGAGCAGGTGGATCTTCTTGACGGCGTGGAAGAGGTGGTCGGAGACGGCGGCCTCCGCCCCCCGGCTGATTTGCGCGCCGGTCCAGGCGCGAATGCGCGCGGCCACGAGCTCCGGCGGATACTTGAGCAGCAGCTCGGCCGAACCGGCGACGACGAGGGGCGGCAGCGTGTCGGACAGATAGAGCTCGAGCTCGGTCAGCGCGTCGCGCACCTCCGGGTCCGCCGTCGGCTCGACCATGGCTCCCCTTTTTCCTCGCCGGTTGTCACCAACTAGGGTAGCGCAATGCGCCCCGGCGGGAGCGCCTTTCCCAAGCCGGAGGGGACGGGAGCTAGAAGCTCTTCAGGAAGTCGGCGTTGCGTCGGGAACTTGGAGAGCCGGCCGAGGACGAGCTCCATCGCCTGGATCTTGTCCACGGCTGCGAGCGCCCGGCGCAGCTTGACGATCTTCGGGCAGCTCCTCCGGGCTGTAGAGCTTCTCTTCCTTGCGCGTGCCGGACTGCGGGATGTTGATGCACGGGAAGATCCGCCGGTTGAAGAGATCCCGGTCGAGGACGATCTCGGTGTTGCCCGTCCCCTTGAACTCCTGGAAGATGATCTCGTCCATCCGCGAGCCGGTGTCGATCAGGGCCGTCGCGATGATCGTGAGCGACCCGCCCCCTTCGACGTTGCGGGCGGCGCCGAAGAACCGGCGCGGCTTCTCCATCGTGCGCGCGTCGATGCCGCCCGACATGATCTTGCCGCCCCCTTTCTGCATGTGGTTGTAGGCGCGGGCCATGCGCGTGATCGAGTCGAGGAAGATGATCGCGTGCTTGCCGCACTCGACGAGGCGCCGGGCGCGCTCGGCGACGATCTCCGCCACCGCGATGTGGTTCTCGGCGGAGAGGTCGGCCGAGGACGCGATCACCTCGCCCCGCACGCTGCGGCGGAAGTCCGTGATCTCCTCGGGGCGCTCGTCGATCAGAAGCACGATGACGTAGACGTCCGGGTCGTTGACCGAGACGGCATGCGCCATGCGCTTCAGGAGCGTCGTCTTCCCGGCCTTGGGCGGCGCGACGATCAGGCAGCGCTGCCCGCGCCCGATCGGGGCGAGCAGATCCACGACGCGGCCGCACATCTCGTCGGGAGTGGTCTCGAGCTGCAGGTGCTCGTGCGGATCGATCGAGACGAGCTCCTGGAAGGCCGGCCGCTGGCGGAACGCGGCGGGTTCGAGCCCCTCGACGGTCTCGACGCGGCGGAGCACCGGGCGCGACCCGTCGGCGGCAACCCCGACGATCAGGGCGCCCGGCTCGAGCGACTCCCGCGCCACGAGGTCGCGCGGGACGAGCGGATCGCGCGGCGTCGGCAGGAAGTTGTTTCGAGCGGAGACGAGGACGCCCGGCTGGCTGTCCTTGGGCGGCAGGGAGAGCACCCCGTCGACGGGATGCTCCGGGCCGGTCGCCGTCAGCTCGGGCGCCCGCTCGTGACCCGTCCCCGGCTGCCCGCCGCCGGAACGACCGCGCCGGCGCCGGCGGCGACGACGGCGGTGCGGACGCGGCTCCCCCCCGGCATGGGGCCGGGGTTTTCCCGCTGCGACGAGGGAGCGGGACTCTCCGCGCGAACGGAAACCGAGGCAACGCTTTCCGGGGCCCGGGGATCTTCGGACATGGACTCCCAACACCCGCCGCGCTGACCTCAATCGGGTCCGGGCGGGAACGGACCCATTCTATCGAAATGCGAATCAAATGGAAGCGGCAACCGGCATCTCGGGCGCGGTCCCGGGGGCGGCCGCCTAAAGGCTTCGGGCCAAGGACTTAGGAAAAGAGGCCCAGGACCACCTTCGGATCCGCGGGAGCGATCCTCGCCAGGCCGAAGTCCTCGGAGGCGTGGGCCGGGTTCGAGACGCCGACGAGACTCGTCGTCATCCCGGGCGAGGAGCGCGAGAACTGGAGCGCCTTCTGCGCCCCGGATCGCGCGCCCGAAAGGGCGGTTTCGATCTCCTCGGGCAGCTCGACCGCCAGCCGACCCTGGAGAATCGACGCCGAGCCGAAGGCGGCGAGCCCCGCCGCCCGGGCCGCCTCGAGCGCCGAGACGCGCCGGCCGCCGCTTTCCTGCGAGGGGTAGGCGATCGCTTCCGACATCGCCAGATTGACGGGCAGCTGCACGGCGCGAAAGTGGTGGCCCGCGCCGGCGACTTCCGCCGCGAGGCCGAGAATCTCCGCGATCGAGAGGTGCTCCGGATGCTCGGGCGGCGCCCGCAGGCCGTCCCAGGTCGCGAGGCCCCAGACCCCGACCTTCCCCTGCGCGACCGCGTCCTCCAGCACCTCGATCGCCGCGCGCAACCTCTGGCGGAAGACTTCCGGACCCGCGGCCGCGCGCTGCGTCTCGACGTTGTGCAGATAGTAGAGGTCGATCGTCTCGAGGCCGAGGTTTCGGCGGCTCCGGTCGATCTGGTCACGCAGGTACGCCGGAGAGAGACAGTGGCCGCCGCGGACCAGTTCGGCGCGGGGCGCGAGATTCGACTCGACGAACGTCTCGAGGATGTAGGCGCGGGGGTCGCGGGAGTCCTCGGAGTCGTGCGGGAGGTACCCCCCCTTCGTCGAGACGAAGACCTCGTCCCGCCGGGCGGCGCCTCCGGCGAAGGCCCGGGCGAGGGCGCGCCCGATCGCCCGCTCGCTCCGCTGGCCGCGGTAATTGATCGCCGAATCGAAGACGTTGACGCCGGAGGCGAGCGCGATCGCGAGAGATTCCTCGTAGCCGCTGTCGGTGGCCGAGTCTTCGTTCCCGAGGTAGGTGCCGAGCCCGATCGAGGAGAGCGAGAGGCCTGCGGCCCGCCGGAAGTGCCCCGCCGCGGCGTTCGATCGTCCGGCGAAGCGGTCGGTCCCCTCGAGGCTGGCGCTTCCGGGAATCACCGGGCGAGGCTATCAGCAGGAGCGGCGAGGGAGAAAGGCGAAACGTCAGACGACGGGGAGCGGAATTCCGTGAGTGCGGGTCGTTCCCTCGACGCGGGCGTTCCAGCGGCCCGGAATGGGAGCTCCGCAGTCCGGGCAGGCTCCACCCCGGATCCGGTTGGCGAGCACGCGGAACCCGCGGCGCTCGATCAGGGTCGCCCGGCACTTCGGGCAGCGGGTGTTCTCCCACGGGCCCACGCGCCCGGGCAGGTTGCCGGCGTAGACGTAGCGCAGGCCTTCCTCGGTTCCGATCTCCGCCGCGCGCACGAGGGTCTCGACCGGGGTCGAGCCTCGATCGTTCATCTTGTAGTCGGGATGGAAGGCCGTGACGTGCCACGGGATGTCGGGGGACACCGAGGCGACGAAGCGCGCGGCGCGCCGGAGCTCCTCCTCCGAGTCGTTGAAGCCCGGGATCACGAGCGTCAGGACTTCGAGCCAGATGCCCCGGTCGTGGATCCCGCGGATCGTCGCGAGGACGTTGTCGAGCACGCCCCCGAGCTGCCGGTAGTGCTTGTCGTCCATCGATTTCAGATCCACTTTGTAGAAGTCGATCCAGGGGCGGACGTAGTCGAGCACTTCCGGAGTGCCGTTCCCGTTGGAGACGTAGGCCGTGTAGAGCCCGAGCCGTTTCGCTTCGCGGAAGACGGCGACGCCCCATTCGGACGTGATGAGCGGCTCGTTGTAGGTCGAGACCACGGTGGGCGCCCCGGCCTCGACGGCGAGGCGCGCGAGATCCGCGGCTCCGAGGTCGCGCGGCTGGCCGACGGCCCGGGGGTCCCGGATCGACTGGGACGTGAACCAGTTCTGGCAGTAGGCGCAATGCAGGTCGCACCCGAGCATGCCGAAGGAAAGGGCGTCGGAGCCGGGCAGCGCGTGGAAGAAGGGCTTCTTCTCGATCGGATCGCACTGGAGGGCCCCGACGTAGCCCCACGGGACGCGCAGCGTGCCCGCCTCGTTGTAGCGCACGCGGCAGACCCCCTCGCGTCCCTCGGGGATCGGACAGCGATGGCCGCAGGAGAGGCAGCGCAGCCGGCCGTCGGGCAGCCTTTCGACGAGCTCGGGAGCGGCCGGGACGGTGCGGCGCGCCAGGACGTCGGCTAGAGGGGACACGCTCGCCATGGTCTTCGGGTCTCGAGACGATAACGCTTCCGCCGTCCGGGGAATGCCCTTGACGGAGCGTGCGTTAGGATTCGCCGGCTGATGCGGAAGACGCCAACCCTCCTCGTGTGCCTCGCCGCGGCCCTCCTGGCGGCGGCCCTCCCGGCGCAGACGCCGACCCCGACGCCGACCCCGACGCCGACCCCGACTTCGACGCCTTCGACGCCGACGCCGACCGGGACGCCCGGGACCCCGACCCCGACGCCGACGCCTTCGGCCAGCCCTTCGCCGACGGTCACGGCGACGCCGACGGCGACGCCGCTCCCGTACACGACGCCCACCGGGCAGACCTACACGACGCAGGACGCCCGGGCCGTCAACGCCTCCCGCCTCCAGCGTTCGGAGGGGGACACGACCTGGTTCATGACGCCCGCCAACGACCGGATCGTGAGGCTGCGCGGGGGCGTCATGACGCAGTGGCAGATCCGGGACAACGACCACATCGGCGCCAACCCGGTCGACTTCTACCTCGACGGCGACGTCATCTGGTTCATCGAGAACGGGCAGAGCCAGATCACCGCCGGCAAGTCCGTCGTGGCGAGCCTCGACACGGCGACCGGCGCCTTTCGGGAATACGTCTTCCCCTCCTCCCGGCCCGCCGGCTTCTATCGCACGCCGGACGGAAAGCGGATCTGGGTGGCCCAGTCGGCCGGAGTGCTCGAGTCGCTCGATCTCGAGAGCTGTCGGCCGGATCCGGCGACCCAGCAGACCATCTGCGACGTCACCGACTATCGCGTCGGCCCGAGCGCCGTCTTCGCTTCGACGCTCGCCGTCGGGCCCGACAGCGCCCTCTGGGTGACGGATTTCGGCGCCAACCGCATCGTGCGATACGAACTGACCTCGGATCCCCCCAACGCGGCGCTCGCGTCGGTGAAGGCCTGGACCGTCGTCGACCCGAGCCTGATCAACCTGAATCTGTCCGACTCGAAATTCGACGAGGACGGCCGACTCTGGCTGACGGAGCTGACGGGAAACCGCGTCGATCGCTTCGACCCGCTGACGGCGGAGCTCCGCGCCCACTTCGGCTTCCTGAACCCCATCCACCTCGACATCCACGGGGGCAACATCTACGTGTCGGAGCGCACCGGGAGCAACGGAAGCGTCGTGATCTTGGACCCGCGCGTCGCGCCCGCGCCGACGCCGCAGACCCTGACCGCCGTGACGCAGTGCGTGCCGCCGCAGAACCCGCCGGGCTGCCTCAGCCTCGGAAACATCCTCCAGTCGACCGGAGAGATTCGAGACTCCGTGATCACACCCACGGACTTCACGCCGGAGGTCGCGCCCTTCGCGGCGACGGACTTGACCCTGACGTCGCCGGTTCCGGGCCTCCTCCGGATCGTGTTCAACAAGACCAACGCCTACGGCCTGACCGCGGCGGGCGGCGGAATCTGGGTCGGCTGCGACACGAATCTCGTGCGCCTGGTCGCCCAGACGATCGGCTCCCCCGCGGACCTGACGGCGCCGGTCGCGCTCCAGGCGGGCGTGCTGCCCGCCGACGGCGTCGCCGTGAACCTGACGCTTTCGAACAAGGGGACCGCGGCGCTTTCGGGCGTTGCGCTCTACCAGTATTCGGCCGGCGCCTTCCCGCGCGGTCACGACTTCTCCCTCGGCCCGGGAGAAACGGCGATCCTTCCCGACGCGTTCGTGGGCGCCGCGACGGGGCAGGCCCTGTCTCTCGGCGGCGTCCGGCTGCAGGTGACGACCGGGCAGGCTTCGGACCTCGTCGCCTCGGTGCGATCGACGGTCCCGGCCCTTTCGTGGGGCGTGACGCTCCCGGCGGAAGCGCAGGCCGCGGCGCTCCAGGCCGGGCCGGCAAAGTACGTCCTCTTCGCCGGGACGAGGACGACAGACATCACGACGCTCGGGTTCTTCTCCCCTTCGGGAGGGGAGGCCGTCGCGGAGCTCGTGGCGCCGGACGGCACCGTGCGCGGGACCCGAAGCCTGTCGCTTGCGAGCAACGTGATCGAGTTCCACAACCCGGCGGCCTCCTACTTCGGGGTCTCGTCGGAGCCGGGAGACGTCGTGCGCATCCAGGTGACCGCCGGCGTGCTCCAGCCTTTCGTCCTCCTGCAGGACGACGGCACGCGCGATGTCGCGGCGATCCTTCCCGTGGCGGCGACGGGCGACGCCGTGCTCCCCGGCGTCACCAGCCGAAACGAGGGCTCGACGTTCCGCGTCTCCGCTCTCTATCTCTCGAACCCGGACGCGACGCGGGGAGCGACCGTCGCAGCGACCTACTATCCGATCGGCGGCGCCCCGGTCGCCGCGTCCGTCACACTTCCTCCGGGCGGAAGCGCGGCGTACGAAGATCCGGTGACCGACCTCTTCCATGCGCCCCCGGGCCAGGGGGCGATCGTCCTCTCCTCCGACGCCCCGGTCGCGTCCTACGTCCGACACGCCGCGCGAGACCCGGCTTCCGGAAGCGAGCTCATGGGCGCCGCGCCGGCGCTCGACGGGGCCGCATACCTCCCGGCGGGCGGAGCAACCGCGTTCGGCGTCGAAGGAGGAGCGGCGCGCAAGTCGAGCCTCCTCCTCTTCAACCGGGGCGCAGCGGCCACGGTCACGCTCACGGGCTATGACGCCTCGGGGGCGACCGTCGGGACGCTCGCGCTTCCGATCGCCGCTTCCACGGCGGCGCGCGTGGACGACGTCTTCCCCGCGCTCGGGGCGGCTTCGACGACGCTCGGGCGAGTTGCGATCGCGCCTTCGGCGGGTGCGCAGATCTACGCTCAGGCGATCACCTTCGACGTCCCCTCCGGCGACGTGGATTCCGTCGAGATCCCGTGATCGGGAGGAAGGTCGTTTCGCGGTAGGCGCCGCGAACACCCGGGCGAGATGGCTCCCCTTCGGACGATCGTGCGCGGGTCGGGCGTCGAGCTCGCCCCCGGGGTCGTCACCAACGAACGCCTCTCGAAGCTCATGGACACGAGCGACGAGTGGATCGTGCAGCGGACCGGGATCCGGGAGCGCCGGTTCGCGCGGCGCGGAACCTCTTCGGTCGAGCTCGGCTGCGGCGCGGCGCGGCGGGCGCTCGCCGACGCCGGGGTCGCGCCGGAGGAGATCGACCTCGTCGTCTTCGCCACGATGACCCCGGCGCATTACTTTCCGGGCAACGGCGGCCTCCTCGCGGCGCGCCTCGGGCTGAACGGGACGCACGCCCTGGACATCCGGATGCAGTGCGCCGGATTCCTGTCGGGACTTCACGTGGCCGACGCGTTCCTCCGTTCGGGAGCCGCGCGGCGGGTGCTCCTCGTGGGCGCCGAGTGTCACGCCGCCTTCTTCCCCTGGTCCGACGCCGACTGGGCGATCCTCTTCGGGGAATCCGACGAGCCCCCGTCGCCCGACTCCTACGCGTGGGGGACCGCGCATCGCGACCGCGCCGTCATCTTCGGCGACGGGGCCGGGGCCTTCGTGCTCGAAGCGGACGGCGCCTCGGGGGATCGCGGGTTCCTCGGCTTCCGGATGCGCACGGACGGAAACCACTGGGACAAGCTCTACGTGCCGGGGGGCGGCTCGGCGAGCTTTCCCTACTTCTCGCCCGCCATGTTCGCTTCGAACGGCACGATCCCGGTCGTCGAGGGGCGCCAGGTGTTCCGGCTGGCCACGACCGCGATGCCCGTGGTCGTGCGCGAGATCCTTCAGGAGCACGGCCTCGGCGTCGAGGATCTCTCGATGCTCCTGATGCACCAGGCGAACCTCCGCATCAACGAGGCGGTCCAGAAAGCGCTCGGCCTGCCCGACGAGAAGGTCTTCAACAACATCCAGCGCTACGGGAACACGACGGCGGCGACGCTGCCGCTCGTCTTCCACGAGGCGAAGGAACAGGGGCGCATTCGACCCGGCGACCTCGTGGCCTTCGCCGCCCTCGGCGCGGGACTCCACTGGGGCGCCGCGCTGCTGCGCGTTTGAGAGCGACGGAGGACGGAGCGAACCTCAAGACTTCGTGAGCGCCAGGCCGGCGCGCCGGCGTCCCCCTTAGGCTGCACCGGCCCGGTGACGGAGGACACGCGATGCGAAGAGAGATCCTGATGTGCGCCGGCCTCGCGGCCTTCGCGGCCTCGGCCGGCGTCCTCGCGCAGGCCGGGCCGGCGCCGACCCCGCCGCCCGCCGAAGAAGCGACGGAGTCGATCCCGTTCCGCCCGATCGAAGGGTCGACGATCATCAACCTCCCCTCCGTGGACGTTCCGACCAAGGGGACGTTGACCACGTGGTTCACGCACCGATTCCGCGTCCCCGTTCAGGGGTCGAACATCCACGACCTCTTCTCTCTCGACGACGGCGCGGACATCGGGATCGGCCTCGGATACGCGCCGATCGCGAATCTCGATCTCTCGGTCTACCGATCCTCCGCGGTCGCCCTCGATCCCTGGGAGATCGCGGCGAAGTATCGGATCGTCTCGGCGGGGTGCTTCGGGCTCTCGCTCCGGCTGGGAGGCGACATCCGGAGCGGGCAAAATTTGCATGACCGCGGGAGCTTCTTCGCCCAGTTGATCCTGGCGTACTCCTGGGGTGACCGGTTCCGGATCACGGCGGTGCCGACCTACGTCAACAAGATCTCCGGGAAGCCATCCGCCTACTTCACGGCCGGCGACCCGGATCCCTCCTTCCCGCCCCCGAACGACTCCTCCTGCGTGGAGACGGGGAAGGACACCTTCCTGTGCCCCGGCACCTACCGGAACGTCTTCAACGTCCCCGCGGCCCTCTCAGTCGCCGTGACGCACTCGATCACGCTCCACGCCGAAGCCAACGCGCGCTACGGTAAAGCCGACTCGATCGGCGTGGGTTGGATCGTGTCGATCGAGAAGACGCTGCTGCGGCACCGCTTCAGCTTCGCCGCCGGCAACCAGCGCGCGACGACGGTCGACCAGTACATCGCCTCGCCCCCCTACTCGACGCGCTACTACGGCGAATCGAACAACGGAAAGATTCTCGGCGCCAAGGGCATCTATTTCGGATTCAATATTTCGAGGCAGTGGAAGCTGAATTGATTCATTGAGTCATTGATTCATTGCCAGAGTCTTCAATGACTCAATGAATCAATGTATCGATGATTCAATTCTCAAGAAGCCGAATCGATCCGGCCGATGGAAATCGGGGGGGTTCGCGAACGTCGGGCTCCAGGCGGAGTACTCGTCCCGCGCGCCGCGGTCGATGCGAAAGAAGTTCGCCCGCCAGCGGGGAGCCGGCCGCTCCCCTCATGGGGCCGAGGGGAATGCGAAGGAGCGCAGACCAGCGGCCCGGCCGGACGCCGCACGCGCGCCGAGTAGCCGGGGCAGTTCCACCCGACGTCCACGCGCATCGTCTCCCGCCGGCCCTCCGGAGACTCGACGCGCGCGTCGAAGAGAGCGCCCGAGGGATTGACCTCGAACTCGAAGTAGACGCCCGGCCGAGCCGGGGGGCGCGAGGAACACCTCGAAGACGTCCTCCTTCCAGAGCGGGTCGTCCCGGCGCGACAGCGTCGCCACGATCCCGTCGTCGCGGCCATCGAAACGCACGAGGAGGGCGCCGTCGCGCGCTCCCACACGCACCGCCGTCGAGAGCCGCGGCCGTCCCCCGTCGGCCGACCGCGAGAGGGCCGCCGGCTCGAGCTCGACGAGCCGCGACGTGCCGGAGAGCGCCGGGACCGCGAGCTCCGGGAGCTCGCCCGTGCTCACGTCAGTCGCCGCGGTTTCGGGAACGGGATCCCCATCTCCTCGAGCCAGGCCTGCGCGCGCGCGAGCGCCTGATGCTCCTTGAACTGGAAGAAGCGCGCCTCCTCCTTCGGGAAGCGCGTCAGCGCGTGCCGGTAGGCCGCCGCCGAGCCGGCGCCCCCGAGCGCCGAGGCGAGCTCGCGGCGGCACGCCTCGTCCTCGCAGCGCGCCAGGAACTCCTCGAGGTCGCCGACGCTGCGCTCTCCGCGATCGCGCGGCAACGCGAGGTAGCGCGGATCCCCCGAGAGAGCGGCATGCCGCGCGGCGTCCCGCACGAGCACCTGCTCGACGTCGCCGGTCTGACGGTCGAAGAAGTGCGTGATCTGCTGGGAGCGGCTCTCGAATCCGACGATCAGGCCTTCCCAGTCGATCGTCAACGCCAAGAGGGGCCCTCCCGATCGGTCGCCATGAAACGGTATGATATGGGGTTGCCATGACGGTAAGAAAGATCGCCACGTTCGAGGATTGGA
Organism: uncultured Acidobacteriota bacterium; assembly: GCA_963707935.1. GTDB lineage: Bacteria > Acidobacteriota > Thermoanaerobaculia > UBA5066 > Gp7-AA6 > DATBFU01. The sequence goes on along the minus strand of CAVPRN010000005.1, from coordinate 43,481 downwards.
TCGACGCCTTCCGCGCCTGGCAGAAGGACATCGGTCTTCGGCTTCCGAAGTACGCCGACTACCAGTTCGAGGCCAAGTACGGGGACATTGCCGAGCGGAGAGATCGAGTACGGCGATTTCCGGGGCGCCCGGAAGTGGGAGCGGGTCACCCAGATCCCCCACCAGCCGATCCGCGACGCCTTGCTCAACCTGATCGTCTACCAGGGGGACACCGAGTTCGCTTCCGTCGAACAGCAGCGCCACCTGCTCGAGACATCCCCCTCCGACTACGACACCGACAGTGTCTGCCGCATCATGACCGAGGAGATGCGCCACGGCTGGCAGATGTGTCACCTGCTCGTCAACCACTTCGGCGAAACGGGGAAGATCGAGGCGCGCAAGCTCCTCGAGCGCCGCTCCTGGCAGAACAACCGGCTCCTCGGCTCCTTCAACGTCGACGTGGACAACTGGGTCGACTTCTTCACCTACACGGAGTTCGTGGATCGGGACGGGAAGTTCCAGTTGAACATGCTCTCGACCTCCGGCTTCGCGCCGCTCGCCCGCTCGATGGGGCCGATGCTCAAGGAGGAGGGGTTCCACCTCGGCACGGGGCACATGGGGCTCCAGCGGATCGCGAAGGCCGGCCGCGTCCCGCCCGAGCTGATGCAGAAGTACGTCAACAAGTGGATCTCGACGGCCTACGACCTGTTCGGAAAGGACTCCTCGTCCTCGGCGGAGTGGTTCTACGTCTGGGGGCTGAAGGGACGCTACGACGAGGCGCGACAGACCGCCGAGCCGGACAAGGCCCACTTGAACGAGTTCTCGCGCGAACTCTACCGGCAGGAGGTCGAGAAGCTGCTCGAGAGCGTGAGCAAGCTTCAACCGGCGGGCTCCCCGCCGCTCGTGGCGCCGGACCTGAAGTTTCACCGGGCGATCGGCGAGTTCGCCGGAGAGACCTGGTCCGTCCGCGGCGAGAAGCTCTCGCCCGCGGAGTACGAGCGGCACGTCGCCGAGGTCCTGCCGACCGAGGAAGAGAAGAAGTTCGTCGCCTCGCTGATGCGCGAGCCCGACTGGATCGCGCCGCGGCAGGCCATTACGGGGTAGAAGCATCGGACCATCGGATCATCGGGAGATCGGGAGATCGGCGCAGCGTTCGATGATCCGATCACCCGATCTTCCGATCTCCCGATTCGGCGCAAGCTCCTCTCCTGGTTTCGCCGGGAGAAGCGCCGCCTTCCGTGGCGGGGCACGCGGGATCCCTACCGGATCTGGGTCTCCGAGGTCATGCTCCAGCAGACGACGGTCGAGGCGGTCCGCCGGCGCTACGACCTCTTCCTGCGCCGGTTCCCGGACCTCCCCTCGCTCGCCCGGGCGCGCGAAGACTCGGTGCTCGCGGCGTGGTCGGGCCTCGGCTACTACGCGAGGGCGCGCAATCTGCGCCGCGCGGCGCGGGAGATCCTGCGGCGCCACGCGGGAGCGCTTCCGCGCGATCCGGAGGAGCTCCGGCGGCTCCCCGGTTTCGGCGAATACATGGCGGCCGCCGTGGCGTCGCTCGCCTACGGCCTCCGCGTGCCCGCCGCCGACGCGAACGTGACGCGGGTTCTCTCGCGGCTCTTTGCCATCGAAGGAATGGCCGGATCGCGCCGGCACCGGAAGGCCGTTCTCGAAACGGCCGCGCACCTCCTCCCCCGGCGGACGCCGGGGGATTTGACCGCCGCGCTCATGGACCTCGGCCAGGGAATCTGCACCGCGCGCGCCCCCGGGTGCGGACGCTGTCCGCTCGCCCTCGAGTGCGAAGCGCTGCGGCGGGGAGAGCCGGAGTCCTTCCCGCGACGCCCGTCGAAACCGCCGGCCGTGCGCGTCGCGGTCGCGGCGGCCTTCCTCGAGCGCGACGGGCGGGCCCTGCTCGTGCGGCGCCGCGGAAGCTTCCTCGAGGGCATGTGGGAGTTCCCTTCGGGGCCGGCCCGCGACGGAAACCGGCGGGCCGCCCGGGCCGGGCTCTCGCGGGCCCTGGCGGGGCTCGGCTTGCGGCGGAGCCGGGCGCCCTTCGCGTCGGCGCGGCACACGGTGGTTCGCCGCCGCCTGGAAATCGAGATCTTCCGAGCGCGCGGCGCCTTCCGGCCGAACGGCGATGCCCCGGCCGCTCGCTGGTTTACCGCCAGGGAGCTCGCCCGCGCCGCGATTCCGAGCATGACGCGCAAGGTGGCGACCTCCGTGGGGTTTCTCTGAAGTCCGATCCGTCGTATCCTCTTGTTTGCTTGTTCACGACATTGCTCCTCCTCCTGCCGCTCTCGGCGCTGCTGGCGGCGGCTCCGACGCCCCCGCCGACGCTGACGCTCAAGGACGGCCGGGTCTTCGAGCTGAAGAGCCCGCCCCGATACGAGGCGGGCCGCGTCATCTTCACGACGACCGAAGGCAAGACCTACTCGCTCAACGAGTCCGAAGTGAAGTCGTTCGTCGGCGAGCCGCCGACACCGACCCGCGCCCCCGTGACCTACAACCCGCAGGACTCGCGCGCGCTCGGCGCCATCGCTCGGCAGGAACGGGCCAACACGGGGAAGTCGACCGACCTCTCGGCATCGACCTCGCCGCGCTCGACCCGCCCCCCGAAGACGCCGACCGCGAAGCGAACGAAGTCGCCCCGCCCGACGCGCACTCCGACCCGCCCCCCGGGCTGAAGCGTCCGCGGCCGTCCCGCCAGGCGACTCGGCGGGGCCTAGAAGTTCCGCCGTCTCAGCCGTTTGCCGGCTGAAGTTTGCCGAGAACGCCGAAATATGATCGGGTTGCTCTATGCGGGTCGATTGGGCCGGGCAGGGAATCGACATCCGCGAAGCGGGCTCGGGCCCGTGCGTCGTGCTCGTCCACGGCTATCCGCTCGACGGCGCGATGTGGTCCGGGGTCGCGCGCACGCTCGCGACGCGCTTCCGCGTCTTCAAGCCCGATCTGCCCGGGCGCGGCGAGAATCCCGTCCCGGCGCCCGCGAGCCTCGACGGATACGCGGAGTTCCTCGGCGCGCTCGTGCGGCAGCTTCCGGAGCCGGTCGGGCTCGCCGGCTTCTCGATGGGCGGCTACGCGTCGCTGGCGCTGCTCCGCTCCGCGCCGGCGGCGGTGCGAGCCGTGGCGCTCGTCGATACGCGCGCCGAGGCAGACGACGAGGAGGGAAAGAAGAAGAGGGACGAGGCGATCGCGACGGTCCGCTCCGGCGGTGTCGCGAAGATCGCCGACGCGATGGTGCCGCGCCTGCTCGCCGAGGCGTCCCTTTCGAATCGCGACCTCGTCGACCGCCTCCGCCGCATCATCCTGCGCCAGAAGCCGGAGACGGTCGAAGCGGACTTGAGCGCGATGAAGGAGCGGCGCGACGCGACGGATCTCCTCTCCGGCCTCCGCATGCCCGTCCTCGTCCTCGTCGGAGAGCAGGATGCGCTCACCCCGCCCCCCTTCTCCGAGAAGATGGCCGCGGCGATTCCCGGCGCGAAGCTCGTGCGGGTCGCCGGCGCCGGGCACCTGACGCCCATGGAGCGGCCCGGCGCCGTCGCGGCGGCGCTCGGCGACTTCTTCGCCGCCTCGCTCGCCGGCTAGAGCGCGGCCGTCAGAACCCGATCCGCAGCCCGAAGCGGACCTGCCGGGGCAGAGTCCGGGCGATCGCCGTCCCGAAGAGAAACCGACCGTTGGAGTCCCGGTTGCACCGGTTGTCGTCGTCGCTCCCCGGCGCGGTCCCGCAGATGTAGTTGGGGTCGTCGAACTCGGACAGGTTGTAGCGCTGATCGACGACGACCGCCCGCTGGACGTTCAGGAGGCTGAAGACGTCCGCCAGGAAAGTGACCGTCACCGGCCCGATCGTCAGCGGATACCCGAGGTGAACGTCCGCCTCGTAGTCCGCGGGGACGCGTCCCTCCGAGCCCCTCGTCGCCAGGAAGAACTCGTAGCGGTTGTAGGCGTTGGAGAGGCCGATGCGCGAGATGGGCGTTCCCGTGCGGTAGTAGGTCACGAGCCCGACCGACAGACCGAACGGGGCGACGTACAGCGCCGGAGAGCTTGACCTGGTGGCGGCGGTCGTTCGAGAGATCACCGGTCGCCGTCACCGGATACGCCACGCCGTCCCTCACCGACCCCTGCGTGAAGAAGTCGTAGTAGTCGTAGAGCGCCGAGATGTTCGGGTCCGCCGTGCCGCGCGGCTGCGTATAGGGAGCGAAGAGGCCGTCGTAGTTGCCCTTCAGCGTCGAATAGAGGTACGACGCGAGGAGCGACCAGTTGCACGAGAATCGCTTGGTCGCGTCGACCTGGACCGCCCGATAGAGGCGCTTGGCCTTGGGCGCCGGAAACGTCGCCCCCGAGTAGTCGAGCGTCAGGAGGTTGCTCATGATGCCCTTGCCCGGGTTCCCGACCCCGTAGACCCCCAGGTTCACGTTCGCGAGAAAGTCCTCGACGACCTGCGGCAGGTCCCGGTACACGTAGCGAATGCCGAGGGCGAAGTCCGGAGCCACTTCGCGCTCGACGCCGAAGAGGAACTCGCGCAGGTACTGCCCCTTGAGGTCCGGGTCGGTGATGTCGTTCAGCGCGCCGAAGATCTTCCCGCCGCCCTGACCTGTGGCGCTCGAATCGTCCGACGATCGCCGCCGCCGCGGCGTCCGGCGTCAGGAAGTTCGGATCGGCGGGGTCTCCGATGAAGTTGTAGATCGTCGGCTGCCGCTCCTCGCTGTAGGACCGAACGACGAGGTCCATCGGGATCTGCTCGTAGAAGTAGCCGAAGGACCCGAAGACCTTGGTCCGGTGATCCTTCGTGGGGTCCCAGCTGAACCCGAACCGCGGAGCGAAGCTGTCGTTCAAGTCGATCTGCTTGACGCCGTGCTTGTCGTAGATCTGTCTGCATGTCCCAGCGGACCCCGGCGTTGACGGTCAGGTTCGGCAGAACCGTCCACGAGTCCTGCAGGTACAGGCTGTACGTCCGATGGAACGGATCCGTGTTCAGCTCGGAGGTCGGGACGTTGTCCGGCAGCGCCGCGTCGGGCGTCGTCCAGTAGAAGTGCTGGTAGACCGGCGCCGCCGGATCGTCCGGGTTGTCGAAGATCGTGACGATGCTGGCCCCCCGATTCCCGCTTGATGACGTCGGCCTTGTCCTCCATGTACTCGAAACCGAGCTTGACGTCGTGGTTCGAGAGGTAGGCGTTGGCGGAGACGCCGGCGAGATAGCGCTTGAAGTACTTCTCCTGAATCAGGCCGAAGCCGCCGGTCTGGAGGTCCTGGTTCCGGGTGTCGATGAACTGGATGGTGTCGCCGGCCGCGGTCGCCGGACCGACCGAGTTTCGCTCGTGGTGGATGGCCCCCTGCGCGCCGAGCACCAGGCTCGTCCCGAGCAGGCCCGTGTACCGAAGCGCCCAGTCCTGACCGCCGATGTCCTGCCGGCCGAGGTAGGTCGACGGCTCCCCGTTGAACGGGTGCGAGCCGTCCAGGACTCCGCCCTCGTCCACGCGCGGGTCCTGGAAGAAGGAGGCGACGAGCGTGTTGCCGCGGTTGACCATCCAGGTCAGCTTCGCCGAGCCCAGGTTCCGCGTGCTCTCGGTCTCGATCGACCGGTCGTCGACCTCGCCGGGCAGCGGCGGCGCGCTCGTGTTGGTCGTGTTGTTGACCCGGTCGTAGGCGCCGAAGAACCAGAGGCGGTCCCTCCAGAGGTAGCCGCCGAGATCGGCGCCGAAGTCGTACCGCGTGAAACCGGCCGGCGTCCCGAAGAGATTCTCGTTCGGGTGCTTGTTGTTGGCCTGGAGCGAGTCGTCGTCGTAGTAGCCGAAGATCGTCGCCGTGGAACTCGTTGCCGCCCGATTTCGTGATGACGTTGATGATCGCCGCCGGTCGATCGGCCGAACTCCGCTTCGTAGCCGCCCGTCTTGACGTCGATCTCCTGGATGAACTCGTAGTTGAGCTCCTTGCCCTGCGCCCCGTACTCGACGCCGGTCGTCCGACGCCGTCCAGGACGAAGCGAGTTCTCGAGCCCCGTCGAGCCATACACCGTGATCGTGTTCGCGAAGGCGTCGGTGTTCGAAGTCTGCGTCGAGACGCCCGGGCTGATCTGCACGAGCGAGGTGTAGTTCCGCCCCGAGGGGAGGCTCCGGATGTGCTGCTCGTCGACGGTCGTGCCGATCGCCGCCGACGTCGTGTCCACCACCGGCGCCTCGCCCGAGACCACGATCGCCTCCCGGACGGCGGCCGCGAGCCGGAAGTCGAGGGTGGACGTCCTCGCCAGGCTGACCGCGACGACCTGCTCGACGCGCGCGAAGCCCGGGAGCGTCGCGGTGACCCGATAGGACCCCGGCGGCAGGAGCACGATCCGGTAGGCGCCGGCCGCGTCGGTCACGACCGTGCGGGTGCCCTGGAGCGCCGCGCTCTGCGCCTCGACGGTCACCCCGGGGAGGGCCCCTCCCTGTTCGTCCGTGACGCGGCCCAGGAGGTCGCCCGTCGTTTGCGCCGCCGCCGCCCCGGGAACGAGAAGGAGAAGAGAGAACGCGATGCGCCTGGCGAGATTGCGCGAAGACATGGGAACCTCCTCGCGAATTGTTTTTCGATGCTAGCACACGGCCGCCGGGCCGGGCGCCGCTCGACGCTCCGCGCGCGTCTGTGGTAAACACGGCGCGCGCCGCGATGAGACCCTCCTGCCCGCCGAGTCCGTGAACGCCGATCGCGTCGAGCGCCTCCACATCGGCTGCGGGCGCAGCGCCATCCCCGGCTGGCTGAACGTGGATCAGTTCGCGATGCCGGGCGTCGATCGGGTCCTCGACGTCGGAGAGGGGCTGCCTTTCGAGAACGTTTCGTTCCTCTTCGCCGAGCACTTCCTGGAGCACCTCTCGCTCCACGAAGGGCTCGGGTTCCTGCGCGGCTGCCGGCGCGTGCTCGCGCCGTCGGGGGTGCTTCGGCTCTCGACCCCGAACCTCGACTGGGTGATCCTCACCCACTACCGGATGGGCGCTTGGGCCTCGGAGGAGCAGGGGTTCGAGGACTGCGTCCAGCTGAACCGCGCGTTCCACGGCTGGGGTCACCAGTTTCTCTACAACCGGCAGACGCTCGCGACTTCGCTCCGGGTCGCGGGATTCGAGCGGGTGACCTTCCACTTCTACGGCGAAAGCGACCGGCCGGAGCTCGAGGGCCTCGAGCGCCATGAGACGAACCTCGACACCCGCGAGTACCCGCACGTCTTGATCGCCCAGGCGACGGGCGTCGCGCCGCCGATCGCCCCCCCCGAGCCGTTCCGGGCCTACCACCGGGACCTGTCGGCGCGGTGACGCGGCCCGCTTCGGCCGCCTTCGTCATTCTGCTTCTCTACGCGCTGTGCGCCGGCGGCGCGGCGTGGGCGGCCTCGTACCTGCGCCGGCCGCTCTCGCTCGCGCGCCTCCTCCTGCTCGCGGCGCTGCCCCTGCTCTATCTCGCGCCCTTCTGGCTCGCCGGAAAGACGATGCTGCCGGCCGATCACGGGTTCTTGACGCGGCCGGCACCGGGGACCGCGCCGACGACCGTCTGGTCCGACGACGCCGGGCGCCAGTTCGCTCCGTGGGCCGAGGCGGTGCGGCTCGCGTGGGCGAAGGGGGAATGGCCGCATCGCTTCCGCTGGAGCGGCTCGGGGATGACGCTCGACGGCAACGGCGCTTCGGCGGCCTACTCGCCGCTGACGCTCCTGGGGCTCGTCCTGCCGCTCCCCGCTTTCTTCACGTTCCGGGCGGCGGCGCGGCTCTTCCTCGCCCTCTCGGGAATGTGGCTCTGGCTGCGGGAGCTTCGCCTCTCGAGCGCCGCGGCGCTCTTCGGCGCCGTCGCCTTCGCCTTCTCGCTCGCGATGACCGCCTGGCTCCTCTTCCCGCACACCGGCGTGATCCCGCTCTGGCCGTGGATCCTCTTCACGCTGGAACGGCTGCGCGACCCCTCCGGCCGCCGCCGCGCGTTCGCGGTGCTCATTCTCCTCTTCGCGCTCCTCCCCCTATCCGGCCATCTCGAGTCCGCGGCTTCCGGGTGCCTCTTCGCGGCGATCTGGCTCGCCGCCCGTCGGGTCGCCGGAGATCGGGCCGAAACGGCGCCCGTCGCGAGGGCCGTCGCCGCGGCGGCGCCGCTCGCGCTCGCGCTCTCGGCCTTCTCGCTCCTGCCGCAGGCTCTCGTGATCCTCGCGTCCAACCGATTCGCGCTGACCGAGCACCCTTTCTGGCACGACGTCCTCTCGTGGATTCCCCACGCCCCCGGGTCACCCTGGACGGCGGTCCTGCCCTTCTTCCCGCGGGCGCTGGGGGACGGAATCGCCTCGCCCCTTCTGCCCGGGAGTATCGGCTCGTTTCCGGAGATGGCGCAGGGGTACTTCGGCATCGTGGGAGCCGCTCTCGCGCTCCTCGTTCTGAGACCCGGCTCTCGGCGTCCGCCGGCCGAGAAGGCCCTCCTCGTCCCGCTCGTCTTCGGGCTCGGGGTGGCTTCGGGAGCCTGGCCCTTCGCCGAGATCGCGGCCCTGCTCCCCGGCTTGAACCGCATGCTCCCGGCGCGCTTCCTCGCCTGGCTGCCGCTCGCGGGCGCCGCCGTGGCCGCCTTCGAGCTCGACCGCCTGAACGAGGACCTGACGCGCCGGCGCGGCGCCGCGGCTCTCGCCCTTTCGCTCTTCGCGGGGCCGGCGCTTCTCGGCCTCTGGCTCGAACGGCACTTGAGGCCGCTCCACGCCGCGGCCGGAGGCCTCCTCTACCAGCGAAAGGCGTATCTCCTGGCGGGCGCGGCGCTCCTCGCCTCGGCCGCCGTCGTCGCGGCGGCGGCGCGGCGCCCCCGGCTCTTCGGAAGCGCCGGCGCGGCGCTCCTGACGCTCGTCGCCGCGGCGGAGCTCTTCCGGCAGGGGACTCGTCTCGTTCCGCCGAGCGATCCGGAGAACCTCTATCCGAAGACGCCCCTCGTTCGCTTTCTGGAGTCCCGGCCGGGGGTCTTTCGGATCGTCGGCGAGACGACGGCCTTCTACCCGAACGTCGGGGTCTTCGCCGGCCTCGAGGACGTGCGGACGCACGATCCGGCCGAGCGGCGCGACTACGTCGAGTTCCTCGACGCGACGTGCGGCTACGACCCCGTCCCCTACTTCAAGAGGATTCGCGACGTCTCGTCTTCGGCCCTCGACTTCCTGAACGTGCGTTACCTCGTCGGCGAGGCGGGGCGCGCCGCGCCGTCCGAAAAGTGGACGGCCGTCTACTCCGGCGACGACGGGACGGTGTTCGAGAACGCGCGCGTCCTGCCGCGCGTCTTCGCTCCCGATCGAGTCGAACTCGCGTCCGAAAGTCGAGCCGCGCCCGGCCCGGATGCCGACTGGAGCCGGGAGGCGACGGTCGCCTTCGAGGGCCCGCCGCCTCGGGTCGCCCCCGGCGCCTCCGTCGCGGAATACGCCGAGAACGGCAACGCCGTGACGTTCCGGTCGACGTCCCCGGGCGAAACGATCCTCGTCGCGAGCCTCGTCAACGACGGCGGCTGGCGCGGGAGCGACGAGACGCGGGGCGCCGGTTCGGATCGGCCGCGCCAACGGGCCCTTTCTCGCGGTCGTGGCGCCGGCCGGCGACCACCGCGTCCGGCTCGAGTACGCGACCCCCGGCTTCCGCACGGGCTTGCGGATCACGGTCGTCTGCGCGGCGGCAACGTTGCTCGCGGCGGCGCTCGCGCGCCGGCGCGGCCGAAAGCGCACTTCGTGAGCGCGCTGCCGGCGACGGTCCTGCTGCTCCTCCTCTACGGAACCGGGTCCGGGGCGGCGATCCTCTTCGCGCGATGGATCGGGCGCCCCGTGCCGTCGAGGGTGGCGCTCCTCTTCCTCCTGCTGCCGGTCGCCTTTCTCGCCCCCGGCGTGCTCCACGACCGGGCCCCCCTCGGGCCCGACCAGGCGTATCTGACGGCCCCGGCGCCGGTTCCGCCGGGGCCGCGCGGCAGCGCGTGGCTGGACGACGTCGTCCACCAGATCCTTCCCTGGCACGTCGCGGTCCGGGAGGCCTTCCGGAACGGGGAGCTCCCGCTTCGAAATCCCTGGAACGGGTGCGGCACCGTGCTCGACGCCAACGGACAGTCGGCCGCTTTCTCGCCGTGGACCGCGCTCGCCTTCCCGCTGCCCCCGCTCTCCGCCCTTTCGCTCTGGGGAGCCCTGCGCCTCTTCCTCGGCCTCGGCGGCATGTGGCTCTGGTTGACGGAGCTCTCCCTCTCCGGCCGCGCGGCCGTCTTCGGCGCGATCGCGTTCGGCTTCTCGATGACGATGACCGCGTGGATCTTCTTCCCGTTGACGGCCGCCGTCGGCCTCTGGCCGTGGGCGCTCTTCCTGATGGAGCGGCTCGGCGGCGGGCAGACGCGCCGGCGGGCCGCCGCGGGACTCGCGGCGGTCTTCTTCCTCTGGCCTCTCTCCGGCCACTCCGAGACGGCGGCGTCCGCGGCCGCCTTCACGGCGCTCTGGCTCCTGGCGCGCGCGCTCCTCGGGGACCGCGGCCGGGTGCGGCGCTTGCTCGCGCCCGCCGCGGCGGCCGCCCTCCTCGCCGTCGGCCTCTCCGCCTTCTCGCTCCTGCCGCAGACGCTCGCGATCGGCGCGTCGAACCGGCTCGCACTCGTCGCGAAGCCCTTCTGGACTCCGATCCTCTCGCTCGCTCCCCACGCGGCGGGCTGGAGCAACGGCGCGCTCGCCCTCCTCTTCCCCCGTCTCTTCGGCGACAACATCACGGTCCCGACGATCCCGGGAGCGGCCGGAGCCTTTCCGGAGGTGGCGGCGGGCTACGTCGGAATCCTGCCGGCGGCGCTCCTCGTCCTCCTTTTCCGGCCGGGCTCCGCGCGCCCCGCGTGGCAGAAGGCGCTCGCGGTGCCGGCCGCGTTCGGCGTCGGCGCGGCGATCGGCCTGTGGCCCTTCGCCGAGGCGGTCTCGAGCCTCCCGGTTCTGTCGCACATGTTCCCGCTGCGCTACCTGACCTGGTTCGCGCTGGCCGCATCCGCGATCGCCGCCGGCGAGCTCGACCGGCTGGTCGAGGACGCGGACCGGCGCCCTTCGGCGCGGATCTGGCCGATCGCGGCCCTCCTCGCCGTCCTCCTCCTCGCTTTCGGGACGTGGCGGCGGGCGCGCGGCGTCTACCTCGAGGCCGGCTTCCTCGATCCGGCGCGGCGAGGCTTTCCGGCTCGAGGGGCTGGCGCTCGCGGCGGGGCTCGCGATCTTCGCGGCCACGTTCGGCCGCGCGCGGCGCCTCCGATCCTGGGGAATCCCGCTCCTGACGGTCGCCGCGGGCGCGGAGCTCTTCGTCCAGGGGACGCGGCTCTATCGTTGGGACGACCCCGCGAAGCTCTTCCCCGCGACCCCGCTCGTCGAATTCCTGCGCCGGGAGCCGCGCCCGTTCCGAGTCGCCGGAGAAGGCGCGATGCTCTTCCCGAACGTCAACGTCCTCGCCGGCGTCGAGGAGGTGCGGACCCACGACGCCACCGAGCGGCGCGACTACGTGGAGCTCCTCGACGCGGCGGCCGGCTACGAGCCGTCCGCCTATTTCAAGCAGTTGGGCGACCTCGACGCGCCGGTGCTCGACTTCCTGAACGTCCGCTACCTCGCCGCCTTCCCGGGGCGCGCCGCGCCGTCGGAGAAGTGGCGTCCGGTCTACGCGGGCGCCGACGGAACCGTCTTCCGGAACGACCGCGCGCTCCCCCGCGTGTTCGCCCCCGAACGGGTCCTGCGGCGAAGGCCGCCTCCCGATCGCGCGTTCTGGAAGAGCTTCGGCTGGAGAGACGAGGTCGTTCTGGAAGGCGCCCTCGGGGGCTGGGCCGGCGAGCCCGAGACGCGAAACGGATCGGCCGAGATCCTCGACTACTCCGAGCGCGCCAATTCGCTCTCCTTTCGAGTTCGCGCGCCCGACGCGCGAGGAGCCGTTCTCGTCGCGAGCCTCGTGGACGACGGCGGATGGCGGGCGCGCGACGCGTCCGGGAGCCCGCTGCCGACGGCGCGGGCCAACGGTCCGTTTCTCGCGATCGCCGTCCCGTCGGGGGACCATCGGATCCGCCTCGACTACGCGCCGCCCGGGTTCCGGGCCGGCCTCGCCGTATCGGCCCTGTCGGCGGCCGCCGCCGTGGCGGCGCTCGCGCTGACCCGCCGGAGGGCCCGCTAGCTCAGGCCGCAGGCCTCCGGGGAAAGCGCGCGCGCCACCGGGACGCCAGACGGCCCCCCCGCTCCGAGAGCGACAGTCGCGCGGGGCGCGGCCGCAGGCGGCCGAAGGCGACGAGATAGAAGGTCGAGTCCGAATCGCGCCGGAGCTCCTCCTCCTCGAGCTCGAGGATTCGGGTCACCCACGGCCGCCCCTCTTCGGACTCGGTCCACTCCTTCGAAAGGTTCGGGAAGACGAGCGACGCGATCTGACCTCCGTACGGGCGCCATTCGAAGAGGTCGAGATGCTGCCGCAGGAAGGAGGCGATCTCCCCGGAGCGGACCGCCTCGGACGGGTCGTTCTGCTCGATCGGCAGCTCGATCGAGGCCGCGAGCTTGCCGGCCGGCGGAATCGCATCGAGGACCTTTTGCGCCGCCGCGAGACGGCCCGTCGTCCAGTCCGTGCGCGAGGGGCCGACGTACTCGTCCACGTAGACCGCGCCGCCCTCCGGCAGTCCCCTCCGGAGCCGGGCGAACATCCGCTCCAGCCGCCGCACGTGGTGGAGCGAGGCATGGAAGAACGCCACGTCGTACCGCCCGGGCGGAACCTGCGGATCGTCGAAATCTCCGAGGCGGTAGTCGATGCCGGAGAGTCCTTCCTTCTCGGCCTCCCGCCGCGCGTCCTCGAGCGAGCGCGGCGAGATGTCGTAGGCGTCGGTCTCGCGGATGATGCCGCACCGAATCGCGGAACGCTCGAAGGCGCCGAGACCGCATCCCCACGAAACGCCGCGGGCGAAGGGCCGCGAGACGTGGACTCGCCGGAGCCAGTCGAGCGGCCACTCGTGCGGGTTGCCCGAGACGCGCCGGTTGATCGCCTGCCGGCAGAGCGGGTGCGCCATCCAGTAGGCGGGGTCCTTCGCTTTCTCGCGGTTCTCGTCCCAGTATCGGGCCGCGGCCCGCGTCGAGTCACCGGCCATCGAGCCCGTCCTCGCGCAGAATCTTCTCCGCGGCATCTTTCGAGATGCCGTGCGAAAGCTCGATTCCGCAGTGCTTCGTCAGGTAGTCCTCGACCGGGATCCACTCCCCGTCCAGGCGGACCTGCTTGGTCCACATGCAAATCGTCAGCAATCGCCCCATCTTCCGGATCTCCTGCTTGACCATGGTGATCTCGATCCCGAGCAACGCCGCCACCCAGATCGTCAAGACCGTGATGATGCGGTCGGAGACGACGATCCACGAGGGCACACCCACCTCGTGCGAGAGCCAGTAGCCGACCCCAACCAGCGCCGAGAAGAGCACCGCGAGCCAGAGCGTCGTCTTGCGGCTGTCGGCGAGCAGGCTGATCAGGATCGGGAGGACGTACAGCGCCCCGACCGTCAGGCCCCTCGGCGCGCGCAGGTCGCAGTAGAAGATCACGGCCCCGACGGCCAGGGCGATCACAACGGAGAGTCCGAACAGAGTGTCGAAGATCTTCTTCATCGGGCACCTCCCGGCGGAAGGCGGGCTATCGGCGGTCGAAGCATAGCAGCGGGACGCAAGGCCGGGTTTCCCGTCGGGGTCTCGGGCTCGAGCGCCCAGAGCGTCGCCTGGCGCCGCTCGCCGAGGAACGTCCAGCGGCCGGGGACATGCGAGGAGGCTTCCGGAATCTCGCCTTTCATGAGGAGCGCGTACCAGCGCCAGCCGGCCGGCTCCGTCCGGCGCCGGACATCGGCAAACCGAGCCGGGTCGAGATAGTCCCAGCGCACCGGGATGAGGCGCGTGTAGTAGCGCAGCGCCCCGCTCGTCCAGCACGAGATCACGAGCGACCGAGGGGGCACCCGGGCCTCGGCGAGCCGGCAGCCCTCCGAGTAGGAAGCCTCGCCGTCCCGGATCGTGAGCACTCCCCGGTCGCGAATTCCCCGCGCGCCGACGACGAGCGGAAGGAGCACCAGCAGCGCGGCCGCGGGCGCCGCCAGCCGGGCCGGGACCACCCCCCCGAGGGCAACGGCTTTCTGCAGGCGGTCGAGCGACAGCACAAAGCCCAGGAGAAGCGCGGGCAGGCCCGGCAGCAGGAACCGCGTGTCCACCCAGGATCCGGCGACCACGTAGAAACAGAAGAAGACGAAGAACGCTCCGAACCAGCATGCGAGAAGGAGCCGAGTGCGGCGCGGCCGCGAGCGATCCGCGAGCGCCGCGAGATATCCGATGATCGGCAGCGGGGTGAGCATTTGAGAGAGCCAGAGCGGATAGAGGCGCGCGCGCTCCGGGAAGTGGCGCCAGGCGAGGGTGCGGCCGTGCCCGATCAACGAGTAGCCGGACCGGAAGGGACCGCCGTAGGCGGCGATGTCATAGGCGATCTGCGCTCCCGCGCAAGGCAGGCCTCCGAGAGCGAACAGAAGGAGGCGCCGGCGATCGGGCCACATCTCGACCAGAAGTGCCGGCGCGAGAATCAGGGCGCCCGGCCGCACCAGCACGGCGATCCCGAAGGCGAGACCCGCCGCGGCCGCCATGGCGGGGCGCCGCCGGGAACGGATCGCGGCGAGCAGAGCCGCGAGGCTCCAGAGCGTGGCCGGGACGTCGCTCAGAGGCTGAATGGCCTGGAAGAAGAAGACCGGAGAGGCGGCGAGCAGAGCCGCTGCGGCGAGCGCCAGGGAGCGCGTCAACTCGAGCGCCCGCGCGACCCGGTAGGTCAACCAGAGGCAGAGGAGCGCCGCGATCGGGCTCACGACGAAGGGAGCCAACTCCCAGCCGGCCAGAAGCGCCGCGCCGGCGATGTGCAGGGGGAAGCCGGGCGGATAGAACGGCGCCATAGCCGTTCCGCCGGAGACCTCGACGAAACCGAGGGGAATGAAGAGCGCGCCGTCGGCGGGTGGAAACCGCGGAAACTCCGGCGGCGCGATCGGCGTGACGAGGCGTCCGGAGGCGATCGCCCTCGCCGCGTTGGCGTAGCCCGAGCTGTCGGAGCCGCCGACGGAGAAAGACGCGTGCCGGAAGAGAAAAATGGCGTAGGGGACAGCGATGAGGAGCCCGAGAATCGCGACCGAACGTCCCCGAAAGCCTCGGACCCTCGAGCCGGCCATGCTTCCAGTCTATGGAGTTGCCGCCGTTGCGGCGTCTGACGGCCGGTCTTCGCAACCGGAGCGGGCTGCCGGCGTCGCCGTCCGCTCCGCTCCGTCAGTACTTGACCGTGTACTTCTTGGCCTCGAGGCAGGCGCTGAACGCTTTCTTGAAGTTCTCCATCTGCTGAGCGTTGGCCTGCCCGGTCGTTGCCGCCTGCTGTTGCTGCGCCTGGGACTGAGCCCGACGGCTGCGAGACCGGCCCGCCACGGCTCCGGTGGCCGCTCCGACCGCGGCGCCCGTGCCCGCGTCGCCGGCGATGGCGCCGATGAGCGCGCCCCCCGCGGCCCCGCGGGCCGCGCCTCGGGCGCCCGACCCCGAGGCGGCCTGCGGAGGCTGCTGCTGGGCGGCCTGCGCCTGCTGGCTCTGCTGGTCGGCCTGTTTCGCGAGCTGGACAGGGTCCGTTCCCGTGTTCTGGACCGCCCAGGAGTAGCACTCCGCCTCGTCCCGAGACTGCTGCTCCGCTTTCTGCCCCTGGCTCGGGAAGACGTAGACGTTCATGGCCGCGGCCGGGGTCTTCTGCGCCTGCGCCGGCTGAGTCGTCTGGGCGCGCGTCACCACGCCGGCGGCCAGCGCGATCGAAACGACGATCATCACTCGCTTCATGTCCGTCCTCCCGTTACCTGGCCGCCGGCATCGGCGTGCAGGCGCCAAAGATTGAGACCGTCTTCCCCTCGCGGGCCACGGCGATGGACACCATGCCCGACTCCTCCTCGATCACGAAGCTGAACGCGCGTCCCGACTCGATCCCCTGAAGGAAGATTTCGCCGCCTTCGCGAAGGAGCGTCCGAATCGGAGTCATGCGATTCTCCCCGCTCGCCTTCGTCGTGGACAGCGTCTTTTCCTTCAAATCGATCTCCACGAACTTCGGAACGTTCAGCGTCCACGGCGCTTCATCCTCGCAGCCGCCTTCCAAGCTGCAGATCGTCGCCTGCAGCGGAGTGCAGAGAACCTTCTCCGCTCCGGCCAAATCGTCGGCCGCCGCCGCGGCTGAAAATAACGATATACCGAGACCGAGCACCGCGAATCGATTTCTCATCGCATTCCTCCATGCGCCGGACGCCGCCCAAACGCCATGACGAGTCGAGAAGAGTCCGTGTTCGGCCTTACTGCGTCGGCGCGGCGACGACTCCCTCCGCGAGCACGATTTCGACGCGCCGATTCTTCGCGCGGCCCTCCTTCGTGTCGTTGGAGGCGACCGGGTACTTCGAGCCGTAGCCCTCGGAGGTCATCCGCGCGCCGGCGATCCCTTCGCTCTGCAGAAACTCGACGACCGAAGCCGCCCGGCCCCGGGAGAGCTTGTTGTTGATCTCGTCGGTGCCGGTCGAGTCCGTGTACCCCTCGATTCGGAGGTTCAGGTTCGGGAAGACGGAGAGCACGCCCGTCAGCTTCGCGAGCGCGAGCTTCGCGCTCTCCTTCAACGTCGCTTTGTTCGTGTCGAAGAGGATGTCGGAAAGGCTGACGACGACGCCGCGCGCGGTGTTCTGGGTCTCCGCCACGGAGGCTAGCGCGCCCACGAGGCGCTGCGCGAGCGCGTCGCGCTCGGCGACCGCCTCGGCCTTCGACTTCTCGGCGGCCTCCTTCTCGGCCGCGAGAGCGGCCATCTGGGCTTCGAGATCGCTCTTCTGCGCGGAGAGCGCGGCCGCCGCGGCCGCCATCTCCGCCTTGGCGCGCTCCGCCTCCCCCTTCTCCATCTCGGCCTGCGAGCGCAGCTGATTGGCGCGCTGCGCGGCCTCCTCGGCCTGCCGGCGCGCCGCCTCGGCGGCGGCCGCGCTCTGCTCGGCCGAGACCGCCTTCTGCGAGAGCGCGTCGAGCTCCGCCTTCCGCTTCGCCGCCGCCTCCGCCTCCGCCTTTTCCTGCTGCGCCTTGTACATGGCACGCGCCGCCGTCGTCACGAGCGCGACGGTCCGGCGAGAGTAGTCCGTGACCGCCTTCGAGCTCCCGCCGGTGCCCTGCGAGTTCGTCGCCTGGGCGAGCGTCGTGCGCGCCTCCTGCATCGCCTTCGGGTCGTACTGGTCCACACCAAATTCGCTTCCCATCTCGACGGCCCGGCGCGCCTGATAGAGGGCGATCGGCTCCTTCCCGTCCCAGCGCATCGACCCGATCGACTCCCGGTCGTGCCGGGCCGCGGGCGCCGGGGTCGTGAAAGCGAGCGTCGAGTTCTTGGCGTACTTGCTCGCCGTCGGGCCGGACTGGAAGACCACCATGTCCGAAGGGCGCCAGATGCCGGCGAGCGGCTCCGCCGTGACGAAGAGGGCGAACTCCTTCATCCCGGTCTGGAACCGGCCGCTGCCGCTGCCTCCCTCGACCCAGAGCTCTCCCAGGTTCTCGTAGATCCCGGCGCGCGAGACCGACCAGAGGACGTAGCAGGTGATATTCCCGCCGAAGAGGACCGCCGGCTGCATGTTCCTGTAAGAAATGTCGATGCGGGCCTGTCCCTCCTTCAGGTTGACTTCGCCTTCGAGCGAGGCTCCCGCCGGTGCGCGGTTGGTGGCCGCGAAAGGCACATCGACGCCCCGCTTGTCCGGGTACTGAATGACGTTCAACGAGAGCTCCGCCGCTCCGGCGGCGGAAGCCGCGGCCAGGAGGGCCGTGACGAAGAGCCGGATCCGAAGAGTCTTGCGGGCCATGAGGTCTCCTCCCCTCTCGAACGAAACTCGAAGCGACAACTCTGTTCTCGAACCCACAGCGGTGTCAACTCGTCCGAGGGGGCGGCGCGAGGCCGGTTTCCCTCCGCCGCGCGCGACTGATAGTGTCGCGTTCTCGACCGGGAACGGGCCCGACGCGGGCGCGGTCCGGCGGAGGCCGCCAGCGAAATGATCAAACCCATCGGACTCGGAGCGATCGCGCTGCTCTCGATCGCCGCCCCGGGATCTCCTGCCGGCTCGCCCCCCGGAATGCGCTGGATTCCGCCTGGCGAGTTCACGATGGGCACGGACGACCCGAGCAGCATGCCGAACGAGCGGCCGTCGCACCGGGTGCACCTCGAGGGATTCTGGATCGACGAGACCCCGGTGACCAACGCGCAGTTCGCGAAGTTCGTGAAGGCGACCGGGTATGTGACGACCGCCGAGCGCAAGCCCGTCTGGGAAGAGCTCAAGAGGCAGCTGCCGCCGGGCACGCCGAAGCCGGACGCGTCGAAGCTCGTCCCGGGCTCGCTCGTCTACACGCCCCCGTCGCAGCCCGTTCCCTTGGACGACATGGCGAACTGGTGGCGCTGGGTGCCGGGAGCGAGCTGGCGCCACCCGGAGGGCCCCGGCACCGACATCCGCGGCCGCGACGGCGAGCCGGTCGTCCAGGTCTCCTGGGACGACGCCTCGGCCTACGCGAAGTGGGCGGGAAAGCGGCTGCCGACGGAAGCGGAGTGGGAGTACGCGGCGCGTGGCGGCCTCGAAGGCAAGCGATTCAACTGGGGCGACGAGTTCCGTCCCGGCGGCAACTATCGGGCGAACACCTTTCAGGGCCACTTCCCGGATCGCTCCGTGCCCGAGGACGGCTACGCCCGAAGGTCACCCGTCAAGGCGTTTCCCGCCAACGGCTACGGGCTCTACGACATGGCCGGGAACGTCTGGCAGTGGACCGGCGACTGGTACCGCGTGGACTACTTCGCGGATCTTTCGCACGCCGGCGTGGCGTCGTGTCCCGTCGGACCGCCGGAGAGCTTCGATCCGGCGGACCCGTATGCCCCCAAGCGCGTGATCAAGGGGGGCTCGTTTCTCTGCAACGTCTCCTACTGCGAGAGCTACCGGCCGAGCGCGCGGCGCGGCACGCCGCCGGACACGGGATCCGAGCACATCGGCTTTCGGTGCGTGAAGCCGGGTCCGTCCGCGCCGAAGGACCGCAGCGCCTCCCCTTCGACGTCTTCCCCGCCCGCGCGGCCCGGCCGCGATCCGAAGTAAAGTTGCGAGTCGCCGCCCGAGCGTCAGAGCGACGCGAGGGTGGGGGCCCGGGATGTGGGAGTTCGGAGGAGAGAATTCCATGAGAGTCCCTACGATTTCGATCGCCGCGCTCAGCTTCGTCGTGGGTACGGCCATGGCGCCGCGGGCCGAGTCGCAAGACACGGGCGAGCTCGTCAAGGACAAGGCCGACAAGGCCTACGCCGCCAAGCCGCCGTACTCGCCCTACGCGGGCCGCAACTTCCCGACCCGCCCGCTGTTCGGCGACACGCACCTGCACACCTCGTTCTCGATGGACGCGGGCGCCTTCGGCGCGCGGCTCGGCGCCGCGCGAGGCGTACCGATTCGCGCGCGGCGAGGAAGTCACGTCGTCCAGCGGTCAACCCGCCAAGCTCTCCCGCCCGCTCGACTTCCTGGTCGTGGCCGATCACTCCGACAACATGGGGTTCTTCCCGGACCTCTTCGCGGGCAAGCCGGAGCTGCTCGCCGACCCGACGGGGCAAGAAGTGGTACGACATGATCCAGTCCGGGCAAGGGCGGCGGAGGCCGCCATCGAAATCATCGTCGCTTTCTCCCACGGGCACGTTTCCGAAGGACCTCATGTACTTCCCCGGCACGCGCGCCTACCGCAACGCCTGGAAGGAGACGATCGCCGCGGCGAGAAGCCTTCAACGAGCCGGGCCGGTTCACGGCTTTCATCGGGTACGAGTGGACCTCGAACACAGGCGGCAACAATCTGCACCGCAACGTCATCTTCCGCGACAACGGGGACCGGGCCGGTCAGGTCGAGCCGTTCACCGTCTATCCGCCGATGGGGAGCGACAACCCGCGCGAACTGTGGAAGTGGATGGCCGCCTACGAGCAGAAGACCGGCGGCAGCGTGCTCGCGATCGCCCACAACGGCAACCTCTCCAACGGCACGCATGTTCCCGATCATCGAGTCGTTCACCGGCAAGCCCGTGGACCGCGACTACGTCGAGCAGCGCGCAGAAGTGGGAGCGGCTCTACGAGGCCACGCAGACCAAGGGCGACGGCGAGACGCATCCGTTCCTGTCGCCGAACGACGAGTTCGCCAACTTCGAGCGTCTGGGACAAGGGCAACCTCGACGTGAGCGTGGCGAAGAAGAAGGAGATGCTCGAGTTCGAATACGCCCGCTCGGCGCTGAAGAACGGGCTCAAGCTCGAGCAGCAGCTCGGCACGAATCCCTACAAGTTCGGCCTGATCGGCAGCACCGACGCGCACACCGGCTTGACGCGCGCTCGAGGAGGACAACTTCTTCGGCAAGACCGTCGCCCCAGGAGCCGAGCCCGGAACGCATGATGAAAGCCTTCATCGAGAACAACGAGACGGGCGTGAAGGTCATGGACTGGGAAGTCTCCGCGTCGGGCTACGCCGCCGTGTGGGCCAACGAGAACACGCGCGAATCGCTCTGGGACGCCATGGAGCGGCGGGAGACCTATGCGACGACCGGTCCCGCGCATGGTCGTGCGCTTCTTCGGCGGCTGGGATTTCGACGCCCGCGGACGCGCAAAACCGCATGCCGGCCGCAGATCGGCTACGCCAAGGGCGTGCCGATGGGCGGCGATCTCCGCAACGCGCCGGCGGGGCAAGGCGCCGACCTTCCTCGTGGCCGCGCTCAAGGACCCGATCGGCGCGAACCTCGACCGCTATCCAGATCGTCAAGGGCTGGCTCGACGCGAAGGGCGAGCTCCACGAGAAGATCTACGACGTCGCCTGGTCCGGGCGACCGCAAGCCCGGCAAGGACGGCAAGCTGCCGGCCGTCGGCAGCACGGTGGACGTCGCCAACGCGACCTGGACGAACACGATCGGCGCGCCGGAGCTCGTCGCGGTCTGGAAGGACCCGGACTTCGACCCGAGGCAGCGGGCGTTCTACTACGGGCGCGTCATCGAGATTCCGACGCCGCGCTGGACGGCCTACGACGCGAAGCGGTTCGGGGTCAAGCCTGCTCGCCGGCACGCCGATGACGCTGCAGGAGCGCGCCTACACGTCGCCGATCTGGTACACGCCGGCGAAGTGACGCCATTCCCGGCGGCCGGCCGCCGGGTTCGCACTGGGATCGATGAGGCGCCTTCTACGAACTCTCCTGCGTGAGCCGCTCGTCCACTTTCTTCTGATCGGCGCGGCTCTCTTCGGGATCTTCCGGATCACCGGGGGCGCGTCGATCGAGCCCCAGGGCCGCATCGTCATCGGCGCCGGCGAGGTGGAACGGCTGGCCATGACCTTCTCCCGCGTCTACATGCGCCCGCCGACGTCAGACGAGCTGAGGGACCTGATCGAGAAGGAGATCCGCGAGGAGGTCTACGCCCGCGAGGCGGTGGCCATGGGTCTCGACCGCGACGACGAGATCATCCGGCGGCGCCTGCAGCAAAAGCTCGAGTTCCTTTCGGAAGACATCGGCGCTCAGCGCGAGCCGACGGAGGCCGAGCTCCGCGAATACTTCGGACGGCATCCGGATCGTTTCCGAACGGACGCCACCTTGAGCTTCCGGCAGGTGTACGTGGGGGGCGAGCGGAGCGGCGCGGCAGCCGAAAGCGCGGCGAAAGGGCTGCTGCAGCGCTTGCGGGCCTCGGGGCCAGGCGTTCGAATCGAGGAGCTGGGCGACCGCATCTCCCTCCCGTCGGAGTACGCGTCTGCCCGGGCCGCCGACGTCTCCCGGGACTTCGGACCCGCCTTCGCCGCGAAACTACAGAGTCTGCCGCTCGGACAGTGGGAGGGCCCCGTCGCATCGGGCTACGGATTGCATCTCGTGCTGCTGAGGGAGCGTGTGCCGGGGAGTCTCCCGACGTTCGACGAGGCTCGGCCCGCCGTCGAGCGAGAGTGGCAGACCGAGCAGAGGCGCTTGTGGAACGAGAGCTTCTACAAGGCCTTCCGGGCAAAATACGCGGTGACCGTCGATCTGCCCGACTGGGCGCGGGGCGCCCCGCCGCGGACAGGATCCGGGCAGGCGAATTGAAGCGCGCGGCGCTCGTGCTCGCCTCCTTCGGAGCGGCCGCGGCCGCCGCCGGTCACGAGACGCGGCCCGGGTACCTTGAGCTGCGCGAGACGTCGCCGGCGCGCTACGAGGTCCTCTGGAAGCAGCCCGCGGTCGGTCAGATGCGGCTCAAGCTCGATCCCGTCTTCCCCGAGACCTGCCGGCTGGCCGTCCCCGCGAGCGTCGAGCAGATTCCCGGCGCCTTCGTCTCGCGGTTCACGCTCTCGTGCGAAGGAGGCCTCGACGGGAAGCAGATCGCGATCGCGGGCCTCGAGGCGACGATCACCGACGTCCTGCTGCGCGTCTATCGGAAGGACGGCGCCGAGGAGACTCACCTGCTGCGGCCGAGCGCCCCTTCGGCGCGGATCGGCGTTTCCGCCGCGCGCGGAGCGAGGGCGCTCGCCTTTCTGCAGCTCGGCATCGAACACATCCTGCTGGGGGTCGATCACCTACTCTTCGTGCTGGGCCTCCTGCTCATCGTGCGGGATCGCTGGATGCTCTTGAAGACCGTCTCCGCTTTCACGCTCGCTCACAGCTTGACGCTCGCGATCGCGACCCTCGGCTACGCTCGCGCCCCGGCGCCTCCCTTGAACGCCGCCATCGCCCTCTCGATCCTCTTCCTCGGGCCGGAGATCGTTCGGACCTGGCGCGGCGAGACGAGCTTCACGATCCGGCACCCCTGGGTCGTCGCCTTCGTTTTCGGACTCCTGCACGGCTTCGGGTTCGCGAGCGGCCTGACCGCCATGGGTCTGCCCAAAGGCGAGATTCCGCTGGCGCTGCTTCTCTTCAACGTGGGCGTCGAGCTCGGGCAGATCGCCTTCATCGCGCTCGTCCTTCTCCTCGAGCGTTCTTTCCGCCTCCTCGAGATTCGCTGGCCGCGCTGGGTCGAGGCCCTCCCCGGCTATGCCGTCGGCTCGCTCGGGGCATACTGGGCGATCCAGCGGACCGCGATCCTTCTCGGAGGGACGCGATGAGGGCGCAGACGGCGGGCGCATCGGCCCGTCGCCTCGCGGCTTTCCTCGTCCTGCTGGCATGGGCGGCGCCGGCGTTCGCGCACGCCGGAGACGCCAGGGCGACCGGCTTTCTCGCCGGCCTGCGGCACCCGGTCTCGGGCCTCGACCACGTGCTCGCGATGATCGCGGTTGGTCTCTGGGGAGCGCAGCTGGGCGCTCCCGCGGTGTGGTTGCTGCCCGTGACGTTTCCGATCGTGATGGCGTTCGGCGGGATGCTCGGGTTGGCCGGGGTGCGACTTCCCGGCGTGGAGATCGGCATCGCGCTGTCGGCGCTAGTGCTCGGAGCGATGGTGCTTCGGCAGGCGCGGCCCCCCCTCGCGGCGGCCGCGGCGATCGTCGGCGTCTTTGCAATCTTCCACGGACACGCGCACGGCACCGAGCTCGCCTCGGGAGAGAGCGCCATCCTCTACAGCATGGGCTTCGTGATCGCGACGGGCTGTCTGCATGCCGTCGGGATCGCTCTCGGTCTGGTCGGCCGGTGGCCCTGGGGCAAAACGGCGCTGCGCGCCGCTGGGGCGGTGGTCGCCCTGGGAGGCGTGTATTTTCTCTGGAGGGCAGTCGGATGAGCCTCGTCCTCGCCCATCTGGTGACGACCGGACTCGGGCCGTTCTACGACGGCCTGCTCCACCTCTTCGAGACGCCCCAGGACGTCCTCGCGATCACCGCCCTGGCGCTCTTCGCCGGCCTGCGCGGAGCGGCCCACGGCCGTCTCGTTTTCTTCCTCCTTCCCGGAGCATGGTGCCTGGGCGGCGTGATCGGCCTCGCTCGCCCCATCCCGATCGAGGCGGCGGCGGGAACGGCGTCGCTCCTCCTCTGCGGACTCCTCGTTGCGACGGACGCCCGGCTGCCTCTCGCGGCGACCGCGCTCGTCGCGGCGATCGTCGGGCTCGTGCACGGTCTCGAGAACGGCGCCGCGATAAGCGCCGGGCGGACGGGGGCGCTCGGCCTCGCGGGAATCGTGGCGGCGATCTTCGTCGTCACCGCGCTCGCCGCCGCGCTGGTGGTCTCGCTGCGCGCGCCGTGGGCGCGCGTCGCCGTGCGCGTGGCGGGGAGCTGGATCGTCGCGATCGGCCTGCTCCTCGTCGGCTGGTCCCTGCGGTCTCTCCGATGAACGCG
This sequence comes from uncultured Acidobacteriota bacterium, assembly GCA_963707935.1. Classification (GTDB taxonomy): domain Bacteria; phylum Acidobacteriota; class Thermoanaerobaculia; order UBA5066; family Gp7-AA6; genus DATBFU01. The sequence continues at coordinate 19,313 of CAVPRN010000005.1, read as the reverse complement.
GCAAGGTAGAGCGCGATCTGCTTCGGATCGAAGCCGGGATCCGTCCAGGCGCCCATCAGCTCGATGCTCGACCGACCCGAACGCCGGCGACACGTCGGCCGCCTCCGCGACAGCGGGCTCGGAACCCGGCCCGCCCGACGGCGAGAGGACGCTCGTCGAGCTCGAGCGCGAGCACATCGTTTCCACGCTCGAGAAGAGCTATTGGCGCCTCGAAGGCGAAGGCGGCGCCGCCGAACGGCTCGGCATCAATCCGAGCACGCTCCGGAGCCGCATGCGCAAGCATGGAATTCGAAGGCCCGGAAGCCGGCCTCCCGAAGCGCCCCCCCGACCCCGGCTCTAGCGGTCGCAGCACCGGGCCGGACGGCGCCGCTCTCACGCGCGCCGTCCGCAGGGCGCCCGGCAGAATATGGAACCGGAAGGACCCCGCGGAGTACGCACGATGGAGCGCCTGCGTCGCGGTTACAGCTCGCCGAGCCTGCGAAGTTTTTCCACGACCTCGTCGAGGACTCTGCGGGGCAGCGGCTTCAACGAGCGCACGAGACGCCGGTTGTCGATCGCGCGGCTCTGGTCGATCATCACTTCGCAATCCTCACGGTTGCCGGCAATGCCCCGCGGGAGCACGACGCGAATCAGATTCTCACCCGCCAGGCGGGTCGTACAGGGCAGAACCCAGGTGGACGGATGGCCGGCGTCATTGAGGAGATCGGTTTGCACGACGAGAACCGGGCGAACCTCGCCCGGTTCCGTACCGACCCGGGGATTCAGGTCGGCGAGGTACAGGACTCCCCGCCGAGCCCTCACGGTTCCGAGAGGCCTTCGCCCGCCAGATGATCGAGCTCACTCAGCTCGCGCGAGAGCGAGGCACGCGTCGCCTTCGACGCGCGGCGGTAGGCCTCCCGCAAGGCCGCGCGCTCCGTGACGTCGCGAAGAAGCCGCAGGCCCCGGCGCACAACCTCGACCTTGCTCTTGGCCTTGAGTTTGGCCTGGAGAGCCACCACCATCCGCAGCTCCTCCGGAGGCAGGGTGATGCTCGATTTGGTATGAGATTTCATACTTGGATCATACCTGACGCCGACGCCGTGTCAAGCCACCCGGACGGCGACGCTGGATACCCGGCGATTTGTCCGGAGAACACACGGGTCGCTCTTCGCTTCGTCGCGAAAAAAAGAAAAGCCCAGGAACGAGTCCTGGGCTTCGAATTAATTCCCCGGCGACGTCCTACTCTCCCACGCGGTCTACCGCGAAGTACCATCGGGGCTGAAGGGCTTAACGGCCGTGTTCGGAATGGGAACGGGTGTGGCCCCTTCGCTAAGGTCACCGGGAAAACTCTGTTTAGCTGTCAGCTGTCAGTCTTCAGCTTTCAGCCGTGCAGTGCCTTCGAGCCCGGTTGGCTGAAAGCTGATAGCTGAAAGCTGATAGCTCCTGACATCAGAGAGTCGGTATGTAGACGATACGCGTCTTAAATATTTTATGGTCAAGCCGCACGGCCGATTAGTACTGGTCAGCTTCACGCCTTACAGCGCTTCCACACCCAGCCTATCAACGTGGTCGTCTCCCACGGGCCTTGAGGGGGTTACCCCCGGGAAATCTCATCTTGAGGAAGGCTTCGCGCTTATATGCATTCAGCGCTTATCCTTTCGAACATCGCTACCCGGCCGTGCCGCTGGCGCGACAACCGGTGCACAAGAGGTTCGTCCGTCCCGGTCCTCTCGTACTAAGGACGGATCCTCGCAAATTTCCTGCGCCCACACGAGATAGGGACCGAACTGTCTCACGACGTTCTAAACCCAGCTCACGTACCGCTTTAACCGGCGAACAGCCGGACCCTTGGGACCTGCTTCAGCCCCAGGATGCGATGAGCCGACATCGAGGTGCCAAACCTTGCCGTCGATGTGAACTCTTGGGCAAGATCAGCCTGTTATCCCCGGCGTACCTTTTATCCGTTGAGCGATGGCCCTTCCATACAGAACCACCGGATCACTAAGCCCGACTTTCGTCCCTGCTCGACTTGTCGGTCTCGCAGTCAAGCTCCCTTCTGCCTTTGCACTCTGCGGCTGGTTTCCAATCAGCCTGAGGGAACCTTTGGGCGCCTCCGTTACCTTTTAGGAGGCGACCGCCCCAGTCAAACTACCCACCAGGCATGGTCCCGGACCCGGATCACGGGTCTCGGTTAGAACTTCGGTGCCATCAGGGTGGTATCTCACCGTCCGCTCCCCCGAGGCCGAAACCCCAGGTTCAAAGCGTCCCACCTATCCTGCGCGGACAACACCAAAATTCAATGCCTGGATATAGTAAAGGTGCACAGGGTCTTTCCGTCTACGTGCGGGTAACCGGCATCTTCACCGGTGCTACAGATTCGCCGAGCGCGTTGCGGAGACAGTGACCAAATCGTTACGCCATTCGTGCAGGTCGGAACTTCATGTACTTCCGTGGTTTCCCACGGCACAGACTATACGTTCACCTGACCGAAGCGAGTTGAGGATCTCGCTCCTCTCGCGGTCAGGGCCAGCGTCTTATGAGGCCAAAGCCTCATCCAGGGATCTCACCCCTGAGTCGTTACAGGGACCGGACTGAGCCGGTCTTACCCTCGGTATTACCCGCGGCGCCCCTGCAGACGCCGTGTGGGCTTCACCGATTTGAGCTGGAGGTGCGGGCGGGATCGCTCCCGCCCCGGGCAATGTGACTTACCCGACAAGGAATTTCGCTACCTTAGGCATTGGTGTTACTCCCCGGTTTCCCGAGGGGCCAGGTCGTTTCTCTTTCCGCCTGGCTCTCCGGATCGCTCCAGAGATCGGACCATATCTTCACCTCCTACGGAGGTGTCCGGCATATGGCCTCTGAGGATTCTGTCGAGAACGTCTTCCAGTCGCCGCTGTCGCTGCTTGCCTTCGTGATTCATTGAATACGCAAGCCGGACGATCGAGACGAGACCCTCCGGACTGCGATGAAGTCCCCGCTCGAACATCTCGATTGCCTCGAGATACCGGGCGATGTCAGCCTTGCGGGCTGAATACTCCATGTAGCTCCTGAGGAACGGAACAACCTTTTCCACGATGGATCGCCGAGACGTAATTGCGAACACGAGAACGTCTGGGTTACCCGACTTGGGACGGATCGTTCCAGTCTGAAAGTAGTCCCGGAATTGTTCGAGAAGCTGTCGCCGATTCCGATGTTGATAAACGAAGAATTCGGGATCAACATAGAATCCGGACTTGGTGGTCGGATGGCCTTTGATCGAGATGCAGAGGCTGCCCTCACCCTCGAACACGCCGGCCAGGAACCACCGTTGCTTCTCTCCGATTGACAGTCTTTCCTGCTGATTGCCTGCACCCATGCGTTGTTACCTCCTCGGTAGCACGGGATACTCAGGGGTTCCAGCATTTAGCCAGATTTGTTAACGGCCATCGGGTGGTAGTCAACCCTTTTTAACCGTTATAGTTACGGCCGCCGTTTACTGGGGCTTCGGTTCAAAGCTTTGCCTTGCGGCTAACCTCTCCCCTTAACCTTCCAGCACCGGGCAGGCGTCAGACCCTATACGTCGTTTTGCGACTTTGCAGAGTCCTGTGTTTTTATTAAACAGTCGCTTGGCCCGTTTCACTGCGACCCCGGTACGCTTCAGGGGTAAACCCCTACACGTCCCGAGGCACACCTTCTCCCGAAGTTACGGTGTTAGTTTGCCGAGTTCCTTCGCAACGCTTCACTCGAGCGCCTTAGGATTTTCTCCTCATCTACCTGTGTCGGTTTGCGGTACGGTCACCCGTTGATCTCCTTAGGGGATTTTCTCGGCAGCGTGGCATCGGCGAGTTTGCGGCCTTGCGGCCTCCCCGTCGCTTCTCGGCGTTGAATGGGAAAGCGGATTTGCCTACCTTCCCCGCCTACCGGCTTGGCCCGGGACATCCAACACCCGGTACACCTAGCCTCCTGCGTCCCCCCTTCGTGATAACGACCAACGAGCGGTTCCGGAATATTGACCGGATTTCCATCGGCTACGCCTTTCGGCCTCGCCTTAGGGACCGACTCACCCTGAGCGGATTAACCTTGCTCAGGAATCCTTAGATTTACGGCGAGCAGAGCTCTCATCTGCTTTATCGCTACTTGTGCCGGCAGGGTCTCTTCCGAGCGGTCCATCGGTCCTCGCGGTCCGACTTCGCCCCCCTCGGAATGCTCTCCTACCACGTCTCTCGGCCGAAGCCTCGAGACATCCGCCGCTTCGGTACGCAGCTTTAGCCCCGTTGAATTGTCGGCACGGAGCCGCTTGACCAGTGAGCTGTTACGCTTTCTTTAAAGGATGGCTGCTTCTAAGCCAACCTCCTGGCTGTCTGAGCGTCTCCACTTCCTTTTCCACTTAGCTGCGATTTGGGGACCTTAGCGGGCGGTCTGGGTTCTTTCCCTTTCGACAATGAAGCTTATCCCCCACTGTCTGACTCCCGCACTGAGATCGACGGCATTCGGAGTTTGGTTGGATTTGGTAACCTGGAAGGGCCCCGAGTCCATCCAGCGCTCTACCACCGTCGTCAATCATGCGAGGCTAGCCCTAAAGCTATTTCGGAGAGAACGAGCTATAACGGAATTTGATTAGCCTTTCACCCCTACCCTCAGTTCATCCGAGTTGTTTTCAACCAACACCAGTTCGGACCTCCACCTGGTGTTACCCAGGCTTCATCCTGACCAAGGGTAGATCATCCCGCTTCGCGTGTAATCCCAGCGACTGAATCGCCCTATTCAGACTCGCTTTCGCTACGGCTCTGCACTTCGCTTCGCCTCGCCGCTGAAATTAACTAGCCGGCTCATTATGCAAAAGGCACGCGGTTCCACCGTCTTGCGACATGGTGGTTCCACTGCTTGTAGATGGACGGGTTCAGGTACTATTTCACTCCCCTCACAGGGGTTCTTTTCACCTTTCCCTCACGGTACTGGTTCACTATCGGTCGCAGAGTAATGTTTAGCCTTGGGTGATGGTCCACCCGGATTCCCACAGGGTTTCTCGTGCCCCGTGGTACTCGGGAACGAAGCGGGAAGGAACCTCGCCTTTCGCCTACGGGACTGTCACCCTCTTCGGCGGCACTTTCCAGTGACCTTCGACTAGGCGGGTTCTTGATGACTTCCTGGCTTGCGCCGTGCTCCGCCCCACAACCCCCCGAGAACCGAAGCCCTCGGGGTTTGGGCTGTTCCGCGTTCGCTCGCCGCTACTGACGGAATCGCTGATTTGCTTTCTTTTCCTCCGGGTACTGAGATGGTTCACTTCCCCGGGTTTGCCTCTCCCTGCCTATGAATTCAGCAGGGGATCTCGCGACTTGCCTCGCGAGGGGTTGCCCCATTCGGAAATCCCCGGATCAAAGCCTGTTTGCGGCTCCCCGAGGCTTATCGCAGCTTGCCACGTCCTTCATCGCTTCTCTGCGCCAAGGCATCCACCGTCCACCCTTAGTAGCTTGACCATAAAATACCTAAGACGCGAATCGTTTTCTTTTTACCCGACTCTCTTGTCAAAGACCGTGATCACCGCGGATCAAAAAGCCCCTCGAACTTCTCGAGGAGCCGTCTCATCCGCGCATCGCGGATCCGTCACCCGAGCGGCCGGTCCGGCCGGCGAATTTGGTGGAGCTGACCGGAATCGAACCGGCGACCTACGGCTTGCAAAGCCGCCGCTCTCCCAGCTGAGCTACAGCCCCGTGGCGGACCGGTTCGCCTCGGCCCACCGTCAATGGTGGGCCTAGGTAGATTCGAACTACCGACCTCACGCTTATCAGGCGTGTGCTCTAAACCAACTGAGCTATAGGCCCAGTGGGGCGCTCTGGTGACTTCAAAGACCGCGTCCGGGGCCGGAGGCCCGAGGACCGATGCCTTCAAAACTGAGTAGAGACGATGCCGAGACGATCGACCATCGAGTGTCCGTCGAAGCTTCGTGAGAACGAAGCCCCAACGAAGAGGCTCTAGAAAGGAGGTGATCCAGCCACAGGTTCTCCTACAGCTACCTTGTTACGACTTCACCCCAATTACCGACCATACCTTAGACGGCTTCCCCCCTTGCGGGTTAGAACACCGGCTTCTGGTACAGCCGACTTTCGTGATGTGACGGGCGGTGTGTACAAGGCCCGGGAACGTATTCACCGCGGCGTGCTGATCCGCGATTACTAGCGATTCCAGCTTCATGGGGTCGAGTTGCAGACCCCAATCCGAACTGAGACCGGCTTTGTCCGATTTGCTCCAACTTGCGTTCTTGCAGCGGTTTGTACCGGCCATTGTAGCACGTGTGTAGCCCTGGACATAAAGGCCATGAGGACTTGACGTCATCCCCACCTTCCTCCGGTTTATCACCGGCAGTCCCACTAGAGTGCCCGGCCGAACCGTTGGCAACTAGCAGCAGGGGTTGCGCTCGTTGCGGGACTTAACCCAACATCTCACGACACGAGCTGACGACAGCCATGCAGCACCTAACCAGCGGCCCCTTGCGGGGAAGGGGGATTTCGCCCCCGATCCACTGATCTTCAAACCCAGGTAAGGTTCTTCGCGTTGCTTCGAATTGAACCACATGCTCCACCGCTTGTGCGGGCCCCCGTCAATTCCTTTGAGTTTCAGCCTTGCGACCGTACTCCCCAGGCGGGGCACTTAATGCGTTAGCTTCGGCACCGCAGGGGTCGATACCCGCGACACCAAGTGCCCATCGTTTACGGCGTGGACTACCGGGGTATCTAATCCCGTTTGCTCCCCACGCTTTCGCGCATCAGCGTCAGTACCGGTCCAGAGGGCCGCCTTCGCCACCGGTGTTCCTCCCAATATCTACGCATTTCACCGCTACACTGGGAATTCCACCCTCCTCTCCCGGACTCGAGCCCTGCAGTTTCTTCCGCACGTCCTCAGTTGAGCCGAGGGATTTCACGGAAGACACGCAGAGCCGCCTACGCGCCCTTTACGCCCAATAATTCCGAATAACGCTGGCCCCCTCTGTATTACCGCGGCTGCTGGCACAGAGTTAGCCGGGGCTTCCTTTGCTGGTACAGTCAACACACGGTGGTATGAGCACCGCGCGATTTCTTCCCAGCCGACAGGAGTTTACAACCCAAGGGCCTTCATCCTCCACGCGGCGTTGCTGCGTCAGGCTTTCGCCCATTGCGCAAGATTCCCCACTGCTGCCTCCCGTAGGAGTCCGGACCGTGTCTCAGTTCCGGTGTGACCGATCGCCCTCTCAGGCCGGTTACCGATCGAAGCCTTGGTGAGCCGTTACCTCGCCAACTAGCTAATCGGGCGCGGGCCCATCCGGTAGCGCGAGATCTTGCGACCCCGCTTTGATCGTCAGGACTTTCGTCCCGACGATGTCATGCGGTATTAGCTCGAGTTTCCCCGAGGTATTCCCCACTTCCGGGCAGGTTACCCACGTGTTACTCACCCGTCCGCCACTCGACTGGAAGGAGTTGCCCCCTTCAGCCTCGTTCGACTTGCATGTGTTAAGCACGCCGCCAGCGTTCATTCTGAGCCAGGATCAAACTCTCCACTTAAAAGTGTTCGCGCGACGCCGGGCCCTTGCGAGACCGTCGCCGTTTGAGTCGAGTCAATCCTGCTTTTCGTCCCGTCCTTCGGCCGACCGTGAGGTCGCCGCGCTCCGGGACCCAGGAAACCCTGGTTTTCCAATCAAAACCAGGAAAAGACGTCTGGCACGCTCTACTCAGTTTTCAAGGAACCGGATCCCGGGACCCACCCGCGGACGACGCCGTTCTTCCGGCGTCCACGCATCGAAACGTCCGCCAAAAGGCGAACGTTCAGTATCGCAAAATTCAGCCCCTCCGTCAACGATTTTGTTCGCCAGCGGCGAACGCGGCAGGGGATTTCGAAAGAACCGGAAACCCTTGCGGGGACGCGAAATATAGGGCCCGCGACCCGCCCTGTCAAGCTCCGCGCCCGAAACGGGAAAACGTCAATGGGGACGGGCCTTCCCTCGTTTCGGTCCCTGCACAGGGACCTGTGCAAGATTCGCCTTCCGACCGAGGCACCGCGAGCGACTCGGGCGATCGCTTCGGGATACGTCGCGTGCTCGATCTCGAGGATCCTCGCCGAGAGACTCTCTTCGCTGTCGCCCGGCCGGACGGGCACCTTCTTCTGCAGGACGATGGGCCCCGTATCGGTTCCCTCGTCCACGAAGTGCACGGTGCAGCCCGACTCCGTTTCCCCGGCTTCGAGCGCGCGCCGCTGGGCGTCGAGCCCCGGAAACTTCGGCAGCAGCGCCGGATGGATGTTCAGGATCCGGCCGCGAAATCGGGCGACGAATCCCGGCGACAGGATCCTCATGTAGCCGGCGAGGCAGACGAGGTCCGGTCGCGCGTTCTTCAGAACGCGGAGAATCTCCTTCTCGTGGGAGCTCCGGTCCGGAAAGTCCCCGCGATCGAAGGCATACGCCGGCAATCCGCGCTTGCGAGCGCGCGCCAGGCCCGGGGCGCCGGCCACGTCGGAGACGACGGCGACGATCTCGGCGTTCGGGATCCGGCCGGAGTCCACGGCGTCGGCGATCGCCTCGAAGTTCGAGCCGCGGCCCGAGAGGAGGACGGCGAGACGGCGCTTGCGTGCCGTCTCGATCGGGGGATCGGCGAGATCGGGTCATCGGATCATCGGGTCATCGGACCATCGGACCATCGGACCATCGGACCATCGGACCATCGGACCATCGGACCATCGGACCATCGGACCATCGGGAGTACGGCTCCAGTCACCCGACCACCCGATCACCCGATCACCCGATCACCCGATGGACCGATGAACCGATTGTTCCTGACGGGGCTTCACTTCCCTACGGGCGCGGCTCCGGCTCGACCACCACCCGGCGGCTGCCGCCCGCCTTCACGTTTCCGATCGCGAACCATTTCGCTCCCGCGCCGGCCCAGATTTCGGCGACGCGCGCGAGGTCGGTCGGCGCGAGGAAGACGACCATGCCGATCCCCATGTTGAAGACGCGGTGCATCTCCTCGAAGGAGACCCGTCCCTCGCGTGCGATGACTTCGAAGATCGGCAGGGCGGGCCACGTCCCGGCGCGAATCACGACGTCGAGCCCCTCGGGCAGAACGCGCGGGATGTTGTCGTAGAAGCCTCCTCCGGTGATGTGCGCCATGCCGTGCACGAGACCCTCCGCGAGCGGCCGCTCGAGCGGATGGAGATACGAGAGGTGCGGGGCCAGGAGAGCGTCGGCGATCGAGCCCGGAAGGCCGGCGACGCGATCGCCGGGCTGGCGTCCCATCTCCTCGAAGAAGATCCGCCGAGCGAGGGAGTATCCGTTCGTGTGGAGGCCGGAGGAAGGCAGCCCCACCGCCACGTCGCCGGCCGCGATTCGCGCGCCGTCCAGGATCTTCTCCCGCTCGACGACGCCGACGATCGTGCCGGCGACGTCGTAGTCGCCGGGCGCGTAGACGCCGGGCATCTCCGCGGTTTCCCCGCCGATCAGGGCGGTTCCGTTCTCGCGGCAGCCGCGCGCCACGCTCTCGATGACCTGCTGCAGAACGTCCGGCTCGAGCTTGCCGGTCGCCACGTAGTCGAGGAAGAAGAGCGGACGGGCGCCCTGCACGAGGATGTCGTTGACGCAGTGATTGACGAGATCGGCGCCGCACGTGTCGTGGCGATTCGCCGTCGCGGCCACTTTGAGCTTCGTTCCCACGCCGTCGGTCGAGGCGACGAGGACCGGCTCGCGATACGCCGAGAAATCGGGCCGAAAGAGCCCGCCGAAGCCGCCGACGTCGCCGAGAACGCCGGGCGTGAACGTCGAGCGGATCGCGTCGCGCGCGCGGGCGAGCGCGGCGGCCTTCGCGTCGATGTCGACGCCGGCGTCGGCGTAGCGGGAGCTCTTCAAGGAGGCGCGATTATATTGACCGCGCCCGCCGCGTCGCTGGGCGGATTCCCGCCCGAGGCGAGTCGGCGGCCCATCGACCTTCCGCTCCGGGTGAGGAAAAGGGACAAAGTCGTAGCGCTCCTCGATCCAGCGCCCGAGGCCCGCCCCATAGTCCTCGCCGAAGCCGCGGTATCCATAGGCCTCGGTCGGCCCCTGCCAGAGGACGATCGCCGCCGGGGCGCGCCGCTCGAATTCCCCAATAACGTCGGCCTCGTTGGCGGGCGTCAGATAGCCGGGAATCAGGAGCCGGTAGCGGACCGGGTTCGGGCGCGCGGCGAGGAAGTTCAGGATGGCGCCTTCCGGAACGACGGCGAGACCGTCGGACGATCGGGTCGCGCGCCGGATGCCGCGGACGAGACCTTCGATCTCGGCGACGAAGGCGGGACGCGCCGAGAGCGTCCCGCCCGTGCCGGGGATCGGCACGCGCTCGTCGGCGCGGTATTGCGCCGCGCGATGGAGGAAGAAGTAGGCCATGACGCCGAGGACCGCGACGCGCGCGAGCCCGGCGAAGCGGCGGCGCGACGCGGCCGGCCTCATCTTCAGAACGGCCAGATGCACGATCGCCGCGGCGCAGACGAAGGCGAGCAGCAGCGGCGGCGCGACGTAGCCGGCGTCCCGGATGTCGAACGGACGGCGGAGCGACAGCAGGACGCCCGAGAGCCCGAACGCCGCGAGCGCCGCCGACCGTCGTCCCGCGGCGCCCGCGACGCCCAGGGCGAACGCCGTCAACGCGACGAGGGGCGCGGCGCTGAAGAGCGCGCCACCGACCGACGCGCCTCCGGCCCAGGCCAGGAGGAGGGCGGCGGCCGGCACGCCGAGGAGGAGGAGCCGCCGCCGGCCGGCGCGCGTCCCCGCGCCGGAGGAAGCGAGAGCCGGAGCCGCGAGGAGGAGCGCGAACCAGAGGCTCGCGGAGTAGAGGAGTGTGGCGAGGCCCTGGCGCCATGCCGCGATCCCGGAGAAGTCGTATAGGAAACGCCGCGTCTCGGGAGGGAGCCCGAAGAGGAGGAGTCGGCCGTCCCGGAGGACCGCGTCCGCCCCCGCCCTCCAGGCGAAGCACGCGACCGTCCCGCCCCAGACCGTGACGGCCATCGCGACCGCGATCCCCACGCCCGCCGCGGCGGAACCGACGGACCGCCGCCCGATCAGGGCGGCGACGGCGACCGCGGCGAGCGTCACAATGCCCCACTCCGTCCGGCACAGGCCGGAGAGGCCTGCGAGCGCGCCGGCGAGCGCCGGAAGCATTGCGCGCCTGCGAAAATCGGCGCGCGACGCGACGGCCTGCGCCGCGATCGAGAACCCGGCGGCGTGCCACATCCGATGCCCCATGGCGAGGATCGAGCCGCCCGAGTACGGCATGAAGACGAGCGCCGGCACCGCCAGGGCGCACCAGAGCGCCGCCGATCGGCGGTCCGTGACGCGGCGGAGCGCGAAGTACAGCGCGGCCAGGACGAGGACGGAGCCGACGAGACCGGCGACCACGAGCGTCGAGAAGCTCGAGCCGAGGACGCGAAAGAAGAGCGACTCGAAGTAGGGCGTGAACGGAGGAAACCAGTACACGGCGTCCCGATAGAGGAGGCCTCCGCGCGCGAGCGTGTCGGCGAGGCTCCACTCGGTGCCGACGTCCACGACCGCGTCGCACCACTTCCCCCGCGAAACGGCGTAGAGCGCGACGGTCGCCGCCGCGAAAGCGATGGCGAGCGTGGCGGCGCGGACGTTCCGCGACGCGGACGCCGGCGTCACGATCGCTCCCGGCGGATCCCGAGCACGAAGCGCGGGTTCACCCGCGGCGGCGCCCCCGGCGCGCGGTACGGCTCGAGGTCGTAGTTCCGGTCGATCCAGTCGCGGATCCGCCGTCCATAGTCCGCGCCGAAGAGGCCGCGCCGGTACTCGCTCGTCGGCCGCAGCCAGATCACGACCGCGTCCGGCTTCGCCCGGTCGAGCTCGCGGAGCACCTCCGGCTCGTTCGCATCCGTGAGATAGCCGGGCAGGTAGAGGCGATGGCGGATCGGATTGTCGCGCGACGAAAGGAGATTCAGAAGCTCTCCCTCGGGGAACACGACGAGACCGCCGGCGGCGGGAGTCTGCGGCGGCACCGACAGGGCGATGCCCGTGAGCTCGCGAGCGACCTCGGACGGCGCCGTCAGGAACCCTCCGGTCCCCGGGATCGGCTCGCCGTCCCACCTCGCGTAGAAGGCGATGCGAGCGAGGAACGCGATCGCGACAGCGCACGCGAGCCCCGCCGCGAAGGCGGTCGCGTCCGGCGCCGAGCCCTCGAATCGCGAAGGCGCGCCGCCCGCGACCGCAGAAGCGCGGCGGCCGAGAGGAAGGCGAAGAGCAGAGGCGGACCCGTGTACGCCGAGTCGCCGATGTGGAAGGGGCGGCGATAGGAGAGGACGAGGCCGAGCAGGCCGAAGGCGCAGAGCGCCGCGCTGCGGGGGCCGCGACGGCGGAGGAGGCCGACCGCGAAGGCCGCCGCCGAGACGGCCGGGCCGGCGCTCCAGACGACCGCGCTCCCCGCGCCCCCCGCGAGGCCCGCGGCGAGAAGCAGCGCGAGGAGCCCGAAGAGGAACGCGATCCGCCCGCGCGTCGGGCGCCCGACCGCGAGCGTCTCGAGCAGGGCCGCCGCTCCGACCCACATCGAAGTCGAGTAGAGGAGCTCGAGCAGGCCGCGCCGCCAGTCGCGGACTCCCGAGAACGCCACGAGAAAGGCGCGCGTCTCCTCCGGGAGCGCCCCGAAGAGGACGTGCCCGTCGCGCAGGACCGCCTCCGGACCGGCGGCCAGAACGAAGGCGAGGACTCCCCCGCCGAAGACCGCGAGATAGACGGCGACGGCCGCCGCCGCCCGAAGCCCGGGACGCGCGGAAGCCGGCCGCGCCAGATCGCGAGCAGCACCGCCGCGAGCGCCGCGACGCCCCACTCCGTGCGGCAGAGGCCGGAGAGCCCGGCGAAGACGCCGGCGAGGCCTCCGCGGAGAACGGAGCGTCCCGGTTCGCCGCGGGAGGCGGCGAGGACCGCGGCGAGCGCGAAGGCGGCCGCCTGCCAGATGCGATACCCCATTCCGAGGAAGGAGCCGCCCGCGTTCGGCATGAAGAAAAGCGCCGGCACCGCGAGCGCCCCCCAGAGCAGGGCCTCCCGCCTCCCCGTCACGCGCCGCGAGGCCGCGGCGAGGAGGAAGAGACAGGCGACCGTCGTCGCCGCACCCGCGAGCACGAGCGCCGGGAAGCCCGAGCCCGCGAGGCGAAACACGCCGGCCTGGAGGTACGGCGTGAGCGGCCCGAACCAGTACACGACGTCGCGGTAGAGGAGCGCCCCCTTCGCGAGCGCGTCGGGGACGATCCACTCGCGCCCCGAGTCGATGAGCGCGTCGGACCACTTGCCCCGGGAGACGACCCAGAGGACGCCGGTCAGGGCGGCGAAGAGAAGCCGGAGCGGGGCCGGAACGGGGAGGGGCGAGAGTGGCCGGGCGGCCGCTCCCGACCGCGCCGCTCCTCCCGCCCGGCTCACGTGACCAGGCCCCCGCGCCCCTTCCAGCGCTCCCAGGCGCGGCTCGCGAGGATCTCGTCGATCGCCTGGAACGCGCGGTCGATCTCCGCCTCCTCGGTGTAGAAGTGGGGAGACAGGCGGATCCCGACCCCCGGCCGGTAGTCCACGACGACGTCGCGCGAGTTGAGCTCGCGCGACACCTCGAGGCCGTTCGGTACCTCCACGGCGACCGTCCCGCCGCGGCGCGCCGGGTCCGGCGACGCCGCCGAGCGAAATCCGCGGCGCCGCGCGAGCTCCGCGACGAGCGCGCGTCTGGCGGATCGATTTCGCGCGGATCGCGGCGATGCCCGCTTCCCGGACGATCTTCGGGCCCTCCCGGGCGGCGTAGAGCGCCGGGATCGCCGGCGTTCCGAGGAGGAATCGAAACGCGTCCTCGCGGTAGCGCATCGGCGGCGGCTCGAAGGCGAAGGGCGCCGGATGCGCCATCCAGCCGGTCAGGGCCGGGGTCAGGCTCTTGCGCTTCTCCGGCCGGACGTACAGGAACGCCGCGCCCGGCCCCCCGCAGAGCCACGTCGAGACGCCTCCGACGACGACGTCGATACTCAAGGCGTCCACCGAGACGGGCATCGTTCCGACCGATTGATAAGCGTCGAGGACGAGGAGCGCCCCGACCTGCCGGCACTTCTTGGCGATCGGAGCGATGTCCACGACGAACGCGCTCTTGAAGAGGACGTGCGAGATCGCGACGATGCCGTCCGGTCGTCGATCGAGGCGACGATGCGCTCCTCGTCCGCCGAGAGCCCGTCCCCCGCGGCGAAGGCACCGTCACGACCTCGGCGCCGAGCCGGGAGGCCAGCGCCTGGTAGACGTATCGGACCGAAGGGAACTCGCCGTCCTGACATCACGATCCGCCGCCGCGTGCTCCGATAGTCGAAGCTACGAGAGCACCACCGCCGACGCGATCGTGACGTTCGGGAGCATGGTCACCGAGCGCGGGGCGGCTCCCAGCAGCGGCGCGATCTCGTCGCCGACCGCGACCGAGAGGTCCCACCAGGATTCCCCCAGGCGCGCACGCCGCGCGTCGCCCAGGTCTCCGCGTACTCCGCGAGGGCGCGGGCCGCCGCTTTCGGCATCGCGCCGAGCGAGTTCGAGATGAGATACGTCGAAGTCTGGAGGATCGGGAACTCGGGTCGAAACCGCAGGAGCGAATCGGCGGGAATCGGACGATCGGTGATCGGCTCATCGGATCATCGGGCAGCGCCGGCTCACCCGTGCTCCAGCCTTCTAGATGTCGTCGATCGCCCGCACGTTCTTCACGTCTTTCGTCGGATCCTCGTCCAGGACGAGAAAATCGGCGCGCCGCCCGGCCCCGAGCGTGCCGCGGTCCTTCGACGCCGAGCGAGCGGGCCGCGGTCTCGGTCGCCGCGCGGATCGCCTCGACGGGCGTGAAGCCGGCGTTGACGTAGAGATCCATCTCGATCGAGACGAGAGGCCCGGGAACGCCCACATGTCCGTGCCGAGTGCGATCGGGACCCCGGCCTCTCGGAGCCGGCGCAGGTTCGCGTAGAGCATCGGCAAGCTGCGGCTGACGTTCTGAAGTTCGGGTACCGCTCGCGATACGCTTCGCGTACTCGGGCGAGCGGTATCGCCGGACCCGCTCGCCGGGGAGGCCGGCCGGCATCGTGACCCGCGGGTCGGCGAGCACGCCGTCGACGAAGGCGCGTGTGTCCGCGAGGAACTCGAAGAGGTCCATCGTCGGGATGTAGAAGACCGACCGGCGCTTCATCTCCGCGATCGTCTTCGCGTCCAGCCGCTCGAGCACGCCGTGGGCGAGCGCCGTGGCGCCGGCGGCGACGGCCTCCCGCGCGTCCGGCGCCTGCGGGGCGTGGACGGTCGCGCGCACCCCTGTTTCTTCGCCTCGGCCAGAAGCGCGCGCGCGACCGCCGGAGACATCTTCGGAAGGGTGGGCCGGGGCGCGCGGCACCAGGCCATGTCGTCGAGCATCAGCTTGATTTCGGCCGAACCGAGCGCCTTCGCCTTGCGGACGGACTCCCGCGCCGCGGCTCCGTCGCGGGGAAGCGGTCGAGGTTCTGGTCCGGCGGTTCCTCCTCCGCCCACCAGCCGCCTTTCACCGTGAAGATCGGCGCGGCCGGGAAGACGTCGGGGAAGCGCGCGCCGGGTACCGGGACCGCTCCGCCAATTTCGCCGCCGCGGCGACGTCCTCCCCCATGAGCCGCACGGACGTCACGCCCCACCGCAGCATCCGCTCGAGATCGTCGTCCGATTCCGCGTGCACGTGCGCGTCGATGAAGCCCGGGACGATCCACCGGCCCGAGGCGTCGGTGACGGCCGTTCCGGCGGGAAGCGCCGCGAGCGCTTCCGGCGTCGCTTCGCCGACGGAGACGACCCGGTCGTCCCGGACGACGAGAAGGGAGTTGCCGCGCGCCGGCGCGCCCGTGCCGTCGATCAGCGTGGCCCCGCGGAAGGCGATCGTGGCGGCGAGCAGCTCGAGCACGCGCGCGAGGTTCTAGGTCCGAGGTGCTCGGTCTCCGAGCCCTCGGAACCTCGCACTCCGCGCTCCGCGCCCCTCAAACTCGAAGCGCGAGAGCGCTCTCCTTCTCGCGCTCCTCTTCCTCGATCGCGACCGGATAGATCCCCGTGAAGCACGCCGTGCAGGCGGCCTGCTCGGCCGGCGCGCACGACCTCGAGCATCCCTTCGACCGAGAGGTGGCCCGAGCTGTCCGCCTCGATGAACTTCGCGCATCTCCTCGACGGAGTGCGTTCGAGGCGATCAGCTCCCGGCCGCGTCGAGATGTCGATGCCGTAGTGGCACGGGACACCGATCGGCGGGCGGCCATGCGCACGTGGACCTCGTAGGCCCCCGCCTGCGGAGCATCCGCACCATCTTGCCGCAGGTCGTGCCGCGGACGATCGAGTCCTCGACCACACGAGGCGCTTCCCCTTAGACGCCCGGCACCGGGTTGCAGCTTCACGTTGACCCCAAGCTCCGCGCTCGCCTGGTGCGGCTCGATGAACGTGCGCCCGACGTAGTGGCTCCGAACCATGCCGAGCCGAAGCGGGAGGCCGGTCTGCCGGGAATAGCCGAGGGCCGCGTGCTGCCGAGTCGGGAACGGGCACGACGACGTCGGCCGGGCCGGATGCTCCCGGCCAGGCGCCCCGAAAGCTTGGCGGACCGCCGGACACTCGTGCCGAAGACGGCGAGTCGGGGCGCGCGAACTAGACGTACTCGAAGATGCAGGCGTCGGCCGCGAAAGCGGAGCCGTGCCAGCCGACGATCCCTCACCCCGAAAGGCGATGACGAGCATCTCCCCCGGCTCGACGTCCCGCTCGAACCGCGCGCCGATCAGGTCGAAAGCGCACGTCTCCGAGGCGACGACGGGAGAGCCTTCGCGCGTCCCGAGCGAAAGGGGCCGGATGCCGTTCGGGTCACTTAGGACGGCGAAGATTCCCTCACGCGAGAGGATCAGAAGCGAATAAGCGCCGCGCAGGTCCGAGAGCGCTTCGGCGATCGCCGCCGTCAGGGTCGGCGCCTTGGATCGGGCGACGAGATGCAGGATGACCTCCGAGTCCGAAGAGGTCGTGAAGAGGGCTCCAGAAGCCTCCAGCTGCGAGCGAATCTCCCGAGCGTTGACGAGGTTCCCGTTGTGCGCGAGCGCGAGAGCACCGCGGCCCGTCGCGAAGACGATCGGCTGGGCGTTGGCGAGGAGGGAGGCCCCGGCGGTGGCGTAGCGGACGTGGCCGATCGCGGTCCGCCCGGGCAGTCGCGAGAGGCGCGCCTCGTCGAAGACGTCGGCGACGTAGCCCATCTCCCGCTCGACCAGGATCTGTCCGCCGCCGTCCAGGGTCGCGATCCCGGCCGATTCCTGGCCGCGGTGCTGGAGGGCGTAGAGGCCTAGATAGGCGAGCCGGGCGGCATCCTCCGCATCGAAGACGCCGAAAACACCGCACTCGTCGCGGAAGCCGGAGGAAACGTTCACGCCCGAATCATCTTAGCATCGCGAAGCGCGAGAAAGGGTCGAGCGGACGGATTCGCGGGACGCGCTGCCAGACGAATTGCCGGCGGGCGCGTGGCACCGGGTCGTGGAGCGAACTTCGCGAACGCGCGCCGCCGTGCCGAGGTCTCTTCCGGCGGCGTTTTTTGCTCGCTCTCCTCTTTTCGGGGCCGCCGGCGGTGCGCTTCGATGGCGCGACTGGGACCGCTTTCGAGCGGGTCGTCCTCGCCGCTTTCGCCGAGGCGGCGAAGCGGCTCGCGGAGGATCCCTGCCTGCGCGTGCTCGCGGAGTTTCGAGACCGGTTGGGCGAGACCCTCGAACGGCGGCTCGAACGGCTCGGCCTGACCGCGGGCGAGTATCTCGGGCAACTCGTCGTGTCGGACGGGGACAACCGCGCCTTCTGCCGGTCGAGCCTCGTTCTCGCCGGCACACGTCCGGGAGCGACGGCGGTACTCGTCTGCGGCCGCCGGTTCACGCGGCTCCAGGTGCGCGACCCCGCCTTCGCCGCCGCGATCGTGATCCACGAGGCTCTCCACACGCTGGGCCTGCCCGAGAATCCGCCGTCGAGCGAGGCGATCACGGCGCAGGTCGTCGCGCGCTGCGGGAGGTGAATCCGGGCTGAAGAAACGCCCGGGAGCCGGCCGTCAGAGTCACTTCAGACCCTTCACGAGATAGAGACTTCCGACGAAGCGGTTGTATCCGTAGAAGCACGCTCCGTCAGGAGCGATCAGCGCCTCGATGGACTGAATCCCGGCCGGGTCGGCGGGCACGAGCTCCTTCCAGAGCTCTCTGTGTCCGCTCTCCAGATCTCGCCGAAAGACCTTGATCCGACCATCGCCGACTCGTTCGGTTACGTAAAGCGACCGACCGTCAGCGCTCCACGCTTTCAGTTCGCCCGTCTCGGCCGCTCCCGGGGCTGACTTCGGCGCCCCTCCCTCCACCGGATACAGGAAGACTCTGCTCCCGGCATCCAGGGCGGCGACCAGCCCGCCATCGGGCGATACGACCGAAGAGTCGACCCCTCGGGTGTGATCGCTCTCGGCGAGCCTCCGTCGAGATCCTGGACCCAGCATCGGGAGAGCGGAGACCTGGCTGCTCCCCGTCGATGAGAATCCGCTTCCCGTCCGGAAAAAAGGTCGCGCCGATGTCGGCCGTGTCGATCCCTGCGACCTTCAGCATCCTCTTCTCCCCCGGCCCCGTGGGGATGAGCTCGAGCTCGGACGGCGGGGCGTCACGAACGACAATCGCCCACTTCGAATCCGGCGACAGGCCAGCCCGACGGCTCCTTCCCGCCAGGAGAATCGGCGGCAACAACTCGTCGGCGCTTCGGAGATAGACGCCGCGACCGACGGACCTCGCCCCGTCATTGAACAGGAGCCGTTTGCCGTCCCTGGAGACTGCCGCCACCCCAGAATGACCCAGCCACGAGAGCTCACGCTCCTTGGTCTCGCCGGGCGGCAGGACGACGATCGAGGAGGTGAACTCCCCGAGGAGCAGAAGCCCGTGCCCATCCCGAGAAACGTCCTGGACGCCGCCGGAAACGGGTTCGGGGAAGTTCGCCAGGACGCGCCGTTTCCCCGTCAGCGTCACCGCTTAGAGTTCGCCCAGGCAGTCCAGATTTCATCGCCCTCACGCGACCAGGCCAGCTCGAATCCGGGGTCACTCACCAAGTGTCGCTTCCTCCCGGCCGCGTCGACGACGCAGAGGAGCCTCTCTTCCCCCCGGACCTCGAGGAACGCGACGAGGTCCCCCTTCGGCGAGACCTCCGGCGACCAGATCAACGGCGCTTCGTAGAGCTTCTTTCCGATGGGGTACTCGAGCCGCCGCAGGTCTCCGACCTTTCGGATAACGGCGAGCTCCTTGCCGTCCGCGGACCAGTCGGCACCGTAAACGTCCTCGAGAATCTCGCGAGGCGTGCCGCCGACGAGGGGGACCCTGGCCAACGTGCCCAG